>JAAFJR010000001.1 GCA_013298945.1 Polaromonas sp.
AATCGCTGCCGGTGGTGGTAGCAAGCTCCATCTGCGCCAAGGTGCCTTGGCCGTGGTTAGGGTTGTTGGTAAAGGTGTACTGCGTCGCCGTGATGGTCATGAACGCTGGTATTTGCGCGTCATGCAGGATTTGATGGGGGTTGCCTATCCTTTGACCACCCATGTACAGCACGCCATCTGGGGTGTAGCCGCTGGTGGGTGAGGTGTAGGTCGGAGCGGTATAGGTCGGTGGGCTGTATTGACCATTGGGCGCATATTGCGCATACGCCTGTGTGCTTTGCACCAGTGTGCCTAGCTGCATGCTCAAGAGCACCGTGTAGGTGATGGCTTGCTTAAAAAATCTAGCTAGGCTTGTGTGAATCATGAAAAAAGGAACTTAATCAATACAGGTAAATGCTATCTATTCTGCATTGAATTTAGCTAAATGCTGACTATTTTCCCTCAAATTTTTTATCTATTTGCAAAAAAGAAATCTATCTGAGGAATAGTTCACAGTTTCAAAAAAGCAAATACTCATCAAACACTCATGGACTTGCGATTGGCAGAACTTTACTACTTATCACCAGCTAACGTAAACACACACTTATCGCTACTCAGCAAACCACAAAAAACGCGCCAAAATCGCTGCAATTGACACGCATGGCACAAACCATGATGCAACGATTTTGGCGCGTTGTCTTTGCGTAGGTGCTATGCCAAGTGCAAAATCTGACGAATACCGTGGTCGATTTCTCCTAGTGAGGCTAGTTCGTCGAGGTTATGCGCGTCAAATGCTTCTGTGGTTTCAGCTACCCATTCTTGTGCATCAGATTCGTTTATTTCAATATGATTTGCATTTATCAAGCCTGCACCATCGTCATAGCGCTGGCGTTTAAGCGCAAGTGCTGCCATAACATCTTGGTGCTCCTTGGTCAGCATCCACTCGGTGCGTAATGGTAACAAGTCGATAAGGTCAGCCAAGAACGCTGCCTGATTTGGTGCGTCAATGTTTTGTACGAATACGTGCGCCTTAACCGTCCATTCGCCGCAAAACGCGCTGTAAATGATGGTAATACCGCCATCAAGGTAAATCTCAAACTCCGGCTCGTCATCGTAAAAGTGGAAACACGCGAGTTTGTGCTTCATGGCGCAGACCAGAATGTCCCATGTCAAAAGCGCAATCGGGTTACAGCTATTGAATGCGTAGCGCACCTCCTCATAAGCTCTGGGGCGTTTGAGTGCTGCTCCAAGCATCATGACTGAATCGAAAGACTTGGGGTCTGAGGGTGAACCTATAACAACGGTTTTGGCATGCCTTGGCAATGTATCAAGCAGACACGCAAAAGCATCTTCTGTGTAGTCATGTTCACCCTCGCAGTTGAACAAAATATCAACCTGCATCTGGCGGTCAATCCGAACCACGAGGCTGTTGGAGAGCGCAATTAGATCAAAATCATCAAAGCGAACGCCCTTGGCTTTGGATTGACTTTGCGCTTGGTGGCAAGCGCGGAGCTTGAAGATCACATCTAGCGCTTCAAGTTTGGGGTTTGGGGTGTTGAGAAGCAGTGGCATATAAAGTCCTTAAACAGTTTTGACTGGACAAAATGTCCGAGTAGCAAAATTGAGTCAGTCCTTTACAGAGCTTCTAATACAGAGCCTTTAATGCTTTAGTGGCTTCTCAGTTTTAGTTGTCTTTTTAGGCTTCACGCTAGAACCACAATCACCAGAACCACAATACTCAGCCCAATCACGCATGAGCGCAAACCGCTTGTCATACAAATCACCCCGCGCATAGGCGGCAGCCACTTTGCTCTCCAACTGGTGCGCCAACGCAGCCTCCGCCACTTGGAACTCATGGTTGGTTTTTTCACCACACCAGTCGCGGAAGGTTGAACGCATACCATGCACGGTGACGTTAGCCACCTCCATACGACGCAACACTGAGGACATCGCCATATTGCTCATAGCTGTCGCTTGCCCCGTACTTTTGTGCTTTTGAACGCTGGGGAACACATAAGTTTCACTAGAAAACGGTTTGATTGATTGCAAGATGTCAAGCGTTCTGTGAGCCAGCGGGACACGGTGCTGTCTTTTGGCTTTCATGCGTTCAGCGGGGATTGTCCAAAGATTGTTCTCAAAATCAAACTCATGCCACTGCGCCTCTAAGACCTCGGTGGTTCGGCAGGCCGTCAAAATCGTGAATTCCAACGCCCACCGTGCCATGCCTTCTTGCAGACTGAGGCTTTGCATGAATTGCGGCATTTCGCTGTATGGCAATGCCGCATGGTGTTTACCTTCCCCAGTAACCAAGCGCTTAGGTACGAGATGCTCAAAATGCCCTTTTAGTCGTGCAGGGTTATCACCCGTTCGCCAGCCTTGTACAGTTGCCCAGTCAATGATGGATTCGATGCGTCCACGCAGACGTGAGGCGGTTTCGTTTTTGGTGAGCCAGATTGGAATAACAATCTTTTTGATGTCTTCTGTATGGATTTGTGCGATACCCAGCTTGCCAATGACGGGAAACGCATAGCTTGTGAGTGTGTTCGTCCATTGCTGGGCGTGCTTTACGTTTTTCCAAGAAGGGCGTTGCAGCTCGATGTACTCTTGGGCGCATTCCTCAAAGGTTTTGGTTTGCGAGGTTTGCAGGCGTTTCTTTTCTTCTAGGGCGCGTTCTAACGATAGTGGGTCTTGACCGTTGGCTAACAATTCACGGATTTCTTGTGCTTTGAGACGTGCGCTTTTGAGCGGAACTGCCGGATAACCACCCAGCCCCATTGTCTTTGCTTTGCCATTGCGCATGTAGCGGAACAGCCAGGAAGCCGTTGCTGTCTTACTGACTTGCAGATACAAACCACCACCATCACCGATGAGACTGCTGGCTATCTTCTGATTTTTGTCGTATTCTTTCTTTATCTTGCTGAGCGTGGATTCAAGTTTGAGGTCGTTGAGTTTGTTGATAGCCAAATAGATTCTCCGTACAAGGCAAGGGTGTAAGCAATGATAATCTTGTAGCTCATGGACTTGTTGCTAATTGCCTTCAATGTTTTCGTACTATCAAATCAACATACAAAAGCTGATGGATATAGTCGAATTTTGATGGATAATAGCGGACAACGCGGTCTTTGTTAGCACTGTGCTTTCATTGGTAACGCGGGTATTGGCGGGGATTTGCGTTTGTTAATTAGTGCGACACCTTCTCCTCCATAACGAAATCAAGGTAGTGCTCAAAGATGCAATGGATTGATACGCACTGCCACCTTGATGCGCCGGAGTTCAATGGTCTTTCAACCTTAGATGCCTCATTAGCCGGCGAATTACGGGCTTCATTACGCAATTCGGCGGCTATAAAAAACGTAGCAAAATGCGTTTACCCAGCCGTTCACCCGTTTAACTTCCAAGCCGTTCGTGAGCTTGCCCATGCGCATGGCGATGGCTACGCTTTGGGCATCCACCCTCTGTATGTGAAAGATGCGTCTGAAACTGATTTGACGCAGCTAGACTCCGAACTAGCCTTGCGCATGGATGACCCTAGGTTGGTCGCAGTCGGTGAAATCGGCTTAGATTTCTTCGTGCCCGAACTCAAAGTGAGCCCGCTGCGCAACAAGCAAATCCACTTTTACCGAGAGCAGCTGAAATTGGCGAAGAAGTACGACTTGCCTGTTGTCGTTCACGTCCGTCAATCGGCTGATGTTTTGCTGAAGGGCTTGCGCGATATTGCGGCTCAAAACCACCACTGGCGCGGCATCATTCACGCCTTCAACGGTAGCGACAGCCAAGCAGCGGCTTTCATCAAACTGGGTTTTAAACTCGGCTTTGGTGGCGCGATGACGTTTGACCGAGCGTTGCAACTGCGCCATTTGGCCGAAATGCTGCCCTTGGATGCCATCGTTTTAGAAACCGACGCGCCCGACATGCCGCCCCATTGGTTGTATAAAACCGCAGCCCAGCGCGCCGCTGGTGAACCGCAAGGGCGCAATGAGCCAGCGCAGTTACCTCGTATCGCGCAGGTGTTGGCGGATTTGCGTGGCATTAGTTTGGAGAAATTGTCGCAGGCAGTTTGGGTTAATTCTTTAATGGCACTGCCGAAAATTAAGAATTTGCTATAAATAATGCAGCAGTTTTAACGGCATAAAATCGCATTATTCAAGGTATTTGTTGCCTGAGCAGCTATAAAAATCATAGTAAAAATCAATATAAAACATGAAAAAACAGACAAAAATAGCAGAGCTACCTGAAGTTAATTTCAGCGATTATGGTGATGTTCGCTGCTTGCACTTGGGGACAGAGTGGATTCAAGGCACGATGTTGATGGACTCGCCCTTTGATATTGAGCTGGAATACGTGCAACGCATGATGGCCTGGCTGCTTTTTGTCGACTCGGCAAGCGTGGCCAAGCGCCGCTCGATGCAACTTGGGCTGGGCGCGGCGACTTGCACCAAGTTTTGTTATAAAAAACTGCGCATGAAAACAACAGCGATTGAAATCAACCCGCAAGTGATCACAGCATGCCGCCTGTGGTTCAAGCTTCCGCCTGATGATGCCAAATTAGAAGTGGTTTTGGCCGATGCAGCGCTGGAGATTCAAAAATCGCATTGGCAAGGTCAAATTGATGCCTTACAGGTTGATTTGTATGATCACGAAGCGGCAGAACCGGTGCTGGACAGTGCCGAGTTTTACGCGAATTGCCGAAATTTGCTGACCGATGATGGCGTGATGACCGTAAATTTGTTCGGCCGTTCCTCTAGTTATCAGAGCACCGTTGACAAAATCGAAAAAGCGTTTGGAGCGGGAGCTGTTTGGGCGTTTAAACCTACGTGTGAGGGCAATACCATCGTTTTGGCACAGCGAATGGCGTCGGCACCAAAGCGCGAGGCGCTGATGGCGCGAGCCGAGGTCGTTCAAGCCAAATGGGGCTTGCCAGCAACAAAGTGGTTACGGGTGTTCAAGCAGCTGTGAAGAAGCCGTAATCTGCAAATTTTCATATTACAGAATAGGTTTTTGCGTTTTAAAAGAGAAAAGAACAAGAAACTGGTAAAAACCCTAGGTTTTTTATTGAATGACACCAAACTTACTAGGGGATAATTAGAGTGTCGAAACTAATCAGAGGCAAACATATGGCAATCAAGAGCCAAAAAGACTTTTTTTCAGGGTTGTTGTTCACAGCAGTAGGCGTTGCCTTCGCTTGGGGCGCTACAAATTACAGCGTAGGTACAGGTGCTCGTATGGGCCCAGGTTACTTTCCCCTCATTTTGGGTATCTGTATGGCTATTTTGGGGGCTGTTATTACTTTTAAATCTTTGGTCGTTGAAACTGCTGATGGTGAAAAAGTAGGCGCATTTGCTTGGAAACCTTTGTTCTTCATCATTGCAGCTAACTTAGTTTTTGGTATTTCTCTGGGTGGGTTACCCAGTATCAAACTTCCAGCCATGGGTTTGATTTTTGGTATTTTTGCGCTTACTTTCATCGCAAGTAACGCGGGCGAAGAGTTCAAATTTAAAGAAGTTGCCATTTTGGCGGTTATTTTGAGTGTCATGAGCTACGCCGCTTTTATCTTGTTGTTAAAGCTTCAGTTCCCAGTGTGGCCAGCTTTTTTGACCGCTTAATAATTAAATAAAGACTGGACATAAAAAATGGAATTATTTAACAACCTAGCACTCGGATTTGGCGTAGCGTTCACGCCGATTAACTTGATGTATGCCTTCATCGGTTGCCTGTTGGGCACTTTGATTGGCGTTTTGCCTGGCATCGGTCCTTTGGCAACCATTGCCATGTTGTTGCCAGCAACTTACGCTTTGCCACCCGTTTCAGCGTTGATCATGTTGGCTGGCATCTATTACGGCGCTCAATATGGTGGCTCTACAACGGCTATTTTGGTGAATTTACCAGGGGAGTCGTCCTCGGTGGTCACTGTTATTGACGGCTACCAAATGGCGCGAAACGGGCGAGCGGGGCCGGCGCTGGCAGCGGCAGGTTTGGGTTCATTTTTTGCGGGTTGCGTTGGTACCTTGGTACTTGCTGCGTTTGCCGTGCCTTTGACGGAAGTTGCTTTCAAATTTGGTCCGGCTGAATACTTTTCGTTGATGATTTTGGGCTTGGTTGGCGCTGTGGTGTTGGCTTCTGGCTCATTGCTGAAGGCTGTAGGTATGATTTTGCTGGGTTTGCTACTGGGTTTGGTCGGTACCGACGTGAACTCAGGCGTTGCTCGCTTCAGCTTCGATATCCCTGAGCTGACTGACGGTATTGGCTTTATTGTGATTGCGATGGGTGTGTTTGGCTACGGCGAGATCATCAGCAACCTGGGTAAGCACGAAAGCGAGCGCGAGGTGTTTACAGCTGATGTTAAAGGTTTGCTTCCTAACAAGGATGATTTTAAGCGTATGGTTCCAGCCGTCCTGCGCGGCACAGCGTTAGGTGCTGTTTTAGGTATTTTGCCTGGCGGCGGCGCGGTGATGGCTGCTTTCGCAGCTTACACAATTGAGAAGAAAACCAAGTTGCAACCGGGCGAAGTGCCATTCGGTAAAGGCAATATCCGTGGTGTGGCAGCTCCGGAGGCGGCTAATAATTCAGCATCGCAAACTTCTTTCATTCCTTTGCTCACATTAGGTATCCCACCTAATGCGGTGATGGCTTTGATGGTTGGCGCGATGACGATTCATAACATTCAGCCTGGCCCACAGGTGATGACTAGCAACCCTGAACTGTTTTGGGGTTTGATTGCGTCGATGTGGATCGGCAATGCGATGTTGATTATTTTGAACCTGCCTTTGATCGGTATTTGGATCAAATTGCTCAGCGTGCCATACCGTTGGTTGTTCCCTGCGATTGTGCTGTTCTGCGCGATTGGCGTTTACTCTACCAACAACAACACGTTTGACATTTGGATGGTTGCCATCTTCGGCGTGATTGGTTATTTGTTCATCAAGCTAGGTATGGAGCCAGCGCCTTTGTTGCTTGGCTTTATTCTGGGGCCAATGATGGAAGAAAACTTGCGCCGTGCCTTACTTTTGTCGCGCGGTGACTGGAGCGTGTTTGTGACGCGTGGTTTGTCTGCGAGTTTGCTGGCTGTCGCGGTGTTGCTGTTGGTTGTGGTACTGTTGCCATCTGTCAGCAAGAAACGCGAAGAAGCATTTGTAGAGGACTAAGTTCTTAAACACATAAAAAAGGCATCTTCGGATGCCTTTTTTTATGTGTCGCTTATGTATTGCGGCACAATAGTTGCAAAGATTACTTTTATGCGCACACACCTTCATATCCAACAGCACCCCGCACGCGTTGCCCTGCACAACGAAATTCACGCCCGCCCGCCAGAGGCGATGACGGCGCCGGTTGCCATCTCGCATGTTGTGATGGTTTGTGATGTTGAACAACGCCAAGCCAGCCGCGAACATGTGGCAACCTTGTTACGCGACCACCATTTGCCACCACCGGACGTTACCTCTACACATATTCGCGTTGATTTGGGTGGTTTTAGATTGCGCTGGGAGCTGCATACCGAATTCGTGACCTACACTTTCACGCGTGGCTTGGAGGGTGACACATTGGAGGAGCGAGAACCACAAACCGCGATGGATGTTGTACCGCAGGATTGGTTAGAAAAATTACCGGGTGAAGCGCTCACAAGCATGCATGTGTGGTGCTTGCCTACGCATGTGTTTGGCAGCAACGCTATCATCAAGCATGTGCTCAATGACGACACCTTGGTGGCTTCTACCGTGGCAGACGGTTTTGGCGAGGTTTATACCGATTTTGCCATTCATGCAGATGGGTTTTCGCGTATGGTGCTGTTGACCGGCAGCTTGACGCCGCGTCGTTTGGGGCGATTGGTGCAACGTTTGCTGGAGATAGAAACCTATCGCATGGCCGCCTTGCTAGGTTTACCTGCTGCGCGAGACGCAGGTAGTGCATTGGCCTATGCAGAGCGTGAGTTGGCCGAATTGGCGGAAGCTATTCGCACTGCAGACCGTAATGACGAGCCGCAGCTGCTAGACAGGTTGACCAAACTGGCGGGGCAGGTGGAAAGCCAATACGCCGCGACACATTCGCGGTTCTCAGCCAGCTCTGCTTACTTTGCACTGGTGGATGATCGGATTGAAGATATCAATGAGTCTCGCTTAGCCGGTTTACAAACCATTCGTGAATTCATGGACAGACGACTTACCCCCGCGCGCAGCACCTGCGAATGGGCCACGCGCCGGCAAGATGCCCTGTCGCAGCGTGTCTCCCGCATTAGCAACTTGCTGCGTACTAGGGTAGAAATTGAGCAACAACAAAGCAGCCAAGCGCTCTTGGCAACGATGAACGACAGGCAAGATTTGCAGCTTAAATTGCAATCGACTGTTGAAGGTTTGTCGGTCGCTGCTATCACCTATTACACCGTAGGCTTGATCAGCTACATAGCTAAAGGCGCACAAAAGCTGGGTTGGCCACTGAGTGGCGAGGTCACCGCTGCCATCGCCATTCCCTTTGTCGCATTTGGTGTTTGGTGGTCGTTGCGCCGCCTGCATAAAAAGATTGCTGGACATTAATTAACGACTAAAACTACTTGAGAAACTCCTAAAAATCTATGAACCACAAGCACGCAGCCTCCAATCCTTACTTATCAAACCGCTTACCTATCTATGCGCGAAATGTAGTTTCTACATCGCACCCGCTAGCCGCACAAGCTGGCCTGCAGATGTTGCAAAAAGGTGGCAATGCGGTCGACGCCGCCATCGCCACGGCCGCCGTGATGACGATTGTCGAACCCGTCAGCAACGGCTTAGGCAGTGATGCATTTTGCATTATTTGGGATGGCAAAGAATTGCACGGCCTAAACGCCTCAGGCCGAGCGCCACAAGCTTGGACGCCGGCTTACTTTAAGCAAAAATACGGTACAGACAGCGTGAATCCGCCCAAGCGCGGCATCGATTCCGTCACCATTCCTGGCGCAGTTGCCAGCTGGGCGGCAATGAGCGAGCGCTTTGGTAAATTGCCTTTTGCCGATTTGATGCAACCCGCTGCTGACATTGCAGAGCGCGGCTACCTCGTACCTTTTGTGGTTCAAGGCAAATGGGCAGCACCTGTGGAAGAATTGCGTGGGCAACCCGGTTTTGCCGATAACTTCTTACCCAAAGGCCGAGCGCCAGAAGTCGGTGAGTTGTTCCAATTCAAAGGTGCTTCCAAAGCTTTGCGTTTGATTGGGCAAACCAAAGGCAAAGCGTTTTACGAGGGCGAAATTGCAGAAGCGTTGCTGAAGTTCTCAGCAGCACAGGGTGGCGCTATTACGGCGCAAGACTTAGCGTCTTACCAGCCAGAGTGGGTCAAACCCATCGCCAAAGACTACCGCGGCTACACCATGCACGAAATCCCACCCAATGGCCAAGGCATTGCCGCTTTGATTGCTCTGGGCATTTTGGCTAAATTTGATTTGTCAAAGATGAATGTTGATGCCGCAGCCACACAGCACCTTCAAATCGAAGCCATGAAGCTCGCCTTTGCCGACGTGTACCGCTTTGTTGCCGAACCGAGTGCGATGGAAGTCACTGTCGAGCAAATGTTGGACGATGCTTATTTAACCGCCCGCGCCAAACTGATTGATCCCAACAAAGCGCAAGACTTTAAAGCCGGTAACCCGGTCAAAGGCGGTACGATTTACCTCACGGCGGCTGACGAGTCTGGCATGATGGTCAGTATGATTCAAAGCAATTACATGGGCTTTGGCTCGGGTTGTGTAGAGCCTACTTTTGGCATCAGCCTGCAAAACCGAGGTCATGGTTTCAACTTAGAGCCAGGGCCGAATCAAGTCGCGCCAGGTAAGCGCCCGTTTCACACCATCATTCCCGCGTTTTTGACCAAAGACGGCCAGCCGGTGATGAGTTTTGGTGTGATGGGCGCGAACATGCAACCGCAAGGGCACATGCAAACGCTGGTGCGGATGCTGGACTTTGGTCAAAATCCGCAAGCAGCTTGTGACGCGCCGCGCTGGCGGTTCAATGCTGGCTTTGACATCAACGTCGAAGCGCACATGCACCCCGACACTGTGCAAGGATTGTTAGACCGCGGTCACCAAGTTAGCGTGATTCAAGATTCGTACCAAGACTTTGGCGCTGGCCAGTTCATCTGGCGCATGGGCGACCCAGCGGTAGAAGGTTATATGGCCGCTAGCGACCCACGGCGTGATGGGCAAGCGGCAGGGTTTTGAGTGTGCGGATAGCTGCTTTTTTGGTATGTTTAGGTTTGTGTTTAAGCGGTAGCGCAGTTTGGGCACAGGGCTGCCCTCAGGCCGATGGCATTAGCCGTGTCAATGCCATCACCGAGTGTTTGGTCATTCAAACCACCAAAAAAACTGCGGTCGCTGAGCCAGCGGGCAACAAAACACGCAATTTACTGGTTTATCTACATGGCGACAGCAGTCGTGGTGGCTTGTACGACCGGCATTTCAAGCATTTCCAAGCATTTGCGAGCCAAGACACCGTGTTCGTCGGCATGATTCGCCCTGGTTACGCAGATTCCAAGAAAAACGCATCAACGGGCGACAAATTGGGTGGCGGCGACAACTACACTGCCCACAACGTTGATGCCGTCGCAAACGCTCTACAGGCCCTGAAAACGAAATACGGTGCGGGTCGCGTGGTGGTGGTGGGGTATTCAGGCGGCGCGGCCACCGCGGGTGTGATTTTGGGACGACACCCAGAGTTGATAGATAGAGCCGTGCTCATCGCCTGCCCGTGCGACTTAAATATTCGCCGCCAAGCTTGGTCAAAAAACATAGTCAGACGCAGCATTTCCCCGCATGAGGTGGCAGACAAGGTGTTCAAAACCGCGCAAGTCACAGCTATTACGGGCAAGGCAGATGTCAACACCTCGCCAGAGCAAGTCACGGGTTATATGGCTACTCTGAAGGAGCACGGGGTGAGAGCGCGTTACATGGAAGTGCCCAAAGCCACACACGATGCTGGCATATTGGGAACAAAACTTCTGCAAGATGTCGTCGCTGCTTACTTGCGTAAATAGTAAAAAATATAGTCAAATTGGCATCTAGCCAGCGTATTTGTTGCTTATTTAGCTATTAAAATTATAGTAAAATTACAAAAGAGTGCTGCAAATCTGATGACTGAACAGCTTAAAAAGTCTGCACAAAAACGCTTCGCAACTGGTTTGTTGCTGGCTGTTGCGGGCTCTACTGCCTTCAGCGGCAAAGCCATCATCGTCAAACTGGCTTACCGTTATGGCGTCGATGCGGTCACCCTCATCATGTACCGCATGTTGTTTGCACTGCCTATTTTTGCGGTCATGGCGTGGTGGGCCAGCCGAGGGAAGGAAGCTTTAACGCGCAACGACTGGCTGGGCGTGCTGGGGCTGGGGTTTACTGGCTACTACTTGGCTAGTTATCTGGATTTTGCAGGGCTGGCCTACATCAGCGCGGCTTTGGAGCGGCTGATTTTGTATTTGAACCCGACATTGGTGTTGATTTTGGGCTGGTTGTTGTATAAAAAGAAAATGTCGTCCAAGCAAATTGGGGCGATGGCGCTGAGTTATGCGGGGATTTTTCTGGTGTTTGGGCATGAGCTGAAATTTGATGGATCGACGAGTAGCAACACGGTTTTGGGCGCTGTTTTGGTGTTCGGCAGCGCGGTGAGCTACGCCATTTACCTCAGCTACAGCGGTGAAATGGTCAAACGCTTGGGCTCATTGCGTCTGGTTGGCTTGGCCACCACAGTAGCTTGCCTGCTGTGTATCGCGCAATTTGCCGTGTTGCGCCCTTTGAGCGCTATGGCGGTCGCGCCGCAGGTTTTATGGTTATCACTTTTAAATGCAACACTGTGTACGGCGCTGCCTGTCCTTGCAGTCATGATGGCTATTGAGCGCATAGGCGCACCTCTGGCGGCGCAAACTGGCATGATTGGCCCCATGTCCACCATCTTGATGGGCGTGTTCATTTTGGGTGAACCGCTCAACGCATGGATCATCGTAGGTACAGTATTGGTGCTGGGCGGGGTATATTGGGTGTCTAGAAAAAGTTAAAAATACGGTTTAATGAATCAGGAGATTTGTTCATGGATTTAGGTATTGCAGGCAAATGGGCGCTGGTGTGTGGCGCCAGCAAAGGGCTGGGTTTGGGCTGTGCACAGGCGTTGTATGCAGAAGGCGTTAACGTTGTTTTAGTGGCGCGGGGGCGGGAAGTGTTACAACAGTCTGCTACTGATTTGATAGCTGCTCAGGCAGCAAATACGCTGGATAATGGTCAAAAAGAGGGTGAAAATGAGCAAAATAATGTCAAAATACCTCCAAAAGTGTTGTTTGTAGCGGCAGATATCACCACTGAAGCTGGTCGCGCTGCGGCTTTCTCAGTCGCCGGTGGGCCGGGCAAAGACTTTGACATTGTGGTCACCAACGCCGGCGGCCCACCACCAGGTGACTTCCGAACTTGGGAGCGCGAAGACTGGCTCAAAGCGGTTGATGCCAATATGCTGACGCCGATTGAGCTGATCAAAGCGACGGTGGATGGCATGGCAGCTCGCGGCTTTGGTCGCATTGTCAACATCACCTCCAGCGCCGTCAAAGCGCCGATTGATATTTTGGGCTTGAGCAATGGTGCACGCAGCGGTTTGACGGGCTTTGTCGCAGGCGTCGCCAGAACGACCAAGTTAGCGGGAAACAACGTCACCATCAATAACTTGCTGCCCGGTGCCTACGATACCGACCGCTTAAAAACCACCATGCAAGGCGCGGCGCAAAAGTCCGGCAAAACCATGGACGACGTGATGGACGCGCGCCGCAAAACCATCCCCGCCTTGCGTTTTGGTAACCCAGCCGAGTTTGGCGCAACTTGCGCGTTTTTGTGTAGTCAGCAGGCGGGCTACATTACGGGGCAAAACGTGCTGACGGATGGCGGAGCATATTCGGGCACGTATTAAGTCGCAAAGGTGCCCGAACCGTCATTCCCGCGAAGGCGGGAATCCATGCCGCGCCACCGTGAATTCCCGCCTTCGCGGGAATGGCAGTTTTACTTAAAATTTTTACTAACCTTCAACTGGAGACAAAACCATGAGCAACACCCTTTCAAAAACAGTTCAAATCGACAAAAACGGTGGCCCTGAAGAGCTCAAAATCGTCGAACTCGAAGTTGGCGAGCCCGGCCCGGGTCAAATCCGCATCAAACACCACGCGATTGGCCTGAACTTCATCGACGTCTACCAGCGCAGCGGCGTTTATGCTTTACCCATGCCTTTGACCATGGGCATGGAAGGCGCAGGCGTGGTGGAAGCCGTGGGTGAGGGCGTGACGCACCTCAAAGTTGGCGACCGTGCCGCCTATGCGGGCAACCCGCCTGGCAGCTACTGCGAGCGCCGCGTCATGCCCGCGATGACGGTTTGCAAACTGCCAGATAACATCAGCTTTGAAACTGGCGCCGCCATGATGCTTAAAGGCCTAACCGCCCAGTATCTGCTGCGCCGAACGCTGCCGCAGGGCGGTTTGCAGGCGGGTGATTTTGTGTTGTTCCACGCTGCAGCGGGCGGCGTGGGGTTGATTGCCTGTCAATGGGCGAAGGCACTGGGTTTGCAGTTGATTGGCACGGCAGGGTCAGACGCCAAATGCCAGCTTGCTAAAGAGCACGGCGCGGCATACGTCATCAACTACAACACCGAAGATTTTGCAGCGCGCGTGAAAGAAATCACCGCTGCCGACAATGCGAAAAAAGGCTTGAAACCCGGCGTCAAGGTGGTTTATGACTCGGTGGGCAAAGACACGTGGGACAAATCATTGGACTGCCTACTTCCATTTGGCTTGATGGCCAGTTTTGGCAATGCTTCGGGCGTTGTGCCACCGTTTGCACCGGGCTCATTAGGTGCAAAGGGCTCGATTTACGTGACGCGGCAAACCCTATTCAGCCACATCAGCAGCCGCGAAGCGACTCAAGCAATGGCGGACGAGTTGTTTGCTGTCGTGACGAGCGGCGCTGTCAAAATACGCATCGACCAGCGTTACCCGCTGGCTGATGTGCAGCAAGCTCACCGTGATTTAGAAGCTCGTCAAACCACGGGTTGCTCAATCATTACGCTATAAAAAGCGCCTTGATTTTTTAAAAGTCTGCTGCCAAAACTGTCGCAACAGTCACGGCAGCAGCCAATCCTGCTAATTTTTTGTTGCCTGCCGGTTGTTCGCTCGTAACTGGCTGCAAATCGTAGCCAAATTTAGGTCTGCGTGCATCAATCACTTTAGCGCCTTTATGCAACTTCAGCAGCTCGCTGGTTTGGTCGATCAAGCTGCTCTTCGCATTGGCAAGTTGGGTGGACACGGTATTTCCCGCTGCGCCGAGTATGGGTTTGATCTGTCCAAAGAGGGCAATCGCCCAATCGTCGCGCCATAGGTCTTTCGCCTCAGGGCTGACCCATTTGGCTACATCATTCGTCACGCTTGGTGCGCAAGCGACAACAATCCAATGGCTTTCTTCATTGGTGTTTTGGCCATGGCGCGTAGCTAAGAGCGGCGTCAATGTTTTGCGTGCATATTCAGCGTCATCTGCATAAACAATCATCGTTTCCATAAAAATCTCCTTGAAAGTTCAGGTTTAATAACTAAGAAAAGATTACTTAACTGGGAAGCCAGTTTTGTTTAAGGGGTGATATCTCCTAAGAGGTAGTGATATTTGTGGCTTTAGAGCGACGCGTTACCAACCAACCACCGCCTAAGACCATGGCGATGCTTGCAAGGTATATCCCCCACTTGGCAAATTCGCTGTTAAAAAAGGAGGCTAAAAATGGCTCTTTGACGATCATGCTGGCTGCGGTGAAGGCCAGTACGGCAGCGCCAAGTTGAATGATGATGGGAAAGCGCTCAACCAGTTTTAAAACCATGGTGCTGCCAAAAACCACGATGGGCACGCTGATGAGCAGGCCTATGATGACCAAATCAAACGAACCGTGTGCCGCGCCAGCCACCCCTAAGACGTTGTCAACGCCCATCAGCGCATCAGCCACCACAATGGTTTTCATAGCCCCCCAAAAGGTGCTCGCTATTGGACCGTCATGCTCTTTGTTATCTTGATCAGCAATTAATTTGTATGCTATCCATAGCAAACCAAGCCCGCCTACCAGCATCAAGCCTGGAATTTTGAGCAACCAAACCACGCCAACAGTCATCACCGCACGTACAGCTATTGCGCCAACAGTGCCCCATGCGATGGCTTTTTTCTGTAAATGCGAGGGTAAGTTGCGAGCCGCTAAGGCGATAACAATGGCGTTGTCACCGGCTAAAACGAGGTCAATCAAAATAATAGCCAAGAGTGCGGACCACCAAGGCGTTGAGAATAATTCCATGTCAAATTCCAATCAAGCGTTCAAATATCAATAGAAAATCTGACAAGCAGACTTCCAGCACACTGAAATCGGAATGGGTGGTGGTTGATGTTGTGAAGTTAATACTGGATAAGCTAAAACTTCAAATCCGTGTACTGTGTTGACACGCTTCGACCACTCCCCATCAGGACTTTCAGTCGAAGGTCTGGCTCATCGCACAAAAGCTGTACGACCAACAAGCCGGAAATTTGTAAAACAAATTTCGTAATGACGACTTGCTGTTGGGTACTGCCACCAGATTTTTGATAAAGTGACAATATCGGGAGTTACTCCCCTTCTTCTTTAATTATGCAGCAAAATCCTTAAGCCGTCAAAAAGTTTGTAATTTCACATCATTGTGATGACCTATTAATACCAACCATTTTTCTCAGCGCATGAATCTCACATTCAAACAAAAGATTGTTTTTGCTTTTTCTGGCGTTTGTTTATTGGTTTTACTTCAGTCAGCAGCAGGCTATGTGTTTGTGCAACGGGCGCAAGATTATGAAAAGCGCAGCCTCATTGCGCAAGAGCTATTGGTGGCGTATACGAATATTGGCGCTGATAAACAACGATTGAAGGTTTGGTACGCTGAGCTTTTGTTAACTGGGAAGGCCTCTGCGATAGCGCGAGATGCTTTGATTGATCGCATTAACGCCAATATTCAAACTGTACGCGAACGTTTGCCCATTCAACGCGCAGACGTGGCGTTAGCAAGTGCAACTAAGCCACTTAGCAATCAGTATTTGTCGAGTGCAGAAGTTCTTGATATTCTTGAAGTTAACTTTGCTAATTTCAAGAACAAAGTCAATCACAATGATTGGGGAAAATCAGATATTGATAAAAAACAAGTCTGGACAGAAATGCTCAATACGTTTGACGTTTCTGGCAGTAAAGATGTACGAATCTTGATAGCAGATGCTATAGAGCAGCAGTCGCAAATAAGCATACAGGCGACCAAGGATGCTGACAGCGCAATAGATTTGAGTAAAAGTATGCGCTTGATAATGTTGCTGATTACGGTTCTATCTGCAATATCTTTAGCTATTTATTTTGTGAAGCACCTGACGCAACCCATAGCCGATTTGATGCTGGGGACACAAAGAATTCAATCCGAAGCTGACAGTGCGACAACTGCAGTTCAAGTGCCCGTTCGTGGTTTTGATGAGTTTGGCACACTAGCGCGTAGCTTTAACACTATGGCTCGTGAAATATTCAGTAAAAGAAGTGACGAACAAACAAAAAAAGAAGAGTTAGAGCAGGCGGTTGCTCAAAGAACTGCGCAGCTCGTCAGTGCCAATGAGGTGTTGCGCACAGCTGAAGTTCGTCGACGCGAATTTTTTTCAGATTTGAGCCACGAGCTTAGAACGCCTGCGACTGTCATACTAGGAGAGGCTGAGATTGCGTTGCGAGGCGGTGAAAAATCTAGTGATGAATACCGTTTTTCGCTGACCAACATAGCAGTTACTACTCGGCAGCTAACGCAGCGAATAAATGTATTGTTGTTACTTGCAAAAGAGCGCTTATTGGTGACAGAGTTGAATTTTTCTCAGCAATCTATACTTCCCATTATCGAGGCTTCGATTGTCCAGAGTCGTGCTTTGACACAGGAGACTGGAGTCACGATAGAGCATTTAGTGCAGAACCAACTACAGGTTTCTGATATTTCTAGCGCGTTCACAATAAACACAGATGCGGATAAATTAAGTCAATTACTGATGGTTTTTTACGACAACGCTGTTCGTTACACACCACCTGGCGGTTTTATTCGTACAAGTGTGGCTTTTGTTCAAAATAAATTGCAACTTCGCATCGAGGATACGGGGATTGGTATTGCCGACAATGAGAAAGATGAGTTATTTCAGCGTCATTTTAGAGGTGAGAAGGCTAGAAAAATGCGTTCAGACGGGGCAGGATTAGGTCTTGCCATAGCCAAAACTTTGGCTGAAGCACTAAGTTTTGATATTGATATTGGTTCCAGTATCGAAGGTGGATGTTGCATCACATTAGCATACAGAGGCGTTTGAAATATGCGAGTATTGATAATTGAAGATGATAAACGTGTAGCAGATTTTTTAGGACGCGGCCTGAGGGCGGAAAACCACATCGTGCAAATTTGCAACACTGGAACGGATGGCTTTGAGCAAGCTAAATCTGGCGATGCTGAGCTTGTATTGTTGGATGTTATGCTTCCGGGCATGAATGGCATCGATGTTTGCCAGAATCTGCGCAGCTTAGGCATTCATGTGCCAATATTAATGCTTTCAGCGATGACAACTGTCGACAACCGCGTAGCTGGTTTGCGCTGCGGCGCTGACGATTACTTAGCAAAACCATTCGCATTTGAGGAGCTCTTGGCACGTATGGATGCGCTCATGCGCAGGGGTCAAATACGGCAGCAAAACTTAGAGAATGAAATTTTGGAGGTTGGTGACATACGCTTTGACCTCGGTACTATGCGCGTTACGCATGCGGGAAAAGCAGTTAGTTTTACAGCAAAAGAACTGGCGTTGCTTGAATTATTGATGCGTAATCCGCATCGGCTTTACAGCCGCGAACGTATTTTGTCTAATGTGTGGGGTGTACAAGAGGATCCACTAACCAATATTGTTGATGTCTACATTGGAAGACTACGTAGTAAGTTAGCAGAAAATCATCAAGATACATGTGTAGAGGTCATAGAAACTGTGCGCGGCTTAGGCTACAAAATGACGACACACCAACATACGCATTGAGTTTGGCTATTTAGGTCGGCTTTCATTTCGTGGTTGTCATCTTCTATTCATGATTTTTTAATAACCTGTTCATGGGCTTTTCATCTGGAGTTCGCTTTGATCTCGTGTAATTAACTGTGCTGTTTGAACAGAATAAAGTCGTTTAAATAGTTCATTTATTTACAACTTAAGAAAAGAGGTCATCATGGTATCAAGACGTAACGCTTTATTTTCTATTGGTGCTATAGCTGGTGCTACTGTCACCGGTAATGCAGCTGCCAAAGGAGAGGTATGTGATGTGTTTACGCTTGCATCACAGACTGCAACAACTCCGGATGCGGCCTTAGCTATGCTAAAAGCAGGTAACGCCCGCTTTGTGGGTGGGCACACTATCAATTGCGATCTGCGCAAGCAAGTGTTGGCTACTGCCGAGCAGCAATCTCCTGTAGCCGTCGTGGTTGGATGTATTGACAGCCGCGTGCCGCCAGAAATGGTTTTTGATCAGCGTCTTGGCGATATTTTTGCAGCACGTATTGCTGGTAACTTTGTAAATACCGATATTCTGGGTAGCTTAGAATTTGCGACCGCAGCTGCAGGTGCTAAACTGATTGTGGTTTTAGGGCATAGCAATTGCGGTGCTGTAAAAGGCGCTGTAGATGATGTGAAATTGGGCAATCTCACAGCAATGCTGGCAAATATTCGCCCATCGATGGGTAAGTTGCAATATGCAGGTGTGCCAAGCTCAAAAAATAAAAAACTGGTGCAAGACTTAGCAGATCAAAATGCGAAAGATGCAGTTGATCACATTTTGCAAAAAAGCGAGGTTATCGCCAAACTGGTTAAAGACGGGAAAGTTAAAGTCGTATCTGCAATGCATGACTTAACAACTGGAAAAATCAGCTGGTTTGCGTAATCTGCCGTTTTCTGTCATTTAAGTCCAAGATAAACGTCGTTTCAAGGCGTTTATCTTGAATTGTCTATTTTGCAGTTTTAAGGCGTCGCAGTTCATCCCAAATCAAACAGGCTGCACCGATGCTGATGGCGCTGTCGGCAACATTGAACGCGGGGAAGTGCCAGCCTGCGTAGTGGAAGTCCAAAAAGTCCACGACGTAGCCGTACATTACGCGGTCAATCACATTGCCAATCGCACCGCCCAAAATACAGGCCATGGCAAATGCAAAGAGTTTTTGCCCTGCATGTTGCCGCAGCAGCCACGTGATAAACAGAGCGGCAGCCACGCCAATACCCGTGAAAAACCAACGCTGCCAGCCACCTGCATTCGCTAAAAACGAGAAGGCTGCGCCTGTGTTGTGCGCTCTGACCACGTTGAAAAAGCTCAGCACGCGGGTGCTGTCGCCCAATTGGTAGTAGCCGGTAATCAGCACTTTGGTGAACTGGTCGGCCAGCAAAATGATCAGCGCCAACCCCAGCCACGCCCACCAGCGAGCATGGCTGCTGTTGCTTGAATACACTTTTTTTGCAGATGATTTAACCAAAGGTTTCTCCACTGTTTTCGCCATTTAAGCCACCGTCCTGACTTCACCCGCGCCGTACAAATTGCTGCTGCAGCGACCGCAAAGGGTAGCATGCGCCGCGTCACTACCTACATCCGCGCGGTAATGCCAGCAACGCTCGCATTTGGCATCATTTGTGGCTGTAGCCGATATATTTATTGCCTGAGCAGCTATCAAATTTATAACGGAAGTGATGAAAACGAACTTCAAATCATCGCCCAGACTACTTAGCAGCGCATAGTCTTCCGCCCCCGCTTCAAGCACTAGGTTGGTTTGAAGCGACGAGCCCACCGTGCCTGCAGCGCGCAATGCCTCGATTTCTTTGTTCGCGATGTCACGAATCTCGCGGATACGACTCCACTTGGCCAGTAAAGGCACATCTGGTGCGTCGAAGGTGGCGTAGGTTTCCATGAAGATGGATTCCGAATGGCCGACGACTTGCCACGCCTCTTCCGCGGTGAAGCTCAAAAACGGTGCCATCAAACGCAGCAAGGCTTGGCTGATCTGGTGCAATGCTGTTTGCGCACTGCGTCGTGCTTTGGACTTGGGTGCGGTGGTGTAAAGCCGGTCTTTCAAAATATCGAGGTAAAACGAGCCTAAGTCATCGCTGCAATACACTTGTAATTTACCAACGACAGGGTGGAATTCATACACTTGGTAGTGTGCCAACACCTCGGCTTGCAGTTGCGCAAAGCGGCTCATGGCGTAACGGTCGATTTCCAGCATCTCGCCCAGCGGCACAGCGTCAACTGCAGGGTCAAAGTCGCTAGTGTTCGCCAGTAAAAACTTCAAGGTGTTGCGGATGCGGCGGTAGATGTCCACCACCCGCGCCAAGATTTTGTCGTCAATGCTCAGGTCTCCTGAATAATCGGTCGCGGCGCACCACAGGCGTATGATTTCTGCACCCATTTTGTCGCTCACAGCTTGTGGCGCAACCACATTGCCTTCGCTTTTGCTCATCTTGCGGCCTTTGCCGTCCACGGTGAAACCGTGCGTCAGCAAGCCTTTGTAGGGGGCGTGGTCGTACATGGCGCAAGCGGTGAGCAGCGAACTGTGGAACCAGCCACGGTGCTGGTCATGGCCTTCCAGATACAAGTCAGCGGGCCAAGTCGATTGCGTTTCATGGCTCTTTTGCAGCACATGGTAATGCGTGGTGCCAGAGTCAAACCACACATCCAAAATGTCGGTGCTTTTGGTGTAATTGCAAGCGCCGTGTTCACCATCTGCGCCGATCAGGCTTTCCATCGTCGCCTTGCTCCAAGCTTCCACGCCGCCGGCTTCCACCATACTGGCCGCCAGATCCATCAGCTCCATAGTGCGGGGGTGCAACTCGCCTGTGGCAATGTGAATGAAAAACGGTAGCGGTACGCCCCAGTTGCGCTGGCGGCTGATGCACCAGTCGGGTCGTCCTGCAATCATGGCACGCAGGCGTGCTTGACCGCTTTCAGGGTAAAACTGGGTTTCTTCAATCGCGTTCAGTGCCAATTGACGCAAAGATTTTGTAGCAGCATTGGTAGTAAATACGCCGGCTGTGGCTGATGTGGCCTCATCCATGCGAATAAACCACTGTGCAGCAGCACGGTAGATCACCGGCGTTTTGTGTCGCCAGCAATGCGGATAGCTGTGCGTGATGTTCTCGGTCGCCATCAAGCGGTTGGATTCTGCAAGCACTTCAATCACGCGTGTGCAGGCTTTCCAGATGTTCAAGCCGCCAAACAAAGGCAGTTCGTCCACATAGCGGCCATTGCCCTGCACAGGGTTCAAGATGTCATCGGTGGTGAAGCCGTTGGCCATGCAGCTGTTAAAGTCTTCTACGCCATAAGCTGGCGCTGAATGGACGATACCTGTGCCGTCATCCGCTGTGGCGTAATCGGCTAAAAACACGGGGCTGAGGCGTTGATAACCTGCATCCACATCGTAAAACGGGTGCTTGAACTTCATCAAGGCTAGGTTCTTACCCAAAGTCGTCGCCAACACGGTGCCTTCGAGCTTGTAGCGAGCTAGGCACTTTTCAACCAACACAGCTGCCAAAACCAGCAAACCGCGTTCTGTATCAACCAAAGCGTATTCCAGCTCCGGGTTCAGGTTCAACGCTTGGTTGGCAGGAATCGTCCAAGCAGTCGTTGTCCAAATAACGGCAAAAGCGTCTTTGTTGAGCTTGTCCAATCCAAACGCTGTTGCCAGCTTTTCAGGTTCTGCGCATTGAAAGGCGACATCCAGCGTCTGCGACTTTTTGTCTGCGTATTCAATCTCAAACTCGGCCAGCGAGCTGCCACAGTCAAAACACCAGTACACGGGTTTGAGGCCACGATAGACAAAGCCGCGCTCCATGATGCGTTTCAGCGCGCGGATTTCGTTAGCCTCGTTTGCAAAATCCATGGTGCGGTAGGGGTTGTCCCACTCGCCCAACACGCCCAAACGTTTGAAGTCTGCCATTTGGCCTGCAATCTGCTCGGTAGCAAAGGAGCGGCTTTTGGCCTGCACTTCGTCGCGAGGTAGGTTGCGGCCATACAGTTTTTCAATCGCGTTTTCGATTGGCAAGCCATGACAATCCCAGCCCGGTACATAAACGGCATCAAAACCGTCCAACTGGCGGGCCTTGACGATCATGTCTTTGAGGATTTTGTTGACCGCGTGGCCGATATGAATTTGCCCGTTGGCGTATGGCGGGCCATCGTGCAGCACAAATTTAGGTTTGCCAGCGCGAACATCGCGCAGTTTTTTGTAGATACCTTTGTCTTCCCAAGATTTAACCCAGCCTGGCTCGCGCTTGGGCAGATCGCCACGCATAGGGAAAGGTGTATCCGGCAGGTTGAGGGTGCTGCGGTAATCGGTATTAGTTGTATCGGTCATAGTAAAAAATTTGAGCTGATTGGCATATTGTGCGATTGCCAAAACTAAGAATATGCCTTGCGGGTTGAAGTGAACAAGGCTGCGAATAGGTTGTGAGGGGCCAAGACAGTTCGTCTTGACCCTATCAAATTCGCGAAATCGGTGTTGGGGACTGCGTTTTGAAATAAGCGCGAGCATCTTCACAGTCTTTGGAAATACCTATTTGTAAGGCTTCCAGACCGTCGTACTTCAATTCGTCATGTAGTTTGTGCAACAGTTCCACACGTATGATTTTACCGTAACCACCCTCACTACCCAAATGTGATGGCCAGTCCAAGCAGTGGGTTTCTAACAGTACTCGCCCACCATTTACATCATTGGGGTCTAAAGAAGGGCGAATACCTAAATTTGCGACACCGTCTAAAGCCTTATCAGCCAAACCAAACACCCGAACAACAAAAATGCCACTAGCAGCGGGTTTCCAGTGTGAAAAACGTAAATTGAGAGTTGGGCAATCCAATTCACGTCCTAATTTACGGCCATGCACCACATGCCCGCTGATGCTGTAAGGGCGTCCAAGCAATCTGGCGACATCGTCCATTCGTCCTTGGTTCAAGGCTTCACGGACGGCTGAGCTGGAAACACGCAAACCGTGTACTTCATAGCTGTTCATTCGGGCGACCTCAAAGCCTTTTGCAGTTCCAGCAGCATCTAGCATGTCGTAATCACCTGCACGCTTTGCACCAAACCGGAAATCATCCCCGACTAAAACGTATTTGGCACCTAAATTGCCAATGAGTACATCGTTAATAAAATTTTCGGGTGACTTCGATGCAAAGGTGTCGTTGAAGGGTAAAACAACGCATTGATCGATGCCGCAACGTGCTAATTCAGTCAATTTGTCGCGCAAAGTGGCAATCCTCGCGGGAGCTAAGGCAGGCTTTTGAGAAACTTTAGCGAAATAATCGCGCGGATGTGGCTCAAACGTCATCACGCAACTGGGAATATTCCGATGTGATGCCTCGCTTTTTAACAGCGCAAGCATGGCTTGGTGACCACGATGGACGCCATCAAAGTTGCCAATCGTCAACGCGCAGCCTGCATTCAGAGCTTGGAAATTTGATATACCAAATTCAGAATTAACATATAATTTATTATTCTGATGAGAGCGATGCAAAATTCTCACAATATTTAGGCCTGAAAAGTCGTTTTTGGGTAAAAAAGTCGGAAATTATGCGAGTGTAAAGATTGGTAAAGGCCAAGGCGAATACAATAAGGAGTTTAGTGCAAACACATCGCGATATGTGGCTTGCACTTTTGGGTATGTAAATTCATTGACATACGTAATTCTGTGGGGCGATTGGACGTGAAAAAGTGGCGAACATGTTAAAAACATTAATTTCTAATAAATTGACCAATCTTTTGCAAAAAGCTGGTGTTGTTCTGGGTTCTTTTGCAGCCACGGCAGCATATGCTTTGGCTGACTTGTCCGGAGGGCCTGGGGTTAATCAGTTGAATTTGACGACAGGTGTTACCAAAATTTCGCAAGAACAAAGCTGGTTGCATTGGTACATGTTGATCATCTGTACGGCGGTTTTTATTTTGGTCTTTGGTGTGATGTTTTATTCAATTTTGAAACATCGTAAATCTGTAGGGCATAAACCAGCCAATTTTCATGAATCTGTGACGGTTGAGGTGGTTTGGACCATCATCCCGTTCATCATCGTTATTTTGATGGCGTTGCCAGCCACCAAAGTTGTGGTGGCCATGAAAGATACAACTAACGCTGACTTGACCGTTAAAGCAACTGGTATGCAGTGGAAATGGGGTTACAACTACATCAAAGGCGAGGGTGAAGGTATCGGTTTCGTCTCGACTTTAGATGCAACGCATCGTGAGATGTCTGAAAACGGTGGGCCTAAGGCGGGTCAGACTGTAGATAACTATTTGTTAAAAGTTGACAATCCTCTGGTTGTTCCAGTCGATAAAAAAATTCGTGTTATTACAACTGCGAACGACGTGATTCATGCTTTTGCAGTGCCAGCATTCGGTATCATGCAAGACGCCATTCCGGGCTTTGTGCGAGACACTTGGTTTCGTGCGGAAAAGATTGGCGATTATTACGGTCAATGCGCGAAACTATGCGGCAAAGAACACTCGTATATGCCGATTCACGTTAAAGTTGTGTCTGCAGAAGATTACAGCAAATGGGTCGCAGGTGAGCAAAAGAAACTAGCCGCTAAGGCAGATGATCCAAGCAAAGTTTGGACTATGGACGATATCTTGAAGCGCGGAGAAAAAGTTTACGCGGCGAACTGCGCAGCTTGCCATCAAGCTAACGGAAAAGGTGCGGGTGCCATCAAAGCGCTAGATGGTTCAGCTGTAGTGTTGGATGCAGATAAGGCGAAACAAATTGCGATTCTTTTGAATGGTCAAAACAACGGTGCTATGCCAGCTTGGAAGCATTTAAGCGATACAGACTTGGCATCAGTCATCACTTACACAAAAAATAATTGGTCAAACAAAACTGGGCAATTGGTGCAGCCAGCTGAAGTTTTGGCAGCCCGCAAGTAAATATTAGTTTCGAGGAAGTATCAAAATGAGTGCAGTACTAGACCATTCTTCTCATTCGCATGACGCGCATGATGATCATCACGACCACGGTGCCCCAGCTGGCTGGCGTCGTTGGGTTTTTGCAACCAACCACAAAGATATTGGTACGTTGTATTTGTTATTCAGTTTCGCCATGTTCATGATTGGCGGCGTCTTGGCGTTGGGAATTAGAGCCGAACTATTCCAGCCGGGATTGCAAATGATCAACCCAGAGCTGTTTAATCAGCTTACTACTATGCACGGCATCATTATGGTGTTTGGTGCCATCATGCCTGGTTTCGTTGGTTTTGCAAACTGGATGATTCCGTTGCAAATTGGTGCTAGTGATATGGCTTTTGCGCGTATGAACAACTTCAGTTTCTGGTTGATGATTCCAGCTGCATTGATGGTTGTGGCTGGATTTTTTATGCCTGGTGGCGCACCTGCAACTGGGTGGACTTTATACGCTCCCTTGACGCTGCAAATGGGGCCGTCAATGGATACTAGTATTTTTGCATTGCATTTGCTGGGTGCTAGCTCCATCATGGGCTCTATCAACATTATCGTTACCGTGTTGAACATGCGAGCGCCCGGTATGACATTGATGAAAATGCCTATGTTCTGCTGGACCTGGTTAATTACTGCGTACTTGTTGATTGCTGTGATGCCAGTTTTGGCGGGCGCAATCACTATGACATTGACTGATCGTCATTTTGGTACTAGTTTCTTTAATCCGGCTGGTGGTGGCGACCCGGTCATGTATCAGCACATTTTTTGGTTTTTTGGTCACCCTGAGGTTTACATCATGATCTTGCCGGCCTTTGGCATTATCAGCCATGTGGTTCCAGCATTTTCTCGTAAAAAATTATTTGGTTACGCCTCAATGGTGTACGCGACATCAAGTATTGCAATTTTGAGCTTTATTGTTTGGGCGCATCACATGTTTACAGTCGGTATGCCGGTGACTGGGCAATTGTTCTTCATGTACGCGACGATGCTAATTGCTGTTCCAACTGCGGTGAAGATTTTTAACTGGATTGCAACCATGTGGCGCGGCTCAATGACTTTTGAAACGCCTATGTTGTTTGCTGTTGGTTTTATTTTCGTGTTTACTATTGGCGGATTTTCAGGGCTGATTTTGGCCATGGCGCCTATCGATATCCAGCTGCATGACACTTATTACGTGGTTGCTCACTTCCACTATGTCTTGGTTGCCGGTTCTTTGTATGCCATGTTTGCTGGCTTCTACTACTGGTGTCCTAAGTGGACGGGCGTGATGTACAACGAATCACGTGGAAAAATTCATTTCTGGTGGTCGTTAATTTCATTCAATATAACCTTCTTCCCAATGCACTTCTTGGGCTTGGCAGGTATGCCACGTCGTTATGCTGATTATCCAATGCAGTTTGCAGACTTCAATGCGATTGCTTCAGTCGGTGCTTTTGCCTTCGGCTTGGCGCAAGTTTATTTCTTCTTCTTTGTGGTGCTTCCAGCCATGATGGGCAAAGGCGTGAAAGCTAATAGCAATCCATGGGAAGACAAAAATTCTGAGAATCTGGTC
The DNA here is from genome assembly GCA_013298945.1 of Polaromonas sp. Taxonomy (GTDB): domain Bacteria; phylum Pseudomonadota; class Gammaproteobacteria; order Burkholderiales; family Burkholderiaceae_C; genus Aalborgiella. The sequence goes on from JAAFJR010000001.1 coordinate 26,510, forward strand.
AAAGGTGCAGAAGGTTTGGAGTGGGAAGTGGATTCTCCAGCGCCGTTCCACACTTTTGAAACACCGCCTAAGCTGAATGCTGCGGCAACAAAAATCATTGCTTAGTTTTAAAAATTAAAGCTAGAATTTAAATGTCTACACCTGAGCAAAAGAAAAATAATCGCAAAATGGGGTTGATTCTGACCTCAATTGCGATTGTCTTTTTCATTGGATTCATGGCAAAAATGTACATTTTGAGCCACTAGTCGTTTGTTAATCAAAAGCTTTCTATGATTCGTAAACAAGAAAATACAAACATGGTGGGCAAGCTGGCCATCATAGTATTGGCTATGTTTGCATTCGGTTATGCGTTGGTGCCTTTGTACAAAGCCATCTGCGAAATGACGGGTATCAATATTTTGGCACTAGGTGAAAAAAATATTGCAGGTGCGACTTCTCAAGCGCCTGTAAATACCCAAATTGATAAAACACGGTTAATTACCGTGGAGTTTGATGCAAACGCTAGAGGCCCATGGGATTTCAAGCCAGCCATGCGATCCATACAAGTTCATCCAGGTGAATTAGCTACGGTGATGTATGAATTTCAAAATGTACAAAATCGTAAAATGGCTGCGCAGGCAATTCCTAGTTATGCTCCTTCGCAAGCTGGGGCTCATTTCAATAAGTTGGAGTGTTTTTGTTTTCAACAATACACTTTAGAAGCGGGTGAGAAAAAGCAATGGCCAGTCGCCTTTGTGATTGACCCAAAAATATCTAAAGATGTCAACACCATTACTTTGTCGTATACCTTTTTTGAAGTAGGTGGTAGAACACCAGCTGCTCCAGTAGCTGCAGTTAGGTCCGTAAACACCAAGGATGGAGCATGAGTGCTTTTCTTGATACTTTAAAAGCTGTTTTATGGTCTTTTGCGGGTATTAGAAAAAATAGTGAGTATCAAAAAGATTTGCAAAAACTCAATCCCATTCATATTGTTATCACTGCCGTTGTTCTGGTGATACTTATCATTGGTGGTTTGATGGGTCTTGTAAATTTTGTGGTTTCTAAATAAATTGAAGTTTAGTTTTAGAAAGCTAAGTTAGTTTTGGTTTTTATATAAATGTAGAGAGAGTTAGGAGTTCAGATGAGTTCACATGCACAAGGTTCAACACCTTATTATTTCGTTCCGAATCCTTCGCGCCATCCAGTGCTGGCCGCGCTTGGTCTGTTGTTTGTGATTCTGGGGGCAGGCCAGTGGATAAATGGCGCTGACTGGGGTAAATACTCCTTATTGGTTGGTATGGTGATTTGGCTAACTGTGCTATTTCAATGGTTCAGCGAATCTGTAGCAGAGAGTGAAGGCGGTCAATACGGACGCAAAATCGACCTATCTTTCCGTTGGAGCATGAGCTGGTTTATTTTCTCTGAAGTAATGTTTTTCGGTGCATTTTTCACGGCATTGTGGTGGGCGCGTGCGCATTCAGTGCCTGAGCTTGGTAGCTTAGATCAACAATTGCTATGGCCTGACTTCAAAGCAGTTTGGCCAAGCGTAGTTGCAGGTTCTACTGCATCTCCTGCAGGTATTGTTGAGCCATTCCAAACCATGGGACCATTTTGGTTGCCAACTATCAACACTGCTTTGTTGCTGACTTCGGGTGTCACATTGACCATAGCGCATCACGCCTTGGTGGCAGGTCAACGCAGTAAAACCATTTTGTTTATGTGGGCTACAGTGCTACTTGGCGTGACTTTCTTGTTCGTTCAAGGCTATGAATACTATCACGCCTATAGTGATTTGAACTTGACGCTTGCTTCTGGTATTTACGGTTCGACCTTCTTTATGCTGACTGGTTTCCACGGTTTCCACGTGTTTGTGGGTATGTTGATGTTGCTGTTCATCACCTTACGTTTGCAAAAAGGGCACTTCACGCCTGAGCGCCATTTCGGATTTGAAGGTGCCGCTTGGTACTGGCACTTTGTAGACGTGGTGTGGTTAGGCTTGTACGTACTTATTTATTGGCTATAAGCTTCAATCAGGCTTAGATAAAAAAAGGCGCTTTCAAGCGCCTTTTTTGTGTTTCATTAGGTCATGATTGGAACGTTTAACGACCTGCTGGTATCCCAGTAGGATGAATGTAGCCCAAATGCCAAGCTATCAAAACGCAAATGAAAAGCACAATTGAAAACCCGACCCGAAATGCCAAAGCGCGCGCCATGCTGTTGGCTTTCGATTTGCGCTCATGCTTGTCTTTTTCACCACCTCTGAGCATGAAAAACATGGCGGCGCCAAGGCTGCCCAAAATAGCGATAAACCCAATAATTGCAATGTATGTCATGACTGAGATTATCGCGTGAGTTTGAAGACCTTGTACAGCCGTTTTTGGCTGATTACTATAGCTGCTGTTATTGCAGCGGCTATCACGCTGAAGCTTGGCTTTTGGCAGCAGAGCCGTGCCCTACAAAAGTTAGCGCTGCAATCGTCCATTCAAACACAAGCGACGCTTCCCAGTCTAGACGCAGCGGCACTGATACAAGCTATATCAACTTCTCAGCAAGACACAACTAACTCAAGCGTTTTGCATCGAACCGCCAGCTTAACGGGTCGTTGGCTGTCGCAGCACACCTTGTTTTTAGACAATCGGCAAATGGACAGCAAACCTGGATTGTTTGTATTGACGCCATTTGAGTTCACGGAACCCTCAACTTTAGCCAAAAAAACCATCTTGGTGCAACGAGGTTGGGTACCAAGGAATTTTTTAGATCGCAATGCACTGCCCGAAATCAAGACGGACGCTGCTGAAGTCTCAATAACTGGCCGAATTACCCTCTCGCCTTCCAAGCTATTCGAATTCAAAGGTTTTGAAAGTGGTGCTTTACGGCAAAATATCGTGATTGAAGATTTGGCAAAAGAGCTCAAGCTTGAATTGCTACCGTTTTCTTTACTTCAGCTGGATAGGGCTGTTGCAAACGAAAAGGCAAATGTCACGCAGGACAAGCTGTTGCGCCGTTGGGCACAACCTAACTACGGTTCTGAAAAAAACTACGGCTACATGGTTCAGTGGTGGACGTTGAGTGCACTCATCACTTTACTTTATGTGTGGTTTCAGCTGATCCGTCCCATCCTAAAATCAAAGCATAAAACTAACAATAAGCATCATGAATAACGAAAGCAAAGAATCACCACATCCACTAGAAATGACCGTACACAGTATGCCGCAAAGAGATTCAGTTTCTGGTAGTGCAGCTATGGCAGAGCGTACAAAAAGTGGTCGCTGGAAGATGCTACTGGTTTTGCTGCTTTGCGCATCACCAGTCATCGCGTCTTACATCACCTACTATTTCATTCGACCGGAAGGCCGGCGAAATTTTGGTGAGTTGATCAATCCGCAACGCGTCGTTCCCAATCTCGATGCCACTTTACTAAGTGGTGCTAGTACTAATTTGCAAAAACTGACGGGCCAATGGCTATTGGTCAGTGTGTCGGGTGGTGGGTGTGATACCAGCTGTCAAAAGCATTTGTACTTGCAACGTCAATTGCGCGAAACCTTAGGTAAAGAGAAAGACAGGCTCGACTGGGTTTGGCTTGTCTCAGACACCGTACCCATCCCTGATGCATTGATGCCTGCACTTAAAGATGCTACCGTTTTACGCTTGCCAGCTGAGCAAATCACAAATTGGATTCAGCCTGCGCAAAATCAACAATTGGCAGATCACCTTTATCTGATCGACCCCATGGGCAACTGGATGATGCGCTTCCCGCCGGGTTTAGATGCCGCCGCTGCTAAGAAAGCTAAAAGCGATATCGACCGAGTCATGCGCGCATCGGCTTCTTGGGACAAAGCTGGTCGTTAAATCGTCTGAATAGTTGGAGTAAAGACACGCATGGAAACTACCTCTTTAGTTAACCTCACGCCCATCTTGAAAGTGATGCTGCTCGGACTCACCGTGGCTAGCGGTCCGCTGGCTTGGTGGTGGCTGCAGCACAAAAGCGCTAATAATCAAGGGCAACGCATCAAACGGCTGCAAGCCTTAACGGCATTCACTTTGTTCTTAACTTTTGATTTAGTCATTTTCGGTGCGTTCACCCGTTTGACTGATTCCGGTTTGGGCTGCCCAGATTGGCCAGGCTGTTACGGCAGCGCTACACCGTTTGGTGCAAAAGCCCATGTTGATGCCGCCCAAGCCGCTATACCCACAGGCGCGGTCACCACCACCAAAGCGTGGATAGAAATGCTGCACCGCTACCTCGCTACGAGTGTGGGTGTGCTGATTTTGACTTTGACCTTGTACAGCTGGTGGACGCGATTCACCGCACGCAAGCAGGCACAAGAAAAAGTGCATAACTTGTCGCAGTACCAACTCCAAACAAGTCTACAAATCAGTCCTTGGTGGCCAACTGCAAGCTTGGTTTGGGTCTGCGTAGTGGGGGCATTTGGCGCACTTACGGTTACTTTGAAGCTATTTCCCGCCATTGTCACACTGCATTTGTTGGGTGCATTGATGTTGTTGGCATTGTTGACGCGCCAAGCCAAGCATTACGATTTAGTAACAACGGAGATGGCTTCAGAAGCCAAGACTACGGTTGTTCCTAAGCGTTTACGAACCGTTCTCATTGTGACTTTTGCGCTGGTCTGGCTGCAAATCGCACTTGGCGGTTGGGTCAGCACTAACTACGCAGTGCTGGCGTGCGACACCTTTCCAGCCTGCCAAAAAAGTTGGTGGCCGCAGATGGATTTTGCCAACGGCTTCAGCCTTTGGCGAGAGTTAGGGCTCACATCGTCGGGGGCCAATATAACGTTTGCAGCACTCACTGCCATTCATTACACCCACCGTTTATCGGCTTATGTGGTATTCATGGCATTGGGTTACAGCGCTTGGTTGTTAGCTAAAGCCTCTGTCTCGCACAAAGCACCTAGCTTCAAGCGTTATTCAAATTGGCTCATCGCGCTCGCGCTGTGGCAGTTTTTCACCGGCGTGACCAATGCTGTCATGGGTTGGCCACTTTTAGCCGCGCTGGCGCACACGGCTGGCGCTGCTTGCTTGGTCATGGCATTGACCTGGATTTTGAGCCGCAGCAACCACCTAAAATAGGTCATGACTCCTACTTCGACAGTTACTATGACAGTTTTCCAGCAGTTTTACGCTCTCACCAAGCCGCGCGTTGTGCAACTCATCGTTTTTTGCGCTTTGATTGGCATGGTCTTGGCCGTGCCAGGCATGCCATCCGCCACCGAATTCAAAGTCGCTTTACTAGCATGTCTCGGCATTTGGTTGGTCGCAGGTGCTGCAGCAGCATTCAACTGCATCGTTGAAAAAGGCATTGATGCCAAAATGAAACGTACCGCTTGGCGCCCCACCGCCAAAGGCGAATTGAGCGACAAGCAAACCCTCATCTTCTCTGCCGTACTCTGCGCTATCGGTTCAACGATTTTGTACTTTTGGGTCAACCCGCTCACCATGTGGCTCACTTTCGCCACCTTCATTGGGTACGCCGTCATCTACACCGTGATATTGAAACCTCTCACCCCGCAAAACATCGTTATCGGTGGCGCATCTGGCGCGATGCCGCCTGTGCTTGGCTGGGCGGCGATGACCAACGCGGTTGGTCCTGAAGCCTTGATTCTGTTTTTGATCATCTTTTTATGGACGCCGCCGCACTTCTGGGCGCTAGCGCTCTACCGCGTGGAAGATTACCGTAAATCTGGCTTGCCTATGTTGCCCGTCACCCACGGTAACGAGTTCACCCGCTTGCAGGTGTTGTTGTACACCTTGATCTTGTTTCCCGCCTGTCTGATGCCTTTTGTGTTCGGCATGAGCTCATGGATGTATTTGGCTGCTGCGGTGGTTTTGAGCATCGGGTTCACTGGCTATGCCTTCGCTTTGTGGCGCAATTATTCAGACGAACTGGCGCGTAAAACCTTCCGCTTTTCTTTGATTCATCTCAGCGCATTATTTGCCGCTTTGTTGATAGATCACTACATTTTTTAAATTTAAAGAACCTTGAAAGCTATGATGAATAAACGTTCTTTGCTACAAAATGCTATTAAATCAATAGCTATATTGGCAATAATAACGCCGACTACAGCTTTATTAACGGCCTGTAAAGAGCAGAAAATGGCATTCAAATCGGTAGACATTACTGGTGCGGATTACGCCAAAGACTTCACCGCTGGCGGCACCATGGTGGACCACAATGGTCAAGCCCGCAGCGTCAAAGACTTCGCTGGCAAAGTCGTCGTTTTGTTCTTCGGCTTTACCCAATGCCCAGACGTCTGCCCCACCTCCATGGCGGAGCTGGCAGAAGCTAAAAAAATCCTTGAAAAAAATAAGAAAGGCGATGGCGACAAAATACAAGGCCTCTTCATCACCATAGACCCTGAGCGCGACACCTTGCCGGTGCTCAAAGCCTACATGGGCAACTTTGACCCCACGTTTCTCGCCATGCACACCACGCCAGAGCAGCTGGTTGCCGTTGCCAAAGACTTCAAAACCTATTACAAAAAGATTCCTGGCAAAACCGACACCAGCTACAGCATGGATCATTCAGCCGGCAGCTTTGTGTATGACACCAAAGGCAATGTCCGCCTTTACACCCGCTACGGCAGCGGCGCTGACGCATTGGCGTCAGACTTGAAATTACTCCTGAAATAAGTGGCACAATCCACTACCCATGGATGACATACAAAAAATACGAGACAAGGCGCAAGCCACGCTGAAAGACCTCAACGACCGCTACGCCATTCCCTTCAAACTGCGGTTTGTTGAACTAGGTGACGGCCTCATCAGCGCAGAGATCACCAACCCCCACGCCACAGCCAGCATTTGCCTGCAAGGCGGCCATGTGCTGAGTTGGCAACCCTCCTCCACAGCCGAACCTGTGATTTGGATGTCCTCTGACGCACAGTTTGCCGTTGGTAAATCCATCCGTGGCGGCATACCCGTTTGCTGGCCGTGGTTTGGCGCACATGCATCTGATGACAAATTACCAGCCCACGGCTTTGCCCGTACCCAGCCATGGCAAGTTAAAGGCAGTCGCAGCTTGGACGACGGTTCTACCGAAATCAGCCTGACCATGCCCCTCACGCAGACGATGCAAACCATGTGGTCGCTCGCATCGCTGAATATGACGCAGCTGGACATGCTCATCAATGTGGGTAAAACCCTCAAAATCGCCTTGATTACCCGCAACCTTGGCGCAGTAAACATTACCATCACCGAAGCACTGCACACCTACTTTGCTGTTAGCAGTATTGCCCAAATAGAGGTTAACGGCCTGCATGGTTCCCATTTCCACGACAAAGCCGCAGGCTGGACAGAAGGCGACCAAACAGGCGCCATTTCGTTCGGTGAAGAGGTCGACCGCGTCTATGTCAACACCCCAGACCGCTGCACCATTGTCGATGCAGGCTTCAAACGCCGCATCCACATCGCCAAACTAGGCAGCCAAAGCACCGTCGTCTGGAACCCCTGGGCTACCAGAGCCGCACAAATGGGTGATTTGGGTCAGGATGGTTGGAAGCACTACGTTTGCGTAGAAAGTGCGAACGCGCTGGAAAACGCAGTCACCGTAGCGGCAGGAAAGTCTCACACTATGGCGGTGGAGTATCGTGTTGAAAGTTCATAATAGCTATCAATAATATAGCTACTTAGGCAATAAATACGCCGGCTACAGCTGAAAATGGCACTTAAATAAGCACTTCAGCCGCCCATCTATCCAAATTCTGCTCACTTGCCGGCCGTAAGGTGAATCTAATTTAACCGTTCAAGCCGCCCTTTGCGTTTCACAATGTTTTTGTAATCCCACTGAATATCACGCGCCTTGCCTAGCCAACGCTGTAAGTCTGGCAAATTGACTTGCTCCACATCGGTGTAGCGCACTTGTGACGCTTTAAAGCTGCCTTCATCCTTCAAACCAGCCTCATCAAACGACTGCCCGCTCCAAAACAGCAGCCGCACGCAACCCTTGAGCTTGTGATACCCCGCGACCGGGTTGCCATCTAAAAACCAAACCGGGTGCGCATGCCAGACTTTGCCTTCGGCTTCAGGCAATGCGAGGCTGATATGCGCCTCTAACAGTTCGCAAATGGCGCGGTCAGCGTCGGTTTGCGCAGTGTGGTAGGTAGCGATGTCTGGGTGCATGGTCAGTTCTGGTACTGCTTTTCTAGCGCAAGCGCTATGCGGGCTATTAAAGCGTAGGGTATGGGCTCGTGCAAATAAAATTTTAGGTTGCCCTTTTCATTGGCATAGGGCACAAGCGCTTGTTGCAGACGTTCATCGTTTTTGACAGGGGGATAAATGCCAATATGCTTTTTAAACGCAGCAAAATAGATAAACGTTTTACCTGTTTTGAAAGCCGGCATTTGGTAGCTGATGGTCTCTGAAGCACTGGGCACGGTTAGCTGGATAGTTTTTCGAATCTCTTGCAAAACCGGTCGTGCGGCTGCATCGGCATGCGCTATGTAGCTATCGATGTCAACAAAAACTGGGCGTTCGCTCATGTTGCAAATGGTTATTTGGTCGTTGGAAATGTCGCTTTTTGCGTATACACTGCCTGGCGTTTTTGCAAAAATGCGGCAATGCCTTCTTGCCCATCGGCCGTTAGTGCGCCCGTTGCCATATGTTCAATAGCGTAGCTGTATGCCTGTGCTTGCGACTGGTCGATTTGCTGGTAAAAACCGCGTTTACCTGCTGCCTTGGCCAGTGCGCTGCCACGCGTGGCGCGAGTGATTAAATCTAGCACCGCAGCGTCCAGCTGGTCTGCTGGCACAGCGCGGTTAATCAGCCCCCAGTCTGCGGCTGTTGCTGCGTCAATCGCGTCACCCGTCATGGCCAGTTCTAGCGCACGTTTGCGCCCAATGCTACGCGCCACGGCCACCAGTGGCGTGTGGCAAAACAAGCCCGCTTTTCCGCCTGGGATGGCAAAACTTGCGCTGTCTGCAGCGACGGCCAAATCGCAGCTAGCCACCAGCTGGCAGCCAGCTGCGGTGGCCAAGGCATGTACCTTAGCAATAACAGGCTGCGGCATCGCTTGCAAGGTGTTCATCATCACGGTGCAAACCTCAAACAGCTCCCGCGCCGCTTGCAAAGAAGCCCCCGCCATGTCGCTAAAATTGTGCCCAGCGCTAAACACAGGCCCATTCGCCGCCAAAATCACGCCCCGCGCATCGCTATTAGCAATCGATTTAAACGCCTCGGTCAACTCCAGCATCACCGGCAGCGCCAAAGCATTGCGCTTTTCTGGGCGGTTTAGCGTGACAGTGGTGATTGCGCCGTCAGTGGTCAGAAGGATGTGTTGGTAGCTCATGCGCATATTTTGGCAGAGCGGCGCGAGTAGGGCAAGTAAGAATTAATTTTGCTATAAATAAGATAGCTGCTTAGGCAATAAATACTGAGGATACAGATTTTTTTAATGCGTAAATGTCGATTTTAAGACTGCGGAAACCGCACAGCCTCAGTACCGCGTTGCTTGCTGCGTACCACCACCGTACCCGCAATTTTGTCGTGCCAGCCTTGCTTTTTGCTGTCAAAGCCCACCCAGAATATGCCCAAGCCAAACGGGATACCTGCAACAAAATAGCCGATATAACGAACGATACTTTGCCCGACGCTCAGACTATTTCCTGTTTTTGCGTCTACGACCCGCAGCGATAGCAACATTTTTCCTGGTGTGGCTTGTTTGCTGACCCAAAACCAAATAACAGCAGCAACAGGCAAAATCCAAGTCACCAAAATCTCGACAAATCCCGTCCTTTGCATGGCCATCCCATAATCCAAACCCGCCCAGCCGTAAACGGTGTAGAGAATGGGGTAAGTGATCATCATCATCAAAATCGAGTCAATGATGGAAGCGCCCACGCGAATCCAAAAGCCAGCGTATTCGACAGTGTCTGGGTTTAAATCGGTCATTTGCTTTCCTTTAGCGTGAGTCTAATGTTAATTTTTAAAGTGTACAGCAAACGGTAACCTATCCTTATGTCTTTTCATGCTATAAATATAATAGCTGCTAAGGCAGTAAATACGCTGAATATAGCCATATTTTTCCAATAAAAAAGGCTCTTCACATCATGTGAGAGCCTTTTTGTTGAAGTTTTTGAATCTTACGCAAACTCAGCCAATGTTTTCTTCATCTTCTTCATCGCCGCCACTTCAATCTGGCGAATCCGCTCGGCGCTGACGCCGTAAACGGCTGCTAAGTCGTGCAGGGTCATGCCGCCTGAGTTGTCGTCGTTAACTTTGAGCCAACGCTCTTCCACGATTTTGCGGCTGCGGTCGTCTAGCTCGGCAAGAGCTGCAGAAATGCCGTCACTAGCCAAAATATCGCGCTGGTGAGCTTCGATCATGTTGGTGGGTTCGTGGTGGGTATCGCTCAGGTACGAAATCGGGCCGAAGGCTTCTTCGCCGTCGTCGCTAGGCGTTGGGTCCAGCAGCACGTCGCCGCCAGAGAGGCGCATTTCCATTTCCTGCACTTCTTCGGGTTTGACGTTCAAGGTCTTGGCCATCAGGTTAACTTCGGACTCGCTCATCGTCGCGCTGTGGGTTTCATCACCTAAGGCGGCAGCGTCGGCTTTGTAGCCTTGCTTCATGGAGCGTAGGTTGAAAAACAACTTGCGCTGCGCTTTGGTCGTCGCCATTTTGACCATGCGCCAGTTTTTCAGCACGTATTCGTGAATTTCAGCCTTGATCCAGTGCATAGCGTAACTCACCAAGCGCACGCCTTGGTCAGGGTCAAAGCGTTTAACGGCTTTCATCAGGCCGATATTGCCTTCTTGAATCAGGTCACCGTGTGGCAGACCGTAGCCCAAATACTTGCGGGAAACTGAGACAACCAAGCGCAGATGCGACAAAATCAGCTTCTGTGCTGCGTCTAAGTCGTTGTTATCACGCAGGTTTTTGGCATAGCGCTGCTCTTCCTCGAGCGTCAGCATAGGCATGCGGTTGGCGCTGGAAATGTAAGCATCTAAATTGCCAAGCGATGGCACCACGCCCCACGAGGCGGTGGCGAGTGTGCTGGTAGGCATGGGTTGCAAAGCATTCATAGTCAGTGACATTGTGATATTCCTTAATAGAAACAATGTGTTATCAACAATCTTGCGATTTCAGGTAATTATATTAGCACTCGCTTGGAGGGAGTGCTAAGACCTAAGTTCAATATCCTACAAAAAATAGGTTAATAACCCATTGGTTAGTAACTTGCCAAGCTGAATTGTACGGCGCAGCCTGTCCGCTACAAGTGCTGCTGTGCAAAGGCTATGTAAAGTATGTAGCCAACCGATAAAATAGCACGATGACAAGCCCTGATTCAACTACCACTTACTTAACTGCTGCCTTCTACAAGTTCGTCGAGCTCTCAAATTTCCCTGAGATGAAAGAGCCGCTGCTTGCGTTTTGCGAGTCGCAAGAGGTGAAGGGCACGATTTTGCTGGCGAATGAGGGCATCAACAGCACTATCGCTGGGCCTGAGGCGGGTGTACGCGCGGTTTTGGCATATCTGCGGAACGACCCAAGGTTGGCAACGTTGGAGCACAAAGAATCGTGGTCTAACAAACCTCCGTTTTACCGCATGAAGGTGAAGCTGAAAAAAGAAATCGTCACCATGGGTGTACCGACGGTGAATCCGAATGAAACGGTGGGCAAATACGTCAAACCGCAAGACTGGAATGCGCTGATTTCTGACCCTGACGTGCTCGTTATCGACACACGCAACACCTACGAAGTCGATATTGGCACCTTCAAAGGTGCGGTTGACCCACGGCTGAAGAGCTTTTCGCTGTTTCCAGAGTGGTTGATGGCGCATCCAAAAATCGCCGAATCGGAAGCGAAAAAGGTCGGTGAAATAGACAAAAAAACCAAAGTAGCGATGTTTTGCACAGGCGGCATTCGCTGTGAGAAATCGACCGCTTTCCTCAAAGCCCAAGGTTTTGACGAGGTGTACCACCTTGAAGGCGGCATTTTGAAATACCTAGAAACTGTGCCCGAGGAAGAAAGCCTGTGGCAGGGCGAGTGCTTTGTGTTTGACGAGCGCGTCACTGTCGGGCAGGGCTTGAAGCCGGGTGAATATGGCTTGTGCCGCGCTTGCCGTGAACCTATTAGCCAAGCGGACAAAGAATCGCCGTATTTCGTGCTGGGCTTGAGCTGCCCACATTGTCATGATACTAAAACGCCAGACCAAATCGCTCGTTTTGAAGAGCGGCAGCGACAAATCAACCTCGCCAAACTGCGTGATGAGCCGTATATCGGGGTGAAGATGGAGCGAAAAGAAAAGTTTGTGAAATCCACAGAAGGGTCAGCGGAGTAATTAGGGTGAGTCAGCTCCCCATTCTCTATTCCTTCCGCCGCTGCCCCTACGCCATGCGGGCACGCTTGGCGCTTTTGGCCAGTGGAATCCAATACGAACACCGCGAAGTCGTTTTGCGAGACAAACCCGCCGACATGCTGGCCGCATCACCAAAAGGCACAGTTCCCGTATTGGTATTGCCAAACAACGAAGTGATTGACCAAAGCTTAGACATCATGCTGTGGGCATTGCGGCAAAATGATCCGTACGGTTGGCTAGAGCATCAAAAGGAAGCTTTAAATCTGATTGCCAAATGTGATGGCGATTTCAAGTTTCACTTAGACCGGTACAAATACCCGAATCGCTATGAGCAGGATGGGCAAATCTGCGATGCTTTGGTTCATCGGGATAAAGCGGCGGATTTTGCATCCGTAGTTAATTTGGAAATGACTGAAAATTGCTATACTTTAAATAGCTGTTTAGGCAACAAATACGGTGGCTGCATGCCTTTTTTGCGTCAATTTTCCCATGTTGATAAAACTTGGTTTGCAGCGCAACATTGGCCGCATTTGCATGCGGCGTTGGCAGATTTTGAAGCGTCTGCTGCCTTCAAAACGATCATGCAAACTTATACGCCTTGGCAAGCAGGTGCGACACCCATCTTGGTGAACGTTAGAAAATAAGGTTCTTTTGAGCTTTTCAAATAATTTTGTGATTTTTTGAATCCAATGCAGTTTGACCCTGCGTATAAGTTGTTCAACAACTTTGGAGTTCTTATGAAAATCACATACCGCAAACTCATCGCAGCATCATCTGTTTTAGCTGTCTCCGTACTCTCCGCTTGCGGCAGCATGTATCCCATGAAGCCAATGGCACCCATGTATTCACAAGCCAACCTGCCAGCGGCAGTGCAGGTGCCTGCAGGTCACAAAGTCGCCCTAGAAACCGTGGGTGCAGGCGATATTACTTACCAATGCAACCCGAAAAAAGACATGGCTGGCCAGTTTGAATGGGTGTTTGTGGGGCCAGATGCTAAGTTGAACGACCGCAGCGGCAAGCAAGTGGGCAAATACTACGGCCCACCAGCAACGTGGGAAAGCATAGATGGCTCAAAACTCACAGGCGCGCAAGTCGCGGTAGCACCTAGCAGTGCAGGCAATATCCCGTTGCAATTGGTCAAAGCCAACCCAGCGATGGGCACGGGTGCGATGACAGGTGTGACTTACATTCAGCGTGTGGCAACTTCAGGCGGCGTTGCACCGGCTAGTGTCTGTGATGCAGGCAACACTGGTACCAAGCAAATTGTTCGCTACCAGGCTGATTACATTTTTTACAAGGCTGTTTAAAAGTTCGTCATTCCCGCCTTCACGGGAATGACGGGTCAAGTGGTTTGACTTTTAAACTTTAGCCAGTGCGGCGTTGAACGTTGCACTTGGGCGCATGATGGTGTTTAGCTTGTTGGTGTCAGGCATGAAATAACCACCAATATCTACCGCTTTGCCTTGAACGACTTTGAGCTCATCGACAATTTTGGCTTCGTTTTCTGTCAAAGCATTAGCCAAAGGTGCAAAGTGCGCTGCCAAATCAGCATCTTCTGTTTGTTCTGACAAGGCTTGCGCCCAGTACATGGCGAGGTAGAAGTGGCTACCACGGTTGTCCAATTCGCCCGTTTTGGTCTTTGGCCCTTTGTTGGTATCCAGCAACTCGCCAGTGGCTTTGTCCAAAGCATCTGCCAATACTTTGGCTTTTTTGTTGCCAGTTTTCAGACCCAAGTCCTCTAAAGACACAGCCAAAGCCAAGAATTCGCCTAATGAATCCCAGCGCAGGTGGTTTTCTTCCATTAATTGCTGCACATGCTTGGGCGCAGAGCCACCAGCACCTGTTTCGTACATGCCGCCGCCAGCCATCAATGGCACGATGGATAACATTTTGGCGCTGGTGCCGAGTTCCAAAATCGGGAACAAGTCGGTCAAATAATCGCGCAAGATGTTGCCGGTCGCGCTGATGGTGTCTAAGCCACGAACCACGCGCTCTAGGGTGTAACGCATTGCACGCACTTGGCTCATGATCTGGATGTCCAAGCCTGCGGTGTTGTGCTCATGCAAATACATTTTGACTTTGGTGATCAGCTGCGCTTCGTGCGGACGGTATTGGTCTAACCAGAACACCACTGGCATGCCCGAGTTGCGTGCGCGGTTGACGGCGAGCTTTACCCAGTCACGTACTGGAGCGTCTTTCACTTGGCACATGCGCCAAATGTCGCCTTCTTCCACGTTTTCAGATAGCAACACTTCGCCGGTAGCGATGTCGACGATATTTGCTACACCAGCTTCTGAAATTTCAAAGGTTTTGTCGTGTGAGCCATATTCTTCAGCTTGCTGCGCCATCAAACCCACGTTAGGCACCGTACCCATGGTTTTCGGGTCAAATGCGCCATGCCATTTGCAGAAGTTGATGATTTCTTGGTAAATACGCGCAAAGGTTGACTCTGGCATCACCGCCTTGACTTCCTTCAAGCGACCGTTGGCATCCCACATCATGCCGCCGTTGCGAATCATGGCTGGCATAGATGCATCAACGATGATGTCGTTAGGTGAGTGGAAGTTGGTAATGCCTTTGGCTGAATCGACCATGGCCAGCGCAGGGCGACCTTCGTGGCAAGCGTGAATATCGCGCTTGATTTCGTCTTGTTTTGACTGTGGCAGGGTAGCGATTTTGGCGTACAAATCAGCCATGCCGTTGTTCACGTTCACGCCCAGTTCGTCAAACAATTTGCCGTGCTTGGCGAAAGCGTCTTTGTAGAAAATCTTCACGCAGTGACCGAACACGATAGGGTGTGACACCTTCATCATTGTCGCTTTGACATGCAATGAGAACATCACGCCGGTTTTGTAAGCGTCTTCGATTTCTTTTTCATAAAACGCACACAGCGCTTTTTTGCTCATGTACATGCTGTCGATGATTTCACGATCAAGCAAAGACACTTTTTCTTTCAACACAATGGTTTTGCCTGAGGTGGTAGTCAATTCCATACGCACGTCGCGGGCTTTGTCCAATGTCATAGACTTTTCGCCGTGGTAGAAATCGCCAGCATGCATGTGTGAAACATGCGAGCGAGAAGCTTGGCTCCACTCAGCCATAGAGTGCGGGTTTTTACGTGCGTATTCTTTGACAGCTTTTGGAGCGCGGCGGTCAGAGTTGCCCTCGCGCAAGACTGGGTTTACAGCGCTTCCAGTACATTTGTTATAGCGTGCGCGCAGAGCTTTGTCTTCATCCGTTTTTGCTTCAGCAGGGTAATCAGGAATGTCATAACCCTTGGCTTGCAGTTCTTCAATACAAGCAATCAACTGACCAACAGACGCACTGATATTAGGCAGCTTGATGATGTTTGCTTCGGGTTTTAAAGTCAACTTGCCTAGCTCAGCCAATGTGTTTGGCACTTTTTGTGCATCAGTTAACTTCTCTGGAAACTCAGCCAATACGCGTGCAGCCACTGAAATATCACTGAGTGTCACTTCAATGTCAGCAGGCTTAGTGAATGCTTGCACCACAGGCAGAAACGAGTGCGTCGCCAGCATAGGCGCTTCGTCTGTCAGTGTGTAGATAATTTTTGATGTCTTGTTGGCCATATGTTCCCCATTTTACCGTTGTATATCACAATATGAAATGACTGTTTATCGATTGAAAAGCAATCTTATTTTAGGTCAATCTCTCTACTGATACTGGCACAAGGCTTACATAAATAGAAGTCAAAAATTCATTTAATAGAAACTATCAATCAGTTAGTCAAAATTAATTGGCTTTATTAATTTATAAAGCCTATCATTACTCTTGTATCCATTAATAAATACTATTAAAGATTATCTAAAACAAGGAGTTCACCATGACAGCTACCAAAACCATACCCGAAATCAAAACCATTGCTAATTTGGAATCTGCCTTTGCGGGCGAGTCCATGGCGCACATCAAATACCGCTATTTCGCCAAATTAGCCCGCGAAGCAGGCGATGTTGAAACGGCAGAAGCGTTTGAAGCCACGGCTGACCAAGAGGTGATGCACGCCTTCGGCCACTTAGATTTGCTTTATCCAAAAGCAACGATGACACCTGCCAAAGCCTTGCAAATCGCCATTGATGGTGAAACTTATGAGTACACCGAGATGTACCCTGGCTTTCGCAAAACCGCAGAATTAGAAGGTAACGCTGCTGCCGTCGCTGAAATGGATGAGCAGATTGAGGAAAGCAAATTCCACGCCGCACAGTTCAAAGTGATGCTGGACAAAGCGCAAAAGCGTTTTGCTGCACTTGCCAATGTTGAAAAACGCCATGCAGCACACTATCAAGCTCGTTTGGATGCTGTGAAGGCGGTAGCTTGATTGGCTTGCTTGTAAGACAATCACAGCAAAACGCGACTTAATCAATAGCTCAATTAATAACCAAAATAACTAGGAAAACATCATGAAAACATATATTTGCATCGTTTGCGGCTTTGTGTACGACGAAGCAGTAGGTCGCCCAGAAGACGGTATCGCAGCCGGTACTTTGTGGAAAGACGTGCCCGCCAGTTGGGAGTGCCCAGATTGCGGTGTCGCCAAGGCTGACTTTGAACCCGTAGAAATTTAATAAATGATGAACCCCATCATCATCATTGGCGCTGGGCTGGCGGGCTGGACGACGGCGCGAGAGTTTCGCAAACTGGACGCCACCACGCCGGTGGTGATGATCACTGCGGACGGTGGCGATTTTTACGCCAAACCCACGCTGTCCAACGCGTTCGCGCAGAAAAAAGCACCTGATCAACTGGTAGTCACACCTGCCGCCAAAATGGCAGAAACGCAAAACATTACCTTGATGGCGCACACGCGAGTGACGAGTTTTGACCCGTACGTTAAAACTGTCACGTTAGACAAAGATGGTGTTGTTAGTAGCTTAGATTTCAGCAGCTTGGTGCTAGCTACAGGCGCACAAGCTATCCGCATTCCTGTGGCTGGCGATGCGGCAGAGAAAATCTTGTCAGTCAATTCATTGGATGATTTCACCGCGTTTTATGGTGCATTAAAATCGGCCTGCAGCCAGCATAATGACTGCCTGAAAAGCTATGAAAATAATAGCTACACAGGCAATAAAAATGTGGCTTCTGGGCCGGTAAATATTGTCATCTTGGGTGCGGGTTTGATAGGTTGCGAGTTTGCTAACGACTTGATTAACGCGGGCTACCAAGTCAGCGTGGTTGACCCGGCTAGTCGTCCATTAGCTGCTTTGCTGCCCGAAACAGCGAGTGAGCAATTACGCGAATCGTTGGAAAATTTAGGTGTTCAGTGGCATTTTGGCACGACCGCGCTGTCCGTGAATAAGGCTGCTGAAAAGGCAGAATCTGCGTTTGAGGTAACTTTGGCAAATGGTCAAACCATCCCAGCTGATGTCGTTTTAAGCGCCATCGGCCTGCGGGCAGATACTCGTTTAGCAGTTGCGGCAGGGTTGGCATGCGAGCGGGGTATCCAAGTTGATGCCGCTTTGCAAACCAGTGCGCCAAATGTTTACGCCTTGGGCGATTCTGCCCAATACGCCAGCGCGGGTAACACAACTTTGCCCTACGTCATGCCCATCATGAACGCAGCGCGAGCTTTAGCACAGACATTGGCAGGTCAAAAAACGGATGTCGTGTTCCCCATCATGCCCGTTGCGGTTAAAACGCCCGCTTTGCCACTCATGATTGCCCCGCCAAAGCTGGGTTCTCAAGGGCGGTGGACATCTACCGAGCCAAATGTTTGGCTGTTCAACAGTGAACAAAACGCTGTCATTGGCTTCGTTTTAGCAGGTGCGCAGACCTCAAAACGGGCTGAAATGGTGAAATTGCTGCAACAGGCAATTTAGGCTCTTTAATTTAAGGGCGGTGTCCTAAGATAGATGGCTGGTTAAATTTGTTCTAAATTGACCTTTTTACATATTTTTAGGATGCTTTATGCCCCGTGCAACCCTTGCAGAATCGAATATTCACCCCGCTATTCGCGACAAAATCTCCAAAAATCAGCAAACTATCGTCACTGAAGTTCAATCTGCTGTAGCAACGCACCCAGTGGTCGTTGTCGGCATGGGGCTCAATCCGATGCCCAAAAAAGCTCGAAAAGCACTCGATGCTGCAGGCATTGCCCACCATGATTTGGACTACGGTAGCTATTTCAGTGAATGGCGTAAACGCAATGCGCTGAAAATGTGGACCGGCTGGCCAACGTTTCCTATGATTTTTGTCAAAGGCACGCTGGTAGGGGGTGCGGATGATGTGATCAAATTGATTGCAAGCGGTGAATTGAAAAAGCTTTTGGCTTAATCCTCCATTTCGCTCCATTGAGACGTGAAAAAAGCGCAGCAACCGAAGTTGACTGCGCTTTTTAGCTTTTAAGGCTTAGCTTAGAGTAAGCCGTTTTTAGCTGTGATGACCCATACGGCCGTGTTCTCCGCCCTTGCCACCACGTTCACCGCGACCACCGTGTTCACCACCCATGCCATGTCGGCCACCGTGCATTGAGACAGCATCGAACACTGCTTTTTGCTCAGATGACAGTACGGCGTAGAACGCTTTGGTAGCCGCGCCGCGTTTTTCCATCTCAGCTCCCATGGTTTTCATGCGTTCTGCGCGCATCGCTTGCATTTTGTCAATGCGCTCTGG
The DNA here is from genome assembly GCA_013298945.1 of Polaromonas sp. GTDB lineage: Bacteria > Pseudomonadota > Gammaproteobacteria > Burkholderiales > Burkholderiaceae_C > Aalborgiella. Next base: position 45,426 of record JAAFJR010000001.1, read on the forward strand.
TGTGGTCAGCTTCTCCATTTCCGCTTTGATTTTAGGGTCGTGGCGCATGCCCATCATGCCGCCGGCTGGTGGTTGCATGGCTGCAGTAAATGTTGTCCATGCGCTTTCTTGCGCTGGGGTGATTTTGAGCTTGGCTTTCAACTCAGCTTGGCGTTTGGCCATACGTTCTTGATGGTTGCCAAACATGCGGTCGCGCAGGCTGGAATGGTCACCACTGTGCATTTTGTCTTGCATTTGGGTTTGCGCACCAGCTGGGGCTGGCGTTGCAGTTTGTGCAAAAGCGGCAAATCCGCTTGTTGCCATCAAAGTAGTAAGTAATAAGTGTTTGCTAGAGAGTTTCATCATAAATCCTTAAAGAGTTAAACAACTCCAGTGTCGATATTGGCTCTGGATTGAGGTTAAGTATCCAATTGCCATGCAAACGCAACATGACTGGCATGTAATGCTGTGTAAAGTTGAGGAATCAAGTTGACTCAGAGTTACCGCACAATAGCCCTATGTCGCTTTCACCAGATGTTGCCCCTTCCAAAAAACCGCCTACTTTTACGCAAAGTATTGCTTTAGCGATGGTTTTAGCGCTTGGAGCGGCCATTTCTCTAGGCGTCACGCGGTTTTCTTATGGTTTGCTACTGCCTGCTATGCGATCAGATTTGGGCTGGAGCTATACATTGGCGGGTGCGATGAACACGATCAACGCCCTGGGCTATTTGCTGGGCGCATTAAGCATGCCAAGGCTATTGAAGCGTTTTGATGCCGTGCAAATCCTGCTGTTTGGCTCGGCAGCAGCTAGCTTGTTTATGGGTTTAACTGGGTTTTTTACCGATGCAGAGCCATTGCTTGTGCAGCGTTTGTTGGCTGGCATAGCTAGTGCATGGGTTTTCGTTGCCGGTGGTTTGCTCGCTGCACAACTGGGTGCGCAACATGCAGGGCGCAGTGGCTTGATTTTGGGTGTGTACTACGGCGGCGTGGGGCTGGGGATTGTGTTTTCTACGCTGCTTGTGCCCAGTGTTGATTATTTCGTCCCACCTAAATTGCATGTGTGGCCGCAATCTTGGGCTGTGGCTTGGTGGTTTTTAGCCTTGGGCTGTGTTTTGGCGACCTTGGTTTTGATGGTCAAAGGTCATGCCTTCAAACGCATTGCTTCGCAGTCAAAAGCGGTAAACGCCGCAACAAATACTGCACAAGCTAGCCGTGTTTTTCATTGGCGTGCTTTTGCTTATGCACTGGCTGGCTACGGGATGTTTGGCGTGGGTTATATCGGTTACATGACCTTTGTGATTGCACTTTTACGCGAGCAATCTGCCTCCACAACAACGATCACTGTTTTTTATGCAATGCTGGGTTTGGCTGTCATGGCATCGTCCCGACTTTGGGCGGGTTTGTTAGATAAATACAAGGGTGGTCAAGCTTTGGCGTTTCTAAACTTTTTGCTTGGTTGCGCTATTGTTATTCCTGCTGTGACTGCTTGGCAGCCTGCTCTAGTATTTTCGGGTGTGCTTTTCGGTGGTGTGTTTTTGTCTGTGGTGGCTTCGACAACTGCTTTGGTTCGGCACAATTTACCACCAACGGCGTGGGCTGCGGGCATAAGCGCTTTTACGGTGGTGTTTGCCGCAGGGCAAATTGTTGGGCCAACCATGGTGGGTTGGATTGCTGATGGCGCTGGCGGCCTAGCGCGCGGTTTGTTGATCTCGGCTTTCGCCTTATGGCTGGGTGCGCTGCTGGCCTGGCGGCAAAAACCCTTGTAAAAGCGCCTGTAATTACCTTTATCATCACGCTAATGATTTTTACGACCACCGCACCGCAATTGCCACAGACGCGTCTTTCGCCAGTCGCGCTGTTGGTCGTTTCAGTGGTGCATATCGCTTTGTTTTGGCTACTGTTGCAAACTGCTCCCGTGCAGCGCGTTGTGCGTGAAACCGTGGTGATGCTAAATTTACCCATCACCCAGCCATTACCCAAAACACCACCTAAAAAAGTAATCACCTTACCGAAGCCACCAGAGGTGGTCAAACCTGTTGAGAAGCCGGTAGTCGTTAAAAAAACCATCACCACACCGGTTGAACCTCTGCCCGTTCCACCCAAACCACCTGAGCCACCTAAACCAGTGGAAAAGTTAGTTGAAAAGCAAGTGGTCGTGCCTAAGCCGCCTGAGAAGGTGGTGGAAGTTAAACCTGTTGAAGTGGATGTGCCGAAAGTGGTAGTTCAAGAAACGCCTAAAGTCGTGCCCAAAGAAGTCCCTAAACCTGTGGTTGCAGAAGTGCTAGTTGAATTGCCGCCTGCGCCTGCGCCTACACCCGCCCCAACGCCAGTTGCTCCTGCTGCAGTTGTTGCAATGCCTGCTCCTGCTGCGGCAGAACCTGCAAAAGCGGCTGCCCTAGCGTCTGCTCCCTCAGCACCTGCTGCGGCACCAGTGGCTGCTCCTTCGGTTGGAACATCAAATCGTGCGATTTCAACCACAAGCGCCCCACCAGGTGCGGGCTCTGCCGCAGCGCCATCTGCTGCAAGCTCTGGCACTCCGTCATTGGGCAGTTTGATTGTGAGTCCGTTAGGGTCTGGGGTTGGTAGCGGTGCGCCATCAGCATCTGGTACACCGTACCCAGGAGGTTCTAGAAATGGTTGGCCTCCGGGTTTATTACAACGATTATCCTCTGCGCAATTGAACCCAAATAAACGCCCTGAAAATTACGAAATTGAATTTGAAAAAGCGAAAAAAGAAGATTGCTTGCACCCCACAAATCCAAGCCTGCGCAATGGGGTGCGAATACTAAACGGCGATTGCCCCAAATAAATCTAAAAGATAAACGAGGAACTGAGATGAAGAATATCAAATCACTTTTTGCCACAGCATTCATTTTGCTAACTAATCTAGCGCATGCGCAAACGGTAGCGCCTACCGCTGCGCCTGCAACAGTAGCGCTGACCCCATCGCCAAGCATCGCACCAGCTGTTGAAAACCCCTATGGCTTGGCCGCCGTTTGGGGGCAGGGTGACTGGGTAGCGAAGACCACGCTGTTGTTGCTCATCATCATGTCATTGGCTAGTTGGTATGTGTTGATCAGTAAATTGCTTGCACAAAACCGCATGCTGGCTATGGCCAAAGATGCTGAACTTGCTTTTTCAAAAGCTACTAATTTGCAGCAAGGCGCTGACGCTATGGCCGTTGACAGTCCTTACCGATTCATCGTCGATGCATCTTTAGAAGCCGTGCAGCAGCACCCCAGCGTGGCAGGTCAGGTTGATTTGAATACGTGGGCGGCGCAAAGTATTGAGCGGTCTGTGGCGACTGTGCAAAGCAATTCGCAGCAAGGTTTGGCTGTGTTGGCAACGGTGGGTTCTACCGCGCCGTTTGTGGGTTTGTTTGGCACGGTTTGGGGAATTTATAACGCCTTGGTGAAAATTGGCGCATCAGGTCAAGCTTCTATAGACAAAGTTGCAGGGCCTGTGGGCGAGGCCTTGATCATGACCGCGATTGGTTTGGCCGTCGCTGTGCCAGCCGTCTTGGGCTACAACTGGCTGGTGCGTCGTAATAAAGTGGGCATGGACGGCGTGCGTGCTTTTGGCTCAAACTTGCATACCAATTTGTTGGTGCAGGCTGACAAAACGCGTGCTAAATAAATTTTTGTGTATCTGAAATAACACCATGGCAATCACATTCAACAAAAGCCGCAACGATGACGATGCTTTGATGGCTGAAATCAACACCACACCTTTGGTGGATGTGATGCTGGTGTTGCTGATTATTTTCTTGATTACGATTCCAGCGGTGACAACGTCGATTCAGGTGAAGTTGCCGAGAGAGACCAATCAAATTCGAGAAACTCAAACTGAAAACATCATCATTTCCATCAACGAAGTGGGTAATGCGTACTGGTTTGACAGCAAGCTGAGTTCGTTTGAAGAGCTAAAAAGTAAGTTGGTCGCACTTAAAAAACCGATGGACAGCTTGGAAATTCATATTCGAGGCGATGCCAATGCCAATTACGAAACGATTGGACAAGTCGTCTACGCGCTGCAAGAGGCTGGTGTGACGCGGATTGGCTTCATCACGCAGCCGCCTGTGAAGAACTAAAACTAGCGCAAGGAAACACTTTCATGGCAATGAATATAGGCACGGTCGATTCACTTCATGGTGACCCAGAAGTGATGATGGAGATGAACACCACACCGTTGATTGACGTGATGCTGGTGCTCTTGGTCATGCTCATCATCACCATTCCGATTCAGTTGCATTCGGTCAATGTTGATATGCCAGCGCCTAGCGCTGTCAACCAAACCGAGCCGCCGAAAGCAATCACTATAGAAGTTAATGCCAATAGTGAAGTGGTTTGGGATGGTCAGGTTGTGCCAGATCGAACTACTTTAGAAGCCAAAATGCAAGCCGAAGCGCAAAAGGGTGATGCTCAACCAGAAATACATTTCATGCCCAACCGTGCAGCTAAGTACGACGTTGTGGCTGGTGTCATGGCTTCTGCGCAAAGGCTGGGCTTGCAAAAAATTGGCCTAGCCAATATTCCAGATTTTGCGCCGAAACCCAAAGCGCCTTAGCAAATTTAAGCACGTGCCGCGCTGATAATTCCCCCACCTAAACAAACCTCTCCGTCATACAACACGGCAGATTGACCTGGCGTTACCGCCCATTGCGGCTGCGGGAATGTTAATTCAAAGGTATTTGATACCGTGTCGTTATCGGCCAGTTCGCATGCAGCATCCGCTTGCCGATAGCGAGTTTTAGAGTTGAGTGATACCAATGATGGTGCTTCTCCCGCCACCCAGCTCAAGTTGTCCGCTGTCAACGCATGCGACTGCAACCACGGGTGGTCATGCCCTTGCACCACCCACAGCGTGTTCTTTTCCATGTCTTTGCGGGCGACAAACCACGGCGTGTGCTCACCCACGCCGCGTTGCCCAAGTGCTTGAATGGCTTTGAGCTCTGCGCCTTTGGCCTTCACGCCGCCAATGCCCAGCCCTTGGCGCTGCCCTATCGTGTAAAAACTTAAACCTTGATGTGTACCTAGCACGCGGCCTTCGGCGTTTTTGATAGGGCCGGGTTCTTTGGCGATGTAGCGGTTTAAAAAGTCGCGGAAAGGCCGTTCGCCAATGAAGCAAATACCCGTTGAATCTTTCTTTTTTGCATTCGGCAGGCCGATTTCGTCAGCAATTCTGCGCACTTCTGTTTTTTGCAGTTCACCGACTGGGAACAAAGTTTTAGACAGTTGTGCTTGGTTCAATCGGTGCAAAAAGTAGCTTTGGTCTTTGCTTGCGTCCAAACCTTTTAGGAGTTCGTATTTCTGCGATGCTTCATTCAAACGCACGCGTGCGTAATGACCCGTGGCAATTTTGTCTGCACCCAAGCGCATGGCATGGTCTAAAAACGCTTTGAACTTGATTTCGGCGTTGCACAGCACATCAGGATTAGGGGTACGCCCCGCTTGGTATTCGCGCAAAAACTCGGCAAACACGCGGTCTTTGTATTCGCTGGCGAAGTTGACGTGTTCGATTTCAATGCCAACCACGTCGGCCACAGCGGCGGCATCTATGAAGTCTTGGTTAGACGAGCAAAACTCTGAATCGTCATCATCCTCCCAGTTTTTCATGAAGATGCCAACCACGTCATAACCCTGCTTTTTTAGCAAATAAGCCGTCACAGCCGAGTCTACGCCGCCACTCAAACCAACCACCACACGGCGGCCTGCGCTTGTTTTTTGCTTGTCGGATGCTGAAAATGTTAAATCTGATGACATATATGAGATTATCTCAGCATGGAACTGCGTCAACTTCGTTATTTCGTTCGGGTGCTCGAATTGGGCAGCATCAGCCGTGCCGCGCTTGATTTGGAGCTGGTTCAATCAGCACTAAGCCAGCAAATCAGCCGTTTGGAGAGCGAATTGTCTACCCGCTTGTTGCAGCGCACCAGCAAAGGCGTGGTGGCGACCGAGGCCGGTATGTCGTTTTTCCGCGAAGCGCAACTCACCCTGCGTCATGCAGACCAAGCCGTGCGGGCGGCGCAGTTGTCGCGTTTGACGGGAGCTGTCAGCGTTGGTTTAGCACCTACGACGGCTGCGGTGCTGGCTTTGCCGCTCATGCGTGCCATGCGTGAACGCTACCCTGACGTACGGCTGCACATGGTCGAAGGCATGTCTGGCCACCTCACTAGCATGCTCAACTCGCGCCAGTTGGATTTGACGATTCTGTTTGACACCCAAGCCGCAAGGCGCTGGAGCGTGCTGCCGTTGGTGGAGGAAAAGCTGTTTTTGATTCAGGCGAAGTCTGGCAATAAAGAAGCTGCAAAACCAGCTCTTAGCACTCGGATGGCCGATCTGAAGGATAAACCGCTGATTCTGCCCACAGGCACACATGGTTTGCGCAGCGCATTGGATGCTGCTTTTGTCCGGGCTAAGTTCAAACCTCACTTGGCTGCTGAAATTGACTCTTTAGCGATGACGATGGCTGCTGTTGAAGCTGGCTTGGGCAGCACCGTGCAGCCATGGGCTGCCTTAGCCGGTTTGACCGATGCCGCTAAGCGCTTCAGCTGGGCAGAGATTGCAGATACGCAAGTTCGTCGCACCAACGCCATTTGTAGCTTGTCGGACGATGAATTGTCTCCAGCGGCATTGGCTGCCCGCGTGGTGTTGGCAGATTGTGCGCGGGAGCTGGTTACATCCAAACAATGGCTAGGTGTGAAGTTGATCTAAAAAGCACGCCAGCCATCACGATTCGTGATGCCCCTATCGTTTAGCCGAGCTAGCGCGAGGGGCTGGGGGTGGTTACATTCTCCGTCATGTTAGACGTTTTAATCATAGGTGGTGGCAACGCAGCGCTTTGTGCGGCTTTGATGGCGCGAGAGGCGGGGGCCAGCGTGTTGGTACTCGAAGCAGCGCCTAAACTATGGCGAGGTGGCAATTCTGCCCACACCCGCAATTTACGCTGCATGCACGACGCACCGCAAGATGTGTTGACCGAAGCCTACCCCGAAGAAGAGTTTTGGCAAGATTTGCTAAAAGTCACCGGTGGGCAAACCAATGAGCAGATGGCGCGTTTGGCGATTCGTGAATCCAGCCACTGCCGTGACTGGATGCGCAAGCACGGCGTGCATTTTCAGCCTTCGCTCTCGGGCACGCTGCATTTGTCCCGCACCAACGCCTTTTTCATGGGTGGCGGCAAAGCTCTTATGAACGCCTATTACCGCAGCGCTGAGAAGCTGGGTGTGCAGATTCGCTATGAATCACCTGTGGACCGCTTAGAAATTGAAAACGGTCAATTTGTAGCCGCGCACATAGGAAAAGAACGAATCACTGCGAAAGCCTGCGTCGTCGCCAGCGGTGGTTTTGAGTCCAACCGCGAATGGTTACGCGAAGCTTGGGGTCAAAACGAGTTAGGCGAGTGGCCATCAGACAATTTTGCGATACGCGGTACGCGGTTCAACATGGGTGTGCTGCTCAAAGACCTGATTGCCCAAGGCGCAGACACGATTGGCGACCCAACTCAGAGCCATTCCGTCGCCATCGATGCCCGCGCTCCGCTATATGACGGTGGCATTTGCACCCGGGTCGATTGCGTCTCTTTGGGCGTGGTGGTGAATAAAAACGCCCAGCGCTTTTACGACGAAGGCGAAGATTTTTGGCCCAAGCGCTACGCCATTTGGGGGCGTTTGGTGGCGCACCAGCCGGGCCAAATCGCGCATTCCATCATCGACGCCAAGGCGGTAGGGCGCTTCATGCCACCTGTGTTTCCGGGTGAAAAGGCTGATTCTTTGCCTGAATTAGCGCAAAAACTGGGTTTGGATGTGGATGCTTTCATAAAAACCATCAACGACTACAACGCTGCCTGCCAAGTTGGTACGTTCGACCACGCTGTGCTGGACGACTGCCACACCGAAGGACTCCAACCCGCCAAAACCCACTGGGCGCGGCCTATAGATACCGCACCGTTTTACGGCTACACCTTGAAACCAGGCATCACCTTCACCTACTTGGGTATGAAAGTAGGCGAGAGCACGGCGGTGCGCTTTGGCGGTGTTGAATCGACCAACCTGTTTGCCGCTGGCGAGATGATGGCGGGTAATGTGTTGGGCAAAGGTTACACGGCTGGGGTGGGGATGACAATTGGGACGGCATTTGGGCGTATAGCCGGCGTCAATGCTGCCTCAGCAGCTATGAAAAATATAGTAAATTTGGAGAATATAAAAGAGGTGCAGCATGCAGCAACTTGAAGCACTTGCGCAGGAAGCTGCAGCCTTGGCCAGAGGTGAACTCGCATTTTCCGCACTCCCGTTGACACCAAACGAGCAAGAAGTTGCCCGCCAGCTGCAAATCTGCAATGCCTGCCGTTATTGCGAAGGCTTTTGCGCGGTTTTCCCCGCCATGACGCGGCGGCTGGAATTTGGCAAAGCAGACATTCATTACCTCGCTAATTTATGCCACAACTGCGGCGCTTGTTACCATGCCTGCCAATACGCGCCGCCGCACGAATTTGCCGTTAATGTGCCGCAAAGCATGGCGCAGGTACGGGCTCAAACTTATGCTGATTACGCCTGGCCAAGTGCTTTTGGCGCTTTGTACAAACGCAATGGATTGACGGTGGCGCTGGCACTGGCGGGTGGTTTGGCGTTGTTTTTGGTATTGGCTGTGATGATGCAGGGCTCGCTGCTCCATGCACCACTTGCTGGCAATTTCTACGCCATCTTCCCGCACAACCTGCTGGTCAGCATGTTTTTGCCGATTTTCAGCTTTGTGGTGTTGGCATTGGCTTTGGGCGTGCGCCAGTTCTGGAAGAACGTCACGACACAGGGTGTTGCTAATCAAAATACGGGCCAAATATCTAGCTCAGCCGCCGCCGAGGCATCTGCCGATGTGATCAAACTCAAATACTTAGGCGGTGGTCATGGTGAGGGCTGTAACAACGAAGATGATGCTTGGACGCTGTGGCGCAAACGCGCTCACCATGCCACGTTTTACGGCTTCATGTTGTGCTTTGCCTCGACCAGTGTGGCGACTATTTACCACTACTTCTTCAAATTGCAAGCACCTTATGCATTAACCAGTTTGCCCGTGTTGCTCGGTACGGTGGGTGGCATTGGCTTGCTTATCGGCCCTGCTGGTTTGCTGTGGCTGAACCTGCGACGCGACCCCAACACGGCGGATTTGACTCAAAAACCCATGGATCTTGGCTTCATCGCCTTGTTATTTTTAACCAGTTTGACGGGTTTGGCGCTGATGATCTGGCGTGATACGTCTTTTTTAGCGCTGTTGTTAGCGGTGCATTTGGGGGTGGTGATGGCGTTGTTTGTCACCTTGCCGTATGGCAAATTTGCACACGGTATTTTCCGCAGTGCGGCGCTCTTGAAGTGGGCGATTGAGAAGCGGTTACCGACAAATTTGAAGCTAGGTGGGGATTGATGGCATACGATGGCATAACGTTAATAAATGCTATTAAAAACATAGCATATTGAGTGTCTAAAAATGACTATAGCCGCCGTATTTGTTGCTTAAATAGCTATAAAATATATAGCAAAATTAGCAATTTTAGAACAAATTTTATATAGGAGAAAAACCATGGATTTACAACTCAACAACAAAACTGCACTGGTTACCGGTGCCAGCACTGGCATCGGTAAAAGCATTGCCTTTGCACTGGCCAAAGAGGGCGTGCAACTGGCGATTTCTGCACGTCGCGTCGATTTGCTGAATGCTGTTGCTGACGAAATAGTCAAAAACGGCGGCAAACGTCCCGTGGTGATCGAGTCAGATTTGTACCCCGAAGATGCTTCTACCAACCTCGCTCAAGCCGCCATTAAAGGTTTAGGACAGGTCGACATTTTGATCAACAACGCTGGCGGCTCGCGCAGTTTTAAGGATTTGCATGTGACCGAGGCGCAATGGCAAGAGGCAATGACGCTCAATTTTCACCGCCCGCGCCAGCTGGCCGATGCGCTGATTGACCAGATGATTGGCAACAAATGGGGGCGCATCATCAACATCACCGGCAAAAGTGAACCTGAGCATGTGAACGGTGCGTTTTGCGCCAAAGCTGGTATCCACAGCTGGGCTAAAGGGCTGTCGCGCATGGTGGGCAAAGATGGCATCACCGTCAACTGCGTGCCGCCAGGGCGTATTTTGTCCGAGCAAATTCTGCGCAATTACACGCCAGAATATCGCCAATGGCAGTCGGACAACGAAATTCCGGTCGGCCGCTATGGCGAGCCTGAGGAATTGGCTAATTTGGTGTGTTTCTTGTCGTCGCCGCTGGCCAGCTACATCACCGGCACGGTGATTGCGGTTGATGGGGGTTTGCGCCGATACCAGTTCTGATGATTTCGGGCTAAGCTGAATGCGTCGCCTAAGTTTTTAGGATGGATTCGTTCTGAGCTTTGATTTATTAAATGGAAGAGACAAAAAAATGACAAAAAGTACATATTCACGTCGTCAAGTTTTGCAAGCTGCCGCTGTAGCTAGCGCAACTATCGCTGCACCAGCAGTTTTGGCGCAATCCGCATGGCCGTCTAAACCGATTCGTTTTGTTGTGCCATTCGCACCGGGTGGCACGTCTGAAATCGTCGCCCGCTCAGTGGCAGTGGAGTTGACGAAGCAATTAGGCGTCAGCGTGTTTGTGGAAAATAAACCCGGTGGCGCAGGCGTGGTGGCTATGCAAGACGTGGCCAAAGCCGCACCTGATGGTCACACCATCATCTTGACTCATGTGGGCACACTGGCGGTGAATCCGTACATGCTGGACAACCAGCCCTACGATGTGAACAAAGACTTCACACCTGTCACATTGTTGGCCAAAGTGCCCAATGTTTTCGTCATTCACCCTGATATACCGGCTAAAAACTTCAAAGAATTTGTCACCTATGCCAAGGCCAACCCAGGTAAATTGAACTATGGTTCTGCAGGCAATGCCAGTGCGGGGCATTTGGCGATGGAGTATTTAAAGCTGGTCACGGGCATGTTCATCACCCACATTCCATACCGTGGCACGGGGCCGCAGTTGACGGATTTGCTTTCTGGCCGCACCCAAGCATCGTCCGCTGGCATGCCAGCTTTGGGCGCGCATATCCGCTCTGGAAAGCTACGCGCCATCGCTGTGGGTACACAAAAGCGGATTCCTTCCATGCCTGATGTGCCAACGGTGGCTGAAATGGGGTTCCCAAATTTCGAAACCTCTCAGTGGTACGGCGTGCACGCACCGGCTGGTACGCCGGCTGATATCGTCAAACGCCTGCAAGAGGAGTGTCAAAAAGCGCTCAGCTCAAGCGGTGTAACCGCACGTTTTGCGACTGACAATGCGGTCTCTGGTGGCTACTCAAGCGCTGAATATGCCAAATTTATTGCTGGTGAGCAAAAGATTTGGAAAGACATTGTTAAGCGGGCAAGTATCAAGGCAGATTAAATCACTTAAATTGATTTGATTGATTTTAATGAGTTTAAATGGGTAAATACGCTTTTAGCCGACGTATTTATTGTCTAGATTGCTATCAAATTTATAGCAAATATCGACATTTAGGAGTCTGTCTCTTAGGCGTTAAACCTGATCAGTTTCGCGGTGAAATTGTTGTAAGCTAAGGGTAATATTCAAAGCTAAATCAAAAGCATCGTAATCTAGGAGACCCTTCATGCTGATAGGCATTCCCGCTGAAACCTTGGCAGGCGAAACCCGCGTCGCTGTCACGCCAGAAACCGTCAAAAAACTCACTGCGCAAGGTCATAAATTGCGTATCCAATCGGGCGCTGGTGTTGCTGCTAGCGTGACTGATGCGGCTTTCACTGCTGCAGGTGCAGAAATTACTGACGCAGCAGGTGCTTTTGGCTGCGATTTGGTCTTGAAAGTTCGCAATACGACGGAAACAGAGACCAAAATGCTCAAATCCGGCAGCACGCTGGTGGGCATGTTGAATCCATTTGACGCCGATGGTTTGCAGCGCTTAGCCACCGCAGGGGTGACAGGTTTCGCCCTAGAAGCCGCACCGCGCACCACCCGCGCGCAAAGCATGGACGTATTGTCCAGCCAAGCCAACATCGCTGGCTACAAGGCGGTAATGATGGCGGCAGACAAATACCAGCGTTTCTTCCCGATGCTGATGACAGCAGCCGGCACCGTCAAAGCTGCCCGTGTGGTGATCTTGGGCGTTGGCGTGGCAGGTTTACAAGCTATTGCTACAGCCAAGCGTTTGGGTGCGGTGATTGAAGCGTCAGATGTGCGTCCTAGCGTGAAAGAACAGATCGAGTCTTTAGGAGGCAAGTTCATCGACGTGTCGTATGATACCGACGAAGAAAAAGAAGCTGCCGCAGGTGTGGGCGGTTATGCCAAACCCATGCCGCCAAGTTGGTTGGCACGCCAAGCGATTGAAGTTGCTAAACGTGTGGCGTTAGCAGATATCGTCATCTCTACCGCGCTGATTCCAGGTCGTGCAGCACCGACCTTGATTACCGAAGACATGGTCAAGTCTATGAAGCCAGGCTCGGTGATTATTGACATTGCAGCGGGTAAGGGTCCCAATGGTGGTGGCAATTGCCCGATTTCTGAGGCTGATAAAACGGTGGTTAAACACGGCGTCACCATTGTGGGTGACACCAATTTGCCAGCGTTAGTGGCGGCTGACGCGTCTGCTCTCTACGCACGCAATGTGCTTGATTTCATGAAGCTCATCATCAACAAAGATGGTGCGTTGCATGTTGACTTGGAAGATGACATTGTGGCGGCTTGTTTGATGAATAAATCTAAGTGACTATAAAAGGAGCGACATGCGTATCAAACAAGTTATTTTTGGTGTGATTTTTGGTGGACTGGTGGGAGCTGGTGCAGCTTTCGCCATGGATATTGAAGTGGGGCGTGCAACGATCAGTTTAAATAGTGATAAGTGGATGCCAGTAAAAGAGTCGGATCAAAGTGGAAATTTTACTGGGCGTGAAAACGGCAGTTTTGCCATCCAAGAGAAATCATGGATTTTGAAAGATGATGCCAATAAAGTAAAAGCAATTATGAAAATACGCTCTACGCCCGGCGGCGCGGGCGTGAATCTTCGTTTTACGGCTGGCTGCAAAGCAGCTGAAAATGCAAACGTCTACGTCAAAGACGCTACAGGTGGCAGTTTAAGTGATATTGATTGTTTACGCGCTTTTTATGTTGGCAATGCGACTGAATTCATCAATCGTGCATTTAAAGATGAATTTACGCATATTCAAACGAATAAGTTAACAAATCCAAAAGCTGGCGTTTTCATGTCCAACGTTGTGACAATGTCTTCCGGAACATTTCTATCAGTAGCGTTACTGACGGATAGTGATTTAGCTGGTTTGCAAGTTGCAAATGCTGAAGTCGTTCCTGCAAATATCAAACCTGAAGTCATTGCATGGGCCAACGAAATGGCGAAAGCAAGTCGTAGTAGTGTGCGATCTTTCAGCGGCAAGATGAACATGCCAGCGTTCGAATTTAAACAATAATAATGTGAGTAAAAAATGGATATTGTTTCCCCCACCATTCTCAATCTAATCATTTTCGTCCTCGCTATATACGTGGGTTACCACGTGGTTTGGACGGTGACGCCCGCTTTGCACACGCCGCTGATGGCTGTGACCAACGCGATTTCTGCCATCGTTATCGTGGGCGCAATGTTGGCAGCTGCGTTGACTGAAACAACGCTTGGTCAAATTATGGGTTTCCTGGCTGTGGCTTTGGCTGCAGTGAACGTGTTCGGTGGCTTTTTAGTAACTAGACGCATGCTAGAGATGTTCAAAAAGAAAGAGAAAAAAGCAGTACCTGCCACTATTGAAGGAGCTGCAAAATGAGCATGAGTTTAGTAACCCTTTTGTATTTGATTGCTTCGATTTGCTTTATCCAAGCGCTTAAAGGCTTGAGCCATCCGACCACATCCATTCGGGGCAATGTATTTGGTATGACGGGTATGGCGATTGCGGTTGTGACTACTGCCGCGTTGATTTACAAGCTTTCTAGTGGCAATGCTGGTGGCATGGCGAATTTATTGATCGCATTGCTTATTGGTGGTGGCTTAGGCGCTTATATGGCGAATAAAGTTGAGATGACTAAGATGCCAGAGCTGGTAGCGTTCATGCACAGCATGATTGGCTTGGCTGCTGTATTTATTGCGATTGCAGCCGTCGTTGAGCCTTATGCTTTCGGTATCGTGGCAAAAGGCTTAGCAATCCCAGTCGGCAACCGACTCGAGCTATTTTTAGGCGCTGCTATTGGTGCGATTACTTTCAGCGGCTCGGTGATTGCGTTTGGCAAGCTCAGCGGCAAATATAAATTTCGCTTGTTCCAAGGTGCGCCTGTGCAGTTTGCTGGACAACACAAGATTAACTTGGTGCTGGGTTTGACTTTGCTCGGTTTGGGTTTGGTGTTCAGCTTCACACAAAGCATGCCTGCTTTTTACGCCATGCTGGCACTCGCGTTTGTGATGGGCGTGCTCATCATCATCCCGATTGGTGGGGCTGATATGCCAGTGGTGGTGTCGATGTTGAACAGCTATTCCGGCTGGGCAGCAGCCGGTATTGGTTTTAGCTTGAACAATGCGATGCTGATCATTGCGGGTTCCTTGGTGGGCTCATCCGGTGCGATTTTGAGCTACATCATGTGTAAGGCGATGAATCGTTCTTTCTTTAATGTGATCTTGGGTGGATTTGGTGGAGATGCCGTTACTGCGGCAGCTGGTGGCGCGGTACAGCGCTCAGTTAAATCTGGCAGTGCAGATGATGCCGCTTTTGTGTTGTCAAACGCAGAAACCGTTGTGATTGTCCCAGGCTACGGTTTGGCGGTAGCTCGTGCACAGCATGCGGTGAAAGAACTTGCAGCCAAGCTCACTGAAAAAGGCATCAACGTCAAATACGCGATTCACCCAGTGGCGGGTCGTATGCCTGGGCATATGAACGTGCTCTTGGCAGAAGCTGAAGTTCCTTATGACCAAGTGCATGAGATGGAAGACATCAACGGCGAGTTTGGGCAAGCTGACGTTGCTATTATTTTGGGAGCTAATGACGTTGTGAATCCGGCAGCTCATGTCAAAGGCAGCGCTATTTACGGCATGCCGATTCTGGAAGCCTATAAAGCCAAGACAATTATTGTGAATAAACGAAGCATGGCAGCTGGTTATGCAGGATTGGATAACGAGTTGTTTTACATGGATAAAACCATGATGGTTTTTGGCGATGCGAAGAAGGTCATTGAGGACATGGGCAAAGCGATTGAGTGAAATTATTGCCAGTAGATTTTGAAAGAATCGTTTGAATAGTTTATCTTTGCAATCCAAAGTTGTCGCAGCCTTGCTGGAAGTCGTGCCAAAACATGCGCTGCTTTGGCATGACGAAGACACCACGCCGTTCGAGTGCGATGGTTTAACAGCCTATCGCCAGCGACCCATGGTTGTGGCATTGCCTGAAACGTACGAACAAGTGCAGGCTATTTTGAAGTCCTGCCATGCTATGGGTGTACCTGTCGTGGCGCGTGGCGCGGGAACTGGCTTGAGTGGTGGTGCGATGCCGCACGCAACAGGTGTGACCTTGTCGCTGGCGAAATTTAACAAAATATTGAAATTAGATGCAAAGAGCCGTACAGCCGTGGTTCAAGGCGGCGTGCGCAATTTGGCGATATCGGAGGCTGCTGCACCGCTGGGTTTGTACTATGCACCTGATCCTTCTAGCCAAATCGCCTGCACGATTGGCGGCAATGTTGCTGAAAATTCGGGTGGTGTACATTGTTTGAAATATGGCTTGACAGTGCACAACGTGCTCAAAGTCAAAGGCTTCACCGTTGAAGGCGAGGAAGTTGAGTTTGGCAGCGACGCTTTAGATGCTTCGGGTTACGATTTACTTAGCTTGATTGTCGGTAGTGAAGGCATGCTGGCGGTAACCACAGAAGTTACAGTTAAATTGATTCCTAAGCCTCAATTAGCACGCTGCATCATGGCCAGTTTTGATGACATTCGCAAAGCGGGTGATGCCGTAGCAGCGGTGATTGCGGCTGGCATCATCCCGGCTGGTTTGGAGATGATGGACAAGCCCATGACCGCTGCGGTCGAAGATTACGTTCATGCGGGTTACGACTTGACCGCTGAGGCTATTTTGCTCTGTGAGAGCGATGGCACACCCGAAGAGGTCGAAGAAGAAATCGGCCGCATGACGCAGGTTTTGACAAGCTGCGGCGCTAGTGCGATTGCCATTAGCCAAAGTGAAGCGGAGCGTTTACGCTTTTGGAGTGGTCGTAAAAATGCTTTCCCCGCGTCAGGTCGCATCAGTCCTGATTACATGTGCATGGATTCCACCATTCCACGTAAGCGTTTGGCCGATATTTTGATCGCCATCGCAGAGATGGAAAAAAAATACCTATTGCGCTGTGCAAATGTGTTCCATGCGGGCGACGGGAATTTGCATCCCTTGATTTTGTTTGATGCAAACGATTCGGATCAGTTGCACCGCTGTGAGTTATTTGGCGCGGATATTCTGGAAACCAGCGTTGCCATGGGTGGCAGTGTGACTGGCGAGCACGGAGTGGGCATAGAAAAACTCAATTCCATGTGCGTTCAGTTTAATGCTGTTGAAAATGAGCAAATGTTTGGTGTCAAACGTGCTTTTGACCCGCAAAGTTTGCTGAATCCCGGCAAAGTTATTCCAACACTCCAACGCTGCGCTGAATATGGAAAAATGTTGGTGCGCGGTGGGGCAATCTCACATCCTGAGTTGGAGCGATTTTAAGGTTCCAGTACCAGTCCGCGCTGGCTTTTTAAGCTACCAATGCTATGAGAGGGGGGACGACTATAATTTGTCATACTAAAACTCTTCCTAGATTGTCTTGATGAAAACTGCACTGATTACAGGTATTACCGGCCAAGATGGCGCATATTTAGCGGAGCTGCTCTTGAGTAAAGGTTACACCGTTTACGGAACGTATCGCAGAACAAGTTCTGTGAATTTTTGGCGCATTGATGAATTAGGTATTCAAAACAACCCGAATTTGCATCTGGTTGAATACGATTTGACTGATTTGGGCTCAAGCATCGCATTGGTGCAAAAAGTTCAGCCTACTGAAATTTATAATTTAGCCGCTCAAAGCTTTGTGGGTGTAAGTTTTGACCAGCCAACGACGACTGCTCAAATCACAGGTATTGGTGCTCTGAATTTGTTGGAAGCGATTCGTTTGGTAAATCCAAAAATCAAGTTTTACCAAGCCAGCACGTCCGAGATGTTCGGCAAGGTTCAAGCGATCCCGCAAATTGAA
This sequence comes from Polaromonas sp., assembly GCA_013298945.1. GTDB lineage: Bacteria > Pseudomonadota > Gammaproteobacteria > Burkholderiales > Burkholderiaceae_C > Aalborgiella. The sequence continues at coordinate 62,652 of JAAFJR010000001.1, forward strand.
GACACACCATTCTATCCACGCAGTCCGTATGGCGTTGCAAAGCTGTATGCGCATTGGATGACGGTGAATTACCGTGAAAGCTATGGTATTTTCGGTAGCAGTGGCATTTTGTTTAACCACGAAAGCCCGTTGCGTGGGCGCGAGTTTGTGACCCGCAAAATCACTGATTCTGTCGCCAAAATGTGCTTGGGCAAATTAGATTGCATAGAGCTCGGCAACATCGACGCAAAGCGTGATTGGGGATTTGCCAAAGAATATGTTGAAGGCATGTGGCGCATGCTGCAAGCCAAAGAGCCAGACACTTTTGTGTTAGCAACCAATCGCACAGAAACCGTGCGGGATTTTGTAGCCATGGCGTTTAAAGGCGTCGGAGTCAATGTTGAATTCAAAGGCAACGAGGTCAACGAAACAGCGGTGATTGCATCATTTGCATCTCATTTTGACAAAGAGTTTGTAGGTTCGAGTGCAGCTTTGAAGGTGGGTCAAACTGTTATGCGTATCAATCCTAAGTTTTATCGCCCTGCAGAAGTTGAATTATTGATTGGCAACCCACAAAAGGCCAAGGATATTCTTGGCTGGTCACCTTCGACAACTTTAGAGCAGCTTTGCCACATGATGGTGACAGAAGATGTGAGACGCAATCGGCAAGGTTTCTCGTTTTGAAAATGTTGAGGATGTTAATAACGGGTGCAGACGGCTTTACCGGTATGCATTTTGTGAAGCAGGCACGCGATGCTGGTTACGATGTATTTGCCTTCAACGCAGACTTGACCAACCCTCAAGCAGTTCAAGCTCAAGTGGATACTGCTGCGCCTGATGTGGTTGTGCATTTGGCTGGTATCAGCTTTGTTGGGCATGACAAGCCTAGTGCTTTTTATGATGTCAACGTGATTGGCACCCTGAATCTGCTAGACGCCTTGTTGAAGCTACCTAGAAAACCAAAACGCGTTTTGTTGGCAAGTAGCGCCAATGTGTACGGTAATTGTGAGCAGTCTCCAATTTCAGAAATGCAAGCACCAGCGCCAATCAACAACTACGCCATGAGCAAACTTGCGATGGAGTATTTGGCAATGACGTACGTAGATCGTTTGCCATTGTTTTTCGTGCGACCCTTTAACTACACCGGCCCGGGTCAAGTTGAATCTTTCGTCATTCCGAAAATCGTTTCTCACTTCAAACGCCGGGTTACTACGATGGAGCTTGGAAATTTGACGGTGGAGCGTGAGTACAACGATGTTCGAATGGTGACTGATGCGTACTTGAAACTGTTGGAAAAAGCCGCAGTAGGTGAAATTTATAACATTTGTTCAGGTAAGACGTATACCTTGCATCATGTCATCGATACATTGGTTGAATTGACTGGGTACCAGATTGATGTCGTTGTCAATCCAGCTTTTGTCAGAGCCAATGAATTACATCGCTTATGTGGTGACGCCTCTAAACTTCATAAAACAATTGGCACGCATGATCCTTTTGTTTTGCAAAATACTTTGCGTTGGATGCTTGAATCTTCCTGATCGGCAATGACAGCAGAAAACCAGGAACTGAAATGAAAGTTGGATTAAATGCGACTGCTTTGTTATCTCCTTTAACGGGTGTCGGTCAATATACCTACCACTTAGCCAAAGGTTTGCAAAACTTCGAAGATATAGAGTTGAATATGTTCTATGCTAACGGTTGGAGCACAGAGGTGCGTGATAAGCCGATCAAGCAGATTCGAAATATTAAGCTTTTGCTTAAAAAATTCATTCCTAAGACATATGAGATCAGCCGCATTATTCAGCAGTCTTACTTTAATGAACGGTCTTTTAGTAAAGTAAAAGGTATTTATCACGAGCCTAACTTCTTGGCTTTTAATTATGCAGGTCCGTTGGTGTTAACGGTGCATGATTTGTCTTGGATTCGCTACCCCGAAATGCATCCTGCAGACCGTGTGCGAAACATGAACAAGCATTTTCAAAAGAGCATGGAGAGTGCTTCGATGATCATCACTGATTCACAAGCCATTAAAAATGAAATTATAGATATGTTTGGCGTTGCGGAGACTCGCATTACAAGTATCCCATTAGGTGTGGAAAAGCTTTTCCGTCCTTTGAATAAAGAAGAGTCTGCACCTGTGTTGCTCCAGCACGGCTTGAGTTATCAAAAATATATCTTGGCGGTAGGAACCTTAGAGCCCAGAAAAAATTTAAGCTCTGCTTTATTGGCGTATATGCAATTGCCAGCTGACATTCGCAAACACAACCCTCTGGTGTTGGTTGGTATGAAGGGCTGGCATACCTCGTCGTTAGAAAAGCAGATGGCGCCCTTGGTTGCGGCTGGTGAAATTAGGCAATTGGGTTACCTTGAGCGTGAAGACTTGGCGACTATCATCGCTGGTGCTTTGACTTTGGTGTATCCATCGATTTACGAAGGCTTTGGTTTGCCGCCTCTAGAGGCGATGACCTGCGGCGTGCCAGTGATTGCCTCAAATGTGTCGTCGCTTCCAGAGGTAGTTGGAGATTCTGGTTTATTGGTCAATCCACATGACATAGACGATATCGCCAAAGCCATGCAAACCATGATCACTGCGCCTGATATTCGCGCTGCGTCAGCACAAAAAGCTTTAGACCGAAGCTCAGAATTTTCTTGGGATCGCTGTGTTGATCAAACGATGGGTATTTATCGTCAAGTCGAAAGCAGCATGTGATACAAGGCTACGTGGCTGCTTGACATCGCAGTCAATGAGTACCCACTGACAGCATGTGCTTTTGCTTGTTGCCCGAGTTTTAAACGCAATGCATCGTCGTTGAGCAGTATGTTCAGCGCTTCAGCCAAAGCGTCGACATCGCGCACTGGAACCGCCAAACCAGTGACACCTGCCTGATTGACAACATTGACACCATTGTTCAATTGTGTGCAAACGACTGGTTTGCCACAAGCCATGGCTTCTAGTTGAACAAGTCCAAATGCTTCACTTTGTTCGACAGAGGGCAGGCAAAACACATCGCAGGCATTGAAGTAAGCGGCTAGATCTGCCTCTGGTATCGAGCCTGTGAATTTTACTTTATGGTTGACACCAAGGCGTTTAGCTTGCTCTTCAAACTCCGCTTTTAGGGGGCCGTCACCACCTAAGATCAATTGCGCATCAATGTACTGCATTGCATCTATCAATACATCAAAACCTTTGTAATACACATGTCTGCCCAACGCAAAAATGATACTTCCAGATTCAGAAACCAGTTTTCCTTTTGTTTTAAGTGACTCACAAAGTTCTGACGTAGAAGATGTTAATTCCAAGTCATTGAAATCACGTCCATAAGGTATGACATGCTGTTTTGTTATGTGCAAGTTGCTGGGAATTTGTGTAGACGATGTGAAATGAGCCGGTGTCGCAGCAATCAGAGCGTCAGCTTGCAATGTTACACGCCTTAAAAATGGCAAATACATCGCCAGCAAACGTTTTTGACGGATGATGTCACTGTGCCATGTAATAACGCGTTTGATGTTGGCGGGCAAGAATAAAGAAGCTAAATGCGCCAGAGGGTTTGGAAAATGCAAATGCACCACATCAAACGGTTGCTGCCTATGCATTCGTATCGCCTTGATCACCTGCATCGGTGAAATAGCTGTGCTGAAATAGGTACCTAAAGTTGCCGACTCGACCATACGATAGGTATTCGCGCCTACGTTAACTTCCGAACTTTGGGAGCGCAAGGAGTCACCAGCCACCAAGTATGTCACATCAACATCCAGCGCAGCTAATCCTGCACACAGTAATTTCATATGACGCTCAATACCACCATTTTGTTCAGCGTTATTAAAGCGCCCAAACTGCAACACGCGAAGCTGTTTTGACGACGAACTAGACTTAAGCAAATACTTCTGCATGAGAAAGTAAAAGCCCTACAGCATCTTTGCCAGATAGCTTAGGTAAATCTGTAAGTTGCCAATCAATTGCTATTGCAGGGTCGTTCCATAAAATGCATCGCTCATAAGCAGGAGCATAGTAATCCGTCGTTTTGTAGAGAAAATCAGCTGTTTCTGACAACACCACAAAACCATGCGCAAACCCAGGCGGTACCCAAAGCTGTTTATGGTTTTCGCCACTGAGTAAAACGCTGACTGCCTTGCCAAACGTGGGTGACGAGCGACGAATATCCACCGCCACATCCAGCACTTCACCGCTAACAACGCGAACCAATTTGCCCTGTGGTTGTTGGATTTGGTAATGTAAACCGCGCAATACACCTTGAGCAGAACGGGAATGGTTGTCTTGAACAAATTTAGCGTTTAAACCTGTGACTTGGTTAAAAGCATCCTCGTTAAAGCTTTCAAAGAAAAACCCGCGTTGATCACCAAACACTTTAGGTTCAATGATCAATAAGCCCGGTATAGCCGTGGCGGTTGCTTTCAAACCATTGGTAGCAATCTTTTGGCTCATAGCGCAGGACCTTCTTTGAGCATCCGCAGTAAATATTGCCCATAACCATTTTTCGCCAGCGGTTGCGCCAGTTTTTCAACTTGCTCACTGCTGATAAAACCATTGCGCCAAGCAATTTCTTCAGGACAGGCGATTTTCAGACCTTGTCGATGTTCCAATGTGGATATAAATTGGCTTGCCTCCAGCAGACTGTCATGCGTGCCAGTATCCAGCCAAGCGTAGCCCCGCTGCATGATTTGTACATTCAGTTGACCACGTTCCAAATAGGTTTGGTTGATGGTGGTGATTTCCAGTTCACCGCGGGCGCTGGGTTTAACTGATTTGGCAATATGGATAACTTGGTTGTCGTAAAAATACAAGCCTGTCACCGCATAATTACTTTTTGGTTGCAGTGGCTTTTCTTCGATGCTGGTAGCGCGTCCCTGCGCATCAAAAGCGACAACACCGTAGCGTTCAGGGTCTTGCACATGGTAGGCAAACACGGTTGCACCGGCTGAGTTATTGTCTGCACCCGATAACAAATGCACAAAGTCGTGACCGTAAAAAATGTTATCTCCCAAAACCAGTGCACTAGGTGAATTTCCCACAAACTTATCACCGATGATGAATGCTTGCGCCAGTCCATCGGGGCTAGGTTGCACCGCATACTGCAAATTCATACCCCATTGGCTGCCATCACCCAAGAGTTGCTGGAAACGCGGTGTGTCCTGCTGTGTGCTGATGATGAGCACGTCGCGAATACCCGCCAACATCAGTGTACTGAGCGGATAGTAAATCATAGGCTTGTCATATACCGGTAGCAATTGCTTGCTCAGCGCCAGCGTGGCAGGGTGTAAACGTGTTCCTGAGCCACCAGCCAGGATGATGCCTTTGCGTGAGGTTTGATGTTTTGCCGTTTGTGAGGTCATAGCGATTTATAGGTTTTCATAAAATTTCAGTCAACATCCGTGCAACACCTTGCTGCCATGGCGGTAAGTACAGGTTGAATGCGGCTTGTACTTTTGATGTGTCTAGTTTGGAATTTAAAGGTCTTCTAGCCGGCGTAGGATATGCCTGAGTAGCTATCATATAAATATCGTTTTGAGTGGTCTTGATGTCAGCGCCAGCATCTCTTGCATGTTCAATCACAAGTGTCGCATAACCATGCCACGAGGTAGAACCACCAGCGACTAAGTGGTACAAACCTGCCAATTCAGGCTGCATTTGGACACGTTGCAAAGCCAGCGCAGTGGTATCCGCTATCAAATCCGCCCCAGTTGGTGCGCCGATTTGATCGTTGATCACACTCAAACTATCACGTTCTTTGGCTAAGCGCAGCATAGTTTTTGCAAAGTTACCACCGCGTGCTGCATAGACCCAACTGGTTCTGAAAATCAAGTGCTTGGCGCAATTCGCAGCCACGGCTTGCTCACCCTCTAGCTTGGTTTGGCCATAAATACTCAGCGGCGCTGGCGTATCGGTTTCTTTCCAAGCTTGGCTGCCCGAGCCATCAAACACATAGTCGGTTGAGTAATGCACCAGCCAAGCGCCTAGCTTTTGCGCCTCTGCGGCAATTATTCCAGGCGCCAACGCATTGATGGTGCGTGCCAAATCAGGTTCTGACTCTGCTTTGTCTACAGCTGTATGCGCAGCGGCGTTGACGATGATGGTAGGTCTAACTAGGCGCACTGTTTCAGCCAAACCAGATAAGTTAGTGAAATCACCGCAGAAATCTGTGCTGTCAAAATCTACAGCAACCACTTCACCCAGTGGCGCTAAGCTGCGTTGCAACTCCCAGCCAACTTGACCACCTTTGCCGAACAGAAGTACTTTTTGAGCTTGCATCTTTTTAATTAACCTGCATATTGCTTGTTCACCCACTCACGGTAACTGCCGTTCTGCACGTGGCTCACCCAATCACCATGATTCAAATACCATGACACGGTTTTTTGGATGCCAGATTCAAAGGTTTCTGCTGGCTTCCATCCCAATTCTTTCTCAATCTTGCTGGCATCAATCGCGTAGCGGCGGTCATGGCCTGCGCGGTCGGTGACGTAGGTAATCTGCTCAGCATAACTTTTGCCATCTAAGCGGGGTTTCAATTCATTGAGCAACTTGCAAATCGTGTTCACAATCTCGACATTCGGTTTCTCGTTCCAGCCGCCCACGTTGTAGGTTTCGCCCGGTTTGCCAGCCTCCAATACGCGGCGAATCGCACTGGCGTGATCTTTCACATACAACCAATCGCGAATTTGCTGGCCATCACCATAGATCGGCAGGTTTTTACCCGCCAAGGCGTTCACAATCATCAACGGAATTAGCTTCTCAGGAAAGTGGTAGGGACCGTAGTTGTTGCTGCAATTGGTTGTCAGTACAGGCAAGCCGTAGGTGTGGTGGTATGCACGAACCAAATGGTCGCTGGCGGCTTTACTTGCTGAATATGGGCTGTTGGGCTCGTATTGATGTTTCTCGGTGAAACACGGCTCATTGGGCGCTAGTGAACCATAAACCTCATCGGTCGATACATGCAAAAATCTGAACTCCGACTTTGCCTTACTTATCTCGTTATCTTCCAACTTGCCAAAATACCCGCGCACCGCTTCCAGCAAGTTAAACGTACCCACGATATTGGTCTGGATAAAGTCCTCTGGCCCGTGAATCGAGCGATCCACATGCGACTCTGCCGCAAAATTGATGATTGCACGGGGTTTGTGTTGGGCAAGCAGTGAATCCATCAATGCCCTGTCGCCAATATCGCCTTGCACAAAAACATGGCGTTTGTCTTCGGCAAGTGACGCCAAATTTTCTAAATTCCCGGCGTAAGTCAGCTTGTCTAAATTCAGCACAGGCTCATCATTCACTGCCAACCAGTCCAACACAAAGTTAGCCCCAATAAACCCCGCCCCGCCTGTGACCAAAATCATGCCAAACTCCCAAGAAGATGTTGAACCTGCTACTAATAAGAATACACACAGCTCTTACTAATAGGTAATGCTAGGATTATCGCTGTTTTATGACGAGTAAATTAAACAGCAAATGACCGGAAAACAATGACAACTGCCCCTTCAAAAAAAGTCAAGCTACAAGATGCAATACCAGATGGACGCATGCGCTGCCCCTGGTGCGAAAGCAAAAGCCTTGATCGGCAATACCACGACACCGAATGGGGCGTTCCCATACACAACGACAGAGATTTGTTGGAGCTTTTGACGCTTGAAGGCGCACAAGCCGGCTTGAGCTGGAGCACGGTATTGGCCAAGAGAGCGGGCTATAAGCGGATTTTCAAGAATTTCGATGCCAAGAAAATAGCGACATTTACCGAGGATGACATTGCTGCAGCCATGGCCGACCCTGGCATTGTGCGTAACAAGCTAAAAATCCACAGCACCATTGGAAATGCCAAAGCTTTTTTAGCGGTACAAGCAACGTACGGCAGTTTTGACGCTTTTTTATGGCAAATCGTAGGTGGTAAAACCATTGTGAATAAAAGAAAATCCTTGATGGAAGTGCCCGCAAAAACGGTTGAATCTGACGCCATGAGCAAAATGCTACTGGCGCACGGCTTTAAATTCGTAGGCTCCACCATTTGCTATGCCTTCATGCAGGCCAGTGGCATGGTGAACGACCATTTGGTGGGGTGCTATCGGCATAAAGAAGTTTCGAGTAAATGACCGTTAAATATGCATATAGCCAGCGTATTTATTACCTAATCAGCTATAAATTAAATAGCAATTAAAAGCGCCTCAAATTTCACTATCTGAGGCGCCTGTGGATTCCCGCCTTCGCGGAAATGACTGTTCGGATAGATTATTTCTTTTAAAAGTGAATCCCCTGCATCATCGACGCCATCGCTATAGCTTCTGGCGACAGGGTAGGTTTCGCTGATTTGTCTCCCTTTGCCGCAGCACTGTCTGGGAACATGCGGAAGGTGGTGTTCATCAAGATTTGCGCCACGCGCGGGGCGGCGACATGGAGCAGGCCGACGGATGTGCCCAAGCGGGTAGCTATTTCTACCGGTTTGTCGACGCAGGCGCGGATGATCATGTCTGCGGCTTCTTCGGGCATCAACAGCGGCATGCTGTCGTAAATCTTGGTCGGTGCAGTCATTGGGGTACGAACCAAAGGCATCTTGATGGTGGTGAAGGAGACGCCTTGGTCAGCGTACTCGCACGCGGCGCAGCTGGTCCAAGCATCCAAAGCAGCTTTGCTGGCGACGTAGGCTGAAAAGCGCGGCGCGTTGACCAGCACGCTGATGGAGCTGATGTTGACAATGTGCCCTTTTCGTTTGGCCACCATGCCTGGCAGCAAGCCCATGGTGATGCGCAACGCGCCGAAGTAATTCAGCGCCATCGTCCGTTCAAAGTCGTGGAATCTGTCATAACTGGCTTCAATCGCACGGCGAATGGAGCGGCCAGCGTTATTGATCAAGAAATCTACACCACCGTGGTTTTTCTCCAGCTTTTGCACAAATTCAGCACATTGCGCTTCATCAACAATATCGACCGAGTAAGTAAAGACTTTGGCGTCTTTGCCCGCTGCTTCTAGGATGGTTTTCTTGGCTTCAGTCAATTGTTCTTCACCGCGTGCGCAGATGATGGTGATGGCGCCAGCTTCTGCAAACCGGCAAGCAGCAGACAAGCCAATGCCAGACGAGCCACCGGTGACTAGCACCACTTTGCCGCCCACTGTGCCTTTGAGCGTGCGGTCAATGAACAGAGCTGGGTCCAGATGGCGCTCCCAATAATCCCACAGCACCCAGGCGTAGTCTTTGAGGTTCGGGCATTCAATGCCACTGCCTTTGAGGGCGGCGTCAAGGTCGCGCCTGTCGTAGCGGGTGGGCCAATTGATGAATTCAAAAATGCTTTCAGGTAAATCCAAGTCTTTCATGATGGCCTTGCGCACGCGGCGCACGGGGGCGAGCGCCATCATGCCTTTTTTCACGCTTTTTGGGATAAAACCCAACAAAGCGGCGTTGACGAAAATGTTCATCTTGGGCGCATGCGCGGCTTTGCTGAAGATGTCCAGCACATCTCCCACGCGGTAACCCATGGGGTCAACGATGTGGAAAGCTTTGCCTTTGATGGTTTTAATGTCTTTGGCGTGGCTGACGTGGTCAATGCTGTTGACGACGAAATCCACTGGCACGATATTAAGTCGCCCGCCCTCAATACCCACTGAAGGCATCCAGGGAGGCAAAATTTGGCGCATGCGTTGGATGAGCTTGAAGAAGTAATACGGGCCGTCCACCTTGTCCATCTCACCTGTAATGCTGTCACCCACCACAAACGCGGGGCGGTAAACCGTCCAAGCACTTTTGTACTCTTTACGCACTATTTTTTCGCTCTCGTGCTTGGTTTTGAAGTAGGGGTGGTCGTAGTTTTCCGCCTCGTCAAACATGTCCTCGCGGAACACGCCTTCGTACAAACCTGCCGCAGCTATGCTGCTGACGTGGTGGAAGTGCCCCACATCAATGGCTTTGGCAAACTCGATGGTGTTCCGGGTGCCGTCGATGTTGACGGCGATTTGGCTCGCCTCATCAGCGCTCAGGTCATACACGGCTGCGAGGTGGTAGAAATGGTCGATTTTTCCTTTGAGGGCTTTCACCCCATCTGCTGCAACACCCAGTTTCTTGCTGGTTAAATCGCCATAAACGGGAATGGCGCGTCTTGAATCGGCACTCCAATAATCTCGAAGCCCAGCGACTTTGCCTTCACTTTCCTTGCGGATCAAAAAGTGAACGACAGCGCCTTTTCGTTCTAGTAGCTTTTTAACCAAGCGTTTGCCTATAAAACCCGTAGCACCTGTGACGAAATATTGCATAGTAAAAACTCCAAATAGCTTCCGATTAACCGATCATTTTTGCCCAATTAGGCTCACACTGTCTTCAGCGTAAACCCGCGGTTGCCAGCTAACTTGCTAGTTGAGTCTCCCTAGATTTCTAGAACCCAGCACCTAAACACTTACCAGTTCTAAGGTTAAAGTAACTCCATGTACAACGCGGCAAGCGTTTGTCACCCCTTTGGTTTTGCTTTACTTTTTAACATTGGAGGCCCTATGGTCAAGAAATTACAAAAATCCGCTACTCAAACAGAAGCAACCCCTACAGGCGCTCAGTTGGCTAACAGCGTGAAAGACTCTGCACAGCAAATCTGGCTGGCAGGCTTGGGCGCCTTCTCCAAAGCACAAGCCGAAGGCGGCAAAGTGTTTGAAACCTTGGTGAAAGACGGCGTTGGCTTACAGCGTAAAACGCAAGCAGCTGCAGAAGAAAAAATCGCAGAAGCCACCAGCAAAATGACCACCATGGCCAGCGGCATCACCGCCAAAGCAACGGGCGTAGCCACGGACATTACCGCCAAAGCTACGGGGCAATGGGACAAGTTAGAGAACATTTTTGAAGAGCGTGTGGCCAAAGCCTTGAGCAAAATGGGCATGCCAACAGCTAAAGAAGTGCAAGCCTTGGCTAAGCGTGTTGATGATTTGAGCGCGCAACTGAAGAAATCACCCGCTAAAGCGCCCGTTAAATCAGCCGCAAAGCCTGCTGCTAAACCCGCGGCTGCACCTAAAGCGGCGGTTAAAAAGGCTGCAGTTGCGGTTAAAAAAGCGGTCAGTAAACCAGCGGTTAAGCGCAAGCCAGCTGCCAAGTAAGCCAGTAGCTTCAAAAGATAAAAGGGCGCTGCGGCGCTCTTTTTTTATGCCTTTTTCCCATTTTTGACATGAAGATTTGTGTAAATCGTCTAAAATAGAGATAAATATGGCTGTAGCCGGCGTATTTATTGCCTATATAGCTACTATAAATATAGCAGTCCTGAAATAAATACAGCAAAAACTGTGCTCAGCAAAATTTCTCAATCCCCATTCTCAAAGGCAGCCTGTGTTCAAAAACGCTCTTATTTACCGCATTGCACCTACTTGGAGGGCTAATTTAGAACAGATTGAGGCGGGATTAGAGCTTGCGCGCTATGTTGAGTGCGGTGCTAGCCAAGAGAAATCAATCGGCTGGACTGAGCCTAGGGGTGAGGAGAATGGCTTGCTGGCGGAGTCTGTCGCTGGGCAAATCGTGCTGAAGCTGCTGGTAGAGGTGAAAGCGGTGCCCAGTTCGGTGGTGAACCGCAAAGCAAAGGAAGAATTGTCGAAAATCGAGGCTGCTACTGGCCGCAAGCCAGGCAAACGCGAGACCAAAGAGATCAAAGAAGACATCAAGCTGTTACTGATGCCGCTGGCGTTCACCAAGCTTTCTAGAGTGCTGGTCTGGATCGATGTCAATGCGCAACTGTTGACGATTGGCGCTTCCAGCACTTCTAAAGCGGACGAGGTGATCACGTATATGGTTAAATGTTTAGATGGTTTCTCGGTGATGCCGCTGAACACACAAACCTCAAGCGCCGTGGCGATGGGGGAGTGGTTGTTGACGCAAGCGCCACCTGCGGCCTTCACAATTGATCGCGAATGCGAGTTGAAATCGCCAGATGAAAGCAAAGCTGTTGTGCGTTACTCACGTCATCCTTTGGATATTGAAGAAGTGAGTGCACACATAGCCAGCGGAAAAGTGCCGGCTAAATTGGCGCTGACGTGGAAGGATAGGGTGTCGTTTGTGCTGACGGATACGCTGCAAATCAAGAAAATAGCGTTCTTGGATGGTGTGTTCGATGGCACTTCGCAAGAAAAAGAAGACGGTTTTGATGCAGATATGGCGATAGCGACAGGTGAATTGCGTCAGTTGATTCCTGAATTGTTGGCAGCTTTGGGTGGCGAAATGCCAATGGGAGTCTAAATTGCTAAAAAAATTTGAAATTTAGAAGCTGCAATCTAACAAAAGTCATAAATAAGTTGAACATGTGTTAAATCTATGCCATAATAGAGGGCTCGGTTAATACAAAGTTGCAAAACGCGTAGTGATCGGGTATCTGCCTAACGGAAGTGCTGCGAGTGGTTTGCAGTGTGGACGACAGGTCCAAGACTGATCGATAGCATTCAATTGTGGGTGCAATTGGGAAAGTTGGGAATAAACGAAATGATCCAAACAGAAACACGATTAGATGTTGCCGATAACACCGGCGCGAAGTCCGTACTGTGCATTAAAGTGCTCGGTGGTTCTAAGCGCCGCTACGCTAGCGTAGGTGATGTTATCAAGGTAAGTATTAAAGAAGCTGCTCCACGCGGTCGCGTAAAAAAAGGCGAGATCTATAGCGCGGTAGTGGTGCGTACAGCCAAAGGTATTCGTCGCGCTGACGGATCATTGGTTAAATTTGACGGCAATGCAGCAGTTTTGCTCAATGCCAAGTTAGAGCCTATCGGTACTCGCATCTTTGGACCAGTGACGCGCGAATTGCGTACTGAGAAGTTCATGAAGATCGTGTCTTTGGCTCCTGAAGTTTTGTAAGGACGCATCATGAACAAAATTCGTACAGGCGACGAAGTTGTTGTGCTCACAGGGCGTGACAAAGGTAAGCGCGGTAAAGTGTCAGTTCGCCATAGTGATACGCACGTCTTCGTTGACGGTATCAATTTGGTTAAGAAGCATGCTAAGCCAAACCCGATGAAGGGCATTACTGGTGGCATCGTTGAAAAGACCATGCCTATTCATCAGTCTAACGTGGCTATCTTCAATGCTGCTAGTGGCAAAGCTGATCGTGTAGGTGTTAAATTAGCGGCAGACGGAAAGCGTGTTCGCGTTTTCAAGTCTAGCGGCGAAGAAATCAAGGCGGCATAAGAATGGCACGTTTATTCCAACAATACCGCGACACAGTTGCACCAGCGCTGATGGCTAAGTTTGGCTATACATCTGCGATGCAAGTGCCGCGTTTGACAAAAATCACACTCAACATGGGTGTGAGTGAGGCTGTCTCTGACAAGAAAGTCATGGACAATGCTGTTGCTGATCTTACAAAAATCGCAGGTCAAAAACCTGTGGTGACTGTGGCGAAGAAGCCAATCGCTGGTTTTAAAATCCGCGAAGGTCAGGCCATTGGCTGCATGGTCACATTGCGTGGTGTGCAAATGTGGGAGTTCTTGGATCGTTTTGTTACCGTTGCTTTGCCTCGCGTACGTGACTTCCGTGGTATTTCTGGTCGTGCGTTCGACGGTCGTGGTAACTACAACATCGGCGTTAAAGAGCAGATCATTTTCCCTGAAATTGAATACGACAAAGTTGATGCTTTGCGTGGGCTCAATATCAGCATCACCACAACGGCTAAAACTGATGAAGAGTGCAAAGCACTGCTCACAGCATTCCGTTTCCCGTTCAAAAACTGAGGTGACACGTGGCTAAACAAGCATTAATCCAGCGCGAACTCAAGCGCGACAAATTGGTTGCTAAGTACGCAAAAGTACACGCAGACAACAAAGCAATTGCTAATGATGCAAAAGCAACCGAAGAGCAGCGTGCTGCCGCTCGCTTGGTTTTGCAAAAGCTCCCGCGTAACGCGAACCCGACTCGTCAACGTAACCGTTGTGCGATCACAGGCCGTCCACGTGGTACGTTCCGTCAGTTCGGCTTGGCACGCGCCAAGATCCGTGAGATGGCTTTCGCTGGGAATATTCCCGGTATCACCAAAGCCAGCTGGTAAGTCAGGAGATTAAACATGAGTATGAGTGATCCAATCGCCGACTTGCTAACTCGCATTCGTAATGCGCAGATGGTGGCGAAGCCCGCAGTAGCGGTGCCCTCTTCTAAAGTAAAAGTGGCTATTGCCCAAGTCTTAAAAGACGAAGGTTATATCGATAGTTTTGAAGTGAAAACTGAAGGCGGCAAAGCCGAACTTCAAATCACTTTGAAATACTATGCTGGCCGTCCCGTGATTGAGCGCATCGAGCGCGTTAGTCGCCCGGGTCTACGTGTCTACAAAGGCCGAGATGACATTCCTCAAGTCCAAAATGGCATGGGTGTTGCCATTGTGACTACGCCTCAAGGCGTTATGACAGATCGCAAAGCACGCGCAACCGGTATCGGTGGTGAAGTGTTGTGCTACGTCGCTTAATTTAATTAATGCACGGCACACAGGAGAAATAACAAATGTCACGAATTGGAAAAATGCCAGTATCCATCCCAGCGGGTGTGGATGTGGCGATTAATAACGGTACCATCAATGTTAAAGGTACGGGCGGCGCATTGTCTCTCGCGCAAAATGCATTGGTCAGTGTTGTCAACAACGCGGGTGCACTTTCATTTGCTCCGGCAAATGAGTCACGCGAAGCAAATGCCATGACTGGCACGATGCGTCAGTTGGTAAACAACATGGTTGTTGGAGTTACTAAAGGCTTTGAGAAGAAATTGACTTTGATTGGTGTGGGTTACAAGGCGGCTGCGTCTGGTAATAAGCTCAACTTGGCGGTTGGTTACTCTCACCCTGTCAACAAAGACATGCCAGCTGGCATCACTGTGGCAACACCTTTGCCAACAGAAATTATAATCAAAGGTGCAGATCGCCAACGTGTTGGTCAAATTGCAGCCGAGATTCGTGCTATTCGTCCGCCGGAGCCTTACAAAGGCAAAGGCATCCGTTATTCGGATGAGAAGATCACGATCAAAGAGACTAAGAAGAAATAAGGAACTGCATCATGTTGACCAAAAAACAGCAGCGACTACGTCGTTCACGTCAGACTCGAATTCGTATTGCCATCCAAGGCGTTGCGCGTTTGACTGTCAATCGTACAAATTTGCACATTTATGCCAGCGTTATTTCTGGCGACGGTACAAAAGTATTGGCTTCAGTATCAACAGCAGCTGCTGATGTTCGTGCCAAATTGGGTGAATCCAGCAAAGGTAGCAATGTTGCAGCGGCGCAAGCTGTTGGCACCATGATTGCTGAAAAAGCAAAAGCTGCCGGTGTTGAAAAAGTTGCGTTTGATCGCGCAGGCTTTGCTTACCACGGTCGTGTGAAAGCACTCGCTGAAGCTGCACGTGCTGCTGGCTTGCAGTTCTAAATTGCACTATTAAGCGGATTGGAAAAATATAATGGCTAAAGTACAAGCAAAAATGCAAGGTAAAGCAGACGGTCCTGAAGACGGTATGCGCGAAAAAATGATCGCGATCAACCGCGTAACCAAAGTGGTTAAGGGTGGTCGAATTTTGGGTTTCGCAGCTTTGACAGTTGTGGGTGACGGTGATGGTCGCGTTGGTATGGGCAAAGGCAAATCAAAAGAAGTGCCTGCAGCTGTGCAAAAAGCGATGGAAGAGTCTCGCCGCCAATTGGTGAAAGTTTCGTTGAAAAACGGCACCATTCACCATAAAGTGATGGGTCACCATGGCGCTGCAAGCGTGATGGTTGCACCTGCACCTAAAGGTACGGGTATTATTGCTGGTGGCCCAATGCGTGCAGTCTTTGAAGTGGTTGGTATCACAGACATTGTGGCAAAAAGCCATGGTTCTAGCAATCCTTACAACATGGTGCGCGCCACTTTGGACGCCCTGAAAAAAGTAACAACACCTTCAGATGTTGCTGCCAAACGTGGCAAAAGCATTGAAGATATTTTTGCTTAAATTGAGAGTAATAACATGACGACGCAACAAACAGTCAAACTCCAATTGGTACGTAGCCCCATTGGATGCAAAGAATCTCACCGCGCTACAGTGCGTGGTTTGGGTTTACGCAAAGTTAACAGCACCAGCGAGCTGGTGGATTCGCCCGCAGTTCGCGGCATGATTAACAAGATCAGTTACCTGATCAAAGTACTATAAGAGGCCAGTGATGGAATTAAATAACATCAAGCCTGCTGATGGCGCAAAACATTACAAACGTCGCGTAGGTCGCGGTATCGGCTCAGGCATCGGTAAAACTGCTGGTCGTGGTCACAAAGGTCAAAAATCTCGTACTGGCGGCTACCACAAAGTCGGCTTTGAAGGCGGTCAAATGCCTATGCAACGCCGGTTGCCAAAACGTGGTTTTAAATCCCATTTGCTGAAGTTCAATGCTGAAGTCTCTTTGTCTGCACTCGAATTGCTCGGTGCGCCGGAAGTCGACATATTGTCGTTGAAGCAAGCTGGTTTGATTGGTGAGTTGGCTAAAGTTGTCAAAGTAATCAAATCTGGTGCAATCACACGTGCTGTCAAGCTTAATGGTATTGGCGCAACTGTTGGTGCTAAAGCAGCTATTGAAGCTGCTGGTGGCAGCATTGCTTAATTGCAGAGCAATAAACATCAAGACATTTAAGGCATAAGCGTGGCAACTGGTTCCAATCAATTCGCAAAAAACGGTAAGTTTGGTGATTTGCGTCGTCGCTTGATGTTTTTGTTGCTAGCCTTGGTGGTCTATCGCATTGGCGCTCACATACCCGTTCCAGGTATTGATCCAGCACAGTTGCAGCAGTTCTTCAAAGGACAAGAGGGTGGCATATTGAATTTGATCAATATGTTCTCCGGCGGAGCTCTGTCGCGCTTTACTATTTTTGCACTTGGTATAATGCCGTACATTTCGGCATCGATCATTATGCAATTGCTTGCGTATGTCGTGCCAGCATTTGAGCAAATGAAAAAAGAGGGTGAAGCTGGCCGTCGTAAGATCACGCAATACACACGTTACGGCACTCTGGCTTTAGCTTTGTTTCAAACTATTAGCATAGCATTGGCCTTGGAGAGCTCTCCAGGCATGGTTATTGAGCCAGGCTTTGGATTTCGAGTGACTGCTGTCATCAGTTTAACTGCTGGTACAATGTTTTTGATGTGGTTAGGTGAGCAAATCACAGAGCGTGGTTTGGGTAACGGAATCTCTATTCTTATCTTTGCAGGTATCGCAGCTGGTTTGCCAAGTGCAGTTAGTGGATTGCTTGAATTGGTTCGTACGGGTGCAATGAATATCTTGGTGGCTATTGTTATCGTAGTTGTTGTCATTGCTGTTACATATTTTGTTGTATTTGTTGAGCGCGGTCAACGTAAAATTTTGGTCAACTACGCACGTCGTCAAGTTGGCAACAAGGTCTATGGCGGACAGTCATCCCATTTGCCTTTGAAATTAAACATGGCTGGCGTTATCCCACCAATTTTTGCATCTTCCATTATCCTTCTACCTGCTACCTTGGTTAGCTGGTTGAGTACAGGTGATTCAATGCGCTGGCTCAAAGATATTGCTGGTATGTTGACACCTGGTCAGCCTATTTATGTGATGTTCTATGCTGCTGCCATTGTGTTTTTCTGTTTCTTTTACACAGCCTTGGTTTTCAATAGCCGTGAAACTGCTGACAACTTAAAAAAGAGCGGTGCTTTTGTGCCAGGAATTCGTCCAGGCGATCAAACGGCTAAATACATCGACAAAATTTTACTTCGTTTGACTTTTGCCGGCGCTATTTACATTACTTTTGTTTGCTTGTTGCCTGAGTTCTTAATTTTGAAATATAATGTTCCCTTCTACTTTGGTGGTACATCTCTTTTAATCATTGTGATTGTGACTATGGACTTCATGGCACAAGTACAAAACTATATGATGTCCCAACAGTACGATTCACTCCTCAAAAAGGCAAATTTCAAGTCATCTTTAGGTGCTTGAGTAAATTATGTCTAAAGATGATGTTATTCAAATGGCGGGTGAGGTTGTTGAAAATCTACCCAATGCAACTTTCCGGGTTAAATTGGAAAATGGGCATATCGTATTAGGTCATATTTCTGGAAAAATGCGGATGCATTACATTCGTATATTGCCTGGTGACAAAGTAACGGTTGAGTTAACTCCCTACGACTTAACGCGGGCGAGAATTGTGTTTCGTGCTAAATAAATTAGATTATTTAGTTTTATTTAGTACTTTGGTTTTTTATAGATATTTGGGAGAATGAAATGAAAGTTTCGGCTTCGGTCAAGAAAATTTGCCGCAACTGCAAAATCATCCGTCGTAAGGGTGTAGTGCGTGTTATCTGTACAGATCCACGTCACAAGCAGCGCCAAGGTTAATTTAGAAAGTTTTAGAGGACGCATATGGCACGTATAGCAGGTATTAATATTCCACAGCACCAACATGCTGAAATTGGATTGACCGCAATTTTCGGTATTGGTCGTACACGCGCTCGCAAAATTTGCGAAGCATGTGATATTGCTTATTCAAAGAAAATCAAAGATCTCACTGACGGAGATTTGGAAAAAATTCGCGATCAAATCGCAGTTTTCACCATTGAAGGTGATTTGCGCCGCGAGACAACCATGAACATCAAGCGTTTGATGGATATTGGTTGCTACCGCGGTTTCCGTCATCGTCGTGGCCTGCCAATGCGTGGTCAAAGAACGCGTACCAATGCACGTACGCGTAAAGGTCCGCGCAAAGCGGCGGCATCGTTGAAAAAATAATCAGATAGAACACTATTATGGCAAAAGCACCATCCAATAGCGCGGCTCAACGCGTACGTAAAAAAGTCCGCAAGAACGTTGCGGATGGCATTGCACACGTGCATGCATCGTTTAACAACACAATCATCACCATCACTGATCGTCAAGGCAATTCATTGGCTTGGGCTTCATCTGGTGGTCAAGGTTTCAAAGGTTCACGTAAGTCAACACCATATGCTGCTCAGGTGGCGTCTGAAGTTGCTGGTCGTGCAGCTATGGAGCAAGGCATCAAAAACGTTGATGTTGAAATCAAAGGTCCAGGTCCAGGTCGCGAATCCTCAGTTCGTGCACTCGGCGCATTAGGTATCCGTATCAACTCAATAGCTGATGTTACGCCTGTACCACACAACGGTTGCAGGCCACAAAAACGTCGTCGTATCTAATATTCGAGCTTGGCAAGTTTTTCGACTTGTTAAGTTTTTTGAATTTGTACGGCTATTTCTCAAAAGCCCACCGCTATTGTTATTATGCCAATAGCTCCCACAGTTTCTCTGTGGAAGATGATGTAAAAGGAAGTTCAAGTGGCACGTTATTTAGGCCCTAAGGCCAAGCTCTCCCGCCGTGAAGGCACCGATTTATTCTTGAAGAGCGCTCGTCGCTCTATAAGCGATAAAGCAAAATTTGATTCAAAACCAGGTCAGCACGGTCGCACTTCTGGTGCTCGTACCTCTGACTTCGGTTTGCAATTGCGCGAAAAACAAAAAGTAAAGCGCATGTACGGTATCTTGGAGCGTCAGTTCCGCCGTTATTTTGCAGAAGCTGATCGTCGCAAAGGCAACACAGGTGCAAACCTTTTGTCCTTGCTAGAATCGCGTTTAGACAACGTTGTTTATCGTATGGGTTTTGGTTCAACACGTGCTGAAGCGCGTCAGTTGGTATCACACAAAGCCATGACTGTGAATGGTCAGTCTGTCAACATTCCGTCTTACATGGTTAAGGCTGGTGATGTAGTTGCTGTTCGTGACAAATCTAAGGCTCAAACACGTATTGCTGAAGCCTTGCAATTGGCTCAACAAGTTGGCATGCCAGCTTGGGTTGAAGTTAACATCGAAAAAGCAACTGGTACTTTCAAGAAGTCACCTGATCGTGATGAATTCGGTGCTGACATCAACGAATCACTCATCGTTGAGTTGTATTCTCGCTAAAAATCATTTTAATTGGTTCTCAAACTTGCTTCGCATTGCAGGTTTGAGCGCTTCACCAGCCTTACCGGCGTAACGAGCTGGGGGTATTGAGAGGAAATTAATATGCAAGCAAATCTATTAAAACCAAAAGCTATTCACGTAGAGCAACTCAGCGCAAACCGCGCCAAGGTGACTTTAGAGCCTTTTGAGCGTGGCTATGGACATACGCTAGGTAATGCCTTGCGCCGCGTTTTACTGTCTTCTATGGTTGGCTATGCAGCGACTGAAGTGACGATTGCTGGTGTGTTGCACGAGTACTCATCGATTGATGGCGTTCAAGAAGATGTTGTTAACATTTTATTGAACCTCAAAGGTGTGGTTTTTAAATTGCATAACCGTGATGAAGTCACATTGAGCTTGCGTAAAGACGGCGAAGGCCCCGTTACTGCTGCTGATATTCAGACACCGCATGATGTCGAAATCGTGAATCCTGATCACATCATTGCGCACTTGTCACAAGGTGGCAAGTTGGACATGCAGATCAAGGTTGAAAAAGGTCGTGGATACGTTCCAGGTACCATGCGTCGTTTTGGCGATGAGCCAAACAAATCCATCGGTCGCATTGTTCTAGACGCTTCTTTTTCTCCAGTATCACGCGTCAGCTATGCTGTTGAAAATGCTCGCGTTGAGCAACGTACTGATTTGGATAAATTGGTGATAGAAATTGAAACCAATGGCGCCATCAATGCGGAAGATGCAGTGCGTTCGTCTGCCAAAATTTTGGTGGAACAATTGGCTGTGTTCGCACAATTAGAAGGCAGCGAATTGGCTGCATTCGATGCACCAAGCTCTGCACGTAATGCGCAGCAGTTTGATCCATTGCTGTTGCGCCCAGTCGATGAGTTAGAACTCACCGTTCGCTCAGCTAACTGTCTCAAAGCCGAAAACATTTACTACATTGGTGATTTGATCCAGCGCTCTGAAAACGAGTTGCTCAAAACACCAAACCTGGGTCGTAAATCACTCAATGAAATCAAAGAAGTTTTGGCTTCTCGTGGTTTGACATTGGGCATGAAGCTCGAGAGCTGGCCACCAGCTGGCTTGGATAAACAAGGTTAAATATTAAAAACCAAACTGCAAGATTGAGTAAATCAAACTTGCGGTTTTAAATCGGATAGTACCTGATACGGCTATCTACTAATAAAAGGAAAACACCATGCGTCACGGACACGGACTACGTAAACTAAACAGAACCAGCGAACACCGCTTAGCGATGCTTCGCAATATGATGAACTCGCTCATTGAGCACGAAGTCATCAAAACAACTTTGCCAAAAGCAAAAGAACTGCGCCGAGTTGTGGAGCCAATGATCACGTTGGCTAAAAACCCGAGCTTGGCAAATAAGCGTATGGCTTTTGACCGTTTACGTGACCGCAACTCTGTTGTGAAATTGTTTGCTGATTTGGGTCCACGCTTTGCTGCGCGTCCTGGTGGCTACACACGTATCTTGAAAATGGGTTTTCGCGTGGGTGACAATGCGCCTATGGCTTTGGTCGAATTGGTTGACCGTCCCGATACAGTCGCACCAGCTGCTGAAGTCAAAACATCAACTTAAAATTAGTTTTTAAATAAATATATATAACTTGATGAAATAACTAATTGAGTTGATAAGTAAGTTATAATAGAGGTCTTAACGCGCGATGGAGCAGCCTGGTAGCTCGTTGGGCTCATAACCCAAAGGTCGTAGGTTCAAATCCTGCTCGCGCAACCAAATAATTAACCCTCAGAGTTTAGGTTCTGAGGGTTTTTTATGTCCGTAGTTTATTTTGATTTTAAGTGTGATCGCGCGGCAAACTTCACAAATGGCTTGCTACATTGTGCGGCATTTAAGATGGCGCTATTGGTTTTGGCTATTGTTGTCGAAGCGTTTCAATCACAGGTCTGCGCAAGACTGAGCGCAGAACATAAGTGCCTGCAACTAGCGCTAATAACGATCCAGCCATTGCTCCAGCCAGTGGCACCCACAGCTTGATGCTCCAAGTGAACTCAAACACATAGCGCGCCATCGCCCAACCAATCGCCACAGCGATGATGCTGGCCAAGAAGCCAGCTAGCAAACCCACACCCGCCAGCTCAGCGCCCTGGACTTGCCGCAGCAGTTTGCCACTCGCCCCCAGCGATCGCATCACGGCAAATTCTTTAGCGCGTTCCTCTTTGGTGGCAGTAATGGCCGCTAACAACACCACCACGCCCGCTGCCAAGGTGAACGCAAATAAAAACTCAACCGCGCGAATTACTTGATCCAACACTTTTTGAATTTGCGCTACTGTGGCGCTCATGTCCACGTTGGTGATGTTTGGATAATTTTTAATCAAGGCATTATCAAACGCGGCACCTTGCGTTGGATTGCGAAATGCACCCATGTAGGTCACAGGCACACCTGCCAGTTGGGACACGGGAAACATCACATAAAAGTTAGCCCGCATAGAGCCCCAGTCCACTTTGCGAATGCTGCTGACTTTGCTCTCAACCATCATACCGCCCACGTCGAATCGCAATTGGTCGCCAAGTGCAAGATTCAAAGTCTTCGCCACGCTTTCTTCAATGCTCACACCACCTGTTTCTTCAGGCGTCCACGCGCCTGATGTGATGATGTTGTGCACGGGTAGTGTTGCGCTGTTGGATAAATTGAATTCTCTGTCCAACATGCGCTTGGCGCGTTCGTCTGCAAAATTGTCTGGTTTGATGTCGGTATTGTTAATCGCCACCAAACGCCCCCGAATCATCGGAAACCAGTCGTAATTTTTAATGCCAGAGTCCTTCAGTGTTTGCTGAAAAGGCTCGCTTTGCTCTGGCATCACGTTGATGACGAAGCGATTCGGCGCGTCAGGCGGTGTCGCTTTTCGCCAACTGTCAATCAAGTCCGTGCGCAGCAACACCAACAAAATCAACGCCAGTAGACCCAGAGACAAAGCACTGATTTGCACCACCGCAAACGCTGGTCGTGCCGTCAATTGCCGCGTCGCCAGCACCAACCAGCGTGGGGCAGTCGCGTCATTCACGCTCATGCGCAGCAGTTTGATGGACAGATAGCTAATACCCGCAAACAGCACTACAGCAGCCGCAAAACCACCCACGGTGATCAAACCCAACTTCAATTCACTGCTGGTAGCTAGAAGCAACGTCACAAACCCTGCCAAACCCAAACCCAGCACCGCCAATGACGCTGGTTTCAAGCTGCCCACGTCGCGCCGAATCACTCGCAACGGCGGCACTTGCGCCAGTTGCAACACAGGTGGTAGGCCAAACGCCAGCAACAGCGTCATGCCCATGCCTAATCCAAAGGCGACTGGCCACAACGACGCGCTAGGCAAGCTCGATTCAATCAAACCCGCCAGCAGCAGCACAAAGATGTAATGCACCGCATAACCAATCAAAATACCCAGCCCGCTTGCAAACAAGCCCACCAGCGCAAATTCAAAGGTATAGCTCAGCCCAATATTGCGCTGGCTCTGCCCGAGCACGCGCAGCATGGCGCAATTGTCCAAATGCTTGGCGGCAAAGCTTCGCGCAGCCAAAGCCACAGCTACAGCACTGAGCAGGGCGGCCAGGAGGGCAATCAAGCTCAAAAACTTCTCTGCTCGCTCCAAGGTTTGTTTCATTTCAGGTCTACCGCCTTCAAACGACTCCAAGCGCACGCCGGGCATCCCTGCAGTGATTTGCGCTTTGGCAAACTCTGCAAACGCCTTCACAGACTCGTCCGCTGCCGGCCCACCTGCGCTCGTGCCCGCAACGGCTAGGCGATACGTCACCCGGCTAGCAGGCTGAATCAAGCCCGTCGCCGCCATGCCCGCCATATTCACCATCACACGCGGTGCAAAATTGGCAAAACCCGCGCCCCGGTCAGGCTCGGTCGTGATGATTTGGCCAATCCGCAGCTCAGCGTCACCCAACATGAGCTTATCGCCGACTTGCACTCCCAAGCCGTCCAACAGCGCAGCATCTACCCAAGCCTCACCTACAGCAGGCACAGCCCGTGTTTTAGCTGGCTCAGCACCTTGTTTAGCGGCGATTTGCAAGTTTCCGCGAAGTGGGTAAGCTTCGCTGACCGCTTTCAGCGCCACCAGCTTGGTCATAGCATCAGTCTGTCCCTTTGACTCGGCTCTGGCCATCGTTGGAAACCCAAGCGCTTGCGCCGTTTGCAGCCCAAGCTCCTTGGCTTTTGTTATGAAAATGGGCGGTGTTGGGTTATCGCTAGAAATCACTGCATCACCTCCCAGCAGCTGCCGCGCATCGCGCTGTAAGCCACCGTTCAGCCGATCTGCAAAAAATCCCACCGCTGTCAATGCCGCCACAGCCAGCGACACAGCCACAATCAGCAGTCGCAACTCCCCAGCCCGTAAGTCACGCCACAGTGAGCGCCATCCCAAAACATAAAAAGCGGTGTTCATGGCGTTATTGACCTTTTTTCTCAAATATAGTTTGCAAATTGTTTACTAGTTGACGGTAAAAACTTGCAAATCAAGCTTTGTAGTAGTGTTTACACCCGTATTTATTTCAGAAAATGCCTAGAGAAGTCATAAAATCAAGTAAAACAAGAAAAGCGTTTTATTTGATAAAAATGATAGCAATCAAAGCAATAAACACAGCGGCTAATTGCAAATATTGATGATAAATTTAGGTCAATTTAGACTAAAGTGTGCTTTGCCATTTTGCTATACTAATAATAGCTATCATGCCAATAAAAATGCCGGCTATATTAAAAATTAATTTTTAAAAATGCCATTTCCCATTTAAGTCAATATTTCAACTGCTAGCTACAGGTGCGGCTACGCTGCTCCAAACCACGCGCTCTGGTGCTGAAAAGCACAAAAATCGCTTGTTCGTCGCACGGCCAATGGCGCAAAGGTTGAGCTTTTGGGCGAGCGCCAATCCCATCTCAGTCATGCCGCTGCGCGAGACAACGACTGGAATGCCCATTTGTGCGGATTTCATGACCATTTCACTGGTTAAGCGGCCCGTGGTGTAAAAGACTTTGTTGTCGCCTCGAACAGCAGATTCTTCCTGAAGCCACATCCAGCCAGCAATCGTGTCAATGGCATTGTGACGGCCCACATCTTCAACAAAAATAAGCTGTTCAGCTGTGTCTGGCGATTCTGGGAGAACTGAAAACAAGGCGCAACCGTGGACTGAACCAGCTTGTTTGTACACGCTGTCTTGCAGACGAATGGCGTTGGTTATGGCTTCCAGCTGGACTTGAGTGACTTTGGAGTCGGGCAGGGTAACGCTATCAAACGCGCCCATCAAGTCGCCAAACAAGCTGCCTTGGCCACAGCCAGTGGTAACGACGCGCTTTTCGGTGCGTTTTTCAATGTCTGTGATACCGTGTCGGGTTCTGACGGCGGCAGCACCAACTTCCCAATCGACGGTGATGGATTCAATTTCTGCAATCGAATCAACCAAGCGCTGGTTGCGTAAGTAGCCTAAAACCAACCATTCGGGGCGAGCGCCCAGCGTCATCAGCGTGACGAGCTCGCGTTTATCGACATAAACCGTCAGCGCGCGTTCGGCGGGAATGAAGAGGGTGCGATTTTGTCCGTGTTCGTCAACTGCTATCACCTCACGCACCAAGGGTGCGTGGGACTGGGTCAAGTAGGGAAGTGGCGTGTTCAGGGCTTTTTGGCTGGAACAGCCGGTGCAGCTGGTTTAGCCGGAACAGCCGCTGCCGCAACAACTGCCACGGCTGGCGTTGCTGCTGCTGCCGCTGGTGTACCTGGTGCGGCTGCAACTGGTAGTGGGTAAACAAACGGGCCAGGGTCAGCACAAGGCGGCATCGCTGCTGCAGGCTTGGTTGATTTCGCTGTTTTGTAATAGTGCGCAGCGGCTTTGTCTTGCGATTTGCACAATAAATAGCCATCAACCTTGCCATTCCAAGCCGTTTTGGCGGCTGTTTCTGCTGCTTTGGCTTTGGCTTCGTCAGACAGCGCTGGTAACTTGGCTAGTGCAGTCGTTGTCGTCAAAGCAATCAGTAGAGAGGTCGAAGCTAATGTTGCTGCAATAAAGGATAGTTTTTTCATCATCAATTCCTCAAACTTATACTGTTTTGGCTTGGGCCGCTGCAACTGCAGCAGCTGCTACAGCCGTACGATCGCGTGGAATTTTGCCAGACTTGACATCTTCTAACCACAACTCATGGTGGTGCTTCGCCCAATTTTCGTCCACATATCCGGTTTTCATACCTTGGTAAGTGCCTTCAGTGCCAATGGAGCCTAAGTAAATGTGTCCCATAAACATCGCCATCATCAAGACAGTAGAAACAGCGTGCACCATGTGCGCAATTTGCATGGTGGCGCGTTCGTAGCTCAAACCCGGCACTAGCTTGTCCATCACCAAGCCAGAGCCGACAACGGTCAAACCCAAGAAAAACACGCCGCCCCAAAACACCATTTTCTCGCCAGCATTGAAACGGCCTGCTTTTGGATGATCTTTTGAGAACAAACCGCCGCCTTTTAGCAACCAGTTCAAATCACCTTTGGCTGGCAAGTTATCACGCACAAAAGTAAACATGACAACTATGAGAGACACTGCAAAGAGCGGGCCAGCAAAGTTGTGAGCATTTTTTAAGAGGTAAGTCAAATAGCCAAACAAAGTTTGACCAATGACGGGCATCAAAACGTACTGACCAAACGCCATCACCAAGCCTGAAATAGACAAAATGCAAAACGCAATCGCGTTAGCCCAGTGGGCTGAGCGCTCAAACGGTGTGAAACGTTCAATTTTGCGACCCGTAGGGGCATCAGGCAACTTGGCCGCTCCTTTGCGCCAGTAGTACAAGCCCAAACCGCCCAAAACAATCAAAACCAAAGAGCCACCGTAGGGGATGATCCAGTTATTACGCACTTGGCGCCATGCTTCACCTGCGTTAGTCAAGCGCGAACCTGGGTATTGGGTGAAAGGTTGAATTAAAACTCCGGCCTCTGGGGCTGTACTTTTTGGCAAGCTGCTGTAGCCTTCAACGCCTGAGCCAACTTGTCGCCACATGGGCGCATTGTTGCCAGGTTGTACTTTTGCGCGTTCGCCATTGGTTTGTTGCGCGTAGCCAGGCTCTAAGCTGGCTTCGGGCTTAACATCCATGATGTTTACACTTTGAATGGCATTAGAAGTTGCAGCAGCGGGTACTGCAGGTGCGGCGGTTGCTGCAGGAGCGTTTTGCGCTAAAGCGGTATGGCTAATCAACACAGTTAGCGCTAGTGCTGAAAGCGACGTCAATATTGTGCGAAGCATGGTGTAGCTCCTTAGTTGACTTTGTTGTACTCGTTTTGGCCGTTTTGCATGCGAGTTTTCAACTGCTGCTCCCAGGCCGTCTTGTCGCCAGCTTTCCAGCCAGGTGCTGTGAATGAAGCAACACCAGTGCCTGAGTAGGGCGCAGCATCTTTGCTTGGCGTTGCCGCAGTTTGTTGTTTGTCACCGCATGCGATCAAGCTTGACGCAGCTAAAGATATTGCAGCTGTTAGAGCTAAATTTTTGATACTTCGCTTCATTATTTTGCTCCATTGGCAAGTGCAGCAGTAGCTTGACCCGCTTGCTTTGAACCATATGCTGTGCCCCAGCCCCAAACTTCCGCACCTTTGCCACGCTTGAGTACGCGGCTGCGGAAGATGTCTGCAATCACGTCGCCGTCGCCAGCAAGTAGTGCTTTGGTGGAGCATTGCTCAGCGCACGCAGGCAATTTTCCTTCAGCCAAGCGGTTGCGGCCATATTTTTCAAACTCTGCTTGGCTACCGTTGGCTTCGGGGCCACCTGCGCAGAATGTGCACTTGTCCATTTTGCCGCGTACACCAAATGTGCCTTGTGATGGGAACTGAGGTGCGCCGAATGGGCAAGCGTATGAGCAGTAGCCGCAGCCGATGCAAACGTCTTTGTCATGCAAGACGACACCTTCGTCGGTGCGGTAAAAGCAATTGACTGGGCAAACGGCCATACAAGGTGCATCGCTGCAGTGCATACATGCCACAGAGATTGATTTTTCACCAGGTATGCCATCGTTCAAGGTAACCACGCGGCGGCGGTTCACGCCCCATGGAACCTCGTTTTCATTTTTGCATGCCGTTACACAGCCGTTACATTCGATACAGCGCTCTGCATCACAGACAAATTTCATGCGTGCCATGGTTTTATTCCTTAAGCTTTTTCGATGTTGCAGACGGTTGTCTTGGTTTCTTGCATCATGGTTACACTATCGTAGCCATAAGTTGTGGCTGTATTGACAGCTTCGCCGCGCACAACTGGCGCTGCGCCATTTGGGTAGTAAGCCAACATGTCAGCACCTTGCCAACGACCTGAAAAGTGGAATGGCATCCATACAGTGCCAGTATCTACACGCTCAGTAACCAAAGCTTGAACATTCAAACGAGCACCCGTTGGGCTGCTCAGCCATACACGACCGCCGTTTTGAATGCCTCGCTCGGTTGCTGTTTTAGGGTTGATCTCTACAAACGCTTCTTGCTGCAATTCTGCCAGCCATGGGTTCGAGCGCGTCTCTTCACCACCACCTTCATATTCAACCAATCGACCAGAAGTCAGAATCAGTGGGAACTTTTCATGTGTTTTATCAGCGATATTCTTTTGCTGAATTGTTTTGTACAAAGTGGGTAAACGCCAGAACGCTTTTTTATCATCGTGCGTAGGGTACTTGACCATCAAATCAGGACGTGTGCCATACAAAGGTTCACGATGTTGTGGAATTGGATCAGGGAAGTTCCAAACCACAGCACGCGCTTTCGCGTTACCAAACGGATGGCAACCGTGGACTTGCATGACTACGCGCTGGATACCGCCGGTCAAGTCAGTCTTCCAATTTTTGCCTTCAGCACCGGCTTTTTCGGCATCAGTCAAATCATCCCACCAGCCGAGTTTTTTCATCAACACGTGGTCAAACTCTGGGTAGCCTGTGGTGATATCGGCACCTACAGAGTGTGAACCATCTTCTGCCAACAAGCTCTTGCCTTCGCGTTCCACACCAAAGTTAGCACGGAAGTTGCCGCCTCCTTCCATGACATGCTTAGATGTGTCATACAAATTTGGAGAGCCTGGGTGTTTGATAGAGGCATTGCCGTAGCAAGGCCATGGCAAGCCAAAGTAGTCACCTGTAAAGTCGTAACCTGTTTCTTTATCTTTGGCATTGCCTTTGGCTTTGAGCGTTTTAACGTCAAACACATTCATGTTGCGCATGTGTGCTTTCAAGCGCTCAGGGCTTTGGCCTGTGTAGCCAATCGTCCAAACACCCTTGTTAATTTCACGCAAAATATCTTCTGGTACTGGCTCATCCATGCCACCCACTTTTTGCATTTTGTAGTTTATGGATAATTCTTTGCCAAAGCCAAGTTTGTCAGCAAACTGCTGCATGATCATGTGATCGCTGCGGCTTTCCCACAAGGGCTCGATGACCTTTTCACGCCATTGAATGGAGCGATTTGATGCCGTAACAGAACCACTGGTTTCAAACTGCGTGGCGGCTGGCAATAAGTAGACAGCGCGATTTGCGTTGACATCTTCCGCTTTACCAGGCATCGCAGCCATAGCAGCTGTGGCTGATGGATAAGGGTCTACAACAACGAGCAAGTCCAACTTGTCCATCGCGCGCTTCATCTCTAAACCTCGGGTTTGCGAGTTTGGCGCGTGGCCCCACATGAAAACGCCGCGTAGATTAGAGTCTTGATCGATCAACTCGTTTTTCTCAAGCACACCATCGATCCATCTTGATACAGTTAGACCTGATTTGCTCATCATCGCTGGCGAGGCAAACTGTTTTTTAATCCACTCAAAATCAACGCCCCACACTTTGGCGAAATGCTTCCAAGAACCTTCAACGATGCCGTAGTAGCCGGGTAGAGAATCAGGATTTGGACCAACGTCTGTCGCGCCCTGAACGTTGTCGTGGCCACGGAAGATGTTTGTACCACCACCAGATTTACCAACGTTACCCAAAGCAAGTTGCAAAATACAAGAGGCTCTTACGACAGCATTACCAGTTGTGTGTTGCGTTTGCCCCATACACCAAACAATGGTGCTTGGGCGGTTTTCGCTCAACATACTTGCAACTTTGAGAACCTGCGCCTCCTTGACACCACAGGCTTCTTCGACTTTATCGGGCGTCCATTTAGCCAATACTTCAGCTTTGACATTTTCCATGCCATGCACGCGGTCGTTGATGTACTTTGTATCTTCCCAATTGTTCTTAAAGATGTGGTACAACAAACCGAATAGGAACGGAATGTCAGAACCTGAGCGAATACGCACATATTCATCGGATTTTGCGGCGGTGCGTGTGTAGCGCGGGTCAACCACAATCATCTTGGTGCCAGTTTCCTTGGCATGCAGCATGTGCAACATACTGACGGGGTGCGCCTCCGCAGCATTAGAGCCGATGTACATGGCGCACTTGCTGTTTTGCATGTCGTTGTACGAATTTGTCATCGCACCATAACCCCATGTATTGGCCACACCAGCAACCGTGGTGGAGTGGCAAATACGAGCTTGATGGTCGCAATTGTTTGTGCCCCAGAAGCTAACAAACTTACGCAGCAAGTAGGCCTGCTCGTTGTTGTGCTTTGATGAACCTACGAAATAAACGCTGTCCGGTCCGCTAGCTTTCTTGAGCTCTTGCATTTTGGCGGTAATTTCAGTCAGTGCGGTGTCCCAACTGATACGTTCATACTTGCCGTTGACCAATTTCATGGGGTAACGCAAGCGAAACTCACCGTGACCGTGTTCCCGCAGCGCTGCACCTTTGGCGCAATACGAGCCTAAATTAATTGGAGAGTCAAACACGGGTTCTTGGCGAACCCACACGCCGTTTTCAACAATAGCATCAACTGCGCATCCGACTGAACAATGCGTACAAACAGTGCGTTTGATCTCAATTTTGCCAGCGCCTAATACTGAAGCACCTTCTGCTGCTTGCGCCTTTTTTACCAAAGTAAGCTGCGTAGCCGCAATTCCAACACCCACTCCCAAACCAGACCGACGCAGAAATGCGCGTCTATCCATGGTCGGCAAGGCTTGCGAAATACCTCTGCGCAGGCTATGCACGAAGGGCGAGCGCTCAACATTTGCGCTTGAATTTGATTTTTTTGTCAACAACATGAAACTCTCCAAAAACTTAGCAATTCAAGGTGAATCGCCGAGGACAGGCTGGGAAATTATCAGACACTTCGTTCAAACAAGAGTCGTTTTGTAATACTGTTTGACGTGCTCGCTTAGAACATAGCCGCCACCTTTGGTAGGTGCTGGCTTGAGCACTTCGGCAATGGCTTCGGGGGCTGGCGATTTGATCAAGCTAACCGAAGCTACGGCTGCCCCTGCAACGCTGGCGGTTAAGAAAAAACCTCGACGAGAGGCTTTGTTTGTAAATTCTTGCATGGTTTTACTCCAAGTTCATAGCGCAATCTTCAAAAAAATATTTGAATGCATGCTTACTTAATGTAACTGAAAAAATAACCATATAGGAAAATAAATGCCTAGGGAAAACGATAGTTTGTCGTTTTTTTTTGAAGTCATTTTTTACTTTCATCAAGCTTACACGAGCATGTCAAAACCTTGTGCCTCAACACCCATAAATGCTCGAACAAGTTCAGCAAGTGCGGCATAAAAGTTTGCTTTAGGGTTATTTTGTATAGCATCACACATCTGGTTTGCCCAAGGTTGAATATGTGTAGAGAAAAATTCGCGCTGGCGCGTCAAGTTAGCAACAGCCACATCTTCACCAGCAATCAAATAGCGCATGACTTCGCACACATAGGCAAAATGGTCCTCTGTGTCGCGCATCAATTCAGAGCGCTCTAGTCCCAAGCTGTTTAAATCTGTGCGCAATCTAGCCAATGGTTTTTCGTTCAGAAAACCACTCAAATAATGCGAACCATACAAATAAATTTCAGGTTTACCGACGCCACCAAAAAGTGCTTCGTATTCAGCTTTGATAGCTTGGTCTGACATGGACCGTGCCACGCCGACGAAGTTGCGCCAAGGTTCTTCTAAAAATGCACCGGCAGCTGGTGTTTCGGTGACGGCTACACGTATTTGTGCTATGAATTCAATAGCGGGTGAGGTATAGAATGCGCCGGCTATAAGGCCGTATATCTCTGATCTAGCGGTTTCCTCGTCCAGTGTATTTGAGAGCTGCGAAGCGAGTGAGGAGTCGTTTTTAATTGCCATGTTCACTGCTAGCCTGTTCAGAGATCTGTGATTTTAGATTCGTTGGTGGTCGAATACAAGTCAATCACCCTGCAGTCGCTGCACATTTTGAGTCGTTCAGCCGCCGCGCCTTGAAACATGCTGTGCCCAGATAGCTTGCCAACCATCGCCTCAATGGCTTTGAGTGTGCCAAAAGGTTTGCTGCAGCGAATGCATGTGTAAGGCTTCATTTCGTTGATAACCACAGGCTCTTTGCGTGCGGGCGCTAAATTTAGCTGCGCAACCAAGGTGATGGCGTTTTCAGGACATGTTTTTGCACAGAGACCGCATTGCACACAGTTTTTTTCAACCAGCTTGAGTTGAGGCGAGTCAGCATTGTCTTGCAGCGCGCTAGCTGGGCATGCGTTCACGCAGCTCAGGCACATGGTGCAGGCATCTTTGTTGATAACGATGGCGCCCAGCGGCGATCCTTTGGCTGGCATAGCAATGACTGCAGGTTTGGTGAAACTAGCTGGCGCAAATTCAATCAAATGCTCCAAAGCCAGTTCCAAGGTCGCGCGTTTGTCGGCTTGAACGGCAAAGCCTGCATTGCGGCTGACGACTTGGGCTGCTGGACCTTGCAGTGCTGCATCTACCAATGCTAAGTCGGTTGCATTTTTGGCTTCAACCAGCTTGAAATGCTCACCGCTGTAGCCCAATCCTGTCAAAATCGACTGCGCAACTGCCATTTGCTCCCTAAGAGCCGCCCGATATTGCGGCGCTTCTTCATCGGTCAACAATACCCACACTTGCGATGCTCCGTAGGCAATCGCCGTCAACCACACATCCAATCCCGCAGACGAGGTGTGCCACACACTCACTGGCAAAACACGTGCGGGAACGCCTTGCGTCGCTTTGTTAATTTGTGCAGCGCGACCCAAATTATTGAGCAGGCGAGCGCCTGCTTCTTGGCTATGAAACAAAACAGCTGCATTCTTGCCGCCACTGCGGGTATAGGTGCTTAACAAGGTTTTGAGTTTGACGCCTTGCTCGCTCGCGCGTGGATACGCAAAAGTGAGCGCACCGCTTGGGCATACCGTGGTGCAAGAGCCGCAGCCCACGCATAGATTCGGGTTGACTTTGATTTGTTGCCGGTCTTTTTCGCTGCTGATGGCTTTTGCAGAGCAAACGTCGATACAAGCATGGCAGCCGACTTTTTCATTTCGGCTGTGTGCGCAGAGCTTTTGCTTGTAGTTGAAAAACTTGGGTTTATCAAATTCGCCAACCAAACCACGTATTTTTAACAATGGTGCAGCGTCAATGCCATCCCATCGGAAGTAGCCTTGTGGCAGGGCGTGTTGCACAAAACCAGTGTCAGAAGTCATCGACTCAACAGTACGCAAGTCCAAAATCAAATCAAACTTTGCTGTTGAGCTTTCTTCTTCACGGTTGAAATCAATCGCCCCGGCCACTTGGCAAGCTTTTACGCAGCTGCGGTGGGATGTGCATAGTGACATATCGACTTGGTAATCCAAGCCAATAGCATCTTCTGGGCACGCAGTCACGCAGGCGTTGCAACGTGTGCATACATCCAAGTCAATCGGGTTGTTGCGCTGCCATGAGAATTCAAAAGCACCTAGCCAACCTGTGAGTGACTTGATTTTTCCGCCCAATACAGGGTAGCGGTGCTCTTGCAGTGGGTTTAAAAATGAGACAGATTTCTTTGCACCCAAGGTAAATAGTGTGATGTCTAACTCATCACCCAGCAACTCTGCCGCACGCTCTGCCGCAGCTAGTTCACCAATGATGAGCACGCGTCCAGCACTTTTGTAGGTCACGGTTGAGACGGGTTCTGGCTCTGGCAATTGCGCTACCGCTAAAAGTGCCGCAATTTTCGGACTCGCTTGTTTCGCATCTTTACTCCAGCCGCCTATTTCGCGAATGTTGACGAAGCGAATCGGTGAACTCGCGCCTACAGTTTGCTCGGCCAGTTCGGTAAACAAGCGCTTTTCTTGGGTGCAAGCGACGACCACATCTTCGCCAGATTGAATAGCCTGCTGGAAGCTGCCAGCCTCCCGGCGGCACAAGGTGGTATGGAGGGTTAAATTTTCATTCAGCGCCGCGCCCAAGCTTATGGGGTCTAGCGGCATGGTTTTGCTGCAATCGCAAATCAGTGTGGTCATCTTGAGGTCCGAGAATGTGTGTCGTATTAATTGAAGTAAGGGTTGGCGTATCAGTTGACGAGCCTATAGGCAAATTTTCTATATCTGACTGTGCCACAGATTGCATGCTTACGATATTGGCATCATCCCCTAGGGATGGATCATTTTTAAGCTTGGTTGTCTCTAAAGCAGCTTTTTCAGCTGCAGCTTCAGCTTCTTCCTCGTCTTTAAAAAGATTTAAAAACTTGGCGCTCACCATTTGCCTTAGCATGGCTTGTGGGATCGGGTCTGGCTGTGAATAATCATCAATATAAATGTCTAACCTGTCCATAACGTTGTAATGCGGGTCGGTAAATAGCTTTTTCATGGCCGTGTTGCGCACTTCAGACGATACATTTTTAGCGACGAAAGGAGAGAAGTCGGATTCTGCAGTCAGTTGGTGCACATCAACCATCGTCGGCAATGGCGCTTCAGGCTTTTCTTCGGTTGCGGCAGTATTAGGTGCTTGTTCATGCTGCTTGCTAGTGCTTGGAACTGCTGCTTTTCCTGCAATTTCAGGCTTTTCGGGTTCTATCAAAGGCTTTCCAGCGCGAGTATCTTGTTTGCGCTGTGACCAACGTCCTAAAAATCCATCCGTCATGGTTGCCTCCGTTGATTTTTTTCAGTACTGATCGACACAGGATTGCCAAATCTGTCCTCTAAACGTTTGAAGCTCTCGGGTCGTTTACGTTTTTTGACTTCAGCCACATGGTGCTCATCTACAAAAGCTTGCAGCCATGCCACAACTTCTTGCGGTAATGGTACCTGTTCCACGGTTTCTTGTGCATCCAACCAGCGACCAGCATCATGGTAGCTTAAGCTGACCATTTCTGGCTTGGCGATAGGCTCATCTGTGACGCTGGCCTCTTCTTCCATCCGCCAAAGCACAAACCAGCACGGGGCATCTGTTGTTACGTTGAGGTAGTAGCCTTCAGTATCATCGGCATATAGTTCTGCCTTGTAGCCGGCGTGCTTCCATAGTTGATTGCTATCATTTTTGTATATTAAGAGAGCAGTTTTTTCAACAGTATCAACGGATGCTTCGCCCTCCAGAACCACATCCTCCAGCACCCAGCGATGCGATTGCCAACGACTCATAGCGCCTACGATAGGCTCGCGGCGCATGATGACGGAAACATTGAGGCTTGGGCGTATGAAAGACATAGGCTGCCATCATATCGCCCAATCCAATCTCTTTGAAAGCGCAGCTTATTTGAGGTTCAATATCCCGTTTTTAGTGCTGCATTGCCGCCCTTGGTGATGGCTACGGCGCAGTACTTGAACTCTGGAATCTTGCCCACAGGGTCAAGCGCGGCGTTTGTCATCATGTTCGCCGCTGCTTCGTAATAAGCAAACGGGATAAACACCGCACCTCGTGGAGTGCCATCGTCGCGGCGGATGTGAATCGCCACTTCACCACGGCGTGATTTGACGGTAATCACGTCACCTGCGTTTAAACCCATCGCAGCCATGTCTGCACCACACAGCGACGCAGTCGCTATAGGTTCCAGCGCATCCAGTACAGTTGCACGTCGCGTCATGCTGCCGGTATGCCAATGTTCAAGTTGGCGACCTGTTATCAGCACAAATGGGAATTGCGCATCAGGTCGTTCATCCGCAGGAATAATGTCTGCAGGTACGAGCTGTACGCGACCATTAGCGGTAGGGAAATCGTCAATAAACACAATCGGTTGGCCGGGGTCTTCCGCGCTCAGACAAGGGTAGGTCACACTAGATTCGCGTTCTAAACGCTCCCAAGTGATGCCTGAAATTGCGGCATGCATGGCTTGACGCATTTCTTCGTAAACTTCAGCTACACCGGAATGATCACCCTTGTAATCCCATGGCAAACCCATACGATTGGCGATTTGCTGAATGATCCACAAATCCGGCTTGGCATCGCCAGGCGGTGTAATAGCTTGTTTGCCCATCTGTACCATACGGTCGGTGTTGCTCACCGTTCCGGTTTTCTCAGGCCAAGCGGTCGCAGGCAGCACCACATCTGCCAACCAAGCGGTTTCGGTCATGAAAATGTCTTGCACCACCAAATGCTCAAGCGATGCCAAGGCATGGCGAGCATGGTTCAAATCTGGGTCGCTCATCGCTGGGTTTTCGCCCATGATGTACATGCCGCGCACTTTATGTGGGTCGCTCTCTGGTGCCAGTGCCTTGTGCATGATTTCAACGACGGTGTAGCCGGGCTGGTCGTCTAACTTGGTTTGCCAGAAGTCCTCAAACCACGCGTGCACAGCTGGAATGGTGACGCGCTGGTAGTTGGGGAACATCATTGGAATCAAACCCGCATCACTCGCACCCTGCACATTGTTTTGCCCACGTAGCGGGTGTAAGCCAGAGCCGGGTTTGCCGATTTGCCCGGTCACGGTAACCAAAGCAATCAAGCATCGCGCATTGTCTGTGCCATGAATATGTTGGCTAACGCCCATGCCCCACAAAATCATAGCGCCTTTGGCTTTGGCGAATTCGCGGGCGACTTCACGCAGTGTCTCAGCAGGCACGCCGCAAATCGGTGCCATCGCCTCAGGGCTGTAACCTTTGACGTTATCGCGCAAGGCTTCAAAGTTGCTGGCACGGTCTCGAATAAACGCTTCGTCTGCCAAACCTTCTTCAATCACGGTGTGAATCAGCGCGTTCAGCATCGCTACATCGGTGTCGGGCTTGAACTGCATGGTACGCCAAGCGTGTTTACTGATATCTGTGCGGCGTGGGTCAGCCAGCACAATTTTTGTGCCGTTTTTCGCAGCATTCTTCATCCACGTCGCGGCCACAGGGTGGTTGGCGGTTGGGTTAGATCCAATCACCATGATGAGACCAGCATGCTCCACATCACTGACTTGGTTGCTAACTGCGCCCGAGCCTACACCTTCTAACAATGCGGCCACGCTAGATGCATGGCAAAGACGTGTGCAATGGTCCACGTTGTTGCTGCCAAAACCGGTACGCACTAGTTTTTGAAACAAATAGGCCTCTTCGTTGCTGCCTTTGGCTGAACCAAAGCCTGCTAATGATTTTTTGCCGTAAGTGTCGCGCAAACCAACCAGCTTGCCTGATGTGTAGGCCAAGGCCTCTTCCCAAGTCGCCTCGCGGAACACCTCGCGCCAATCGGCTGGATCTCGTGTGATGTGTTCGTCTTTAGCCACGCCAGCAATGCGAATCAACGGTTTGGTCAAACGCTGGTCATGGTGCGCATAGTCAAAACCAAAGCGGCCTTTGACGCACAATCGGCTGTGGTTGGCGGGGCCATCACGGCCTTCTACGCTAACAATTTTGTTGTCTTTGACGTTGTAGGTCAGCAAACAACCGACGCCACAAAATGGGCAAACCGAGTCGACCTTTTTATCAACAATCTGCGAACCCACTTGTGTTTTGGGCATCAACGCACCCGTTGGACAGGCTTGCACGCATTCACCGCAAGCTACGCATGTGCTCTCGCCCATGTTGTCGCCAATGTCAAACACAATCTCAGAGTGCGAGCCGCGCATGGCGTAGCCAATCACGTCATTCACCTGCTCTTCTCGGCAGGCGCGCACGCAGCGGTTGCATTGGATGCAGGCATCCAAATTCACAGCCATGGCGGGGTGGGAATAGTCTGATTTCGGTTGCTCGCGGCGCAAGGCTTTCAGCTCTGGGCGTACCGACACATCCATACGTGCTGCCCAGTCGCTGAGCTCGCCGTGCTGCAAACTTTCGTCTTTCTCGTTCCACTTGTAGCCGGTATCCGGCATGTCACTGAGCAACATTTCCAGTACCATCTTCTGGCTTTTCACAGCGCGCTCGCTGGTTGATTTGACGTTCATGCCGGCAGTCACACTGCGGCAACACGAAGGCGCAAGTGTACGTTCACCGTCAATTTCAACCACGCAAGCGCGGCAATTACCATCGGCTCTAAAGCCCTCTTTGTAGCAAAGGTGTGGGATATCGACGTCGTGGCGTTTAGCGGCATCAATGATGGTTTCACCCTCAAAGGCTTTCATTGGTACGCCATCGAGTTTGAACTCAACCAAAGCAGGCATCAGCTCATTTAATTTCGTCGGCGCGTTCATGCTGTAGCTCCTACTTTGCCAAAACTGTTGTTCGGTCCGATTTCATGAGGGAAGTATTTTTGAACGCAACGCACAGGGTTAGGTGCTGCTTGGCCGAGACCGCAAATCGAGGCATCGGTCATCACAATATTCAAATCTTCTAAAGTTTGATTGTCCCAAATATCTGCTTTCATGAGCGTAGCGGCTTTAGCAGTACCTACGCGGCACGGCGTGCACTGGCCGCAGCTTTCATGGGCAAAGAAACGCATCATATTCAAGGCTGCTTGGCGTGCGGAATCGTGCTGACTCAAAACGATGACGGCAGCCGAACCGATGAAGCTGCCATGTGGTTGCAGCGTGTCAAAGTCGAGCGGTACGTTTTTTAGACTGGCTGGAAGAATGCCACCTGATGCACCGCCGGGCAAGTAGGCGTAAAGCTCATGGCCGTCCAGCATGCCGTCACAGTATTCATCGACAAGCTCTTGAACTGTAATGCCTGCGGGCGCAAGCTTGACACCTGGGTATTTGACGCGGCCACTCACGCTGAAGCTGCGCAAGCCTTTACGACCATTGCGCCCAAAGCCACTGAACCACTGCGGCCCTAGCTGCACAATGTCGCGCACCCAGTACAGGGTTTCAAAATTGTGCTCCAGCGTCGGTCGGCCAAACAAGCCAACTTGAGCAATGTAGGGAGGGCGCATCCGTGGCTCACCGCGTTTGCCTTCAATGCTCTCAATCATGGCGGACTCTTCACCGCAAATGTAAGCGCCGGCGCCGCGGCGTAGCTCGATCAGGGGCAATTTACCTACCAATGCCGCTGGCGGATTGGCTTGCAATTTAGCTAACTCGGCTGTCAGCAAACGGCGGCAATCGTGGTACTCATCCCTCAAGTAAATATAGCAAGCATCAATGCCCACCACTTGCGCGGCGACCAGCAAACCCTCTAAAAACCGATGCGGGTCGCGCTCTAAATACGTGCGGTCTTTGAAGGTGCCTGGCTCACCCTCGTCGATGTTCACCGCCATCAGCTTGGGGGCTGGCTGGTCGCGCACGATGCGCCATTTGCGACCAGATGGAAAACCCGCGCCACCCAAACCACGCAAACCTGAGTCTTCCATCGCTTTGATGATGGGCTCTACCTCCAAGCTGCCGTTTGCAATACTGCTAGCCAATGCATAGCCGCCATTTGCTAAATAAGTGGCATAGTCAGTAAAAGCTGTTGTAGCTGGTACAACGCGTGCAGAAGCATGATCTGGGTGCGGGGAAATACTTTTTTCAGTATAGTCGCTTGTTGTAAAATTAATAGCGGCTGAGGAATTAAATACGCCGGCTGCAGTTGAATTTGCTTCTTTTTTAACGCTTTCAAGTGTGGCGTAAGGTACGGTACGCTGATGCACAACCACCGCTGGCGCTTGCTCGCAGCGCCCGAGGCAAGGGGCTGGAATCACCCGCATATCAGGGTTGCCTAAAATGGCTGGTAGGCGTTTCAGTAAATCTTGCGCACCAGCCAATTCGCATGACAAACCATCGCAAACTCGGATTGTTAACGCAGGCGCTGTGCCATCTACAGTTTCATCGCCTTGTTTTATGCCTTTTACTACCTCAAAGTGGTGGTAAAACGTAGCAACTTCATACACTTCAGCCATCGGGATATTCATCTCCTTGGCTAAAGCGACCAAATGCCTCTCATGCAGGCAACAGTAGGCGTCGTTCAATAAATGCAGGTTTTCAATCAATAAATCACGGCGATAGCCTTCTACTGGTCGTGCCCCAATTAACGCTAGCACCTCTGCGCGTGACATATCGTCGGCCTGACGACCTTTGAGCTTGCTTTTTTGTCGAATCCGCTCGCGCAACTGGTCAGGGGTGGCCAAAACAACGGGTTTTATGGGTGATGCAGTAGTCATATGGTGTGTTTTTTCTTAATTCAGCCTAGTGTGGAGCTCAAAAGCGCAATGGTCAAATTGAATCGAAACATGCTTTTATTCGAAAAATAAATGATGCAGTGCAGCATTTATGATTTCAATGGGTGCACTTTGCGAATTAAATACAGAATCAAGCACCCAATAAACCACTGTGCTCTGCAGCATGTTTAAGCCAGTCAGCATCTTGCGCCAGCTCGAAAGCAGCTTGCTGCGTGTGCGAGGTGCGCAGACTTTGCGGCATCATGAAGCCAATCGGTGTAGCGACTACCGGGCCTTCTAACGGTAGCGCTTCTAGTTCTGCATAGCCACGCACTGTGTCTAGCATGGCACCAGGCAAGATGCTGCAAACCTCGCCTGCCACGACGGAGACAGCAAGCGTTAGCAGCGAATTGGTTTCTATGATGGGTTGCACGGTAATGCCAGCTTCTGCAAATGCGGCATCCACAATCGTGCGGTTGTGCATATCAGGCGTCAGCAAGCACAGCGGCAGGCTACCAGCTTGTTTCCAAGAGATGCTGGCGCCTATTTTTAACCTTGCTTGGCCATCGAATTGCGATGATTTGCGCACTAAAAAATAGTGCTCGGTGTACTGCGCCAAGCTGCGCAAACGCACGGCTTTCGTTTTCAGCCTATCCGTATAGCCCAAACCCACATCCAACGACAGCTTTTCCAAGCCGTTTTCAATTTCGTCAGACGTCATGGACAGCACGGTCGGCATGATACCTGGGTGCTTAGCTTGCAGCAAGGCGGCAAACCTTGCTGCGATAGGCACGGCAGTAGGTACAGCGCCAATCACGATATTTCCCACCGGTTTACTTGCCACACCGCGCAAATCTTGCTGTAGCAGCTCCCTTTCATGCATCATGCGCTGGGCGGTGGCCAGCACGCGCTCTCCCTCAGGCGTCAACCCGACATACACCCGACCACGGTTGATGATGGTGGTTCCAAACTCTTGCTCAAGCGCTCGAAGTGCGTTTGAAAGCGCCGGTTGTGTAATGTGACAAGCCAGAGCCGCCCGTCCAAAATGCTTATGCTCATCTAGGGCGACAAGGTAGCGCAGCGAGGCGAGCAAGTT
Organism: Polaromonas sp.; assembly: GCA_013298945.1. Lineage (GTDB taxonomy): Bacteria > Pseudomonadota > Gammaproteobacteria > Burkholderiales > Burkholderiaceae_C > Aalborgiella. Next base: position 103,896 of record JAAFJR010000001.1, read on the forward strand.
CATTGCAGATTTCTAGTGTTTTCGAATCAAGTATCTTTAGAAATCTTGATACTCGGAAACTTGCTGCTGAAATCCTTGTTTTTCGCCGCAATCGACACCGCCACTTGGCGTGCCACGGCTTTGTAGATGCCAGCCACTTCGCCATCTGGGTCGCTCACCACGGTCGGGCGGCCATTGTCAGCTTGCAAGCGAATTTGCATGTTCAGTGGCAAAGCGCCCAAGTAGGCCATTTTGTAGTCAGCAGCCATCTTTTTGCCACCGTCAGCGCCAAAAATATGCTCGGTATGTCCGCAATTCGTGCAGACGTGTACAGCCATGTTTTCCACAATTCCCAAAATCGGCACACCGACTTTTTCAAACATTTTGATGCCTTTTTTGGCATCCAGCAGGGCGATGTCTTGTGGCGTCGTCACCACCACCGCGCCCGTCATCGGCACACGTTGTGACAGCGTGAGCTGAATATCACCCGTACCTGGCGGCATGTCCACAATCAAATAATCCAAATCTTTCCAGTTCGTCTGGCGTAATAGTTGTTCCAAAGCCTGTGTCGCCATCGGGCCGCGCCAAATCATGGCTTCGTCTTGCGCCACTAAAAAACCAATAGACATGACCTGCACGCCGTAGTTTTCCAGCGGCTCCATGTTCGTGCCGTCCAAACTCTCTGGTTTGCCGGTGATGCCCATCATCATCGGCAAGCTAGGGCCGTAAATATCGGCATCCAGCAAACCAACCGTGGCACCTTCAGCCGCCAGCGCCAAAGCCAAGTTCACAGCTGTCGTGCTTTTGCCCACGCCGCCCTTGCCAGAAGCAACGGCGACGATATTTTTCACGTTAGGCAACAGTGCCACGCCACGCTGCACCGCATGCGCCGTGATTTTGGTGGTGATGTTGACCGACACGTTTTGCACGCCAGCCACGCCCTTGGCCGCCGCAATCAGCGCTTTGCGGAATCCCGCAATCTGGCTTTTGGCGGGGTAGCCTAGTTCGACATCAAAAGCCACGTCGTCATCGGTCACAGTCAGGTTTTTTAGCGCTTTGCTGGTGACAAAATCGCGCCCTGTGTTTGGGTCAATGATGGTTTGCAGGGCTTGCAGCAGTTGTTCTTGAGTAGCCATATGGTTAATTTCAGTTCAAAAAAGAGTTGTTTATACGTGCTTAAGCATGATTATTGCTAGAAGTGTAACGACAACCCATAAAATATAAGATTAGCCCTAAAAGAATTCCGTTTAATCCCATGACTGCAAACCAAACGGCTTCACGCCAACTTTTCGTCACTACCGCGCTGCCATACGCCAATGGTAACTTTCACATCGGCCACATCATGGAGTACATCCAGGCTGATATTTGGGTGCGGTATCAAAGAATGCAGGGTAACGAAGTCAATTTTGTAGGCGCAGACGACACCCACGGCGCACCCATCATGATTGCCGCTGAAAAAGCTGGCAAAACACCGCAACAGTTTGTGGCAGACATTGCAGCCGGTCGCAAGCAGTATTTAGACGGCTTTCACATCAGTTTCGATAACTGGCACAGCACTGACGCGCCTGAAAATCACGATCTGGCTCGTCAAATCTACAAAGATTTGCGTGATTTGTCCGCTGAAAAAGGTGGTTCGCTGATAGAAACCAAGACGATTGAGCAGTTTTTCGACCCAGAGAAAAACATGTTCTTGCCCGACCGCTATATCAAAGGCGAGTGCCCCAAATGCCACACCAAAGACCAGTATGGCGACAACTGCGAAAACTGCGGAGCGGTGTATGCCCCGACGGACTTGATCAACCCGTACTCCACACTCTCAGGTGCGAGACCAGAACTCAAAAACTCAGAACACTTCTTCTTCAAACTCTCTGACCCGCGCTGTGTCGACTTTTTAGAAAAATGGACGCAAGACGGCAAGTTGCAGCCCGAAGTCGCCAACAAGGTCAAAGAATGGTTCTCAGTGCGCACCAACCCAGACGGTAGTACCTCTGAAGGCTTAGGCGATTGGGACATTTCCCGCGATGCGCCGTACTTTGGTATCGAAATTCCCGATGCACCGGGCAAGTACTTCTATGTCTGGCTAGATGCGCCAGTCGGCTACTTGGCATCTTTGAAAAACCTGTTGGACAAGCGCGCTGCACTTGACCCGCAAAGCCCGAGTTATGTCGATTACATGGCCAACCCGAATTTGGAGCAATACCACTTCATCGGCAAAGACATCGTCACCTTCCACACCCTGTTCTGGCCCGCCATGCTGCATTTCAGCGGCCGCAAAGCGCCGACCAACGTGTTCGTGCATGGTTTTTTAACCGTCAACAACGGTGAAAAGATGAGTAAAAGCCGTGGCACGGGACTGGATCCGCTTAAGTATTTGAGTTTGGGGATGAATCCTGAGTGGCTGCGTTACTACTTGGCGGCCAAGTTGTCGGCTCGCAACGAGGACATCGACTTCAACGCTGACGACTTCATGGCGCGGGTGAACAGCGATTTGGTGGGTAAATACATCAACATCGCCAGCCGTGCAGCGGGTTTCTTGGCTAAGAAATTTGACCACAGATTAGGCACCATTTCTGACGATGGCCGGCAATTGATAAGCCTGATTAGCTCTCAAAAAGAGAGCATGGCAGAGCTGTACGAAACTCGTGATTTTGGCAAAGTGTTGCGCGAAACCATGCTTTTGGCCGACAAGGTCAACGTCTATGTGGATGCCAATAAACCGTGGGAATTGGCGAAAAAAGAAGGCATGGAAGCGCGTTTGCACGACGTTTGTACTGTGTGTATAGAAGCTTTTAGATTACTCACAATTTACTTGAAACCCGTCTTGCCCCAGCTCGCCACTGGCGTTGAGCAGTTTTTGAAAGCTGCGCCATTCACAATTCAAGATGCGGCAATGCTGCTGGGTTCTGGGCATGTGATTGGCGATTACGTGCATTTGATGCAACGCGTCGACGTAAAACAGTTAGACGCCCTATTTGAAGTGCCAAATATGCCTGTAGCCGGCGTATTGTCTGCCTCAACAGCTATTAAATCTATAGTAAAAACCGCTCCCAAAGCCGTTGAAGAAGCAGCTTCAGAAACCATCTCCATTGACGATTTCGCCAAAATTGACCTCCGTATCGCCAAAATCGTCAATTGCGAAGCGGTTGAAGGCAGCACCAAGCTGCTGCGTTTGACCTTGGACGTGGGCGAGGTGGACGAGGCGGGGCTGGCCAAGACGCGCAATGTCTTCAGCGGTATCGCCAGCAGCTACCAGCCTGCCGATTTGATCGGCAAACACACGGTCATGGTCGCCAACTTGGCACCGCGCAAGATGAAGTTTGGCATGTCTGAAGGCATGGTTCTTGCTGCTAGTGCGGCAGACGAAAAAGCAAACCCGGGTATTTACGTTTTGGAACCCATGGCTGGCGCTTTACCTGGCATGCGGGTTAAATAACGACATTTTTGTAAGTGAGCGCCAACTAACTCATTTTTCTAACTGGAAATAACAAGCTAAAAACCACACAGAATGTTGAAATTTTTAGCGCGTTTAGATGTTGAAGCTGGCGTAGCTCGCACCAGTCAAAGCAATTTGCGGTTGGCTGTGTTGCTGAGTTTTGTGGCTGGCGCGACCAATGCGGGTGGTTTTTTGGCGGTGGGGTTGTACACCTCGCACGTTACAGGGCTGTTCTCGTCTATTGCGGATAATTTGATTTTGGGCAATATTTTGCTTACTTTGGGTGCGGTCACCGCAGTTGTGGCGTTTTTGCTGGGCGCGATGACAACCGCCATGTTGATTAACTGGGGTTTACGCATCAACCTTCACAGCGCGTATTGCTTACCGCTGTTGCTAGAGGCTTTCATGCTTTTGGTTTTTGGTGTGTTTGGTGCTTCAATCAAAGCGGTTTCTATCTTGTTGGCACCCGTCACTGTGGTAATTTTGTGCTTCATCATGGGGTTGCAAAACGCGTTAATTACCAAAATTTCAAAGGCAGAGTTCCGCAGCACCCATTTGACAGGCGTGGTGACAGATTTGGGTATCGAGTTGGGCAAGCTGTTTTACGTGAACGACACGTCCCTGCCCATCAAAGTGCTAGCCAATCGTCCAAAACTGCGTGCTTTGGTGTGGCTGCTTTGCAGCTTCATGGTGGGTGGTTTGGTGGGTGCTCTGGCTTTTAAATACCTAGGCTACACCATGACTTTGGCACTGGCTTTGATGGTTCTGATACCTGCCGTCAAACCAGTTACGGCAGATGCTCAAAAACGACTGAATTAATCGCACACCAAGTAGTGATGGTAAGTGTCTTTTAGGGCTGTGTCGCAGCCTTGATGGCCGCACCATCAACCACAGAACCCGTTGAAATCACCTTCAAATCAGGGTTAAACACCACGGTGAAGATTTTTGTATCCGTAACGTTCGGGCCGTCCATATAACGCCAGTCGTAGTGCCACTTCATTTGCAGCTCATACGGGGTGATTTTCATGGGCTTTCCCAGCATTTTGCGTACGTCTTCCATCATCATGCCGGGGGTGATTTTGGCAAAATTTTGCGGTGTCAGCACTTGGCGCAGGGCGCTCATTTTGCCGTCTGTGCCAATGGTGATCATGTAGTTTTGCGTACCGGCGGGTTGGCGGTTGTACTCAAAAATCTTTGCGCCGTTATCGCCATCCCACACCTTTTCAGGCTCGCCAAACTTCATTTTGACATCGCCCTCTGAGGCAACGCCTTCCTCTAATTGAGAGATGCGCTGGTTATCGCAAGCAGATAAAAGCATTGCTAAGCTGGTAATAACCGCCAAAGCCCCGAATTTGCAGGAAAAATTAAACACGTCAGACACCCCGTAAAATGGTAGTAATGTCGCAATTCTAGTGAATTAAGACTGAAAGCATATTTGTCATCCCATTTTGAGAGAAGTTTATGTCTATCGCTACCAAAATCTTTCGCCGCCCAGACTACCAGTCAGACACGACGCAGTTCATTGACCAACTCAAAGCCGCCAAGCCCACGCTAGAAGCCGAGCAACGCGCGGGCCGCGCTTTGTTGTGGGACAAAAATGTCGATCGCAGTTTGCAAGCGGATATCTTTGAGGGCAAAGTGGCGCAATCCGCTTACGTCTATCAAACTAAAAAGTAAGCTAATCCCTCCAATCAAATGACTGAGCAAGCCGGCCTGTTGCCTGAAGTTGCCATCATGCCGCAGGTGGTTGACCAAGTGGCGCTTGCACGTCTGTACGGAGAGCCGCTGTTTAATTTGCCCAATGATTTGTACATCCCGCCCGATGCTTTGGAGGTCTTTTTAGAGGCTTTTGAAGGCCCGCTGGACTTGCTGCTGTACTTGATTCGCAAGCAAAATTTCAATATTTTGGACATTCCCATGGCGCCGCTAACGCGCCAGTATTTGAGTTATGTCGAAGAAATCAAGAAACACAACCTCGAACTAGCCGCCGAATACCTGCTGATGGCGGCCATGCTGATTGAAATTAAATCGCGCATGCTGCTGCCACCCAAGCGCACGGCTGAGGGCGTGGAGCCCGAAGACCCGCGTGCCGAGCTGGTGCGCCGTTTGATGGAATACGAGCAAATCAAGTTGGCATCCATCAAAATCAACAACCTGCCACAAATGGGCCGCGATGTGCTCAAAGCGCAGGTTTATATCGAGCAAGCTTTAAAACCGCGCTTCCCTGATGTCGATATGGCAGATTTGCAAAGTGCGTGGCAAGATATTCTGAAACGCGCCAAGCTGGTGCAACATCACACGATTTCAAAAGAAGAACTGTCAGTGCGCGAGTACATGAGCATCATTTTGCGCCGCATGCAGGGCAAAAAGTTCTTGGAATTCGAGCGCCTGTTTGATGCCAGCAAAGGCATTCCCGTCCTCGTCGTCACCTTTGTGGCCATGTTGGAGCTGGCTAAAGAGGGTTTGATCAACTTCGTGCAGGCCGAGTCGTATGCGCCGATTTATGTGACGCTGACCTATACACCAACGTAATGAATTACATCTCGCTATGACACAACAATTCGACGTCATCATCATCGGCAGCGGCTTGGCTGGTTTGTCCGCCGCGCTGCATTTGGCACCCACACACCGCGTGGCCGTTATCACCAAAAACGTCTTGGGTGATGGCTCAAGCGCATGGGCGCAGGGCGGTATTGCTGCGGTGCTAGGCGAGGGTGACACCATCAAATCGCATGTGGACGACACCTTGGTCGCAGGTGCGGGTTTGTGTGATTTGGATGCGACCATGTTCACCGTTGAGCACGCGCCCGAAGCCGTGCACTGGCTGGAGCAATTGGGTGTGGAATTTACGCAAGAAGATGGCCACGTTCATCTCACCCGCGAAGGTGGCCACTCAGAGCGCCGCATCGTCCACGTGACAGACGCCACGGGTGCAGCCGTGCAAAAAGTGCTGGTGCAGCGCGTCAAAGAAACGTCCAACATCACCGTGTTTGAGCAGCACATGTTGGTTGATTTGATAACGGTTACTGGTGTTGGTGACTCGGAAAAACGCTGCCTAGGTGCGTATGTGCTGGATCAAGTCAAAGACGAAGTCGAAACCTTCTCTGCCCCGCACACCATTTTGGCGACTGGCGGCGCTGGCAAAGTTTATTTGTACACCACTAACCCTGATACTGCCACGGGTGACGGCATCGCTGCCGCTTGGCGCGCGGGCTGCAGCGTGGCAAACATGGAATTCATCCAGTTCCACCCGACCTGCTTGTACCACCCGCATGCCAAGAGTTTTTTGATCACCGAAGCCGTGCGCGGCGAGGGTGGCCACTTACTGTGGCCCAAAGAAGCGGGCGCTGAATATGCAGGAAAACGCTTCATGCCCGAGCACGACCCACGCCTAGAACTTGCCCCGCGCGACGTGGTAGCCCGCGCGATTGACTTTGAGATGAAAAAGCACGGCGTTGATTGTGTCTACCTCGATATTTCGCATAAATCGCCAGAATTTTTGCAAGAGCATTTCCCCAACATCAAAGCCAAGTGCTTGGAGCTGGGCATTGACATCACCAAAGAGCCCATCCCCGTCGTGCCCGCAGCGCATTACACCTGCGGCGGCGTGATGACGGATTTGCAAGGCCACACCGACGTATCTGGCTTGTTTGCCATTGGCGAGACAACGTATACCGGTCTGCACGGCGCGAACCGTTTGGCCAGCAATTCGCTGGTTGAATGCATGGTTTTCGCCAAATCAGCCGCCAGCGCCATCAAGCTTGAGGCCAAACCCGCCCCAGGCCAGCTACCCGCGTGGGACGATAGTCGCGTGACCGATCCCGACGAGCTCGTTGTCGTATCCCACAACTGGGCCGAGCTGCGCCGCTTCATGTGGGACTACGTCGGCATCGTCCGCACCAACAAGCGCCTTGAGCGCGCCGCGCATCGCATTAACCTTTTGAAAGCCGAAATTCAAGAGTTCTATGCCCGCTTTCACGTCACACGCGACTTGCTGGAGCTGCGTAATTTGGTCGAAGTGGCCGATTTGATCGTCCAGTCCGCCCTCTTGCGCAAAGAAAGCCGTGGCTTGCACTTCAGCCGCGATTATCCAGAGATGTTGAAAGAAGCCAAGCCGACGGTTTTGAAGTCGGTTGAGTGATTTTTGCTATATTTTTAATAGCTAATTAGGCAATAAATACGCTGGCTAGGTGCCAATTTTGTATTGAAATTGAAAGAAATTGGAGTAAACCATGTTTCGTACACTTCTGAAATCCAAAATCCACCGCGTCTCCGTCACCCAGTGCGAGCTGCATTACGAAGGCTCCTGCGCGATTGATGAAAACTTGCTGGAAGCAGCCAATATCGTCGAAAACGAGCAAATCCACATCTGGAATATCAACAACGGCGAACGCTTCATCACTTACGCCATCCGCGGCGAGCGCGGCACCGGCATGATCTCCGTCAACGGCTCAGCCGCCCGCCGAGCCAGCGCCGGCGACCTCATCATCATCGCCGCCTTCGCGCAAGTTCACGAAGACAATGTCGCCACGCATCAGCCGAAATTAGTGTTTGTGAATGAGAAGAATCAGCAGACGGCGCTCAGGTCGAATGTGCCGTTGCAGTTGAAGTGATGCTGACTTCGATCAGTCATCGATTCTCTACGTAACGTCCAACGACGCAATCCGTTGGGCGACTTGTATTCCAACAGGAAATAAGTTTATGTTTAGCGTGTTTATGCCAATAGCTAATCTTTTTTAGATCTTGCGAATTTATTTCACCTGCCAATATTCGGCAATCCTCTATCGCGAAGCTAACATTTAAATTGGCTGAAACGACATGAAAATGCGGGGGCGGATGTTCGTTTGGATAGATTTCAATTTTCAAACCGTTTACTCGTGCAATAAGGTGTCGAATTTCAATGAGTATATCTTCACCGTTATCATTCCAAATCGAGCAAGGATTATGAAGTATTGCCTCTAACCAAGCAGTCCAGTCTTCAATGGTATTTAAATCCGATGGATCAGCATTATGAAAAAAAGGACTTCTTTTCAATTGCTCAAAGGTCAATCCTTTCAAAGTGCTCTCCTTTACCTGAAAATTGCTACAAATAAAATAGCTGCTTAGGCAATGAATACGCTGGCTAGGTGCATATTTAAACCTCTGCCATTCGCACTTCTAATATCTCGTATTCAATCGCCTCTTGGTAAGTCTTGGCATCGCTCTGCGCCAAGTGCAATAATATTTGCGGCGCTTGCTTTTTAATATAGCGGGGAATAAGAATACCTAGCAATACCAGTGGTGCACCAACCCAGGGATAGCCTGAAATTGCTAAGGCTGCACCAATACCAATCATTGGTAATGCAATACCAATGACAAAGAGTTTGTGTTTGATATATTTTTGTGCCCGTTCAGGGTTAACAATAACGCGGAAACGCCCGCGGGGTAATCCGGTTTTGAATTCTTGATGCTCGATATAGATAGGTTCTTGCATTTTTCAACTGCGGTAAATCGTTAAAATTATATAAATTACTAATTAATTAGTGTATTTTTACTATTTATTTTATAGCTGCTTAGGTAATAAATACGCCGGCTACAGCCGAGAATATCCCTTAAAAGCTACTACTTAATTGATAGCAACCTGCATATCGCACCTGTCACCCAAAGATTCACGCCACACAGATACTCGGGACAATTGCAATCCATTGTCGCGCATTGCTTTTTCAATATAGATGCAGAGGTTTTCTAGGGTTGGGATGCCTAAGTTTGGCACTTCATCTAAATAATGATGATCGAGTAATTCACGCACTTTGGCAACCTCTAGGCGAATCAAACCAATATCCATCACCATGCCGGTATTAATATTTATTTCACCTTGCACCGCGACCTCAGCCAGATAAGTGTGGCCATGAATACGGCGGCTGCCTTCGATCTCTATCTCTCGGTTCAACCTGTGGGCGGCGTCGAAATAAAAGCGTTGGCTGACTTCAAAAGAATGTTTATTCGTTGTATTCATCGTATCCCAGTTATTTTGTGCGTTTGCAGACTCAGTTTCCAAGCAGGGTTATCTAAGCACATTTGAATGCAGGCTTTGATATTGTCTTTGTGCAAAATATTATTAGTAATGTCGTCTAAGGGGGATATATATTTATTGTCAAACTGCAATTCAGCAGAATTTGCAAAATGATCCAAATCAGCCTTGGTAAACCCAACTTGCGGCCAGACGATTTTTAATTCATCACCGCTTTTCTGCACCCAATCAACACCTGCCGCCCCCGCTTTGGGGCTGATGCACAACCAATCAATACCTTTAAGCGCTTTGACCGTGCCATTGCTTTCCACAGCGATGGTGAAGCCTTGCGCGTGCAAGGCTTCTAGGAGCATTTCATCAACTTGCAGCAAGGGTTCGCCGCCCGTCAGTACAACGAAGCGGTTGGATTTATCTGAATTTGGCCAAAGCGAGGTAATTTTTAGCGCCAATGCTTCCGCCGTGGAAAATTTCCCGCCCAGCGTGCCATCCGTCCCCACAAACTCGGTATCGCAAAATTGACAGACGGCGCTTGCTCGGTCTTGCTCACGCCCCGTCCACAAGTTGCAGCCCGAAAAGCGGCAAAACACCGCCGGCCGCCCCGCATTGCCGCCTTCGCCTTGCAGGGTGTAGAAGATTTCTTTGACCGAATATGTCATGTGTTGATTATCTTAGCGTCAGAATTTGGCTGAACCTGAGTTCACATTTCAGAAAAAGCTGCCGTAACAGCACAGTGTTTTTGATCTACTGCAAACCAGCACGAACTATCCATCGGTTCGGGGAGTGAGTTCCACGCAACTATTAAATGAAAGCTCAAAGCATCCGTTTTTAGCGCGGTTTGGATTCGAATAGATAGAGAATTGGCGGAGTATTCGAAAGTATCATTTGAAATTACAATTCGCTCCCGAAGCCTAGCTTTTAATTCAATTGCATCTTCGGTTCCAATCAGTAGCATAGATTGCATGTTGTACCATGCCTGCGCTTCCAGCCCTTCACCCGTTTCAGGTCCAAACTCAATTGAAGCAGTTGATTGAAGTTGCGCTTTGAGATGGATATCTGTTCCTATCTGCGGTGTTTTTATGCGAAGAAGAGCGGAATAGCAGCCCGCTACGGACATTCCTTTAGGTAATGATGGCTCAAAAGGTGCGACATTGAGCGAAAGTTGTGAATTAGATTCAACGGCAGCTTCAGCGATAAACTCAAGTTCACCTACTGGTGTAGCGATACGCAAAGTTTTGGTCGGCATGCTGTTAGACGGTTCTTATGCCGCACCGATGTTGGGCACGAGGTGGCTGGTCGGCTGCCCATTGCGCAGCGCGGCGGTGAAGGCCAGCATGCGGTCAATCGGCAAGCGGGCACGCACGCCTAGCGCGGGGTCAATGTGGATTTGATTTGTGTTGGTTTCCAACACATGCGCCAGCGCTGCCAAGCCGTTCATCGCCATCCACGGGCAGTGGGCACAGCTTTTGCAGGTGGCGCTGTTGCCGGCGGTGGGGGCTTCTAAAAAGATTTTTCCTGGGTTTTGCGTGCGCAGCTTGTGCATCATGCCGTTGTCGGTCGCGACGATAAACTCTTTGGCGTCCATCTCTCGCGCGGCTTTCAAAATAGCGGAGGTGGATCCGACTGCGTCTGCCAGTGCGACCACGGCTGCGGGAGATTCAGGGTGAACCAAGACTTTGGCTTTGGGATGATCCTTCATCAAAGCTTCGAGTTCTGCCGCTTTGAACTCGTCATGCACGATGCAAGCGCCGTTCCAAAACACCATGTCTGCGCCCGTTTCGCGCTGGATGTAACCGCCCAAGTGTTTATCAGGTGCCCACAGGATTTTTTGTCCTTTGTCTTTGAGCGCTTTGACGATATCTAACGCGCAGCTGCTTGTCACCAGCCAATCCGACCGCGCTTTGACAGCAGCGCTGGTGTTGGCGTAAACGACGACGGTGCGGTCGGGGTATTGGTCGCAAAATTTGCTGAAATCGTCAATCGGGCAACCTAAATCTAGCGAGCAGGTGGCTTCTAGTTCGGGCATCAAAATCGTCTTTTCAGGCGACAAAATTTTCGCCGTCTCACCCATGAAGCGCACGCCAGAGACAACCAGCGTTTGTGCAGCATGATCACGACCAAAACGCGCCATTTCCAAAGAATCGCTGACAATGCCGCCCGTCTCTTCCGCCAAATCTTGCAAATCGGGGTGTACGTAGTAGTGCGATACCATCACCGCGTTGCGCTCTTTGAGCAGGCGTTTGATGCGTTCTTTCAGTTCAATGCGCTCGTGCGGCAGCGGCTCGGGCGGCACTTTCACCCACACATTGCGGGTGGGGCAGGCGGGCTGGTCATATTCGACGTTGATTTGTTTCAAAACAGCGGTGGTCATCATTTATTCCTAAAAAATATCGCTTATAAAGCGCCAAAACGCATCGAAAAATCGGTTGCTTTCACGTCTTTGGTCAGCGTGCCGATGGAAATGCGGTCCACACCAGTTTCTGCCAGTTCGCGCAGGCCGTTCAGCGTCACGCCGCCTGAGATTTCCAAGATTGCACGGCCTTGGTTGATTTTGACTGCCTCATGCAAAGTCGGCACGCTCATGTTGTCCAGTAAGATCATTTTTGCACCTGCGTCCAGCGCCTCTGCAAGCTGGTCTAAACGCTCCACTTCAATTTCAATGAACTTGGCATTCGGCGCGAGTTTGGCAGCGCGTTCTAGCACGGCTGGAATACTGCCTGCTGCGGCGATATGGTTTTCTTTAATCAACACCGCGTCATAAAGTCCAATGCGGTGGTTGGTGCCGCCGCCGCACATCACGGCGTATTTTTGCGCCAATCGCAAGCCGGGCAGTGTTTTGCGGGTATCGACGATTTTGGCTTTTGTGCCTTTCACGATATCTACATAAACTGCCGTTTTGGTGGCGACGCCGCTCATCATCTGCATGAAATTCAAGGCCGTGCGCTCAGCTGTTAGTAATTTTCCAGCGAAACCTTCGATGTCCAGCACCGTTTGGTCGGCTTGGCAGCGTTCACCCTCGCAGACGCGCCAAGTTAGCTTGGCTGTCGGGTCAAGTCCCAAAATCGCCGCTTCTGCCCACGCCGAGCCGCAAATAACGGCAGATTCGCGCGCCAAGATGCGAGCGGTGGTGCGTTTGGCGGGGTCTATCAAGCTCGCGGTCAAATCGCCGGTGTTGACGTCCTCTAGCAAAGCGCGAGCTACATCGGCTTTGGCGAGTGCCGTGATCGCTTCGGCGGTAAATTCTGTGTTCAAAAGTGTCATATTCGCTATTAGTACTCAATAAGTAGGCAATATATTGGACAAGAGGTGTGCGTTTCGGCCTATTTTGTCGAAATTATGAAATAGACTCTGCATTTTCGCAGCTAAATAGGCGAAATGCTTTGAAATCAAACTTTGCAGGGAGCCCGCTATGAGCATTACGACACAAGTTACCCCCTACGGCACGCTGCCACCCGCCGCGCAGATGCCCACGCGCCGCCCCGTTAGCCTGCCGCGTCTGCAAGAAATGCGCGAACGTGGCGAAAAAATCACCATGTTGACCGCGTATGACGCTACCTTTGCCGCCGTGGCTGATGCTGCGGGCGTGGAGACCATTTTGGTGGGCGACTCGCTGGGCATGGTTTGCCAGGGCTTGAGCAGCACCGTGGGCGTGAGTTTAGAGACCATGTGCTACCACGTTGAAAGCGTCACCCGTGGCCTACGCCGCGCACAGGGCACGGCTTGGGTGCTGGGTGATATGCCGTTTGGCAGCTACCACGAAGGCAAGGAGCAAGCCATCCGCAGCGCGACCAAATTGATGCAAGCCGGCTCGCACATGGTCAAACTAGAAGGCGGCGGCTGGACGGCTGAGATTGTGCAATTCTTGGTCGAACGCGGCATCCCCGTCTGCGCCCACCTCGGTTTAACCCCGCAAACCGTACACGCCTTGGGCGGCTACCGAGTGCAGGGTAAAACCGAAGAATCCGCCGTCACCATGAAACGCCACGCCCACGAGCTGCAAGACGCAGGCGCCACCATGCTGGTGCTAGAAATGGTGCCCGCAGCTCTGTCCAAAACGCTGACCGACGAACTGCCACGCTGCCACACCATAGGCATAGGTGCAGGCAACGGCACCGCCGGCCAAGTGCTGGTGATGCACGACATGCTGGGCGTCAACTTGGGTAAAAACGCCAAGTTTGTACGCAACTTCATGCAAGACGCTGGCGGTGTGCAAGCTGCGATGGCGGCGTTCGTCAAAGCGGTGAAAGACGGCAGTTTTCCAGATAATGCGGTGCACGCTTGGTAAAACATGGCTTTTTAGGTGCTATTTTGGCAACTAGTCGGCGTATTTACTGCCTAAGCAGCTATTAAACTCATAGTAAATTTGTTCAAAATAAAGTTTTAAATTCATGTACATCGCCCACACCATCGCAGATTTACGCACCCACCTCGCGCAGTTCAAACACCCCGCGTTCGTTCCCACCATGGGCAATTTGCATGCGGGGCATTTGGCGCTGATCAAGCAGGCCATGCCGCTGGGCGATGTGACGGTGTCCAGCATCTTCGTGAACCGTCTGCAGTTCGCGCCGCATGAAGATTTCGACACCTATCCGCGCACGTTTGAGGCGGATTGTGAGAAGTTGGCGCAAGCCGGTTGCGACGTGCTGTTCGCCCCCACCGAGAAAGAACTCTACCCCGAGCCGCAAACCTTCAAAATCTCACCGCCGACTGAGGTGGCCGATATTTTGGAAGGTCACTTCCGCCCCGGCTTTTTCGTCGGCGTCAGCACCGTTGTCATGAAGCTGTTTACCTGCGTGTTTTCAGAGGCAGAGGGAAAACGCACGGCCTTGTTTGGCAAAAAAGACTACCAGCAACTCATGGTGCTCAAACGCATGGTGCAGCAGTTTGCGCTGCCGATTGACGTTGTGGGTGGTGAAACGCAGCGGGCTGACGACGGCTTGGCTTTGAGTTCGCGTAATGGCTACTTGAGCGCTGAGGAACGGGCCGAGGCGGTGCAGTTGTCATTAGCTTTGAAGCAATTGGCGAAAAATTACCGACTCAACACCGTCAATATCGCCAATAACATTGCCGCCCTAGAAGCTGAAGCGATGGCTCTGCTTACCGCCAGAGGCTGGCAGCCCGACTATCTAACCGTTCGCCGCCGCGCCGACCTGCAACCCCCCCAAGTAGGCTTCTCCATGGGCGGCCAAAGCAGCGACCCGCTAGTGGTGCTGGGCGCTGCGAAACTGGGTAAAACGCGGTTGATTGATAATTTAGAGTTTTGAAACTCGCCGAGCTTAAATTAAAGCTCTTCCGTAGCATCCCGTCCCATCAACAACCCCACCGCTTGCTTGGCACTCAAAGTGCCATCCAACACCTTCACCACACACTGCGTGATCGGCATATCCACCCCTAGCGACAGGGCGCGCTGGCTGACGGTGCGGGCGCAGTAGACGCCTTCTGCCACGTGGCCTAGAGAGGCGACGGCTTCAGCTAAAGTTTTACCTTCGGCTAAAAGCAAACCTACTTTGCGGTTGCGGCTTAAATCACCTGTGGCGGTGAGCACCAAGTCGCCAAGGCCAGACAAGCCCATGAAGGTTTCGATATCCGCCCCTAGCGCGACGCCAAGCCGGGTCATTTCAGCCAAACCACGGGTAATCAGGGCGGCGCGTGCGTTCAGACCTAGCTGCAGGCCGTCGCACAAGCCGGTGGCGATGGCCAAGACGTTTTTCACCGCACCGCCTACTTCAACCCCAGCCACGTCGCTGCTGCCATAAACGCGCAGGGTGGAGCTGTGGAAGGCTTGCGTCAGTGCATCGCGCACGTCGGCAAATTCGCTGGCAGCAACCAAAGCAGTGGGTTGGCCCTTTGCGACTTCTAGGGCAAAGCTGGGGCCGCTTAATATGCCGGTCTTGATGCCAACTTTTAGGGTGTTTTGTGTCGTTTTAGCTTGGTTTGCCGCAATTTGCGCATAGATTTCGTGGCCGAGCAGACCAACATTGCCGTCAATATCGTTATTTTCGGCAGCTTCAAAGCCTTTGCATAGCCAAGCCACTGGGCAGGTAGCGTCAGACAGTTGCAGTAACATGCCACGCAAACCTGACATGGGCGTGGCGATGATGACTAGGTCAGCGGTTTTGACAAGGGTAGCAACGTTGCCAGAAGCGATTTGCAAAGTTACAGGAAAGGCCACCTGCGGCAAATACTTGGCGTTACAGCGCTGCGACTGCATGGCCGCAGCCTGCGCCGCGTCACGCGACCACAATGTGACGCTGTGCGCAGTTTTTGAATTGTTCGCCGCGCTCTTTGATGCGCTTAGCGCCAATGCCGTACCCCATGCGCCAGCGCCTAAAACGATAATATTCATGGGTTGTTTGAACGGTTTTTTTACAGCAAATTTACTATATTTTTAATAGCTGTTTAGGCAATAAATACGCTGGCTAGAGTCGTATTTATGCCTATTTTTACATTAAATACAGCTTATTGCAACGGCGTTGCAGCTTGTTCTGCTTGCTGCTGCTCGTACATGGCTTGGAAGTTGATTTCTGCCAAATGCACAGGCGGAAAGCCAGCGCGAGATACCAAGTCTGCCACGTTACCGCGCAAGTATGGGTACACAATCGCTGGACAGGTGATGCCCATGATGGGGCCCATTTGTTCCGCAGCAAGATTGCGGATTTCGAAAATACCGGCTTGCTTGGCTTCCACCAAAAACACGGTTTTTTCACCAATTTTGGTTTGCACAGTTGCGGTCACGGTGACTTCAAACACGCCATCAGCCACGGGTGTGGCATCCACACCGAGCTGAATGTTCACCTCAGGCTGCTCTTGCGCGAGCAAAATGGCGGGTGAATTGGGTTGCTCTAGCGACGCTTCTTTGAGGTAAACGCGCTGGATTTGGAAAACAGGCTCTAAATTAGTTTCTGTCACTGGGGTTGCTGCTTCTGCCATGAGGTTGCTTTCGAGAATGGGTAAGAGATAAAAGGAAAAAGAACGATTATCTCAGACCTGCAGCCTGCATATGGTTTCTTTCAGTCATTCCCGCGCAGGCGGGAATCCACGCTATGCTTACGGATTTCCCACCAGCACGGGAATGACGGCATGGAAGAATCAGCTATTCAGCTGCTTTTCCAACGAATCCAGCACCTTATAGCAATTCAACACCTGCGCGACGGACGAATTCGGCTCGCGGCCTTCTTTGATGGCGGCGAAGAACTCGCGGTCTTGCAGCTCGATGCCGTTCATAGACACCGCCACTTGGCTAACGTCGATTTTCTCGTCTTTGCCGGTAAACAAGTCGTCATAGCGCGCTAAATAGGTCGCGGTATCGCCGATGTAGCGGAAGAAAGTGCCTAAAGGACCATCGTTGTTGAAGCTCAAAGACAGCGTGCAAATTGCGCCATTGGCGGCTTGCAGTTGGATGGACATGTCCATTGCAATGCCCAGCACTGGGTGTATAGGGCCTTGCACGGCATTGGCCTTCACAATCGGCGAGCCCGCTTGGTAGGCAAACAAATCGACGGTGTGCGCCGCGTGGTGCCACAGCAGGTGGTCGGTCCAAGAACGGGCTTGACCCAGGGCGTTCATGTTGGTGCGGCGGAAAAAGTAAGTTTGCACGTCCATTTGCTGGATGTTGAATTTGCCTGCTTTGATTTGGTTGTGCACATACTGGTGGCTAGGGTTGAAGCGGCGGGTGTGGCCGCACATCGCCACCAAACCGCTGCTTTTGGCCAAAGCGACAACATCATCAGCGCCTTTCAAGGTATCCGCCAACGGTATTTCGACTTGCACGTGTTTGCCGGCTTTCAGGCAAGCCAAGGTTTGCTCGGCGTGCATTTGCGTCGGTGTACACAAAATCACAGCATCGACTTCTTTAAGGGCGAGGCTCTCGTTCAAGTCAGTGGTGACGTGGCCAATGCCGTATTGAGCAGCGGTTTGTTTGGTTTTTTCCAGGTCTCGGCTGATCAGGGAAACGACTTCCACGCCATCAATGTTTTTGATGCCGTCCAAGTGTTTGATGCCGAAAGCGCCAGCGCCAGCCAAGGCGACTTTGATTGTTTTTGTCATGTTAAAAATTCTAAAATAGGTTTATTGATTTTCTAAAATTAAATGCCCCACCGACGTGTTGCTGGCTGGTACGTGGTGAAAGCGGTGGATTTCTTTAGGCTTTGCACCACCCGCCGCGCCATGTGCAGCTTCGTTGCCTACATCGGCCATCGCGCCACGTGCAATCAACCACATCACCAGTTCAATGCCCTCAGAGCCGGCTTCACGCACGTAGTCCATGTGCGGCATCTTGGCGAGGTCTTCGGGATTGTTGACCATGCGTTCGATGAATGCTTTGTCCCAATCGAGGTTGATCAAACCCGCTCTAGCCCCTTGCAGCTGGTGGCTCATGCCGCCCGTGCCCCAAATTTGCACGTTCAAAGGTTTGCCCTCTGCATTCAAACCGTCATAGCTTTCAATGGCTTTGCGGATGGCTTTGCCCAGATTGAGGCAGCGCTGGCCTGACGGCACAGGGTATTGCACCACGTTGACGGCGAACGGGATGACTGGGCAAGGCCATTCTTTGACTTCACCGCACATCAGCGACAGCGGCACAGTCAGGCCGTGGTCTACGTCCATGTGGTTGATGATGGTCAGGTCAAAGTCTTGCTGGATGACTGACTGCGCGATGTGGCAAGCCAGCTCGGGATGGCCTTTCACGACTGGCACAGGGCGTGCGCCGTAGCCTTCGTCCGCAGGCGTGTACGAATCCGCACAGCCGATGGCGAAGGTGGGAATCATGGACAAATCAAACGCCGTGGCGTGGTCGTTGAAGACCAAGAAGATGACATCGGGTTTGTTGTCCTTCATCCACTGTTTGGATTTTTCGTAACCCTTGAACAGCGGTTGCCAATACGGTTCGTGGTCTTTTTTCAGATCCAGCGCAGCGCCAATAGCGGGCACGTGGGAGGTGTAAACGGAAGCGGTTATTTTTGCCATAGATTTAATTCCTTGAAATGCACTGGATTCCCGCCTTCGCGGGAATGACGGGCTTGTTAATCCAATAATTTGCCAGTACCACTGCCTTGAGGTTGGTGCTTGGCCTGTGCATCGCCGTTTTCACCTATCACGCGGTTGCCATCAATGTGGCGACCACCGGCAATCATCATGTCGCGGTATTCAATCTCGGTTTTACCCGTCATGGAGCCCGCCATTTGCTGGAAGCTCTTGCCATGCGTCGCGCCCAGTTTGGCGAGGAAGTAAATATTGCCACCCAAGGCGATTGCGCGGTTCAAATCGGCTGTCAAAACGGCCTGTTTTTGGTCTTCGGTCATCGGCCACTCGTCCAAGTAGGCGCGTTGGTTAGCCAAGAAGCGCTCACGGTTGGCCGCCTTCATCAGCGACATGCAAAACTGGTTCAGGTGGTAGCCCTTGCGGCTTTGCTCGGCGTCAAAAATGGTGGTGCCGGGGAGGTTGAGGTAGGGTTTTTCTAAAGACATTTTTTATTTCCTAAATTGGCTCCAAAATCATGACCAGTAGAGGCGTGTCGGATTGTCCACCAGCAGTTTCTGCTGTAGCTCTGGCGTGGTCGCAATCTGCGGGATGTAATCGACCAGCAAGCCGTCATCGGGCATGTGGTCTTTCAAGTTCGGGTGCGGCCAGTCAGTGCCCCACAGCACGCGGTCAGGGAATGTCTCGACCATGCGTTTGGCAAAAGGCACCACATCGGCGTAAGCGTTTTGTTCGCCGTTGAGCGCTCTGGGGCCAGCTACGCTTAAACGCTCAGGGCAGCTCACCTTGCTCCAAATGTTGCTGTGTTCGCGCATCATTTTGACGAACAACTCAAACTCTGGGCCATCCACTGGTTTGGTCACATCGGGTCTACCCATGTGGTCCACCACCACGGTGGTTGGCAGGGCAGTGAAAAAGTCGTACAACTCAGGCAAGTCCACAGCTTCAAAGTAAATCACCACATGCCAGCCCAGCGGTGCGATGCGGTTGGCAATTTCTAAAAGCACTTCACGCGGGGTAAAGTCCGCCAGCCGTTTGACAAAGTTGAAGCGCGTGCCACGTACACCAGCAGTGTGCATCTCCTGCAACTCAGCATCCGTCACATGGCGGTTGACGGTGGCGACGCCTTTGGCTTTGCCGTTAGACGCTTTGAGTGCATCGACCAAGGCGCGGTTGTCCGAGCCGTGGCAGGTGGCTTGCACGATGACGTTTTTGTCAAAACCCAAGTGGTCGCGCAAGGCGAACAATTGCTCTTTGGACGCATCGCAAGGCGTGTATTTGCGCTCAGGTGCGTAGGGAAACACATTGCCAGGGCCGAAGACGTGACAGTGTGCATCCACCGCACCAGCAGGAAGTTTGAAGTGTGGCTTGCTGGGGCCGGTATACCAGTCTAGCCAGCCAGGGGTTTTTGTAAATTCCATACTCATTCCTTAATCAATATACTTCAAACCCAGTTTTGCCAATGGCTCGCGCATGTTGTACATATCCAAACCTAGCACGCCAGATGCAAGCTTTTCGCGTTTTTCACCTTCAAGGCTTTCGCGTGCTTCAGCCGCCGCTGCAATGCGCACCGCCCATTCGGCAGGGACGACGGTAACGCCATCATCATCCGCCACGATCACGTCGCCGGGTTCGACGTTAACGCCTGCGCAGACCACGGGGATGTTGACCGAACCCAGCGTCGCTTTGATGGTGCCCTTGGCGCTGATAGCTTTGCTCCAAACCGGAAAGTTCATGCGCTGTAGCTCTGCGACATCGCGACAGCCACCGTCAATAATGAGGGCACGTGCGCCACGGGCTTGAAAACTGGTGGCAAGTAAATCACCAAAAAATCCGTCCGTGTTGGGTGATGTGAGCGCTGCGACGACAATGTCGCCTGGTTGAATTTGCTCCGCTGCCACGTGCATCATCCAGTTGTCACCAGGATGCAGCAAAACAGTGACGGCCGTGCCCGACACCTTGGCACCCGCGTAAATGGGTCGCATGTAAGACTGCATCAAGCCGACGCGGCCTTGTGCCTCATGCACAGTGGCAGAACCAAATTGCGCCAATTTGTCGGTGGCAACGCGATCAGCGCGAATGATGTTACGTTTGACGATTCCTAAAGTTGTCATGATTTTTCCTTATTGATTTTTAGCTTTGAGCGCAGCGTCCAAACGCGGGAACACGCGGCGTGCGTTGGCTTCGTAGATTTGGTAGCGGTCGGCGTCGCTCAAAATTTTGGACGCTTCGATGTAGCGCTTGGTGTCGTCGTAGTAGTTGCCGGTTTCGGGGTCGATGCCGCGGACTGCGCCTATCATTTCAGAGGCAAACAGCACGTTTTTGACCGGAATCACGGTGTTGAGCAGGTCGATGCCGGGCTGGTGATACACGCAGGTGTCAAAGTAGATGTTATTCAGCAAATGGTCTTGCAACAGCGGTTTTTTCAGCTCTTGCGCCAAGCCACGGAAGCGCCCCCAGTGGTAGGGCACCGCGCCGCCGCCGTGCGGAATCAAAAAGCGCAGGGTGGGGAATTCTTTGAACAAGTCACTGGTCAAGCACTGCATGAAGGCGGTGGTGTCGGCGTTCAAATAGTGCGCGCCTGTGGTGTGGAAGCAGGCATTGCAGCTGGTGGAGACGTGAATCATCGCGGGGATGTCGTATTCGACCATCTTTTCGTAGATCGGGTACCAAGCTTTGTCGCTCAGTGGTGGTGATGTCCAGTGGCCGCCGCTCGGGTCTGGGTTCAGGTTGATGCCGACGTTGCCGTATTCTTTGACGCACTTTTCCAGCTCGGGTATGCAGGTGGCGGGGTCTGCACCCGGTGATTGCGGCAGCATGGCGGCGCCTATGAAGTTGTCAGGGAAGAGCTCCGCCACGCGGAAGCACAGCTCATTACAGATTGCCGCCCAGGTGGATGACACGTTGAAGTCGCCAATGTGGTGCGCCATAAAGCTGGCGCGGGGGCTGAAAATCGTCAAATCGCTGCCGCGTTCGCGCATGAGTTTGAGCTGGTTCAACTCAATCGACTCACGCAACTCGTCGTCGCTGATGACCAGTTCAGACACTTTGGGCATGCTGGCAGGGTCTTTGATGCCGGCGATTTGGCGATTGCGCCAGTTTTCCAGCGCCTTGGGCGCAGTGGTGTAGTGGCCGTGGCAGTCGATGATTAAAGGTTTTTGTTGGCTCATGGGTTATTTAGGTTTAGATGTGAGTTAAATGTGAATTAACTGTGATTGTTAAGAGGTAAAAAACGAGTAAATATCGCTTTAGCCGGCGTATTTATTTATTTGGTAGCTATTATATTTATAGTGATTTGCATGGTAAATTTATGAAAATAATTCCATGCCTTGCCGCAATTTTGCAGAATCAGCATCGGGTGAAGCCATGTAAGCCAGTAATTTTGCAGCATCTTCCTTCTTCGTTGAAGTGGTACAAACGCCCGCTGAAAACGTGGTGGTTATTTGAATCTCAGGCGGTAGTGGCCCGACGATGCGGATGCCGTCTAAATGGATCAATTCGCTCAGCTGCTGAAAACCCAGTTCAACCTCGCCTTTGGCAACAAGTGAGCCAACGGGCACGCCAGGAGGGGCTTGAACGATGCGGTTAGCGATGCTCTCAGCAATGCCCCAGCGCTCAAACAACTTGGCCAGCGCCACGCCGCTAGGGCCGGTGGAGTAGCTGACGGTTTTGGCCGCTAAAACGGCAGCTTTCACAGCGGCTTCAGAGGAGAGATCGGGTAATTCTGCCCCAGCTTTCACGGCAACAGCCACGCCAGAATTAACCAAATTAACCTTGCTGGTCGGGTCAACGTGACACGCAGCGATGAGTTTGTCTATCGCGTCTGACGCCAAAATCACCACGTCAAACACTTCACCGGTTTGCACCCGCTTGGCTGCGTCCACACCGCCTACGGATTCGATGGAGATGTCCGCATTTGCCAGCTTGGCGTAGTCCGCCACTAATTCCGCCAATAATTGACGGGTCGCCATTGAAGAAATGCCACGAATAACTTGGTTTGTCATAGTTAAGATTGTGCTGTGAAAGGCTAGCTATGTGAAGCTCAGGCTACAGCTAGCAGTTATACAAAAAATGAATATCCGAATTGACGTTATTCTCAAGTTGACACTAGAATAACCCATGGAACTTGAACAAATCGAATACTTCGTGCGCGTCGCAGAACTGGGCAGTTTTACCCGTGCCTCCAGTGCGCTTGGCATTGCGCAACCTGCGCTGAGTCGCAAAATCCGGCAGCTTGAAGTGGAATTGCGGCAAAACCTGCTGGTGCGAAATGGCCGCGGCGCAACGACGACCGATGCAGGCAAGCTGCTACTCGAACACGGGCGCGGCATTTTGCACCAAGTGCAGCGCTTGCGGGAAGAGCTGGGGCGCGTGCGTGGCTCACTGGCGGGGCGAGTGGCGATTGGCTTGCCACCCAGCATCGCCAAAGTGCTGACTGTGCCACTCACCCGCGAATTCCGCGCCAAACTGCCGCAAGCTGCGCTCTCTATCAGCGAGGGTTTGTCCGTTGCCATGCAAGACGCTATCATCAACGGCAAGCTAGACATTGCCCTGCTGTACGGCGCTGTGCCTACGCCGGGGCTTGAAATCACACACTTGTTAGATGAAGAGCTGTATTTGGTTCAACGGCAATCAGAGCGCCAAGCAGAACGACAATCACAAAAGACCCAGCCAGAAGCCGTCAATTTGAAGGACGTCGCTGCCTTGCCGCTCATCATCCCCACCCGCCCCAACGCAATCCGCATGTTGGTTGAGGCTGAAATTGCCAACATCAACTGCCGGCCCAACATCGTTCTAGAAATCGACGGCGTGCCCGCTATTTTGGACTTGGTGTTGGACGGCGCAGGCTGTGCTGTGTTGTCTAAAAACGCAGTCACCACCTCAGGCCAAGCCAGCTTGTTTTCTGTCAGCCCGATTGCAGGTTTGCACAGTAAATTGTCAGTAGCTGTCAGCTCGCAGCGCCCCGCCACGCTGACCCAGCAAGCCATGCTAGAGTTGATACAGCAACTGACGCAGCAGCTCGTCAGTAAGACAATTTAGAAAAATAATCAAAAAATTTATCACCAAAACAAAATGAGCTCACATTCTCCCAATCACGCCCCGAACAAACTCGCTGGCATCATGGGCTGGCCAGTCGCCCACTCGCGCTCACCAAGTATTCATAACTATTGGATCAAACAACACGGTTTGAACGGCGCTTATGTGTTGCTGCCTACCGACCCAGCCAACTTGAAAGACGCGCTCAAAGGCTTGTCTGCACTCGGTTTTGCAGGCTGCAATCTCACCATTCCGCACAAAGTCATGGCGTTGCCGTTGGTGGATCGTATCAACGACACCGCGCGACGCATGGGCGCGATCAACACCATCGTGGTCGAGGCGGATGGCACATTGAGCGGTTTCAACAACGACGGTTTTGGCTACATTCAAAGCTTGCTGGACGGAAAACCTGACTGGCAGGCCGATGCTGGACCGGTCTTGGTCATGGGCTCAGGCGGTGCGGCGCGTGCGGTGATTGTGAGTCTGGCTGAAAAAGGCGCCAAAGACATCCGCGTTTGCAACCGCACCGACAGCTCAGCAGCTGATCTAGCAGCCGAATTCGCTGCCGACTTCGCGCAAAACCTAGGCAGTAAAATTTCTGCCGTGCCATGGGCTCAGCGCCACGATGCGGTGGCTGATATCGCCTTGCTCGTCAACACCACCAGCCAAGGCATGGGCAGTAACCCTGCGCTGGATTTGAATTTAGACAAACTGCCAGTGACGGCTTTGGTGTCAGACGTGGTTTACATTCCTTTAGAAACGCCACTGCTCCAAGCCGCCAAAGCCCGTGGCAACCCCACGGCTGGTGGCTTGGGCATGCTCTTGCACCAAGCCCGCCCCGCGTTCCAAAAATGGTTTGGCGTGCTGCCAGAGGTGACGCCAGAGTTGGTTAAACTGGTGGAAGCTACGTTTTAAGCCATTTTAAGAGGTGAAAATGACTGTAGACGGCGTATTTGTTACCTAAGCAGCTATTAAATTTATAGTAAAAAATAATGAAATTGAATAAAAATACAACCATCTCTTTAACCCAAAAAACTGCCCTTTTACGCCGCCAATTACTGGCAGGGTTTGCAGCATCTGCTGTGCTGCCAGCAAGTTTTGCGCTGTCGAAGAAAGCCACGTCTGCGGTTGTAGCTCCAGTGCCGGCTTGGCCAACAAAACCCGTCCGCATCATCGTCGGCTTCCCCGCTGGCAGCTCGCCAGACATGTTGGCAAGGTTGTTGACCGAGCCGCTAGCCAAAGCATTCGGCCAGCCTTTCATCATTGAAAACAAACCTGGCGCAGGCGGCAACATTGGCGTCGATTTGGTCGCCAAAGCGACGGACGAGCACACGCTGGGCGTCAATATCAACGGCCCGCTGACATCCGCCAAACAGCTGTACAGCAAGCTGCCGTTTGACCCCGTGCGCGATTTGCGCCCCATTTCGCTCATCGCCAGCAGCCCGCTACTGCTCGTAGGCGCAGCCAGTTTGCCAGCGAACACTTTGCCTGAGCTGATGGTGTACGCCAAAGCGCAGGGCGATAAGCTGAATTACGGCTCGGTCGGCGCAGGCTCGGGCGCGCATTTGGCGATGGAGTTGTTCAAATCGCAAAGCGGCATCACCCCCACGCACATTCCTTACCCAGGCTACGCGCAAGTCATCACCGCGATGATAGGCAAACAGGTCGATTTAGGTTTCATGGTACCGTCCGCCGCTGTTGCTCAGGCCAAAGCGGGGCGGGTGAAACTGTTCGCCGTCAGCACCAGCGCGCGTTCCACCCTCTTGCCAGAGTTGCCCACGGTGGCTGAAGGCGCAAGTTTGCCCAAGTTTGACGCAGCCGTCTGGAACGGCATTTTTGCCCAAGCGTCTATGCCCGAAGCTACGGCAAAACGCATCGCCGAAGAAGTCGCCAAAATCGTCCGCACCCCAGACATCCGTCAGCGTCTGTTTGACCAAGGCTGGCAAGCTTTGGGCACAGCCCCCGAGGGCTTGGCACTGCGCATGCAGGCGGATACGGCGTTGTGGGGTGGGGTGATTGCTAAGACGGGGACGAAGTTAGATTGAATTTGATCAACTCGGCTGAATATTCCCAGCCTTCACCACAGGCCGCCAGCGTTCGATTTCCTTGGCAATATGGCGGCCATAAGCTTCTGGTGTCGTTGGCACGGCTACTGCACCTTCGGATTGCAGGCGGGTTTTTAGTTCCGAGGAGCTGAGGGCTTGGTTGATCAATGTGTTGAGTCTGCGCACGATGTCTGGCGGCGTGCCAGCTGGTGCGACAACACCGTACCACTGGTCTGCTTCAAAACCTGCGTAGCCAGCAGTTTCGGCAACGGTGGGAATTTCTGGCAAAGCTTCTAGACGCTTATTGCTTGACACTGCAATGGCTCGCAGCTGCCCAGACTTGATGAAGGGTAACAGAGCTGGTCCACCCGTGAAAATCAACTGGGTTTGCCCCGCAAGCAGGTCAGTCACCGCAGGAGCAGCACCTCGGTAAGGCACGTGGACGATAAAGGTTTGGCTTTGCAGTTTCAAATACTCTGTCGCTAAGTGCGCTGCGCTACCGTTGCCGCCTGTGCCATAGTTGTAGTGACCGGGCTTGGATTTCAGCAGCGCAACCAATTCCTTCACGTTCTTGGCAGGTACTGAGGGGTGAACCACCAGCACGTTTGGCACATTGGCTACCCATGCTACGGGTGCAAAATCTTTCACGGGGTTGTAAGCCAGTTTAGGGAAAATCAAGGGGTTGACAGCGAGTGTGCCGATGTGCCCCATCAGTAGTGTGTAACCATCAGCTGGCGATTTCGCCACTTTGTCTGCGCCAATAGAGCCACCTGCGCCAGGAACGTTGTCTACCAACACGGATTGCCCCAGCGACTCACTGAGTTTTTGCGCAATAGCGCGACCCAAAATGTCCGTACTGCCACCGGGCGTGAAGGGAACAACGAGGCGGATAGGGCGATTGGGCCAGTTTTGTTGCGCTGACACTGTGCTGCTGAGGGACAGGACTGCGAGACTTGAAAAGAGTAAGTGATTAAAAAAGCGTTTTGAAATCATTGTTTTCTTCGGTACGTTATGGACTCGTTACTTTTATTGCTTAGGTATTTTTGCCCGTGCAATCACCTCACCCCAGCGTTTGATTTCAGCATTCAAGAGTTCACCCAAGACTTCTGGGCTGCTAGCGCCAGCTTCTACGCCCAAATCGGCCAAACGCTTTTTCACGTCCGGCGACGCTAGGGCTTTCTCTGCGGCATTATGCAGCTTTGCGACGATGTCTTTGGGGGTTTTGGCGGACACGGCAAGGGCGTTCCAAGAGGCGGCGTTCATGCTGGGCAGACCAGATTCGCGGGCTGTGGGCACATTAGGTAGGCTGGGCGCGCGTTTTAAGCCCATGACGGCCAAGGCGTTGATAGCTTTGGCGTCGATTTGGGTTTTAACGGGTCCCAAAATCTCTACAGCTGCGTCGATTTGGCCGCCGCGCAAGGCCGTAATCACGGCTGGTGTACCGTTGAAAGGCACTATTTGAACATCAATATTCGCAGTTGATTTGAAGAGTTCAGCAGCCAGGTTTTGTGTACTGCCAATGTTGATCGTACCTACATTGAGTTTGCCAGGGTTCGCTTTGGCAAAAGCCAGCAATTCAGCGATAGTTTTGTAGGGGGAATCGGCTTTTGTTACTAAAGCAATATCGAAAAACCCTAGTGTTGTGACCGGAGCAAAGTCTTTTGAAGTATCAAAAGGCATGATTTTGAAAAGGTTTTCTGAAACGGCCGTTGCATTAGACATCAGCAACATGGTGCTGCCATCAGGTTCAGACTTGGCGACTATATCTCCCGCTGCAATGCCGCCTGCACCGGGTTTGTTTTCAATGACAACGGGTTGACCCAAAATTTCGGCCATTTTGGTGCCCACAGTGCGTGCTGTTAGGTCGGCAATGCCGCCTGCGCCGAAGGGGACGACGATTTTTAGGGGTTTGCTGGGGAAGGTAGTTGCAGTTTGGGCGTTTGCAGACGTTGATAAAGCTACTGCTGTGAGCAGAGCGCCAAAATATGAGAGCAGGGGAAGTAGGGGTTTGTTCATGCTAAAAATTTTATTTGGCTACGGACGTTCACGTCAATCGGGTTTACGCGATTGAAATATCCCGTATTCGACTAGCTGTTATGCAAACACTGGTAATATTCTAAAATGACAATGAAAAAAACCGACACTATGGCAACAGTACCCATGAACTCTATCGAAGAAGGACGCCCAATGTCCGTCGTTATCCGCGAGCGCATGGCGGCGTCTAAAAAGCGTTATTACGCCAACGACAACATCAGTAACTTTATAAAGCCTGGCGAGATGGACAAGTTGCTGGACGAAGTTGAAAGCAAAATGAAGGGCGTGCTGGACAGCATGGTGATTGACACCGAGCACGACCACAATACCAACAACACGGCGCGCCGCGTCGCCAAAATGTATTTGAACGAGGTATTCAAAGGGCGCTACCAGCCCGAGCCCGCGATCACTGAATTTCCTAACGTTGGGCACTTGAACGAGTTAATGATTGTTGGCCCTATCACTGTGCGAAGTGCGTGCTCGCATCACTTCTGCCCTGTGATCGGAAAGGTTTGGATTGGCGTTCTGCCGAACGAACATACCAATGTGATTGGTCTATCTAAATACGCACGTTTGGCTGAGTGGGTGATGGGCAGACCACAAATTCAGGAAGAAGCGGTGGTACAACTAGCCGATTTGATTCAACACAAAACTCAGCCCGATGGCTTGGCTATTGTGATGGAAGCCACCCATTTTTGCATGAGCTGGCGTGGTGTGAAAGACATGGACAGCAAGATGATTAACTCTGTTATGCGCGGCACATTTTTGAAAGACATGAACTTGCGACGTGAGTTTTTGTCATTAATTCCAAAATAACAAAAAAAATATTTTTAAAGGATAAACACCATGTTGGTACGATTACTTTACGCCAGCCGTGCGATCAACACGCAGCCCGAAGCCATTGAAGGTATTTTGGCCAAATCGCGTGAGTTCAACCCCTCCAGCGGCATCACCGGCATACTCTGTTACGGCGGAGGCATCTTTTTGCAAGCTATTGAAGGTGGGCGCAGCGCGGTGAGCGAGTTATATGGTCACATTCAACAAGACGCACGCCACAAAAACGTGGTTTTACTGCAATACGAAGAAATCACAGAGCGTCGTTTCAGCGGCTGGACCATGGGTCAGGTCAACATGGAAAAAATCAACCATTCGATTTTGCTGAAATATGCCGAAAAGCCAGAGCTTGACCCGTACAGCACCTCGGGTGCGGTTTCTATGGCTTTGTTGGAGGAGTTGATGGCGACGGCTTCTATCATTGGGCGCTCTTAATTGACCCAATTGTTAGTTGGTGAAGCATCACAAGTTATTGGCTGCGATTTTTCAAGTAGTCCGAGCAAGAGAAAACCCATTGTTTTCGCCATTGGATCGTCTAAAAATGGGCGCGTAACGCTCTCAAAACTAGAGCACATTCAAACCCTAGAGGGCTTTAGTGCTTGGCTCAACCAAGCAACAAATTGGGTAGGTGCGTTTGATTTGCCGTTTGGCTTGCCGCGTGAATTGGTTGAAACACTGGGTTGGGCAACCGAATGGAAAACCTGCATTGATCACTACGCCAGCCTCACGCGTGAGGAAATTCGATCTACTTTCAAAGTTTTTTGCGATGCAAGGCCAGTGGGTGGCAAATTCGCCCACCGCGCCACCGATCTACCAGCAGGTTCTAGCCCGTCAATGAAATGGGTGAATCCGCCTGTGGCTTACATGCTGCATGCGGGTGTTCCGAGGCTACTAGAAGCGGGTGTTCACCTGCCCGTGCTACATGCAGGTGACGAAAAACGCGTCGCTTTGGAAGCCTACCCAGGCTTGCTAGCCAGAGAAATCCTGAAAAACCGCAGTTACAAATCAGACGACAAAGCTAAGCAAACGCCTGAGAGGCTGATTGCGCGTAAAGACTTGGTAACGCAATTGGAATTAGGTCAAACGCGGCTTAATTTGCGCCTAAAACTGACGCATGCGCAACGTGATGCTTTGATTGACGACGCCAGTGGCGACAGTTTGGATGCCGTGTTGTGCATGCTGCAAGCCGCTTGGGCGCTGCAGCAGCATGAAAAGGGGGCCAAAAACTACGGTTTACCCGCTAAAACGGATGCATTGGAGGGGTGGATTATCACCGCTTGAAAATAGCTTTAAATGAGCTAAAAATAATATAAAATTGGCTCTAGCCGACGTATTTATTGCCTTAGCAGCTATAAATACTATAGCAAAATTACGCCTACCGCATTTGTATCACATCACGCCTGCTGCAACATAGGCACCAAGCCACCAGCACTGTCCAAGGCCATCAAATCGTCGCAACCGCCCACATGCGTGCTGCCAATGAAAATTTGTGGCACGGTTCGTCGACCCGTGATTTCCATCATGTGCTTCATGGCTTCAGGGTCTTGGTCGATACGAATTTCTTCGATGGACTCAACGCCTTTGGCTTTGAGAACGCTTTTTGCGCGAATGCAGTAAGGGCAAACGGCGGTGGTGTACATTTTGACGGCTTGCATGGTGTTGCTCTGCAGTATTAGGCTTTTTCGAGAGGTAAATTGGCTTCGCGCCAAGCTTTCAGCCCGCCGGCCAAGGCTTGAACATTAGCGAAACCCAACTTTTTAGCGGTTGCAACGGCACGGTTTGAGCGAATGCCAGAGGTGCAGACCAAAATCAGCGGTAATTCCTTGTTTTTTACCAGTCCGGCTAATTTTTCGTCCAATTGGCTCAATGGCACATTTTTAGAGTTTGTGACGTGGCCAGCGGCAAATTCTTCTGCATCGCTGACGTCGATCACCACGGCTTTTTCGCGGTTCATCAGCTGTACGGCACCCGCAGCTGACAGAGTGCCACCCGCTGCGCCCTTGATTTGTGGCATAAACAGCATGGTGGCTGAACCAATAGCGACGGCAAATAGCATCCAATTGTCAATAATAAATTTCACGTTGAGCTTTCTATAAAGAGATAGATTTTAGAATAGAGCCTATATCCTTTTTGGATTCTTTTTAATTTAGTGAGTAATTTCAGCCAAATTTGGCCAAAACGCCTTAGAAAGTATCGATATGCATAAATTAGTCCTGATTCGCCACGGTGAATCAACTTGGAATCTTGAAAACCGCTTTACGGGCTGGACGGACGTAGATTTGACACCTTTGGGTGTAGAGCAAGCGCAAAAAGCGGGTCAAATGCTGAAAGCGGCTGGTTTTGAGTTTGATGTTGCTTACACCAGCGTTTTGAAGCGAGCAACGCATACCTTATGGCATTGTTTAGACGCTATGGACCGCACATGGCTGCCCGTCGTCCACAGCTGGCGTTTAAACGAGCGCCATTATGGTGCTTTGCAAGGCTTAAACAAGGCAGATACCGCTAAAAAGTACGGCGATGACCAAGTATTGCTGTGGCGTCGCAGCTATGATGTGCCGCCTCCGACGCTAGAGGCGAGCGATCCGCGCAGCGAACGTGCCGATATTCGCTATGCGAAACTCAAGCCAGAGCAAATTCCGTTGACGGAGTGCCTTAAAGACACGGTAGCGCGGATGATGCCGTTTTGGGATGAGTCCTTAGCCCCTGCCATTCGTGCAGGCAAACGCACGGTGATTGCCGCGCATGGCAACTCGATTCGGGCTTTGGTCAAGCATTTGGATGGTATTTCCGATGCGGATATTGTGGGCTTGAATATTCCGAATGGCGTGCCACTTGTGTATGAGTTAGACGATAACCTGAAACCGATTCGACACTATTATTTAGGCAGTGAGTGAGTTGAGAAGTGAATTAAGCTTGATGCCGTTAATTAAGCTTATTTACTGAACTTAGTGCTCATAAAAAGCTCTTAGGTGTATATTGGCTTCTATGGATGAAATTAAGTTACAAAATGGGTCAAACGATAAGGCAAAGCATGGGCAATAAATTAAAAATTGCAGGTTGGATTTCAGTCGGTGTACTGACAGGTGCGCTCACTACCGTGTCACTGCAAACTGTCGCGCGCGGCGCCTTGTCGCCCATGCCATTGGAAGAGCTGCAGCAGTTGGCCAATGTGTTTGGTTTGATCAAAAGCGATTATGTTGAGCCCGTTGACGAGAAAAAGCTGATATCTGACGCGATTTCCGGCATGGTTTCCAGCCTAGACCCGCATTCACAATACTTCGACAAAAAATCTTACAAAGAATTTCGTGAAGGTACTACGGGTAAGTTTGTCGGTGTAGGTATTGAGATTAGCTTTGAAGATGGTTTGGTCAAAGTGGTGTCACCGATTGAGGGTTCACCAGCGTTTCGGGCTGGCCTCAAGCCCAACGACTTTATTACCAAAATTGACACCACAGCTGTGCGTGGTTTGACGCTGAACGAAGCCGTTAAACGTATGCGAGGTGAGCCCAATACCAAAGTGATTTTGACTGTTTTCCGCAAAGATGAAAACCGTACTTTCCCCGTCACTATCATTCGTGAAGAAATCAAAACGCAATCGGTACGTGGCAAAGTCATCGAGCCGGGTTACGGCTGGGTGCGCTTGTCTCAGTTCCAAGACCGCACGGTTGAAGATTTTGTGAAAAAGATAGAAGAAATTTACAAGCAAGAGCCCAACCTCAAAGGCTTGGTACTTGACTTGCGCAACGACCCAGGTGGTTTGTTGGATGCTGCGGTTGCAGTGTCTGCGGCCTTTTTGCCCGATAACGTTGCTGTGGTATCGACCAATGGGCAACTGGCAGATAGCAAATTTAGCTATAAAGCTGCCCCAGAGTTTTACTTGCGTCGCGGCGGGGCTGACCCTTTGAAGCGTCTGCCAGCAGCGCTTAAAAAAGTGCCCTTGGTGGTGTTGGTGAATGAAGGATCAGCTTCTGCCAGTGAAATCGTTGCAGGTGCGCTGCAAGATCACAAACGCGCAAAAATTCTTGGCAGCCAAACCTTTGGCAAAGGCTCGGTGCAAACGGTGCGTCCTTTAGGGCCAGATACGGGTATCAAGCTCACAACCGCACGCTATTACACGCCGAATGGCACATCGATTCAAGCCAAAGGCATTGTGCCGGATGTGATGATTGACGAAACTGCTGAAGGCAGCCCTTTTGCCGTCTTACGAACTCGCGAAGCTGATTTAGAAAAGCATCTTGAAAGCGGACAAGGTAATTCAGTAGAAGATCCTGCCAAAAAAGAAGCACGTGAAAAAGAACGTGAGGCGGCATTGAAACGCTTAGAGGAAGAAGCGAAAAAACCAGTGGCAGAGCGTAAATCGCCAGAATTTGGTTCGGACAAAGACTTCCAGTTGGCTCAAGCAATTAACCAACTCAAAGGTCGTCCAGTCATGATCAGTAAAACACTGGTTGAGCGTAAAGAAGAGAAAAAAGAGAATTGATTCACGTCTGAATTGTCTTGTTGGAATGGCATCACTTTGACTGACGATCAACTCCTTCGTTACTCGCGCCACTTACTGCTTAACGAAGTAGGTGTTGAAGGGCAAGAGAAAATATTGCAATCACATGTGTTGGTTATCGGTGCTGGCGGCTTGGGTTCACCCGTTGTTTTGTACTTGGCGACGGCAGGCGTGGGGCGCATTACTTTGGTGGATGATGATGTGGTTGATGTCACCAACTTGCAACGTCAAATAGCACACAATTTGGCCGATGTCGGCGAATTTAAAGCCAAATCAGCTATGAATAAAATAGCGAATATCAATGCTGATGTTCAAGTCGTACCCGTTCTTCAGCGTGCAGATGCATATCAGCTTGAGCGTTTGGTGGCTGAGGCAGATGTGGTTATTGACTGCTGTGATAACTTTGCTACCCGTCACAATATCAACACTGCATGTGTGAAACACCGCAAGCCTTTGGTATCGGGTGCTGCGATACGGTTTGATGGACAGATCACTGTGTTTGATAGCCGCTCAGAATCATCGCCGTGCTATGCCTGCATTTTCCCGCCAGATGCCAGCTTACAAGAAACGCGCTGTGCCACGATGGGCGTGTTTGCCCCGCTGGTCGGCATTATTGGCTCAATGCAGGCGGCTGAAGCGCTCAAGCTCATCAGTGGTGCTGGCACATCGCTAGCAGGACGTTTGCAAATGCTAGATGGCCGCGATATGTCTTGGAACGAAGTGCGCTTCAAACGTGACGCTACTTGTAGCGTTTGCGGTCAAGCTCATTCCCATTGATATTGATATTGTTTTTCGCAGCAGAATTTTTCGTTGCGTAACATGAGCCATTTTCACGTCTGAAAATTTTAGGGTTAACCGCTGAAGCGTCGGCGAACAAGCCAAGCTTGTTGCGCTCTGCAATGCTTTCTTCAGAGCTGTAGGGGCCGTTGCTGAATCTGTAGTGATATGACCAAGCATGGCCATTTTTCACCATCCAGCTACCAACATCGACGTTACCAATAGTGACTCTTGCAACTTCACGACCGTAATCATCAAACCGTTTGCTGGTGATGGTGACTTGTTTTGAAATAAGTAGTTTTTTCAAAACTGTAGCAGATTGTTTGCCATACATTTGACAACTTTCAGGCGCATCGATGCCGTCAATTCTAATTCTTAACGAATCTGTTGTATTCTTTGAATCCACAGGACGAACCCGTAGGGTGTCCCCGTCTGTGACGTGAGTGACGACTCCTTGCCATGTTTTTTGAGTTAAATTTAATGCTGTAACCGGCATAAATATTGCCTGAATAGCTATAAAAATAATAGCAAAAAACTTAGGTATTTTGAATGATTTAAGCATCAATACCGTTTTCCAAACAACCACAAACCGGTTCGCATAATCGCAAAAGCAATCATCTCGTTGAAACGTTGAGTCCAAGGTCTATTAGCCATTTGCGTAGCGTCAACACGTTTGCCCTCGTTTGCCATAGCCAATAGCAGGCGCTTACGCAAGCTTTGTGCAAAGTCTGCGTCTTGCATCACGATGTTGGCTTCGCGCGCCAAGAGCAGGCTGAGGGGATCTAGGTTTGAAGAACCAACGGTGGCCCACACGCTGTCAACCACTGCGACTTTGGCATGTAGATAGCTTTTATCGTATTCGTAAATTTCGATGCCAGCATCGAGTAATGCGCCATAAATGGGCCTGGCAGCATGGTATTGCATGAAGTATTCGTATTTACCTTGAAGCAATAGCTGAACTTTAACACCGCGCTTCGCTGCATGAATCAAAGCGCGCCGAAGTTTTGCACCGGGTACAAAATAGGCATTGGCAATGATGATTTCTTTATGCGCATCGCCTATAGCCTTGAGGTAAGCTCGCTCAATTTGACGACGGTTTGTAATATTGTCACGCAATACCAAGGCAGCAAGTGTTTTGCCATTTAGTGTATTGGCTTGCCTGTGGTGACGCTTTAAAACGCTAGGCAATGTTTCTATTGCAGTTTTTACGCGCTTGATATTCATGGGTTTGCCTAACGACAAGCGATCCCATAGCTGGCAAGTTGCCAGCTGAATATCTTGCGCTAACGCGCCACTGATACGGACAGTGAAGTCAAAGCGCGGAGCTGACAAAGCGCCATAGTTAGGGTCGTGCCAATCATCTAGCAAGTTAATACCGCCGCAGTAGGCCACTGTGCTGTCAATCACGCAAAGTTTGCGATGCAAACGACGCCATTGGCTAGGTAAGAATATGCCCAGAGTAACAATCGGCTCATACACAAACCATTGAATGCCGGCTGCTTTAAAACGGTTATTCCATTCGGCAGGAAATTCAGGCGTACCAAATCCATCCACCATCACACGCACCTGCACACCACGCTGAGCCGCTCTGACTAAAGCTATGGCTACATCTGAGCCGCTTGCCGTTAAATCAAAAATATAGGTTTCCATTTGAACGCTTTTTTGAGCGTTGTCGATACTGGCTATCAACGAGGGGAAAAAGGCAATGCTCCCTTCAAGCAACTGTAAATCGCTAGGTTTTGCGAAGCTTTGCTCTTTGTTTTGCATGTCAAAAATGTCAAACTTCAGTCGAAAAATCAGCGATCAAGGGCAAATGATCTGACATACGAGCCCATTGCATACCGCTAGGCACAGACGCATTGGTAGCTTGAAGATGTCTAGCAAAGACATAGTCAAATTGAACAAGCGGTAGACGCGCTGGGTAGGTGCGCAGTTTTTTCGCGGTGATCGGATTTGTTTTGAAGGCTTGCAGTTGCTCTGTTTTTAAGATGGTTTCACAAGCATTGCCCCAATCATTGAAATCGCCAGCGACCAACAGCGGCGCATTCTTTGGGATTTCTCGTTGGATGAAGGTACAAAGCTGAGCAACCTGTCGTCGTCGGCTTGATTTAATCAAACCTAAATGAACAACAATGACATGAACTGGTAAGTCGTGCACTAAAACTTCGACATGCAGCAAACCACGCTGTTCAAACCTGTGGTCAGACATATCTTCATGCTGATGTTTGATAACTGGCCAGCGGGTGAGCAGCGCATTACCATGTTCGCCGTGCTTAGTGACAGCATTGGTTTGATAGACAGGCGTATAGCCCAGCGGTGCTAAAAAATCAGCTTGTTCTAGCGCTGGCCAGTGTGCAAATCTTTGTGCTTCACCACGGTGGTGTTTTCGCACTTCCTGGAGGCAAACAATGTCTGCATCAAATTGATCGATGGCTAAACCAATATTATGAATTTCTAAGCGACGTCTGGGCCCTAGACCATTAACACCTTTGTGTATATTCCATGTGGCAACGCGAATGGTTTCCACAGCGATTTATGAATGTGCGAAATTAGCTTTGCGCTTGTTCACAAATGCATCCATACCCTCTTTTTGATCGTTTGTTGCAAAAAGAGCGTGAAACATGCGACGCTCGAACATGATGCCATCAGCCAAACCACCTTCAAATGCGCGATTGACGGATTCTTTAGCAGCCATCAAAGCCATTTGAGAAAACTCACAGATCATCAAAGCAGCACCCAAGGCTTCATCCATTAATTTCTCTAAGGGCACGACTCGGCTGACTAAGCCTGCACGTTCTGCTTCTACGGCATCCATCATGCGACCCGTCAGCGCCATATCCATGGCTTTTGCTTTACCAATAGCGCGCGGCAATCGTTGCGTACCACCAGCACCTGGAATCACGCCAAGCTTGATTTCTGGTTGACCAAATTTAGCATTGTCTGCCGCGATGATGAAGTCACACATCATGGCTAGTTCACAGCCGCCGCCTAAAGCAAAACCGCTGACTGCTGCAATGACCGGTTTACGTACGTTGCGAATATGTTCCCAGTTGCGCGTGATGTAATCACCTTTGTAAACATCAGAAAAAGTGTACGTGGCCATGGCACCAATATCTGCGCCAGCAGCAAAGGCTTTTTCACTGCCAGTAATGATCATGCAGCCAATAGCATCGTCGGCATCAAATGCTTTGAGAGCTGCGCCTAGCTCGTCCATCAGCTCGCCATTCAGGGCATTGAGCTGCTTAGGGCGATTTAGCGTGATGATTCCAACACGGGCTTGGGTACTGACGATGATGTATTGTTGTGACATAAAAATAGATGTGAAATTGAAATTAAATATAAAGGTAAATATTAGCCAAATACTAGGGCGAGAGGCTTACGCTATTATTTCACCAATTGATTCAACTGGATGATTGGCAACAGCACAGCAAGCACAATCAACATCACAACCAAACCCATGGTCACAATCAGCATAGGTTCTAGGAATGTGGCTAAATGCATTGCTCGACGTTGCACTTCTGCACTAAGCTGTTTGGCAGCGCGAGATAGCATCAAAGGTAGTTGACCGGTTTGCTCTCCTAAGCGCGCAAACATACTCACAATACCTGGAAAACGTTTCTTTTGAGCAATGGCCGATGCCAAGGGCGCACCCTCGCGTACCATGACCAATGCATCTAAAGCATCAGCACGCATGGCGCGATTATTCAAAGTCATAGCAGCGGCTTGCAAGCTTTTTAAGATGGGTACCCCCGCTGTAGCAAGCATCGCTAGCGTGCTAGCAAATCGTGCGGCGTTGTAGCCACGCGCTAATTTGCCGATCAAAGGAATATTGAGCCATGCAGCGTCAAATTTTTCACGAACGTCATCGTTTCGTAGCGCTATTTTCGAACCTATAGTTGCAACAATAATTGCTAAAAAAACAAGCCATCCGTAGCTTCGAACAAAATCACTGATCGCAAGCATGGCGACTGTCAAAAAAGGCAATGCGCGCTTGGTACCAGCAAAAACGTTGGCTACTTGCGGCACAACAT
The DNA here is from genome assembly GCA_013298945.1 of Polaromonas sp. Classification (GTDB taxonomy): domain Bacteria; phylum Pseudomonadota; class Gammaproteobacteria; order Burkholderiales; family Burkholderiaceae_C; genus Aalborgiella. The sequence continues at coordinate 141,547 of JAAFJR010000001.1, forward strand.
AGCCAACAAGAAAAAGAACGATAACAATAGCGACCAAGGTGACAATGGCAGGATACAAAGCAGCACCAATCAATTTTGACTTGAGTGCTTGCTGCTCTTCTAAATCATCCGCCAAGCGCTCAAGCACTTGCCCCAAGCTGCCACTTTGTTCACCCGCGCCTATCACAGCGGTATAGATGCTGGAGAATTCACGGGGATGTTGTGACAACGCCTTTGCAAACGTACTGCCTGCATTAACCTCAGCACGTAGACTAGCAAGTAAATTGCGCTGACGATCATCTTCGGATTCATCGGTCAATGCTGTTAGCGCTCTTTCTAAAGGTAGGCCTGAAGTTACCAAGCCCGCAATTTGACGCGTCCAAATACTCAACCCAGTTGAATTGAATATGCGACTTGTGAACAAAGTTTTGTTTAAGCTATTAAGTGATGAGCCATTGGATGATTCACCAACCACAGGTTCGACATTCATTGGAACCAAGGATTGGGCGCGCAGTAGACCACGCACGACGCGTGCCGATTCACCTTCGATAACGCCTTTGCGTGTGTTGCCTTGATCGTCTAACGCTTCAAAAGTAAAAGCCGGCATAAAATATTTCGATGTTCAATACATTAGTCGCGAGTAACGCGCACTAATTCTTCTCGTGTCGTGATATTGCTCTTAACCAAGCGTTCGCCATCTTCACGCATCAATCGCATCCCTGAGCCCAAAGCGGCAACGCGAATATCAGCTTCACTGGTCTGGTTATGAATTTGTGCGCGTATGGCATCGTTTGTGACCAGCAATTCGTAAATACCTGTTCGCCCTTGGTACCCAGTCTTAGCGCAATGTTTACAGCCTGCGCCTACGCAATGCGTACAAATTTTACGCACCAAACGCTGAGCCAACACACCTAACAAACTCGAACTCAATAAAAAGGGTTCTACACCCATGTCTGTTAATCGGGTTACGGCACTTGCTGAATCGTTCGTGTGCAAAGTGGCTAATACCAAGTGCCCAGTCAACGATGCTTGAATTGCAATTTGGGCAGTCTCAAAATCGCGAATCTCGCCAATCATGATGACATCAGGGTCTTGACGCAAAATAGCCCGTAATGCCTTTGCAAACGTCAAATCAATCTTTGCATTGACTTGAGTTTGCCCAACACCAGCCAACTCATATTCAATAGGGTCTTCCACCGTCATTATATTTTGGCTATTTGCATCTAGCTGATTCAGTGCTGCGTACAACGTTGTGGTTTTCCCTGAACCAGTCGGACCCGTCACTAAAATAATACCGTGTGGTTGAGCTAGTAAACCAGTGAAGCGGTTTAAGGTATCGCCTTCCATACCGACGGCAGAAAGACTTAATTTCCCTTCTGATTTATCGAGTAAACGCAGAACCGCGCGCTCTCCATGTGCACTTGGGAGTGTGCTCGCACGAACGTCTACAGATCGAGTGCCAATACGCAAACTAATACGTCCGTCTTGAGGTAGACGTTTCTCAGAAATATCCAAATCGGCCATGATTTTTAAACGTGAAATCAAGGCGGCATGTAAAGCACGGTTGGGCTGTACTACTTCACGCAGCGTGCCATCAACCCTGAAGCGAACGCTGGAATGTCGCTCATAAGGTTCAATATGAATATCACTTGCACCATCTCGAGCTGCTTGTGTCAATAAAGCATTTAACATGCGGATAATAGGTGCATCGTCGGCCGCTTCTAACAAGTCTTCCACCGCAGGGAGGTCTTGCATCATGCGACTCAAATCAGCGTCAGATTCCACTTCACTAACGATAGAGGCAGCATTGGATTCACCCTGTGCGTAAACTTCACTGATCCGTTGCACCAAGACATCTTGTTGCAGCTTTTGAACAGATTCAATTTTGTATTTTCGCAATACTTCAGAGATGGCATCGCGCGAAGTGGCATCGTGCAAATACAAAGTAGTAGCTATCTCATCAACAGCTAATAAAAGCTGGTTCTGTCTGGCAAAAGCGTAGGGTAAAGGATATTTCATTCTACAGGAACAACTTTCAATTGCTTCGAAGAACGCAATACCGGTGTTGGTAGTACGGCAGAATCGTTGATAGGCAAGATGATGTTGAACGATGGTTGCGCTGCAGTTTGGCTTGCTCGCATCAAGTCGTAGCGATCAAGAGACAATTGTTCTGTAGCAGCTGCATCGCGAACGACAACAGGGCGTAAGAAAACCATCAAATTGGTTTTTTTACGACCACGCGATTCTGTTTTGAAAAGATTTCCAAAAAGCGGAATATCTCCCAGCAAAGGTACTTTTTCTTGGTTGTTTGAATACTCGTCTTGAAGCAAGCCACCTAAAACCACAATGCCACCATCTTCTACCAATACATTGGTTTGTATAGATCGCTTGTTGGTGATAAGGCCGGTCGTAGAGTTGATGGAAGATGCCTGAACGCTGCTGACCTCTTGAAATATCTCCAGTTTGACCGTCCCATTTTCACTGATCTGAGGTTTTACTTTCAATGTTAGGCCCACATCTTTTCGCTCAACTGTTTGGAAGGGATTAACTGTACCGCTGCTGCTTGAGCTGCTTGAGCTGTTGGTATATTGACCAGTCACAAAAGGTACGTTTTGGCCAATAATAATTTTTGCTTCTTCGTTGTCAAGCGTGAGCAAGTTAGGTGTTGATAAGATGTTACCCTCACCCGTGGTTTGTAAAAAATTGGCAAAAACACCCAAAACTGTTTTTCCAGCGATCAAGGTGCCGAGGCCTACATTTAAGCCTGTAGCTGGTAACACTGTAGGCGCGGTTGTTGTTGCTGCTGTTGTGGATAGACCAGACAAAGCAAGTGCCAACAGATTCTTCCCGCCTGAACCATAGTTTGTTCCCGCAGCACTGAGATTGTTGGTGTCTGCTCTATTGCCCAATGCGTTTTGCCATTGAACTCCAAACTCTGCAGCCTTGTCTGAATTAATCTCTGCAATCAGCGATTCAACAAATATTTGTGCACGTCTTGCATCTAATTGATCGATGATTGCCCGCAGTTGTCGGTATTGCGGTTCAGCCGCCGTGATGATCAAAGAGTTTGTGGCTGGGTCTGCTTGTATTTGGCCACCCGTTGAAGGTTGTGCAGACGCTTGCAGGCTAGTAGAGGCTGCATTAGCGGTTGAATTTGTATTACTGGTTGCTCCGCCAGTGACTGAAATGTTGCCCGTACTCGTTCCAGGTGCCGAAATAGATGCGAGAGATGCTCGCAGCGTGACCGCTAATTTGAGTGCATCCGCATTCTTTAAAAAAACCACATGCACGTTGCCAGCAGCACTTTGTGAGCTAGGTTGATCCAGTTTTGCCACCAAAGACTTGATCAAAGCCAGACGCGCCGCATTCGCAGTTCTAATAATTAGTGAGTTGCTACGTGGCTCAGAAATAACTGTGGTTTTAACACTAGTATCCGCTTGTCCGGGTGTTGCTGTTGCTCCCGCCGACGTTGAACCGGCATCAACCAAACGTAGTACCAACGGTGCCAGGTCAATAGATAGTGCATGCTTTAATGGAATAATTTCTACATCTGTAGCAGCAGGTATATCGCTTGCAGCAATGATTTTTGCAATGCGTTGCAAGTTGTCTGCATAGTCAGTAATGATGAGTGAGTTGTTGCCAGGATTGACGTTGATGGTGTTATTAGGACTAATCAGCGGTCTCAAAACGGGTAACAAATTCGCTGCAGAATCATAATTGAGATTGAAAATCTGCGTGACAATTTGGTTGCCACCTGCCTTTGCGCTAACCCCTCCAGCGGAGACCACACTCGTTTGCAGCTTGGCATCTGCTTCAGGGACGACTTTAAAAATCCCTTGTGATTCCACCACGACAATACTTTGAAGTCGCAATGCAGTCACAAACTGGTTATACGCTGCAGCGGGTGAAATAGCTTTTTCACTAGACAAATTCATTGTACCTTTGACGCGGGGGTCGACCACCATATTGCGGCCCGTGATGACCCCAATTGTTCTAGCAACAGCATCAATCTCAGCGTTGACAAAATTTAAGGTGATTGCTTCACCTTGTTTTTGAGCATGCAAAGTGCTTGGAGCCAATGAAAATATTGCTGATGCAGCTATAAAAAATATGGCAAATTGTTTTTGACGGAGTTTGAAATGAAAATCCATGAATCTCTTACCCTACTGTAATAATGGATCGCGGCCCAACGCGGCGTCCAAGGATATCTAAAAAATTGTTCAATGCCGCTTCAGAGCCTGGTGCTGCACTTGCTTCGCCATTAAAACGCCAGCGATTACCAGTCAATTGCCCACTGCCGGACAGTAATAGACTACCGTTGAGAGTTTCTAAATTCAAACTTGGCGCACTTGCTGCTTGGCTGCCTTGAATGCTGAGCCGGTAACTCCCCACAGGCCGAAGCGTCGACAGTCTAGTTGACGCATCTAAGATGTCTAAAGACGCCATACCTTTGAGATTTAATTGTTTATTAAGCCATTCTAGCCTTAGTAGCTGTGTGTTTAACTTAAGGGTAGCTTGCAAATCAATCGTATTGAACGGCGCGCCTAAGCCCGTGAGCAGGGTAGCTGGCCACGTTGATTGACTGGGTTGAATTTCTGCCGTTAGTCCAGACAAACGTGGTGTCAATAGCACGTTGATATTTTGTGTGGTACAGCAGTCCGCATCAATCAGGAGACGGAATTTTAAAGTTGGTGTTGGTATGATTCGCCAATGCACGCGTCCGGGTAGTGTTGTTGCGTCTCTGCTGCCTAAGCCACCAGACAACAGCAACTGTCCTGAACCATTCCATACTGTACCGGATGGTTCATTCAAAACGACGCGACCTTGGCTTGAAATCGATAGAGCCTTTCCTAACCAAGCAGCAGGTGCAAACACAAGTGTTGCGGCTATCAAACCAAGCACAGCCCCAAAGACAGCCCAACGCCATGGTGGAGCGGCTAAATGATTGGACGCTTTCATCATTTTTTTGGTAAAGTTAATACCATTGTGCCATCCCAGCCATCTCCGTTTCGAGTCAACTTGGCCTCAGTGGGTAAGGCGCGAGCGTTAACTCTGGCTTGCGTCAACCACAGCGCTAACTCTTGGGGCGAGGCATTTTTAAGGGTCAGACTTGCTCGTTCCCCGGTTAAATTAAGCTGGGCTGTACTGCCAAAACGTTGTGTTACCGCACTTTGTAGTGCCTTTTGAGCTTCGTCTAAACCTAGCTTTGGCTGACTTTGAAGATTTTTTGCCTCAGCGCTGAGCGATAGCATGCTTTGCAACTGTGCATCTAACGCTCGATGCTGGGCTGGCGATTCTTTGAGGGTTTTTAGTGCAGGAGCAATCGAAAGCCACCACAAAAGTGCAGCAAAAATCAACCAAAATGCAGCCAAAATCAAGCGCCGTTCGCTTATTTTTAGCTGTCGCCAATAGCTTAAATAAGTTTCTATCATGGTGTATTTTTCACTTTTATACTGACTGTCTCGCCGTTTTGCGTGAGTACATAGCCCATAGTTTTTAATTTTTCTTGGGAAGCGCTTAAATCAGCTGCAGTCAGTTTTATGTTTTTAAAATTAACACCAAAATTACCATTATTTGCTATATATTCAATAGCATTTGGATTAATTAATTTGCCGACTGAAGCGCTATTTGCATGGCTAAATGCAGAAAGCATGGATTCAAAATTTTGCACGCTACTAGCGCCTGTTGCTTGACGAAGCAAAACCATTTCCCGCGACATTTGCAAAGCTGGATCTACAACAGTTTTGACGTTTGGAAAAGACTGGGTCAATATCGTACTTAGTTGTGTTCGCTTTTTTGACAAACTAGCTTGCTGTTGCCAAGCCCACGCATTCAAGCCGACTAAATTGGCCAGTAGCAGCGCGACTAAACCCCACCGTGCGGGTCGCCAAGCTGGTGACTGCCAAAACGTTTGCCATTTTCGAATAACGCTTTTCATGCCTTGGCTGTCACCGCTCAAGCTTTGTTCAAACTGCGCCAGTTCCCACAGAGAAGTTGCGCTGAAAAGTAAGCTATTCGCGTGTTGTCTAAGTTCAACCTTCAAATCTGTATACGGCATCAAGCTGGCTTCAGCTAATTCGACAACAGCAGGTTCTGCCCCAACAGTCGCGCCATCTGGCAAATGCGCTAAAAGTGCTTGAAGCACGCCATTAGAGCCACTGGAATTACCCAAGTGAAGCGGCAAAGTCATCACGCCTTGGTCGTCTGCTCGGGTTATCCACGCGGCTTCAGGGCTGCCTGTGACGCAAATAATAGGGTTACTTTGCGGCCAAAATTCAGGCACCACTTGCGTGATGCGACATCCCGCCGCATCAAATGCTTGTATTGCGTTCTTTAGCCACGCTTTATCAAAAGCAGCCACCCATACTGCCGTTGCTGCTTTGCCAGTTTGCACTTCGGGTGCTACTGCAAACGACATGGCATGCGTATCGTCTAACAAATGCTCTTCCAGCAAACCATCTAATGCAGCACGAAGGCGTGCTTTGGGCACTTTGGGTAAATCAATTTGGTGCCAAGACAGCGCGCGCGCAGGCACTACCAAAACTGTAGCATCTGCTACAGGTAGTTCACTCAAACTTAAGGTTTCAGTTTTTGCTTTGCTAGAACCATCGTTTTTCCCAGCTTTAGTAAGCACAAACGTATAAAGCATGTTACTAGCCACAGCAGAGCCATCAGCGCTGGTAGGACTAGGATAGGGCAGGGAAACGATCAACTTACTCATACTGCATTGTATTAGGGCTTTAATAATAGAAATTTCTGGGCTTTTTAAAGCTTAGGTAAAGTCGTGTTTGAAATTATTTCAGGCGATGCCACCACAGAGCGCTCGCGCCAAAGTGTTTTGACTTTACTGATGTCGGTGCGATCAACGAGAGATTGCTCTTCCACCACAGTTTGTTCCAGTCGAATACGACCAGTGACTTCAAAAAAACGTGTTGACACGCTGTGCTGTGAGTCTTTGAGTTTGTCTTTTAGAACAGGCAAGGTTGTTGCGGCTTCTGCCAAGCTGGGGAAAAAAGCACGTTCGCGCGTGGTTACGGTTAATTTGGCGTCAGCAAGCTCTAAGCCAGACACACTCGCAAAAATCACTTCGGCGGGTGCAGTGTTGATATTTACCGTGGTTTTAACCGGTAACAGGGCGACGAACGGTGTGAGTTTCGCCAATGTTAGTGGACTCAAACCCAGCCAAGTTAACTGTCGCACTCTTTGCGGCATCAAAGTTGTTGTTCCCGGCGAGTTTGCAATTGACGCAGCTTTAAGGTTCGCGACAAAGCTCTCAAGCTCCGTCTGAGGTAAATTAAAGTGCGTGAATAGCTTTTTAAATGCAGCCAAATCAGTTGCAGAAACCTGCCCAGCATCTATCAAGTTGAAAACATTAAGCTTAGATTGCGCATCTATAATCTGCCCCGACAAAAATGCATCCACCTGCTCCTCAGCCGTCAAACCGCCAGTGTTGTTTTTATCCGCCGCTAAAAAAGTGGATAAGCGTGATTCTTGCAAAGCCACAGCCCAAGGCTCTGCCAAATGATCCGTTGTACCTGAATTGCCATCGATGCGCAAAATCAAGCGCGACCAATCCAGCGCACCCACCAGCAGCCAAGCCACTTGCACCCGCGCACGCTCAGCAATTTCGACTTCCACACTGCGCCACTGCTGCCATAGCGCCGCAGCAGCAAATGTAGCCACCAAGGTGACGGTGAGCATGGCAGACAGTAGCGCTGCGCCTGCGCTGCGGCGTATCATTTGTTACCACCCACAGTTGAACTAACCCAGTCACGCGTGATGGCACCAACCAAGGCTTGTCCAGGTGCTAAAGTCAGCACTAATCGTATGCCGTCAGGTAAAGTGAGTGTGTTTGAGCCAAGGACGCGTGAATCCACGTCCGCGCTTGACAAAGCGTTGCTCCAAGCATCATTGCGGTAGTAAAACACTTGCCAACTATCGATAGTCGCCACGACAACTTCACCTTTTTTATCATCTTCGGTTGCGGTGCTGGCCCATTGCTTGGCTTGCAACCAAGCTGCTTGCAACTCAGAACGTGTTTTTACTGGCGCAGATTGCCAGCGCAGCCATTGCGTTTTATTGATATTGCTTTCTGCCGTGTTGCGCTGACTCCAAGCGACCACGCGAATACTGTCATCGTTTGTCGTATTTTTGGTGTCTACACCTGTTTCAGCATAACGCCGTGTGAGTCGCAATACCTGCCCGTCAAAATCTAGCCCCGGAACACCAAACACATTGGCTTGCACGGTCACCGCATCCAAATCAGCTTGCCATTGTGACAAGCCAGCTTGCAGCGCGAGTACGCCGTCTGTATTTGCCTGCGTGGCTGTTTGCACCCGTGTCATCCCGTCCAAGCCGCGCCAGCTGAGTATGGCAAGCAAGGCCATGATAACGATGGCAATCAGCAGCTCCACCAGCGTGAAGCCAGCATGTAGATGCCTTGGCATGTATTTCGTAGATAGGGTGCGCATCATCAAAACCGCCCCACTATGGTTGACAGTTTGATGATGCTTCTCACGCTCTTCTCGGTGCTTGCGCCATCAAAAACTTCAGCATCCACCCGTCTGAAGCTGGGGTTTGGCGTGGCTGTCACCGTCATTTTCCCGCTCATGGTTTTGCCTGCTTGCTCGCAGCTAAAGGTGCTATCGCCCACATTGGGCATGGCCTTGCTTAGGCGCACTTTGATGAGCTCGTTTTCTACGCAAATTTGCCCTAAAAGTACGTCTGACAAACGCTGCGCATTGTTCACCAATGAATCCGTAGCCCGCATGCCCGCCAAAAGCGCAATCGACACAATGCCCAGCGCCACCAGCACTTCTATCAGTGTGAATCCTAAGGTTTGCTTGCGTGCTTTATCCATTGGAGCGAACTTACTTTAATTCATCACTGGACTTGATGGCAAATGGGCGAATGCCATCCGTCGCCAGTGTCAGACTGCGAGCCGCATTCAGCAGTACCACCTCCTGTTGCGCGATGATAGGTTCGGGTCCTAGTGCCAAGAGTGTCTTTTCGTCCACATGGGTATCTGTGCTTAACCAATTCGTCGGAAACTTCACCAAATCAACCATTTCACCTGTCGTGGCGTTCTTGGCTTGTGGCAAACCGTCAAACTTGAAGCCTTCAGCCGTCGGTCGCCACACCACCGCCAAACCGCTGGCGCGTGACTGTGCACGGGCTGAATCCAGCAAGGCGGCCAGACGTTGCGCATCACGCTCCAGCGCAGTGGTTGATGCATCCGGAATCGCAAACATCACGCCCGCACTAGCGATGGCGATGATAGCCACCACCACCATCAGCTCCATCAGCGTGAAGCCACTTTGGGTGCTTCGACGATGAACGAGTGCGTCTTTTTTTAGCTTACTGCCAAGAGCCAATATCCGCATTCTTGCCTTCGCCACCCGCCACGCCATCCGCGCCAAAGCTCATCACATCCACTTCACCTTTGATGCCGGGGTTCAGGTATTGGTAGGGTTTGCCCCAGGGGTCGTTAGGGAGTTTTTCGATGTAACCCTTCCAGTTGGCAGGTGCTGGGCCAGCTGTGGGGCGGGTAGACAGGGATTGCAGGCCTTGTTCACCGGTTGGGAAGCCTTGGTTATCTAGCTTATACAACTTCAAAGCTTGCATGATGTTATTCACGTCGGTTTTCGCGACGGCAATACGTGCGTCATCGTCACGGCCAATCACATTGGGCAAAATTACCGCAGCCAGGACACCAATAATCACTACCACCACCATCAACTCAATCAGGGTGAAACCACGCTGGAATGGATGCTTTAACTGACCCTGCAATTTGCACTTCAGGCCACTGGTTACCAATCTCTGCTGCAACATGTCATTCAACCTTTAAAATGATTTTCAAAATAACTTTACAAAATCTAAACACAATCTATATAGACGCGAATCTATTTAAATTCAAGTTTCCATCATAATCGCCTAATGACGACTGCCGCCCTCAAACTTGGCAAATCTGGCTCTTACAGCTGGACTTTACGCCTCTTTACATTGCTCATCTGGCTCCTTGTGGGTCTGTGCGCCGCTTATTGGGCGTTTAAATTTGTCACCACCAAACCCTTAGAGGCCACTGCAGCGCTGGCTGCTCCCACCGTGGTGGTTGACTCTAAAGCTGTCGGGAAACTCCTTGGCGCTACTGATAATTTAGCTGTTAAGGCAATAAATACGCCGGCTAACAGCAATTTTGCATTATTTGGACTGGCGAGATCAGCCGGCGGACAAGGCGTTGCACTGATCGCATTAGACGGCAAACCCGCCAAACCTTACCGCGTAGGCAGCACGGTGGCAGATAATTTGGTGCTCAAATCCATCTCAAAAACCGGCATTATTCTCGCCGCTTCACTCCAAGCGCCCGATGGCGTCACCCTAGAACTTCCTGATAGAAAACCAGCCAGTTTGGTAGCAGTGAACAATTTTGCGAATAATCGCGGAACAGCACTTGTTGCACCGCCAGCTGCGCCGCCGGTTGTCAGCCCCGTTCCTGTTCCCACAACAGCATTAGGCATCTCGCCTAGTGCTGTACCCGTTTTGGGCGGCGCGGCATCAGCAGCTATCAGCCGCTTTGCCCCACGCGTCGCCAGCGTAGACGGCGCAGCACCTGCCATGCCGCCTGCCATACCACCTGCAGCTACCAGTGCAGCAGGTTTTGAGCGTTAAAAATACTGCTATATTTTCATAATACTATACATTTAATAGCTGCTTAGTCAATAAATACGCTGGCTACAGGCGATTTATGCATAAAATAGACGATTTTTAGTAATTTCAAACCATACTGAACCGATAAATCCCGTCGGTGCAAAATTCACGCTTTAATTCGCCTTTAAACCACAAAAAGTGCAAATGCGCGATCACTTCACCCATAGCAAAGGTTGTTTGGTGCAAATCCAGCTCTCTTTTGAACATCACGGGCAGCACGTCAGCAGCGCTGCTTGGTTTGGTTGCGCAGGTGTCGCGCACTTCGGTCAAACGCTCTGCGTGGTGGTCGTGCAGCTGTTTGATGCGCTCATGCAAACCCGCAAACGGTTTGCCATGCGAGGGCAGGGTTAACGTATCTGGCGCACAGGGCGTGAATTTGTCGATGGAATCTAAAAACAGCTTCAGCGCGTTGGATTCGGGCTCGATGTTGTAGACGCTCACATTGGTAGAGATGCGCGGCAGCATCATGTCGCCGCCTATCAATATTTTGGAGGCTTCACAATACAGCGCAATATGCTCAGGTGCATGGCCGTAGCCGCTGATGCAGCGCCATTGTCTAAGGTTATTTTTGTCGCCAGTTTGGATGACATCGCCATCCATCATCCGGCGGTAACTGCGCGGCACTTTGGGTACCAGGTTGGTGAAATAATTAGATCTGGCTTTGAGTTTTTCTTGCGACACGGGGTCAACCAAGCCATGCTTTGCAAAAAACTGGGCGCTTTCCAGCCCGTCAAAGCCTGAATCTGGCGAGCAAGCCATTCGCACCACGTTGTAGTCCGTCCCGCTCATCCAAAGCATCACACCCCAACGTTCACACAGCCAGTGCGCCAAACCTACGTGGTCAGGGTGCATGTGGGTGACGATCACGCGCAGAATCGGCAAGCCTTCTAACGCGTTGACAAATACCTGCTCCCACTGGGCACGAGATTCTGTGCGGTCAATGCAGCAGTCCACTACCGTCCAGCCGTCTTTGCCGTCAATATGGTCGCGCAGCAGCCATAAATTGATGTGGTTCAGCGCAAACGGCAGCCCAATCCGCAGCCACTTCACACCCGGTGCGGCCTCTATCGCATGGCCTGGCTCAGGCATCGTGTCACCCAGCGGGTAATTCAGCTTGCGCTCCAACTCATTCATCGGGCTAGATATATAAGGCTTGGGGGTTGTTTCAGTCATAAACGCAGTATTTGTAGATCAATTTATCAGTCATAATCGGTCAAAATTGACGCTTACCTTTACGTAAACGTCAATTGTTAAACCATCTTACTCCAAGCCCTGCAAATACCATGAACATAAGTTACACCATCACCGACTTGGCCAAAGAGTTTGACTTAACCACGCGTGCGATTCGGTTTTATGAAGACATGGGGCTGTTGTCACCACAGCGTGAAGGTGTTGGTGGCCGTTCGCGCGTTTACAGCGCCAGAGACCGTACGCGGCTGAAGCTAACCTTGCGCGCCAAACGCTTGGGCTTGTCGCTGACCGAGGCCAAAGACATCATCGACCTGTACGACAGCCCGCGTGACACGGGCGTGCAGCTGCAAAAGTTTTTGTCCGTATTGGCAGCACACAGGCAAGAGTTGGAAGAGCAGATGACAGATTTACACGCCAATTTGGAAGAAGTGAAGCTGCATGAGAAAGAGGCCAAGGCGTTGTTCAATAAAATTCAAGCCAAGAAGCAAAGTTAAACGAAATAGAGATGAAGAAGCTGAATAAGACGTTTAAATTGTTACAATTTACTTTAATTATTAATTAATATTTAACGGAGACAGATAAGGATGAGAAAAATTGTTTGGATGGCAGCCAGCTTGCTGACTTTGGTAACAAGCGCTTTTGGTCAAATTGGCAGTGCATCGAGCGATTTGGTTTTTACACCCATCACCCCGTGCCGTATTGTGGATACGCGCGGAGCGGGTGGCGTCATTCCAGCTGCAACTTCGCGCATTTTTAAAGGCTGGGCGGCTAACTACGCAGCACAGGGCGGCAAAATTGACAATTGCGGACTGCCGCAAACAACCGATATTGCCGCATTGGCTGTCAATTTGCTGGTGATCGTGCCTGCAGCTGAAGGCTGGATAGCCGCATGGCCAGTAGGCACCAGCATGCCATTGGTGTCAAATTTAAACTACAAAGCCGGAGATGTATTGGCTAATTCGGCTATTTTGAAGATCAACCAAACCACGGCGGACTTTAATGTTTATACAGTTGCTCGTACGCATCTTGCGATGGATGTGACGGGGTATTACTCTAAGCCAGTATCGGCGGGTTCGATGGAATGTGTCGTACCGCTTCTGCAAACTGTCAGTCTGGGAGTAGGTTTTAATTCTTATAACTATGCCACTTCAGCATGCAGCGCTGGCTACCAAGCTGTATCGTCTTTTTGCTTTAAGGGTACTGCTGTTTCTGTATATTTAACAGGCAGCGGCATTGGTAGCGGAAATAGTGGTGGAGCATTTTGCGGTTGGGAGAACTTAAGCGGTGCCGTTCAAACAGTTTACCAAGGCACAAATTGCTGCCGAATTCCAGGTCGTTAAAACAAAGAATTTGAAGCAGTTAAAAAAGCCGCCAGATGTGAGTCTGGCGGCTTTTTGCTTTTAGCTAAGTAAGCAATTACAAACCCGCAGAAGCACTTTCCACAATATGTGAATATCACCCAAATAGTCTATTCCCAGCAGCTATACCTTTAGGCATAGTGACAAATGAATGCACAAAGCGTAACATAAGTACACATTTTCAATTCGACGGGTTACTCATTCTCGTCAAATTCTTATTGGAGAAAAGCATGAAGAAGTTAATTTTTGCAGCGCTGATGACAATCGCATCCTCAATGAATACTTATGCAGCAATTGGTGATTTGTCTGCTGACCTCGTTTTTACACCTATCACGCCATGTCGCATTGTGGATACGCGTGGAGCGGGTGCAGGCGGCGTAATTCCGGCTGGCACCAAACGGGATTTTGTCGCTTGGGTGGGATCCGGAGGTGTTTACACAAGTCAAGGTGGAAAGGCCGGTACCTGCGGTCTTCCTGCTTCTAGTGATATTGCTGCTGTTTCGGTAAATTTGCTTGTTATCGCACCAGCAGCTGAGGGTTGGATAGCTGCTTGGCCTTACGGTGAGGTGCAGCCTTTGGTTTCAAACTTGAACTTCAAGGCAGGTGATGTACTTGCAAATTCAGCGATTCTAAAGATAGGCCAAGCTGGTGCATCAAAGGATTTTTCTGTTTACACCACCAGCACTACGCATTTTGTAGCAGATGTGACTGGTTACTACTCTAAGCCTGTGGCAACAGCTTTGCAGTGTGTCGAGACAGAAAGCGGCAATGTTTCAATACTTGCAGGCTCTACTGGAACTTCATTTACACCAGTATGCTCAGCAGGGTATACGATCACGGGTGGCGGTTGTACGTCAAATATTTTCGACGGACGTGTGGTATCAAGTCGGACATTTGTGTCAGCCAATTATCATTTTTGCGCTTGGAAGAACGAGGGGGCTGGAGCTATGACCGGTGTTGCCTATAGCACCTGCTGTCGTATCCCGGGTCGTTAAGCGAAGGCGTCAAGGATAAAAAAAGCCGCCAGACTCACATCTTGCGGCTTTTTGCATTTAGTTAAGTGAGTTGCTTACAAACCCGCAGAAGCACTTTCCACAATATGTGAATATCACCCAAATAGTCTATTCCCAGCAGCTATACCTTTAAGCATAGTGACAAACGAAGATTCAAAGCGTAACATTAGTTCACAGTTTTCCAACAAGTGATGGCTCAGTCTGATTAAATTCTTTAAGGAGAAGGATATGAAAAGGATAATTTTTGCAATGCTGTTGATGCTTAGTGCGTCAATGAATACTTTTGCCGCAATTGGAGATTTGGCTGCAGACCTCGTGTTTACACCAATCACACCTTGCCGTATTGTTGATACGCGTGGTGCGGGTGGCGTGATTCCAGCTGCCAGCTCACGCGTGTTTAAAGGCTGGAATGTAAACTATACAGCTCAGGGTGGAAGTAATTCTAATTGCGGTTTGCCGCAAACAACCAATATTGCCGCATTGGCCGTCAATTTGCTGGTGATTGTGCCTGCAGCTGAAGGCTGGATAGCCGCATGGCCAGTGGGCACCAGCATGCCATTGGTGTCAAACTTGAATTACAAGGCCAGTGATGTTCTTGCAAATTCTGCAATCTTGAAAATCAACCAAACTGGCACAGCAGACTTTAATGTTTATACCGTAGCAGCCACGCATCTTGCGGTGGATGTGACGGGGTATTACTCAAAGCCTGTGGCCACGGCGCTAACTTGCACAACGTTAACATCTCCTTCCGTTAGCCTAGCGGCAAACTCGACCGGATTTGTAGACGGGGCAGCTTGTGCCGCAGGGACTACATTGACTGGGATTTTATGTAGATCAAGCAATTGGGGTACTTACGCGGTGAATTCTGATATGAGTAATCCAGCAGACCCGTTCTGTGCAATGCAAAACACATCAGCATCTTCAACTCTTATCACGGTACAGACTCGATGCTGTCAAATCCCGGGGCGTTAACCTAGGAATTGCTTAAAAAAAGCCACCAGACTCACATCTGGCGGCTTTTTTATTTTTAACTAAGTAAGTGCTTACAAACCCGCAGAAGCGCGCAGCGCCGCAACTTTGTCTGTCTTTTCCCACGTAAACTCAGGCTCATCACGTCCAAAGTGACCGTAAGCTGCTGTCTTTTCATAGATCGGGCGCAGCAAGTCGAGCATTTGGATGATGCCTTTTGGACGCAGGTCAAAGTGCTCTTGCACCAAGGCGGACAATTTCTCGTCAGACATGATGCCTGTGCCTTCGGTATAAACGGTCACGTTCATCGGCTTGGCAACACCAATCGCGTAAGCAACTTGAATCTGGCACTGCTTGGCCAGGCCAGCCGCAACGATGTTTTTCGCGACGTAGCGTGCAGCATAAGCAGCTGAACGGTCAACTTTTGAAGGGTCTTTGCCAGAGAAAGCGCCGCCACCGTGTGGGCATGCGCCGCCGTAGGTGTCCACAATGATTTTGCGACCTGTCAAGCCGCAATCGCCTTGCGGGCCGCCGATAACGAAACGGCCTGTTGGGTTGATCAAATAACGGGTGTCTTTGGTGATCATGTGCGCTGGCAAGACCGGCTTGATGATCTCTTCAATGATGGCTTCGTTGAAAGAAGCCTTCATTTTGTGCATGGTTTCAGACTGGTCTGGATCATGCTGAGTAGACAACACCACGGTGTCAATGCTGACGGGTTTGCCGTCCACATAGCGCATAGTCACTTGGCTTTTCGCGTCTGGGCGCAAGAAGGGCAAGCGGCCGTCTTTACGCAGTTGTGCTTGGCGCTCAACCAAACGGTGCGCGTAGTAAATAGGCGCTGGCATCAAATCTGGGGTTTCGTCACACGCGTAGCCAAACATCAAGCCTTGGTCGCCCGCGCCGATGTTGAGGTGGTCGTCAGACGCGTGGTCCACGCCTTGAGCGATGTCGTTAGACTGCTTGTCGTAGCAAACCATCACTGCGCAGCCCTTGTAGTCAATACCGTAGTCGGTGTTGTCATAGCCAATGCGTTTGATGGTGTCACGTGCAACTTGGATGTAATCCACATGCGCGTTGGTGGTGATTTCACCAGCCAAAACGACCAAACCGGTGTTGCACAAGGTTTCAGCAGCGACGCGGCTACGTGGGTCTTGCTTGAAAATAGCGTCGAGAATGGCGTCAGAAATCTGGTCAGCCACCTTGTCTGGGTGACCTTCAGAGACGGATTCGGATGTGAAAAGGAAATCGCTAGCCATAAAAAACTCCAATAAAGTTAAAAGGACGCGTTGCCTGTAACTTTGGAATAACTTTCCGGAGCATTGGCGAACGCTTTAGCAGATTTGTTTAATGTCGCCCTGCAAGTAGTTCAGTTAACTCAGCGACAGCTTTATTTTAGCAGAAAACGCGCACCGGTATCAAGTTTGCTGCCTATTACAGGGGGCAGTCGTTACAATGGGTATCAGTAGTCACCTTGGCATTTATGAAAAGGTTTTATGAGTTTCAACCATCATTGTTACACCGCACTTCTTTGCGTGGTATTTGCTGTTATCACGGGATGCAATCCAGCGCCGCTAAGTGTAGTTGCGGCTGATTTCAGTATCAACGGCATTAAAGGCACGGGTGCGACCAAGTACAGTGCTACGTCAACGGCCACGACTACAACGACGGGCAAGACCTCTGCCATGGCTAGCAACGCAAACGCCAATGCTAATGGCGTACAAAACGTCACGATTGATCTCACCAGTACAGAAGCTTGCAGCACTTTGACCAGTTTGGTAGCTAAGGTACAGTTGAGTGATGGTGTCACCATCAGCCCCAACCCTAGCTCAGCGCGAGATTACAGCAGCCCAGTCACCTTTGTCGTCACCGACGCCTATGGCACCAAGATCAGTTATCTTGTCACCGTGAAAGGCAAATCGTGCGCAGCCACCAACACTTCTACCACCAGCCCCGCGCCCAAGTGCACGATTGCCAACGTGGGTAGCACAGGCTACAGCTTAGTCTTTAAAGCCTGCAATGAGACGAATTTGGCGACCTACTACGACAAAACGGAGTGTGTGCGCGACAACGCTACCAACTTGATTTGGGAAGGGAAAACCAACGCAGGCTTGCGTGCTGTTGGCAACAAATACAACAACCTAGATAGCACTAGTTTGTTGCAAATTGCAGCCAATACTGCCCCCTCAACCACTCCTTTACCAGCTCGTAGCCCGACCCAAGTGGAGATTGATGCGCCCGACAATGCCGTAGGTTATAAAAACACGGTGAACTCGCTCAGCCTGTGCGGTTCAAGTAAATGGCGCTTACCCACTTTGGCCGAGCTGCAAACCCTGCGTTTGCTGGGCTTAACAACGCAAATCGATTTGGAATGGTTCTCTGCAACCAACTTCGATGGCTATTACGCAACGTCGACGCAATTTGGCACGCAAGTCGAGCGGTCTTCGGTTATCCAGTTCTATGAAAAAGGCAGTAGTACCGTCGACAATTTGTTGCGTGACGGCACCGTTTGGCATCCGACTTTGGGGGCAGTGGCATTACGCGAGCATTCAGTCCGTTTGGTGCGTTCTGCGTTTTAGATAGTCAGTCGCGCTTGTGTATGTTTTTGTTGTTTAAGCTGTTTAGCTTCCTTCCACTCTGGATGGCGCACGGCATTGGCGCGGCGCTGGGCTGGGTTGTTTTTGTGCTGTCGCCCACGTACAGAGGGCGATTTTTGGCGAACAGCAAGCTGGCAAGTTACACATTTGCACAGGTAAAAGGTGCTATTGCCAGTAGCGGCAGAATGGTTGCAGAATTGCCTAAATTATGGATGAGCACCGCCGGTAAAAACCAAGGCAAAGCCGAAGCACCGTTCAGTTGGCAGGGCGTGGAGCACATAGAAGCGGCATACGCGGCGGGTAAGGGGGTGATCTTTTTGACTCCGCACTTGGGCAGTTTTGAGATGATTGGGCAAGCTTGGGGACAGGATTTTGCTTCAAGATTTGGTAATTTCACCGTGCTGTTTCGCCCCGCACGCAAAGCTTGGCTGGCGCAATTGGTCGCCAACTCCCGCAATCGCCCTGGCCTTGCCACCGTGCCAACCAATTTATCAGGCGTGCGGCAAATGATCAAATCGCTGCGCAAAGGCGAGGCCGTGGGGCTGCTGCCTGATCAAGTGCCGCCCGATGGCATGGGGCTGTGGACACCTTTTTTCGGCAAAAACGCCTACACCATGACGCTGGCTGCAAGGCTTTCTGCGCAAACGGGCGCAACGGTTTTGGTCGGCTTTGGCGAACGTTTGTCTTTTGGGCGCGGTTTTGTGCTGCATATTTATCGATTAAATCAAGAAAATCAACAACTTAGCGATAATCTAGAAGTCGCTGTTGCGCAGATGAACGTTGAAATGGAAACGCTGATCCGCCGCTGCCCGACGCAGTTTTTGTGGGGCTATGGGCGCTATAAAGAGCCGAGGAAAGAGGCTAGGACAGAGACTAAGACAGAGACTAGGACAGAGACTAGGACAGAGGTGCAATGAGCGAGTTTTTCAGCAAGCTTGGCGCTTATATCGGTGCTCAAATAGGCATGGCCATCGTCCGTCTCTTGGCGCTGCTGCCGTTGTCGTGGCTGCGGGCGCTGGGGTGGTTGATAGGCAGCTTGCTGTTTATCACCTTCAAATCACGCAGACGCGTTGCTGAAATCAACATATCGCTATGTTTTTCAGAGCTGCCTAGGCAGCAAATACGCCGGCTAGCACGTGAAAGTGTTATTTTTTACTGTCAAGCCATGCTTGACCGTGGTTGGCTCTGGCATGGTAGTGCGGCAGTGACGAAACGGCGTTTGAAAATCACCGGTGCCGTTGAGCAATTACAAAACGATGAGCCAGTCGTCCTTTTCGTGCCGCATTTTGTCGGGCTGGACGCTGGCAATACCGCCTTTACCCAGCAAATACCGCGCAAACTCATCACCATTTATACCAACCAGTCTAATAAAACAATCGACGCTTGGATACTCAAACGCCGCGCCCGCTTTGGCAATATTCGACTGTTTGGCCGTGTTGCGGGGGTGAAAGATATCATTGCTGCGCTGCGCTCTGGCGAAATGCTAGGCATCTTGCCGGACATGGGATTTGGTCCCGAAGAATCTATCGTGGTTCCGTTTTACGGCATTCCTACCTATACTGTGCCATCACTGCACCGATTCGCGCGGTTGGGCAAAGCGAAGCTTGTTCCCGTGTTGAACCGGATGACGGACTATGGCTATGAGGTGCAGGTGCTGCCAGCTTGGGAGAATTTCCCCTCAAACAGTGCACAGGCCGATACAGCATTGATGAATAAAGAGTTAGAAGGTTACATTAAAACCATGCCAGCGCAGTATTTTTGGGTGCATAAACGATTCAAAGACAGGCCACCAGGTGAGAAATCAGTTTATTAATAAAAAATTTGCAAGGATTATCATGTTTATTATTTATTTGATGGTTGTTTTAATAGTTGGCGTATTACTGGCTGGTCAATTTGGCTTACTCTCAGGCAAGCAACCCAACAATATCGGTGTGGCGAATGAGCGTCTCAAACCACCCTCTAAAACCCGCAACAGCGTCAGCAGCCAAGCGCATTTGCATACCGATCATGAGCAGCTTCAATATGCGAGCATTGAACCGCTGCCTTTTAAAAATAACAATGCAGCAAATTCTATGCAAGCATTGGTAGCTGTCCTAAAAAGCACGCCCGGCGTGACGATTGTGGACGCCAAACCTGATTACATCTACGCACATGCCAAAACCAAGGTGCTGAAATTTGTTGACGATGTGGAGTTTTGGGTGAATCCTGTGAAAGGCGTGATCGAAGTCCGCAGCGCCAGCCGCTTGGGGCGCGAAGATTTTGGGGTGAATCGGGCGCGGGTGGAAGCTATTCGTGCCGCTTATATAGCGAATTAATGTCAATATAGTTCAAATATCGCCGAAAATAGGCTAAAAACTGGTCAAATATGGTGGTATCCAGCGTATTTGCTGCCTAAGTTGCTATAAAATTGATATCAAAATCAATGGCAAAATTAATGATTTGATGGGTTGAGAAAGTCCAGCAAATACCCTGCCACGAGCTGCGGCTGCTCGTGAATGACCCAATGCGTAGCGTTGTTCACTTTTTTCAGCGTTAAATTCGGGATGTAGTCGTCCAAGCCCTCAATCAACTCTGGCAGCAGGGCGACATCGTTCATGGCCCAAATGACCAAAGTTGGCATCAAAATAGTCAACAAACTGTGCGGAATGTCTGTGCCAGCTGCGCCTTTGTCGCTGTCTGTCGGTGGTCGTAAGGGCGAGGCACGGTAGTAATTACAGCCGCCCGTCAGTCCTTCGCTCCAAACATCTCGGTATTTTTGCTTCACGGCTGGCGTTAACCACGCAAATTCGCCTTTTTCGGCACCAGCGTTGGTGAAAAAGCCAAACAGCATCTTGAAATCGTCTTTTTGAAGCGCTTTTTCAAAACCATCGCGCACCAAATAGTTCATGTATTCACTTGCGGCTTGTTGTTTGGGGTTGCTTATCAACTCACGAATAAACGTGCCGGTGTGTGGCGAGTTGATGATGGCGAGTGTTTTAGCCAAATGCGGCATTTGGTTAGCGAGGCTCCAAGCCACTGCACCGCCCCAATCGTGAGCGACCAAGCATTCGAGTTGACCACCAGAATCTGCCGTTTCGATGGCGACCAAGGCGGCAATGTCTTGCATCAAAAACTTGACGCGATAAGCGCTCACTTCTGTGGGGGAGCTTGATTTCTCGAAGCCGCGCAAGTTAGGAGCCACGCAGCGGTAGCCACCATTTTCGGGTTTGGCGAAGTGCGCAAGCATCGTGTCCCACACGAAAGCAGCTTCAGGGAAGCCGTGCAAAAACATCAAAACCGGCCGGCCGCGTGTGCCGGTTGCTCGGCAGCTGAGGGTGATGCCGTGAGGCAGGTTTTGCTGAAAAGTCTCTACCATGATGCTGCTTTATTCAATAAATACAGCGCGCTATTCTGCTACCAAAATATTTTTAAAGGGGCAGGGTTTTCAGCTAGTTTTGGGTAATATTCCCGTATTGATAGCCGCAGCTTGATCCGGATGTGCCCATTGCCACAGCAAATGCGCTACATCATCGACGCCAGACTTCTTCAGGGCAGAGAACAAACGGACTTCACCACCACCGGCCTGAATTTTCATGATCGACAACGCTTTGGCGGCTTCAGTTTTGTTCAGCTTGTCAGACTTGGTCAAAATCACCAAAAACTTCAGCCCTTCTTCGATGCGGGGGCGAATTACCTCCAGCAAAATCTCGTCCAGCTCGGTGATGCCATGGCGCGGGTCGCACATCAGCACAATGGCTGTGAGGTTTTCGCGAGTCATCAAATAGTTTGCCATCACACGCTGCCAACGCAGCTTGTCGGCTTTGGGTACCGCAGCATAGCCGTAGCCCGGCAAGTCAGCAAGAATAGCGTCCGTCACGCCTTGTTTACCAAGTGAAAAAAGGTTGATGCTTTGCGTGCGCCCAGGCTTTTTAGAGGCAAAAGCCAGCCGGTGCTGCTGCGTCAGGGTGTTGATACAGGTGGATTTACCCGCATTAGAGCGACCCACGAAGGCAAATTCAGGCAAATTGAGCGCTGGTAAAAAGTCAAGCGATGGCGCAGTGGTCAAAAATTTGGCCGTATGCATCCAGCCCATGGCGATTTTTTGGGCTGCGGCTTTTTCGGTTTGGGCAACTTGCGCAGGCGTTGGCGGGGTGCTTGTTGCTACTTTTGCTGTTGAATTTAGTGAAGACGTGGTCATAACCCATATTAGAACCGCAATGTCATCAGTTCTCGTGCATGGTTTAGTCGGAAATTATCAAAATTGCCTAAAAGCGCCCCGCTCATTGTAGAATGAGGGGTTAAATTTACACCAATTCTTCCTCATTCCTCCAGACTATGAAGCAAACTATGTCCTCGCTTACTTCTCTTGTTTACGTTCTTGCCACAGCCGCTTTGCTGGCATTTAGTTTTACTGCTAGCCACGCTGCCACGGATGCTGCAAAACCCGCTATGGAAGCCAAAGCTGAAGTTAAGGTACCTGCCAAGCCAGACTTGGTAAAAGGCGAAGCCAGCTTTACCGCTGTTTGTGCAGCTTGTCACGGTGCAGATGGCAATTCTGGTACGCCGGTTAACCCTAAGCTGGCGCAGCAACATCCTGAATACTTGGTGAAGCAGTTGCAAGAATTTAAATCAGGCAAGCGTAACAATGCGGTGATGAAGGGGTTTGCTACTGCTTTGAGCGATGATGACATGCGCAATATTTCATATTGGGCAGCGTCTAAAAAAGCTAAAACTGGTTTTGCGAAAGACAAAGAATTGGTAGCTTTGGGCGAGAAAATCTACCGTGGCGGCATCAGCGATCGCCAAATCCCAGCTTGTGCCAGCTGCCATAGTCCAACGGGTGCTGGTATTCCAGCACAATACCCACGTTTGAGTGGTCAGCATGCTGATTACACGGTAGCTCAGTTGAACACTTTCCGTGATGGTTCTCGTAAAAACAGCTTGCAGATGACACAAGTGTCTGCGAAGTTGAATGACCGCGAAATCAAAGCTGTTTCAGACTATATAGCTGGCTTGCGATAAGTAAATAATTTTAAATGCTTAGGGTGCTAAATTTACGGAACTTATTGCTTAGAATTTGACCTAATTTAGATCCCATTTTCTAGTCTTTCAGAGGGCGGGTTATCTTAGGGTAGCCCGCCTTTCTTGTATTCAAAGCGCCACATATTTAAATGACAGTATCTACACACGGTTTACGGCTTAGAAATGGCTCACATGCTTGGCGTGCAGGTGTGGAGCTGCTGTCTTCCATGCGGTTTTCAATCTCCCTGCTAACCATCATCTGTATTGCATCGATCATCGGTACAGTGTTGAAGCAAAACGAGCCCATTAACAACTACATCAACCAATTCGGGCCGTTTTGGGCGCAGGTGTTTGCATCGGCCAGTTTGACATCGATTTACAGCGCTTGGTGGTTTATGTTAATTTTGGCCTTTTTGGTCATCAGCACCAGCTTGTGTGTGTCCCGTAATGTTCCCAAAATCATGCGCGATTGGGGAATTTTCAAAGAAGATATTCGTGCTCAAAGTCTCAAAGCGTTTGGCCACACAGCGCAAGCCAATTTAAGTGAGTCGCCACAAGCAGCAGCGCAAAGAATTGGTCAAATGTTGGCGGGTGGCGGCTGGAAGGTGAAACTGCAGGAGCGTAAAAACTCAGACACCAGCCATCAGGGGCAGAGCAGTTGGATGGTTGCAGCTAAAGCCGGTCGCGTCAATAAGTTGGGCTATATCGCCGCCCACAGCGCTATTGTGCTGGTGTGTATTGGTGGTTTGCTGGACGGTGATTTGATAGTCAAAACACAAATGCTGCTGAACGGTAAAACAGCGTACAGTGGCGGCGGTTTGATATCTGACGTCAAACCCGAGCACCGTTTGAGCCCTAGCAACCCAACATTTCGTGCTAATCTTTTGGTAGCAGAAGGTGCGCAGTCCAGCACCGCGATTTTGAACCAGGGTACTGGCGTATTGATTCAAGATTTGCCATTTTCTATCGAACTGAAAAAGTTCGTCGTTGAACATTACTCAACCGGCATGCCCAAGCTATTTGCCAGTGATATTGTGATTCACGACAAAGAAACAGGTGTGAAAACACATGCTCGGGTTGAAGTGAACCATCCCGTGAATTACAAAGGGATAGAGATATTTCAATCTAGCTTTGACGATGGTGGCTCAAACGTCAAGCTCAAAGCTGTACCTTTGACCGCAGCTACCAAACCGTTTGAAGTTGAAGGCGTGATCGGCAATGCCACACAGCTGCAAAACGGTGCAAATGACAAGCTAACATTAGAATTTGCGGCATTGAGAGTTTTTAATATTGAAAACTTTGGTAAAGATGGTGCTGGCGGCTCTAGCACCGCTGTTGATGTACGTAAAGTTGATTTGCGCCAATCCCTTGACTCAAAACTAGGCGCTGCCAACAAAACCAAAACTAACAAAGAATTGCGCAATGTTGGGCCAAGCATTACCTACAAATTGCGCGATGCTGCGGGTCAAGCCAAAGAGTTTCACAACTATATGCTGCCCGTCAAAATGGGCAATGATGAGAACGATCCATCTGTGTTTTTACTGGGCATACGTGAGTCAACGGCTGAAGCCTTCAGGTATTTGCGGATTCCAGCAGATGACAAAGGCAGCATGGAAGGCTTTTTACAGCTACGCGCTGCCTTGGCTGACCCGTTTAAGCGCGACAGAGCGGTGGCTACCTATGCTCAAAAAGCGGCAGGGGCTGATAGGCCTGATATGGCACGGCAGTTGGCGCAGTCTGCTTCCAAAGCGATGAGCTTGTTTGCAGGCTCGGTGAGTTCAGAGGCTTTGGTGGGTTCTGCAGAAAAACCACCTGTCGTTGTCCAGCCAACAGCAGCAGGCTTACAAGCGGTGGCAGATTTCATTGAAAAAAATGTGCCAGAAGCTGAGCGTGAAAAAGCCAGCGAGGTGTTAATTCGTATTTTGAACGGCGCACTGTTTGAGTTGGTGCAATTGACGCGCTCCGAGGCTGGTCTAAAACCCTTGGATTTGAGTGATAAAACACAGTCATACATGATGCAAACGGTGTTGTCACTCAGCGATGCCAGTATTTATCCCGCGCCCATGGCTTTTATGTTGCAAGACTTCACGCAGGTGCAGGCTAGCGTTTTCCAAGTAGCAAAAGCACCCGGGAAAACGGTGGTGTATACCGGCTGTGCTTTCTTGATATTGGGGGTGTTTGCGATGCTTTATATCCGTGAGCGCCGCGTTTGGGTGTGGCTGACACCTGACACCACCACTGGAATATCAACTGGTACAAAGGCCAGCATGGCGCTGTCCACGAATCGAAAAACCATGGATGGCGACCATGAATTCGCTCACTTAACTGAAAAACTCATCGGTACTAAGCCAGATGCACGATTGAATGCCAACGCGTCATGAAAGTAAAACAATGAATACACATACGATTAATAAGACTGAATCCATGCCTAGTGTGAGCTTGAATCAAGGCTTTTTCGCGCAGCGCAGCTTGTTTGATTGGGCATTTGCTGGTTTAGTCGTTTTCGGTGGTTTGTACGTATTCCAACGTTATCTAGATGCGATGGATGGATATGAAAAAGGTATCTTATTAACTGCGATTCCCTTTGCTGTTTGGTTAGGCTGGTTTTGGCGACCGCTGCAAGTGTTGATGGTGGCAGTCACCGTTTTTTCGTTGTTGGGTATTTGGTCTTACCAAGCGCCGGCAGAGCTGGGTGGAGCGACGATTGCAAGAGCTGAATCTGTCTTTTGGCTCAAGTACTTCTTATCCAGCCAGTCTGCCATTTTGTGGATGAGTGTGCTGTTTTTTATGAGCACGATTTTCTATTGGATAGGCGTTGCGGCGACCAAGCAAAGCGCCGCCATGGAGCTGATTGGATCACGCTTGGCTTGGGTTGCCGTGGCGATGGCGCTGATTGGCACTATGGTGCGCTGGTACGAAAGCTATTTGTTGGGGCCAGACATTGGACATATACCAGTGAGTAATTTGTATGAAGTATTCGTGCTCTTTTGCTGGTTAACAGCAGCGATGTATTTGTATTTTGAAGCGCAGTATAAAACCCGTTCAATGGGGGCATTTGTGATGCTGGTTGTCAGTGCAGCGGTGGGTTTTTTGCTGTGGTACACCTTGGTGCGTGGCGCGCATGAAATTCAACCCCTAGTTCCCGCACTCAAAAGCTGGTGGATGAAAATCCATGTACCCGCTAATTTTGTGGGCTATGGCGCATTTGCCATCTCCGCCATGATTGCTTTTGGTTATTTGATCAAACAGCAAGCGACTGAGACACGCTGGTACAAACTCACACCATTGTTGATGTTGGGTGTGGTGTTGTGTTTCATGCCTTTGGTATTCCGTAAAACCACACTAGAGGCCGGTGGCAGTTATTGGCTGGGTTATCTCATCATTTCAGGCTTGATTGTGGGCGGTATTTTGTGGGGGCGTCAGCGCATCGCAGCTCGACTGCCAAGCTTTGAGGTGATGGACGATGTGATGTACAAATCTATCGCTGTAGGTTTTGCCTTTTTCACGATTGCAACGGTTTTGGGTGCTTTGTGGGCGGCTGAGGCTTGGGGCGGCTATTGGAGCTGGGATCCGAAAGAGACCTGGGCTTTGATTGTTTGGCTCAACTACGCGGCGTGGTTGCACATGCGCCTGATGAAAGGCTTGCGCGGCACGGTGGCGGCTTGGTGGGCGCTGGTGGGCTTGGGGGTTACCAGTTTTGCTTTCTTGGGCGTGAATATGTTTTTGAGCGGTTTGCACAGCTACGGAACCTTGTAGTTTGTTTTTTTTAATCAAAAAAAGGGCTCAAATGGGCCCTTTTTATTCCTGTGTGATCAAAATAAGGGCATTGTGATCGCATCTATGTAAGAAATAGCTGCGTATATAGACTATTGACTATCAACAAGGAGCTCAACGTGCTTATCAAAACAAACAACGACGGTTTTAACCACCGCATTAGCAGCGAAATCACCTCGCAAAACGTCTATGAAGGTCGCCGCGATTTGATGAAATTGATGGCCAGCGGTGTGGCCGGCGCTGCCATGGCTAGCTGGGCTTCGCGTGAAGCGCATGCGATGACGCCCAAACCAGGCAAATTGGCGGCACTTGCTAATACGCCCTCAAAAATAGCCGGTGCAATGGCCATTGACAAGCTGACCGACTACAAAGACGCCAGCACTTACAACAACTTTTACGAATTTGGTACTGACAAATCTGACCCCGCCCGAAATGCCCATACCTTGAAAACCACACCGTGGACAGTCGAGATTGAAGGTTTGGTCAAAAAACCAGCGAAATACACGCTGGAGGATTTGCTCAAACTCAGCGCCCAAGAAGAACGTATTTACCGCCTGCGCTGTGTGGAAGGCTGGTCTATGGTGATTCCGTGGATTGGGTATTCGCTGTCAGAGTTGATCAAAAAGGTCGAACCACTCAGCAATGCCAAATATGTTGAGTTTGTGACGTTGGCTGACCCTAAAACCATGCCCTTTGTCGGTTCCCGTGTGCTGGATTGGCCGTATGTGGAAGGTTTGCGTATGGATGAAGCCATGAACCCACTCACTTTGCTCAGCTTTGGCATGTACGGCGAAGTGCTGCCGAACCAAAGCGGTGCGCCTGTGCGCTTGGTCACACCATGGAAATACGGCTTCAAAAGCGCTAAAAGCTTGGTCAAAATCCGCTTTACAGACAAACAGCCTGGCACGGCTTGGAACAAAGCGGCTGCCAATGAGTATGGATTTTTCTCCAACGTCAACCCTGGCGTTGATCATCCACGCTGGAGCCAAGCCACCGAGCGCCGCATTGGGGAAGAGGGCGGTTTGTTTGCCAAAAAGCGCAAAACTGAAATGTTCAATGGCTATGAAGCGCAGGTTGCATCCATGTATGCTGGTATGGACTTGAGAAAGAACTTTTAAAGTTCAACATAATAAATTCAAAGTTTAATGCGTCAGCTATTGCTCAAACCAGCGGCCAAACCGCTGGTTTTCCTACTCTGCTTGCTACCGTTTACGTGGCTGGCTTACAACGTCGCCATCAACAACCTAGGCGCCAACCCACAAGAGGCTTTGATTCGTTCGACTGGCGACTGGACGTTGCGGTTTTTATGCATCGTTTTGGCGGTCACGCCGTTGCGAACTATCAGCAAAACACCACAATTAGCGCGTTTTAGGCGTATGTTGGGCTTGTTTGTCTACTTTTATGTGCTTGTTCACCTGCTCAGCTACAGTTGGTTTGACATGGGTTTTGATGTCGCTGACATTGCCAAAGACATCTACAAACGACCTTTCATCTTGGTCGGATTTGCCGCTTTCGTGCTGCTCACACCCTTGGCTTTGACTTCGTTCAACCGTGCTATCAAAGTGCTGGGCGCAAAACGATGGCAATTGCTACACAAACTGGTTTACGTGATAGCTGGCTTCGGGCTTCTGCACTTTTTTTGGATGCGCGCTGGTAAAAACAATTTCAACGAGGTGTTTGTTTACGCTGCCATATTGGCTGTGCTGCTGGGTTGGAGAGTCGTCCAGTGGCTCAAGAAAAAGCAGCAAAATTCAAGCAAATACGTTTAAAAAGCATATATAGGCTTTCAATATTCTAAAAAATTGCCTATAGCCCTCGTATTTATTGCCTAAGCAGCTATTAAAAACATAGCAAAATAGATGTTTTGAAGTTATTTTTTAGGCGTTGCCAGAGCTATGATGTTTTTCACATCGGCAGCGTTACCAACTTGCCAGCAAGCTTTGATTAACGCAGTGGTCTGTGTCTCACCCAAAATCGGGTCGCTCAGGCCATGAAACTTGCTTTCTAGCAAAGCCGTCGTCATCGGGTTTTGCAGCGAACCGATAGCATGTTCGACGAAAATGTGTACGCGGCGACCATCGGTCAAAATTGCAGTCACATCGGCACTGGCTTCGTCAATCGAATCATCGACCACGGCAACCACTTTGCGGCGCAGCGCCACATTGTCGGGGTGGGTCACGAAAGCGTCGTGGTACTCGTCTTCGGTGGCCTGGCCCACGGTGAGACCAGCTACGCAGCCGTGGTAGACGCTGAATTTGGCTTGCAAACCATCTTGCGGCTCTTTTTTACCGGTCAATTCCAGCACCAAAGAGTGAACTTTGAGCTCGATCCGCTCGATTTGCTCCGGTGTCACACCTTGGGCGCGTAATTGGGCGCAAGCATCGATACTGGGGTGAATCACGATGCCGCAGGCAAAGGGTTTGTAGCTGTTGAACGAGATTTCAAAGCGCTCACCCAGCTCGCCGGTGATTTCAGACCAGTCGTTTTTGGTCGAGATGGTTTGCATCATGCCGCGCGGTGCTTCCAACGCTTTGGTGCTGGCGGTGAAGCCGTTTTTCGCCAACAATGCCGACATCAAGCCCGCGCGCGCTGCTCCACCGGGATGAAAGGGCTTGGTCATGGTGCCAAATTGTTCGCGCATGCCAATGGGCTGCGACGCTGCAATGCCCAGCGCCATGGCGGTTTGTGCCGTATCTAGCTTCAGCAGCCTTGCACAGGCCGCTGCAGCTCCCAAGGTACCTGTGGAGCCGGTGATGTGCCAACCGCGGTCGTAATGGTCGGGGTACATGGCGTTGCCAACGCGACAGGCAACATCAATACCAATGACCAAGGCATCAATTACCTCGCGCCCAGTATTGCCTAAATGTTCTGCAAGTGCCAGTGCTGCAGATGCGACGGGACCAGCGGGGTGGATGATGGTTTTGAGGTGGGTGTCGTCAAAGTCAAACGTGTGTGAGGTGATGCCGTTGACCAAAGCCGCGTTCGCCATGTCCAACTTGTCAGCACGACCCAAGACGCTGGCTTGCGCGGCGGGCTGCAGCATCTTGGCCGCAGCGATGGCTGCATCGGCCGCTTCGTGCTTGGCTGCACCGACGGCGCAACCTAGCCAATTGATGAACGTGCGATGCGCTTCGTGGTCAACAGCGTCGCTCCAACCTTTGGACGGGTGCGTGGCGACGAATGTAGCCAAAATTTGTGTCACTGGCAGTGCGTTGTGATCAGCGGAGACTTGGGTGTTGCGTGCCATGGTTGTTTGAAGAAGTAAATGTAGATGAAAGTAGGAACGAGAAGAAGTAGTAAAGTGTAGAATTTATTTGCTATAAAAATAGTAGCAGTATAATCAATAAATACGCCGGCTATGCTCTTAGAGTCGTCAAGAAAAGACTAAAAATCAGCTGTCCAGCTCAATCTTGCGGTCTTTGGCAAGCTTAGTCCAGCGGGCGATATCATTTTTAACAAATTCGGCGAATTGTTCGGGTGTCATCACCATCGGTTCAATCGCCTCAATCGACAGTTTTTCACGCAAATCAGGCGCTTTGAGTACGGTGGCAAGTGATTCGTTGAGCGTTTTAACAATAGGTGCTGGCATGTTGGCAGGACCCATCACGCCATACCACTGCTGTGCGTCAAAGCCTTTGAAGCCAGATTCGTCCAGCGTCGGCAGGTCTTTGAATAAGGAATGCCGCGCCAAACCCGTGACCGCTAAGGGCCGCACACGTCCTGAACGAATGTGCGGCAAAGCGGCAGCCAACCCTGGGAACATCGCCTGTGTTTGGCCACCGATCAAGTCAGTGAACGCGGGCGCAATGCCGCGGTAGGGAATATGCACCATGAACGAGTCGATTTGCTGCTTGAACAGCTCCATCGTCAAATGCGTGAGCGAGCCTTGTCCTGCCGAGCCGTAGCTTAGTTTGCCGGGGTTCTTTTTGACATAATCAACGAATTCTTTGACGGTTTTGACGGGCAGGGCGCTGTTGACGACCAGCACATTGGGCGTCGCGCCAATCATGCCAATGCCGGTGAAGTCTTTCACGGCGTCGTAGGGTAATTTACGGGTGGCAGGGCTGGTGCCGTGGGTGGCAACGTAGCCTTGCATCAGTGTGTAGCCATCGGGCGCGGCACGGGCTGTGGCTTGGCAAGCAATCACACCGCCGCCGCCAGCTTGGTTATCGACAACAAAGCTTTGTTTTAAAAGTGTTCCCCAGCGTTCAGTGAGCGTTCGCCCCACCATGTCACTGCCACCACCGGCAGAGACGGGCACGATGTAGCGAATGGTTTTATTGGGGTAGGCTGTTTGGCCAAAAGCCAGTTGCGGTGCGATAGCAGTTGCCAAAGCCATAGCGGGCGCTGCTTGTAAAAGTGTTCGTCGTTGCATTGATTTGCTCCAAAAAATTTTCACAATTTCTCAAAGCTACATTGTAGGCATACCAACGAATGCGATAACTTGTCCTAGGACAAGTTTTGCTTATCAAACGTTGATTAAGAATTCAGCTCGTATTTGGTCGGCTGTGGTTTCGCGCTGGCGAATCACATGTGGCTTGTCACCATCGACCAAAATCTCAGCCGCCCGACCACGGGTGTTGTAGTTGCTGGCCATGCTCATACAGTAAGCACCGGCGGACAATACGGCGAGCAAATCGCCCTGTTTGACGTTTAAAGTGCGGTCACGACCAATCCAGTCGCCGCTTTCACAAACGGGACCAACCACGTCATAAACTATGGCATTTTTGGTGTCATTTATGCCTCTAGCCGGTGTATTTGTTGCCTGAATAGCTATATTTATAATAGCATGATAAGCTTGATACATGGCCGGGCGCGGTAAGTCGTTCATGGCGGCATCGATGATGCAGAAGTTCTTTTGCTCGCCTGGTTTCAAATACAACACTTCAGTAACGCAGATGCCAGCATTGCCCACCAGCGAGCGCCCAGGCTCAATCATCAGCTGACGCTGTCCAAAGCCACGCGCATCTAGTTTTGCCAATAATTTGTGCCACAAATCGTCTGCAGCAGGGGGCGTTTCGCCGTTGTAGTTGATACCCAAGCCGCCACCAAAATCAAGATGGTGAATTGGAATGCCTACAGCTTCAATGCTTTCAACCAAGTCCAACATGCGGTCTACAGCGTCCAAATACGGGCTTTCGAGTACGATTTGCGAGCCAATATGGCAGTCAATACCGATTACTTTGAGGCCAGGCAGCGCGGCAGCACGCTGGTAAGTTTGCACAGTGCGGTCATGTGCCACGCCAAATTTGCTGCCTTTGAGTCCTGTGGAGATGTAAGGGTGGGTTTGCGGGTCGACGTTGGGGTTGACGCGCAAGCTGACGTTTGCCGTTTTGCCGACAGAGATGGCCATTTCGCTCAAAACCTCTAGCTCAGCTTCGCTTTCAACGTTGAAACAGCCCACACCTGCTTGCAGTGCTTGTTTCATCTCAGCGCGGGTTTTGCCCACGCCAGAGAAGATGACCAAAGCGGGGTCACCACCTGCAGCGATAACGCGTTCAAGCTCGCCGCCAGAAACAATGTCAAAGCCGCAGCCGGCTTGGGCAAATACTTGCAGCACCCCCAATGAGGAGTTGGCTTTCATCGCATAGTGAATGCGTGCCTTTCGACCAGCAAAACCACGTTGATAAGCGGCTAAAGCATCCAACATGGAAGCTTTGGAATAAACAAACAAAGGCGTGCTGTGCTGGGAAGCTAAATCTGCAACACGTTGATTTTCAACATATAAATCGCCATTTTTGTAGGCAATGTGTGGATGGCCGGGGAGAAGTTCGTGAGGCATGTTTATTTGGCTGGCGCTGGATTGGTGTCAGAGGAGGGTTGAGTTGCAGACGCAGGTTTAGTGAGCGTATCAACGATGCTGCTGCGTTGCGCAGCTTCAGGTGCTGTTGGTATATACAGAGAACCACGCTGACCGCAACCTGTGAGCAAGGCTGTAGTAGCGCATACTAAAAAAACTTGTCTCAACAATGAGCTTGCAATTTTGTTACCATGGCTTGAATGATGATTTTTCATGATGTATTTAACTCTTTCTAGTTTCTGATTAGCATTGTAATGACTGACCTTGAATTTTTAGACCAAGCCGAAAGTGCCCTCAAAGCCATTGAGGCCGCGTGCGACCGTATTAACGACGCTGGCGAAGCGGATATCGACAACCAACGTACAGGTGGGATGATCACCCTCAGCTTTGAAAACAAAAGCCAAATCGTCGTCAATCTACAAAAACCACTACAAGAAATTTGGCTAGCGGCTAAACGAGGCGGCTACCACTACAAATTTGTTAAAGGTCAGTGGCAAGACACCAAAACGCAGGCTGAGTTGTTTGCTCATTTGTCGGTTTGTGCGAGTGAGCAGGCTCAAGCCGAGCTAGTTTTTAAACATATCTAATATCGAGCTTTTTTCTTCTGCACTGGCGGGCTTTGCATCACCAGGGCTCAGGTTCAGCAGTTCTTCTTGTTCTTTCTTAGGCAGTCCCCACGAGTCACCCAGACCCAAGCTGCGCACGCCAGCACCCGCAAATTCGGTGTAAACCCAGTCGCCGCTGGCTTTGGTCAGCCCGTCAGGGGGTGTCAATGTAACAACTGGCACGCCTTGCAAGGCTTGCTGCATGAAGTTAATCCAAATAGGCAAGCTCAAGCCACCGCCAGTTTCAGCATTGCTACTGCCCAGTGGTTTGGGGTTGTCATAGCCCATCCAAACAACCGCAGTCAACGTGGGGTGAAAACCTGCAAACCATGCATCAATAGCGTCATTGGTTGTACCCGTTTTACCGTAAATATCAGACCTTCCCAGCGCAGCTTTGGCTTTCGCCGCAGTGCCAGCTGTGGTTACTTCTTGCAGCAAGCTGTTCATCACAAAAGCATTGCGTGCATCGATCACGCGCATGGATTCATCCAGCACAGGTGGCTTGGTTTGCACGATGACAGCGCCTTTGTAGTCGGTTATTTTGCTGATCAAATAAGGGTTGACGCGGTAGCCGCCGTTGGCAAACACGGAATACGCTGTGGCCATTTGCATGGGTGTTGTAGAGCCAGCGCCTAAAGCCATGGTCAGGTATGGAGGATGCCGCTCGGCCTCAAAACCAAATTTAGTGATCCAGTCTTGTGTATTTTGAGTGCCGACTTCCTTCAAGATACGAATCGAAACCATATTTTTAGATTTCGCTAAACCAGTGCGCATGGTCATAGGCCCTGCAAACTGACCATCAAAGTTCTTAGGCTCCCAAGGCTGCCCACCAGTGACAGAAGCATCAAAAAACAACGGCGCATCGTTGATAACGGTGGCTGGCGAGAGTCCTTTTTCTAGCGATGCAGAATAGACAAACGGCTTGAAGCTTGAGCCCGGTTGACGCCAAGCTTGAGTCGCGTGGTTGAATTTATTCTTGTCGAAATCAAAACCACCGACCAAGGCTTTGATAGCGCCATCGCGCGGATCTAGGGCGACAAAGGCACTTTCAACCTCAGGAAGTTGTGTGATTTCCCACGCATTCTTAGATGTTTTAACAACGCGAATCAAAGCGCCACGGCGTAATTTAATATTGGCTGGCGCTTTGTCTGACAGCGCAGATTGCGCTGCTTTTAAGCCATCCCCGGCGATTTCAATCGTCTCAGCATTTTGCCGGATAGCGGTTACTTTTTTAGGCGTGACGGCTATGACAACGGCTGATTTCAAATCATCGTTGTCTGGGTGTTCAGCCAATGCAACGTCGATCTCGTCATCGACATCTTCTTGTTTTTTTGGAAGATCAATGAAGACTTCGGGACCCCTGTAGGCATGGCGCTTTTCAAAATCTAAAACCCCCTTACGCAAAGCGCGATAAGCTGCATTTTGGTCAGAAGCTTTCAGAGTTGTATAGACATTCAAGCCCCGTGTATATGTTTCAGCACCATATTGCGCGAAAACGAGTTGACGCACAGTTTCGGCTACAAATTCCGCATGAACTTTGTCAACGTCGCTACCTATTTTTAGTTTTAACGTCTCTTTGCTTGCCGCATCTGCTTGCGCCTTAGTGATGAAGTCGTTCTCTAGCATCCGATCAATAATGTAGAGCTGTCGCGTACGTGCACGGTCAGGATTCACAACAGGATTGAACGCCGATGGCGCTTTGGGTAACCCAGCCAACATAGCAGCCTCGGCAATTGTGATGTTTTTTAGAGGCTTGCCAAAGTAAACTTCCGAAGCCATTGCAAAACCGTAGGCACGTTGCCCTAAAAAGATTTGATTCATGTAAATTTCAAGAATTTGGTCCTTTGTTAACAAGCTTTCAAGTTTGAATGTTAATAAAATTTCATAAATCTTGCGTGTATAGGCTTTCTCAGAAGATAAATACACATTTTTTGCTACTTGCATGGTGATAGTTGATGCGCCTTGACTTTTGGCTTGCCCTAAATTGGCAATCGCCGCTCGCAAAACACTTTTGTAATTGATACCGCCGTGCTCATAAAAATGGGCATCTTCAATCGCCAATACAGCGTCTTTCATGACTTTGGGAATTTGTGTGATAGGGGTCAGATTCCGCAATTCTTCGCCGAACTCGCCAAGCAAGACTCCTTCTGCTGAAAAAATACGTAAAGGTAGCTTAGGCCGATAGTCGAGCAAATCCGAAACATCGGGCAACTTTGGGTATGCCACAGCTAATGCCACTGCTACTACTAGCAAAATAGATGTAACGACTGCCGCAAAAATGCTTAAAGTCCAAAAAACAACTTTTTTGAGCCAGCTAGAAACCGACAGTGTATTGACACGGTCCGTGTTACCCGCATTTTCGTAAGAGTTAGACGACATTTTGTTTTGCAAAAAAGGCATAATTTTTTTAGTTTTTTAAAAACGCTCTGGCTTAGCCATATAGACATTAAAACAAGTTAACGGATTATCCACGACAACTGATGTACTCATTTCTGCCTATACTTCAACAAAATTGCGTAAGTTTGTGTCACTCATAGCCTTTAGAGTTACCGCATATGTTGGATTGAGACTACAACTGCAGTAGCAATCTCTCTAAAATACCCGAAAACACCCAACTTGCTGCTAGCATTGTCGCTACAAGGTGTATTTGCTGTAACAATTAGCATTGGGCTATTAAAACGCTTTAAACCAACTTTGGAATTGAATTGAGTCTAATTGAATCATTATTTAGTCGCCAGCCAGCCCCATTGATAGGGCTAGACATTAGCTCGTCTGCGATAAAAATGGCTGAGTTAAAACAAGGCAAGTCCAAAGAATGGGTTCTGCAAAAATGCGCCATAGAACCACTGGATCATGGTTGGATTGTTGACGGTACTATTGAAAATTTTGATGAAGTGTTAGCTGCTCTGCGCCGTTTGTTAAAAAGGACGGGTACCAAAACCAAAAATATTGCGATGGCGCTCTCACCGTCGGCGGTTATTACAAAAAAAATGATTGTGCCAGCCGGCTTGAGTGATCAAGAGCTTGAGTCGCAAGTTGAAGCCGAGGCTAATCAATATATTCCTTTTGCTTTAGAGGAAGCAAGCTTAGACTTTTGCGTTGTAGGTCCAGCTGCGAACTCACCAGGCGATATGGAGGTGCTAATTGCCGCCTCGCGCAAAGAAAAAGTTCAAGACCGCCTTGCTCTTGCTGAGGCTGCTGGATTGAAGTTAACTGTTATGGATGTCGAATCTTATGCAGGGCGTTTAGCATTGTCTCGACTCATAGCCCAACTTCCCAATAAAGGTGTTGGAGCGACAGTTGCTTTGTTTGAAGTGGGTTCTTTGGCCACTAGCATGCAAGTTTTGCGTGACGATGTTGTACTTTACGAGCGAGAGCAACCTTTCGGTTCGTCTCAACTACTGAAGCTAATTGTTAGGCAATATGGTTTAACAATGGAGGAAGCGGTTATCAAGCGCCGCAATGCAGACTTGCCAGACGATTATGGTACTGCGGTATTAGAGCCGTTTGTGACTGGTATCAGTAACGAAATTGGTCGCGCACTACAATTTTTCTTCACAAGCACGCAGCACAACAGCGTTGATTACATTATGTTATCCGGTGAAGCTGGTATTTTTACGGGATTATCAAAACTCGTGACTGCTCAAACCACGTTTCCTTGCGCGGTAATCAATCCTTTTGAAGCTATGGAAATTGATCAAAGCGTCAGAGAAAAGAAGCTACGAATAGAGGCGCCTGCTTACATGATCGCATGTGGTCTTGCTATGCGGAGATATCAAAAATGATTTTGATCAATCTTTTGCCTCACAGAGAGGCCGCAAAGCTCAAGCGTAAAGAGTCCTTCTTTGTTTCTTTGGCAGCTTCGGCTTTGCTAGGTTGTTTGCTTGCTGGTTTGATATACGTTTGGTATCAGGTGCAAATTACTGAGCAACAGGCTAGAAATACAGTACTACGAGCAGAAAATTCTCGCCTTGATGTTCAAATTAAAGAAGTTGCAACCTTGCAAAAAGAAATCTCAGGATTGCGATCTCGTCAAGAAGCCGTAGAAGATTTGCAAACTGAGCGAAATTTGCCAGTGCATTTGATGAATGAAATTGTGAAACAAGTACCTGATGGAGTGTTTGTAAAAAACTTAAAGCAAGAAGGATCTTTAGTTGCTTTAAGTGGAGTAGCGCAATCTAACGAGCGCGTTGCTGAGTTTTTGAGAAACCTGTCTAGCGATAACCCATATGTTACAAAACCAGAGCTGGTAGAGATTGTTGCTGGCACTACTGCACTCACACCAAAAGATCAGCGACGGGTTTCAAATTTTGTTGTTAGAGTTCAACTTAAGAAAATAGCGGAAGATAAAAAGTCTGTTGCCCCAGTCGCTACACCTTCCAGCACGTCCTCAGCTACCACGCCTGCGAAACCTTGATTAGTAAGACTATGTCAATCAAATCAGCAAAAAATATTGATTTAGCTCAGCTTGGCAGGAACATTTCTAGCCAATTTCAAGGCCTAAATAAAGACGACCCTGGCTCATGGCCTGCTTTGCCACGTTATTTGTGTTACGCATTGGCTACAACGCTGGTGCTGGGCTTGCTTTGGTATGTTTGGTTAAGTACTTCGAATGAAGAAATCATCGCTGAAGAAGCGAAAGAGCTAACTTTACGCCAAGAGTATAAAAGCAAGCTTGCACAAGCTGTAAATTTAGAAGCCTTAAAAAAGCAACGGGAACAGGTTTTGCAGTACGTCACACAACTTGAAAAGCAGTTGCCAAGTAAAGCTGAAATGGATGCTCTTCTTTCAGACATCAATCAAGCTGGATTAGGTCGAAGTTTGCAATTTGAATTGTTCCGACCTGGTCAAGTCAATGTTAAAGAGTACTATGCTGAGTTGCCTATTGCTGTCAAAGTGACGGGGAATTATCACGATATTGGCTCTTTTGTTGCGGATGTTGCCAATTTATCTCGAATTGTCACGCTTAATAATTTATCGATATCACCTGCGACAGGTAAAGAAAATGTTTTGTCGATGGAGTCAACAGCAAAGACTTTCAGGTACTTAGACGCAGAAGAAATTGCGGATCAGCGTAAAGCAAAAGACAAAGCTGCTGGAGCTAAAAAATGATGAGCAAATCCAATGGCATTTTGACTGGCTTGACATGGTTGTTGTATTTAATATCCGCACTATTGCTTTCAGCTTGTTTTAGCTCTAAAGATGCTGAACTTCAACAATGGATGGTTGAACAAAAAGGTAATACTCCAGCAAGAGTGACACCTATTGCAGCGCCCAAAAAATTCGTACCGCAAGCTTACACACAACAAAGCGCGATGGAGCCGTTTAACAATCAAAAGTTGTTGCAAGCACTTCGTAAAGATTCATCGCAATCGGCGGCAAATCTTGCACTTATTTCTCCGGAGTTGGCGCGCAAAAAAGAAGCTTTGGAAAGCTTTCCACTTGATACCGTTTCCATGGTTGGTACTTTGGATAAGAAGAATTCTCCTGTCGCATTATTGAAAGTTGATAAATTGCTTTACCAAGCTAAGGTGGGTAATTATGTCGGTCAAAACTATGGCCGAATTGTGAAAATTTCGGATTCAGAAATAGTGCTCAGAGAAATTGCGCAAGACGCTTCTGGTGAGTGGATTGAACGAAAAGTGAACTTGCAGCTGCTAGCAAAAGAAAAATGAAATACAAACTATTATCGATAGGCAATCCAATGCAAACAGCTGGAATCCCTTTGTCAAAACGTCAAAATATATTTTCTTGTTTGCGCAAGACTTCAACTGTATTAACGCTTACGTTTGCTGCGGTTATTGCCCATGCACAAAATGTCATTGAGGCGGTCACGACTTCGACGCAAGTTGGTGTTGAAGTTATTAAGATTGATTTGACTCAGGCTTTGTCGACATTACCGAATGGTTTTTCTATACAGACGCCTGCGCGTGTTGTTCTGGACTTACCTAATGTTGGAAGCGGCTCCATTCAATCGGCTATTGGCATCAATCAAGGAAATGTTAAATCTGCCAATGTGATTCAAGCTGGCGAACGGACTCGTTTTGTCTTGAACTTAAAACAGTCAGTCACCTATAAAACGCAGCTTTCTGGAAAGTCTGTGTTGATATTCTTAGATCCAGTCGTTGCTTCAGCTACCGATAAACCAGTGGCAACTTTTGCAGAAAATTTAAACAATGCTACTCTTGCATTGAAGGATGTTGATTTCCGGAAAGGTGCAGACAACTCTGGACGAATTGTGGTTGATCTTGCTAACAACCAAGTGGGTGTTGATATTCGCCAACTAGGTCAAAATTTGGTTGTTGAGTTTCTGAAAACGAGTATGCCAGAGGGTTTGCGTCGTCGTTTAGACGTAACTGACTTTGGTACGCCAGTTCAAGCTATTTCAACATTTCAAACTGGCGACCGTGTTCGCATGGTCATTGAGCCAAAAGGTAATTGGGAGCATTCAGCCTATCAAAGTGATAACCAGTTTGTCATTGAAGTTCGGGCGCAAAAAGTAGACCCGGCAAAACTAACACAAGGCGTTGGCTTTAACGGCGAAAAACTTTCGTTGAATTTCCAAAATATCGAAATTCGTTCTTTGCTCCAGGTTATTGCAGACTTTACGAATTTCAATATCATCACCTCAGATTCAGTCTCTGGTGCAGTTACTTTGCGGTTGAAAGACGTGCCGTGGGATCAAGCGCTTGATATTATTCTGCAAGCCAAAGGCTTGGGTATGCGCAAAACGGGTAATGTGTTGTGGATCGCACCGAAAGACGAGCTTGCTGCAAAAGAAAAACAAGATTTTGAATCAAAAGCAGCTATTCAAAATGTTGAACCATTAAAGACACAGTCTTTTCAGTTGAATTACACCAAAGCAGCTGATATTGCTTTGCAAATCCAACCTAGCGGTAGCGGCACTGCAGCAAGTGCACGGGGTTTACTGTCATCGCGTGGAAGTATCATTTCTGAACCACGTACAAACCAATTGTTTGTGACTGACATCCCTTCCAAGCTTGAGCAAGTTCAAGAGATGATAACTAAACTTGATATTGCTATTCGTCAAGTTTTGATTGAAGCCCGAATCGTTGAAGCTGAAGACACTTTTGGAAAATCTTTAGGTGTTAAATGGGGCGGCAGCGATCTAACTGGTGTTCGTGGCGGTCAAGCAGGCACGCAAATCACTGGCGGCGCTAACGGCGGGAATCGCTTGGCGTTTGGTGCAAATTACAATGCAGTAGCTTCTACGACAGGCGAGGCTGTAAATACTTTAGATACTTTAAATACGCAAATTTTAAGCCTAGGTGCAACTGGTTTGGGCGGATTTAGTCCTGCGTCTATCGGTGTTTCCTTGTTCAGCAGTGTTGCTGGTCGATTCTTGAATTTAGAACTTTCGGCGCTTGAAAATGATGGCAAAGGTAAAGTTGTTGCCAGTCCGCGTATTGTGACCGCAGATCAAACAAAAGCCTTGATCGAGCAAGGTACAGAATATCCATATCAAGTAACCGCACCAAACGGTGGAACAACTTTGGCTTTCCGTAAAGCCTCTCTAAAGCTTGAAGTCACGCCGCAGATCACGCCTGAGGGAAATATCATTCTTGATTTAGATATTAACAAAGACAGTCGTGGTGAAGTGTTGCTTGGCACGGTTGCAATCAATACCAAACATATCAAAACCAATGTTCTTGTTGAAAATGGTGGAACTGTTGTGATTGGTGGTATCTTCTTATTAGAAGAAACTGATGGCGAAACCAAGGTTCCTGTATTGGGTGACGTTCCGTTGCTTGGAAATTTATTCAAAACTAAAACTAGAAACTCATCAAAGCGTGAACTATTGGTATTCATTACTCCCAAAATGATCACGGATAGAATTTCATCTCGCTAAATTTTGTAAATTTGAAGTGTTACGGATTGCGCTTGTAGGACTTCCTGGGTCTGGTAAATCAACCATTGGTCGGCAACTAGCTAGGCGCCTGGGATTGACGGCGCTTGATACAGACCACGTGATTGAGCAGCGACTGGGTTGCTCTATTCGAGAGTATTTTGAGCGTGAGGGCGAAGCTAGTTTTCGCGACGTAGAACAAGCCGTTATAGATGATGTGACTCAATCTCATAACGGCATTCTCTCCACCGGTGGCGGCAGTGTTTTGCGCTTGGCAAATCGTGAGCATTTGCGTTCTCGCTGCCATGTGGTGTATTTGCGTTCATCCCCAGAAGAAATTTTCCGCCGACTTCGACATGATATGCAGCGTCCCCTGCTGCAAGTTGATGACCCGTTAACACGACTTCGTGATTTGTATGCCATTCGCGATCCCCTTTACCGCGAAACAGCGCATTTTGTGGTTGAAACGGGTCGGCCATCAGTTGCCAATTTACTAAACATGGTTGTCATGCAGCTTGAACTTGCTGGCGTGTTGTCTCCGCATTAAGGGCTGCAAACAGAAAGCGCATCAGTCGGAAGATTTGATGCCTTAAATTGCGCTATAAAATTGCAATATGAATTCAAGCGCAAACCTCGTTCACTCCCTCATTCCAAAAAACTCCGAAATCGTACGTATTGAGTTTGCCGAACGTAGCTACAACATCCATATTGGTGTTTCCTTGCTGGACGATGCTGATATTTTTCAGCATCTCCCCAAAGCCAGCATCGCCGTCATCGTTAGCAATACGACTATTGCGCCTATATATGCCAAGCGGCTCCAAACGACGCTGCAAGGCAGATACAAAACGATTCACACCATCGTCTTGCCAGATGGCGAAGCCTATAAGACTTGGCAAACGTTGAACTTGATTTTTGACGATCTGCTCAAGTATTCCTGTGACCGCAAAACCACGCTTTTTGCTTTGGGCGGTGGCGTCGTGGGTGATATGACGGGTTTTGCCGCTGCCAGCTACATGCGCGGCGTGCCCTTTGTGCAAGTGCCTACAACCTTACTTGCACAGGTCGATTCTTCTGTGGGTGGCAAAACCGGCATCAACCATCCGTTGGGTAAAAATATGGTCGGCGCGTTTTACCAGCCACATTTGGTGCTGTGTGATTTAAGCACCTTGAGCACCTTGCCTGCACGTGAGCTCAGCGCCGGCCTAGCCGAAGTCATCAAGTACGGCCCGATTGCCGACATGGTGTTTTTTGATTGGATTGAAGCCAATATCGATGCCTTGTTGGCGCGTGACCCAGCCACCTTAGCGCACGCCGTCAAACGTTGCTGCGAGATCAAAGCCTCTGTCGTTGGGCAAGACGAACGCGAAGCTGGTCTGCGAGCCATCTTGAATTTCGGCCACACCTTTGGTCACGCTATTGAAGCTGGCTTAGGCTATGGTGCTTGGTTGCATGGCGAAGCTGTGGGCTGCGGCATGGTGATGGCGGCGCAGTTGTCACAGCGCATTGGTTTGGTCGATACGGCGTTTGTGGCGCGATTAACTGCGTTGATTCAAAAAGCAGGTATACCTACCGTGGCGCCTGCTTTGGCTGTGGGCGCGAAAGCAAATGCCGACCGCTACCTAGAACTCATGCATGTGGACAAAAAAGCAGAAGCGGGCGAGATCAAATTCATCTTGATCAACCAACCTGGCCAGTGCCTGGTGCAAACAGCAGCTGACGAGCTTGTACGAGAAGTCATCGCCGCTTGTAGCTAATCTTAGTGACTTCATGCCTTTAGCAGATTACGCTTGTCACCCCGATGAATCGAGGGGGCGCCGATTTTCAGAGCCTGCTGCACCTTCGCGCACCGAGTTTGCTAGAGACCGCGACCGCATCGTCCACAGCACGGCGTTCAGGCGCTTGGTCTACAAAACACAGGTATTTTTAAACCACGAAGGCGACTTATTTCGCACGCGTTTGACGCATTCTTTGGAAGTGGCGCAATTAGGGCGCTCCATTGCCCGAACCCTCAAACTCAACGAAGACTTGGTAGAAGCCATCGCCTTGGCGCATGACTTGGGGCACACACCCTTTGGACATGCAGGGCAAGATGCTTTGAATACTTGTGTGGCCAACCACGGTGGCTTCGAGCACAACTTGCAAAGCCTGCGCGTGGTGGACGATTTGGAAGAGCGCTACCCGCAGTACAACGGATTGAACCTTAGCTTTGAAACCCGAGAAGGCATCCTCAAGCACTGCTCCCGCGCCAATGCCAAGCGTCTGGAAGACCTTGAACCAAACGGCGTTGCTGAGCGATTCTTAGAGAACTCAAAATTACGCTCCCCCAGCCTCGAAGCACAACTGTGCAATTTAGCCGACAACATCGCCTACAACGCCCACGACATCGACGACGGCGTGCGCTCTGGCTTGCTCAGCTTAGACCAACTCAACGACTGCCGCCTGTTTGAATCCTTCCGTTTGGAGACTTTGCAACAATATCCGCAGCTCACTGGTCGACGTTTGCTGTTTGAAGCGATTCGCCGTATGTTGAGCGCACAGGTGTATGACGTGATTGCCGCGACCACGGCAAATATTGAACAATCTCATCCAAAAAGCGTTAACGATGTTCGATTAGACAAGCCCTTGGTCGCGTTTACGGAGCCCATGCGCTTGCAAAGCCTTGAATTAAATCGATTTTTACTCGCTAACCTCTACCGCCACCCGCAGGTTATGGAAACGACAGAACGCGCCCAAAACATTGTGGTTGAACTATTTAAAGCCTATTGCAACGACCCCGCACAGTTTCAGTTCGATGAGAAATCCGCCACCGTGAGCTTATACAGAGCCGTCGCCGACTACATCGCCGGCATGACAGACCGCTTCGCCGCCCGCGAGCATGAGCGTTTGACGGGAAAAAAAGTTTTCATGTCAGATGGAATGAGTGACATTGCCTCATGAATAACGCTGAAACCGCTATTGCAGATACCCAACGCTGGCTAGAACGCGCCGTCATTGGCCTCAACCTTTGCCCCTTCGCCAAAGCCGTTCACGTCAAAGGGTTAATTCACTACACTGTGAGTGAAGCCATCACAACAGAAGAATTACTCATAGACTTAAAAAAAGAGTTAAATTCATTAGTAAATATGGTTATAGCCGGCGTATCTATTGCCTATGACACTACACTTTTGATAGTGCCTTATTACCTGCAAGACTTCTTGGATTTCAACGATTTCTTGGGTAAAGCAGATAAATTGCTTGCCAAAATGAAGCTCGAAGGTACCATCCAGCTAGCAAATTTTCACCCCGATTACCAGTTCGCAGGCACTGAGCCCGACGACATCACCAACTTCACCAACCGCGCTCCATACCCCACGCTGCATCTGCTACGCGAATCCAGCATCGACCAAGCCGTCGAAGCCTTCCCCGAAGCCGAGGCGATTTTTGAGGTAAACATGGAAACCATGGAGCGTTTGGGACTCAAAGGCTGGGATGCGCTGCAAGTTGGTGCAACATTGAACACCACACCATGAAATCCGTAAAAACC
Source organism: Polaromonas sp. (assembly GCA_013298945.1). GTDB lineage: Bacteria > Pseudomonadota > Gammaproteobacteria > Burkholderiales > Burkholderiaceae_C > Aalborgiella. The sequence goes on from JAAFJR010000001.1 coordinate 185,931, forward strand.
AAATCGACTAACACTTTGAGTTCAGCAGCAAAACCTGACCTAGTAGCGCAGGAAATCCGCCCCGGCCAGTCCCTAGAACTCCTCAAAGAACTGCACATCCTCACCCGCGAAGGCAAGCTTAACCAAGACTCGCGCCGTAAGCTCAAACAGGTCTACCACCTCTACGGCTTCATTGAAAAACTACTCCTTGAATTGCCAGCCAACGAAAAAGGTTTGACGCTAGCCGACCACGGCGCTGGCAAATCCTACCTCGGCTTCATCATTTACGACTTGTTTTTTAACGCCAGAAAGTCAGCAGATACGGCAAACGCAAACCGCACAGGTCATATTTACGGCATAGAAACCCGCCAAGAGCTGGTGCAAAAGTCGCGTGAACTGGCGGAACGGCTGGGTTTCAAAGGCATGTCTTTCCTCAACCTCAGCGTGGCAGACGCAGCGCAGTCGGCAGATTTACCACCGCAAATCGATATCGTCACCGGCTTGCACGCCTGCGACACCGCCACCGACGACGCCATCGCCTTCGGCCTGCAAAAGCGCGCCAAGTACATGGTTTTGGTGCCCTGCTGCCAAGCAGAAGTAGCTGCTCACTTACGCAATAACCGTGGCCTAGCCGTCGCCAAGACCTCGTTGGCCGAGCTGTGGCGACACCCCCTGCACACTCGCGAGCTAGGCAGCCAAATCACCAACGTCCTGCGCTGCCTCTACCTAGAAGCCAGTGGTTACCAAGTGACGGTAACGGAGCTGGTCGGCTGGGAGCACAGCATGAAAAACGAACTGATTTTGGCGAAATACACAGGGCATAAAAAGAAAGAGGCCGCAGACCACTTGCGCGAGGTATTGGCGCAGTTTGGACTGGAAGAGCTGCTGCAGACGCGGTTTAAGCTGGTTTGAGCTTTTAAATGCCATTTTAGAGGTAAAAATGGCTATAGATGCCATATTTATTGCCTGAGCAGCTATTAATAATATAGCAAAACTGGCTGTGATGAGTAACTATTTTTGACTCTTTTTGTTAGAGCTGGCTTGGGCTTCGTCCATTGCTTTTTGGATTTTTTCCTCCAAACTGCCAACAGAGGATGATTCTTTGCCTGTGCAGTTACCCATGCGGGTGGTTAAATTCTCTTGCTCAAATACAGTTTTTCCCCCACTTTCAACGCGGTAGCTCTTAGTTTTAAGTTGGTTTGGAGACAAGACCGTAATCTCTGTGTAGTCCACATAAGCGGCTGCACCTTTAGGTGAGCATTCACGTTTAGAGGTATGAACTGCGCCTGATTTGCTGTATTCAAATGCTTTGCAGCCTTTTTCTGCTTTCAGCACGTTGTCAGATGCGATTTTTGCCTCATCTAACATTGCTTTTGTGACGCACTGTTGACTGGTCATAGCTTTCATACCTGTCATTTTCATCTCCGTTTTGAATATGCCGGGTTTGAATTGTGGCCAATCGCTGGGAAGTTCAAAACTAAAAGCGGTAGCACTTATCAGCACAAGACTGATAGCTATGACGGTATTTTGTGGGGTGAATTTCATTTTTTTGGTTTGCATTTTGTTGTAAATAGTTCGTAAGGTATGAGGGTCAACTCGGTGATCAATTCCCAAAGTTTGTTATTTTCGATGAGGCAGACACTCACCCAACCATGTGTGCAGGGTGCGGGTAACTTCAGATTTGGGTGGTAGCTGTGGTTTTCCTACTTTGGGGACGTAGCTCAGGGTGGTGGTTGAAACCATTTCATATTTCTTGAGTGGCTCATTTACTGGGCTTATAGGCCGCACCCAGCCGACAATGCTCGTGATTTCGCGGTCAAGTCGGCAAGTGTCGCTCGTGCCAAACTCGTTGATTGATGTTGCGCCAGAAACGCGGGTGCGAGCTATGACCATGGTTTTGGTGCAACCCTCACCAGCTTCTTCTCCCGCAGCTAGTGCATGCTTGCGCCAATCGTTGCTTAGTCGGCAACTTTGAACAGCAGAGTTCGCTTCAGGTTTGCCTTGTGCATCCAAAAGTTCATCTTGCCACAAGCCGGCCTTCATGGGAACGGCTTGCTTGAGCGGCACGATGTCTTGTGTTAATGTGGCTGGCTTGGTGTAACAGCCTCCAGGCAGAACGCTGGTGCAAGTGTTGGCGGCTTGGCTGGTTTGACTGTTGCTGATGGCAGCAACAGCGCAAGTCATAACAAGGGAGATAATCGGCACTTTTTGCATGTTTAAAACAGCGTTAGTTCATCACCACCAAACGCACAGGTTTGTATTCGCCACGATACGCACCTTGGTTGTCTGTACTGCCATCTGGTCTTACGACCTTAGCCCAAGACACATCGTTTTCTAAAATACTCTCTGATGAAGTCCAGTACCAAGTGAATACTGTATTTGGAAAGTATTGCGCGAGTGCTGTTGTGTTGTTAGCGGAATACAAGACTGTCAGTACGCTTTGGCTGGGCAGCATCCAATTGGTATAACCACAAATACTGTTAGAGTTAACGTGGTCAATGTAGTACTGCGCGTTGGTGTCGTTATAGATTTCGTTAACTGTCGCAGGCCGATATCCGTCGCCTTGCGCTTGTCTGTGTCCTGAGGTATCGAAATTTCTGAATATATTGTCCTTGTCGCGTAAACCACCGTCATCAGTTTTACCCTCCCAAATCAAGCCAGTCGCGTTATCGCGCACACACTCTGTTTTGTCGTAATAAGTGGCTATATTGTTAGCATCGCAGCCTTTGAAGACCAAGCTGTAGCCTGTACTGCCAATTGATGCAGCAGTGCAAGCTTTAGGGGTAGGTGATGGAGCCGGAGCCGGTGTTGGTGTTGGTGCTGCAGCCAAACAAGCTGCTCCTTTGACCGTCACTGTGTAAGTGACTTTGGTGCTGCCGTCTGGCGCAGTGATGGTGAAATCTACGGGTTTGCTATAGTCGCGCGGAACGCGGGGGTCGGGGCTGATGGTGGCGCCGTTGGCTTGTACGCCTACCGCCATATTTTCGATATTAGTAGCGCAGTTGCCAAGACCGCTTAAATCAATGGTGATGTTTTGCCCGCTGACTGTTCCTTTGATGCCATAAGCTGAGAAGTCTGCAGCAACAGCAGTGGGATCAGCGCTATTGCCACTACAAGCGACCAGCACTGTCATGGAAGTTGCGACTGCAATGGTTTGCAAAGCGATTTTCAAAGATGCTATTTTCATAATTTTTTTGTATTAAATGAGGACAAGAAATGAAGATAAGGTTTGAGAAGCGCATGAGCTACTTAATTGCGAACTAAGCGGATTCTGTATGAGAAATGGCGATAAATCGGGCTGTACTTACCATTGGCAAATTCAAAAACCATTGCATATTCTGGCGAGGACGCATTTGCAGATTTGGTTGACGTCCAGTAGAAGGTGGCTTTGGTCTCTGGAAACCAAGTGGTGAATGTTCTAGGACCAGGGGCAGGAATACTGGTATCTAACAGAGTAGTAAGTTCAGCTACTGTGGGTAAACGCCAGTCGTTGAATCCGCACAAGCTGCTCGAATTTGCAGCATTGGCTAAGCCGATGCCGTTGTTAGGATCGTTGATTTGAGCGTGTGTCGGGTTTGAATAAGGGCCTGCTGCACCATTTGCAAATTGTGGTTCCAGTGTGCTGTCGAAGTTTGTGAAAGTTCTGTCTTTGTCGCGAATGCCGCCGTCGCTGGTTTTTAGTTCCCAAGTTAACCCAGTTGTTGCGTCTTGCACGCAGCCGCCGTTGACGGCAGAAAATCGAGCTGGCGTAGGCGCTGGTGTGGGGCTTGGGCTCGGTGTAGGCGATGGAGACGGGGAGGGTGAGGGTGTAGGCGTAGGACTTGGCGTTACAGCTGGCGAAGGTGTATCCGCAAGCGCTGCGGTTGTGTCTACAGAGTCACCGCCGCCGCAAGCACTTAGCAAGGCGGATACGAAAAGTGCGCTCAATAGCGGAGTATTTAAGTGTTTTACAGCATACATATTCACATCCTTAAGTTTTAATGCAAGGCGAGTTTACACCAAAAAGATACCAATAAATATTATTGGTATCTTTTTGGTAAAATTCACATAAATTTGCTGTATTTGCTTCAGTTGCTGAATAAAATAAGCCTCATGGTCATGAAAAAAAACGTACCCTCCACCACTATTGACTTTGAGCAGCGCTCGAGTCAGACGCTCGTGGATAAATTAAGTGTGGATAACGCGACTTCAGAGCCATACTACAGTCAAATTCAACGGCAAATTCAGCAATTGATTGATGTCGGAGAGCTAGAGTCAGGCGCTAGTTTGCCCTCAGAGCGGGACTTGGCTGAGGCTTTGCATGTGAGCCGAACTACCGTAAAGCGTTGCTACGACGCCCTGCGCGAAAGTCAGGCTTTAAGCACGCACGGTCGGGGTGGAACTGTGGTGAAAGCTCCGCCAAAAGTGACCCCAAGCTTAGGCAAACTCAAGGGTTTTACAGAGGAAATGCGCGAGCTGGGTATGACGCCATCTACCCAAGTCATGGAGCATGAGGTGCTGCAAGACCGCACGGTGGCGTCTATATTTCAGCGCCCGTCGAGCGCCTCTTTCCTGAAATTAGTGCGTTTGCGCAGTGCTGACGATGTCGTTATGACACGCGAGGTAGCGTGGTATGACCTTACATTAGCCCCCAATTTAGCCAATTGGGATACCAGCGGCTCTGCCTATGATTTTCTTAAAAACCACTGTGGCGTGAATTTGGTATCTGCAGAGCAAACTGTTGAAGCAGTGTTGAGTTCTAAGCAAGAATCACAAGCTTTCGGATTCAGCGCGCCAGCGCCATGTTTGCTTTTCAAGCGCCGTAGCTACGCGAGGGGTAATTTTTTAGCCGAATACGTGGAAGGCACATTTCGTGGCGATGCGTATGCCTATAAAATTCAATTATCTGCTTGAAATCATAAAAAAATGCTGTAGCCGGCATATTTATTGCCTGAGTAGCTACTATTTTAATAGCTATTTATTGATGCTTTGATTGCTTATAAAGGTATCCAAGTCCACGCGAAGGGGCAATGCATCCAGTACGCCGAGCTGTCGCGCCACCATTGCACCGCAGGCATTGGCATGCTGCAAAGCTTGCTGCATGGATATCGTATTCCCCCCCAATGCCACGCACAACGCACTGGCAAAAGCGTCACCTGCGCCTACGGTATCTACGGCCTGAATCTCATAGGATGGCGCTGAAATCGGTAAACCATCCGTTGTATCAGCGCTGAAGGCAAGGCTTCCTTGGTCACCTAAAGTCACTATGAGCCATTTACCTTTGAAATAAGTCCAAAAAGAGTCCAAATTGTTTTGTATGGCTAAGCTGGCAGTTGCCAAATCCAACCCGGATAAGCTCTTTGCGAGATTCAGAAGTGATGCTACCTCGACCTCGTTGACCACTAAAACGTCGACACAGTCTAAAAGTTCAGCCGGTATGGATTGCCATGGCGACGGGTTTAGGACGGTGATTGCTTTATTTTTTGCAATACTGAACGCCCGCGTCAGCACTGCCAGTGAAGTTTCGAATTGGCCATAAATCAAGTCAGCAGCTTCAATGGCGGGTTTGGCTAAATCTGCATGCTGCTCTGTTAACAACAAGTTGGGGCCGGGAAACACGGCTATCGCATTTTGCCCGTTAGCTGCAATGTGGCCCGAACCGTAACCAGATTGTGCTGCCAGTTTGTGAACGTGTTGGCTGTCCACGCCTTCAGCTGCCAAAAGCCTGAGCAGGTCATCTGCAGCCGCATCATTACCGATACCTAACATCACATCGACTTTGGCATCTGGTGCTAATCGACGGCTACCGATCGCCACGTTCAAGCCTTTGCCGCCGGCTTCAATGGACAAAGATTCAGCAGTCAACGATTCGCCAGGCAACGGCAGGCGCGGCACTTTCCAGCAACAAGCTTGCACAAAGCTTCCCAAAACGAGAATTTTCATGCCAGTCTTTATGAGATTTTTTTATTTGTGTAAATCAGCTTCATCGCTGTAATGGCACCCGTTAACACCACCATGACAGAGTTTGCCACCACCAGCGGCAAATCACCTTTCAGCCAGCCGTATACAAGCCAAAGTGCTAAACCAAAAGTCAAAATCATGTAGGTTGGCAAAGATATACCGCTGACATCCTTGGTTTTCCAAGTTCGCCAAACTTGTGGTGCAAAAGAGCTGGTGGTAAAGCAAGTCGCAATCAATCCTAGCGTGTCTAAACTATTCATCAAAGTCTCTTTGTCTCGAAATGTAATTTTTGATGACGGGGATTATAAGCAAATTACTGAGGTTACAACTTTAACGTTAATGAGGGTCAGATTCCAATTAAAATCCCTGCATGGCACGTCTTCCACGCTTAACACTTGCAGGCTACCCGCATCACATCATCCAGCGGGGGAACAACCGTCAGGCGATTTTTGCGTCTGCTGCGGATTACCAAACGTTGCTGGATTTGCTTCATGAGAACGCGCAAAAATTCAAGGTGGCGATTCATGGCTATGTGCTGATGACGAATCACTTCCACCTGCTGGCCACGCCTGAAACGGCCGACGGTTTGCCGCAGATGATGCAGGCGGTGGGGCGGCGCTATGTGCGGTGGTTCAACGATGCGCTGGGGCGCTCAGGCACTTTGTGGGAGGGGCGGTACAAGTCCACGGTGATTGACAGCGATGCTTATTTGCTCAGCTGCATGGCCTATTTGGACTTGAACCCCGTGCGCGCGGGCATGGTGGTGCAGGCGGCGGATTATGCCCATTCCAGCCACAGCCACTACATTGGACAGCGGGTGGACAAATTAATCACCCCGCACCCGCTCGTTTGGGGGCTGGGCAACACGCCGTTTGCGCGTGAGGCTGCGTATGCCGATTTGGTGCGTGGCGGCATCAGCACGGTGCAAACCGCGCAATTGACGGATGCTGCGCTGCGCGGTTGGGCGCTGGGTGATGCAGATTTTGTGGCGAGTTTGCAAACGCTTACCGCGCGGCGTGTGAGTAAAGCGGCGGCTGGACGGCCTTTTAAAACACTAAAAACATCATAAAAATGGCATAAATTTGTCTGTAGCCTGCGTATTTGTTGCCTTAATAGCTATAAAAATTATAGTAACTACAATTTTTCGGCACTTCGATGGCGTTTCATTTCAATCTGTCCCTAGTTAATTTTAGAGTGAATCAGTCGAGAATTAATTAGAATCTGACCCCAATTAAAAAGATTGGCAAGCTTGTTGCAGTGCAGTAAAATCGTCACCCTAATCTGATTTGCTGACCTGAGGACTGCGCTATGACAACTACACAAGAAATTAAACATTTGACTCAAAACGGTCTGTACGCCGGTAGCCAAGAGCATGACGCTTGCGGTGTAGGCTTTGTGGCGCATATCAAGGGCAAGAAGTCGCACGATATTGTCAAAAACGCGCTCAAGATTTTAGAAAACTTGGACCATCGGGGTGCGGTGGGTGCTGATAAATTGATGGGTGACGGCGCTGGTATTTTGATTCAGCTGCCCGACGCGCTGTATCGTGAGGAAATGGCCAAACAGGGCGTGACCTTGCCGGCAGCGGGTGAGTATGGTGTTGGCATGATTTTTTTGCCGAAGGAACACGCCAGCCGCTTGGCTTGCGAGCAAGAGATGGAACGCGCTATCAAGGCGGAAGGCCAAGTCTTGCTGGGCTGGCGCGACGTGCCGGTAAACCGCGACATGCCTATGTCGCCCACTGTGCGTGAAAAAGAGCCAGTTTTGAAGCAGGTTTTCATCGGTCGCGGCAATGATGTGATCGTGCAAGATGCGCTGGAGCGTAAGCTGTATGTGATTCGCAAAACCGCCAGTGCCAACATCCAAAACCTGAACCTGACGCACAGCAAAGAATATTACGTGCCTAGCATGTCTAGCCGCACGGTGATTTACAAGGGCTTATTGCTGGCGGATCAAGTGGGCACTTACTTCTTGGATTTGGCTGATGAACGCTGCATTTCCGCGCTCGGCTTGGTGCATCAGCGTTTCTCGACCAACACCTTCCCAGAGTGGCCACTGGCGCACCCATACCGCTACGTGGCGCACAATGGCGAGATCAACACCGTCAAAGGCAATTACAACTGGATGAAAGCGCGCGAAGGCGTGATGTCATCCCCCGTGCTGGGTGCCGACCTGCAAAAGCTGTATCCCATCAGCTTTGCCGACCAGTCAGATACCGCGACTTTTGACAACTGCTTAGAGCTGCTGACCATGGCGGGCTACCCCATCAGCCAAGCGGTGATGATGATGATTCCTGAGCCGTGGGAGCAACACACGACGATGGACGCGCGCCGCAAAGCGTTTTACGAATACCATGCTGCGATGATGGAGCCGTGGGACGGCCCAGCCAGTATTGTGTTTACAGACGGTCGACAAATCGGCGCGACCTTAGACCGCAACGGCCTGCGCCCTAGCCGCTACTGCGTGACGGACGACGATTTGGTCATTATGGGTTCTGAGTCTGGCGTGCTGCCCGTGCCAGAGAACAAAATCGTCCGCAAATGGCGCTTGCAGCCAGGCAAGATGTTCTTGATTGACTTAGAACAAGGCCGCATGATTGACGATGAAGAGCTGAAAGCCAACCTCGCTAACAGCAAGCCGTATACGCAGTGGATTGAGAATTTACGTATCAAGTTGGATGATGTTGATGCCTTGGGCGGCCAAACCACTTCTGTTCGTCCTGAGCTTCTCGAAGGGCTCAACAAGGATGCTGCATCGCTTTTAGACCGCCAGCAAGCGTTTGGCTACACGCAAGAAGACATCAAATTCTTGATGAGTCCGATGGCTGCTAACGGCGAAGAAGGCATCGGCTCTATGGGCAACGACAGCCCGCTGGCCGTGTTGTCTGACAAAAACAAGCCGCTGTACAACTACTTCAAGCAGCTGTTCGCGCAGGTGACCAACCCGCCAATCGACCCAATTCGTGAAGCGATTGTGATGTCGTTGGTGTCCTTCATTGGCCCTAAGCCGAACTTGCTTGACATCAATCACGTTAACCCGCCTATGCGTTTGGAAGTTAGTCAGCCGGTACTGAACGTGACAGACATGGCTAAATTGCGTGAAATTGAAAAGTTCACCAACGGTAAGTTCCGCAGCTGCACTTTGGATATCACTTACCCCTTGTCATGGGGTGACGAAGGCGTTGAGGCGAAATTGGCATCACTGTGTGCGCAAGCGGTTGACGCTATCAAAGGTGGCAACAATATTCTCATTATCAGCGACCGTTTTGTGACACCGACTCAGGTAGCCATCCCAGCTTTGCTAGCGCTGTCAGCCATCCACCAGCATTTGGTGCGTGAAGGTTTGCGTACAACGGCTGGTTTGGTGGTTGAAACGGGCTCTGCCCGCGAGGTACACCACTTTGCGGTCTTGGCGGGCTACGGCGCAGAAGCTGTTCACCCGTACTTGGCGATGGAAACCCTGCAAGCGATTCACAAAGATTTGCCGGGAGATTTGAGCGCTGAGAAAGCGATTTACAACTACGTCAAAGCGATTGGTAAGGGTTTGTCCAAAATCATGTCCAAAATGGGCGTGAGCACTTACATGAGCTACTGCGGCGCGCAGTTGTTTGAGGCGATTGGTATCAACACTGAAACCATCAACAAGTACTTCACAGGTACTTCTAGCCGCGTGGAAGGCATAGGCATTTTTGATATTGCCGAAGAAGGCATTCGCATGCACCAAGCCGCATTTGGTGACAGCCCAGTTTTAGCAAACCGCCTAGATGCGGGTGGTGAATACGCTTGGCGTACCCGTGGTGAAGAGCACATGTGGACGCCAGATGCGATTGCCAAGTTGCAGCACAGCACACGCGCCAACAACTGGAGCACTTATAAAGAATATGCCCAGCTCATCAACGACCAATCCAAGCGACACATGACGCTGCGCGGGCTGTTCGAGTTCAAAATAGACCCTGCCAAGGCGATTCCGGTTGAAGAAGTCGAATCTGCGAAAGAGATCGTCAAGCGTTTCGCCACAGGCGCGATGTCTTTGGGCTCGATTTCGACCGAAGCGCACTCCACACTCGCAGTCGCCATGAACCGCATAGGCGGTAAAAGCAACACGGGTGAGGGCGGGGAAGATCCAGCGCGTTACCGTCAAGAGCTCAAAGGCATCCCTATTAAGCAAGGCCAGACCATGTCTGACCTGCTGGGCAAAGAGGTTTTTGAAGTTGACTACGCGCTTAAAGATGGCGATTCTATGCGCTCCAAGATCAAGCAAGTGGCTTCAGGACGCTTTGGTGTGACGGCTGAGTATTTGAGCAGCGCCGACCAGATTCAAATCAAAATGGCGCAAGGTGCTAAGCCGGGTGAAGGTGGTCAGCTGCCTGGCGCAAAAGTGAGTGATTACATCGGTAAATTGCGTCATTCCGTGCCAGGTGTAGGCTTGATTTCGCCACCGCCGCACCACGATATTTATTCCATCGAAGACTTGGCGCAATTGATTCATGATTTGAAAAACGTCGCCCCGCATGCTGATATCAGTGTCAAGCTGGTGGCTGAAGTCGGCGTGGGCACGATTGCCGCAGGCGTTGCCAAGTGCAAGGCTGACCATGTGGTGATCGCTGGGCATGACGGCGGCACGGGCGCATCGCCTTGGTCATCCATCAAGCATTGCGGCAGCCCGTGGGAGATAGGTTTGGCTGAAACGCAGCAAACCTTGGTGTTGAACCGCCTGCGCAGCCGCATCCGCGTGCAAGCCGACGGTCAAATGAAAACTGGGCGCGATGTTGCGATTGGTGCACTGTTGGGTGCGGATGAATTCGGCTTCGCCACCGCACCGCTGGTGGTGGAAGGCTGCATCATGATGCGCAAGTGCCACTTGAACACTTGCCCTGTGGGCGTGGCGACGCAAGACCCTGAATTGCGTAAGAAATTCACCGGCAAGCCTGAGCATGTGGTCAACTACTTCTTCTTCATTGCGGAAGAAGTTCGTCACATCATGGCGCAGCTGGGTATTCGCAAGTTTGACGATTTGATTGGACGTGCAGACCTGCTGGACATGAAAAAGGGCATCGCGCACTGGAAGGCGCAGGGCTTAGATTTCGGTCGCTTGTTCGCTGTGCCGAATGTGCCTGCAGAAGTGTCTCGTTTCCACATTGAAAACCAAGACCACGGTTTGGAGCGCAGCTTGGACAATGTGCTGATTGAAAAGTCTAAAGCAGCGATTGAGCGTGGCGAAAAGGTTAAATTCATGGAAGTGGCGCGCAACGTCAACCGTTCTTTGGGCGCTAAGCTCTCTGGCGCGTTGACCAAAGTGCGACCTGAAGGTTTGCCAGATGACACCATTCGCATTCAGCTAGAAGGCACGGGCGGTCAATCCTTCGGCGCGTTCTTGGCCAACGGCATCACCTTGTATTTGATTGGCGACGCTAACGATTACACCGGAAAAGGTTTGTCGGGCGGTCGCATCATCGTGCGCCCAAGCATCGACTTCCGTGGCGACGCAGTGCGCAACACCATTGTGGGTAACACGGTGATGTATGGCGCAACCAGTGGCGAAGCTTTCTTCAGTGGCGTGGCTGGTGAGCGCTTTGCTGTACGTTTGTCAGGCGCTACAACCGTTGTTGAAGGCACCGGTGACCACGGTTGCGAGTACATGACTGGCGGCACAGTAGTCGTTTTGGGTAAAACAGGTCGTAACTTTGCTGCAGGTATGAGCGGCGGTATCGCTTACGTGTATGACGAAGATGGGCAATTTGCATCTCGTTGTAACACCTCTATGGTGAGCTTGGAGAACGTTTTGTCGGCAACTGAGCAAACAGCGACCATTGACAAGGCGATCTGGAACAAAGGTCAAACAGACGAAGCGCAGCTCAAACAACTGCTCGAAGATCACAACCGTTGGACGGGTAGCAAGCGTGCCCGTGAGCTGCTGGATGATTGGAGCACTGCACGTGCCAAGTTTGTCAAAGTCTTCCCGATTGAGTACAAACGCGCTTTGGGTGAGATGGCAGCTGCTAAGCTAAAAACAGATAAAAAAACGCTGCAGCCGGCATAATTATTGCCTGAGTAGCTATTAAAAATATAGTAAATTTATAAATATTTCAGGATAAAATTATGGAGAAGTGTCATGGGTAAGGTAACTGGCTTTATGGAGTTTGAGCGTTTGGAAGAGGGCTACAAGCCTGTGTCTGACCGCCTCAAGAATTACAAAGAATTCGTGATCGGTTTGGATGACAAGCAGGCAAAAACGCAGGCGGCGCGTTGCATGGACTGTGGTACGCCGTTTTGCAACAGCGGTTGCCCCGTCAACAACATCATTCCTGACTTTAACGATTTGGTGTTTCATGGTCAAACAGCAGATTGGAAAGAAGCGATTGATGTGCTGCACAGCACCAATAACTTTCCCGAGTTTACCGGTCGTATCTGTCCCGCACCTTGCGAGGCAGCATGCACGCTGAACGTGAACGACGATGCGGTGGGCATCAAGTCCATCGAGCATGCCATCATTGACCGTGCTTGGTCTGAAGGCTGGGTCAAACCGGTTTTGGCAAAGCACAAGACTGGCAAAAAAGTTGCCATTATTGGCGCTGGACCTGCAGGCATGGCAGCAGCGCAGCAGTTGGCTCGTGTGGGTCATGATGTGACCTTGTTTGAGAAAAACGACCGCGTCGGTGGTTTGCTGCGTTACGGCATTCCAGACTTTAAGATGGAAAAGTCGCACATTGACCGCCGCGTCGATCAAATGCAGGCAGAGGGCGTCAAGTTCCGTTTGGGTGTCATGATTGGCGAGTTGCCTAAAGACAGCAAAGTTATCAACTGGGCGAAAGAAACGATCACGCCAGCGCAGTTGAGCAAAGATTTTGATGCTGTGCTGCTGACGGGGGGCGCTGAACAATCGCGTGATTTACCAGTGCCCGGCCGTGAATTGGCAGGCATCCATTTTGCGATGGAGTTTTTGCCATTGCAAAATAAAGTGAACGCGGGTGACAAGCTCAAAGACCAGCTGCGTGCAGACGGTAAACACGTTATCGTCATCGGCGGTGGCGATACGGGTTCTGACTGCGTGGGAACCAGTATTCGCCACGGCGCGGTCAATGTCACCCAGTTTGAGGTGATGCCACAACCCCCGATTGAAGAAAATCGTCCTATGACATGGCCGTACTGGCCGCTCAAATTGCGCACTAGCTCTAGTCACGACGAAGGCTCTGAAAAAGGTTTGTTGGGACGTGAATTTGCCATTTCTACCAAAGAGTTCATCGGTGAAAAGGGCAAAGTCACCGGCTTGAAAACAGTTCGCGTGGAATGGCAAAACGGCAAAATGGTCGAAGTGGCTGGGTCAGAACAAACTTTGAAAGCCGATTTGGTGTTGCTGGCGATGGGTTTTGTGTCACCAGTTGCCACGGTATTAGACGCTTTTGGCATCGACAAAGATGCGCGCGGCAACGCCAAAGCGGGTACCGACTTTATTGGCGGTTACGAAACCAACGTGCCAAAAGTGTTCGTCGCAGGCGATATGCGCCGTGGTCAAAGCTTGGTGGTGTGGGCTATTCGTGAAGGCCGTCAAGCAGCACGTTCGGTAGACGAGTTTTTAATGGGTTTTAGCGACTTGCCACGGTAATTTTTCTAGGTAAACTTGACAGCCATTGTTTGAAAATAACCCGTAAAGTTGGGTTTTACTTAAAAACAAAGGGCTCATACCTTATGATGTAAAGGCTGGAACTATTCCAGCCTTTTTTCTTTATGCCAACATCAAACCCAGACTCACTCGTTGAACTTCGCAACCTGACCTTTGGTTACGGTGAGCGCGTCATTTTGGACAATATTTCATTGTCCGTGCCACGCGGCAAAGTCACAGCGCTGATGGGTGCTTCTGGCGGCGGTAAAACCACGATTTTGCGCTTGATTGGTGGGCAAAACAAGGCACAGAAGGGGCAATTGCTGTTTGATGGGCAAGATGTGACGCCCATGAATCAAACACAAATCTACGCAGCACGCCGACGCATGGGGATGCTGTTTCAGTTTGGCGCTTTGTTTGCCGATTTGTCAGTTTTCGAAAACGTAGCCTTCCCTTTGCGTGAACACACAAATTTACCTGATGCCTTGATTCGCGACATTGTGTTGATGAAGCTTAACGCCGTGGGTTTGCGCGGGGCACGAGATTTATTGCCTAGCGATTTGTCCGGCGGCATGGCACGGCGTATCGCGTTAGCTCGAGCCATTGCGCTTGACCCAGAGCTGGTGATGTATGACGAGCCGTTTTCTGGCTTAGACCCGATTTCTCTAGGCACGGCAGCGCGTTTGATACGCCAACTGAATGACTCTATGGGCTTGACCAGTATTTTTGTGTCGCACGAGGTGGAGCAAACCTTTGCGATTGCAGACCATGTGATTATTTTGGCCAATGGCGGTATAGCTGCACAAGGCACGCCGCAAGAAGTTCGCGAAAGCACGGATCCCTTGGTGTATCAATATATCAATGCGCTGCCAGACGGACCAGTGCGATTCCATTATCCTGGCGTGTCAGTGGAAGAAGATTTCGGCAATACAAGTACAAAAACAGGAGCGATGCGATGAGCTGGTACAAACCTAGCGACATTGGTTTCGCTTTGCGCGGACAATTGGCTGATATCGGTCTCGGTGCACGTTTGTTTATGCGATTGTTGACAACGCTGTTTGGAAGTTTCAATCGATTTGGCTTGATACGCGATCAAATCCACTTTTTGGGCAACTATTCGCTCGTCATCATCGCGGTCTCTGGCTTGTTTGTAGGTTTTGTCTTGGGTCTCCAAGGCTATTACACCTTGCAGCGCTACGGCTCGACAGAAGCCTTGGGTTTATTAGTAACCTTGAGTTTGGTTAGAGAGCTTGGCCCCGTTGTCACCGCTTTGTTATTTGCCGGACGTGCAGGCTCTTCGCTGACGGCTGAGATTGGACTGATGAAAGCGGGTGAGCAAATCAGCGTGCTGGAAATGATGGCGGTTGATCCGATTCAGCGGATTTTAGCGCCTCGTTTTTGGGCAGGTGTGATCACGATGCCGCTTTTGGCTGCCGTTTTCAGCGCCATGGGGGTCATCGGCGGCTGGGTTGTTGGGGTTTTGATGATCGGTATTGACTCTGGCTCTTTTTGGAGCCAAATTCAAGGCGGTGTGGATGTTTGGAAAGACGTGGGCAATGGCGTTGTAAAAAGTATCGTATTTGGATTTGCGGTCACGTTCATATCGCTTTTGCAGGGCTACGAGGCTCAGCCAACGCCAGAAGGCGTGTCAAGAGCGACGACCCGAACTGTTGTGGTCGCGTCTTTAGCCGTGTTGGGCTTGGATTTCATGCTGACGGCATTGATGTTTAGTATTTAAGGAAAAAAAATGCAACGCTCTAAAAATGATATTTGGGTGGGAATGTTTGTATTGCTGGGCGCGGCTGCATTGCTGTTTTTAGCCTTGCAATCAGCCAACTTGTTGAGTTTGAGCTTCCAACAAACCTACAAAGTGACGGCTAAATTTGACAATATTGGTGGACTCAAACCCAAGGCTGCCTTGAAGAGCGCAGGCGTGGTAGTTGGGCGGGTTGAATCCATTACATTTGATGACAAATCTTTCCAAGCCTTGGTGACGCTAGCGGTCGAGAGCCGTTATGCTTTTCCGAAAGACAGCTCCTTGAAGATTTTGACTTCAGGGTTGTTAGGAGAGCAATATCTTGGTATTGAGCCTGGAGCTGATGAAAAATTGCTCACTAACAACGACAGAGTCTCCTCCACACAATCAGCCGTTGTTTTGGAAAACTTAATCAGCCAGTTTTTGTACAGTAAAGCAGCTGAAGGTAAGTCAGCAGATGATGCATCTGTCAAAAAATAAGCATGCATATTTTTTATAAATTGGATTTATCTTGATTTTTAATGCTATTAAAAAAATAGCTATTAAGGCATTTATTATGCCGGCCACAGCTATTTTATGCATATTTTTAACGGGATGTGCGTCAGTCTCAGTTAAAAATTCAGTGGATCCATGGGAGTCTTGGAACCGCAGCATTTTTAATTTCAACGATAGCTTAGATCAAGGCATCGTTAAACCGGTGGCAACTGCCTATGTGAGCACTGTCCCAGCATTTGTGAGAACAGGCGTTCATAATTTTTTTAGCAACTTAACAGGCGTTTGGACGGTGGTTAACAGCACGCTGCAGCTCAAACCCCAAGCGGCGCTGGAGGCATTTTTTCGTACCGCTATCAATTCCACGCTAGGCTTGGGTGGCATCATTGACGTAGCAAGCGATATGAATTTGGAGCACCGTGTCAGCGATTTTGGGCAAACCCTTGGTCACTATGGCATGCCACCTGGGCCGTATTTGGTGATTCCACTTTTGGGTTCGTCAACTTTGCGTGACACAATGGCTTCTACGCTTATTTCTAGAGGTGATTTGGTCTGGCAGCTCAATAGTGTTACTGCACGAAACAGCCTGTACGCACTTAGGTTGCTGGATACACGGGCTAATTTGCTACGCTCGTCTTCTGTTTTGGAAGGGGTTGCTTTAGATAAATACACATTCACACGCGATATTTATTTGCAAATTCGCAGAAACGACATATTGGACGGCAAAGAGCCGCCACAAGATCCTTCAGAGATACCTGAATTTAGAGAAAATTCGGTCCCTGTAGAAAAGCCTAGCGTCGAGCTTGAAAAGAAGTCTTATTTGCAGCAGGAAGTCCCGTTGATGGCTTTGCCGGTAGTTATTCCGGAGCCTAACTCTGCGCAATTACCAAGAGTATCGCCAGTAGCAGTCATCGAAATTAAGCCTGAAACTAACGCCATCGCTACTGCAGCTGCAGTTACAGAGACTAATTGAAGACCCTTTGTCACCCTTTTTAGTTGTCCAAGCGTTATATGCACGTGTCCAACCTTCTTGTCTGAAAGTTAAATGATGAACCTTATTTTGAATCGTCGCTTTTTGCTTAAATTGTTGGGCAGCTTGCTCAGTACGAGTTTGTTGGCAGTCGCTGCTCCGGTTTTAGCTGCAGACATGGCAGCTGATGCTTTTGTAAAACAGTTGTCCGACGAAGTGGTTGAAACCATCAAAAGTGACAAATCATTCCAAGCTAGCAATATGGTCAAGCTTACAGCATTGGTAGACGCCAAGGTGATGCCTCACGTGAACTTTCGCCGTATTACAGCTTCTGCCGTGGGTCCAGGCTGGTTGAAAGCAACCCCAGAACAGCAAAAGCAACTGCAAGACGAGTTCAAAGCACTGCTTTTGCGTACTTATGCGGGCGCATTGTCTCAAATCACAGACCAAACCATCACCGTGAAACCCTTGCGTGCCAGCCCTGAAGACACAGAAATTGTCGTTCGCACGGAGGTACGCGGCAAAGGAGAGCCGATTCAGCTTGATTACCGCTTGGAAAAAACACCAGGCGTCGGCTCTGGCTGGAAGATTTACAACCTGAACGTCATGGGCGTTT
This sequence comes from Polaromonas sp., assembly GCA_013298945.1. Taxonomy (GTDB): domain Bacteria; phylum Pseudomonadota; class Gammaproteobacteria; order Burkholderiales; family Burkholderiaceae_C; genus Aalborgiella. The sequence goes on from JAAFJR010000001.1 coordinate 203,283, forward strand.
GGTTGATGGAAACCTTCCGAAGCCAGTTTTCACAAGAAATCAACGCGAAAGGTGTGGATGGTTTGATAGCAACGCTGAAATCACGCAACCAAGCAATGGCTGGTAAATAACATGACGCCGCTTGCATTGCCCGCGCTTTTAACCCATGATCAAGCCGCTGCTTGTGCGCAAAGTCTTGGGTTGGGAATTCGGGCAGAGAAGAGCGATGTTGTTTGTATCGATGCGTCTGCACTTGAAAAGTTTGACTCGTCTGCACTTGCAGTCTTGCTGCAATGTCGGCGCGATGCAGTTCTTTCTCATAAAAGCTTTGCTGTAACTGGGCAACCGCTCAAGCTGCGTGAATTGGCAGATTTATATGGAATTGGGGAATTGCTCGAAAAACACCAAGGCAAAGACTAAGGGTTTTAAAAACCGCCTAGGCGTTAGAATTGAGGGTTAAACCCTTACTTTCTATGTCCGCCATTTCATTTCAATCTGTTTCCAAGATTTATCCCTCCAAAAGCGGTTCCTCAGCTCAAGCTTTGCACGCTTTGAACAAAGTCCAATTTGACATTCAAGAAGGTGAATTTTTTGGTTTGCTAGGCCCCAATGGAGCTGGAAAAACCACGCTAATAAGTATTTTGGCGGGCTTGACACGTGCTACTTCCGGTAGCATCAAAGTTCTTGATAGTGATGTGCAAAAGGATTTTGCTGCCGCCAGGCGTAAATTAGGCGTTGTCCCACAAGAGTTGGTGTTTGATCCCTTTTTCAATGTACGCGAAGCCCTGCGGTTCCAATCAGGTTACTTTGGCGTCAAAAACAACGATGCTTGGATTGACGAGCTGTTGCACAGTTTGGGTTTGACTGACAAAGCCAATTCCAATATGCGTCAGCTCTCAGGCGGCATGAAGCGCCGTATGCTAGTAGCGCAGGCATTGGTGCATAAACCACCTGTGATCGTGTTGGACGAGCCTACAGCCGGTGTCGACGTAGAGTTACGGCAGACGCTATGGCAATTCATAGCCAAGCTCAATAAGCAAGGCAGCACTGTCTTGCTGACCACCCATTATTTGGAGGAGGCTGAAGCTTTGTGCAACCGCATCGCCATGTTGAAAACGGGTAATGTTGTTGCATTGGCGAATACTTCTGAGTTGTTGAAGGCCGCTTCGTCAAACGTATTGCGATTCAAAATTGATAGCGAACTTCCTAAAAAATTAGCAGACAAAGCTCGCATTACTGGTCGAATAGTGCAATTCCCTGCTCATGATGCCTTAGAAATTGAAACCTACCTTGGTGCGGTACGCGAAGCAGGTTTGGTAGCAGAAGATGTTGAAATTCGCAAAGCAGATTTAGAAGATGTTTTCTTGGATGTGATGACGCGCGGGCATAGCTCGGGTGTACAAGCAGCAACAGGAGCAAACGTGGGGGGTGTGGCATGAACGGATGGCAAGCCCTCTTTTACAAAGAAGTGTTGAGATTTTGGAAGGTGGGTTTTCAAACCGTAGCCGCGCCTGTGTTGACTTCTGTTTTGTACTTGGTCATTTTTGGGCACGTTTTAGAAGACAAAGTGAAGGTCTACGATAGCGTTAGTTACACCGCATTTTTAGTGCCTGGTTTGGTCATGATGAGTATCTTGCAAAATGCATTTGCCAACAGCTCTTCGTCTTTGATTCAAAGCAAAATTATGGGTAACTTGGTGTTTTTGCTGTTAACACCGTTGTCTCATTGGAGTTGGTTTGTGGCTTATGTGGGGTCTGCTGTGATTCGCGGCTTGGCTGTTGGTCTTGGCGTATTGTTGGCAACCATTTGGTTCGCCAAACTCAGTTTGGCAGCACCACTGTGGGTAGTTATTTTTGCTTTAATGGGAGCCGCCATTTTGGGCGCTTTAGGATTGATTGCCGGTCTGTGGGCAGAAAAATTTGACCAATTAGCGGCCTTCCAAAGCTTTGCCATCATGCCTATGACATTTTTGAGTGGCGTTTTTTACTCCATCCATTCTTTGTCGCCGTTCTGGCAAACCGTAAGCCATTTAAATCCGTTTTTCTACATGATTGACGGTTTTAGGTACGGCTTTTTCGGTGCGAGTGACGTGTCGCCTTGGTTAAGCTTGGGGATCGTTTCAGCTGCATTGGTCATGGTGAGCTCAGTTAGCATTTACTTGCTGAAAACTGGTTACAAAATCAGAAGTTAAATAGAAAAAATCATAAAATTTTTAGTAAAGATAACATGACAGCTGACGAATTAGAAACCATCATTTCAAGTAACTTGAAATGCGAGCACATTGAACTTGAAGGCGATGGCCAGCATTGGTATGCGACCATCGTAGCTCCTGAATTTGAAGGCAAGCGTTTGATTCAGCGTCATAAGTTGGTGTATGCCACTTTGGGTGAAAAAATTCAAACTAACGAGGTTCATGCTTTGTCTATGAAAACATACACGCCACAAGAGTGGCATGCTTTGCAATAAACTAAGCGGTACTATTTAGCTAATAGATAACGGGAAGAAATAACGTGGATAAATTACTCATCACTGGCGGTGCAGAACTTCATGGTGAAGTCATCATCTCTGGTGCAAAAAATGCAGCTTTGCCAGAAATGTGCGCTACTTTGCTTACCAATGAGCCTGTTAAGTTGCTTAATATGCCGCGTCTTCATGATGTAGCTACGATGCGCAAACTCTTAGAGAATATGGGCGTGAAAAGTGAGACGCATGGTGAGCGCGGTGGCATGACCTTGCATGCCGCGACACCCATCTTGGCTGAAGCGCCCTACGATTTGGTAAAAACCATGCGTGCCTCTGTGTTGGCACTTGGTCCTTTGCTCGCACGTTTTGGTCAAGCAAAAGTATCTCTGCCAGGCGGTTGCGCGATTGGTTCACGCCCTGTGGATCAGCATATCAAAGGCCTGCAAGCCATGGGTGCAGACATCGTTGTTGAACATGGCTACATGGTTGCCAAATTGCCGGAAGGCTGGACGCGACTCAAAGGCGCACATATCACTACTGATATGGTGACAGTGACTGGTACTGAAAACTTCATGATGGCTGCGTGTTTGGCAGACGGTGAAACGGTTTTAGAAAACGCCGCACAAGAGCCTGAAATCATCGATTTGGCAGAAATGCTCATCAGCATGGGCGCAAAAATTGAAGGCCAAGGCACACGCAGAATCCGCATCCAAGGTGTTGAAAAACTACATGGCTGTACACACCAAGTGGTGGCAGACCGTATTGAAGCAGGCACATTTTTGTGCGCGGTTGCGGCAACAGGCGGCGATGTTGTCTTGAAAAACGGACGCTACGAGCATTTAGATGCCGTGATTGACAAGCTGCATGAAGCAGGCGCAAAAGTTGAAGCAGTTGAGGGCGGTTTGCGTGTGACTTCTAAAGGTCGCTTAAAAGCGCAGAGCTTTAGAACCACCGAATACCCGGGTTTTCCAACAGATATGCAAGCGCAATTCATGGCGCTTAATGCTATCTCTGAAGGCGCTTCCAAAGTGACGGAAACCATTTTTGAAAACCGTTTCATGCACGTCAATGAATTGGTGCGTTTGGGTGCAAGTATCACCATCGATGGTAAAGCTGCCTTTGTTGACGGCGTGAGTAAACTCTCTGGCGCAACTGTGCAAGCGACCGATTTGCGCGCATCGGCTTGTCTTGTAATTGCTGGTTTGGTGGCAAATGGTGAAACTTCGGTTGAGCGTATTTACCACTTAGACCGTGGCTACGACCAAATGGAAACCAAATTGCGCGGCATTGGTGCAAAGATTGAGCGCGTTAAAGCCTAACTTACTTGCGCAAAAACGCATCCTGCTCGCACCCTGGCAGGCCGTTTTACTGCTAACTGTTTATATAGGCGTTGTTCTCAACGGCGCTGTTTTCTTCAGGCGATATGCAGAGCTTGGGTCAACACCACTGATTTGGTTGGCTGAGTTGGGTTTGGTTTTTACCTTCACAGCTTTACTGCTCACTTTGGCAGATTTATCAGGTAAATGGTTGGCAAGAGTGCTCATCGTTTTGCTGCTCAGCATCTCGGTTTTAGCTAGCTATTACATGACTTTATTCAACGTCGTCATTGGCTACGGCGTTGTGCAAGCTGTGTTGACCACGGATGTCGATCTATCCAAAGAAGCTGTAGGTTTTGGCTTATTTTTGTGGTTTACAGCATTGGCGGTTGTGCCTTTGGTACTTTGGTGGCGTTATGTTCATGTGCGTAAAAGCAAGATTGCTAGTTGGTGGCTAAGGTTTAAACAATTCGGCGGTCAAATTGGGCTGGTACTGTTGTGTGCAGCAGCTTTTGTCGCCGTAGCGCAGTATGTGAATAATGCCACTAACTCAACGGACACAGTCGGCCAAGACGTTGGCAAAGCCAGCCTGGCTGCGCACACCTACGTGCCCAGCAATTGGGTGGCTGGTTTGGGCATGTCTGCCTCTAGCGCGTGGGACAGCTGGGCTAGTAAAGATACAAAAGTTGATCCAGCTGTCAAGTTTCAATACAGCTTGAATGCTCTGGCTGATGATGTGGTGGTGGTCGTTGTCATTGGTGAATCCGCCCGCTCCAGCAACTTTGGCTTGCTCGGCTATGAACGCCCAACAACACCATTTTTAGCCATTGAAAAAAACCTAGCCGCTTTCAAAGCCACATCCTGCAACACCTCTACCAAGCTGTCGTTAGCCTGCATGTTTGTGCGTCCGAGCGCTGTAGTTGAGCGCGGTTTGCAAGCACCGCAAGTGTTTGAGGAAACCGTATTCTCGGTCTTCAAAAAACTCGGTTTTAGCATTGAATTATTCGCCATGCAATCGGAAGTTTGGTTTTACAACAGCATCAAACCTGATTTTTATAAAATCCGTGAAGTTATCGCTGCGGATCCGGCGAACCGTGGCAAGCCCGTTTTAGATTCAATTTTAGTCACTGAATTAGAAATAGCCATGTCAAAACACCCCAAAGGCCGCCAAATCGTCGTGCTGCACACCAAAGGCTCACATTTTTCATACGCTAGCCGCTATCCACGCGAATTTGCACGTTACCAGCCCGAATGCTCGGGCGTTGATGGTGCTTGCACCAAAGCAGAATTGATCAACGCTTACGACAACAGTGTGCTTTACACAGACACCTTTTTGCACAGCCTGATGCAAAGCTTATCGGGTAAAAAAGCTGTGCTGATTTACACCTCAGACCACGGTGAATCTATCGATGAAAACCGGCATTTCCATGCCACGCCCAAACCGCTCGCACCGCCTGAGCAACTGGATGTGCCACTGATGTTTTGGGCGTCCCAGCCGTATTTGGATGCCAACCCTGCCAATAAAAAAGCCTTTGAAAAGTTGCAAGTGGCTGCCAAATCGCCCAAAGCAAGTGTTGGACACGTCAATTTGTTCGATTCCATGCTTGGTTGTTTGGGTATTACTTCAAATAATGGCGGAATTGACCCGAAATTCAACCTTTGCCATTGAAATAGCCATTCAACTGGCAAAATGGCGTATCAGCTGACACGTCTACAGCTTTTTTGATTTTTTGGAGTATTGATTTGATCACCCTAGCCTTATCAAAAGGTCGCATTTTTGAAGAAACCTTGCCGCTGCTCAAAGCCGCAGGTATTGAGGTGCTGGAAGACCCAGAAAAGTCACGTAAGCTGATTTTGACCACCAACCAGCCCGACGTGCGGGTGCTGGTCGTGCGTGCGACTGACGTACCGACCTATGTGCAGTACGGTGGTGCGGACATGGGCATCACGGGTAAGGATACGCTTTTGGAGCACGGCAGCCAAGGTTTGTACACACCTTTAGACCTGCAAATCGCCAAATGCCGCATCAGCGTGGCGGTGAAGGCTGATTTTGATTACGCTGCAGCCGTCAAACGCGGTAGCCGCCTCCAAGTTGCCACCAAATACGTGGCGATTGCCCGCGAATTCTTCGCCAGCAAGGGCGTGCACGTGGATTTAATCAAGCTCTACGGCAGCATGGAACTCGCTCCGCTGGTCGGCATGGCCGATGCGATTGTCGATTTGGTGTCCACCGGCAACACCCTCAAAGCCAACCATTTGGTTGAGGTCGAGCACATCATGGACATCAGCTCGCGCTTGGTGGTTAACCAGGCCGCACTCAAGCTCAAACAAGCCCCGATTCGCGCCATCATCGATGCCTTTGCCGGTGCTACGGGCGCTATTGGTAAATAATTGAATAAAAATTTACTATGAATTTGATAGCTACTCCGGCTTATTTATCCACTGCTAGTGCCACATTTGAGGCTGATTTCAAGGCGCGTCTGCACTGGTCGGCTGAAACCGACGCTGGTATTGAAGATGTAGTCGCTAACATCTTGCGTGATGTGCAAACTCGCGGCGACGCTGCTGTTTTGGAGTACACCCACCGTTTTGATGGTTTGAATGCAGCATCGGTTGGTGAATTGGAATTGACGCAAGCCGAGCTGAAAGCCGCATTTGAGTCCATTCCTGCCGACCAACGCACCGCCCTAGAAGCCGCCGCCGCCCGCGTGCGCAGCTACCACGTCGCACAGAAAAAAGCCAACGGGATGAGCTGGAGCTACCGCGACGAAGATGGCACACTGCTGGGCCAAAAAGTCACCCCACTGGACCGTGTCGGCATGTACGTGCCCGGAGGTAAAGCTACTTATCCGTCCAGCGTGTTGATGAACGCGATTCCTGCGCATGTCGCCGGTGTCAGCGAGATCATCATGGTGGTGCCCACACCACGGGGTGAAAAGAATTTGATGGTGCTGGCCGCCGCCTACATAGCTGGCGTCAGCCGCGCCTTCACCATTGGTGGCGCTCAGGCTGTGGCCGCGCTGGCTTACGGTACTGCAACCATCCCCAAAGTCGACAAAATCACCGGTCCGGGCAACGCCTACGTCGCCGCTGCCAAACGCCGCGTCTTTGGTACGGTTGGTATCGACATGATTGCTGGCCCGAGCGAGATTTTGGTCTTGGCCGACGGCACAACTCCGCCCGACTGGGTGGCGATGGATCTGTTCAGCCAAGCCGAGCACGACGAGCTAGCGCAAAGCATCCTGCTCTGCCCAGACGCCGCCTACATCGCCCAGGTGCAAGCCAGCATCAACCGCTTGCTGCCCGACATGCCCCGCGATGCCATCATCGCCAAGTCGCTCAACGACCGAGGCGCGCTGATTTTGACCCGCAGCATGGAAGAAGCCTGCGAGATCAGCAACCGCATCGCCCCCGAGCATTTAGAAGTCTCCAGCCGTGACCCGCACCGCTGGGAACCCTTGCTCAAACACGCTGGCGCGATCTTTTTGGGTGCTTACACCAGCGAGTCCTTGGGCGACTACTGCGCCGGCCCTAACCATGTGTTGCCCACATCAGGCACTGCCCGTTTCAGCAGCCCACTGGGCGTCTATGACTTCCAAAAGCGCAGCAGTTTGATAGAAGTCAGCGAAGCCGGCGCACAAGTTTTAGGCCAAATAGCCTCCGTCCTAGCCCACGGTGAAGGTCTGCAAGCGCATGCCAGAGCAGCAGAGCTGCGATTACTGTAAGTTTTTCTACAGAAATGCGACTTAAATAGTGTTTTGTAAACTATTTTTTAACCCTTTATCTAAGCGAGTTGCCCATGAAATCATTTGTAATCACAGCCTTCAAAAGCGTAGTTTTGAGCCTGCTTTTTGTCGCAACAGCCAACGCAATGAGCCTGCGCGAGCTGCGCCAGCTTGAGCGCACCAATGCCAAGCAGGGCGATTTGTACGTTCAGTACTACTTGATCGGGGTTTTGGAAGGCATCCAAGAGGCAAACACAGCGTTGACGCGCTCAGGCGGCAAACCCCTGTTTTGCCAAAACGATCGCAGGTTAGACGTGACCCAAGCGCAAACGATTTTCAATACCGAGCGTAAACGCAATGCTGAGCTGTATGAAGCAGACATGCCCGTGCAGCTGGTGATGATGAATGCGTTGGCCTCTACTTATAATTGCGAATGATTTTAGCTATAAATAGTATAGCTTTATACGCAATAAATACGCTGGATAAAGGCATAAATGACTGATAATATTTCCAACCTGATCCAAACCCCTCACGCACGTTTTCGCCAAGACATCGTGTCCATGCACGCCTACGCCATTCAGGATTCGACTGGTATGGTCAAGCTGGACGCGATGGAGAATCCGCACCGTTTGCCGGCTGATTTGCAGCAAAAACTCGGTGAACGCTTGGGCAAATTGGCGCTGAACCGCTACCCAGATGGTCGCGTCAATGATTTGCGGGCTGCTTTGGCGAGCTATGCTGACATGCCTGCTGGTTTTGAGATCATGCTGGGTAATGGCTCGGACGAGCTGATTTCGTTGTTAGCGTTGGCTTGTGACGTGACAGGAGCGGCGATTCTCGCCCCCTTGCCGGGTTTTGTGATGTACGCCATGAGTGCGCAATTGCAGGGTTTACAGTTCGTCGGCGTCGATTTGACCAGTGATTTTGAGCTAGACGTTCCGGCCATGCTGGCCGCGATTGCACAGCACAAACCCGCCATCACCTACTTGGCCTACCCCAACAACCCAACTGCGAATTTGTGGGATGAGACTGCGATGGCGCAGATCATCGCCGCTGTGGGCGACATTGGCGGGCTGGTGGTGCTGGATGAGGCGTATCAGCCGTTTTCCAGCAAAACCTATTTAGACACCATCCGCGCTAAACCCGAGTTGCACCAACACGTGCTGCTGATGCGTACTTTGAGCAAATTTGGTCTAGCAGGGGTTCGCATGGGCTACATGATGGGCCCGAAAGCGTTGATTACTGAAATCGACAAAGTCCGCCCACCGTACAACATCAGCGTGCTGAACTATGAGTGCGCGCTGTTTGCACTGGAGTACAAAGAGGTTTTTTCGGCTCAAGCCAGCGAATTAATTGCACAGCGTGCTATGCTTTTTGAATCGTTATCAAGCATCCCCAATGTTAAAGCCTTCAAATCAGACGCCAACATGATGCTGATGCGCGTGGCCGATCCACAAAAAACCTTTGAAGGCATGAAAGCTAAAGGTGTTTTGGTCAAAAATGTGTCGAAAATGCACCCGCTTTTGACTGGTTGCCTGCGCTTAACTGTGGGTACGGCAGAGGAAAATGCGAGAATGATGGTTGCTATTAAAACAAGTTTATAGACATTTAACGGTATGACACTTAGGCTCCAAGCGATACTCATTTTGTTTGCCATGTTTTGGCAGACAATTGGTATGCTGAATCCTCAATTTATTGAGCAGGCAGCGAATGAGACCGTTCATGTGGCATTGCATTGTCAAGAGGCAAGCCATCACCATCATGCAGACCAATCTTTGCATTTAGATGAACAAAAAGACAGTGTTGGACATCAGCACGCCGATACAAGTTTTACAAAAATTGGCTTGATCTCTGAGATGAATTTCAAGTCAGCTTTACTATCGGCCGTATCACCTAAGGAAGTAAGCTCGTTGGCATACTCTCCGCCTAACCTAGAAGGCCCATTACGCCCCCCACGCGGCTGATACGTCGCGCATCTTCTTTTGTTTCTGTATATCAGAGACTAGTTCGAGACTAGAGCCTTTGGGTAAACGTGCTTTTATGGCGTTTTAAAGCTGTAAGCACGTCACTATTGCGCGTCTATTTCATTTACTTTTATTTTTATGAAGAGAAAGTTATCTCAATGAATGCATGTCATTTAAAGCGATTTCGACCGCTTATTTTTTCCATTTTTATGCTGATTCCGCTGATTGCAGTTGCACACGGGATATCTGAAGCTGATCGTCAAAGTATGCTCGATGGTGGGTATCTTCGTTACATCGGCTTAGGCGCTAGCCATATGTTGACGGGTTATGACCATTTGCTCTTTTTATTTGGGGTTGTATTTTTTCTAACCACCTTTAAAGATGTAGCCAAATTCGTGACAGTTTTTACCATCGGCCATTGTATTACGCTGATTTTTGCCACTTATTACAAAATAACCTGGAATTACTATTTGGTCGATGCCATCATTGCCATCAGCGTGATTTACAAGGGTTTTGATAACAATGGCGGCTTTCAGCGCTTCTTTGAGATGAAGTCGCCTAATCTTTTGGCCGCTGTATTCGGCTTTGGTCTCTTGCATGGCTTTGGGCTTTCAACACGCTTGCAACAACTGCCATTAGGAAATGATGGCACGGAAATGTTGCTGCGTATTTTGAGTTTCAATGTCGGCGTTGAGCTGGGTCAGATTGCCGCATTGGTCGTCATGGTCGCTGTATTAGCAGCATGGCGTCAGAAACCATCGTTTAAACGGATAAGCTATGCAGCAAACTTGGCATTAATTTGTGCGGGTGTGTATTTGTTGTTTATGCAGTTACATGGTTATCAGCATGATGCCAATCCAGATAGTTACCGTTTCCCAGTGCAGGAGCACAAGCATGTCCATGAGGATATGGATATTGATAAAACGCTAGACCCAAAGCGTAACGGACTTTAATTTTTTAAACATTTATATAAGAAAGAATTTTTATGAAAAACCTAATCTCAACAGCCACTTTCGTAGCTTCACTCTCCTTGACATCGTTGGCAATAGCTGCGGAGGGTAGCGGATGCCATTTTCATGGCAATTCGCCAGCCAAAGAGACCATTGTGGTTGATTGCGCCAATAAGCAAAAAGCCACCTTAGTCACAAAAGGCAAACTTGACGCTTCTTGGAATAGCATAGCCCTCGAAAAGGCTGAAAAAATTGATGGCAAAGAGAGTAAAGAATGGAAGCTCAGCTTCAAAAATCCAGCAGTTGCTGATAAATCAAAAGAAACGCTGTATATGTTCTTCACCTTGTCGGGCAATTTTATTGCTGCAAACTACTCAGGCAAGTAAGCTCCAGATAAAGCAGGCTTGGCTTAAAATCAAGCTTGCTCTAGCTAAAAACTCACATAAACCTTATATGACTGCCCAAACTCTCCAGCGCACCTCCGAAGTCGCCCGCAACACCGCCGAAACCCAAATCACCGCTAAAGTGAACCTAGACGGCACAGGCGTGGCGAATTTGAGCACCGGTATCGGCTTTTTTGACCACATGCTGGACCAGATCGCTCGCCATGGGCTGATCGACTTGGACATCCAAGCCATTGGCGACCTGCACATTGACGGTCACCACACCGTGGAAGATGTGGGCATTACTTTGGGTCAAGCGGTGCACAAAGCCGTGGGTGACAAAAAAGGCATTCGCCGCTATGGCCACGCCTATGTGCCGCTGGACGAAGCGCTGAGCCGCGTCGTCATCGATTTCTCAGGTCGTCCTGGCCTCATCATGAACGTGCCGTTCAAAAGCGGCATGATTGGCGCGTTTGATAGTCAGTTGGCGTTTGAATTTTTCCAGGGTTTTGCCAACCACGCGTTTGTGACGCTGCATATTGACAACCTGCGCGGCGAAAACGCGCATCACCAGTGCGAAACCGTGTTCAAAGCCTTCGCTCGCGCGCTGCGTATGGCGCTGGAGCTGGATGCACGCTCTGCGGGTTTGATTCCTTCGACTAAAGGGTCTCTGTAGAGGTAAAATAGGCTGTAGCCGGCGTTTTTATTGCCTAAACAGCTATTTAATTTATAGCATTTTATATAATTCTATAGTATTTTTAACATCTAAATGACGACAAAAACAGTAGCCGTGGTCGATTACGGCATGGGCAATTTGCGTTCTGTCACGCAAGCGGTACATGCTGTCGCCAACGACGCGGGTGTGGACGTGATTTGGGCAAAAACGCCGCAAGAGGTAATGGACGCCGAGCGAGTCGTCTTGCCCGGTCAAGGTGGCATGCGCGACTGTATGCGTGAATTGCATGACTCTGGCATGCTGGCTGCCGTGCTGCACGCTGCCAAACATAAGCCGCTGATGGGTGTCTGCGTGGGCATGCAAATGCTGCTGGACCACAGCGAAGAGCTAGACACGCCGTGCTTGGGGCTGATTCCAGGCAAAGTCGTTAAATTTGACATCGCTGGGCAAATCGCGCCTGACGGTAGCCGCTACAAAGTACCGCAAATGGGCTGGAACCAGGTGTTTGTGGCAGACAATGCTGGGCAATACAGTGGCGGCAGGCACCCGATTTGGGGCGATGTGCCTGATGGCAGCTACTTTTATTTTGTGCATAGCTATTACGCTAAAGTGTCAGAAATTAACCACAGCGTAGGCGAAACTGAGTTCGGAAGTCGCTTTACCAGCGCGATTGCGCGAGATAATATTTTTGCAACCCAATTTCACCCAGAAAAAAGCGCATCTCAAGGTTTAGCCCTTTACAGAAATTTCCTCCACTGGAACCCATAATTTCATTGCGCCTTGGTTTTCGAATCAAATTTATTTCTCCTCCCTCCCTTTTTAACTTTCATCAACTTCTAGCATCATGTTGCTCATCCCCGCGATAGATTTAAAAGACGGTCACTGCGTTCGCCTCATCCAAGGCGATATGGAGCAATCCACCACCTTTGGCGAAGACCCCACGGTCATGGCGCGCAGCTGGGTCAACAAAGGGGCGCGGCGTTTGCATTTGGTCGATTTGAACGGCGCGTTCGCTGGGAAACCGAAAAACGAGCAAGCGATTCGCAAAATCTTGAAAGAAGTCGGTAGCGAGGTCGATGTGCAGCTGGGCGGCGGTATCCGTGATCTGGACACGATCGAGCGCTATTTGGACGCGGGTTTGCGCTACGTCATCATTGGCACAGCAGCCGTCAAAAATCCAGGTTTCCTGCAGGACGCTTGCACCGCATTTGGCGGTCACATCATCGTCGGCCTTGATGCCAAAGACGGCAAAGTCGCCACCGACGGCTGGAGCAAGCTCTCTGGCCACGACGTGATTGATTTGTCCAAAAAATTCCAAGATTACGGTGTCGAATCCATCATCTACACCGACATTGGTCGCGACGGCATGCTGACCGGCATCAATATCGAAGCCACTGTGAAATTGGCGCAAGCGCTGACGATTCCTGTCATCGCTTCGGGTGGTTTGTCCAACATGGCCGACATTGAAGCGCTGTGCGATGTTGAAGACGAGGGCGTTGAAGGCGTGATCTGCGGTCGTGCGGTTTATTCTGGCGATCTTGATTTTGAAGCTGCGCAGGCGCGGGCGGATGAGTTGAATGGGTGATTTTCTACGATTAGTTGAAGTTTTTGCTATAAATATAATAGCTGCTTAGGCAATAACTACGATGGCTAACGGATAAATTCATCTTAATTATATTTCAATCATGGGTTATCAAACGGATTAACCACCTGAACCCCGCACCCCAAAAAATCCCGCACATTGCGTGTCGCAACGATCAGTTGGTGTTCTTGCGCTGTAGTGGCAATCAGCATATCTGGGGCGCTGCGGGTAATTCCTTGGGCTTGTAGTTGGCCGCGCATCACGCCAGCGCGTTGTGCAATCGACTCGGTGATGGGGTAAACGTTGTGCAGGCTTTGCACAACGGCATTGAATAAATGAAGTTTGCTGGCATTGGGTTGCCAAGCCAGTCCGAAATGCGCTTCCTCAATGGTGACTGCTGATATGGCGATGAGTTCGACAGTTTGCAGCCATTGCAAAACCTGTTCATTAGGTGACTTTTTGATTAACTCGCTGATGACATTGGTGTCTGCCAAATAAATACTATGCGCCATGTCGTTGTGCTATTTACTCAGATTCTGCAAAGCTGTTCGAGCGTAACCATGTTGCTGCTCGTGACGTGTTTTCGCTGAGACTTGGAATGCCCACGTCATCTACGGGCGGGTAGGTTTTGCGTAGCGTTATCAATGTGTTGTAGTAGTTGTCAGATGTGTGTGCGTTTAACTGCGTGCGCTTGAAATAGTCCGCTGACACCAATACAGCCACGGGTGTGTTGCGCTTGGTAATCACCTGCGGTGTGTTTTGTGCAGATTCGATCAATGTGGACAGTTGCTGGCGGGATTGGGCGATTGAAGTGGACATAATTTACCTTTCATGTACATTTTAATTGTACATAATGTAATAATAGAGTGCAACAATTCTTTTCACCATAGAATAAAATCAATCCATGCTAGCTAAACGTATCATCCCTTGCCTAGACGTCACCGGCGGCCGCGTCGTCAAAGGCGTTAATTTCCTTGAATTGCGCGATGCTGGCGATCCGGTTGAAATCGCCGCCCGCTACAACGAGCAGGGTGCGGACGAGCTGACTTTCCTCGATATCACCGCCACCAGCGATGCGCGGGACATGATTTTTCACATCATCGAGGCGGTGGCTTCGCAGGTGTTTATTCCTTTGACGGTAGGCGGTGGTGTCCGCACCGTGGACGATGTGCGGCGTTTGCTCAATGCTGGCGCTGACAAAACCAGTTTCAACTCAGCCGCCATTGCCAACCCCGACGTGATTGCTGACGCGTCGGCCAAATATGGTGCGCAATGCATTGTGGTGGCAATCGACGCCAAGCGTCGTTCCGCTGAGGACGCCAAACGGCTCGTCAGCGGTGTAGAAATTGGCGACGGATGGGAAGTTTACAGCCACGGCGGTCGCAAAAACACGGGTTTGGACGCTGTGACCTGGGCCAAAGCCATGGCTGAACGCGGCGCGGGTGAGATTTTGCTCACCAGTATGGACAGAGACGGCACTAAATCTGGCTTTGACTTGGCGCTGACCCGTGCTGTCAGCGACGCCATCAGTGTGCCTGTGATTGCCTCGGGCGGCGTCGGGAATCTGGACGATTTGGCCAATGGCATCATCCAAGGCGGTGCAGATGCTGTCTTGGCTGCTAGCATTTTTCATTATGGGGAATACACCGTCGGCCAAGCCAAGCAGCGCATGGCTGAGCGTGGGATTCCAGTGCGGCTCTAATTCTGTTTTACGTCAGTTTAGATGGGGCATTGGTTTAATTGCCTACAATCAGTCTTATGCTAGAAGCCAAAACCCCCTTAAATAATTGGATAGAAGAAGTGAGATGGGACGCCAACGGCTTAGTTCCCGTGATTGCCCAAGAAATCGGCAGCAACGATGTGCTGATGTTCGCTTGGATGAACCGCGAAGCGCTGCAAAAAACGGCGGAATTGGGGCGGGCGGTGTATTTCAGCCGCTCGCGTAACAAATTGTGGTTCAAAGGCGAGGAATCCGGCCACATCCAAACCGTGCATGAGCTGCGTATGGATTGTGACAACGATGTGTTGTTGATGAAAGTCACCCAAACTGGACATACGCCAGGTTTGGCTTGTCATACGGGCAGACACAGCTGTTTTTTCAGTCTTTACAAAGATGGGCAGTGGATAATTACTGAGCCGGTCTTGAAAGATCCCTCAACCATCTATAAGTAAACTCATCTACAAATAAGCGCATGACTTCAAACGACTCTCTTGACCAACTCGCCCGCGTGCTTGAATCACGCAAAGGCGGTGACCCTGAAAGCAGCTACACCGCGCGTTTGCTGCACAAAGGGTCAGATGCATTTTTGAAAAAAATTGGTGAAGAGGCTACTGAGCTGGTGATGGCCTGCAAAGATGCTGACTTTGGTGGTGATAAATCAAAAATTGTGAGCGAAACCGCTGATTTGTGGTTTCACAGCATGGTGGCATTGGCGCATTACGGGCTGTCGCCACAAGATGTCATCGCCGAGCTGGATAAGCGCGTTGGAACCAGCGGGTTGGAAGAAAAAGCGTCGCGTAAGGCGAAAGATCGTGAAGTAAGTGAATCTAAAGGAGTGAATCCATGAGCAATATAGATGAAGTGATTGACGTAACGGTCAAAACGACAAACGCAGCCATCAACGCTGTCAGCGAAAAAGCCGAAGATCTTAAAACCGTGGGTTGGGTCAGCTATTTACTGCATTTGATCGTTGCAGTGGCAGCTGTTGTTCCTGGAGCTAACGTGGGCGTCGCCTTGCTCGTTATTGCGTTGGTGATTGATTTGGTGAAAAAAGGCGATGCTGCCGGCACATGGCAAGAGAGTCATTTTTCATGGCGGATTCGCACCGTCATTTGGGCGGGTATTTTGTACGTGGTGACTTTCCCGTTGTTTTTGTTGCTATGGGTGCCTGGAGCGATCGCTTGGGCAATCATTTCGATTTGGTTCTTGTATCGCATCGTGCGTGGCATGGTGGCGATGAACAACAGCCAAGCTGTTGGTCAATAAACTAGAGTTAAAAAGCTAAGTCAACATGTCGCACGATCCAAACTGTATTTTTTGCAAAATTATCGAGGGCAAAATACCGTCACGTAAAGTTTACGAAGATGACGATATTTTTGCCTTTCACGACATCAACCCGTGGGCGCCAGTTCATTTTTTGATGATTCCTAAGAAGCACATCGCCTCATTGGCGCAAGTAGATGGAACGCACACTGACTTATTGGGTCGAATGATGGTGTTAGCGCCTAAACTTGCTTTACAAGAAGGCTGCAGACCGTACCCTGAAGGTGGTTTTCGTATAGTTTCCAATACGGGTGCCGAAGGCGGACAAGAGGTGCATCATATGCATTGGCATGTCATGGGCGGGCCAAGGCCTTGGTTGCGTGGTTAAATGCGATTTCGTATTTCAGCGCTTAGAATCAGGTCAGAACAAAATTTGTTTTAATTTTTTTAATTTTTTGAAATAATTTGTAGGAGTTCATCATGGGTTCATTTTCAATTTGGCACTGGCTGATCGTTTTGTTGATCGTAGTTATGGTTTTCGGCACTAAAAAGCTGAAAAACATGGGTGGTGATTTGGGTAGCGCTGTTAAAGGTTTTAAAGACGGCATGAAAGACGGCAGCTCAAGTGCTGATGACAAACCAGCAGCGCAGGTGACAGGTTCAGCGGCAGAAACTGGTAAAACCACCATTGATGTTGAAGCTAAGCAAAAGCTGTAAAAGATTTTTAATCAAGCAGATTTAGTACTGTGATCGATTTAGGTATCTCTAAAATAGCGTTGATTGGTGCGGTGGCATTGATTGTCATTGGACCAGAGAAACTGCCCCGCGTCGCACGGACGATAGGTACGCTGCTTGGCAAGGCGCAGCGCTACATATCTGATGTTAAAGCCGAGGTGAGTAAATCTATTGAGCTGGAAGAGCTCAAAAAGATGAAAGACAACATGCAAGAGGCAGCGAGTGATGTCGAAAATTCGATCCACACGGGCGTGACCGATTTTGAAAAAGATTGGGCTGCTGCAACCAATGAGGCAGCGAGCACGACAGTATCCTCTGAATCAAGTTATAAGACATACCCCATTTATTCGCACCCCAAGAAAAAATGGCGCGTTAAACAAGGCGCTGTGCCTAGTTGGTACAAAGCACGCACTGGTGTCCGCACTAAAGCCATGTCTGGCGCTGCACGTGTTGCGAAATTTCGCCCTGCCAAGCTGTCTGCCTAAACTCTTCCAAGCCTACGATAAGGCTTATTAACCTGCACAGCTCCACATAACATGTCAGACGATAAAAACAAAAGTACCGAAAAGGTTGACGAACTTGCTGGCACAGAGCAACCCTTTGTGCAGCATCTGGTTGAGCTGCGTGACCGCTTGATCAAAATTGTTTTCGCAATTGGTGCAGTCGGCATAGTTTTAGCACTTTATCCAGGTCCTGCAGCGCTATATGATATTTTGGCAGCACCTTTGATTGAGACGTTGCCAAAGGGCGCAACGCTTATTGCCACTTCGGTGATTTCTCCATTTTTTATTCCATTAAAAATTTTACTAATGACAGCATTTCTTGTTGCGCTACCTGTGGTGCTGTGGCAAGTTTGGTCGTTTGTTGCGCCTGGTTTGTATAGCCATGAAAAGAAATTGGTGTTGCCTTTGGTGATGTCTAGTACTATTTTGTTTTTTATAGGTATATTGTTTTGTTACTACTTTGTTTTTGGGCAAGTTTTTCGATTTATCCAAAACTTTGCGCCTAAAAGCATCAGCGCAACGCCTGATATTGAAGCCTACTTAGACTTTGTTTTGAATATGTTTTTGGCTTTTGGGTTGGCGTTTGAAGTGCCAATCGTGGTCATCGTTTTGGCGCGCATGGGCATAGTGACGATTCAGCAGCTGAAAGATTTCCGAGGCTATTTCGTTGTTTTGGCCTTCGTTATTGCGGCGATTGTGACACCGCCTGATGTAGTGTCGCAGTTGGCTTTGGCGATTCCCATGTGTTTGCTTTACGAAATCGGAATATGGGCTGCGCAGATCTTCATCAAGCACACGCAAGCACCTGCAGAACCTATCGAACCGACATAGTCTACAATTGGCATAGTTGACGTTTACGTAAACGTCAACGGTTTTATGGAGATGCCAAATGAACCTGCCCGGACTCAATTTTCAACTCGGTGAAGACATCGACGCATTACGTGATGCGGTGCAAGAGTTTGCACAAACCGAGATAGCCCCCCGCGCTGCTGAGATCGACAGCAGTGACCAATTTCCCATGGATTTGTGGCGAAAAATGGGCGATTTGGGGGTTTTGGGCATCACAGTTTCGGAAGAGTACGGCGGCGCCAACATGGGCTACTTGGCGCACATGATTGCGATGGAAGAAATCAGTCGCGCTTCCGCGTCGGTCGGTTTGAGCTACGGCGCACACAGTAATCTGTGCGTGAATCAAATCAAACGCAATGGCACAGAGGCGCAACGCCAAAAATACCTGCCAAAACTCATCAGTGGCGAGCACGTTGGCGCGTTGGCCATGAGCGAGCCGGGCGCGGGTAGTGATGTCATCAGCATGAAGCTCAAAGCTGAGGACAAAGGTGGTTATTACTTGCTCAATGGCAGCAAGATGTGGATCACCAATGGCCCCGATGCCGATACCTTGGTGGTTTATGCCAAAACCGAACCCGAGTTAGGTGCGCGTGGCGTCACGGCTTTTTTGATTGAAAAAAGTATGCCTGGCTTTTCAGTGGCACAAAAATTGAACAAACTCGGCATGCGCGGTAGCCATACGGGCGAATTGGTGTTTAACAATGTCGAAGTACCTCAAAGCCATATCTTGGGTGGTTTGAACAATGGCGCCAAGGTTCTGATGAGCGGGTTGGACTACGAGCGCGCTGTGTTGACGGGCGGGCCATTAGGCATCATGCAAGCTGTGATGGATAACGTGATTCCTTACATCCACGACCGCAAGCAGTTTGGACAAAGCATTGGCGAATTTCAGCTGATTCAAGGCAAAGTGGCTGATATGTATACCTTGCTGCAAGCGGGACGCTCGTTTGCCTACACAGTAGCAAAAAACTTGGATATGCTGGGCAAAGAGCATGTTCGCCAAGTTCGCAAAGATTGCGCCTCAGTAATTTTATGGTGTGCAGAAAATGCAACAAAAATGGCGGGTGATGGCGTACAAATCTTTGGTGGCAACGGTTATATCAACGACTATCCGTTGGGGCGCTTGTGGCGTGATGCCAAACTCTATGAAATTGGCGCTGGCACCAGCGAGATTCGGCGTATGTTGATTGGGCGGGAGTTGTTTGCTGAGACAATGTAAAAACTCTCTTTTTCTTGCAAAAAAAATGCCAACTTCAATTTCAGACCTCTTCACCCACAACCGCGCTTGGGCTGCCGAAATGGAGCGCGAGCGACCAGGATTTTTTACGAATCTCAAAAGTCAGCAGAAACCCAAATACATGTGGATTGGCTGCTCCGACAGTCGCGTGCCTGCTAACCAAATTACCGGTTTAGAGCCTGGCGAAGTATTCGTGCACCGTAACGTTGCCAATGTCGTCGTGCATTCTGACTTGAATGCTCTTTCAACCATTCAGTTTGCGGTGGAAATGCTGAAAGTCGAACACGTCATGGTGGTCGGGCACTATGGTTGCGGTGGTGTGCAGGCGGCGCTGGACAATGTGCGCATTGGCTTGGCTGACAATTGGATTCGACATATCCAAGATGTGCGTGATCGTCATCGCCAGCTCTTGAATGCTTTGCCAGAATCTAAACGACTGGACGCATTGGTGGAATTGAATGCTATCGAGCAGGTGGTGAATGTTTGCCAAAGCACGGTGCTGCAAGATGCATGGGCGCGGGGTCAGCAAATCAGCGTGCATGGCTGGGTCTACGGCGTGCACGATGGCTTGTTACAAGATTTAAAAATCACCGTATCTGGCTTGGATGGTCTGGAAGCTGTCTATTTGGCTGCTGTAGAGGCTGTTTCTGCCTCTATAGAGCAATAATAATGCCTGAGCTGCTATTGATAATATAGCAATAGTGGTAAAAATTCTTAATTCCTGTATTTTGGAGATTTCTCATGTCTGAATCCATTTTTATCGTTTCTGCTGCCCGAACTCCCATGGGTGGTTTCCAGGGCGATTTTGCAAGCCTAGCTGCGCATGACTTGGGTGGCGCAGCCATCAAAGCTGCCGTACTACGCGCTGATATTTCGGCTGACATGGTGAATGAAGTGATGTTTGGTAACTGCCTGATGGCTGGGCAGGGCCAAGCACCCGCTCGTCAAGCGGCATTCAAGGGCGGTTTGCCTATCAGTGCGGGTGCGGTCACTTTATCAAAAATGTGTGGTTCAGGCATGAAAGCCACCATGCTGGCACATGACATGCTGATCGCTGGCAGTGCGGATGTGATGGTTGCCGGCGGCATGGAGAGCATGACCAATGCGCCGCATTTGCTACCTAAAGGCCGCAGCGGCATCCGTATCGGGCATGGACAGATTTTTGACCACATGATGTTAGACGGCCTGGAAGATGCTTACGAGGCCGGTCGTTCTATGGGCACCTTTGGTGAAGACTGCGCTGCTAAATACAACTTCACACGTGAAGCTCAAGATAAATTTGCCGTAGCTAGCGTAGAACGTGCCCAAGCAGCTATTAAATCAGGAGCATTTTCGGCTGAAATCACGCCAGTAACCGTCAAAGGGCGAGCCGGTGATGTCATCATCAGCATTGACGAAGGCCCGGGCAAGATCAAGCTCGACAAAATCACCAGCCTGCGTCCAGCCTTCACGAAAGACGGTACCATCACAGCGGCGTCTAGCTCCTCAATCAACGATGGCGCTGCCGCCTTGGTTTTGATGAGACAGAGCACCGCTGAAAAAGGCAGTATGAAACCGTTGGCACGCATCGTCAGCCACGCCACCCATGCCCAAGAACCCAACTGGTTTGCCACTGCACCGATGGGCGCTACCCAAAAAGCCTTGGCCAAAGCGGGCTGGACAGCCAAAGATGTTGATTTGTGGGAGATTAACGAAGCATTTGCAGTCGTGCCCATGGCGCTGATGGCCGATCTGTCTTTGCCGCACGAAATCGTTAACGTCAACGGTGGCGCTTGTGCCTTGGGTCACCCGATTGGTGCGAGCGGTGCGCGAATTTTAGTAACACTCATTCACGCCTTACAAGCACGCGGTCTGAAGCGTGGTTTGGCGACGCTATGTATTGGCGGCGGCGAGGCTACTGCAATGGCGATTGAGTTGATTTAATTTCAGGAAATCGCAATGCTGCTGTCCCAAGACCAAGAAATGATTCGCGATGCTGTTCGTGCTTTCGCGCAAGAACAGCTATGGCCGCAAGCCGCCAAATGGGACAAAGAGCATCACTTCCCAAAAGACATCCACAAAGGCTTGGCACAGCTAGGCGCTTACGGCATCTGCGTGCCCGAAGAGTTTGGTGGTGCTAATCTGGACTACTTAACACTAGCCTTGGTGTTGGAAGAAATTGCTGCAGGCGATGGCGGTACGAGTACAGCGATCAGTGTGACCAATTGCCCCGTCAACGCGATTTTGATGCGCTACGGCAATCTGGAGCAAAAGAAGAAGTGGTTAACACCCTTGGCGCTGGGTGCGATGTTGGGTGCGTTTTGTTTGACCGAGCCGCATGTCGGCAGTGATGCGTCTAACTTGGCGACCACAGCGAAGAAAATTGGTGACAGCTACGTTATCAACGGCGTGAAGCAATTCATCACCAGTGGCAAAAATGGCGACGTTGCGATTGTGATCGCCATGACCGACAAAGGCGCTGGCAAAAAAGGCATGAGCGCCTTCATTGTTCCGACCAGCGCGCCCGGCTACGTGGTGGCGCGGCTGGAGGACAAGCTGGGTCAGCACAGCAGCGACACCGCACAAATCAACTTTGACAACTGCCGCATCCCTGCTGAAAACCTGATCGGGCAAGAGGGCGAAGGCTACAAAATTGCCCTAGGCGCGCTAGAAGGTGGACGTATCGGCATCGCAGCCCAAAGCGTAGGTATGGCGCGCAGCGCGTTTGAGTTCGCTTTGGATTACGCCAAACAACGTGAGAGTTTTGGAACGGTGATTTTTAACCATCAAGCCGTTGGCTTCAGGTTGGCTGATTGTGCGACACAGATTGAAGCAGCACGCCAGCTGATCTGGCATGCCGCCGCTTTGCGTGATGCGGGCAGACCCTGCCTGAAAGAAGCCGCTATGGCCAAGTTGTTTGCCAGTGAGATGGCGGAGAAGGTCTGTAGCGTAGCTATCCAAACACTAGGCGGTTATGG
Source organism: Polaromonas sp. (assembly GCA_013298945.1). Classification (GTDB taxonomy): domain Bacteria; phylum Pseudomonadota; class Gammaproteobacteria; order Burkholderiales; family Burkholderiaceae_C; genus Aalborgiella. The sequence continues at coordinate 225,585 of JAAFJR010000001.1, forward strand.
CTATGTGAGCGATTTCCCCGTCGAGCGTATCTACCGTGATGTGCGGGTGTGCCAGATTTATGAAGGCACTAGTGATGTGCAGAAAATCATCATCACCCGTGCGTTGGCTTAAGTTTCAATAAGACTATTCAAAGCATCTAGGAGAAAAACATGCCCATCACCAAAGGATTTCGCGCACTGGTTGACGAAGCCATGGCAGAGGTGAAAACCTATACCGTTGCTGAGACCCTAGCGAAAAGCTCCGATAAAAACGTACAAATCGTGGACATCCGTGATGTGCGCGAGTTGCGAAATGGCACAGTCACCGGCAGCTACCACGCACCGCGATGCATGTTGGAATTTTGGGTAGACCCAGAATCGCCGTACCACAAGAAGATTTGGGCGGATGAAAGTAAAGAATTCATTTTGTTTTGCGGTGCAGGCTGGCGCAGCGCCTTGGCTGCTAAAACTCTGCAAGACATGGGCATGACCAACGTAGCGCACATTGACGGTGGCTACGAGGCTTGGGTCAACGCGGGTTCGCCTACCGAAAGCTTGGAAGAGCGCAAAGCCAAAGGGTGATAGCCTCATGAGCACACCATGCCCTTGCGGCAGATTGGATGCGAAAAAACAAGCACTGACATATGTGTCATGCTGCGGTCAGTACATTGACGTTGAGTTGGCTACACCCGATGCCGAGAGTTTGATGCGCTCGCGTTACAGCGCCTTCGTTTTTGAAAAGGCTGATTATTTACTCAGCACGTGGCATCCTAGTAATCGTCCTGCGACTTTGAATATCGAACCGAATGCAAAATGGCTGGGTTTACAAGTCAAAAATCACACGCTGATCGACGCGCAGCATGCCGAGGTTACCTTTGTCGCAAGGCAGCGCGACCACACGGGTCGTGCCATTCGCTTGCATGAACGCAGCCGTTTTGTATGTGAGAACGGGCGCTGGTATTATGTAGATGGTGATAACTTGTTAAAACACCAAAATTTTATATAAATATGGCTTTAGTCGGCGTATTTATTGCCTAAGGCGCTATTAAATGTATAGTAATTTCGATGCAGTATTGTTTGACTGTGATGGTGTATTGGTCGATAGCGAACCCATCACCAATGGCTTGCTGCGTGACATGTTGGAAGAACAGGGCTGGACGTTAACGCCGGAAGCCTGCTTTCGGTATTTTGTCGGCAAAGCAGTCATCGATGAAAAAGCGCGAATCGAAGCGGAAACTGGAAAACCGCTGACCGATGCGTGGATGCACAGCTTCAGAGCACGGCGCAATGCTGCTTTGGACGCGCATTTGCAAGCGATTCCTAACATTCATGCAGCGATTGAGCTAATCCACCTCAACTTTGACGGGAGAATTGCTTGCGCATCTGGGGCTGACCGCTTGAAAGTTGAGCTACAGCTGACCAAAGTAGCTTTGATGCCTTATTTTGAAGGCCGCATCTTTAGCGGCCACGAAATGCCCCGCTCCAAACCCGCGCCCGATGTGTATTTGGCTGCTGCCGCTGCTGTCGGAGTCCACCCTAGTCGTTGCGCGGTGGTGGAGGACACGGTGACTGGCGTCAGGGCGGGCGTGGCAGCGGGGTGCAAGGTATTTGGCTATGCGCCTGCGCATGTCCCAACCGCTGAGCATGCAGCTTTGTTGGCTGCGGGTGCCAGCCACACATTCATAGATATGCTGCATTTGCCTAGCTTGTTGAGCCAAAAGGTGGCACAATTCACGATTAGTTGACGTTTACGTAAACGTCAATCAAAAATGCAGCTAATCTAACTCACAGATTCACAAGACTGAACCTCATGCCCGTCCTAGAAACAAAACTCAACGCCCGATCTGCCGATTTTGTCGCCAATGCCGCCGCGATGCAGGCTTTGGTGGATGATTTGAACGCTAAAGTAAACCAAGCAGCTTTGGGCGGCGGCGATGTGGCACGTGCTAGACACACCGCGCGCGGCAAGTTGTTGCCACGTGACAGAGTGCAGATGTTGCTAGACCCAGGCACGCCCTTTTTAGAGCTCAGCCCGCTGGCTGCCTACGGCATGTACCCCGACAAAGACGGCACTGACAGCGCGCCTTGTGCTGGCGTGATTGCCGGTATCGGTCGCGTCAGCGGGGTTGATTGCATGATTGTGTGCAACGACGCCACCGTCAAAGGCGGTACCTACTACCCGCTCACCGTCAAAAAACACCTGCGTGCCCAAGAAATAGCGCAGCAAAACAAGCTGCCGTGCATCTATTTGGTCGATTCAGGCGGGGCGAATCTGCCGAATCAGGACGAGGTGTTCCCTGACCGCGACCATTTTGGCCGCATCTTCTTCAACCAAGCCAATATGAGTGCCGAGGGTATCGCCCAAATCGCAGTGGTCATGGGCAGTTGCACAGCAGGTGGTGCATATGTGCCAGCCATGAGTGACGAGGCGATCATCGTCAAAAACCAAGGGACTATCTTTTTGGGTGGTCCGCCCTTGGTCAAGGCCGCTACGGGTGAGGTGGTGAGTGCGGAAGACTTGGGTGGTGGAGATGTTCACACCCGTTTGTCAGGCGTGGCCGACCACTTAGCGCAGAACGACATGCATGCGTTGAGCATTGTTCGTCAATCCATCAAGAATTTGAATAAAAGAGACGGAAATAAGGCTGTAGCCAGCAATTTAATTGCCTCAGTAGCTCCTAAATATGTAGCATCTGAGCTATATGGCGTGATACCTACAGATACCCGCAAGCCCTTTGATGTGCGCGAAATCATCGCCCGCGTTGTAGACGGCAGCGAGTTTGATGAATTCAAAGCACGTTTTGGCGCAACCTTGATATGTGGTTTCGCACGAATTGAAGGCATGCCAGTCGGTATCATCGCCAACAACGGTATTTTGTTCAGTGAATCCGCACTGAAGGGTGCGCATTTTATTGAGTTGTGCTGCCAACGCAAAATCCCGCTGGTTTTTTTGCAAAACATCACTGGCTTTATGGTCGGCCGCAAGTACGAGAACGAAGGCATTGCTCGCAATGGGGCCAAGATGGTCACCGCCGTGGCTACTGCGGCCGTACCTAAATTCACCATCATCATCGGCGGCAGCTTTGGCGCGGGCAATTACGGTATGTGCGGTCGAGCCTATTCACCCCGATTCTTGTGGATGTGGCCCAATGCTCGTATCAGTGTCATGGGTGGTGAGCAGGCGGCCAGTGTGTTGGCAACGGTGAAGCGCGACGGCATTGAGGGCAAAGGAGGTAGCTGGAGTTCTGAAGACGAAACCGCATTCAAAGCGCCCATCAAAGAACAATATGAAGTGCAAGGTCATCCTTATTTTGCCACCGCACGTTTATGGGACGACGGTGTGATTGACCCTGCCGACACGCGTCGCGTTTTGGCGTTGGGTTTGAGCGCAGCGATGAATGCACCTATTCCTGAGACGAAGTTTGGCGTGTTCAGGATGTAGCAACGATGACGGAATAATGGGATAAGGTTAGGAAATAAGCATGGATGCTCTACTCACGATTTGGAACAGCCTATTGGGTGCAACTGGCACAGTTGGCGCTGCCGCAGGTGGCGTGTTGGCATCGAACACCAAAACTATGGACATGGCGCAGCTGATGGCTATGGCGGCGGCTTTGGGTTGGGCTAGCGGAATCCGCTTGTATTTGGTGGTATTTATCACTGGGATGGCGGGTATGCTAGGTTGGCTCCCACTGCCGGCTGGCTTGCATGTATTGCAGCACCCAGCCATGCTGGCGGCGAGTGGTGCCATGTTGTTTGTCGAGTTTTTTGCCGACAAAATCCCAGGTGTTGATTCTTTGTGGGACATGGTGCATTCGGTCATTCGCGTACCAGCAGGCGCTGCCTTGGCGGCTGGTGTGTTTGGGGCTGACAGTGCGACCATGGGCTCTGTTGCAGGTTTGTTGGGCGGTGCACTGGCTGCTACTTCGTTTGCAACTAAAGCCAGCACACGGGCTGCGGTGAATACATCGCCTGAGCCCTTTAGCAATATTGCTGTGAGCTTGGTTGAAGATGGCGCGGTGATGGGCATGATGTGGTTGGCGACGAATCATCCTGTTGCCTTCGGAATCACACTTGCTATCGTTTTGATTTTGAGTATTTGGCTGCTGGTTGTTTTGCTGAAATATCTCAAAGCTATTTGGCGTAAGTTGAGTGGCTGGTTTACAAACGATGACTTAGCCATGACACCTTAAACAGACCCTTTAAAAAGTAAACATGTTTAAAAAAATTCTAATTGCCAATCGAGGTGAAATCGCCTGCAGAGTAGCCGCTACATGCGCAAGATTGGGTATCAAAACCGTTGCTGTGTATTCAGATGCAGACGACCATGCAAAACATGTAGCCGCCTGCGACGAAGCTGTTTATATTGGCGGCAGTTCGCCCAAAGATAGCTATCTGCGTTGGGAAAAAATCATTGAAACCGCACTGGCTACCGGGGCACAAGCTATTCATCCTGGCTATGGTTTTCTAAGTGAAAACGATGCGTTTGCGACAGCTTGCCATGATACGGGATTGATTTTTATCGGCCCACCAGCAAGTGCGATCCAGGCAATGGGGCTGAAGGCTGAATCCAAGCAGTTGATGGAAAAGGCTGGTGTGCCATTGGTGCCGGGGTACCACGGAGCGAATCAAGCCCCTGACTTTTTGCAGACACAGGCCGATGGCATGGGCTACCCTGTCCTCATCAAAGCCAGCGCTGGCGGCGGAGGCAAGGGAATGCGGATTGTCGACAAGTCGAAAGACTTTGCAGCGGCTTTGGCTTCATGCAAGCGTGAGGCCATCAACAGTTTTGGTGACGATGCGGTGCTTATTGAAAAGTACGTGCAACGTCCACGACATATTGAAATCCAGGTGTTTGGCGACACGCAAAGCAACTATGTGTATTTGTTTGAGCGCGATTGCTCCGTGCAACGCAGGCATCAAAAAGTTCTGGAAGAAGCACCCGCGCCTGGTTTGTCAGAAGCCATGCGCCAGCAAATGGGCGCCACTGCGGTAGCGGCTGCACGTGCCGTGAATTATGTTGGCGCTGGCACTGTGGAATTCATCGTCGAACAGCAACTAAACGGTGGAATGAATTTCTTTTTTATGGAGATGAATACCCGTTTGCAAGTTGAGCATCCTGTGACTGAGGCGATCACGGGCTTGGACTTGGTAGAGTGGCAATTACTTGTCGCCAGTGGCGAGCCTTTGCCGTTAAAGCAAGAAGACCTGCGCATCACGGGACATGCCATTGAAGCACGGATTTGCGCGGAAAATCCTGACAACCAGTTTTTGCCAGCTACGGGGCAATTGAAGATTTACAGTTTGCCAGAGCATGTCACTTTTGAACGAACCGCTGGTGGAAACGCAATGGTCAATGTGCGTGTGGACTCGGGCGTGCGAGAGGGCGATACGATTTCTCCTTATTACGACTCCATGATCGCCAAGCTGATCGTGCACGGTGCAACCCGTGAACAGGCACTGGCACGTATGGATGAAGCGCTGGCGAAGACGCATATTGTGGGTTTGAATACCAATGTGCAATTTTTACGTTATGTGGTGCGTAGCGACTCTTTTGCGCAAGCTAATTTGGATACTGGCTTGATACCGCGTGAGGCAACGGCGTTGTTTAACCAAGAACCTGTGGGTATTGAATTGGCTGTTGCTGCTGCTGTCGTTCATACCTTGCACACGGAGAGTGGCGAAGCTGGTCTTAGTAAACCCACATCGGTAAATGCATGGATTGATCCATTGAGCAAGCGCGATGGATGGCAGTCACATGGTATTCGGACTAGAAAGTTTGAATTTGAGTTTCATCGCGAAAAAGTTACTGCGCAATTGCGCTACCTGCATGACGGCGCTTTGCATTTGTCTGTGGGTGACGTTTCAGGTGCTTTAAGTTATTCACATGCAGACGCTGGTTTTGATATCAGTTTTTTAAAACAAAGAATTATTGTTAAAACGTATAAAAATATCGATCTAGTCAGCATATTTACTGTCAAAGGTGCTACACAAATTATAGTGATTGATTTGCTAGAACATGCTGGCGAGGCGCATGAGGAGAGAGGGCGTTTGACAGCGCCTATGCCCGGAAAAGTGGTGTCATTCGCGGTCAAAGTGGGCGACAAAGTCGTCAAAGGGCAGGCGCTGGCCGTTATGGATGCAATGAAGATGGAACATACCATTGCAGCGCCAGCCGACGGGGTGGTGCAAGAGTTGGTTTATCAGCCTGGTGATCAGGTGGTTGAAGGTGCAGAATTGTTGAAATTAGGAGCGACATTGGAAGGTGCAGTATGAGTTTGCCAAATTACGTCAAAATCGTTGAAGTTGGCCCGCGCGATGGCTTGCAAAATGAAAAACAGACCGTACCCGCAGAGGTCAAAATTGAACTTGTGCACCGCTTGCAAGCTGCAGGGTTGACTGAAATTGAAGTCACTAGCTATGTATCCCCAAAGTGGGTGCCGCAAATGGCGGATAACACTGCGGTGATGGCAGGTATCAAACGCAAAAATATCGTGCGATATTCTGTGCTGACGCCCAATTTGCAAGGCTTCAACGCCGCTGTTGCTTCTGAAAAAGAGCTTTGGCCACAAGAAATTGTGGTATTTGCGGCAGCTAGTGAGGCGTTTAGCCAGAAGAACATCAACTGCAGCATCGAAGAAAGTATTGAACGCTTCCGACCAGTAGTCGCTGCTGCTAAAGAAAAACACGTATCAGTGCGCGGCGCTATTTCTTGTGCGGTAGGTTGCCCGTATGAAGGTGACGTTGCGCCTAGCCAAGTTACCAAGGTAGCTGAGTTGATGCATGCCATTGGCGTAGAGCATGTTGGCGTGGCTGACACCATTGGTGTGGGTACCCCCATAAAGGTGCAGCGCGCCATTCAAGCTGCGCTACAGGTGTATGGCATCAACGAAGTGTCAGGTCATTTCCACGATACCTATGGGCAGGCATTGAGCAATACCTTGCGCTGTTTGGAGATGGGCGTTTGGCAGTTTGACACCTCTATTGCAGGTTTAGGTGGCTGTCCCTATGCCAAAGGCGCTACAGGAAATGTAGCGACTGAGGACGTCGTTTACATGCTGCAAGGCATGGGTATTGATACGGGTATTGATTTGGATAAGCTGATTGACGCTGGGCAGTACATCAGCGACTATCTGCAGCGACCAACCAATTCGCGTGTGGCCAAAGCACTTTTCAGTAAGAGAGCCGCTTGATGTGCGGCGCTGAGCTTTCGCAATTGCCAGAAGGGGTGCAACGCGTAGCTTCCTTTTTGCAAGCTGCTGGGCATACAACTTCTCCCCGCATGCTGCAGGACGCTGCGCGAACAGCGCAGCAAGCGGCGGATGGCTTGGGCGTAGAGTTGGGGCAAATCGCTAAAAGTATTATTTTTAAACGCAAGTCTGACGATGCCGCCGTCTTGGTCATCACATCAGGTGATAAAAGAGTAGACGAAGCGAAGGTGCAAGCGCTCGTTTGCGAGGCTGGTAGCAAACTGGGACGGGCTGATGCTGATTTTGTGAAACTCAAAACCGGTTTCTCAATTGGGGGTGTAGCACCGGTTGCGCATCTCACTGTGCCTGTGACTTTGCTAGATCAAGAGCTTTTTAGATTTGAGACAATCTGGGCTGCTGCAGGCCATCCGAATGCTGTGTTTGAAGTGTCGCCGTATGCGCTCCAAATGCTGTCTCAAGCGCCAGTTGCTGATGTTGTTATCAATGTTGTTGTATAAATTTTATAGCTGCTCAGGCAATAAATACGCCGGCTTCAGTCATATTTAATGCCTATTTTGTCACCTTGTAACTCTGTTTGCAAAATGGATCAAAAATCCAGCTTGTGCTTGGGCTGCTGGCGCACGATTGATGAAATCGTAGCTTGGGGTTCTTACTCTGATGATGCAAAGAAGAAGATTCTGGCTTTGATTCAAGAGAGAAAAGACTTGACTGGAAATACGAGTTCTTCAGCATCTCATTTCAATACGGTTGATAAAACACCATAAACACATACTCACATAAACGCGATGAAACACATCACTTTCTATTTCGATGTCATTTCACCCTACGCCTACTTGGCTTTTGAAAACTTACCCGAAGCTTTGCAGGGAATCAGTTATGAAGTTACTTACAAGCCCGTGCTTTTTGCAGGTCTGCTGAAGCACCATGGTCAGCTAGGACCGGCAGAGATTCCGTCTAAACGTGAATGGACGTATCGACAAGTTCAGTGGCTGGCGCATAAATTGGGCGTTGAATTGCAGTTGCCAGCTGCACACCCTTTTAATCCTTTGGCTTTGATGCGTTTGGCAGTTGCGACTAACTATACAGGGCTGCCCAATCGTTATGTTGTCGAGAAGTTGTTTCGTCATGTTTGGCTAGGTGGGCTAGATGCTGCTGCCGAACAACGCTTCGTGGCGCTTAAAATAGACCTCAAGCTTGTAGCGGAGCCAAATTCCGCAGAAGTCAAATCACTTTTGAAAACACATACAGACAGTGCTATTCGGCAAGGTGTTTTTGGCGTTCCAATCTTGGAAGTGGATGGCAAATTATTTTTCGGATTAGATGCTTTGCCCATGCTTGCAGCTTATCTGAAGCAAGATCAATGGTTTGGGGATTCAGTTTGGGATGATGTTTTGAAAATACCTGTAGGCACATCACGGCTTTAATTTTTTGAATTTATTTTTTAAAAACCAAGGGATTACCCTAGCTTTAAGCGGACTTTTGTCACACTTTGTCAGAATCCGGTCAGTCGCTTAGCAGATATTCACACATCACTTCAATCGGAGTGAGTTTTTTATCTATAGGAGACGCATCAATGGCAACAGCAATAGCAAACAGGCCCATGAGTGCTGAGGAAAAGAAAGTTATCTTTGCCTCATCATTGGGTACGGTTTTTGAATGGTATGACTTTTACTTGTATGGTACTTTAGCGGTGATCATCGGTAACCAGTTTTTCTCAGCCCTCGATCCTGCATCACGCACGATCTTTTCATTGTTAGCTTTTGCAGCTGGCTTTATTGTGCGTCCATTTGGTGCGTTGATTTTTGGTCGTTTAGGCGACATGATTGGTCGTAAATACACCTTCTTGGTGACTATTTTGATTATGGGTGTGTCAACGTTTATCGTGGGCTGTCTTCCAAACTATGCAAGTATTGGTGTTGCAGCGCCAGTCATTTTGATTGTTCTACGTATGTTGCAAGGCTTGGCTTTGGGTGGTGAGTACGGCGGTGCCGCTACTTACGTTGCCGAGCATGCTCCAACTGGTAAACGTGGTGCCTATACAGCTTGGATTCAAACTACTGCTACATTGGGTTTGTTTTTGAGTTTGATGGTGATTTTGGGTGTACGTACTAGCATTGGTGAAGCAGCTTTTGCTGATTGGGGCTGGCGTATTCCTTTCTTGGTTTCTATTTTGTTGTTGGCAGTGTCGGTTTACATTCGTTTAAGTATGAATGAATCCCCAGCATTCCAAAAAATGAAATCAGAAGGTAAGACTTCAAAAGCACCTTTGTCTGAATCTTTCGGTCAATGGAAAAACTTGAAGATTGTTATTTTGGCTCTGGTTGGTTTGGTGGCTGGTCAAGCAGTGGTCTGGTATACAGGTCAGTTCTATGCTTTATTCTTCTTGACACAAGCATTGAAGGTTGATGGCGCAACGGCTAACATTTTGGTTGCCATTTCTTTGATTATCGGTACACCATTCTTTATTGTTTTTGGCGCATTGTCAGACAAAATCGGACGTAAACCAATCATCATGGCTGGATGCTTGCTTGGTGCATTGACATTCTTCCCAGCTTTTAAGGCTTTGACTGAGTATGCAAATCCTGATTTGGCTGCTGCACAAGCAAAAAATAAAGTCGTTGTGACAGCCGATCCTGCTGAGTGCTCTTTCCAGTTCAACCCAACAGGTACTGTTAAGTTCACAAGCTCTTGCGACGTGGCTAAGCAAAAATTGTCAGCTGGCTCTGTGAGCTATGACAACGTTGCAGCACCAGCCGGAACGCCTGCGACCATCAAAGTTGGTGAAACAGTTATTACCAGCTATGACGCAACGAAAACCAGCGATGCTGATATTGCTGCTGCTAAAGAAGCAGCTACAAAGAAAGTTGCTGACTTGACAGCGGCAGCTGCTAAACCTGAAGATTTGAAGAAAGCTACTGATGCATTGGCGGGCTTTGACAAAGATGCAAAAGGCGCAACTGTGAAAGCTAAAGAAGCAGCCTTTTCTGGTGCTTTAGCTGGTGCACTCAAATCGGCCGGTTACCCAGCAAAAGCTGATCCTGCTAAAGTGAATAAACCGATGATTGTTTTGATCTTGACTTATTTAGTGCTATTGGTCACTATGGTTTACGGCCCTATTGCAGCTATGCTGGTCGAGTTGTTCCCAACACGTATCCGCTACACATCTATGAGCTTGCCTTACCATATTGGTAACGGTTGGTTCGGTGGTTTGTTGCCTACGACTGCTTTTGCTATCGTGGCGCAAACCGGTAACATGTACAACGGCTTGTGGTATCCAATTATCATTGCAGCTGCAACCTTTGTGATTGGTATGCTCTTCGTTAAAGAAACGAAAGATGTGGATATTTACGCGAACGACTAATTTGTAAATGTAAATTTATTAAACGTAAGTCGTAGGAAAGAAGTTGTAGTTAATCTATAACTTCTTCCAAAGCCCTCTTCGGAGGGCTTTTTTTATGCCAGCAAAGTTGTTGTGCGTATACTGAATTAGTTAGCATTTATCAATACAAGGAAAATATCATGTGGAAAATAGTTGTGGGATTTATCATTTTTGCAGCAGTGGCGGTTTATATGCTTAGCAAAGGCGGCGATATCGATATGAGTGGAGAAAAGCACGGTTCTATGACTTTTTCAGAAGTAATTTCAATCGCTTCTTAAATCTGCGTTAATTTGTTAGTGTGCAATTAGTGGATTAACCTCATTGTTTAAAGTTTTATTTGTTGTCTAATGTAGATATGGGTAACATTTTGAAATTGACATGTGGTTAACAAAAACAGAAGTTGGCAAAAAAGCGATCAGCGACCGTTCGATCGCGCTAAGTCCAAGGCAACGTTCAGCCCTTATTATTTTTAATGGGGAACGTTCTTTAGATGATGTACTGACAATGCTGGTTGGATTAGGCTTTACAAGAGCCGATGTTGACCACATGCTGTCTCTTGGTTTGCTAGAAGAGGTAAGCAAGTCAGTTGCATCAAATTCAAATGCGCCAATCAAAGCAGCAGAGGCGTTAGGCGGCTTTGTTGAACTGAACGAAGCACAATCTCGCTACAAACTTGCTTATCCATTAGCCACGCAGCTGACAGCTAGCTTGGGTTTTCGTGGCTTTCGTTTAAATTTGGCAGTTGAAGCTGCTGGCAGTTACTCTCAACTGGTTCAGCTTTTTCCTAAAATTAAAGAAGCTGCCGGTGCTGAAAAATCGTTAGCCTTAGAAAATGCACTTCGTGGGGGTGTTTGATGCTGGATATTTAGGTCGATTAAAAGGTTAATTCAAAAACTTCGACCATCGCCTAATTTCTTGCCTAGAATCGTAACTCGATCTAGGAAAGAACACATTCATGGCACAGGGAACCATCCGCATTCGCGGTGCGCGTCAACATAACCTCAAAAATCTCGATCTAGATATCTGTACCGGCGAATTGACGGTCGTGACGGGACCCAGTGGTTCGGGTAAATCAAGCCTCGTTTTTGATACCTTGTTTGCCGAAGGGCAACGACGTTACGTGGAAACTTTCTCGGCCTACGCCAGACAGTTTTTGGATCGTATGGACAAACCAGCGGTAGACCGCGTCGATGGTGTGCCACCAGCCATTGCTATCGATCAAACCAACCCTGTGCGCAGCTCGCGTTCTACTGTGGGCACCATGACTGAGCTGAACGATCACCTGAAGCTTTATTTTGCCCGGGCCGCGCATTTGTTTGACCACGAAACGGCGCTGTTGGTTAAACATGATTCTTCTGAATCGATTTATGCGCAGATGCTGCAGCGAGCTACAGCAATCGGAGAAGATCCGCGGTTGGCTGTGACTTTCCCCGTTGAGTTGCCTGCGCAAACCACGGCTGAAGAAGTCATCCAGTGGCTGTCTGCCAGCGGCTTTACCAAAGTGCAAGCTGAGCGAGAAGTTGCTACGTTGACTGGGCCGCGCAAAGTGCTGGATGTGGTGGCTGATCGCTTTCGCATTGGAACTGCTGACAAGTCACGCGTTGTCGAAGCGATCGAAGTAGCGCTTAAGCGCGGCAGCGGTCGCGTCAATGTGTATGCAGGTGACGAAGGTGTCATGTGGAAATTTTCCACAGGCTTGCATTGCCCCGAGAGCGACCATCGCTACGCAGATCCCATTCCTTCTGCCTTTTCTTTCAATTCGCCCGTAGGTGCGTGCGAAAAATGCAAGGGCTTTGGCCGCGTCATTGGCGTGGATTACGGCTTAGTTATCCCCAACGACAAGTTGACCCTGCGCGCTGGTGCGATCAAACCGATGCAGACACCAGCCTGGAAAGAATGCCAGGACGACCTAATGCGCCATGCCGAGGCGGCGGGCATCCCGCGCGACACGCCGTATTACAAGCTCACGGCAGAACACAAACACTGGGTCATCAACGGCTCGCCCAATTGGAATGGCAAATGGAACCAGCACTGGTTTGGCGTGAAACGTTTCTTTGAGTATCTGGAGACTAAGTCCTACAAAATGCATATCCGCGTGCTGCTATCCAAGTACCGAAGCTATACAACGTGTGAAACTTGCGATGGTGCGCGCCTGAAAACTGAGAGCCTGATCTGGCGCATCGGCAGTAAGCCGGACGCAGATGCCGTGTTGTCACCAAGTAAGCGGTTTTTACCGAGTGGTACTAATTGGTCACGAAATCAATTAGAAGCACTTCCTGGCTTGTGCCTACATGACTTGATGCTGTTGTCGATTGACAAGCTGCGGCAGTTTTTTGGACGTCAAGTCGTCGAGCAGGCGGTTGACGTAGATACCTCGCGTAGTGCAACTTCTGGCGACCAGCAAGCCCTATCGATGCTGCATGAAGAAATCAACACCCGCCTCAAGTACCTGTGTGATGTGGGCATTGGCTACCTTAGCCTAGACCGCCAAAGCCGCACCCTGAGCGGCGGTGAGGTACAGCGTATTAACCTCACCACGGCGTTGGGTACATCTTTGGTGAACACCTTGTTTGTGCTAGATGAGCCCAGCATCGGCCTACACCCGCGTGACATGGGACGCATCACCCAGGCCATGCTGCGTTTGCGGGACGCGGGCAACACTTTGGTGGTCGTAGAGCACGACCCAGCAGTTATGCTGGCCGCCGACCGCATGATAGATATGGGTCCTGGTCCGGGTGAGCGCGGTGGTCAAATCGTGTTTGATGGCACAACAGAGGAGCTTCGCCATGCCGACACCTTGACGGGTGCTTACCTGGGTGGCCGCAAACAAATCGGCATGGGTTTCCAGCGTTTGGTTAGCGACAGCACGCCACGTTTGATCCTGGAAGGTGCGCGCGAGCACAACCTCAAAAACGTCACTGTGGACCTGCCATTGCAGCGCTTGGTCACCATCACTGGCGTCAGCGGATCAGGCAAGTCGAGCTTGATACAAGACATTTTGGCTCCTGCATTACTCCGGTATTTTGGCAAAGCGACCGATACACCAGGCTTGCATGATCGTCTGCTAGGTGCAGACCACCTCAGCGATGTGGTGTTTGTTGATCAGTCCCCCATCGGTAAAACCGCCCGCTCCAACCCCGCCAGCTACGTAGGCGCGTGGGATGCTTTGCGTGAGTTGTTCGCTCAAGCACCTTTGGCCAAGCAGCGCGGGTATACCACTTCCAAATTTAGCTTCAACAGCGGCGATGGACGCTGCGCCTTGTGCGGTGGCTCAGGTTTTGAGCATATTGAAATGCAGTTTTTGAGCGACGTGTACCTGCGCTGTCAGGACTGCAACGGATTGCGCTATCGCCCCGAGGTGCTTGAGGTACGCATTGAGCGCAAAGGCAAGAATCTGAATGTGGCTGATGTGTTGGATTTGACCGTGAGCGAAGCCGCCGCGATATTTGCCACCGATCGCGACGTCATCCGCGCCCTGCAGCCCATCGTCGACGTGGGTCTGGAATACGTCAAGCTCGGCCAACCCGTGCCCACACTCTCCGGTGGCGAAGCCCAGCGTCTCAAACTGGCTGGTTTTCTGGCCGAAGCTGCCAAGAGCGGCAGTTCCAGTCGACAACCTGTGGCTAAAAAAGGCACCTTGTTCCTGTTTGACGAACCCACGACCGGTTTGCACTTTGACGACATCGCCAAGTTGATGCGCGCATTGCGCAAGCTGCAAGATGCTGGCCACTCCCTCATCATCATCGAGCACAACTTGGATGTGATCCGGTCCAGCGATTGGCTCATCGACCTAGGTCCTGAAGGCGGCGATGCGGGCGGTGAAATTGTTGCTGTCGGTGCGCCTGATGATTTGCGCCGTCATCCCAGCTCGCATACGGGAAAAGCCCTTCGCGACTACGACAGCGCTTTAGGATTCGGGTCGCACGGTGTGGCGGAAAAGGGCGGTTGGGATATGTCAATCGCTACGTCTGCGTCGGTGCCAACGAGGGTTTTGACACCACCTGTTCATGCTGAAAACACGCACATCCAGATCGTCAACGCCAAAGAACACAATCTGAAGTCATTAAGTGTCAATATCCCGCACGGCCAATTCACCGTCGTTACGGGCGTCAGCGGTTCGGGCAAGTCCACGCTGGCGTTTGATATTTTGTTCAACGAAGGTCAGCGCCGTTACCTAGAAAGCCTGAACGCCTACGCCCGGAGCATCGTGCAGCCGGCAGGGCGACCTGAGGTGGATGCGGTTTATGGCATTCCGCCCACAGTGGCGATTGAGCAGCGGCTGAGCAGGGGTGGCCGTAAATCCACCGTCGGTACCACCACCGAAGTTTGGCATTTTCTGCGTTTGCTGTACGTCAAATTGGGGATTCAACATTGTGTGCACGATGGTGCCGCTGTGCAACCGCAAACGCCAGACAGTATCGTCTCGCAGTTGCTGAAAAATTTTAAAGGTCAGCACATCGGTCTGCTGGCTCCCTTGGTGATTAACCGCAAAGGTGTCTATACCGAGCTGGCCGACTGGGCGCGCCCGCGTGGCTATACCCATTTGCGTGTCGATGGCAACTTTTTGCCAACGACCGGCTTCCCGCGCATTGACCGTTTTAAAGAGCACAGCATCGAGCTGCCGGTGGCGAGTCTGGATATCACACCCGAGAACGAAGCAGCTTTGCGTCTTGCTTTGACGGTCGCTTTGGAACACGGCAAAGGCGTGGTGTATGTCCTGAGCGATCTTGGCGGCCTGCGCGAAGCGATGGAAGATGGATTAGAGACCGTCAGCATCGGTAAACTCAGCGTGTTCTCCACCAAGCGCGCCTGCCCCGTTTGCAGCACCAGCTACGCCGAGCTAGACCCTCGTTTATTCAGTTACAACAGCAAACACGGCTGGTGTCCCGATTGCGTCGGTACCGGCGTACAGCTCACCAAAGACCAGCGCAAGGTTTTTGACGACTCGGTCAAAGACGACAACGGTGGCCGCGAGCAAACTTTTGCCGAGCCGGATGCCGACGATGTCACCACCCACGCCTGTGTCAGCTGCAGCGGCACGCGTTTGAATTTGATGGCACGTGCGGTGAAGTTTGGTGCTTATTCAGAAAAAAATACCGATAAGAATGCTGATGTGGAAGGTGTTGGAATTGCCGATATAGCAGCACTAAGCGTCACCGACATCCATGCATGGGTCGCTAAACTGCAAGTCGCCAACCGCCTGAGCCAGCGCGAGATGGACATTGCCCGCGATTTGATTCCTGAGATCAAGGGCCGGCTGGAGTTTCTGGAAGAAGTGGGCCTAGGCTACCTGACGCTAGACCGTGGCGCACCCACCCTCAGCGGCGGCGAGGCACAGCGCATCCGCCTAGCCGCCCAGCTGGGCAGCAACCTGCAAGGCGTGTGCTACGTGCTGGACGAGCCAACCATCGGTTTACACGCCCGCGACAACCAGATACTGCTACGCGCTCTGCACAAGCTGGGCGATAAAGGCAACACACTAGTGGTGGTGGAGCATGACGTAGACACCATACGCGCAGCCTCACACATCATCGACATCGGCCCCAGCGCTGGCAAACGCGGTGGTCGTTTGGTGGCAGAGGGTACAGTGGACGATGTGATGCAAGCTGCCGACTCGCAAACCGGCCGCTATCTGATGCATGCCATCAAGCACCCGCTACAACAACGACGTGTGGTCGAACAATCTGCCGAGCAAGCTTGGATCAGCGTCACCGGCGCATCCATGCACAACCTGCAAAACGTCAACGTGCAAATCCCGCTGCAGCGCTTGGTCGCTATCACGGGCGTTTCTGGCTCCGGCAAATCCACCTTGGCACGGGAGGTGATGCTGACCAACGTCCATGCCGCCGTTGCGCAGCAAGCCACCAAAGCTGGTCGCGATGCTGCCGCTGCGGGTTCGCACCCAGTTTGGGTGGGTTGCAGAGATGTGACGGGTTACGCTTCGGTTGATCGCGTGCTAGAAGTCGATCAAACCCCCATCGGCAAAACCCCCCGCAGCTGTCCCGCTACCTACATCGGCTTTTGGGACACCATCCGCAAGCTCTTTGCCGAAACATTGGAAGCCAAAGCACGTGGCTACGCTGCGAGTCGTTTCAGCTTCAATGCCGGCGACGGCCGCTGCTCGGGCTGCGACGGCCAAGGCATACGCACCATCGCCATGAGCTTTTTGCCCGATGTGAAGGTCAAATGCGAGGTCTGCCACGGTGCCCGCTTCAACCCCGAAACACTGGCCGTTACTTGGCGTGGCAAAAGCATTGGCGACGTACTACAGATGGAGGTGGACGAAGCTGTCGAATTTTTCGCCGCAATGCCCAACATCAGTCACCCGCTGCAACTGCTCAAAGACGTGGGGCTGGGTTATTTGACGCTGGGTCAACCCTCACCCACCCTCAGCGGTGGCGAGGCGCAGCGCATCAAGCTGGTAACGGAACTGAGCAAAGTACGCGACGACATCACCCGCCGTGGTCAAAAACCACCGCACACCCTGTATGTGCTGGACGAGCCGACGGTCGGTTTGCACATGGCGGATGTGGAGAAACTCATCCACGTGCTGCACCGCTTGGTCAACGGCGGCAACAGTGTGGTGGTGATTGAGCACGATTTGGACGTGATCGCCGAAGCTGATTGGGTGATTGACCTTGGCCCCGACGGTGGCAAAGCCGGCGGTCAAGTCGTCGCGGCGACCACGCCCGAGGGTGTGGTCAAGCTGAAAACCCACACGGGGGTGGCTTTGAAGGATATTTTGGCGCGTAAGTAAGTCAAAAATTAACGATTTTTAAAGTATTATTTATTCAGTAATGGCTAATGTAGCTGTTGCATCTCAAATAGAAGAAAGACAAAACATGAACCCATCGAGGAAGACCGCAATTAATTTGATATGTGCTGCATTACTTAACATTTTTGTTGTAACTGCTTTTGCGGCAGATTGCAAAGTTAATGACCCAGATATTAATGTCGAGTATGTTGGTGATTGCTTAAAGGGCCTTGCTCACGGTAGAGGAAAAGCCAAAGGCATAGATACTTACGAAGGCGAATTTAAACAAGGTAATAAGCACGGCATTGGAACTTATGTATGGCCAGATGGCCCTCGCTATCAAGGCAATTATGCTGATGATCGGCGAAATGGTTTTGGTACGATGACTATTCCTCGAAAAGTATATTCGCCACAAAAAACATCTGGTAAAGGTGCGTGGATTGGAGATGATTACATAGAAACAGGTATTTTCTTACGTAGTAATTTTGTTTTTGCGTGCGGATCCCCCGAAACTTGTAAACAATAATAATCCCCAAGTTGGGCAAACAATATCCAAATTTTCATTTGACACGATGTTTGCTATTGGGTTCCTGCGTCAGTCACACTACGCATTTATTTGCTTAAAAATAGCGATAAATATTTCTCTATCCAAAGGTTTTATCGTCTGAGTAGCTATTAAATAAACAGCTAAACTACCCAACCCAATCCTCCACTTGTTACCCCACCACCTTCGCAAAAGGATTGGTATTGTGGGCTGCAAAGGGCAGAACCTCAAGGATTCACAAAACTTCCCGACTTCCCGCCGTGCTTCTCAACCACCCGCACATCGGTCATCGTCATGCCACGGTCCACGGCTTTGCACATGTCGTAGATGGTGAGTAGTGCGACTTGTACGGCTGTTAAGGCTTCCATCTCCACGCCGGTCTGGCCGACGGTTTCTACGGTCGCGGTGCATAAAATTGATCTATTTTCATATGTAGCCAGCGTATTTATTGCCTCTTCAGCTATGAAATTTACAGCAACACGGGTTAAAGCGAGCGGATGGCACAGCGGGATCAAATCGCTTGTTTTCTTCGCGCCTTGAATGCCCGCAATCCGCGCAATGCCTAGAACATCGCCTTTTTTAGCTGTTCCAGCTTCAATCAACGCAAACGTCGCTGGCAGCATGGTGATGCGGCCTTGGGCGATTGCGATACGGTGGGTCGCAGCTTTGGCGGCCACGTCAACCATGTGGGCTTGGCCTTGTGCGTCGAAATGGGTCAAGCCATTTGTTACAGATGTATTTAGTGCGGAATTAATAGTCATGAACGCTATCATAAGCCTGTGAAATCAACATTTAAACTTCTCCCCACCGTTACAGCGGTATTTTTGGCCTTGCTTGGTTTGGCTAGTCCCAGTTTGACACTAGGGCAAGCCACAGCAAGCGCAGCTTCAACCCAGCGCACCGGCATGGTCGCGCTCACCGGCGTGGGCGAAGACGGCGATTTGTCCCTAGGCGCCGAGCGACGCATGGGTGACGCTATTGCCAAGCAAATCTACCGCGACCCCGATTATTTGGACGACCCACTGCTGAACGAATACGTCGACAGCATTTGGCAGTCACTCCTCAAAGCTGCCCGCGCCAAGGGCGAATTAACGGCGGAGATGGACGAACGTTTCGCTTGGCGCGTGATGCTAGCGCGGGACCGCACGGTCAACGCTTTTGCGCTGCCGGGCGGCTATTTTGGCGTGCATCTGGGGCTGATTGGGCTGGTGGCTAATCAGGATGAGCTGGCTTCGGTGCTGGCGCATGAGCTCACCCACGTCACCCAGCGTCACATTTCCCGTTCTATCACCCAGCAAGGGCGGCAAACGCCAGTGATGATTGCTGCGATGATTTTGGGCGCAGTGGCCGCGCGTAAAAACACGGATGCCTTGAACGCAGTCGTCGCCGGCTCGCAAGCTGTGGCCATACAAGGGCAACTCAACTTTTCACGCGATATGGAGCGCGAGGCAGATCGGCTCGGATTGGGACTGATGCAACCCGCCGGCTTTGAACCCCAGGGTTTTGTGGGCATGTTTGAGAAGCTGCAACAATCCGCCCGCTTGAGCGATAGCGGCAATTTCCCCTACCTGCGCAGCCACCCCATGACGACCGAGCGCATGGGCGACATGCAGCAGCGCTTGCTGATTCAACAGCATATGGCGAAATTTGCGCCGCAGAGTGAGCCAAGTTTGCAGCACGCCTTGATGTCCGCTCGAGCCCGAGTGTTGGCTGAGCCAGGCATAGACGTGCTACGCCTGTGGGCGGCAGAGCCGCAAGCTGCAGGGTTTGCGAACTTGAGCAAATCGCGCCAAGTCGCCAGTTTGTATGCCGCTATTTTGGCGAATATCAAGCTGCGTGATTTTGCACGTGCAATTGCCCAAAAAGACAGGCTACATAGTGCATTAGCCGGCGATTTAATTGCCTCTAAAGCTGCAAAATTGATAGCAATTGAACTGCATTTGGCAGCAAATCAGGTGGATGCAGCACTCGGGCTGCTGCCGATTCAATCGACAAGTCAGCGATTGAGTCGACCAGAATTGTTCGTCCAATCACAGGTACAAATTGCAAGTAAACAGTTGGCATTGGTAACCCTAGCCGCGCAAAACCTGCAAACTTGGGTCGCCGCGAACCCCACCGACGCGCCCGTCTGGCAGCTTTTAGCCAGCGCTTACCGAGCCACTGGCCAAAACTTACGTGCCGTGCGAGCTGAGGCTGAGGCGCAAGTGGCTTTGTTAGATTACGCAGCTGCCCTAGACCGCTTCAAAGCGGCGCAAGATATGGTTAGGCTTGGTACGGCTAGCAGTTCTTCAGGGCGTGATTACATGGAAGAATCTATCGTCGATGTGCGCACTCGCCAAGTGCAGGAGCTGTTAAAACAGCAAATTAAAGACGAAAAAGAAACTGGTAAATAGGTCTGTATCCGACGTATTTGTTGTCTAAGACGCTATATTTTGTATAGCGAGTCTTGTTATTATTTCGATGCTACTACTTCTTCGAAAACAGGCTATCCACTGCTGTGTTGATCAAATAACTCAGCACCGAGTAAATTACAGAGCCAATCAGTGCCGCCGTGAAACCTGTCACATTGAAGCCGTCCAGCAGCGAGGCTGCGCCCCAAAACATCAGCGCGTTGATAACGAAAAGGAACAGGCCGACGGTGATGACGGTGACGGGGAGCGTCAAAATGATCAACAGCGGTTTGACAAAAGTGTTGAGCAAACCGATCACGAACGCAGCAAGCAGGGCAGACTGGAAGCTTTGCACCGACACGCCGTCATACACATAAGCCACAAAGAGGAGAGCGGCAGCTAAAAGTAGCCATCTGAGTAGAAGTTTCATGCAGCTATGTTACTTGATTTACCACCTACTTTGCGAGGAAACTTTGAGAGGAAAAGCACTTGCAACGATTTTGCAGTATGATTGCAAGTACTGATTTTATATACATATACTTTCCGTATATTTCTCTACAGATAATTGACGTTTTTTTGCCGTGAATGCCGTTTTACACATCACCGATATTGAAGCCGCCATCAACTACTGGCGCGAACGCAGCCCGTCAGACGATGGCGTGACGCTGTGTCCTGAGCTGCGGGCGCTGGCAACGGTGTATGCCTTGATGGTGTTTTACCGCCAAGACACCGCTGCCTACGAGGGCTTCCCACCCAAAGCCATGGCCGCGTGGCTGGCTTGGTACGACACCACGCCTGATACGCCCTGTATCGCCATTTGCTCTACCAGCCAGGGCGACGAAATGTGCAAAGGCTGCGGCCGTACGTTTGAAGAAGTGCAGCACTGGCCAGGTATGTCGCCCGTAGAAAAGCGCAACACTTGGCACCGTATCACGCTGGAGAGCACCTCTTGGCGCTTCAACACCTATGCCGAGCGGGCGGCAGAGCGCAAGCTAGAAAGTAATTAGCTTGTTAATTTGTAAACGCAAGGGTATGTCCTGAGTCATTGCTTTGAATAGCTACTAGACGCTGTTCTTCATATTCTGGATAATAAGTACTTAGTTCAAGCATTGAACAAAGTAACTGATTAGTTCACAAAATAAAGTAACAAAGATGCATATGCTGTTTCAAAAAGTTAAGTTTTCGTTGGTGGCAGCATGCTTAGCATTCAGCTCTATCGCAACGGCACAAGAGCAAATTGCGGTGGGCGTGTCCATGCCAGAATTCAGCAATATGCGCTGGGTGAACGATGGTTTGTCCATCATGCGGGAGCTGAACAAGGTCAACTTGGCGTCAGATTTGCAATACGCTAGCTCCGGGGCTGACATGCAAATTGCGCAAATTGAAAGCATGATTCAAAAAGGCGTGAAAGTGTTGGTGATTGCAGCGATTGATGGCAAAAAGCTGACTGATGTTTTGAAAAAAGCTGGCGATAAAAAAATCAAAGTTATCTCGTATGACCGCTTGATCCGCGACAGCGCTAACGTGGACTACTACGCCACGTTTGACAACTTTGACGTTGGCGTGAAACAAGGCACGGACATCGTGAAACGTTTAGATTTGGCTGCAGGAAAAGGCCCTTTCCGCATTGAGCTTTTCGCAGGTTCGCAAGACGACAACAATGCTTTTTTCTTCTACGACGGTGCGATGTCCGTGCTCAAGCCTTATCTTGACAAAAAACAACTGATCATTGAGTCTGGCCAAGAGGGCATGAACAATGTGTCTACCAAAGGATGGAACGGGGCCATCGCCAAAGCGCGTTTGAGCGTGTTGCTGCCAAAATATTATTCAAAACAACGTTTGGATGCGGTGTTGTCGCCGAACGATGGAATCGCTGCCGAGTTAATCACTGGTTTTATCAAAGCAGGATATGGCGTAGCGGGAAACCCAATGCCAGTCATCACGGGTCAAGATGCAGATGTACCCGCGACAAAAGCAGTTTTGCGCGGTCAGCAATCGTCTACCGTCTTCAAAGACACACGCGAACTGGCGCGTGTGACAGCGCAAATGGCAGAAGCCTTGATTCAAGGCAAAGTGCCCACGGTGAATGACAACAAAACCTACAACAACGGCGTCAAAGTTGTGCCATCGTTCTTGCTCAAACCCGTTTTGGTGGATGCAAGCAATATCCAAAAAGTGTTGGTTGGTTCTGGGTTTTACAGGGCGGAGCAGATTCAGTAAGCGCTATCAGTCAGTGCTCACAACCAGCGCACACACTCCACATCCACCGTATTCGCGCCGTCACTCATCATCAGCGCGCCTTCTTGAATCGTCGCCTGCAGTTGCATGCTGCGGGTGGCTAGTTTGGCGAGTTCTTGCGATTGCAGGGTGGGTACGCGCCAGATTTGCAGGTTTTTAGCGCGGTTAACCTTGTTTTCTAACGCTTTGAACCACACCTCGGCGGCGTGGTTGTAGCAGTAAACCATCGCCACATCGGCCTTGCCACAGGCTTTTAAGATGGGTTTTTCTTCGGGGGCGCCCACTTCTATCCACAACCGCGTCGCTTGGGTGAAGTCGCGCAGCCAGACGTCCGGCTCGTCTGGGTCAGACAAACCCGCGCCAAACGCCAGCGTGCCGTCGCCGCCACACACAGTTTGCAGTTGGTGCGCTTGCAAAGCCATAGCGACGAGTCGAATCATCATGCGTTCGTCCGTTTCACTCGGATGTCGTGCTAGGGTGAACTGGTGGTCGGCGTAATAGTTGTGGTCAATGTCCGCAATCGACAAACTGGCCTTAAAGATGGTGGATTTGATGGCCATGTTGAAGATTGGATGGGGTTTTGAGATACGTTAAATTCAATAAATACTATCAAAGAGTGCTATAAATAAAATAGCTGTTTAGGCAACAAATATGCCGGCTACAGCCATTTTTTTATATAAACTATGTGCTTTAAGCTCTTTTGGCCAATTCACCCGCTTTCCCCACGTAGCTGCCCGGCGTCATGACCAGCAGGCGGGTTTTCTCGGCTTCAGGAATCTCCAAACCACTGATCAGCTTGTGCAAATCTTCCTTGGTCACGGTGTTGCCACGGGTCGCGGCTTTGAGCTTTTCGTAGGCTTCAGGCACGCTGTAGCGTCGCATCACGGTTTGGATCGGCTCGGCCAGCACTTCCCAGGCGCTGTCCAAATCATCGGCCAAGGCTTGTTCGTTCAGCTCCAATTTGTTCAGCCCAACCATCAGCGAGCTGTACGCCAGCGCCGCATAACCCAGCGCCACGCCCATGTTGCGCAGCACGGTGGAGTCGGTCAAATCACGCTGCCAGCGGGAGATGGGGAGTTTTTCGCTGAGGTGGCGCAGCAAAGCATTCGCAAGGCCCAAGTTGCCCTCCGCATTCTCAAAATCAATCGGGTTGACCTTGTGCGGCATGGTCGATGAGCCAATTTCGCCCGCTTTCATGCGCTGTTTGAAGTAACCCAGGCTGACGTAGCCCCACACGTCGCGCGACCAGTCGATCAAAATCGTGTTGGCACGTGCCACCGCGTCAAACAGCTCGGCCATGTAGTCGTGCGGCTCGATCTGGATGCTGTAGGGCTGGAAGGTTAGACCCAAGCCGAAGGGCGCACTCGAACCAGCGACTGGTTCGGCTCGTTCCACCACGCCTTTACTGAAGGCTTCCCAGTCAAAATCAGGCCAGGCTGACAAATGCGCGTTGTAGTTGCCCACCGCGCCGTTCATTTTGGCCATTAGATTGACTTTGGCGATGTTGTCACGCGCTTTGGTCAAGCGCACCAGCACATTGGCTACTTCCTTGCCCACGGTCGTGGGGCTGGCGGTTTGGCCGTGGGTGCGGCTGAGCATGGGCACGTTAGCGTAGCTGTGTGCCATCTCGCGCAGCTTGGTAATAATGCCGTCCACGGCGGGTAATATGACCATTTCCCTAGCGCCTTTGAGCTGCAAGGCGTGGCTGGTGTTGTTGATGTCCTCTGACGTGCAGGCAAAATGAATAAAACCACGCATGGCGTGCAGCTCGGGCAGGGCGTCGAATTGGCCTTTAACCCATGTTTTTACGCCATTGACATCTGCAAAATAGCCCGCTAACCAATATTCCACGGCTTTCACGTCGTGGTTGGTGACTTTTTCAATGTCTTTGATGGCTTGCGCATCGGCTTCAGAAAAGTTAGCCATGATGCTGACTAAGTGAGCACGTGCTTCTGCGCTCAGCGGCTTAAATTCAGCAAAACCTGCATCGCTCAAAGCCACAAACCAAGTAATTTCGACCTGCACACGGCGCTGCATGTAGCCAAATTCGCTCATCAAAGGGCGCAGATTGGCTAGTTTTTTGGCATAACGACCGTCTAAGGGAGAGATGGCGGTGAGTTCAGAAAGGGCGGAAGGAGGGATAGAAGGGATTGACGCGTTCATCCCCCAATTGTAGGTGCTGCACAGTACGGCAGTACGGGAAATCCCTGACAAAAAAACAACAACTCTCCAACATCTGGTTTTTGCAAGGAAAACAAGGGTTGTCCACTATAGAATGAAGGTCATAGAGACTACTTATTGAACTGAATGTTAAAACTGATTGGCGCGACCACCAGCCCCTATGTGCGCAAAGTACGCATTGTGATGGCTGAAAAGAAACTTGAGTACACGTTCGTAGAAGAAAACGTGTGGTCTGCAGACACGACCATCAACCACGCGAACCCGCTGGGCAAAGTGCCTTGCTTAATTTTGGATGCTGGTGAGGCCTTGTTTGACTCCCGCGTCATCGTTGAATACCTCGACATTTTGTCCCCAGTCGGTAAGTTGATTCCTGCTTCTGGTCGCGAGCGAGCTGAGGTCAAAACCTGGGAAGCCTTGGCCGATGGTTTGCTCGACGCATCCATCTTGGCCCGCTTAGAAGCCACTTGGGCAGGTCGCACTGCAGAGCAGCGCAGCCAAGTTTGGATAGACCGCCAGCTGGGCAAAGTGACCGACAGTTTGAAGGCCATGAGCACTGGCTTGGGCGACAAACCGTTTTGCTCGGGCATTCACCTCAGCTTGGCAGACATTGCGGTGGGCAGCGCCTTGGGTTACCTAGATTTCCGCTTCCCAGACATCAATTGGCGCAATACCCACCCTAATTTGGCAAAACTGCAAGAAAAGCTGATGCAAAAGCAGAGCTTTATGGATACTGTGCCAGCTTGATGCTGTGACATTCACAGACAAAATCGCCTCCCGCGCAGACGCAAAAGCCCGCGTCGCAGCCCTGCCGCAGCCTGTCGTCTTCACCAACGGTGTGTTTGACGTGCTGCACGCTGGCCACGTCACCTACCTCGCCCAAGCCCGCAGCTTGGGTGGCAGCTTGGTCGTCGCCCTGAACACCGACGCCTCCGCCAAACGCCTAGGCAAAGGCCCAGACCGCCCCCTGAACACCGACATAGATCGCGCCACCTTGATTGCCGCACTGGAATCTGTGAGCTTGGTGACCTGGTTTGATGAAGACACCCCGCTGGAAATCATCAACGAACTGCGTCCACAAATCATCGTCAAAGGTGGCGATTACGACATGGCGAAGCTGAAAGAAGCGCAGTTGGTAGAAAGCTACGGCGGCAAAGCACTCGCGCTGCCGTTCGTCGCGGGGTACTCAACCACGGCGTTGGTGGCGAAGATTCGGGCTGGAAGCTGATTTTAGTAGTGTTTTAGGCTGTAGACGGCGTATTTGTTGCCTGAGTAGCTATAAATTAAATAGCAAATACAGCATCCCAAAGCGCTAACATTGCCGCTTTCTCTGCCAAAAGCTCGGTCGCTGCCACTTGCGTAGGTGCTTCGTCTAAGCGGGCTAGGTGCTGTACGTGGCGCAGGCTGCGGTAGGCGTTGCCGGCTGCTGCGCCTACGCCGGTGGGGAGCAATCCTGCCGTTTCTGCTAGTTGCATCAAGGCGATGTTGCCTACATTTCGCTGTAATTCAGGGTGCGCGGCGCTGTGAGCCAAAACGAGGTATTGCACAGCAAATTCGGCGTCTAGCATGGCGCCGGGGTTGTGTTTCACATCGAAAAAGCCTGCTTTGACAGGGTGGGCAGCGCGGACTTTGTCGCGCATGGCGATGATTTCTTGCTTCAAAGCGGGTAAATCACGCGGGGCGGAGATAACGTTTTGGCGGACTTGGTCGAACTTCGCTTGCAGGGGCGCAAAACCGGCGACAAAGCGGGCGCGGGTCATGGCTTGGTGTTCCCAAGTCCACGCAGTGTTGCTGCCGCGCTTTTCTTGGTAATCTGAGAAGGCGGCGAAACTGGTGACCAAGAGGCCAGAGCCACCGTTGGGGCGCAAGGCGGTGTCGATTTCGAACAAATCGCCTTCAGAGGTCTTGGTGTCCAGCCACGTGATGAGTTTGCGCACCAGTGCGCTGTATATTTCGCTGGCATTTTCATTGTCGTCTTCGTAGATGAACACGATGTCTAAATCACTGCCGTAACCCAGCTCTTTGCCGCCCAGTTTGCCGTAGCCGATGATGGCGATTTTGGGCGCATCTAGGTGTTTGGTTTTGTGCCGTTCCCAGCACCACGCCACGGTGATGCGCAGCACAGCGTCGGCTAGGCTGCTCAAATCATCCGCCACTTGCTCGACGGTGAGCTGGCCTTCTATGTCACGCGCCAAGGTGCGAAACAGCTCGGCATGGTGGGCGCGGCGCAGCAGGTTGAGCAGTGTCTCAGTATCGTCTTCACCGGTAGATTTCAGTGATTTCAGGCGCAGCGCAAGCTCGGCTTCAAAGGCTGGCGCGTCAAAACGCTCGGTCAACCAAGCGTCGCCAGCCAGTTCGTCCATCACACCTGGGTGTTGCAGCAAATACTTGGCCGGCCAGCGGGCGCTGCCCAAGAGCTTGAGCAGGCGCTCGTGCACCACGGGGCGCTCCCACAAGAGGGCGAGGTAGCTTTCACGGCGCAGAAGTGGCTCTAAAAAATCGGCGCTGCGCAGGGCGGCAAGCTCGGTCACGCGGCCTTGTTGCAGCCACGTTGTGGTGCGCTCTACCAAACGCATCAAGCGGGCTCTGGCGTCTTCGCGCAGGTTGAGCACGCGTGGGTGCTCGGCAAGCTCTGAAACGCGTTTGTCAAAAGCAGCAGATGAAATGTCTGCTGCAGGTGCTGACAATGTGGCGGGCAAATTGGGTGAATCTTTTGAATTCGATGAATTTGATGAATCTGGGGAGGGGCAAACCTTGCAAGCTTGCGTACCGCAATCTTTCGCGTTGGTTTGCTGAAAACCGCCAAGAAGTTTGTCAAACTCATTGGCCACCAGCTCGCGATGGGCGTCTAAATCGGTCAAAAATGCGCAGCTGTCACTGTCACACTCCTTGTAGCCCATGGTTTGCGCAATCCACTGCAAATCGGCATCTTGCGTGGGCATGGCGTGGGTTTGTTGGTCGTCTAAGTATTGAATGCGGTGTTCTACGCGTCGCAAAAATTCATACGCTTGGCTCAGCGCATCTGCCGTGCTTTGCGGCATCAAACCGGCATGGGCCACGCGTTGCAAGGCGTCTTGCGTGGGGCGTGTGCGTAGTTCGGGGTATTGCCCAGCGCGTACAACTTGCAAGAGTTGCACGGTAAATTCAATCTCGCGTATGCCGCCGCGTGAGAGTTTCACATCATTGGCACGTTCAGGTCGGCCAGCACTGCGGCGGGCAGATTCTTGGCGAATTTGGCGGTGCAGGGTACGTAGCGATTCAAAAACGTTGTAATCCAAGTATTTTCTGAAGACGAAAGGCAAAACAACATCGCGCAAAGCTTTGGCTGAATTGTTGGCAATGCAAGCTTGCGGCGCAACCACGCGGCTTTTCAGCCATGCAAAACGCTCCCATTCGCGACCTTGTACCTGCAAATATTGCTCTAAACCAGCCAACGATACCGCCGCCGGGCCAGAATTACCATGCGGACGCAAAGCCAAATCGACCCGAAAGACAAAACCGTGCTCGGTTGTTGCGCCTACCAAGTCGTAAACGATTTTGACGGCTTTGCAAAAATACTCATGGTGTGAAATTTTGTTACGACCTTCCACATTACCAGTTGTATCGCCGTCTTGGTCGTAGACGTAAATCAAGTCGATGTCGCTGGAAACGTTGAGCTCACGTGCCCCCAATTTGCCCATGCCTACCACCCACATTTGCGCGTTGCTGGGTTTGCCGTGCAAAGTATCTAGCTCTTCATAAGCGGTTTTTAAGGCTATTTCAAGTGCCAATTCGGCCAAGTCAGTGACCGCACGGGTTACCACGCTCAAGGCGACATGTTGTTCGCAATCTAATCGGATGAGTCTGTGCATCACCAGTTGCCGCAAAATACGCAAAGCCGCGCTGACGTCTAAGCCCGTGCGTTTCAGAGCATCGTAAGTCGTTTGCATGGCATCACGCTGTGGCTCGCCAAGGGGTAGAGTGAGCAAATAATCTGCGTAGCGCCGGTCAATGCGCTGAAAGAACCGTGAATAGTTGGCAAACTTGAGTGTGTTCGACATATTAAGAAAACATATTAGGAACTATGGTCAAAGCGAGCAGTCATAATTGTGGACTGCAACTTATGAATCAATCTGACCAAGCCTCCCTGAAATTTTGGAAAATCACCGCCGCGCTGAGCAAGATCTTGCTGAGCTTGGCTGTAGCTGCTTGGGTGATGTTTGCTTTGGCTTGGATGGCTTTGCATTGGGTGATTGTGCCCCGTATTGGCGAACTTCGCCCGCGACTGGAAATTGAAGCCAGCAAAGTGCTGGGTGTTCCTGTAAAAATTGGTGAAATCTCAGCCCAGTCTGTAGGCATTATTCCTTCGTTTGAACTCAAAGACATTGCTTTGCTGGATGCAGCTGGGCGCGAAGCCTTGAAATTACCACGCATTTTGGCATCAGTCTCGCCCGCATCTTTGCTGCAATTGAATGTGGAGCAAATTTTGATCGAATCGCCGGAGTTAAACATTCGGCGCGATGCACAGGGTAAATTAACCATTGCAGGTTTAGATTTTTCTAAGGATGACAAAAAAACGGGTGGTGGCGCAGACTGGTTTTTTTCGCAACCTGAGTTCGCCATTCGCAAAGGCATGGTGCATTGGGTGGATGAAATGCCAAATGGTGCATTTGGTGTACCACCGCCTTTGACTTTGAGTCAGGTTGATTTTGTATCGCGCAACCCGTTGAACAAGCATGAACTGCGACTGGATGCAACCCCTCCAGCGGTTTGGGGAGATAGGTTTTCACTGCGTGGTCAATTCACACAATCGCTGTTGTCTGGCGACAAAGGTAATCTCAAAGCATGGACTGGTCAAGTTTTTGCCGATTTTGCCAAAATTGATGTATCAGAAATCAGCCGTTACATTAAGTTAGATGGTCAGTCTGGACGGGGTGTTGGTGCATTGAAAGCATGGACGAGTATTGTCAAAGGCGAGTGGGCTAGCACCACAGCAGATGTTGCCCTTGCACAAGTAGATGCGACCCTGGGCAAAGGTTTAGAACCCTTAGCTTTGCAGTCTATGTCTGGACGTTTGATTGGGCGCAAGCTGAAACAAGGTTTTGAGGCATCAACACAAAATTTGCAGTTTCAAACACGAGATGGTGTGCGCTGGCCTGGCGGCAATCTGCTGTTCTCACAAACTAATCCAACATCGGCCGGTGGTGCAACCGTCGCCAACGGTGGTGCAGAAACATTTGATGCGACACAAAGTATCAACGACTTTAAGGCGGACAAGTTGGATTTGGCGGTCATTAGTTTGATCGCCAATAAAATTCCTTTGGGCGCTTCAACGCATGAACTACTTAGCAGTTTGGCACCGCAAGGCGTGATTGAGTCAATCTCTGCGCACTGGAAGGGTTATCCTGATGCTCCCCAAGACCTTAAAGCCAAGGGCGTTATCAAAGGCGTGCAAATTTCATCCAAACCCAATACCAACCAAATTGGCGAAGGTATTGATAAGCATGACTCGGTAGGACGACCTGGCTTTCGAGGGGCAAGTATTGATTTTGATGTGAGCTCTGTAGGTGGAAAAGCAAAAATAACGATCGACAAAGGGGCAGTCGATCTGCCTGGAATGTTTAGTGATGCTGTGATACCCGTTGATCAATTGGCTGCTGATGTCGTTTGGCGTGTGACGCCACTGAAAACATCATCCAATTCAAAAGACAGAAATAAATCAAATCCAAATACGAGCGTAAAAGTAAACGCAGAATCCGCCATAGATGTGACGGTGAGCAATTTGAGTTTTAAAAATGCAGATGCGCAAGGGTCAGCTCAATTGACTTGGAAAACTAGCGATCCAGCTACTGCTATCAATAAAAGTAAATTCCCTGGAGTTCTGGATTTAAATGCGAAATTGACAAATGCTGAGTTGAATAAAGTTTCGCGATACCTGCCATTGGGCATCCCTACAGCGGCACGTGAATATGTGCGAGATTTACTCATCGATGGCAAGGCAAGTGAAGTCGATTTTAAAATCAAGGGGGAGGTTTGGGACATACCTGCTGCAAAAGCGAATCAAGGCGATTTTAAAATCACAGCAAAATTCAACAATTCACGTGTGGCCTATGTACCCAAACGATTGCAAGATCCTGCTGATCTGCCGTGGCCTGAACTTAGCAAAGTAGCTGGTGAAATGGTGTTAGATAGAACCAGTTTGAGTATAAAAAGTACGAGCGCTGAAGTGGCTGGTATGCCAAGTATTGCAATTGCGCAGGCTATTGTCACTATTCCGGATCTGAAGCTCACTGTTGTTAATGTGAATGCGCAAGGCAAAAGCGCCATGGTAGATATGTTGGGCTTTGTAAATAAGTCGCCCTTGTATGGCATCACGAGCCAATCGCTAAGCAAAGCAACTTCGACAGGTTCGGGCGACTTTAAAATTGAATTGTCGTTACCGATTGGGGATTTGAACAAGACGCGCGTCAAAGGCGATATTGTTTTCTTGGGAAACGATGTTCAGATGACACCGCAAACCCCGTTGATTGGTCAAGCCAAAGGCTTGCTGCGTTTCTCTGAAAAAGGATTTTTGATCAAAGACGCGCAAGCACTGATGTTTGGTGATGCTGTTCGTTTTGACGGTGGGAATTTGAATGCAAATGATCCAGCCCTGAGTCCAACGGGCAAAGGAGTTGTCATTCGTGGCCAAGGCGTAGCCAGTGCACTTGGTTTGCAGCGTGCTAGCGAGTTAAGTTTTATTCCGCAGTTGGCTAAAAGTGCATCTGGGAGTACGGCATACTTTGCTCAGTTACGTTTTGCACACGATCAAACAGAGGTTTCTGTTCAAACCAATTTGCAAGGTTTAGCCTTGACTTTGCCCGCACCGTTTAATAAAACTGCGCAAAGTATCTGGCCCTTGAAGTTTGAAAATACACTGGTTGAGTCATCAACCATTCCCGAGCGAGATGGCAAAGTTCGTCTGAAAGATAGCATTAATTTAAGCGTTGAAAAAATTGCAGATTTCAAACTCATGCGAGATATTAGTGGCAATGTACCAAAAGTCATACGCGGATCCATGAGTGTTGGCTTGGATGCAGGGGAGGGAACTCCTGAGCCAAACAATGCTGTCGCAGCCAACGTCAATGTCGATCATTTAGATGTGGATGAATGGTCTAAATTTTTTGCATCCTTACAAAGCAGCAGTGTCGGCACTGCTGCAAAAGCTGGAGTACAAGCTGCTTCGAATCAGCATGTTTTTGATGATTTGATTCCCTCAACAATGGCTGTTCGAACAAAAGAATTGATTGTTGAAGGTCGAAAATTTGAAAATGTTGTGATTGGAGGCTCAAGAGAAGGGTCAATTTGGCGCGCCAATATGGAGGCTAAACAGCTTAGCGGTTATGTGGAATATAGGCAACCTACGGTATCACTATCTACTGGACGCATTTATGCGCGACTTGCGCGGTTAGTGATAGGGGAAGCACAAGTCAAAGATGTTGAAAAATTGTTGGATGAACAGCCAGTCAGTATTCCTGCTTTAGATTTGGTGGTTGAAGATTTCGAATTACGAGGTCGGAAATTCGGAAAAATTGAGATTGATGCGGTTAATCGCCAATCAAATACAAGCGGCACTGCTGACGGTACTCGCGTTTGGCGCTTAAATCGATTGAATGTCACTGTGCCAGAGGCTAAGTTAACGGCAAATGGCTTTTGGGCCTATCGAGAAGGTTTGCGCGCAGATGCTGCTTCCAAGGGCGATACGACCCTGCTCAACACGCTTGAACGTCGTACTACAGGCATAGACTTCAAACTAGATATATCAGATACAGGTCAATTACTGGATCGTTTTGGCTTCAAAGGCGTAGTCCGCAACGGTAAGGGAAAGCTAGATGGCCAGCTTACTTGGCGTGGCTCACCCTTGGCAATGAATTACCCGACATTAGCTGGGCAGTTTAATATCAATGTCGAGAACGGCCAATTTTTGAAGGTAGATCCGGGTGCAGCAAAACTGCTGAGCGTGTTGAGTATGCAGTCGATTGCAAAGCGGTTGACATTAGATTTTAGAGATGTATTCAGTGAAGGTTTTGTATTTGATTTTCTGCGTGGCGATGTGGCTATCGACAAAGGTCTAGCAACGACCAACAACATGCAAATCAGTGGTGTCAATGCAGTTATTTTGATGGATGGAAAATCCGACATTGCAGCTGGTACGCAAGATATAAGGGTGGTTTATGCGCCCGAGGTAAATGCAGGCGTAGCTTCATTATTGGTTGCTTCTGCGATCAATCCTGCTATTGGATTAGGTACATTTTTAGCGCAATTATTTATCCGTGCACCCTTGATTGAGGCGGTGACAAAAGAATTTAAAGTTTATGGAACCTGGGCTGAGCCTGTTGTGACAGAAGTAAAAAGAACCCCAAGACCAGACATTAAAAAATAAGGAGCTGATTCATGAAAGTTGCTGCAATTCAAATGGTCGCTGGCGGCGACTTGGATGTTAACTTGCAAAATGCTGCATTGCTGCTAAAACAAGCTGCAGAACAAGGGGCAGAACTTGCTGCTTTGCCAGAGTATTTTTGCATGATTGGTAGCAAGGATACAGATAAATTGAGTATTTCGGAAAAGTCTGGTCATGGAAAAATTCAGCAATTTTTCGCTGCAATGGCAAGAGAGCTAAAGCTTTGGATCGTTGGTGGAACCATGCCCATAGGTACTGAGGACCCCAAGCATGTCCGAAACAGTGTTTTGATTTATTCGCCCAGTGGTGAATTAGCCGCAAGGTACGACAAAATTCATTTATTCCGCTTTGATAACGGCACCGAGCGGTACGATGAATCGCATGTTTTAGAGCGTGGTGATCAGCCAACTAGTTTTGACTTACCCTCAAAAGATGGTCACACTTGGCGCATCGGCTTGAGTGTTTGTTACGACATGCGTTTTCCTGAGCTGTACCGTACGCAAGAAGTCGATGCTTGGCTAGTGCCCAGTGCTTTCACTTACATAACTGGACAAGCGCATTGGGAGATTTTGCTACGTGCAAGAGCCATAGAGAATTTAGCTTACGTTATTGCTCCAGCTCAAGGTGGAACACATCCCTCTGGTAGGCGTACTTGGGGGCACACGATGGTCATTGAACCATGGGGTACAGTGTTGTCGGTTTTGCCAGAGGGCGAAGGTGTGGTGACGGCTGATTTGGATATTGCCAAATTGAAGCATCATCGACAACAGTTGCCGGCCTTGCAGCATCGGGTTATATAAACGATGCCAAATGATATTTAGAGGTTGTTTTGATCGGACATTTCATTTGATTCGATATTTTTGGGATCATCCGACTGCCCTTTGTTTCGAAGCTCACCCTTTGTGCGTCCTGAAAACATGGTCCACCAAACGATGCCAATCAAAATCAGTAACGCTAACAACGCTTCGAGTAATAATAAGGTCATGATTTTTCCTAGACAAAACTCATTTAGTCTTTATAAAAGTATTTTTATATGCGGCTTGATTGTAGGCTTCTTGGTCTCTTGTACGACACCACTAGCTCCAAGTCATGAGACTATTTCGCAAGTACCTTCAGTCGATGAAACGAGCGTTCTGCCTGCACCGATATTGCAAGCTAAAAGCCGTTGGCTGCCTGTCCGATGGCGTGAGCTGCCAGGTTGGCAAGACAACGATGCCACGCAACATGAAGCGTGGAGCGCATGGTTGAAAAGTTGCCAAAATGCAGCAACAGCAAATGCCTACTTGTGTCCTGAAATCCGACGTTTAAGTATTGCCAATAGCAGTGAACAGCGGCATTGGATGATGCAGACCTTGCAGCCGTTTCGCGTTGAAAGTTTGCAAGGCCCAACAGAAGGTTTGCTGACGTCGTATTACGAACCTGTTTTAGAGGCATCGCGTAAGTTGCGGCCTGGTTTCACTGTGCCTTTGTACCGATCTCCAGTAAACACTTACAACAAAATACCTTGGTACACACGCCAAGAGATGGACACATTGCCGCAAGTCAAGGCTCAATTACGTGGATTAGAAATTGCTTACGTTGCAGACCCCATTGATGCTTTGATTTTGCATATTCAAGGCTCCGGTCGCGTTAATATGCTAGAGGCAGATGGGTCGAAAAGAACAGTGCGTTTGGCTTACGCTAGCACCAATGAGCAACCCTACAAAAGCGTTGGTCGATGGTTGCTTGACCAAGGCGGTACGCGAGATGTGTCTTGGCCAGGGATTAAAAGTTGGTTAGCTCGTAATCCACATCGATTGAATGAGTTGCTGTGGAGCAACCCTCGTGTGGTGTTCTTTCGTGAAGAGGCCATGTCTGACACACAAATGGGTCCTAAAGGAGCGCAAGGTGTGCCACTCACGCCTGGTCGTTCTATCGCGGTTGATCGTGGCAGCATTCCCTATGGCGCACCAGTATGGTTATCCAGCAACGGTACTGAAGGAGCCGCGCAGCGTTTCCAAAAATTGGTTTTCGCGCAAGATACGGGCAGTGCGATCACTGGTGCAGTTCGCGCTGATTACTTCATGGGATGGGGTGCTGAAGCTGGAGAATTGGCAGGGCGCATCAAACAACCGCTGCAAATGTGGGTGTTGTGGCCGAAATCACCGCGTTGATTTTTTCACTAGATGATCTAGCGGTAATTCACTACTAGCCTTTACCTCACCCAAGGAGAAGCTAGTGTGCAAATCTTTCACATTCGGTAAATTGATCAATTGTTTAAGTGCAAAGTTTGAAAAATTATCCAAATCTTGGGCTACGACTTGCAACTCAAACGTACCTGTGCCGCTAATGTAATGACAGCTCACCACTTGCGGTAGTTTTTTGATAGCCTCTTCTAGCTCACGGGTGACATCGCCACGATTTCGCTCTGCATCCAGTCTTACAAACGCTAAAACGCCTAAACCAATTTTGTGGCGGTCGATTTCTGCTCGATAGCCTTTGATGAAGCCGCATTCTTCAAGCGCTCGTACACGTCGCCAACAAGGTGCAGCTGACAATCCCACGCGAGAGGCTAATTCGGCGTTGGTTAGTCGTGCGTCAGCCTGCAATTCTTTTAATATCAAGACATCGAACTTATCAAGTGTTTCCATATTTCTTTATTTTAAGCAAGATTCATCCTAAAAATAGCTTATTTAAAGCATAAATAGCAAACACTTATCCGCTCATCAAGCATACACTTTGCGGTAACATAAATAAAAACGAGAGACCAATAGCATGAATGCACCCTTGCCAGAGCACATTCGTAAAGCGTTAGAAACAGTCACGTTGGACGACAAGTATTCGCTTGATTACGGTCCAGCATTCATGAGCGGGGTGCAAGCATTGGTCAAATTACCAATGCTACAGCGCTTACGCGACCAGCTGCAAGGCAAAAATACAGCAGGCTTTGTCAGTGGCTATCGTGGTTCGCCATTGGGCGGATATGACCAAGCTTTGTGGAAAGCGGCACCCTATCTAAAAGCGCAAAACATCGTCTTTCAGCCGGGTGTTAACGAAGAATTAGCTGCTACAGCGTTGTGGGGCACACAGCAACTCGGTTTCTCACCTAGTGGGACAAATAAGTTCGATGGCGTGTTTGGCATTTGGTATGGTAAAGGGCCGGGCGTGGATCGTTGTTCTGATGTTTTCAAACATGCAAACATGGCAGGAACGACAGAATTTGGTGGTGTGATTGCTGTTGCAGGTGATGACCATATCTCCAAAAGCTCTACAGCTGCGCACCAAAGTGATCATATTTTCAAAGCCTGCGGTTTACCTGTTTTCTTTCCAGCAAATGTCCAAGAGATTTTGGATTTGGGTATCCACGCCTTCGCTATGAGCCGTTTTTCAGGCGTGTGGGCAGGCATGAAAACAATTCAAGAAATTGTCGAATCCAGTGCCACGGCAATGATTGATCCTGAGCGCGTCAAAATCATCATGCCGATTGATTTTGAAATGCCAGCCGGTGGTTTGCACATTCGCTGGCCAGATGCTGCGTTAGATCAAGAGGCACGATTGTTTGACTACAAATGGTATGCCGCCTTGGCTTACATTCGCGCCAACAAACTCAATTACAACGCCATTGAAGGAAGGAACGATCGCTTTGGTTTGATAGCCAGTGGTAAAGCCTACAACGATACGCGTCAAGCATTGCTCGATTTAGGTTTGGACGACTCTACCTGTCGTCGTATTGGGATTCGTTTGCACAAGGTTGGTGTGGTATGGCCGCTTGAGGCTCAACTGACGCGTGAATTTGCGACTGGTTTGCAAGAGATTTTGGTCGTTGAAGAAAAACGGCAAGTTATAGAGTACCAGCTTAAAGAAGAGCTTTACAACTGGCGTGATGATGTGCGCCCTACGGTGTTGGGTAAATTCAATGAAATGGAAGGTGGTGAATGGTCCACACCGAGTCCAAGCGCCAACACCCTTCTGCGAGCTAATGCCGATTTGTCTCCATCCATCATCGCTAAAGCAATTGCAGGTCGTTTGAAAAAACTTGGGCTTGATGGCGGTGAAGGCAGTGATATTCGCAATGGAATTGATGCTCAATTGACCCTATTAGAAGCCAAAGAACGCGCCATGAAAGTGCAAACGATTCAGCAATTGAGCGATGCTGAGCGTCAGCCTTGGTTTTGCTCGGGTTGCCCACACAATACCTCTACCAAAGTGCCCGAGGGTTCTCGCGCTTTGGCTGGTATTGGCTGCCATTTCATGAGCATTTGGATGGATAGGTCAACAGTCGGTTTCACCCAAATGGGCGGCGAGGGTGTGCCTTGGGTTGGGCAGCAACCATTCACCACGGATCAGCATATTTTTGCCAACTTGGGTGATGGGACGTACTTTCACAGTGGCTTACTTGCTGTACGGCAGTCTATTGCAGCGGGTGTCAACATTACCTACAAAATTTTGTACAACGACGCAGTGGCTATGACGGGTGGCCAGACAGTGGGTGAGCGCCCTGAAGGCCATTCAGTGGTGCAAATTGCGCAATCTATGCAAGCAGAAGGTGCTGTAAAAATTGTTGTTGTTACCGATGAGCCAGAAAAATACGCTGGCATCAAATTAGTTGAAGGTGTTACCGTCCATCATCGTGACAAGCTCGATACGATTCAAAAGCAGTTTCGTGAAATCAAAGGTACAACCGTCATTATTTATGACCAAACCTGCGCCACAGAAAAACGCCGACGTCGCAAGCGCGGCACCATGGTGGATGTGGCGAAACGCGTTGTCATCAATGAACTGGTGTGTGAAGGCTGTGGCGATTGTGGTGTGCAGAGCAATTGCCTGAGTGTTGAACCGTTAGAAACAGATTTTGGACGCAAACGCACCATCAACCAAAGCAGTTGCAATAAAGATTATTCTTGCGTCAAAGGCTTTTGCCCGAGCTTTGTCACAGTGGAAGGTGGACAGCTGAAAAAGAAAAGCAAAGTAGCAAGCACATCACCTAATCCATTTGCAATGCTTCGCTTACCCGAGCCAACTATCTTGGCGACACCACAAGCCTATGGCATTGTCGTCAATGGCGTAGGAGGTACGGGCGTCATCACCATTGGGCAGTTGTTGGGTTTTGCGGCACACATTGAAGGCAAAGGCATTGTCACCCAAGACGCCGGCGGTTTGGCCCAAAAAGGTGGTGCAACTTGGAGCCATGTGCTGATTGCTGACCGTCAAGATGACATTCGCACCACGCGTGTAGGCATGGCGGGTGCAGATTTGATCATTGGCTGTGACCCGATTGTTTCTGCCAACAAAGAAACTACCATGCGCATGCGTGCAGGTCGTACGCATGTTGCGCTTAACGCACACAGTACCCCAACAGCTGCTTTTGTTAAAAATGCTAATTGGCATAATCCGTCGCAAAGTTGCGTTGACAATATCACTCAAATCGTTGGCGAGGATAGCAAATATGGTGGCGTCAGCGCTTTCAATGCGGATGCTTTGGCCACGGTGATGATGGGCGACAGCATCTATACCAATCCGATCATGCTGGGCTATGCTTGGCAAAAAGGGTGGATTCCACTGCAAAAAGCATCGCTCATGCGGGCGATTGAGCTCAACGCAGTGGCAGTCGATAACAACAAAACCGCCTTTGAATGGGGCTGCCGTGCCGCACATAATTGGGCTGAAATTGAACCACTTTTGCAAACCAGCTCCTCAAGTGTGAGTGTGGTTAATTTTAAAAAACGAGACTCAATTGAAGACGTTATCGCCAAACGTGTTGAATTTTTAATTGCTTATCAGAATGCAGCCTACGCAGCTAAATATACTGATTTTGTTGAAAAAATTCGTAACAAAGAGAAGGTTTTAAAAGGGGATGTCGTCGGTAAAGCTTTGCCTTTGACCGAAGCAGTTGCCCGAAATCTCTTCAAACTCATGGCCTATAAGGATGAGTACGAAGTTGCCAGATTGCATAGTGACGGTGCGTTTGAGAAAAAGATAGCAGGTATGTTTGAAGGCGATTACAGACTCAATTACCATCTTGCCCCACCCTTGATTGGTAAGAAAAACGACAAAGGTGAATTACAAAAGCAGCAATTCGGCTCCTGGATGTTGACCAGCTTCAAACTGCTTGCCAAATTAAAAGGGCTACGTGGGACTGCTTTTGATATTTTTGGGACAACAGCCGAGCGGCGCATGGAACGCGCTCTTGTTACTGATTATCGCAAGAGCATGGAAGCTGTGATGCTCAAATTAACGGCTCAGAACGCGCAAACTCTTATGCCAATCGCGCTTGATATCGCCCGCATTCCAGATGGCATTAAAGGCTTTGGTCATGTGAAAGAAAAAAATGTAGCTGCAGCGCGTTTCAAGTGGGATGCGTTGATGCTAGAAATTCAAGCTTCATAAAGCAGTAAATTCTACAAATTAAAATTGACCTGTAGTCGTTATATTTGCTGCCTGAAAAGCTATTGAAATAATAGCAATAATTGCAGGTATTTTGTGGTTTTATAGTACTTATATCGAAGCGTTTTTCTGAATAGCTGTATTGCAGCGCATCAGCATATTGCTGGCTAGTTGATCTTTAGGGTATAAAGCGAGTACTGCCTCGTAGCGAATCGCTGCTTCATGCCAGTTTTTGTCAGTGTAGGCTTGATATGCAAGTTTTGTCAGCCTGCATTGTTCAATTTTTTCTTCGCTGGCTTCCAGATCTGATGCTGGATTTTCAATGTCAATCACACCAAACAATTCGTAGATATGTGAAGCGCTACGGCGTCCTTTGACGATTACTTCATCAATCGGGCGGAGTGACAAGCGCTCACCTACTTCGCGGTAAATAGATTGGCTCACGCAAATCTGTGTGCCGTAGTCTTTGTTAATGCCTTCTAATCGCGAAGCTATATTGACCGCATCGCCCATCACCGTATAGCTCATGCGATGTTTCGAGCCAATATTACCCACCATGACCGAATCACAATGGATGCCTACGCGGATTTGCAGCGGTGCGAGGCCTTCGGCAACCCACTTTTCGTTGAGCTGATCCATGCGCTGGCCTATCCGAATAGCTGCAGCACAGGCGTGCCAAGCGTGGTCATGCAGTTCCGCTGGTGCACCCCAAAAGGCCATAGCAGCATCGCCGATGAACTTGTCAATTGTGCCGTGTTGCTCGTTCACAGCCAGCGTGACAACTTCTAAGTAGGCAGAAATTCGTGTTAACAACTCTTGTGATGGGCTGCTTTCTGCTAGGGTAGAAAAAGCCTCTACGTCACAAAACATGATGGTCAAAAAACGGCTTTTGCCACCAAGTTGAAGTTGCTGTTCCGAGTCAATCAAATGCTTCACCAAGCCCACAGGAACGAAGGCGGCAAACGAGCGAACCGCATGATCCAGCGTATCAACCGCGCGGCTGAGCGATGCAATTTCTCGAATCGGTGATTCGATCACTTCTGGCTGAGAGACTTCAACCAGTTCTCGAACATCGTTGACCTTTTTCTCTAAACGTTCCAGCGGCTTTGCAATTAGTCTCGATAAAAAGTAGATGAACAAGATTTGCAAAATGATGGCCAAGGTACCGAAAACGAGTAGGCGTTTATTGTTTTCTTTGAGCGGGCCTGAAAAATCATCGAGCGGTGCAATGATTAAAATTTGCCAACGCTTACTGCTGTCGGAAGCAAAGCTACTAAAACTGGTTGCGTATTCTTCTTTGGTGGCGGGGTGAACGAAGGTGAAGTTGTCTTTGTTAGACACCTTGGATTGCTGCACCATCGCCAAGGCCGGTAAATCGCTATCTAGCGCACCGACATGCTTGAGGTCTATTTTGCCAGCGACACGTTTGGCTTGTTCTTTGAGGTTGGAGTTCGCAATGACTTTGTCGTGGTCATCAATGATCAAACTCATCGCGCCTTTGCTGACCACGCGCTCAGCTAGAAATTTCGATAAATTATCTAGGGTGATATCTGCCGCTAAGACACCAATCATTTTTCCTTCTGCGTAAAAAGGTGCAGCAATGGTGATACCTGGCAATCCCGACGATGAAAAAATATAGGGTGCCGTAATCGTCACTTTTTTGTTGATGGCGGCCGCTCTGTACCAGTCACGTTGGCGCGGATCGTAAGTGGCGGGTACTTGTGTGGCTCCAATCGCTAAATCTTGTTTGTTTTTAAATGTGAACACATCGAAAACTGATTGATTTAGTTGGTTGATATTTCCACGATCTAGCCAACGATACGCCAAGCTTGAGTCTGTGGGTACGGATTGGTTTTGTATGATCATGCCAGGCGTAGTACGCATTACCATACGAAATGTGCCGTCCTCAAAACCCACATACACACTGCTGGTAGTCTCACTGTGAGAAAGAATGTCTTTTAAATAATCCCATGAGTTGTCATCACGGAAAAACTGCTGTTGGGTGCTGCCCAATGTGGCGGCTGTTGTCACCATGGTCTCAATTGGTTTGAGTAAGTTTTGCGTGTTGGTCGTTGCTTCAAAACGAAAGCGTTCCATCAAATCTTTGGCATTTGTGCGCGTCATCGAGTCGTTGGTCGTGTAAGTAAACCAAAGCATGGCTGTGAAAATAGGCACGACCAGAATGACAAACAGCAACACGATGCTGGGCCGTAGGCGGATATTTGAATACTTTGTCATGGAACTAAAAGTGGCACCGAACGCCTATAAACCTTAGAAGAATGCAAAAATTGATTTAATCTTGCATTAAAAAAAGAAAACTAACATGAGGAGAGTATTAATTTACTTCTTTAGTATACATGCGCATTTTTGGTGCATGTATGGTCTTTATAGATAGCATCTGCCTGCTCCCGTAAAATACCCCAATTGCCTATTTACAAATTTTCCCATGACCGACATCCTGCAACCTGGCCTTCAATCCCTGTCCAAATCGTTCGAACCTGCAGCTATTGAAGCGCAATGGGGCCCAGAGTGGGAAAAACGGCATTACGCAGACGCCGGCTTTCGCGGGACGCAGCAGGCAAAAGTAGATGCGCCAGCATTTTCAATTCAATTACCGCCACCGAACGTGACTGGTACGCTGCACATGGGGCATGCGTTCAATCAGACCATCATGGACTCGTTGACCCGCTACCACCGTATGAGCGGCTTCAACACGGCGTGGATTCCGGGCACGGACCACGCAGGTATAGCGACTCAAGTCGTTGTAGAGCGCCAATTGCAAGCTCAGGGCATCAGCCGCCACGAAATGGGTGCGACACCATTTGAGTCACGGAAAAATTTTGTCTCCAAGGTGTGGGAATGGAAAGAGCAAAGTGGCAACACCATCACCACCCAAATGCGCCGCATGGGTGCAAGTGTGGACTGGAGCCGAGAGTACTTCACGATGGACACCAAATTGTCTAAAACCGTGACTGAAACCTTTGTGCGTCTGTATGAGCAGGGCTTGATATACCGTGGCAAACGCTTGGTGAACTGGGACCCGGTGCTGAAATCAGCTGTGAGCGACCTCGAAGTGGAAAACGAAGAGCGCAACAGCTTCATGTGGCACATTGAATACCCATTTAGCGATGGTTCGCAAATTTTAGGCGATGGTACAACAGTGCGTGGTCTGCACATCGCCACCACCCGCCCAGAAACCATGTTGGCAGACGGCGCCTTGTGCGTACACCCAGAAGATGAGCGCTATAAGCATTTGGTGGGTAAATTTGTTGATTTGCCATTATGCGACCGCAAAATTCCTGTTATTGCAGACGATTTTGTAGATCGTGAATTCGGCAGCGGCTGCGTCAAAATCACCGGTGCGCATGACTTCAACGACTATGCCTGCAGCCAGCGCCACAACCTGCCACTCATCACGATTTTTACTTTAGATGCAAAAATCAACGAGAACGGCCCCGCTGCTTATCAAGGCATGGATCGCTACGACTGTCGCAAAGCGGTGCTAAAAGATTTGGAAACGCAAGGTTTCCTACAAAAAGCTGTGCCACATAAAAACATGGTGCCGGTTTGTACCCGTACTGGACAAGTGATTGAGCCAATGTTGACAGACCAATGGTTTGTTGCCATGACGAAAAAGCCAGATGAAGGCGTATCTATTGCCCAAGGTGCTATTGATGCTGTAGCTTCTGGCGAGGTTAAATTTGTACCAGAGAATTGGGTCAACACTTACGACCAATGGATGAACAACATTCAGGATTGGTGTATTTCTCGCCAGCTCTGGTGGGGGCATCAAATCCCCGCTTGGTATGATGAAGATGGCAAAGTCTACGTCGCCCGCAACGAGGCAGATGCTCAGGCAAAGGCGCCGGGCAAAACGCTGAAACGCGATGATGACGTGTTGGACACTTGGTACTCATCCGCACTCGTGCCTTTCAGCACCATGGGCTGGCCAGAGCAGACCGAAGACATGGATTTGTACCTGCCGTCCAGCGTGCTGGTTACGGGCTATGACATCATCTTCTTCTGGGTGGCGCGCATGATCATGATGACCAAGCACTTCACTGGCAAAGTACCATTCAAGCATGTCTATATCCACGGCCTGGTGCGCGATGCACAGGGTAAGAAGATGAGCAAGTCAGAAGGCAATGTCCTTGATCCGGTTGATTTGATCGACGGCATCACCTTGCAGCCATTGCTTGAAAAACGCACCACTGGTCTGCGTAAACCTGAAACCGCACCTACGGTTCGCAAAAATACCGAAAAAGAATTCCCGGATGGCATTCCCGCTTTTGGCGCGGATGCCTTGCGTTTCACCTTTGCCTCTTTGGCGTCTTTGGGGCGCAACATCAGTTTTGACAGCAAACGCTGCGAAGGCTACCGCAACTTTTGCAACAAGCTGTGGAACGCTACCCGCTTTGTGCTGATGAATTGTGAAGGTCAAGATTGTGGTTTGCGTGAGCACACCAAGGCGGAATGTGAAGCTGGCGGCTCTGCGCATGGCTACCTGAACTTCAGCCAAGCCGACCGCTGGATTGTGTCCGCACTGCAACGTGTGGAAGCGGACGTTGCCAAAGGTTTTGAAGATTACCGCTTAGACAACGTTGCTAACAGTATTTACCAGTTTGTGTGGGATGAGTTTTGCGATTGGTATTTGGAGATTGCTAAGGTGCTAATCCAAACCGGTGACGAGTCTCAACAGCGCGCCACACGCCGAACTTTGATTCGCACACTGGAGACGATTCAACGCTTGGCGCACCCTGTGATTCCGTTTATTACCGAGGAACTG
This sequence comes from Polaromonas sp., assembly GCA_013298945.1. GTDB lineage: Bacteria > Pseudomonadota > Gammaproteobacteria > Burkholderiales > Burkholderiaceae_C > Aalborgiella. The sequence goes on from JAAFJR010000001.1 coordinate 269,826, forward strand.
TGGCAAAAAGTTGCGCCTGTGGCCGGCCGTGCGGGTGACAGCGTCAGCATTTCAGCATACCCAGTGAGTCAGCCAGATCGCATCGATGCTGCTGCCGAGGCGCATGTTGCCAAACTCAAAGGCCTGGTCGACAGCTGCCGTACGCTACGTGCCGAGATGAATGTGCCATCTTCAACCAAGCTGCCTATGTTCGCCTTGCCCGCCAATGCCGTTGAAGCGACCTTCATGCGCGAGGTAGCGCCGGTGTTGAAATCGCTCGCCAAGCTCAGCGAAGTGAAGGTGTTTGACGATGAAGCCACGTGGCAGGCCGCAGCGCAAGCTTCGCCGGTGTCTGTCGTCGGTGATTTGCGCATGTGTTTGCATATGGAGATTGACGTCGCCGCAGAGAAGCTGCGCATTGGCAAAGAAGTAACACGCTTGGAAGGTGAAATCGCCCGTGTGAATGGCAAACTCAGCAACGAAGCCTTTGTTGCCAAAGCTCCGCCAGCGGTGATTGAATTAGAGCGTAAGCGTGTTGCCGATAACACGGCTACGTTGTTGAAACTACAAGATCAATTAACGCGATTGGTTTAAAACGAGCTTGTCTGGCACCACAAATGCCGTCATTCCCGCGTTGGCGGGAATCCATGGCGGTGGCTGGCTATCGTCTTCTGAGAATATGTACAAACTCTTTTACCATCTTGGTTTCGAGAGTTTGTTGCTCCACCAAGTCATTGCCGGTTTGTTTGCAAAAGGCCTGAAAGTCACGTAGCGAGCCGGTGTCTGTTGCCACAACGCGCAGCAATTGGCCGCTAGTCATGCTGGCAAGTGATTTTTTGGCTTTCAGAATCGGCAGCGGGCAGTTCAAACCACGTGTGTCGAGTTCAATGTCAATATTCAAGTCACTCATCGCTTGGTCATCCAATTTTTTTACGCTTTGGCCGTGCGCAGCATGATAGAAAATTCTTGCAGCGCTGCAATGCCGCTGGCTTCAGCGCGGTGACACCAAGCCGCTAATTCGGCAGTTAAATGCTCGCGCGACATAGATGTGTTGAGCCACAGCTGACGCAGCTCTTCACGCATAGCAACCATTTTGTCCAAAATCGGGTGCTCAGCGCGCGCTAGTGCAAGATGCGGTAAGGCGGCTGCTGGCACTTTGTCAGCATCGCGGTGCAACCAGCGCTTAGCAGCCAGCAATGTCGTCATATCCGCGCGTTTGGCTTTCAGAACGGCTAATTCGGCTTTACACGCAAGGCGCATTTCTTTGGCGTAATTGGCCATCACTTCGTAGCGATTGGTAATCAATGCCTCTAGCGTACTTTCAGTTGCGAGTGCCTCAAACGTGCCGTGTTGCATTTTGGGAGGTGTTTTTTTAACTTTGGCCAAACCCAAAGCTTGCATGATGCTGATATAAACCCAACCCATGTCAAACTCGTACTTTTTGACGGAAAACTTGGCGGATGTGGGGTAGGTGTGGTGGTTGTTATGCAGCTCTTCGCCACCAATCAAAATGCCCCACGGCGTGATGTTGGTACTCGCGTCTGGCGCTTCAAAATTACGGTAACCCCAGTAGTGGCCAATCCCGTTGATGATGCCCGCCGCAGTGACCGGAATCCACAACATTTGTACCGCCCAAGCCGTCAAACCCATTGCACCAAACAGCGCCAAATCGATGATCAACATCAACGCAACGCCTTGCCATGAAAAGCGCGAGTAAATGTTGCATTCCATCCAGTCGTTTGGTGTGCCGTGTCCAAATTTAGCTAAAGTTTCTAAATTCTTGGATTCTGCGCGGTACAGCTCAGCACCTTGCCAAAACACGGTTTCAATACCGTGGGCGTGCGGGCTGTGCGGATCGTCTTTGGTTTCGCACTTGGCGTGGTGTTTGCGATGAATGGCCACCCATTCTTTGGTGACTTGTCCCGTAGTCAACCACAACCAAAAACGGAAAAAATGTGCTACCGAGGTGTGCAAATCCATAGAGCGGTGCGCTTGGTGGCGGTGTAGGTAGATGGTGACGCTAGCAATGGTGATGTGCGTGACCACCAAGGTGTATAGAACGACTTGCCACCAAGCTAAATTCAATATCCCATGGCTTAACCAATTTACGAAGGTATCTAAAACTGCCCAATCGGGTAAAAACGTCATGTCTTCCTATCCTTAAATGCGATAAATATTTGAAGCTGTTAATGTATGCTAAATATCGCTAAAAGTGTTTTAAATTAGATTAAAAGCTTACTTCTTACGCCAAATGGCGGCAAAAAATCCGTCTGTACCATGGATGTGGGGCCATAAACGCAAGTATTCAAGCCCGCTGCTGCCTTCTAAACCCGTTCCAGTGCACAAAAAGGCGGCATTTTCTACCTTTAGTTGTGTCAGCACATCGCCCACTTGCACCATCTCAAACTCGGGGTTGGCGGCTGAGAATTGTTGCGCAATCGCCTCGTTTTCGTCTTTCAACAAGCTACAAGTCGCGTAAACCAAGCGTCCGCCCGATTTCACCAGGCGTGCGGCGCTTTGCAAAATAGCGGTTTGCAAAGTTGCCATTTCTTCTATGGTTTTGGGTGTTTGCCGCCATTTAAGCGCTGGGTTGCGTCGCAAGGTGCCTAAACCGGAGCAGGGCGCATCGACAAGCACGCGATCCATCTTGCCGGCCAATCGCTTGATACGCTCGTCCCGCTCATGCGCAATCGCCACAGGGTGAATGTTTGAAAGTGAGCTGCGCGCCAAGCGTGGCTTCAAGCCTTCCAAGCGGTGCGCAGAGGTGTCAAAAGCATACAAGCGCCCCGTATTGCGCATAGAAGCGCCAAGTGCCAGCGTTTTGCCACCTGCGCCTGCGCAAAAGTCTGCCACCATCTCACCACGTTTGGCATCCACCAACAGCGCCAGCAGTTGCGAGCCTTCGTCTTGCACCTCAATCGCGCCACGTTTGTAAACGCTCAAATTGCGCAGCTGTGCTTTGTCCGAAACGCGTAATCCCCAAGGTGAGTAGGGGGTAGGCTCGCATTGAATAGCCACTTTAGTCAGTTCTTTGGCCACATCGTCACGCTTTTCATTCAGCATGTTGACGCGTAAATCCAAGCCTGGGTTGACGTTGAGCGATTCCACATACTGCCAAAAACCTGCACCCTTCTTGTCGGCTAACTGTGCTTTGAGCGGCTCTACCAGCCATTCGGGCAGGTTATGGCGGTGTCTATCCAGAAATTCGTCGGTTTTGACGGTGTCGATTTTTTTGATCCAAGCCAGTTCTTGCTCGTTGATCGCGCCTTCTAAGAAGGCGCGCGGCGCTGCAAAACCTAAAATTGCCAAACGGCGTTCTTTGCCGCCGCTGCCTGAAGGGGCAAAGTGGTCGTAACGCAGCTTGTTGCGCAGCACGTTGTAGACGGTATCGGTCAGCGTGGCACGCTCTCGTGGGCCAAAATTGCGATGATCACGGAAAAACTTGGCGACGATAGCGTCGGTAGGGTGGTCAAATTTGAGGGTCAACCGAACAAGTTCGGTACAGGCTTCTAAGATTATTTGTGGATGCATAGCCCCTATTTTCCCACGCTTCCTCTATAGTTGTCCGATGATTTCCCCTAATTCCACGCTCAATACAGATTCTGCTGAAGTTCTGCCCGCCTTAATTGTCACAAAACCCGGCTTTTACCGCCACTACAAAGGCGGCGAATACGAGGTTATCGGAACAGTAAGACATTCAGAAGATTTACAACCCATGACGTTGTACCGCGCCTTGTATGGCGAACACGGGTTGTGGGTGCGCCCCGCAGCCATGTTCAACGAAACGGTGGTTATTGACGGCGTTTTACAGCCTAGATTTAGCTTTCTAGGTGTAAAAAGGGCTTAAATAACATATAAATAGGGCTAAATATAGCCTTAGCGGGCATATTTACTGCCTAAGATGCTATCAAAATTATAGTAACTTGCATTCAAACCCGTTTCTGTGGTTTGAATCGGCAAAATCGCAGGCGTAGCAACTAAGGTAGATGTAGAGGCCGCCATCAATGGCATCTCGATAGGCATGGCCAGTGGTTTACGTGGCATATCCAAGGTGATATCAGGGTGGTGTGTCAGCGCAGCAAAGTTTAAAAGTGGGTGATTCACTGCAGACCAGCGGTCAAACGCTGTCTTCACGTTGAACGACATCACGCGGTGCGGCAAATTGTTGGCATGCGACAGTGGGACAAAGCCTTGGCCAGGTACGACATCTTCAAAAAGCATACGCTGGTACATACGATCCACCGGTGCGCGGCCTGCAATCACCATCCATTCAATACCAATTTGCTGGCAATACATGTAAAAAGCCTTGAACAAAGCCGTGGTCACCAAGCGGCCGCCAACTTGGTTGGTGACCCCCAAACGCGTTGCTTCCGCCATCGGCAGTTCTTTGAGCCATTGCGGCAGCTTGATGGATTGCTCCAAGCACAGCGGTTTGTAGGCATTGGTTTGAATGCGCATGGTACCCACGGGCGAGCCGTCTTCTTTGGACTCAGCAAGCAGCACGACAGTACCCTTTTCATAATCGGCTGCCTCAGGCTTGACCAGAGATTTTGCAAAGTCTGGCAAATGTCGGTCGTAAGCGGCTTGCCGAATCAGCACCGCTTTGTTCAATTCAGCCTGCGAACGTACGATTTTGAGCGTGAAGGGCAATGACTCTTCGTTTCTTTCTTTGCTCTTTTCCATAGGCTTGGGTCGCATACGGTTGGATTCAACAAAAGCGGAATTTGTTTGAAACATAGTGAATACTCCAATCACAAAATAAAGCTGTTTGATTTAAGAACTAAAAGAACTGTCAATAAATTATGTGACTGTGTTTGCAAAAGTACCAAAGACGTGAGTCAATCAAAACAACAACTTAGGCAAGATTGTTGTAAGAATCGGTAAACTAGCTAAAACTTAGCTGAATCTAGCACTTAGATGTGACGCCAGCAAAAATGATGGTGTGTACTTAAGTTGCAATGCACCCAAGCCAGATTTGACCGCGTACGGTGTACGCCGTAGTTTTAGTCAGTTAGACGTCAGTAATTTTGCAATTGTGTCGGGATATATTAGGTGCTCTTGCGTCAAAACTCTGGCTGCCAAGTTTGCCTCGGTGTCAGCCTCCAAAATAGGCACCACGGCCTGCGCCAAAATGGGGCCTACATCCAGCTCTGCTGTCACTTGGTGTACGGTTGCGCCAGCAAACTTGCAGCCAGCGTCAATTGCGCGCTGGTGAGTGTGCAAGCCAGCGAAGGCGGGAAGCAGCGAAGGATGAATGTTGATCAATCGTCCGGCGTAATGCGCCACAAAACCAGGCGTCAAAATACGCATAAAACCAGCCAATACCACCAAGCTGGGGCTGTACGCGTCAATGCGTTGCATCAGTGCTTGGTCAAACGCTTCGCGCGAGTCAAAGGCTTTGTGGTCAATGCTGGCAGAGTCAATCCCCTGTTTTTTTGCCCACAACAAACCCGTAGCTTCAGCCCGGTTGCTGATAACCGCGGCCACTTGGGCATTCAGGCGCGTAGCCCAATCCTGTTTTTTTGCAGTCTTCACGATGGCGGCCATGTTAGAGCCGCCGCCAGAGATCAAAATAACGATATTCTTCATGGTCTTTTGTTTAATTTATAGGAATTATCGCTTTGGAATATACCGTTGCTAAAAGTATGCCCCATTTAACTGCTATTCAAGCCCGCGTTTTGGGTACGCTCATGGAAAAAGCCCGTACGGTGCCCGACAGTTACCCGCTGACGCTGAATTCATTGCTGCTAGGTTGCAACCAAAAGAGCAGCCGTTTTCCGAGCATGGAATTGACTGAAGCCGACGTATATACTGCCTTAACAGCTATGAAATCAATAGCTAATGAAGCTCAGCAACCATTAATCCGCGAGCTTAGTGGCAGCAGAAGCACGCGTTTTGAGCACAATTTTCAGCGGGCTGTGGGTGTGCCTGAGCAATCTGCCGTTATTTTGGGTTTGCTGATGCTGCGTGGCCCACAGACAGCCGGGGAGCTGCGCATCAATACCGAACGCTGGTATAAATTCAGCGATATTTCGTCGGTTGAAGGCTTTTTGGATGAGTTGCAAGACCGGTCGATTGAAAAGGGGGGTGCACTGGTGCAAAAATTGCCACTCGCTCCTGGAGCGCGTGAGCAGCGCTGGGCGCACTTACTGTGTGGGCCTATAGATTTGACCTTGTTAGCAACCGAAAACGAGGCGCAGGAGCTGGCAGCAAATGAAGGCTCGGTGATTCACCAACGCATCAGCGCGTTAGAGCAGGAGGTAGCTCACCTGCGAAGCATCGTCGAAAACTTGAGCAAAGAGTTGGGTCTGTCTCAGTTATGACAGTTTAAAAAGCACGGTCGTGCTAGATTCGAACGATTGTTAAAAAAGCAGTTTGAACAATCAGCGTTAATTTGGAGAAATGCAACCATGGATTTAGCCTTCACCCCTGAAGAACAGCAGTTTCGCGAAGACATCCGCTCGTGGGTGGGTAGCAACTTGCCAAAAGATATTTCATACAAAGTCTTTAACTCATTGCATTTAACCCGTGACGACATGCAAAGCTGGGCCAAAATTTTAGGCAAAAAAGGTTGGCTTGGCCACGGCTGGCCCAAAGAGTTTGGCGGTCCGGGTTGGAACGCGGTACAAAAACACTTGTTTGAAGAAGAATGCGCGCTGGCTGGTGCGCCCCGCGTTGTTCCCTTCGGCCCCGTCATGGTGGCACCCGTCATCATGGCGTTTGGCAATGCAAAACAGCAGCAGCAGCATCTGCCCGGTATTGCCAGTGGCGAAGTATGGTGGAGCCAGGGCTACAGCGAGCCAGGCTCGGGCTCGGACTTGGCCTCGGTCAAGTGCAAAGCCGAACGTGTGGCGGGCGTCGGAGGCGATAAGTACATCGTCAACGGGCAAAAAACTTGGACAACGCTGGGTCAGTACGGCGAATGGATTTTCTGCCTGGTACGCACCAGTAACGAAGGCAAACCACAAACCGGCATCAGCTTTTTGTTGATCGATATGAAGTCCAAAGGCGTCACAGTGCGCCCCATCAAGCTACTGGATGGAGACCATGAGGTGAATGAGGTTTGGTTCGACAACGTCGAAGTCCCTGCAGAGAACCTGATCGGCGAAGAAAACAAAGGCTGGACATACGCCAAACACCTGCTCAGTCACGAGCGTACTAACATCGCCGATGTGAACCGTTCCAAACGCGAGCTTGAGCGCCTGAAACGCATCGCCAAGGCTGAAGGCGTGTGGGAAGACACCCGCTTCCGTGACGAAATCGCCAAGCTGGAAGTCGATGTGGTGGCGCTGGAGATGATGGTGCTGCGTGTGCTCAGTGCAGAAAAATCAGGCAAAAACTCGCTGGATGTGGCCGGTTTGCTGAAAATTCGCGGCAGCGAAATCCAGCAGCGTTATTCTGAGCTGATGATGCTAGCTGCGGGTCCGTACGCGCTGCCGCTGATCAAAGAGGCGATGGAAGCCGGCTGGCAAGGAGACCATGTTGGCTCTGCCCACTGCGCGCCGTTGGCGAGCACCTATTTCAACATGCGTAAAACGACTATTTATGGCGGTTCTAACGAGGTGCAGCGCAACATCGTGTCGCAAACGGTTCTCGGCTAATACAAGCCCATCAAGATCATAGGAATAACAACATGAATTTCGATTTCACAGACGACCAAGAACAGTTGCGCGACGCGGTACGCAAATGGGTAGACAAGGGTTACGGCTTTGAGCGCCGCCGCAGCATCGAGGCGGCAGGTGGTTTCTCCAAAGAAGCATTTGACGAGCTGAATGAGCTGGGTTTGGGCGGTTTGTACATCTCTGAGGCCGACGGCGGTTTGGGCATGGGTCCGGTGGAGGGCATGGTGGTGATGGAAGAGCTGGGGCGCGGTATCGTGCTGGAGCCTTTTGCGCAAACTTTGATTTCCAGCGGCATGCTGTCTGGCTACGCGCCGACAGCTCTCAAAGCCGCTTGGTTACCGAAAATTGCCGCTGGTGAGGCGCTGGTTGTTCTGGCATACCAAGAACGTGCGGCACGTTATAAATTGAATGCTTGCACTTCAAAAGCAGTAAAAACAGATGTAGCCGGCGATAAATATGCCTTGACAGCTATCAAAAGTGTAGTGCCTGCAGGTGATAAAGCAGATGCCTTCTTGGTGCCGGCGATGTTGGACGGCAAGCTAGCGCTGTTCTTGGTTGAGCGACATGCCGCCGGCGTGATGGCGACGGGCTACGGAACCCAAAACGGCAGCCGTGCTGCGGAGTTGACTTTGGCCAACAGCCCAGCACAGTTGGTAACTTTGGACGGTTTGACCGCGCTAGAGCACGGTGTGGACATCGGTATTGCTGCAACTTGCGCTGAAGCCGTGGGTGCGATGGACAAAACAGTCGCCATCACTGCCGAATACATGAACACCCGCAAGCAGTTTGGCGTGGTCATCAGCAGCTTCCAGGCGCTGCGCCACCGCATGGCGGATGTGAAGATGCAGTTGGAATTAGCTCGCTCTATGAGCTATTACGCCGCCTTGAAGCTCAACGCGCCAGCAGCGGAGCGTCGTTCTGCCATGGCACGTGCCAAGTACCAATTGGGTAATTCCATGCGCTTTGTGGGTCAACAAGCGGTGCAATTGCATGGTGGTATTGGCGTGACTGATGAGTACATCGTCAGCCACTATTTCAAGCATTTGACGCAGTTGGAGATGACGTTTGGCGACACTTTGCACCAGTTGGGTGAAGTATCTAGCCGGATGCAAGACACGGCTGGGGTTTTTGCTTAAATATTGACGAAGAAATTTAACGGACAAATCTAACGAATAAAGCGCGTAGGCTTGTTCAAAGGCTCAGGCTCCGCAAAGACATCAAAATCAATGAGGTTGCCTTTGGTGTCGTCTTTGTTTGACGTCGTTTTAGCTACCTTTACAGCGCTATCCTTGTCATCCCGTACAGGAGCTGGTGTGCTGACTGATCGTAGTTTCGGTGGCGAATCAGCCAAAACCAATTCCATCAACTCTGCTGAGGACGCTATTGGTTGCTCGTGCATAGCATTTCTGTTTTTCTTTTTTGTTCTAAGCACGCGTTCATCAAAGCGTGGGTCGTCAAAATGTGGCGGCAAGGGACTGATGATTTGATTGTTGGCTGTTGACGATGCGGGCACCTGCAGTTTCTCATCCTCAACAATTTCAACAAATATTTCATCTGCATCCGTAGCTGTAGTCTCAGTTGTGCCTAAAGTTTCTTTGAACTCAGTTTCGGTTTCAAAGGCGGGCTCTAGTTTTTCTACAGTATCTATTGGTTCTTGCAGTTCTTGCAGTTCTTGCGAAGGGGTTGCAGTATCATTTTCGTAAAAATTTGAATGCATGAATTGAGTTTGCTCATGATCAACGATCTCTGCCTCGGCTACAGAATCATTCAACCACCCGTAACCAGCGCGAGAGGCTTTGCGAACACGTAGCCACAGCCAAGCGATGCAAGCAAGTGTTGAGGCCAACAAGCCAATCAGACCATACACCATCAGGTTTGAAAATTCGCTTTTGCCCGCTAACTTTTGATTCATCAATGTGGGTAACGTCGCAGGAGGTGCTTGCACAGTAGGTTTGGCTTGAGCCACGACATTTACAGCAGGGGTCTCAGTTGCTTTGACTTCTGCTGGCATGCCATTGATAGCGCGCCATACCGCAGTCGCTTGCGCCAGTGCTTGAATTTCTTCAGGTGTTCGCATTCCAGTTGGTGCAACCAGGGCAGTAGACAGTTTGAGAAGAACTTGATGCTCGTCCGTCAATTCAAACGTTTCCATCTTCAAACGTGATTGCCCCAAAGCGTCGGTCACTATGTCAGTTGTTTTCTTTGTGCCAAGCGCTGAAACAGCGGTTGTAGGCGTCATCGGTTTCACATTTTTCGAGGATAAAGGCGCCTTGGCGATTTGTGTATCTGGCTTTTGCTGCGAAGCTTTAGCTTTTGTTTGTGACCGCTCTTGTGACCGTTCTTGTGACCGATTCACGCGCCAATTGGAAACAGGCGCTTCTGCAATGGCTGCATTTGCTTCAGCTTGGGTGTTTGTCCTAGGCAGTGTTTCAGCCAACATATTACCTGCTGGTATGTCTGGCGCAAAATCGGTTAAAAAATCATATTGTCTAGACACTTTAGCGCCGCAGTTACTGCGGAGAATAACTTTCGCCCAAGGCTCGTTCACTGCGGTTGCAGAGCGAACACGCACGGTTGCGTCCAAGCCATTTGCTGCTGTCGTGACATCTAAGCGAACACGTCCAGCGTCAAATTTGTTGTCTGCTTGAAAAACCTCAGCACTAAAGCAATTGGCCACCTCTTCTGTGGGCGCATCTAAACGAACTTGAACGCTTAAATCAAGTGGGCGACCGAAAACAGCCGAACCTTTTACAGGGCCGATCTGTATCGCTTCAACCGTCAATGCGGCGAAGAGTAGCGAAGTTATAAAGAGACAACGATTGAGGTGGCGCATATTTCCTAGGCCATATTTTTATTCAAAACTTGCTGACTTGCTGGTATCAAGGATTACCAAACTTCAAGCCTACAAATCACTGGTGCCTCATTCCACTTATGTATCTAAGCGTGTTTATTGTTACTTTTGATCAATTATGAGTACTTTTGAATTTAAAGTAAATTTCTTATAGTGCTAATTTAACCGTAAATATTACCCAATTGCGAATACTGAAGGCAATCTTAGTGATAAATTGTGCGATTGTTGTCGCCACACGCTAATTTTGTTGCTCAAACTCTGCGTATCTGAAAGTGTTAACCCGCAACTGACGGCTAAACGCGTGTTTGGTTGCAATTGGTTGATCAACACTTGCAACAAAGCTGTGTTGCGATAAGGCGTTTCAATAAAAATCTGGGTTTGACCTGTTTTTTGCGCCAATAGCTCCAATTCTCTGATGCGTTTGGTCAGCAAGACTGCGTCTGATGGCAAATAGCCTACAAAAGCAAAATTCTGCCCATTCAGGCCACTTGCTGCCAAAGCCAGCATCAAAGAAATTGGCCCCACCAAGGGCACAACGGTGATGCCCAAATCATGTGCTGCTCGCGCCATAGACGAGCCAGGATCGGCTATCGCGGGCATGCCAGCTTCAGACACCAAGCCAACATCAAAACCGCTCATTGCGGCAGCCAGCAAGGGTTTGGCATCAAAACTCGCACCTACACTGCCTGGGTGGTCGCCCTTTTTATGCACCTCACGGGGCAATTCTTGAATATTGAGAGATTGCAAAGGCTGTACCAACGGACAAATCTCCCCAACACGTTTTAGATAAGCGCGTGTAGATTTTGCGTTTTCGCAGACCCAATGCTGCAGTTTGGCCGCTATTTGCAAAGTCCCAAGCGGCAGCACTTCAGTCAACGGTGTCTGTGTGTCACAGCCAAAATCTAGAGGCGCAGGCACTAAATAAAGCTTACCTTTACTGCTTATTGAGCTTGATGTCATAACAGCTTCACTCCCGCAGCGCGCAGCATGTTGCAAGTGCGAATCAAAGGCAAGCCGACCAGCGCCGTGGGGTCGTCATTGTCAATAGATGCAAGCAGCGCTATGCCCAAGCCTTCGCTTTTTGCGCTGCCCGCGCAGTCGTAAGGCGTTTCTGCTAACAAATAAGCTGTTATTTCGTCGTCCGTTAAATCACGAAAAATCACGCGCACAGCGGCTACATCTTGCGCCACAAAACCAGTAGCATGGCAAACCACAGCCACAGCTGTTTGAAAAACAACTGTTTGCCCACTCATTTGGCGCAGTTGAGCAGTGGCGCGGTCAAAGTTACCGGGTTTCCCAAGTGACAGGCCGTCCAAATCTGCGACTTGGTCCGAGCCAATCACCGCAGATTCTGGGAATTTTTGCGCTACAGCATGTGCTTTGGCTAAGGCGAGGCGCTGCGCCAGTCGCATTGGTGATTCACCATCAAGCGGGGTTTCATCCACATCGGGCGAATGCACGGTGAATGGAATGCGCAAACGGCTGAGTAATTCACGGCGGTAGACCGAACTGGAGCCTAAAACGACTTGTCGGTTTGTGGAGATTGATGAAATGGTCATAACTGGGTATTTTCGCACTCGTTGGTACACTTATGGCGATTACAGAAAAGATTGAAAGCAGGGTATGACAGAGATCAAGAAAGATTTGAAGAAAGACGTGAGCTTGAATTTTCGCGTAGACCGGCTCGATGTGGCAGGTTTGGCGCAGGCGAATGGCTACCTCAAAGGGCAAGATTCGCTACAAAAATATGAGCGTCTTAGGCAGGAATCATGCCGACTAGAGGCTGATTTTACCTCTGCAGAGAGTGTTTCTTGGCAAGCGGATGGCGCGTTGCTAGAAAGCACCGGTGTGAAGCCGCAAGTGTGGCTGCATCTGAGCGCTTCATCGCATGTGCCGCAAACCTGCCAGCGTTGCTTGGGCGAAGTTTCTACACTTTTGGAGGTTGAGCGCTCGTACCGATTTGTGGCCGATGAAGCGACTGCAGAGGCGCAAGACGATGCTTGCGAGGAAGATTTGCTAGCCATTAGCCGCGAATTTAATCTGCATGAGCTGATTGAAGACGAGCTATTGATGGCATTGCCGCAAGTGCCGTTGCACGATGTGTGCCCAGTCGCGCCAAAAATGTCGGCTGCAGATGCTGATTTTGAAGGCGGCGCAGAAGCCATTGGCGCTGGAAAACCCAATCCGTTTGCGGTTTTGGCTGCGCTAAAAGGGAACAAAAGGGAATAAAAAGGACTGAAAGAAGGCAAGCAAAGTTTAGAAAATAGCGGTTTTGCCAAGAATGCGCTATAATCGGGGGCTTCGCTGTGCTTCAATTGTGCAGCTAATGTTCTAGTAACCACAAGCTAGTGTTCACAAGCGTATTTATAGATTAGGAGCCGATCATGGCCGTTCAACAAAACAAAAAATCACCGTCTAAGCGCGGTATGCACCGTTCACACAACGCATTGGTTGTGCCAGGTATCGCTGTCGAGCCAACAACTGGCGAAACACACTTGCGTCACCACATCAGCCCTAACGGTTTTTACCGTGGTCGCCAAGTGTTGAAGAACAAATCAGACACTGCTGCTGAATAAAAGCGGCTGAATAAACGCACTTTGCAGTCGGGCGGGTTGGTTTTTAGATGATCAAACTTGCCGTCGACTGCATGGGTGGTGACCACGGTCCCATTGTCACACTCGCGGCTTGCCGCCAATTTCTCGATAAACACGAAGATGCCGAACTCTTGATGGTCGGCCTACCCGCTGCATTGGCGGGTTTTTCGCATGTACGCGCCACCATTGTTCCCGCCAGCGAAGTCGTTGGCATGGATGACCCGCTAGAAATCGCGCTGCGCAAGAAAAAAGACTCCTCCATGCGCGTCGCCATTAACCAAGTCAAAGACGGCGCTGCTCAAGCTGCTGTTTCCGCTGGTAATACTGGCGCGCTGATGGCAATTTCCCGCTTCGTCCTCAAAACCATTGACGGCATTGACCGCCCCGCCATTTCCGGTTTGGTACCCAACGCCAAAGGCGAGGCCACCATGGTGCTTGATTTGGGTGCCAATGTGGACTGTACGGCCGAGCATTTACTGCAATTTGCCGTGATGGGTTCTGCTTTAGTCTCCGTATTGCGCAACAACGAAACCCCAAGCGTCGGCTTGCTCAACATTGGTGAAGAAGACATCAAAGGCAGCGAAGTTATCAAACAAGCAGGTGAATTACTACGCGCCGCCGCCGCTGCTGGTGATTTAAATTTCTTCGGCAACGTTGAAGGCAACGATATTTTCAAAGGCACGGTTGACATTGTGGTCTGCGACGGCTTTGTGGGCAACGTCGCGCTGAAAACCACCGAAGGCGCAGCTTCTATGTTCGGCAACTTCTTGAAAGCCGAGTTTTCACGCAACATCTTCACCCGAATGGCAGCTATCTGCGCTTATCCGGTGCTAAAAGCGTTTAAATTCCGGTTTGATCACAGGCGGCACAACGGCGCAGCCTTGCTTGGTTTGCGCGGTTTGGTGTTCAAAAGCCACGGCTCTGCAGACGTGATGGCCTTCGAAAACGCCCTCGGCCGCGCCTACGAAGCCGCTAAACATGACCTGCTAGAGCGTGTGAAATCACGTATTGCACATGCTGCACCGCTCTTAAATCGCAACCAAACGATTATTTCTCCTTAATTACACTTAACTGCTTTAGTTAGCGCACTCTAAAAGCGCTGTTAAACTCAGTCTCTTGGATAACTTTTGGCAAACCGCATTGCCCAGAATCTCTTGACGACTCAGCCTTCTCCGACTCAAAGCCAGCAAAACCGCTATGCCCGCATCACGGGAACGGGCAGTTTTTTACCTCCACAACGCGTCACCAATGCTGACTTAGTTACCCAACTTGCAGCCACTGGCGTAGAAACCAGCGACGACTGGATTGTCGAGCGCACGGGGATTCGTGCTCGGCATTTCTCAGCGCAAGGGGTTTTGACCAGTGAACTGGCTGTCACCGCCGCGCAAAACGCCCTGCAAGCGGCTGGGCTGCAGGCGGGTGATATTGACTTGATCATCGTCGCCACCTCCACGCCAGACATGGTTTTCCCCTCCACCGCCTGCATCGTGCAAAACAAGCTGGGCATCGCCGGTTGTGCGGCGTTTGACATTCAGGCGGTTTGCACGGGCTTTGTTTATGCGCTGTCTGTAGCGAACGCGATGATTCAATCTGGCGCGGCGAACAAAGCGCTGGTCATTGGTGCAGAGACTTTTTCTCGTATTTTGGACTTCAAAGACCGCACCACCTGCGTGCTGTTTGGCGATGGCGCGGGGGCAGTCGTTTTAGAAGCGTCCGCCACACCGGGCATTTTGGCGACCGATTTGCACGCCGATGGCAAGCACGTGGGCATTTTGTGCGTTCCGGGCAACGTGAGTGGCGGCGCTGTCGATGGCGCGGCGTTTTTGCATATGGACGGGCAGGCGGTGTTCAAACTCGCCGTTGGCGTGTTGGCGGATACAGCTCGCACCACCTTGGCCAATGCGGGTAAAACCGAAGCCGATATCGACTGGTTGATTCCCCACCAAGCCAATATCCGCATCATGACCAGCACTGCGAAAAAGCTGAAATTGGACATGGACAAAGTGGTGGTCACCGTTGACCAGCACGGCAACACATCGGCAGCCTCGATTCCGCTGGCTCTAGATACTGCCGTCCGCTCTGGACAAGTTAAAAAGGGTCAAACGCTGATGCTAGAAGCTGTCGGTGGCGGCTTTACATGGGGTTCTGCCTTAATTCAGTATTGATTATTCGTTGATTTTTACTATTAATTTTATAGCTGCTTAGGCAACAAATACGCCGGCTATAGCCAAATTTTGCACTTAAAAACTGCTATATTATTTATAGCATTAACTTGTAAGGTAGTTTCATGAAACCATTTGCATTCGTCTTCCCTGGTCAAGGCTCACAATCCGTCGGTATGTTGGACGCTTGGGGTGACAACCCCATCATCGCGCAAACGTTACAAGAAGCGTCTGATGCGCTGCACGAAGATGTGGCGGCCCTCATCAAAAACGGCCCCAAAGAGGCGCTGGCGCTGACGACGAACACCCAACCCGTCATGCTGGTGTCTGCCATTGCGGCTTACCGCGTTTGGCTGGCGGAGACCGGGCTTGCGCCATCCGTCGTCGCGGGGCATTCGCTGGGGGAATATTCGGCTTTGGTCGCTTCCGGCGTGTTGACGCTGTCGCAAGCCGCGCCCTTGGTGCGTTTACGCGCCCAAGCCATGCAAGACGCCGTGCCAGTCGGGCAGGGCGCGATGGCGGCAATTTTGGGCTTGGATGCTGCAAAAATCATAGCTGTATGTGCAAGCATTACGCCGGCTACAGGCGAAAATGGCACTGTAGAGGCCGCCAATTTCAACGACCCCGGCCAAACTGTCATTTCTGGCAGCAAAGCCGCTGTGGATGCAGCCTGCGAGCAGCTCAAAGCCGCAGGTGCAAAACGCGCCTTGATTTTGCCGGTGTCAGCACCTTTCCACTCGCAATTGATGCGCCCAGCCGCTGAAAAACTGGCCGAAGCCCTCAAATCCGTCTCCTTCGCTGCGCCGCAAATCCCCGTCGTCAACAACATCGACGTCAGCGTGCAAACCGAGGCAGCCGCCATCAAAGACGCGCTGTACCGTCAAGCTTTTGGCCCTGTGCGCTGGGTGGAATGCGTCGCGGCGATCAAAGCGCGTGGTGTTTCGACGATTGTGGAATGTGGTCCAGGCAAGGTTTTGGCGGGTTTGGTCAAGCGCATTGATGCGGAATTGACAGGTGCGGCGCTGTTTGATCCGGCGAGCTTGGCTGAGGTGAAGGCGCTTTTGCAGGCTTAAACTAACACTCTATCAATCCGTCATTCCCGCGAAGGCGGGAATCCATGCCCCGCCACTGTGGATTCCCGCCTTCGCGGGAATGACGAAACACTTATTTAAGGAGAACTTCTATGACTATCAATGTATCAGGCCAAGTAGCCTTGGTCACAGGCGCATCACGCGGCATTGGCGCTTCCATCGCGCTGACTTTGGCGCAGCAAGGCTACAAAGTCATCGGCACGGCGACGACGGACGACGGCGCAGCCAAAATTTCAGCGGCATTGGCAGCTTATCCAAGCTGCAGCGGCAAAAACCTCAACGTCAACGACGCGGCAGCGGCTGAGGCGCTGATTGACGCCATCGCCAAAGAACACGGCGGCCTGCAAGTGCTGGTGAACAACGCTGGCATCACCCGCGACACGCTGGCCATGCGTATGAAGGACGAAGATTGGGATGCCGTGCTGGACACGAATTTGAAAGCCGTTTTCCGCATGTCTCGCGCCGTGATGCGGACCATGATGAAGCAGCGATATGGCCGCATTATCAACATCACCTCTGTCGTTGGCGCTTCTGGCAACCCTGGTCAAGCCAATTACGCTGCTGCTAAAGCTGGTGTGGCAGGTATGACGCGTGCTTTAGCGCGTGAATTGGGCAGCCGTGGCATCACGGTGAACTGTATCGCCCCCGGTTTTATTGAGACGGATATGACGGGCAGCTTGCCAGAAGAGCAGCAAAAAGCGCTGTTGAGCCAAATTCCTTTGGGTCATTTGGGTAAGCCGGCAGATATTGCCAATGCGGTGGCGTTTTTAGCATCACCTTTGGCGGGCTATGTGACGGGGCAAGAGCTGCATATTAACGGCGGCATGCATATGGCTTGATTGGGCTTGAAGGCTTTGTAACCGATCTGTAATCAACAAATTTGAACAAAAGAAGCCTAAAAATAGCTCAAACTGAGCGTAAATTAAGGATCAATTTAGGGCACAGGCTCTAAGTTGGTTAAAATAGCATTTTTCACAACCCTCAGAGGGAATACATGAGCGATATCGAAGCACGCGTTAAAAAAATCATTGCTGAACAACTCGGCGTTGAAGAATCACAAGTTACACCAGAGAAGTCATTCGTGGCTGATTTGGGTGCTGACTCCTTGGACACCGTTGAATTGGTGATGGCTTTGGAAGACGAATTTGGCATTGAGATTCCAGACGAAGAAGCTGAAAAAATCACAACTGTGAAATTGGCTATCGATTACGCGGTTGCAAATCCTAAGGCGTAATTAGCAGCAGTTGTTTTTAAAACGTAGTTTGATACGTTTTATGCAGATGGACAAACAAGCGCAAACAACATCGTTTGCAGTATGTTTGTCCATTTTGTCGTTAGGACTACTGTTTTTTAAGTAGTATCTGAATATTGTGTTTGACGTTTAATTTTTTTGATAACTTTTTCGGAGCATCCCTTTTATGTCTCGTAGACGCGTCGTTGTGACTGGTTTAGGTTGTGTTAGCCCTGTGGGCAACACCGTAGAGGCATCTTGGGCAGCTCTGCTGGCGGGCAAATCTGGCATAGCCAAAATCACAGGCTTTGACGCCAGCGCCTTTAGCACGCATTTTGCGGGTGAAGTGAAAGACTTCAAAATCGAAGATTACATTCCCGAAAAGGAAGCGCGCCACATGGGTCGCTTCATCCACATGGGCATGGCGGCTGCTTGCCAAGCTGTGGCAGATTCAGGTTTGGCCACAGGTGACGCTCTGAGCGAGGAAGAAGCCGTGCGCATTGGTTGCAACATCGGTTCAGGTATTGGCGGTTTGCCAACGATTGAGGCGACGCATATTGAATATGTGAACCGTGGCCCGCGCCGTATCACACCGTTTTTTGTGCCTGCCTCCATCATCAACATGATTTCAGGCAATGTGTCTATCAAATTTGGCTTTAAGGGACCCAATATTGCTGTTGTCACTGCTTGCACCACAGGTTTGCACGCCATCGGCACATCGGCACGAATGATTGAGTATGGTGACTGCGATGTCATGATTGCTGGCGGTGCAGAGTCCACCACATCACCGCTGGGCCTGGGTGGCTTTGCCGCAGCTCGTGCTTTGAGCACCCGCAACGACGACCCAGCCACCGCTTCGCGCCCGTGGGACAAAGACCGTGATGGTTTTGTTTTGGGCGAAGGTGCTGGTGTTTTGGTGCTGGAAGAATACGAGCACGCCAAAGCACGCGGGGCCAAAATTTACGCTGAAGTGGCGGGTTTTGGTATTACGGGCGATGCTTACCACATGACTGCGCCTAATGTGGATGGCCCACGCCGATCCATGCAAATGGCGTTGAAAAATGCGGGTGTCAATACCGACAGTGTGCATTACATTAACGCCCACGGCACATCAACGCCACTGGGTGATTTGAACGAAACCAACGCCATCAAGCTGGCGTTTGGTGACCACGCGAAAAAGACGGTGGTCAACTCCACCAAGTCAATGACGGGGCATTTGCTCGGCGGTGCTGGCGGTATTGAGAGCGTCTTTACCGCCTTGGCGGTTTACCACCAGAAGAGCCCGCCCACCATCAATATCTTCAACCAAGACCCTGAATGCGATTTGGACTACTGCGCCAATACCGCGCGTGACCTCAACATTGAAGTTGCTGTGAAAAACAACTTTGGCTTTGGTGGCACCAACGGCACTTTGGTATTCAAGCGCCTGCGCTGAGTTTTTAATTTTTCTAAAGCGTCTTTCCTGAACCACCATCTTGCCCCCGCAGTTAGTTGCCCCACGGGGGATGCGGGGTATTTGAGGTGGTTGTTGGCATACCTTGTCATCTTAGGCGCTGCATCGCTGGGTTTATTCGGTTATTCCACCAGCACAGCATCAAGCCCATTGAACTGGCAATTCGCTTTGGTGGCTGCTACCTGGCTCATCAGTACGGCTGCTGTTTGGCATTTCTTGCATCAACTACCGCAGGGCGACATTGATTTTGACGGCGAAAACTGGTATTTCACTGATCAAGCAACAAAATTAGATCATGTCGGCACTGTGAGCGTTCGGCTTGATGTGCAAAACGGCATGCTGCTGCGGTTTGAGAGTGAGTTCAAACGCGTTTTTTGGCTGTGGTTAGACGCTGGTTTTAAGCCTGATGATTGGCATGACTTACGCCGTGCTGTATATTCGCGCACAGCTAAGCAGAATTCGCCGGATTTAATATGAAGCCCCCATCAAACTTGCAAGATGACACGCTGCTCCGAGCTGCGCCAGAGCCAGACAGCGATGCCATGCTGGTTGAGCGCACGGTGGCGGGTGATCAGCGTGCGTTTGAACTGTTGGTCATCAAATACCAGCGGCGTATTCAACGCTTGATTGGTCGCATGGTGCGTGATGTGGATTTGGTGGACGATATTGCGCAAGAAACCTTTATCCGAGCCTACCGCGCTTTGCCTAAATTTCGAGGTGAGGCGCAGTTTTACACCTGGTTGTACCGCATAGCTGTGAATACGGCCAAGAAGTTTTTACTGGAAATGAAGCGCGACCCAACCGTGTCCATAGGCACTTTTGGTAACACTGACGAAGACAATGAAACTTTCCAGTCGAAAAACGAACCAATATCGGACGATACACCTGAAACCCTGTTTGCCGCCAAAGAAATAGCCAGCACCGTGAACGCCGCGATGATGGCGTTGCCCGAAGATTTGCGCCAAGCGATTACTTTGCGCGAGATTGATGGCATGAGCTACGAAGACATTGCGCAGCTAATGGCGTGCCCGATTGGTACGGTGCGGTCTAGGATTTTTAGAGCCAGAGAGGCGATTTCAGCCAAAGTAGGCCCCTTGTTGGAGAGTCAAACGGGTAAGCGGTGGTGATGGGAATGGTGATTGGGATGGTAAAAATACTGTTGAAGATGATGGTGAAAAAATGAAAACTGACAATAACTTGCCGTTAGATGAGTTTAAAAAAGCACTCATCAGTGATTTGGCGGATGGATTGCTACGCGGCTCTGCCTTTGCGGATGCTATGTCTTTGCTGGACAGTAGCAGCCAAGCCCGTGCATATTGGCATGGTTTGCATGTGTTTGGCGACGTTTTGCGTGGCGAAGCGAGTTCACATGCATCAAACACCGCCAAAGACATGGCATTTTTAGACATTTTCAGAGCGAATTTGTCCAAGGAATCACCCTTGAAGGCTGTCGCGCAGGTGAATGCCGTTAAAGATGCTAACGATGCTAACGATGCTAACGATGCTAACGATGCTAACGTGCACGTCACAGTTCCTTCCGCCAACGACTCTTTCTTCAATTGGAAATGGGTGGGAGGCTTGTCAGCCGCTGCCGCTGTTGTTGCTTTTAGCTGGAATTTGGTCAGCAATACCGCTATTTCGCCAAACGGTGCGGGGGCGCAATTGGCTCAGTCGGTGCCACAAGCTGAACCCGTAGTTACTCAAACATCCGCTGGGGCAATGCTGCGTAACCCACAGCTTGACGCTTTGATTGCAGCACACAACCAAGCCGGTGGCAGTTCTGCGTTGCAAATGCCTTCTGGCTTTTTGCGCAGCGCTACGTTCACGACTGATGTATCTGCGACGGGTTTGGGTGCTAAATGAGTATAAAGATGTCATTTTTAACGATTTATAGACTTGTAGCCGGCGTATTTGTTGCCTCTATAGCTATAAATTCTATAGCAAATGATGATTTAAATGCGACTAGGCAACAAGCTACGCAGGCTGCAAATTCAGCTAAAACGGCGCACACTGGTGGTTACAAGTCAGTCAACGAATGGCTGGTGCGCATCCATGATGCTTCGCGCCGCCGCGCTTACACAGGGACGTTTGTTGTCTCTGTCGGTGCAGAAATGGCCAGTGCACGCATTTGGCATGTGTGTGATGGTGAGCAGCAGATGGAACGGGTGGAATCTCTCACCGGTACGCCGCGTTCCACATTTAGGCGTAATAACCATGTGGTCACCTTTTTCCCAGATACCAAGATCGCTCGCTCAGAAGAGCGCGAGTCGTTGGGCATTTTCCCCAATTTTCTCAAATCTAATGACAGCGCGATTGCTGAGTTTTACAACATCAAAATGCTGGACGCCGAGCGTGTGGCGGGGCTGGAGACGGAAGTTGTTCAGCTGATTGCCAAAGACGCTTTGCGATACAGCTACCGTATTTGGACTGAGCGCAAAAGCGGCTTGGTTGTGAAACTGCAGACTTTAGATGCCTCTGGCCGCGTGATAGAGCAAGCTGCGTTTTCAGAGTTGAACCTAGATGCGCCGGTGAAGATGGAAAAATTGGCCGCCATGATGAACAACACGGCTGGCCACAAGCTAGAGCAGGTTGAAATGAGCAAAACAACCGCCATATCGCAGGGCTGGACCATGTCGCGCAGTGTGCCAGGCTTTGCATCGGTAAGTTGTTTTAAGCGGACTGACACGATGCAATGGATTTTTTCAGATGGTCTGGCTACGGTTTCGCTCTTTGTCGAGCCTTTTGATCGCAAACGCCACACCCAAGAAGGTGTTTGGGCTATGGGGGCAACGCAAACGCTAGCAAAACGCTTGGACGATTGGTGGCTAACAGCGGTAGGCGAAGTGCCCGCGCCCACGTTGAAGGTCTTTGCGCAGCACCTAGAGCGCAAAAAGTAAATTTGGTTTGTATTTTTGTATTTTTTGATTTAATTTTTTTGATTTATAGGAACGACAACAATGAAGTTTTTCAAAAATTTGCTTGCTAGTACGGCTGTTTTTGCATTGGCTGGCGCTTTCTTGCTGCCATTGCAGACAGCAGCACAAGTACGCGGTTTGCCAGATTTCACCGAATTGGTGGACCAAGTGGGACCTTCTGTGGTGAATATCCGAACCATGGAAAAAGCCAGTAGCCGAGGTGGTATCGGGGGTGGCAGTGGTTCAGAGTCAGACGAAGACATTCAAGAGTTGTTGCGCAAATTCTTTGGTGACCGCATGCCTGGCGCACCTAAAGCTGACCCAAAAGCTGATCCAAGGGCAGAAAAATCTGACCCCAAAACACCGAAACGCCGTGTGCCAGAACCACGCGAAGACCAGCCGCGTGGCGTGGGTTCAGGCTTTATTTTGAGTGCGGACGGATTGGTCATGACCAACGCGCATGTGGTTGAAGGTGCAGATGAAGTCTTGGTGACCTTGACTGACAAGCGGGAATTCAAAGCGAAAATTATCGGCTCAGACAAACGCACCGATGTAGCCGTTATCAAAATTGAAGCTACAGGCTTGCCTGCGGTGAAGATTGGCGACGTGAATCGCCTTAAAGTGGGCGAGTGGGTGATGGCGATTGGCTCGCCGTTTGGCTTGGAGAACACAGTGACTGCTGGCATCGTCAGCGCCAAGCAGCGCGATACTGGCGATTATTTGCCATTGATTCAAACGGATGTGGCCATCAACCCTGGCAATTCAGGTGGTCCGCTGATCAATATGCGTGGCGAGGTGGTTGGTATCAACAGCCAAATTTATTCACGCTCAGGCGGCTTCCAAGGCATTTCGTTCGCCATCCCTATTGATGAAGCCGCGCGTGTGAGTGATCAATTACGTACAACCGGTCGCGTGTCGCGCGGGCGCATTGGTGTGCAAATCGATCAAGTCAGCAAAGAAATAGCCGAATCCATTGGTTTGCCTAAGGCGCAGGGAGCTTTGGTGCGCGGCGTGGAAGCCGGCGCACCAGCCGCGTTGGCGGGTGTTGAAGCGGGTGACGTGATTTTGAAGTTTGGCGGTGTAACGATTGAGAAGTCAGCCGATTTGCCGCGCTTTGTCGGTAACACCAAACCGGGTAGCAAGAGCACACTTAGTATCTACAGGCGCGGTGCGACCAAGGAGTTGGTTGTAACCGTTGGCGAATTAGAGGATGAAAAAGTAGCCAAAAAACCTGCCGCTAAAGATGTCAAACCCAAAGCGGTAACGGCTGCACAAAGCTGGGGCTTGGTTGTGAGCGATTTGACTGACGCTGCGAAGAATGAGTTGAAGATCAAAGGTGGTGTCAAAGTTGATTCTGCCAGTGACGCTGCCGAACGTGCGGGTTTACGTGCGGGAGATGTGATCAGTTCGGTTGCAAATATGGAAGTTAATACGGTCAAAGAGTTTGAAGCCGTGCTTGCGAAAATTGATAAAACCAAGACCATCAATGTGCTTTTTCGACGTGGTGAGTGGGCGCAATTTGCTTTAATCAAGCCGTCAAAATAAGCTGCTCTTACCTGTTTCAGCCAGATTCGGCGCTCAAAGACCTCAAGCCAGTCATGGTTTTGAGGTCTTTTTCTTGCTAACTTTGTCTGAAAAAAGTCAATAATTTATTTATTTTTATTTATTTTCGAACTCTTTAAAGTGTGTGCTCACTAACTTAATTTTAAAACTTACGATAAAATTAGATAAAATCAATGCTTGAAAATGCAGATTTGTCGCATATTGAATCAGTTTTTAGGTACTTTTTGACTTTGCCCACAACAGTCCACCGACGATCCACAGATCGCCCACAAGTTGTTCAGTGGTTAAATTGTAAAACTGTGATTAAGCTGTGAATAACTTTTCGTTGCTGCCCTGCAACATCCCATGTCAACAGATTTTGGGGCTTCACAAACCGGCTTTTTTGCCTACAATGAAGTTCCAACTATCGCAGTTGCCATGCTTGTTGGTTTCAGGGCGCGTCACAATTTGACGCGCCCTTTTTTATGTCCGCTTTGCTTCATTAGACTCTTTTTTGTAATGGCATTCGTTTCAATTCAATCACTTAAAGCATCACGTTGATGAATCACATCAGAAATTTTTCTATCATTGCACATATTGATCATGGTAAATCGACACTTGCTGATCGTTTGATCCAGCGCTGTGGCGGTCTTGAAGCGCGTGATATGTCGGCGCAAGTATTAGACTCGATGGACATCGAGAAAGAGCGTGGGATAACCATCAAAGCACAGACCGCTGCGCTGCATTACAAAGCAAAAAATGGTGAGATTTACAACCTCAATTTGATCGACACGCCAGGCCATGTTGACTTCTCTTACGAAGTATCACGTTCGCTCAGCGCATGTGAAGGCGCATTGTTGGTTGTGGATGCCAGCCAAGGGGTAGAAGCGCAAACAGTAGCGAACTGCTACACCGCCCTCGACCTCGGCGTTGAAGTTGTTCCTGTGCTCAACAAAATGGATCTGCCCAATGCTGATCCTGAAGGCGCGCGCAAAGAAATTGAAGATGTGATCGGCATTGACGCGACTGACGCGATTTCATGTTCCGCGAAAACTGGCTTGGGTATCGATGACATCTTAGAGATGGTGGTCGCTAAAGTACCACCACCACGCGGAAACCCTAATGCGCCTCTGCGTGCCATGATCATTGACAGCTGGTTTGACAGCTATGTCGGTGTGGTGATGTTGGTGCGTGTGGTTGATGGCCGCTTAGCGAAAAACGATCGCATCAAGATGATGGCGACAGGTGCAACCTACAACGCAGACAAAGTAGGCGTCTTTACACCGACAGACAAAGAGCGCCCGGCCTTGGAGACAGGCGAAGTGGGATACATCATTGCAGGTATCAAAGAGTTGCAAGCCGCCAAGGTGGGTGATACGGTAACTTTGATCAAAGCTGGCTCTGGCGGCGCTGCATTGACGGCGACTGAACCATTGCCGGGCTTCAAAGAAATTCAACCACAAGTGTTCGCCGGTTTGTACCCGACTGAAGCCAATCAATACGAAGGCTTGCGAGACAGCTTAGAAAAACTCAAACTCAATGACGCATCCTTGCAGTACGAACCTGAAGTCAGCCAAGCGCTGGGTTTTGGCTTCCGCTGCGGATTTTTAGGCTTGCTGCACATGGAAATTGTGCAAGAGCGCTTGGAGCGCGAGTTTGATCAAGATTTGATCACGACAGCACCAAGCGTTGTTTATGAAGTCATGACGTCCGATGGCGTTGTTACGATGGTGGAGAATCCAGCAAAAATGCCAGAACAAGGCAAAATGACGGAAATCCGCGAACCCATCGTGACCGTGCATTTGTACATGCCGCAAGAGTATGTAGGTGCGGTCATGACCTTGGCCAATCAAAAGCGCGGCATCCAGTTAGATATGACCTACGCAGGTCGTCAAGTGAAGCTGACCTATGAAATCCCGCTCGGTGAGATCGTTCTGGACTTCTTTGATAAGTTGAAGTCAGTGAGTCGTGGGTATGCGTCAATGGATTACGAGTTCAAAGAATTCCGGGCTGCAGATGTCGTTAAAGTGGATATTTTGTTGAATGGTGAAAAGGTTGATGCCTTGTCCATCATTGTTCACCGCTCACAATCTCAATACCGCGGCCGTGCTGTGGTTGCTAAAATGCGTGAGATCATTGCGCGTCAACAATTTGACGTGGCGATACAAGCCGCTATTGGTGCGAATATCATTGCCCGTGAATCACTCAAAGCATTGCGCAAAAACGTGATTGCGAAGTGCTACGGCGGTGATATTTCTCGGAAAAAGAAGTTGTTAGAAAAACAAAAAGCAGGTAAAAAGCGCATGAAGCAAATTGGCTCAGTCGAGGTGCCTCAGGAAGCGTTTTTAGCCATATTACAGGTTCAAGATTAATGCAATTCATCACTTCTCTCATCCTCGCATGTTTCGTGGCTTACGCTGGTAGCTGGTATTTAGGCATGCATGACGGCAATTTTGCTTTGTTACTGTTTATGGCTGTTGTCGTGACGGGGTGCTACTGGTTGGCTGAACGTTTTTACTTTTTGCCACAGCGTGAAAAAGCTGCCCAAGCTCTGCAAGACGCTTCCACCGCACGCATGGAAGAATTGACCAAAATGGGCATCAGCCGTGTAGATGGGGATTTGGCTAATATCCAAGCTGCTCAAGAAAAGATTCGTGCACAGCCGTGGTGGTTGGATTGGACGGCGGGTTTGTTCCCAGTCATCTTGGTGGTTTTCTTATTGCGTTCGTTTTTATTCGAACCATTTAAAATTCCTTCTGGCTCGATGATCCCGACCTTGATGATTGGTGATTTGATCTTGGTAAACAAGTTTCACTATGGCGTGCGCTTACCTGTTATTAATAAAAAAATCACTGAAGGCACAGCGCCTGCGCGAGGTGATGTCATGGTGTTTCGCTACCCACCTCGCCCAAGCCAAGATTACATCAAACGTGTCGTAGGCATTCCGGGTGATGAGGTGGCATATTTGAATAAAAAGCTGACGATTAACGGCAAACCATTGAGTAAAACAAGCTTGCCAGACTTTTTTGACGATGACACATTGCATTATTCAAAGCAATTTGAAGAACTTTTGGGCGACAAAACGCACCGTTTGTTGAACGAAGAAACGCAGCCAGCCTTTGTCTCAGGCGCAAGCGACTTTGAATTCAAGCAAAATTGCAACTACAGCATTGAGGGCGTGGTCTGCAAAGTGCCAGCTGGCCATTACTTCATGATGGGCGATAACCGTGATAATTCCTTAGATTCACGTTACTGGGGTTTTGTACCTGATAAAAATATTGTGGGTAAAGCCTTCTATGTGTGGATGAATTTTGGCAATTTGAAGCGTATTGGCTCTTTTAATTGATCAAATACTTTAAAAACATATTTTTCTGGAGATTGCAATGACTAATTTATCCCAATTGAAAATTAAACAACGTGGCGCTACCTTTTTGGGGATGCTGTTTATTGCTGCCGTTATCGGTATTTTGTTCATTGTTGGTGCTAAAGTGGTGCCTACAGTGATTGAATACCAAGCTATTTTAAAAGCTGTCAATACTGCAAAAACGGGCAGTTCAGTTGCTGAAGTGAGAAGCATGTTCGACAAAAATCAAGCGACTGGGTATTTTGATGCCATTAGCAGCAAAGACTTGGTGATTGAAAAAATTGCCGACAAACATGTTGTGAGTTTTGCATATCAAAAAGAAATTCCTTTAGCGGGCCCAGCTTATTTGTTGCTCAAATACGAAGGTAAAAGCAATTAAATGCGACTTCAAATTTCGTCTAAATGGCGACTCCTCTGAGCGTGACCACACCTTTGATTGGCCTACAAACGCGGCTGCAACACCAGTTCAAAGACATTGCGTTGCTGCAGCGTGCAGTGACGCACCGAAGTTTTTCGGCTGACCACAATGAGCGTCTTGAGTTTTTAGGCGATTCCGTACTCGGCATGGTGATCGCGGGCATTTTGTACGAACGACTGAAAGATTTGCCTGAGGGTGATTTGTCACGTGTTCGTGCCAATTTGGTACGGCAAGAGACTTTGCATCAGCTCGCGCTAGAGCTACGCATTCCAGAAGTGCTGCGCTTGGGGGAAGGAGAGTCTAAATCAGGGGGGCAAAAACGCCCATCCATCTTGGCAGATGCCTTAGAGGCATTGATAGGTGCGGTCTATTTGGATGCAGGGTTCGAGACGGCACAAACCTTGGTGACGCGACTATTCAAAGCGGTGGACATCAATCCACAGATGCAAGCCATTGGCAAAGATGCCAAAACCGAGTTGCAAGAATGGCTGCAAGGTCGCAAAATGAGACTACCCATTTATCGTGTAGTCGGCACTTTGGGAGCTGCACATGAACAGACATTTGAAGTCGAATGTGAAATTGAAGAGTTGAACTTGAATGAACGGGGCATTGGAAGCTCGCGCCGCGCTGGCGAGCAAGCCGCCGCTGCCGTGATGTTGCAATGTATCAAAGCTGCTTTAACGGCCAATTTGAAAAACGATAAAAAGAACAATAAAAAATGAATGCTACTAAAAATATAGCTACCAAGGCAATAAATACATCGGCTACAGCCGATAATATACCTGAAAATATAGATATTTCTGCTGAGCAGGCGAGAATTACTGCCATGTTAGGCGCTGCCGCTGCGCCCAAAACGATTACCGTTGTTCCCGTTGAATCGCAGCGCTGCGGTTTGATTGCCATTGTTGGCAAACCAAACGTTGGCAAATCAACCTTGCTCAACGCTTTGGTCGGTCAAAAAATTAGCATTACATCCCGCAAAGCGCAAACCACCCGTCATCGCATCACTGGTATGTCGACCCGGGGTGAGGTGCAATTTGTGTTTGTGGATACGCCAGGTTTTCAAACCCTGCATGGCAACGCCTTGAACCGCTCGCTCAATAAAGCCGTGCAGGGCGCCGTGGGCGATGTCGATTTGGTGTTGTTTGTGGTGGAAGCAGGGCGCTCGAATATGGCGGACGACAAAGTCGTGTCTTTGCTGAGCAACGACATTCCAACACTGTTGATTGCCAACAAGCTAGACATGGTTAACCGCCGTGGCGACATTGCACCGTGGCTGCAAGGTATGCAAGCGCAGCATAAGTTTGATGAATTTGTACCCATGTCGGCTAAAAATGCTAAAGACATTGAGCGCTTGTTCGACATTTGTGAAAAATACTTGCCGCAGCAGCCGTGGATGTATGACGCTGAAGAACTGACTGACAAAAGCGAAAAGTTCTTAGCAGGTGAAATGGTGCGTGAAAAGTTGTTCAGATTGACTGGTGACGAGCTGCCGTACACATCAACCGTTGTAATTGACAAATTTGAAGAAGAAGCGCCCAAGAAAAAGGGTCAAAAACGCTTGGTCAAAGTCGCGGCAACCATTATTGTTGAGCGTGATGGCCACAAAGCCATGGTGATTGGTGACAAAGGCGAGCGCATCAAGCGCATTGGCACAGAAACCCGCGTAGAGCTTGAACGCTTGATGGATGCCAAGGTGTTTATCGAGCTGTGGGTCAAAGTACGCTCGGGTTGGGCTGATGACGAAGCACGGGTGCGCTCGTTTGGCTACGAATAATGCCCCCACGCTTGCCACTGCGTGTGCTGTGCTGCCCCCCAAGGGGGCTAATTTCCCTTGAGGCGGCTTTACGGGAAATTTGATGATAAAAAAAATCACCGACGAGCCCGCCTATGTGCTGCATCGCTACGACTGGAGCGAGTCCAGCCTGATTCTTGAGGTGCTGACGCGTCACCATGGACGTATTGCCCTCGTTGCCAAGGGCGCGAAAAAACCCAGCTCTAACTTTCGGCCGATTTTGCTGCCATTGCAGCCCTTGCACTTGGCTTTTGGCGGTGATGCTGAAATTCGTACACTTCGCAGCTCGGAATGGATGGGTGGTCATGTGATGCCCACGGGTGAGGCGCTGATGGCGGGTTATTACCTCAATGAGCTGCTGATACGTCTTTTGGCGCGCGATGACCCTCACCCAGCGCTGTTCGATGCTTATGCTTTGACCGTCCACATCATCGCGCAAGAAGGTAAAAATTCCGATAGCCTGCAAACTCTAGAAGTTGCCTTGCGTGCTTTTGAACTGATGCTGCTGCGAGAAATTGGTTTTTTGCCCTCTTTGAAATCTCAAACAGCCAATTTGACAGATTTGCAGGCTGAAACAGCTTATGTATTGATTCCTGAGGGCGGTTTGCGGGCTGCGCATGCTGAAGATAGAAGTAGTTTGACGGGTACGCAATGGCTGTCGTTGCAGGCTGCGTTAGATTCAGAGGCACCGCTATCTCCATTCTCTCAGCTCTTGCAAGCCTGCAGCACGTGCTTGCAACCCCTTAAAACGCAGCTTCGCACGCTCTTACATTACCATTGCGGTGTCACGACTTTAAAAACACGCCAAATGATGATGGACATTCAAAGTCTATAAATCAGAATCTATGACCGCACATATGACGACGCTAATGACGACACCTATGACGACGCACCTTTCCGTCAACCTCAACAAAGTAGCCTTGGTGCGCAACACTCGGCATTTGGGGATTCCCAGTGTCACCCGCGCTGCAACGCTGTGTTTGCAAGCAGGCGCACAAGGCATCACCGTGCATCCGCGTCCTGATGAGCGGCATATTCGTGCGACAGATGTAGCAGATTTGTCAACGCTGATGCAAGCTTGGCCAGACCGAGAGTACAACATCGAGGGAAATCCTCTGCAAAATTTGATGGGTTTTGTGCGCCAGTTCAAACCGCATCAAGCTACGTTTGTGCCTGATGGGGAAGGCCAGTTCACCAGCGACCACGGCTGGAATCCAGCCACGGATACAGACAAACTTCGCCCCTTGATCGCTGAATGTCAAGCCTTAGGCGTGCGCGTGAGCTTGTTCATGGATGCTGAGCCATCACACATGGCGTGGGCCAAATCTGTGGGTGCAGATCGGGCGGAACTGTATACCGAACCTTTTGCCGCAGCATGGGGCACTTCAGCGCAATCAGCGCAGTTAGAGCGATTTGCCAAAGCTGCACAAGCAGCCTTAGATGTAGGTTTGGGCGTCAATGCCGGTCACGATTTGAATCGTGAAAATTTGACAGCTTTTTTAAAGCAAGTTCCACTTGTGCAAGAGGTTTCGATTGGACATGCGCTGATTGCAGACGCATTAGAGCTGGGATATTCAGCTACGATATCCGCGTATTTGAATTGCATTAAAGCAGCCCAATAAAACAAAATTAAAATCGCATGATTTACGGCATAGGCACTGACATTTGCGATATACGCCGCATCAAAACTGCGTTAGAGCGCAGCGGTGAGCGCTTTGCGCTAAAAGTGCTGAGTGATGCAGAATTCAAAGTCTGGAAAGCCCGCAGCGCACGCTGGCCAGAGCGCGGTGTTCGTTATTTAGCGACTCGGTTTTCAGCTAAAGAAGCGTTCAGCAAAGCCATCGGTTTAGGTATGCGCATGCCGATGACTTGGCGATTGTGCGAAATCAGCAAAATGGCTAGCGGTAAGCCAGAGATCGTTTTGCACGGTGGTTTGAAAGACTGGTTTACAGAAAAGGGGCTGTCTGCTCACATCACGGTTACCGATGAGTCAGACTATGCAGCCAGCTTTTGCGTTGTTGAAACGATTATTTAAAGTAACTAATTTCCATCATTAAAATTAGCCCCTAGCCGTCGTATTTATTGCCTAAGCAGCTATGAAAAATATAGTAAATTTGAAAATATAACCAGTATTTGATTTTAACGCACACCGATTTTTAACTTCAAAAGAACCTGAAATATGACACAACACGCCCCACTCATCATCGATGTTGCCGGTTTAACGCTGACCAAGCAGGACCGTAAACGCCTCAAACACCCGCTGGTCGGCGGCATCATTTTGTTTGCGCGCAATTGGAAAAATCGAGAACAACTTAGCAGTTTGTGTGCTGACATAAAACAAGTACGTAAAGACCTGCTCATCTGCGTTGACCACGAAGGTGGTCGTGTGCAGCGCTTCAAAACCGATGGCTTCACCCATTTGCCAACTATGCGTACTTTGGGTCATTTGTGGATGAAAGACGCCATGAAAGCGACCAATGCTGCCACCGCTTGCGGCTACATTTTGGCTTCTGAATTGCGCGCTTGTGGCGTTGATTTCAGCTTCACGCCTGTGCTAGATCTTGATTTTGGCGAGAGTAGTGTGATTGGCGACCGCTCTTTCCACCGCGACCCACGCGTTACAGCGCTTTTGGCGAAAAGTTTGATGCATGGTTTGCTGCAAAGCGGTATGGCCAATTGCGGTAAGCACTTCCCTGGCCACGGCTTTGTCAAAGCAGATTCGCACACTGATATTCCTTTAGATAAACGCAGTCTCAAAGCCATCTTGGCAGACGATGCCGCACCTTACAACTGGCTGTCTAGCAGTTTAGCCAGCGTCATGCCCGCCCACGTGATTTACCCAAAAGTAGATAGCCGTCCAGCGGGCTTCTCATCCAAATGGTTGGGTGATGTATTGCGCGGTCAATGTGGCTTCACAGGCGCGATTTTTAGCGATGACCTGAGCATGGAAGCTGCTCGATTGATTGACGACCAACGCGTCAGCTACACCCAAGCTGCCGTGGCGGCATTGAACGCTGGCTGCGACATGGTGCTATTGTG
Organism: Polaromonas sp.; assembly: GCA_013298945.1. Classification (GTDB taxonomy): domain Bacteria; phylum Pseudomonadota; class Gammaproteobacteria; order Burkholderiales; family Burkholderiaceae_C; genus Aalborgiella. The sequence continues at coordinate 301,882 of JAAFJR010000001.1, forward strand.
CAACCAATCGGTTGACGGTGGCGAAGCGGTTGATGAGTTGATCGACGGCATGGTTGAAGCTGTGGTGAAAGAGCAGTGGATACCTTGCGAAGCAAGCGATTTGCGTCGTCTAACACTGCTGCCTACGATACCTGCGCTCGATTGGGATGCTTTGATGGTGCAGCCGTCGTATATGCAAGCCTTGAGTTTGCTTCCTTGATGCAAAATTCCCCTGTCATGAATCTTGCCTTGCAAGGTGGTGGCTCGCACGGAGCTTTCACTTGGGGCGTCTTGGACGCACTACTTGAAGATGGGCGAGTCTCAATCGAAGGCATCAGCGGCACCAGTGCAGGTGCTATGAACGCTGTGGCTTTGGCGCATGGTTTTGCACAATTTAACGGTAAAAGCAAAGTCAAGAAACAGAGCAGTATGTATGAAGCAGCTCGAGAATCATTGGCTGATTTTTGGAATGGCGTTGTCAGCATGGGGGCTGTGGGAGAAGCGCAGCGTGCGCCGTTTGACATGTTGATGGGAAGTTTGGGTGGTGATGCATCTCCCATCGGGCAGATGATGGCGTCTATGACCAATATGTGGTCAGCAGCGTTGACGCAGTCCTTGTCGCCCTATCAAAACAACCCGCTAGACATCAATCCGCTCAAAGAGTTTTTAGAAAAACAGATTGATTTTGATGCCATTGCAGCACTCAAAAGCATGAAATTATTTGTTGTCGCCACAGGCGTGGCTACTGGCAAAGCGGAAGTCTTTAGCGGAAAACGTTTGACGGCCAATGCGGTCATGGCTTCGGCCTGCTTGCCCACGCTTTTTAAGGCAGTTGAGATTGAGGGTGAGCATTATTGGGACGGTGGCTATTCTGGCAACCCAGCCATTCACCCCTTGATTTACAACTGCACCAGCCGTGACATCATGTTGGTGCAAATCAACCCGATTAAACGTGACAAACTACCGACGACGGCTGCTGAAATCATGGATCGTATGAATGAAATCACCTTCAACGCCGGCTTGCTTGCCGAAATGCGCGCGATTGATTTTGTAAAACGCTTGATAGCGCAGGGCAAGCTAGATGCCAGTCATTACAAAGACGTGCTGATGCATCGGATTGACGGTGGTGAGCTGCTGGAAGACTACAACGCGGCCAGCAAAGTTTCGACCAACAGCCAGATGATTCACAAGCTGCGTGATTTGGGGCGTGAATGTACTCAAAAATGGCTCAAGCAACATGTTGGCCAAATTGGTGAACAGGCCACGCTCAACATTGCAAGAGATTATTTGGATGACTTGCGCGTTCCAGTGACGTCTGCCTAGGTTATCGGTCGCTTCGATTGTTTGCTTCTGCGGGCGTGGCGATAGGAACGGCATTGCTAGACCATAAAACATCGGGATTCAATTCGGAAGTCGGTAAGTCTTGATACGTTAAATACAAGCGCAGATCCAGCTCATACTGGTGATATTGCGGCTCCATATAGGTGCAAAGCTTGTAAAACGCTTTGTCGTGCTCACGCTCTTTGATGTGAGCGAGTTCATGTACCACAATCATTCTCAGCAGTTCAATCGGTACATCCTTAAAAAGTGTAGCCACACGAATTTCGCGTTTAGATTTGAGCTTGTTTCCTTGTACGCGCGACACCGTGGTGTGCGTTCCCAAAGCATGTTTAATGACCTGAAGTTTGCTATCATAAGCGACCTTGCTCAATGGGTCAGCACCTCTCAGAAACTCATTTTTAAGCGCCATCACATAGTCGAACAATGTTTTGTCATTGCGGATGGTGTGTGAGGCGCTATACTTTTTGAGTAGCAGTTCACCTAGCTTTCCCGCCGCAATAAGCTCACGCACCTGAGATTGAACGCCCTCAGAATAATGCGCGAGGTACTTTAAGTGTGCAAAAGCTGCGGTCAAACTTCCCGACCTAAATGTGCCGCAAGGCTGGAAACAAAATCACATCACGAATACTTGGGCTGTCAGTCAGCAACATCATCAAGCGGTCAATGCCAATGCCGCAGCCGCCAGTCGGTGGCATGCCGTATTCAAGTGCGCGAACAAAGTCGTGGTCATAAAACATGGCTTCGTCATCGCCGCTGTCTTTGGCGTCCACTTGCGCATTGAAGCGGGCGGCTTGGTCTTCGGCATCGTTCAACTCACTGAATCCGTTGCCAAATTCACGGCCGGTGATGTACAGCTCAAAACGCTCAGTCACTTCTGGACGATCATCATTGGCACGCGCCAAGGGTGAAATTTCGGTCGGGTGTTCCATGATGAAGGTCGGCTGCCAGAGCTTTTCTTCAACCGTTTCTTCAAAATACAGCACCTGTAGACTGGCTAGTGAGCGAGTCGACAATTTGTGCTTTTCTTCCGACATACCGATTTTGCGCAGGGCATTCGTCAGCCAAGCAGAATCATGCACGTTTTCACCAGCTTCAGTGTGTTTGACGATAGCTTCCACAATCGTCAAGCGCTCAAACGGCTGGCTCAAATCAACGGGTTTGCCACCATAAGTCAGTTGCAGCGAGCCGGTCGCTTTTTGCGCCACATTGCGAATAATTGCTTCGGTGTAGGCCATCAAATCGTTGTAATCCCAATACGCCGCATAGAACTCCATCATGGTGAATTCTGGGTTGTGTCGCACGCTGATGCCTTCGTTGCGGTAGCTGCGGTTGATTTCAAACACGCGCTCAAAACCGCCCACAATCAGGCGTTTCAAGTACAGCTCAGGCGCGATGCGCAAAAACATTTCTTGATCCAGCGCGTTGTGGTGTGTTTTGAACGGTTTGGCGTTCGCACCACCCGGGATGGGGTGCAGCATCGGCGTTTCCACCTCTAAAAACTCATTGGTCACCATGAATTCACGAATCGCACTGACGGCCTTGCTACGAGCTTTGAAGCGGGCGCGGGCAGATTCATCAGTTATCAAATCAACATAGCGCTGGCGGTATTTGGTCTCTTGGTCCGCCATGCCGTGGAATTTATCCGGTAGGGGGCGCAGGCTTTTGGTGAGCAGCCGCACTTCGGTCGCATGGATAGACAATTCGCCCGTTTTGGTTTTGAACAGTGTGCCAACACAGGCCACGATATCACCCAAATCCCAGTGCTTGAAGCTGCTGTGCAGTGCTTCGCCCACGCCCTCATTGGTCACATAGATTTGAATTTTGCCTGTGCTGTCTTGCAGCGTCGCAAAGCTGGCCTTGCCCATCACGCGCTTGAGCATCATGCGACCGGCCACACTGGCAACGATTTTTTGCGGGTCAAGCTCGTCTTTGGCTTCGCCGTCGTAGCTAGAAATCAGTTTGACAGCGCGATCTTGCGGCTTGAAATCATTGGGAAACGCGACACCTTTGCCATCAGCCTGCGCTTGGCGAATAGCCTTGAGCTTTTCGCGGCGTTCGGCAATGAGTTGGTTCTCGTCGCGCACTTCTGTCGCAGGTTGAGAGACTGTGGAGGCAGGGTTTTGTGATGAATCTGACATTAAAAACTTACAAGAGCCAAAAAGGCCTGTACCTTTGGGTATAAACCCTTGATTTTAATTGTTAATGGCTGGAAGTAGCGTTAAATGCATGGTAAATTCACAAATGTACTAACTTACTTAACTCACTTGGGGGAAATTAGAATGAAATTCTTAAAATTGTCTGTCGCAATTGCCGCACTTGGATTTTTATCTGCCTGCCAAGCGCCTCCAATGCAAATGGGCGATCCAGCTGCTAAAACCGTCGCAACTGGCAGCGCTGGTGGCAGCACCACGGCTGGAGCAAATACTGCTTTAGAGCGCTGTGCCGCTCCTCTAGGTACGATTTCTTTGATCGAAAACGTTAACGCTGGTTGGTATACGATTTTGACAGGCCAATACCGCCTGCCTCCAACAGCAAACTTGTTGCGTTTGATGATTCAGCAATCCAACTGCTTTGTGGTTGTTGAGCGCAGTGCAGCTGGCATGAATGCTATGAATCGCGAGCGCGATTTGCAAAAATCTGGCGAAATGCGCGCTGGCAGCAATTTCGGCAAAGGCCAAATGGTGTCATCAGACTTCGGTCTGTCTCCTGAGGTTATCTTCAACGAAGGCAATGCTTCCGGTTCTGGCGCTCTCTTGGGTGGCTTGATCGGTGGTGGTGCTGGTCGCGCCATTGCGGCGATTGGCGCTTCAACTCGCACGCGTGAAGCAAGCGTATTGTTAACCATGATTGACAACCGTTCCAGCGTTCAAATTGCAGCGTCTGAAGGCTCTGCCTCTAAGACTGACTTAGGCGGTTTTGGTGCTTTGGCTGGTATCAGCGGTGCGGCTGGCTTGGGTGGCTACACCAACACCCCACAGGGTAAGGTCATTGCAGCTGCCTTTATGGACGCTTACAACGGCATGGTGATCTCTTTGCGTCAATACAAAGCGCAAGAAGTCAAAGGCGGTTTGGGCAAAGGCGGGCAGTTGCCAGTTGGCAGATAATCCACGCAAATTAGAGATTTGAAACAGGGCGAAGAGCGTAAGTTCTTCGCCCTGTTTTTTTGTATTTTGCTACATTATTTATAGCTATTGAAGCAATAAATACGCCGGCTAGAGGCATATTTCACCTCTTTAAATCTATTCTTAATTGAAATTTAGAGCGTTTGGCACTGAAAAACGTTTTCACGTTGCGAACATTGGCATCTTGCGTGAAAAGCCGGTTCGCCAATGCCAAATACGCTGGCATATCAGCGCAGTAAACCACCAAGCAAAAATCTGGTCCTGGGGAGACGCGGTAGCACTGTTGGACAGCACGGTCTTGAACCACTCGAGCTTCAAAGGCTTCAAGATGTTCTACGCCTTGGCGATCTAGGGTGATTTCCACCAAGGCAGTTAGTCCGTATCCTTGAATTGCAGATAGTTTGTCAGTATTCAGTATGGCAATTTGTCGTTCAATCAAACCGTTATCACGCAAGGCTTTCACGCGACGTAAGCAGGTGGGCGGTGAAATATGCACTTTTTCTGCAAGGCTTTGGTTGCTCATGCTGGCATCGGTTTGTAGCAAATCCAGTAATTTGATATCAATGCCATCGATTGCATTTCTTAATACTATTTCATTCATATAAATTGCCTATTTGAAATTTAATTACTATATTCTGAGTATATGTAATTTAATTTCAAAATTATAAAAATAATGGTGATTAATTATTTTTCAATGCTCGTAATATGGCGCTTAATTTAAATCAATTCAAAAGAGGTCGCTTATGTGTGGAATTGTTGCAGCAGTATCTACAAAAGACGTTGTCCCAGTCTTGGTGCAAGGTTTGGCTAGGTTGGAATACCGCGGCTATGACTCTTGCGGTGTGGCGGTGCATGCTGGCGGCTTGAAGCGCGCCCGCAGCACGGCTCGCGTGTCTGAATTGCAAGAGCAAATCACCGCTGACGGTTTTGTCGGCCACACAGGTATTGCACATACACGTTGGGCAACACATGGCGTACCGAGCGAGAGCAACGCGCATCCGCACTTCAGCTTTGGTCCAAGTGAAAGTACGGGAGATTTAAATTCAAAAATCGGAAAAATTGCTTTGGTACACAACGGCATCATTGAAAACCACGACGAATTGCGTGCCGCTTTACGTGCCAAAGGCTATGTGTTTGTCAGCCAAACCGATACCGAAGTCATCGCACACTTGGTCGACAGCTTGTACAACGGCGATTTATTAGAAGCCGTTAAAGCCGCTTTGCCGCAGTTGCATGGCGCGTATGCCATAGCTGTGTTTTGTAAAGACGAACCGCACCGCATCATTGGCGCTAGGGCGGGTTCGCCGCTAATTTTGGGTGTTGGCAAGGCAGATAACGCCAATTATTTAGCCAGTGATGCTATGGCTTTAGCCGGTGTGACTGATCAAATCGTTTACTTGGAAGAGGGCGATGTGGTTGATTTGCAGTTGGGCAAGTATTGGATTTTGAACAAAGCATTTAAACCACTTACGTCCGCTCAACGCGTGGTTAAAACCGTCTTGGCGCACAGCGGCGCAGCAGAACTTGGTCCTTATCGCCACTATATGCAAAAAGAGATTTTCGAGCAACCACGCGCTATATCAGACACGCTAGAGGGTGTTGACGCGATTGTTCCTGAGCTGTTTGATGCCTTGATGTCGCAGAATATGTCGGCGAAATCTGGCGAAAATGCGCATGCGGTGTTTAAAAAGATCGACAAAGTGCTCATCCTCGCCTGTGGCACCAGCTACTACAGCGGTTGCACGGCCAAGTATTGGTTAGAAAGCATTGCGCAAATTCCAACGCAGGTCGAGGTGGCCAGCGAATACCGTTATCGTGACTCGGTACCAGACGCCAACACCTTAGTCGTCACTATCACACAATCGGGCGAAACAGCTGACACTTTGGCTGCGCTGCGGCACGCACAATCATTAGGCATGAAGCACACATTGACGATTTGCAATGTCGCGACCAGCGCTATGGTGCGTGAATGCTCGCTTGCTTACATTACCCGTGCGGGTGTGGAAATCGGCGTGGCATCGACCAAAGCTTTCACCACGCAATTGGCCGGTTTGTTTTTGCTCACGCTGGCATTGGCGCAAAGCAAAGGGCGATTAACAGACGCACAAGAAGCCGCACATTTGGTCGCCATGCGCCATTTACCTGCAGCTTTGCAAGCCGTGCTGGCGCTTGAGCCGCAAATTATCAGCTGGGCGGAAGACTTTGCGAGACACGACAACGCCTTGTTTTTAGGGCGTGGCATGCATTACCCGATTGCTCTTGAAGGCGCGTTGAAGCTCAAAGAAATCACCTATATACACGCCGAGGCCTATGCCGCAGGTGAGTTAAAACACGGTCCCTTGGCGTTGGTTACCAGCGAAATGCCAGTGGTGACAGTGGCCCCTAACGATGCCTTGCTAGAAAAACTCAAAAGCAATATGCACGAAGTCCGCGCCCGTGGTGGGGTGTTGTATGTATTGGCCGATGCGGATACCAAAATCGAAAGTGGTGATGGCTTACACGTCATCCACATGCCTGAAAATTATGGTGCGTTAAGTCCATTGTTGCATGTTGTGCCTTTGCAATTGCTGGCGTATCACACGGCGCTGGCGAAGGGGACGGATGTTGACAAGCCGCGCAACTTGGCAAAAAGTGTTACGGTGGAGTAAATTCAATTTGCAACGCGTGAGCAACATGGCCGTCATCTATGGGCAACTCCCAAGTTAAAAAAACAAGCGAGCAATCACTGCCTGACGGGAAGTCGTCCTCATCAAAGCCGTTGCTGCTGCGTTTAATCACTGCATGGGTCTGACCTGTATCGAAGATCACCGCTGTACCTCGCTGCAATGGAATCCGCAGATTGATATTTGGAAAATGCAAATCCAAGCCTTTGTCTTCACTCAAAAAAAGATTACAAAAGGCTGAGTCGCCATATCGCTCAGCATCATGGTGGTAGCGAGCGCCACGACATGCCATCAGCGCAAAGTTGGCAGTGCTCAAAACATCTTGCAGACCCATAGCATGCGTCCAATTCGCCATGATTTGCATACATGGGGCTAAGCCATCCCAGCGTAAGCGTGTTCTGGTTAAGGATAGTTCTTCTACGTCACCAACTTCCAAACACAACTGTGAAGCGATGTCGCGTTCCCAATCTGCATTCAATCGTGCAGTAGGCACGGGTATATCAAGTACTGCTGTAAGCACGGTGGGGCTGATGTTACGACTGAGGCAGTTACTCATAGCGATTAAGTGTAACGTAGCGTTTAAAATTGAGTCTTAAATCAGTATTTCTTGAAAAACTCTTCAAAAGCTCTGCCAACCTATGCACACCAGCGCACTCGTTCTATTTTCTGGCGGTCAAGACTCCACCACTTGTTTAGCACTCGCGCTGAGTAAATACGAACGTGTTGAGACGATTGCGTTTGACTATCGCCAGCGGCACAGCGTTGAGTTGGAGGCACGTTTGCGTGTCTTAGAGCAAATCAAGCTGCAGTTTCCTCAGTGGGCGCATAAGTTGGGCGACGACCATATGCTTGATTTAGGCGTGCTTGGGCAGGTGAGTGAAACCTCGCTGACGCGTGATGTGGCATTCAAAATGGAAAGCTCGGGGCTGCCAAATACCTTTGTGCCAGGTCGAAACTTGCTGTTTTTGACACTGGCTGCTGCTTTGGCCTACAGGCGCGATTTGCAAGTGATGGTCACTGGCGTTTGCGAAACGGATTTTTCTGGCTACCCAGATTGCCGTGATGACACCATGAAAGCCATGCAGCTTGCACTTTCATTGGGCATGGACAAGCGGTTTTTGATTGAAACGCCGTTGATGTGGATTGACAAGGCGGATACCTGGGCGCTGACGCACACTCTAGGCGGCCAAAAGCTCGTTGAATTGGTCATTGAGCATACCCATACCTGCTACTTAGGCGACCGCTCACACCGCCACACGTGGGGCTATGGCTGTGGAACTTGTCCCGCTTGCGATTTGCGAAAAAAAGGTTATGAAAAATGGATTAGGGCTGCTGCCTAGCTGCAACTGCATAGGCAGCTTCTGCATCGGCATTGGGCGATTTTTCAAGCGTCCACGTTTTGTTATGAAATGCCGCAACGCTGGGTCTATGTGCTATAGATATAATAGCACCTTTGGCAATTAATACGCTGGCTAGAAGCCGTTTGTAAAGAGTATTTTCGGCTTCTACGTCTAGTGCGCTGGTCGCTTCATCGGCAAATATCCACTGCGGTTTTTTAAGTAAAACACGGGCAATCGCTAAGCGTTGTTGTTCGCCGCCAGAGAGCATTTGCCCCCACGCTTGTTTGTCGTCCAAACGGCTAGCCAATTGCGGCAACAAAGCATCAGTCAAAGCCGTTTTCAGCGCTGCATCGTCATACTTCGTAGCTGGTTCTGGATATGCCAGTGCATCGCGAAGCGTACCATTCGGGAAATAGGGATGCTGCGGAATAAACATGGCGTTCGCAGGCATGTGAATTTGTCCTTTGCTAAACGGCCAGATGCCAGCAAAGGCGCGGAAAAGCGTTGATTTACCGCTACCCGATGGGCCGCTGAGCAAAATAGCATCGCCCGTTTGCGCATTGAGAGCCGTGTTTGCAAGCAGCACTTTACCGTTGGGAAGAGACAGCGTTAAGTTCTTGGTCGACAAAGTATCAGAGCTGGCAGCAACAGAGGTTTGAGTAGATAGCAATGCTTCGCTCTTTGACATACTTTCGTCAAAGCTGGTCAAGCGGTCAGTCGTGGCGCGCCAGCTGGCAAGCCCGCTGTAGCTATCTACAAACCAACTCAAGGAATCTTGAACCTTGCCAAACGCACTCGCAATTTGCATCAATTGTCCCAGTTGAATCGCGCCGCTGAAAAAGCGCGGTGCAGCGACGATGAAGGGGAAAATAATCGCGGCTTGGCCGAAGAAGCTGGTAAACCAAATCAAGTTCTTTTGTGCTTTGATAAGGGCTAAATAGTTTCGAATGACGGTGGTAAACCGCGTATCTAATTGCGTTTTCTCAACGCCTTCGCCTTTATCCAAAGCAATAGATTCGCTGTACTCACGCACGCGCACCATGTGGTGGCGAAAATCTGCTTCGTATTTTTGTTGGAAGAAGTTTAGACTGATTTGCGACCTGCCGATATAGTGCGTCAACACACTGCCAACCAAGCAATAAATCACCGCTGCCCACAGCATATAACCTGGAATGGTGTAGTCACTGCCACCCAACGTAAACGAAAAAGCGCCAGAGAGTCCCCAAAGAATGCCTACAAAGCTAACCAGAGTGACCACAGAGTTCAGCAAGCCCATGCACAACGAAATCGTTTGTGTGGTGAACTGGTTCACATCTTCAGAAATCCGCTGGTCAGGATTGTCTGTATTTATTGCGTTGGTATCTGCAGCATCAGATTTTGTGAAACGTGTCAGTTCCAGCTTGTAAAAAGTTTGGTTGCTCAGCCAGCGTTGCAAGTAGTAACTCGTCATCCACTTTCGCCAGCGCATCTCTAGTATTTGCGTGAGGTAAAACTTGTAAACAGCAATCACGATGCCACCAAAAGCTAGATAGCTAAAAACGCCCATTTGCTGCCAAAAAACTGTTTCATTTTTGGCTTGCAAAGCATCGTAAAACGCGCCGTTCCAATCGTTGAATTTAACTGCAACGTAAACAGTCGCTAAATTCAGTGAAACAATTGCCAGCAACAGCCCACGTGCTTTCCATTTTTGATCAGACTGAAAGTAAGGCATGGCTAGCTTGATAACGCGTTTCACAAAGGCGTTGAAAGATTGAAATTTAGCAAATAATTGCATTTCAGTTCCTCAAAAAAATGATGATTTAGAGCGTTTTAGCTATTTGACACGCCGCTAGCCACATGGCCAGAAGGCACATGCATAGCGGCAGAATTGACGTGACCGGTTTGGTCGTCAAAAAAGAAGTCTGGCTCAAATTCTCGCAAAAATTCACCTTTGGCCAAACCGCCTAAAAACATGGCTTCGTCCACCTCAATGTTCCAGTTCATCAGGGTGCGAATCGCTCGCTCATGTGCGGGTGCGCTGCGGGCGGTGACCAGTGCAGTACGCAGCCGCATGGTCGGCGTGCCTTCTTGCTGCAAGCGGTGCAAGGCTTCAAGCAGGGGTTTGAATGGACCGCCGCTGAGTGGTAGATTGGCGTTGTCTTTTTCATGCTGCTGAAAGGCAGACAAGCCTTGTTCTTGAAATACACGTTCAGCTTCGTCGCTGAAAAGTACTGCGTCACCGTCAAAAGCGATACGTACTTCGTTGGGGTGTGCGCTGCTGGCGTGGGTGGATTGGGGGTAGACCTGCGCAGCGGGCACACCAGCTTCGAGCGCTGCACGGACATCGCTCAAATGGGTAGACAAAAACAAATTGGCATGTAAGGGCTTGAGGTAGCGCCACGGCGGTTGACCACGCGTAAAAGAACAGCGAATGATGGGCAGCTGGTAGTGCTGGGCCGATTTCATTACGCGTAGACCACTTACCGGGTCGTTGCGCGACAAAATGACGACTTCGACACGCTTGATGTCGTCTGTATTAAAAGCAAGCAGCTTTTTAACCAAAGAAAAAGCCACGCCTGGTTTGGCGGGCTCGTCCAGCTTGGCAAGCTGCAAGTCCATGTAGGCGCGGTCATCGCCTTGTTCAAAAACTTCGTTCTCTTGCTCAAAATCGAACAAAGCGCGGGATGAAATGGCAACGACGAGTTGCCCGTTTAAATTGGTGGCCATATCGCGAGTTTAATAGACTCGCGGCTTTCAGAGCGAGCCTAGGCTTCTAGTAGCCCTAAGTTCTTGCAAACTGCCAAGGTTGCCACGCTTTGGTTCATGGTGTAAAAATGAATAGCGGGCGCGCCGCCTTTGATCAGCTCTTCGCACAAACTGCTCACCACATCCAAGCCAAAAGCTTTGATAGACGCTGTATCGTCGCCAAATGCGTTCAAGCGCAGACGAATCCAACGCGGAATCTCAGCGCCACAAGCGTCGGAAAAACGCATCAGCTGCGTCGAGCTGGTGATGGGCATGATGCCTGGAATCACCGGAATGGTGATGTTGTGCTTGGCGCACTGTTCCATGAAGTGAAAGTACGCCGCAGCGTTGTAAAAATACTGGGTGATGGACGAATCCGCACCTGCTTTGACCTTGGTAACGAAAGCCTGCATGTCCGCTTCTGGCGATTTTGCCTGAGGGTGAATTTCTGGGTAGCTGGCTACTTCAATGTGAAACGCATCGCCTGTTTCTGCACGGATGAATTCGACCAAGTCGCTGGCGTAGTGAAACTCACCACCCGCGCCGTAACCACTCGGTAAGTCACCACGCAGCGCCACCAATCGTTTCACGCCGTTGGCACGCAATTCTGCCAATTGTTCGCGCACGGTAGCTTTGGTTGCACCTACGCAGGAGAAGTGCGACGCCGCATCCACACCTTCGGCCAAAATTTCATTGACCGTACCAAACGTGCCGGCTTGGGTTGAACCACCAGCACCGAAAGTGACGGAGCAAAACTGGGGTTTTAATGGGTACAAAGCTTGGCGAACCACGCGTAACTTGTCGAAGCCTTCGGGCGTTTTAGGAGGGAAAAATTCTAAACTGATCGGTAAATTAGTTGTCATACTGATTTTCTCAAAGTTGCTTTATTTTGCTGCTTTTTTAGTTTGGGCTTTGGTTATGGCGGTCGTTTTTACAATGCCTTCAACTTGTTGTTCAGCTTGAACTTTAGTCTGAACTTTAGCTTTTGATGCATGTATAAAAAATTCACGGTTGCCGTCGCCACCTTGAATCGGTGACTCTAGCCAAGCGTGAACCGTCAAACCCTGTTCTTGATAAGCTTCGCGCACACGCTTTTCGACCTGCTCATACAAAGCCTCTTCGCGCACGATGCCGCCTTTGCCTACCTGACCAAAATTCAGCTCAAACTGAGGTTTCACCAGCATGACCAAACAACCATTGGGCTTCAGCAGCGGTGCAATCGCGGGTAAAACGAGGGTTTGGGAGATAAATGACAGGTCACCGACTATAAAATCGAATTCTACTGCAAAATCAGGTTCAAATAGAGTTCTAGCCGGCGTATTAATTGCCTGAGTAGCTATGTTTTTAGGAGTGAATTCTACGTCTTCATCGTCATAACTATCATTATCAAACTCTGAATCTTCGTCAAAATCTGCATCAAGTTCATCTTCACCTGCAAGCAGTTTTGCAATCTCAGTTGCAATCGCACCAGGCTCACGTGCATTCACACGCTCAAAGCACAAGACGCGCTCGTCTGACCGTAGTTTGTCGTGCAATTGCCCAAAACCCACGTCCACACCCACCACCCGTGCAGCGCCTTGTTGCAATAAGCAGTCTGTAAAACCGCCGGTGGATTGACCCACGTCTAAGCAAGTGCTACCTTTGACGGACAAACCAAGCGCTTGTAATGCGCCTTCCAATTTCAAACCACCGCGTGAAACATAGCGGGCTTCGGCATCATTGAGTAATTCAATTTCTGCATCATCGGGCAAGATGTCACCGTTTTTAGCTATCCGTTGCCAGTAGAGTGAAGAGCTAGTAGCTGAACCAGAGCCGATTTCAGCACCACTCATCGCTCCTTGCGCAGTGTGGTGGTGACCCAGTTTGAGCCACTGCACACCGCTGGCAATTAGCCGCTGCGCTTGGGCGCGTGTGCTGGCTAAGCCACGTTGGACGAGAAGTTGATCTGCACGCATTAAATATGTATTTTAGAGGTAAAAATAGCGCTAGCCGGCGTATTTATTGCCAGTAGCGCTATTGTAATAATAGCAAATATTAACGTTTAAAAGTTATTTAAAGCGTTAATGAATGCCTATTAATAGCGGTAAGTATCAGCCTTGTAAGGGCCAGTTTTCTTCACACCAATGTAGTCAGCTTGCTCTGTAGTCAACTCAGTCAACACAGCGCCCACCTTTTTCAGGTGCAAACGTGCGACTTTTTCGTCCAAGTGCTTAGGCAAAACATACACTTGGCCGACTTTGTAATCTTTTGGCTTGGTAAACAATTCGATTTGTGCAATCGTTTGGTTCGCAAAGCTAGAAGACATCACAAAGCTTGGGTGGCCTGTGCCGCAGCCCAAGTTGACCAAACGGCCTTGCGCCAACAAAATGATGCGCTTGGCAGCTTTTTTGCCAGATTTTGGGAAAATCACATGGTCAACTTGTGGCTTGATTTCTTCCCACTTGCATTTGGCAAGGGATGCAACATCGATTTCATTGTCAAAATGGCCGATGTTACAAACGATGGCGTTGTTTTTCATCGCGTCCATGTGCTTGTAGGTGATGACGTTTTTGTTGCCAGTGGCAGATACAAAAATGTCAGCCTTGTCAGCAGCGTATTCCATGGTCACAACTTTGTAGCCTTCCATTGCGGCTTGCAAAGCGTTGATGGGGTCAATTTCTGTCACCCAAACTTGAGCGCTCAAGGCACGGAGTGCTTGTGCTGATCCTTTACCCACGTCGCCGTAGCCAGCGACCACGGCAATTTTGCCTGCAATCATCACGTCGGTCGCGCGTTTGATCGCATCAACCAAAGATTCACGGCAACCGTATAGGTTGTCAAATTTTGACTTGGTCACTGAATCATTCACATTGATAGCGCGAATCTTCAAAGTACCTTTAGCTGACATTTCGTTCAAACGCAACACGCCAGTCGTGGTTTCTTCGGTCACTCCCAAGATGTTTTTGAGGCGGCGGCTGTACCAAGTTGGGTCAATTGCTAGTTTTGCTTTGATCGCGTTAAAAAGGCAAATCTCTTCTTCGCTGCCTGGCTTTGAAATGACTTTGAGATCTTTCTCGGCTTGTGTACCCAAATGCATCAACAAAGTGGCGTCGCCACCGTCGTCCAAAATCATGTTCGGGCCTTCGCCAGCCGTACCTTTTTTGCCGGTGAATTCAAAAATGCGGTGTGTGTAATCCCAATAAACGTCCAAGCTCATGCCTTTGTAGGCAAACACGGGTGTGCCGGCGGCAACCAGAGCGGCGGCGGCGTGGTCTTGTGTCGAGAAAATATTGCATGAAGCCCAGCGCACTTCAGCGCCCAAGGCTTGCAATGTCTCAACCAACACAGCGGTTTGAATCGTCATGTGCAAAGAGCCAGTGATACGCGCACCTTTGAGCGGTTGCGCTTTTGAGAACTCTTCACGGATGGCCATCAATCCGGGCATTTCTGTTTCGGCGATGTTAAGCTCTTTGCGGCCAAAAGCGGCAAGGCTCATGTCGGCAACGGCGTAGTCTTGCTTGGTGGCAGCGACGACGGCATTGACGATTGATGCAGCTGTAGGCTTAGCAGCTGGCTTCGTTGTTGATTTTGGTGCTGCTTTTTTCTCAGCAGTAGTTTTTGATTTCGCGACGGGCTTCATAGCTCACTCCAAATATTTAAAGTTAAATAGATAAGGTTAACCACGGTGGCTATGAAGAAATTCTTTTTGGAGAACTCACCTCACAGAACAGTGGGTGAGCGCGGTTGGTGCAGTGCGGCAGAGAACTGTGAAGTTTCAAACTAGCATGCTGTCCGAGCCTCGTTCAATTGGTGTGAACTGCATCGCTCCTCGGATTAACCATGATTATATCTACAAACTAAAAAAGCCGCAAAAACCTAAGTTTTTGCGGCTTTAAATTCGATTTAAAGAAAATACTAAAGACGATCAGCGATTTTGTGGGTAGTAAATACGCTCACGTGGTTGTGGACGACCACGTCCTGCAAAACGGATCGCTTGGTCCACATTGTCCATGTCTGCTTGTAATGCTTGGTATTCTGACTGGGACAAAAAGCCATCTTTCAGAAAGTCGCGCTCTTTGTTTTTGACTTCTTTTTGTTGAGCCATCAGAGCAGAAAACTGTTCTCGAGTGATACGGCCTGTATTGACGCCTTCAACCACTTTGTCGATTTGTGCATCTTGGCGGTCGTTGATAGCTGCTGCAGCTGCGCGGTTGTTGTCAACTACCAATTGACGTTGACGCTCGCGCTCTAAAAACGCGGCTTCACGTGCTTGGAAAGCGCGCTCACGCTCTAACCAATAGTTTTCGCGCTCTTGAAAACGTTCTTGGAAGCGATCTTGAAATTGACGATCGCGATCACGGCTACGCTCCCAACCGTCGTCAGTACGGTTATCTCTGTATCCTTGCACAGCAGCAGTGCTGGCTGGTGGCGGCATAGCCACTGGTGGGGCAACCACAACAGGCGCTACGCGTACTGGCGCGACTTGTGCTGGTGCAGGCGGAACAACGATGCCTGGGCCGGTGATGATCAAACTCCAATCAGGACCAGCCGCTTGGGCTGCCAAGCCCGCAGTAGCTAAAAGGGCAGCGCTGGCAATTTTTAACAAGCTGAGTTTTTTCACGTTCATCTCCAATAAGTTAACCAATAAGTTGATAGTTTGAAAGCATTGATTAACTTCAAATCAAATGCTGTCTCTACTTTAACGCGGCTGCCCTTTAGGTCGTGGACGCGTTCCAGCGCTAACCGTCAGCTCCAAGGGCATTTCTTTGCGAATAATGCCAAATTTCTCACTGTTTCCAGGCTTGATGCTAGACACTTGTGTCAAAAGTTCCGAAACGTTACGAACCGGTTTTCCGGCAATGCTCACAATGATGTCCCCCGGAACAATGCCCGCTTTGGCCGCTGGCGCACCCTGCAAAACGCCGGTGATGATGACACCTTGTAAAGCTTCACCAGATTTTGATGAATTTTTGATTCCAAACGTAACGGCCAGCTCCGGTGATAGATCTTGCGGTTCCACGCCAATCCAACCCCGCGTCACCACGCCGTCTTTCACAATGCCTTCCATCACTTGCTTGGCAGTCGATACCGGAATCGCAAACCCAATGCCCAAGCTGCCGCCAGAGCGCGAATAAATCGCGGTGTTGATACCTTGCAAATTGCCATTCACATCTACCAACGCGCCACCTGAATTGCCGGGGTTGATGGCTGCATCGGTTTGGATAAAGTTTTCAAAAGTGTTGATGCCCAACTGGTTACGCCCCAGTGCGCTCACAATGCCGCTGGTCACTGTTTGCCCCACGCCAAACGGGTTGCCAATCGCCAGCACTTGGTCGCCCACTTGCAGCGCGTCAGAGTTACCCAGCACAATAGCGGGCAGCTTATCTAGTGTGATTTTCAAGATAGCCAGGTCAGAATCAGGATCTGTCCCAATCACCTTGGCAATCGTGCGGCGGCTGTCGTTCAAGATCACTTCAATCTCGTCTGCACCTTCCACCACATGGTTGTTGGTCAAAATAATGCCGTCTGTGCTGACAATCACGCCGCTGCCCAAGCCCGCTTGCTGTGGCTCAGAGCCTTGACCGCCCTGCGAGCCTTCGCCCCTGTCGCCGAAAAAGAATTTGAACCACGGGTCGTCCATGCGCGAATTTTTCACCGCGTTTTTGCTGATATTCAAGCTCACAACGGCGGCAGACGCCGTTTGTGCCGCTGTGCGAAAGCTGCCCACAGGCACGGCACCTGCGATAGGCGCTGGCGCTTCGGTCACGGAAATACCCGCCACCTGCGCTTTAGAGCTACCCAACCAACCCGCAGAATTGCCCAGCCAAGCCGGCTTTAGTGTGGTGACGATGAATAGCGCCGCGAGTAAAACGGTCACTGTTTGAGAGAAAAAGAGCCAAAATCGTTTCATACCAGCATTGTCCATGTAAAAATGACTAAATTAGCTTCCATAAACGCTTCTATAACGTTTTTAACCTATGACCGACCGACAAACGCTGCTATCAACTCTCAACAGCTTGCTTGCACCCGAGCGCTTCAGTGACTACGGCCCCAATGGTCTACAAGTTGAGGGCAAAACCGATATTCGCAAGATCGTCTCAGGCGTCACCGCCAGCCGCGCTTTGATAGAAGCGGCTATTGACGCCAAAGCCGACGCCATCTTCGTCCACCACGGCCTGTTTTGGCGCGGGCAAACGGGCGTGGTCACAGGCTGGATGAAAGAGCGCCTGAAACTGCTGATCGCCCACGACATCAACCTCTACGCCTACCACCTGCCACTAGACGCCCACCCCGAGCTGGGCAACAACGCCCAATTGGGGCAAAAACTAGGCTTTATCACCCCAAAAGCAGATGAAAGAGGCGAAATTACCCACTTTGGCGACCAATCGCTGGGCTGGCTGGCCAATATTGAACAAAATAGCGATAAAAATTCGCAAAATCAGCCCTTTTCGCCCGAAAACCTTCAAAAACACCTGGAAAACACCCTAAAAAGGCAAGTAGCCAGCGTATTTGCTACCTCAGAAGCTACAAAAAATATAGCATTAAAAAATATAGCGTGGTGCACCGGCGGTGCGCAAAGCTATTTCGAAGCCGCCATAGCCGCTGGCGCAGACGCCTTCATCACGGGCGAAATGTCCGAACCCCAGGCTCATCTAGCCCGCGAATGCGGCGTCGCCTACTTTGCCTGCGGCCACCACGCTACCGAGCGCTACGGCGCACCGGCGGTTGCTGGGCATGTGGCGGCGCAATTGGGTGTTGAGCACGAATTCATTGAGATTGACAATCCGGCTTAAATCCATGACCCCCACGCTTGTCACTTCACTGCCCATCGCCATCACCATGGGCGATCCTTCTGGCATTGGCCCTGAAACCATCGTCAAGGCCTTCATGGCAGAGCCTGAGTTGACGAAAAACTGCTTTGTCGTAGGTGATGTGGCAGTAATGCAGCGGGCGGTAGGTTTTTTAAAATTTGCTATCAAAATTGAACCGATTTTAGAGTCTGAAATTGGCGCTCAGCCGGCGTATTTATTGCCTGAGCTGCTATCAATAAAGGTGCTACAGTTAGGTAAGAGAAAAAATGATGTTGCTAAGTCTTTTGAGCTAGGCAAAATCAGCGCTGAATCTGGCAAAGCAGCTGCTGATGCTGTGGTGTGGGCAGCGCGGGCGGCGTTGAAGGGCCAGATTTCGGCGCTGGTCACAGCACCACTGCACAAAGAGGCGCTTGCACTGGCAGGCGTGAAGTTTCCGGGGCATACCGAGCTGCTGCAGGCGGAATCTGCTGCTTTTTTAGGCAAATCTGTGGCGGATGTACCGGTTCGGATGATGTTGGCGAACGAGGAGTTGCGCACTGTTTTGGTGAGTATTCATATGTCACTGAGGGATGCGATTGAGGCTGTTTCCATTGATAACGTGCTTGAAACTATTCGCATAACCCGTGATTTTTTGCACAGAACCGTGGGTGAAAAGTCACGCAGACCCATCGCTGTGGCTGGCTTGAACCCACATGCGGGTGAGGGCGGTTTGTTTGGACGGGAGGAGATCGAGGTCATTTCGCCCGCGATTGAAGCGGCTCAAAAAGAAGGTATCGACGTGGTGGGGCCGTTTGCGCCAGACACGATCTTTATGCGAGCGCGAGATAAAATAATTAATGATGACAATGGTTTAGCTCAAAAGCAGTTGGGAGAATTTGATGCCGTGATCGCCATGTATCATGACCAAGGCTTGATTCCAGTGAAGTATTTGGGCGTGGAGCAGGGTGTTAACGTGACGCTGGGGCTGCCACTGGTGCGTACCAGCCCTGACCACGGCACGGCGTTTGACATTGCGGGGCAGGGTATTGCGGATGCTGCTAGCTTGATTGCTGCGATTCGAATGGCTAAAAGACTTATTTAGCGTAACAATAGAGTAGAAAATGGCTATATCCGGCGTATTTATTGCCTAAATAGCTATAGAAATCATAGTAAAAAAATCGCCTGCAAGTTGCCCTGCAGGCGGTTAAATAAGAAGCTTAGAAAGCTAAAGATAAAGCTTATTTAGCCAAGCTGTCGCGAATTTGGCGCAACAATACGACGTCTTCAGGTGTGGCTGCTGGCGCAGGTGCTGGCTCTGCTTTCTTCATTTTGTTCATTTGCTTGACCATCAAGAAGATGACGAACGCCAAAATCGCAAAATTTACCACGATGGTGAGGAAGTTACCGTAGGCAAACAAGTTGGCACCAGCAGCTTTGAGAGAGGCGTAGCTTGTAGCACCCTCGACCGCTTTCGTAGGCGCTCCCAATACGTAATACATCTCGGTAAAGTTGGTGCCGCCGAAGATTTTGCCGACGAGTGGCATGATCATGTCACCTACGAACGAATCGACGATTTTGCCAAACGCGCCGCCGATGATCACACCGACTGCTAAGTCCATCACATTGCCTTTGAGTGCGAATTCCTTAAATTCTGACATCATGCTCATTGTTTAACTCCCTTAAATTGATTTAAAAAAACTGACGTTGCCGATTATGCCTTTTGTAAGATGACTGTCAACTTCGGGTTTGGGGAGCATTTTGCCGATAAAAGTGCGTTAGATGAGCTGCACAAAGCTTGTCAGAACGTGTTTTTGTGTATCCCTTAGGTTGATTTTGCTTTGTGGGGTCAGCTACAATAAGGAGTTACCCCTGATTTGCATCCCATTCCGTTAAATTTCACAAAAGAATGCACCTATGAGCGCAAGCGTCGATACCAGTAAAAGAACATGGCTAATAGCCTCTAGCTGCGCAGGCGCAGTGGGCGCAGGCTTTGTAGCCGTCCCCTTCGTCAGCAGTTTTTCCCCTTCAGAACGAGCCAAAGCGGCTGGAGCAGCGGTTGAGGTTGATATTTCCGCCCTCAAGCCGGGCGAGAAGTTGACCGTTGAGTGGCGCGGCAAGCCGGTTTGGATCGTCAAGCGTACCCCCGAACAAGTGGCTGCACTTAAGGGCATTGATAACCAGTTGGCAGACCCTAAGTCTGAGCGCAAGCCAGATGAGTTGACGCCTGCGTACGCTAAAAACGAAGCACGCTCTATTAAGCCTGAAATTTTTGTTGCTGTTGGTATCTGCTCACATTTGGGCTGCTCACCGTCTGACAAGTTCACGCCAGGTGCACAGCCTTCATTGCCAGACGACTGGACAGGCGGCTTTTTGTGCCCTTGCCACGGTTCTACTTTCGATATGGCTGGCCGCGTTTACAAAAACAAACCTGCGCCTGATAACCTAGAAATACCCCCGCACATGTATTTGTCGGACGCTCGCCTTATTATTGGCGAAGATAAAAAAGCATAAGGTATATAGTCATGGCCGCTTCTTATAAAGAAATCTCTCCGAACGCTCCTGCTGGCGAAAAGCTGCTGAACTGGGTAGATAACCGCTTTCCAGCATCAAAGCTTTACAAAGAGCATTTGAGCGAGTACTACGCTCCTAAAAACTTCAATTTTTGGTATATTTTTGGCTCGTTGGCGCTCTTGGTGCTGGTGATCCAAATCGTCACCGGCATCTTTTTGGTGATGCATTACAAGCCAGATGCAGCTTTGGCGTTTGCCTCTGTCGAATACATCATGCGTGATGTGCCTTGGGGTTGGTTGGTGCGTTACATGCATTCCACAGGTGCGTCGATGTTCTTCGTCGTGGTCTATATGCATATGTTCCGTGGTTTGATCTACGGTAGCTACCGCAAACCGCGCGAGTTGGTTTGGATTTTCGGTTGCGCGATTTTCTTGTGCTTGATGGCTGAGGCTTTCATGGGCTATTTGCTCCCTTGGGGTCAAATGAGCTATTGGGGCGCTCAGGTGATCGTTAACTTGTTTGCGGCTATCCCGTTCGTGGGCCCAGATTTGGCATTGCTGATTCGTGGCGACTATGTGGTGGGCGATGCAACTTTGAACCGATTCTTCAGCTTCCACGTGATCGCTGTGCCATTGGTTTTGCTCGGCTTGGTAGCTGCGCACATCATTGCTTTGCATGAAGTGGGCTCAAACAACCCAGACGGCGTTGAAATCAAGGGTCCAAATGCGCCTAAAGATGCTGCTGGTCATCCGGTTGATGGCATTCCGTTTCACCCTTACTACACCGTGCATGACATTTTTGCGGTCAGCATGTTCTTGATGGTGTTTACCGCCATCATCTTCTTTGCGCCTGAGTTTGGTGGTTACTTCTTGGAGTACAACAACTTTATCCCTGCCGACCCGTTGAAAACACCAGCGCACATCGCGCCTGTTTGGTATTTCACACCGTATTACTCCATGCTGCGCGCTATCACGTCACAAATGATGTATGCATTGATTGCTTGCGTTTTGGGTGCGGCTGCTTTTGCAGCGTTCAAGTCCAAATTGCCAACGCTCTTCAAAGGTGCGGCGATTGTTGCTGCAGTTGGCGTTAGCGCCATGATGTTGGCGATTGATGCTAAGTTCTGGGGCGTTGTCGTCATGGGTGGCGCGGTCATTATTTTGTTTTTCTTGCCTTGGTTGGATAACAGCTCAGTGAAATCGATCCGCTATCGTCCAGATTGGCACAAATACATGTATGGCATTTTCGTCATCAATTTTTTAATTTTGGGCTATTTGGGTATCCAAGCACCGTCAGCGATTGGTGAGCGTGTGTCACAAGTCGGTACTTTGTTTTATTTCGGCTTCTTCTTGTTGATGCCTTGGTGGAGCAAGTTGGGTACACCTAAAGCGGTACCTGACCGTATTATTTTTGCTGCGCATTGATTAGAAGGAGAACCATAAAAATGAAAAAACTACTCCTTAGCCTTATTTTGTCCTTGGGTTTTGTCTCAGGTGTGCAAGCTAGCTCAGAAGGTGTTCATTGGGACAAAGCGCCCAATAAAGTCAACGATATGGCATCTTTGCAAAACGGCGCAAAATTGTTTGTCAACCATTGCTTAAACTGCCACTCAGCGGCTTACATGCGTTACAACCGTTTGAAAGACATTGGCTTGACGGAAGCGCAAATCAAAGAAAACTTGCTGTTTGCAACCGACAAAGTGGGTGAAACCATGAAGGCTGCGATTGATCCCAAGCAAGCCAAAGACTGGTTTGGCGCTAACCCTCCAGATTTGACGGTCATTGCACGCTCACGTGCAGGCAGCGGAGGTACTGGCGCTGATTATTTGTACACTTACTTGCGTACTTATTACCGCGACGAAACCAAAGCAACAGGCTGGAACAACTTGGCTATGCCTAACGTTGCGATGCCGCACGTGCTGTGGGAGTTGCAGGGTGAGCGTAAACCGATTTTCAACGAAGTTGAAGAGCATGGTCACAAAGTACAAGTCTTTTCTGGCAAATGGGAGCAGGTCAAGCCTGGCTCCATGACACCGCTGCAATATGACCAAGCCATTGGCGATTTGGTTGGCTACATGCAATGGATGGCAGAACCTGCGCAATCCACACGCGTTCGCGTTGGTGTATGGGTATTGTTGTTCTTGCTGATGTTTGCAGTCGTTGCTTGGCGCTTGAATGCCTCGTATTGGAAAGATGTTAAGTAGACATCTCTATTATTGACAATACATTTTTCGGAGTGGGTGGCTATATTAATGCCTCCCACTCTTTTTTGATTTTTAGGAGTCCTCACCATGATGGTGCTTTATTCGGGTACTACTTGCCCTTTTTCTCATCGTAGTCGTTTCGTATTGTTTGAAAAAGGCATGGATTTTGAAATCCGCGATGTAGATTTGTACAACAAATCAGAAGACATCAGCTTGATGAACCCTTACGGTCAAGTGCCAATTTTGGTTGAGCGTGATTTGATTTTGTATGAATCAAACATCATCAACGAATACATCGACGAGCGTTTTCCACATCCACAATTGATGCCAGGCGACCCCGTTGACCGCGCACGCGTGCGCTTGTTTTTGCTCAATTTCGAAAAAGAATTGTTTGTCCATGTCAGCACATTAGAAAACCGTGCCAACAAAGGCAATGACAAAGTGTTGGAGAAGGCGCGCTCACATATTCGTGACCGTTTGACGCAGCTGGCCCCCGTGTTTTTGAAAAACAAATACATGCTAGGCGATAATTTCTCAATGCTTGACGTCGCTATTGCGCCGCTGTTGTGGCGTTTGGATTTCTATGGTATCGAGCTGAGCAAAAATGCAGCACCTTTGCTCAAGTATGCCGAGCGCATTTTTTCTCGCCCTGCCTATATTGAAGCGTTGACGCCGTCTGAAAAAGTGATGCGTAAATAAATTGAATTGTGAAATTGCATAGCAAAGTGAGACTGCATTGTGATGAACTCGGCTGAATCCACATCCACGCGTCCATACCTCATTCGCGCCTTGCACGAATGGTGTGTTGACAACGGATTCACGCCGCTTATCACCGTGCAAGTTGATGCAAACACGCAAGTGCCACGAGAGCATGTTAAGGACAAAGAGATCGTTTTAAATCTTAGCTTTGATGCAACAAGTGGTTTGAAATTAGGCAATGACTATATTGAGTTCAAAGCAAGATTCTCGGGTGTGGCGCGTGATATTTCGGTGCCAGTGAATCGCGTCATAGCCATTTACGCACGTGAAACAAGCCAAGGCATGGCCTTCCCGAATGTGGGTTCAGATATTGCTGCTCCAGAAGACGAGCCTACCGAAAATCTAAATGCTGTAAAAACGGAACAAACACCAAAGGCACCTGTAGTAAAAAGGCCAACACTAAAAATTGTGAAGTAATTTGAAATTTTCTGATCAACCCTAAAGAGTTGCTAGAATTTCGAGTTAAAATAAGAGATACGCCGATTTAGCTCAGTTGGTAGAGCACCCGCCTTGTAAGCGGTAGGTCATCAGTTCGACTCCGATAATCGGCACCATTTCTAACGTTTAGAAGCTATTAATCTTACTTTTAAACGAATCTCAGTGACTTGCTTTCCCTTTGAAAGTAAGTGTGCTTGAAATTTAGGCAGTAGCTGTCTTAATTTGGCAACTGCAGCATTCCCCTCAACAATCAAGCACCATGTAGTACCATTGGCATCCTTGTCAACAGGTCCTGCTTTTATAGTAGCCCTTAGATTTAATGGAATCAAGGGATGGATAGATTGCAACATAGCATTTGATTCGCGCGACAAATCAATAAGCTTTGCCAATGTTGGCGATTCTTTGGTTGCCTCTTCAATCGAAAACGGTGTGTTGCGGCGATTCATGAAATATGTATTTGGGAGCGTAAGTTATGCATTTGATTATCACTGACGCTTGGATGGCTAAAAGCAAGGCCATGCATTTAAGTGGCACTAAGCTTCTGTTGGCGGGTGTACTAACTGCATTCTGCTTGATGCTCGTTTCTGTTGGACTTTACCACTGGGTTTTTCTAACCGCTGCGCGTGAAGGATGGCCCATCGTCGGCAGCATGGTGAAATTGGTTGCAAAAGACGACTCAATTCAGCGTGAACGGTTTTTGCGCGAAAACCTAGATGCGATGGCAAAAAGAGTGGGTGAAATGCAGGCCAAAATGTTGCAGCTAGACGCTCTGGGAGAGCGTGTATCTGGACTTGCTGGTTTACCAGTTGTGGATACTAGCAAAGCTGGTCGAGGCGGTGCTTTGGTCTCTGCTAGACCTTTGAGTATGGAAGAACTTCAAAAAGCGTTAGATGACTTGGAGTCGCATACGGGTCAAAGGGTTGACATGTTGACGGTCGTTGAATCTCGCTTGTTTGATTTGAAAATAAAGAAGCTATTAATTCCGACGCAGCACCCAGTTGCTGCGGGCAATTTAGGCTCATCTTTCGGGTGGCGGATAGACCCTATCAATGGCGGATCTGCCTTGCATACTGGATTAGATTTTCAAGCATCCACAGGAACGCCAATTGTGGCTGCAGCAGGGGGGGTAGTTGTTACCCAAGAATACCATCCCGCTTACGGTAATATGGTTGAAATTGACCATGGCAACG
Organism: Polaromonas sp.; assembly: GCA_013298945.1. Classification (GTDB taxonomy): domain Bacteria; phylum Pseudomonadota; class Gammaproteobacteria; order Burkholderiales; family Burkholderiaceae_C; genus Aalborgiella. Next base: position 326,922 of record JAAFJR010000001.1, read on the forward strand.
ATTTGATAACGCGGTACGCGCACGCATCGCAGGTTTTTGTGAAAAAGGGCGATTTAATCAAACGCGGTAAAAAAATTGCAGAAGTCGGTACCACTGGGCGTTCGACGGGACCACATTTGCATTTTGAAGTCTTGGTTCAAGGCGTTCCACAAGACCCGCAAAAGTTTTTAACCGCAGGTCAAACCATGGTTGATGAGTTGGTTGCTAAAAGCGATAAAACACAGCGGTCTTCGTCTGTAAGCTCAAAATCAAGCAAATAATTGATTTTTCGAGAATCGCCTGCTGGCAAAGGTAAAATCTACGGTTAATAGCCCATAGTAATCAAACGTTGAAATCCGTTTGATTATCCCCATATTTATTAATAACATTAACTAGCGACTCTGGCTAGCGTGCAATAAGTACGTTAGTTAGCTCAAGTATTCATGGCAAGTAACTTTCTCACGCAAATTTTTGGCAGCCGTAATGACAGGCAACTCAAGCAATATCGCAAGGTCATTACTAAGATCAATGCTTTGGAGCCCCCACTAGAGTCGCTGAGTGATGAGCAACTAAAAAACAAAACGCAAGAATTTAAAGACAGAGTTAGAAGTGGTGAGTCTCTTGATGATTTGCTGCCAGAAGCTTTTGCCGTAGTGCGCGAAGGTTCTAAGCGGATCATGAAGTTGCGCCATTTTGATGTGCAAATGCTAGGTGGCATGTCATTGCATTACGGAAAAATTTCCGAAATGGGTACTGGTGAAGGTAAAACTTTGACTGCTACTTTACCTGTGTATTTGAATGCATTGACCGGTAAAGGCGTTCACGTTGTGACGGTGAATGACTACTTGGCCAATCGTGATGCGCGTTGGATGGGGCGGTTGTATAACTTCTTGGGTTTGAGTGTGGGAATTAATTTGCCCAATATGCCGCGCGAAGAAAAGCAAGCTGCCTACGCGGCTGATATCACCTACGGCACAAACAACGAGTATGGTTTTGACTATCTGCGTGACAACATGGTTTACGAAGTCAACGATCGCGTACAGCGCGGGTTGAACTACGCAATCGTGGATGAAGTGGATTCTATTCTGATCGATGAAGCACGAACGCCTTTGATTATCAGCGGTCAAGCAGAAGATCACACAGAAATGTATGTCGCTATGAATAAAGTAGCGCCTACATTGACGCGGCAAGAAGGTGAGCTAGATATCCGTACGGGTGAAGGTGTCACCAAACCAGGTGATTTCACTTTGGATGAAAAAACGCAGCAAGTGTTTTTAACAGAAATGGGGCACGAGAACGCAGAACGTGTTTTGTATAACATGGGTTTGATTCCTGAAGGTTCAACTCTGTACGACCCAGCGAACATTTCGCTAGTACATCACTTATATGCTGCTTTGCGCGCAAAGAATTTATACCATCGTGATCAGCATTATGTTGTACAAGATGGTGAAATTGTTATCGTTGATGAATTTACTGGGCGTTTAATGTCCGGTCGCCGCTGGAGTGATGGTTTGCACCAAGCGGTTGAGGCAAAAGAAGGCGTGGCGATTCAGGCAGAAAATCAAACGCTTGCATCCATTACATTCCAAAACTATTTCCGCTTGTATGCCAAATTGGCCGGTATGACAGGTACTGCAGATACAGAAGCCTATGAATTTCAAGAAATTTATGGTTTGGAAACCTTGGTCATGCCACCTAACAGGCCGAGTCAACGTGAAGACCAGCTTGATCGTGTTTATAAAACAACGCGTGAAAAATACGAAGCAGCTGTTAAAGATATTCGTGATTGCTATGAGCGTGGGCAACCCGTTTTGGTGGGTACAACGTCCATTGAAAACTCTGAAATTATTGATCAATTGTTGACCAAAGAAGGCTTGCCACACCAAGTGCTGAATGCAAAGCAGCATGCCCGTGAGGCTGATATCGTTGCCCAAGCGGGTCGACCAAAGATGATCACTATCGCAACCAATATGGCTGGCCGTGGTACTGACATTGTTCTGGGCGGTAGCTTGCAAATGATGATGGATGCTGTCTTGCAAGACGAATCATTGGATGAAGCATCAAAGCAAAAGCAAATTGAAGAGTTGCGAGCAAAGTGGAAAGTTGATCACGATTTTGTCAAGTCGGTAGGTGGTTTGCGTATTGTTGCGACTGAGCGCCACGAATCGCGTCGTATTGATAATCAGTTACGCGGTCGCTCTGGCCGTCAGGGTGATAACGGCTCGTCACGTTTCTTTTTGAGTCTTGACGATTCATTAATGCGTATTTTTGCGGGTGATCGCGTTAAATCCATCATGGATAGACTAAAAATGCCTGATGGTGAAGCCATTGAAGCGGGCATCGTGACACGCAGTATTGAAAGTGCTCAACGCAAAGTTGAGGCGCGTAATTTTGATATGCGTAAGCAACTGCTTGAGTATGATGATGTGGCTAACGATCAACGTAAAGTTATCTATCAGCAACGCAATGATATTTTGGATGCAGCCAGTTTGAGTGAGCAAATCAAATCTTTGCGTGAGGGTTGTTTTACGGATTTGGTGCGCCAATATGTGCCTGAAAATACAGTCGAAGAGCAATGGGATCTAGTCGGATTAGAAAAAACGCTGGCGCAAGATTGGCAAATCAGCGTGCCATTGTTACAAGAGGTGCAAGCAGCCTCAGCCATTGAAGATGAAGAAGTACTAGAAAAAGTTATTCATGCCGCTAATAAGAGCTTTAACGAAAAGCTCGAACAAATTGGTGAAGAGAACTTCACGCATTTTGAGCGTATGGTTCTGCTACAAAATATCGACAGCCATTGGCGTGACCATTTGAGCGCTTTGGATTATCTGCGCCAAGGTATTCATTTGCGCGGTTACGCTCAAAAACAACCTAAGCAAGAGTACAAGCGTGAAGCTTTTGAGTTGTTCGGCCAACTCTTGGATGCTGTTAAATTCGATGTAACCAAGGTTTTGATGACTGTTAAAGTTCAGTCTAGTGAAGAGATTGAGCGTGTAGCGGAAGACATGGAAAATCGTGCTGAAAACATAGCCAATGTCACTTATACGGCTCCAACTGAAACGGGTGAGGTGGTAACGGTTGTAGATTCTGCTACTGCAACTGCTGCAGATAGTATCCCCCGTGTTGGCCGGAATGAACCTTGCCCATGTGGTAGCGGCAAAAAATACAAACAATGTCACGGTAAATTAGCCTGAAAATCAACTTGAAAGTGAACCATGCCTGTTAACTTAGCTGCTCCACTTGGATCTTCGTTGCTAGATATCGACGGCCTTAGAATTGGAGTGACTGAGGCGGGTGTTCGAAAAGCAAATCGGAAAGATTTAACTGTTGTTTTGATGGATGAAGGCGCTTCAGTGGCTGGCGTATTTACACAAAACAGGTTTTGTGCTGCGCCTGTTCAGGTGTGCAGAGAGCATCTGGCATTAAATACGTCAGCTGGTGCTGTTGGTGTACGTGCCATGGTCATTAATACGGGTAATGCTAACGCGGGTACCGGCGAGGATGGCTTGAAGCGAGCTCGTTCGACCTGCCAATCGTTGGCGGGTAAGTTAGGTCTTCATCCTCAGCAAATATTGCCTTTTTCGACCGGTGTCATCATGGAGTCTTTGCCGCATGATCGTATTGCTGCAGGTTTAGATGCGGCTATTGGTGATGCTAAAACAAGTCATTGGTTGCGAGCAGCAGAAGCGATCATGACGACAGATACAGTTCCCAAAGCTTTTAGCAAACAAGTTCAAATTGCTGGAAAATTAATCAGTATTACAGGCATCAGCAAAGGTGCTGGCATGATTCGTCCTAATATGGCGACTATGCTTGGATTTATGGCGACGGATGCATGCGTTGCTTCCGGGGCGATACAGCAGCTAGCAACCGAACTTGCAAATGGATCATTCAATTGTGTGACGGTGGATGGTGATACATCAACCAACGATTCGTTTGTTGTCATCGCTACCAATAAAGCCGGTAACGCACCGATTTCAGACTGGAACAGTGCCGATGGTGCAGCACTAAAAGCCGCCATGATGCATGTAGCGCGTCTGTTAGCGCAAGCGATTGTGCGCGATGGAGAAGGTGCTACCAAGTTTATTTCTATTCAGGTCGATGGTGGAAAGAACGGCGAAGAATGTCGTAAAGTTGCTTATGCAATTGCACACTCTCCACTTGTAAAAACTGCCTTTTTTGCTAGTGACCCAAACTTAGGTCGAATTTTGGCAGCTGTTGGTTACGCCGGGATTGAAGATCTTGATCAAACCAAAATTGATCTTTTTTTAGATGATGTAAACGTGGCTACCCAAGGTGGACGCAATCCGAACTACCAAGAGTCAGACGGTCAACGCGTCATGAAACAATCTGAAATCACTGTGCGTGTTGTGCTTGGTCGCGGGCAAGCTAGCGAAACAGTTTGGACGTGTGATTTGTCATATGACTACGTCAAAATCAATGCCGATTACCGATCTTAAGTCACCATTTTTATCCTTCAGTCGACATGAATGAGCAGTTTGAGCGGTTTTTAGTTCGTGCGGAGTCATTAGTAGCTCGAATTGAGGCAATTTTGCCGCAAGCACTAGTGGCACCAAACTGGGACACAGCGGTCGCTTTCAGGTATAGAAAACGCAGCAACAACCACGGTACTTTAGAACCGGTGCGTCATATCGGCGCGACTAAGCTGAATGATTTGAAAGAAATTGACGTTCAAAAAGAAAAAATTGAGCGTAATACTAAACAATTCGTAGAAGGTAAATCAGCCAACAATGTGCTGCTCACCGGTGCACGTGGCACGGGTAAGTCTTCGTTGATCAAAGCTTGTTTGAACGAGTACAGTCATCTTGGGTTGCGGTTGATTGAGGTAGATAAAGCTGATTTGGTAGATTTACCCGACATTGTCGATGTCGTGTCAGACCGCCCTGAAAAATTCATTGTTTATTGCGATGATTTGAGTTTCGAAGAAGGCGAACCTGGCTACAAGGCTTTGAAGTCAATATTAGATGGTTCTATAGCTGCTGCATCGCCTAATGTGCTTATATACGCCACCAGCAACCGCAGGCATTTGCTACCTGAATATATGAAAGAAAACCTGACTTACCAGCACACTGAAGATGGAGAAGTTCATCCGGGTGAGGGGGTGGAAGAGAAAATTTCGTTGTCAGAACGTTTCGGTTTGTGGGTTAGTTTTTACCCATTCAATCAAGAGGAATATCTTGCTATCGTGGCTCAATGGTTGAAATTCTTTGGTGTTGATATTGAAAAAACACCCGAAGCACGTCCTCAGTCCTTGGTTTGGGCATTGGAACGTGGTTCTCGCAGTGGTCGAGTTGCGTACCAGTTTGCACGAGATTTTGCTGGGCGCGTCTAAGTGGAAGATGTCAAGGTTGTTGACCCTGAGATTGCACGTACAGCTTTGGGGCAAAGACCTATTATTGAAGTTGCCGTCGGCATTTTGATCCGCCAGAATGGCGATTTTTTGATGACGACCCGGCCTGTTGGCAAAGCATATGCGGGTTATTGGGAGTTCCCAGGTGGAAAACTGGAAGCGAATGAAACCGTCGAAGACGCACTTCGACGTGAATTGATGGAAGAAATAGGCGTCACCATTCAGGATGCGCAAATTTGGCGCTCAAGTCTGGTCGACTATCCGCATGCGTTGGTTCGCTTAACTTTTTGCAAAATATCTAAATGGACGGGACAATTGCATATGCGTGAATCGCAGCAGTTTGCGTGGCAAAGTGTTCCAGTTCAAGTCGAGCCTGTACTGGCTGGCACCGTTCCAGTGCTTCAGTGGTTAGTAAATGAAAGTCTTGGTATTTAGTTGGATTTTATATATTGCTATAAAAATAATAGCAAATAAGTTAATAAATACGCCGGCCATAAGTATATTTCATTCCAATTTTGCATCGCCATATACTTGATCATCTGGTGGTGCATCTGCTGGCATGCGAAAGCTTTCACTCGCCCAAGCACTGAAATCTATATTTTTGCATCGTTCACTGCAAAAAGGGCGATAGACATTACTGCTTGCAAAAATACTGTCTCCGCCACATTGCGGGCAGGTAACTATTTTGGTTGCTTTATATGCGTTCATGAACAGAGTGTCAGTTCGAAAGCCGCATCCTCGGTGCTTGGATGCAAATGTTCTTCACTGTCTTGGCGCATCAAACGAATCATCACAATCAAACGGTTACCGCTGATTTCAGGAATCAAATCTAACGATGAATCAATGCGCATGCGCAACAATTGATAAGGTTTCCCTTGTGGCAAATTTTGTTGAAACTGACCACCAGTTGTTATCATTTTTTGAGCAGAGCCTGATTCACGCAAAATTTTCAGAAGTAAAAAAATTGCATTTGCTAAAGGTGTCAATGGCTCAGACCAACGCGAAATGTCTTGCTGACGGCGTGAAAACGCTGTGTTTTGCCATGCATAATATGCTGGCAAGTCAAACTCGCATGTGCCACCAGGAATACCCATTCGGCTTCGAACACTCATAAGCCAATCGTTTTCTGTGAGCGATTGTCCAGCTTTTCCAGACAGATTATTGAGTGCGGAAAAGCATTGTTCTAACTCATGAATCACATCATCCAGAGCACCTTCTGCTATTGCAGGGTTACCACGGTAGCTGTTGAAAACTTGCTTTTGCTTTTCTAAGTCTTTCATCACATCAGATTTAAGATCTGCACGTGAGCCCACATCCATAACCTCAAAAATGGTAGTTAAGGCGAAATGGTGATCAAGAGCCGATTGGCGTGACGATAACTCGCCAAGGCGATTGAACAAATGTTCAAGCCGAAGGTAAGTTCGGATTCTTTCGTTAAATGGGTATTCGTAGAGGATCACAATTTTTTCCGTTCATCGAATTGGGGCTGTAAGTGCTTTGCAACGTGAGTCACTTGCTCTCTAAGCTGTTCGATGGTGATACTATCATTGAATATCATCTTATCCGCCGCGCTGTTACGCATTTTTCTACTGGCTTGGCTGGCAATTATTTTCTCTACATCAATTTGTTTAAAGTTGTTTCGCTGCATGATGCGGTTAATTTGCGTTGAATGCAAGCAATCTATCACCAATATTTGATCCAAAATTGCTCTCCAATTCTGAGATTCAACCAACAGCGGAATATCATAGACAATGAGTTTGGTACCTGAGGTCATAGCAACTTGATCTTGTCGCTGCATCTCAAGTTTGATCAGTGGATGAAGAGTCGCTTCAAGTCGTTTTTTTGCGCTGATGTCTGTAAATACTAATTCACGCATACGATCACGGTTTAAGCTGCTATCTGCGTTGATCATGCCTTCACCAAATTGCAGTTTTATTGCTTCTATCGCTGCACCATGAGGAGTAGTAAGGCTTCGAGAAATGGCGTCTGCATCAATAACTACAGCCCCTAAAGCTGAAAACATGTTCGCAACAGTGCTTTTTCCGCTGCCAATGCCGCCAGTTAGTCCTAATCGCGCTGGTTGATGCGACATACAAATTGTCGAATTAAAGTGAAGCCAAACCTACAAGTTTCAAAATAGCTTGTGATCCGAAAAACATAGCACTGAAACCAGCAAGACCTAAAAATGGACCAAAAGGGATATAGCCACCTTCGCGTAATTTGCTGGAAAATTTAAGCGCAATGCCAATGATTGCGCCTATGACAGAAGCCAACAAAATAATAGGAATCAACGCCTGCCAACCAAACCAAGCCCCCAAAGCAGCAAATAGTTTGAAGTCACCATAACCCATGCCTTCTTTACCGGTCACTAGTTTGAAAATCCAATAAATAAGCCACAATGAAAAATAACCTGCTGCTGCACCCCAAGTCGCAGATTCAAGCGAAACATTCGTCACTTTAAGAGCCGCTAACAACAAACCTGCCCAAAGTAATGGCAGCGTCATATCGTCAGGAAGCAATGTTGTGTCCCAATCAATCATCGACAAAGACAGTAAAGTGGCACTAAAACCACACCAAGCTAAACCTGTTGGCGTGAGCCCCCAACGCCAAATGCAATAAAAAAAAAGTGCTCCCGTGACCAATTCGATGGTCGGGTATCGCAAGGTAATTGGCGTCTGACAGGCAGAGCATTTGCCGCGTAAAAATAGGTAACTTAATACAGGAATGTTTTCGTACCACTTGATCTGATGGGCGCATTTGGGGCACTTGGAAGGTGGCAGCATCAAGTTGAATACCGCTTCATCAGGCTGCGTTTCCCCTTTGAATTCTGCAACTTCCAAAGCCCATTGTTTTTCCATCATTTTGGGCAGACGGTAAATAACGACATTTAAAAAGCTGCCCACCAACAAACCGATGATGCCGAAGACGCCGGCTTGCACAATTTCTAAAGACAACATTAAACGACTTGACCCAATTTGAAAATCGGCAGATACATGGCAACCACAATGCCGCCGATAAGGGTACCTAAAAACACAATAATGATAGGCTCTAACAAGCTAGACAAACCAGCGACCATGTCATCAACTTCAGCCTCATAAAAATCAGCTGCTTTGCCGAGCATGTGATCAATCGTGCCAGACTCTTCACCAATTGCGCACATTTGCAATACCATTGATGGGAAGACACTTGCATTGGTCATTGCGGCTGTCAAACTTGTACCAGTCGATACTTCACGCTGAATATTGGTAGTAGCGTTTAAATACACCGAGTTGCCCGCTGCACCACCTACAGAATCAAGCGCTTCAACCAGCGGCACACCAGCTGCAAACATGGTGGATAAAGTTCTTGTCCAACGAGCAACACAGGATTTTTCTACCAAAACTCCAAAAACGGGCACTTTAAGCAAAATCCTGTCCATCGCCATTTGCATTTTTTCATTGCGTTGCCATGCTTGCATGAAGAAATAGATGCCGCCACCGATAACGCCGAATATCAACCACCAGTATTTAACAAAATAATCACTCATCGCCATCACAAATAGCGTTGGGGCTGGCAGATCTGCGCCGAAAGAACTGAACACACTTTTGAAAGCTGGAATCACAAAAATCATGATGATGGTCACGACCACAAAAGCCACCACCACAACTGCGATGGGGTACATCAATGCTGATTTGATTTTTGATTTGATGGCCTCCGTTTTTTCCATATATGTGGCTAAACGGTCAAGCAAAGCTTCCAAAATACCGGCGGTTTCACCAGCCTCAATCAAGTTGCAATACAAAGTGTTGAAGTATTTTGGGTATTTGCGAAAAGCAGAGCTCAGAGCTGTACCTGTTTCAACTTCAGCACGAATATCACTCAAAAGTTTTGTAACACTTGGGTTTGGATTGCCTCGCCCCACAATGTCAAAAGTTTGTAACAATGGCACGCCAGCCTTCATCATGGTGGCAAACTGACGCGTGAAGATGGCGATGTCTTTCGGTTTGATGGTCTTGCCAGAACGTGTTGAGCGCTTTTTTATCTTGCTTGGCAGTACGCCTTGACGACGTAATGAGGCCTGAACTATATTTTCACTTGCCGCTCGTATTTCTCCACGAACCTGCTTTCCCTTGCGGTCTTTGCCTTCCCATTCGAAAACAAATTCTTTAACGCTGTTACTTGCAGTGGTTGCCATAGGTTCCTAAGGATTGAGTAATCAAGCAGAATATTAATTTAGTTAATATGTAGATTATGCGTGCCTAATCAACAATTGACTCGCTAATTGTAATAAAGCATCTTTATATTGGCTAGGCTTGATGCCGGCCAGCGCCTCAATTGCTCGCTGTGCTTCAGAAGCCGCGGCACGCCGAGATGCTTCTAAAGCACCTGTTTCGCGAACTGTTGTCAAAATGATGCTTAATTGAGACAAATCTCCTGTTTCTATTGCTTGCTGGATCATCGTTCTCTGCGCATCAGTGCCGCGTTGCATGGCAATAATCAATGGCAATGTGGCTTTGCCCTCGCGCAAATCATCACCCAGGTTCTTGCCCATGACTGCTGGATCGCCGTCATAGTCCAAAACATCATCGATGACTTGAAAAGCTGTTCCAAGTGCTTGCCCGTATTGGGCGCATGCGTTTTCTACAGCAGCATCTGATTTGGCCAAAATAGCGCCCAACCTAGCACTAGCCTCAAATAGCTTTGCTGTTTTCGAGCGAATAACGCGTAGGTAGCCAGCTTCATCTAATGATGGGTCATGCATATTCATCAGCTGCATCACCTCGCCTTCCGCAATCACATTGGTGGCATCCGCCAAAATTTGCATGATGCGCATATCGCCGGCATCCACCATCATTTGGAAGGCTCTGGAGTACAAAAAATCACCCACAAGGACGCTAGCAGGGTTGCCAAAAGATTCGTTGGCTGTGGCTAATCCGCGACGCATTTTTGATTCATCGACCACATCGTCGTGCAAAAGTGTTGCCGTATGTATGAATTCGACCACAGCTGCCAAGTTGTAACGTTGATCGCCTGCATAGCCCAAAGCACCACAAATGAGCAGTAACAAAACTGGGCGCAGACGTTTTCCGCCCGCAGATATGATGTATCTGGATACTTGCCCAACCAAAGGCACTTCCGAGTCTAGTCGTTTGGTAATAACTAAATCAACCTGCGCCATGTCGGGGGCAACGAGGTCAAGAGCGGCTGAGTTGGAGCTAAATTGAGCAGACAAAATATGATTACCGTAAAGTTTGCTTATTATAGAAAGCCTAAAGAGTCCTTTTACTCACTTGACGTAGACGCACTACCCCTAGCGCTGGTTGAACTTTTGGCTCTTGTGCAGTTGCTTGATGGGTGCAAACCGTGCTATAATTTAAGGCTCTATGGAAATTCTTCCGTAGAACTTCTAGGAAGGTTATTATGTACGCGGTCATAAAAACCGGTGGCAAACAGTTTCGTGTTGTCGCTGGAGAAAAAATTAAAGTAGAACAGATTGCTGCGGATGTAGGCCAAGAAGTCGTGATTGATCAAGTTTTAGCAGTCGGTAACGGCAGCGATCTCGTGGTTGGTGCGCCCTTGGTATCCGGTGCTACTGTTACAGCAACATTGCTGTCTCACGGCTTATTTGACAAAGTGCACATTTTTAAAATGCGCCGTCGTAAGCATTATCAAAAACGCCAAGGCCATCGCCAAAGCTATACCGAGTTGTTCATCGCAGCTATTGCTGATGGCAAAGGCGGCGTATCTAAAGCGGAAGCTGTAGCTGTTATCCCGGCACCAAAGGCACTTGCATCTAGCGTTGCTACCAAGGGTGGCAAAGACAATTTAGAAATCATCGAAGGCATTGGTCCGAAGATCGCTAAAGTCTTGGTTGACGGCGGTATTTCAACTTTCGCTCTGTTGGCAGCCGCTAAAGCAGATGACGTGACAGCCATGCTTAAAGCATCTGGCGGCCGTTTCAGCTTGGCTAATCCAGCATCATGGGCAGAACAAGCTGCTTTGCTGCGTGACGGCAAAATGGCTGAGTTCAAAGCTCTCACTGACGCTCTCGTCGGTGGTGTGAAAAAGTAACTTTTAAATAATTTTTAGATACTTTTAAATAACTTCTAGAAATTTTCAGGAGAAAGAAAAATGGCACAAAAAAAGGGCGGCGGCTCGACGCGAAACGGCCGTGATTCCAAGCCGAAAATGCTTGGTGTGAAGGCTTTTGGTGGTGAACTCATCTCTGCTGGCGCGATCATCGTTCGCCAACGTGGTACCAAGTTTCATCCAGGTAACAATGTCGGTATCGGCGTTGATCACACTTTGTTTGCATTGAAAGACGGCACAGTATCTTTTGGTACTAAGGGCGCGTTGAACAAGCAATTCGTGAACATCACTCCCGTAGCAGCTTAAGTAATTCAGCTATACGTTTAAAAGAGCCTGCAAAAAGCCCGCTTAAATGTGGGTTTTAGCGGGCTTTTTGCTTTATGACGCTAGTCATACATCAACTAAAATAACACCATGAAATTTGTAGACGAAGCCTATATCGACATTTCTGCAGGAGATGGCGGGGCGGGCTGCGTCTCGTTCCGGCATGAAAAGTACAAAGAGTTTGGTGGCCCCAATGGCGGCGATGGTGGCCGTGGTGGTCACGTCTTTGCCGTGGCGGATTCCAATTTAAATACGCTGGTTGATTACCGCTACTCACGCCGTCATGACGCCAAGCGCGGTCAACACGGTATGGGCTCAGATATGTTTGGCGCTGCGGGCGACGACATCACGCTGAAAATGCCAGTTGGCACTATCATCACCGATGCTGAAACCAGTGAAGTGCTGTTTGAGCTCTTGGAAGATGGCGAAGTCATCACCATTGCTAAGGGTGGCGATGGCGGATTTGGCAACTTGCGCTTCAAAAGTGCGATCAATCGTGCCCCACGCCAAAAAACACCTGGTTGGCCAGGTGAGCGAAAGAGCTTGAAATTAGAACTCAAAGTGTTGGCTGACGTTGGTTTGCTCGGTATGCCAAATGCGGGTAAATCAACCTTTATCACCGCCATTTCGAATGCAAGACCACGCATTGCAGATTACCCGTTCACGACCTTACATCCCAACTTAGGCGTGGTTCGTGTTGGCCCTGAGCAAAGCTTTGTGGTGGCGGATTTGCCAGGTTTGATTGAGGGTGCTTCTGATGGCGCTGGCTTGGGACATTTGTTTTTGCGCCACTTGCAGCGCACCAGATTGTTGTTACATATCATTGACTTAGCACCGTTTGACGACAGTATTGACCCTGTCGCACAAGCTAAGGCGATTGCCAAAGAGTTGAAAAAATACGATGCTGGCTTGTTCAAAAAACCACGTTGGTTGGTGCTGAACAAGCTGGATATGGTGGACGGTGATAAGCGTGCTGAAGTCGTTGCCGATTTCGTGAAACGCATGAAGTTCAAAGGCCCGGTATTCGAGATTTCAGCCTTAACCCGCGAAGGCTGTGAACCCTTGGTCAAAGCGATTTACAAGCACATCAAAGCCGAGCAAGTGTCTGAACAAACGCCAGAGTACATTGATCCGCGCTTTGTTGAAATTCCAGAATAATGTTTGATGTAATGCACTAAGTATAGCTATATTTTTAATAGCTGCTTAGGTAATAAATACGCCGGCTACAGCCATTTTTATCTGTAAATATACGTTTTCATGACTAAAACACTGCTCAAAAGTGCTAAGCGCATTGTCGTCAAAGTGGGCTCAAGTTTGGTCACCAATGAAGGCCGTGGCTTGGACGAAGCCGCCATTGCCCATTGGTGCAGCCAAATCGCCAAACTTCGCGCCGATGGACGCGAAGTCATCATGGTGTCCAGCGGCGCAATTGCTGAGGGTATGAAGCGCCTAGGTTGGATCACACGACCCAGCGCCATTCACGAGCTACAAGCTGCCGCTGCCGTAGGGCAAATGGGTTTGGCACAGATGTACGAAACCAAGCTACGCGAAAATGCGCTCGGCTCCGCCCAAGTGCTGCTCACCCACGCAGACTTGGCTGACCGCGAGCGCTATTTGAACGCCAGATCGACGCTGCTGACACTTCTGAAGCACGGTGTTGTTCCGGTCATCAATGAAAACGACACCGTGGTCAACGAAGAAATCAAGGTCGGCGACAACGACACCTTAGGCGCTTTGGTGGCCAATTTGGTTGAAGCCGACGCCTATATCATTCTGACCGATCAAAAAGGGCTTTTCACCGCCGATCCGCGCAAAGACTCGCAAGCCAAATTTGTTGATCAAGCGCAAGCTGGCGACCCAGCTCTAGAAGTCATGGCAGGCGGCGCAGGCTCTAGCATTGGCAAGGGCGGCATGATTACCAAGATTTTGGCAGCCAAGCGTGCGGCAGGCTCGGGTGCTTCGACCGTGATTGCTTGGGGTGCAGAGCCTGACGTGCTAGTTCGATTGTCACAAGGCGAACCCATTGGTACTTTGCTCATCGCGCAAACTCAGAAAAACCAAGCCCGCAAGCAGTGGATGATGGACCATTTGCAGCTGCGTGGCTCAGTCATCGTCGATGCCGGCGCTGTCAGCAAACTGCAAAGCGTAGGAACGAGTTTGCTGCCCATTGGCATGACGGGTGTGGATGGCGATTTTTCGCGCGGCGATGTGATTGCAGTGCGCGACGTCGCAGGCTCGGAAATCGCCCGTGGCTTGGCGAACTATGCCAGTTCAGAAGCCCGTTTGATTTGCAGCAAAGCTTCCAGCGAGTTTGAAAAAGTCTTGGGTTATGCGGCAGAGCCAGAGATGATTCACCGCGACAACATGGTACTCTCTAAAACCTAGGTGCTAAAACTTAAGTGCTTAACCTAAGTGCTCAGACCTAAGACCAAGGATTTAAGCCCTTAGCTTATGGCGCCGATTTGTCCTTGAAAACTCTCGTTGTTTTCTTCAATGACGTGACGATTTCATTGACGTTTTGAGCGGCTGTGTTGCCTGTGCATACGCCTTGTTTGGCTAACGTCAAAGCGTGTTTGGAGGGCGCGTCGTATATGGATATCCATTTAGGGTCAGCAACCACAACCCATGCTTTGCCAGCCACTTCAGCTTCTTTGCTGACAATACGCGCATAGGTTTTAACTTCGCCATTGCTGCAGTTGATGGCTTCATATAAAGCATTCAGCGTACCACTTGCGCTACGCGCCACGGCGACGTAACGCACCAAGCCATCGCCCACAATCTTGACAGCTGTAGGGTCTAAAGCCCAGCTCAAATTGGATATCTTCACCACCTCAAATGGCAACAAGTCTTTTAAATTTAAGGCTGCTGGCGCAGGCACGTCGCTTTCTTTCCAGTCAGGGTCGGTGGCTAAAAGCTGCGCAAAACCGGACGTAGCCACGTTCAAACCGATGGCTAAAAGTGCAACAAAGCGGACGAAAGTTGTCATAGTACAGATTTTTGCCGAGTCGGGTCTTCGGGTGTGGGTTCAGGTAAATTGGCTTCGTCTGAGGAAGCTGATAACACTGCGCCATAGCTCGTTTCTGGGTCAGGCTCGTAGCTGCCTCCAGGCGGCATTTCCATATGCGCTACTTGGCTATTGAAGCCACGGTGCATGTGTTGATCGTGGTGACCATGTTGCGCCTCATGCAAGTCATGTCGTAAATCTGCACGCAAGTGACGTGGTCCATGATCGCTGCGCGGCAAATAGCGAGACAGCTCAGTCAGCGCCATTTCATACACACCGCGTTTAAATTCCACGACAGCATCCAGCGGCACCCAAAATTGATTCCAACGCCAAGCGTCAAACTCTGGATGGTCAGTCGCACGCAAGTTAACGTGCGTGTCAAACGCTGTCATTTGCAGCAAAAACCAAATCTGTTTTTGGCCTTTGTAAAAGCCACGCGCATCGCGTCTTATGAATCTGTCTGGCACCTCGTAGCGCAACCAGTCACGTGTTCGAGCCACAATTCGCACATGCTCCGGTTGGAGCCCTACTTCTTCATGCAGTTCTCTAAACATGGCCTGCTCGGGGGTTTCACCCCGGTCAATGCCACCCTGCGGAAACTGCCACGAGTGGGTGCGAATGCGTTTGCCCCAAAATACTTGATTCTTCTGGTTGAGCAAGATGATGCCGACGTTGGGTCTAAACCCTTCGCGGTCAAGCATAATCAAACCCTAAATTTTTATATTGAGTCCATTATGCACAGCGGTTTGCAGCTCGCAAGAGCTTAAGCAGAAAAATTCTTTGCCGCTAACTTAAAATTACTAAAAATAGTTCGAAATTTTCTTTTAATTCAAGCAGATTACCGCCCATGAAAGCCTCTCAATTCTTCATCTCCACCTTCAAAGAAGCCCCAGCCGACGCTGAAATTGCCAGCCACCAGTTGATGATGCGCGCAGGCATGATCAAAAAGCTGGGCGCCGGCATCTACACCTACATGCCCATGGGTTTGCGTGTGATACGCAAGGTAGAAGCCATTGTGCGCGAGGAAATGAACCGCGCCGGCGCTGTAGAAGTTTCTATGCCCGTGATTCAACCAGCTGAGTATTGGATTGAGACTGGCCGCTTCGACAAAATGGGCGACGAACTGCTGCGCATCAAAGACCGCCACGACCGCGATTTTGTGGTGCAACCGACCAGCGAAGAAGTGGTGACCGATTTGGCACGCCAAGAAATCAAAAGTTACAAACAATTACCCAAAAACTTTTACCAAATCCAGACCAAATTCCGCGACGAGCGCCGCCCACGCTTCGGCTTGATGCGCGGCCGCGAGTTCACCATGAAAGACGCTTACAGCTTCGACCGTGATGTGGACAGCGCCAAAGCCAGCTACCAAGTCATGGCAGGTGCTTATCGCAAGATTTTTGACCGCTTTGGTTTGACCTACCGCGCAGTCGCTGCCGACAGCGGCGCTATTGGTGGTGATTTGAGCGAAGAGTTCCAAGTCATCGCCGCCACAGGTGAAGACGCGATTGTTTACAGCACTGGCAGCGACTATGCTGCTAATATGGAGAAAGCAGAGGCAAAAGAGCCTGTAGCCGTCGTATTGATTGCCAAAGAAGCTATGAAAAAAGTAGCAACACCGGGTAAATCAACCTGCACTGATGTGGCTGAATTGTTGGGTTTGCCGTTGCAAAACACGGTTAAATCATTGGTATTGGCAACGGATGCCAAGAACGACAAAGGCGAGATTGTCAAAACCCAAGTCTGGCTGCTACTGCTGCGTGGCGACCATGATATGAATGAAGTCAAAGTCGGAAAATTAGCGGGTTTGACAGATTTCCGTTTCGCCACCGTGCCTGAAATTGAGGCGCATTTTGGCTGCCTGCCAGGTTATTTGGGGCCGATAGGCTTGAAATTACCCGTGAAACTCGTGGTTGACCGCGAAGTGGCGGTGATGAATGACTGGATTTGCGGCGCGAACGAGCCAGATTTCCACATCACCGGCGTAAATTTTGAAAGGGACATTTGGCCAAATGTCCCTGGTGGTCGCGAAGGAACAATCATCGCCGACATCCGCAACGTCGTCGCCGGTGATGCATCACCTGATGGCAAGGGCGTGTTGGCAATTGAGCGTGGTATCGAAATCGGCCATGTTTTCTACCTCGGTACCAAGTACAGCAAAGCCATGAACGCCACGTTTTTGGACCACAACGGCAAACCGCAATACATGGAAATGGGCTGCTATGGCATCGGTATCACCCGTCTGCCAGCTGCTGCCATCGAGCAAAACCACGACGCCAAAGGCATCATCTGGCCAGACGCG
The DNA here is from genome assembly GCA_013298945.1 of Polaromonas sp. Classification (GTDB taxonomy): domain Bacteria; phylum Pseudomonadota; class Gammaproteobacteria; order Burkholderiales; family Burkholderiaceae_C; genus Aalborgiella. The sequence goes on from JAAFJR010000001.1 coordinate 343,971, forward strand.
ATTGCGCCGTTCACAGCGGTGATCTGCATGGTCGGCCCTGACCGCAGCCCAGACGTCAAAGCCGCTGGCGAAAAGCTCTATGCTGAGTTGTTAGCCGCTGGTGTCGATGTAATCTTGGACGACCGAGGTGAGCGCCCAGGCATCATGTTTGCCGAGTGGGAATTGATTGGCGTGCCGCACCGCGTCACCATCGGCGACAAGAGCCTCAAAGAAGGCCAAGTCGAATACCAACACCGCCGCGATGCGGAAGCTACCAAGGTGTCTGTGGGTGATGTGTTTGCACACGTCGCCTCTAAATTGAAGGTATGACTTGACGTACGCTAATTCGAGGCGCGAACTTTTGGTGGACGCGCTGCGAGCATTAGCACTACTAGGGGTTTTTATCGTTAATGCGATGGGTTATCCATCCGCGCCAAACTATCCCATGCCACTTGGCATCCCCGTACCGGCCGATTCCATGTTGGCGATAGGGCTGAATGGCGTTTTATCTGCTTTTGTGCAAGGCAAAGCTTATCCACTTTTGTGTTTTTTGTTTGGTTATAGTCTTTACAGCATGTCTCGCGCACACGGTGAAAGTGTGTCTCAAGTCAAATATCTATTGAAACTACGCTATAAAAAATTATTGGTAATTGGCATATTGCATGGGCTATTTATCTATTTTGGGGATGTACTGACGACATATGCAATATGTGGGTTTGTTGTGACACGATGGGTAGCTCATAGACCCGCACGTTTAATCAAAATATTTCGAAATCTAACTATTTTCGTAGCGATTGAGATCGTACTTTTCTTGCTGCTCTCTTTCTTCCTTTGGATTGATACTAACAAGATGGTCATCGATATGGCTCAATCTATGAGTGCTTTGATGACTTACAGCGCATTTTTAAAGTTGAATGCAAGCAGCTATATCTTCGGGGTACTTAACACGCTAGTTCTATTGCCGATACTATTTTGGTTAACAGTTGCAGGTGTTCTAACTCGGAGATTTAGATTGCTGTCGCTAAGACCATTTGCAATTTACTTTTGGCAAAGGAATTTGCGTCCTTGGCATTTCACCATTGCATTGCTGTTCAATATTGTGATGGGGTTTTTTATAGTGAAAACTCAAAGTGCTGATGAGTTGAATAAATTATCAGCAATTGGTTTAATTAACATGTTCGCAGGCATATGGCTTGTCGCATCTGCATTAGCCATAGTGGTCAGGCATTGGCATAAAGTTAAATATCTGCCCGTTTGGATTCATTGGCTCGCACCGGCGGGTAAACATACGCTGGCTATGTACTTGGCTTTGTCATTTGCGCTGATACTTAGTGGTGGTGTATTTTTGAATATTCAAGTAAGCGGGGTAATTCGGTTTGTGGCTATAGTTTTCGCTTGGATTAGTGCCGTTTTATTGGCTAAGCATGCAACAAATCTTGGTCTTAGAGATCCGATTGCAAGTTGGATGTCGGCAAGAAATTGAATGCCAAAACTACTTAACTTTTAACTGAGAGTATTAGTTTGAATGAAATCAATTTAGTTACAAGGCGAAAAATACTGCTAAAGGCGCTGCAGCTGGCGTATTTATTACCTATTTCGCTATTATTTTCAGAGCAATCTCAAGCTGGTGGGCAGCTTGAGGAGCCGATGATGGACTCGGTTCGCATCGCTTTGCGCGCTGCTGTTCATAATTCAGCGCCGCCCATACCTAGCCCCTCTGATTTCAAAGACACCGAGTCCTACCTCAAATACCTGCGTTGGTTAGGTGAGATGAGCGACCGTTTACAGCCCAAAAAACGCGACTTCCAGACCCGTAAGGAGTTTCTGCAAACCGTCTGGTACGAAAGCAAGCGCGCCGGTTTGGACGTCGCTTTGGTGCTGGGTTTGATCCAAGTGGAAAGCAACTTTCGCAAATATGCTGTCAGTTGGGTGGGCGCGCGTGGCTACATGCAAATCATGCCTTTTTGGCTGCGTGTGTTGGCGGAAGAGGATGGCAAACACAACACCAGCCATTTGTTCAACATGCAAACCAACATCCGCTTCGGCTGCGTCATCCTGCGCCACTACCTAGACCGCGAACGCGGCGACCTCTTCATGGCGCTAGGCCGCTACAACGGCAGCCGTGGCAAAGCGGCTTATCCTGATGCGGTGCTGGGCGCTAAAAGGAAGTGGGAGTTTTGAGTAGCGTCATTCCCGTGCAGGCGGGAATCCACGTTTGCGGGGCATGGATTCCCGCCTGCGCGGGAATGACGGCAAAGTGGTCTAATAGATTTTTTGGTTTGAATTTAAAAGGTGACATATGACCGACTACATACCCCCTTCCGTTTGGACCTGGGACAAAGCCAGCGGCGGCAAGTTTGCCAATATCAACCGGCCTATTGCGGGGTCTACACATGAAAAAGACTTGCCCGTGGGCAAGCATCCGTTTCAGCTGTATTCGCTGGCCACGCCCAACGGCGTGAAGGTGACGGTGATGTTTGAAGAGCTGTTAGCGGCAGGGCACACAGGCGCGGAATACGACGCGTGGTTGATTCGCATCAACGAGGGCGACCAGTTTGGCAGCGGCTTCGTCGCGGTGAACCCCAACTCAAAAATACCTGCTCTTTGGGACCGCAGCGCTGTAGCGGCTGGTAAGGAGCCTATCCGTGTGTTTGAATCGGGCGCTATCTTGCTGCATTTGGCAACTAAATTTGGCGCGTTTTTGCCGACCGACCCAGCCAAGCGGGCGGAATGCCTGTCGTGGTTATTCTGGCAAATGGGCAGCGCCCCTTATTTGGGCGGCGGTTTTGGCCATTTTTACGCGTACGCACCCACAAAACAAGAATACCCCATCAACCGCTTTGCTATGGAAGTGAAACGCCAGCTGGACGTGCTGGACAGGCGCTTGGCCGACAACGCCTATTTGGCGGGCGATGAATACACCATTGCCGATATGGCGGTGTGGGCATGGTACGGCGCACTGGCCATGGGGCTGCAATACGAAGCGGGTGAGTTTTTGCAAGTGCAGACCTACACCCACGTTCAGCGCTGGACCAAAGAAATCGCCCAGCGCCCGGCAGTGCAGCGCGGCCGCATGGTCAACCGCGTGATGGGCAAGCCTGAGAGCCAATTGCATGAGCGGCATGATGCGAGCGACTTTCAAACCAAGGTTCAATCTATGCTAAATCCGATTGTTAATTCAGACGCTAAGCCATGATCACCCTCTACGACTGCGCCACCGCCCCCAGCCCGCGCCGCGCCCGTATTTTGCTGGCTGAAAAAGGCATTGAACACAACACCGTGCAAGTCGATTTGCGTAACAAAGAGCAGCTGAGCGACGCTTTTCGCGCTATCAACCCACAATGCACCGTGCCTGCACTAAAAACAGAGGAGGGTGATGTTTTTACGGACAACGCAGCCATCGCCGCCTACCTAGAAGCCGCTTTCCCCCAGCCGCCCCTCATGGGCAGCACGCCAGCTGAAAAAGCCGAGATTGCCAGCTGGCATTGGCGGGTAGAGTTCGAAGGCCTACTCGCCATTGCCGAAGCCCTGCGCAACAGCGCCCCCGCTATGGAAAACCGCGCCTTGCCTGGCCCCGTCGACTACGCCCAAATTCCAACGCTGGCCCAACGCGGCCTAGCGCGTGCGCAGCAGTTCATGGATATGCTGGACGCGCATTTGGCGGGTAGAGATTTCATAGCGGCAAAGCAGTTCAGCATCGTCGACATCACCGCCGTCGTCGCCATCGACTTTGCACGCGTGGTGCGCATCAAGCCGGGTGAGCAGCACGTTAATTTGCTGCGTTGGCGTGAAGCTATGGCGCTACGGCCTTCGTTTAGCCTTTGAAATAGGTGAAAATGGCTGTAGCCAGCGTATTTATTGCCTGTGTAGCTATGAATTAAATAGAAAAAAGCACCTTCACAATCAAGTGAGGCGCTTTTTATAGGGAAGAATGTGCAGTGTTAAGCCATGTTTGGCGGCGCTTTTTAGGCAGATTTTCCAAGCGCTTGTACCAGCTCACCGCTTTCATACATCTCCATCATGATGTCCGAGCCGCCAATGAACTCGCCTTTGACGTACAGCTGCGGAATCGTCGGCCAGTTGCTATATTCCTTGATGCCTTGACGCACTTCGTCATCTTCCAGCACGTTAACGGTTTGAATGCCCTTGGTGTCCACACCACAGGCTTTCAAGATTTGAATCGCACGGCCAGAGAAACCGCATTGCGGGAAGCTGGCGTTGCCTTTCATGAACAACACAACGTCGTTAGATTTGACCAGTTGGTCGATGCGGGTTTGGGTATCTGACATGGGGGAATCTCCAGTAAATTTTTCAAAATAGGTCGAATGGGGTGATTATCCCTTGAATTGCATGGGCTTGCAGGGCAGCGGTTGCGTCACTTTATATTGGCATGTCTTTTGCGTTGTAGGACTTGTAGTTTACAAAAGGATACAACATGCACCCAATAATTCGAAAGTTGATGCTGAAGGGTGCAATGTGCGTAAGTTTATGCGCTAGTTTGGGATCGTTGGCGCAAGCACCAGAGCAGGTACCAGCAACAGCAGAGGCAGCTGCAACAGTGGCCGCACCGCAAATTGCATCTGTTGTCCTACCTACTACCGTCGTTTCTTCGGTTGCCACCCCTGTCGTGTTGACGCGACCCGGCTTGGTAGCCCAGGGCAGCATCAACGGGGCTGATACCGCTTGGATGATGACCTCCACCGTACTCGTGTTGTTGATGACACTGCCTGGTATTGCCTTGTTTTACGGCGGTATGGTGCGCAAAAAGAGCGTGATCAATGTCATGGCCTGCGTTGTGGCGATTGCAGCACTGGTCAGCTTGATGTGGTTTGCAGTGGGGTATTCCATCGCTTTCACGCCCAATAACGCTTGGTTTGGTGGAAGCGATCGGTTGTGGTTTCAAGGGCTGGATTACATGAAGGTGGCAGGTAAATTGGCGGTGAGCCATATTGCACCCAATGTGCCTGAGTCGGTGTATGCAATGTTCCAACTGACCTTTGCCATCATCACGCCCGCGCTGATTGTGGGTGCGTTTGTAGAGCGCATGCGTTTTTCGGCTATGTTGTGGTTTATCGGTCTGTGGTCGGTACTTGTCTATGCACCGATTGCCCATTGGGTGTGGGAGCCAAGCGGCTGGCTGGCTAGCATGGGGGTGCTTGATTTTGCCGGCGGATCGGTGGTTCACATCAACGCGGGGGTGACTGGCTTGGTCTGCGCCTACTTTCTGGGCCCACGCATCGGCTACGGACGCGAGCCGTTTGAGCCATTTAATTTGGGTCTAACGATGGCGGGTGCGGGACTGCTGTGGGTGGGCTGGTTTGGGTTTAATGCGGGTTCAGCGGTGGCTTCAGACGGCCGTGCAGGCCTAGCGATGGCGGTGACACACATCGCTGCAGCTGCGGGCGCAATGTCTTGGATGTTGGGTGAGTGGATAGTGCGTAAACGCCCCTCACTTTTGGGACTGTGCTCAGGTTTGGTGGCGGGTTTGGTTGCGATCACGCCAGCAGCGGGTTTTGTATCGCCTCTATCTGCACTTTTGATTGGTGCAGTAGCTGGTCTGGTGTGCTACTGGGGTGCAACGGGGCTGAAGCGCATGCTCAACGCGGATGATTCATTGGATGTGTTTGGCGTTCATGGCATAGGAGGCATCGTTGGCTCTCTGATGACGGGGCTGTTGGCCAGCAAGACAGTTTCAGGTGTGGAGGGCAGTATGGCAACGCAGCTTATCGGTGTTGCTGCGGTGATGGTGTACAGCGCTTTCATGAGTGCGGTGTTGCTGTGGCTGATCCATTCTTTCATCAATATCCGTGTTGGCGAGCAAGCCGAGCACGAGGGGCTGGACATTGCCGAGCACCGTGAACGCATTGGAGCATAAGGGATAAAAATCATGGACAGTGCAAAACTAGGAATAGCAGCACACCTGCATGTGCTGCTGAGGCGTAAAACCGGACGTGTCACTGATACCGAGTGGATGGTCAGCAACTTAGAATATGCCCGCGAGATTATCCGCTTTGCGCATGCCAAGGCAGTAGAAGATAAACACCCTGATTTGGCAGAATGGGCTGATAAGTTAGCGGTAGTCATGACACCTCTGTCAACCATGCCTGCAGTAGTTAGCTCGAGCAGCAAAGTCATCAACGCCGCAGTTGAGGTGGGAAGATATGTGCGCGGCATACGCTAAATCAACTCAGGTTGAAACCCATTGCCCACCTGAACACCTATCAATCCTCGCCAAATCTTGCTGACTTTGCACCTGCGTAAAGCCGCGCTGAGTCAGCAAATCACACACCGCAGCCGCTTGGTCGTAGCCGTGCTCTAACAAAAGCCAGCCGCCTTCATTTAAATGGTTAGGCGCTTCGGCGATGATGCTGCGGATATCGTACAAGCCGTCTGCACCAGAAGTGAGCGCTTGCTTGGGCTCATGCGCGAGCGCCGCCATGTGCCAGTCGCCTTCGACGATGTAGGGCGGGTTGCTGACTATCAGGTCAAACGTCGGCTTAATATGATGGGTTGTGAGCGCATCAAACCACGAGCTTTGCAAGAAAATAACGTTTAAATTCAAAAGCTTGGCGTTGTTTTGCGCTACTGCTAAAACATCTGCGCTGGCGTCTAAGGCGGTGATTTGCCAATCGGGGCGGACTGATTTCAGCGCCAAAGCAATCGCGCCGCTGCCTGTGCCCAAGTCCAGAATTTTATGGGCAGCATTGAATGTAAGCGCCCACTCAACGAGGGTTTCTGTATCTGGGCGGGGCACCAGAACGCGTTTGTCAACCTGCAAATCTAGCCCAAAAAACGGCTTGCTGCCGACGATGTAGGCCACAGGCTCGCCATTGAGTCGGCGCTGGTAAAAGTTGTGGAAGGCGAGGGCGGCGGCTTCGCTCAGCTCATCGTCGTCATGGGTGATGAGCCAAGCGCGGTCAGACTGCGAACGGCCTAGCGCGTGCAGCATCAGCAGCTGGGCGTCTAGGCGCTCTACGCCTTTGGAAGTGGCGGTTTGTAGGTGAAATTGTATAGTCAAAATATGAAATCTAAATACATAAACGCTATAAAAGTAATAGCTGCTTAGGCAATAAATACGCCGGCTAAAGCCATTTTTATGCCTAAAATAGACTAATTTAGCGTACTTTTAAGTGTAGCATGCCAAACCTTGGCTAGTTTGTGCCATCCTGATGCATTGGGGTGGATTTCGTTCAGCCAATCGGCATCGCTGCCCGTAGTACCCGCTGTGGATGGGGTTAAAACGCCATCTGTGGGTACAGTGAAAACCTTGTCGCGTCCAAAGGTCCAGCCGGCTATGGTGGTTTGCACGTCGTTGAAGATACTGTCGGTCGTGTCCGTCCACATGTGGGCGGGGATGTGGTTGGTGTTGTACGCCTCTTCCAGCCATGAGCGTCCTCCTGGGAAAGCTGGTGCATACCGCGCAGTTGGGGTGTCGTAGTTGTTGAGAAAGATGGGTATGTCTGCGTGAAAGCGGCTGTTTCGCACGACTTCGTACAGACGTTTGAAGTTGGGGTCTAACCAGCGGGTGACCAGCTCGCCCACGGCGTTGCGGTCAATGCAGTCGTGGCCACTGATGGGTTGGGGCTGTTGGCTGAAATCTTTCAAAATGCCTTGACCTGCGGCTGGGTCGCGGGCCGCATCGATGAAATCATTGCCACCGGCACTGAGTAAGACGGCGTCAAACGTCCAGCCCAAATCATCGTTCAGCCAGCTTGCAAAATCATCTGTCGCTTGGCTGCCCATGCGGCGCATGGTGTCGCCAAACATGGAGACGTTGACGAACATCACATCTTCATTCGCCGAGTCAAATTCGGGCGCTAGGCATTGCAAGAGCGAGGTGTGAAACATCGAACTGCGATCCATCCACGAATCGCCTTCCACCAAAAACCGGTATTTAAAGTGCGCAGGCGTCAGCCCATTGTCGATCTGCCCGAAATATTCGTTGCCGTACATCACGATGCTAGCCATGGCACACCTCCTGAAAACCGGTTTACATCAGTTGGATGCTACTTTTCAGACCATTGCACCCCACCCGTAGCCCAATTTTGGCGCGGAATGTCGAAAAGTACAACGTCTACAGATTCCGGCTTGCTGCCTAGGCTATCAACAGCAGCTTGGGTAAGCGCTTTGACAAGGGCGGTTTTTTGCTCTGGGGTGCGGCCTTCTAAGAGTTCTACGCGTATGGTTGGCATATGGTTTCCTTTACTTTTAAAAACATGACAGTTGCATAGGGTAATCTAAAACGCAGATACTATGGATAGTCCATCCACTGTTGAAATTGTAAAAACGGAGAAAACCCATGCTGAACGAGACAAGTCAAGACCAAGTTAATGATATTCAAGCTTTGCTGGACACGCCCAGCACCAAGCACACTGCTACCCGCCGCACTGCGCTAAAAGTCGCACTCGGCGTGGGCTACACGGCTGCCGCTGGCGACATCATGGCGCAAACGGCGGTGAAAACGTCGGCTGATGGCCTCAAAACAGGCGAAATCACCGTGGAATTGAATGGTTTCAAAGTGCCAGCTTACATGGCTGCGCCAGCGGGTAAAACCAATTTGCCAGTGATTTTGGTGATTCAAGAAATCTTTGGCGTCCACGAATATATTGCTGACACCGCCCGCCGGTTCGCAAAAATGGGCTATTTGGCGATTGCGCCTGAGCTTTTCGCACGCCAAGGTGACCCGACCAAGTACAACGTGATGGCAGATTTGATCAAAGAAGTGGTCAGCAAAGTGCCAGATGCTCAGGTGATGGCGGACTTGGACGGCATGGTCAAATGGGCAGCGGCTAACGGTGGCGACGCGAGCAAAATCGGCATCACCGGCTTCTGCTGGGGAGGCCGCATCACATGGATGTACGCCGCGCATAACAAAGCCGTCAAAGCGGGTGTGGCTTGGTATGGCCGCTTAGAAGGCGCGCCAAACCCACTATCACCAACAAACCCAATTGACGTGGTCGGCAGCATCAACGGCCCCGTTTTAGGCTTGTATGGCGGGGCAGATACTGGTATTCCAGTCGCTTCTGTTGACAAAATGAAGGCGGCTTTGGCAACGGGTAGTGCGGCTGCAAAGAAATCAGAATTTGTGGTCTATGACGGCGCACCACACGCCTTCCATGCAGACTATCGCCCAAGCTACCGTAAAGAGCCAGCAGAGGATGGGTTTAAGCGGGCGGTGGATTGGTTCAAGGCTAATGGCGTGTCGCAAACCACGCCATATTGATAAGATTTAAGACATAAAAAACCACCTTGGGGTGGTTTTTTTGTTTTGCGGCTGAGTCAATTTGCACTGAGCTCTAGCTCTTCGAGCTGCTCCGCCTTACGCGCCAATAGCAGCCCCTCAATCACTTCGTCAATCTCACCCATCATCACAAACTGCAGTTTGTAGAGGGTCAGGTTGATGCGGTGCTCGGTCAAGCGGCCTTGGGGGAAGTTGTAAGTGCGGATGCGGTCGCTACGGTCGCCGCTGCCGACCAAACCTTTGCGGGTGGCGGCTTCTTTGGCATGGCGCTCGGCGCGGTCTTTCTCGTTGATTCGGGCTTGCAGCACTTTGAGCGCTGACGCCTTGTTGCTGTGCTGGCTGCGGCCATCTTGGCACTCAGCCACGATGCCAGTGGGCAGGTGGGTGACGCGCACGGCAGAATCCGTTTTGTTGATGTGCTGACCACCCGCACCGCTGGCGCGGTAGGTGTCTATGCGCAAGTCAGCTGGGTTCAGCGTGATTTCAATCGTTTCGTCTGGCTCTGGCATCACCGCCACGGTGCAGGCACTGGTGTGAATGCGGCCTTGGGTTTCGGTGTCAGGCACGCGCTGAACGCGGTGGCCGCCGGACTCGAACTTGAGCTTGCCGTAAACATTGTCACCGGACATTTTCAAGACGACTTCTTTGTAGCCACCCACCTCACCAAAAGACTCGCTTATGATTTCGACCCTGAAGCCTTGTCGCTCGCCATACTTGGTGTACATGCGCATCAAGTCGCCCGCAAACAGGGCAGATTCGTCGCCGCCCGTGCCAGCGCGAATCTCCACAAACGCGTTGCGCTCATCGTCTGGGTCTTTGGGCAGTAGCAGGCCTTGCAGTTCGTCTTCAAGCTGGGCGAGGTCTGCTTTAGCTTCTTTGACTTCTTCCTTCGCCATCTCGTGCATCTCGGCCATGTCGTTGTCGTCTAACATGGCTTGCGCATCGGCTAGGTCTTTTTCACGCTTCAAAAACAGCTCAAATCGCCCCGCCACAATGGTCACTTCGGCATGCTCTTTGTTGAGTGCCAAGTATTTTTTCATGTCGTTGGTGATGCCTTCTTGCTGCAAGAAGAAGTTGAGTTCACCGAGGCGGATGGGGTAGCGTTCTAGTTGTTGACGTAGGAATGGTTTCATGGATTTATTTGTTCTGTCATTCCCGCGAAGGCGGGAATCTTTACGGGGTCATGGATTCCCGCCTTCGCGGGAATGACGGGAAAGATGGCGGTGGGTGGCTGAAAACCAGCGAAGCCCAGCTAACGCTCTTTGCGCAAAAACAGCTTCTGTACCACTTGCGCTGTATGTTCACGCGCTGTGGCATCGCCAGCGTGCAACTCGGCATAAGCGCCATGCAGCATTTTTTGCGTCAAGCCTTTGGCCAATGCTTCCAGTACCGCATCCACAGGTTCGCCTTTAGCCAACAGCTTGCGGGCGCGTGCCAGCTCGGCTTCGCGCCAATCGTCGGTTTGGGCATTGAGCTGCTGAATCAGCGACACACTGCCCGTTATAGGATTTCGTTGATCCAGCCAGTGCATAAAACTTTGCACCCCAGCGTCAATGATGGTTTCAGCCTCCGCTACCGCTGCTTGTCGGTTGGCTTGGCCTGTTTGCACCACGCTAGCCAAATCGTCCACGGTGTACAAATACACGTCTTGCAGGGCTTTAACTTCTAGCTCAATATCGCGTGGCACAGCCAAATCGACCATGAAAATTGGGCGGTGTTTGCGTAACTTCAAAGCGCGCTCAACAGCACCCAGCCCGATGATAGGCAGCGTACTGGCGGTGCAGCTGATGACAGCATCAAACTCGTGCAAGCGGCTAGGCAAATCAGCCAAACGAATCGATTCCGCACCAAAACGGCTGGCCAACTTCTCACCACGCTCCAGCGTGCGGTTGGCGATGGCGATGGATTTAGGTTGTTTTGCGGCAAAATGCGTCGCGCATAGCTCAATCATTTCACCAGCGCCAACAAATAAAACCTTTATTTTCGACAAATCTTCAAACAATTGCCCCGCCAGCCGCACCGCCGCAGCCGCCATGCTGATGGAGTGTGCGCCAATCTCTGTCGTGCTGCGTACTTCTTTGGCAACCGAAAAACTGCGTTGAAACAACTGGTTCAGCGTCGCGCCCAGCGCACCCGCGTCGCCCGCTACACGAACCGCATCTTTCATCTGCCCCAAAATCTGCGGCTCGCCCAAGACCATACTGTCCAAACCGCTAGCGACGCGAAAAGCGTGCCTAGCGGCCAAGCTGTCTTGCAGTGTGTAAGAGTGCGCACGCAGCGCAGAGGGAGACACGCCGCCTAACTGCGCCATCCAATCTAATGTGGCATTTGAGCTCTCATTTGACGTTATTTCAGCGCTGGCAATGTAAATCTCAGTCCGGTTGCAGGTGGAAATCAGCGCGGCTTCTAAGGGGGCTTGATCGCTTGGCAGCGCCAAACTACGCCCCAAATCTGACCGCATACGGTGCAAAGTCGGCTCAATTTGGTCGATAGCAAACGCAAACCGCCCGCGTAAATCGAGCGGCGCGGTGGTGTGATTAATTCCAAATGCCCAAACTGCCATCTCCGTATTATAAATTTTATAAAACTTTGAGCGTTTAAATTGCACTTAAACTTGACCCATGAGCTTTTTCGACCTACTCAACCACCTCGTTAACTTTGCCCTACCCGCCATCGCCATGGGCGTGATGGTGCCACTTTTCAGCCGTTTGATCTGGCGCAAAACCCCCGTCAAGCGTCCGCTGAAGTTGCAAATGCTTACCACCAGCTTGGCCTGCTTAGCCGTTTTGTTCACTGGATTGCTGATTTTTAGCACTGACGGCAAGATGGCGACTTATGGGGTGATGGTCACCGTCGCGGCGGTTTGCCAGTGGTGGTATCAGGGCTGGCGAGTTTAGGAAAATTTTTGGTGATAAATATGACTATAGCCGGCGTATTTATTGCATAACTAGCTATTAAATATATAGCAATATAAATGCAAAAAAATAGCTTTACAAACTCGGTGAAAATAAATCGACTCGGTCGGTAATAATGCCATCCGTCCCCAAATCCAGCAGCCGTTGCGCCGCCCATTCGTCGTTGACGGTGTAGCTCAAGCAGCGAAAACCTGCGCTTTTGGCTTGCGTCACGGTCGATGTGTCCCACAGTGCGTGGTTGCAGACGATGGCGGAGCAATCCAAGACTAAGGCTGTTTCTAACCAGCCTTTCCACAGCGTGTCTAGCAGCAAGCCGCGCGGTAAATGTGGAGCGGCGGCTTGGGCAGCTTTTAGGGATTCAGGGTGGAAGGAAGTGAGAAGTGGGGGAATCTGGGCGTCTTTCCACAATTTGGCGGTATGTTCTGCAACCACTTTGCCCGTTTCGGCTTCTTGGCCAGGTGTGGGTTTGATTTCAATATTGAGGGAATGTCCGTTTTTTAAGCAAAATTGGGCGATGTTAGCGAATGTTGGCAGCGGTTCGCCTGCAAATCCACGTGAATGCCAACAGCCCGCGTCGAGTAGCGAGAGCGCGTTCCAACTCAGCTCACCCGCTGTGCCTTTACCCGATGTAGTCCGGTCTAAAGTGCGATCGTGCAGTAAAAAAGGTATGCCATCGCTGCTTAGCTTCACATCGCACTCAAACATGCGGTAGCCATGGCTGGCTCCCAGTTTGAACGCAGCGAGAGTGTTTTCGGGTGCGAGTTTGCCTGCGCCTCGGTGGGCTATCCACTTCGGGTAAGGCCAGTTTTCTGATGTGACGGTTTGCATTTAAGAAATCCGCTTGCCTGTCGCTGCGTCAAAATGATGTACTTTGTCGGCGCGCGGGGTGGCGTAAATGGTGCTGCCAATGGCGGGTGAGGGCTGATGTTCGTCGCAGCGGATGATGACACGCTCGTCATTCAACGTGGCGTAAACCAAGCGTTCTGCGCCCAAAAGCTCGATGGCTTCAACTTTCAGTGACCAGCCTGAATTGGAAATATCCAAATGTTCAGGCCTAATGCCTAATATCGTGCCCAGAGTCTGCCCCGATTTGCCATCAGGTGCGTTTTTCAACAAATTCATAGGCGGCGAACCAATAAAACTCGCCACAAAGGTGCTAGCAGGGCGGTTGTAGACCTCTTCGGGTGTGCCAAATTGTTCCATCACTCCGGCGTTCATCACCATCATGCGCTGCGCCAGCGTCATAGCTTCAACTTGGTCGTGGGTGACGAAAAGCGAGGTGATGCCCAGCTCGCGGTGCAGTTTTTGGATTTCTAAGCGCGTTTGGGCACGTAGCTTAGCGTCTAAATTAGACAACGGCTCGTCAAACAAAAACACCTGCGGTTGCCGCACAATGGCGCGCCCCATGGCTACGCGCTGGCGTTGTCCGCCTGACATATCGCGGGGTTTGCGCTCTAGCAGACCGCCGAGTTCAAGGATTTTGGCAGCTTTGTCAACGCGGGTTTTGATCTCGTCTTTGGGTACTTTGGCGATTTTCAGGCCGTAAGCCATGTTGTCAAACACGCTCATGTGCGGGTAGAGCGCGTAGTTTTGGAAGACCATGGCAATGTCTCGGTCAGCCGGTTCCAGGTCGTTCACCACGCGGCTGCCAATGCAAACCTCACCGCCGGAGACTTCTTCTAAGCCCGCAACCATGCGTAAGAGCGTCGATTTGCCGCAACCGGAGGGACCGACGATGACGATGAATTCGCCGTCTGCAATCTCGGCATTCACGCCGTGGATAACTTGGGTTGCCGATTTGCCCACGCCGTACCGTTTGATGATGTTTTTGAGGGAGATTGAAGCCATTTTGTAGATTAACGCAATATTTTTATACTATGAATTTAATAGCTGCTTAGGCAATAAATACGTCGGCTATAGCTGTATTTTTATGTGAAATTGGTATTATTTTTCAGTATCTACCAAGCCCTTAACAAACCATTTCTGCATCAACATCACCACCGCAGCTGGCGGCAGCATCGCCAAAATGGCGGTCGCCATGACGACGTTCCATTCGTTTTGCGAGTCGCCACCCGCGACCATCATCTTGATGCCGACCACCACGGGGTACATGGCCTCAGAGGTGGTGGCCAACAACGGCCAGAGGTATTGGTTCCAGCCGTAGATAAACTGAATCACAAACAGCGCAGCAATCGATGTTTTGGACAAGGGCAGCAAAATATCGAAGAAAAATCGCATCGGACTAGCCCCATCCATGCGCGAAGCTTCGGTCAACTCATCTGGTACAGACATGAAAAACTGGCGGAATAAAAACGTTGCGGTAGCCGAGGCGATGAGCGGCACCGTCAACCCCGCATAGGTGTTGAGCATGCCCAGATCGGCGACGACTTTGTAGGTCGGACCAATGCGTACCTCGACAGGCAGCATCAGCGTGACAAAAATCATCCAGAAGAACAGGGTTTTGAAGGGAAAGCGGAAGTAAACAATGGCGAAGGCAGACAGCAGAGAAATCGTGATTTTGCCAATGGCAATCACCATCGCCGTCACAAAGCTCACCCACATCATGTGCGCCACGGGCGCGGTCGAACCGCCGCCGCCTGCACCGCCACCAGTCAGTGCTTTGGAATAGGTTTCCCACATATAGTTGCCGGGCAACAGTGGCATGGGCGCTTGCACGATTTCTTGGGCGGTGTGCGTGGAGGCGACGAACGCCAAATAAAGCGGAAAGGCGACGATGAGCACGCCAATGATCATGATGGCGTGGGCTAGGAAGGTGAGGAAAGGGCTGCGCTCTACCATTTAGTAGTTTACCTTTTTCTCTACAAAGCGGAATTGAATCACGGTGAGCAAAATCACAATCGTCATCAGCACCACAGACTGCGCGGCAGAACCACCCAAGTCCATCGCTTTGAAGCCGTCATAGTAGACTTTATAAACCAAAATCGAGGTGTCCTGCCCAGGGCCACCGTGGGTGGTGGCATCCACAATCGCAAAGGTGTCAAAAAACGCATACACCATGTTGATGACGAGCAAAAAGAAAGTGGTGGGCGTGAGCAACGGGAACTGAATCGTCCAAAAACGTCGCCACGGCTTTGCACCGTCAATGGCGGCTGCTTCAATCAGCGACTTGGGGATGGACTGCAATCCCGCTAGAAAGAACAAAAAATTGTAGGAAATTTGCTTCCATACAGCAGCCATGACAATCAGCGTCATGCCGTGCGTGCCGTTGAGCAAATGGTTCCAATTGATGCCAATTTTTCCCAAAGCGTAGGCAACCACGCCTAACGACGGAGAAAACATAAAAATCCACAGCACGCCTGCCACCGCAGGGGCAACGGCGTAGGGGATGATCAACATCGTTTTGTAAGCAAGAGCCCCTTTGATGATGCGGTCGGCAAAAATAGCCAGCATCAACGATAAACCTATGCCCAAAACCGCAACCAAGAGCGAAAAAATAGCCGTGGTTTTGAAGGACGCCAAGTAGCTTTCATCGTTCCACAACTGCAAAAAATTTTGCAACCCAACCCATTCAGTGGACAGCCCAAACGCGTCTTGCACCTGAAAAGACTGCAACACCGCCTGCGCCGCTGGCCAAAAGAAAAACACCACAATCACGACCAACTGGGGCGCAATCAGCAGCCAAGGCAACCAAGTTGATCGAAATTGAACGCGTTTTTCCATGAATGTCCGAAAATGGTACTAAAAATAGCTGTAGACGGCGTATTTATTGCCTAAGCAGCTATTAAAAGTATAGTGAAATAAGGTTCTTACTTGCCTTTGTTTGCTGCTTCAAACCGCGCCAAATGCTCATTGCCGCGTTTCACAATGTCATCTAAAGCTTCTTGGGCTGTCTTTTTACCATTCCAGACTTGCTCCAATTCTTCGTCTTCCACCGCGCGGATTTGCACATAGTTACCTAGGCGAATGCCACGGCTCTTGTCGGTGACTTTGCGGATCATTTGGTTCACCGCAACGTCGGTGCCTGGCTTTTCTTTATAAAAGCCAGATTTTTCGGTCAACTGAAAAGCTGCCGTTGTGATTGGCAAGTAACCTGTGCGTTTGTGGCTGGCAGATTGCACTTCAGGGCTAGATACAAAATTGAAGAAAGCCGCGACGCCCTTGTATTCAGCCGGTTTTTTACCCGCCATAACCCACAAACTTGCACCGCCGATGACGGTGTTTTGCGGCGCTCCAGCCACATCGGGGTAGTATGGCAAAGTGGATAATGCGTAGCCAAATTTGGCGTTTTTGGCTACGTTGCCGTAAAAGCCAGATGAGGTGGTGATCATTGCGCATTCGCCTGAAACAAAGCTCGCTTCAGGCACGTTGCCACGGCCTTTGTAGACAAATAAGCCTTGCTTAGCCATATTGCCCAAGTTTTCGATGTGGCGTACATGTAGGGGGGAGTTGATCTTCATACGCGCATCCAAACCCGCTAAACCATTAGATTTGGTCGCAAATTCAACGTTGTGCCAGGCGGAGAAGCTCTCCAACTGTGTCCAACCCTGCCAAGCTGTGGTGAAAGGGCATTTGTGGCCACTGGCTTTGAGTTTAGCTGCTGCCAGCGCCACTTCTGGCCAAGTGCTTGGTGGTTTTGTGGTGTCGATGCCCGCAGCTTTGAAAGCATCTTTGTTGATGTAAAACACAGTGGTGGAGCTGTTGAACGGGAAGCTCAGCATTTGGCCATTGGGCGCGGTGTAGTAGCCAGCGACAGCTGCGACGTATCCGCTGGGGTCAAACTTTTGCCCAGCATCCTTCATTACTTGGGCAACCGGGACGATGGCGCCCTTGCTGGCCATCATGGTGGCTGTACCCACTTCAAAAACTTGCAATATGTGTGGCGCGTTGCCCGCGCGGAAAGCGGCGACGGCAGCGGTCATCGACTCGTCGTAAGTGCCTTTGAAGGTCGGGATGATTTTGTATTCTTTTTGGCTGGCGTTGAAGTCTTTGGCCAAGTCGTTCACCCACTCGCCGTTCACAGCAGTCATGGAATGCCACCATTGCACCTCGGTTTGTGCCTGCGCTTGCAGGCTAAAAAGACTCAAAACTGCAGTGGCGGCAGTTGCCACAGTTGCGGAAAAGCGCATGGTTTTCATATAAATCTCCAAATAAATCAACAAATTACCTAAGGAATCTTCTAGCAAATGTCCAGCAAATGTATGGCAAATGATAGTTGAGACAACCTGAAAAACGCTTCGGGTTATCCATTACGAGGTCATGAGTAGCCGTGATTACAGTACTCCGAGTTGAATTTAGCGCCTAAATGTGTCCACTGGGTGACAAGGGTATGCTGCACTGCGGTAACATTGGGGTAGATGAATCCTTCAACCATGCCTCCCTCTCTCGCTCTGCCTCTATCAGCACCTCCCACTCTGCACGGTCATGCAGAGCGTATTCGTGAGATTCCGTACAACTACACCTCGTTTTCAGATCGTGAAATTGTGCAGCGGATTTTGGGCGACCGCGCTTGGCAAATTTTGAACCAGTTGCGCGAAGAGCGCAGCACAGGTCGCTCGGCACGCATGTTGTACGAAGCGATGGGCGATATTTGGGTGGTGCAGCGCAACCCGTATTTGCAAGACGACTTGTTGGATAACCCCAAGCGTCGCCAACAGCTGGTGGATGCATTGCGTCATAGATTGTCAGAAGTAGAAAAACGCCGAACACCCCAAACCGATGCCTTGCGAGATGCACTCGTAGGTGAGCTTATTACCATGGCAGCCGGCGCAATCAATACCTTTGATGCTATATTTTTAAAAGCAACAGCGTTACGTAAAAAGACGCTTAAAACGCTGGGCAAACTTACCGCGAGCGACAACATCAAGTTCGACGGCTTGAGCCGCGTTAGCCATGTGACGGACGCTACTGATTGGCGCGTGGAGTACCCGTTTGTCGTTTTGACACCAGACTCTGAGGCTGAAATGGCCGGCTTGGTCAAAGGCTGTATCGAGCTGGGGTTGACGATCATTCCGCGTGGTGGCGGCACGGGTTACACGGGCGGTGCGATTCCGCTGACGTGGAAAAGTGCGGTCATCAACACCGAAAAACTAGAGGCCATGACCGAAGTGGAGATGCGCACCTTGCCGGGTCATAGCCAACCCGTTGCCACGGTGTGGACCGAAGCTGGCGTGGTGACGCAGCGCGTCGCGGATGCGGCGGAGCGGGGCGGTTTTGTCTTCGCGGTAGACCCAACTTCTGCCGAAGCCAGTTGCATTGGCGGCAATATTGCCATGAATGCAGGCGGCAAAAAAGCTGTGCTGTGGGGCACAGCGCTGGACAATCTGGCCAGCTGGCGCATGGTGACGCCTGATGCTAAATGGCTGGAAGTGACCCGCCTGAACCACAATATGGGCAAAATCCATGATGCTGAGATGGCCAGTTTTGAGTTGAAATACTTCGAGGCCGATGGCAAAAAGCTGATTAAAACTGAGCAATTGGACATTGCCGGCCCGTCTTTTCGCAAAGAAGGCCTGGGAAAAGACGTGACCGACAAGTTTTTGAGCGGTCTGCCAGGCATCCAAAAAGAAGGCTGCGATGGCTTGATCACCAGCGCCCGCTGGGTGGTGCACAAAATGCCACAGCACACACGCACCGTTTGCTTGGAGTTTTTTGGCAATGCCAAAGACGCCGTACCCAGCATTGTGGAAATCAAAGATTTTATGTTTGCCGAGCAAAAGCGTACGGGCGTTTTACTGGCTGGCTTGGAGCATTTGGACGACCGCTATTTGAAAGCTGTGGGCTACGCCACCAAATCGAAACGCGCCCACACTGGCACGAGCAATGGTTTGCCCAAAATGGTGTTGTTCGGCGACATCGCGGGCGACAACGCTGACGACGTGGCGCGTGCCACCTCTGAAGTGGTGCGGATTGCGAATTCGCGCAACGGCGAAGGCTTCATCGCTATCAGCCCTGAAGCGCGTAAAAAGTTTTGGTTAGATCGAAAGCGCACAGCGGCAATTTCAAAGCATACCAACGCCTTCAAAATCAACGAAGACGTGGTCATTCCACTGCCGCGCATGGCGGAATACACCGATGGCATTGAGCGCATCAACATCGAGTTGAGCTTGCAAAACAAGATCAAGCTGTGTGATGCATTAGAAGACTTTTTCAAGCAAGGCAATTTGCCGCTGAGCAAACAAGACGATGCAGCGGGCATCACGTCCAGCGAACTGCTGGAAGACCGCGTTGCGCAAGCATTGGCTTTGATTGCAGATGTGCGTCATTTGTGGCAAAGCTGGCTGCAAAATGTTGAGAGCTTGTTCACTAAATTGCAAGACCATAGCTTGCGTGCGAGTTGGAAAACGGATATTCGTGCCAAGCTGCAGTTGATATTTACCGGTGCAGCGTTTGTACCAGTTTTGGACGAGTGCGCGGCGATTCATAAACGTGTTCTCAAGGGGCGAGTGTGGGCAGCTTTGCATATGCACGCGGGTGACGGCAATGTGCATACCAACTTGCCTGTGAACAGTGACGACTACGAGATGCTGCAATCAGCTCACGCTGCCGTAGCTCGCATCATGGTCTTGGCGCGTAGTTTGGATGGCGTGATTTCAGGCGAGCACGGCATTGGCATCACTAAGTTGGAGTTCTTGACGGATGCTGAGCTGCAACCGTTTGCAGACTACAAACAGCGCGTTGACCCTCAAGGCCGATTCAACAAAGGCAAGCTCTTGCGAGAGAGGTTGATTCGCCCAGAAGTTGCTAATAATGTTGCAAGTTCACTACAAAAATCAGAACAGTCTAGGCAATCAATACGCCGGCTACGGGCTGATTCATCTATAAAATTGAACGATGAGGCGAAGACTTGGAACTCTGATTTAAGCAACGCTTACACGCCAAGTTTTGGCTTGATGGGGCATGAGTCCATCATCATGTCGCAAAGCGATATTGGGGCGATTGCAGACAGCGTGAAAGACTGCTTGCGCTGCGGCAAGTGCAAACCCGTTTGCGCCACGCACGTGCCGCGTGCGAATTTGCTTTACAGTCCGCGCAACAAAATTTTGGCAACCTCGTTGTTAGTTGAGGCGTTTTTGTACGAAGAGCAAACGCGACGTGGTATCAGCATCAAGCATTGGCAAGAGTTTGAAGATGTCGCTGACCATTGCACGGTTTGCCACAAGTGTTTGACGCCATGCCCTGTCAATATCGATTTTGGCGAAGTGTCTATGAACATGCGTAATTTGCTGCGCAAAATGGGACAAAAAAGCTTCAGGCCAGGCAATGCTTTGGCGATGACGTTTTTGAACGCGACGAATCCTCTTACGATCAACCTCATGCGTACCGCAATGGTGGGAGTGGGCTTTAAAGTGCAGCGTTTTGCGAATGATTTATTGCGCCCATTTGCCAAAAAACAAACCGCCAAACCGCGCCCAAGTGTGGGCTTGCCGCCTATCAAAGAGCAGGTGATTCACTTCATCAACAAGAAAATGCCGGGCGGTTTGCCGAAAAAATCTGCCCGCGCTTTGTTGGATATTGAGGACAATGATTACGTGCCAATTATTCGTAACCCAAAAGGGACGAATGCCGAGACTGAAGCCGTGTTTTATTTTCCAGGCTGCGGTTCTGAGCGCTTGTTCAGCCAAGTCGGTTTGGCAACACAAGCCATGTTATGGCACGCTGGCGTGCAAACGGTTTTGCCGCCGGGCTATTTGTGCTGCGGCTATCCGCAAAAGGGCAGTGGCCAGTTCGACAAAGCCGAGAAAATTATCACCGACAACCGCGTGCTGTTCCACCGCGTCGCCAATACTTTGAATTATTTGGATATTAAAACGGTGGTGGTGAGCTGCGGCACGTGTTACGACCAGCTGCAAAGCTATGAGTTTGACAAAATCTTTCCAGGCTGCCGCATCATCGATATCCACGAGTATTTGCTTGAGAAAAATATCAAGTTAGATATGAACACGGGTGTTGGTGCAGGTTATCTGTACCACGATCCTTGCCACAGCCCGATGAAGCAGCAAGAACCCATGAAAACCGTCAAAGCCTTGTTAGGTAACAACGTGCTGCAAAACGAGCGTTGCTGCGGTGAGTCTGGTACCTTGGGCGTTACACGGCCAGATATTTCTACGCAAGTGCGCTTCCGTAAAGAAGAAGAGTTGCAAAAAGGTGCGGATAAATTGAGAGCAATGACGAGCGTAGGCGCTGTCGGTGAAAAAGCAAATGTCAAAATTTTGACCAGCTGCCCTAGCTGCTTGCAAGGTTTAAGCCGCTACGGCAATGACCTTAATAACGGTTTGCTGGAAGCAGATTACATCGTGGTCGAAATGGCAAACCAAATTTTGGGCAAAGCATGGATGCCAGAATACGTCGCTTTGGCGAACAATGGTGGCATTGAACGGGTTTTGGTATAAATTTTGGTTTGAGCGTGTTGGTTTAAATAACGAAGGAATCATCATGGCAGGTTTAGCAGCAGGTTCACCGACACCAAAAGAACTCACAGTTCATTCAAAGTCGAAAGTCTTGGAAATCAAGTTTTCTGACGGTGCGACTTTTCAGATTCCGTTTGAGTTGATGCGTATTTCCTCACCTTCCGCAGAAGTGCAAGGTCACGGTCCGGGCCAAGAAATCTTGCAAACAGGTAAACGTGATGTCGGCTTGGTGGGCATTGAGCCGATTGGTAACTACGCTATTCAGCCCAGTTTTACAGATGGACATGACACGGGCTTGTTCACGTGGGATTACTTGTATTTTTTGGGTTCACAGCAAACCGAAATTTGGCAAGATTACGAAGCTCGCCTCAAAGCGGCAGGTATCAGCCGCGATGCACCTATGACTGAAAAATCTGGCGGTGGCTGCGCAAGTCACTAACAACCCAAATATTAAAATATCGCCATGAGCCAAACCCATTTCGGATTCCAAACCGTCGAAGAAAAAGACAAAGCCAAGCATGTGCGAGGCGTGTTTGATTCGGTCGCACCCAAATATGACATCATGAACGACCTGATGTCTATGGGGCTTCACCGCGCTTGGAAAGCCTACACCGTGATGGTCGCGAACGTGCAAGAGGGCGCACAAGTATTGGACATCGCTGGTGGAACGGGTGACTTGGCGATGGCTTTTGCCAAAAAAGTGGGTAAAACCGGTCGCGTGGTGCACACTGACATCAATGAAGCCATGTTGCGCGAAGGACGTGATCGCTTGGTGAATGCTGGCGTGGTGCTGCCAACTTTTGTGTGTGATGCAGAGAAATTGCCGTTCCCAGATAACCATTTTGATGTAGTCACGGTCGCTTTCGGTTTGCGTAATATGACGCACAAAGATGCTGCTTTGAGGGAAATGAACCGCGTTTTGAAGCCGAACGGCAAGCTCTTGGTGCTGGAATTCTCGAGAATCGCCAAACCTTTGTCTAAAGTTTACGACTGGTATTCTTTCAATGTGTTACCGAAATTAGGCAAAATGGTAGCGGGTGATGATGCGAGCTACCGCTATTTGGCGGAGTCGATTCGCATGCATCCTGGCCAAGAAGAGCTCAAAGCTTTGATGAAAACAGTCGGTTTCGGCCATGTTGATTTTCACAATTTAACGGGCGGTGTGGTGGCTTTGCACGTCGGGATTAAATGCTAGCTTTTGTCTAAGTATGTGAATATTCACAACCTAGCTAAAAATCCCTCAAAATCATTCAAAACTACCAAAAATTGCCCAAAACCATACATTAATTGACCTTGATTTTCTGAGGTTTATATAAGCACCTATTGAAATAAGCTGCATTTACCCCTACATTGTTGGGGTGTTGATGTCAACACGTTTGTTTTGGAGAAAACATGAAACTTTGGTCTGCTCTTCTGGTTTGCGCTTTGGCCTTGTCTAGCTTGAATGCTGATGCTGCTCGCCGTATGGGTGGTGGCGGTTCTATGGGTAAACAATCTAGCAATGTGACGCAGAAAAGCGCCCCGCCAGCTGCGCCTGCACAAAACGCAAATAGTGCGACATCTAAACCTGCTGCTGCTGCTCCGGCTGCAGCTCCTGCTGCTGCTCCTAAAAAGCCATGGGGCGCGATGCTTGGTGGCTTGGCCGCTGGTCTAGGCTTGGCTTGGTTGGCAAACTCTTTGGGCTTAGGTGGCATGCTGGGTGGTATCGCGCAAATGTTGATGTTTGCGATGCTGGCTTTCGCCGTGATTGCCGGTGTGCGTTACTTCATGAAAGCGCGTGCTAAAAAAGCAGGTGGCAATTCATTCAACAGCAATAACAGCCCATACGCCTACCAAGGCGCGGGAAGTGCAACGCCTGCTGAAGCTATCGCTCCACGCTCATACAGCCCGCAAAATGTCGGTAACGATGCTTCTGCGCGTCCTTGGGAAGGCAATACAACCGCATTCGAGAGTTCAACTGCTGGGCAATCTGGCAAATCCATGATTGGCTCAGGTTTACAAGCTTCAGACAATGCGACTGGCTTGTCTGGTTCGCAATCTTGGGGTGTTCCTGCAGATTTCGACACGACTGGCTTTTTGACCGCTGCAAAGCGCAATTTTGTAACTCTTCAGGACGCTTGGGATAAAGCTGACATTGCAGCGCTTCGCGCCATGATGACGGATGAGATGGCGGGGGAGATCAAGTCGCAATTGGCTGAACGTGGTGTTCAAGTAGGCGTAAAGGCTGACCAAGTTAACAAAACCGACGTGGTGATGTTGGACGCTCAATTGCTTGGCATTGAAGAAATGGCAACTGAATACATGGCCAGTGTTGAGTTTTCGGGCATGATTCGTGAAGACGTTTCAGCCGGCCCAGCACCTTTCCGTGAAGTGTGGAATATGACCAAGTCTAAAAACGGCGGTGGTTGGTTAGTAGCTGGCGTGCAGGCGCTGGAATAAAGCGAAATAAAACCATACTGGTGAAAATCCAGTAAAACTCGTGAATAATTGGGGACTATGGCAACATCGTCCCCTTTTACATTTCCGATGCATTTGTTCAGCGAACTCGTCAACAAGCTCTCCGGTTTGCAACCGCCTGGATGGGCTATCGACGAGATTCAGCATCGCCTCGTCTTATTGCTCAACCATGTGTTGATGCAAGAGCCTGAAGCGACTGCGCGACTAGCTCGGCTCAAAGGTCGCGTAGTTCGTGTCCAATGGCGCACATTGTCGATGACTGTGGCTGTCACACCCGCTGGTTTGCTGGAGCTTGCCGCTAGCCACAAAGCCGCTGACTTAAGCTTGGTGGTCGCAGATGATTCACCCGCATCATTGGTTCAAACCGTCATAGCTGGCGGTAAACCACCCATCAAGATTGAAGGTGATGTGCAACTCGCTGCTGAGATGAACTGGCTGGTCGATCACGTGCGCTGGGATGTTGAAGAGGATTTGTCACGCTTGTTGGGTGATGCGCCTGCCCATGCTTTTGTGAGCGTAGCAAAGCAAATCGCAGCAGGGTTGAAATCTTTTTTAGTCACCAAAGTGGCTGACAACACAGCAAGTGGTTCTTCTGAAAACGGCACGGCTGTAAAAGGTACACCATGAGACGGTTGTTTCGCGGCGTCTTCATCGTTTGGATAGCGCTGCGCTTTGGCTTGGATCAGCTGGTGCTGACCAGCCTGCAAAAGCCGTGGCTCACCGTATTTGCTCGCATTATTTCATTAGGTCGCAATTTGAGAGCACCCCGCGGGCAGCGCCTGCGCGAAGCGCTGGAACGGTTAGGGCCGATTTTCGTTAAATTTGGACAAGTGCTGTCCACACGGCGCGATTTGCTGCCCATTGATATAGCCGATGAGTTAGCGCGCTTGCAAGACCGCGTTCCGCCGTTTGATTCCCGTATCGCTGTAGAGACGATAGAGCGATCGTTCAAAAAACCATTGGCCGAGATTTTCACCACGTTTGAGCAGGTGCCTGTCGCCAGTGCATCGATTGCGCAGGTGCATTTTGCGACCCTGAAAGACAAGCAAGGCATCAGCCGCGACGTCGCCGTCAAAGTGCTGCGCCCCAATATGCTGCCGGTGATCGACAAAGACCTGAGCCTGATGCACATGATGGCAGGCTGGGTAGAAAAGCTAAGCTCAGATGGCAAGCGTCTCAAACCCCGTGAAGTAGTTAGCGAGTTTGACAAATATTTGCACGACGAACTTGATTTGATTCGTGAGGCTTCAAGCGCTGCCCAGCTGAAACGCAATATGTCGCTGCACAAAGCAGAAAAAGATTTGTTGATGATTCCCGACATTTATTGGGATTTTTGCCACCCAGAGGTGATGGTGATGCAGCGCATGAGAGGCGTACCCATCAACCAAACCCAAACCTTGCGTGATGCGGGTGTCGATTTCAAAAAACTCGCCCGCGATGGAGTCACCATCTTTTTTGCACAAGTCTTCAGAGACGGCTTTTTTCACGCAGACATGCATCCAGGCAATATCCAAGTCAGCCTAGAGCCAGAGACCTTTGGGCGCTATATTTTGCTTGATTTCGGCATCATTGGTAGTTTGACCGAAGTTGAT
This sequence comes from Polaromonas sp., assembly GCA_013298945.1. GTDB lineage: Bacteria > Pseudomonadota > Gammaproteobacteria > Burkholderiales > Burkholderiaceae_C > Aalborgiella. Next base: position 369,523 of record JAAFJR010000001.1, read on the forward strand.
AAAGAATATTTGGCGCAAAATTTCACAGCGTTTTTCAGGCGAGATTACAAACGCGTGGCTGAATTACATATTGAATCAGGCTGGGTACCCAAAGAAACACGGGTAGACGAGCTTGAATCCGCCATTCGCGCCGTCTGCGAGCCTTATTTTGACCGTCCGCTCAAAGAAATTTCATTAGGTTTGGTATTGATGCGCTTATTCCAAACCTCGCGTCGCTTCCATGTTGAAATTCAGCCGCAATTGGTATTGTTGCAAAAAACATTGTTGAATATAGAAGGTTTGGGACGAGATTTAGACCCAGATTTAGATTTGTGGAACACCGCCAAGCCCTTCTTGGAAAATTGGATGATGGAGCAAGTGGGGCCGCAAAAATTAATAGAAGAATTTAAAAATCAAGCACCACAATATGCCAAATTAATACCTGAACTGCCGGTATTACTCGCAAGTTATCTCAAACGCGCAACGTTAGATACGCCGCAAGATTCGCAATTACTCAAAGAATTATTATCAGAGCAGAAGAAAACAAATAAGCTGCTGCAACGCTTGATGTACGCAGGTTTCGGCTTTATTGTGGGTTTAATCGTCATGCAACTCGTTTCACGCATGCATATGTTCGTGTTTTAGAGGTAAAAACGGCTGTAGCCGGCGTATTTATTGCCTAAGCAGCTATCGTTTCTATAGTATTAATGGGCGGATTTGAGTGTAAAAAAAGAAAAAATATGAAACAAATACCGAAGCTTCAACTTTTAAGCTTAAGCTTCTGGGCTGCAATTGTTTTTTGGATATATTCAGTTGTTAAAAACAATATAAAAGCTAATCAACTTTTTCTTGATTTTCAAGCGTACCCTTTTGTTTTTTTATTAACACTACTGTTCTTAATTGTTTGGATCACCTTTTTTAATTTTTTATACAGATTTGCAAACCTCAAAATTTGGATTGGAAAGATATTTATTTTTATTGCAAGCGTGTTTCTTTCTCTTTTTGTAGCTGATTTATTATTGACGCCATCTTTTTATTATTTTGAATCAATAAATTTACTTAAAAATACCAAGTTATTAGGTGCAATGCACCTCACAATACATCATGAATTATTTTTATTATTAGCTTTGGTTTTCGTTGCTCATGATTTGATGTTAATAAGAATAAATAAAAATATGAAACTAAATTTCCTGAAAGTGTGGGTTGTTTTTATGATCGTGTTTGTGATTTATTTCAACTTTGGGTAGGTCTTGATAACTGCCATTGCATCTGCACTGAACCACCTATAATAGAGGGCTGTACAAAAGCCAACTGGCTTTTGGGTCTACGTGACATTTAACCCCTCTTTTTATGCCTATTTACGCTTACAAATGCGACGCTTGCGGGCATGCCAAGGACGTTTTGCAAAAAATGTCGGATCCGCAGCTCACTGATTGCCCAGCTTGTGGTCAAGCTACCTTCAAAAAACAGCTCACAGCAGCTGGCTTTCAGCTGAAGGGAACGGGTTGGTATGTGACTGATTTTCGTGAAGGTGGCGGCAAAACCAGTGCGCCAGCGACTGATGGGTCTTCTGCGGCTGCTCCGGCTGCGGCATCTGAGGCGACTTCAACAACAGCATCTTCAGCTACACCTGTAGCAGCGACAGCGGCGGCATCTTCGCCTTCGTCTATCCCCTCCGCTGCGCCTGCTTCGACAGCAGCTTCGTCGTCAGCGCCAGCCGCAAGCGTTTAAGGTCGAACGTTTTATGTCGAACAATTAACCGTCAATAATTAAAAGAACACAAAGAAGAATCATGGCTAAATTGCGTAAATGGTTGTTTGCTGGTTTGCTGGTCATCGTGCCCATCGCCATCACGGTTTGGCTGCTGGAGTGGATGCTCAGCACGCTGGACAAAACGCTGCTGATTTTGCCTGCGGCGTGGCATCCAGACAAATTGATTGGCTTTCATATTCCAGGTTTTGGCGTGTTGCTGGCCTTGGCCATCTTGCTCTTGGTAGGTGCTGCAGCAAGTAACTTTTTAGGCCGCCAGCTGATGGTGTGGGGCGATGCGCTGTTAAACCGTATCCCTGTTGTGCGCTCGATTTATTCAAGTGTGAAGCAAGTGTCTGACACCCTGTTTGCTGATGGTGGTAGTGCTTTTCGTACCGCTGTTTTGATACAGTGGCCACGAGCCGATGTTTGGACGATCGCTTTTGTGACGGGCGCACCAGGTGGTGATGTGAAGAATCATCTCAAGGGTGAATACCTCAGCGTTTATGTGCCTACTACACCCAATCCTACAGGTGGTTATTTTGTGATGCTGAAAAAATCAGATTGCATAGAACTGAACATGAGTGTTGATGATGCGCTGAAATATATTGTGTCAATGGGTGTGGTTTCCCCAACCATGCTTGCACCGCTGCTTCAAAAATAAACTGAATCATTAGCGAAATTATTAACAAATTTATTAACGAATAGAGTAGAGAAATATTATGGCAATGCGTACCCAATATTGTGGTCTAGTGACTGAGGCTCAACTCGGTGAAACGGTGAGTTTGTGTGGCTGGGTTAATCGCAGGCGTGACCATGGCGGCGTGATCTTTATTGATTTACGTGACCGTGAGGGCTACGTGCAAGTTGTCTGTGACCCAGACCGTGCAGACATGTTCAAGCTGGCTGAAGGTGTGCGCAACGAATTTTGTATTCAAATCAAAGGTTTGGTGCGCGCCCGACCTGCAGGCACGGTGAATGATGGTTTGAAGAGCGGCAAAATTGAAGTGCTGTGCCATGAGTTGAACGTGCTCAATGCGTCGGTGACACCACCGTTTCAGCTTGATGATGACAACTTGTCTGAGACAACGCGTTTAACGCACCGCGTGCTGGATTTACGCCGCCCTTACATGCAAAACAACTTGATGCTGCGCTACAAAGTGTCTATGGAAGTGCGTAAGTTTTTAGATGCGAACGGCTTCATTGACATTGAAACACCCATGCTGACCAAGAGCACCCCAGAAGGTGCACGTGATTATTTGGTACCAAGCCGTGTGCATGATGGGCACTTTTTTGCATTACCACAGTCGCCTCAGCTTTTTAAGCAATTATTGATGGTGGCGGGCTATGACCGCTATTACCAAATCGTTAAATGCTTCCGTGATGAAGACTTGCGTGCTGACCGTCAGCCAGAATTTACGCAGATTGATATTGAAACATCATTCTTGGACGAGCAGGAAATTCGTGACATGTTCCAAGGCATGATCGCCACCGTATTCAAGAACACCATGAATGTGGACTTGGGCGAATTCCCAGTGATGACTTACCAAGAAGCCATGCATGTGTACGGCTCAGATAAGCCCGATTTACGCGTCAGCCTTAAATTTACCGAAGTGACGGACGTGATGGCTGATGTTGACTTCAAGGTTTTTTCAGGTGCAGCAACCATGAAAGGTGGCCGCGTGGTCGCTCTACGTGTGCCAGGTGGCGCACGTGAAATTGGCGGCTTAAGCCGTGGTGAGATCGACGGATACACCGAGTTTGTCAAAATTTACGGCGCTAAAGGTTTGGCGTACATCAAAGTCAACGAGTTGGCAAAAGGTCGTGATGGCTTGCAAAGCCCGATTGTTAAAAATATTCACGACAAAGCAATTGCAGAAGTCTTAAGTCGCACTGGTGCGCAAGATGGCGACTTGATTTTCTTTGGTGCAGATAAAGAAAAAATTGTGAACGATGCGATAGGCGCGTTACGCATCAAAATCGGTCATAGCGAGTTCGGTAAAAAGAACGGCTTGTTTGAAAAAGCTTGGCGTCCGATGTGGGTGGTTGACTTCCCGATGTTTGAGTATGACGAAGAGGCACAGCGCTACACGGCAACGCATCATCCGTTCACAGCACCCAAAGACGGTCATGAAGACTGGATGGTTACAGCGCCTGAAAAATGTATCTCAAAAGGATACGACATGGTGTTGAATGGTTGGGAGATGGGGGGTGGCTCAGTACGTATTCACCGTGCAGATGTACAGCAAAAAGTATTTGACGCACTTAAAATCACACCTGAAGAAGCGCAAATTAAATTTGGTTTCTTGTTAGACGCATTGCAATATGGCGCACCGCCGCACGGTGGTTTGGCGTTCGGTTTAGACCGCATCGTGACATTGATGACGGGTGCAGAATCTATACGTGACGTGATTGCCTTCCCGAAAACACAGCGCGCGCAGTGTTTGTTAACGCAAGCACCTTCGCTGGTTGATGAGAAGCAACTCAAAGAATTGCATATTCGCTTGCGTAATACAGATGTCGCTAAAACGACCACATAGGAAATTTACCAGGAAATACGTACAGCAATAGCGTTGTGATGAGTAAGTAACGCAAAAATTTGCCTACGGCCATGTACATCACACATGGCCAAAATGGTAACTTTAACCAGCCAGCGACAGCACACAGCGGGTCGCCTACGGCTGGGAGCCAAGCTAGCAAACAAGCTTTGGGACCCAAGCTTTCAAGCCACTGTAGCGCTTTGGCATGGGTATGAGATGCAGCGTATTTGTCGGCTACACGGTGAGCACCGTAGCCCATCCACCAATCTATCGCGCCGCCCAAGGTATTGCCAACCGTAGCCACTAAAATAGTTGGCCAAAAAAGGTCTGGGCTGAGTTTGATGAGTCCAAAAACGACAGGTTCAGACCCCAATGGCAGCAACGTTGCGCTGATCAGCGACACCACAAAGACGGTGGATAAGCCAAATTTTGGCAAAGCCAGCATGGTTAACAGATGTTCTAACCAAATTTCCATTCAAGTCCAAATATTAAAGTCGAAAACGACACGATAGGCAGAGTATAGAGCGGTACAATTGTGCTTCTTTTTTAAGCAACTCCAAAGACGTCGTCAAGCTCCAACTCGCATGAACATTGGCCAATACAAATTGCCAAATAATCTGTTTGTCGCCCCCATGGCGGGCGTGACGGACAGACCATTTCGTATGCTTTGCAAAAAGTTGGGGGCAGGGTATGCGGTTAGCGAAATGGTGACATCTAAACGTGAGTTGTGGAACACCCTTAAAACGTCACGCAGAGCTAACCATGATGGTGAAAGCGCACCAATTGCGGTTCAAATTGCAGGAACATCTGCTGAGATGATGGCTGAAGCTGCGTTGTACAACATAGACAATGGCGCGCAAATCATTGATATCAACATGGGCTGCCCTGCAAAGAAGGTTTGCAACAAATGGGCTGGTTCCGCGCTGATGCAAGATGAGGGTTTGGCCTTGTCCATTGTTGAAGCCGTCGTTGCAGCTTGTGCCCCACGCAACGTTCCTGTGACTTTGAAGATGCGAACGGGTTGGTGCCAAACTCATAAAAATGCAATAGTTTTAGCGCGTGCTTTTGAACAAGCTGGTGTGCAAATGCTGGCTGTACATGGTCGTACGCGTGAACAAGGCTACAAAGGTGTTGCTGAATATGAAACGATCGCTGCGGTAAAGTCTGCAGTTCATATTCCTGTCGTTGCAAATGGCGATATAACGACAGCAGAGAAAGCGTGCGATGTCTTGGCTTTTACTGGTGCCGACGCCATCATGGTTGGCCGTGCAGCTCAAGGTAAACCTTGGATTTTTCGAGAAATCGCGCACTACATGGATACGGGTACGCATTTGGCCCAGCCTTTGGTTGTTGAGGTGAAGCGCTTGTTGTGTGATCACTTATCAGATCATTACGATTTGTATGGTGAATTTTCCGGTGTCCGAACAGCGCGTAAACACATTGGTTGGTATGTGCGATCCCTGCCAGGTGGTGAGGCGTTTCGAGATGGCATGAACGCTCTTGAAACCTGTGAATCGCAGCATGCTGCTGTCGCGCAGTTTTTTGACGCGTTGGCGGATCAATACGAACGTTTACCGCAATCAATGGCAATTGCTCAAGATGAAGAAGCCGATGCGTTGATGTAAATACTGGGTTAACTGCAAATAATTTCGAATAACTAAGACGATCTGTACTGAGAATGCGATGAGTAAAAAACAAATAGACGAATGTGTGCGTGAAAGTCTAGAAGCCTACTTCAAAGACTTAGATGGTGAGCAACCACATGCTATGTACGACATGCTGGTTAAAGCGGTCGAAAAGCCGTTACTCGAAGTGGTCATGAAGCAAGCAGATAACAACCAATCAAGAGCTGCAGAATGGTTGAACCTCAATCGCAATACTTTACGTAAAAAACTCTTAGATCACAATTTGATCTGATCTGATCTGATCTGATCTGTTCCGTTCTGTTCTAACTAACTCCAAAAATCACTTTCCTCGTAAGTTTTCACTCTTAATTTTCTCTCAAAAAATACAAACTATGAATGCATTAATTTCAGTCTCTGACAAGACCGGTGTTGTAGATTTCGCACGCGAGTTGCATTCTTTAGGTGTCAAGCTTTTATCTACAGGAGGCACTGCAAAGCTTCTAGCTGATCTAGGTCTACCAGTCACTGAAGTTGCTGAGCTCACAGGTTTTCCTGAAATGTTAGATGGTCGCGTCAAAACCCTGCACCCCAAAGTTCATGGCGGTTTACTTGCTAGACGCGACTTGCCAGAACACATGGCTGCATTGGCTGCACACAATATCGATACGATTGATTTGTTGGTGGTTAATCTTTATCCGTTTGAAGCGACAGTTGCCAAAGCAGGTTGTACCTTAGAAGACGCTATTGAAAACATCGACATCGGCGGCCCGGCTATGGTGCGTTCTGCTGCTAAGAATTGGAAAGATGTTGGTGTATTGACTGATTCCTCGCAATACGCGATTGTGCTTGCAGAACTCAAAGCCAGCGGGAAGTTGACGGACAAAACAAAATTTGCGTTGTCGGTTGCTGCATTCAACCGTATCAGTCAATATGACGCTGCTATCAGCGACTACCTATCGCGCATTCAAGAAGACGGCAGCCATGCACTCTTTCCAGCGCAATCCAATGGCCGTTTCGTTAAATTGCAAGACTTACGATATGGGGAAAACCCACATCAGCAGGCTGCTTTTTACAGAGATTTGTACCCAGCACCAGGCTCACTCGTCACCGCTAAACAATTGCAAGGCAAAGAGCTCAGCTACAACAACATCGCCGATGCAGATGCAGCTTGGGAGTGTGTCAAAAGTTTTGATGTGCCAGCTTGCGTCATCGTCAAGCACGCCAACCCATGTGGTGTCGCCGTGGGTGATGATGCTCTGCAAGCTTACGAAAAGGCTTTTAAAACCGATCCAACTTCAGCATTTGGTGGCATCATTGCCTTCAATCGCACCGTTGATGTGCCAGCAGCGCTACAAATATCAAAGCAGTTTGTAGAAGTGTTGATGGCGCCTGGCTACACACCTGAAGCGCTAGAACTTTTTAAAACCAAAGCCAATGTGCGTGTGATGCAAATTGAGTTGCCTGAAAACACGGGTAAAACCGGTAATTCTGATTGGGACAATGGCCGCAATGCGATGGATGTGAAGCGTGTCGGTTCCGGCTTGTTGATGCAAACCGCTGACAATCACGAATTGACTTTGGCTGACCTCAAAGTCGTCTCCAAAGTGCAGCCGACGCAGCAGCAATTGCAAGATCTGTTGTTTGCGTGGAAAGTGGCGAAATATGTCAAATCAAATGCTATCGTTTTCTGCGCCAGTGGTATGACCATGGGTGTGGGTGCTGGCCAAATGAGTCGTTTAGATTCAGCTCGTATTGCCAGCATCAAGGCGCAGCATGCTGGCTTGACGCTGGAAAATACAGCAGTAGCCAGCGACGCTTTCTTCCCATTCCGTGATGGTCTAGATGTCGTCGTTGACGCAGGTGCGACTTCTGTGATTCAGCCTGGTGGCAGCATGCGTGATCCAGAAGTCATTGCGGCCGCAAACGAGCGTGGCGTGGTGATGGTATTCACGGGTGTGCGTCACTTTAGACACTAAGATTGAAATTAAGGTTGGTTTTATGACGGCACCAGACCCAACTCAGCAACCGCGTGAGTTTTTAACTTATTTGTTTCAAACAGCGGTCAAACGCGCGTTGCCATTGCATAATACCGCCGATTATTTACCTTCACCGCCTAAAAACGGCGGACGCACGATTGTGCTTGGTGCAGGCAAAGCGGGTGCCGCGATGGCACAAGCGGTGGAAGCGTACTGGCCTGTTGACGTGCCTTTGTCTGGCTTGGTGGTTACCCGTTATCACCATACCCCAGCTCGGCCTGCTGGACTTGATGGTAAACCCGCCCGTATTGAAATCGTAGAAGCATCGCACCCCGTTCCCGATGAAGCTGGTTTGCAAGCTGCGCAGCGGATATTGGAATTGACGCAAGGCCTAAACGCTGACGATGTCGTGCTTTGCCTGATCTCAGGCGGCGGTTCTGCCTTGCTCTCGTTGCCTGTGGACGGTTTAGATTTTGCCGACAAACAGCGCATCAACCAAGCTTTGCTAGATTCAGGCGCACCGATTTCTGAGATGAATTGTGTGCGCAAGCACCTCTCGCGCATCAAGGGTGGACGTTTGGCTGCTGCGTGCTTTCCTGCAAAGCTTGTTACCTTGACGATCAGCGACGTGCCGGGCGACGATCCCAGCATCATCGCCAGCGGCCCCACTGTGCCAGACGACACCACATGTGCTCAAGCGCTGGCCATTTTGAAACGCTACAACATCGATATACCGGCTATTATTGAGGCGCAATTGAGCTCGGGTGCACTTGAAACACCCAAATCAAACGACCCTATTTTCAAGGGTCATCTCGTTCACATGACAGCTACGCCGCAGCAAAGCTTGGATGCCGCAGCTCAAGTGGCTAGAGAAGCAGGTTTGCGCGCCTACATTTTGAGTGACGACATGGAAGGCGAGTCGCGCGAGGTCGGCACCGTGCATGCTGCCTTGGCTCGTTCAGCGGCTAAAAGTACTGCAAACAATGATGCAACACAACAGCGAGCCTTCGTTCGACCTTGCGTCATTCTGTCTGGCGGCGAAACCACAGTCACTGTTAGGCCACGTCAGCCGGGCGCAGCCAAAGGACGCGGCGGCAGGGCTGGTGAGTTTTGCCTAGGCCTGGCGCAGTCATTACACGGCTTAGACAATGTGTATGCTTTGGCCGCAGATACAGACGGCATTGATGGCGTGCAAGACAACGCGGGTGCGTATCTTGACCCCACAACGTTAGCACGAGCTGACGCGTTGGGCATGAAAATTCATGACTATCTTGACCGCAATGATGCGTATGGCTACTTTGAACCTTTGGGTGATTTGGTGATAACTGGGCCAACTTTCACGAACGTCAATGATTTTCGGGCTATATTAGTACTGTAGAAATTATTTTCAAAAACTAAGACCATGAATGAGATGCCAAGATTGCAATTGAACGCCATATCAAAACGATATGCATCTGTTGCAGCTAATCACGATGTTTCGCTCACCGTGCAGCCTGGCGAGATTCATGCGCTTTTGGGGGAAAACGGCGCGGGTAAATCGACCCTGGTCAAAATCATTTATGGTTCGGTCAAGCCGGATGCGGGCACAGTCAGTTTCAATGGATCAACTACGCACGTTCGTAACCCACAAGAAGCCCGCGCTTTGGGAATTAGCATGGTCTTCCAGCATTTCAGTTTGTTTGAAACTTTGAGCGTGGCTGAGAACGTCTGGCTAGGATTGGACAAGCATTTGACGCTGGCTGAAGTGACGCAGCGGATTTCAGCCAAAGCCAGTGAATACGGTTTAGACATTGACCCGAACCGGCCGGTGCATACCTTGAGCGTTGGCGAAATGCAGCGCGTTGAAATCATCCGTGCTTTGCTGACCAATCCGCAACTTCTTATTTTGGATGAGCCCACGTCTGTGCTCACGCCGCAAGCGGTTGAAAAGCTGTTTGTGGTGCTTAAAAAGCTGTCGTCCGAGGGCTGCAGCATCCTTTACATCAGCCACAAATTGCACGAAATTCGCGAGCTGTGTACCGCTTGCACGGTTTTGCGTGCTGGCAAAGTGACGGGGCATTGCAACCCGCAAAACGAGAGTAACGCCTCACTGAGTCGCATGATGATTGGCGCCGAACCACCGACGCTGGAGCACCGAGCGGCAAAAGTAGGCGATGTGGTTTTGGGCGTTCATCAGTTAACGCTGCCAAGGGTCGATCAATTTGGCATGAATCTGAATGCGGTTTCTTTGAATGTCAAAGCTGGCGAAGTGGTGGGTATCGCCGGTGTTTCAGGCAATGGCCAGCGCGAGTTGATGTATGCCTTGTCGGGTGAAGATACCCGTGCAGATGCAGCTATGGTGACATTGTTTGGCAAAGAAGTTGGGCATCTGGGACCAGCGCAGCGCCGTAGTTTGGGCGTGCAGTTTGTCCCAGAAGAGCGTCTTGGCCGTGGCGCAGTACCAAGCATGGGCTTGGCGCACAATTTAATACTGACTCGAAACGATGCTATTTCTAAAATGGGTTGGATTCGTATTAAAGACCTAGCGAAGCAGGCTGATGGCATCATCGCGCGTTTCAAAGTCAAAGCCAGTGGTGCGCAGGCAACTGCCAAATCGCTGTCCGGCGGTAATTTGCAAAAATTTATTGTGGGAAGAGAAATTGATGCACAGCCCAAACTCTTCATCGTTTCGCAACCCACATGGGGCGTGGATGTAGGCGCAGCTGCGCAAATTCGTGGCGAGATATTGGCTTTGCGTGATGCTGGCTGCGCCGTGCTTGTGGTGAGTGAAGAGCTCGATGAGTTGTTTGAAATCAGCGACCGGCTTCATGTCATGGCAAAAGGGCAGTTGTCGCCTTCGTTAAAGCGTGCAGACGCAACGGTGTCCTGGGTTGGTGAGTGGATGAGTGGTTTGTGGCCTACAGCAGAGGCAATGGATAAGGTGGTTGCATGATGCGTTTAAAGCTTGAGCCTCGTGCACAAAACTCTGCATTTTGGAGCTATGGTTCACCCGTCTTAGCCTTGTTGTTGACAGTGGTGATTGGCGTTTTGCTGTTCATCGCCTTGGGTAAAGACCCGATGCGTGGTTTGCAAATGTTTTTTTGGGAACCGATTCGATCTGGCTACGCTTTGGGCGAGCTGATGGTCAAGGCCACGCCGTTGTTGATCATCGCTCTCGGTCTGGCCGTCTGCTTTCGCTCCAATGTTTGGAACATTGGCGCTGAAGGCCAGTTTGTCATTGGTGCCTTGGCTGCTGGCGTTGTGGCGCTTTTGGCCACCAAGGAAACCAGCCGCTGGATTGTGCTGGCGATTTTGGCGGCTGGCATGTTTGGTGGCATGGCTTGGGCAAGCATCACGGCTTTTTTGCGCGACAAATTCAACGCCAATGAAATCTTGGTGAGTTTGATGTTGGTTTATGTGGCAGATTTGCTTTTGGGTTACATGGTTTACGGGCCGTTGAAAGACCCCAACGGGTTTAACTTTCCACAAAGCAAAACCTTTGAAGCAGTGACAAGTATTCCACGACTTATGCAAGGCTCACGCATGTCGATTGGCTTGCTGATAGCGATGGCGGGGGCTGCTGGCTTGTGGGTATTTTTGTTTCGTACCCGTGCAGGCTTTGCGCAGCAAGTCGGCGGCTTAGCACCGGCTGCTGCTCGCTACGCAGGGTTTTCTAGCCGCAAGGCATTGTGGTTAGCCATGCTTTGCTCAGGCGCTGCCGCTGGCTTGGCCGGTGCGCTTGAAGTTGCAGGGCCGATTGGGCAGTTGACCCCCTATGTACCAGCCGGCTACGGATTTGCGGCCATCATTGTGGCTTTTGTGGGGCGCTTGCATCCCGTTGGCATGATTTTCTCAGCGGTGTTGATGAGTATGTTTTACATTGGCGGCGAATTGGCCCAGTCGCGTTTGGGTTTGCCTAAATCAATCACGGGTGTGTTTCAAGGCTTGTTGTTGTTCAGTTTGCTGGCTTGCGATACTTTGCTTGCCTACAAGTTGGTGATCAAATCAGATGCCAAATTTACTGTTAAATCTACTATCGAATCTAACAATAGGAGTGCTGCGTAATGGAAGCCTATGCACTCTTGATAGCTGCCACACTCAATGCTGGCACGGTTTTAGCCATTGCTGCACTGGGTTTATTGATCAACGAAAAAGCTGGCGTTGTTAACTTGGGCGCAGAGGGAATGATGCTATGCGCCGCGATTGCGGGCTTTTCCACGGTGGTGCACACGGGTAATGTGTGGCTGGGTTTCTTAGCGGGCATGGGCGCTGGCGCGTTTTTAGCAGCGCTTTTTGGTGGATTGGTGATTTGGCTGGGCACCAACCAATACGCCACGGGCTTAGCTTTAACGCTGTTTGGTACTGGGTTTTCAGCCTTTGCAGGCATCAAATATGTGCAAGAAAAATTGCCGGAGCAAACACAGTACAGCATCCCGCTCTTGGGTGATATCCCGCTCGTCGGGCAAGCCTTGTTTCGCCATCACCCTATGGTTTACATCACGATTGGCTTGGTGTTTGGTTTGATCTGGTTTTTATACCGCACCCGCGCCGGTCTAGTGCTGCGCTCGGTGGGCGAGTCGCCCGAATCGGCGCATGCTTTGGGTTATCCTGTACGACGCATCCGGCTCTGGGCTGTCATGGCTGGCGGTGCGCTGTGCGGTTTGTCGGGTGCTTATTTGGCGACGATTTATACGCCGCTTTGGGTGGAAGGCATGGTGTCCGGTAAAGGCTGGATCGCTTTGGCTTTGACTACATTCGCTACTTGGCGGCCCGCCCGCGTGTTGTTGGGCGCGTACTTGTTTGGTGGATTTACCCTATTGCAGCTGCATTTACAGAGCGCGGGGGTAGAAATACCTAGTCAATTTCTCAGCATGATGCCGTATATTGTTACGATTGTGGTTTTGGTGCTGATTTCACGCAATCCGGCTTTTATTCGTGTGAACATGCCAGCCTCACTGGGCAAACCTTTTTCGACTTAGCCTATGAACTGGGTTAAAAGTTGGGTTAAAAGTTTTTTTGGCTTGTTTTTTGCTTTATATATTTTTCTAGCTCTCTCTTTGTTTAACTTTAAAAGGACTCTTTGACATGACAGATTTTCAAAAACGAACGCTCTTAAAAGTGGCTGCTATGTCCGCCATCGCTGCTGCCGCACTGGTCGGCTGCGGCAAAAAAGAAGAAGCCAAGCCTGCCGCAACTGCACCAGCAGCGCCAGTTGCGGCTGCACCAGCAAAAGCTGAGCCGCTTAAAGTGGCCTTCGCCTACGTTGGTCCTGTGGGCGACGGTGGTTGGACGTTCGCGCATGACAACGCCCGCAAAGCGGTTGAAAAAGAGTTTGGCGACAAGGTTGTTACCAGTTTCGTCGAAAAAGTGCCTGAATCAGCCGATGCTGAGCGCGTCTTCCGTGATTTGGCGGGTCAAGGTAACAAGTTGATTTTTGGTACCACCTTCGGCTACATGGAGCCTATGCTCAAGTTGGCGCCTGAATTCAAAGATGTGAAATTTGAACATGCCACCGGCTACAAACAGGCCGACAACATGCGCACCTACGACAGCCGCACCTACGAAGGCGCATACATGGCGGGCGTGATTGCAGGCAAGATGACCAAGACCAACACCTTGGGCGTCGTCGGCTCAATACCAATTCCTGAAGTGATTCGTAATATCAACAGCTTCACCTTGGGCGCGCAATCAATTAACCCGAAAATCAAAACCAAAGTGGTTTGGGTGAATGAGTGGTTCAATCCAGGTAAAGAAACTGAAGCTGCTACGACCTTGATTAATGGCGGTGCAGACGTGTTGATGCAAAACACAGACTCTTCTGCTGTGCTGCAAACGGCTGAAAAGATGGGTAAACGCGCTTTCGGTTGGGATTCAGACATGACAGCCTATGGCCCGAAAGCCCATTTGGGTTCAGCCGTTATCAACTGGGCACCGTACTACATCAAAGCCACTGGCGAAGCCTTGGCCGGTACATGGAAAGGCGGCAGCGCAGCTTGGTGGGGCGTGAAAGAAGGCGCGATTGACATGGTTTCTGTCGCTGCAGACGTTCCAGCCGAGACCAAAGCCAAGGTTGACGAAGTCAAAGCCGGCCTGAAAGCAGGCACTTTCGCTATTTGGAAAGGCCCAATCATGGGCAACGATGGTAAAGAAGTGTTGGCTAAAGACGCGGTGGCGGATGACAAGTTCATGGGCGGCATTAACTTCTACGTCAAAGGCGTGGAAGGCAAAGTGCCAGGTGGTGACAAGAAGTAAATAAGGAGTAAGCAAGAAGTTAATTTTCTTGTGATCTCAAAAAGGCTACCCACGGGTAGCCTTTTTTATTGCAAAATACCTTGATGAATACGTCCAAATACCAAGTTAAAAATATTTCTGTAGATCGCCTACCTGACTTGCTTCGCGCGATGCCAAAAGCCGAGCTGCACATCCACATCGAAGGTTCACTAGAGCCGGAAATGATTTTCAGCCTAGCCAAACGCAACGGCCTGACTTTGCCCTACGCCAGCGTTGAAGAGCTGCGCCGCGCCTATGCATTTACCAATTTGCAGAGCTTCTTAGACATCTACTATGCGGGCGCTAGTGTGTTGTTGAATGAACAAGACTTTTACGATCTAGCCAGCGCATATATTGCCAAAGCAGCTATAGATAATGTAGCAGTTTGCGAAATTTTCTTCGACCCCCAAACCCACACTGACCGTGGTGTGAGCATGGCTACCGTCATCAACGGTTTGCACCGCTCTTGCGTGGAAGCGCAAGCCAAGCACGGCATCAGCGCCAGTTTGATCATGTGCTTCTTGCGCCATTTGAGCGAAGAAGCCGCGTTTGAAACACTTGAAGCTGCCATGCCGTTTCGCGACAAATTCATTGGTATCGGCCTGGATTCGGGTGAAGTGGGCAACCCACCTGAGAAATTCGCCAAGGTCTTTGCCAAATGCCGAGAGCTGGGTTTTCACCTCGTCGCCCACGCAGGCGAAGAAGGCCCGCCAGCCTATGTGTGGACTGCGCTTGACCTGCTCAAAGTTGAACGTATCGACCACGGCGTGCAGTCTAGCAAAGACGCTTTGTTGATGGCACGTCTGAAAAAAGACCGTATTCCGCTCACCGTTTGCCCACTTTCCAACTTAAAACTCTGTGTTTTCAAGGACTTAAGCGATCACAACTTGTCGCAATTGCTAGATGCTGGCCTGTGTGCTATGGTCAACTCAGACGACCCCAGCTACTTTGGCGGCTACATGAATGACAACTTCGTCCAAACTTTTGCCGCTACTGGCATGACTGCTCAGCATGCCTATCAACTTGCATACAACAGTTTTGAAGCGAGTTTTCTAGAAGCATCAGCCAAGAAACGGCATATTGACAAGTTGAATTCGGTTTTTGAAACCTTTTAAGAGGTAAAGCATGGTCAAAGCTTACCGCGCCCGTATTTTGAGCTTCGATGCGCAGGCAGAGCCGTCAAGATCGGCACGGTTAGATGAAGACGGCTTGCTCGTCGTGGGCGCGAACGCGCAGGGCAGGCAAGTGGTGCAAATGGTGGGCGATTACAACTTGTTGGCAGATGAGTTCAAAGCCCGCCACCCAGACGTTACCGTACAGCACTTGCCAGACCGCATCATCGCCCCTGGCTTTGTCGACACCCATGTGCATTACCCGCAAACGGACGTGATCGGTTCCCCCGCTGAGGGTTTGCTGCCGTGGCTGGATAGCTACACTTTTCCAGAGGAAAAACGCTTTGTAGCCGGCGATTATGCAGCCCAAGCAGCTGCATTTTTTATAGCGGAACTGCTGCGAAACGGCGTCACCACCGCGCTCACCTTTGCCACCTCACACGTCGCGTCTGTTGATGCTTTGTTCACGGAAGCTCAGAAGAACAACCTGCGTCTTATCACCGGCAAATGCCTACAAGATCGTAATTGCCCAGATGGCGTGCGTGACGAAACGGAACAAAGTTTGATCGACACCGAGCTGCTGATGCACAAATGGCACGATGTGGACAGGCTAGGTTACGCTTTCACCCCACGCTTCGCGCCTAGCTGCAGCGACGCCCAATTGCGCGGCTTGGGCGACTTGGCGGCTAAGTACCCTGATGTGTGGATTCAGTCCCACGTCGCTGAAAACGTCGAAGAAATCACCTGGGCGCTCTCGCTTTTCCCCCAAGCCCGATCTTATTTGCAGGTGTACGACGACTTCGGTCTGATGCGCAAGCGCTCCGTTTACGCCCACTGCATCCACCTAGACGCGGTTGACCGCGCCTTGATGAAAGCCAGGGGTGCAGCAGCGGCTGTTTGCCCAACCAGTAACTTATTCTTGGGTAGCGGCTATTTTGACTACCGCGCTTCGGACGAAGCCGGTATGCAATACGCACTGGCCAGCGACGTAGGCGGCGGCACCAGCTTCAGCCCCTTCCACACCATGCTGGCAGCATATTACGTCGGCCGCGCCACTGTCAAAACAGCGTTGTTCCAAGGCGGCCAGCCCAAGCTGGGCATGAGCTTATCGCCGCAAAACCTCTGGTGGCAGCACACCGCTGGTGCAGCCAAAGCACTGGGTTTAGAAGGCGTGGTCGGTAACTTATCCGTTGGCTGCGAAGCCGATTTCCTTATCCTCAACCCAGCCGCCACCCCGCTCCTAGCTCGCCGCACCGCCCGTGCGGAAAGCTTGGACGAGCTGCTGTTTGCGATGATTGTGTTGGGAGATGACCGTTTGATCGAGAAAACGGTAATTTCGCAGGCTGATTAGCTTAAATGGTTGAAAATATAGGCAAATACGCTTTTAGCCGGCGTATTAATTGCCTGAGAAGCTATTAAAATTATAGCAATACTCCACCTAATGCCAATACCATGCTAAAACGAAAACCAATATATTTAACCCGCTCACTAGCCGTGTTGAATTACAAAAGACAGCTGGAACGAGACTCTTTCCCAAGGTTGCAAATGGGTTTAATCGTCGCTGTAACAGCTGGCGTGGGCTTGATAACCTCTTTTTTGTTGCTGCAATCTGGCATGTACAGCATGGCGATGCGGTATCCGTTGGCATTGGTTGTCGCATATGTCATGTTTCTCTTCCTTTTATGGGTTTGGCTTAGATCTAAAGACGAAGATTTCAGTCATATTTCAGACCTGCCAAACCCGATTCCCGATGTGAGCACTGGAGATATATCTACGCCTTTTCAGAGTGGCGGTGGAGGAGATTTTGGAGGCGGTGGAGCTAACGGTTCGTTTGATGATGGTATTGGTGATGGAATTGGGGGTGAAACAAGCAACGCAGTCGGCGACGCTTTGAGTTCAGTAGGTGATGGCGCTGATGAACTTGCGATTCCCCTGTTTGCCATTATTTTTGCTATCGGAATGGCAGTTGCTTCGCTATATGTCGTTTATCTAGCTCCCACGCTGTTTGCGGAATTACTTGTTGATGGCGTGTTGTCATACACGCTATATCGCCACTTACATAAGGTGGAAACACATCATTGGCTTAGCACCGCGTTCAAACGAACAATAATTCCATTGTTAATGACTGGTGTTTTCTTAGCCATCTCAGGCGCATTGATGGCACATTACGCACCTGGTGCAAAGTCAATTGGCGAAGTGGTTCACTATTCAACCAAAAATAAATGAGGAAATCACTGTTTGGAAGAAAAAACGGTGATTCTGAAAATGCTAAGTAGTTTCAGCTTGCTTTTTCAACCAAGCATCTACTAGCTGCACCGCCATTGGTCCCGCCACATCGCGTACAAACTGGCTGAAATCGACGTGCGCGGTATCATCTGCGCGGTCAGAAATGGTACGCACAGCGGCGAAGGGTAGGGCGTAGTCGTGGCAGACTTGCGCTACTGCTGCGCCTTCCATTTCTACGCAGAGCGCATCTGGCAAAGCGGTGCGCAGGGCTTGCACCTCGGCTGCGCTGGAGACAAAGCGGTCGCCGCTGGCGATTAAGCCTTTGTGAATGTTGTTTTTAGAGGTATTTATGCCTGTAGCCGGCGTATATATTGCCTGAGCAGCTATTAAAAGTGTAGTAATTAAATTTGCATCAGCGTCCAAAACTGCCTTACCTTTAGATGGCAACACAAAGCGCGGGAAGATGGGCGATGCATCCATGTCATGCTGCACGTAGCTGCTGCCCAGCACCACATCCCCCACCTGCACGCCAGCCTGCAAACCACCCGCCACGCCAGTAAACACAATCCGCCGCACCCCAAACCGCTCAATCAGCGCAGTAGCCGTGGTCGCCGCAGCGACTTTGCCAATCCCAGACAACGCCAAAACAACCCGCTGCCCATGAATCTTCCCCACCCAAAACGTCCGCCCCGCGTGGGCAACTTGCTCAACGTTGTGCAGGAGCGTGGTTAAGCCGGTCTGTTCTTCGGGTAAGGCGCTTAGGATAGCGGTTGGCATAGTTTGTAGGGGTAAATTCTTCTGTAGCCGGCGTATTTATTGCCTAAACAGCTATGAATTTTGATAAGTATCGAATTAAGCCAGCATCTCTAGCAGCACCGGATGCCAATGCTTTTCATCAATGCTGCCCATTTTTTTACCCAAACGAGTTTTGTCGACACAGCGAATCTGGTCTAGCAAGATGCGGGCGGATTTTTGCTGGAAAACGACCTCGGGGCGGCTGCCTAGGGGCTGGCCTGCGCTGGTGATGGGGGCGATGATGATGCGGGGGAGCTTGGCATTCATGTCATTGGGGGAAATGACGAGGGCAGGGCGAGTTTTTTGAATCTCGCTGCCGACGGTGGGGTCTAAGTTCACCCAATAGACCTCGCCACGGCGGACGACATTTACCATACCCACTCGCTGTCGTCAGCCAAGTCGATGTTTGACCAATCTTGCACAGCTTGCTCTTCTACAGAGGAATCAAACCAACCCGCACGCGGTTTGTTGACCACGGGCGTGATGATGATTTGCCCGTCTTTGAGCTGCATGTCCACGTCGTTTTCGATTCGGCACGACGCAAGGAACGCAGCAGGAATGAGTATGCCTTTGGAGTTGCCGATTTGGCGCATGGTGGTTAGCATGTGAAGCCTTTAAAAGTAATAACATTATTATAACAATTCAATTGCAGTCATCAAAATGTTATCCATAAAGTTATCCAAAATGCTATCAGTGAATACTACAAAATTTCTGTGAAAATAGGTTTTATATTCACATTGCGCACTGGAGATTCTTTTGTCTATCTTAGCCGACCACCAAATTCGCGAACTTGCGCAAAAGCACGGCATGATTGAGCCGTTTGAGCCTGGGCAGGTGCGGGAAAAAGAGGGTAAAAAAATCATCAGCTACGGCACCAGTAGCTATGGTTACGACATTCGCTGTGCGCCTGAGTTCAAGGTTTTCACCAATATTCACAGCACGGTGGTTGATCCTAAAAATTTTGACGAAAAAAGTTTTGTCGATTTTGAGGGCGACAGTTGCATCATCCCGCCTAATAGCTTTGCGCTAGCGCGAACCATGGAGTTTTTCCGTATTCCGCGTAATATTTTGACGGTTTGCTTGGGTAAAAGTACCTATGCGCGCTGCGGCATCATCGTCAACGTGACGCCGTTTGAGCCTGAGTGGGAAGGTTTTGTGACGCTGGAATTCAGCAACACCACGCCGCTGCCGGCCAAAATCTACGCGGGTGAAGGCTGCGCGCAGGTGTTGTTCTTCAAAGCGGACCAAGTCTGTACCACCAGCTACAAAGACCGAGGGGGTAAATACCAAGGTCAAACTGGAGTTACTTTGCCTAAAACTTGAGAATCTAAAAGATAATCAGGCTATCTGCAGGTAAATTGCAACAACTTTGAATTCAGGAGTACGCGTATGAAATGGGAAGGCAACCGAGAGTCTGACAACGTCGAAGACCGCCGTGGAAGTGGTGGCGGAGGCGGTGGGGGCGGCGGGCTGTTTGGCAGCAAGTTCGGCATTGGCTCCATCATCATCGCGCTGGCGGCGTCGTACTTTTTGGGCATCAACCCACTGACCGTGCTTGGCTTCTTGGGCGGTGGCGATGCGCCACAAGTGCAGCAAGGCCCCGCAACCAAGCCACCGGCTACAGATATGCAGGCCAAGTTTGTGTCGGTCGTGCTGGCTGATACCGAAGACGTTTGGGGCGATGTGTTCACCAAAGGCGGTGCCAAATACAGCCCACCCAAGCTTGTGATTTTCCGTGGCTCAACACCTACGCCGTGTGGTGCTGGCCAAGCGGCGATGGGACCGTTTTATTGCCCAGCAGATCAAAAAGTTTATATCGATTTGAGCTTTTTTGACACCTTGAAACGCCAGCTTGGCGCAGGTGGCGATTTTGCACAGGCTTATGTGGTTGCCCATGAAGTGGGTCACCATGTGCAAAACCTTTTGGGCGTGAATGACAAAGTTGAACAGGCACGTCGCCGTTTGAGCGAGCGCGAAAACAATGCCTTGTCTGTCCGTGTGGAATTACAAGCCGACTGCTACGCTGGTTTGTGGGCTAAAAAAGCCAACGAATCGCGCCAAATCTTGCAGTCTGGTGACATTGAAGAGGCGATGAACGCGGCAGCTAAAATTGGTGACGATGCTTTGCAGCGCCAATCTACTGGACAAGTACGCCCTGATAGCTTCACGCACGGCACCAGCGCCCAGCGTGCCAAGTGGTTCAATGTGGGTTTGCAAACGGGTAGTGTGAAGAGCTGCGATACGTTTAGCACGCGCGATTTGTAAATTTGCAAAGACGCCCGTCCCGCCTTTAAGAGACGAAACGACCAAGCGATTAACTGTTTTTTTATCCAGTCGATCGCTTTTTTCACGTCTGTCACAACAAAATGCGACAATAGAGGGCTAAATGACCTCATCTTTTTCACAACTATCGCTAGCCCCGTCGCTGGCACGCGCCGTAGCCGATATGGGCTACGAAACCATGACACCCATCCAAGCACAGGCCATTCCTGTGGTTTTGGAAGGCAGAGACGTGATGGGCGCTGCCCAAACCGGAACTGGCAAAACGGCTGCCTTCTCTTTGCCGCTGATTCAACGCATGTTGAAGCACGAAAACGCCTCCACCTCACCCGCTCGTCACCCCGTGCGCGCCTTGGTGCTGCTGCCCACGCGTGAGCTGGCTGACCAAGTCGCCCAACAAGTCAAAGCCTACGCCAAGTACACCAACATCCGCAGCGCGGTTGTGTTTGGCGGCATGGACATGAAGCCGCAAACGATTGAACTGAAAGCTGGCGTCGAGATTTTGGTTGCTACCCCAGGCCGTTTGTTAGATCACATTGAAGCCAAAAACTGCGTCTTGAACCAAGTTGAATATGTGGTGTTGGACGAAGCCGACCGCATGTTGGACATCGGCTTTTTGCCCGATTTAGAGCGGATTTTGAGCTTTCTGCCCAAGCAACGCACGACGCTTTTGTTCTCAGCTACGTTTTCGCCAGAAATCAAACGCTTGTCTAGCAGCTATTTGCAAAACCCCGTCACCATCGAGGTGGCGCGGCCGAACCAAACCGCGTCAACCGTTAAACAGCACTTTTTCAGCACGCCAACCGATGAAAAATTGCATGCTTTAACGGCATTGTTGAAGCAAAAAGAGATCAAGCAAGCCTTTGTCTTTGTGAACAGCAAACTGGGCTGTGCGCGTTTAGCACGCTCGCTGGAGAAATTTGGCCTCAAAGCCACCGCTTTGCATGGCGACAAGAGCCAAGACGAGCGATTAAAGGCATTAGAGGCTTTTAAATCGGGTGAGGTTGACTTGCTGGTCGCAACCGACGTGGCTGCACGCGGTTTGGATATCAAAGACGTGCCAGCTGTATTTAACTTTGATTTGCCGTTTAATGCTGAAGACTACGTGCACCGAATTGGTCGCACAGGCCGTGCTGGTGCATCAGGTGTTGCTATTAGCTTTGTAGCGCCAAGTGATGGTCGTTTAGTGGTTGATTTAGAGAAATTACTCAAAACCAAAATCGAACTCGAAGGTATTGAGTACCCAGAAAACTTGCCAGACATTCGTAAACAAGGCCGCATCAACGATGGTCGTCGCATGTATTCTGAAGACGGTGATAGCAATGGCGAAGGCAGCAGCAGGTCAAACCGCAACAGCAGCCGTGACCGCAGCGGTAGAGATGATTCGCAAAGCCAAGCTGATCGCGGAGAACGCTACGCGTTCAAAGGCCCAAAACCAAAAGCCCACGATCCGTTTTTCGACAAGCCTTACGAATCCGCACCCGCTACAGCTTCGGCTGATGGCGCAGCCGTTGCACCAACACCCGCTTGGGAAGCTGCGGTAAAAGCCAGCCCTGCACGCGCAGGAAAATCAGCCAATATTCGCTCTAAAAAGCGTGTGGCAGCTTTGTTTAAAGCGATTGCTGAGCCTATCGTTGAGTCCCTACCTGAGCCAATAGCTGAGCCCAAGCAAGAAATTGCCGAAATCAACTAGGTTTTCCTTATTGCTTAGGTTTTTGCGCTTGCTCGCATTCAACGTGAATCAATTCATGTTCTGATGCGCCTGTGTCGTCTAGACGAAGCGCATTCAAGCAACCACCCCAGACGCAGCCCCCATCGAGTGCCAGCACATCCGGTCGGTTCAGCCAACCCAGCGTTGACCAATGGCCAAACGCCACGGTGATGTCTTTGGTGGCTCTGTTCGGCACATCAAACCACGGCATATAGCCGGCAGGTGCTGCATTTGCGCTGTCTTTGGTGGCAAATTCCATGTGTCCATCTGCTGTGCTAAACCGCAAACGAGTGAGGGCGTTGAAAATGACGCGGTAACGTGCTGTTCCCGTTAAATCATCGTTCCATACATCAGGTTCGTCGCCATACATATCTCGTAAAAATTCGCTTAATTCAGCTGGAGATGCTGCGCGTAAAATGGTTTCTACTTCGTTGGCATATGCTATTGTATTTATAGCATTCCAGGCAGGTAATACGCCGGCATGAACCATTAGTAGAGGGTTATATTGTGTATATTTTGGAGATTGATAAAACATCGCCATGTTTTGATGCTTCAGCCAATACATCAATTCTGGCAACTTGGGTGATTGCAAAATTTCAGTCAAGGTGTCTTTACGGTGCGGCTGCCGAACACCATGTGCTATTGCCAATAAGTTCAGGTCGTGGTTACCAAGCAAACATTGCGCAGCATTGCCGTAATTCATCAAACGCTCTAAAACAGCTAGAGATTCTGCCCCGCGGTTGACCAAATCGCCTAAAAAGAACAGCACATCACGGCTGGGAGAAAAATCAATTTTTGAGAGCAATCGCCCTAATGCGCTGTCACAGCCTTGCAAGTCGCCAATCAAGTAGTTTGCCATCAGTTATTATCTCGTCTATGGATGGAGTGTTATGGATTTAATCTTGATTTTAGTGTTGACACTGTTCAACGCTGTCTTTGCCATGTCGGAAATGGCGTTGACAGCCAGCAAAAAAGCGCGTTTGGCAGCCATGGCCGAGGCGGGAGACAAGGGTGCTGCAAAGGCGCTGGCCTTGATGGATCAACCCACGCATTTTTTATCAACGGTGCAAGTCGGCATCACTTCCATCGGCATGTTGAACGGTATTGTGGGCGAAGCAGCGTTCTCTGAAGGCGTCTCTTTGTTTCTGCAAAGTTTTGGTACAACGCCAAAAATTGCGAGTGTCGCAGCAACAACCATCGTTGTCGTCGTTATCACCTTCATCACCCTGATATTTGGTGAACTTGTTCCTAAGCGCATCGGTCAATTGCATCCTGAAGCGGTAGCAAGACTTATTTCTCGACCCATGAGTGCTATTGCAACAATAGCAGCACCTTTCGTAAAATTACTGGCTACATGCACACAAGGCATTCTTAAACTGCTCCGTTTTGACGTGCATGCCGTACGCAGCGTGACGGAAGAGGAAATCACCGCGAGCTTGGAAGAAGGCGTTGATGCAGGTTTGATCGAAGAGCATGAGCACCAAATGGTACGCAATGTGTTTCATCTTGACGACAGACCACTCACATCGCTGATGATTCCGCGCATGGATATTGCGTGGCTGGGGGCGCAGCTCACCGTTGCACAGGCGCTTCAGCAAATTGGCGAGCATGAAGCGCATGCCAGCCATTCGTGGTACCCCGTGTGTCGTGGTGGGTTAGACCATGTGGTGGGGGTGATCAGTGTGGCGAAGTTGCTGGCTACTCAAGAAGCGGAGAAAACCATTGAGTTGCTTGCGCTCCCCGCATCTTTTGTACCAGAAACTCTGACAGGTATGGAAGTTTTGGAACAGTTTCGACAACGCTCAGAACGCATCGTGATGGTGGTGGACGAATACGGTGAAGTACAGGGTTTGATGACCCCGCGCGATATGCTGGAAGCCATCACCGGTGAATTACGACCGAATGCCCAAGTAGATGCATGGGCGACGCACAGCGACGATGGCACGTGGTTGCTAGATGGCTTGATGCCCTTGGCCGAGCTTCGCTCACGCTTGGAAATCAAACAGCTCCCTGACGAAGACAAAGGCCGCTACAACACCGTAGGCGGCTTGTTGATGTCTGTATCTGGTCGGTTGCCAGTTGTGGGCGAGCGCATTATCTGCGAGGGTTGGGAGTTTGAAGTGCTGGCGCTAGAAGGGCGAAGGATTGATAAATTACAGGCGAGACCGTTAACTGATATTCAAAGTTAAGCTAGCTAAGATTAAGCTAACTACGATTAGTCACTTTTTATCGCTGTAGCTGCAATATCGAGCGAACGTAAGCGCAGCGCAGGGTCAAAAACGTCACACACCAGCATGAATTCATCCGCTTGCGTGGCCTCAGCCATAGCTGTTAAACCCGCTTTCACGGTGTCAATTCCGCCCACCACAGCGCACGCCAAGAAGTCAGCGATGGCGGTACGTTCTTGCAAGTGGCGTTGCGCCATGTAGTTTTCAACTGGTGGCAAAAGTTTGCGTCTGTCACCCGTCAAAATACCCAAAACGCGCTGGTAAGTGCTGCTGGCAAGATACTGTGCTTCGTCATCTGTAGGTGCTGCTATCAACTGCAAGCCAACAACGACATACGGTTTTGCAAGCGTTTCAGATGGCCGAAAATTTGAGCGATATACATCCAAAGCTTGTAGTAATAAACGTGGCGCAAAGTGAGACGCAAAGGCATAAGGCAAGCCGCGTTCAGCAGCCAGTTTTGCGGAAAACAAGCTAGAGCCCAGCAGCCAAATCGGCACATTCGTACCCGCGCCAGGCATCGCAATCAAGCGCTGTCCAGCTTGCGGCGCTGACAGCAAATGCTGAAGCTCTGCCACATCACGGGGAAAATCACCTTCGGTTTCCACGCGGTCACGTCGCAGCGCCCGCATTGTGGCTTGGTCTGTGCCGGGAGCGCGCCCCAAGCCCAAATCAATGCGGTTCGGGTACAGCTCAGCCAAAGTCCCAAACGCCTCCGCAACCACCAGCGGCGCATGGTTAGGCAGCATGATGCCACCAGAGCCGACGCGAATCGTCTTCGTGCCACCTGCCAAATGCCCCACCAAAACCGCAGTGGCCGAGCTGGCAATACCCGCCATATTGTGATGCTCTGCCACCCAGTAGCGTTTGAAGCCAAGGGATTCAACATGTTGCGCCGTATGAAGCGCAATTTTCAGCGCATCCCCCACCGTGCCGCCTTCTCGCACGGCTACCAGGTCGAGCATGGATAAAGCGATGTCGTGCAGTGGTTTCATGGTGAGTTTTATCGTGGTTGATTGACTGGCGTCATTCGCTAAATTAGTCTGCCAAAGCCCGCGAAATCACTTCTCGTGTGTCGTTGCTCAAATCTTTTTTCGCCGCCACACGTGCAATCGCAGTTTGCGCTGCACTGCGGTAGGGTTCAGCCAGTTTCTTCCAACGGTCTAAAGCACGCGCCAAACGGGCAGCGACTTGCGGGTTAAAGCTGTCTAGCTCAATCACTCGGTCACTCCAAAACACATAGCCGGCTGCATCTGCACGGTGGAAAGCACCGGGGTTGGCGCTGCAGTAGCTGAAGGTCACGCTACGTGCGCGGTTTGGGTTTTTTAGGTTGAAATCTGGCAAAGTCATTAATTGACGAACGATGGGCAAGATGTTGCCACCATCATCAGGCGCACCTGCTTGCAGGGAGAACCATTTATCCAAAACCAGTGGTTCATTTTTAAACATGGCATGGAATTGAGCCAACGCAGGTGTTGCCAAAGCATGGCCAGCGTTCACGAGCGCGCTTAGAGCATTGAACCTGTCGGTCATATTGCCAGCGTCTTTAAACCGCTGTAACGCTTTATCTGGCCAAACGGAATCGCAGGATGCTTTAGCCGCCAAGCACAAATTCGCCAAAGCCATGCCAGCCAAAGCACGGCGACCGCTGGCATAGGCATCTGGTGTGTACGCGCCATTGTTGTGATGCGCATCGAACGCCCATTGCCAATCAGCTTGCAAGGCGGTAGCAATCTGCAATCTAAGCTCTTGACGAACGGCATGGATGCGTTGCGGGTCAACCATGTCTAGTTGCTCTGCGATGTAGCTCTCGGAAGGCAGCGTCAGCACCAACTCTTTGAAGGCCGCATCCAAGGCGGGATCACGCAATAGTTTGCGCATCGCTTCAATATAGCTCTGTAGGGTAGTATTTACGATAGTAGCCGACGTATTCATTGGCTCATTAGCTATCAAATAAATAGCTATTTTTAAGCCTAAACGTTGCCCAGCTTCCCAGCGGCAAAAAGGGTCAGTGTCGTGAGCTAACAATGTTAAAAGTTCAGCTTCGGTGTACGCATACTCCAAAATAATCGGTGCGCTGAAGCCACGCAACAGAGACGGCACGGGCTGAGCATCGACATTGATAAAGCTCATCGTTTGACTGCTTTGCGTCAATACAATGGTGCGGCTCCCCGAAGTTGCAGAGGTTTCATCACTAAGTTGCACAGGCAATTCAACACCTTCGCTGCTTAATAAACCTAAGGTGAACGGAATCACAAATGGTTCATTGCCAGCTTTTAAATGCTGTGTGAATGTGATGCTGTAAGTGCGTGCTGTCGCGTCATACACGCCGCTGGCTTGCACGCGCGGTGTGCCCGACTGGCTGTACCAGCGTTTGAATTGGAGCAAATGGCGGTCAAGCTCAGAATTAGGATTGGCAGATGCAATTGCCAAAGCAAAGTCATCACACGTGACCGCTTGGCCATCAAAACGTTCAAAATAACGTTTCATGCCTTTTGCAAAACCTACTTGCCCGCTTGGTGAGTCTGGAGAGCTCACCAAAGTTTGCATCATGCGCACCACTTCAGCACCTTTTTCGTAGATGGTTGCGGTGTAGAAGTTGCTGATTTCTACATATTGGTCAGGCCGTACAGGGTGCGACATCGGCCCTGCGTCTTCCACAAACTGGGCTGCACGCAAACCGCGCACGTCTTCAATGCGTTTGACCGCGCGGGCAGAGGCGATACCTGCCATGTCTTGTGAAAACTCTTGGTCACGGAAGACGGTCAGCCCCTCTTTGAGCGACAGCTGAAACCAATCACGGCAGGTGATGCGGTTACCCGTCCAGTTGTGAAAATATTCATGACCGACAACTGATTCAATGTTGGCAAAATCCACATCGGTTGCCGTGGCTTGGCTGGCCAGCACGTACTTGGTGTTGAAGATGTTGAGGCCCTTGTTTTCCATCGCCCCCATGTTGAAGTCGCTGGTTGCAACAATCATGAAGCGCTCTAAATCCAAGCTGAGGCCAAAGCGTGCTTCATCCCAAGCCACGCTGGCCATGAGTGAGTTCATGGCATGCTCGGTTTTCTCCAAATCTCCGGGGCGCACATAGACTTGTAGTAAATGTGTGTTGCCAGCGCGGGAGGTGATGCTTTGCTCGCGGCACACCAGTTGCCCAGCGACCAGGGCGAACAAATAGGCTGGTTTTTTGTGCGGATCAACCCACTTGGCAAAATGGCGATTTTCATTGCCAACGCCTTCTAAAATACCTTGTTCGACCAAATTGCCGTTAGATAGCAGCACGGGGTAAGCAGTTTTATCTGCGCGCATCGTCACCGTGAAACTCGCCATAACATCGGGACGGTCTAAAAAGTAGGTGATGCGTCTAAAACCTTCGGCCTCGCACTGTGTGAAAAACGATTCGTTGCTGACGTACAAACCCATCAACTTGGTGTTTTTAGCGGGAGCGCAGGTGGTAAAAATCTCTAAATCAAACTCGTCTGGCAAGTTGTCCAAGACCAAACGACTACCTTCCATCTTGAAGCTGCAACCTTGCCCGTTGACCAAAACGCGCGACAGATTTAGCTCATCGCCATCCAATTTGAGCGGCTGAGCATCTACTGCAGCGTTGCGGCGAATGTGCATTTTGTTCAGCACGCGGGTTTTTGCGGGGTCAAGATCAAAGGTTAAATCAACCGTATCAATCCAATACGCTGGCGCTGTGTAATCTAGGCGGTTGATCGTGATGGCTTGGCCTATACCTTCACCTGTTTCGTCGTTCTTATGCTGCAACATGCAGATTCTCCAAAAAGTTGGTGTCTAATAATTCGTTGTAGTTAGCTACCGCAGCAATCACGTGTGGGCCAGCTAATTCTGCTGCCGAGTGCCCTGTACAAATCGCCACGGCACGCATACCAGCGCGACGTGCAGCTTCAATGCCAAAGGGAGCATCATCAAAGACTATACAGTCTATAGCCGGCGTATTTATTCGCTTGGCAGCTTCTAAAAATATAGCGGGTGTGGGTTTTCCGGTCAAACCTTCGTCACCTCGTGCAATCGCGTCTGGCGCGGGGTACATTTGCAAATGCTTCATGACAAATTCAACGTTATGAATATCTCCCGCCGTGCCCACTCCGATTTTTAAACCACGTGCCCGCGCTTGTGTGGCGAAGGTTTTAAAACCTGCCACTTCTTTAAAAACAGGGCCAAAAACGTCACGGTACAGCTGCTCTTTTTCATGCACCATTGCCCAAGCTACTGCCTCGTCCAAGTCAGGCTGATCCAGCAACACGCGCACACATTCCAAACCGGTGCGCCCTGTGGTGCGGCGCATGATTTCCTCAATGCTGAGTTTGACCTTGTGCTTTTCTGCAAATATCAACCAAGTCGACGCATGGTGCGGCATGGAATCAACCATGGTCCCATCCATATCAAAAATCAAGGCTTTTGTGGGCGTGCGATTCAAAACTCAGACCCCTTGCTTCAATGATGCCTCAATAAACAAGTCCAAATCCCCATCCAGCACCTTCTGCGTCGCTGAGGTTTCCACATTGGTACGGAGGTCTTTGATGCGGCTGTTGTCTAGCACGTAGCTGCGAATTTGGTGGCCCCATCCCACGTCGGTTTTGGTGTCTTCCAGCTTTTGCTGTTCTTCTAGTTGTTTGCGCATTTCCAAGTCATACAACTTAGAGCGCAAGCGCTTCCAGGCCACCTCGCGGTTGCCGTGCTGGCTGCGTCCATCTTGGCATTGCACAACCGTGTTGGTGGGAATGTGCGTTAAGCGCACCGCAGAATCTGTTTTGTTGATGTGCTGACCACCCGCACCGCTGGCGCGGTAGGTGTCCACGCGCACATCGGCAGGGTTGATGTTGATTTCAATCGAATCATCCACCTCAGGGTATACAAA
This sequence comes from Polaromonas sp., assembly GCA_013298945.1. Classification (GTDB taxonomy): domain Bacteria; phylum Pseudomonadota; class Gammaproteobacteria; order Burkholderiales; family Burkholderiaceae_C; genus Aalborgiella. The sequence goes on from JAAFJR010000001.1 coordinate 398,878, forward strand.
CACAGAAGCAAACGAAGTATGGCGTCCACCTGACGAGTCAAATGGCGATTTGCGCACCAAGCGGTGTACGCCAGTCTCGGTACGCAGCAGACCAAACGCATATTCACCCTCGATTTTGATGGTGGCGCCCTTGATGCCAGCCGTATCGCCCGGCGTTTCGTCTTCAATGATGGTGGTGAAGCCTTTGCGTTCGGCGTATTTGAGGTACTGGCGCAGCAGCATACTCGCCCAGTCGCAGGCTTCGGTGCCTCCCGCGCCCGATTGGATGTCCAAAAAGCAATTCAACGGGTCGGCCGGTTTGTTGAACATGCGGCGGAATTCCATCTGCGCGACTTGCTCTTCCAGCTTGCTGGCTTCTTCTTTGATGTGCTCCAAGCTGTCAAAATCGCCTTCTTCCTTGGCCATGTCGTACAACTCGGTGTTGTCAGCCAGCTCGGTGTCCAAGGTTTGAATCGTCAATACCACGCCGTCCAGCGCTTTTTTCTCACGCCCGAGTTCTTGGGCTTTTTTGGGGTCGTTCCAGACTGTGGGGTCTTCTAGCGATGCATTGACCGTGCGCAGACGCTCAGATTTGGCATCGTAGTCAAAGATACCCCCGTAAATCAAGCGTCCGAGCGGTCAAGTCGACCAAGTGGCTGCCAATGCTGTTGATTTGTTCTGCGTCCATGAAGCTCTTTCCTAGCAATAATTTGCGAAATTTTTATAGTTAAATTGAGACAAAACATCTCGTTAACCATGCATTTTCGCATGTTGCCATGCTCAGGACGAAAAAATGTTATTTGGTCAAAACACACCCGGTCTTTTACAGGGATCACATTTAGGTGGCTTTGAATCAGGAACTCGTGTTAATAAACGATTCAGTGTTTCTTCTGTACCAGGTGTGCTTGAGCCAGCGCTTGGTAAGTCAAGTCTAGAGGTGCGGATGAGGGTGCTAGGTGCGTTTGGACTAGCAACCAATTGCGGGGCATTGAATTCGTCAAATGGCTGCATCGTGGCTGATTTCACGCGAATACGAGCGTTCCAGCTAGCGTTCCTGCTTTTTAGATTGGTTTCTTCGCCATAAGCAATGCCGTTCAGCATCGCCCCACCAGTTTGGCTAAAAATGCCTGCAGGTATGCTGCAACTGGTCTGATTGGGCGCGAGCACAATTTTGTCGCGCTTCCACTGCGTCAAGTTCTCGTTGCTGGCGTAATCCATCAAGCCCCAGCCGGGTTCTGGCAATTCTGACGAGGTCCAAACGATGACTTCGCGGTTGTTTTTCGCAGTCGCCATCAAAAAATAGCCCTGTGCTGTGGTGATTCTGCTCCAGTTCAAGGTGGTAGCGCTGCCTTTGATGCCGTTTACATTGATGGCAAGTGCGGGCATAAAGTCTTGCTTGGGCTTCAAATCAAACTGCATATTCGCTGGAATATTGTCGCCACTGAAAGCATGCTTACCAACCAAAGAAGCCTCTTTGGGTACCACAGACCTGCTGGCACTGTTAGGCCAAGTCGCAACGCCACTGTCCAGGCTGGGGAAAGGCTCTGCAACCGCGCGCCCTTTTAAGCCAGTAGCGGGGCTAGTGCTACTTTCAGTGGTCATGTCTAAATGCCGAGGTTGACCAGCTCGTACTCGGTCGCCACAGCCCCAGTAAAGCAGCAGTTTTTTAGGTGCGTTGCGTTCAATCGCCTCTGTTGACGTTACAAATTGGCTGGTATATTTAACAGCTTCAATCAATTGCTCGCCCGTATCTGGACCGCGTAGCACGACGTTTGTTTGACGCTCGTTGGGCGATACGGTTGCACTGGCTGACACTGCACGCGACAGTTGCAAACTATTGCCCATGTTTTGGCCCTTTGGAATGATTTGCAGCACAGACAACTCGCCACCTGCTGCCTTTGCTGAATCAGCCGGCACCGCCAAAGCCACATCCAACCAGCGCCCGGGCTGCATTCCCTTGGTGCCGCCAAATTGGGTGCTGGTGTTACCCGTTAATTGACCTAAGGCATCTGTAGAAATGGCGTCTTGCGCTGAGGTTGTATTGGTGATGCCAGAGACCGTCAGCGTGGCTACGTCCATCCAATATTGCACGGCAGCAGGTTTTTGCGCAGTCGCCGCACATGCAACGCTTAGCCAGACCAAAGTGATCAGAACTAAAAATATAGCAAAACGGGGCAAAGTTTGTAAAAACATAAGCCCATGTTAGCCGTCGCATCAGCCTATAACAATCACCCAAAGGGGGTAATTTAGATACCCTGAATGAGGTATTTTTGGGATATTTCTAAATACTTTAAGCCACAAACGCCTCAATCATCTTCGCCAGCACCAGCGGTTGGTCGTGGTGCATCATGTGGCCGGCGTCTTGCACGACTTTGATGGTGCAATCGGGCACATTTTTCAAGCGCTCGTGAAACTCTGCTAAAGTGTATTTGCCATTCCACCAGCCGCTGAGCGAGTCATCGCTTGCCTCTACCACCAACACTGGTGCGGTGATACTTTTGTAAAGCGCCAGCGCTTCAGCCACATTGTTAAGGTTAGCGTTGATGATTTTGTGCGCAGGGTCACCCAAAATCTCCCATTTGCCCTGTGTGTTTTCAGCCGCCCAGTGGCGCGCCAACCAGTTGGCTTTGGCTTTGCCGGCCTCGTCGCGGCCTAGGCGTGGGTTGGTTTTCATCAAGCGGCGGGCCACGCCGTCGGCTTTGTCGTAAGCGGTTAAATCTAGCTCGCCACGGTGCAGTTTTTTCAGCTCATCCATCCATTGCGCATAGCGCGAGGGGGCTTTTTCTGCGGCAAAAACCGGCATGCCGAAGCCTTCTAAATTGACCAAGCGGCGCACGCGCTCAGGTCGGCTGCCGGCGTACATCATCACCACATTGCCGCCCATGCTGTGGCCGATCAAATCGACAGCTTGATTAGGCGAATAATGATCCAGCAAAAAGTCTAAATCTGCCAAATAATCTGGGAACCAGTAGTTGTCTACGGGCGCGCCTGTGGTTTTGCCGTAGCCGCGCCAGTCTGCTGCGATGATGAGCCGGTCTGCAAAAAAAGCGTCACTCAGCATATCAACGACGAACTGGTATGAGGCTGCCACATCCATCCAGCCATGCATCAGCACCAATGGCGGCAAAGTAGAGGCAGTGTTTCCCCACACTAAAACATGGTAATTCAGCTTGCGAATCGGGATAAATTCACTTCTGGGGGCTCTTTTTACGGTGTACATTGGAAGTTCTGAAAAAGTATCTGCAAGATTATTTTTGTGCATTGCAGCATCATAAAGAAAATAAAGAGGCAAACATGGCTAAAAATCGAGAAATGAGTCAACTGGAAGACAGTTACGCCCAACTCCATCGTCAATTTGGCTGGCATGTCCCTGAAGATTTCAACATCGCAGATGTGTGCTGCACCCGCTGGGCTAAAAAGACGCCAAACGCGGTGGCGATTCGTGAGCATGCGATTGGAAAATCACAAGCAAAATCAAAGGCTTACACGTACTTGCAACTGCAGCAAGCAGCGAATCAACTATCTCAGAAATTGGCGCAATTGGGTGTATCTCGCGGCGACCGCGTCGCCATCGTGCTGCCGCAGCGCTTTGAAACCGCCGTCGCCTACATCGCGGTGCTGCAAATGGGGGCAGTCGCCGTGCCGCTGTCCATGTTGTTCGGCCCTGACGCACTGGAATACCGCATCAACGACGCAGACGCCGTCGTCGCTATCGTGGACGAGGTTTCAGAACCAGTTTTGCGTCAAATTCAGTCAAAATGCCCTAAATTAGCATCAATTATGGCTATAGCCGGCGTATTTTCTGCCTTAGAAGCTATTAAAAGTATAGTAAAAAACAAGTTTCATGTGGCCACAAAAGCCGATGAAGGCGCGATTTTGATCTACACCAGCGGCACGACTGGCCCACCAAAGGGCGCGTTGATTCCGCATCGGGCGTTGATTGGCAATTTGACGGGCTTTGTTTGCAGCCAGAATTGGTTTGGTTTTGACAGCAAGACAAGTAAATCCTCTCAAGCGGTTTTCTGGAGCCCCGCAGACTGGGCTTGGACAGGCGGGCTGATGGACGCGCTCTTGCCCACGCTGTACTTTGGCCGCGAAATCATTGCTTTGAATGGCAGATTCAGCCCAGAAGCCGCCTTTGAGCTGCTGCAAACCCAGCGCGTGACCCACACCTTCCTCTTCCCCACGGCGCTCAAAGCCATGATGAAATCCTTCCCTGAGCCGAAAAAGCACTACAAATTGCGTCTACAAGCCATCATGAGCGCGGGCGAGGCCGTGGGCGACGCGGTTTACGACTACTGCCGCGATAAATTGGGCGTGGTGGTGAACGAAATGTTCGGCCAAACCGAGATCAACTACATCGTCGGCAATTGCGCCATCAATTATCCGAGCAAAGCCAACAGCATGGGCAAGCCCTACCCAGGCCACAACGTCGCGGTGATAGACGACGACGGCAACATTTGCCTCGACGGTGTGCCGGGCGACGTGGCGGTGAACCGCTTTGACATCCATGGCCAGCCCGACCCGATTTTCTTCCTCGGCTACTGGAAAAACGAAGCCGCCACAGCCGCCAAGTTCACAGGCGACTGGTGCAGAACCGGCGATTTAGCCACGAGAGACGCCGACGGCTACCTCTGGTATTCTGGCCGTGCCGACGACGTTTTCAAAGCCGCCGGCTACCGCATTGGCCCCAGTGAAATCGAAAACTGCCTCGTCAAACACCCCGCCGTCGCCAACGCCGCCGTCGTGCCCAAACCCGACACCGAACGCGGCGCGGTGGTCAAGGCCTATGTGGTTTTAGCGTCTAATTATTTTGCTACTAATTCAATAGCTCCTCAGGCAATAAATACGCCGGCTACAGCCGAAAATGGCATTAAAAATAACATCAAAAATGATAGCAAAAAGCTCGCAGCACTCATTTTGGAGCTGCAAACCCATGTGAAAAGCCTGCTCGCTCCCTATGAATACCCCAAAGAGATTGAATTTATTGATGCCCTACCCATGACGACGACCGGCAAAGTGCAGCGGCGGGTGCTGCGGCTGCAGGAGGAGCAGAGGTATAGGGAAAATGTGCAGAATAAAGCAAGCAAGACGGTAAGGGAATAGAGTAACGCAAAAAATTTCATAAGTACTGCATTCAAGACAATTAACCTAATGACATATCGCACATTCCCAATTTCAATATCTTACAAACGTAGTATTCAAACCCTCTGGTACGCCAAGTGGTTCGCTTTTCCTGTGCTTCCCGCCTTGATGGCTATTTTTATCTTTGACAAAACGTCACACCGCCTTGTGTTTGGGTTGCTATGTTGGGCCTTGTTGTTTGCACTTCATGCATGGGAAGCTAGCAAAAGACGTCAGTTTGTGAGGGAATCGCAACTGCCACGATTTATTGCAGGTAAGCTGCGCGAAAAATACCCTCATTTGACGCTGAGTGATACTGATTTGGTGATGCGCGGGCTGCGGCAGTTTTTTATTACTTATTTACGCAGCGGTAAAGTATTCGTTGCCATGCCTTCACAAGTGGTTGATCTAGCTTGGCATGAATTTATATTGCATACGCGTGGCTACGAAGCGTGGTGTAACGTGGCTTTTGGTAAATTATTGCACCATTCACCCGCTGAAATATTGGGAAAAAGTGGCGTTCGAAATGATGGCTTGCGCCGCACATGGTACTGGGCGTGTAAGGAAGAGAGCATCAACCCGCGCTTGCCAACGCGACTACCTTTGTTATTTGCGCTAGACAAAAAGCTCAATATTCCTGGTGGTTTCAACTATGTGCCTGATTGCAGAGATATTGATAACAAAAGCGGTTCTGATGCATATTGCGGCTCAGATTTTGGCGATAGCGGCGGTGGCTCGGGCGATTCGGGTGGCTTTGGTGGTAGCGATTCATCCAGCTCAGACGGCGGTGGTGGTGACAGCGGTTGCGGTGGTGGCTGTGGCGGTGGTGACTGACAAATATTTTTAAAGTTGTTAAGCTAAACTAGACTCAAATCTATTCATCTCACTTTTTTCATTATGACAAACCTAAAAAATAACCACGTCCAACTCGGCTCAAGCGAGCTCAAAGTAACCCCCATCTGCCTAGGCACCATGATTTTTGGCGAGCAAGTCGATGAACCCACGGCATTTGCCATCATGGACAGAGCCTTGGAGCATGGCATCAACTTCTTTGACACGGCTGAAATGTACGCCGTGCCGCCACGCCCGGGCACGTATAACTTGACGGAAACCATCATCGGAAACTGGTTTGCTAAGCGGCCGGATGCGCGTAAGAAGTTAGTGCTTGCCACCAAGGTGGCCGGCCCAGCGCGGGGTATGGATTGGGTGCGCAATGGCGACCCTGATTTGACCGAGCAGATGATTATTGACGCCTGTGAAGCGAGCTTGAAGCGCATGAAGACGGATGTGATTGACCTGTACCAAATCCACTGGCCGTCACGCGTGGTGCCTGCTTTTGGCGCTGTGTATTTCACGCCCAACAAAGACGCGCACACCACGCCGATTTTGGTGCAGTTGCAGGCGATGGACAAGTTAATCAAAGCTGGCAAAATCCGCGCTTTTGGTTTGTCCAACGAAACGCCTTATGGCGTGCACGAGTTTGTGAATTTGGCAGCACAACACGGCTTGGCTAAAGTAGCTACCGTGCAAAACCCCTATTGCTTGCTGAACCGCACGCTTGAGAACGGTTTGGACGAAACCATGCACCGCCTAGGTGTGTCGCAAATTCCGTATTCGCCTCTGGCGTTTGGCTTGCTTACGGGCAAGTTTGACAAGAGTGGTCTGAGTGGTGAGGGTGCGCCAGCTGATGCACGCTTGGCCATGTTTGAATCCACCCGCAAACAGCGCTGGGGCCGCCCAGATGCGTTGATCGCTGCGCGCCGCTACAACGCTTTGGCGATTGCCAATGGCATGACACCGACGCAAATGGCATTGGCTTTTTGCTACACCAAATGGCAAATCGCCAGTACCATCATCGGCGTGCGCACGGTGGCGCAGTTGGACGAGTGCGTAGCGGCTTACGGCACGGTGTTGTCCAAAGAGGTGTTGGCAGAGATTGACAAAATCCGCTGGGAAATTCGTGATCCTGCGCAGTAAAACTATAAAAATCATTAAAAATAAACTATCTGCAGGAGACTTGCTTTGGAGAAACTCGCCGCTTTCTACCCTATCCTCGCCGCCATCGCTGCCTATCTCATCGGCTCGCTGTCCTTCGCTGTCATCGTCAGCAAGTTGATGGGGCTGAACGACCCGCGCACCTTTGGCAGCAAAAACCCAGGCGCTACCAACGTGTTGCGTTCAGGCAGCAAGTTAGCAGCCATCCTCACACTTGTTTTAGACGCACTTAAAGGCTACATCCCCGTCGCCTTGGTACAGTGGTTTGGTAAAGATTACGGGCTGAGCGACGGCACGATTGCCATGGTTGGCATTGCAGCGTTTTTGGGGCATTTGTACCCTATATTTTTCAAATTCGTCGGTGGCAAAGGCGTGGCCACTGCACTTGGCGTGGTGTTTGGTGTGCATTGGGCGTTGGGGCTGCTGTGCATCGCCAGTTTTGCCATCATTGTGTACTTTTTCCGCTGGGTGTCTTTGGCATCCTTGGTCGCCGCAGCTTTTGCCCCCATAGCCTACTTGTTTGGCGACCGTGTGCTGTGGGCGGCTGACAAGTACATCACCCTCATGCTAGCTCTCATGGCGATGTTTCTCATCTATCGCCACGGTGCCAATATCACCCGATTGATACAAGGTAATGAACCCAAATTAGGCAACAAAAAGCCCGCTGCAGCTGCTGATATCAAGCCTAAAGCCAAAAAACAGTGAGAATGTTCTTTCTAGAGGTGTAAATATGCCTCTAGTCGGCGTATTTATTGCCTAAGCAGCTATTAAAATTATAGCAATAATCATCAAAAGCCAAATCCATGACCAGTATTCAATTTGCAGACTTCAACAACCCCACCCACGCCAGCGCTATTCTTTTCCTGCTCAACGAATACGCCAAAGACCCCATGGGTGGTGGCGAGGCTTTGTCTGACTTTACGCAGGCAAATTTGGTCAAAGAAATGGCCAAACGACCAACGTTTCACGCGGCGATTGCGTTTGTAGACAGTAAACCCGCTGGTTTGATCAATTGCATCGAAGGCTTCTCTACCTTTGCTTGCAAACCGCTGTTGAACATCCACGACGTCGTCGTTTTGGCAGAGTTTCGAGGGCAGGGCATCAGCAGCTTGCTACTCAAAAAAGCCGAAGAGATTGCCAATAGTTTGGGCTGCTGCAAGCTCACCCTAGAAGTTTTAGAAGGCAATAAAACAGCTCAATCCGCTTACATTGCTAACGGTTTTGCTGGCTACCAGCTTGACCCAGAGATGGGTCGGGCGATGTTTTGGCAGAAGAAGTTGTAAGCTCTTAAATAAATGAAAAATATGCCTGTAGCCAGCGTATTTGTTGCCTAAAGTGCTATTAAAAATATAGTGAAACAGCTGTTCTAAAAGCGACGTTCAAGCACCATTTGATCAGCATCTCGCCGCATAGAAAAGCGGGTTAAAAAACTGTTTCCCAAAAGCACATAGGGCATGGCTTGCTGGGAGACGATGGCTTCTACGTTTTGCACTTCTACGTCGCCAATGCGCACCGTGTTCAAGGTGAGCAGGTAGCCTAGCGCTTGGCCGTTCGCGGTGCTCATGCGTACAGGTTTGCCGGCTGCGTAGTCAATGCCCATGCGTTTAGCCTCAGCCGCACCCATCGCCACGGTGGTTGCGCCTGTGTCGACCATGAACTGCACCGCTTTGCCGTTAATGCTGCCCTGCGCCAAAAAGTGTCCGCCATCGCCTGCAGTTAACACGATTTTGCTACCACTGCTTTTGCTACCCGCTTGCTCGCCCACGCTGGCGGGCGCATCGCCTACACGCACATTGATGCGTTTGCCGCCCACCATCAGTACAGCGCTGTCACCTTGGGTGGAGATGACTTTGACGTCTTTGAAAGATTCACCAGCTGCTACGATTTTTGGAGCGCTACCGTCAACAATCAAGAGAGCTTTGTTGCCGACCATGCCAGATAAGGTGACGGATTGGGACTGCGCGGTTGCTGCAAAAAAAAATACAAGTAATGGTAGTAATCGCATAGTGATTAATTTTTAAAATCAATCACGGAAATTATCAAAACTAACCGGCATGTCGTTGACCTCTGACCGAATCAGCGCCATTGCGGCTTGCAAATCGTCACGCTTTGCTCCCGTCACACGGATGGCATCACCTTGAATCGCGGCTTGCACTTTGAGCTTGCTTTCTTTGAGCAGCTTGGTGATTTTCTTCGCAGCTTCGGCTTCAATGCCGTTTTTCACTTTGATATGTACTTTCACTTTGTCGCCACCAATTTTTTGCATATCGCCTTTGTCTAAAAAGCGAATATCGACATTGCGCTTGGTCAGCTTGTTGCGCAGCACGTCTTCCACTTGGTCCAGCTGAAAAGCGGCATCGCCAAAAACAATGATTTCTTTGTCTTTTTCCTTCAGCTCCACAGCGGCAGATGTGCCTTTGAAGTCAAAACGGGTGTTGATTTCTTTGCTGGTGTTGTCGATGGCGTTTTTAATTTCGACGAAATTGGCTTCGCAAACGGTGTCAAATGATGGCATGGCGGGTTTCTTTATTGTGTTTTTGGGTAAATATTTGAGGGAATAGAATGCGACAATTGTCCCATGTTCATAGAGAAAAATGTAGCCCTAGAGCCGTTAAATACCTTTCATATCGTCGCCAAAGCGCAAACTTTGGTGCGAATTGGCGCTGTTAACGACGTTTTGGCTGTTTTGGCGAATCCAGAATTAGCCGAACAGCCCAAGTTCGTCTTGGGCGGCGGCAGCAACATCGTCATCACCGGTGATATCAAACCGCTGGTGTTGAAGGTCGAAATCACGGGCATGCACTTGGTGAAAGAGACTGATAAGCACTGGATCATTGAAGCTGGTGCAGGTGAAAACTGGCACGATTTTGTGACCTGGTGCGTCTACAGCGGCTACCCAGGTTTGGAGAATATGGCGCTGATTCCAGGCTCAGTCGGCGCAAGCCCAGTGCAAAACATTGGCGCGTACGGCGTGGAGCTGCAAGACCGTTTCCATGAGTTGGACGCTATCAACCTAGAAACTGGCGAGACTTTCACTTTGAACGCCGCACAATGCGCCTTTGGCTACCGCGACTCGGTGTTCAAGCACGTGGCAGCACGAGCGGGCGATTTTGGTTTGAGCGGCAAAGCACTCATCACCCATGTGCGATTTGCATTGCCCAAAGCTTGGCAGCCAGTGTTGGGTTACGCCGATATTGAACGAAAAATGATCGAAGTATTGGGTGAAAAAGAGCTTTGGCCAGCATATTACTTGCCTGAACCGCTACAAATTTATGAGTGGATTTGTAGTATCAGAAGTGCTAAATTGCCCGATCCCAAAGTCATTGGCAACGCCGGCAGCTTCTTCAAAAACCCAACCGTCAGCGCCGAGCAGTGCGCCGACATCATCCAGCGCGAACCCAAAATTGTGCATTACCACCTCGACGATGGCACGGTGAAGTTGGCAGCGGGTTGGTTGATTGATGCTTGCGGTTGGAAGGGTAAAAGTGTAGGTAACGCAGCGGTCTATGAGAAACAGGCGCTGGTGATTGTCAACAAAGGCAGTGCCACGGGTGGCGAGGTGATGACCCTCGCCAAAGCCATTCAAACCAGCGTTTATGAGCGCTTCGGTATCCGGCTGGAGCCGGAGCCTGTGGTGGTTTAGTTACTTCTCACCCAATTGCGGTAGCGCCGTGCTATCACCCATCGTCAACAAACCGCTTTTGACATAAATTCCCAGTTTGTCGCGGGTATCCACAATGTCGAGGTTGCGCATGGTGAGTTGGCCGATGCGGTCTGCGGGGCTGAACGGGGCGTCTTCGACCTTCTCCATGGAGAGGCGCTCTGGCTTGTAGGTCAGATTCGCGCTTTCGGTGTTGAGCAAGGAATAATCGTTGCCACGGCGCAGTTCGATGGTGACTTCGCCGGTAATGGCGCGGGCAATCCAGCGCTGGGCTGTTTCGCGCAGCATGATGCTTTGCGGGTCAAACCAGCGGCCTTGGTACAACAGGCGGCCTAGTTTCAGGCCGTTCATGCGGTATTGCTCAATCGTGTCTTCGTTGTGAATACCGGTGACCAAGCGCTCATACGCAATGTGCAGCAGCGCTAAGCCCGGCGCTTCGTAAATACCACGGCTTTTCGCTTCGATGATGCGATTTTCGATTTGGTCGCTCATGCCCAAGCCATGACGGCCACCGATGCGGTTGGCTTCCATGATCAGGTCAGCTAAATTGGCAAATGTTTTGCCGTTCAACGCCACCGGCTGGCCTTCTTCAAAACGCACGCTCACCGTTTCGGCTTTAACGACCACGTCGTCCTTCCAAAACGCCACGCCCATGATGGGGTTGACGATTTTGATGCCGCTGTTCAAAAACTCCAAATCCTTGGCTTCGTGCGTTGCACCCAGCATGTTGGAATCGGTGGAATAGGCTTTTTCAGCGCTCATTTTGTAGCCAAAACCGGCTTGAGTCATAAACGCAGACATCTCAGCACGGCCACCCAGTTCGTCAATGAACAACTGGTCTAACCACGGTTTGTAAATTTTCAACGATGGGTTGGTCAACAAGCCGTAGCGGTAAAAACGCTCAATATCGTTGCCTTTGAAGGTGCTGCCATCACCCCAAATGTTGACATCGTCTTCCTTCATCGCCGCAACCAGCATCGTGCCCGTGACGGCGCGACCCAGCGGCGTGGTGTTGAAGTAGGTGACGCCAGCGGTAGAGATGTGAAACGCACCCGCTTGCAGCGCGGCAATGCCTTCAGCAGCGAGTTGGCTACGGCAATCAATCAAACGCGCTTTTTCTGCGCCATATTCCATCGCCTTTTTAGGGATTTCGTCATAATCGGCCTCGTCGGGCTGACCCAAATTGGCGGTGTACGCGTAGGGTACTGCGCCCTTAAGCTTCATCCAGTGCAGCGCCGCGCTGGTGTCTAAGCCGCCAGAGAATGCGATGCCGACTTTTTGGTTGATGGGGAGGTTCTGCAGAATGGTGGCGGACATGATTTGTTCTTTTTGCTGTATTAATTATTAACCGTATATCAACCGAAATGGCAAATGTAGTGATACGCCTCAGTCACGCGTATCTCAAAGCTGGAGTTACCCGAAATGCTGAATTTTTCACCCGCAGCAGACTTCACCCAAGCGTCCGTTCCTGCCAATTTGTACTCACAGCTGCCAGCTGTGCATTCCATGATTTCAGGTGCGCCGGTGTTGAAGGTCAGCGTTGACGGCAGCACCACACCGACTGATTTTTTTGTGCCATCCGCAAACGTGATGCCGTGGCTCACGCATTTACCGTCAAAGTAAACGCTGGCGGTGGTGGAAACGGTGACGTTGTGAAAATGTGGTGTAACTGTAGACATGTGAATCTGACTTAAGTGTTTGAGTTAGCAATAAAAAAGGGGCTGTGCCGCATGCACAACCCCTGATTTTAAGACACTCTAAGCCAGCTACTTAGGGATATCGCGATTTAGCGCCAATTGCGGTGCTCATCGTGCTCACGGTGGTGGCGCACAGGATGCGCTGGGTGAATAGGGTACGCAGGGCGACCATGGTAGTTCACCACATGCACGGGCTGGCGGTAAACAGGGCGCTGCGCGGCGCGGGGAGCGTAGTAAGGCTCGCTGTAGATGTAGCGCGGTGCAAAATGGTCAAAACCGGTGTAATAAACCACTGGCGCAACTGGTGCAAACACTGGCTGCGGGCGGGTGTAAGTCACTGTTTGTACAGGCTGATACACGGGGGCTTGCACTTGGGCTGGCACATAAGCAGGAGTCTCTACGTGCAACGCGATTTGTGAACCGACACGGAACGTACCTTCAGCTGGCATCTGCACTGTGTAGCGCTGGCCTGCATATTCATACAGCACATTTTGCGCCACAGTGCGGTTTTCTACGACGTTTTTGGTGTGGCATGATTGTGTCGGATAGCTGTTTGCCTCAATCTGGTTGCCCACCAAACCACCGCCCAATGCGCCAATCACAGTAGCTACGGCTCGACCATCGCTGTGCTGACCACGACCGATTTGGTTACCAATCACACCGCCAACCAAAGCGCCCACCAATGCGCCACCGCCGTTAGGCTGCACATATTGTGATGTGGTTGTGGTGCAAATTTGCTTAGGCACAGTCACTTGCTGAACCACTGGCGTCGCGGAAATCACCACACCATAAGCATTAGCTGGGCCAGATTGAGCCATGCTTACGCCAGCAGCGGCCAACAAAGCGGTAGAAACAATACCTTTAACGACAATGCTTTTTGCAACAATATTCTTCATGTCTTAGCTCCTATTAAATCCTTAAATGTTGTTACTTATCAAGGACTTGAAACTGAAGCCATCTGCACACCATGCGCAAATTTGTTTCAGTGAAGCTACAACGGCTGCATGAATCGTCTAGCTGACCGGCAATTGCAACGATTGTGTAAAGGTGCGGTAACTGTTTGTGAAGAAAGTGTGATTTTTGCTATAAATATAATAGCTGCTTAGGCAATAAATACGCAGGCTACAGGCATATTTGATACCTTTTTTGATGGTTTTTAGCTACTAAACCCGTTTCGCCCAGTTTTCAGCATCAAAACCCACGGTGATATCGGCTGCAGCGTTCGAATTTACCCATTCCACCACAGGTCGTTTGACTAAACTTGTGTTCAATATCAACAACTTAGCCGCAGATTCAGCATCCACGGCGGTGGCTTGCGTGGCGGCGTCTAGTTTGCGCCACGTTGTGCCTTGGCGGTTTAGCAGTTTTTCCCAGCCTACGGCGGCTATCCACGCGTTTAGGCGGTCGGGCGGGACGCCTTGCTTTTTGAAATCGTGAAATTGGTAGTCCAAGCCGTTTTGAGTGAGCCAAGCGCGGGCTTTTTTGACGGTGTCACAGTTGGGGATGCCGAATAGGATGATCATTTTTGTATTTTCCCAGTTTTAAACGAGCTTGGAGCACCAACATAAGGGAAAATACGTAGTTGATGACTTTTATAGTTCGCTGATAACCACATTGAGCATCCATGCCAAACCCTTCAAATAACTTCCAAACCCTAGCCGAATGGCTGGAATATTGCGAGAAGCTGCACGCCAAGCCGATTGATTTGGGCTTGGATCGGGTGCGTGAGGTGGCAAAACGGATGGAAATTCGTTTTGACTGCCCGGTGATTACGGTGGCTGGCACGAACGGCAAAGGTTCAACCTGCGCGATGGCGGAGTCGATTTTGAGTCAAGCGGGGTACAAAACGGGCGTTTTCACCTCGCCGCATTTGGTGCATTTTGAAGAGCGGCTGCGGATTGCGGAGATTCCCGTTAAAGCATCGGAATTGATAGCAAGCTTTGCACGTGTTGATACTGCTAGAAGATCAAAAGGCACTACAGAAGTGCCAGAGATTTCCCTTACATATTTCGAGTTCACCACGCTGGCTTTGCTGGATGTGATGGCCAACGCCGAGCTAGATGTGGCGATTTTGGAGGTTGGGTTAGGCGGGCGGCTGGATGCAGTGAACATCATTGACGCAGACTGCGCCATCATCACCAGCATCGACCTGGACCACATGGAGTTTTTAGGCGATACGCGGGAGAAAATCGGGTTTGAGAAGGCGGGCATCATGCGCGCGGGTAAGCACGCCATCGTCAGCGACCCCATGCCGCCAGCGTCAGTGCAGGCGCATGCCGAGGCAATTGGGGCAGATTTGTGGCTGGTGGGGCGCGATTTCAACTTCTCAGGTGACAAATTGCAGTGGGCTTGGGCGGGGCGAGGTAAAAGATTCTCTGGCTTGGCTTACCCCGCGCTGCGTGGGGCGAACCAGTTGGTCAACGCTTCTGGTGTACTCGCCGCTTTGACTGCTTTGCGTGAACGTTTGCCAATTACCGCGCAAGCGGTGCGCAACGGGCTGGCTTTTGTTGAGCTGCCGGGTCGCTTTCAAATTATCCCGGGTGAACCTAATTTGATTTTGGACGTGGGGCACAACCCGCATGCGATTGCCGCGCTGGCGGTGAATTTGGACGCTATGGGCTTTGCGCCCTGTACGCATGCCGTTTTTGGGGCGATGGCGGACAAAGACCTTGCGCCTATGTTGGCACGCATGCATCCTTTGGTCGATAAATGGTATTTCACCGACTTGCCCACAGCTCGGGCGGCAAAAGCTGCTGATTTATTAAGCACTTGGCTGGGTGTCAATATCGGTGAAAAGTCCCGAAAAGACGTGTCTGGCCAGTGTTTTGCCAGCCCTAAAGCTGCCTTGGACGCAGCCATCGCCGATTCAGCCCCCACTGATAGAATCGTGGTGTTTGGCTCCTTCTTCACCGTAGGCGGCGTGCTGCAAGATGGCGTGCCAAGGTTGCAGGCTAAACATGTCTAATCGCATGTCTAGATTTCATGTCTAAATTTCGCACATAAACTTCGCACTTTAAAGTACATCAAAGACGACTCATCACATGGCCATATTTAGCACCCGTTCCGGCAAACGCGACGCAGACCAAGCGCCAACACGCAACGTCCCCATCGACAGTATCGAAACCCTGCGCACCCGTGCACGCCAGCGTTTAATCGGCGCAACAGTACTGGTGGCGCTGGGAATTATCACTTTTGCGCTGCTGTTTGACAGCCAGCCAAGACCTATTCCTGTCGATATTCCCATTGTGATACCTAACAAAGACAAGCCAGATGCCACGGTGGCCTCGGTTGTGCCCACGCCTGTTGTTGTGCCAGGTGCACCCTCAGCGCCAGTTTCAGTGGTCGAAACGCCAGTTACTGCCGCAGCGCCAGCCGCTGTCCAGGCCTCTGCCAGCTTGAGCGCGAAGGAGGAAATCGTTGCGTCTAAAACAGATAAAAAACCTGAAGTGAAAGCAGAAACAAAGGTTGAGCCAAAAGTTGAAGCTAAGCCGGCGGTGAAGCCAGAAATAAAGCAAGAGGCTAAACCAGAGGTTAAGCCAGAAGTTAAACCAGAAGTTAAACCAGAAGTCAAACCCGCTCCAAAACCAGTGGCAAAACCTGCTGCCAATGACGAAGCTGCCAAAGCTTTGGCAATCTTAGAAGGCAAAGAGCCGCCTAAAACCGCATCGACTGCTGCCGTAGCATCTGCGGACGCGATAGTTGGCAGATTCGTTGTGCAAGTGGGCGCATTTGCTGAAAACGACAAAGCCAGAGAAGCACGCCTGAAAGTCGAACGAGCAGGCTTGAAAACTTATGTGCATGTGGCCGAAACGCCGAACGGGAAACGCATTCGCGTACGCGCCGGGCCTTTTGCAACGCGTGCTGAGGCTGAAAAAGCGGCAGCAAAAATCAAAACGCTGGATTTACCAGCAGCCATTTTGACGCTGTAAGAAATTTATAAAACCATGACATTCGTAGACTGGACACTGCTAGGCATCTTGGGGTTGTCGTTTGCGATAGGTGCTTGGCGTGGATTAGTTTTTGAGGTGCTGTCGGTGTTTGTCTGGATTGCGGCGTTTGTGCTGGCACAGTGGTATGCACCTGAAGTGGCTGGCAAATTACCTATGGCTGGCACAGCGCAGTCGTTGCGTTATGCGGCTGGTTTTGTGTTGGTTTTTATCGGTACGGCATTTGTGGCTGGCTTGTTCGTGCAGTTGATCAAAAAAATGGTGACTGCTGTGGGGCTGCGGCCTGTGGATCGCACCTTGGGGGCGCTTTTTGGTTTGCTGCGCGGTGCAATATTGCTGTTGGCCATCGCCGTGGTGATGAATATGACGGCTTTGCGCAACCAAGCAGATTGGCAAGGGTCACAAGGCGCAACGATGTTGACGGAGCTATTGATCAAGCTAAAACCGCTGTTGCCCCAAGAATTTAGCAAATACTTACCTTAAAGTTTTTTGCCGTGAATGAATTGTATATTTTCAAGGTTACTTTTATGTTTGGAATTTTATGTGCGGCATAGTCGGCGTCGTTAGCACCGCCCCAGTCAATCAGTTGATTTATGACGCTTTGCTGCTCTTGCAGCACCGTGGGCAAGATGCCGCTGGCATCGCCACGCAGTTAGACCGCAAGTTTTTCATGCACAAAGCCAAAGGCATGGTCAAAGACGTTTTTCGTACCCGCAACATGCGCTCGCTCCCAGGTAATTGCGGATTGGGCCAGGTGCGCTACCCAACTGCGGGCAATGCGTTCAGCGAAGAAGAGGCACAGCCTTTTTACGTCAATGCGCCGTTTGGTATCGTGCTGGTGCACAACGGCAATTTAACGAACGCCCATGCGCTCAAATCTGAGCTGTTCGTGACTGACCATCGCCATATCAATACCGAGAGCGATTCAGAAGTCTTACTCAACGTGTTGGCGCATGAACTTGATAAAGCCACGCAAGGCGTGCCACTCACACCGACGGATGTGTTTGCCGCAGTTGCCAAAGTACATCAACGTGTACGCGGTTCGTATGCTGTGGTGGCATTGATTGCAGGCCATGGTTTGCTGGCGTTCAGAGATCCGTTTGGTATCCGCCCATTATGCATGGGAAAAACTAGCAAGGCCGGCGTGGATTCTGTCATGTTCGCTAGTGAATCTGTAGCATTAGAAGGCACAAGCCATTCATTTGAACGCAATTTAGAACCTGGCGAAGCAGTTTTTGTTGATTTGCAGGGAAATGTCCAAGCGCAGCAATGTGCCGTAGCACCCGTGCTGAACCCATGCATTTTTGAATTTGTTTACTTAGCTCGACCTGATTCGGTGATGGATGGTATTTCTGTCTATCAAGCACGCTTGAATTTGGGTGAAACTTTGGCTAAGCGTGTGATTTCCACCGTACCGCCTAGTGATATTGATGTGGTGATTCCGATTCCAGAATCTAGCCGCCCCAGCGCCGCGCAATTGGCGCAGTTGCTGGGTTTGCCGTACAGAGAGGGCTTCGTTAAAAACCGCTACGTTGGGCGTACATTTATTATGCCTGGTCAAGCTGTGCGCAAGCAATCTGTGCGGCAAAAGCTTAATGCAATCTCTAGCGAGTTCAAAGGACGCAATGTGCTGCTGGTTGACGACTCTATCGTGCGCGGAACCACTTGCAAAGAAATCGTGCAAATGGCGCGTGATGCTGGCGCAAACAAAGTCTACATGGCCAGCGCTGCGCCACCAGTGCGTTTCCCAAATGTTTATGGCATTGATATGCCGAGCAAAGATGATCTAGTCGCGCACAACCGCACGGTTGAGCAAATTCGTGAAATCATCGGATGTGATGCCTTGATTTACCAAGACGTAGATGCAATGAAATCAGCCGTATTGAAGCTTGCCCCCAAAGCGGCCAAAGACCATCCACAGCTGACAGGTTTTGATGCCTCTTGTTTTGACGGCGTGTATGTGACGGGAGACATCACCGATGGCGTGCTAACCCGCATGCGCGACAGTCGCAGTGCGAGTGCTAAAAACACTGAAGATGCAGAGGATAGTTCACGGCTTGCATTACCTAACCCAATATAACTAATCCAATTTAACGAATTTACTTTACGTTGCTATGACAGAAAACACTAACAAATCCGGGCTGCCAGCCAATTTGCAGTTGGATACGCTAGCCGTGCGTATGGGTTTGCCTCCCAGCCAATACGGTGAGAATTCAGAAGCGCTGTTTCTGACAAGTGGCTACGTGCAGTCCAGCGCGGAAAGCTCAGCACGTCGCTTCGCTGGCGAAGAAGAGGGCTACACCTATGGCCGTGGTGGCAACCCCACTGTTACTAGTTTCGAGATGCGCCTTGCTGCCCTAGAAGGTACAGAAGCTGCTATTTCAACGTCATCTGGTATGTCGGCCATCATGTTGATGCTGTTTAGTTTGTTGAAGGCGGGTGACCACGTTGTGTTCTCTCAGTCCATGTTTGGCTCTACCATAAAATTGATTGGTTCAGAGTTCGCACGTTTTGGTGTCGAGTCCACCATGGTGCCTCAGACCGATTTGGCAGCATGGAAGGCGGCCATCAAAAGCAATACCAAAATTTTGTTTGCTGAGACGCCAACCAACCCTTTGACGGAAGTGTGTGACATTGCCGCACTAGCTGATATGGCGCACAATGCTGGCGCATTATTTGCATTAGACAACTGCTTTGCGACGCCTGCGTTGCAGCGCCCTGCGTTGATGGGGGCTGACATCATCATGCACTCGGGCACCAAGTATTTGGACGGTCAAGGCCGCGTCATGGCGGGTGCACTGTGTGCAAGTGCCGCCATGGTGAGAGAGAAGTTTTTGCCGGTGATGAAAAACAGCGGCATGATTTTGTCGCCGTTTAATGCCTGGGTGATTCTCAAAGGTATGGAAACTTTGGGCATTCGCATGGAAGCGCAAAGCAAACGCGCCTTAGAAGTCGCACTGTGGCTGGAGAAACATCCCGCTGTGGCACGCGTCTATTACCCAAGTTTGCCCAGCCACCCGCAGCATGCCTTGGCGATGAAGCAAATGAGCGGGCAGGGCGGCGCCGTTTTGTCGTTCGATGTGAAAGCCAGCAACGCTGCGCAAGCACGTGAGCGTGCCTTTCATGTGTTGGACGGCATGCAAGTACTTTCGCTGTGTACCAATTTGGGTGATACCAAAAGCTTACTTACCCACCCTGCGAGTACGTCGCACGGCAAATTGTCAGAAGAGCAACGCCAATTAGCCGGCATTGGGCAAGGCATGATTCGCGTGGCCGTGGGCTTGGAAGCGCCTGTAGATATACAAAACGATTTGGCCATTGGCCTGAACAGCATTCAATGACTACTTTGACACAAAAATCATCGCCAAATTCTGGTACGCGTACACGTACACGTTTTGCACCATCACCTACAGGATTTATCCATTTAGGTAATATTCGCTCTGCTTTGTACCCATGGGCGTTCGCACGTGCCACTGGCGGCGATTTTATTTTACGAATCGAAGACACCGATGTTGAGCGCTCCAGCCAAGAGGCTGTGGACGTGATTTTGCAAGGCATGGCATGGTTGGGGCTGAACCATGACGAAGGCCCGTTTTACCAAATGCAGCGCATGCCGCGTTACAAAGAAGTTTTGGCACAACTCGTCGCTTCTGGCCACGTCTATCCTTGCTACATGAGCGTTGCTGAGTTGGACACCCTGCGTGAAACGCAAATGGCAGCCAAACAAAAGCCACGGTATGACGGAACTTGGCGACCCGAATCTGGCAAAACGTTGCCACCAATCCCTGCTGGTGTTGAGCCAGTGCTACGCTTTAAAAACCCGCAAACGGGCTCAGTTGTATGGGAAGACAAAGTCAAAGGACGCATCGAAATCAGCAATGACGAGTTGGATGATTTGGTGATTGCCCGACCCGCACCCTTGGGCGAGATCGGCACACCGACCTACAACTTTTGCGTCGTGGTAGATGATTCAGACATGGCGATCACTCACGTGATTCGCGGTGACGACCATGTCAACAACACACCGCGCCAGATTAATATCTTCAAAGCCTTGGGTAAAGAGCCGCCGGTCTATGCTCACTTGCCAACCGTGTTGAATGAGCAGGGCGAGAAAATGAGCAAACGTGCAGGTGCGAAGCCTGTCACGCAATTCGCAGAAGATGGCTATTTGCCAGATGCAGTCGTCAACTATCTGGCACGTTTGGGTTGGAGCCATGGTGATGATGAAATTTTTAGCCGCGAACAATTTGTTGCGTGGTTCAACCTAGACCATTTGGGTAAAAGCGCTGCGCAGTTTGACGAAGCCAAGTTGCGCTGGGTCAATGGCCAGCACATCAAAGCCATGGCGGATGAAGAGCTTGCACCTTTGGTTGCGACGCAATTGGCGAAACGTGGGATTCCAGAAGATGCACGTTTGCCTGCTATCTGTGCGCTGTTCAAAGACCGATGCGATACAACTGTGGTTTTGGCTGACTGGGCAGCAGCTTTTTATGCTGATGTGCAAATTAAACCCGAAGATTTAGCGCAGCATGTGACTGAAGCTATTAAACCTGTATTGCAGACTTTGGCTGAAAAGTTAAATATTTGTGTGTGGGACAAAGCTGCAATTGCCGCCGCTATTAAAGAAGTTTTGTCCGTGCACAGCCTCAAAATGCCGCAGTTGGCCATGCCAGTGCGTGTATTGCTGATGGGAACTCCACAAACACCATCGTTAGACGCCATCATTGCATTATTTTCTAAGCATGAAGTTCAGAAGCGCTTGAAATTTTAAAGCGCTTGCAAAAAGTGTGATTTTCGGGCTATAATTCAAGGCTAGCATGCAACGTAATTAATTAGAGAAATCTAGATAAATGCGTGACTTCTAGTGTGGCCTAGTGTCAATATGGGGGTATAGCTCAGTTGGTAGAGCGCTTGCATGGCATGCAAGAGGTCAGCAGTTCGATTCTGCTTACCTCCACCAGAGGTTTGCATAAGAAGTGATTAGATAGAGTTAGTAAAATTTAAGTAAGTAGGTTGGACAGAACCTACGCCGGAAGTTCCAAGGTTTTGACCCCATCGTCTAGAGGCCTAGGACATCACCCTTTCACGGTGAGTACCGGGGTTCGAATCCCCGTGGGGTCGCCAAGTTTTGTTGTAACTTGGCTTGAGAGTTTGAATTGCGTGTTATGCGCTGTTAAAATAATCAAGCGAAAGCAACAACCGCTGCGGAGTGGTAGTTCAGTTGGTTAGAATATCGGCCTGTCACGCCGAGGGTCGCGGGTTCGAGTCCCGTCTGCTCCGCCAAAAGTTTAAAAGCCTCGTCATTCTTTGAGTGACGAGGCTTTTTGCTTTGCAGTGACGAATTTATGCCTACAGCCAGCGTATTCATTGCCTGAGTAGCTATGAAAGTTATAGTGGTCTACACTCTGTGTAAACAAAAAAGCGACCTAGCTTATTACAGCTAGGTCGCTTTTTCATGGGATAAAGAACAAATCTGTTTCTCTAGTATCTGGTATTAACGACCAAACGATCTTGGTGGATTGCCACCTGGGCCGCGTGGTGCAAAACCACCACCGCCAGAGCGGTTGCCACCACGGTTGCCACCGAAGCCGCCGCCATTACTACCACCACCACGACGTCCGCTGCCGGCCATGCTGTCTACGCTGGTGCGCAAAGGGTCAGGCTGACCCCCGGCGTTGTTGCGCTGGCCTTGATTATTTGAGCTAAAGCCGGTCACATTTCGACCAGCGTCGTGGCGAATGTTGCGGGGCTGGAAGTCATCTCCACCATTGCCAGAATTATTCTGATTGCCGCCAAAGCCACCCCCACCACCGCCAAATGGACGGCCACGACCTGCTTGCGCTGGACGCTGAACAGGAGGGCGCCCACCATTCTCAGCACCAGCAAAGCCTTGGCCGGGCTGGCTTGGACGACCACCACGATGGCCACCAGAGTTACCGCCATTTCCACCGCGTCCGCCGCCAGCTGGGCCACGACCTGGCGCGTTACCGTTGCTTGCACGGTTTTCACGTACTCGGTTCAGCATATCTGTGCGCGCCGCTTTGGCTGCAGCCGCCATCACGTCACGACCTGGTGGTTTGCCTAAGCCGCCCCAAATGGTTTGGCGACCCATGGCTAATGGCTCCGCTTTTTCGCCAGCATCAGGGCCAAAGCCCTCGACGATTTCGACATTGATGTTTTGCTTGGTAAAGACTTCAATGTCTTTCATAAAACCTTCTTCGTCCAAGCAGACAAAATTAACCGCTTGGCCATCCGCGCCCGCGCGACCCGTGCGGCCAATTCGGTGCACGTAGTCTTCGCTAACGTTCGGAATTTCGTAGTTGACCACATGTGGCAGGTCGTCGATGTCGATACCACGTGCTGCAATATCCGTAGCTACCAAAGCACGTACTTCGCCGCTTTTGAAGCCAGCAAGTGCTTGTGTGCGAGCGCTTTGGCTCTTGTTACCATGCAATGCCATGGCGGTGATGCCGTTTTTCTCTAAAAACTCAGCCACGCTGTTGGCACCAAATTTTGTACGTGTGAAAACCAGCACTTGGCTCCACTTGTTTTCAGTGATGATATGTGCGAGTAAAGCTTTCTTTTTCGCGCGACCGACAGGGTGAATGACTTGCGTGATGCGCTGCACAGTGGTATTGCGTGGCGTCACCTGAATGTGTAACGGATCGTTCAGCAAGTTAGCGGCCAAGTCACGAATTTCATCGCTGAAAGTAGCAGAGAACAACAAGCTTTGTTTGTCTTTGGGCACTAGGGCCAAAACTTTTTTCACGTCATGGATAAAGCCCATGTCCAACATGCGGTCGGCTTCGTCCAAAATCAGCATTTGTACTTGACCGAGGTCTAGCATGCCTTGCTGTTGCAAATCCAGCAAACGTCCGGGTGTGGCAACCAAAATGTCCACGCCTTTTTTGAGTTTGCTAATTTGCGGATTCATTCCCACGCCGCCAAAAATGACGGTGGAGCTAAGTTGCAAGTATTTACCGTAAGTACGCACAGATTCTTCAACCTGTGCTGCTAATTCGCGAGTAGGGGTGAGCACTAGTACGCGAATGCCTGTGCCGCCAAATTTGTTTTGTGCGCTGCGTGACATCGATAGACGATGCAGCATAGGCAGTGTGAAAGCGGCCGTTTTGCCGGTACCGGTTTGAGCGCCACCCAACAGGTCGCGGCCTTCCAAGACGGCCGGAATGGCTTGGGCTTGAATAGGGGTAGGGGTGTCGTAGCCTTGTTCGAGTACAGCTTTCAAAATGGCAGGAGCCAAGTTCAATTCAGAAAAATTCATATTAATAAGAGGCGCTCGTCCGGAGCGCTAGGGTATCAGCCCGTCGCAACCATAAGTAGGTTGCACCAGTCAAAGGCAGATGAAAAGCAAAAATGGATAAAAAGTTCTGACGAATAGAAAAACGGATTTTCAGAAAAGCGGGTTTTGGTTGAAATCCGCTAGCGCGTCAGGCTGATTTAGCCCCAGCAGGGTGCTGGCGTTATGCGCAACTGGAGTGCATAACATCTCCATTATCGCACAAATGGCTAGTTATACCTGCCTAAAAGCTATTTCTTACGATTAGTTGAGCTGAATACGTTCTAAACCGTTGTTTGATAGTTGTAGCACTTCGGCTCGGTTTGGCGTGGCTTTCAAGTCCCAATCCGTCATGACCACACGTTTAAAGCCGTTGCCTAAGTCGTGATTGGCTGGTTTGTGTGTGTGGCCGTGAATCATTGTTTTAGCATTCGAAGCTTCTAACCACGCTATAGATGCGGCATCGTCAACATCTGCGTATTCAAGCAAATTTTGCTGATTTTTTTGACTCTCAGCCCGCATGTGACGGCCAATGGCTTGTCTCTCAGCCAGCGGTTTTGCCAACT
This sequence comes from Polaromonas sp., assembly GCA_013298945.1. Taxonomy (GTDB): domain Bacteria; phylum Pseudomonadota; class Gammaproteobacteria; order Burkholderiales; family Burkholderiaceae_C; genus Aalborgiella. The sequence continues at coordinate 423,144 of JAAFJR010000001.1, forward strand.
GAGTATGTTGCCAAGCAGGTTGACGTACTATGTCTCGAAAAGCGAGGTATTGGGTATCATCCAAGCACAACATATCTCCATGGGTGAGCAGGTAGCGTTGTTGTTGAAACGTCAGCACGGTGGGGTCTGTCATTAATGTCGCTTTGCAAACGTTCATCATTGACTCGCCCATTAAAAAATCGCGGTTGCCATGCATGAAAAACAGATCGAGGCGTTTGCCTGCAGCTTGCAACACAAGCGAACAACGTTCTTCGAAGTTCAATCCTGATAATTGCGTTGAAAGATCAGCACGGATACTGTCGTCGCCCACCCATACTTCAAACAAATCGCCGAGAATGAACACTGCATCTGCAGTGGTGCTAACCATGTAGCGCTGCCACGCGTCGAAGATAGAAGGTTCTGACTCGCTGAGGTGCAAGTCAGAGATGAAGTCTACCGTAGCCCAAGACTGAGAAGCGTGCAGCTCCGCAAAATTGGGAATGGTAGCAACCATAGAAAATCAGAGCGCGACAGCTTTGGCAATTACAACCGCTTCTTTGGGTACGTCATCATGAAACCCGCTGCGACCAGTTTTAACAGCTTTGATTTTGTCAACGACATCATTGCCTGCCACCACTTTGCCAAACACGGCGTAGCCCCAACCGGAAGCGGATGGTGATGTGTGGTTCAAAAAGCCATTGTCAGCCACGTTGATGAAGAATTGTGCCGTCGCAGAATGAGGGTCGCCCGTACGCGCCATGGCGACGGTGTAGTTGGCGTTTTTGACGCCGTTGTTGGCTTCATTTTCAATGGGAACTTGGGTTGATTTTTGAGTCATACCAGGCTCAAAACCACCGCCTTGCACCATGAAACCCGGAATCACGCGGTGAAAAATAGTGTTGTTGTAATGACCACTGTTCACATAGCTCAAAAAATTAGCAGTTGATTTTGGCGCTTTAACAGCATCAAGTTCAAGCGTGATAACGCCGTAGCCAGAAATGTGAAGTTCTACTTGTGGATTGCTCATGGTGTTTACTTTCTATAATTACTTAACAAGGGTTGCAGAGGTGATAACGATTTGGTTTTTTGGAACATCAGTTGAGAATGGCCCGCCTGCGCCAGTAGGCGTCGCTTTAATTTTAGTCACCACATCCATGCCTTCAACCACTTTACCGAAAACGGTGTAACCAAACAGTTGCGGCGAAGACGTTAGCTGGTTGCGTGGCACGTTTTTGTAGGTTTTGTTTTGGTATTCAAACGACGGCACTGGGTCGCCTGGTGGAATCACTGTTGGGTCTAAAAACGCGTTGTCTTTCACATTGATGAAAAATTGTGCGGTAGCAGATTGTGGGTCACCAGTTCGCGCCATGGCCAAGGTGCCAACCACGTTTTTCATACCGCCTTTGGCAAGGGCTACTTGACCTTCGTGCTCAACGGGAGCGCGTGTCTTCTTCTCGGCATATGCCGCATCAAAACCTCCGCCTTGCACCATAAAGTTGTCAATCACACGATGAAAAATCGTGCCGTCGTAGTGTTTGTCATTCACGTATTGTAAAAAATTAGCGACAGTTTTAGGTGCTTTATCAGCGTGGAGTTCAACCACAAAGTTGCCCGCCGAAGTGGTGAATTGAACTTTTGGATTTGGTTCTGATTTTGTTTGTGAAATGGCTGTAGCTGGCGTAATTATTGCCTGAATAGCTATATAAATAATAGCAAATAATTGCATTTTAAATTTCGATTCAGATCTCAATTTCATTTCTGTCATTTTAAATAACACCTTCAAAAAATATTTTCCAAACTTTATTTTCTCGTGTCCAGTATTGCCGCTTGGTCACGCCGGTACGCTTACCAACAATCACTTCGTCAAAAGTCACCACCATGGTATCGCTTTGGTCTACCCAGCGCATCATGCTGATATTGCTCAGCGCAATATCTTGCCCTTTGAGCTTAGCGAGTTCATTGCTTGCAATGTCTGTCCATTGTGTGATATTTTTACCGTAATTAGAAAAATCCGCTGTGTAAAACGACAAAAATTTAGGCAAATCGGATTGCACTTTGGCTTGCCGCCAGGCCATCAAGCTGTTGTTGAAGCTGGATTTTTCAAGCTCCAAATTTGAATTTGTAACCCAATTCAAACGATCCGCGATGACGACTGGTGTGGTTCTTGCACTGACACTTTTTAAAATGTGGTTGAGGTCGGGATTTGCTAAAACCACACAACCGTCAGAGGCTTTGGGCGCACGAGAGAATTGTTCCGAAGGCGTGCCGTGTAACCAAATGCCACCGCCAGTTTTTCCGCGTTTCAGATCTAGCGGATTCGGGTAATTGATAGGCAAAGCACCAACGCCATAAAAGTCTACCAACGATGTAGGATTCAAGCTGCCAGTAATGTAGTAAACGCCAAGCGGCGTTCGCTGGTCGCCCTCTAGCGTTTTCTCAATCCCTAATTTCCCGATAGAGATATAGAAATCAGAGATGAGTTTTACACCCTGATTGGTATTCTCAAAAAGGTATAAGCGAGAGCGAGACGCATCAACGGCGATAGCATGCTTGTTACGATCCGAGAGCGCTAAAAATTGAGAAGGAAATGTGTTGGACGGAGGTCGTTCCCGTAGTGCTTTAAGACGTTGCAATGACTCTTCACGCAATTCATTCAGAGCAGCAGTGTTTGAATTGGCAGATGCTCCTAGCGGCATTGATTTCGGCAAATCGCCAAGGCCATTCACAGGACGCACGAAGCTGCTGAGCAAATCGCCATGTACCAGTTGTGCCAGCTGGAAATTGGGTTGTACTTTTAGCAGTTGCTCTGATTCCGCCAGCGCTTGCCTATTTTGCCCTTTGCCTATCAACTGGTAAATTTTAAGTAGCTTAGCCTCGGCTTGAGAATCTATCCTGCGTTGTGCAATATTTTTGTTTTTACCACTGTTAAGGATAGTTGCTTTGTTGCTTTGCGCCGCTACTATCTGCGTGAAAAGCACACTGCTACACACAAGCAATGTGCCTACAACAGTCGTCGAGAAAAAATTTCGGAAACAGTTCATCAATCGGTTCAAAGGAACCTCCGCGCAAGCCGATCGCAAAAATTTAACCGCCTGTGGTTTCTTTGGCGATCAACCAGCGGTCGCCAACTTTATTTAGCTCAAGCGTTTTACGGCTAGATGTAGACAAAGCATCGGCATCGTAAGTCTGGCGGAACTTCACAGTTGCTGTGCTTCCGTTAGATTTTGTCACGATATCTGTCACCTTCACGCTGATGCGTGATTTGCCCATGATGCGGTCACGGCGCTCTTCTTCCCAAGCTTTGCGGGGCAGGTTTTTAGGCGTGTCAAAGTTTTTTGCATACGCACCTAAGTAAGCGTTCATATCTTTGCTAGACCATGCTTTTGCCCAAGCTTGTACAGCTTGCTCGATGTCTTTGTCAGACGATGCAACAGCAGCAGATAAGGCTGGAGCTGGCGTAGTTGTGACGGGTGCTGTGGCAACAGGCGCCGTAGGCTTCACCGTTGGAGTAGCAGGCGTTACAACCACGGGTGCAACGGGTGTAGATGGTGTTGAGGGTGCGGCAGCCACAGGTTTCGCTGCATTTGGATTCACTCCTTTGCTGCCTGGCGTGAAGAGTTCACGAATCAAGGTCAGCTTAGGTTGCAGTGTTGAGCTAGAGCCACCCAATTGCAACGCTTTGCTGTAGGCTTGGCTGGCCAAATTGGCGTAAATATCCCCCAAGTTTTCATGTGCTGTTGAATAGCTAGGGTTGGTGCGAATCGCCATTTCTAATGCGGCTCGCGCTTTGTCAAACTGGCCACCACTGGCATGCAGCACGGCCAAGTTGTTGTATGGCTCAGGCAACTCTGGGTATTCTTCGGTCAACTTGGTGAAAGTTCCAATCGCATCTTGCGGTTTGCCCAGCTCGGTTTGAATCACACCTTTGAGGAAGCGTAGCTGCGGGTCACGCGGCTTGGCGGTCAAAGACTGCTCCACCTTGGTCAACGCCTGCGCTTGTTTACCGGCTTTAAGCAACTGGTTGACTTCATCAATGTCGTTTGCGTGAACGGACACCGCAAACAAGGCTGCCGTGAGCGCAAAAGTCGCTGGCAACAAACGCAACAAAGAGGTGGGCGTGAACGAAGAGGTAAACGAAGAGGTAAAGGAACGGATGCTTGACATAGGTGGTCTTTTCTAGCTGTTAAACTTTAAACTTAAACTGCAGTGCAAATTGTACCCGCTGTACCTTCTTTGCCAGCCCTACTTGTTACCCCATCAGTTACCTACTTAAAATTGTCCCATGAGTTTGCGCATTTACAACACGATGTCTCGTGATTTGGAAGTTTTTTCACCGATTGAGCCCGGCCACGTGCGGATGTACGTCTGCGGCATGACGATTTATGACCTATGTCATATCGGCCATGCGCGCATGATGATGGCATTTGATGTGGTACAGCGCTGGCTCAAAGCAAGCGGTTACAAAGTCACTTATGTGCGAAATATAACGGATATTGACGACAAAATCATCAAACGTGCCTTAGAACGCGGCATCACCATCCGTGCACTAACCGACGAAATGGTCGCCGCCATGAACCAAGACATCGGCGCTTTACACATAGAAACCCCCACGCACGAGCCCCGCGCCACCGAGTTTGTTCCGGAAATGTTGAGCATTATCAAGACCTTAGAGCAAAAAGGCTTGGCTTACCAAGCGCCTAGCGGTGACGTTAATTTCTCAGTACGCCAGTTTCCGGGCTACGGTAAATTGTCTGGTAAATCAGTGGATGAACTACGTGCAGGCGAACGAGTGGCGGTTTTGGAAGACAAAGAAGACCCGTTAGATTTCGTATTGTGGAAGTCGGCCAAGCCTACTGAGCCTGAAGACGCAAAATGGGCAAGTGACTACGGCGCTGGCCGCCCTGGCTGGCACATTGAGTGTTCTGCAATGAGCTGCGCGATGCTGGGCGAAACCTTTGATATTCACGGTGGTGGCGCAGATTTGCAGTTTCCGCACCATGAAAATGAAATCGCCCAAAGCGAGGGCGCGAATGGCAAGCCCTTGGCTAACTATTGGATTCACAACGGTTTTGTGCGGGTGGACAATGAAAAAATGTCCAAAAGCTTGGGCAATTTCTTCACGATTCGTGAAGTTTTGGCCAAATACGACCCCGAAACCGTGCGTTTCTTCATCGTTCGCGTGCATTACCGCACTGGTTTGAACTACAGCGATGTGCATTTGGACGATGCACGTGCTTCGTTGAAGCGCCTTTACACCGCTTTAGACACCGTTAAGCCAGCTGATATCACCATTGATTGGCATGATGCCTACGCTGCCAGATTCAAAGCCGCCATGGACGAAGACTTCGGTACTCCCGAAGCCGTCGCCGTTCTTTTTGACTTGGCAACGCAAGTAAACAGCACCAAATCAGCGCAACTGGCGGGTCTGTTAAAAACGCTAGGCGGTATTTTGGGATTGCTGCAAAATGAGCCGACAAAATTTTTACAATCTGGCACGGTAAATGCTGTTGACACAATGCAAATTGCTCTTAGGATAGCGGATCGCAACGATGCTAAAAAAGCCAAAAACTTTGCCTTAGCCGATGCGATTCGCAATGACTTGCTCGCGCAGGGCATTGTGCTGAAAGACTCGCCAACAGGAACGACGTGGGAAACGATTTAACCATGAATTTATTCGATAAAAAGGCATCAAATATGCCTTTAGCCGGCGTATTGATTGCCTAAGTAGCTATAAAAAACATAGCATAATTGAAGTATATAACATGGTATCGACTGGCATAACTGTTCCCGATTATTGGCAAGACGCTTGCAAACATTTGGGTAAAAAAGACCGCGTCATGAAACGGCTGATCGCACAGTTTCCAGATGTTTCTTTAAGCTCACGTGGCGACGCTTTCACCACATTGGCGCGTAGCATTGTGGGGCAGCAAATTTCTGTGAAAGCCGCGCAAACAGTGTGGGACAGGTTCGCACTTTTGCCTAAAAAAATGGTGCCAGCACAGGTGCTGAAACTCAAAATCGACGACATGCGGGCAGCAGGTTTGAGTGCCCGCAAGATTGAATATTTGGTCGATTTGGCGATTCATTTCGACTCTGGCGCGATCAGCAGTGAGAGCATGATAGCGATGGACGACGAAGCCATCATCGCCGAGCTGGTCGCCATTCGCGGTATTGGCCGCTGGACGGCGGAGATGTTTTTGATGTTTTACCTGCTGCGACCCAATGTGCTGCCATTGGACGATATTGGGCTGATCAACGGCATCAGCAAAGGTTATTTTTCGGGCGAAGCCGTCAGCCGCAGCGATATTAGGGAGGTGGCTGAGCCGTGGGCGCCATACCGCAGCGTCGCCACTTGGTATATTTGGCGCTCGTTAGACCCCGTACCCGTAGCGTATTGACCAGTAGCGTATTAGAATAAAACACAAGCTGTCATTCCCACAAAGGCGGGAATCCACAAGCGATTTAACAAAAGGACAAAACCCTTGGCTAAAAAAACATTTCTAGATTTTGAGTCACCGATTGCTGAGCTAGACGCCAAAATCGAAGAGTTGCGCTATGTGCAAACCGAGTCTGCGGTCGATATTTCCAGTGAAATCGACCAGCTGGCCAAGAAAAGCCTGCAACTGACCAAAGACATCTACAGTGATTTGACGCCGTGGCAAATCACCAAAATCTCGCGCCACCCTGAGCGTCCTTACACCATGGACTACATCAACGACATCTTTACTGATTTCGTTGAAATGCACGGCGACCGTCATTTCGCGGATGATTTGAGCATTGTGGGCGGCTTGGCACGCTTCAATGGTGCGGCCTGCATGGTCATCGGCCAGCAAAAAGGTCGTGACACCAAAGAGCGTGCGATGCGCAACTTTGGTATGAGCAAGCCCGAAGGCTACCGCAAAGCGCTGCGCTTGATGAAAACGGCTGAAAAGTTCAAATTGCCCGTTTTCACCTTTGTTGACACACCAGGCGCTTACCCAGGCATTGACGCTGAGGAGCGCAGTCAGTCTGAAGCCATTGGCCGCAATATTTTTGAAATGGCGCAGTTAGAAGTGCCCATTATCACCACCATCATTGGCGAAGGCGGATCTGGCGGCGCACTGGCTATTTCGGTGTGTGACCAGTTGGTGATGCTGCAATACGCGGTTTATTCCGTGATCAGCCCTGAAGGCTGTGCCTCTATTTTGTGGAAAACCTCCGAAAAGGCCGAAGTTGCGGCAGATGCGCTGGGTATTACCGCGCACCGGCTGAAGGCGCTTGGCATCGTAGACAAAATCGTCAACGAACCCGTGGGCGGCGCGCACCGCGACCACAAGCAAATGACTGCATTTTTAAAGCGCGCGCTGAATGATGCCTATCGCCAAGTCAGCGATTTGAAGACCAAAGAGCTGTTAGAGCGCCGCTATGAGCGCTTGATGAGCTACGGTAAGTTCACCGATATCAAGGCGGATGCCAAAGCCGAAAGGGCCGAGAGCAAAGCTAATCAGAGGTAATTTTGATTGCAAAGCGAGGCGCTAAATAAGAAGCTGAGAAACTATTTTTCAAGGAACTATTTTTCTTGTTTAGCACCTGAACAATATGTTTAAACGAGTTTTCATTCTTGGTGGGTTAGTCCTGAGCCTGTTTGTTGCGCAGGTGCAAGCGCGCACGCTGTTCATTGATTTCAACAATGCCGAGAGCGAAATAGCTGTTTTCAAGCAAAGCCACCAAGGTGTTGCTTCTGAAGTCGTGGTCGTCCCGTCTTACCAGCGCATCACCCGCAAGCAGCGTTTGCATATCGTGAAAGTCAACGAGGCGATTGAGGCCTACACAGTTAAATTACAAGATTGTGCTGTCGCCATCAAACGCGACGCTAAATGCGACAGCTACTACGACAAAATTTATAGCTTAGAGCAAGAGCGTGAAAAAACCACGGCTTATTACAGTGCCGAAGACTTGAAAAAAGAGTTGTTAGCGCTTTTAGAAGATAAAAACGCTGTGCCTTTTGACATGGTGGTGATTTCTGGGCATCACGAGCAAGGGTTTTATCGCGGCGAGTTGACCGATGCCAAAGTCAAAGAATTTGTCGAGATGATGGATGAAAGCCGCGCTTTGTTCAGCAAGGTCAACACCGTGGTTTTTTTGGGCTGCGAGACAGGTACCAAAGCCGTGTTTCAAAATACCTTGCTCAATATGTTTCCAGCCGTTCCCGTGATTTTGGCCTCTGAAGACAACGCCCCCACACGCAACGAAGCACGGAATTTGGCTTACATCCGCCACGTCATCCAAATTCGCCCCAAATTGCTAGCTGCCAGAACCGTCAAAGAAGTTCAACCTTTGTTCAATAGCCTGTTAGCCAGAAACTGGCCTGCCAGCTTGTTGTGGCGGCAAAACGTTGTCTTTTTCAAAGAATCTACCGAGTTGCTTTGACGCACTCTGCCGTCCTTTGACATTGTCTTTAGACCAGGCTATAGCTAGTTTTGAGCCCAATTTGCCTCTGGCTATTGGTTACAGCGGCGGTGCAGATTCAACAGCTTTGCTCTTGGCTTGCGCCCGTAAATGGCCAAGCCAAGTCAGCGCTATCCATATTCACCACGGTCTGCAAGCTGCTGCGGATGACTTTGCCGCACACTGCTTAGCGTTTTGTAAGCGCATCAACGTACCGCTGACGGTTAAAAAAGTCGATGCTAGGCATGAACTTGGCGAAAGCCCTGAATCGGCAGCTAGAAATGCCAGATATAGTGCTTTTTCAAGCTCAAATATGCCATTATCCGCCGTATTTAATGCCTCAGAAGCTATTAAAAATATAGCAAATAATGTGAATATTGCCAATATTGCATTGGCGCAGCATGCGGATGACCAAGTAGAAACCCTTTTACTTGCCTTGAGCCGTGGCGCTGGTTTGCCCGGTTTGGCTGCCATGCCAGCCGTTTGGCAGCGCGATGGCATTCAGTATTACAGGCCCCTGTTACAAGTTTCCGCTGCTGAGATTCGCCGCTGGTTGGCAGTACAAACCGAATTTGGACCAGCTGGTGCGCCGTATGTGGAAGACCCGACGAATACCGACGAGTCCTTCACACGCAACCGCATACGCGCAAAGCTTTTACCCGCTTTGGATGCTGCATTTCCGCAGTTCCGCGACACCTTTGCCCGCAGCAGCGCCCATGCAGCGCAGGCGCAGGAATTGCTTAATGAAGTAGCGGTAGAAGATTTGTTTAAAACAGAAATTCCACCAAATATCAAGCAATTACAACAACTTAGCGATGCCAAAATGGGCAATGCACTGCGTTTTTGGCTGAAAACAAGCCACCAAACCACCCCCAGTACTGCACAGCTAAGTCAGTTGGTCGATCAAATCAAGGCTTGCACCACGCGTGGGCACCAAATCCACCTCAAAGTGGGGCGTGGTTTTATTAAGCGCCAAGAGGCGTGTATTGATTGGTACAATCCCTAGGTTTTACTATTTTTCTACACTTTTTCTCCTAGCTCATTTAAATTCCTATGGCTTTGATAGTTCATAAATACGGCGGCACTTCCATGGGCTCGACAGAGCGCATTGCCTTGGTCGCCAAACGCGTTGCCAAATGGGCGCGCGCCGGTCACAAAATGGTCGTTGTTCCCAGCGCCATGAGTGGCGAAACCAACCGTTTACTGGCTTTGGCGAAAGAGTTGGCACCTGCTAAACCCGCTGAGGCGTACAACCGCGAACTCGACATGCTGGCCTCCACGGGCGAGCAGGCCTCGTCTGCCTTGTTGGCTATTGCCCTGCAAGCTGAGGGCTTAGAAGCCGTTAGCTACGCGGGCTGGCAAGTGGCTATCAAAACCAACAGCGCTTACACCAAAGCGCGGATTGAGTCGATTGACGACAAAAAAGTCCGCGCCGATTTGGATTCAGGCCGTGTCGTCATCGTCACCGGTTTTCAGGGTGTGGACGACTTGGGCAACATCACCACGCTGGGTCGTGGCGGGTCAGACACTTCTGCCGTGGCCGTCGCCGCTGCATTGAAGGCTGACGAGTGCCTGATTTACACAGACGTCGATGGCGTTTACACCACCGACCCACGCGTCGTGCCCGAAGCGCGCCGTTTGCACACCGTCAGCTTTGAAGAAATGCTGGAAATGGCGTCCATGGGCTCCAAAGTGCTACAAATCCGCTCGGTCGAATTTGCGGGTAAATACAAGGTAAAAATGCGCGTGTTGTCCAGCTTCACGCCGTGGGATATTGACATCAACGAAGAAGCCGTCTCCGGCACTTTGATTACTTTTGAGGAAGATGAAGACATGGAACAAGCCGTCGTATCAGGTATCGCATTCAACCGCGATGAAGCCAAAATTTCCGTCCTAGGCGTGCCAGACACCCCAGGCATTGCGTACAAAATCGTTGGTGCTGTGGCGGATGCCAATATCGAAATCGACATGATCATTCAAAACGTCAGCAAAGAAGGCAAAACCGACTTCAGCTTCACCGTGCACCGCAATGATTTTGCCAAAGCGGTCGATTTGTTGAACACCCAAGTCATTGGCACTTTGGGCGCTAAAGAAGTGGTAGGCGACGCCAAAATCTGCAAAGTCTCCATCGTCGGCATCGGCATGCGCAGCCACGTTGGCATTGCCAGCAAAATGTTCAGCTGCTTGGCGCAAGAAGGTATCAACATTCAGATGATTTCTACCTCAGAAATCAAAACCTCGGTGGTGATTGACGAGAAATACATGGAATTGGCCGTGCGCGCGCTGCACAAAGTGTTCGGTTTGGACCAAGTGGCTGCATAAATCACCGTAAAAATCGTGCGATAATATCGCTTGATAAGTAGGAAACGTGACCGAGTGGCCGAAGGTGCTCCCCTGCTAAGGGAGTATGGGGTGTTGAGCCTCATCAAGGGTTCGAATCCCTTCGTTTCCGCCAGTACTAAAGCTCTGTAAACCTTGGTTTACAGAGCTTTTTTTATGGAAAAAAGTCTTTAGTCAACGTATTTATTGCCTATGATGCTATCATTTTTGATATTTTATTGAATAGGCTACAATTGAGATTCACCAGGGGTGTCTTTGCATTGAAAAATATGTGCGGACTGAGAAATACCCTGTTTACCTGATCTGGGTCATGCCAGCGTAGGAAGCGTGAGACTGAAAGTTCCTTCTGTTCTTTCTTTTTATGCGTCCTATTGTGGCGTTTTAGAAGAGTACAAAAGGAAATCATGAACAAAATTAGCAAACATTTTTTACTCGCTTCAGTTGCACTTGCTGCTGGCGTGTTTTCAGTCTCAGCTTTGGCCAAAGACTTGCGCGTCATCGTGCACAGCTCGTTTGATTTGCCCAAGCCTTTATTGGCAAAGTTTGAATCTGAAGCTGGTGTGACACTCAAAATTATCAAAGGTGGCGATTCTGGTGAGATGTTGAATAAGCTGATTTTGACGAAGAAAGCGCCGATTGCTGATGTGGTTTACGGCATCGACAATGCGCAAGCCGTCAAAGCCAAAGCGGCTGATGTGCTGGATACTTATGAAGGAGCTAGTTCGCAAGGCGAATCAAAAACTGAGTTCGCTGGTATGGCTGTTGCAGTTGACTATGGCTTTGTGACCTTGAACTACGACAAAGCCACCGTGGCCAAACGTGGCACACCACTGCCAAAATCATTGGAAGAATTAACACAGCCCGCCTACAAAAAATGGTTGGTCGTCGAAAACCCAGCTACGTCGGGCCCAGGCTACGCATTTTTACTGGCAACGATTGCCCACATGGGTGAAGAAAAAGCGTTTGCTTGGTGGAAGAGTATGCGCGGCAACGGCATGAAGGTCGCCAAGGGGTGGACGGAAGCGTATTACACCGACTTCAGCCGCAATGGTGGCGCTTACCCGATTGTGGTTAGCTACGCCAGCAGCCCAGCCGCTGAGGTGTTTTACAGCAAAGAAAAATTAGCAGATTCACCGACAGCCAGTTTGTTTTTGCCGGGCGCAGTGTTCCGCCAAGTTGAAGGCGCAGCGCTTATCAAAGGCGGCAAGCAACGTGCTGAAGCCGAAAAATTCTTAGAATTCATGCGCTCAAACGATGTGCAAGAGGCGATGCAAACGACGATGTGGATGTTCCCGATGCAAAGCACCACCAAGCGTGCTGATGTGATGAAGTACGCGCCAGAGCCAGCTAAATTTGAAAGCTTGCCAGCAGCGGTCATCGCTGAAAAAGGCGCTGGCTGGATCAGCCGCTGGACTAAGACTGTTCTGAAATAACACACCTCGTTTGGTCATGAAGCGCTCGTCAAGAGTGGCCTTGCTCCTGCTGCCCAGCACGGCAGTGGTACTGATGCTGTTGTTGCCGATGCTGCGTTTGGCTGCAGAAGGGTGGGGCGAATCCGTCAAAGAGCCGTTTTTCACGGTTTGGGAAGATGACTTTTTAAAGTGGCGACTACTTTGGTCTTTCACGCAAGCTGTTCTTACATGCGCACTCGCTTTCATTTTTGGTCTTCCCGTTGCTTGGGTATTGGCAAGGTTTGAGTTTCCCGGTCGCCAACTCATGTTGAGACTGTTGATGTTGCCTTTCGTTGTGCCCACACTGGTCGCCGCATTGGGCGTATTGGCATTGTGGGGGCCACAAGGTGTGTTTAGCCAAGCCTTAGGCATCGATTTGCAAGATACACCTTGGCTACTGTTGTACGGCAATTTGTTTTTTAATCTTTGCTTGGTCGTCCGCGCTGGCGTAGATGCACTAGGGCAGGTGAACGCGCACTGCGTCGCCGCCAGCCGATCGTTGGGCGCAACACCCTGGCGAGCTTTTTGGCGGGTGGAGTGGCCGGTGATAGCGCCTTGGCTCACGTCAAGCTTGTGCTTGGTTTTTTTGTATTGCTTCTCTGGCTTTGGCTTGGCACTGGTGCTTGGTGGCCAGCGCTATGCCACGTTAGAAGTCGAAATTTACACCTTGGTTGCCTATGAGCTCAAGCTCGCGCAAGCCAGCAGTTTGGCGCTGTGGATGCTGGTTTTGACGGGTTTGGTCGCGTTGGCTTATGCCCAAGTCGAAAAGCAATTGTCCGTTGCTACACGCTTGCAGCCCATTGCTTTGCGTCAGCCTAAAACCACTTTGAACTGGCTGGCCGTGTTTGGCAGCCTTGCCGTTTTATTCTTCTTCTGTGCCACACCTATTTTGGCGATTGTGTGGCGTGCTTTATTGGCGGATTCACAAGCTTGGGCTGCTTTGTTGGATGCGGAAACCCTGTCTGCGCTGTGGAATACCCTGCGCTTTTCAGCCGTTGCGCTGTTAATCGCCACCGTGCTTGGCATCGCCCATGCTCTGGGCACTGGAACAGGTAGGGGCTCGGTCGTATGGCGTGCTGCGGCGTATTTGCCCTTGATTGCCTCGCCCGTCACCGTGGCGTTTGGCTTGCTGCTGTTGTATCCAGACTGGACGGCGAGCTTGAGTTTGTTGATAGCCGCTTACGCCGTGCTGGCCTACCCCTTTGTCACCAAAGCCATGACGGCTGGTTTGGGCAGCCTGCCTGAGAATTTAAGTCAAGTCGCTCGTACCTTGGGTGCAAACCCGTTACGAACGTTTTGGCGGGTCACCTTGCCATTGCTCAGCCCCGCCTTGCGTCGCGGTATGGCGTTTGCAGCGGCGACGTCATTGGGCGAGTTTGCCGTGACTTTGTTTTTGTCGCGCCCAGAGTGGACAACACTGAGCACCTTGATCTACCAGCGCTTAGGCAAGCCAGGCGCTGTGAATTTAGACACGGCCATGCTCTTGGCTTGTGTGTTGATGTTGCTGTCTGTGCTTGTTTTTGTGGTGATTGATGCACCTAAAAAGGGCAATGAAAGCAGCAGATAAATGTTCTATGATGAAAAATGCTTGAATTAAAAAACATCAGCAAACGTTACGAAAACCGCTTCTTGGCTGACAAGCTCAGCATAAGCGTGTCTCGTGGCGAGATTGTGGCTTTGTTAGGCGCTTCGGGTGCGGGTAAAAGCACTTTGCTAAAAATTGTGGCGGGGTTAGAGCCAGCAGATGATGGACAAGTCTTTTTTGACCAACAAGACATCACCCAACTGCCCCCAGAAAAACGTCATTTCGCGCTTATGTTTCAAGACTTCGCCTTGTTCCCACATTTGAACGTTGTTGACAACGTAGCTTTTGGCTTGATAGAGCAAAAGCTACCTAAAAAAGTAGCCCGCGAGCAAGCTGTGGCGATGTTGGCGCGTTTCAACTTGGCCACACACGCAACAGATAAGGTCACCACTTTGTCTGGCGGTGAGCAGCAGCGGGTTGCATTAGCCAGAGCGCTCATCACACAGCCCAAAGTTTTGCTGCTGGACGAGCCGTTTTCAGCCCTAGACGCCGACTTGCGTCAATCGTTGCGCGAGGAGTTTAAACAGCACATCACCAACATGGGTATCTCAACTATTTTGGTTACTCATGACGAGCTAGAAGCCCGTGCTATGGCGAATCGTTGTGTACGTTTGTCAGCTGGGCAGCTATCGGTTGTTTGGTGAAACTTTATTGCAATAATGCTATATTATTTATAGCTACTTAGGCAATAAATACGCTTTCTACAGGCGTATTTTGCATTAAATTCGGTTAAATTTGATAAAAAATGTTGATTTAAGCAACAACCACAGCTGCACCCGCACCCTGCGGTGCAATCGTGCCTATTTCAAACACGGTTTCGCCCAAATCACGCAGAGTTAGCGTGACAGCCGCCGCGCTTGCAGCGTCAACCACGACAACCATGCCAATGCCGTTGTTGAAGGTGCGGTTCATTTCGATGTCGTCGATGCCGGCGGTAGCTTGCAACCAAGCGAACAGCTCGGTTTGTGGCCAGCTACCTTTGGTCAAATGGGCGGCCATGCCTTTTGGCAGGACGCGGGGGATGTTTTCTAGCAAGCCGCCGCCGGTGATGTGGGCAAGGGCTTTGATGCCAGAGGTTGAACCGTTTTCTGCGGTATTGAGTGGGTGAGCCGCTAATGCCTTTAAAACATTCAACACGTATAAACGAGTTGGCGCCATGACGGCTTGTTTGAAGGGTTGGCCGTCTAGGGAGGCGGGGATGTTGCCTGCAGTTTCTGCACGTTCAATGCATTTACGCACCAAGCTGAATCCGTTGGAATGCACGCCGTTGCTTTTCAAGCCCAGCACCACGTCGCCAGCGCCAATTGACGCACCCGTCAAAATCTTCGCTTTTTCAACCGCGCCGACGGCAAAACCAGCCAAGTCATACTCGCCAGCAGGGTACATGCCTGGCATTTCAGCGGTTTCGCCACCTATCAATGCACAGCCGGACAGTTCGCAACCCTTGGCAATGCCTTGGATGACAGCCGCAGCGGTGTCGATGTGCAGCTTGCCGCAAGCGAAATAATCTAAAAAGAACAACGGTTCAGCGCCTTGCACCAGTACGTCGTTGACGCTCATAGCGACCAAGTCGATACCCACCGTGTCGTGCATTTGCCACTCAAAAGCCAGTTTCAATTTCGTACCCACGCCGTCAGTGCCGCTGACCAAGACCGGCTCTTTGAATTTTTTGGACACCTCAAACAACGCGCCGAAGCCGCCAATGCCTGCCAACACGCCGTCGCGCATGGTCTTTTTGGCAAAAGGTTTGATGCGTTCGATCAGGGCGTCGCCCGCGTCAATGTCAACGCCGGCGTCTTTGTAGCTGAGGGGAGTGGTCATGGTGTGGAAAATGGAGTTTTGGGAGTTTTTTGGACTTTGCGTCACTTCTAGGCTCTACCGACTAGAATTTGCTTAGATTTTAAGGGTTTTTACTATGCAATTTACCTCCGCTCAAAAAACGGCCATGACATGGCTGAGCATCGCGACGCTTGCCGTGCTCCTGCTGTGGCTCTTAGGGCCGGTTTTGACGCCGTTTGTGGTCGCAGGCGTGCTGGCTTATGCGCTCAATCCGGTGGTTAACCGCTTGGACGCCTTGTTGCGCGGCAAAATGCCACGGGTGATCGCGGTGTTGTTGGTGGAGCTTGGTTTTGTCGTCATCGTGCTAGCAGTTTTGCTGCTGATTGTGCCGATATTGACCAAGCAATTGCCGCTTTTGAAGCAGCAAATCCCCGTGCTTTTCGAAAATATCCACCTGTGGCTGAAGCCCATCTTGGCGCAATTTGGTACGAAATTCACGTTTGACTTTGCCCATGTTCGCGATTTCGTCTTGAAATACCTCAACACCAATGCCGAAGACAGCGTCGATTCCGTGCTCTCATCGGTCAAACTAGGTGGTAGCGTAGCGCTGGCGATTGTGGGTAATGTGGTGCTGATTCCTGTTGTGTTGTTTTATTTGTTGATCGATTGGGACCGCATTGTGGCTAGGTTTCAGGCCTTTGTGCCGCCGCGCATGCATCCCGCTTTTGACAGTTTTATGACAGAAGCAGACGCTGTGCTGGGCCAATATCTGCGCGGTCAGCTGTTGGTGATGCTGGCTTTGGCTATTTTTTACAGCGTGGGCTTGGCGCTTTTTGGGTTAGATTTGGCATGGCCCATTGGCATCTTCACGGGCTTGGCCGTTTTTGTGCCGTATTTGGGTTTTGGTTTGGGGCTGGTTTTGGCGCTGCTGTCTGGGCTGCTGCAGTTTGCGTCCATCAAAGCCTTGGTCATGGTGGCCGTGGTTTATGGAGCGGGGCAAGTGGTCGAGAGTTTTTACCTGACGCCTCGTTTTGTGGGCGAACGCATTGGCCTACACCCCTTGTCCGTCATTTTCGCGTTGATGGCATTTGGACAGTTGTTTGGCTTTGTGGGCGTATTGGTTGCTTTGCCTGCCAGCGCGGTGCTGCTGGTGGCGATGCGCCGTGTGAAGGCTAATTACATGGCTAGTAAGCTATACCAAGGCTAGGCGAAACCTTGGAAAATTTGACTCGTTAGCTCCTAAAATACAAGCTATGAAACAAATTGCACTTGATATTGGCCTGCACACAGGGCCGACGTTGACCAATTTTTTCGCAGGACCGCCTGACTCTGCCAACGCCGCCGCCCTGCAGCACCTCAATTTGTGGGCATCCAGCCCAACGCGCTCCCCCGTGCCGACCTATTTGTGGGGTGAGAGCTCCAGCGGAAAATCACACCTGCTCAAAGCCGTGGCGCATGCCTTGCGCGAGCAGGGCGTGCATGTCGGTTGGCTTGACGCTTCGATTTTGACGCCCCCCGCTTTTGACGACGGTTGGGCTGCTGTGCTGATGGATGACGTGCATTTGTACACCGCCGAGCAGCAGCACGCCGCTTTCAACTGGTTTGTCAACGCCATGACGCCCAGCACGGGTCAGCAGCGCTGGGTGCTGGCTGCAGGAGCCACACCACCGGCAGATTTGATGCTGCGCGAAGACTTGCGCACACGTTTGGGTTGGGGTCATGTATTCGCACTGCAAGTGCTGCTTGAGTCCGAGCGCCGCGCCGTGCTGCGCAAAGAGGCCGATGCACGCGGTGTGTTTTTGAGCGACGATGTGATGGACTTCATGCTGAACCGTTTCAGCCGCGATTTGGGCAGTTTGATGGAGCTGCTAGATGCGATTGACGGCTACGCGCTGCAGTCAAAAAAATCAATCACCGTGCCGTTGATCAAGGCTATGATGGAAAATGGTTAAATAGGGTTAAATATGCCTATAACCGGCGTATTTATTGCCTGAGTAGCTATAAAAATAATAGTAAATATCTTCTCAATGTATCCATGCAAAATATCACTCTTTTCGACCTAGACCACACCCTCTTGCCGCTAGATTCCGACTACTCATGGGGCGAATTCACCACCCAAATCGGCTGGACAGATCCCGTTCAATTCAAAGCTCGCAACGACGAATTTTTTGCGCAATACAAAAAGGGTGAACTTAAAATATCTGAGTACGTCAGGTTCGCCACGCAGGCCATCAAAGACCAAGGCGCTGCTAAATCCATAGCTGCCCATGCCGAATTTATGGCAACCGTCATCCAGCCCGCCATCAAACAGGCTGCGATTGATTTGATTGCCAAGCATCGCGCAGCAGGCGATCAAATCATCATCGTCACAGCTACCAACGAGTTTGTCACTCGCCCGATTGCCACGGCTTTGGGAATTGATGAGCTGATTGCTGTTCAGTTGGAAAAAGACGAATCTTTGGGCGGTACGGGTTGGATCACGGGCGAAATCAAAGGCGTTCCTTCGGCGGTTGAGGGCAAAGTTACCCGTGTGCAAGCGTGGCTAGCAGCTAAAAACCTGAGCTGGCAAGACGTCCACACCACGTTTTATACCGATTCCATCAACGATATTGCGTTGTTGGAAAAGGTGAATGTGCCTGTTGCCACCAACCCAGACGCTCGCCTAAAAGCTGTGGCTTTAGAGCGCGGATGGCAGATTTTGGAGCTGTTTGCTTAAATTAGCTGGTTTAATACACAGACATGATTAAAAAATTTATAAATAAGCTACTGGGCAAGTCTGAAGACCGCTCTGCAGCCCCAAAAGCGAAAAAAACAAACTACGGCAAGCGCGAAGACATTGGCGTTGCCACGCACGGCATAGACAACAGCCTGGTGGACGACCGCGCGCGCGATGTCGTGCACGTCCTCAAAAATGCTGGTTTCGAGGCCTATATCGTCGGCGGTGCTGTGCGTGACTTGTTGGTCGGTTTGCGTCCCAAAGACTTTGACGTCGCTACCGACGCCACGCCCGAGCAGGTCAAGCACCTTTTCCGCCGCGCTTTCATCATTGGCAGGCGCTTTCGCATCGTCCACGTTGTTTACGGCCGTGGCCGCGAGCATGAGGTGATTGAAGTCACCACCTTCCGCGCCAATTTGGACAACGCCGCCGCAGAGCAAGTCAAAGGCAACGAAAAAACCAGCAAATCTGAGCTGGCAGGCATGAAACACGCGGTTGACTCAAGTGGCCGCGTGCTGCGCGACAACGTCTGGGGCACGCAGCAAGAAGACGCCGTGCGCCGCGACTTCACCATCAACGCCATGTATTACGACCCCGAAACGCAAATCGTTGTCGATTACCACGGCGGTTTCAAAGACGCTAAAAAGCACGTCATCCGCATGATTGGCGACGCCACAGCTCGCTACCGCGAAGACCCTGTTCGCATCATCCGCGCCGTGCGTTTCGCTGCAAAATTAGCGCCCTTGGGCTTCAAACTCGACTCTAAAACCGCAACACCACTGGTCGCATCTCAAAAGCTACTTGCCGACGTGCCGCAAAGCCGCTTGTTTGACGAAATGCTCAAGCTCTTGCAAACTGGCCACGCGAAAAGCAGCATAGATACGCTGAGAGAACTTGGCCTGTCCACTGGCATTTATCCATTGTTGGACGTCGTAGTAGAGCGGGCTGACCAAACCTTGGTACGTGTCGCCCTAGAAGACACCGACCGCCGCGTCGGTGAAGGCAAACCCGTGGTTGCCAGCTTCCTGCTCGCCTGCGTGCTGTGGGCAGATGTGCGCGACGGTTGGGCTGCACGCTTGCGTCAGCGTCAACACAGTTTCCCTGCCTTGCAAGAGGCGATAGATGATGTGTTCAATGCCCGCATAGGCGATGTGTCCGGTCGCGGCAAATTGGCTGCCGACATGCGTGAAATTTGGATGATGCAGCCCCGCTTTGAAAAACGCGTCGGCAGCACCCCTTTCGGTATGGTCGACCAGCCGCGCTTTAGAGCCAGTTTCGACTTCATGCGCCTGCGAGCAGTTTCTGGCGAAGTGGACGAATCTTTGGCCGAGTGGTGGCAAGAGTTCAGCATCGCCACCGACGAGCAGCGCGAAGACATGGTGGCAGAGGTGCGCGAAGAGCAACGTGCTAAGCCGAAAACAACGCCGAAACCCCGCACGGCAGCATCAAAATCTGCGCCCAAATCGGTAGATTCACCTCTAGACAATCTCCTAGAGCGCACCGAAGAGGAGGGCGACGATAGCGCCGAGCACAACAACACCGACCCCGCCAAAAAACGCCGCAGACGCAAACGCGGCGGTGCTAAAAAGCCAAATCTGGCCTTTGTGCCCAACCCTCCGTTCACGCCAAGCGAATAAACATGCGAGCGGGGGATAACAAAGCTGTCACAGCCTACATCGCCCTAGGCGCTAACCTAGGCGATGCCACACAAACGGTTCGCAACGCCATCTACGCTATCAACGACTTACCCGAAACCCTAGTCACCAAGCAATCATCCCTCTACAAAACCGCAGCGATGGAGTCGCTCCCAGGTGCTCCAAAAAGCCCAGATTACATCAACGCTGTTATAGAGATAAAATGCCTGCAGCCAGCGTATTTATTGCTTGAGCAGCTACAAAAAATAGAGCAAAAAGCAGGCAGAGAGCGCCCGTATCTGAATGCTCCGCGAACGCTGGATTTGGATATTTTGCTATATGGTGATGAGGTAATACAAACCGAAACTTTGACCGTCCCCCACCCCCGCATGTGGCAGCGTGCCTTTGTTTTGGTGCCGCTAGCGGAGATTGCGCCGCAACTGGTTAGTGTGGCGCGGTTAGAGGGGGTGAGGGGGCAGGGGATTGAAAAACTCTGAAGTTTTGCTTTAAAACTTAATCTTCCCCGTCAATATATCCGCCCACATGCGCCAATCACCGGCGAAGCTGTAGAGCGGGTATTTGAAGGTGGCGGGGCGGTTGTGCTCGAAGAAGTAGTGGCCTACCCATGCAAACGCGTAACCTTGAAGCAACGCCCACAGAATCAGCATCGGGTTGCGGGTGACAACTGCGGTGACGAGCAACACTAAGGCAATGCTGGTGCCCACAAAATGCAATCGGCGCGAGGTTTGGTTGCTGTGTTCACTCAAGTAAAAGGGGTAAAACTCGCTAAATGTGGTGAATTTTTTATCTTCACTGGTTGGCTCAGTCATATGTGTCTCTCTCGTTGTTATACGTAAATAGTAACCGTTTGAGCCGTCATTCCCGCGTAGGCGGGAATCTACAAGCGCCTCCATGGATTCCCGCCTACGCGGGAATGACAATTCGGGCGCGAGAATGACAGTGCCTATCGCCCCCGCATAAACAAGGCATCCAACTCCTTGATGCTGATTTGTCGCCACGTTGACCGCCCATGGTTACATTGGTCAGAGCGCTCGGTTTCTTCCATTTGGCGTAGCAAGGCGTTCATCTCGTCCAGCGTTAGTTTGCGATTTGCCCGTACCGCGCCGTGGCAGGCCATGGTGGATAGGATTTCGTTTTGAGCGCGTTGTATGACGGTGCTGGCATCGTGCAGGGCGAGTTCGGCCAAGACGCTGCGGGCAAGTTCGACGGCGTCGCCTTTTGCTAAAGTCGTCGGTACCGCGCGGACCGCAAGCGTTTTTGGGGAAAAGGCGGTGATGTCCAAACCCAGTTGCAAGAGTGTTTCAGCGCATTCTTGCGCGGTGGAGACTTCCAGCGGGGTGGCGGCGAAGGTGGCGGGGATGAGTAAAGGCTGACTTGACAGCGATGATTTCGCAGCTTCTGCAACGTTGATTTGTGACTTCAAGCGCTCATACACAATCCGCTCATGCGCGGCGTGCATATCCACAATGACCAAGCCCTGCGCGTTTTCCGCCAAGATGTAGATGCCTTGGAGCTGGGCAATGGCGCGGCCTAACGGCCAGATGGTGTCGTCAGAATGGTTTTTTGGTGAGCTGTCGAACGAGTTTGAAGTCGCGGTTTGTGGATTATTCTGCGGCGGCCAAACGGCTGTAACATCTGAAATCTGGTGCGTTTCAGATGGTAAAAGCTCTCTATTTGCTACATAATTAATAGCTGTTGAGGCAGTAAATATGCCGGCTAAAGGTGTATTTGAGGCTGAAAACCTACTAAATGACTGGTTTGAAGGCTCATTTTGGGTGTTTTGAGCCATTTGAGCCATTTGAGCCGATTGTTGCGTCATAACCGCAGCCCGTGGTGCTGCCAAAGCATTCTCCACCGCATGCCGCACCGCCTGATGCACTTCGCGGCCATCGCGAAAACGCACTTCGATTTTGGTCGGGTGGACATTCACATCAACACGGGTCGGCTCAATCTCCACGTACAGTACATACACAGGCTGGCGGTGGCCGTGCAGCACGTCTTCGTAGGCGGAGCGGGCGGCGTGGGTGATGACTTTGTCGCGAACGAAGCGCTGGTTGACGTAGGCAAACTGCTGGTCGGCGCGAGAGCGGGCGTGGTCGGGTATGCCGGCGCGGCCGGTGACGCGGATGCCGTTTTGCGTGTGATCGACTTGGACGGACTGGTTGATGAAATCGTCGCCAAAAACGTCTTTAAGCCGTTGATTTCGTTGACTTTCTTGATTTTCGGTTGAGGATGAGGATGCACGCCATTGCTCCACCAATTTGCCATCGTGCCAAATCGCAAAACCCACTTCGGGCCGCACCAAGGCATGGCGGCGCACGGCTTCGATGCAGTGCGCCAGCTCGGTGGCGTCGGTTTTGAGGAATTTGCGCCGTGCAGGCGTGCTGAAGAATAGCTCTTTGACTTCCACAGTTGTGCCCTGCGCCCGAGCGGCGGGGCTGAGTTCGCCGGTCAATCCATTCAGTGAAAAGGCTGTGGCTTGACCTGCGGGACGTGAAATCAGGGCGCAGTCTGCAATCGAATTGATGGCGGCCAGCGCCTCACCCCGAAAACCCATCGTCCCTACTGATTCCAAATCGGTCAAATTCGTGATTTTGCTGGTGGCGTGGCGCCTCAATGCAATCGCCAGTTCATCAGGCGCGATGCCTACGCCGTCGTCTTCCACCGCAATCAGCCGCACACCGCCTGCGGACAGACGCACAGTGATCTGCGTCGCGCCTGCGTCCAAGGTGTTGTCCACCAGCTCGCGCACGACCGAGGCGGGGCGCTCGACTACTTCGCCGGCGGCGATCTGGCTGATGAGTTCGTCTGGCAGTTCGCGGATGGGGCGGCGGGGAGCGGTTTCAAAAGGCATGGGGCATTGTAAATTGATAAAAAGTTGCGGCGATAATCACACACTATGGAAATCATCACAACCCTTCTCGACTTCATCCTTCATGTTGACAAATACCTTGAGATTTTTGTCAAAAACAACGGCACTTGGGTCTATGTGCTGCTGTTTGCCATTATTTTTGTAGAAACGGGCTTGGTCGTCATGCCGTTTCTGCCGGGTGATTCGCTGTTGTTCGTCGTCGGGGCGATGTGCGGTATAGGGCTGATGGATTTGCCGCTCAGCATTGGTTTGCTGTGGTTGGCAGCGGTGCTGGGCAACCAGACCAATTACACGATTGGGCATTATTTCGGTCCCAAAGTTTTCAAGTGGGAAGACACCAAGTTTTTCAACAAAAAAGCATTCAACCAAGCGCATGATTTTTACGAAAAATACGGTGGCATCACCATCGTTGCGGCGCGTTTTATGCCGTTTGTGCGCACCTTTGCGCCTTTTGTGGCTGGCGTGGCGCAAATGACGCGTGGCAAATTCACGTTGTACGATATTACAGGCGGCCTGCTGTGGGTAGCAAGTTTGACGATTTTGGGTTACTTTTTTGGCAACATCCCCATGGTGAAACAGCACTTGGACAAAGTGATTTACGCCATGATTTTGATTCCCGGCATGTTTGTGTTCTGGGGTGCTTGGAAAGCCAGAAAAACGGAAGGTAAGTAAAGAATGACTGCAAAGTTAACTACCAACAAACCTACGCTAGCTGAGGTTGTTGACTTCATCACAACTGAATTCCCTCAGTCCAAATGCAGCATCGACGCGGTAGGCAACAAGTCCGCCACCATTCGACACAACATCAGTGAAGCCGAGCTGCGCCCTGGCGGTACGGTTTCTGGCCCAGTGATGATGTTTGTAGCCGATGTGGCGCTATATGTGGCGATTTTGGGTGAGATCGGCATCGTGCCTTTGACGGTGACGACCAGTTTGAACATCAACTTTCTACGCAAACCGGCGGCAGACAAAGCCATCATCGGCGTGTGCAAACTTATCAAACTAGGACGCACACTGGCGATTGGCGAAGTGTCGATTTACTCAGAAGGCAACCCTGAGATGGTGGCGCACGCGGTGGGGACGTATGCGATTCCTAGATCTTAGGATTGCATGATTGCGCGAACTTGCATTTGATGCTTAAATTTGAACTTATTGAGAGATACACTGTCCGACAGCACATAAAACGCTTATTTATGACATTAAAGTTTAGTATCGTTCGTCGAATTTTGGTTGTCCTAGCTGCTCTGTGGTTTGTCGGCTATGCGAGTGCGACCACGATTTGTGCCAACAGTTGTCCTGATTGTGTTGCATTTAGCGTGGGTGTGAACAGCTGTAGCGCCTCTTGTTCTGCCGTCAGTGTGCCATCGCACGACGCACCAAAAATACACTTTACCCAATTAACAGTTTTTTACCCCACGTTTCATTGGACTTATGCCTCTGTCAATACAAACCATATTTGGAAACCACCAAAGCAAGCCCTGTCTTCCTCATTGACATTTATGATTTAATTTATTTTTAAAAGGTATTTATATGAAAACCAAATCTTTGAAATTCATGGCCGCAGTAGCTGCTTTCATCGGCTCTTCTAGCGTGTTTGCCGCTGCGGCTGGCGCCTGCTGTGTCGCTGGTGCAGCTTGCTGCATGGGCGTTTTGCCTTGCTGCTTGTAATACTGTAGTTAGTTAAAACGAAGGCTCAGTCACTGCTTGGTGGCTGAGCCTTTTTTATGTCTGATCAAATCTGACGGCTAGACCGATCTATTCCTAGCCAAGGGCGGATTTCGCGCAAAGTAGCGCTTGATGCCGCGCATCACTGCATCCGCTAGTTTTTCTTGATACTCGTCGCTACGTAGCTTGTCTTCCTCGTCGGGGTTGCTGATGAAGGCAGTTTCTATCAATACGCTGGGGATATCGGGGGCTTTGAGCACAGCAAAGCCGGCTTGCTCGACTTGGGGCTTGTGTAATTTCCCCACGCCACCGATTTCTTTGATCACCGCCCGCCCTAGGTGCAAGCTGTCGTTGATTTGCGCGGTGGTGCTCATATCTAACAGCGCTTTGAGCACGTTCACGTCTTTGGCTTTGATGTTGACGCCGCCCACCGCGTCCGCCGCGTTTTCTTTGTTGGCCAACCAGCGGGCGGATGCGCTGGTTGCGCCTTTGTCGCTGAGGGCAAACACGCTGGCACCGCGTGCTTCGGGGTTGGTGAAGGCGTCGGCATGGATGCTGACGAACAAATCTGCTTGCACTTTTTGTGCTTTTTTGACGCGCTCGTTCAAGGGTACAAAAAAGTCCGCGTCCCGTGTCAAATACGCCCGCATGGGGTTGCCTTTGATCACGCTTTTGTTGATGCGGTCACGCAGTTTCAGGGCGACGCTGAGCACCACGTCTTTTTCACGCGTGCCGGCTGGACCAATCGCGCCTGGGTCTTCACCGCCGTGGCCAGGGTCAAGCGCGATGATAATGAGGCGGTCTGTTTTGCTCGGTGCAGTCGCTACAACCGTTGTGGGCGTGGTGCTAGATGAATTTAATTTAGGCTCTTTTTCAAGTGCTTTTTGGTCTGTAGCCGTCGTATTTATTGCCTGAGCAGCTATATTATTTGTAGTTTTATCAGTTGTTTTTTTGCTTTTTTGAGCGATTAAATCACCCAATGGGTCTGAGATTTCTGGCGGTTTGGCTTCTTTCATCCGCTCATTAATCAAAGCTTCTAGCGGGTCGATTTTGTTCACGGGGTACAAGTCCAAAACCAAACGGTGCGCGTAAGCGGCAACTGGCGGCAGCTTGAACACTTGCGGCAGCGCGGCTTGCTTCAAATCTAGCACCAAGCGCACAACATTGGGTGAGCCAAAGCCCAAGGCTACTAAATTTTGATCCGTAGCGGTTGTGTATTGACCCACGCGAATACCGCTGATAAATGGGTCGTCCGATTTAACCTTGGCCACCAGCTCGCGTAGCGCAGGGTTAAGTTCTAATCCCTCGATATCTACAGCTAAACGCGGGGGGTCTTTGATGAAGGTTTGTTTGGTATTAAGGGCGACGTCGCTCTCGATGGTGACTCGGGTGTAGTCCGCCGCTGGCCAAATCCGTACCGCCAAAATGCCAGCGCCTCGGGCGATTTGGTGGCTGCCCAGAAGCAGTACCAAAGTGCCTTGGGCTGATAGCTTTAATACGGAGCGGCGTTGCATAAAAGGCAAATTAGGCTGGTGTAATAAATGATTGCAGTTTAGAAATGACTTGATGACCAACAGGAGTTTGCGCCGTGACGGTGATGACTCTGGATTCATCCATGTTAGCTACTATTTTAATAGCTACATCAGCAATAGGTAATTCAGCTGCAGCATTTTCAGGCCATTCTGCGAGTTTGATACCTTTGCTTGCAAATATGTCTCTAAAACCGGCTTCTTCCCACTCTTGCGGGTCGTTAAAGCGATAAAAGTCAAAATGCCATAAATTTAGCGGTTGGTACAAAGCGTTTTTGATGTCGTCATACGATTCCACAATCGCATATGTGGGGCTTTTGATGCGCCCCATCACGCCTAGGGTTTGCAGTAAATGCCGTACCAGCGTAGTTTTGCCAGCACCTAAATCGCCGTGTAGCTCGATAAACAGGCTGTCCTCAGGCGTTAGGGTTGATAATTGATGCGCTATCCGCACCGCAAATTGGCGGGTGTCGTCTTCAGTCCGCCATTGCAAGATAAGTTCAGTAAAAGTCATTAATTCAGTAGTCAAATCGAGCAATATTTAAAAGTTAATGAACGCATGTTAGACAGCGAGCAATTATTCAAGCAAATTCAAACGTGGGCGTTAGAGCTGGGATTTTCTCAGATTGGCGCGACAGGCGTTGACTTGTCTGCCGCCGAGCCTGGTTTGTTGTCGTGGTTAGCCAACGGTTTTCATGGTGACATGACGTATATGGCAGCGCATGGCTTGAAGCGAGCGCGACCGGCTGAGCTGGTGCCTGGTACGGTGTGTGTGCTGACAGCGCGTATGGATTATTTGCCTAGTTCGACATCAAACGACTGGACAGACCTTGAATTGCAGCGGTTGAATCGTCCAAATGAAGCCATAGTTTCTGTTTATGCCCGAGGGCGCGACTACCACAAAGTGCTGCGCGCGCGGCTACAACGCTTAAGTGAGCGAATCGCGGAACACATCTCGCCGTTGGGCTACCGCGTCTTCACCGATTCCGCCCCTGTGCTGGAAGCCGAACTCGCCAGTCGCAGTGGCCAAGGATGGCGCGGCAAGCACACGCTGGTGCTGAACCGCGAGGCGGGGAGCATGTTTTTCTTAGGTGAAATTTTCTTGGATATTGCCCTGCCGCACAGCGCGCCAGTGACGGCGCATTGCGGTAGCTGCAGCGCTTGCATAGATATTTGCCCCACGAAAGCCATCATCGCACCACACAAGCTGGACGCGCGGCGTTGCATTTCGTATTTGACCATTGAACACGCAGGTTCAATTCCTTTAGAGTTACGACCCCTGATTGGCAACCGCATCTATGGCTGCGATGATTGCCAGCTTGTTTGCCCTTGGAATAAGTTTGCCAAACGCAGTGCATTGCCTGATTTTGACGAACGCGCCGGATTAAACGGGCAGCAACTAGGCACTTTGTTTGATTGGACGGAAGATGTTTTTCTGAAGTTCACCGAAGGCAGCCCGATTCGCCGCATTGGGCATGAGCGCTGGTTGCGGAATATTGCCGTTGCGCTTGGCAATGCGCGTAGGGTTGCGTTGAAACTGGAAGTAGCTTTGATTGATGCAACGCTGCAAACCAGAGTGAATCATCCCAGTGAACTCGTCAAAGAGCACGTCGCTTGGGCACTGGCTCAGTGAACTTTTTAAATCAACGACAAAGCAAAAGGCAAACTCAGCACCCCCAAGAGTGTCGATAAGGTGACTAATCCCGCTACATAACCACCATCAAACCCCATGCGTGCTGCTAAAACATAGGCAGTTGGCGCGGTTGGCAGGGCAGAGAACATCATCAGCACCGTTGCTTGCACGGGTGAGAGTTTGAACAGCAGCGATAAACCCAGCGCAATCACAGGTGCAATCGCGTGGCGAATGGCTAGCAAGCTAACGGCCAAGGTTTTAGCCCTTGCTAGCGTTGCAAACTGCATGCCCGCGCCAGCCGCCATCAAACCCAGCGGAATAGACGCACCGCCAATGCGGCTCACCGTGGGCGTGATCCAATCAGGAAATCTAAACCCTAGCAAATTACAAACCAGCCCAGACACGGTGGCGATGATGAAGGGGTTACGCAGCAGCTCACCCATGAACCCCGTTTTGCCATGTCGCGCCATGGGCCACACGGCCGCCATGTTGAACAGAGGTACGCAAATACCAATCAGCACCGAAATCAACAACAAACCGGGGGCACCGGCCAAGCGTTCTGCCAACGCTAAGCCGATGAAGGAGTTGAACCGAAAGGCAATTTGCGCACTGGCGGCGTGGTCGCGGCTAGAAAAGTGGCTTTTGAAACCTGGCAAAAAAGGCAAGGCATACGCCAAGCCCACGGTGCAAACGCCC
This sequence comes from Polaromonas sp., assembly GCA_013298945.1. GTDB lineage: Bacteria > Pseudomonadota > Gammaproteobacteria > Burkholderiales > Burkholderiaceae_C > Aalborgiella. The sequence continues at coordinate 451,471 of JAAFJR010000001.1, forward strand.
GTTAATAAACCCGCAAAGACGAAGTTTGAAACTTCATCCAAGCGAATAGGGCTTTTGACGATGGACGAAAACAGCAAAACCGGGAACAAAAAGTAAAACACCAGTTTTTCGACCTGCGACCACACAGCGCGATCTAAAGCCGTGAAGCGGCAAATCAAATAGCCGCACAAAATCAAGGAAAAATCAGGGATGAGGAGTTGTGCGTAGTACAAGGGTGGGGTCTTATTTGGGTTCTGAATCAATCTAGGGGTTATCCATTATGTAGTATCCCCATTCATGGAAAAGTTACTTTGAATTATCATGGCACAAGTTTTGCCTCTATATTGAATGGTTTTCACAAGGATTTGCATGAAAAAGATAAAATTTGCTATCAAATTAATAGCTGCTTTGACAATAATTACGACGGCTACAGGCGTTTTTGCTCAAAACTACCCGAATAAAACCATCAAACTGCAAGTGCCGTTTGCGCCAGGCGGTACGACAGATATTGTCGCCCGCGTGATTGCAGAGCCGTTGGGTAGAGCTTTGGGTGTCTCTGTCATTGTAGAAAACAAAGCCGGCGGCGGCGGCGTGATTGGTGCGAATGAAACTGCTAAGTCCGCGCCTGATGGCTATTCGCTCGGCATGGCTACGGTGTCAACCACAGCGGCCAACCCTGCCATCAACCCGAAAACACCTTACAACCCGATTACTGATTTCACGCCCATCATCAACATTGCCGCCACGCCGAACGTGATTGCGGTTCACCCCAGCTTCCCAGCGAAAGACTACAAAAGCTTTTTGGCTGAGCTGAAAAAATCGCCAGGCAAATATTCCTACGCCACATCGGGTACAGGCGGCATTGGGCATTTGCAAACGGAATTGTTCAAGAATTTGAGCGGCACGTTCATCACGCACATTCCTTATCGTGGCGCAGGGCCGGCTTTGAACGACACGGTGGCTGGCCAAGTGCCAATTATTTTTGATAATTCCCCCTCAGCCATGCCGTTCATCACGACCAATCGCCTTGTGCCTATCGTGGTAGCCGCACCGCAGCGCTTGGCGCAAATGCCCAATGTGCCGACCTTCAAAGAAGTCGGTCTAGAGCCCGTTAACCGCATGGCTTATTACGGCATTTATGGTCCTAAAGGTTTGCCGAAAGAGGTGGTCGACAAAATCAACGCAGGCGTGCGCAAAGCTTTGGAAGACCCCGCCGTGCGCAAGCGCATTGAAGACACAGGCTCCATCGTGGTGGCGAATACGCCTGAGCAGTTTGCCGAGCAAATCAAAGCCGAGTTTGCCGTCTACAAAAAAGTGGTGGACGTGGCGAACTTGAAGTTGGATTAATGTAGTGGATTGTTGAGCAGTATTGATTCGCGCCATTAACGCTGAAATCACGCCCATCCATGCACCCAACCACATCGATACCTTTATCGATGCGTTGTGGCTGGAAGATGGGCTGTCAAAAAACACGCTGGAAGCTTATCGGCGTGATTTAACACTTTACGCGCAGTGGTTGAGCACGCGCGAGAATTTGTCCCACAAAGGCGTTGACGAAACGGTTGAAGCCGACATTAACGCCTACTTTTCTGCTAAACACGCGTCCACCAAAGCCACTTCGGCGAATCGTAGGTTGACCGTACTCAAACGCTATTTCCGCTGGGCTATGCGCGAGCGCTTCATCAACGCTGACCCCACTTTGAAGCTGCAAGCCGCCAAGCAAGCCCTGCGTGTCCCCAAAACCATGAGCGAAGCGCAAGTTGAAGCGCTGCTTGATGCCCCAGACATTGACACCCCGCTAGGCCTGCGCGACCGCACCATGCTGGAACTGATGTACGCCAGTGGTTTGCGGGTCAGCGAACTGGTGACACTGAAAGTTTTTAATCTGAGCATGACCGAAGGTGTACTGCGCGTGATTGGCAAAGGCAACAAAGAACGACTTGTGCCTTTTGGTGAAGTTGCCCGACTTTGGATTGAGCGTTACTTAGAAGCATCTCGCCCGCAGATTTTGGGGCAACAGCAAACGCAGGATTTGTTTGTCACTCACCTAGGCGCAGGCATGACGCGGGTGATGTTTTGGTACACCGTCAAAAAACATGCATTCACGGCGCATATCACCAGCCCGCTGTCGCCGCACACCCTGCGGCATGCTTTTGCGACGCACTTGCTAAACCACGGCGCGGATTTACGTACTGTGCAGTTATTGTTAGGTCATGCCGATATTTCAACGACGACGATTTACACGCATGTGGCGCGGGAGCGGCTGAAACAGATTCATGCTGTCCATCATCCGCGTGGTTAAGGCGTTTGCAATTTACAAAATAAAAAAGCGCCTCGATAGGCGCTTTTTTGTGGATGAAAGAGGCAGAGAGTTACATGCGTTCAAAAATTGCCGCAATACCCTGTCCACCGCCAATACACATCGTCACCAAGGCGTAACGGCCTTTGATGCGTTGCAGTTCATACAGCGCTTTCACGGTAATCACCGCGCCAGTCGCACCAATCGGGTGACCGAGTGAAATGCCGGAGCCGTTCGGGTTGACTTTTGCTGGGTCTAAGCCTAAATCTTTGGTCACAGCGCAAGCTTGGGCCGCAAAGGCTTCGTTGGCTTCGATCACATCCAAATCATTCACCGTCAAACCCGCCATTTTCAGGGCTTTTTGGGTGGCAGGTACAGGGCCAATGCCCATGTATTTCGGGTCGACTCCAGCGTGGGCATAGGCTACCAAACGTGCTAGAGGCTGCAGCCCACGGGCTTGGGCAACGCTTTTCTCCATCAACACCACAGCGGCAGCCGCGTCGTTGATACCGGAGGCATTGCCCGCTGTCACCGTACCGTTTTCTTTGATGAACACGGGTTTCAACTTAGCCATATCTGCCATCGTGCAATTGCTGCGGAAGTGTTCGTCAGTCGCGTAGGCTACGTCTCCCTTTTTGTTTTTCAACATGACGGGGACGATTTGCTCGGTGAAGTAGCCGGCTTCGGTCGCGCGTTGGGCGCGGTTGTGGCTTTCTACGGCCAAAGCGTCCTGCGTTTCGCGGGTGATGCCCCATTTCGCGGCGATGTTTTCAGCGGTCACACCCATGTGGATGGTGTGGAACGGGTCGTGCAGCGCACCAACCACCATGTCGATCATCTTGGTGTCGCCCATACGAGCACCCCAGCGGGTGTTGAGCGAGGCGTAAGGGCCACGGCTCATGTTTTCAGCGCCGCCGCCTATGGCGACATCCGCATCGCCCAGCAAAATCGATTGGCTGGCCGACACAATGGCTTGCAGGCCGGAGCCGCACAGGCGGTTCACGTTGAAAGCCGGCGTACCCTCGGCGCAGCCACCGTTGATGGCCGCAACGCGCGACAAATACATGTCTTTCGGCTCGGTGTTGACCACATGGCCAAAGACAACATGGCCAACGTCTGTGCCGTCCACATTGGCGCGTTTGAGGGATTCACGCACAACTTGAGCGGCCAGCTCGGTGGGGGCGACGTCTTTCAAACTACCGCCAAATGTGCCAATAGCAGTGCGCACACCGCTAACTACAACGACTTCACGACTCATGACTGTCTCCCAAAATGATGAATGAAAAGGTGGATGAAAATGTATATGGCTTGATTATTCTCTCTCTTGCCGTCAAACACCTTACGCCATTGAAATTGGTTAAAAGCAGCTTAAAACGGTGGATGACAGTGCAAATCAATCACCTCACCCGTCACAGGGTGCGCAAATGTCAGCTGGCTGGCATGCAACATCAACCGCGCTGACTTGGTCATAACTTCGGGTGATGCATATAAGTGATCGCCCAAAATTGGATGCCCAAGTGACTGCAAATGCACCCGCAGCTGGTGCGTGCGCCCGGTGATGGGTGCTAGTTCTAGCCGGGTTGTGTCAGTGGCAGCGTTGTAACTGACAACTTTATAGTGCGTTTGGCTGGGCTTCCCCTCTTGCGGGTCTATTTTCATCAGCGGGCGGTTGATCCAATCGTTTGCTATTGGTTTGTCAATCAGTTGCCATTCTTCTGACGAGTTTTTCAGCATCTGGCCATCAACAACAGCAACATAGCGTTTTTTAACTTCACGGTCTTGAAAGGCGATGCTCAGCGTTCGATGCAGTGCTGCACTTCGCGCCATCAGCAAAATGCCAGATGTAGACATATCCAAACGGTGGACGGTCAAAGCCTCTGGGTAAATCTGCTGAACGCGGGTTCTTAAGCAATCAGCCTTTTCAGGGCCTTTGCCTGGTACGGACAGCAAACCGCTGGGTTTGTTGAACACCAGCAGGGCGCTGTCTTGGTAAATCAGGTCGAATTCACTCATCCGTTATCTTTGATTTTTACCGTTCGCCCTGAGCTTGTCGAAGGGTTGGCACAGAGGCTTCGACAGGCTCAGCCCGAACGGAATGGATAGTGTTTCAAACACGTTCAAAAACGACATCCCACACGCCATGCCCCAGCTTGATGCCCCGGTTTTCAAACTTGGTCAGCGGGCGGTAGTGCGGTTTCGGCGAATAACCGGCTAAGGCAGCATCTTTGACGGGATCTGCGCGGTTTTTTAATAGAGGCTCCGCACTCAGCACTTCTAAAATCTGCTCGGCATAGGGCTGCCAGTCGGTTGCACAGTGAATGTAGCCGCCTACTTTGAGCCGAGCTGCGAGCTTGGCGATGAGTGGCTGCTGAATCAACCTGCGCTTGTTGTGGCGCTTTTTGTGCCACGGGTCGGGAAAGAAAATGTGCACGCCGTCCAAACTGGCCAGCGGCAGCATGTGGTCGATCACCTCCACCGCATCGTGGGAAATGATGCGGATGTTGTCAACGGGGTGCTCAGTTTCTAAACTCTCGCCAATGCGCTTGAGCAGCGCGCCCACGCCGGGCTGGTGCACTTCGCAGGCTAAAAAGCGGGTATCAGGCAGCAAAGCGGCAATATGCGCCGTGGCTTCGCCCATTCCGAAACCAATTTCAAAAACAACAGGATTAACGGCTGCAAAGGCTATTTTAGAGGTATTTTCGGCTGTAGCCAGCGTATTTGTTGCCTGAGCAGCTATTAAATTAATAGCATTTTGATGTTCATCGTATTTCAGTAAAAACTGCTCACCCAAATCAGCAAAAGCTTTGGTTTGCCCCGTGGTGATGCGCCCAGCGCGGCGCACGAAGCTTTTTATAGTCTTAAGAAATTTTGGAGGAGCGTCACCGTTTGATACTTCGGCAGACGTGTTTGTAGGGTTTAAATTAGTGTCATTCACGGGTGATATTGTAAAGAGCTTGGGATGTTGGATTGTTACTGCGCTGCCCTGTGCATGTGTGTGATCAGGTGGCGAATAGCGGGGGAGACCACAGAATCGCTGCGGATGATGGCGCCTATGGTCAAATCCAGCCCTTTTTCTGCAATCGGTACCACACTGATGAACTGTGCCGTGCTGGGATGAACCGCAATTTGCTGCGGCATCAAGCCCAAGACGTCGCCACTGGCAACGATGGACAGCAGCGATAAGGTGGAGTTGACAATAGCGCCAACACGTGGGGCAGGCATGTTGTTGGCTTCAAACAGCGCTTTAACATAGCCAGAATCGGAGTTTGCACCCGTGTAAACCCAGCTTGCGCCATCAAGTTCACGCAACGATTTGGCCTGAGCGAGCGGGTGACCTTTGCGGGCGACCACCACCATGGTGGTCGTCATCAACGGCTCTATGGTGAATTCTCCTTTGGGTAAATCGTCGGGAATACCGCCCACGGCCACGTCAACTTCACCTTTGCGTAGCCGTTGCAGCTGGGCAATGTACAGCTCTTCGGTCACTTTGATGCGGATATTGGGAAAGGCTCGGCAGTAAGTGCGCAGTGTTTCGGGGATGATGAGCATCACCGCCAGTGGCACAGCGCCTATGGTTAATTCGCCCACCATATTGCCGCTGAGTTGGTTGATCTCGTTGGTGGCAAGTTTAAGTTCTCGTACCACTGTCAAGGCGCGAGCATGTAGCGCTTTGCCTTGCTCAGTGGGTTTCACGCCCTTTGATGTGCGGGTGAGTAGTGTTGCGGACAGCTCTACTTCCAACGCCCGCAACATTTTGGTTAGTGCGGGCTGCGAAATATTCAAGCGCCGCGCTGCGCCACGCAAGCTACCTTCTTCGATAGATGCAACCAAGGCATTGAGGGATGAAAGCTTCATATTGCCGTCAATTTTACAGTTAATTGATAACTATAGGTTATCGCGAGAGTTATCTTGGCATCTATTCAAATTGAGCGATTGAAAACAAAATCAATTTGTAAATAAATTTTCACTTTTTAAAAAAACAAATATGTCAAAGACTTCTACAGCTAAAAATTTCGTGGATCAAGAGCGCCGTAATCTTTTGCTACAAGCAAGTGGTTTAGCTCTCGCAGCGCCAGTCGTGGCGCTTGTAGGATGCGGTAGTTCGGATTCAGCTAGCGCTGGTGCAAGCGTGGTTGCTGGAAATTGTGGTGCATTGACGCCAGCAGTACCCCAGGGGCCGTATTACGTACCAGCTCTAAACCGCACAGACATCACGGAAGGACGTGAGGGTATTCCTTCTGTCTATCGCTTTAAAGTCCAAGATTCAAATTGCAAGCCCATTCCAGATGCAGTCGTAGACATTTGGCAGTGCGATAAAGACGGTGTTTATTCCGCTTTTTCATCCCAAAACACAGCAGGTGAGACGTGGCTAAGGGGCTATTTTGCGACAGGTGCTGACGGTATGGTTTCATTCAATACTGTTTTCCCTGGGTGGTACGACGGACGTTTAACCCACTTGCACGTAAAAGTGCATGTTGGTGGCGTAGTGCGCCAAACCACAAATGTGTTTTACCCAAAAGCTATAGAAACTGCCGTTTATGCAAACGCTTTGTACACCAAAGGGCAAAACCCTACGACTGTCGCTCGCGATGTGGAGCTTAGGGGGGACACTGCCCGATTCAATACGCTAACAATGGTGGGACAAGCAAGCGGCGCAGGCTATGTTTTTGATTACGTATTCACCATCGTTTGATTAAGCAACAAAATTTACATCACTAAAACTTTAACTACTGGAGACATCATGAGAAAAACATCAAAACTTCTAATGGCTGCTGCTTTTACTGCCGCAACTGCTTTATCAGCCTTTACCGTCCAGGCGCAAACCTTTCCAACCAAGCCAGTGCGCATCATCACACCTTTCCCCGTTGGCAGTGGCCCAGAAGGTGTTGTGCGCTTGCTCGCCGATAAGTTATCGCGTGCTTGGGGGCAACCTGTGGTGGTTGAAAACAAACCGGGTGGCAATGGTTTTATTGCTATCGATGCTTTCAAACGTGGTGCATCGGACGGCCATGATTTGATTCAGCTGGATAACGTTCATTTATCAGCCTACCCGCATTTGTTCAAAAAATTGCCGTATGACGTGCAAAAAGACTTTGACCCGCTCTTGCCTTTGTTTAAAACTTACTTTTTTGTCGCTGTATCTACAGAGAGCAAGTACAAAACGGTTGGAGACATCATTGCTGATGCCAAAGCCAACCCAGGCAAGCTGAACTACGGCTCTTGGTCAGTTGGTAACCCTGTGCATTTGGGTTCTGCATTGCTTGAAACAGTGACGGGTACAGATATGCAGCACGTGATTTACAAAGAAACATCCATGCTTTATACCGGCGTGGCGAACAACGAGTTGTCGTTTGCAATGGGTACCAACGCTACTGCAGGCGCGATGCAGCGTGCTGGCAAGGTGAAGTATTTGGCGATTGCAGCGCCTAAGCGTTTGGCTAATTTCCCTAATGTGCCTACGTTTGGCGAATCCGGTGGTCCAAACGGCTTTGAGGTGAGTGGTTGGACAGCGATTGCCGCACCAAAAGGTTTGCCCAAAGCAGTTGCTGACAAAATCCAACGCGATATTGAAAAAGCTTTGTCTGAACCTGATTTCAAAGAGAAATTTTCAACATTTGCCTATGAAGCCTTCCCACAGACCCGTGAACAGTTTGCACAATATATGCAAACAGAGTCGGTGCGTTTTGCGGATGTGATTAAAAAGACCAAAGCGTCTTTGGATTAAAACATCGATTTATGGCAAAAATCATTGGCGCAATCGCCTGCTCACACACGCCAACCATAGGCTTTGCCTTTGACAAAAATAAGCAGAATGACCCGGTTTGGGCGCCTATTTTCGAAGCCTTTGATCCTGTTCGAAAGTGGTTGGACGAACGCAAAGTAGAGGTGCTATTTTTTATCTACAACGACCACGTCACTTCTTTCTTCTTTGATCATTACTCGGCTTTCACGCTGGGTATTGGTGAGAGTTATGCGGTGGCTGACGAGGGTGGTGGCCCGCGTGATTTGCCAACCGTGGCGGGGCATCCGGCGCTGGCACGGCATATTGGGCAGTCTTTGATGGCGGACGAGTTTGACATGTCCTTCTTTCAAGACAAAGCGCTAGACCATGGCGTTTTTTCGCCTTTGTCCATGCTGTGCCCACATGAGCCAGCGTGGCCGGTCAGCATTGTGCCTTTGCAAGTGGGTGTGCTGCAGTTTCCTGTGCCTTCAGCAAAACGCTGCTACAAGCTTGGGCAGGCGCTGCGCCGGGCAATTGAGAGTTATCCAGAAGATACACCCGTGGCCATCGTAGCCACTGGTGGCTTGTCACACCAAGTGCATGGCGAGCGCGCTGGTTTTAACAATCCAGCGTGGGACGCTCAGTTTCTGGACTTGATAGAAAACGACCCTGTGCGCTTGACAGAGATGACACAGGCCGAGCTAGCTGGACTTGGAGGCATGGAGGGTGCTGAAGTCATCATGTGGCTGGTGATGCGGGGAGCCATGTCTGCCAACATAGACAAAGTGCATCAAACTTACTACCTACCATCAATGACAGGCATTGCCACGGCGATTTATGAAAACAAAGCATCCCCCGCGATTTTGGGAGAAACACAGCGCCATCTCACACACATGCGACAGCAGCTTGACGGGGCTGAGGCTTTGAGCGGTACTTATCCATTCACACTAGAAAGCAGTGTAAAAAACTACCGTATCAACAAATACTTGCATGACATGGTGGCGCCAGCGCACCGCGCATTTTTTCGTGAAGACCAAGAGGCCAGTTTTGAGAAGGCAGGATTGCTGCCCGAAGAGCGACGCTTAATACGCGAGCTTGATTGGCGCGGTTTGATCCACTATGGTGTAATTTTCTTCATGCTTGAAAAGCTGGGTGCTGTGGTAGGCGTGTCTAATTTGCATATTTATGCTGCCATGCGTGGGCAAACTTTAGATGAATTTCAACAAACCCGCAATGCGCCGGGTGCTTTGTATTCGGTGGCAGGTCAAGACGCCGGCACGCTGTCTTGGGCGCAAAAAGATTAGTTTAATTGAGCGCGTTTGAGCTGCCACTGGCTTGTCCAATGTGACAAAGCTTCGGAGACAGAACCATTTTGCTCACTCAAATTCAACGCCTTAGCCGCCATGTTCAAGGTTTTTAAAGGGTTAGAAGTATCCAGCGCCTCAGCCCCGTTCTGTTTCGACAGTTTTTCCCCATCAGCCGCCATCACCAGCGGCGTGTGCAAATACTGCGGTGTGGGGTAGTCCAAGGCGTGTTGCAGCGCGATTTGACGCGGGGTGTTGTCTAGCAGATCGGCACCGCGCACGACGTGGGTGATGCCTTGCAGCGCATCATCCACCACCACGGCGAGTTGGTAGGTAAAGCAGCCGTCGGCGCGTTTGAGGACGAAATCGCCGATTTGCGTTTTGACCTCGCCGCTGGTTTTGAATCGCCATGCAGGTTCTGCGCCCAATGCCAAGGTTTGAGTCATGCCACTTCTGCACGTACCGGGGTAGACTAATTCACCGTGTTTGGGTTTGGCGTTTGGGTTGGCTTTGGCAATAGCGGCGGCCACGTCTTTGCGTGAGCAGCTGCAGGGAAAAACTTGTTTGTTATCGATAAGTTGGTCTAGTGCTGCTTGGTAAAGGTGACTGCGTTGAGACTGGTAAACGGGTGGTTCGTCAGGAATTAAACCCACATCAGCAAGTTGCTGCAGGATGACGATGTCCATGTCTGCGATGCAGCGCGGTGTGTCCACATCTTCAATACGAATCAACCACTTGCCATCGTGCGCTTTGGCATCCAAGTAGCTGGCAAGCGCAGCAACGAGCGAGCCCGCATGTAGCGGGCCCGTGGGGGAGGGGGCGAACCTCCCTCTGTATGTGGCTGGCTTGCTCACACCACAGCTAAGGCAAGTTCCAATCCAGAAACAAAGCCATCTTCAACGCGGTGTCCAATGCACCAGTCGCCACACACGCCAATACTAGATTGGGCATCCCACAGGTGTGATTTACCCAGCGCTAATGTAGTTTGTGCATAGCGCCAGCGGTGCACATCAGCATGTGTGGGTTCAGCGCGGATGCCAGTGACTTCGGAAAAAGCCTTCAACAGCTTAGCTTGCACACGCGGTGCAGCGTCTTCCAAATGCTCTGCCGACCACGCAGGGCTGGCCTGCACTGTCCAACGTTCTACCGAGCCACGGCCTGGTTTGCTAGATTCGCGCGCTAGCCACGAAATGCGGTGGTGCGAGCTGCGCGCGGCATTCCACTGCGGACCGATGTGCGCTAAATTAGGTTGAACCGCATTGGCAAAGGCGACCATCAAGGTCCAGCACGGCGCGACGCTGACTTTGCGGACTGATTTGATCAATTCGCCACCTTGTTTCGATGTTTGTAGCAAGCTGTGCGCTTGTTCGCTAGGTATAGCAAGTAATACGGCATCAAAGCCGGAGTAAACTTGTTGTGAATCATCGACACCACTGGTGCGCAACTGCCACTGTTGAGCATTCAATGCATCACGCTCAATCTTGGTGACTTTGGTGGAGAGTTGTAAAGATGGGGCAATCGGTTGTGCCCAATGTTTAACCAAGGCGTTCATACCCGGTACGGCGACAAAATGTGATTCTTTGGAGGGCAGACCTGCAGCTGCGACGCGGCCATGCTCGTCCAACACGCGCACCGTATTGGCGCTCCACGGCTTGTAAAGGCCGGTTGCTGTGGTGAGCGCTTTGGTAAAACGCTCGTCACGGACAGTGAAATATTGCGCGCCATGGTCAAACGTGCCAAAAGACGAGCTCCGTGTGCTCATCCGACCGCCCGCGCTGTGGCTTTTCTCAAAAACGGTTACTCGGTGTCCAGCTTGCACCAGCGTTCGGGCGCAAGCGATGCCAGCTATGCCGGCGCCTATGATTGCAAAGTGTTTTTTTGTATCAACAGAGCTTCGTTTGCGTTTCATAAGTAGGTCTCCAAAAAATTTGTAAGAGCCTACAGTATGCCTCTTTCTTGACCCTATGGCGCCTGCATAAACCCCATATTTCTTAGATAGTTGATTCCATTTGCTGTAACGCCAAAATTTTTCAAATTCGGCAAAATGCTGTCCAGTTCACTCACCGCACCATTCACGCCAGTCGGATTGACGCCAAACCAAGTGGCTAAAGTCCCAGCGTATTGATCCACGGAGGTTGTAGGCAACAAGCGCCCTTGGCCAACATGCCACTGATCATTCGCACTTACTGTATCTGTGTTGCTAACAGGTGGCGCAACACCATAAAATTCTTTACCATTCACGGCGCCACCGACAACCAAATGGTGGCTGCCCCATCCGTGATCAGAGCCATCCCCATTTGATGTTAATGTTCGGCCAAAGTCTGAAGCTGTAAACGAGGTTACCTTATCGGCAACACCCAAATTAACCGTGGTTTGGTAAAACGCATTGAGTGCGTTGTTCAAAACTGTCATGTTTTGCGCTTGACCTGTCAATAAATTATCGTGCAAATCATAACCACCAGCAGAGACAAAAAATACTTGCCTTTTTGCACCTAAAGTGGAACGCGCAGCTATCAGACGGGCAACCATTTTGAGTTGTGATGCAAGGTTGTTGCCAGATAAAACAGGTACAAATGGTGCAAACTCAGTACCTGAGCCCAAAGGAATGCCGCTGCCAATGGCAGAAGTGATTGCCACCTCTGCATCAATCGCTCGCTTTGTCACGCGGTTATATTCATTTTCCAAAATATGGCTTCTGGACTCACGTAGCAAACCATTGATGACAGTTTTGACGTTGGCAGAGTTATAAACATTGTTATTTGCTGCATTGATTTTGACAGCCCCACCTGTGCTGACTTGGTAAGACAAAGCCGAATCGCCAGCCAAGAACACGGAATTTCCAGTGATTGAGATGCATGTGAAAAGCGAGTTGGTGTTCGACGTCATCGCCAAATCGCCAATATCGCCCCCCCAGCCAATGGTCGAGCCCTCGGGGTAAGTTGATTGCCACAAGCTTTGCTGGTCGTTGTGTGAAAAAAGCTTGGGCGGCAACGGGTAAAGTGTGCGGTTGCTACCCTTGTACTGATCTTTGCTGATAGGCACGATCAAAGGACCAACATTGAGCTGTACGGCTGCTTTTCCTGTATTGAAGAGGTTTGCCAAACCAGTCATAGACGGATGAAGCGCATATTGGCGACCATTTGGTAACGGCGTTGTGGGTATCAATGCCGTTGCGTCTAGGCTAGCTTTGGGGATAGCAATATTGGTTCTGATGGCGCTGTAGGCAGCGTGACTGGCATTGTCATAAGTCACCACGGTATTGGCGTAATCGCTGCCGCCATACAAAAAGATGCAAACCAGCGCTTTGTAGCTGCCATCTGGCGCGCTGAAGGCTGCTGCATCGCCCATGGCTGCTAAGTTCAAAACGGTAGGCATAGCAGCCCCCGTGAAAGCTAACTGCGCCGAGCGCTGCAAAAAGGCACGGCGGCCGGGTGAGTCAATGTCTGAAGCATGCATGTTGTCGTCTCGTCGTTTATTTTTGAATCAAGTATTCGCTACTAGCCATGGCCATCAATATTGCAGCTGAAACGCGATCTAACTGTTGATTATTTAGCTGTGTAATTTGGGCAGTTGTAGGATTAACTGGCAGAGTGATTAACGGCATTGAAGCTATAGCAGTAATCATGAGCGTTTGATTTGCGTCTGAAATTTGCCCTGCCGCCAGCAATAAATTAACGCGTTTTACTAAGGCCGAAGGGTCGCTTATTAAAGCTAGCTCGCTTGTATAAGTTGCTTTGATGTCACGTTGATAATTCGTGTAAGCAGCTTGTGGTTGGGAGGGTTCTGGACAATTTAATCCGTTTCGGATCGAATCTTGCATAAAATTCAAATAACCGCCTACAGTTGTTTCATTAACGATCTGAAACTCGGGTGCTGTAGTGTTTGTAGCTGCTAATGCACTACTTGGAGGTATAAAACCAGGTCTAAAAAAATTAAATACCGAAGGCGATTGCAATGGACTTTGTCCTAATTGATTCGATGCATTGCTTAGACTAAATAATTTCCAAGAGTTTTGTGCCGAAGTAACACCAAAAGTTCGCCCCCATTGCACAAACCGGAGCATAGGCTCGCGCAGTTTGCCAAAGGCTTTGTCTGCGATGTTGCGGTTCAGTTGCCCCTTTTCATTGCGAATCGTAGAGCCAGCAGATGGTACTGGCATCGGCACGGTAGAGACAGCATACTGGCGGCGTGCTTCGTCGTCTAAAAAGATAGCTGTCCAAACCGCTTTCAAATCACCCCGAACACCTGCGCCGTTGTTGTTAAAAGCCGCTGCAACACGCGCCACATAAGCAGGGCTTGGGTTGCTGGTAACAAAGCGTTGGATCATTTGCTTGCCAAAAAATGGGCCAACGTTGGGGTGATTAAACAAAGTGTTGAGCGCTGTTTGCAACGCCGCTGCACCTGTCGTGTTCTCTGCAATGGTTGTACCTAAAAAAGTAGCAGCTTCGGGTGAATGCCTGTTTGCCGTCAATGCCATGGGGCGTAAGACAGCGTCTTTGCTCTCAACGGTATAGGTGGCTAGAGTGCCGTCGTTGTTGTAAACCGGAATTTTGGGGTCTGTGGTACGAACATCAAAGTCGTAGCCTGTGAATACGCGTGCGATATTCGTGACATCGCTTTGGGTATAGCTTTCTAATTTGACGCCGTTGGCATCAGTTTGGATGGAGCCATCGAGGTTTAGCTTGTACAAACCAATCGTAAAAAGTTGCATCACTTCACGACCATAGTTTTCGTCGGGGACTCTTCCGGTAGCTTTATTTTCTTTTTGATTACCCTTGGTATTCAAATAGTAGCCCATAGCCGAACTGAGCGTAACTTCTTCCAACAGTTGCCTGAAGTTTCCGAAAGCATTTTTTGCCAGTATGTCCCAATACTGACCGTACGCGTGGCTGCGCCAAGTAAACTCAGCCGACTGCATCGAAGCCACAAAAAACTCGGATAACCCTAGTGCCATGCGCTTACGCATTGCGTCTTGCGCTGTGAAGAGCTGATTCCACAGCATGAATTCGGCGGGGTAGGTGTTGAAAAAATAGCTGTTGGTGTCTGATATGCCATAGCCGCGCGCGTCTAACCACTGCACACCTGTTTGACCAATCGGCTTGGCATACTGCTGTTGCAAATATGTTGCAAAGGTAGTAGCAGTTACAGCTGCAATTTCCGCGTCTGAGGCGTTGAATTGACTTTGTAGTAAAAAACGTGAGGCATCGTTGGGCGTATAGGCCACGGGGAAATTGTTGAACCCAGCAGCTGAAGCCGTGCCGTTGGTAGTCGTTGCATCAGGTGGGCGATAGCCACCGACGGAATCTGCTTCGCTGCTAATACTAGCGGCATCGGCGCCTACTGCGTTTGCGGAATTTGCTGGGTTGGCGTTGGCTGAATCACTCAGTATGCCTGTTGCGTTACCGCCATTTTCACTGCCGCCACAAGCGGCTAGCAAAGCAGAACCTAGCAGCGACAAATAGGTGGGTGAAAAATTAACAGTTGGTTGTTCAATGCTATCTATGCTCGCCGATTCGTTCAAAAAATTGTTCGCAAGGATTGGTAAAGCTTCTGTTTCTAATTGCGTAGCGGTGTCTTGTTGCATAGTGTTGTCGCCATGATTTTTGCAACTGTCATTTTAAGAGCGACACAGCATTTGTTTGTTGTATCTCAGCACCAAATACAATATTTACAGACTCTTACCCAAGCTTATTTGGGCTTTTACGATAGCTTCATGTGATGAAATAAATACTAAAGTATCAATAAAGATATCAGCGCTGATGCAAAAGTGCTGCTCTAGTCGTGGCGCTTTCCAGCTGCGCCAGCCACCATTGCAACGCACGACCTTGACCCGCTGCATTTCCGCTGCGCCAAGCATAGGCCACACGAACCACGCGCTCTGCACGGCTGACACTCTTTTGCACCAAACGGCCCGTTTCAACATAGGGGCGTGCTATGCATTCGGGCAAAAAGCCAGCGCCTAAGCCTCGCAGTTGTGCGTCTAGCTTGGCATCCATCGTGGGCACAGTAAACACATCTTGTCCACCCAACAAACCAAAAGTCAAGCCGTTACCGCGCTGAATCGAATCTGCCACGGCCACCGCGCGGTGCTGCTGCAGCGTGGCATCGCTCAAGGGCTCTGGCATGTTGGCCAGCGGATGGTTGGGCGCTACCGCGTATATGAAATTAAATGCACCCAGTGGTTTGTTAGTCATGGCGGGGTTAGCATCAGATTCAGCTGCCACACCCAAGGCGATATCAGCCTGCCCAGACGTCAGCGCCGCTAATGTGCCCGACAACGCTTCGTCCCGAATTTTTACGCGTGTTGGCGGTGGGCCATCTTTAAACTGTGCAAAAAAAGCTTCACACAACTCCATCACGGTTGATTTTGAAATAATGCTGTCTACCGCCAGTGTGAACTGCGGCTCCCAACCCGTGGCGATGCGTTTGACCCGGTGCGCCATGGCATCAATGTCTTGCAGCAAGCGTGTGCCTTCTTTCAAAAGCTCACTGCCAGCGGGGGTGAGTTTGGCATTGCGCGAGCTGCGGTCAAACAGCAGCACATCTAGTGCGTCTTCAATTTGCCGCACACGGTAAGTCAACGCACTTGGTACCAAACCTTGCAAGCGCGCTGCTGCCGCAAAACTACCCGTCTCGTTGATGTGTTGCAGCATTTCCAACGCGTCTGGCGTGAGTACATCTCTGGGATTGACAGTTTTTGAGTTTTGTTTGGGGCTAGCCTTAGAGTTTTGCATGATGAATTACTATTCATTGAAATTATTTGAATAATGCCATCAAAACCATTGCATTGCAAGCGATGGGTTAGCACTTACATTTATTACATGATCACATTACGCAAATCACAAGAGCGCGGCTACGCTGACCACGGCTGGCTCAAAAGCTACCACTCTTTCTCATTCGCCGGTTACCACGACCCTGAGCACATGGGTTTTGCTAGCTTAAGGGTCATCAACGAAGACCGCATCGCACCCGGCACAGGTTTTGGCACGCATGGGCACAGGGACATGGAAATCGTGAGCTACGTGCTCAGCGGCAACCTAGCGCACAAAGACAGCATCGGCAACGTCAAAGGCATTCCTCCAGGTGATGTGCAGCGCTTGAGCGCAGGCACAGGCGTGCAGCACAGTGAGTTCAATCATGCTGAAGGGCAGGAGACGCACTTTTTGCAAATCTGGATTGAGCCGAATGCCAAAGGCATCGCTCCCGGTTATGAACAAAAGACCTTCGCCAACACAGCTAAACAAGGCAAATTAAAGTTAGTTGCTTCACCAACTGGCGCGGACGGCTCTGTCACGATCCATGCTGATGCGGCTTTGTACGCTGGTTTGCTTACCGCTAGCGAAACAGCAAGTTTGGCACTGGCACCGAATCACAAAAGCTACGTCCATTTGGTGCGTGGCGAGCTGAAGGTCAACGGTCATCTGCTCAAAACGGGCGATGCTGCCAAGTTGGTGGGAGAGTCCGTCGTCGAGTTGACGGATGCGGTCGAAGCAGAAGTTTTGGTTTTTGATTTGGTTTAAAAACCAAGTTATTTAACCAAGTCATTTTTTTGTGTAAGTTGTTGTTTTTAAATAGAAAAGAAGGAAATTTATATCATGGCAAAAACAGTTGTTGTTTATCACTCAGGTTACGGTCATACCCAGCGCGTGGCGCAATTTGTGGCTGAAGGCGCGGGCGCACAGCTCATCGCGATTGATGCAGACGGTAATTTGACCGACGCGCAATGGGCAGATGTTGACGCTGCAGACGCAATCATCATGGGCAGCCCAACGTACATGGGCATGGCCTCATGGCAGTTCAAGAAGTTTGCAGACGTGACGTCTAAGCGTTGGTTCACCAGCGCTTGGAAAGACAAAGTGGCTGGCGGCTTCACCATCTCAGCCAGCCCAAGTGGCGACAAGCTGTCAACGATTCAGTATTTCATCACCTTAGCCATGCAGCAAGGCATGATTTGGGTTGGGCAGCCGTCCATGAACGACGGCACTATCAACCGAATCGGCTCAAACTCTGGCCTGATGGCGCAAGTGGGCCCTACCAGCCCTGCAGAAGATATTCCACAAGGGGATTTGGACACCGCCAAAGCTTACGGCAAACGCGTGGCGGAAGTAGCTACAAAACTTCGCGGTTAATCACGCAGAGGTTCTATTGACGTAAAAAAACCACCCGCGGGTGGTTTTTTTATGTTTAAACGGCTTTTTTAGGCTTAAAAACAGCTGTAGCCGGCGTATTTATTGCCTAAGCAGCTATAAAAAAAATAGTAAAATTACACTTAATTAATCACAACCTACATCTGTTGTAGCTGTGCTTGCTGTGTATGTAGTTGTTGCCGCTTGAGTGGCAGTGATGATTGCATAGTTGTAAGGTGTGGTAATCGTCACAAATCCTGTGGCACTTACCGTAACGTTTGTTGGATTACTGCTAGACCAAGTGACAGCACCATTCGAATTTGAGGTGTAACTTAATTGCCCAGACAAAGTCGATTCGATACTGCAGCCATAAATACCGTGTTTGTTAATGGAGAGCCCTGGATCAATCAAGGCAGCTCCCACCACGACAGTCACCGTGCTGGTGTAAGTCAAACCAGCGGCATCAGTCGCTACCACTGGCACGCTGTAGCTACCAGCGGTGAGACTTGGCCTGATTACTTGCGGCGAAATAGAGCTAGCCATTTTCGCTAGTGCACTACTGATGAAGGTTATCGTGCCATCCGCAGCCACTGCAAAATTGGTCGTGCCTCCAGTAAATGTGCAGGTATTCTGCGAGCCCGCAGGGGCGTAATCCACGCAAGTCACTTTACCCACAGTTTGCCCATCAGCAGCCGTATCCTCTCTGATGGTGAGCGTTTGCGCCAAGGTTAAGGCCGTAGGCGCCGTGTTTGCTTTTGGTGCCGCGACAACTGGCTCTTGAGGCTTTGCAACATCATTTACTTTCTGAGTACTGATTGTCTCCACTACCTTCACAATCTTACCCAAACCCTCAACATTGCGAACGGCATGGCCAGACACGGTGCTGAAGCCCTTCAAGGTCTCAGCCAATTGGCCTGCATTGGTGTCCGGGCGCTTGCCCACATTGTTGGTGTTGCCGCCAAAAGCATAATTCACGCCAAAAAGAACGCCGTAATCCTTAGCACCTTTGGTGTTTTTAAAGCCTGCGAAGTTGACACCTAAGCCAGTGCCCTCAAAGCCCTTTTCAGCGGCAACGGTCAAACGTCCGTCAGTGTCTGCGCCCACGCTAGAAGTGGCGTTGTGCTGCGGAAAATACTGCTTGTAACCCGCCCACGCAAAGGTTTTGCTGCTGGTATCGCCACCTCTGTCATTACGAACATGAAAGAGTTTAATTGTCAGCAAACCATCGCTGCCCACATTGGCCTCGCCACCCAAGCCAATGCTGTTAGCACTGCCACCGCTGAAAGAAATGGTGGTACGCACAACGCCGTTGACTGTGGTGGTGCGAATCACACTGCCCAAGTCTTGCGTGCTTACCGTGGTAAACGGCGCATCGGTGACGGACAACTGCTTGCCATCGGCCTTTTTGTTGATCACTTCAAGAAACACCTTGCGCACAACGGGTGACAGGTTGGTCAAATCCAAACGCACAAAGGCGCTGCTGCCGTTCACCGTGGTGTCAAAGCCTGAAAGCGGCTCTTTACCCGTAGAGCCGCCCACCACCAAATAGCCTTGGCTGTTTACCGCAATGCCCAAAGCGCCCAGCAAATGGTCAGACTTACCCGCAGAATCGGCAGCTAGGCGAATGCCAAAATTGTCACCCATAAAGCTGCCCGCCGCAGAAACGCCGGTACCATAGGTACTGCCCAAAACTCCTATTTCAGCCAATGAGCCTAAAGGAATAGTTGTCGGTACAGCGGATGTTGCAGCATTAGATTGCGCAAATGCAGCAGTTGCGCAAACAGCGCTGAGTACAGCAGCAAACAGCATTGAACGGTTGAAAACAGGTAATTTGTTCATATTTAGTAGTACCAAAGTAACATTAAAGTGATAAATATCACATTGTAAATGTTCCAAAGTGTAAATAAGTTACAAACAAACTGCGAATAGCCAATAAACAACAGGTGAATATTCACAAAAACCGTATTTTTAACCTATTTAAGAGGTGAAAACCGCTTTAGCCGCCGTATTTATTGCCTAAGTAGCTATTAAATTTATAGCGTATACTTGATGCCAGTGAGTTTTTCTTGCGCCTTCACCAAGGAAGGCACAAACTCGCTGCCAAACCCCAAATTCGACGCCATAGCCAAGCTCTGGTGCACCGCCTCGCCCACAAACGACGGCACATTCACCATCTCGGTCAAATGCGTGTAATAGCGCAAATCTTTGCGTGCATTGTCTAATTCAAACTTCAAACCAGCAAAATCGCCTCCCAGCGTTTTCGCCATGGCCTGAAACAAACCGTTGTTCACTGGGCCAGCGCTGATGACTTTGACCAGTTCCGCAGGGTCAATGCCAGCTTTAGCGCCTACCGTAAACGCCTCGGCCGTAGCCGTGCAAATGGCTTGGGCGACAAAGTTGTTCAGCAGCTTCACGATATGCCCCGCGCCTGAGCCGCCCACGTGGAAGATGTTTTCGCTGTAAGTCGCCAAAATAGGTTGAATTTGCGCAAAAACTTCAGGCGTCGCCCCTACCATGGTGTTTAACTTGCCTTCTTCAGCCTGCACGGGCGAGCGCCCCAGCGGCGCATCCACATAAACCACCCCAGCATCCGCACATAATGCAGCGAGTTTTGCGGTCGATTCTGGCTCGCTGGTCGACGTGTCGATGATGATCAATCCGCGCTTGGCAGCATTCAAAAGCCCATTCACCCCCGTCATCACCGCTTCCACTTGCGGCGACCCCGTCACGCAAATCAACACCGCATCGCAACTGCCCAATTCAGCCGGTGAATCAACCACCGCAGCACCCGCAGCCACCAAATCCGCCACTGCGTCGCGGTTACGGTTCACACTGACCGACAGCGAAAACCCCTTGGCCTGAATGTTCTTCGCCATCCCATGCCCCATCATCCCCGAAGCGCCTATGAAGCCGATGTTTTTCATGGTTTGTCTCCCTAAAAGTGTGTGTGAAAGTCAAGTTGAGAGCGAAGTTTCAATCATCATACCAATGATTTGAATTTGGCGTCAGACGTAAAAAAGCCCGCGAATCAAGTGTTAATCAAGATTCAACGGGCTTTTTGATGTTTAGATGGGGTGGCTGATGGGGCTCGAACCCACGACAACAGGAATCACAATCCTGGACTCTACCAACTGAGCTACAGCCACCGCAAGCCTTTGATTATAGCCTGAGTTTGGTCAATTGACCATCACCAGCTTGCCTTTGACGGCGCGAGAGTTCATGTGGGCGTAGGCTTCTTTGAGTTGCGCCATGGGCATGCTGCTGTCGATGACGGGTTTGATGGTGCCTTTGGCGTACCAAGTGGCCAGCTCAGCCATCATGGCGGCGTTGGCTTTGGGTTCTTTTTTGGCGAAATCACCCCAGAACACGCCGACGACAGATGCGCCTTTGAGCAGCATGAGGTTGAAAGGTAAGGCAGGAATCGGGCCGGCTGCAAAGCCGACGACCAAATAGCGGCCGCGCCAGGCGATGCTGCGGAAGGCTGGCTCGGTGTAGGGGCCACCTACGGGGTCGTAAATCACGTCTGGGCCTTTGCCACCGGTGAGGGTTTTGATGCTTTCGCGCAGGTCTTGGGTACTGTAGTTAATGGTTTCATCAGCACCGATGGACTTGCACAGAGCGCATTTTTCATCTGAAGATGCAGCGGCGATGACTTTGGCTCCCATCGCTTTGGCGATTTGAATCGCCGACGTGCCCACGCCGCCGGCTGCGCCCAAAATCAGCACAGTTTCACCAGCTTTGAGCTGTGCACGGTCCACCAAAGCGTGGTGTGAGGTGGCGTAAATCATGATGAAGGCTGCTGCATCGACGTGTGAAAAGCCGTCGGGCAAGGGCATGCACATCGCAGCAGGCGCGAGGGTGTGCGTGCCAAAACCGCCTGTGCCGCTTAAACACGCCACGTTTTGACCGACTTTGAGTTGCGTCACGCCTGGGCCGACGGCTTCGATCACGCCGGCGTATTCAGAGCCGGGCACAAAGGGCAAGGCGGGTTTGTGCTGGTATTTGTTTTGAACGATCAAAATGTCAGGGAAGTTCAGGCTCGCGGCTTTGATGTTGATCAAAACTTGGCCTTCTGCAGGCACGGGGGTAGGGAGCTCTTTCCAAATAACGGCGTCGATGCCAATGGGGTTTTCACAAAGCCAAGCGTGCATATAGGTTTTCCTAAAAAGTCTAAAAATAGCCGTAAAAATCGCAACAAAAGATCATCATAACGGTCAATCAGACATGATTCTGTCTCTGTAGCGACCTACAATGTGTTATTAACTTTTACACTATGAAAATACTTATTTCAAACGACGACGGCTACCAAGCCCCTGGCATTGTGGCTTTGTATGAGGCGCTGAAGACGATTGCCGATGTTGAAGTCGTCGCGCCTGAGGTGAACAACAGCGCTAAATCTAACGCGCTGACGCTGCATTCCCCCTTGCATGTGGAAACCGCAGCAAATGGCTTTAGGTACGTCAATGGCACACCAGCCGACTGCGTGCACATTGCGCTGACAGGTTTGCTGGGTTATCGGCCAGACATGGTGGTGTCTGGCATCAACAACGGCGCAAACATGGGGGACGACACGATTTACTCAGGCACGGTAGGTGCGGCGATGGAGGGCTATTTGTTTGGCATTCCAGCGATTGCGTTCTCGCAAGTCAAAAAGGGCTGGGAGCACATCGATGCAGCGGCTTTGAAAGCCAAAGAAATTGTGGCGAATTTGATCAAACTGAGGGATGCAGAAATCAAAACAAACGCAAAAGCCGCGCCTTGGCTGCTGAATGTGAATGTGCCGAACTTACCGTTTGACCAGCTCAAAGCCACGCAAGTATGCCGTTTGGGGGCACGCCATGCGGCGGAAAAAGTGATTACACAAACGACACCGCATGGGCGCACCATGTATTGGATTGGCGGCGCAGGCCCTGCGAAGGATGATTCTGAGGGCACAGATTTTCATGCCACTCTCCTTGGTCATGTGGCTTTAACGCCGCTGAAAACGGATTTGACCAACCATGAATCGTTGAAGACTTGGATGCAGCAGACAGCGCAATTTGTAAAAACTTGACCGAAATAGCATGAGCGGTAAGCCGATTATCAAACCAACAGTGAAACCCAGCTTTCCGGCAAAAATGGATTTGTCGGTGGGCAAAGGCGTGAATACACGTTTACAGGCGATTGCGCCTAACCCAGCGCAGACGCTACAGCGGGTCAAAGCCATACCAAGTGCCCTAGCCAAGCCCGTGCCGCACGCAACGGCAGTTCCTATGGGTTTGGGCATGGATTCCAGCACTTTTCGCGCCCGTATGGTGAGCAAATTAGCCAGCCAAGGCATCACCGATGCTCGGGTTCTGAATGCCATGCAAGCCACGCACAGGCACAGTTTTGTAGATACAGCTTTGGCAAACCAAGCTTATGAAGACACGAGCTTGCCGATTGGCTGGGGTCAAACGATTTCTAAGCCCAACGTCGTGGCGCGCATGATTGAGCTGTTGTTTGAAGGTAAAACTGGGAATTTGGGTCGCGTTTTAGAAATTGGTACGGGCTGTGGCTACCAAGCTGCGGTGCTGAGCCACATTGCACTCGAGGTTTACAGCATCGAGCGAGTCGCAGGTTTGTACGAAAAAGCGCGAGAGAACTTCAGACCCTTTCGCATCAAAAACACGCATTTGTTGTTTGGCGACGGCATGTTGGGCTTTCCCAAAGGTGCGCCATACACGGGCATCATTGCTGCTGCAGGTGGAGACGCTATTGCGCAAGCTTGGATTGACCAATTGGCGATAGGCGGGCGAATTGTTGCACCTGTTACAAATAAAGTGGCGGATAAAGCGGTCAGTGAGCAATCTTTAGTCGTCATCGATAAAACTGAGACAGGTTTGAAGCGTACAGTGTTAGAACTGGTTCAATTTGTACCTTTAAAATCAGGTGTTATCTAGCTTTATATACATAGGATAGAGATGATTCAAAAGATTAAATGTCTTCAGCGCGTATTGCCAGTCACTGCAATGGCGTTACTGACTGGCGCCATGTTGCAACTGGCTGGCTGCTCCACACCCATGCCTACACGCGCACCTGTCGTTGATCGCAGCACGGGCAATGCGGTGACTGCAAGTAAACCAAGCGTGGATGCGCCCGTGTTTGCACCGATTGATAGCAAGCCATTGCCGAATTTGATGAACTCGCAACACGCTGGTAAGCCGGGCTATTACACGGTGAAGCCGGGAGACACCGTGATGCAAATTGGTCGCAACACCAGCCAAAATTGGCGCGATATTGTGAAGTGGAACAATTTAGAAAGTGCGAATCAAATTGAAGTTGGCCAAGTGCTGCGTGTTGTACCGTTAGACGGCAATGGCGCTGCGACAAAGCCGCCGGGTGCAGCCGCAACTGCTCCGACAATCACGCCATTGCCGTCACTACCCCCAGCGCCTGCATCTGCATCGGCCAGCGCAGCACCTGAAGACGACATTCCGTGGATGTGGCCAAGCTCAGGCACACTCATTTCTGGCTACGACGAAGTGAAAAGCAAAGGTTTGAAAATCGCTGGTAAATTGGGCGACCCTGTTTACGCTTCAGCAGACGGCCGCGTGGTTTACGCAGGCTCTGGTTTGCGTGGCTATGGTAATTTGGTGATCTTGAAGCACAACGAAACTTACCTGACAGCTTATGCGCACAACCAAACCTTGCTTGTCAAAGAAGACCAAACCGTACGTAAAGGTCAACGCATTGCAGACATGGGCAGCAGCGATGCTGACAAAGTGATGTTGCACTTTGAAGTGCGCCGCAACGGCAAGCCTGTTGATCCTGCTAAATACTTACCTGTACGATAAAACGGCCTGTAGCCGGCGTATTTGTTGATTTTTTAGCTACTATTTTCATAGTAAAATTTATTATCTTGTATTTGGAGAATTGGTGTGAATAAAATTTATCCTAGCGCTGCGGCAGCTATTCAAGGCGTCATCAAAGACAACCAATTGCTGGCAGTTGGTGGCTTTGGTTTGTGTGGTATCCCAGAAGCCTTGATTGACGCAGTGGTTGAAAGCGGCGCACAAAACCTGACTGCTATTTCTAACAACGCTGGCGTTGACGGTTTTGGTTTGGGTAAGTTACTAGAAACTCGTCAAATAAAAAAAATGATTTCTAGCTACGTCGGTGAAAACAAAGAGTTTGAGCGCCAATATTTAGCCGGCGAGCTGGCTTTGGAATTTACGCCACAAGGCACTTTGGCTGAAAAGCTGCGTGCTGGCGGTGCGGGTATTCCGGCTTTTTTCACCAAAACTGGCGTGGGCACGCTGGTGGCAGAAGGCAAAGAGCTGCGCGAATTTGAAGTTGACGGCGTCAAAGAAACCTTTGTGATGGAACAAGCTTTGTTCCCCGATGTGGCGCTGGTGAAAGCGCATGTGGCGGATAAAGCGGGCAATTTGCGCTTCAACTTGACAGCACGTAACTTCAACCCCGCTGCAGCGATGGCTGGCAAGATTTGCATCGTGGAAGTCGAGAAAATCGTTGAAACAGGCGAGCTTGCACCTGACGATATTCATTTGCCAGGCATTTACGTGCACCGCATCGTGCTGAACGCAACGCCAGAAAAACGCATTGAAAAACGAACCATCACAGAAACTAACAAGGCGGGAGCGTAATCATGGCTTGGACACAAGATCAAATGGCAGCACGTGCAGCGCAAGAGTTGCAAGACGGTTTTTATGTCAACTTAGGAATCGGCATTCCAACTTTGGTGGCAAACTTCGTTCCCAAAGATATTGAAGTGTGGCTGCAATCTGAAAACGGCATGATGGGCATTGGTGCATTTCCAACCGAAGATCAAGTCGATGCTGATTTAATCAACGCTGGCAAACAAACGGTCACCACCATCAAAGGCTCGTCCATTTTTGGCAGCCACGAAAGCTTTGCCATGATTCGCGGCGGCAAAATCAACCTCAGCATTTTGGGTGCGATGCAGGTTAGCGAAAAGGGCGATCTGGCGAACTGGATGATTCCTGGCAAGATGATCAAAGGCATGGGCGGTGCGATGGACTTGGTCGCTGGCGTTAAGCGCGTTATCGTGCTCATGGAACATGTTGCCAAAAAGAAAGACGGCACGATTGACTTGAAAATCTTGCCAAGCTGCACTTTGCCACTCACAGGCTTGGGTGTTGTCGACCGCATCATTACCGATTTAGCAGTGATGGATGTGACAGAAACAGGTCTAAAAGTGGTGGAACTGGCTGCTGATGTGACGATGGAAGAACTGCAGTCTAAAACGGGCGTCAAGCTTCAGTAAACTGCAGTAAATCCAATCAGCTGATCACGCCTCGACGACTTCAGCCGTTGGCGCGTTTTTAGCTACAGACGCAATGCCGTTTTCCATCGCACTTGCGCTGGAATACATCTCACTGCGGCCAATCACTTGGCCGTTATTAGCTTTTAGGTTGAAGTAAGGCTCGCCCTTGGCTGACGTTTCACGAGAAAACTGTGCATCAATCGTCGCATTTTTCTTCACAGATTCAACACCATTGCGCGCAGATGCTTCTGACTCATACATTTGGCTGGTCAATATGACTTGGCCATTGCCTGCTTTGAGGTTAAACATAGACTTACCGTTGGCTGCCTTAGACAAAACAAACTTACCTGCCATCATGTGCTCCTTGGTGTTAAAAAAGCTTAATATACTGCAATCTTCGCCGAATTGCTACTTTTCAGCTTCAAGTGCCCCTCTTTTGATTTGATCGCGTTCTAGCGACTCAAAAAGCGCTTTGAAATTACCCTCACCAAAGCCCTCATCGCCTTTACGCTGAATAAACTCAAAAAACACAGGGCCGAGCTGGGTTTGTGAGAAGATTTGCAACAACAGTCTTGGTACGCCGCCCTCTGTTGTGCCATCCATCAAAATTCCGCGCGTTTGCAGCTCTGCCACTGGTTGACCATGGCCAGGCAAACGGCCTTCAATCATGTCGTAATAGCTGTCACTGGGTGCTGACATCAGTGGCACACCAGCCAAAGCCAGGCTATCAACTGTTGCCAATAAGTCATCGCAAATCATCGCGATGTGCTGAATGCCCTCGCCATTGAACTTCATCAGATACTCTTCAATTTGACCACCACCTTGGCGCGACTCTTCATTCAGTGGAATACGGATTTTGCCGTCTGGCGCGGTCAGTGCTTTGGATGTTAGACCAGTGTATTCACCCTTGATGTCGAAAAAGCGAATCTCGCGGAAGTTGAATAGCTTGGTATAAAAATCTGCCCAATAAGTCATACGGCCACGGTAAACGTTGTGCGTTAAATGATCGATCAACTTCAGGCCATGCCCAAGTGGGTGTTTGTCCACGCCATCAATAAAATCAAAATCAATGTCGTAAATCGATTTGCCATCCTCAAATCGGTCAATCAAATACAGAGGCGCACCCCCAATGCCTTTGATGGCTGGCAAATTCAGCTCCATAGGCCCAGGGTGCAACTCAATGGGCTGTGCTCCCAGTTCTAAAGCGCGTTTGTACGCATGATGCGAATCTTTCACACGAAACGCCATGCCACAGGCACTAGGGCCATGCTCTGCTGCAAAATAGCCAGCCACACTTTTGGGTTCGCGGTTCACAATGAAATTGATCTCACCTTGACGGTACAGAACCACGTCTTTAGAGCGATGTTTCGCAACCAGTGTAAAACCCATACGCTCAAAAATTGGCTCAAGCAAGCCTGGGGTGGGCGACGCAAATTCCACAAACTCAAAACCCATCAAGCCCATCGGGTTGTCAAATAAATCCGCCATGATGCATTCTTTCGTTTTAATCGATAACTTGTTTATAGCCAGCTTAGCACTTCTTCTGTGTGTTCGCCAATGCTGGCCAAAGGCTGTCGAACACCAGGTCGGCGCCCAGCCATGGTTATCGGCAACAAAACAACATCTGTTTGGCTGCCGTCTTCCAATATCATGGGGGATAGCCCCCCACTCGCTATGAGATGCGGGTCGTTCACAAGTTGATCTGGCCGCATGATAGGGGCATAGGGTATGCCAGCTGTTTCTAGTTGAAGTGATAATAGATCAATGTTGTGATTTTTGAGAATGTCCCCTAAACGTGCCAACAAATTCGGACGCACTGCTACACGCTGTGCATTGGTCTGCAAATTTGGGTCTTGTGCCAATTCTGGGCAATCGAGCACGTCGCACAAGGTCAGCCATTGTTTGTCATTAACCGCACCAATGAACAATTGCTCACCCTCAGCAAGGGTGAAGACGTCGTACACGCTCCAGGCGGAAACACGTGATGGCATAGGCGGTGGCGGCTCACCCGTCATTTGAAACTGTTGCATATGCTGTGAACTGAGGAACACACAGTTCTCAAACAAAGCACTTTGAACTTCTTGTCCGCAACCTTTAACATCACGCTCCCGCAGTGCGGCCAGAACACCAATCGAGCCAAACATACCGCCCATGATGTCGTTGACCGAACTACCTGCGCGTAGGGGACGTCCTTCAGGACCAGTCATGTACGACAAGCCCCCCATCATTTGAACCACCTCATCCAGTGCCAAGCGTTTTTCATACGGGCCTGGCAAAAACCCTTTGTGACTCACGTAAATCAAGCGTGAATTTATATCTTTGAGTTGCTCATAATCTAATCCCAACTTTGTCATCAAACCGGGCCGGAAATTTTCTAAAAGCACGTCACATTTGGCGATTAAATTTTTAACGGTAGTTTGTCCTTCAGTTGTTGTGATGTCTAAAACAACGCTTTTTTTGTTGCGGTTAAAGTTTCGAAAAAATCCTATGCCTAAACCCGGCAAGTTGCGCGTTTTGTCACCACCCGGCGGTTCGATTTTGATGACCTCCGCCCCCAAATCAGCCAAAATCATGCCGCACGTTGGTCCCATCACCATGTGGGTGAATTCAATGATGCGAATGCCTTCCAGTGGCAAACCTGTTTTGTGTTTTTCTGACATAAGATTTTTACTAAGATATAGAAAGAGAAAGCGCTGAGGTTGGTTTGAAATTTTTCGGTAGTCCCGCTCGCCACATAGAACCGTGGGTTGCTTCCCCGTCCAACCAGTATGCTACTTTGCTTCGTAAAGCAAGCATAGCGTTGATGTCTAATCCTGTATCCACACCCATCGCTTCCAGCATAAAAGCTAGGTCTTCAGTCGAGGCATTGCCGCTGGCGCCAGGCGCGTGTGGGCAGCCACCTATGCCAGCAAGCGATGCATCAAAGCGCGTGACTCCCTGTTGCAATGCGGCCGCCACATTGGCCAGCGCCAGACCACGTGTGTCGTGAAAGTGCCCACAGCAAAACTGGTTTCCAGCAATTTTGAGCGCTTTTTCTACCAGTTTTGAAACACTGTATGGGTTGGCGTAGCCCACTGTGTCAGCCAAGCTGACTCGATCTGCGCCAGCGTCAAGCAAAGCTTGCATCAAACGCAACACTTCCGATTCTGCGACCTCACCTTGCAAAGTGCAGCCCCAAGCTGTACCTACCCCGCCTTCAATCAGCGTTTTGCTACCAGCAGCGTCACGCGCTGCGCGAATAAGAGCAAGCTCACGCACAACGTCATCTGGCGTTTTTCGCAAGTTGGCTAAGCTGTGCGCAAGACTGGCTGAGAGCGGCAGAATCATCAAATCCGCTTTGCCTGAAATAGCACGTTCAGCGCCTTTGAGATTGGGCACCAGTACGGAGGCGTGCAAGCCCGGCATCGTTTTAGCGAAAGCCAAAACTTCCGCTGTGTCTGCTAATTGAGGCATCAACTTGGGGGGGACAAATGAGCCCACTTCAATCTCTCGTTGACCCGCCGCAAAAGCATCGCTAATCCACGCTTGCTTTTGTGAGGTTGACAAAATAGTGGCAACGCTTTGCAGGCCATCGCGTAGACCCACTTCGCGGATGGTGGCGTGTTTAGCTAGTGTCTTCATGTTGGTCATTCTGTGTTCATCTCATTTTTAACAAATGAAATTTTAAAAGTTCCTATAATTCTAGAAAATGGTATTTTCATGGCTTTAAAGTTCCTAAATTGAACTTTAAAAATGCGATTCAATAATGATGAAAGATTTAGATTTAACAACCCTCAGGCTTTTTGTAGCGGTATGCGATTCCTGTAGCATCGTCCGCGTGAGCGAACGCGAAAATACGGTGCCTTCTGCTATCAGCAAGCGCTTGGCACAGCTTGAGCGTGATTTGGGGGCGCCACTGCTCAAACGAGTACGTCGGGGCGTGCAGCCCACGCCAGCTGGCGAAACCTTGCGCGAACATGCTCGTGGTTTGCTGGGTAGTGCGCAGCGCATTACTGAAGATATGAGCACTTACACCACTGGCGCTGCGGGCTTGGTGCGCTTGATGGCTTCTACGTCATCTGTTGCGGAAATGCTGCCGGATGACATTGCGTTATTTTTAAACAAACCCGCAAACCATGCCATTCGTGTGAATGTGCAAGAGCAGCTCAGCCGAGATGTCGTTCGAGCACTACGCGAGGGCAGTGTTTCACTTGGTGTGTGTTGGGATGCTGCTGATACGACAGGCCTGCAAACCTACCCATATCGGAGTGATCATTTGGCAGTAGTGACACACAATAAACACCCTTTGGCAAAGTGCAAAGATTTGGCTTTCAACGAGACTTCTGGCTATGACCACATCACTTTGCCAACATCTAGCGCGGTGTATGTGATGCTGCAAAAGGCAGCACTCGATGCAGGTAATACGATACATTACCGTGCTGAAGTGTCAAGCTTCGAAGCCGCACTGCGAGTGGTACGAGCGGGCTTGGGTATCAGCATCGTGCCACGTGAAGTAGCTCAGCCGCTCTCTGAGGCTTTCAATTTATCAATCATTCCACTACGCGATGCATGGGCTAAACGCCGTTTCGTGGTTTGTTTTCAAGATGAAAAAACCCTCTCTAGTGCAGCAAAATTAATGGCTGAGCACTTGGCTGAAGTTGCTCTAAAAGCGGCGCGTGATGAGTAGAGAATTTATTTTAAGTAGCTAATACGTTATTGCGCAAAAACACCTGCGCGTTTAACAGTCTCAGCGTAGAGCTTCAGTTCTTTGTTGAAAAAATCTTTGGCAAACTCTGGCGTCGAGATATTGATGTTGTTGCCTTGCTTCGCCATGGCTTCTTTCACCTCTGCTGTGGCAAAAGCGCTAGTTAGCGCAGTGTGTAGACGTTTGACTTGATCTGTAGCCATGCCTTTAGGGCCAATTGCGGCAAACCAACCTTCAACCAAAAATGACGGTAAGCCCGCTTCTGCCGACGTCGGAATTTCAGGTGCAGCGGCACTGCGCGCGGGCGAAGCAATACACAAAGCTTTTAAATTTCCAGATTTGATCTGTCCAATCACAGCCGGCAGCGCACCAACGCCCCAATCGATTTGACCACCAATGATGTCTTGCACCATGGGACCAAATCCACGGTATGGAATATGGGTTGAAAAAGTTTGAGATTTCTCTTTGTAAATCTCAGCAGCCAAGTGCAAGATCGTACCATTCCCTGATGATGCAAAGTTATATTTGCCGGGATGGGCTTTCAGTAATGCAGTAAATTCTGCCAAATTCTTTACAGGTAATTTCGCATTCACCACCAGCACCATAGGCGTCGCGCCAATGACCGCAATTGGGGTGATGTCAGCGACAGGGTCGAACGGTAAAGATTTAAGCACAGCTGGGTAAATCACGTGGTTGTTAGACACCATGCTTAGCGTCAAACCATCGGGCGCAGACTTGATCATGGCCGCCGTTCCGACCACGCCGCCGGCTCCGGGTTGGTTCTCAATCACCACCGTTTGACCAAGCGCTTTGCCAATCGCATTGCTAGCGGCACGTGCAATCCCATCAACCCCTGAACCAGCAGACAAGGGCAGAATGAATTTCACGGGTTTGTCAGACTGCGCCCAACCGATAACGGGTGAAAGCAAACTACTTAGCAAAGTGGCGACTGTAGTGCGACGATTCAATGAGCTTTTAAAAACTGACATACATGTCCCCTAGATTGTTTTAATAACTAGCAATTAATCACAATTCTAAAAGTTCTTGATTTTCTAGAAAGTGGAATTTTTAAGCTCTTTAAGTTCCAAAGAGGAACTTTAAAGCTTTCTAGCTTCCACCTCAAACACATTGTCCCAATAAAAGCGCTTACCCGACAGCAGCGCTTTGAAGCTGGCCAGAACATACAACACAGGAAACAAAACACCCCAGCGCTCGTACTGCCGCACGTGCACATGCTCATGGCTGCGCCAACGAGTCAGCGTGCCGTGGTTGCGACCCAAAATAACGTGACCAATCGTGATGGCATCAAATTTGTTGGAAATTGCCCGCAATAAGGGCGTGCGTGAATTGCCTGCAACCTCCAGCACCCCATACTGCCGCTTCACTGAAGCACCCAACCAGTAAGCGATGAGCGCCAAAACCAGCCCAAACAACGTAACTGGCGCTACCCACAGGTAGGCGAGTGTGCTGCGTCGTGGAGGAAGTGTTAATTTCACGTAAAAATAACGATTTTAGTGCCTAAATATGACTCTAGCCAGCGTATTTATTGCCTAAACAGCTATTAAATTTATAGCAAAATGAGAGTGATATTGGAGCGGGTGAAGGGAATCGAACCCTCGTTATTTGCTTGGGAAGCAAAAGTCCTGCCACTGAACGACACCCGCATGGTATTACATAGGATTGTATTTTATTTGCATGCCAACAAGGTGTTCTTTAAAGCGCTTCAGTTGGCTTTGTTTGAGGTTTCCACGGCGATAGCAAAAACCTGCGTGTTATCAATACAAAACGCTCTTGACAAAAAACAGCAACAACAACGATGGTAAGTATTAACAATGGATATGTAGTAAAGGACAGTGTCATGCCCTTGAGTTGTTGCGAGTAGCTCAATAGATCTGTCTGATTTTGTTGCGGCTCTAAGTACAGCATCAGAACTTTTTGCAGCCGCGTCAGAATATAGAAAAGCGGTAAATGCAAAATAAACAGCGATAAGGTGGCATTACCAAGGCGATTCGCAACGTCATCTAGCCAAACCACGCGCGTATGGCGAACCCCAGCAAAGAGCATGACGAGCAATAATTCTAGAGGCAATAAAACACCGTTATGGACCAAATAAAAACCTGCTGGGCCATACCGATTAGACAGTCCGATGAGAAAGGCCATCAAGCAAACAATCAAAGCCAGCAATCCTAAAAATTGCGGTTGTGTTAAAACAACCGTCCCTCTATCTTGTAACAGTCTGCACAGCACGATTCCAGATAAGAATTCCGGTAATCTAACTAAAGGGTTAGTATGCAGAAAGCCAGTGGCTGTGGTGCTGTAGTTTTCATACGCAATGAAACTTAACGGGGCGATCAGATTTACAAGTACTAGACCTACCAACACCCAAAATGGACGTGAAAGACAAAGCACCTTTCCTCCAAATAAGGCGAAAACGACATAGAAAAAGGCCAGCGTTGAAATCGACCAAGAGGGAATGTTGAATGTCAGGTAAAAAGGATTCCATGCATGCAGCAAAGACAGGTGTTGCAATGCATTGTTGACAATGCCCGAAGTATCGAGCGGGATGAGCAAGGGCTCGGTGCTATAGGCTGCCATGGCTTGGGGGATGTCCGCCACAGCATTAACGACACCGTAAGAGCGGTATTGCACCCACATGACCAATGCAGCCAGTGCAAAACCCACCAGATGTAGTGGGTAGACCGTTAGGATACGGGTGGCGATAAATCGACGAACTGAAATTCTTAGCGCACCATTGCTATCCAAATAGGCGTGTGCAAGCACATATCCCGAAAGTATAAAAAACACACTGGTTGAAATGTGACCAGCTGACACTGACTGATACAGCCAGGCCGGTAGGTCTTTGTATTCCGGAATGGTGTGAAAGAAGATCAGGTAGAGTGCCAGTCCAAACCGTAGCCATGCCAAACCGCTGAGCTGCTTGCGGCCGTAGTTCAGAAGCATTTGCCAGATTCCATGAAGCGTTTGACAATACCAAAGATGATGGCGTGACCAGCATTGTTGAAGTGAACGCCATCGCCAGCAGATAAATCAGGTCTGATGCTTTCATGGTCATTGTCTGCAAGAGCGCTTCTGACGTTGATGAAGCAGTTGCCAAATTCTTTGAGCATGGCGGCGTCAATTTGGGCGATAGTTGCGTTTTGCTGTTTGTTTAATCCATCACGCGGCAAGCTGGACATGACGGCCACTTGAGCTTTGTCGCTTGATTGTGCGCATTGCCGCATGTTTAAAAAGTTACTGATGGTCTGCTGCGCAGACATGCCATTGGTTGTGTCGTTGGACGGAAATGCAAGTATGAAGCGCGTGGCTCCGAGTTTGAGTGCGCGATCTACGTTGCGTGTTGGGGCAATAAGTTCAGATAAATTTGAGTTGACCTGCTGCGTACACAAAGCAGAGGTGCTTAAGATTCCTGGGGTCGCAAAATTGATGACGCTTTCCTGCTTGGTTTTCGACAACCAAGTTTGAAGTAACCCAACCCAACTGCGACTGGCCTGACTGGCTCCCGTGCCAGCAGCAGTCGAGCTTCCTAAAACGGCTAAATTTGTAGCTTCAGCGTGTGCACGGTTTGTCATTGCCACAATTAGTACCAACAGCGCTATAGTCAAAAAGTTGCGCAGAATCGCCTTGGTGGCAATGGGTTTGTTCATTATTGATTACTTCAAAATATCACCAAGACACAAATACTTCATCTCCAAATACTCGTCCATACCGTGCCTTGACCCTTCGCGGCCTAGACCTGATTGTTTCACGCCGCCGAAGGGTACGTGTTCTGTGGCGATGACGCCGGCGTTGATGCCAACCATGCCGTACTCCAGTGCCTCCGCCACGCGGAAGATGCGGCCCACGTCGCGGCTGTAGAAGTAGCTGGCCAGACCAAACTCGGTGTTGTTGGCGGCGTCAATGGCTTCTTGCTCGGTTTTGAAGCGGAACACGGGCGCGAAGGGGCCAAAGGTTTCTTCACGGGCGCACAGCATGTCTGTCGTCGCGTCGCCAACCAACGTAGGTTCAAAAAATTGACCTTGCAGCTTTTTACCACCCGCAAGCAGCTTGCCGCCTTTGGCAAGCGCATCGGCAATGTGACGCTCTACTTTTTCTAGCGCCGCAGGCTCAATTAAAGGGCCTTGCACCACGCCGTCCTCAAAACCGTTGCCTACTTTAAGCGCTTTTACTTTCGTTGCAAACTTGCTCACGAACGCGTCATACACACCATCTTGAACATAAATGCGGTTGGCGCACACACAGGTTTGCCCAGCATTGCGGAACTTGCTGGCCATAGCGCCTTCGACGGCAGAGTCAATATCTGCATCGTCAAACACGATGAAGGGCGCATTGCCACCCAGTTCTAAGGCCAATTTTTTCACCGTTGGCGCGCTTTGCGCCATCAAGATGCGTCCGACTTCTGTCGAGCCTGTGAAGCTAATGTGGCTGACGATCGGAGTGTCGCAAAACACTTTACCGATGGCGATCGAATTCTCGCTGTCGGCGGTCAGCACATTCAGCACCCCCGGCGGCATGCCGGCGCGTATGGCGAGTTCTGCGACTGCCAATGCCGTCAGCGGCGTCAATTCCGCTGGTTTGATAACCACGGTGCAACCCGCCGCCAGAGCGGGAGCCACTTTGCGGGTGATCATAGCGATAGGGAAGTTCCACGGCGTGATGGCCGCGCACACGCCAATGGGCTGCTTTAGCACCATCAGGCGGCGGTTGTTGTCAAACTGGGGCAGCACCTCGCCGTTGACGCGTTTGGCCTCTTCAGCAAACCACTCTACAAAACTCGCGCCGTAGGCGACTTCGCCTTTGGCCTCAGCATACGGTTTGCCCTGTTCTGAGGTCAAAATGCGGGCAATATCGTCCTGGTTCGCCATGATGAGCTGAAACCATTTCAGCAAAATGGCGTGGCGCTCTTTGCCAGTTTTGAGTCGCCAAGTTTTCAAGGCAGTTGCCGCCACCGCTATAGCTTTGGTAGCGTCTGAGGCAAATAAATTAGCCACTGTGGCCAGCTTTAGCCCGGTAGCAGGGTCGTTTATGTCAAATCTAGACGACCCTTTAAACCATTCGCCGTTGATCAACGCATCGGTTTTCAGCAGGCTGGGGTCGTTGAGCAGGTCAAGTGCAGAGGACGAAGTGAATGATGAGGATGATGAGGATGTTTTCATGTCAATGAATAAAGAGATTTTGATTTTTTAAATGCTTAGTTTTGTCAATTAAGCATAGCTGATTTCTGCGTTTTCAACCATTCCACGAAAGTACTCAAAGCCGCTTGTTCTGCAGATTTATCGTTGCGTTGTGGCGTCACGATGTAATAGCCCCTCTCCCCCCGTAGCGGCTGATCGCAGGCGATGACTAGCTCACCCCGCGCTAGCTCGGTTTCTACCAGCAAACGCGGCACCAGCGCCACGCCCATGCCTTGCGTGGCAGCGGCGGCCGTCATCGAAAAAAGCTCGTATCGCGGCCCTGCCAGCGCTAACGGCATGCCTACACTTTGCAAATTCACACCTTGCGCCTCAAACCACTGCCGCCAGCCCTCGGCGCGGGTGCTTTGCTGCAAAAGTGGGAGCAGGGCAATGGCTTGCGGCGTGAGTTCTGACAGATGACCCATCAATTTAGGACTACATACCGGCACAACTTCCTCCATCAGCAGCAGCGTCGCCTTCGTCCCCGCCCAGTTGCGCACCTGCTCGGGGGTACCGGCGAACAAAGCGGCGTCAAACTGGGTTTCGCCAAACATAAAGGGGCGGGTGCGGGTTTCGATGTGGACGGTGATGTCTGGGTGCAGCGCCGCCAAACGGGGCAAACGCGGAATCAGCCAACGGGTCGCGAACGTCGGTACGGCCGCCAAATGCACAGCGCTGCCTTGGCCTTGGGTGGACATGGCGTCCAGCGTGTCCTGCTCCAGACCCTGCAGCCGGGGTGCAATTTGCTTGGCATATGCGATGCCGCGCTCCGTGATGGCGACGCCGTG
Organism: Polaromonas sp.; assembly: GCA_013298945.1. Classification (GTDB taxonomy): domain Bacteria; phylum Pseudomonadota; class Gammaproteobacteria; order Burkholderiales; family Burkholderiaceae_C; genus Aalborgiella. Next base: position 487,831 of record JAAFJR010000001.1, read on the forward strand.
GCGCGTGCGGCGAAACAAATCCATGCCCAAAAATTCCTCTAGCGCCGTGATCTGCCGCGACACCGCGCCCTGCGTCAGAGCCAGTTCCTGAGCCGCGCGGGTGAAGCTTTCGTGGCGGGCGGCGGCGTCAAAGCACGCCAAAGCTTGTAGAGAAGGTATTTTTCTTCGCATGGTGTGCGTAATATACACAATAATGCTTAAAATGCAAGTGAATTGTGCTATATATTTAATAGCTGTTTAGACAATAAATATGCCTGCTAAGTGCCAATTTACCCATAAAATTGAGATGTTTTAAAGCTTTAATAAGTGATTAAATATCATAACTAAGTGCATAAAAGTCGTTTGTACGAAGATGCTGCAGCCGCTAAGATAGCGTTTTTAGACAAGGAGATATTCATGGCATCAACTTCAAAAGCAACATTCAACTGGCAAGACCCATTCCTATTAGACCTGCAGCTCACTGCAGACGAGCGCATGATCAAAGAAGCCGCTGCCGCCTACTGCCAAGACAAGCTGCTGCCCCGCGTGACGCAGGCTTTCCGCGACGGCACAACCGACCCCGCCATCTTCCGCGAAATGGGCGAGCTAGGTTTGCTCGGCCCCACGATTCCAGAGCAATATGGTGGCCCAGGCTTGAATTACGTGGCTTACGGCGTGATCGCCCGCGAGGTGGAGCGCGTTGATTCTGGCTACCGCTCGATGATGAGCGTGCAAAGCTCCCTCGTCATGCTGCCGATTTATGAGTTTGGTACCGAGGCGCAGCGCCAAAAATACTTGCCCAAATTGGCGACGGGCGAGTGGATTGGCTGCTTTGGTCTGACCGAGCCTGACCACGGCTCTGACCCCAGCTCCATGGTCACCCGAGCGCAAAAAGTGGCTGGCGGCTACAAGCTCAGCGGCGCAAAAATGTGGATTTCTAACAGCCCCATGGCCGATGTGTTTGTGGTGTGGGCGAAAGAAGTCAGTGAAAACGGTACAGTTGGCCCGATTCGCGGCTTTGTGCTGGAAAAAGGCATGAAAGGTTTATCCGCACCCGCCATCCACGGCAAAGTAGGTTTACGTGCGTCTGTTACCGGTGAAATCGTCATGGACGGCGTGTTTTGCCCTGAAGAAAACGCTTTCCCCGAGGTGCAAGGCCTCAAAGGCCCGTTTACCTGCCTCAATTCCGCCCGCTACGGCATTGCTTGGGGCGCGTTGGGCGCGGCTGAAGACTGCTGGACGCGTGCCCGCCAGTATGTGATGGATCGCAAACAATTTGGTCGCCCGCTGGCGGCTAACCAGTTGATTCAAAAGAAACTGGCCGATATGCAAACCGAAATCGCCCTTGGCCTGCAAGGCTGCTTGCGCTTGGGGCGCATGAAAGAAGAGGGCACGGCGGCGACGGATTTAACCTCGCTGTTAAAACGCAATTCCTGCGGTAAAGCCTTGGACATTGCCCGCTTAGCGCGTGACATGATGGGTGGCAACGGCATCAGCGACGAGTTTGGCGTGGCGCGGCATTTGGTCAATTTGGAAGTGGTCAACACCTACGAAGGCACGCACGATATCCATGCACTGATTTTGGGCAGAGCGCAAACGGGGATTTCGGCGTTTTCGAATTGACCTAAACTGACGTTATGAATCAAGGCGCTCTTTCACACCTCAAAGTTCTCGATTTATCGCGGGTTTTAGCCGGCCCGTGGTGTACGCAGATGTTGGCGGACTTGGGGGCAGATGTTATCAAAGTCGAGCGCCCGAATGAGGGCGATGACACCCGCCACTGGGGGCCACCGTTTTTGAAGGATGAGGACGGTAACGACACCACTCAAGCCAGCTATTTCACAGCCTGCAACCGCAACAAACGCTCCATCACGATAGACATCGCCAAGTCAGAAGGTCAAGCTTTGATCCGCCAGATGGCCTTGAGCAGCGATATTCTGGTGGAGAACTTCAAAGTTGGCGGGCTGAAACATTACGGTTTGGACTATGACAGCCTCAAAGCCATCAACCCCAAGCTGATTTATTGCTCCATCACCGGTTTCGGCCAAGACGGCCCGTATGCCGAGCGGGCAGGGTATGACCTGATGATTCAGGCCATGAGCGGCATGATGAGTATCACCGGCAAGCCCGACAACGTGCCCGGCGGTGGCCCGATGCGTGTGGGCGTGGCTTTGACGGATGTGTTCACCGGCGTCTACGCCACATCCGCCATCCTCGCCGCGCTGGAAGTGCGCCATCGTACCGGCTCAGGCCAGCACATCGACATGGCGCTCTTGGACGTCGGCATGGCGATTTTGGCCAACCAAGCGGCTGGTTTTTTGAACACAGGCAAAGTCCCCCAGCGCCAAGGCAACAGCCACCCCAGCTTGGCGCCGTACCAAGACTTCCCCACGGCAGACAGCGCCATGTTGCTGGCGATAGGCAACGACGGCCAATTCGCCCGCTTTTGCCACGCTATCGACAAGCCAGAATGGTCCGCCGACTCTCGCTTTGCCACCATGGGCGGCAGAAACACCAATCGTGGCGAGCTGATTCCCCTGATGGAAACGGTCACCCGCACCCGTACAACAGCTCAGTGGATTACTCTGCTAGAAGACAAAGCCGTGCCCTGCGGACCGATTAACGATATTGGGCAGGCTTTTGCAGATGAGCAGGTGAAATATCGGAATTTAAAGGTAAATCAAGAGGTAAATAAGGCTGTAGCCAGCGTATTTTCTGCTAGTAATGCTATCAAAAATATATCATCTGTGGCAAGCCCGCTGCGATTAACTGCTACCCCACCCGTGCTTGTACGCCCGCCACCAGGGTTGGGAGAGCATACGGATGAGGTGTTGAGGGAGATGGGGTTGAGTGTTGAAGCCATTGCAACTTTGCGCGATTCTGGGGTTGTCTGAGGGGTGTCGGGGATTTAACCGTGGATAATCACACCTTATTGATTTTGACAAAAAGGGAAGACATTCATGGGTGCGCAATGGAAAGCAAAAGGCAAAGAACTGGCAGCCAGTGCCAGAGGTAAATTATTCGGCCGCTTGGTCAAAGACATTGTGGTGGCTGCACGCAACGGGGCTGACCCTGCGTCTAACTCTAAGCTGCGTATGTGCGTGGAGCAAGCCCGCAAAGTCTCCATGCCTAAAGACACCTTGGAACGCGCCATCAAAAAAGGTGCAGGCTTAACGGGTGAAAATGTCAGCTACGAGCACGTCATTTACGAAGGTTTCGCCCCGCACCAAGTCGCCGTCATGGTCGAATGTCTGACCGACAACGTCAAACGCACCGCCCCCGAAATGCGCGTCCTGTTCCGCAAAGGCCAGCTCGGCACATCCGGCTCAGTCTCTTGGGATTTTGACCACTTGGGCATCATCGAAGCCGAACCTGCCAATAAAGAAGCAGATGCTGAAATGGCAGCCATCGAAGCCGGCGCTCAAGATTTTGAGGCGGGAGACGCTGATGAAGACGGCAAAGTTACCACAACTTTGTTTTACACCGACGCCACCGACCTAGACCTAGTCAGCCGCGCGCTGCCCACCCACGGCTTCACCGTTTTGTCTGCCAAGCTCGGCTACAAAGCGAAAAATCCAGTCGATCCAACGACGCTAAGTGCTGAGCAATTAGAAGAAGTTGAAGCCTTCTTGAGCGCGATTGACGGGAATGATGACGTGCAGAATGTTTATGTAGGCTTGGCTGGGTAAAGCTCAACACGTTTAAAACTTTGAATTAACTAAATAAATAAATATTTCTATGACCGAAACCACCAATCCCACACCCGCATTGCCTGTAAAACCAGCCCTACCTGACCACCTCTCCACTGACGCCCGCAGCCCATTTCACGTGGCTGCCATTTTTGAGCACGACGTGGGCATCAAATTCAACGACAAAGAGCGCTTTGATGTGGAGGAATACTGCATCAGCGAGGGGTGGATCAAGGTGCCTGTGGGTAAAAAGGTTGACCGCAAAGGCTACCCGCTGACCGTGAAGTTGAAGGGTACGGTCGAGGCGTTTTATAAATAAACGCTAACCGTTCGGGCTGAGCTTGTCGAAGCCTTCCCACGCTACATTTCGAGGGGCTCAATGCAAACGGTTTAACAGGCAAGGGTTAATTACGACTATTGAGGGTACTTGCAAACTTTATAATCATTGATTACATTGATTTTTAGAGTAAAAAGACCAACATGACCCAATCAGCCACCCCTATGTCAACGTTAGCCAAATTCTCCGTCGCCGACATTCGCAAGTCTTTTCTCGACTTTTACGCCGCCAAAGGCCACACGGTTGTAGATAGCAGCTCGCTGGTGCCGGGCAATGACCCGACGCTGATGTTTACTAACTCCGGCATGGTGCAGTTTAAAGACGTGTTTTTGGGGCTGGACAAGCGCCCCTACGTGCGCGCTGCCAGCGTGCAAGCATGCCTGCGCGCGGGCGGCAAACACAACGACTTGGAAAACGTGGGTTATACGGCGCGGCACCATACTTTCTTTGAAATGATGGGCAACTGGAGCTTTGGCGACTATTTCAAGCGTGATTCGCTCAAATGGGGCTGGGAGTTGTTGACGCAGGTTTACAAACTGCCGGCAGAAAAGCTGTTGGCTACGGTCTATATTGACGACCAAGAAGCCTACGATATTTGGCACAACGAGATTGGTTTGCCCGCCGACCGCATTGTCCGCATTGGCGACAACAAAGGCAAAAAATACGCCTCAGACAACTTCTGGATGATGGCCGACACGGGCCCATGCGGCCCGTGTTCAGAGATTTTTTATGACCACGGTGCCCACATCCCAGGTGGCCCACCGGGCAGCCCAGAGGAAGACGGCGACCGGTTTATCGAGATTTGGAATCACGTGTTCATGCAGTTTGACATGCAGGCTGATGGTTCGCTGGTTAAATTGCCCGCGCCTTGCGTAGACACCGGCATGGGCTTAGAGCGTCTTGCCGCCATCCTGCAGCATGTTCACAGCAACTACGAAATCGACATCTTTGACACGCTGATCAAAGCCGCAGGGCGCGAAACCGGTGTGACCGACCTGAACCAAAAGAGCCTGCGGGTGATTGCCGACCACATTCGCGCCACCGCGTTTTTGGTGAGCGACGGCGTGTTGCCTAGCAACGAAGGCCGTGGTTACGTGCAGCGACGCATCATCCGCCGCGCTATTCGTCACGGTTATTTGCTGGGCAAAAAGACCCCGTTTTTCCACAAGCTGGTGGCAGATTTGGTGAGCGTCATGGGAGCGGCTTACCCGAATATGGCGAAGCAACAAGCACGTATTACCGAGGTGCTGAAAGTCGAAGAAGAGCGCTTCTTTGAGACGCTAGAAACGGGCATGACGCTCTTAGAAAACGCCATGAAAGACGGAGCAAAAGTGCTTCCGGGCGAAGTCGCCTTCAAACTGCACGACACTTACGGTTTCCCGTTGGACTTGTCCGCAGACGTCTGCCGAGACCGTGGCGTTGCCGTGGACGAAGCTGGCTTTGCATTGGCCATGGAAGCCCAAAAAACCCGCGCCCGCGCTGCAGGCAAGTTCAAAATGGACAAAGCGCTGGATTACACTGGCGAATTAAACGCTTTTGTGGGCTATGATCAGTTGCAATTTGCTTCAAAAATCATAGCGCTTTACGCAGACGGTATGCCGGCTACAACGCTAAATGTAGGTCAAAATGGCGTCATCGTGCTCGATACCACGCCTTTCTACGCTGAGAGCGGCGGGCAGGTCGGCGATGAGGGCGTTATCAGTATTGGATCAGCGAATTTTGAAGTCCAAGACACCCAAAAAATCAAAGCCGACGTGTACGGTCACCATGGCGTTTTAGCCTCTGGCAGCCTGAAAGTCGGCGACAGCGTCAATGCGCAGGTCAATTTGGAACTGCGTTCTAAGACCATCCGCAACCACAGCGCCACCCATTTGATGCACAAAGCCTTGCGCGAAGTGCTGGGTGAGCATGTGCAGCAAAAGGGCAGCTTGGTCAACGCCGAGCGTACCCGTTTCGACTTTGCCCACAACGCCCCCGTCACAGACGAGCAGATTTTGGCGATTGAAGCCCAGGTTAATGCGGAGATTTTGAACAACGCTGCGGCTTCAGCCAAAGTCATGGATATCGAATCCGCCAAAGCCACTGGCGCGATGATGCTGTTTGGCGAGAAATACGGCGAAACGGTTCGCGTGTTAGAAATCGGCTCCTCCAAAGAACTCTGCGGCGGTGTTCACGTGCAGCGCACCGGTGACATTGGCTTGTTCAAAATTGTCTCTGAAGGCGGCATCGCCTCTGGCGTGCGCCGTATCGAGGCGGTCACTGGTCAAAACGCCTTGGCTTACTTGCAAGATTTAGAAGCCACAGCTGCCAAAGCGGCCAGTGCACTCAAAGTCACTGTGCCTGAGCTGGGCGATCGTCTGCAAAGCTTGTTAGACCACAACAAAGCGCTAGAAAAAGAAATCTCCGCCCTCAAAGGCCAGCTAGCTTCCCACCAAGGCGACGCTTTGCTGTCGCAAGCTGTTGATATCAAAGGCATTAAATTCTTGGTCGCCAAAATGGAAGGTGTCAGCGCCGCTGATGCCGCAGCCACACTGCGCGAGACGGTCAGCAAGCTCAAAGACAAGCTGAAATCAGCGGTCGTCGTCCTCGCCAGCAGCGACGCAGGCAAAGTCCAAATCGCCGTAGGCTCGACTGCGGACGTGATGGGCAAAGTCAAATCCGGCGAACTGGTCAACTTCCTAGCTGCGCAAGTCGGCGGCAAAGGCGGTGGCAAACCCGATATGGCGATGGCAGGTGGCACGGATGCATCTAAGCTAGACGCAGCGCTGGCAACGGCGCAGTCTTGGGTGGCTGAGCGATTGTAAAAGCCATCAATTCGGCATTAATTCCCCTCATCATGAAGGGGTGACGCGTTGCGACGGGGTAGTAGCAGGCAGAATTGATAGTAAAACGCTATTAATTTTATAGCTGCTTAGGCAATAAATACGCCGACTACAGCCTATTTATTCCTGAAATTTAGCTATTTTAGACGTTTAATTCCCAAACAATCCTCTTAACAACCCACCCACACCAGGCACAGGTAGTACATCCAGCAAGCCGGGCGTTCTTTGCTCTGGTACGGGTTGGTCTTGCTGATCTTGTTGCTGGTTTGTGGGTGCATTTCTAGTGCGGTTGCCGCGTTGTCCCATGTTGCTGTCTTGCCCGAGCACGTTCATGGCGAGTGATTTGCTGCGCACGCGCACCGCCCAGTCTGGGGTGAAGGCGGCGTTGGCTGCTAGGTTCGCGGGGCGGGGTGGGTGGCTGAAATTGGCTTCGCTGCCGTAAGCGATGGAGCGCAGCATGGCGGCTTGGCCTTTTTCGAAGATGCCGGCGGGAATGTCGCACTGGGTGGCGCTGGCGGGGAGCAGCACGCGCTCGCCCAGCCATTTGTCGACGTTGCTGTTGCTGACGTAGTCCATCAAGCCCATGCCAGATTCTGGCGGCTCGGAGGAGCTCCAAATCACCATTTCCGTGCCGCCGCCGCTTTTGCCGTCAGAGCCGCCGCTCACCGCCGTGTGCATGTAGGCGCGGGCGGTGGGGATGCTTTGCCAGCTGATACGAATCGGGTCGCTCAGCTTGCCGGTGGTTGACACGTCCAGCGCTGGCATGAAATCTTGCCCTGCGCCCAGTGTGAAGCGCATGTTGGCGAGAATGCCGTCGCCGGTGACGGTGTGCTCGCCCACGAGTGAGGCGTTGCGATCGACTTTGGAATTTTGCTGCTCATTCGGCCAAATGGCGTGGCCGGGCTCGGCTCTGGCGCCACGGTCACGCACGCTGCGGCCTTGCATGAAGTTGCTGTAATCCATTTGTGAAAGCTTGGCCGTGTCTAAAACACGCGGTTGCCCCGCTTTGACCTGTGCGCTGCAGCCCCAGTAAAAGAGAATCCGCACTTGCGGGCGCTCAGGGTATTCGGGCTCATCGCGCACGCCTTGTAAACCCTCACGCGGCGGGGTGACGAGTCTCAAAGGCTCTGCGCCCAAGCCCGCATTGGCTGGCACGGTGTGCACAGCTTCGGTGCCAGCGGGTTTGCGCGATGTGTAAAGCGCGGTGTCCATGTAGCGCCCCATCAACCCCGTTTTGGTTTGGCCAAAGTTGCCAATGCCTTGTGCACGCTTGCCGTCGCGCCCGCGGTCAGACGTGGTCATCATGTTCGCCATCATGCCGCCCAAGCCACCCATATTCGGCATTTCGTCCATGCCCATCATCGATGAGGTAGAAATGTCCACCCAATACTGGGCAACCGGCGCCCGTGTGGTTTGCGCATGTGCCGTGCTTTGCAGTACAGTGAAAGTGAGAGCGGCTAGGCTGGTGAGCTTGAATTGGCGCATCATGTCTCCTTGGTGCGGAAAGAACGCAGATGCATAAGTTTTACAGAAACTCAGAAGTAAATCAACGGGAATATTCACTTTCAAAAATAATAGCAAGCTTGGCAATAAATACGCCGGCTACAGCCAAAAATGCCTTTAAATTGGCGTTTTTAATGCATTTTTGGCTGTTGACTTGCTCAAAGACCTACTTCGCTGGATTTTTAGCCAGCTCTTGCAGCATGCGCGCTGTCAGGTAGAGGCGCGGGATAATGGAGTCAATTTCAATGTATTCGTTCTTAGCGTGGTAGCCCCAGCCCGCCAAGCCCATACTTTCTAGCACCACGGGTTTACCAGAGCGGCTCGCAAACCCAGCGTCCGTGCCGCCCCCTGTGGAAGGGTGCAAGATGAGTTTGCGGCCATCCAGTTCAGCATAGATGGCCTGCGCCCGCTTTGCCAGTGCCAAACCTCGCTCGCCAGCTACAAAAGGTGGGCGGCCGATGTCGAGTTTGACCATCACTTCGGTCTCAGGTACGCGTTTGCTTTCTTTGACCTTGGCTTCTAAAGCCGCACGTAGTTTGTCTGCGGCATCGGGTTGCAACAAGCGAACATCGGCAAAGGCAAGGGCTTTTTCAGGAATTTGGTTACGCACCAAGCCACCTTGTGAATAAGTCCAGTTCAGTTGTGCACCTGGGATGCCTTTGGTAATGTCTTGTGTGGCCAATACTTGGTGCGATAGCTCGATCAAGGCATTACGCCCCTGCTCAGGCGCAGCCCCCGCGTGCGACGCGCGGCCTTTGACCTCCATAGTGGCCGTAGCAGTGCCAGCAGCAGCCAGCAGCACGCCTTCTTCCTTGGCAATAGCTTTGGCGGCCGTGGGTTCGTAGGACAGCACCACATCGTGTGCTTCTCCCAGCGCCGCAATCGTGTCGCCAGAGCTGCCAGAGCCAATTTCTTCATCTGCATTGAACAGCACGGTCAGTTGGGCGTAGTCGCGCCAGCCGAGTTGCTTGAGCACGTCCAGCGAATGCAGAATCACCGCAATACCGCCTTTGTCGTCGGCAATACCCGGGCCATACAGCCGGTTGCCCTCCATGCGGTAGGGCTCAGTGGTCAAAATACCGTCAGCGTAGACCGTGTCCATGTGCGCGATGAGCAGGGCTTTTAGCCTGCCCGTACCTGTCAACACAGCTTTGAGCATCACACGGTCGCTGCCGGCAGTTTTGATGCGCTCGGTCTTCGCTCCCAACGCCATAAGCCGCGCTTCGGCAAAATCGGCCACCTTGCCAATACCCGCCAGATTGGCCGAGCCGGAGTCAATCGAAACAAGTTTTTGCAAAGTCTCAATAACCGCCGGTTGCGCCGCCTGCGCTGCCGCAAATACAGGCTGGTTGCGCTCCTGCGCATTGAGAGCCGTTGCCACAGCGAGGACGGTGATACCTATCCACATGCGTTTTAATTCAAATCTCATCGTGTCTCCTTATTTTGGTAAATCAATAGCAATGTGAATGTCTGTAGCTATGGTAAACCTATTTTTGACGCATCGGTTCGGCCTATACTCTTTTGGTAATTTTAGAAAATATCGTTTAATTTTTTTATAAATCTATAGCAAACTATGCAACAAATACGCCGTCTACAGCCAAAAAATTCCTTAAATTCGATGATTTCACTGTTTTTTTGCTGTTTTGCGACCCTCAGCCAGGCTGACCAGCCGGTGCCGCCTGTGGAGGTGGCTTTTCCGAGTTTGGATGGCACTTCGCTGAAGGCTTGGGTGTTTGTACCTGTAGAGATACCCGGCACGCAACGTCCTATTGGCTTGAAGCGCGGTACGGTGGTGGCTTTGCATGGCTGCGGTGGTTTGTATGCCACGGGTGGGGCGAACAAAGGCGGTTTGAACGCGCGGCATCAGGCCATGGCGGACTTGTTGGTGGCTGAGGGCTATAACGTGGTTTTTCCCGACAGTTTGACGCCGCGTGGCGAGCAATCCATCTGCACCAAACCGATTGGCAGCCGCGACATCACGCAACGTGAGCGTCGCGCCGATGCACTGGCCACGCTGGCGTGGGTGGCGCAGCAGCAGTGGGCAGACAAAGAGCGTATCGCCGCGTTGGGCTGGTCTCACGGCGGCAGCGCTGTGTTGGCTGTGACGGATTCGAATAATAATTTGGTTAAAAATCAGCAAGCTACTGATAAATTAAAGTTCAAAACCGCCATCGCCTTTTATCCCGGCTGTTCAGAGTCGCAGAAAAACGGCTACCGCCCCAACACATCGCTCACCCTGTTTTTAGGTGCAGATGACGACTGGACGCCGCCTATTCCGTGCATGGATTTGGCCAAACACTTGCAGTTGCTGGGTTTGCCCGTTGAGCTAACGGTGTTTGATGGCGCGGTGCATGACTTTGACAACCCCGTGGGCAGCGTGGTGGAGCGTAAAAATATCCCCAGCCGCCTGCACCCAGGCCGTGGCGTGATGGCTGGTCCCAATCCCGCTGCGCGGGAGAAAGCCTATGCACGGCTGAAGGTGATATTGAAAGACGCGATTCTTGCGCCTTGACTGGGCGCTGTAACTTTTACGTGGAAGCTGCCAGCAGCTTAGGCATATTCGCCATCGCAGCTGCGGCTGCGGCTCGAAACTTGGTCATGATGGCGATCTTGTCGGTATCTGCGGGGTCAATGCTGGTCATCAGCTTGGCGAAGCCGTCTAAGCGGCTGTCTCTCATCCAAGCACGCAGTGCTTTGTCTTGCCCCCAAACCATTTGATTGGTCATATTCGCAGCGACTGTGCGCGGATAGTCCGCTAGGCTGTGCGGGAAGGGTACGTTGCCGCACAACTTATTTTGCAAAGTTTCATCGGGGTAGTGCGCTTCGACAAAGGCGATCAACGCTGCGCTGAAGGTGGGTAGCGGCGCACGCACCAGCTGCAGCACGATCTTGTTACCGCTAAAAATTGGCGGCATGTCGCGCGGCTCTACGGCGGATGCGGTGCAGTCGATGTACAGCGTGCCCGTGCCCATCGCCACAATCCCTTTGTCCAGCACCATGTTGGCAGGCTCCAACGCTTTCACATGCCCCAAGCGGATGACGTTTTGGATGCGCTGCAGCAGGGCAACTTCCCCCTTAGACACCGTCGCATAATGGAACATGCTGGGCATGTGCTCAGGGTAGATGCGTAGCATTTGATCGCAGGCTTCTAGGCGCAAAAACAAGTCCTCAATACTTGTAGCTTTGGAAAAACAGTCCATTTGCTTGGCTTGGCCGCCAATAGAATCTGCAAAAAACGCTTCACCCGGCTGCGTCGTTGTACGGTTCACCAGCCAAGAGTCACGCGGCATGACCCAGCTGATGCTGTCGGGCGTAGCGCCGTGGTTGAGCAGCCAAATGCCAGCGTCCATGGCGGTTTTTCCAGCGCCTATGATGCAAAACTTGGCGGGTCGATTCTCGATGTTTTTCGTCTGCCAAAGTTGAGTCAGCGCATTCGGCGCTACCAGTTTGACACCTTCTGCGACTTTGAACTTAGGTGTGTGCGTAGACGGCACGGTTGGGCTGTAAAAATTAGCATCCACCAGCTTTTTACGCACAGTCACTTGGGTTTTCTCGCCCGCCAATATGGATTCAAACGTGTGGATTCCATTATCATCATCACCCAAATAATTACTCGTGGGGAAGTAGTTAACTCGCCCGCTGGGCAGCAGAGTTTGGTTCATCACCTTGTCGTAATAGCCGCTGATTTCAGGGCCAGAAGCCAGCTCGTACATGCCCTTGTTAGCTCCGACAGTGTCAATACGATTCGTACCCAGAGCCATTGAATTCACGCCATAGAAGGCGGAAGGCTGGTGCAGCGTGACGAAGGGGTAAGCGTCGTTCCAGTGCCCGCCCGGCTTGGCGTGGCGGTCAACCAAAGTGATGTGCGCGTCAGACTCCTGCACCAGCGTGTCGGCAAACGCCATGCCTGAAGCGCCGCTGCCAATGACCAAGTAATCTGTTTCGATGTGCTGCACGGTCGCTCCTAGAAGGTTCAAAAGTGATAAGCTTTCAATTTAGCACATCAACTATCCCTTGAACAGGAGAAACTATGAACACCCTAGAAATCGGTAAAAAACTCGTTGAACTCTGCCGCGAAGGCAAAAACGAAGAAGCGGTTGATACACTCTTGGCGGACGATGTGGTCAGCGTAGAAGCCGGTGGCCCACCCGGTGCAGACCCCGTAACCAAAGGCATCGCAGGCGTACGCGGCAAAGGCGTGTGGTGGCGAGAAAACCATGAGATTCACTCCGCCAAAGTCGAGGGCCCATGGCCGAACGGCGACAAATTCATTGTTCGCTTTACCTATGATGTCACATTCAAACCGCAAAACATGCGTTTCACCATGGAAGAGGCTGCGCTTTACACCGTGGCGAACGGCAAAATTGTGAAGGAAGAGTTTTTCTACAATATGGGCGGATAAAGCTCGAAATTTATAATAAATATGGCTGTAGCCGGCGTATTTATTGCCTAAGCAGCTATTAAAAATATAGCAAAATTAGCTTAAATTCAAGCTACGCAAACTCTCAAACCGCCTAACTTCCCGCGTGATCGGGTCCACCCACTCAATCGTCTTCGCCAGCAACTGCAACGGATTGTCATAGTCCATTTGTCCTTCTGGTGTTAGCACAGGGTAAATGCCATCACCTTGAATGGGTATACCCAGCGCGTTCATGTGGACGCGCAGTTGGTGGCGTTTGCCGGTGACGGGTTTGAGTTGGTATTTGGCTAAATTTCCTTTAACTTCAAGCACTTGGATGTGGGTTAGCGTATTTGGCTTTCCGGCAACTTCGCACTGCGTCATAAAACCGCGACCTTCGGATGTGTCTTCTTCAATGCGGCTTTCGCGGGTGAGCGGAAAGCTTAAAGCAGGATTCCACGGGGCAATCGCTTCGTAGGTTTTATGCACGGCGCGGTCGCGGAACAGGGCTTGGTAGGCGTCGCGGGTGGCGGGTTGAACGCTGAACAACACCAAGCCGGCGGTGTCGCGGTCTATGCGATGTATGGGGACCAAATCGTTCAAACCCAGCTTACGTTTTAACCGCACCAACACCGTTTCTTGCAGGTATTTGCCAGACGGCGTGACGGGCAGAAAGTGCGGTTTGTCAACGACGATGAGGTGCTCGTCTTGGTGCAAGATCACTTCGTCGAAGGGAATGCGCGGCTCAACTTCTAAATCGCGGTAGTAGTAGACGCGGATGTGGCCTTGGTAGGGTCGCTCTGGGGTGATGGGCTTGCTAAATTCGTCTTGCACATCGCCATCGGCCATGCGTTGTAGCCATGTGGCGCGGGGAATGGCTGGGAAGCGGTCAACTAGAAAATCGGTGATGGTTCGCCACTGCGATTGTTCGTCTTTGGGCAGACCCACAATGCTGGGGCCTACACCGTTTTTGACTGGTAACAAAGTCAGCTTGCTGAGCGTTTTTGTTCGCGCAGCATGAATAAATACAAACTCTCCACTTTCTCACGCGCCCACGGCGTTTTGCGCAAAAACTTCAGGCTGGATGCAATACTGGGGTCGAGCACAAAACTGCGAATATGGATGCGCTGCCCCAGCTCATCCCAGCCGTAGTGCGCTTGTAGGGCGGTGACCATGGCCTCTAAGGTCACGCCGTGCAGCGGATTGCGTGCTTGCTCCAAGATGGCTTATTTAAAAATTGCTTATTAAAAAGCTACTTACTTTTTGGGCAACTTAGCCGCTTTGCCGCGCAAAGGCACTTGCGTCACAACGGTAGGGCGCGGTGCGTCTGCTGAGACCACTTTAGGCGCAGACGTGTCTTTCTTCGGTTTTTTAGTCATTTTTTGCGATCCAATACCTTTTGCCATGATTTTTCTCCAAAGACGTTGAAAATAGAATTTGAGTGGGTATTATCCTACCCCTAGCCACTGAATTTTGGCATATTTACTTAGATTTATAAACAAATTGACCATGCAAAACATCACCGTTCGCCCCGCCACGCAGGGCGATGTCCCCGCCATCACCGCCATCCACATCCGCGCCTGGCAAATTGCCTACGCTGGCATCATGGCGGATGAGCATTTAGACAACTTGTCCACCGAAAAACGCCAAGCCTTCTGGAAAGACGCTATCGAATACTCAGAGCCGCAAGTCTGGGTAGCGATGGGCTCGACCAAAACCGGCGAAAAAGTCGTCGGCTTCGTCGGCTTTGACCGCTCCCGCGACGCCAAAACCAAACCCACCACCGGTGAAATCTGGGCTGTCTACGTTGACCCCGAGCATTGGGGCAAAGGCGTAGGTTTGGCCTTGTGGGACGCGGCCCGTGAAGGCATGCAAGAAGAAGAGTTCACCGAAGCAACCATCTGGCTGCTGGTTCAAAACGAACGCGCTTTGGAGTTTTACGACAAAGCAGGCTTCAAACGTGAGATGACCACGTTGAAGACGGTTGAAGTAGGCGGCGCGAAGCTGGAAGAGATTCGATTAAAGCGATCTTTAGCGTAGTTTGAATTGGTTTATTTTTGCTATTAATAGTATAGCTGCTTAGGCAATAAATACGAAGACTAGAGGCATATTTAAGCCCCTAATCTCATAACCAAATCACTCAACGGATGCGCACAGCAGGGCAGCATCAATCCGGCTAGTTTTTCCTCGGCACTTAGACCAGGCCAATCTATGTTGTAGCTGATTTCTCCGCTGATTAGGGTGCTGATACAGGTGCGGCAGGTACCGTTTCGGCAAGAGCTTAGGGGGTAGATTTGGGCTAACTCGGCGGATTGCAGGATGGTTTTGTCGGCATTTGCGCTGAAATAACGTGTTTCTTGTAGATTTTCTGTCTGTAGAGTGACTTTGAACGAAGTTGCGGGCATGGTTTTGGCTATGGTTGTAGACTTGACGCTTTTCGCCAGTCGTATCTTGTGCGATATTGTTCGTTTTTTACATTTTAAGGAAACCCCATGTCAATTTCTATGTACGCCGCTTCCGTTCCTGTGTTTCAGCAAGCTTTGAACGCTATTAGTGGGGTTTTGAGCAAGGCGGAGGCACACGCTGCGGCTAAAAACATCGCACCTGAGGTGTTTTTGCAAAGCCGTTTGTATCCAGATATGTTCAACTTAACCCGCCAAGTGCAAATTGCTTGTGATTTTGCCAAGGGTACTTGCCAGCGTTTGGCTGGCCAAGAAGTCACGCCGATTGCGGATACTGAAGTGTCGTTTGCAGACTTGCAAGCGCGCATTGCCAAAACCTTGGAGCTGATTTCCGCTGCGCCTGCTGCCAGTATCGATGGCAGCGAAGACCGCGTGATTGTGTTGATGCCAGGCTCAGCGCGTGAGCGCACATTCAAAGGGCAGGCTTATTTGCTAACCTACGCGCTGCAGCATTTCTTTTTCCACGCAACTACGGCCTATGACATTTTGCGTCACAACGGTGTTGAAGTGGGCAAAAAAGACTTTGTGGGCGCGAACTAAGCCCCGTATTAAAAGTTGATTCTGCTCGCCCCGATGGAGGGGCTACTTGACTTTGTGCTGCGCGACATCCTTACCCGTGTGGGTGGGGTGGACAGGTGCGTGTCTGAGTTCATTCGGGTGACCAATACGGTGCTGCCTGACCGCGTGTATTACCGCGTCGTGCCTGAGCTGTTGAACAAGGGTTTGACCTTCTCAGGCGTGCCCGTGCGTCCGCAATTACTCGGCTCAGACCCTGCGTGCATGGCAGACAACGCTGCTGCCTTAGCTCGGTTAAACCCACCCGGTATTGACCTTAATTTTGGTTGCCCTGCCAAAGTGGTGAACCGCCACGGCGGCGGTGCGGCGCTGCTGGATGAGCCTGAGCTTGTTGCAAAAATCGTAGCAGCCGTGCGACGTGCTGTGCCGTCCAACATCCCTGTGTCCGCCAAAATGCGGCTGGGTTTCAACGATGACAGCCGCGCTGAAGAATGCGCCATCGCCATTGCGTCCAGCGGCGCCAACGAGCTGGTCGTTCACGCCCGCACCAAGGCTGACGGCTACCGACCACCCGCTTACTGGTCGCGAATTGCGGATATTTGCGCCGTGGTTGATATTAAAGTCATTGCCAATGGTGAAATTTGGAATGTGGCAGATGCCAAGCGTTGCCAAGAACTATCTGGCTGCGACACGTTAATGATTGGGCGCGGCATGGTGCAAAACCCGGGTTTGGCGAACCAAATTAAGACTGACAAGCTAGGTTTGGTTAAGAGTTCAAACTGGCAGTCGATACGACCGCTGCTGCACGATTTTTGGGAACTTGTATGTAATCGCCTAGACAGAAAATCTAGAACTGGCCGGTTCAAGCAATGGCTGAATTTTTTGAGACGCCAATACCCTGAAGCTGAAGTTGCCTACATGGCGCTGCGCACTTGCAATGATCCAGATGAAGTGGATGCTTGGTTTGCCAGCAGTTTTGGTGCTTCTACTCCCGCAAAAACAGTGCCTCAAACCCATCAATAGGTTCAAACCGCTTGTTGGCGTAACGCAGCCGTGTTGGGCCGGGCAGGGCGCGTTGGCGGACAGAGTGTTGCGGGTCGCCTGGGTAGGTGATGGTGCGTATGCCATCGTAGTCAAAAGGTTCAGGCTCTATGACAGCAGGATGTTTGCTGCGAGCTTCGGCCAGAGCGCTGGCAACGGTTCGGTGGTGCGACAGGTGCGCTAAGCTCATGATTTGCGGTGGGGCAAGGGCAATGCCACCACGCCAATATTCTTCCAGCGCAGCGCGAGGAGCTAGCCAGACGCTTGTCGTCGTCTCAAAATTATCGTGTGTAGCCGTTTGATTGTTTGGTACAGCTGCTATAAAAAAGCGAGTGTCAAATCGTTTGGTTGATACAGAAGCGAGTTTTGGCGTGATCCAGCGTGACCACGGCTGCACATGCTGGGTTTGCAGCCGCAAGCCAAGTGCCGATAAAACCGCGGGGAAGCTTTGACCACTTTTCAGTAAATCTGCAGCTTTGGCAGTGATTTCAAGGTTAGCACCTTCAGAAAACAGCACGCCTGATTCTTCAAATGCCTCCCGCAAAGCGGCCACATACAATGCTGCGGCGTTGTGGTGCTCTAAATTGGGCTCGTTCAAGGATGCATGTAGGGCTTGTGGGCTTTGGTCTAGGCGGTCAGGAAAGTCGTCCATCGCATCTGCCACATCCAGCTTGCCCCCCGGAAACACATAAGCACCGCCTAAAACGTCAGACAAACCACTGCGTTTCATCAAAAAAACCTCTAAACCCGCAGCAACATCGCGCAGTAAGACGACGGTTGACGCGTCGCGGACAGGGGTTTCTATGGCTTGGTGGTTTAATTCCATAATATTATTGAATCAGTTTTAGAATTTTTAACTTAAGTATTTAGCTTTTATTTAAAGGGAAAAGAGCATGACATCAAATTCACTAGATTTTAAAGGCCGCGTTGCTATTGTGACCGGTGCTGGCGGTGGCTTGGGTCGCCAACATGCCTTGGCTTTGGCGGCACGGGGCGCAAAAGTGGTTGTCAATGACTTGGGCGGCACACGCGATGGCGCAGCGGGCACAGGGTCAGTATCAGCCGCACAAGCCGTTGTGGATGAAATCAAAGCTGCAGGTGGTGAGGCAATAGCCAATGGCGCATCCGTCACCGACTTTGCCGCTGTGCAAGCCATGGTCGCAGAGACAATAGCTAAGTGGGGCAGGGTTGATATTTTGGTCAACAACGCAGGCATTTTGCGCGACAAAAGCTTTGCCAAGATGGAGCTAGCTGACTTTGCCTTGGTGGTTGATGTGCATTTGATGGGTGCTGTGAACTGCACCAAAGCTGTTTGGGCGATCATGAACGAGCAAAAATATGGCCGCATTGTGATGACCACATCGTCCAGCGGCTTGTATGGCAACTTTGGCCAAGCCAACTACGGCGCTGCCAAAATGGCGCTGGTAGGGCTGATGCAAACGCTATCTATCGAAGGCGCTAAAAACGACATTCGTGTGAATTGCCTAGCGCCAACAGCTGCCACGCGCATGACAGAAGGCTTGATGTCTGAGGAGGTGTTGGCCGCCTTGAAGCCCGAAGCCGTCGTTCCTGCCATGCTGGTGATGGTGGCTGAAAATGCACCGACACGCACGATTTTGTGCGCAGGTGCGGGCACATTTGAGGCCGCGCACATCACCATGACGCAAGGTGTGCACATTGGCTTGAGCAGCGATGCGCCTGAGTTGTTGGCGGCTAGGTTGACCGAAATCACGCACCGAGAAAGTGACATCGTGCCCTTGAGCGGTGCAGCTCAAGGTCAAAACGAAATACAAAAAATGATGGCATTTGTCGGAAAGCCTTAAGCGACTTTTTTTTAAATTCTGAAGAATATATGTGGTGTAAATAAGAAATTTTGTAACTGAAACGAAGCAATATGTAAATGTGTGTGATTTATGGTTATATTGATTTAAAGTGTAAAAAAAATTCATTCTGTATTTTCCTTGTAATACTTAATAATCAATCACCATAATCTTCATCATCATGAATAAATTTTTATTGCCCAGATTTTTGCAAAATTTGTTTGTTTTATTTGCCCTATTCGCCTTAGCAAATGTGTCTTATGCGTTGGATATGAGCAAGGATCAAGCAGTTGGCCCTGTAGTGTTGAAAATCAATGGAAAAATTGGGACTAAAAATACGGCAGATGCTGCGGTTTTTGACGAAGCCTTGTTGGACGCATTGCCTCAGAAAAGCTTTGTTACAGAAACGCCATGGAACAAAGGGCCCGTTAGGTACTCAGGGCCCTTGTTGTCGGATGTTTTAAAAGCGGTCAATGCATCAGGTACTAACATAAAAGCCATTGCTTTAAACGATTACAAAGTCAATATTCCGATGGAGGATGCAAAAAAATACGGCGTCATCTTGGCTAGAGAAATGGATGGAAAGAAGATTGGCATTCGCGACAAAGGACCTTTGTTTGTGATGTATCCATTCGAACAATTTCCGGAACTCAAAGTCTCGAAGTATTACAGCCGATGTATTTGGCAACTGCAGTCGATTTCTATTGAATAGCCTTATTCTAGATACTGTCAAAGCTGAAGCATGTTACGCGCCTTCAAATTTTGGCTGAACAATTGGCGTGAGCAAAGACTACACCTTAGCTTTCGACAATGGATATTTATAGTCATTCCATTGTTGTGTTTAGCTATCATTCCTCTTACGATTTTCTTGACGCAGTTTAAAAACTTTGCGATCAAACCTCAACACTATAGTGTTGATTCGATATTTCCGATGTCGTATTTGCTGGAACGGGAACATTCTCGTTTTGCAACTGCCCTGCACAATGAATATGAGCATATTCATCTTCAATCTTCTGATTCGATTCAAGAGCTTAAGAAACGATATGAAATATTGGTCAGCAGAGTTCTACTCGTTAAAAATACGCCCATTTTTGATCAGCTGAAAGGCAATCCAGAGTTTGAAACAGTTATTGCTAATATGGACGAATTCATCAAAGTGATGGATCCCATTTTGCAAAGAATGGATGCTAGCTATGCAAACCCCGATGATTTCAAATTAATTTTTGGAATGATCGAGAAAAATTCCAATTCTTTGCTGGAACTCACCAATATTGCCCAAAGAATTGTTTATAGAAAAAACGACGAGCGAGCTGCCCAGATTGAGGATCAAGGCAAATTGATATTTGGGTTGATGGCCACTCAATGGTTTTTGTTGGTTGGTGCTGTGCTGGCGTTGATGCTGTATATCGCTAAACAGCGAGATCAACATTTAGCCTTGCTCAATGTAACTTCGCAGTTGCAAACGGCAAACAAGCAGGCCCAAGAAGCTAACAAAGCCAAAAGCATTTTTTTGGCAAATATGAGCCATGAACTAAGAACGCCATTTCAGGGAATGATGGGTATGCTCCATTTATTGTCTGAAACGCCGTTAACTCATGTTCAGCAGGACTATTCCAGCACAGCACTTACGTCAGCCCGCCATCTGTTAGGTATATTAAACGACATTCTTGATTCCTCGGCGATTGAGTCGGGAGCGATGGCTTTGAACCTTGCGCCGCTAAATTTGCCAGAATTGATTCTGGAAATTGAGGCATTGATGTCGCCTGCAGCCAATCAAAAAAACATCGAACTGCGTGTTGTTGGTGCAAATACCTTACCGGTATGGATTGAAGGCGATGCCAAGCGATTGAGTCAAGTCTTGTTTAACTTAATCAACAACGCAATCAAATTTACAGCAAATGGAGAGGTTCTTCTGGAGTTTTCTGTGCGGTCGATGCACTCTGAAGGACAGTTGACTGCGCTAACTTGCAAGGTGCAAGATACTGGTATTGGGATGGATGCTGAAACAATCAAGAATTTGTTTGTAAGGTTTCAACAAGCTGATAACACCATACATCGTCGTTATGGAGGCTCGGGACTAGGGCTTGAGATTTCATTAAATTTGGCGATATTAATGGGCGGAGGAATAACTGTTGAAAGTGCCAAAGGCTTGGGTTCAACCTTTACATTCGAAATTCCGTGTAAAACTGTTAATGCTCCGCGATTAACCACTGTGAGTGATATTCAGCCAGTTCAGGATTTACGTATTTTGATAGCTGATGATCATCCTACCAATGTTAAGTATCTAGAAATACTGCTTAAAAATATGGGGCACACCACGTTTGTTTGTGAAAATGGCGTCTGTGTTTTGGAGTTATTGAAGCAGTTTCAGGTCGACGTGATCCTCATGGATCTACATATGCCTGTCTTGGATGGATTGGACACAACAAAAGCAATTCGAAAATTAGAGGGATCGATTGCAGACGTCAAAATTATTATGGTTAGCGCGGATATCCTACCAGAAGCAAGACGCTTAGCGTTTGAGGCGGGTATAACAGAATTTATGGCAAAACCAGTGCAAGCTATCACCCTTCAAAGATCTTTGGATCGCATCTTTAATGGAAGTTTAAATAATTCAGAAATATCAACAGTTGATAATGAAACTTTTGGCAAGAATACACAATTAGAAGTTATCAATACCAAGCTTTTTTATGAATTCCGTGAGTTAATGCCCGATGAAATATTCAATCAACAGCTTAAGACTTTTTTTGGAGAAGAAAATGAGGCTGTACAAATTATTTCAAAAACCATAGACTCAAACATTCGCATAGACATTGCTGAACATGCGCATTCAATGAAGGGCGTATGTTTGCTAATTGGTTTAACTTTAATGGCCAATACCTTATCTAAAATTGAAAAAGGTGCAGGCGAATTGTCAATAGTTTTACTTAATAATCTATTGGCTCAATTTCAAAGCGATATTGATCGAACGCGGCAGATTCTAAATACCGAATTACAGTTGCATTGAAAACTTTAAATATATTAGGGTGTGGTCGAGTTGGAAGTACCTTGGGACATTTGTGGTGTGCTCAAAGTGCTTTTTTTATACAAGATGTTCTCAACACTTCTGCCGCTAGTACAGACCAAGCCGTGCAGTTTATGAGAGCAGGCAGGCCAGTTCAACGCCTGCATGATATGCAGCCTGCTGACGTTTGGATGATCGCAGTACCTGATGGACAGATAGCATACACTGCAGAACTGCTAGCGCAGCACTTGAAGGGCTTCAAGCCCGCCACCATTTTTCACTGTAGCGGGGCTTTGTCATCGGCTGCATTGCAGCCACTGCGTGAGCTTGGTTGCCAAGTCGCTAGCGCCCACTGCATTTTGAGCTTCAGCGCTCCAGCTACTGCTGTGGCTCAGTTTGCAGGAACGCCATGCGCACTCGAAGGCGATGTTGTGGCAAAGCAAACTTTCCAATCAGCTTTCGAAAAAATCGGCGCAAGCTGTTTTGATTTGGACGCCAAAGACAAGGTGCTGTACCACGCTGCAGCCGTATTTGCGACCAACTTTTTACCGGTATTGCAAGTTGTTGCCGCTGATTTATGGCAGAGCACGGGTATGCCAAAAGAGTTGATTTTGCCTTTGAACGCTTCGCTTTTACAAAAGGCGGTACAAAATATCGCAGCTCAAGGGGCAGCCAAGGCGCTGACAGGCCCTGCAGCGCGGGGTGATACGGAGTTGGTGGCTATTCAAGGCGCAGCAGTTTCAGTCTGGCATGCAGACGCAGGTGCCGCTTATGCAGCGCTTAGCCAATTAGCGTCGCAAATCGCAAAAAAAGGTAGCATTCGTAAATAAAGTTTGAAAATGCGATACCAGAATATGATTCAAAGATAACCTAGAGGAAATCAATATGAGCCAATCAGCAGTTTCGACAGTTCTATACGCAGAGCACGGCGCAGTTGCCGTCGTCACTCTGAACCGCCCCGAAGCACTAAATAGCTTCACGCGCCAAATGCATACCGAGCTGTGGGCTGCACTGGATAAAGCGGAAGCTAACGCCACTATTCGTGCGGTGGTTATCACCGGCGCTGGGCGTGCTTTTTGTGCAGGGGCGGATTTGGCTGAGTTTGATTTTGCGCCCGGCCCGAATATAGAAGACTTGATGCGCCGCGCCGACCCTGGCCCAGTGATTGATCAGCTGTTTAACCCCACAGCGCGTCGCCTACAAAACCTGCGCATGCCCACTATCGCGGCTGTCAATGGCGTGGCGGCGGGCGCAGGTGCTTCGCTGGTGATGAGTTGTGACATGGCGATAGCCGCACCAGCTGCAAGTTTCATTCAAGCTTTCAGCAAAATTGGGCTGATTCCCGATGCGGGCGGCAGCTGGTTTTTACCCCAGCGCCTAGGCTTGGCGCGGGCGATGGGGCTGGCACTTACGGGGGATAAATTGACCGCCGCCCAAGCCAAAGAGTGGGGCATGATTTGGGATGTGGTCAAAGATGGAGAAGATTGCGTGGCTGCCGCGACAGCGTTGGCAGAACGCCTAGCCGCCATGCCAACCAAAGCCATGGTAGCTACACGTCATTTGTTGCGTGATGCTTCAACCCGTACTTTGAATCAGCAGTTAGACGCTGAGCGCGATGCCCAGTCTGCCATGGGGCACACGCATGACTACATTGAGGGTGTGATGGCGTTCAAAGAAAAACGCCCCGCTAAATTCAGAGGGGCATAGTTCACAGGGCGCAATCAGCAGGGCGTGGTTTTAAATAATTAGCACTGTTATTTGACCGTTATCGTGATACGGTCACTCATCACCACAGGGTGGTGCGGTATATGGTTTTGGTCGCCCAGCACCAGTTGCAAAGTGTGAACGCCAGGTTTCAATGGAATGGAAGTTTCAGTCTGCCCTGCACCAAAATGGCGGTGGTTGTCGCTGACGGGGATGCCTTCATTGACGTTCAACTCCGCCACATCAACCAGCAAATGGTGGTGGCCAGTAGCAGCCTTTTCAATACCCGCTGGCGCAACGCCCATGCCACGCAGTCCAAACTGCACATTCACAGGGCTAGCCACGGTGTCGCCATTCTTCAAGTTGATGAAATACAGGCTGGTGCCAGAAACTGCTGCCACCTTGTTATACGTGCCCAAAACAACTGGCGTGCTGGCATTGGCTTTAAGTGGCGCTGTGGCTGCGTGGTTGTGTGACATCTGTGAGTGTCCGCATCCAGCAAGGGCTACAACGCTCATCAACAAAACAGGTAAAGTTGCTTTCATTCAAAGTCTCCGTTAAAGTACAAACAATGACCCAATAGTCACCGTCACCTTACGTTACAGGTCAAATGCTTGCAAGTCAACAAAATAACCTTAAATACGTTGCTGCTTAATCCGATAACTTTGTTCGTGCATATTTTGTGCGTTACTTAACATGACTTCACCTCATAAAACCCTGAAAACAACACTTTCTGTATTTACCGCCGTTGCAATCAGCCTAGGTTCACTGGCGGGAATGTGTACAGCAGCGACGACGAATGAAGCCTTGTCTGTATCGCCCCCAGTTGCTGCAGTCGTCAAAAACAGCGCGCAAGATACCATCAGCGTCACCAATTTTGACTGGAAAGATGCTGCGCGTGACAGAGAAGTGCCTGTGCGTTTGTATTTGCCAGAAGTTGCTTCAGCGAGCTCGGCTGCTGTGCCTTTGATCGTGTTTTCACACGGTTTGGGCGGCTCACGCAACGGTTATCAATATTTAGGCCGCTTTTGGGCAAGCCAAGGCTATGCCAGTTTGCATGTGCAACACATTGGCAGTGACAATAGCCTGTGGCGCGGCAACCCGCTGGGTTTAACCATGCGCTTAGCTAACGCTGCACAAGACGCTGAAGCCATGGCACGTGCCAAAGATGTTAGCTTTGCTTTGACGGAATTGTTGGCTATGCCGAGTATGGCGGGTCGTTTGGACGCCAACCGTATCGTCGCCGCAGGCCATTCTTACGGTGCGAATACCACCATGTTGGTTGCGGGCGCTTTGGTGCCTGGCAAGGGCGAAAATGGGCAAACTTTGAACCTGCGCGACCCGCGCATCAAGGCCGCGATCATCATGTCAGCGCCCCCGTTTTATGGGTTCATCAACCCAGGGGCTATATTGGGCAATATCGCCATGCCGACGCTGCACATCACCGCCACGGGTGACGAGATCATGGTGCCTGGTTACGGCTCCGGCTTTGAAGACCGCGTTAATGTGTTCAACGCCATGGGCGATGCCCGCAAAACTCTGGTTGTATTCACAGGCGGATCGCACAGCATCTTTACCGACCGCAGCAACACGGGTGGCGCAGAGCTGAACCCAAAAGTCAAAGCTGCGACCCAAGCCTTGTCATTAGCTTTTCTCAAACAAACCTTGGGCGGAGAGGCTAACGCTCTTGCAGATTGGCAGCCTAAGTTTGCGGATTTACTGGCTAGGTTTGTACCCGCGAAGTAAGCAGTAGACGACCATTTGGCGTCTCCTTTTTATAAATCGGTTAAAATAGTGTCAAAATATGGCTCTAGCCGTCGTATTTATTGCCTAAGTAGCTATAAAAATAATAGCAAATTTTGAGGTTAAAAAAGCCGAAAAATACCGCAAAAAATACCGAAAATTCACCCAAATACCTTTTCAAGAAAGCTCCCAGATGGCCATCCAATGGTTCCCCGGTCACATGAACGTGACCAAGCAAGCCATCAGCGATCGCATCAAAGACATTGACGTTGTGATTGAGCTGCTAGATGCCCGCTTGCCTGGCTCCAGCGCCAACCCCATGTTGGCAGAGTTAACAAGTAGCAAGCCCGCACTCAAAGTCCTCAATAAACAAGATTTGGCCGACCCCGCTATCACCGCGCTATGGCTGGCGCATTACAACGCTTTGCCGAACACACGCGCTATTCCACTGGCTGCGACGGACACCGCACCTGCCAAAGCGCTTGCCAAAGCTTGTAAAGAGTTAGCTCCTTTGCGCGGTGGCATGATCAAACCCTTGCGGGTACTAATTTGCGGCATCCCCAACGTGGGTAAATCAACCTTGATTAACACCATGACGGGCCGACGTTTCACCAAAACGGGCGACGAAGCAGGCGTCACCAAAATCGAGCAGCGCATCACCTTGGCGGACGACTTTTACCTGTACGACACGCCCGGCATGCTGTGGCCGCGCATCATTGTTGAGAAAAGCGGCTACAACCTAGCCGCAAGCGGCGCGGTTGGACGCAATGCTTTTCAGGAAGAAGATGTGGCGTTGGAGCTGATTGATTACCTCATTAAACACTACCCCGCACAGTTGGAGAATCGTTATAAGCTCGACCCCGTAGCAGGCAAAACTGACGAGCAGGTGCTAGAAGCCATTGGCATCAAACGCGGAGCATTACTCGGCAAAGGCAAAGTCAACCTGCAAAAAGCCGCTGAAATCGTGATTTTCGACTTTCGCACGGGCAGCATTGGCAACATCACACTTGAAATACCTGAAGAATTTGCACAATGGCTGGCAGTGGGGCAAAAAATTGATGCTGAGCGCCAAGTCAAAAAAGACGCGATTGAGTTGGACAGGAAGATTCGGTTTAAGAAGATTCCAAGACCCTCTAAACGAAAGATTGATTAGCAAATTATTTATTTCGAAACATTCCGTTCATCAAAGCTTTGCAAACTGACGCGATGATTGATGCTTAGCTCTTAGGAGCTTTCATCTTTATGAGGAGTATCCATGAAAATAACATCATTATTTTTAGCAACCAGCGCTTTGTATTTTGCTGCCAGTAGCGCTTTTGCAACTGGTTTGGCGACATGTGATTCGGGCGCTAAATCAACTTGGCAGCCCGTTGAAAAACTAGAAGCACAGCTCAAAGAAAAAGGCTACACCGTGCGCCGCATCAAAGAAGATGGTGGTTGTTACGAAGTTTATGCTTTGGATGAAAAAGGTCAGCGTGGTGAGTTTTACTTTCACCCAGTAACTTTAGCACCTGTGCCAACAAAAGGGCGTTGATAAAAGCGCGTTGATTAAAACACGTTGATTTAAAAGTGATATCTTAAAAGTGGCAACTTCAAACCCCACTGTTCCAGTTTGGAGTGTAGCTGTTCGATTGCTCCATTGGACGCTGGCACTGTCCATGATTGGCAGCTTCATCACCCACGAAAGTGGCGGTGCACTGCATGAAAACCTAGGCTACGTTGCATTGGCGGCTGCAGGCGTGCGTGTGTTGATGGGTTTTTTCGGAAGCGGTTATTGGCGGTTTTCGCAGTTTTTTCGTGGCATTTCAGCTATTTTAGCCTATGTAAAAGACGTTATGAAACACCGCGAATTGCGTTATCTAGGTCACAACCCCTTGGGCGGCTGGATGGTGGTTGCGTTGTTGACTGACGCTGTCGCAACTGGCTTCACAGGCTGGTTGTTTACGACCGATAGATTTTGGGGTGTCGAATGGGTCGAAGAGTTACACGACGCACTTGGCGAAGCACTGCTACCGCTTTTGTTTTTGCACATCGCGGGGGCAGTGTTTACCTCGTATCGCCACCGCGAAAACCTCGTTGGCTCTATGCTGCATGGCCGCAAGCCAGCCGCTGAACCAAACGATGTTGTTTAACTATTACGTGAATTAACGAATCAGCAAAACAGGTGTCTTGCTGTTCGCTAATACCTTGGTGGCAACCGATCCCATCACCATGTTGACAATTGTTCCGTGCCCATGTGAGCCCATGATCAGCATGTCAAACTTGCCATCGTCAGCAAATTTACCAATCGTTTCGCCGATCTGCCCCACCTTGGTGACCGTTTTGGCGTCAATACCGTGTCGCATGAGGAATTTATGCACGGGTGAGATAACTTTCTCAGACTCCGTGGTGTAGTAGTTGTCCACTACTTCCTTGCCCACTGCCGCTCGTGCGCGGTTTGGCACGGGTGCTTGCACGGTTAACACGGTGAATTCATTGTTGGTATGAAACACCTCATCGTGTGTGACGATGTATGCGAGCATTCTTTTGGTGTAGCTGCTGCCGTCGACTGAAAGAAGAATTTTCATGTTAATTCCTTGTAAGTGTTAGTCCAGCTTTCATTCTGGACTTTTTATTCAGCGCTGTCTGTGTTTGGATTTGATTAACATCAACAAACCTTTTGAAATGGTTGATATTAGTTATTCCCTTACAAGCTCTTAATTCTGCGCTGTCATAATCTTCAATATGCGACACACAGAACGACACAAAAATCACCGTATTGGCTGGCTCAGAGCGGCCGTACTTGGCGCAAATGATGGCATTGTTTCAACTGCTAGCTTGGTTTTAGGCGTAGCGGCTGCGGGTGCAACACCGAAAAATATATTGATCACTGGCGTGGCTGGTTTGGTCGCGGGTGCTATGTCTATGGCTGCGGGTGAATATGTTTCGGTTAGTTCACAATCCGACACAGAACAAGCCGATATCGCCAAAGAACGCCTAGAACTAGAAACACAGCCAGAGCATGAGCATACAGAATTAGCCGCTATTTATAAAGCGCGTGGTTTAGATGACGCAACTTCGAAAGTAGTTGCGACACAATTGATGGCGCATGATGCCCTAGGTGCACACAGCCGCGATGAACTTGGCATTTCAGACACCACAGCTGCCAAGCCAGTGCAAGCTGCGCTAGCCTCGGCACTCACCTTTGCAGTGGGTGCTGCTCTGCCTTTGCTTGTAGTACTGATAACACCTGCAGCGATGTTAAATGTAGCAGTCGCTGTTAGCTCACTTGTATTTTTAGCCGCGCTAGGCTCGTTAGCGGCCCGAGCAGGTGGTTCATCTGTCACTACAGCCGCGCTTCGGGTAACGTTTTGGGGTGCTTTGGCGATGGCAATTACTTTCGGTGTTGGCGCTTTGTTTGGCGTAGCAGCTTAAAGTGCGATTGCATCTGACTTGATGGAGAAATCTATGCAGCAGACAAGTTGGTATTCAAAATTTGCAAAGAAGGCATCGCATTTTTGTGGTCGACCACGCATATTCACGATTGCCGTTGCCATCATCGCTGTCTGGATTGTGACTGGACCCATTTTCGGCTTTAGTGATACATGGCAACTAGTCATCAATACCGGCACCACCATCATCACATTTTTGATGGTATTTTTGATTCAAAACACCCAAAACCGCGACACCCAAGCCATTCAAGTCAAGCTTGATGAGCTGATTCGAGCCACGAAAGGTGCACACAATGCGTTGCTAGATTTAGAAGAGCTCGAAGAAGAAACGCTTGATGCATTTCGTCTGAAATACCAAGCGCTTGCGGCTGCAGCTAGGACCGAGCTTAGCCATGGAGCGAAAGATACTGGAACACCAGAGCCTTAGCACGACGATAATCTCGTGCATATTTTGAATGAAACGTTTTTGAGGAGCAATAACTATGAGCACATTCGCAGCGCCGCCTATGGTGAGTTTGGAAGACATGCGTCAAGCACTTGAAACCTCGTCGACCATCGTGATAGATATACGCGAGCCCCACGAGCACGCCAATGGGGTAGCTAGCGGTACAAAGCTGATTCCTATGAGTCAGTTGGGTGGTCGGCTGGCTGAGTTGCCAGAGCCGGGAAAAGAACCATTTTGGGTGATTTGCAACACCCAAGTTCGTTCTTCCAACATCGTAGGCCAGCTACAAAATATGGGTTACAACAATGCCAGTTATGTCAACGGCGGTATGAGCCAATGGGCAAGGCAGGCTTGGCCTATGGTCAAGCCATAAATTTAAGCCACAACTGTAAGCACCGAATACCGGCTTAGCGTTTGTCTGAGCCTTCTTTCCAAATCTCACGTCTAACAGGCTGTTTTGCCACAGCGGTGGAACGACGCACGCCTGTTTTACCTTAAAACCTCTGGGCTGATGGTTCGCTACAAACAAACTGTTGGATTTTCTTGATTTGTTGATTTGTTAGGTAATGTAATATTTATTGACCTCAGTAGTCTTAGTAAATACAATAAAGTATCGATAAAACTAAATGGTATTTATTTGTACCTATAGGTTTATTGGTAATTTAAAAGCTATTGTGCTTATCTACTTTGCTATTTGATTGAACATCAAGGAGTCTTCATATGTTGCGCAGAAACCTACTCATTTTGACCGGCGTCGCCGCTGCTACCACTGTACTTACCGCTTGCGGCAGTGACGACCATGTCGTTGCTCCCGCTAAAAATATTGTCGAGCTGGCACAAGCTACACCCGACCTGAGCATTTTGGTCGAAGCCGTTGTTGCCGCTGGTTTAGCCGCCACATTGTCTGGTGCAGGACCGTTCACCGTGTTTGCACCCACTAACGCTGCATTTGCATCGCTGTTGGGTGAGCTTGGTGTGACCAAAGAAGCTTTGTTGGCTGACAAAACCTTGCTCACCGCAGTGTTGACTTACCATGTGCTTGGTTCGAAAGTTGAAAGTTCACAAATTCCACTGGGTGCAGCTATCAAAACCGTACAAGGCGCCAACTTGACAATCAATGCGGCAGGCATGGGTTTGGCAATCACCGACGGGCGTGGACGCAAGGCCAACATTGTTACTGCTAACATCCAAGCCAGAAATGGTGTCGTTCATGTCATCGACAAAGTGATATTGCCACCGGCATAAATAGCCCCGTTGTCGCGTCAGTTACTCGTTTAGGGTAAGCCCGTGTTGATTCATGGGCAAGTCATAGCAAGATGATAGAACACTTCAATGTTGTCACCTATCTAGGATTGCTATGACTTTTTTTACGTCTCAACTTTCGCGACTTTTCATCACTTGTGCAGTGTTGTTGAGTGGGTGCGCTATGATTTCTTCACCCAACGGCATGAATAAATCACAACCCACTATGGCTGACGTGCCGCCTATCGTATTCGTTCATGGCAATGGAGATACAGCTGCCCTGTGGCAAACGACGCTTTGGCGCTTTGAATCCAACGGCTGGCCGCGCAACCGCTTGCACGCGATTGAAGTGCCATACCCGCTGGCGCGTGATGAAGACGCCAAACCACAAGCTGGCCGCACGTCTACGGCAGAGCATGCAGCGTATTTGAGTGCAGAGGTCGACAAAGTACTGGTTGCCACGGGCGCTAGTCAAGTTGTGGTGTTTGCTAATTCTCGCGGCGGTTTTGCGGTGCGCAACTATATCCAAAACGGCGGTGGCGCTGCAAAAGTGTCGCACGCTATTTTGAGCGGCGTGCCTAACCACGGCGTTTGGGCGATCAAAGGATTTCGGGAAGGCAGTGAATTTTCTGGCACGGGCGCATTTTTAATGGGATTAAATGCAGCTAAAAACGCTGCTGGTGACGAAGTGGCTGGGCCTGTGAAGTGGCTTACCATTCGCTCTGACAACAACGACAAATTCGCCCAGCCCGATGGCCTATGGATAGGCGCTAAAGGCACACCAACCAATGTCAGCTTCGCGGGCCCAGAGCTCAAAGGCGCGACCAACGCTGTTATTGCACGCCTTGACCACCGCGAAACCGCTTTTTCCCCCGCTGCTTTCTTGACGGCTTACAGCTTCATCAAAGGTGTGGGGCCGCAGCACCCCGCTATTGTTCCTGAGGCTACCGTGGTTTTAAATGGCAAGGTCACAGGTTTGGGTGTCAGTTCGGGCGATGCCAAATCTGGTAATTTTGTCAACAATTTGCCAGTGCCATATGCGCAGGTTCAAATTTTCGCCACCGATAGTAGCGGTGCGCGTTTAGGCAATGCGACACATACCAAGCGTGTAGGCGAAGATGGCCAATGGGGCCCGTTCACGGCGCAGCAAGGTGTGGCTTACGAGTTTGTCATCACGGCAGCGGGCTACAGCACCACCCATATTTACCGTAGCACGTTTCCACGTTCCAGTGAAGTGGTGCATTTACGAGCAGAGCGCATGGCAGAGGCAGACAGAGCGAATTCTGCTGCCAAAGCCATCGTTACCTTTTTCCGACCTCGCGGTTATTTCGATGCGCAGCGTGACAAGATGAGTTTTGACGGTTCAACGCAGTTGCCAGGAGTGCCACCTGTGGGAGCAGGCATTGCCAGTTCGAAAAAATTGATCCCACAAACCGAGCTTAGATCTATCGATGCAGAATTCAATGGCGAGCGCATCGCTGGGCAAACTTGGCCAGCTGCTGAAAATCATGTGGTTGTTTTGGAATTAACGTATTGATTGTATGATCTTGCTTTTTAGGGCTTAAATTGGCATCTAGCCGTTGTATTTATTTTCTTAATAGCTATAAAATTAATAGCTATAAAATTAATAGAAAAATTGAGATGACTTTTGAATCCAAAAATCGACTAGTTCGTTAGCCACACACGCCACCACGTCGCATCAGTCAGCAGCACACAGCCAGCGTTGGGCAGCGGTGTGATGCGGTTGACTGTTGCAGGCAGGGGTTTCACATCTGCCAGTTCCTTCCACTGACCGGGCGCTTCCCAGCGCAGCGCATGAAGCGCTTTGAGCTGCATGTCCGGCACGATGATGGTAGGGCGTACACCTTTTTGCTCGACGATTACAGCCACTTGTTGCTCTAAGTCACCCATGCGGTGATTCGACGTATCCATGGCTTGTGCAAATTGCTCAAGCTTGGGCGGGGAATAGCGATAAAGCGTAAGCAATCCGCCAATGTGCGGGGTAATAACGCTGGCTAGATCTAACTTGCCATCGCCGTCAAAATCTGCCACACCAACAGGGTTGAGCCATCGAAAAGTGGATCCTGTTTGCGGACTTCTTGCTAACTCCACCAAGCTAAATTTCTTGTCTACGCCCTTTGTAGTTATGACAGATTGCATACCGTAAACCACCGTGGCTGAGCCACGCAAAGCGTCGGATTCAATCAAAATAATCTCATCGCGTCCATCGCCATCTAAATCAATCAGACGCGGCAGGCGGTCCTCAAACACACGGTTGAACGGTAATTCGTGAATGACTTCTTGAAATTTGCCCGCAGAAGCATTCAGCAAAACATGCAAACTTCCTGCATGGGTGGTCGCACCCAGTGCCTTGTGCGGGTAGCGCATGGTGGGCGTGCCCAGCCATGCCCAAGCGATGTCGTTTTTGCCACGAACCACTTGACTATCTGGCAAACGCTTTGCCGCCTGAGCTGGTAACACAACTTGTGCTGGGCTTGCAGCGCCACATTGGGGAGTGCTTTGCTCCATCATCAAACCCATAGCATTCGCGCTAGCGCAGGCAAGTAGCATCAAACTTAGAGTCGTAATTGACTTTACTGCGGTGGTTGTAAATGAATGGGGCATAGTCGGGCAATCAGAATTAAATTTGCTTGTGTGAATTAGTAGTCATTTAAAAGATTACCTTCTTACACAATTCGCTCGAAAACGGAAATAGTTGGCATGCACTTTAATTAAAATGACTAATAATTAATAAGTTACAACTTTAGTTACAATATTTTTATGCCAAACATTTCCATCAAACAACAATTTATTTGCATCTGCTTGTTTCTGAGCAGCGCTGTTATGCCGCAAGTTTTTGCCCAAGCTAGTACCAATACGGTGCGCAGTACACCAGCGGTGGCAAAAACCAAAGCTGAAAATTTTCCAAAACAAATCCAAGTTGAAGGCGTCAAGCTGAACTTGAATGGTTTGGGGACACGCTATAAAGCTATTTTCAAGGTGTACGACATGGGTTTGTACGCTACTACTAAAGTAAATAATTTGCAGGATCTGATTGCCGCACCTGGGCCTAAAAGACTGCATTTTGTTGCGCTGCGTGAGCTGCCTGGTACTGACTTAGGCGTACTCTTTTTGCGTGGTATGCGTGATAATTCAACGCTAGAGTTGAATACAAAGTACGCTGCTTCTGCCAATCGATTGGTTGAAATTTTCTCTGGCAAAAGCAAACTCATGCCTGATGAGAGTTTTTCTATTGAGTTTGTACCCGGCAAAGGCACAACCTTTTACATCATGGACAAACCGCAAGGCGCTGCAATAGGAGACGCTGAGTTTTTTGCT
Source organism: Polaromonas sp. (assembly GCA_013298945.1). Classification (GTDB taxonomy): domain Bacteria; phylum Pseudomonadota; class Gammaproteobacteria; order Burkholderiales; family Burkholderiaceae_C; genus Aalborgiella. The sequence goes on from JAAFJR010000001.1 coordinate 521,307, forward strand.
ATGGTTTTGCGCATTTGGCTTGGCCCCATACCTGCCGATTACAAGCTCAAAGACGCTTTGTTAGGCGTAGCTTCTTAAGTCTTAAGCACTTAAATTCCTAGCGCCTTGCGCAGTTCGCGCCCGCTAAGCCGTTGGCCCTTGGTGTGGGTGGCTATCAGTTTGCACATGGTGGCATTACAGGTCGCGGGTGTGCCTTGCTGATTAGCCAGTCGCACCACAGCACCGCACAAATCATCTACTTCCGTGGTGCGGCCATGCTGTATGTCGTCCCACATGGATGATCGGGCGCTGGCATCCATGCGCAGCATTTTCTTGGCAAGACGGGTGAATATCCAATTTGGCAGCTTGAGCAACATCGGCATCACATGCGGCTTCACGGCGGCGAGTTGTTTGGGCTCAATACCCGCTTTTTTCATGGCGGCTAATGCTTCGAGTTGCAGCGTGGCAAAGACGTAGCGAAAGTCGCGATTCAGCAGTTGTTCGCGCAGCGGCAGGTCTGACAACGCGTTGATCGGGTTGTTCACATTCAGCAGCAGCTTGCCCCACTGCACGGCGCGCATTTCGCTAGATGCTGCCGCTTTGAGCCCCGCGGCGTTAAACTTGGCGACCAGTTCTGTCGTCAATGCTTGCGTGGCATCAGTCTGCTCAATATAAATTTGCCCCATTGTTGCGCGGTGCACGTGCGTGGCTGTTCGCATCACCACGTTGTACGGGACCATACCTGCCAAAGCGGTCATTTGTGGCGCTGCGTTTTGAATTCGAGCAACGTTGTCTACGCCATTTTGTAGCGACACAATCACTGTGCCGACAGGGCAGCAGTCGGCTATTTCTTGCGCAGCGGCTGTTGTTGCACCACCTTTGACGCAAAGCAGTACCACAGTGGATTCATTGCTCTTCTTAACTTCATTTACTTTTGAAGCATAAGCCAGCTTCAGGCTGGAAGCGATAGACAACGTAGGGGAGCTTAAATCAGCTTCTATATTCGCTCCTATATCCGCTTCGATATCTGCATCAATGTGCGCTTTAAAGCCCTGCAAGTCAGTCACCGTCAAGCCACTCAGCGCCAGCGGCTCAGTCGTTCGCGGTCTGCCCACCAAAGTCACACGTTCGCCAGCCGCTGCTAAGCGACCACCCACATAGCAGCCAATAGCGCCAGCACCTAAAACGATGATATTCATGCCATCAGTTTAACGGCAACCAGCACATTAAGTTCGTATGCGCCCATCGCCAGTCAACATGGATAATTCCACAAAGCTAGATGCGACATGATTCGTGCTGGAGATCTGGGTCGAAAACCCCCCCAACGACAAGCTGCCTATGGACTCAAAACCACGCACTAAATCTGCGCGTGTGACATTGCCAGTGCCTGCTCGCTTTAGGGCTTCCGTGAACAACTTGGCCGCTAAATAGCCTTCCATGCTCGAAAAGTTAGCCTGAACTTCGCCCGTGCTTGCTTTGATGGACTCTGCAAATTCACGCGCAATAGCCCGTGATGATGAGTAGGGCGATGGCACCACTTGCGACACCACCACACCAGCACCGTCTTTGCCTAGCTCATCTGCTAGCGCCTGCGTGCCCACAAAGGAAACGTTGTAAAAAGTGCCCCCATAGCCAGCTTTGCGCGACTCGCGAATGAAAGCTGCGCACGATTTATAGGCGCTGATTTGTACCACCGCATCTGGCGCAGCCGCATTAAGCACTTTCACGGCGTCCGCTACGTTGACGGTATTACGCTCTACGGTTGCAATGGCGACGGGTTTCAAATCAAGCTTGCTCAGCGCCAGCGTCACGCCGTCCAAACCGGCTTTACCATAGGCGTCGTTTTGATAGAAAACGGCAATTTTCTTCAGACCTAAATTGGTCAACTGCTTCACAATCAGCGCGGTTTCGTCGTTGTAAGAAGCTCGCAGATGAAACACGTTTCGCACGAGTGGTTCACGCAAACTCATGGCCCCCGTGAATGGAGCGATGAACGGGATTTGTGATGACTTCACAACCGGCAGCGCCGCCAAACTGGTAGGCGTACCAATGTAGCCAAACAGCGCAAACACGCCCTCGTCAATCAACTGTTTGGTATTGGCTAAACAGCGCTCTGGCTCGTAGCCGTCGTCCATTTTTTTGATATCAATACGTCTGCCGTTGATGCCACCGCTGTCATTCACACGCTCAAACCAAAGCTTAGCCCCAGCATGAAACTGAATGCCCAGCTGTGCCGCCGGTCCAGTGAACGCGGCTGACTGACCCAAGATGATGCGGTTAGCGGTTTGTCCTTGAACGCTAGACCAACTGGATAAGGCTGCAGCACCCGCTGCAAGTGAAAAGTGACGGCGATTGATCATGGTAGGAGAAGAGTTGTTTAAATGTGTAACAAAATTAACGGTAGATGATAAATCAAATACGTGACTTTGTGCGCATAGTTACTACTTACAGACGCATTGCTCTAATTTACTGCTTCAAGATGCAATATCCCGTAGCGACTCCCGCCGCGCTACCCAAATCGTCGCGGCGCTGATAACCACGCCACCGATAATGGCATTCAGCGTCGGTACATCGCTGAACAGCAGCCAGCCCATGAGCGCAGACCACACCAGCTCTAAAAACTTCAGCGACTGGGTGGATGAAATATCCGCCTTAGAAAACGACTTCGTTAAAAAATAATGTCCCGCTGTGCCCAAGGCACCACTCAATAAAAAACCCGCCCACAGCCAAGCGCTGGGCCATACCCAGTCCATCAGCGCCATGGGCATGCTGAGCAGCGACACGGTGATGGCCTGCCAAACCATAATCGTCCCCGTCGATTCATAGCGCGTCAGCGCCTTGGTGACCAAAAACGACGCTGCGAACAGCGGCGCTGACATCAGCATGGCCAGGTGATACCAGCCGGAGTTTCCACCTGCAACGGTATTACTCAACGAAAACTGCGGCCCCACAACCACCAGCACACCCGTAAAACCAATCAGCGTCGCCAGCCAGCGCTCCCAGCGCATGGGCTCTTTCAAAAACATATAAGCACCCAGCATGATGAAAATCGGCCCTGAAAAACCTATCGCCGTGGTGTTTGCCAGCGGAATATTTGGCAGGGCGGTGAACCAAAAGCACAAAGCCAGCGTGTGCAAGGCGCCCCGCGTGAACTGACCCGTGACGTTTTGCGGCTTATATGCTGACCAGCCGTTCTTCACAATCAGTGGTAAAAGCAGCAGCAAACCCGCTGAATAACGCAAAAACTGCGTCTCAAACGGTGGCAAATTCTTAGCCAGCAGCCGCAACAACGCGTTCAACATGCTGAACGTCAAGCCCGCCGCCGCTGCAAGCAATATGGCTTGCATGCTGGGCGACAAATGTGCCGTGCGCTTGTGAATATGCCTTTTTAGTCTCGCGACATGAGTAGGGTTGTTTTGTTTTGGCATCTATGATTCGAGTATGCCTAAGAGCAGGCGGGTAATATTCACACCTAGCGCTTTGGCGACAGTGCAATGCTAAACCATGATCGTCTCTATAATTTATTCAAAATAACTTTTACAGGAGCGGTTATGGCAGCAATTTATGCATGGAACGGCGTCTTCAGCAAAACCACATCACTGCTTTTTGCCACTGGCTTGGTTTTTGCGATTACCGCGTGTGACTCTAAAAAAGAAGCCGCTGCCCCAGCTGCAGTTTCGAACTCAGCACCTGCAGCCACGGCATCCACAGCACCTGCCGCGGCTTCAACTGCATTCGACACCGTTGCCAGCTTAGAAAACGCCAACGACCCCAAAAAGCTATTTGCCGACCCCAGCGTCACCAAATTCCCCGCTAAAGACTTCGTCTACGGTAATGGCCAAAAGCTGAGTATTGAATATGACGGCAGCAAGTCAAAAGCTGGCGATCCGGTATTTTTTGACTTGATGATGATTAACCCGCAAGGTACTGTTGTTCAAGTAGGTAGCGACACCTTTGACGGTCGCACGCCTGACCGAATATTCAGCAAGAGCAACAAAATGTTCAGATCAGAAGTTGATGGTCAATCAGGCTTCGTTGAAATCAACATCGTACAAAACGCTGGCTTAGACGCCAATGGCAAAATCAGCGGCAAAAACGTGATGCTTGCCCGCTTTCCCATCAAGTTTGAAGCCAGTAAGTAAAACGAAGTAAAGTGAAGTAGAGTGTAAAATAAAAAAAGGCAGAAAATACGCTTATTTTGGCATGTAGCCGGCGTATTTACTGCCTTTGTAGCTATAAAAATAATAGCGTTGTTAGCCTTATTTGAGCGATTTTCGTTGAATTATTTCACTTCAACGATAAATTCCTCACGTGGACGACGAATCTTCGGCAGCTTCTCCAACCAATCTTTACCCTCTTCACGGTAGCCCAGCGGCATGATGGCGACGCTGCGCAGACCACGGGCGGACAAGTTCAAAATCTCGTCAAAGCTTTTCGGGTCAAAACCTTCCATCGGCGTGCTATCCACGTGTTCGTAAGCGGCGGCAATCAGCGCTGCGCCTAGGCCAATGTAGGCTTGGCGGGCGGCGTGCTCAAAGTTGACTTGTGGGTCACGCGCTGGATAAGCCTTTAAAAGCATCTGACGGTAGTTTTCCCAGCCTTCGTTGGTACCGCCGCGCTGTGCGTTGGTGTAGTCAAACATGTAGTTGATACGCTCAGCCGTGTAGTTGTCCCACGCGGCAAACACCAGCAGGTGCGATCCTTCAGTAATCTGCGCTTGGTTGCTAGCCTTTGCCTGTAGCTTGGCGCGAATCTCAGGGTTGGTCACCACGATGATTTCAAACGGTTGCAACCCGCTGGATGTAGGCGCTAAACGCGCAGCTTCCAAAATACGCTCCACCTTCTCTTGCGGCACATCTTTGGCTGGGTTCATCTTTTTGGTGGCATATCGCCATTGCAGTCTGCTGATTAAATCTGACATAAATTGCTTTCGTGGGAAATATTGAATAAATGTATAAACGATGGTGCGCGACGGTTCGCGACGGTGCGCTGCTAAAACGAGCAGCACAAACCTCAACTGGGGTGAAAACCTACTTTAACAAGGCTCAACCAGCTAATCTCCAGTCACCCGCGAGACTTTGCTGCGCTGTGCCTTGGTTTCAGACCTCAGCCCTTTGTCATCCAGCCGCTTCAGTTTGGCCGCACGGCTGGGCTTGGTTGCCTTGCGCACCACGGGTGCAAATTCCACAGCGTTGACGATTTCATGCAAGCGCAGCATCGCGTCTAGCCGGTTCATGTCTTGGGTGCGGTGCTGCTGCGCTTTGATGATTAATTCACCTGCTTTGGTGATACGGCTGTCATGCAGCGCCAAAAGCCGCTCTTTCACATCATCCGGGAGGGTAGAGGCCACAATGTCAAACCGCAGGTGAATCGCGCTGGACACCTTATTCACGTTCTGCCCACCCGCACCCTGCGCACGGATGGCGGTGATGACGACTTCAGATTCGTTGATGTTCAGCATACAAAGATTATATATGCCTAAAATACGCTAAGTATTTGTTTAAAAAATGCCTATAGCCGGCGTATTTATTGCCTCATATGCTATAAAAAATATAGTAGTAATATGGTAAAATATAGTAAAAATAAAATAAAAACGAGCTTTTATAGTAAAAAAATTATCAAGCCACTTGCTTGTCTAACAAAGCCGAAAAAGCAGCTTGAGACCGATTTGGCCTATCGGGCATCTCGCCAGCAATGCATTTTACGCAAACCAAAATTACCCCAATCTTGTCGTCACGCCCCGTTTGCGTCAAAATCCAGGGGTTGTTGGCAACAGGTGGGTTGTGCTGCAACTCCACATCGTGTCCGCAATCCAAGCGGGCAACCCAATGCTTGGCATCGTTTTGAAAATATCCAGTAATGGCGTGGTGCATAAGTGCGAACTAATTTACTCATTTAACTTTAAGCATCATTAATTCTACATGCAGATTCATGTCAGTGCTCACTCAAATAACATTAAATTCGCGAATAGTCACATATTCGGGGGAAAACCATTATTTAAGACACTTAATCAAACTCCGAAGCCGCTTATGCTGTCAACTTGTCCGGCAACTTGTCTTTCAACATCCGCCAGCTGATGTAGAAAACAAACAATGCCGTGATCAGCAAAACCACCCCCAAACCCGTCAAAAGCCAGTTTGAAGACCCATGCCACTTCAAAACGCGTCCCACCGCAGGCTCATCCCGCAGGTAAACCACATCCACCTTCTTCCAAAGCAACTCGTCCTGCTGCGCCTTGTTCAGCGGGTGCTCGTAGCTGGTCGGGATTTGAAACGTGCCCTTGGGCGTCTCAATCGACACCACAGGGTAGTGCCCCGAGCTGCGGTGCGCATACCTGCCCTTGTACGTCACAAGCCTAAACCCACTCACATACCCCTGCGTTTGCACACCCTCAAGCTCAAACCGCTGGTCCAACTGGTGCGCCTGCCAACTGCTTTGCAGCAAGCCAAACGCCAGCCAAGCAAACACCGCAGCCATAGCCAAAAACAAACCAGACAGCACCACCCGCTCCCCGCGTGAATGCTGCCGCTTAGCTGTTTTGCTAGCCATTTGATTTATTGACTGTTAAAAATATGAATACTACTGATAATATTTTTATTATTTACTAGGCTCGACTTTGCCCATATTTGTATCGGTATTAGTGGACACCGATTGGTTGTAATAAATAGCCATACCACCCAGTAATACGATTAATAAAATAGCCAGCGCTTTGTATTTCATAGATTTGTCTTTCTGTTATTGGTATCAGGTGCTTAATTTACAGCAAAATCATCATGAAAATTATCTCACGACCCGATCAGCCGGCGCACCCTCATCACACTTCTTGCACCCCAGCAACACCCCCATCTTGCCGTCCCGCCCCGCTTGCGTCAACACCCAAGGCCGGCTCACCAACGGCGGGTTATGCCGCACATGCTGGTTATGCCCACACGCTAACTTGGCCACCCAATGGTTTTCTTCGTCTTGAAAGTAGCCAGTGATGGGTTGTTGCATAAGCTTGTTTCAATATTGATGCTGTTTTAAGAGGTAAAAATGGCTGTAGCCGCGTATTTATTGCCTTAGCAGCTATGAAAAATATAGTAACTAGATCACTTAAATCAGCTACTTAATTCAGAAAAGTTATTGATTTTCACCAAACCATCAGGAAAACGCGCAATCACTTCCAGCTTGCCACCCATCGCTTCAATGTGGCTGCGCAGCGTGGACAAGTACATGTCAGTCCGCTTTTCAATTTTCGCAATAGACGGCTGCTGCACATGCAGCACCTCTGCCAACATCGTTTGCGACAAGCCACGCGCTTGGCGCAGCTCGTTCAACGGCATTTCAGCCAACATCACCTTGGCTTGCGCGTCGGAGCGCTCACGCGCCGCTTGGCTCATGCCTGCACGTAGTTCAGAAAATTTCTTAGCCATCTGATCAATATAGTTTAGAGAAAATATTCCGTCAAGGGAATTATTTTAAAGTGACTCTCGGTTTCACTTAGCCTTCTCAAGCTGTGGCGCGTTGTCTCCCGCTTGGTTGCTAGATACTGATTTGTTGTAATAAATAGCCATACCACCGAGCAGAACGATCAAAATAATGGCGAGTGTTTTGAGATTCATGTCAGTTGCTTTATGGAAGTTTGAGTTAATTAAGTGGAGAAAATGGGTTTGCGGAGGTTTTCAGGGCTTTTTGAGAGGTAAAAATGGCTGTAGCCAGCGTTTTTATTGACTGAATAGCTATAAAAATTGTAGTGAATTTCAAACTTAAGCCACTTTAAAATATATCTTAGACTTGCAGCGTGGGTAATTGCTACAACCCCAAAACTTCTCTCTTTTCACCAATTTAATGCCACAGCTTGCACAAGTAGGAATTGAATACTCGCCTTCGTAGGCAATATCTAACAATTCCTTTTGTTGTTCTGCTGATCGTGCAGTTATTAGTTTAAGCAATAAATCGCCATTCAATGTATTAATACCATTTTCGTTCGCAAACTTCTGTGCATCAGCCGTAAAGCCAGATGAGGTTACAAACGTGCCGCGCTGTAATTTGTGCGAACTCATCACCCCGTAAAACTCGCGCACGAGTTTTACATCAACGTCTTTATTATTAAAATGTTTGCATTGTGCAATAGATACTGCACCCTCTGCATTATCAGAATACATCCAAATATCCACACCACCGTCTGCCCCGTGCGATTGTGATTTTGTTTTAAACCCACCCTGAGCAAAAAACCTCTCACAAACCGCCTCAAACCGCCGCCATTCAATATCTGCGAATACTTGTTTGTTCCAAGTGGTGCTTGGTTTAAGAATATCTGCTTTGGGGATTTCAGACGTTAATTTTGTAGGAAATTTAATTTCATTCGCTGAAGATTTGACAAATGAAGATTGTTTCTCTTTATCATCGGCTTTGCTTTTGGATGTTGCTTTTTGAATTAATAAAGTAAATCCAAATAAAACAACCCCAATAGCCATAAACCACCAAGCGATTGATTCTAAACCTACACTTAATCCAGCTAAAAGTTTGCTAGATTTGGTAAATAAAGGAAGTAATAAAAACATAACACCAATAGCAAAGGCAGTAATTGCCGCCTGCTGAAGTTTTGCACCGTTGCGATCAACTTTGCGTTTTGCTTTGTTACTTGGTTTCATTGCTTTTAGAGCTTATTTAATAGATAAAAATGGCTGTAGCTGGCGTATTTATTGCCTAAAAGCTATTAAATACATAGCAAAAATGCCGCACTTAATTTTTGTAAACATTTAATTTGTACTCGATTTTGCTTTGATGGGCACGGTATAGTTTAATTTTCGGTAAACCTAACGAATATCGTTCTCTTAAAATTTCCATTAATGAGGCAACTGTTTCATCGCTAATTTTGCAACCCAATATTATTCCAGTCAAAGAATCGGCATTAAATTTTAGATATTTATTTGCTCCATCAGGGGCAATAATTCGAAGTTCATTTTCATATTTCCAACCTTCATGCTTAGAGGTTAATATATTCATTAAATCCTCCTTCACGAAAGTGAAAAAATTTATTTTTGGTAACTTGGTTGTGTAGTTTACAGATAGTGAGCGTATATATATATTTATATCTCGTGCTATTTCAAATTGAAAACAGATACCCGTATGATTGTTCGCATAATGAGACCACATTAATAAATTTTTTGAATCTGCGGCGAAGCAAAGGACGCCCAACTTGTATAAAATACTTTCAATTGTAGTTTTTACAGACGAATGCAATTTACCATTTGATAACATTTCAGTAATCGCGATATTTCTTTTTTTCCAATTAAGTTTAGGTCCAATTTCGCGAAATAAATTTGTTATTTTTGTCTTTTTAATATGAACATTTTTTTCTTCAAGAATATTTGCTGTACAGTCGAAAGGATCATTAAAACTCGATGGAGAGGCAAGCCAGAATTTATTGTGAATAAGCACATCCCTCGCTCTAGTAATTGAACTGGGATTAGTTGATAAAAAAGGGAAATAGCGATAATTAAATCTTTTATATCGCTTTTCTTGACTTTTCCACATGAAATTTCTCAACTCAAGATATTTCATGCCTTGCATTTCACCGATTAACTTATCACTTTGAAGTCCAGGTGGGAATTTGTAAAAATCTTCAACAGGCATATGCAATTCACTTCCCAAACGAATCCTTCAACCCCACCGCCAAGTTAAACACCAACTTACCAGCCGCATGATCCACCCGATCCGCCACAAAATACCCGTGGCGTTCAAACTGGAACTCGTCACCGGCTTGGCTGCTTGCTAGTGATGGCTCTACTATAGCCTGAATTATTTTTAAGCTGTTGGGGTTCAGCAAGGCTAAGAAGTCTTTGCCGCCGGCGTCTGGCTGCGCCTCGGTGAAGAGGCGGTCGTAGAGGCGGACTTCGGCTGGTTGGCCGTCTGCCGTTGCTACCCAGGTGATGACGCCTTTGACTTTGACGCTGGCGGAGCCGGGGGTGCCGCTTTTGGTGTCGGGGATGACGGTGGCTTGCACTTCGGTGACTTCACCGGCGGCGTTTTTCACAAAACCGGTGCATTCAATGACGTGGCCGTATTTCAGACGGACTTTGTTGCCTGCGGTGACTGTGCCGTCCGCATTCGTTTTAGGCGGAAAGAGGCGGAAGAAGCCTTTGGGCGGGGTTTCTTCAAAGTCGGTGCGGTCTATCCACAGTTCTTTGCCCATTTGGAAGCTGCGGTGGCCTAGCTCAGGGTGGTGCGGGTGGATGGGGGCGGTGCACTGGTCTAAAACTCCAGCGCCGACTGACGCAGCTTGACTGCGGCTTCCCATAACGTCGTCCCAGTTGGTGAGCACTAACTTCACAGGGTCTAGCACGGCCATGGCGCGGGGTGCTGTCTCGTCCAGGCTCTCACGCAGACAGCCTTCTAGGGTGCTGTAGTCGATCCAGCTGTCGGACTTGGTGACGCCAATGCGCTCGGCAAAAAGCTGCAAACTGGCGGGGGTGTAGCCACGGCGGCGCAGGCCGACTATTGTTGGCATGCGCGGGTCGTCCCAGCCGGTGACGTGTTTGTCGTCTACCAATTGCCGCAGCTTGCGTTTGCTGGTGACCACGAAGGTGAGGTTGAGCCGCGCAAACTCGTATTGGTGCGGCGGTGGGCTGCTCAAGAGGCCGCCGGCAATGAGTTTGGCCATCAGCCAGTCGTAAAACGGGCGTTGGTCTTCAAACTCCAGCGTGCAGATGCTGTGGGTGATTTGCTCCAGCGCGTCCTCAATGGGGTGGGCAAAGGTGTACATGGGGTAGATGCACCATTTGTCGCCGGTGTTGTGGTGGTGGGCGCGGCGAATGCGGTAGATGGCGGGGTCGCGCATGTTGATGTTGGGCGACGCCATGTCGATTTTTGCTCTTAAAACCATAGCGCCATCGGCATGCAATCCGCCGGCCATCTCTCGAAAGCGGGCTAAATGGTGGGCGGCGGGCAGGGCGCGGAAGGGGCTGTCTACGCCGGGTTTGCCAAAGTCGCCACGGTTGGCGCGCATGTCGTCTGCAGATTGCTCATCCACGTAAGCGTTGCCCGATTCGATCAAGTATTCCGCCGCACGATACATGAAGTCGAAGTAGTCGCTGGCCTGAAAAGGGTTGGCGCTGCCAGCGGGTTGACCTAGTTGCGCCCAATCAAAACCCAGCCATTTGACCGAGTCGATGATGGTGTTGACGTATTCCATCTCCTCTTTTTCAGGGTTGGTGTCGTCAAAACGCAGGTGGCACACGCCGCCGTAGTCCTTGGCCAAGCCAAAGTTCAAGCAAATACTTTTGGCATGGCCAATGTGCAGGTAGCCGTTAGGCTCGGGCGGGAAGCGGGTGCGGATTTTCGCAGCGTCCGGTTGGCCAGCGGCTTGGTGCGCGGCGTCGCCCGGGCTGCCCGCCCAGCGGCGGCTGGCGTACGTGCCAGCGGCTAAGTCATGCTCGATGATCTGGCGCAGGAAGTTGCTGGACTTGACGGTTTCGGTGGCTTCAGAAGCGTTGGCGGGGGATTTGTTGTCGGTAGAACTCATGGAAATGATTTTAGACGCGAGTTAACGGTAATTCAGGATAAAAGTGCGGGTTTTGTGGGCACATTGTCGGTTCTGCGGACATGTTTAGCGCAAGATACGGATATCAAGGGAACGCAGCGCGGAAAACAGACTCCAAAGTACAGTATCTGAAATAGGTGTTCAACTGGAGGTCAGCATGTCAAAAATTTTATTTAGTATCGTCGCAGCCACATGCTTACTAGCGGGGTGTGCCGTGGTGCCGCAGATGGGCACACTTGAAAATGCGCAAGTGGTGGTGCAGCCCTACCCGCCCTATTCACCATACCCACCGTTTTTTTATGACCCGTTTTATTCGATGTATCCGCCGTCGTACTATCGCCCTTGGTACATTCCGACGGCACCTATCCCGCCACGCTATCCAAGCTACCCCGCTCAGCCGGGCAGCAATTTACCAAGGGCTCAGGTCGTACCGGTGCGTTAAGTGGTGGAGTGACTGGCGTGGTCTTCATTGCAAATACGCATCACGTCGTCTTCGGTGTAAATGCCGTTAGCTCGCGCGTGGCGGCCAAAGTCTGCCGTGGCGGTTTGCCAACGGGTACGAAATAAGTGCCCAATCAAAGCTTCACGGGCGAGTTCACTTTTTGATTTGCCAGTAGATGCAGCAAGCTCGTTCAGTTGTTGGTCAAGCTTGTCATCAATACGTAAAGTCAGCATAGTCATGCGTTACTCCAAATAGTTTGTATTACATTGTCATGCAAACTTAAAGATGATTCCACCCGGTCAACTGCACCAGCCGCTCTAGGGCAAAAACGCCCAGTACCGAATTACCTTTGGCGTCCAGCTCTGGCCCCCAGACCGCCACCGTGCCGACGCCAGGAACGATGGCCACGATGCCGCCGCCCACGCCAGTTTTAACGGGCAGACCGATGCGGTAGGCCAAGTCGCCAGCGGCATCGTACGCCCCGCAGGTTAAGAGCAGGGCGTTGACGCGGCGGGCGGCATCTGCGCTGAGGAACTGCTCGCCAGCATGCGCCAGCCTGTCAATATCTTGCCCGTTGTTGGCCAAAAACATGGTGGCTTGGGTGAGCTGGGTGCAGCTCATCTCAATAGCGCATTGGCGGCAGTAGTTGTCTAGCACCAGCTCGGGTGGGTTGACGAAGTTGCCATAGCTTTTCATGAAATAGGCCATCGCCATGTTGCGGTGCGCGGTGTCGCGCTCGGACTTGGCGGTTTGGGCGTCCCAATTCAGCTCGGGCGCGTCACTCAGGCGGCGCAGCGCGCCCAAGAGGGCGATGTCCAGATGGGCGTAGCGGGTGGTCAAGATGTCGGTGACCACCAAGGCCCCCGCGTTGATGAAGGGGTTGCGCGGAATGCCTTTTTCGCTTTCCAGTTGCACCATGGAGTTGAAGGCCGCACCCGAGGGTTCGCGCCCGAGGCGCTTCCACAAATCATCACCCACCAGTTTCAGGGCTAAAACAAAGGTAAAAAGCTTGGAAATGCTTTGGATGGAAAACGCGGTGTCTGCGCTGCCGGTTTTGACGCAGGTACCATCTGTCATCGCCACAGCCATGCCAAACTGGCGCGGAGCCACCTGCGCCAGCGCAGGGATGTAGCTGGCGACTTTGCCTTGGCCATACAGCGCATCGGCTTCATGGGCGATTTGGTCGAGCGTGTCTTGCAGGTTGAGGCTAAATGTCATCGCCCCATTTTAAAAGCGCGGTGGGCTGGAATGGGGGTGGATTCAAGTTGACTTGATGCCGATTTGTAATGGACTCTTTCACCAAATCAAACTTTATCAAGCCCCATCAGGTTTGATCTGCGCGCGTGCAATCACCGGTTTCCAGCGGGCTTGTTCGGACTTGATGAAGGCGTCGAACTCTGCCCCGGTGTTACCCACGGCAAGTGCGGACTCATGGCTGAGTTTTTCTTTCACCACAGCACCGCGCGTGGCTTTGATGGCTTCTGCCTCTAGCTTGGCAACGTTGGCTTTGGGCCATTTGGAAGGCGTCATCAAGCCGTACCACTGGGTCATTTCAAAGCCTTTGTAGCCTTGCTCGGCCACGGTAGGCACATCAGGCAGTTGCGGTAAGCGTGCAGTGCTGCCAGTGGCGATACAGCGCAGCTTGCCCGCTTTGATGAACGCCAAAAGCGCTGGTGCACCGACGGACGCAGCCTGCAAGCGGCCAGCCATCAGGTCGGTCAACATAGGGCCTGTGCCACGGTAGGGGACGTGCAGCATGAAGGTTTCAGACACCATTTTGAGGTACTCAAAAGCCAAATGCCCCGCACTGCCGTTGCCAGCCGAGCCATAGTTCAGTTGGCCAGGCTTGGATTTGGCGTAGGCGATGAATTCTTTCAGATTCTTAACCGGTAAATCAGGATGCACCACGTACAAGCTAGGCACTTTAGACACCAAAGTAATGGGTGTGAAGTCTTTCGCTGCGTCATATGGCAGCTTAGGGAAGATGTAGGGGTTGACCGCCAGTGTGCCAATATGACCCAAAATCAAGGTGTGCTCGTCAGTTGAATTTGCCACTTCTTGCATGGCAATGTTGCCTGATGCACCGGGTTTGTTGTCCACAAACACGTTTTGACCTATGGTTTTAGCCATTTCACCCGCCACGGCGCGGGCGACGATTTCAGAGCTGCCGCCCGGTGCAAAAGGTACAACCAAACGCAGCGGCTTAGACGGCCAGCTAGCCTGCGCGTTTGCCAGCCAAGGAGAAGCGGCCAAGGCTGCAGCGGCGGTTTGGGCGAGAGTTTGACCCATCCAGTCGCGGCGGGAGAGTGGGGTTTGAAAATTAGACATAAGAAGCAATCAAGGTTTAAGGCTTAAGTGGAATAGGCAAAAAGGAAAAGCCAAAAAGGAAAAGAAAATTATTCAAACACCAGTTATTCAAGAACAATACCGCGCTCTTTCACCACCCGTGCCCACAGCGTCATTTGCTGGCGAACAAAGGCTTGCGCGGCTTCGGGGCTGGTTTTTTGGATGTCACCACCCAAGGAGGCGATACGGGCTTTGACTTCAGGTGCGTCCAAGGCTTTTTGCAGTGCGGCAGAGAGCTTGCTGACCACCGCATCTGGCGTGCCAGCGGGGGCGACGAGCACGTTCCACTCGTACACCTCAGCGCCAGCCACGCCAGTCTCAGCCAGTGCGGGCACATCGGGCAAGATAGCGCTGCGTTTGCTGCCAGTGACAGCCAAGGCGCGTAATCGGCCCGATTGAATGTGACCCAGCGTAGACGCCAAATTGCCAAAAAACACAGGCACTTGGCCGCCCACCACATCGTTCAAAGCAGGGCCACCGCCTTTGTAGGGGATGTGCGCCATCTCCACCTTAGCAGCAGATTCAAACATTGCACCAGCCAAATGCTGCGCGGAACCATTGCCCGATGATGCAAAAGCGACAGCATCTTTGCGTGCGCTGGCCGCTGCAATCAGCTCTTTGACCGATTTGGCGGGGAATTGCGCGTTGACCAAGACAACGTTGGGGAACAGTGCTGTTACACCAATCGGTTTGAAGGCTTTGTCGGTGTCGTAAGGCAATTTGGGGTAGAGCGCGGGGTTGACGGCGAATGACGAGGCGTCAAACATCAAGGTGTAGCCATCAGCGGCGGATTTAGCCACAGCCGCCGCGCCAATTTGGCCGCTAGCGCCGGGTTTGTTTTCGACGATGACGGATGCGCCCAGTGCTTCCCCCAGCTTGGGTGCGAGCAGCCGTGCCATGGTGTCTGCACCGCCGCCTGGCGGGTAGGTGACGACGATGGAAATGGGCTTGGCAGGCCACGCAGCAGTTTGGGCGTGGGCGCTATTTGCTATTAAAAAAGTAGCTGCATAGGCAATAAATATGCCGGCTACAGCTTTTTTTAATGCTATTTTTGAGGTATTTTTGATATTTTTCAAATTTGTCTCCAATAAAGGGTGTGTAAATAACAAGTTTCAGCGAATTTCAGCGATCTTTAGCGAACTTCTGCCGTGTATTCAAAGGCAAAAGCATCGCCCAGCGTGGTGCGCAGCTCTAGGCACTGGCCTTGCAAATCAAACGCACGGCGCTGAACTTGAGCGCAGGGGTGGCCGGTTTCAAGTTTCAACAGTTGGGCTTGCTCGGCCGTCAGCAAGCCAAAACTCACGTTATCGACAGCGCGTTGAATGGTGATGCCGCAAACGCGCTGAAACATTGGGTAGAGCAAGTCGTCCCAAGCAGCGGTGTCAGAGTTGGCCAGTGCCGCAAACGCGGGTAGCGGCAGGGTGATGTGCTCTAGCAAACACGGCTGACCCTGCACACTGCGCAGGCGCTGCAACTTCAGCACATTCGCGCCAGTGGGCAGGTGCAGGGCATCGGCCTCCTCGGCGCTGGCCAGTTGCACCGTGCGTGTCAGTATGCTGGACTGGGGCGTGCCCATGCGCTCGTCACTTTGCCGAAAGCGGAAAAACCGCAGCATGGACGCACCACCCAAGCCAGACTTCACAAAAGTTCCGCGCCCATGCTGGCGCTCAAGCAAACCTTCAGCCACCAGCAGTGCCAAAGCTTGTCGCAGTGTGCCTAAAGCTACGCCGTGCTTTTTGGACAAAACGGCTTCAGACGGCAAGGCCGTGCCTGCCGCCCAATCGCCTTGCGCGATGGCCGCACGAAACGTCGCAGCCAGCCAGCCATAACGGCTTTGGCCTGGAATGGGTTGGTCAGAAACTGTAGGAGTGAGAAAATTTGTTGAAATATTCATAAACCAAGACAAAACTAGAATTAATATAGTCATCTAGATGTCTATAATGTAAAGCATGCAAAAAGAAGTGTCAAGCCCACATTCCGCAGCTTTTTCTGTAGATTCACACTTTCATGTGTTTGAGGCAGGGCAGTCTGTGCCTGAAGCGCGTTATTCGCCTAACTACGCGGCTGCTTTCAACGATTGGCAACATGCCGCGCAGCAAGTGGGTGTGACGCATGGTGTCCTGGTGCAAACCAGTTTTATGGGGACGGATAACGCTTATTTGCTGAAGCATTTGCAGCAGCACCCCGACACTTTGCGTGGCGTGGCAGTGGTTGCGCCATCCGCCAGCTATGCAGAACTGGTGGATTTACATCGTCACGGCGTGCGTGGGATTCGGCTCAACTTGGCCGGTCAGTCGCACGACATGGCGGCATGGCAAAGCGCCAAGCAGTTGTGGGATGCATTACTTCAGTTAGGCTGGCATGTGGAACTGCATACAGATGCGGGCGCACTGCCTAGCGTTTTGGCTGTTTTACCCAGAGAAGTGCCCGTGGTGATTGACCATTTTGCCAAACCCGTTGGCGTTTCACAGCATGATGAAACCGTGCGCGCCTTGCAAAGCAGGGTAGCCGATACTGCGTCCGCTCAGGTTTACGTCAAACTCAGCGCCGCTTACCGATTGCAAGCAGGCATCAATCCCAAAGAGTTAGCGGGTTTGTGGCTAGGCGAACTGGGCGAAAACGCCTTGCTCTGGGGCAGTGACTGGCCGTGCACGAATTTTGAAGCCAAAGCCGATTACGCGGCTTTGTATGGCGATTTGACGGATTGGCTGGGCAATGACGATGCGGTTATTCAGGCTGTGCGGGCAACAAACCCGATGCGACTGTATTGGGGTTAACCTTTCCAAGTAAACGGAAACTTGAACTGCGCCCAAAACCCGTTGGGCACATAGTCACCCAGCACGCCGTATTGATCTGGCCAAATTCTGTCCGCCTTGGCTGCGGAACCAAATAAGTAATCTAAAAACGCAAAGTGCGCCGCGTAATTGGTATCTAGCGCTTCTTTGTCTTGGCTGTGGTGCCAGTGGTGAAAGTTAGGGGTGACGATGATGTAGCGCAGCGGCCCTAAGCGCACGTTGACATTGCAGTGGTTAAACACCGCTTGAAAGCCGACGATGACGATGTAAGCGTCAATCACTTCTTTGCTGAAACCCAAAATGAAAATGGAGCCCAAAATGGTGGTTCGGGTGATCAGCACTTCCAAAATATGCAGGCGCGAACCAGCCATCCAGTCCATATGCTTGGCGCTGTGGTGCACCGCGTGCAAGCGCCACAGCCAAGTCTCATGGTAGGCGCGGTGCGTCCAGTACTGCACCAAATCGGCAACGAACAAAATCAACAAAAGCTCAACGACAAATGGCAAGGCTTGAATCCACGCTTGCAAATCGCTTTTCACCGCCCAACCAAACGCTTTGTGCACCAATAAATTAGTTGCCAACAGCATGAAGCCCACCACCATGTGGTTGACGACAAAGTGCTGAAAATCGGTTTGCCACTCGGGTCGGAAGATGGGTTGGTCTTTGCGATGCGCAAAAAGCTTTTCAATAAAAATGAATATCAGCGATGAGCCCAGCAAATCCAAAATAAACCAGTCCAAGCCAATGTAAGGCGTGTTGTCGGCAAAATCGCTCACCGGCACTTTGTGGCCGCCCAAGAGCGCCGTAGCGGCAACCAATAGAAACGCGACGGCGCTGAGCCAGCGGGCGCGACCAAAAACAATGTTGACCAAGCTCAAACCACCCGCAATCACCAATGCAGCTAGCATGATTTGGCGTATCACGGCGACGTTGTAGTTTTGGCGCAGCTGTGGCGTTGTCAAATATTCGGGGAAATGAAACGCCAAAACGCCGAGAAAGCACAAAATCCCCAGCGACAAAGCAATGACGCCTGATATAAGCCCTTGGCCAGCAGTCATGGCGCCGTGGCTTTGGGTTAAATCGCGTAGTTGAGTAATCGGGTTGGGTTTATTTGTCATGGCGCATTCTAAACTTTACAAGCCCGATACAACAGATATACAGCTGGGCAATCGTAGGGCTTTGCTAGTTCGTAGAATGTAAGCTATGAAAAAATCCAACTCAGCATTCAATTGGAAACTAGCCGCCATAGCCGTAGGCGTTTTAGCCTTGGCTGGCGGCGGTTATTGGTGGTACAACCAAAAGCAAGCGGCTAGCGATGTGCAATACAAAACCAGCAAGATTGAGCGCGGTAGCTTGCAGGCTAGCGTGTCTGCCAGTGGTGCGGTGAATCCGGTGACGCAGGTGTCGGTAGGTACGCAGGTGTCTGGGCAAATCAAAGAGCTGTATGTGGACTTCAACTCTGAAGTCAAAGCCGGCCAATTGATCGCGCTGATAGATCCCGAAACCTTTGAATACCGTGTTCGCTCCGCCCAAGCGGATTTAGATTCCACCCGCGCCCAAGTCCTGACAGCGCAGGCCAATGTGGCTTCTAGCAACGCCCAATTATCTCGGGCTAAACTTGATTTGGCTGAGGCACAGCGCGACTTAGAACGCCAGCAAACGCTGGTTGACAAACAGTTTGTCACCCAAAGCGTGGCAGACAAAGCGCGTGCGTTGGTGAATAATTTGACCGAATCCGTCAAAGTAGCTGAAGCGCAAATGGCGGTGACCAATGCACAAGTCAAAAGCGCCCAAGCAAGCGTGGCACAACGTGAATCGTCACTCGCGCAAGCACGGATTGACTTGACCCGTACCAAAATCACCTCACCTGTGAACGGCATCGTCATCAAACGTTCCATCGAAAAAGGCCAAACCGTGGCGGCGAGTTTGTCGTCGCCAGAGTTGTTTGTGATCGCCCAAAACCTACAAGATATGCAAGTGGACGCAAGTATTGATGAAAGCGATGTGGGCAAAATCCGCACCGGTCAAAAAGCGACCTTTACGGTTGATGCGTTTGCTGGCCAAACCTTTGAAGGCGAAGTACGCCAAGTCCGAAAAGCAGCGCAAACTGTGGCGAATGTGGTGACTTACACGGCGGTGATTGGTTTCTCAAACAACGGTGGCCGTTTGCTGCCAGGCATGACGGCGAACGTGCGTGTTATTACCGAGGCGCGTGAAAACGTGCTCAAAGTGGCCAATGCGGCACTACGCATGAAGATTGCAGGTGTCGAACCGGCAACATCCGCCTCTCCTGCAGCACCAGCCGCGCCTGGCACGCATCCAGCTGGAACATCGGGCGATGCCAAGGGTTGGACTTGGCTGTCTGAAGCCGTGGCGCAACAGGGCCCTGGCGGCGGAGGTGGCGGCGGTGGTTTGGCAGCTATGCGTGAACGCCTCGTCTCCGAGTTGCAGCTTAGCGCCGAGCAACAAACCAAGCTTGATGCGATCAGTGCCGAGTTACGCCCTAAATTCATGGCGATGCGTGACATGAGCGAAGATGAACGCCCTGCAGCCCGTGAAAAAGTCACCGCTGAAATGCGTCAAAAAATCATGGCGATGTTGACAGCTGAGCAAAAGCCGAAGTACCAAGCCATCATCGCTACGCAACAGCAAGCACGCGCTACTGGAACTGCAAATGCGCCTGCTGGATCAAATTCATCAACATCACCAGTGATGCCCAAAGGCGCTAGCAGTGCTGCAAATGATGCTAAAAACAATTCAAAATTAATAGCACCGCAGGCAATAAATACGCCGGCTACAGGTCAAAAACAGGGTGAAAAAACTGGTTCTGCTGCAACGGCACCAATCGCAGCTGCTGCGTCTACTGCACCCACCGCTCCTGCCATGGATGCTGGAGCGAGTGGGGGAGGAGGTGGCAACCCAGCCACGCAGTTCCGAAATTTGATGGTCGCTCAACTCGCGCTGACGCCAGCTCAAATCGAAAAAGTCGATGCCATCTACGCCGATGCACGCCCCAAGTTCATGACCCTGCGCGACTTACCGCAAGAAGAGCGTGGCAAAGCGCGTGAAAAAATAACGGCTGAAATCCGTGCCCAATTGCGCGACCAAATGACAGCTGAGCAAAAGCCGAAGTTTGATGCTTTGGTAGCCGCTGCCGCCAACCGCCAAGTCACCCGTGGCAAGATTTACTTGATGGGGGCTGACGGTAAGCCGAAAGCCTATAACGTGCGCCTAGGCATCACCGACGGCAGCAGCACTGAGCTGATTGTGTCGCCCAATTCTCCCGATGCAGCAGAACTGGTTGAAGGTGCAACGCTGATCATTGGCACGGTCAACACCGGCGCAACGGCTGGTGCATCAACACCCGCACGACCTGCTGGCGCGGCTGGTCCACGGATGGCGTTTTAAGACATCTGAAAATCTATGGAAAACCTGATTCAAGCCCGCGATTTGGTCAAGACCTACACCATGGGTGACCAAACCGTGCATGCGCTGCGCGGTGTGTCTATCGACATTGCCAAAGGCGATTTTGTCGCCATCATGGGCGCATCGGGCTCTGGCAAATCGACGCTGATGAATATTTTTGGTTGTCTCGATTTACCAACGACTGGCCAATATCACTTAGCGGGTGAAGCGGTTGAGGGCATGGCGCAAGACCAGTTGGCATCGATACGCAATCGGCGCATCGGCTTTGTGTTCCAGCAATTCAACCTGCTGCCACGCACCAGTGCTTTAGAAAACGTCGAGTTGCCTATGGTTTACGGCGGCATCAAAGCGCCAGAGCGGCATGAGCGGGCGATGAAAGCGCTGACGCAAGTCGGTTTGGGCGAACGCTTTCACCACACGCCGGCAGTGTTGTCGGGCGGGCAACAGCAGCGGGTGGCGATTGCGCGTGCCTTGGTGAACCAACCGCAGCTCATTTTGGCGGATGAACCGACAGGCGCGTTGGACTCGCAGACCTCAGAAGACATCATGAACCTGCTCACCGAACTGAACAAAACCGGTATGACGGTGGTGTTGGTGACGCACGAGGCAGACATTGCCGAGTGGGCGAGGCGCAAGATTGTGTTTAAGGATGGTCATATTGTTGAGGATATTGTGCAAGCTCAAAAAGGAGTTCCAGCATGAACTTCTTTGCCGCCGTCCGTAGCGCCTTTAGAGCCTTAGCAGCCAACACCCTTCGAAGTATTTTGACTATGTTGGGCATCATCATTGGCGTGGCCGCTGTGATCACCATGATTGCTGTCGGCCGTGGTGCCACAGACCGTGTGCAAGAGCAAATGAAGGGCTTGGGCTCTAACATCATGCTGGTCATGCCAGGCGGATTGACGGCAGGTGGCGTGCGATTGGGCGCTTCCACAGGGCAAGGTTTGTCTGAAGACGATGCTAACGCCATAGCTCGTGACGTGCCCGAAGTACAAGTTGCCGCACCCTCTATGCGAACAGGCGCACAAGTGATTGCGGGCAACACCAATTGGAGCACCAGCATTATGGGCAGCACCAACGATTATTTGGAAGCACGCGAATGGCCGCTGCAAAGTGGTCGCGCATTCGAAGCCGCTGAAATTCAAGGCTCCGCCAAAGTAGCCATGATTGGGCAAACCGTGGCAACGCAGCTGTTTGGCGAGTCTGACCCCTTAGACCAAGTCATCCGCATCAAAAAAGTACCCGTTACCATCATCGGCGTGTTGGGTAAGAAAGGGCAAAACTCCTTGGGGCAAGACCAAGACGATATTGTGGTCGTGCCCATTTCTACCTATCGCAACCGCATTCAGGGTGGCAATGCGGGCAAGTTGAAGCGAATTGGGTCTATCAGTGTCAAGGTCAAAGAAGGCCAAAGCATGAAAATTGCCGAAGAAAACATCAAAGACCTGCTGCGCCAGCGCATGAAAGTGCAACCCGGTGGCGATGAGCCTTTCACCATCCGTAATTTGACCGAAATTTTGCAAGCCCAGGAGGAATCTAGTAAGGTTATGACCATGCTTTTGGCTGCCGTTGCGGGCATCAGCTTGGTGATTGGCGGCATCGGCATCATGAACATCATGCTGGTCAGCGTGACCGAGCGCACCCGCGAAATCGGTTTGCGTATGGCGGTCGGTGCACGAGGCAAAGACATCTTGACCCAGTTTTTGATTGAAGCGGTGACGCTTAGCTTGATTGGCGGCGCGATTGGCGTGATGTTGGGTGCCGTCGCCACTTGGGCTGTTGGCCAGTTCGCGGGTTGGCAAGTCAGTATGACGCTGGCGTCGATTTTCTTGGCGACGGGGTTTTCAGCGTTTGTAGGTATTTTCTTTGGTTTTTACCCAGCTAGAAAAGCCTCTAAGTTGTTGCCGATTCAGGCGCTTAGGTACGAATAAAAAATATTTTATCCTTTGTATTTTTACTAAACGATTAAAAGCGTCAACAATAGAACTTAATGTTTCAACTTTTTTCGTATTTTTTTAAGATTTTTTGGAAAGCATCGATTTTGAAAGGCTTTGAGAGGTAGTCATCCATTTGATTTGCGATACACAATTCTCTGTCTCCTTCCATGGCATTGGCTGTCATAGCAATGATGGGAGTCCTTTTTAGCTGTCTGCTTTTTTCAAGGTCTCGAATAATTCCCGTAGCTTCTATTCCACCCATCTCGGCCATTTGCAAGTCCATCAAAATCAAGTCGTAGGTTTTTTCGTCAAAAAATTTCAATGCTTCTATACCGTTGTTGGCAACGTCATATTGGTGGCCCCATTTTTTCAGGAGTGCCGTCGCCAATTTTTGATTCAGCGGGTTATCCTCAACGAGCAGAATACTCATTGAAGCGGCAAGCTCTTGAACCTTTGAAGCAGCTGGAACCGTTTGGCTTTTTACTGCATTGTTAAGTCCAATGACGTTGGATACAGCATTGTGGATCTCATCTTGATTTGCAGGTTTTAATAAGTAATCTTTGATATTGGTGGTTGCTTTGTATTTCTCAACATCAATCATCCTGCTGCTAGACGATAGCATGATGATTGGAATATCTTTGGCTTGTTCGATCTGATATAGCTCGGTTGCCGTCTCAAAACCATTTGTTTCTGGCATCACACAATCCAAGATGATGCAGTCAATATCACTTTGCTCAGTTGTAAAGTAATCTATTGCATCTCTGCCTGAACTTTTTGATACGGTATAGGTTCCAAATCTTTCAAACGTCTTCTTTAGTATCGTCAGATTGGTATGGTTGTCATCAATCAGCATGATTTTTTTTGCCAACAGAGAGGCTGGCTTAATTTTGATCAGCTCTTTTTGAAGAATTTCGTCAACCCCTAAATCCAAAGCGACGGAGAATGTGCTACCAATATTTGGCTCGCTTTCAAGACTGAGATCGCCCCCCATCATAGTAACCAAGCTTTTAGTGATCGATAATCCTAGCCCGGTGCCGCCAAATTTCCTAGTCGTTGACCCGTCTTCCTGGATAAATGCCTCGAAAATTTTGTCTTGCATATTTGCAGGAATGCCAATGCCCGTATCCTTAATACCGATTTTTATTTTAAAAATTTTAGGATCTGATGTATCAACGGTCGCTGCTTGGACAATTACGAGAACTTCACCTTTGATGGTGAACTTGATTGCGTTTCCAATTAAATTCAAAAGAACTTGACGAATTCGTCCAGGGTCGCCCAGCAACTGTTGCGGGATTTTAGGGTCGATATCAAGCGCTAATTCAATATTCTTTTCTTGAGCACGCAAGCTGAGGCTGCGCAGCGTATCTAAAATCAGTCGTCTCAAGTCAAAAGCAATTGTTTCAATCGACATCTTCCCAGCTTCAATTTTTGAGAAGTCAAGAATGTCATTGATGATGTCCAGCAAAGAATCTGCTGATGCATTCACAATTTCAAGGTATTCCCTTTGATGTTTATCAAGCGGTGTGTCAAGCACTAGTTGTGTCATTCCAATGATGCTGTTCATCGGCGTCCTGATCTCATGACTCATGTTCGCAAGAAAATCACTTTTGGAAAGACTTGCTGCCTCTGCTGCTTTTTTCGCTTGAATTAAAGCGCGTTCAGCTGTCTTCTGGTCTGAAATGTCAACAATGGTTCCTACCAGTCCCCTCAGTGTTCCGTCGGGTTTGTTGATGGCTGTTTTGCTGTACAGGACATCAATATTTCGATTGTTGGGTAATTCAAGAATAGCTTCATAAAGCTGCTTGCCACCATTTTCAACAAGCAAACGGTCTTGTTCAAATTGCATTTGAGCATTTTTCTCACTTAGTAAGTCAAAAACTGACTTACCGACATAATCTTCTGCGCGGATAGCAAAAAGTTTGCAAAAAGCTTTGTTTATTCTTTCGTATTTCCCATGTGCATCTTTTAAATACACGGGTAAGGGAATGGATTCAAACAGGGCATCGATAAAGCTAAAGTTCTCTCGAAGCTGCGCAGAGGCGTGTCTTTGTTCGGTGATGTCGGTCAATCGTCCAGTAATTCCTATTACTTGCCCTTTTTCATCCCTGTCGATCTGGGCGTAAATGTCCAGCCAGCGATAGCCACCAGATTTCGTCAGATAGCGAGTTTGATGCTTTATGTAGTTGTCGTGTCCTTGTACAAAAACTTCAAATCCTTGCCGAGCTACAACAGCATCACTTTCATAAACAAAATCAAGATGACATTTTCCAAGGGAATCCTCTATAAGAAAACCAGTTATCTCTGTCCACGCCGGATTTAAAAACGTCCAGTTTCCATTTGTATCAGCCCTGAAAATAACTTCTTTGAGGCTGTTGACAGTGTTGCGATATTGTTTTTCACTGATTTCAATTTTTTCAGCAAGTTGTTTAATTTGTGTGACTTCTGTTCGAATCGCAATGAATTGATAGGGTTCTCCTTGCTGGTCTAAGAAGGGAACAATGGTTACATCGACCCAATAGCTGGAACCGTTTTTGGCCGTGTTACAAATCTCTCCATGCCATACTTTGCCTGATTTAATCGTCTGCCAAAGATTTGCAAAAAATTCGTTTGAATGACGTCCTGAATTGATGATACTGTGGTTTTTACCAATTAAAGTATCGCGCTCATGGCCGCTAATGGCGCAAAACTTGTCATTGACATACAAAATCTTACCATCGGTGTCTGTAATGCTCACAATGGCATGTTGGTCCATAGCAAAACGTTGATTAACTAACTCTAGCCGACGCGCTTCTTGCTGCTTTACCAAGTCTGGAAGTAAAGCTGATAAACCCTCTAAATCGTCCTCGGCGGGTAGTGTCAAACTTGCTTCGCTATGCTGAATTAGCGTGCTGGCCGCTTCCCTTAGTGAACTTAAAACTTGATTTCGGCTAACGATGTCATTGCGCATGCGCTCATTGACTATTGTTAGCTCTGTCGACCCGATTTCTAGACTTCGGGTACGCAAATCTAAGTCACGCTCATACTGTTCATAGGTTGCATCAATCCTTTCAAGAAAGCCTTGTATTCCAGACATGAACTTCCGTACCTCAATGGGTAATGCATCATTTTCAGATATTGCTGAAGCAGCTTTAAACAGCCGTTCAACACTTTCTTCAGAGTCAATATCGCATAAGCGACGAAGCTGTCTTGAAAGGGTACGATGCATATTTAGATTTCGGTTATCAAAGTGATTGTCATAGTTTGGTTATTCAAATGACATACACCATGGAAAGCAGTTTCAGCAATTTCACCGTTGGAGTAAAATCCAGTTATCGTTGTGTTTTTACCGAGTTCATCTGCTACTGCTTCGACTTCTTCATCGACGCGATCTCCCATGACCAGTTTACGTCCGACACAACTTACTAAAATTCCGAGTGATTCTGCATTGACACCGGTTGAAGATTCAGTAGCGTGCTGTGCGGCAGTTTCAGCACCTTCAATCAGTTTTTCTGTACTTGAGTGCATGAGCTTAAGATAACCATTTGGATCAATATCTCCCGCCAAAGTCAGAGACCCTTCTGCCTCGTTCATCCCAAGAATTGTTCTGAAGATGCCACTTTTCTCTTGGTTTTTGCCCATCATTTCAAAAGGAAAAAGTAAGCCTGATGCCGGTAATCCATCGGCGTGATCCCCAAGATAAAGTTTGTATATGTCTAGCGCTCGGTCGCCGTCAAGCTCATACAAAACATTCCCTGAGGATTTGGTAACTTTTCGAGCTGGTCCAAAAGGTTTCCAGCCAGCAAAAGAACCGTAACTTAACCGAATAGCATTGCCATACAAACCAATAATGACAATCTGATCATCTTTGGAGCCTGCGGGGCCGAGCGTCCAAGTCTGTTTAAAGGCCCCAGCATCGGCAGCGAGGCCACCGGAAATGGTGACATGTTTTGGTAGTTGAGATTGCAATCCAGATACCAGCCCACTACCGTTGATATTTACGCCAACGCCAAAGACAAGAACGCCCATTAAGTCTTCGTGAGGAAGTTCCTTCGCCAATCGTTCTCCTGCGCTCTGAGAATCTTCCATACCGATGAGTGATGTAGTTCGTGCCAATACCTTGGTTTTTTCAAATTTAATCGACGTGACAACACAAGTGTTGTCGTATACGAGATCAACAGCTATCTCACCAGCAGTAGAGCAGCCAGAGATGATTGCATTGGGGGCAACTTGGAATAGGGCTTGGGAAAGCTCTTGTGTTTGGAAAAAAGGGAGTGCGCCAAATACAAGTATCAAGTCCGGCTTAAAAGCAGCAAGTGAAGCTATCCCAGTATTGATGTCTGAGGTCGATTTTAAAAGTATTTGATGTGTTTTCATGTTTATACGCGTAGTGGCTAAAGCAATATTTTTAAATAGGAAAACTAATTACTTAGTGGTTTTTGTAAAAGATTGACTTTAAGTGTTTCAATCTGCTTTATTCATTATCTCGGATATTGCTTCGTTGGTACTTGAAACTGGTTCAACGCAAAAACAGATAAATCAAATTTTTATCACGGATTTGAACCGTCTAAATAAATACATATTCCCGCTTTTTAAGCCACGTTTGAGATAACCTTCTCAAGCTCCGCTTTACTAAACTGCAAGGGCGCATCAAATAACTGGTCGATCAGCGCCGCTTCACGCTTTTTAACAGTTTCCAAAAAGTAAGCGGGACCTTCGGGTTGGCCGGATTTGCTGGGCTTTTTGGGACCCATAGCGGCGAAAGTGTCAAAACCAGATTCTAAAAAATGTTGCAGCGCTGCCATGCCTGCAAGAGAAGCGGGTTTGCGCATCATCTTCAGCGCCATGCGCAAACCAGGTGTGCGGGTCAGCGTGACTAGTTCTTGCCCCACGCGCAACGCACCTGAGAGCTGTGCATCGCGGTCAGTACGTCTGCCAACATGTTGCCAAGCGGTGATGTAGCGGTCTATGTCACCACTGCTTTTTGTCGTTTTTACAGATGAATTGAGCCAACTTTTCGCCATCGCCAAGTCCAAATCTTCCGTCAAACTGTGCAGTTCTGCCAATGACACGGCGGTTTCTACCACCTGCTTAGGGAACATACGCTCAAGCGTGCCTGCAATGCGGGAGAATTGCGCGTCACGCTGTGAGTAATCCTTTTCGCTGTACAGTTCTTCTAAGAAAAACTGGGTGGCGGGTTGGTATTGTGGGGTGTGTAGCAGGTCAGAATACGTGCCGTTGAAGCGTTGGGCTTGAAAGGCTTTGATTTCGCTCACGGCTTGCGCCAATCCGGCTGTATCCGATGCCAATTGGCGTAATTGGGCTACTTTTTCAACGGCAGTTTGGATGGTTTGCTTGGCGGACATGGTTTTGAATGTTAGTGGAAGCGGATGAAACAATGAATCAGCAGCTTATTTTGAACGATCCTGTGGGTCGATTGTTGCACTTGATGGAGGCTGATGCCTCTAAGCGCATCATCATCGGTGTCGTCGGGTTGCCTGGCTCGGGTAAAAGCACGATTGCTGCTAAATTCGTCGATGCAGTCAATGAGCACACAAATGCCAAAACTGCTGTTGCGCTCAGCATGGATGGCTTTCACTTAACAAAAGCGGCTTTGGCGCAGTTTGCTGACCCTGCAGCGGCTTTACAAAGACGTGGTTCACCTTGGACGTTTGACCCTGCGGGCTTGGCGAGTAAATTACAACAATTACGGCATAACACTGCTGCATCAAGCACTTGGCCAGATTTTCAACATGGCGTGGGCGACCCTGTGGCAGATGCGATTGTGGTTGAACCGTCCGTCAAACTCATCATCGTCGAAGGGTTGTACCTGCTGCACAAAGAGCGTGGTTGGAATTTGATTGGTCTGCTCGACGAATGCTGGTATCAGGACACAAGCATGGATGTGTCCATGGACCGCTTGGTGAAGCGGCACATGGCATCGTGGGGTTTCAGCCGAGAGCAGGCGCTGCAGAGGCTGGCGATGAATGACAGATTGAATGCAGATATTGTTTTGCAAAGCCGAGAACGAGCAGATTATTTTGTACTCTAAATTTTGTACTTTTAACTTTATTTATAGAGTTGAAAGTACCACTGCACAAAGTGAAAAAACACAGGCGCGGCAAAACACAGCGCATCCACGCGGTCTAGCAAGCCACCTGCGCCCGTCACGCCAGCGCGCATGTTGCCGCGCTCGCTGCGCCAAATAGGAATACCACGGTCACGCTTCAGCGCTTTCATCACCAAATGTCCCGGTGAACCAGCCACGCAAGCCACAAATGCCATAGCAAATGCTTGCCCAGGTTTGAAAGGGGTGATGCCAGCCAGCACCCCACCTAAAACACTGCCCACGCTGACGCCAATAAAAGCACTCAACCAGTTGAAACTTTGGCTGATGTTGGGCACAAACGGCGTGCGCCGCCAAATGCGGGACACCAAGTGCTGCACCAGCTGACTGACTTGCACAACGATGACGAGGAAAAACACCAAGAATGAGTTTTTGTTGTCGTAATTCGGAAAGTTCAGCAACAGCAGCGCTGGCACATGGCTGAGCCCATAAATACACACCATGATGCCCCACTGCAGCTTGGCGTTGCGCTCCAAAAACCGATCTGCATCGCCGGCCAACGCGCTGACAACTGGAATCAATAGAAAAACATAAACCGGAATAAACACGGTGAACAGCTCAAACCGCGCTGTCGCCACCAGCCAGTATTGCAGAGGCAAAATCGCAAAGAAAGCCAAAATCAAACTGCGGTGGTCGCCACGTTTGGTGGGGGAGAGTGTTAAAAACTCGCGCAAGCAAAAGAACGACACAAAGCCAAACAACACAATCGCGACGCTAGCGCCTGAAATCCAACCCAGCCAAAACACTAGCGCCATCATCCAACTGGTGCTGACAACGCCTTCAAAATTGCGCAAATCATGGTGCCTGCGCATCGCTTTGGCCTCGTCTTCGTAGCTGCGCAACGACAGCAAAAATGCCCCAATGCTGGCCAGAAGTAGCACGCCAAACACGATGACAAACAACGCCCCGACTTGCTGATTAGTGGTCAGGTTTTTGAGGGATTGGTAGGTGCCGAATTGCATGGATTTCTTTGTTCGCTACACATCTCTGAGATGCATCACCGCCAAACGAGCACGGTCCAAAAAAGCGCGGCGGTCTTCATCTGGCTCAATTTGCATGGGCGCACCAAACGTGACAGAACACAGCACTGGCACAGGCACGTATTCGCCCTTGGGCATCACACGTTGGATGTTGTTGATCCAGGCCGGAATCAAGACCACATTCGGAAACTTCTGAGCCAAGTTGTACAGGCCAGATTTGAAGGGCAGCGGCTCTTGCGCCTGGCCGCGCATGCCTTCGGGGAAGATGATGATGGAGTCGCCGCTGGCCAGCGCGTTGATCAAGGGTTGTAAGGGGTCTTCAGCCTCGCTGCGGTCACGAACCACGTAGACGACGTTGAACACGGCAGTGGTTATCCACTTCCTAAACGGTGTTTTAGTCCAATAGTCTTTGGCAGCGGCAGCTCGCGTCACGCTGCGAAGCTCTTCGGGCAAAGCCGCCCAAATCATCACCAAATCGGCGTTGCTTTGGTGGTTGGCGAAGTAAATGCGCTGCTCAGCCTTGGGCGGGCAGCCATACCAGCGGGCTTGTGAGCCAGTCAAAAGACGGATCAAGCCCAGCAGTAAATAACTCATCAGTTTGGCGCGCATGGTGCTAGCGATGATACCTGACCCAAGCCCCATGCCGAACCCTGAGTCGCCACTGGTGGCGCTGAAATTTCATTCAGGATTGAGCTTCATACCCAAAGTAAGTTGGCTAATGTTATGACGCATCATTAGGAGATAAGTCGAACCAGTTTTTTCTGGCATTGACAAAGCGTCTGCATATAAATTCCCGCCTAAGCTGACACCCGCATCTTTGCTCAGCTGAGACAAAAGTTTAGGGTTGCTCATATTTTCCGTGAATACGGCTTTGATTTTTTCGCGTTGGATTTGCTTAATTAGCTGCGCTACGCCTTTCGCACTTGGCTCAGCATCGGTAGACATACCTTGAGCCGCTAAAAATTTGATATCGTATTGCGCAGCTAGGTAGCCAAAAGCATCGTGCGAGGTAATAACCTTACGCTTGTCTGCTGGGATAGCCGAGAATTGTGATTTGGCCCATTGGTCAAGCGTCTGCAGCTCTTTGACGTAGGCATATGCATTTGTGTTGTAAATTGAAGCACTTACGGGGTCAATTTTTGTTAAAGCAGCTGCAATGTTGCGAACATAGATAACTACGTTGTTAGGGTTTTGCCACGCATGCGGATCAGTTTCAGCATGGTTGTGATTTTTTTCTTTAGGCATAGTTCGTTGTTTAACACCGCTGGAGGCAAGCACGGACTGCCCTTTATAAGCTGTTGATTTGACGAGTTTCTGCATCCACGGCTCAAATCCAAGCCCATTCATGACCAGTAACTTGGCTTGCAACAGGGCTTTTGCGTCTGAAGGCCTAGGCTCAAAGACATGCGCATCTTCGTCGGGTCCGACCAATGTCGTCACTGCTACGCGCTCGGCGCCAACAACGCGTACGAGGTCGCCCAAAATACTGAAGCTGGCGAGAACGGGTATTTTTTCTGCGGCATGGACGTTGCTAGTCAACATGAGTGCAGTACTTAAACCGATACCGATACCGGTGCAGATTCTGAGAAGGATTTTTTTATAGATTGAATTTTTCATAGTGATTTATTAGAGGCAAGTAGATAGATAGAGATAGATAGAGATAGAGAAGAGAGAAGAGAGAAGGGTAAGTAGAAGAAAGGGTATAAAAACAAATAAAAATCAAGCAATGCGGTGCTGTTTAGGCCATAAATGCTGCAACCAACCTTGGGGCGCTGCAAGCAACGACAGGAAATACAGCAAGCCTGCGCATCCAATGATGGTCGAGCCTGAGGGCGTATCTAAGTGATATGAAAGTAATAAGCCAGCTGCCCCAGCCAGAAATGCTTGTAAGCAAGCGTTTAGCAGTTGTGTTGGCAATTTGTCGTGCCATAGTCTGGCAGACACAGCGGGTAGCATCATCAAACCGACCGCCATGAGTGTGCCCAATGTTTGATAACCGGCAACAAGGTTAACAACCACCAACATCAAAAACGATTGCTGCCAAAGCCAGCCGCGCCTGCCTGCGCTTGCTAGAAACAAAGGGTCAAAGCTTTCAAATACCAGACCTCTGTACATCAGTGCCAAAATTACAAGGCTGCTGGTCGCAACACCTGCAACCAGCATCAAGCCTTGCTCATTGACGCCCAAAGCACTTCCAAACAAAATATGCAGCAAATCAAGTTGTGAGCCGTGCCTAGTAATCAGTGTCACACCAAGCGCAAGCGCGATCAGATAAATGGCAGCTAAGCTTGCGTCTTCCTTGAGTGTCGTAAATCGACTGACAATGCTCGCGAATCCTGCAACCAAAATACCAGCTACCACACCACCTAGCATCATTGCAGTCAAAGATAGACCAAAAAACATAAAACCAATAGCCACACCAGGCAGGACGGCATGACTGAGAACGTCACCTAATAAACTCATGCGCCTTAGCGTCAAGAAAACACCGATTGGCGCTGCACTCAATGACAGTGCTAAAACTGCAACCAGAGCGCGCCGCATGAACGCAAATTCAACAAAAGGCGTTATAAATGTGTTTTGGAATAATTCAAAAAATTGCATCACATAACGCCTTTGAGTGGTGTATGTGGACTCGTGAGTGACATAGCAATCTGCGTGTCGATATGACATACCGCTGCCGTGTCATCCCACGCCTCTGTCATCTCGCGAGACCGGCGCAAATTCGCTTCCGTTAGAACATCTTCAGTCTTCCCCCAAGCTACCAACTCACGCGCTAGCATGAGTGTGTTTGGAAAATGGGCGCGCACAATCGCATCATCGTGAAGCACGGCTATGATGGTGCGTTTTTGACCGTGCCATTGGTGTATCAAAGACAAAAGCCCCGATAAAGTTTTCGTATCAACAGCGTTAAACGGTTCATCTAGCAAGAATAAATCTGCATCTTGTACTAAAAGGCGGGCAAATAGTGCGCGTTGTAGTTGTCCACCAGACAAGCTGCCTACATTACGATTTTCAAATCCTTGTAAACCAACTGCAGTTAAGGCTAAATTGATTCGTTCAAGTATAGGGCTAGTAACCATACCCCAAGCACCTGAGTCATGCCAACACCCAAGCAAAACGCAATCACGCACGCTGATAGGAAAACTGCGATCTATTTCAGTAACTTGCGGCAAATATGCGATACGTTGGTGTGGCACCAGCACAGTTAATTGGGATTCGACTATGGGCATCAGCCCCATGATGCTTTTGAGTAGCGTGCTTTTACCAGAACCGTTAGGGCCAACAACAGCTGTGAGTGAACCTTGCGGAAAATACCCTGTAAGGTGGTGCAGCGCAGGATGCGAGCGGTAGCTGACAGTTAAATTGTCAAGACAAACAGCTGCTGTATCCATAAAAGGTGCGGTCAAGGTCATTGTGAAATCTCAGTCAACGCCCAAAATACAGCTATCCATAAAAAACAGATGATTGGCGTTACGGCGGCGATGCGCAGCCATGCTGGCCAGGCTAGCAAAGACATACTAGGTTTTATTTGCGAATTTGCATGCACTGGTTGTTTCTTATTCAAAATTTTTATTTGTGTTCAGTTGTGAGTCGTGATGTAAAGTTGCGAAACTGGCACGAATCTGAGGCGATTTGGTAAAGG
This sequence comes from Polaromonas sp., assembly GCA_013298945.1. Taxonomy (GTDB): domain Bacteria; phylum Pseudomonadota; class Gammaproteobacteria; order Burkholderiales; family Burkholderiaceae_C; genus Aalborgiella. The sequence continues at coordinate 554,482 of JAAFJR010000001.1, forward strand.
TTTGGTGTAATAATGCAACTTGATTGCGGTTATTTTAACGCAACTTGGTTGCATTTATTGCGGGTATGAGAATTTTATGGAAAACAAAGTGCGTCATGTCGATCTGCAAATTTCTGAGGATCCCATTAATTCGCTTCTGATGGCGCATGGGTTACGCCGCACGGCTGCAGCGCGCGTGGTGCTAGGCTGGATGCTGGCTCACTCTGAAACGAGCTATACCCACGCCCAGTTGCAAGTAATGTTGCAGGAGCAAAATTTAGATCGGGTCACGCTGTATCGGCTCATTGATCGACTGACCCAAGTCGGGCTATTGCTTTGCCGTGTTGATAAAGACCGAGTGCGGCGCTACCAAGCCATGCCTGCAAGCGTTCATGCCACGCCACACTTTGAATGCCAGAGCTGTCTTCGTGACCAATCGCTGAGCGGCTCGCTGTGGCCTAGCTCCGAAGAGCTTGACCATGCGACGCGCAATGCCCTGCAAGCACTCAAAGCGCTAGGTTACCAAGGTGTCAGCGTTGATTTTGCAGTGCGCGGTGTGTGTGCCGATTGCACCTCAGAGAAGAATCAAGCAGGTGCATCAAAACAAAGTGAGACCTTTGCATGATTAGCAGCTCGCAACTCACTTACGCGTACCTCAAAGGTGAGGCCTTGGCTTTTACTGATGTGCAGCTTTCTCAATGCGAAACGCTGGTGCTGCGCGGCAATTCCGGCTCTGGCAAATCAACTTGGCTCGCGCTTTTGGCGGGTTTGCTCACGCCACAAGCGGGTGAATTAATCGTGGCAGGGCAGCGCTTGAACGGTTTGAGCAACACCGTACGAGATGCTTGGCGGGCTAAAAACTTGGGGTTTTTGCCGCAAAAGCTGCATCTAAGTGAAGCGCTGACAGTGGCTGAAAATCTGCAATTAGCCTATTTTGCAGCTGGTTTACCGCTCAATGCGGCCACGAAAACTCATATTGAAAGCACGTTAGCGTCTTTGGGTTTGGCTGATTTTGCGCAGCGCAAGCCGTCTACGCTCTCAGGCGGGCAAGCGCAGCGCGTGGCTTTGGCGCGGGCGGTGCTGTTGAATCCTAAGATTATTTTGGCGGATGAACCGACAGCAAGTTTGGACGATGAAGCCGCTAGTTCTGCTTTGGCGCTGCTGCAAGCCTGTGCCGCGCGTTGTCATGCGACTTTGGTGGTCGCAACGCATGATTTCAGGGTTTCTGAAGTCTTAAAAACAGCTAAAACGCTTGAATTTGCCAAAAATAGTGCTCAAATTGGCACTCAGTCGTCGTATTTATTGCCTAAGATGCTATGAATATAATAGCATTATCGTTTAAATACTTATGGTCACGTCCGCTAGCTGCAGGGTTGAATGTGCTGTTATTGGCACTTGGCGTCGCCTCCATCACGCTGGTTTTGCTGACCAGCAGCCAAATCGACCATGCCTTTGAGCGCGATTTGAAAGGCATTGATGTCGTCGTTGGTTCCAAAGGCAGCCCCATGCAGTTGATTTTGGCGGGCGTGTTTCATATAGATACTCCAGCTGGCAATATTCCATTGGCTGAGGTGCAAAGCCTGCAAAAGGATGCGCGTGTGGAGAAGTTGATTCCGCTAAGCTTGGGGGATAGCTTCAGAGGTTTTCGGATTGTGGGAACAACTGTGGATTATGTGACGCACTACGATGCAAAATTGGCAGACACCAAGGTAAAAGGCGCAATGTTCAAAGCCCCGTTGGAAGCCGTTATTGGCGCTGAAGTTGCAGCAAATACGGGCTTGGCAACAGGGAATAGCTTCATCGGCTCGCACGGACTAGGCGCAGAAGGCCACGCCCACGGTGCGACGCCGTACCAAGTCACCGGCGTGCTTGCACCTTGTAGCTGCGTGCTAGACAGGTTGATTTTGACAGCTACCGAATCCGTCTGGCGGGTGCATGAAAAAGCCATTGAGGGCGACACACCGCTAGACGCTGAGGATAAAAAAGCCATTGAAGACGACCGCGAGGTGACGATGGCGTTGATTCGCTACAAAAGCCCTTTGGCAGCGGTGAGTTTTCCGAGGTTTGTCAACACAACGACAAATATGCAAGCCGCAGCGCCAGCCATTGAAATCACCCGTTTACTGCGCATGGTGGGGGTGGGGACAGATGTATTGCGCGGTTTTGGTGCGGTTTTGCTTTTAACGGCCGGTTTGAGCGTGTTTATCGCCCTGTGGAACGCCGTGCGCGAGCGCCGCGCTGACTTGGCCATGCTGCGCATGCTAGGTGCTAGCCCGCAAAAAGTGGCGGGTTTGCTGGTGTGTGAGGCGCTGTGGTTGGCACTTTTGGCATCTATTTTGGGATTATTTCTGGGCCACCTCTTGACAGGTGCTGTAGGCTATTTATTGCAGGCTGAAAAATCCATACCCGTCACGGGTTGGATGTGGCTTGTTGAAGAGTGGGCAATACCCGCTACAGCCGCTGTGGTTGCCATACTGGCTGCCTTGCTACCAGCGATGGCGGCGTATCGGGTTGATGTTCAATCTTTGTTGAAATCTTAGTTTTGTATTCTTGACATTTTTATCTTTATTTTTTATTTAACTTTAATGGAGAACTTTCATGTTTAAATCTTTTTTAACCGTTGTTTCTTTTGTAATCATGTCGGCAGCGGCTTTACCTGCTTTTGCTGCGGATACGCATGGTGATAAAGAGCGTAAAGTAGACATAGAGCGCCACCGCGCGATGGCAAAAGCGCACACAGATCAGGCTATTTGCTTAGAATCGGGTAAAAAAGAAGAAGTTTGCAACAAAGCGCTCCAAGCCGCTTGCAAAGGCTTGGCCATTGGTAAAGATTGTGGGATGAAACATGTACATTAAATTTATAGCAAAAGCAATAGCAACTTCGCTAGCGATTTCGCTGGCTTCAGCTGCGCCTTTGGCAAATGCACAACTTAGCTCGCCCATTGCTGGCGGCGTGCCTGCTGGCAAGGGTGCGGGCGTGCACAGCCCCAACAGCCCGTTCAAACCCTTGCCCGAGCGTGCAGATGTGCTGCCTTGGCCGGTGTTGACCGATGTTAAAACCAAAAACATCAAAGGCAATATTGTTCCCGTTTTTAATGCTGCGCAAATGGCCTTGAACCAGCGCAGCCAGCGTGTGCAAGGCTTCATGATGCCGCTTGACCCAGGTGAAAAGCAAACGCATTTCCTACTCAGCTCAGTACCGTTGAACTGCGGATTTTGCACACCAGGTGGGCCAGAGAGCATGATTGAAGTGCGTACCAAAACGGGTGTGAAATACAGCATGGAACCGGTTGTTGTCGAGGGTAACTTTCAAGTGTTGGTGAATGACCCGTTTGGTGTTTATTACAAAATTGTGGATGCGAATCCTGTAAAGTGATGTGGGTTAGTAAGTGCAAAATTGCTTGCGTGGATAATCACACAGTTGAGATTTAAAAATATAAATTAGGGAATTCACTGTGGATGTCATGTTGCTAGTCAAAGCCGCCATCATGGGGCTGGTGGAAGGTTTTACCGAGTTTTTGCCAATTTCGTCCACGGGGCATTTGATTTTGGCGGGTGCGCTTTTGGGTTTTGATGACGACAAGGCCAAAGTATTCGACATAGCCATCCAAACGGGCGCCATTTTTGCCGTCATTTTGGTTTACTGGCAGAAGATTCGCGACACACTGGTTACTTTACCAAGCTCCAAACTATCGCAGCGCTTCGCTATCAATGTACTGATCGGTTTTACGCCTGCTGTGATACTCGGTTTGTTGTTTGGCAAAGCGATCAAAGCCAACCTATTCAACCCCGTCGTCGTCGCCAGCACCTTCATCATCGGCGGTTTCATTATTCTGTGGGCTGAAAAACGCCATGAAAATAATCCGAAATTAGCTGCTATCCAAGATGTTGATCAAATGACGCATTTAGACGCGCTAAAGGTCGGTTTGGTGCAATGTTTGGCGATGATTCCTGGTACCAGCCGAAGTGGTGCCACCATCATTGGTGGCATGTTATTGGGTTTGAGTCGTAAAGCTGCGACTGACTTTTCGTTTTATCTAGCGATTCCTACTCTCATAGGTGCAGGTGCTTACAGCCTCTACAAAGACCGTGGTTTGCTGTCCATGGCCGACGCGCCCATGTTTGGCGTGGGGCTGGTGGTGTCATTCATCAGCGCTTGGTTGTGTATTCGCTGGCTGCTTAAATTTATTGCAACACACAGTTTTGTTGGCTTTGCGTATTACCGCATTGTGTTTGGTTTGATTGTGTTGCTCACAGCTTGGCAGGGGTGGATCAAGTGGGCGGCTTAAATCATTGATTTGATAGCTGCGTCAATGGCTACCGCCGTTTCTACGGGCGACTCCATGGGAAACAAGTGGGAGCCTGTCAGCATGTGAATACGACCTTGGGCCAGCTTGTTGGTCATGGTCATGCCCACTTGCTTCATTTCTAGCGATTCTTCACCGCCAATAAACGCCACTGGGCATTGCAAAGGGTGGCGTTTGATGAGGCGATCTAGGTTATGAGGCAGGGTGTTGTAAAACGCGGTTTCAATCGCTCGATCAAAACTCAACACACGTTTGCCAGTTTTTGCATCATCGTGGGTGCAGTGGGTGATGTAGTCCTGCAGCATTTGCGGATGCCACTTAGCAAACGCCTTTTTACTGCCAAAGTGCGACAAAGCTGCATCAGCACTGTCCCAACTGTAGCGGCGGTTTTGGCTGATTTTTCCAGGTGAGATAGAGCCCACGAGCTGAGTTACCTTCGCAAATTGCAAGGTCTTAGCTCGCCAGCCACCCAAAATAGGCGAATCTAGCAGCACCACGCCACGAGACAATTCAGGGTGTTTGCAGCTAGTCATCAAGCTCAAAAAGCCACCTAGTGAGTGACCAACCAAAAAGGCGGGTTCGCCAGCTTTTTGTACCTCGCTAGTTGCAAACTGCGCCAGTTCTTTGGCAATATGTGGCCAGTTGCTGGTGACGGGCAATTGCGGGTTGTGTCCAAACTTTTCTAAAGCTTTGACGGTGTGTCCACGCGCGCGCAGGCTACGAAACAGCACGCCATATGTTCCTGCAGGGAAGCTGTTGGCGTGCGAAAAAATAATCAATGCCATAGATAAATTTTGTTGAATCCGTAAAGAAAGTTAAATCAGCTTTTCGTTTGGATTGCTGATTTTTTTCAGCGGCAAGTTTCTAGCAGTAGCAAAGCGAAGTGGAATTTCAGTTTGCCCGCCATTCCACATCGGGTCTTCAATACTGTCAAAAACCTCACGCAGGCGCTGCCCCCAGGAGTTGTGCAACATCTTGAAATACGGATTGTTTTCGTCAATGCAAACCACTTTGTCGGTTTGGAATGTATCCGCTTCGTAGACGACCAAATCCAGTGGCAAGCCAACGGACAGGTTTGATTTAAGAGTGGAATCCATGGAGACCAGCGCGCATTTAGCAGCTTCGTCTAAGGGCGTGGTCGGCGTGATTACCCTGTCCAGCACGGGTTTGCCGTATTTGGATTCTCCCACTTGAAAGTAAGGTGTCTCTGGCGTAGCTTCAATGAAGTTACCTGCTGAATACACCTGAAACAGGCGCATGGCTTCGCCTTTGATTTGGCCTCCTAGCACCATGGACACGTTGAATTCGACGCCCGCCATACGCAATGATTCTGCATCGCGTTCATGCACGCGGCGAATGGCCGAGCCTAGCACGCGAGCGGCGTCGAACATACTTTTGGCGTTCCAGATGGTGACGGGTTCGCTTTCAGGTGTGTCTTTGAGCTGCTCAACTTGCAAAATTTCGCGCACCGATTGCGAAATCGACAAATTACCCGCCGACAGCAACACCATGAATCGGTCTTGCGGCTTCTCGTACACGATCATTTTGCGGAAAGTGCTGATTTGGTCTAAGCCAGCGTTGGTGCGTGAATCGGACAAGAAAACCAGTCCAGCATTGAGTTTGATGGCGACGCAATAAGTCATAAAAATATCAAAGGAAGATTCAAATAAGGTTCAAAAATGAATGAAAAACAGATCAGAGCAATTTCTTGAGGGAATACAAAGCTTCAAGTGCTTCTTTGGGGCTCAAATTGTCGGGATTCAGGGCTCCTAAAGCGATATGTAAGGCTGATTCTAAAGCGCTTGAGGTTTCGATCTCCAAAGCCGCGGGTACGTTGAATAAATCAACCTGGCTTTGCGATTCAGTCTGCTTGGATTCCAGCGCCTGCAGCACATGCCGCGCATGGTTTAGCACTGGTGTTGGAATGCCAGCCAGTTTGGCTACCGCTACACCAAAGCTGCGACTTGCAGGGCCGGGTTCAATCTCGTGCAAAAACACAATGTCTGCGCCAGACTCGGCTGCGCTCACATGCACATTGACTGCGCCGTGGTGCTCGGCAGGGAACTGCGTAAGCTCAAAATAATGCGTTGCAAACAGCGTAAACGCCTGTGTTTTGTCATGCAAATGCGCCGCTATGCCGCTGGCCAGTGCCAAGCCGTCAAACGTCGAGGTGCCACGGCCAATTTCGTCCATCAGCACCAACGAGTAGGGCGTGGCGCTGTGCAAAATCTGCGCTGCCTCGGTCATTTCCAGCATGAAGGTGGACTGCGCATTGGCCAAGTCGTCCGCCGCACCTATGCGGGTGTGAATCGCGTCAATCGGCCCGAGCCTGCAACTGGCTGCGGGCACGTAGCTGCCCATGCTAGCCAAAAGTACAATCAGCGCGACTTGCCGCATATAGGTCGATTTACCACCCATATTGGGGCCGGTGATGATCTGCATGCGCTGTTTGTGGCCCAGCGCGGTGTCATTGGCGATAAACGCAGCGCTGGAGGTTTCCGCCAGCCGCGCCTGCACCACAGGGTGACGGCCTTGGTTGATGTCTATACATGGTTCGCGGACAAACTGCGGTGTACACCAGCCCAACGTCAGCGCCCGCTCGGTGAGCGCACACAGCGCGTCTAGTGTCGCGATGGATTTGGCGAGTTGCGACAGCGGGGCGATGAAGGCTTGCAGCTCGTCCAACACCCCCTCAAACAGCCATTTTTCCCGTGCCAAGGCTCGGTCTTGGGCGCTCAGGGCCTTGTCTTCAAAGGCTTTCAACTCGGGGGTGATGAAGCGTTCGGCGTTCTTCAGCGTTTGGCGGCGGCGGTAGTCAGCGGGTACTTTGTCTGCTTGGCCAGTGCTGACTTCGATGTAGAAGCCATGCACCTTGTTGAACTGCACCCGCAGCGTGGCAATGCCGGTTCGGGCTTTTTCGCGGGTTTCCAGGTCGAGCAAAAAGGCGTCGCAGTTTTCGGCAATAGCGCGCAGTTCGTCCAAGTCGGCGTCAAAACCAGTGGCAATCACGCCGCCGTCACGAATCATGGCCGAGGGCTCGGGGAGGATGGCACGTTGCAGCAGTTCCGCGCAGGCAGGCGGTGCTTCCAGCTTGTTGGCGATTTTGATGAGCAAATTAGCTGAATTTTGATCAAATTCCTCTAAATTACCCTCTAAATTAGGCTCTAGATCACGTATTTGTTGCCTGAGTAGCTCTGATTTTTGTAGCGTATTGACCAAGCCGACCAGTTCCCGTGGTCGCACCTGGCGCAACGCGATGCGGGCGGTGATGCGTTCCACATCGGCGCTGCCTTTGAGGGCGAGACGCAGCGCTTGCCACGATTGTGTAGATTGCAGCGTCGCAATCGCATCCAGCCTTTGCGCAGCAACGGTGCGGTCACGCAACGGGGTGAGCAACCAGTTTTTCAGCAAACGGCTACCCATGCCCGTCATGCAAGTGTCTAGCAGCGAAAACAGCGTGGGCGAGTCCTCTCCGCGCAGGGTTTGCGTCAACTCCAGATTGCGCCGCGTGGTGGGAGGCAAGTCGATCAGCGCATCGCTCTTTTGCACGACGATGCTTTGCAGATGCGTCAACACGCGGCCCTGCGTGTGCTCGGCATAGGCCATCAGCGCACCGGCTGCGGCGTGGGCTTGCGTCAAGGTTTCGGCGTTCCAGCTTGCCAAACTCGCGGCTTTGAAGAGTTCTAGCAGCTTGCGTTGCCCCAAAGCGGCATCAAACTGCCACTCGACGCGGCGGGTCAGGTTGAATTTTGCCGTGCTGTTTTGCTGCGCTGACTTGAGATTTGCTTCAAACTTCGTCGTCACATCCGCGCTAAACAGCAGCTCGCTGGGCGCGATGCGGGTGATCCAGCCTGCCAGCTCATCTGGTGCGCATTCGGCCAAATGGATCTCGCCCTGCATGACGCTGAGCCAGGCCAAGCCGCAGGAGTTGCGAGCGCCTTGGTGCACAGCTAACAAGACGGATTCGGTTTTGTCGCTCAAGAGCGCGCTGTCAGTCAGCGTGCCAGGGGTGATGATGCGAACTACTTTTCTTTCGACTGGGCCTTTACCGGTGACTTCGCCGATCTGCTCGCAAATCGCCACCGACTCACCCAGTTTGATGAGCTTGGCAAGGTAACTTTCAATCGCATGAAAAGGCACCCCCGCCATGGCAATCGGCTTGCCACCAGAGTTGCCACGGGAGGTGAGGGTGATGTCCAAGAGCCGAGCGGCCTTTTCGGCATCGTCAAAAAACAGCTCGTAAAAGTCGCCCATGCGGTACAGCACCAGCGTGGTCGGGTACTCGGCCTTGATGGCCAAGTATTGCTGCATCATGGGAGTATGGCTGCTGAGGTCGGCTGACACGTTACAAACCAGCTTCAGTGGTTTTTTTAAGGATTTGAGTCTTATTTTTGAGCGCGCTTCAAGCTCAAAGACTGACGCACAGCCGCTTTCTCACCTGCTGTGGCAAACTGGCTGTATTTGCCTAACAATGTCGCCATTTGCGCGTAAACGCGCGGAGTGGCAGCCATGCATTCGCCAGTTTCCAAAAAGTCAGCTTCACCCGTAAAGTTGCCAACCAAGCCGCCAGCCTCTTGAATCAAAAGCGAGCCAGCTGCTACGTCCCACGGTTTCAAATTGGCTTCAAAAAAGCCGTCGGTAAAGCCTGCGGCCACATAGGCCAAGTCCAGCGCTGCCGCACCCGGGCGGCGCACGCCTGCACAGCGGGGCATCACGTCGCCCAGCATGCTCAGGTATTTGGGTAAATTGTCGCCAGCGCGGTAGGGGAAGCCGGTGGAAATCAGGCAATCTTGCATCTCAATGCGCTTGCTCACGCGGATGCGTCTGTCGTTCATGTACGCGCCACGGCCTTTTGTTGCGGTGAAGAGGTCGTTGCGAGTGGGGTCGTACACGACGGCTTGCTCGATTTTGCCTTTCACCGCCAAAGCGATGCTGACGCAGTACACAGGCAAGCCGTGGATGAAATTGGTGGTGCCGTCCAGCGGGTCGATGATCCATACAAACTCAGAGTCTTGCGCACCAAATTCAGTGCCAGACTCTTCCGCCCAAATACCATGGCCTGGGTAGGCTGTAAGCAGCGTCTCGATGATGGTTTTTTCACAAGCCACATCGACCTCGGTCACGAAGTCGTTGACTTGTTTGCTAGACACGCGCACGGACTCGATGTCCAGCGCAGCGCGGTTGATGAGAGAGCCAGCAGCACGAGCAGCCTTGACGGCCACGTTGATCATGGGGTGTAAATTGAGCGACATGAGTTGTATTGGAAGAGCGGGTTGAAACAAGCAACACGATGGTTACTGTACGGTATTTGGTCGTATTTCTGTAGAAAATACAATAACTTATATTTTAACCGCTGAATTTCCCCATCTTTCCCCTATTTTCCCTCTATGCTCACCCGCTTCATCCTCATCAACACCAGCCACGCCGGTAACGTAGGCGCCGCCGCCCGCGCCATGAAAACCATGGGGTTTACCGACATGGTCTTGGTCGCCCCGCGCTGGGCGAATGTGCTGCGGCGGGAGGAGACGATTCAACGTGCCAGCGGTGCGCTAGACGTTCTGAACAACGCCCGTATCGTTGAAACGCTAGACGAAGCTTTAGACGGCATGACCCACCTGTGCGCCACAGCCATGACCCCCCGCGACTTCGGCCCCCCCACCCGCAGCCCGCGTGAGCATTTTGAATTGCTATTAAAAGATGAGCTGTTTAGGCAACAAATACGCCGGCTAGAGCCTGATTTAAGCCCTAAAATGGGTGAATTGATGAATTCTGAGGCTGAAAACGCTGTTTTGGCATCTTCTGGCAGCTTTGGTATGGGCTTTTTGTTCGGCTCTGAGCGCTTTGGCATGGCGAATGACGACGTTTACCGCTGTAACGTCGCGCTCAGCATTCCCACCAACCCGAAATTCGGATCTTTGAACCTAGGCGCGGCGATTCAGCTGATTGCCTATGAGTGGCGCATGACGCTGGGTGGGTTTGTAGATGAAGATACCGTTCACCCTGAGCCTGTCGAAGGGTTCAACAGACAACTAGCCGACGCTGCCCAAGTCACCGGCATGCTGCAACACTGGGAGAAATCCCTAGCCGACATCGGCTTCCTAGACCCCGCCGCCCCCAAAAAACTCATGCCCCGCCTGAACCAACTCTTCAACCGAGCAGCTCTCAGTCCAGAAGAGATTCACATTTTGCGAGGGATTGCGAAGGCGATGACGGAGGCAGGGCGCAAGTAACTTACTGGCATTTTTAGTCTATGGCTTGCGGTGCGGCTGCGGCTTCTGGGAGTTTTGTTAGAGTTGTTGCAGTGGCAGAATTAGGTGCAGTTTGGGCAACTGGTTTTACCCAAACGACTGAGCCGTTGACAGCATAGAGCTTGCATGGTCTTTTGGCTCCTTGTTCGCAAAGTGTAATTGCGCGTTCCGATGGGTCACTAGGCGCTGTTATGTCTTTTGGTCGGAGTCCAGAAGTTGCGGCATAAAAACCATTAGGTGCAATCGCAAAAGCGCGCGGTGTTCTGGTTGCTAACCATTCGCGATAAGTATTACGACCCCTGTCGCCCAAATAGGGCACTGCATCAACATCATCAATTCGCGCAAATCCAGTGGCAATCATTCCATATTGGTTGTTGTTTGGGGTGCTTGGGGTACTTGGGCTACTTGGGCTACTTGGGCTACTTGGGCTAATAGCCACCGTTGGCGCAGGGACTTCGCTTGCCTCATTGATCATTTGCCCGGTGACTACGACATCGTCTTTTTCGTTCTGACGGTCAAATACCCGCGATTGACCAAATACCAAACGAATCCATCCCGGGTAGGTGTAGCCTGCGCCCGTACTGTGGTCTACAACAGCGCCAATCACACCGCCAATGAGCAAATTGCCTGCTAAGCCAGCATTGGCACGGGACACAATACGTCCCACAGCGGCAGAAAAATTGGGCCATATACAACTCACGTTGATGTCTTTATTTGAGCGATGCACAGTAGCTGTATTACCTGATTTAAATGGCACCACGCCATACTCGCTCACAAAGCTGCAGTCTGCACCCGTGATAACTGTTCCCGTTGTTGTAATAGTCTCAACCTTGATGGGCTGACTCGACCCGGTAGTGACAGATGCACAACCAACCATAAGCAGCGGAAGTAAAGCGAGTAAAAGTCGTTTCATAGCGGAAAATTTAAATAGTTACAAGAATTAATACGCCATCATATACGGTAAAAACTTTCAGTCCTATCTTGGGATAGGCGATGACGGAGGCGAAGGGGAAGTGATTGCGGGTATATTGTGGATATGAGAAATAAAACATGCTGAGCAACTCATGAGTAACGAAGCAATGTGGGCTAGTTTTAAAGCCAAAGAGGATGCATTCGACAGACTGATCGTCCCAGCTATGAAGTTGACTGAAGTCGAGATTTCCAAGACGACAAATATTGCAAAAGTTTGGGGCAGCCATTTTGGTGCAACAGGAATCGATCCGCAACATCTTTTTATCTACTTTGTCCTACCTACAAGAGTAGATGTCATGTATCTGAAAGAATCCAGCGGCTGGATTGATATTAAGTTCAACTTGTTAAAGCAGCTCGAATTGAACGGTTATCCCGTTTCAGCGCTTCGGGAGGGGTGGCTTGGTTTGTTCAGTGAGCAAGAGTGTAAAGAAGAAACTAATGGAAACTGGTACTACTTCTTCAAGTAACTATCGAGGCTTTTTATGTCAAATATTTCACAGCCCCAAAGGAGCTCCATGACCAAAATCTTCGTCAACATCGGCCTTAGCCTAGACGGCTATATGGCCCCAGAGGGGATGGACATTGCGCATTGGGGGACGCCTGATCACAAAAACTGGGGTGCTAAGTGGGGGACGCTGATGAGCTGGGTGCTTAAGCAGCAATACTTTCGCGAGCTGCTCAAGTTCGGGCCGGGCGGGGAGACGGGCGAAGTCAACGACATGCTGCGGCACACCTTGGAGCGCAGCGGTGCCAACATCATGGGCAAGCGCATGTTTGACCAAGGGGCGATCTCTTGGCCTGAGGAAGCGCCGTTTCACACCCCCGTGTACGTGCTCACCCACGAGAAGCGCGAACCCTGGGTGCGGCCGGGCGGGACGACGTTTTATTTCGTCAACGATGGACCAGAAAGCGCGCTTGAGCAAGCCCGTGCTTCTGCAGGCGACCGTGATATTCGTATCTCAGGCGGGGCGGACGTGGTGCAGCAGTATTTGAGCATGGGCGTTGTGGACGAGCTAGAAATCGCTCTAGCGCCCATACTGTTTGGCGGCGGACAGCGCTTGTTTGCGAGCCCGCAAAATTCTGTGCCGCAGTTTCGGATTGACAAGGTGCTGCATACGCCAGATGTGACGCATTTGCGGTATGTGCGGGCTTAAACGGGGTGATGTTTATCGGCGATAAGTCAAAGATGACGTTCTGAAGTTAATCTGCGAAATCTGTATCCAAATTCGGGTTATCCAATCTGACTTAAACTAACCAGATGTTCTCCAAAATCCGCTCCGACATCCAATGCATTCTTGACCGCGACCCTGCTGCTCGTACGCGCTGGGACGTGATTACCAGCTACCCTGGCTTTCACGCCGTGGTATTGCACCGCTTTGCGCATGGGTGCTGGAACTTGGGGTTGAAGTGGCTGGGGCGGTTTGTGTCAAATTTGTCGCGGATGTTGACGGGGATTGAGATTCACCCTGCCGCCATCGTCGGGGAACGGGTGTTTTTTGACCATGCCATGGGCGTGGTGGTGGGTGAAACGGCTGAAATTGGCGATGGCTGCACGATTTACCAAGGCGTGACGCTGGGTGGCACCTCGTTGTACAAAGGCGCAAAACGCCACCCAACGCTGGGTAAAAACGTGGTGGTCAGCGCGGGGGCTAAGGTTTTGGGCGGGTTTTTGGTGGGTGATAACGCCAAAATCGGCAGCAACGCGGTGGTCATCAAGCCCGTGCCAGCGGGCGCGACAGCGGTGGGCATTCCGGCGCGGATTATCCAAAGCAAAGAGGGTGTTAGCGCTGATGTGGCAACGCAAGACCCGAAATTCAACGCCTATGGCATCACCAACGAAGACGACCCCGTGAGCCTTGCCCTGCGCGGCTTGGTAGACAGCGCCTCCACGCAAGACCGCCAAATTGCGCTGCTGTGGCAAGCTTTAGAGCAACTCGTTCGCACGGGCAAAGTGGGCGACTGTGTGCCGAGTGATGCCTCGCTCAAAGAATGCTTTGAGGCGGAGAAGATGAAAGAATTGATTGGGAAATAGGGTTTGAAAAGTAAGCTTTTTCAACTAACAGATGGGATAGCTAGTCTTCTGCAGTTGGCAATTACAGTAGGATTTGTTTCGTTCGCAGGTGTAATGGCAGTAGTTGGCCAGTTTGTACTGACTGGCATTTTTTTATTGATCGCTTTCGGTGTCTTTCTGCGATTTAAACGCCAAAACAAGAATAAATCGAAAATTTAAGTTATCGAACCCGAATTGCAGTTTTAGGTCTAAACGCCTTACAAACCGCGTCATTCGTCTCTAAATACGGGCCACCAATCAAATCAACGCAGTAGGGCACTGCAGCAAAAATCCCCGCCACGGCTTGCGAACCATCAGCGTTTTTCAAGCCTTCCAAGGTCTCGGCAATTGCTTTGGGCTGCCCGGGTAGGTTGATAATCAAGCTGTTGCCGCGAATAACTGCCACTTGTCGTGACAAAATCGCCGTGGGCACGAATTTCAGGCTGATTTGCCGCATTTGCTCGCCAAAACCCGGCATCTCCTTGTCTGCCACAGCAAGCGTCGCCTCAGGCGTTACATCCCTCAGCGCAGGGCCAGTGCCGCCGGTGGTCAAAACGAGTGAGCAGCCCGCATCGACAAGTTCCACCAAAGTCGCGCTGATTTTTGCGGTTTCGTCCGGAATCAACCGTGGCTCAAATGTGATTGGGTTTTGCAGTGCGTTTGTGAGCCAGCTTTGCAGTGCAGGTAAGCCTTTGTCCTCATACACGCCTGTAGAAGCGCGGTCGCTGATGGAGACGATGCCGATTTTGACTGGGTCGTGAGGATTATTGGCAGAAGTGGTATTTGCTATCATTTTAGGATCGATTTTTAAGGGTTAAATCGGCATATAGCCGGCGTATTTGTTGCCTGAGTAGCTATTAAATAAATAGCAAAAAAAGCCTAATATTGACCTGTCGCAGGAGCATCATCCGCTCTATCTTCATGCTCTAAACCCTCCCTAACCAGCAAGAAAATCTCCCGATATGCCCGCCCTTGCCTGTGCGCCGTGCCTGCTGGGGCTTTGACCATGGCTTCTTGGTCTTTGCGGGCTTGGCGGATGAGGGCGCGGAGTTGTTGGGTATCCGTTTGCGGTTTGATGCTTATCCAGCGCTGGAAGGCGTCGTCGTTGGCGATCAGGTCGTCACGCCACTTCTCGGCCACGTGCAGAGCCATTTTCTCGGCGGCTGAGCCTGTGGTTTTGTTCAAAATCGCAGTTTTAGCGCGTTCGACTTCTTCGGGCTCTAACTTACGCATCAGTTTGCCGATGAACTGCATGTGGCGACGGCGGCCTTCAAAGTTGGTGATGCGGTGCACCTCGGTCAGCGCGTCCAGCAGTTTGTCGTTCAGGCCGATATTAGCGAGCTGGTCTGCATTCAGCGTCGTGAGGTTTTCGCCTAATTCTTGCAGGGCATCGCTTTCCTTTTTGTCGTCGGTGCGGCTGGTTTCGTGCCGGCCTTTCATTTCGCGTTTGAGTTCTAGGTCAATAGCGCTGTCTTCCGCGACAAAGTGCCCGTTAACGTAATAACCTTTTTTGAATTTGCCTGCCATGATTGCGTTTTTCTCTAGTGTCTGAAGCTTAAGTAGCCTAAGCAAGTATCATAAGCGCTTGAACATGAATAAACCAATGAAAAACACCTCTTTGAAGTCCTCACCAAGCTCTAAACCAGATTCAAAATCCTCCGGTTTTGCCTATTCCCGCCCATTTTTTGAAGATTTGGTTGACAGCGCCATTGCCCACGCCAAGAAAATTGGCGCGACAGATGCGGGTGCTGATGCTTCTGAGGGCTGCGGTTTGAGCGTGTCTGTGCGCAAGGGTGAGCTGGAAAATGTGGAGCGCAACCGCGACAAATCGCTGGGTGTGACGGTGTACGTTGGGCAGCGTCGCGGCAACGCTAGCACGTCTGATTTTTCTAAAGCCGCCGTTGAACGTACCGTGCAAGCCGCGTTTGACATTGCCCGCTTCACGGCAGAAGACCCGTTTGCAGCGCTGCCAGATGAGGCAGATATCGCCACCGAAGCCGAAATCGCCGCCATTAATTTAGACCTGTTTCACCCTTGGGCGGTAACCAGCGAGCAAGCTGCTGCGCTGGCGCTGGAGTGCGAAGCTGCGGCTTTGAACACCAGCAAAAGATTCATCACCAACAGCGAAGGCGCGGGCGTGTCAGCCCAGCAAAGCCACTTTTTCAGCGCCCACACGCATGGGTTCAGAGGCGGCTATGCCAGCTCGCGCCAATCGATGTCGGTATCGCCCATCGCTGGCCGTGGCGACGACATGCAGCGGGATGGTTGGTACAGCACGGCTCGCAATGTTGCCGATTTAGCGTCAGCCGAGGCGATTGGTCGCTATGCCGCGCAACGCGCTTTGAGCCGTCTCAAATCCCGCAAAATCCCAACGACGGAATGCCCAGTGTTGTTTGAATCGCCCGTAGCAGGTGGTTTGCTGGGCGGCTTGGTCAATGCCATCAGCGGCGGTGCTTTGTATCGCAAAAGCTCGTTTTTGTTAGATTCCTTGGGTAAACAGGTGTTGCCCAAGCACATCAACGTGATGGAAGACCCGTTTGTGCTGCGCGGCAATGGCAGCTCGCCTTTTGATGATGAAGGCGTACGCGTCAAAGCGCGTCAAGTCATCAAATCTGGCGTTGTGGAAGGCTACTTTTTAGGCAGCTACAGTGCCCGTAAATTGGGTATGAAAACGACAGGTAACGCGGGTGGATCGCATAATTTGACGATGACATCGACCCGCACCCAAGCGGGTGACGATCTGGACGAAATGCTACGCAAACTCGGCACGGGTTTGTTTGTCACCGAGATGATGGGCTCTGGCGTGAACGGCGTAACGGGCGACTATTCACGCGGCGCGAGCGGCTTTTGGGTGGAGAAGGGCGTGATTGCTTTTCCAGTGCAAGAAATCACCATCGCGGGTAACTTTAAAACTATGCTTAAAGGCATTGAGGCCATTGGGTCGGATACCTATGTGTCTGGCGCTAAAACCATGGGTTCGGTACTGCTGAACCGCATGAAGGTTGCAGGCAGTTAGGTTGGTAGTTAAGTGGGCAGCTAATTAAAAATAATGATGAAAGATGACAACATGTTGAAGCGAATTTTTTCTGCAGTACTTTGCTGCGCTGCTGTGACGGCCACAACTTCGGCTCAAGCACAGACCCCAACACAAGAGCTGAAGATGAGCACCACCTTGTCTGAAGCAGGGCAGTGGACACTCATGGCCGCACCGTTAACGCTGCATTTTTCGGATATCAACCGTGATGCTGACTCTACCGACGAAAAGCACAAATACGTGTGGTTGGTTGGTGCTGAAAAAATGGTGACAGACAAGTATTTTGCCGGCGCAGCGTTTTTTAGTAACTCGTTTGGGCAGCCGACACAGTATGTTTATGTGGGCGCAAAGTTTCGTCCTTGGGATGAGCGGCCCAAGTTTTTTGCCAAAATCTCAGCAGGTGTCATTCATGGCTACAAGCCGCCGTATGACAAGAAAATCCCTATCAACACCTCCAGCGGTTGGGGCTTGGGTGTGATTCCTTCGATAGGTTGGGACTTCAATGACCAATTTGCAGCCCAGCTAAATGTGCTAGGAGCCGCTGGCTTGATGTTGCAGATGAATGCAACGGTGAAGTAACTAAGTTCGTTTGGTTTTTAACCAGCTAAATTTAACTAGCTGAGTTTAGTCTGCTAGGTTAGCCAGCTAGGGCCGATTTCACTGCGGCAGAGACTTGCCCCATCTCGGCCTTACCCGCTAATTGCGCCTTGGCTGCGCCCATCACTTTGCCCATATCGCCTGGACCTGCAGCGCCCAGCGTTGCAACGATGGCTTTGACGGCTGTCAACACTTCATCAGAGGTCATACGCACAGGCAAATAGCCTTGTAGCACAGTGATTTCCGCCGCTTCTTTATCCGCCATGTCTTTGCGGTCAGCTTTGGTGAAGGCGTCAATGCTGTCTTTGCGCTGCTTGATCATTTTGTCGATGATGGCAATGACCATGGTGTCGTCTAAAACGACACGCTCATCCACTTCTTTTTGCTTGCAAGCAGAAAGCAACAGGCGAATCGTGCCCAAGCGTTCAGCCTCTTTGGCACGCATGGCGGTTTTCATGTCTTCGGTGATTTGGTCTTTGAGTAGCATTTTTTATCCTTTTAAAGGTCCATAAATTAAAAAAGCCCGCAAGAGCGTGTCTAGCGGGCTTCGTTGTGCTTGAAAGCTATACTGTTTAGTACATCTTTTTAGGTAACTGCATTGAGCGAATACGCTTGTAGTTACGCTTAACAGCAGCAGATTTCTTACGCTTACGCTCAGTTGTTGGCTTCTCGTAAAACTCACGAGCGCGCAGGTCTGTCAATAAACCCAGCTTCTCAATCTGGCGCTTAAAGCGACGCAGTGCAACATCAAACGGCTCATTCTCTTTTAAACGAATAGTGGTCATGAAAAAATATTTTCCGAAAAATAATTGCGCTGGGAAGATCGTGGCCCTGCGCGGGGTATTTGTAGCTGCACAGAACAATGGCCCATGAGTGCAGCAGTAAAGCATAGGATTATACCCAAATTTTAAACAGCACTCAACGCAGAAGTCATAACAAAGTGGAAACCCTTATTCAACTCTGAATTTGAAGTACATTTTGCGTATGAATACTGCCAAAACAACCGCTAAAACGCTCACCAATTCTGAGATTGCATCTTATATTTTCGCAGCTATCACGCTGTTTGTGGTTGTTAAATTTGGCCTTTTGGTCGCTTTGTTTGCGGGTTTGCTGGTGTACTCCTTGGTGCATTTACTCGCCCCCGCCATTGAAAAGCGCTACAGCGGCAAAACATCGCGCACGATTGCTGTAGTTTTGCTGTCGGCGGTAATTATTCTAGCTATCAGCGCTGGGTTATGGGCTGCGGTGGTTTTTTTACGGAGTGATGCGAGCAACCTTCAGCATTTGTTGCAAAAGCTGGCAGACATGATAGAAGCTTCGCGTGGCCAACTACCCCAGTGGGCGAGCACGTATTTGCCTGACGGCGTGGACGCTCTGCATCAGTGGATGACTGACTGGCTACGCGAGCACGCTGGTGAAGCCAAAGGACTAGGTCAACAAGCGGGGCACATTGTGGTGCAACTCATTTTGGGCATGATTATTGGTAGCATGGTGGCTTTGAATGACACCACCAACGACACGTCCGAGAGCGATAAAAAACCTCATAATCGCCCCTTGGCCGTTGCTTTGACCGAGCGTGTGAGCAATATGGGCTTGATGTTTCGCAAAATCGTGTTTGCGCAGGTCTATATTTCGTCTATAAACACCGTATTTACCGCCATTTACCTATTGGTTGTCCTGCCGCTGCTAGGGGTGCATTTGCCACTGACCAAAAGCATGATTGCTATCACCTTCTTGGCAGGGTTGATACCTGTGGTTGGTAATATTGTGTCAAATACCGTCATCGTCATTGTGGCACTGTCTTACTCACTGCCCATCGCCATTGGCTCATTGGTTTTTATGGTGGTGATTCACAAACTGGAATACTTTTTGAACGCCCGCATCATCGGCAGCCAAATCAACGCAAAATCTTGGGAAATGCTGACGGCGATTTTGGTGATGGAAACGCTATTTGGCTTGCCAGGTGTGGTGGCGGCACCGGTATTTTATGCGTATATCAAGAAGGAATTAATTGATAGACAGCTGGTTTAAGTTGTTGCTGAGGCGAGTTTTGCCTTCAAACCTTGTGCACACGCAAACCCGCTCGCCCACGCCCACTGAAAGTTGTAACCCCCTAGCCAGCCGGTTACGTCTAGCACTTCGCCGATGAAGTACAGGCCGGGTTGTTTGGATTCCATGGTTTGGGAGGAGACGTCGCGGGTGTCTACGCCGCCGGCGGTGACTTCGGCTTTTTTGTAGCCTTCTGTGCCGGTCGGCGTCAGCTCCCAATTTGACAGCCGTTGCGCCAATTGCGCCAATGCTTTGTCGGGCACGTCACTCATGGGGCGCTGCAGCGCCTTGTCTGTACTTGTCCATGCGTCTGCCAAACGAGAAGGAACAAGGTTTGCCAGCTCGTTTGTCACGATCTTGTGGGAGCGTGCTTTTGCTTGCTGTAAAAGCGCTAAAACATCCGTATTTGGCGCTAAATTAAGTCTAATTGTGCTGTTCTCACGCCAAAAGCTTGAAATCTGCAAAACAGCAGGCCCACTCAAACCTTTGTGGGTGAAGAGTAAATCTTCTGAAAATGCTGCTTTTTCATTCGGCTTGGATTTTTTACTGCCGGTTTCAATCACCACTGGCAATGCTAAACCCGACAAATTGGCGTAGGGTAACCAAGCGTCGCCATCAAAAGTCAGGGGTACAAGGGCAGGGCGGGGCTCGACCATGCGTAGGTTGAACTGCTGGGCTAAGCGGTAGCCAAAATCTGTCGCACCAATCTTGGGAATGGACAAACCACCTGTTGCGACCACGATATTGGGGGCATGTATGATGCCTTTGTCGCTATTAATTTCATAGCTGTTTAGGCAATTAATACGCTGGCTAGAGACATTTTTATCATCTAAATTAGTAGTTTCTTCATCATTTTGAGCTGAAACGTCTTTGATGCTCTGAATTTTGCACGGCTGCCAGCGCTGCACGCCGCCTACCTCGCATTCTCTGAGCAGCATGTCGATCAAATCTTGCGCTGAATGGTCGCAAAACAGTTGGCCTTTGTGCTTTTCGTGGTGGGCAATGCCGTGTTTGTCCATCAGGGCGATGAAGTCACGTGGGGTGTAGCGACTCAAGGCGCTACGGCAAAAGTGGGGGTTGTCGCTGAGAAAGTTGGCGGGGCTGACGTCTTTGTTGGTGAAGTTAGCGCGACCACCGCCTGAAATGCGGATTTTCTCAGCGACTTTGTCGCTGTGGTCGATAACCAAGACGTTCAAACCAGCCTGCCCAGCTACACCAGCGCAGAACAAACCAGCCGCACCCGCGCCTATGACGACGACGTCAAATTGGTGCGTAGAATTGACTGTATTGGCTGAATCTGTCATAAAAGTGCCTAAATGTCGTTAAATTTGGTTAAAACCGTTCAATCGACATGGCGCTGACATCGACATCAGGCGGGCGTTTGGTAATCAAATCCGCCAAAACCCGCGCACTGCCACAGCTCAGCGCCCAGCCGCTGGCGCCGTGCCCCAAATTCAGCCAAATATTGGGCACGCCGCTAGCGCCTAAAACTGGTGGGCCATCAGGCAGCATGGGTCTAGCGCCTTTCCATTCGGTCACGCTGGCACCCATGTTGGAGATGTGTGCCGCGCCAGGAAACCAATCTTGAAGCACTTTATACAGCGTTGAAATCGCGCTGACTGGCTTGTTGTCAAGCGAACCGCCAATTTCAGCACTACCCGCCACGCGAACGCGGTTGCCCATGCGCGATATCGCGACTTTGTAGCGTTCGTCCATCACAGCGCTGCGCGGCGCATTGAGTGGCTCGCGAATGGCTGCGCTGATGGCGTAGCCGTAAACTGGGACGAGAGGTAACTTGCGTTTGAGTGGTTTTATGAGCGGCTTCAACAGATCGCGGCTAGCCACACCCGCGCACATGACGACAGCATCAAACGTACGTGGGGTGTCTTCTTTTGCTATATTTATAATAGCGAATTTGGAAGATGATACGCCGACTACAGCCGTATTCATCTCGTATTTAACGCCTAGTTTTTGCGACTCCGCTTTGAGCAGCAAAGTGAACTCACGGCAGTTGCCTACTTCGTCGTTGGGTAAATGTACAGCGCCCAAAAATACGTTGTCAGGGTTCAGGGCGGGCTCGATCAAGCGAGCTTCTTGGGCATCGACTTCTTTGAATGGGACACCAGCTTCGCGTAAAACTTGCAAATTTGGCTGCATCAAAACACTGTCTTTGGCGCTGCGCAGAAGCACCATCAAGCCGTCATTGCGCTCAAATTCCAATGACAAATCGGCGGTAATGGCGTGCAAACGGTCGCGACTGTAGCTGGCAAGTGCTTGCATGCGGCTGCGGTTGGCGAGGTAGGTTTCCAGCTTGCAGGCACGCCATGCTTGCCACAACCAGGCTAAGTCGTTGTTGGATAAAGGAAATTTAATTTTTACAGGCGCGTGACGGCTAAAAAGTTGCTTGAAAACCTTGAAAGGCATGCCCGGAGCGGCCCAAGGGGCGGCATAGCCGGGTGCGATGATGCCTGCATTGGCAAAACTGGATTCGACGGCGATGGAGGCGTTGCGCTCAAAAACGGTGACGTCGTGGCCGTCACACGCCAGCTCATACGCTGTGGTGACGCCGATGACGCCTGCGCCAACTATGGCAATTTTCATGGATAAATACGGTATTTCTGAACGGGATATTAGGTGAAGGTCAACATGAAGGCATTAAAATCCATGCTTAGTCAGATTATCGTAGATAAAGAGCGCCATGCTATAATTGACAGGCTTTACCAGCTATGCATATCACTGTGCTAAGAGGGTGAAGTTATTCGCGAATCCGTCCATTCAAGGTGTTGCGCAAAAGAAGTTGAAATTATTTCAAAATTTTTTGTCACAAATGGGGCGGATTTTAGACCTAACCTTTTGATTTAATTGGAATTAATCATGTCAGTAACCATGCGTGAAATGCTAGATGCGGGCGTTCATTTCGGACACCAAACTCGTTTCTGGAACCCTAAGATGGCCCCGTTTATTTTCGGCCATCGCAACAAAATTCACATCATCAACTTGGAAAAATCGCTCCCGATGTTCCAAGAGGCTACTAAGTTTGTGCGTCAATTGACGGCAAACGGCGGTACCGTTTTGATGGTTGGCACCAAGCGTCAAGCACGCGAAATTTTGTCTACAGAAGCGTTACGCGCTGGCGTGCCTTTCGTTGACCAGCGTTGGTTGGGCGGCATGATGACCAACTTCAAAACGGTCAAAATCTCTCTCAAGCGTTTGAAAGAAATGAAAGTTCAGCAAGAAGCTGGCTTGGACGCTTTGAGCAAAAAAGAACAACTCATGTTCTCCCGCGAAATGGCCAAGCTTGAGCGTGATATGGGCGGCATTCAGGATATGACTGGTTTGCCAGATGCGATTTTTGTGATTGACGTCGGTTACCACAAAATTGCTATCCAAGAAGCTCGCAAACTAGGCATTCCATTGATTGGTGTGGTTGATACCAACCATTCACCAGAAGGCATCGACTACATCATTCCAGGTAACGATGACTCATCTAAAGCTGTTGCTTTGTATGCGCGCGGTATCGCTGATGCGATCATTGAAGGTCGTAACAACCGCTCCAATGAAGTTGTGAAAGCTGCCAAGCCTGAAGGCGCAGACGAGTTTGTAGAAGTTGAAGAGGCATCTGCGGCATAAGTCAAGGTTTATGCCCTCGCTTAGATTGAACTAAGCAGAAAAGAGGGGCACTTGTTGCCCTCTTTTTTTAACCAAAATTTTAATATTTGAATATTGAGTAGGAGTTAGATATGACCACAATCACCGCCAGCATGGTAGCCGCTTTGCGTGCCAAGACCGATGCCCCAATGATGGAATGCAAAAAAGCCCTGACAGAAGCTGCAGGCGACATGGACAAAGCAGAAGAGTTGCTGCGCGTCAAGCTCGGCAGCAAAGCCAGCAAAGCTTCTGACCGTATCACCGCTGAAGGCGTTGTGATGTGCAGCGTGAATGGTTCAACTGGTGCAATGCTTGAAGTCAACTGCGAAACTGACTTCGTGACTAAGAACGACAGTTTCTTGGGTTTGGCGCAAGCTGCTGCAGATTTGATCGCAATGCACAACCCAGCTGATATTGCTGCTTTGGGCGCGTTACCTTACAGCTTGGATGGCTTTGGCCCAACTTTAGAAGATGTGCGCAAAGGATTGATCGGCAAAATCGGTGAAAACATGAGCTTCCGCCGTTTCAAGCACTCTGCAACTGGGGCTAAATTGGCAACTTACTTGCACGGCACGCGTATTGGTGTGGTCGTTGAGTTTGAGGGTGATGATGCTGCAGCCAAAGATGTCGCTATGCATATTGCTGCGATGAAGCCAGTGTCATTGTCGAGTGCTGATGTGCCTGCAGAATTGGTCGCTAAAGAGCGTTCAGTCGCTGCTGCTAAAGCGGCTGAAGATGCTGCTGTTGCAATAGCAGCTGGAAAGCCAGTGCAGTCTGACGAAATCGTGGCGAAGCGTATCGAAGGCGGCGTGCAGAAATTCTTGAAAGAGGTTTCTTTGTACGATCAAGTCTTCGTGAAAGCCGCAGACGGTAAGCAAACTGTGGCTGCTATGTTAAAAGACAAAGCCACGACCATCAAGGGTTTCACCCTTTATGTGGTCGGCGAAGGTATTGAGAAGAAGGTTGACGACTTCGCGGCTGAAGTGGCTGCACAAGTTGCTGCTGCTTCTAAAGCATAAGTTTTTTAGATTCGTTCTACGTTCTAGTAACCCAAAAAACATCATCATCAACCTAAAGGAGTCGTCTATGTCTGAGCCAATGCCAGCGAACAATGCACCCGCTTATAAGCGGATTTTGTTGAAATTGTCTGGTGAGGCTTTGATGGGGGACGATGCCTTTGGTATCAACCGCGCCACGATAGTGCGCATGGTTGAAGAGATTGCTGAAGTCACACGCATGGGTGTTGAAGTGGCTGTGGTTATTGGTGGTGGTAATATTTTCCGTGGTGTTGCAGGTGGTTCGGTTGGTATGGATCGCGCTACTGCAGATTACATGGGTATGTTGGCCACGGTGATGAATGCATTGGCCTTGGGCGACACCATGAACAAGGCAGGTTTAACGGCCCGTGTGATGTCGGCGATTGCCATTGAACAAGTCGTCGAGCCTTACATTCGCCCGAAAGCATTGCAATACTTGGAAGAAGGCAAGGTCGTCATCTTTGCTGCGGGAACTGGAAATCCATTTTTCACAACAGATACTGCTGCCGCTTTGCGTGGTGCAGAAATAGGTGCAGAAATCGTGCTCAAAGCCACTAAAGTAGATGGTGTCTACACTGCTGATCCAAAGAAAGACCCAAGCGCTACGCGCTATGAGCGCTTGAGTTTTGATGAGGCCATGACAAAAAATCTTGGCATCATGGATGCAGCCGCGTTTGCTGTTTGCCGTGAACAAAAATTACCCATCAAAGTGTTCTCTATCTTTAAACATGGGGCATTGAAACGCGTCGTGTTGGGTGAAAATGAAGGCACTTTGGTCTTCGCTTCCTAATAGTCATTTCGTCAATTAATCTTAGAAATTAAAGTTAAAGGTGCGTTATGCCAACTAGCCAAATAAAAGCACAAGCAGAAACCAAGATGGATCAATCCATCGCAGCGTTTAAAAACAACATCAGCAAAATCCGCACAGGTCGTGCCAGCCCAGCTTTGTTAGAAAGCGTGCAAGTCGATTACTACGGCAACCCAACGCCGATCAGCCAGGTGGCTAATTTGTCCATGATCGACTCGCGTACTGTGGGTGTTCAGCCTTGGGAAAAAGGTATGGGCGCCAAGATTGAAAAAGCGATTCGCGACAGTGACTTGGGTTTAAACCCATCCAGTATGGGCGATTTGATTCGCGTGCCTATGCCGATGATGAGCGAAGAGCGTCGTAAAGAGATGACCAAGCTGGTTCGAAATGAAGGCGAAAACTCCAAAATTGCCATTCGCAATATACGCCGGGATGCGAACGAGAGTATCAAAAAACTTGTAAAAGAAAAAGAAGCTTCAGAAGACGATCAAAAACGTACTGAAACTGAGATTCAAAAAGTAACTGACCGCCACATCATCACGATTGACCAGCTAGTTGCAGCCAAAGAACAAGAAATCATGGCTGTTTAGGTTTCTTTTGCCATTTACTCCTTTTTTATCACTTTAAATGGCAACAGACAGTCGCGTACCAAACCATATTGCTATCGTCATGGATGGCAATGGTCGCTGGGCAAATCGGCGTTTTTTACCGCGCGTTGCAGGTCATAAGCAAGGTGTTGATGCCTTGCATGAATGCGTTAAAGCCTGTGCTGAGCGGGGCGTAAAAGTGCTGACGGTGTTTGCCTTTTCATCTGAAAACTGGGAGAGACCCGCGGATGAAGTTTCAGGGTTGATGGAATTATTGGCAAAAGCACTCGCACGCGAGGTGGCGCAACTCAGTAAAGACGGTGTGCAAATTCATTTCATTGGTGAGCGTGATAGTTTGTCTGACAGTTTAAAACGAGGTTTTGAGCAGGCTGAAACTGCCACAGCACACAATTCGAAGCTGATTTTCAATATTTGCTTTAATTATGGTGGTCGCTGGGATATTGCCCAAGCTGCTGCAAAATTAGTAGCTAAAGGCCTCAGCATTACAGCGGCTAATATGAGTTTAGTGATGTCATTGGCACATGTGGCCGATCCAGATTTGGTTATCCGTACGGGAGGGGAGCAGCGTCTCAGTAACTTCTTGCTATGGCAAACTGCATACTCTGAGCTGTATTTCAGTGATAAATTGTGGCCAGATTTTGATGCGTCTGCTTTAGATGAAGCGATTGATGAATTTAACCAGCGGGAACGTCGATTTGGTAAAACGTCTGAGCAAATTCAATCTAAGTCGACAGTTTAATACTGTGTGATGGATTGACACAATCAGCGATTTGCCTTACCAGATTTAATACACAAAAGAACACAAAGGCGAAAATGCTTAAACAACGCGTCATCACCGCCTTAATCATGTTGGCCATCGTGCTGCCGACATTGTTTTTCAGAAGTCCATGGCCTTTTTGTGCTTTAGCATTGCTTTTTATAGCAGCGGGTGCATGGGAGTGGGCTAAATTGAATGGTATGAAGTCGGCTGGTGCAATTTATTTTGCGGGTCTATTTATCATTCTGGCTGCGATAGGCTGGTACATGGGCTTTATTGACCGACCACTGCGTATGGTTTGGATATTAGCCAGCGGTTTTTGGGTACTTATCAGTGCATGGTTACTAAAAACGGGCGTATCTGGTTGGACGCAAATTCCGGTGACTTTAAGACGTATCGGTGGCATGCTTGCGCTTTTATTAGCGTGGTTGGCTGTTGCGCAAGCGCGTGTTCAAGGCGTTAACTTTTTGATGTCAGTGTTGACGCTGGTTTGGGTAGCCGATAGTTTTGCCTATTTCGCTGGTAGAACTTGGGGTGGAAAATTCACTGTTAACAAGCTTGCGCCTAGCATCAGCCCTGGTAAAAGTTGGGAAGGTGTTTGGGGTGGTGTGTTTGGGGTATTCTTGCTTGCGATGACATGGGTATGGGCTGACAGTCATTGGCAAACTGCTGTGCCAAGTTTGTACTCTCGGTTGCAAGGCCAACATTTAGTTTTAATGGCAATAGCCTTGCTGTTTTTAACGGCTATGAGTGTGGTTGGTGATTTGATTGAGTCCTTGATCAAACGTAGCGCTGGCGTGAAAGATTCGAGTGGCTTGTTACCAGGTCACGGCGGTGTGCTAGACCGTGTTGACGCGCTCTTGCCAACGCTGCCAATTGCCATGATGTTGGTTTCTTTGGTGAATTGATTGATATATCAAACAGCACATTTAATGACGAATTCAATGACGCATCTAATTAATAAGCAGCGCATAGCCATACTTGGCTCAACGGGTTCTATCGGTACCAATACGCTGGATGTTATTGCAAGGCATCCAGACCGATTTGAGGTTTTTGCACTGACAGCGTCTACTCAAGTTGACTTGATGCTAGCTCAAATTATCCAGTTCAAGCCTAAATTTGCAATCATGGCTAGTATTGAGCATGGTAAAGAGTTGGCTCGATTGGTGAGGTTGAATTCGCTATCAGTAGAAGTATTATGGGGATCATTAGCTATTGAAAATATAGCAAAACATGAATCTGTTGATGTGGTGATGGCTGCCATTGTTGGCGCGGCTGGACTGGCACCTTGCTTGGCAGCGGCAAGTGCGGGGAAAAGGCTTTTGTTGGCAAACAAAGAAGCCTTGGTTGTGGGAGCGGAGTTGTTTTTAGACGTTGTCAAATCTGGTGGTGCAACGTTGTTGCCGATTGATAGTGAGCATTCAGCGATTTTTCAGTGTTTGCCTAGTGATCGAGGTACGTGGGCAAGTAGTGTTAAGAAAATCATCTTGACGGCTTCGGGGGGGCCTTTTCGCACACGTGAAATTTCCACTTTGAGTTCTGTAACACCAATTGAGGCATGCGCACACCCTAATTGGGTCATGGGTCGAAAAATCTCCGTAGATTCAGCAACCATGATGAACAAAGCGCTAGAAGTTATCGAGGCGAAATATTTGTTCAACGTTGAACTTAGTCAAATCGAAGTAGTTATACACCCACAAAGTGTGATTCATTCTATGGTGCAATTTCGTGATGCCTCGGTACTTGCGCAGCTTGGTACACCCGATATGCGAGGTCCGATTGCTTATGGACTGTCTTGGCCCAATCGCATAGAAAATGGTGCTTCAGCAATTGATTTTAAAAACTTATCTGCGATGACTTTTGAGGCTATCGATAGCAATAGCCACCCAGAGCGGTTTCCTGGCTTGGCTTTAGCATGGGACGTACTACGAGCGCCAGCTGGTACTACCGCCGTGTTAAACGCGGCCAACGAAATTGCGGTGCAAGCGTTTTTGGATGAACGAATCAGGTTTGACCAAATCCATGGTGTTAATCAATCTACACTTTCTGCCGTTCTGCCTGCGAAGCCTATGAATTTAGGTGATTTGTTGGACATCGATGCGCAGTCTCGGGAAGCCGCGCTAGTTCAGGTTAAGCGTTTTGAAAAACTTTGAATAATCTAAGATGATGACAGTTCTAGCATTCCTCGCTGCATTGGCATTGCTGATTGCCGTTCATGAGTATGGTCACTACCGGGTCGCTATAGCATGTGGCGTCAAAGTGTTGAAATTCTCAATAGGATTCGGCAAAACTATTTTTAAGTGGCAATCGAAAGACTCGGATACGGAGTTCGTCATAGGTATGCTGCCCCTCGGTGGTTTTGTCAAAATGTTAGATGAGCGCGAAGCACCCGTACCAGCGGATCAAAAACATCTGGCGTTCAATACGCAGCCCTTGCGCAAACGCGTTGCTATCGTGGCAGCTGGTCCCATTGCCAATTTGGTTTTGGCGATTCTCTTGTATTCGGCTGTGAATTGGATGGGTGTTGAGGAAGCGAAAGCTATTTTGGCAAGCCCAGTTGCTGGCTCAATCGCGCAGCGAGCTGGTTTAGTGGGTGGTGAGTATGTGCAGCAGGCAAGTTTTGAGGATGAGGAATTGCATGAAATTCAATCTATGGAAGATTTGCGTTGGCTCGTTACTCGTGGGGCGTTGGATGGTCAAAATGTTAGGTTAGCAGTCGCAACAGATGCTAGCTCTCCTACGCGCGAGGTTTTTCTAAATTTAAAACAGCTTGATGTTAAGGAGGTCGATGCACAGTTGTTTCAAAAAATTGGTATCAATGGGCCTTGGACTAAACCAGTTTTGGGTGACATACAGGCGGAAAGCGCAGCCAAGCGAGCAGGTTTGCAAGTAGGTGACGTTGTTACAAAAGTTGATGATGTGGTTATTACTGATGCCCAGCAATTGAGACAATTGATTCGAGAGTCTATAAAAGTCAAAGATCAACAAACCTCAGCGGTAACTAGGAATTGGACAGTTTTACGCTCCAGCCAATCAATCAACATTTCCATCACTGCGGACATAAAAACTGAAGGAAATCGCCAAATTGGCAGAATTGGTGCATTTGTAGGTACTTTGCCAGAGATGACCACCGTGAGTTACGGCTTTTTCGACGGTTTACAAGCCGGCGTTGTCAAAACATGGGATGTGTCTGTGTTGACGTTGAAAATGATGGGCAAAATGCTTATTGGACAAGCTTCGCTTAAAAATTTAAGCGGTCCATTGACCATTGCAGACTATGCAGGTAAGTCCGCTAGTTTGGGGTTAACGCCGTATCTTATTTTTCTCGCCTTAATTAGCGTTAGTTTGGGCGTATTGAATTTGTTACCGCTGCCTGTGTTGGATGGTGGCCATCTGATGTATTATCTCTGGGAAGGCGTGACGGGGAAAGCAGTTTCCGAACTGTGGACTGAGCGCTTGCAGCGAGGCGGTATTGCCTTGCTTTTTAGTATGATGTTCATAGCGCTTTACAACGATGTGACTAGACTATTTGCTATTTAATGAAACAATCAAATAAACCAAATATCAATAACTTGCTGGCAAATCTGGCTCAAAAGCTCGTCCAAAAAGGAACGCGAAAAGCTGTTTTCTTGGCTGCGTCGTTTTTGGCTTCTGCTGCATCATGGGCCGTTACCCCGTTTGCTGTGAAAGATATACGTATCGAAGGCTTACAGCGCGTGGAACCTGGAACCGTTTTCGCAACCCTGCCATTTCGCATTGGTGACACGTATGATGATGAAAAAGGTTCGGTTGCTATTCGGTCTTTGTTTGCCTTGGGGGTTTTCAAAGATGTACGCGTTGAAGTTAATGGTGATGTACTCGTGTTGATTGTTGAAGAGCGTCCAACAGTTGCAGGCATTGAATTCTCAGGTACAAGAGAATTTGACAAAGAAGCACTAACACGAGCCATGCGTGAAATCGGTTTGACTGATGGTCGCCCGTTCGATAAAGCGCTGTTAGACAAAGCTGAGCAAGAGTTGAAGCGTCAGTATTTAACGCGCAGTTTGTATGCCGCTGAAATTGTGACGACGGTAACCCCAATTGAAAGAAACCGCGTCAACCTAACATTCAGTGTGGTTGAGGGTGAGGTGGCCAAAATCAAGGAAATTCGTATCACAGGCAATAAGGCTTTTAGCGAATCAACCTTGCGCGGCTTGTTTGATTTGGATACGGGTGGTATTTTGAGTTGGTACACCAAGAGTGACCGTTACACCCGCTCTAAATTGAATGCCGATATTGAAACCATGCGCTCGTATTATTTGGCACGTGGTTATTTGGAGTTTAAAGTTGAATCGCAGCAAGTTTCGATTTCAACAGACAAGAAAGATATTGTTATTGCGCTAGAGGTCGTCGAAGGCGAGCGCTTTACTGTGTCTGATGTCAAGCTTGCAGGTAGTTTTTTAGGGCGAGATGATAAATTTAAATCTTTGTTAACTGTTGAAGCGGGTCAAGAGTACAGTGCTGACAAGATCGCCGAAACAAACAAAGCAATGGTTAGCTATTTTGGTGATTTCGGATTTGCATTTGCACGCATAGTTGTTAAGCCTGAAATAGACCGTGCTAAAAATCAAGTTGCTTTGACTCTCACAGCTGAGCCAGGACAACGCGCTTATGTGCGTCGGATTAATATCTCGGGCAACAATCGTACGCGTGACGAAGTTATTCGCCGTGAGCTACGTCAGTTTGAGTCGTCTTGGTACGATGGCGAAAAACTTAGAGCATCTAGAGATCGTGTGGATCGCCTAGGATTTTTTAAAGATGTACAATTTGACACCCAAGAAATTCCGAATGCCCCAGACCAAGTTGATATAAATATTGTCGTTGCAGAGAAGCCCACCGGTAACATTAACTTTGGTGCTGGCTACTCTACTTCCGACAAACTGACCTTTCAATTTGGTATCAAGCAAGAAAACATTTTTGGTAGTGGCAACTATTTAGGCGTAGATGTCAATACAGGTAAATTGAATCGTGCTATCAGTGTGACGACTATTGACCCTTACTTTACTGAGGATGGTATTTCTCGTATTTATGATGCTTATTACCGAACGACAACCCCTGCTAGTGCCTTAGCAGATGACTACAAAGTCATAACTACTGGCTTGGGTGTTAAATTTGGTGTCCCGATTAGTCCGGTTGATACAATTTATGTCGGTGCAGGCGCAGAGCAAAACAAGATTGTTGCGGGCAATAACTTGCCTGCAGCATATCTTGATTATGCGACTCAATTTGGCTACAGCAGCTATGCCTTGCCGTTAACATTAGGCTGGTCAAGAGACGACAGAGACAGCGCCTTGACACCTAATTCTGGAAAATTGCAGCGTTTAACAGCAGAGTGGAGCCCATCGGGCGATGTGAACTACATAAAAGCGACAGCACAATACCAACAATACATTCCATTAAGTAAACAGTTTACGCTTGCATTCAACGGCGAGTTGAACTGGGGGAAAGGTTTGCAAGGTAAACCATTCCCGGTGTTTAAAAATTCCTATTCTGGTGGTTTAGGTTCTGTACGTGGTTTTGAAGCCTCTTCTTTAGGACCTCTAGATGAAGTCACAAAGACGGCTTTAGGTGGTGCAAAGAAAATTACGCTTAATGCGGAATTCATTACACCCTTCCCAGGGGCTGGCAACGACAAGAGTCTGCGTTTGTATGCTTTTCTAGATGCCGGTAATGTTTACGGTGCCAACGATCCCTTTGTGTTAAGCGAACTTCGCGCGTCAACTGGCGTTGGTATAAGCTGGATTTCACCTGTCGGCCCCTTGCGTTTGGCGTATGCAAAACCCATCAAATCATTCACTGGGGATAAAATACAAAAAGTACAATTTCAAATCGGAACCGCTTTCTAATGAAAATCAATCTCAAACAGTCTCGCAACGCGTGCCTAGTTATCTTGGCTATGGGTTTTGCAAGCATGGCTTCTGTAGCTGCTGCGCAAGAATTTAAAATCGGCTTCATCAATACGGATCGAATTTTCCGTGATGCTAACTCTGCAAAGACTGCTCAGGCAAAACTAGAGCAAGAGTTTCAGCGTCGCGAGAAAGAGCTTAATGACCAAGGCGCGCAAATCAAAGCTGCTGCTGATAAATTGGAGAAAGAAGCTCCGACATTGGCTGAAGCACAACGTAACTCTCGTCAAAAACAGTTGACAGACCAAGATCGTGACTTTCAGCGCAAGCGCCGTGAGTTCCAAGAAGATTTGAATGTTCGTAAAAATGAAGAGCTACAAATCGTTCTCGAACGCGCTAATAAAGTTGTGAAACAGGTGGCTGAATCTGAGAAGTACGATTACGTTCTGCAAGAAGCGGTTTACGTCAATCCGAAGCACGACATCACTGAAAAAGTGCTTAAAGTATTGAATGCTACTAAATAAATAGCGATTACCAGACGGTTAATATTTCGGTTTTGGTTTACGTGTGGCCATTTCTTTACATCAAGTCGTTGAAGCACTAGGCGGAAGTCTGCATGGAAATCCTCACAAGCAGGTCACTGGGTTAGCATCACTCAAACAGGCTGAATCGTCAGATATCAGCTTTCTTAGCAACGTCAAATACGAGCGAGAGTTGGCTGAATGCAAGGCTGCTTGCGTCATCGTTAGTCCGCATCTTGCGGCTGTGGCCGAGAAGCGAGGCGATTACATTGTCACTGACCAGCCCTATGTTTACTTTGCTTTGTTGACGCAATTTTGGAAACAGCAGCACACGCCTAAGAGTGCAGGCTCAATACACCCCAGTGCTGTCGTTGACACGAAAGCAGTCGTTGATAAAACAGCAGTGATCGGCGCTTTGTGCGTGCTTGAAGCTGGCGCGCGCATCGGTGCAAACACGGTACTCAAATCACGCGTGACAGTGGCTGAAAACTGCGTAGTTGGCGATAACTGTCTTCTGCATTCTGGCGTAGTTATTGGGGCAGATGGTTTTGGATTTGCTCCTCACAAGTCCGCAACTGGTTTAAATTGGGTGAAAATTGAACAATTGGGTGCTGTGCAGATTGGTAACGATGTCGAAATCGGTGCCAATACTTGCATTGACCGTGGCGCTCTGCACGACACGGTGATTGAAGATGGTGTGAAGCTTGATAACTTGATTCAAATCGGTCACAACGTACGCATTGGTCGGCACACTGTGATTGCTGCGGCTTCGGCTCTAGCCGGAAGTACTGAAATAGGTGCGTATTGCATGATTGGTGGCTGCGTCAGCATTGCTGGGCATTTGACAATTGCACCACATACTGAAATATCTGGCGCGTCCGTAGTAACACATTCTATTCACAAAGCGGGTACTTACACTGGCTTGTTCCCTCTGGATGACAACGCTTCTTGGGGCAAAAATGCTGCAGCACTTAAACAATTGTCTGCTTTACGAGATAGACTTCGTAAGTTAGAAAAAACTCATAAATAATTCAATAATAATTAGAATTTTAAAGAAAGAAACCACACCATGATGGACATTTATCGCATTCTCAAGCAGTTGCCGCACCGTTATCCGTTTGTGTTGGTAGACAGAATCACTGAGCTTGAAAAAGGTAAGTACATCAAGGGCTATAAAAACGTCTCCATCAACGAGCCGTATTTCGTTGGTCATTTCCCGCACCGTCCGGTGATGCCAGGCGTTTTGATTGTGGAAGCTTTGGCGCAAACGGCAGCTTTGTTGGGATTTGACACACTGGGCGTGACGCCTGATGACAAAACCATGTTTTATTTTGCTGGTATTGATGGTGTACGCTTTAAGAAACCCGTCGCTCCGGGTGACCAGCTTTGGCTAGAAATGCACGTTGACCGTGTTCGATCAGGCATGTGGAAGTTTGTTGGCAAAGCCAGTGTGGATGGTGAGGTGGTGACGGAAGCGACCATCATGTGTACCATCCGTATGTTGGGTGAAGCTGAGTAAATTTGACGATTAATTTAGGCTAATAATTGACGTCATTCATTCAGAGTTCGATGCAACCATTGATTCACCCTTCAGCTTTGGTAGATGCCAAAGCGCAGCTAGACAGCAGCGTTGAGATCGGTCCGTACAGCGTCGTTGGTCCCTATGTGCGCATTGGTGCTAATACGCGTGTCGGTGCCCATTGCGTGATTGAAGGTCACACCACGATTGGCAAAGACAACCAAATTTTCCAGTTCAACTCGATTGGTGCTATTCCGCAAGACAAAAAGTATGCGGGTGAGCCATGCGAGCTGCATATTGGCGATCGCAACACCATCCGCGAGTTCTGCACCTTAAACATCGGCAGCCCCGGCGACGCAGGTGTTACGCGCGTGGGCGATGACAATTGGATCATGGCTTACGTACACATCGCACATGATTGCATGGTGGGTAACAAAACCATTTTGGCAAACAACACCACCTTGGGCGGCCATGTGCATCTGGCAGATTGGGTCATTGTGGGCGGACTCACGGGCATTCACCAGTTCGTCAAAATTGGTGCACATGCGATGGTGGGTTTTTCCAGCGCTGTGACGCAAGACGTGCCACCTTTCATGATGGCAGATGGCAACCCGTTGGCCGTGCGCGGTTTTAACTCTGAGGGTCTTCGCCGCCGTCAATTCGGTGAAGAACGTATTTCCGCAGTGAAACAAATGCACAAATTGCTATACCGTACGGGTAAAACCTTGGCGCAAGCGACGGCTGAAATTGCAGAAATGACGCAAAGCATGCCCCAAGCAGCGGCAGACGTGGCCTTGATGCAGCAATTCTTAGCGCAAAGCACACGCGGCATTGCAAGGTAAGCATTGCTGTGAGCGCAGCATCGCCGTCCCCTTTTTTGTCAGCTTCACTGTCAGCCTCCTTGTCAGCCTCTCTGGTAGCAGGCGAAGCCTCGGGCGATTTATTGGCTGGTTTGCTCTTAGATGGCATGCAACAACGCTGGCCGCAGATGCAAGCCAGCGGTATAGGCGGTGCGCGTATGGCGGAGCGCGGCTTCAAAGCATGGTGGCCTAGCGATAAATTGTCCGTTTTTGGCTATATCGACGCTTTACGCCACTACCGCGAGATTTTGGGCATCCGCAACCAGCTTAAAACCAAGCTTTTAGCCAACCCGCCTGATGTATTTATCGGCGTTGACGCGCCAGACTTCAACCTGCAGCTAGAGGCCGATTTGCGAGAAAAAGGCATCAAAACCGTGCATTTCGTTTGTCCGTCAATCTGGGCTTGGCGTCCGAAACGGGTCGAAAAGCTCAAAAAAAGCTGTGACCATGTGCTTTGCGTCTTTCCATTTGAGCCTGAAATATTGGCCAAACACGGCATTGCCGCGACCTATGTTGGCCATCCCTTAGCATCCGTCATTCCCATGCAGCCTGACAAAACCAAAGCCCGAAAACTGCTAAATTTGGCAATGGAAGACAAAGTCGTAGCCGTTTTGCCCGGTAGCCGTTTGAGTGAGGTAAAACACCTCGCTCCAAGGTATTTTAAGGCTGTAGCCGGCATAATTATTGCCTATCCAGCTATTAAATTTAT
Source organism: Polaromonas sp. (assembly GCA_013298945.1). Taxonomy (GTDB): domain Bacteria; phylum Pseudomonadota; class Gammaproteobacteria; order Burkholderiales; family Burkholderiaceae_C; genus Aalborgiella. The sequence continues at coordinate 590,070 of JAAFJR010000001.1, forward strand.
AGTACCATCCATTCCTAAACACATCCCACTGTTGCAGCAAATCGCCAAAGATTGCGGTGTTGAACAACATGTGCACATCATCGCAGGGCAATCTCACACAGCTTTAGAAGCTTGCGATGTGACCCTAATCACCAGCGGCACCGCCACCTTAGAAGCCGCTTTGTACAAGCGCCCCATGGTCATTGGCTACGCGTTGAATTGGCTCAGCTACGAGATCATGAAGCGTAAAAAATTGCAGCCTTGGGTGGGTTTGCCGAATATTTTGAGTGGAGAATTTGTCGTCCCAGAGCTGATTCAAAGCGACTGCACGCCACAGGCATTGGCCGCTGCAACGCTGGCATGGTTCGACGCGCCTGAAAAAGTGGCCGATTTAGAGCGACAATTCACCACCTTGCACACCCAATTGCTCCGAAACACCTCAGAATTAGCCGCCGATGCCATCGCCCAAGTCCTCAATCAAACTGCCAAAGCCGGTTAAAAACGCAAAACCAGCCAAAAAAGGCTTAAAAACAGCAAAAAAACTGCTGAAACCTGAACAGGTGGTTTTGTCTTGGGATGCGCCGGGTTTGGTGGCGGGCGTGGATGAGGCGGGTCGTGGCCCTTTGGCCGGCCCAGTCGTTGCCGCCGCCGTGATTTTGGACGATTTGAACCCCATCAAAGGCTTGGCAGATTCCAAAACCCTGACGGCAGCCCGCCGTGAAAAACTCTACGACGAAATCCGCGCCAAAGCGCTTTGCAGCTCTGTCGCTGAAGCCAGCGTGGCAGAAATCGACGAACTCAACATCCTACAAGCCACCATGCTGGCCATGCGCCGCGCGGTCAAAGGGCTACGACTCAAACCTGTCAAAGTACTGGTCGATGGCAACCGTATCCCCCAGCTAGACGTGCTGGCCGAGGCGATTGTCAAGGGCGACAGCAAAGTTCAAGCTATTTCTGCTGCCTCCATCTTGGCCAAAGTCACCCGCGACCGCTGGTGCGCAGAGCTGCACGATAAGTTTCCCCAATACGGTTTTGACCAACATAAAGGCTACGGTACGGCGCAGCATCTGGCTGCGTTGAACGAGTTTGGCGCTTGCCCAGAGCACCGCCGCACTTTTGCTCCTGTGACGGCTGTTTTGGATCGCTAAATTGCGAAAAACTGAATAAATACAATGACTTCGCCTGAAACCACTCACATCACATCACGTGATAATCCACTACTCAAAGAGCTGCGCAAACTCAGCTCAGAGCCTACGGCGTACCGCAAGACGGGGCGTGTGTGGCTGGAAGGCGACCATTTGTGTAGCGCTGCGCTCACGCGAGGCATCAAACCAGCAGTTGCCGTATTTTCAGAGTCATTTATGCCTCTAGCCGGCGTATTTAATGCCTCAGCTGCTATTAAAAATATAGTGAATAATAACTACAAAATAGTCGTTATTTCAGACAAACTATGGCAAGATATCAGCGGCCTAGAGTCCCCCGCGAAGATGGGTTTTGTCGTTGATTTGCCAAGCTCAGTGCAAATAGTACCTAACGTTGCCACCGTCATCTTGGACCGCGTGCAAGACGCAGGCAACGTTGGCTCCATCCTGCGCAGCGCCGCAGCATTTGGGTTCAAACAGGTGATCGCCATCACAGGAACAGCCGCGCTGTGGAGCCCCAAAGTCCTACGCGCCGGCATGGGCGCACATTTTGGGCTGCAACTGGTCGAAAGTGCGAGTTTGGAGGATTTATCAGTTTTGACCATTCCCTTGGTCGTTACCAGCTCACATCAAGGCGATTTCTTGCAAAACCTGATGCAAAACAAAGCTTTACCGCAAACTTGCGCTTGGGTGATGGGGCATGAAGGGCAGGGTGTTAGGGCTGAGTTGCTTGAAAAAGCGGCAGTTTCAGTGCGAATCGGTCAGCCTGGCGGGGAAGAGTCTTTGAATGTGGCGGCAGCTGCGGCGATTTGCTTGCATGCAAGCTCGGTGGCTTGAAAATTTGCATCCAACAGGCAAGGGTTTCCCCGCAAGCTCAGCTATAATTAGAGGCTTCCTGTCTACCCCACGTACGCCTAGCGCATCAAAAAAAGCTTAACCCTGACATAGCAGCTCGAAATTGACTCCAAAAGAGTCGTTTTTACAGCCAGCTTGGGCGTACCCGTATTTATTTTCGGAGAACCCAGTGCTTCAGTCACTTAAGCAACGTTTCCCCCTAGCCATTCTGGCCCTCGCCGATGGTACTGTCTTTGTCGGATCTTCCATTGGTGCTGCCTCCAAAGATGTTTCTCATACGATTGGTGAAGTCGTTTTCAACACGTCAATGACGGGTTACCAAGAAATCCTGACCGACCCCAGCTATTGCCAGCAAATCGTCACCTTGACGTACCCGCACATTGGCAACTACGGCATCAGCGAACAAGATGTTGAATCAGCCAAAGTCAATGCGGCTGGTTTGATCATCAAAGATTTGCCATTAATCGCTTCAAACTTCCGCTCCACCATGAGCTTGACCGAATATTTGGTCAAAGAAAAAACGATAGCGATTGCAGATATCGACACTCGCCAGTTAACCCGTCACTTGCGCACGCATGGCGCGCAAAATGGCTGTATTTTGGCGCTGAGTGAAGGCGAAGCTGCTACGCCCGCGCTAATTGACAAAACGATTGCCTTGGCAAAAGCTGCACCTAACATGTCGGGTTTGGATTTGGCTAAAGTCGTCACTACGACCAAAACATACGCATGGACGCAAACCGAGTGGCAGTTGCATAACGCGACTCTGCAAGGCAAAGCTGGTTATTCGGAACAATCAGAAAAAACTGCAGCTGATGCCAAGTTTCATGTCGTGGCTTACGATTTCGGCGTCAAATACAACATTCTGCGCATGCTGGCCGAGCGCGGCTGCCGCGTCACCGTCGTGCCTGCACAAACCAGCGCTGCCGATGTGCTCAAGTTAAACCCGAACGGCATTTTCTTGTCCAACGGCCCTGGCGACCCAGAGCCGTGTGATTACGCTATCGAAGCTACTAAAACAATCATTGAAGCGGGTATCCCAACTTTCGGTATTTGTTTGGGGCACCAAATCCTCGCTTTGGCTAGCGGCGCTAAGACCTTCAAAATGAAATCTAGCCACCACGGTGCAAATCACCCCGTGAAAGATTTGGACACTGGCCGCGTCAGCATCACCAGCCAAAACCACGGTTTTGCGGTAGACATGGAAAGTTTGCCAGTAAATTTACGCGCCACCCACTTTAGCTTGTTTGACGGCACGCTGCAAGGCATTATCCGCACAGACAAACCAGCCTTTGGTTTTCAAGGCCACCCTGAGGCATCGCCTGGACCACAAGATATCAGTTACCTCTTTGACCGCTTCGTCACTTTGATGGAGGCGAAATAAAATGCCAAAACGTACCGACCTAAAAAGTATCCTCATCATCGGCGCGGGTCCGATCATCATTGGTCAAGCTTGTGAGTTTGACTACTCTGGCGTGCAGGCTTGCAAAGCACTGCGCGAAGAGGGCTACAAAGTCATCTTGATCAACAGCAACCCTGCGACCATCATGACTGACCCCGCCACGGCGGATGTCACCTATATCGAGCCCATCACTTGGCAAACAGTTGAAAAAATCATCGCCAAAGAGCGCCCCGATGCGATTTTGCCGACCATGGGTGGTCAAACCGCATTGAATTGCGCTTTGGATTTGTGGCACAACGGCGTGTTGCAAAAGTACATGGGTGCGGCGACGGGCAAGCCGGTTGAGCTGATTGGCGCAACCCCAGAAGCGATTGACAAAGCGGAAGACCGTCTGAAGTTCAAAGACGCGATGACCAAAATTGGTCTCGGCTCAGCACGCTCTGGCATTGCGCACAGCATGATTGATGCTTGGGCTGTGCAAAAAACACTGGGTTTCCCCACGGTTATTCGCCCTAGTTTTACCTTGGGCGGCACGGGCGGCGGCATTGCTTACAATTCAGAAGAGTTCGAGACAATTTGCAAGCGCGGATTGGAAGCTTCACCCACCAACGAGCTGTTGATTGAAGAATCGCTGCTCGGCTGGAAAGAGTACGAGATGGAAGTGGTGCGCGACAAGGCGGACAACTGCATTATCGTGTGCTCGATTGAAAACTTAGACCCCATGGGCGTGCATACGGGCGACTCCATCACCGTCGCACCTGCGCAAACGTTGACCGATAAAGAATATCAAATCCTGCGTAACGCATCCTTGGCGGTGTTGCGTGAAATCGGGGTGGATACTGGCGGCTCCAACGTGCAGTTTTCCATCAACCCCAAAGATGGCCGCATGGTGGTGATTGAGATGAACCCACGTGTATCTCGTTCATCTGCCTTGGCGTCCAAAGCCACTGGCTTCCCGATTGCCAAAGTCGCCGCCAAACTGGCTTGCGGCTATACGCTGGACGAGTTGCGCAACGAGATTACTGGCGGCGCAACGCCGGCAAGTTTTGAGCCTAGCATTGACTACGTGGTCACGAAAATCCCACGTTTTGCGTTTGAAAAATTTCCAGCAGCCGATTCGCGTTTAACCACGCAAATGAAGTCGGTCGGTGAGGTGATGGCGATGGGTCGCACCTTCCAAGAGTCTTTCCAGAAAGCCTTGCGCGGTTTGGAAGTTGGCGTGGATGGCATGAACGAGAAAACCCAAGACCGCGAGATTTTGGAGCGTGAATTGGGCGCACCTGGTCCAGATCGCATCTGGTACGTAGGCGATGCATTTGCCATGGGTTACACCGTGGATGAGGTGTTTGCGTTAACCAAAATCGATCCTTGGTTTTTGGTGCAAATCGAAGAAATCGTCAAAATCGAGCTAGAACTTGAAAAAACATCACTCGATAAACTAGATGCTGCCACGCTACGATTATTGAAGCAAAAGGGCTTTTCAGACCGCCGACTAGCCAAGCAATTACGTACCACAGACGCAAAAATCCGCGAAGCCCGTCACGCTGCCAACGTGCGTCCCGTGTACAAACGCGTGGACACCTGTGCGGCTGAGTTTGCGTCAAACACGGCTTATTTGTATTCCACTTACGAAGCTGTTCATCCCCTTAGCTCAGGTAGCGAATGCGAAGCCGCACCGTCAGACAAAAAGAAAATCATCGTTCTAGGCGGTGGCCCGAACCGCATCGGCCAAGGTATTGAGTTTGACTACTGCTGCGTTCACGCAGCGATGGCCATGCGCGAAGATGGCTACGAGACCATCATGGTCAACTGTAACCCTGAAACCGTGTCAACCGATTACGACACGTCTGACCGCTTGTACTTTGAGCCGGTAACACTTGAAGACGTGCTGGAAATCGTGGCGATTGAAAAACCGGTTGGCGTGATTGTTCAATACGGTGGTCAAACACCTTTGAAATTAGCGCTGGCGCTAGAAGCTAATGGCGTGCCCATCATCGGTACAAGCCCAGACATGATTGATGCTGCGGAAGACCGCGAGCGTTTCTCTGCACTCTTGCACGAGTTGAATTTGAAGCAGCCGCCTAACGCAACTGCCCGTACTGAGCCTGAGGCACTCGAAAAAGCCGCCACTTTGGGCTACCCGTTGGTCGTTCGTCCAAGCTACGTGCTGGGTGGCCGCGCGATGGAAATTGTCCATGAGCAGCGTGACCTGGAGCGCTACATGCGCGAAGCGGTCAAAGTCAGTCACGATTCACCGGTGTTGTTGGACCGCTTTTTGAACGATGCGATTGAGTGCGATGTAGACGCTGTGCGTGATCATACCGGCCGCGTCTTCATCGGCGGGGTCATGGAGCATATTGAACAAGCCGGTGTGCACAGTGGTGATTCGGCCTGTTCATTGCCACCATATTACCTGACGGCTGCAACGATTATTGAAATCAAGCGCCAAACTGCCGCCATGGCCAAAGCTTTGCATGTGGTGGGTTTGATGAATGTGCAATTTGCCATCCAGCAGATCGAAGGCAAAGATGTTATCTACGTTTTAGAGGTAAATCCACGTGCTTCGCGCACCGTGCCATTTGTGTCCAAAGCAACCGGCATCCAGCTCGCCAAAGTGGCAGCACGATGCATGGCTGGGCAGTCCTTGGATGCGCAGGACATTGGAGCTGAAGTTACGCCGCCGTATTTCAGCGTCAAGGAAGCTGTTTTCCCGTTTGTGAAGTTCCCAGGCGTCGATACGATTTTGGGGCCTGAGATGAAATCTACCGGTGAAGTTATGGGCGTTGGCAAAACCTTCGGCGAAGCTTTTGTCAAAGCGCAACTCGGTGCAGGCACCAAGTTGCCACGTGCTACTGACGCTGTGAAAAAGGTATTTTTGACCGTTAAAAATAGTGATAAAGCACGTGCAGTCGATATAGCACGTGCCTTGGTTGCTATGAATTTTGATGTGGTTGCCACCAAGGGCACAGCTGCGGCTATCAATGCCGCTGGAGTAACTTGCTCAGTCGTCAATAAAGTGACCGAAGGCCGCCCGCACGTTGTCGACATGATCAAAAACAACGAAGTGGCGATGGTCATCAACACCGTGGAAGAGCGCCGTAACGCGATAGCTGATTCGCGTGCGATTCGTACCTCGGCTTTGCTGGCACGTGTGACGACATTCACGACCATATTCGGCGCTGAAGCTGCTGTTGAGGGTATGAAATACATGGACAGTTTGGGTGTGATTTCGGTGCAAGAGATGCATGCACAGTTGCTGTAAAGCACATTTAACGGCATAATTAACGAACGCATACAAAAAACCGCCGAATGCTGTCTTTCTAGGACAGTTCGGCGGTTTCGTTTTGTACATCAATTATTTAGACTATTGAGATATAGAGACAACCATGGCAACTCTCCCCATTACCAAACGCGGCGCTGAAATCCTCAAAGCCGAACTGCACAATTTAAAAGCTTTTGAACGCGCTGCAGTGATTGCGGCCATTTCTGAGGCGCGGTCACATGGCGATTTGAGCGAAAACGCCGAGTACGACGCAGCCAAAGACCGCCAAGCCTTTGTGGAAGGTCGTATCGTGGAGCTGGAAGGCAAGCTTTCAACCGCGCAAATCATTGACCCTAGTAGTCTGAATGCAGAAGGGCGTGTGGTTTTTGGCGCAACGGTTGACTTAGAGTCTGAAGACACCGGCGCAAAAGTGACTTACCAAATCGTCGGTGAAGACGAGGCCGATATCAAATACGGCTTGGTCAATATCAGCAGCCCGATTGCGCGCGCTTTGATTGGCAAGTCAGAAGGTGATATTGCAGAAGTGCAAGCGCCAGGCGGCTTGAAAAGCTATGAAATCGTGACTGTTCGTTATATTTAAAGCAGTAAATTTCTTACATTTTAAGTTTGAAGAATTTATTCATTTCAAAATTAATAACATTCACCGCTGCAATATGGTGGGGTAGTTTAACCACGCTGGGCTTCTTCGTGGTGCCTATGCTGTTTCAGCATTTACCAAGTAAAGCATTAGCAGGTAACATGGCGGCACGTTTGTTTGATGTGCAAACTTGGGTGTCTGCGGGCTGTGGCTTGGTTTTGCTGTGCTTATTGTTTCAAAACCACATTCGAAGCCATAAAAACGATAAAAATACAGAAAATACCTCTGTAGCCGCCGAATTTATTGCCTATACAGCTATTAAATTTATAGCGTTTGGCGTTCTCATGGCACTTTTGGTGGCGTTTGTAGTATCGCCCCAAATTGTGGCTAGACAGAATTTGATGTTTTGGCACGCTGCAGGTAGCGCTATGTACCTGCTGCAATGGCTGTGTGCGGGTGTGGTGCTGTACAAATTAGCACCACAGCATTCAAAATAACATCAGATCAGGTTTGGCTGCGCTTCTTGACTGAGGTCTGTTTAGGCTGCGCTCGTTTAACTTTGCCGCCTTGCGTTAAACGCTGGTTACCCAAAACGCGCAACGTTTTCACTTCTGGCCGCTGGCCGCCACGGCTAGAGTATTTCAAAACTTTGAAGTCGCGCGGACCAGCCATGCGGTCGTCGTCTTCAGAGCGCTCTTTTTTTATCTCCAAAATCGGGCGCCACAGCACCAAAAGCTTGCCAATGTGCTGAATCGGTGCGGCAGAGAGTTCTTCGGCCAAGGTTTGGTACATTTCTTCACGAACGACGCGGTCGTCACCCAAAACGCGTATTTTGATCAGACCGTGAGCATTCAGTGCGGCATTGGTTTCTTTTTTAACAGCAGCAGACAAACCGTCGTTACCAATCATGACGACAGGTGACAGGTGGTGCGCTTCAGCGCGGTGAACTTTGCGCTGTGCGGGGGTAAGTATTATTTTTGACATACCTCTATTATCGGTGATTACTAGGTATTTACCCAAGCAATATCGGTGGCTAGGGTGACTACAGAGGATAATGCCTAACAATGAAAGTAAAAACGCAAAGCCGAAAAGTCAACAAAGCGTGGTTGAACGACCACGTGAACGACACCTACGTCAAATTGGCTAAAAAAGAGGGTTTTCGCGCTCGCGCCGCCTACAAGCTCAAAGAAATTGACGAAGCGCACAAGCTGATCAAGCCTGGTCACATGGTCATTGATTTGGGCTCAACGCCAGGCGCTTGGAGTCAGTACATTCGACGCAAACTGTCACCTAAAACCGCTACGGGCGGCGGCGCTGCCGTGGGCGAATTGAATGGTCGCATCATCGCCCTTGATTTGCTGGCGATGGAGCCTGTGGAGGGCGTGGTTTTCATCCAAGGTGACTTCCGCGAAGACGAGGTTTTAAACCAGCTCACCACTGAAATGAAGGGTGATTTGGCCGATGTGGTGGTGTCAGACATGGCACCGAATTTGTCGGGCATCGATGCTACTGACGCAGCGCGTGTGGAAAATTTGATCGAATTGGCGATAGATTTTTGTAAAAACCACATGAAACCTGAGGGCGCGCTGGTTGCCAAAGTCTTCCACGGCAGCGGCTATAGTCAATTTGTGGTGATGTTTAAGGCGAACTTTAAGGTGGTGAAAGCGATCAAACCTGCGTCGTCGCGCTCCGAGTCGTCTGAAACGTTTTTGGTGGGCATGGGGCAAAAGTAGCACAATCAATGTGTCAGATTGATTAATCTTCCCAAAATTGATTCTGTTTGATGCAATTTAGGGCGCTAAATAGCCCTAAAACGGGATTTAATCGCGTTTATTCATCTTGAAAAGCCTAAAATCATACGCATGTTGACTGAGTAGTCCGATGGACCTAAGGAGTTTCTCTTGAATAAAGAATTGTTTTCGAAGTTTGCCGTGTGGGTGGTGATTGCCATGGTGCTTTTCACTGTGTTTAAACAATTCGATGGAAAAGCAGGCGCGCAAGCTGGCTATGTAGGGTATTCCGAATTTCTAGACCAAGTTCGAAACAAACAAATTAAAACTGCCACGATTCAAGAGGGCGCTGGTGGCACCGAAATTGTCGGCATCAAAGGCGACGACACCAAAATTCGTACCACAGCCACGTATTTAGACCGTGGTTTGGTGGGTGATTTGATTGCTAACAATGTGAAGTTTGACGTGAAGCCGCGTGAAGAGGGTTCGCTGTTGATGACCTTGCTGATGAGCTGGGGTCCGATGCTTTTGCTGATCGGCGTTTGGGTTTACTTCATGAAGCAAATGCAGGGCGGTGGCAAAAGCGGCCCGTTCAGTTTTGGTAAAAGCAAAGCTAAGTTGCTGGATGAAAGCGCCAATACTGTGACTTTCGCTGACGTTGCTGGGTGCGACGAGGCCAAAGAAGAGGTCAAAGAAGTGGTCGATTTCTTGAAAGACCCAGGTCGTTTTCAAAAGCTTGGTGGCCGTATTCCCCGTGGTTTGTTGCTCGTTGGCCCACCGGGCACGGGTAAAACTTTGTTGGCCAAATCAATTGCTGGCGAAGCGAAAGTACCTTTCTTCGCAATTTCAGGCTCAGACTTCGTTGAAATGTTTGTGGGCGTGGGTGCATCTCGTGTCCGCGACATGTTTGAAAACGCCAAGAAAAACGCACCATGTATCATTTTTATTGATGAGATAGACGCTGTCGGCCGCCAACGTGGTGCGGGTGTCGGTGGTGGCAATGATGAGCGCGAGCAAACGCTTAATCAGATGCTGGTTGAGATGGATGGTTTTGAAACCAACCTCGGTGTGATTGTGGTGGCTGCAACCAACCGCCCTGATATTTTGGACGCTGCCTTGCTGCGTCCAGGTCGTTTTGACCGCCAAGTCTATGTGACACTGCCAGATATCCGTGGCCGTGAGCAGATTTTGAACGTCCACATGCGCAAAATCCCAGCATCACAAGACGTTAACCCAGGCACGATTGCTCGTGGTACGCCTGGCATGAGCGGTGCGGATTTGGCCAACTTGTGTAATGAAGCTGCTTTGATGGCTGCGCGCCGCAATGCCCGCGTCGTAGAAATGCAAGACTTCGAGAAAGCCAAAGACAAAATCTTGATGGGCCCTGAGCGTAAGAGCATGATCATGCCCGAGGAAGAGCGCCGCAACACGGCCTACCACGAGGCTGGCCATGCCTTGATCGGCAGTATGCTGCCCAAGTGCGACCCTGTTCATAAAGTCACTATCATCCCACGTGGTCGTGCCTTGGGGGTGACCATGAGCTTGCCTGCGGCGGACCGCTTTAGCTATGACAGCGAATTCATGCTGAGCCAGATCGCCATGCTGTTTGGTGGTCGAATTGCCGAAGAAGTGTTCATGAAGCAAATGACCACGGGAGCGAGTAATGACTTTGAACGTGCTACAGGTTTGGCACGTGACATGGTGATGCGTTACGGCATGTCTGAAGCGCTAGGCCCCATGGTCTACGCAGACAACGAAGGCGAAGTGTTCTTGGGTCGTTCTGTGACCAAAACTACCAATATGAGCGAGCAAACCATGCTCAAGGTGGACACGGAAATTCGCCGCATCATCGACGAGCAATACAGTCGTGCCCGCAAGTTGATTGAAGACAACCAAGACAAAATGCACGCGATGGCCAAAGCGCTGTTGGAGTGGGAAACCATAGATGCAGAGCAGCTTGAAGACATCATGGCTGGCAAAACACCACGTGCTCCTAAAGACTGGACGCCGCGCATTCCACCTGCTGACAGCAACAGCGGCGGTGGCGGTAGCGCACCTGTGATCAAACCAGAAGCAGCGCCTACTGCGGCTTAGGTTTTGAAGTATTGGCAGACAAGTCGATTCCAAATCGACTTGACCTCGCCCAAAGTCATGGGCATCGTGAACGTAACGCCTGATTCGTTCAGTGATGGTGGCAAGTATGCATCATCAGGTTCGGCGATCAAGCATGCTGAAAAACTCATCGAAGACGGTGCAGATATATTAGATATTGGGGGAGAGTCATCTCGCCCAGGCGCACCACAAGTGCCATTGGATATCGAGTTATCTCGCGTTATACCGGTCGTCATAGAAGCCGTTAATCTCGGCATTCCCGTATCGGTTGACACCTACAAACCTCAAGTCATGCAGGCGGTGCTGGATGCGGGGGCTGACATCATCAACGACATTTGGGCTTTGCGCCAGCCAGCAGCTGCAGGCTACGCAAGCGCGGCCGACATTGTTGCCAAACACCCCAGTTGTGGCGTGTGCTTGATGCATATGCACAAAGAGCCACAAACCATGCAGGCAGAGCCTATGCAGGGCGATGCAGCTTCGGTTGTCTCACAAGTGCTATTATTTTTAGAGCAGCGTAGGCAATATTTATGTCGGCTAGGCATTGATTTATCCCGTTTGGCAGTTGATCCTGGCATTGGATTTGGCAAAACGGTTCAGCAAAACTTTGCGCTACTTGCGCATCAAAAAAAGTTGCTCGCGCTTGGTTTGCCGCTGCTGTCTGGTTGGTCTCGCAAAACGTCTTTGGGCGAAGTGACTGGCTTAGCCATGGCAGAGCGTATGCCACCTAGCATTGTGGCGGCGGTGCTTGCTGTGCAAAACGGTGCAAGCATCGTGCGGGTGCATGATGTGCGGGAAACTAAAGCGGCTTTGAGGGTGTTAGCAGCTATGGAATCGGCATAAAATTAAGTAAATATCAAGCAAGCATCAAGCAAGCATCAAGCAAACAAAAAAAAACAAAGCAAAATAAAACTAGCTACAAGTAACTATAAAAATATGACAAGAAAATACTTTGGCACAGACGGTATTCGTGGTGCAGTGGGGCAGCACCCGATCACGCCTGATTTTGTGCTTAAACTGGCACATGCCGTTGGCCGCGTACTCAAACAAACTGAAGCCCGTCCGACAGTGCTGATAGGCAAAGACACCCGAATTTCTGGCTATATGCTAGAGAGTGCTCTGGAGTCTGGCTTCAACTCAGCCGGTGTTGATGTGGTTCTGCTAGGCCCGATCCCCACGCCAGCCGTGGCATATTTGACGCGTGCACAGCGGGCGAGCTTAGGCGTGGTTATTAGCGCTAGCCACAACGCGTTTGCAGACAACGGTATCAAATTTTTCAGCGCGAAAGGCACCAAGTTAGATGACGCCTGGGAGCTGGCCGTAGAAGCTGCTTTGGAAGAAGCGCCTAAGTGGGTTGATTCGGCAAATTTAGGCAAAGCCAAACGTTTGGACGACGCTGCTGGCAGGTACATCGAGTTTTGCAAAAGTACCTTTGCCAATGATTTGACGCTCAAGGGCTTGAAAATCGTCGTTGACGGGGCGCATGGCGCTGCGTACCAAGTCGCACCAAAGGTGTTTCACGAGTTGGGCGCAGAGGTGATTTCTATAGGCTGCGCCCCTGATGGTTTGAACATCAACGATAAAGTTGGCGCAACGCACCCCGATGCACTCATTGCCGCCGTGAAATTGCACCAAGCGGATTACGGTATTGCACTTGATGGCGACGCAGATCGTTTGCAATTTGTTGATGCGAATGGCCGGTTGTTCAATGGTGATGAGGTGCTGTATTTGATGGTGGCAGAGCGTTTGGGGCGTGATGAGCACGTGCCTGGCGCTGTCGGCACGTTGATGACCAATTTGGCTGTTGAACTGGCTTTGAAAGCCAAAGGCGTAGCCTTCGTCCGAGCCAAAGTGGGTGACCGCTATGTGCTGGAAGAACTGGACAAGCGAGGCTGGATTTTGGGCGGCGAGGGCTCAGGCCACTTGCTGGCGCTGGATAAACACACCACAGGTGACGGCATCGTTAGCGCCCTGCAAGTGCTGCAAGCTTGTGTCCGCAGCGGTAAAACCATGGCTGAGTTGCTCAGCGATGTGACTTTGTTTCCGCAAACCTTGATCAACGTGCGCTTGCAACCTGGACAAAGCTGGAGCGAGTTGCAAAAACTGCCACAATTAGCTGCTGCAACCCAAGCTGTTGAGGCTGAGCTAGGCAACACGGGCCGCGTACTTATTCGCGCAAGCGGAACAGAACCACTGGTCAGGGTGATGGTGGAAGCGCAAGATGCCAAACAGGCTCAAAACTGCGCACAGCGGATAGCAGACACGTTGAAAATTTAGATGCCATCCTTAAGAAACGAGAAATATGATCACCGTCCATCACCTGAACAATTCGCGCTCGCAGCGCGTCATTTGGCTCTTGGAGGAGCTTGGTGTAGACTATGAAATCAAACACTACCAGCGCGATCCTAAGACGATGCTGGCGCCCAAATCGTTGTTGAAAATACATCCGTTGGGGAAGTCTCCCGTGATTACAGATGGAGACATCACCGTTGCAGAATCAGGGGCGATTATTGAGTATTTGATTGATCGCTACGATGTTGAACGCAAGCTAGTGCCAGCTGCCGGCACACCAACGCGCCTTCGGTACACCTACTGGTTGCACTTCGCGGAAGGTTCAGCCATGTCGCCGCTCTTGATGAAGCTGGTTTTTAGCCACATTGAAAAAGCCCCGATGCCGTTTTTTGCTAAGCCAATTGCCAAGGCCATCTCTAAAAAAACCAAGGAAAGTTTTATTGAGCCGCAAATCAAAGCGCATTTGGACTACATCGAATCTGAACTAGAAAAATCCACCTGGTTTGCAGGCGGACGTTTAACGGGTGCAGACATTCAAATGAGCTTTCCGTTAGAGGCCGCTGCAGCGCGAGGTGGTTTGGATGAGTCTTACCCAAAAATCATGGCGTTTATTAAACGCATCCACGCCAGAGCGAGCTACAAGCGCGCGCTTGAGCGGGGTGGCGAATACAGTTTGATGAGTTAACCATAACGTCCATCGCCCGCCAGCGCGGCGCTTGCAAAGTCACGCTGGAGGTGCTGTCTGGCAACCAAAGCACCAACCGCCTGTATCAATGCGTGGGTATTGCGGGTTATCAGTTTGACCCGGCTTTGGGCAGATCGCAGTTTTTGCAGAAATGGCTGGGCTGAGTGGAGTAAGTTGCTATATTTAGTGTAGCATTTCAGGTAATAAATATGACGGATAGGGGTTGAAATACTGATTAGTCCGCATTATGTGAATCCAGCCACGCCAACAGTGGCGCCGCCAACGAATTGGCACCGCTGAAACTGCGCCAAAGACCCGCTGCCTCAAGTACGCATCGCTCAGCGACGCCAACATGAAATTGGCCGCGATCCCGCACGAGCGAGAAGGTGAGCGAACCGCGTGAGAACGTTGCCTCAAAGTTTCCAAACGACCCAGACACTTCGAAATGAGATAGCAGCACGCCACGTGCAGCAAGCTCGGGAACCAACGAGCCAAGAGCGTCAGCGACCGGTGATGGCAAAGAAATGGTGTGCACGTGAGGCCTAACGTAATGAACACCGCAAAACTTGCAACAAAATCCAGAGTCTGCGGGATAATCTGCTCATGTGAAACTCCTGACAATGGCTTGTTTATTGGGTTGCGTACGTTAAGTATGCATACAGTATAAGCTAAATTATGCTACATTTATAATAGCTGCGCAGGCAATAAATACGCCGGCTAAAGCCAAAAATGATGCCTAAAACGTGATTTCAAATGCTTTTGACAGGTTTGCCAGCTGAATCCACCACTTGTTCACCATCTTCTTTGTTGAAAGCGCCTTGCTGGGCTTGCGGCAAGATGTCCAGCACGGCTTCTGAAGGGCGGCACAGTCGTGCGCCCAGCGGGGTAACCACGATGGGGCGGTTCATCAAAATAGGGTGGGCGACCATGGCGTCCATCAGCGCATCGTCGCTCAAAACGGGGTTGTCCAGCTTCAGTTCATCGTACGGTGTGCCTTTTTGACGCAGTACCTCACGCACGGGGATGGCTAGCTGTGCGACCAACTCAACCAGTTTGTCGCGGCCGGGTGGATGTTTCAAGTATTCGATGACTTCTGGCTCAACGCCCGAATTGCGAATCAGTGCCAGCACGTTGCGCGACGTGCCGCAGTTGGGGTTGTGGTAGATGGTGATGGATTTAGGCATTGGTTTTGGTGTTGACATATGCTTTGTTTTTATTCAAGTGTTTGATTTGAAAGGGTATTTTGGTGATTTAAGCCATTTGCAATGGCTACTCCTGCAATTGCCCCTAGCGATTGGGCGACGACAAATGCCAGCGCACTTGACGGTGCAATGCCTGCAAAACTGTCGCTGAACATGCGCCCCATGACGGCGGCAGGGTTGGCAAACGAGGTGCTGGCGGTAAACCAATAGGCTGCGCCTATGTAGCAAGCGACTAGGGTGCTGGCTTTAGCATTTACGCTGGCAGTGCCTGAACGCAAAATCACGATGATTAAACCGGCTGTTGCCACCGCTTCAGCAATCCATTGACCTTGGCCGCTGCGCACATGTTTGCTCAATTGCAGAACGGGCATGTCAAACATGGCGTTGGCAAGCCATGCGCCAGCTACAGCGCCGAGTAGCTGAAATGCTATAAATAATATAGCTGTATAGGCAATAAATACGCCGGCTAGAGTGCTATTTTGATCTTTAATTTGAGGTTTTAGAAGTCTCTTTGAATAATCATCCCATGCAGATACCAAGGTTACCAACGGGTTGAAATGCGCACCGCTGATGGGGCCTAAAATTTCAATCAGCACGAACAACGCAAAAACGGTGGCAAGGGTGTTGGCAAGCAGTGCTATGCCAACATTGCCCCCACTCAAACGCTCAGCCATGATGCCCGAGCCAATGACGGCGCAGAGTAAGGCGGCAGTGCCTATGAATTCAGCGAAAAGTTGTTTTTTGAGATCAACTCTTGGTGTTTCGTTTGGATTTTCAGTCTTGCTCATGATTTAGCAAGTTCGCGTGCGCTGGTTTGTAGCATTAGTTTGGTCACACTGGCAGCGGGTAAGCTGACCAATAATTCGAGCCGGCGGCGGATGGCGTGCAATGTTTGGCGGAAAGCTTCTAGTTTTTCAGCATCTGTACCATCGCTAGCAGAAGGGTCGGCATAACTCCAATGCGCGGTAGCGGGTTGACCGGGCCAATAGGGGCAGACTTCACCCGCAGCGTTGTCGCACACGGTGATGACCAAATCCATATGTGGTGCATCAGGCAGAGCAAATTCGTACCAGCTTTTACTGTAGAGCCCGTCGATACTGATGCCCGCTTTTTGCAGCGTTTGTAGCCCCAACGGGTTGGGCTGCTGGTTGTCGCGTGGGCTGCTGCCTGCGGAGAATCCTTTAAATCTGCCTTGTCCAAGGTGGTTCATTAAGGCTTCGGCCAAAATGCTGCGGGCGGAGTTGTGGGTGCACAAAAATAGAACGTTAATGGTTTTGTCTTGCATTGCGAATTTTCCTTAAAAGGTTATACAAATCAACGGGTTATTTGCATCTTCATGTGTAGACGAAGTGCGCTTAGCAAGTCGTACAAATAGTTTCAGCATCTGCGACCTCACATGGCAAGCCAGCGCAGCAGTGCTCAGTCAAATACGCCAAAAGCGTGTTCATTTGCTCAAAATTAGCGCGATAAATCAGGTTGCGGCCTTGGTGTTCCACACTGACCATGTCTGAATAGGCTAATTCTTTGAGATGAAATGACAACGCACTGGCTGCCACATCAAGCTGGGCAGACAGAACGCCAGGTGTCAAACCCTTTGGCCCAGCAACAACCAAAGCTCTGAAAACCCGAAGTCTGTGGCTATGTGCCAAAGCCGCCAGTGCTTTGACTGCAAGCTCTTCGTTGAGGGGGCTAGTTGTTCTTGAAAAATACGATGATTTTATTTCCATAATTCAATTATATTTGAATTATTGGAACTTAAATGCAAAAGCATGACGAATATTTTTGCAATTTTCAATGCATTTTCAAGCGTGCTTTGCATCGTCACAAAACCTACATAAAAGCTTCATAAGCTTGTCACAGCCAAATCGCAAACTGCATGCACATTCAATAAAAAAGGAAGCTGCATGAGAGAAATTCCAACACCTACGTTTGATCTGTCGCCAATTGCATTACCTAGGCTATCTCGGGGGTTACTTCATCGACCCATTCAGTCGAGCATCATCCAGCATCAGCAAACTGCTGCAATCAGTGGTCGTAGCAGTATTGAAGTTTCTTGGGCAAAGCATCAAGATGAAGTAAGAGAGGCGCAGCGCCTACGATTTGACGTGTTTGCAACTGAAATGGGCGCGCGTTTGCAAACGACACTGGCTGGACACGATATTGATGTTTTTGATAATTATTGTGAGCATTTATTGGTACGTGACGCAGACACCAAGCGTGTCGTTGGCACTTACCGTGCACTAACACCAGCGCAGGCGAAACGCGTTGGTAGCACCTACAGTGACTCAGAATTTGATTTGACGAGATTGCGCGCTTTACGTCCACACATGGTTGAGTTAGGACGCAGTTGCGTTCACATTGATTACAGACAAGGTGCTGTAATCATGGCGCTATGGGGGGCTTTGGCTGAGTTTATGGAACGCAACCAATTACACACCATGATTGGTTGCGCGAGTATTCCTATGCTGCATAACGGTATTGTGAGTGGCGACGCGGCAGCGAGTATTTGGCGGCAAGTTAAAGAGAAACATTTAGCACCTTTTGAGCATCAAGTAAGACCGCGCTTGTCGCTACCGGTGGAGGTGCTAGACGATAGTTTAGACATCGCACCACCTGCATTGATCAAGGGCTATTTACGCTTAGGTGCAAAAGTATTAGGTGCGCCCGCATGGGACCCAGATTTCAACACAGCAGATTTGCCAATGATGATGCGAATATCCGATATGCCAGATCGTTATCGCAAGCATTTTTTGGGTGCTTAGTCCTTGGTCACGCATGCGTACTTTTTTTGAATCGGAGCAAGCCTGGATCCAAGGCATCTTTGCGTCTGAATCAAGCCTTAAGTTTGAGGGGCATAAAGATGCAAAATTTCGCGCTGTTTTTATATCCGACATCCATTTAGGAACCCAAGGCTGCCAAGCTGAGCCATTGTTAAATTTTTTGAAGGCGCACCCTAGCGACTACCTTTATTTAGTTGGCGACATTATTGATGGTTGGCAGTTGCGTCGTAAGTGGTTTTGGCCGCAGTCGCATAACGACGTGGTGCAAAAAATATTACGCAGTGCTCGAAAGGGTAGTCGGGTAATATTTGTGCCGGGCAACCATGACGAATTCGCGCGTGGGTTCATCGGGCATCATTTTGGCGGGGTAGAAGTTGTGCAAGATGCTGTTCATGTGACTGCCAAAGGCGTCAAATTATGGGTTATCCATGGGGACTATTTTGATGGCGTTATTCAATGCGCTAAATGGTTAGCCTATGTGGGTGACAATGCCTACGAATTCACGCTTAAACTGAATCGGCATTTGAATCGCTTGCGCGGACATTTTGGATTGCCATATTGGTCATTGTCAGCCTATCTGAAGCACAAAGTTAAAAAAGCGCTCAATTATGTGACTGATTTCGAGGTTGCAGTCGCGCGTGAAGCGCGGAATCTTGGGCACGATGGCGTTGTGTGTGGGCACATTCACAGAGCAGAAATGCGGACTATCGACGGCATACTCTATTGCAATGATGGTGATTGGGTGGAAAGCCAAACGGCATTGGTCGAGCACTTAGATGGGCGATTAGAGCTCATTCATTGGGCAGTGCAAAGCGCAGTAGCCAATAAAACTAACAAATCGCAATTAGCCAAATTACAATCGGATCAGCATGAAATTAGTTTTAATCACTGACGCATGGCAACCACAGGTCAATGGCGTGGTGACAACACTGGTAGAGCTTGTGCGAGAAATGAAAAAGCTTGGGCATGATGTCGAAGTCATTCATCCTGGTTTGTTCAATACTCGCCCCTGCCCTGGCTATGCGGGCATTGATTTGGCGATCAGACCAAAAAAAATTCTGTCAAAGCTACTGCATAACAGTCAAGCTGACGCTGTTCATATAGCGACTGAAGGGCCTTTAGGTTGGGCTGCTCGTGGATATTGTATAAAGCATAAGATAGCTTTTACGACAGCATTTCATACAAAATTTCCCGAAATTTTGTATGCTGCATTAAAGATTCCTTTAAATTGGGGGTATGCGCTGTTTCGATATTTTCACAAACCGTCTTCAGGTGTGATGGTGCCAACAGAAGGCGTTTTAGGTATGCTGCAAGCGCGTGGATTTAGCAATCTACGAAAATGGACACATGGCGTCGATACCGACTTGTTTAGTTTTCATGCTCAGCCATATGCTCATTTACCACTTGCAAACTTGCCGCGACCTTTGTCTTTGTTTGTTGGGCGTGTTTCGTATGAAAAAAATATTGAATCTTTCCTTAAGTTAAAAATGGCAGGTACTAAGATTGTTTGTGGTGTAGGGCCGCTGGGACTTAGCTTGAAAGCAAAATATCCAGATGTGACATGGCTTGGACTGCAAGCACGTGAAGAGTTGGCCAAAGTATATGCGGCGGCTGATGTGTTTGTTTTTCCTAGTAAATCTGAAACTTTTGGACTTGTTTTACTAGAAGCAATGTCTTGCGGAACGCCCGTAGCCGCTTATCCAGTAGATGGCCCGCTTGAAGTGCTGCGTCAAGGCCATGGAGTAACTAAAGGTGGTGTTTTAGACGCAAATCTGCTGTCTGGCACATATCAAGCATTAAAATTATCAAGAAGCGAAGCACGTGCCCGTGCTGTTCAATTTAGTTGGAAAAATGCAGCCAAAATCTTCGAAAGTCATCTGGTAGCTGCCAACTTAAGCAAGCTTGGCATGAAAGGTTAAAACCAATGGATATTATACTTTGGCGTCATGCAGAAGCTGTAGATTGGCAGGAAGGCTGTGATGATCTTGATCGCGCTTTAACAGCTCGCGGTTATAAACAAGCCATTCGCATGGCTGAGTGGCTGGATAGACAGTTACCAGAAAGCACACGCATTTTTACTAGTCCTGCAAGACGTTGTGAAGATACTGTTTGCAGGTTAGACCGCAAATACAAATTACACAAAGATTTGTTGCCCGAATCAAAAGTGGATGACATTTTGTCTTCTGTTGAGTGGCCTTTAGCAAAAGGTACTGTGTTGCTGGTAGGCCATCAGCCAATGATTGGAAAGATCATCGCGCAAACATTAGGTTTAAAAGACAGCTCTTTTGCAGTTAGAAAAGGTTCAGTGTGGTGGCTCAGAAGCCGTGAACGAGAAGGTCAAAGGCAGACCGTTCTCGTTGCTGTTCAGAGCAGTGATATGTTGTGATTCTTTATTTGCTCGGTCGGCCTGTTTTAAGCATAGGAACGACTTTAAGAGCAACTAAAAGCTGAGCATCCGTCATGGATGCTAAAGCTTTTATTCCGGCACGCAAAAGTTCACTTTTCTTAATTGGATGCTTCAAATCAGCAGCGCGAAGCTTTAAATTGTCGAGAATGAGGTATTCAGGTTTCGGTATTGTGAAGCTATCACGAACCAATTTAACTTTCTTTGCTTTGATAGGCTTTTCAATCAGTTCTTTGGCTACAGGCGCGGAAGATAATTTCACTGCTACAGTTTTAGTAATCACTTTTACAGGAATTGCAGCCGCTTTGCTGGTCGCTACGACTTTTTTACTTGTTGTTTTAGTCGCTGCTTTTGCTGGTATCTTGATTGCAGCTTTTGACTCTGAGTTGGGAAGCGTTTTAGTTGGGGTTTTAGTTGGTGTTTTAGAGGGTGTTTTAGTAGAGATTGTCATTGAATACCTTTAAAGTTAACGGTGTATATAGTTTATACCATTATTTTAAAATGTACAAATGACGTTTCATTCAAGCTTCTAACTCTCGTAAATTCAAACTCCAATTTACCTTTTTCCAAGCGATGGCTTCCTCTCTTAGCAAGTGTGCGGACTGTGGAAACCTAGTTATCCAGTCGGTTGGACATGACAACTGAAACTGCTGCTTTTCTGTTTTAGAAATCGTCAGTTTGATGCCTTTAATTTCTGCGTCAGATCGAGCATGGCACAAAATAACTGCTAAACGAAGACTAAATAGCTGTTGTAGAAATTTTTTATCTTCAAGTTCAATTTCGAGTTTTTTTAATTTTCCTCGGTGTCCTAAAACAAGCATGCTAAGTCGATGGGATTCAGGCATAGCGAACCCTGCAATATCCGCATTTTCTAAAATATATGCACCGTGTTTGTGGTAGTCACTGTGAGAAATTTGAAATCCAATTTCATGCAATTGTCCAGCCCATTCCAAGGCTTTCATGTCATTTGCAAGTATGCTATCTTCAAATGAAAAGTTAGATTGAATTTGCGAAAAAAATGTTGTCGCTATTTGTGAAACACGTTCAGCTTGCAGCCTATCTATGTTGAAATTTTTCGCTAGCCGCATTACTGATGCGTTTCGAACATCAATTTGCCCACTATCCCGATCTAGTAAATCATACAAAACACCATGCCGTAATGCTCCATCAGCGGCATGTAAAGTCTCAATTTTGAGTAGATCAAACAATGCACATAAAATACTTATGCCACCTGCAATGACTGCACGTCTGTCTTCTTTGAGGCCAATTAATTTAATACGATCAATGTGCTGCGACTTGATCAGTTTTTCACGTAACCAAAGCAATCCAGTACGAGTAACACTCGTTTCGGACCACCCAGCTACTTTCAAGATATCAGCAACCGCACCTATAGTGCCAGAGGATCCGTAAGCGACATCCCATGCATCTGGTTTATAGGTGTTTAGTGCTTCATCAAATACTGATTTCGCTGCGATTTCAGCCCTAGCAAAAGAAGCCTCGTCAATTTTTCCGTTCGTGAAGTATTTCATTGACCAAGCAACACTACCAACCCTGTAAGAGGCCATCTGGTTAGCAGTTAATTGCTGACCTAATACTAGCTCTGTTGACCGACCACCAATATCAATGACCAGCCGTCTTTCGTTTGACTGCGGTAGCAGCTGCGAGACGCCCTGATAGATAAGTCTTGCTTCTTCTTGGCCTGATATGACTTCAATCGGAAAACCTAAAATTGCACTCCCACGTTGTAAGAAAACATCCCGGTTTCTAGCTTCTCTTAACGTTTGCGTTGCAACAGCTCGCACTTCAGTTGGTTTGAAATTTGAAAGTCGTTCTCCAAAGCGTGCCAAACAATCCCACCCGCGCTGCATAGCTTCAAGCGTCAGATTTCTTTCGTCATCTAAGCCATTTCCTTGCCTTACTGTTTCCTTCAAATACTTAGAATGATGAATTTGACCGTGGTCTAAATTGCCAATCTCTAAGCGAAAGCTGTTCGATCCTAAATCTACTGCGGCGAGCCGTGTTCCGTTTTGCATGCTAATTTTTCTAAATAACTAAAGCATAGCACTCTCTTTTGCCGAGATGTACGCTTTCTCATGACTATTATTTCAAAACGGGTGTTAATAACGAGCAGGTACTATTATTTCTTTTGGTACCGGGTGTCTAACATAGTTATCATGTCGTTCTCTCGGCGGTAATACGACTGCAGGGTGGTCAACTTCCTGGTACTCTATTTGTGACAGTAAATGATGGATGCAGTTTAGTCGTGCTTTCTTCTTATCATCAGCTTCCACCACCCACCATGGGGCTTCTGGGATGTGTGTTCTTTCCAGCATTATTTCTTTTGCCTTGGTGTACTCTTCCCAACGACGGCGTGACTCTAAGTCCATGGGACTCAATTTCCATTGTTTTAATGGGTCATGTATACGACCTAAAAATCGTATGCTTTGCTCTTCATCAGATATTGAAAACCAGTATTTAATAAGAGTTATGCCTGAGCGAGTCAGCATTTTTTCAAATTCAGGAACGGTACGAAAAAATTCTTCATATTGCTGGTCATCACAGAATCCCATAACTCTTTCAACCCCAGCGCGGTTGTACCAACTTCGATCAAATAATACAATTTCACCCGCAGCAGGTAAATGAGATATGAAGCGTTGAAAGTACCATTGAGTGCGTTCGCGGTCGCTAGGGGCTGGCAATGCCGCTACGCGACAGACGCGTGGGTTAAGCCTTTGCGTGATACGTTTGATGACGCCACCTTTACCTGCTGCATCGCGACCCTCAAAAAGAATCACAACTTTTTTCCCAGTTTTAACGATCCAATCCTGCAGTTTGACAAGCTCGGCTTGCATTCTAAAGAGCTCACGAAAATAAATACGACGGTTTTCACGGTATTCATCAGTTTCAGTGGCTAATAAAGCTTGAATTTCGTCGGTATTTTGATCGTCATGTTCGAGCTCTCTTTCCTCGTCATAACTGTCTGTCAATTCTTCACGAATTCGTCGTATCAGTTGCTCACGGTCTTTCGTCATGTCTAGCTCCATAGGTACCCAAATACACTTACCTTAAAATATTTTTGTGACAGTGACATGACATTTCAATGAATAAATTTTAAAAAAAATTATATTCACCTAATATCCAAGTTGTTTTGTCACACAATTGACATAAAAGCTACTTAAAGTACAACCATTGTTCAACAACCTAAAAGGTTAACTTATGAAACTGGTCTCTAAATTTGCACTTGCTACTGTTGCTGGTATTGCTACATTAACATATTCTTTGGGCGCTTACGCGCAAGATGTAACTGGTGCTGGTGCATCATTTCCTGCACCTTTGTATTCAAAATGGGCTTCTGATTACAACAAGGCAACTGGTGTCAAGATCAATTACCAGTCTGTGGGTTCTGGCGCGGGCATCAAGCAAATTGAAGCTAAAACGGTTGACTTTGGTGCATCTGACATGCCGTTGAAAGACGATGAATTAAAAGCCAAGGGTTTGGTTCAATTTCCAACGGTAATTGGTGGCGTAGTACCAGTTGTTAATATTAAAGGCATTGCGCCAGGGCAATTAAAGCTTAACGGTCAAGTTCTTGGTGATATTTATCTGGGAAAAATTACAAAATGGGATGATGCTGCGATCAAAGCGCTAAACCCAACTCTTGCATTACCAGCGGACGTGATCTCCCCTGTACGCCGAGCGGACGGATCTGGAACTAGCTTTATTTTTACTAACTACTTGAGCAAAGTGAATGCCGAATGGAAGTCTAAGGTAGGCGAGGGTACGGCGGTAAACTGGCCTGTAGGGGCGGGTGGTAAGGGTAATGAGGGTGTTGCTGCTTTCGTGAGTCGCTTGCCAAATTCAATTGGTTATGTTGAATATGCTTACGTGAAACAAAACAAAATGACCTTTGCAGTCATGCAAAATGCTGCGGGTACTTTTGTGTCTCCTGACGATTTGACTTTTAAAGCTGCTGCGGCAGGTGCTGATTGGGTAAAAAGCTTTTACCAAATCTTGACCAACCAGGCAGGCAAGGATGCATGGCCACTAACTGGTGCGACCTTCATTTTGATGCACAAAGCGCAAGATAAGCCAGCACAAGCAACTTCGACATTGAAGTTCTTTGATTGGAGCTACAAAAACGGTGACAAAACTGCTGAAGATTTGGATTACTCACCTATGCCAGCTAGCGTTAAAACCGCGATTGAAAAATCATGGTCTGAAATTAAAGATGTTTCTGGCAAGACTGTAGCTAGCAAGTAATCTTTAGTCATTAAATACATTTACGGAGTAAAAAGTGTCATCAACACTCCCAGCCAGTAATGTTCCTTTTGGAATGGCTGGCTCTGATCGTCGGTCAGAGCCAGCGAAAGTGGTTTCAAAACCACCCTCAAATAAACCTAAAAGCGGTGGGGGCTTACCAGATAAGCTTTTTGGGATAGCGGCAAAAAGCGCGGCAATGTTGACACTAGCCTTATTGCTGGGAATATTGTTGTCTTTGGTTATTGGTGCCTTGCCCGCGATACAAAAGTTTGGCTTTGGTTTTTTAACCAGCAGTACTTGGGATCCTGTTAAGGAAGACTTTGGCGGTTTGGTGATGATTTATGGCACTTTGGCTACATCATTCATTGCTTTGTTAATTGCTGTACCCGTTAGTTTTGGCATTGCGTTATTTCTAACAGAACTTTCGCCTTCTTGGTTAAAAAGGCCATTAGGTACAGCGATTGAATTGCTTGCAGCAGTGCCATCTATTGTTTATGGCATGTGGGGCTTATTGGTTTTTGGTCCTATTCTTGCGACTTATGTTCAACAACCTTTGCAATCGTTACTGAAAGATGTTCCGTTTTTAGGAGGTTTAGTTTCAGGCCCTCCAGTCGGCATTGGAATATTGTCAGCGGGTATTATTTTGGCAATTATGATTATTCCTTTTATTGCCTCGGTGATGCGCGACGTCTTTGAAGTGACTCCGCCTATGCTCAAAGAATCTGCTTATGCGTTGGGGTCAACAACTTGGGAGGTGACTTCGAAGGTTGTATTGCCATATACCAAGGCAGGTGTTGTTGGTGGCATTATGCTTGGCCTTGGTCGTGCATTGGGCGAAACGATGGCAGTCACATTTATTATTGGCAATACAAATCAACTGAATTCTTTGAGTGTCTTTGAAGCAGCTAACAGTATTACATCAGCATTAGCAAATGAGTTTGCAGAAGCTGGCGCAGGGCTGCATCAAGCTTCACTGTTTTATCTTGGTTTGGTTTTGTTCTTCATTACCTTTGTGGTTTTAACATTATCTAAATTATTGCTCACGCAGCTTAAAAAGAGTGAGGGAGCAAAGTCATGATATCTAGTGAAAAGCACATGAACGCAGAAGATATTAAATCTCTGCGTATACAGAAGTTTAATCAACGAAATCGTACAAACAAAATAGCCTTGCTATTGTCATTGATAGCAATGTGTTTCGGCCTTTTTTGGTTGATTTGGATACTTTGGGAAACCATCCGACTTGGCATAAGTGGATTGACGGTCGCTACATTGACTCAGATGACTCCGCCGCCAAATGAAGTTGGAGGCATTGCTAACGCAATATATGGATCATTTCTGATGGTTTTATTGGCTACTTTTGTTGGTACGCCTATCGGAATCATGGCTGGTATATATCTTGCTGAATACGAAACTAAAAGCTGGCTAGCTAACACAACCAGATTTGTAAACGACATTTTGCTATCCGCGCCCTCTATAGTGATCGGGTTGTTTGTGTATGCCGTGATAGTTACGCGCTTCAAATCATTTTCAGGTTGGGCTGGTGTTGTTGCTCTGGCAATGATTGCTATACCTGTGGTTATTAGAACAACAGAGAATATGCTTCAGCTTGTTCCAGCTGGTTTGCGTGAGGCTGCCTATGCTTTAGGTACACCCAAATGGAAAGTAATTACAAAAATTACACTGAGAGCTGCCCGAGCTGGCGTTGTTACAGGGTTATTGTTAGCTGTTGCCCGCATTTCTGGTGAGACAGCGCCACTATTATTTACTGCGCTGAACAATCAGTTTTGGACATCTAGTTTAAGTGAACCGATGGCAAGCTTACCCGTAACTATTTTTAAGTTTGCAATGAGCCCTTACGAGAACTGGCAACAACTAGCTTGGGCGGGAGTTTTCCTCATTACGATAGCTGTTTTAGGTTTGAACATCTTGGCTCGCGTTATTACTCGTAATAAAAATTAATTTACTAAAATGTTAAATAATCCACAAGTTTCAAAATTATCAGTACAAGATTTACATTTTTATTATGGAAAATTCCATGCATTAAAAGGTATAAATCTTGAAATTCCTGAAAAGAAAGTAACCGCATTTATTGGCCCTTCTGGGTGCGGTAAATCTACTTTGCTGCGTACCTTTAACCGTATGTTTGAGTTGTATCCAGAGCAACGTGCAACTGGGGCAATCAAGCTTGATGGTCAAGATTTGCTAACCTCTAAAGAGGACGTTGCTCTAATTCGCGCAAAAATTGGGATGGTCTTTCAAAAACCAACGCCTTTCCCGATGTCTATATATGACAACGTTGCTTTTGGTGTGAAGTTATTCGAAAATTTGAATGCTACAGATTTAGAAGAGCGCGTTGAGTGGGCTCTGCGAAAAGCGGCATTGTGGACAGAGGTCAAGGATAAATTGAATCAATCAGGTTCAGGATTATCTGGTGGACAACAGCAGCGCTTGTGTATTGCTAGAGGCATAGCAATCAAACCAGAAGTTCTGCTTTTAGACGAGCCTTGTTCAGCGCTTGATCCTATTTCGACTTCTAAAATTGAAGAACTTATTACGGAATTGAAATCAGATTACACCGTTCTAATTGTTACGCACAACATGCAACAAGCAGCACGATGCAGTGACTACACTGCTTACATGTACTTGGGGGACTTGATTGAATTTGGAGCAACAGATGAGTTATTCTTTAAGCCCAAGCGCAAGGAGACTGAAGATTACATTACAGGTCGTTTCGGTTAAAAATTACTAAGGAAAACAGCATGCCTGATAAACATTTATCAACACAATTTGACAGCGAACTCAACGGCGTATCTTCAAAAGTTATGGAGATGGGTGGTTTGGTTGAGGAGCAGATCAGACTGGCGATTCAATCGCTTTCAACATTCAGTGTTGACGCTGCTAATCAAGTCACGAATGCTGAATCTCGCGTGAATACTATGGAAGTTGAAATTGACAGAGAGTTGTCATCTATTATTGCGCGTAGACAGCCAACTGCTAGAGATTTGCGTTTGCTCATTGCTATTTCTAAAACGACGGCTAATTTAGAAAGAGCTGGAGATGAAGCTGACAAAATCGCCAGAATGGTTAAGTCGATACTACATAGTGGATCTTCACGAGCACTTCCTTCAGCAGATTTACGCTTAGCTGCTGATCTGGCATCTAACCAATTGCGTAAAGCGCTTGATAGCTTTGCACGTCTTGATACTGCAATGGCTGTTAGTATTCTTAAAGAAGATGACCTCATAGACAAAGAGTTTGATGGCTTCGTGCGCAAACTTATAACGTATATGATGGAAGACCCTCGGACGATCTCTGCAAGCTTAGATTTGCTTTTTGTTGCAAAAGCGATTGAGCGAATTGGCGATCATGCAAAAAACATTGCTGAAGTTGTTATCTATATCGTCAAG
Organism: Polaromonas sp.; assembly: GCA_013298945.1. Taxonomy (GTDB): domain Bacteria; phylum Pseudomonadota; class Gammaproteobacteria; order Burkholderiales; family Burkholderiaceae_C; genus Aalborgiella. The sequence goes on from JAAFJR010000001.1 coordinate 618,177, forward strand.
GGAGCTGATGTTAGGCACACCGCAATGTCGGAAATTGAATCTGCAGTTAAGTAGCAGTCATTCTTAGCTTATGAAAACAACTCCCCGAGTACTCATTGTCGAAGACGAGCCGTCAATAGCTGAATTGCTAACACTAAACCTTAAGCATAACGGCTTTGCGCCTGTTTGGGCTGGAGACGGCATGGCTGCTCAGCGGGAGCTTGAAGTTACTTTGCCAGATGTCATATTGCTTGATTGGATGCTGCCAGGGCAAAGTGGCATAAGTTTGGCGCGTAAATGGCGAGCAGATCCTCGTACCAAAGATATCCCCGTGATTTTGTTGACTGCAAAAAGCGACGAAACTGACAAAATAGCTGGACTTGATGCTGGCGCTGATGACTATATTACAAAGCCTTTTTCAATTAAGGAAATGCTGGCTCGATTAAGAGCAGTTTTAAGAAGACGTAGTCCTGAAATTAGCACTCAAATTTTAACCATTGGAGAATTGCATCTTGATGGGGCTACCCATCGTGTTACTTTTCAAGATTCCCTATTAAAGCTTGGACCAACTGAGTTTAAACTTCTTCAGCACCTGATGTCTTATCCAGAGCGTGTTCACAGTCGTGGCCAGTTGCTTGATAAGGTATGGGGAGATCACGTCTATATTGAAGAGCGTACTGTGGACGTCCATATCAAGCGATTGCGTGAAGCTTTAGGTGCTGGTGGCGCGCATGTGGAAACGGTCCGTGGTACAGGCTATCGCATCACGGCTCAAACTGCGGCAGTCGTAGCTAAATAACCCCAAAAGATGTGGCGATTTGTAGAAATTTTTTTGTTGCAACTTGCTGGTGCGACGCTGCTTGTATTTCTTGCTATCCAGCTTAATATTAAGTGGGATTTTTTGTCGATTGCCCTGCTTGGTGCCTTCAGTGGATTGCTCATTTGGTTGTGTATCAATTTAAATAGAAGCGTTCATTTTTTGAACTGGATCCGTACGGGGGACATATCTCGTGCTCCAAAACTCAACGGTGTATGGGGCGAGGTTACTGATCGCACACGCAGATTGCTGCGAGAACAAGTTAAATCCTTAAACGCTAGCAATAAAAGATTAGATGATTTTCTTGCTGCGATACAAGCCTCACCTAACGGCGTTGTTTTGCTTGACGTAAATGGTCAAATTGAATGGTGCAATTTAACTGCAGCAAGTCATTTCGGCTTGAATCCTACGGCAGATATTTCACAGCACATAGGTAATTTAGTACGCGATCCAGTATTTGCTTCTTACTTTGCAACTGGAAATTTTCTGCATGAAGTTACTATTTCAGGAAAAAGTAGCGCAGCCGGTCGAGCTAGCAGATTAGCTGTACAAATTCATCCTTATGGACAGGGCAAGAAATTGCTTTTGTCTAATGACGTGACTGGCCGCGAAGCTTTAGAGTTCATGAGAAGAGATTTTGTGGCCAATGTGTCGCATGAAATTCGCACCCCTTTAACTGTGCTCAGCGGATTTGTAGAGTCTTTACAGACTTTAGATTTGGATGAAGCTGAGCGCTCTAAATATTTGGAGTTGATGGGTCAGCAAACACTTCGCATGCAATCACTTGTTAGTGATTTATTGACTCTGTCCAAGCTTGAGGGTAGCCCGTCGCCTCTGTCTGACACTTGGATAGGTGCGGAAGCACTAGCGTACTCCTGTGAATTAGAAGCTAAGGCATTGAAAAGCGACTTGGAAGCAAAGCATGGTCAAAATGAAATTGCTTTGAACAGCAAAGAGCAACTAACTTTTGAAATCCAATCTAATCTCGAACTGGCTGGTTCACAATCTGAATTGTTGAGTGCGATGTGTAATTTGGTAAACAATGCCGTTCGTTACACACCAGCTGGCGGGGAAATTCGAGTCTCTTTAAAAGCCACTGATGGAGGTGGTGCAATTTTTTCTGTGAATGATACAGGTTCAGGCATTGCCGCAGAGCATTTGCCAAGGTTGACCGAACGGTTTTATCGCGTAGATGCCAGCCGCTCGCGCGAGTCAGGAGGTACTGGTTTAGGTTTAGCTATCGTCAAACATGTCGTTCAGCGACACGGTGGCGAGTTGCAAGTATCCAGTATTCTTGGAAAGGGTTCGAATTTTTGTTTCATTTTGCCTAGTTCAAGAGTACGAATCAAATAATCTTAGTTGCAAGTTCAGTGTAAGAACATAAATTTGGCAGTCTGTGCAATTAATGGCACAATACGACTTGTTACCTAGGCCCTTCCTGCCACAGTCGCATCCGCTAACCGGTCCAGCCGTGTCGCGGAAGGTTTTAAAAACTAAGCTTTATGTTTCCTCAAGGGAAACGGAGAATCGCGCAAATGAGTCAATCCCCAACGACGCAGCCTAACGGCTCTGTCTATCAAGCCTATTCAGGCAACACTTTCCTTTTCGGTGGTAATGCGCCCTATGTCGAAGAGATGTACGAAAACTACTTAGCAAATCCCGGTAGTGTTCCTGACAGCTGGCGCAGTTATTTCGATGCTTTGCAGTATGTTCCAGCTGTTGACGGTAGTAATGCTAAAGACGTTGCCCATATGCCTGTTATCAATGCATTTGCTGAACGCGCCAAGGCGGGCGGCACTAAGGTGGTGATGGCTAGTAGCGACGCTGAAATGGGGCGTAAGCGAACTGCGGCACAGCAATTGATAGCCGCTTACCGTAATGTAGGTCAGCGCTGGGCTAATTTGGACCCACTTCAGCGCACAGAGCGTCCTGCGATTCCAGAGCTGGAACCATCTTATTATGGCTTTACGGATGCAGATCAAGAAACTGTTTTTGATACAAGCAACACATTTTTCGGCAAAAACAGTATGTCGTTGCGCGAGTTGCTCAATGCATTGCGTGAGACTTATTGCGGCACACTAGGTGTCGAGTACATGTACACCTCTGAGCAGTCAGAGAAACGTTGGTGGCAAGAAAAGTTAGAAAGCATTCGCAGCAAACCGAATTTCAATACCGAACAAAAGAAGAACATTCTTGAGCAGTTGACTGCTGCAGAAGGCTTAGAGCGCTACTTGCACACTAAATATGTGGGGCAAAAGCGTTTTTCATTAGAAGGAGGCGAAAGCTTCATTGCGGCAATGGATGAGTTGATTCAATCAGCAGGCAAACAGGGCGTGCAAGAGGTGGTGATTGGCATGGCACATCGTGGCCGTTTGAACGTGTTGGTTAACACGATGCGAAAGTTGCCGGCAGACTTGTTTGCTGAGTTTGACCACACTGCGCCGGAAGATTTGCCATCTGGCGATGTGAAATACCACCAAGGTTTCAGCTCTGATGTTTCCACAGCTGGTGGCGCAGTTCATTTGTCTCTAGCTTTCAACCCTTCACATCTTGAAATCGTCAACCCCGTGGTTGAAGGCTCAGTCCGCGCTCGTATGGATAGACGAGCCGACCCTCTGGGTAAGCAAGTACTACCCGTTCTGGTTCATGGTGATGCAGCCTTCGGCGGCCAAGGCGTGAACCAAGAGACTTTGGCATTGGCGCAAACCCGTGGTTACTCTACCGGTGGCACGGTGCATATCATCATAAATAATCAAATCGGTTTCACGACCTCAGACCCACGCGACATGCGTTCTAGCGTGTTTTGTACTGACATTGTCAAAATGGTTGAAGCACCCGTTTTGCACGTCAATGGCGATGACCCAGAGGCCGTGGTGCTTGCTACGCAGCTTGCGCTCGAATACCGTATGACATTCCGCTGCGATGTGGTGCTGGACATTGTCTGTTTCCGTAAACTAGGTCACAACGAGCAAGATACCCCAGCACTCACCCAGCCGTTGATGTACAAAAAAATCAGTGCACACCCAGGCACACGCAAATTGTTTGCTGATAAATTAGCGACCCAAGGTTTGGGTGCTACTTTGGGTGACGACATGGTCAAAGCCTATCGCGCCGCTTTGGATGCGGGTAAGCACACAGGCGAGTCCGTTTTGTCTAACTTTAAGACAAAATACACCGTCGACTGGGCGCCATTCATGGGCAAAAAGTGGACAGATGCTGGCGATACCGCTATTCCGATGGCGGAGTGGAAGCGCCTAGCAGAAAAAATAACTACTATTCCAGAATCTGTTACGCCACACCAATTGGTCAAAAAAGTCTATGAAGACCGCGCTGCGATGGGGCGAGGCGACATATCGGTTGATTGGGGCATGGGCGAGCACATGGCTTTTGCTTCGTTGGTTGCCAGTGGCTACCCCGTACGTTTGTCTGGCGAAGATTGCGGACGAGGCACATTTACGCACCGCCATGCCGTTATTCACGACCAAAAACGTGAAAAATGGGACACGGGCACCTATGTCGCTCTGCAAAATGTTGCGGAGGGGCAAGCTCCCTTTGTCGTTATTGACTCCATCTTGTCTGAAGAAGCCGTGCTTGGCTTTGAATACGGCTACGCATCCAATGACCCAAATACTTTGGTGATTTGGGAAGCACAGTTTGGCGATTTTGCCAATGGTGCGCAGGTTGTGATTGACCAGTTTATCGCCAGTGGAGAGGTCAAATGGGGTCGTGTAAACGGCTTGACCTTGATGTTGCCTCACGGCTACGAAGGCCAGGGCCCTGAGCACAGCTCAGCGCGTTTAGAGCGTTTCATGCAATTAGCTGCTGATACGAATATGCAAATTGTGCAGCCAACGACGGCTAGCCAGATTTTTCACGTCTTGCGTCGCCAAATGGTGCGCAATTTGCGCAAGCCGTTGATTATTTTCACACCGAAATCTTTGCTACGTAACAAAGACGCAGCATCACCGATTTCGGAATTCACCAAGGGCATGTTCCAAACTGTGATTGCGGAGAGCAAGGCATTGAAGGCGGAGAAAGTCAAGCGTGTCATCGTTTGCTCAGGTAAGGTTTATTACGACTTGGCAAAGCGCCGCGAAGAGGCAGGTCATGACGAGACGGCCATCATTCGCGCGGAGCAGTTGTACCCATTCCCGCACAAAGCGTTTGCGACTGAAATCAAAAAATACCCGAACGCAACTGAACTGGTTTGGTGCCAAGACGAACCGCAAAACCAGGGTGCATGGTTTTTTGTGCAGCATTACATCCATGAAAACATGCTAGATGGCCAAAAGCTTGGCTACGCAGGCCGTGCCGCATCTGCTTCACCAGCCGTGGGTTATGCGCATTTGCACCAAGAGCAGCAAAAGGCGTTGCTTGATGCCGCTTTTAGCAAGCTCAAAGGTTTTATTTTGTCGAAATAATTCGTACAAAACTATTCGCTCGTAACAACGCAAAAATTATTAAACATATATATAAATCAACGGTTTATAAAGAATATTTGAAAGAACATCATGGCTATTGTTGAAGTAAAAGTCCCCCAGTTGTCCGAATCCGTCGCAGAAGCGACCATGCTAATTTGGAAGAAAAAAGTTGGCGAACCCGTCACAGCTGACGAAATATTGATCGAAATCGAGACCGATAAGGTTGTTTTAGAAGTACCCGCACCTAGCTCAGGCGTTTTGTCTGAAATCCTCATGGGCGACGGCGCTACAGTCACTGCTGAGCAATTGATTGCACGTATCGATACAGAAGGCAAAGCTGGTGCAGCTGCGCCAGCTGCTGCGGCTCCTGCCGCTGCAACACAAGCTGCAGCACCTGTGGTGGCTTCAGTTGTAACGGGCGGCTCTATGGCTGGCGTTGCCATGCCTGCAGCTGCAAAGTTGATGGCGGATAACGGTTTGGCAGCAGGTTCAGTCGCAGGTTCAGGTAAAGATGGCCGCGTTACTAAGGGTGATGTTTTGGGCGCTGTTGCAACAGGCGCTGTAGCTACTTCAGCATCTCAAAACGCTATTAATAGCATAGCTGTTCAGGCAGTAAATACGCCGGCTGCAGCCAAATTATTGCCACAAGTGGCTGCTCCTGCTGTGAGCTTGGGTGATCGCCCAGAGCAACGCGTGCCAATGAGTCGTTTGCGTGCTCGCGTGGCAGAGCGTTTGCTGCAATCACAGTCTACCAATGCTATTTTGACCACGTTCAACGAGATCAATATGGCACCTGTTATGGAGATGCGTAAACGCATGCAAGAGCGTTTTGAGAAAGAGCATGGCGTCAAGCTCGGCTTTATGAGCTTCTTCGTCAAAGCTGCTGTTCATGCGTTGAAGAAATTCCCAGTGCTGAATGCTAGTGTCGATGGCAACGATATTGTTTACCACGGCTATTTCGACATCGGTATCGCCGTCGGCTCACCACGCGGCTTGGTCGTACCAATTTTGCGCAATGCAGACCAAATGAGCTTTGCAGACATTGAGAAGAAAATCGCTGAATTCGGTGTCAAAGCTCGTGACGGTAAGTTGGGTATGGACGATATGACTGGCGGCACATTCTCTATCAGTAACGGTGGTACTTTCGGCTCTATGTTGTCAACACCAATCATTAACCCACCACAAAGTGCGATCTTGGGCATCCACGCCACCAAAGACCGCGCTGTGGTTGAAGGCGGCCTAGTCGTCGTTCGCCCGATGAACTACTTCGCCATGAGCTACGACCACCGCATCATCGACGGCCGCGAAGCCGTCCTTGGCTTGGTCGCCATGAAAGAAGCGATGGAAGACCCAGCGCGTTTGTTGTTTGACATCTAAATTTCAAGGAACTCAAAATGTCTAAACAATTTGATGTCGTCGTTATCGGCGGCGGCCCTGGTGGGTACATTGCGGCTATTCGTGCTGCGCAGTTGGGTTTTAATGTAGCTTGTATCGACGAGTGGAAAAACGCCAAAGGCGGCCCAGCTTTAGGTGGCACTTGCACCAATGTGGGCTGCATTCCTTCTAAGGCTTTGTTGCAGTCTTCGGAGCATTTTGACCATGCTAGCCACCACTTTGCCGAGCATGGTATTGAGGTCAAAGGGATCAGTCTGGATGTTGCCAAAATGGTGGCGCGCAAAGACACGGTGGTTAAGCAAAACAACGATGGAATTGTGTATTTGTTCAAAAAGAACAAAGTCACGTTTTTCCATGGTCGTGGTTCATTCGTAGCCGCTAAAGACGGTGGCTATGAAATCAAAGCTGGTGAAGAATTGATTCAAGGCAAACATGTCATTGTGGCTACTGGCTCAAACGCACGGGCTTTGCCAGGCACGCCGTTTGACGAAGAAAACATTTTGTCAAACGACGGTGCATTGCGCATTGGCGCAGTGCCTAAGAAATTGGCCTTGATTGGCTCAGGCGTTATTGGTCTAGAAATGGGCTCGGTATGGCGTCGTTTGGGTTCTGATGTGACGATTTTGGAAGGTTTACCGACTTTCCTCGGCGCAGTGGACGAGCAAATCGCCAAAGAAGCGCATAAAGCGTTTGTGAAGCAAGGTTTGAAGATTGAGTTGGGCGTGAATGTTGGCGAGATTAAAAACGGTAAAAAAGCGGTTTCAGTCGCCTACACCAATGCCAAGGGCGAAGCGCAAACGCTTGACGTTGACAAACTCATCATCTCCATCGGTCGTGTAGCAAATACGATTGGTCTAGGTGCTGAAACTATTGGTTTGGCGCTGGATGAACGTGGTGCGATTGTGGTTGATGCTGACTGCAAGACCAATTTGCCAAACGTATGGGCTGTGGGCGACGTCGTGCGCGGGCCTATGTTGGCTCACAAAGCTGAAGAAGAGGGCGTGGCGGTGGCCGAGCGTATCGCTGGTCAGCACGGCCACGTTAACTTCAACACCATTCCATGGGTGATTTATACGAATCCTGAAATCGCCTGGGTTGGCCAAACCGAGCAGCAGCTCAAAGCGGCAGGTCGCGCTTACAAGGCGGGCACGTTCCCTTTTATGGCCAACGGCCGTGCAAGGGCTTTGGGCGATACAACCGGTATGGTCAAAATGCTGGCAGATGCAACGACAGACGAAATTTTGGGTGTGCATATTGTTGGGCCGATGGCGAGTGAGCTGATTGCTGAATGCGTAGTCGCGATGGAATTCAGAGCTAGTGCTGAGGATATTGCGCGTATTTGCCATGCGCATCCATCACTGTCTGAGGCAACCAAAGAAGCTGCTTTGGCTGTCGATAAGCGCACTTTGAATTTCTGAAGCAATTCAGAGTCGTCTTACGCTATGTCAGTACGCGCTGCGTATGAAGCTGAATTGGCAACGCGGGGTTACAGAAGTGACCCTGCGCAGTTGCGAGCTGTCGCTGCGTTGGAGCGTTGCGCGCAGGAGTGGCGCGAATACAAGCAAAAGCGATCGAATTCATTTAAAAAACTTTTAAGCAATCCTCCCATCCCTCGCGGTGTTTACTTGTATGGCGGTGTGGGTCGTGGGAAAAGTTTTTTGATGGATTGCTTTTATAACGCTGTTCCTCTTAAACGTAAAACGCGTTTGCACTTTCATGAGTTCATGCGTGAAGTACATCGAGAGTTGCGTGATCTACAAGGCATCGTTAATCCCTTAGACGAACTGGCCAAACGCATGGCCAAACGTTTCAAACTGATTTGTTTTGATGAGTTTCACGTATCTGAAATCACCGATGCTTTGATTTTGCATCGACTGCTAGCTGCACTTTTTGAGCAAGGCGTCGGCTTCATGACGACTTCCAACTTCAAGCCTGATGATTTGTACCCAGGTGGTATGCACCGCGACCGAATTTTGCCGGCGATTGCCTTGCTCAATGCGAATTTGGAAGTCATTAATGTTGATAATGGGACCGATTATCGAAGCCGTACACTTGAGAAAATCTCGATGTATCACCAGCCTTGGGGGCTGGAGGCGGACACGGCAATGGAAGTAGCGTTCTCTCAATTAGCAGAGTCACCAGATGAAAACCCCGTTTTGCAAATTGAGGCCAGAGCGATTCAGGCCAAGCGTAAAGCAGGTGGCGTTGTGTGGTTCGATTTTAAAACCTTGTGTGGGGGGCCAAGATCGCAAAACGATTATCTTGAAATAGCAACCCAATTCCACACTGTTTTGCTAAGCAATGTACCTGCTATGCCACCTCGTTTGTCAAGTGAAGCAAGACGTTTTACATGGTTGGTAGATGTGTTGTACGACAGACGCGTCAAACTTATTATGTCGGCTGAAGTTGTACCTGAGCTGCTGTACAACGAGGGTCCTCTAGCGCATGAGTTTCCGCGTACTGTTTCACGAATAAATGAAATGCAATCTGTTGAATATTTGAATCTTGAGCGACGATTGGTAAATACGGATTTAGTGTGAATAGCAAACTATTATTCCAAATGAGAAGTATTTTATATGCTACTTTTTTGATAGCTATACAGGTATGCATTACGCCGGCTAAAGCGCAAAATATGCTTGAAATAAATATAGTTGAAGAGTTGGCCAAACTCAAGCAGGAAAAACTTGAAATTGATGCCAATTTAAAGAAAAAAGAAGCTATTTGTTATAAAGAATTTGCGGTTAGTGATTGTCTCAAAGTTGCTAAAACTGAAGCGCAAGCGGATTTGAACAAAGTCAAGCGACGAGAGATCGAAATCAAGGATTTTCAGCGGAAAAATAAAGCTGAATCTAGCTTAGATAAAAGTGCTACAGGCAAAAATACTGAAAAAAACAGTGATGAAGTAGCAATTAGCGAAGCAAAAAATAAAACTGAAAAAATTGCTAAATCAGACAGAGTGGTTAAATTAACCAGTGCTATTCAAACGGATGCTGAAATATTGGCCGAAAAAAGCGTCAACGATAAATTGCGAGCAGATGCTGCTAGAAAGCGGCTTGAGGAGTCCAATCAAAAGTTAGCAGCTTCGCAGAAAAAAGCACAAAGTAGAGCTAATAAAAACAGCCAATCATCAGCGAATATAGCGACCTACAATCAAAAATTGATTAAAGCTGAAGCACATAAAGCGGATTTAGAAAAGAAAAACTTAGAAAGAAAAAAAGCGAAATCTGCTCCTCTTCCAACACCAGATTTCATTCCAGATTCAATTCCAGCGAAAAAAGTGCCTTAATTTAGTTGTATTTGACTATGGCAATAGATAAATTATCCCCGCGTCGTTTGCTCCTGGTTCTTGCTGTAGTGATGATTAATTCTGTCGCTTCTCTAGGATTACAGTTTGCCAGAATTGAACCCATTTCAGCATCTTTGAAGTAAGGCCAAACACCATCACTGCAAGCCATGATGACATCACCGCTTCGCAGTTTTGCAATGCTGTGATGCGCGATTTTGGGTTTGGTTTTGCTGCCTAAACATTGCGTCAATATATTAGACTGTGGATGGTTAACGGCTTGCTCTGGCGTTATTTCGTTGTTGTCTATTAATGACTGAACATACGAGTGATCCAATGTTCTCAGCACGAGTTGGGTATCGCGAAAGTGGTAAATCCTGGTATCGCCAACGTGAGCCCAATGGCAAGCGCCGTCTGATGTTATTAAAAATGAAGCGTAGGTGGTGTGAGGTTGATCCGCTGACGCTATAGCGGTTAGCCCAATGACAAGATGCGCCTCGTTCGCAATTTTTTCTAGCAATTCTTCTGCGTTGTCAATTTTGGAGTCGAAAGATTTGAAGAGTTGATCGGCCGTTAACATGACTTGATCAGCCGCTTTTCGTCCACCAGTGAGTCCACCCATACCGTCTGCAACAATAGCGAGAATACAGTTTGGTTCTCGCACGTTGCGGAACAAGCAAACTCGGTCTTGCTGACTTTCTCTGTCGCCTTGGTGGGTACCCGATGAGGCGCTGAATGAGATTGGTTTGGTCATATACTGGCAGATTGACAGAGAAAGAAGATCAGTTAGAAAATCAAAAAAAGACCTGTGAGAAAGCTTTGTGGTGTTGCACTGTGAATATTATCCTGTCAGATGCAGGTCATCTGCGGATTTGACCAAATATTAGATCAACTATTTTTTGATAGTAAATGATACTGACAAGATATTGAATTTTAGAAAACGATTGACTGATGGATTTTGAATCGCGTATCGAAGACGTGTTCGCTGAGCAAGGCTTGTTAGCTAAAAATGATACCCATTTTAAGCCGAGGGCTGGTCAAACGCAGATGGCGATGGCCGTTGCTAAGTCTATTGAACAAGGCTCCGTTTTGGTGGTTGAAGCGGGAACAGGTGTAGGTAAAACTTATGCCTATTTGGTACCAGCATTGCTCAGTGGTGAACGCGTTGTATTGTCCACTGCTACAAAAGCATTACAAGATCAGCTCTTTGGTCGTGATTTACCAAATATCGCAAAAATTCTTAATTTGCCAGTTCGCATGGCTTTGCTGAAAGGTCGTTCAAGCTATTTATGCCTTTACAGGCTTGAGCTTGCACGTGGTGATACGCAATTGTCAGATCGCGGCGCACATGCGACCTTGGCTAAGGTGGAGAAATGGTCGCAAGTGACCCGCAATGGTGATTTGGCTGAATTGACGGGTTTAGATGAACGCTCACCGGTCATTCCACTCATCACCTCAACGCGCGATAACTGCATTGGCGCACAGTGTCCTAAATTTAAACCTTGTCACGTTAATTTAGCTAGAAAAGAAGCCATGGCGGCTGATGTGGTTGTGATCAACCACCATTTGTTTTTTGCAGATTTAGCTGTTAAAGATTCTGGCATGGCTGAGCTCTTGCCGACGGTCAGCGTCGTTATTTTTGACGAAGCGCATCAACTCAATGAAACTGGCGTGCAGTTCTTGGGTGCACAGATAACGACTGGTCAACTGCTTGACTTGGCGCGTGATACCTTAGCCGCTGGTTTGCAATTAGCGCGTGGTTTGCAGGATTGGAGCGCTTTAGCTTCGGGTTTGGAGCGTGCTGCGCGTGAGTTGCGATTGTCTGTCGGCAAGCAATGGCAGGGTGCCAAGCTTCGCTGGACTGAGCTTGAGCCCGAAGGTGTCGATAGCTTGGCTTGGACAACGGCGATTCAAGTGGTTTGCCAAGCATGCGATCATTTACGGATTGCTTTGTTAACGGTGACCGAGCTGGCACCAGATTTTGAGCGTCTTTGCATACGTGCGCAAGAACTCGGGCAGCGCGCGGAAAAATTCTTGCAAGTTTGCCCTGCCGATGCGGTGCGTTGGGTGGAGGTTGGTCAACAGCTGCGCTTGGTGGAGTCTCCGCTAGATATTGCTGAATCCGTTAAAAAGAAGATGCTCAAAAACACCGCTGAAGATGCGCCCCAAGCGCATAAATCGTGGATATTTACCTCTGCAACTCTGGGGCACGAGGCTCAGTTAAAGTGGTTTACGGTTCCTTGCGGGCTCGAACAGGCCGATGTGCTGAGAGTGGCAAGTCCTTTTGATTACGCAAACCAAGCTTCCATCTACGTTCCGCAATACCTCCCTAAACCCAGCGACCCCATGCATAGCGCGGAGGTGGCAAGCTTGGCTGGGCAGGCTATTGATGTACTAGCTGGTCGAACACTGGTTCTAACAACGACGTTACGCGCACTGCGTGCTATAGGCGCGGCCTTGGAGCAGCAGTTTGCTGACCGATTAGACATTGAAGTGTTGATACAAGGCAATTTACCCAAACGAGAACTTCTTGCACGTTTCCGAGAAGGCGCTTCACAAGGACGTAGTGCCTGTGTTTTAGTGGCTTCAGCGTCGTTTTGGGAAGGCATCGACATACCTGGTGATGAACTTGCACTTGTCGTGATTGATAAATTACCCTTCCCGCCTCCAGACGATCCATTGATAGAAGCGCGATCAAAGCGCCTAGAGCGGGGCGGCAAGAGCTCGTTTATCGATTACTTTGTGCCCGAGGCAACCGTGTCATTAAAACAGGGCGCTGGCAGATTGATTCGCCGCGAAACAGACAAAGGGATGCTGGTTGTGTGCGATACACGGCTCACGCAAATGGGCTATGGACGCAAAATATTATCAGCACTGCCGCCCATGAGACAGATACAAAACCATGACGAATTTATGTCAGTATTGGAGGCGTTAAATAGTGATTAAAATACGCCTCTAGCCGGCGTATTTGTTGCTTTGTATGCTATGAAATATATATTTCACAGTTGTTGAAGATTACCAAATTTTCCACCAACTACGCGCTACGGACTTGTTGCCCGATGACAAAAGTTCACTTTTAGGAAATGAGGTTTCCATGATACGTTTAGCGTCATCTCTAAGCTGCACAATATCCAAGGCTTCGTAGGATTTGTAAATGATGTACATGGCTTCTTCCAAAGCCGGTACATCGCGATACTCGCTGATAGCAAGCTGTGCGCGATTGATGGCTGCCACGTAGGCACCACGAGAAAAATAATACTTTGCAACATGCACCTCGTACAAAGCCAATGAGTTGACGATGTAAGTCATGCGCAGTTTAGCGTCTGACGAGTATTTAGATTCTGGAAACTTAGCAACCAATTCTTTATAAGCATCAAAAGATTCTTTCGCCGCTTTTTGGTCACGCTCTGATAAATCTTGATTGGTGTACGAGCCAAAGAAACCGAGGTTGTCGGAAAAATTCACCGTACCTTTGAGATACAAGGCGTAATCTAAAGCTGGGCTAGCAGGGTGTAATTTCAGAAATCGATCAATCGTGGCAATGGCTTGCGCTTGATCGCCATTTTTAAATTGAGCATAAGCTTTGTCAAGCTGGGCTTGCTGCGCTAATGGCGTGCCTGCTGCGCGTCCTTCGAGTTTTTCATATAAAGGGATGGCCTTGTCGAAAGCGCCATCATTAGCTTCAGATTTTGCCTCGGCATATATTTTGTTGGGGCTCCAGTTGGCAGATTTGTCTTCGTTTACAGAAGTGCAAGCCGTAAGCCCAAGGGAAACACATACCAATAAAGCCAATAAACTAGATTGACTGGTGTAGCTTGTTTGTTGATTTTTCATATTGTTTTTGAACTCATAAAATTGAGTTGATAATTTGTCATACAACATCTGAGGCCGCCTTCTTGAAACTTCGCAAATCTATTATATCGACCGAAACCTCAATCGGAACTTCCGACGGCACATTACCTGAGCATTTGAAAAGTGAAGCGGATACGGATTTTGGTCAGGATTTTGAGGCTAATGATGATGCAAAAGAAACACGCGAGTTCGTTTGCAGCGAAGCGCAACATGGCCTGAGAGTTGATAATGCACTGGTTCAATTGGTTAGTGAGTTTTCACGAAGTTACCTCAAACAGTTGATTGAACAAGGCTCTGCGCGGCTCAACGGGCAAACCGTTGTCAAAGTAGCCAGCAAGGTCAAAGTGGGAGATTTATTGGCCATAGATTTGCAGGCAACGCCGCAAAGCCAAGCTTTTAAGCCCGAAAAAGTTGATTTTGAAGTTATTTTTGAAGATGAACATCTTTTAGTCATCAATAAGCCGGTGGGGCTGGTCGTTCATCCCGCACCAGGAAACTGGAGTGGAACCCTGCTGAATGGCTTGCTGGAAAGGGATGAAAAAGCTGTACTTTTACCCAGGGCAGGCATTGTTCATCGTTTGGACAAAGACACCAGTGGCTTGATGGTCGTTGCCCGGACGCGGCAAGTGATGGACGCTTTGGTCGAAAAAATTGCTGCCAGAGAAGTTAATCGGCTTTATTTAGCTTTGGGAAACCGTACTTGGACAGGGCCAAAAGAGCGCGATGTGAACGAATCTATTGGTCGAGACCCCAGAAATCGTTTGCGTATGGCGGTCGTTGCGTTGGATAAAACTGCAGGAAAGACGGCTAAAACATCCTTAAAATTGCTACAAAATTGCGAGCAAGGTTGCCTTGTTTTATGTAGGCTACATACTGGTAGAACGCATCAGATTCGGGTTCATATGGCGCATATTGGGCATCCTTTAGTGGCCGACAGCGTCTACGGCGGCGCGCAGGCCGCAGGCATGTTGCGACAAGCTTTGCACGCCGAACAACTGGCATTTGAGCATCCTGCGACGGGGCAGTCCATGCATTTTGTGGCGACTTTGCCGCTAGATTTCAAGCAGGCTTTGACGCATTGGGGGCTAAGTTACAATGGGTTGTCTACAAAATAAGCGCATAGTCACTTCAACCACACTGCAAAGCACTAAAAGTTTGGCTTGAAAACTTGCTTAACTGGTTTTATAGATTCTTTCTAGATTCTTTTTTGACACTTCTTTGACGCCTTTTACTTGAATTTTGATTAGGCAAAGCTTTTAACGCTGTGCAGTCGCTGAGTCATTCAGCTTTATTCTTGAAAACTTAATATTATGAATACGTCGGAAGCAAAGCGTATCCTTGAAACTGCCTTGATTTGTGCTCAGCAACCGCTGCAAGTGCGAGACATGCGTGTCTTGTTTGAAGAAGAAATTGGTGCGGACACCTTGAAGACCCTGCTGGTTGAGTTACAACAAGACTGGGCTTTTAAAGGCGTTGAGTTAGTTAACGTTGCCACAGGTTGGCGTTTTCAAAGTCGTCCGGAAATACGTGAGTTTTTGGACAGATTAACACCTGAAAAGCCGCCCAAATACACACGTGCTGTTTTGGAGACTTTGGCGATTATTGCTTACCGTCAACCTGCCACGCGTGGCGACATGGAAGATATTCGTGGCGTGACGATCAATGGCCTGATCTTGAAGCAGCTAGAAGACCGTGGTTGGATTGAGGTGATTGGGCATCGCGAGAGTGTGGGGCGTCCAGCGCTATTTGCTACGACCAAGCAATTTTTAGATGATTTGGGAATTGAATCACTGGATCAATTGCCAGAGCTCGGCCCATTGCAAGAGCAAGTTTTGGAGCAACTTGAGCGTTTTGATGACGTTAATGAAAAGACTAACCCCAGCCATGCATCACAGACTGAGCTACCCATCAACGACATGATCGACGTGGTTGAATTGGTTGAGGAAAGACCCGCTCAGTAAATATTACAGAGTTTAGAGAATTAAATATAAATATGAATCCGGAAATAAGCAATACACCAACTGAGTCTGAGTCAATTGAGCCTAATCAAATGGGTGAGGTTGCAGCAGCTGACAAAGCAATAGACCAGCCACAAAGCATGGATGGCGAGAGCAGCGTGAAAAGCCAAGCAGCGATAAAACCTGCAGATATTATAGATTTTGACGACATCACTTCAGGCCGTTTTGATGAGGAGGATGCAGACGAGTCCATCGTCCCCGCTCGCAGGGTGTTGCAACCCCAGCCAGAGCAGCCTAAGCTGCACAAAGTACTGGCTCAAGCGGGTATGGGCTCGCGTTTGGAGATGGAGCAGCTCATTATGGAAGGGCGTATTTCCGTCAACAATGAGCCAGCACATATTGGGCAACGTATTCAGTACAGCGATCATGTCAAAGTCAACGGCAAACCGATTCGTTTTCGCATCGAAGCACCGCCAACGCGTGTGATTGCTTACCACAAGCCTGCTGGTGAGGTGGTGACTCACGACGATCCGCAAAATCGTCCCACTGTGTTTCGCAAATTGCCAAAGCTGTATCAAGGCAAATGGCAATCTGTTGGGCGCTTGGATTTGAATACAGAAGGCTTGTTGCTTTTTAGCAGCTCTGGCGATCTAGCAAATAACTTGATGCATCCGCGTTTTGGGCTTGAGCGTGAATACGCAGTCCGCGTTTTGGGAAAACTCAATAAAGAAGAAAAACAAAAACTTCTTGACGGTGTGCAACTTGATGACGGCATGGCGCAATTTGGCTCCATCGAAGACGGGGGCGGCGAAGGCGCCAATTGTTGGTACAAAGTGACAATTTCAGAAGGTCGCAACCGCGAAGTTCGACGGATGTTTGAGTCTGTGGGGCATGCCGTGAGTCGTTTGATTCGTATTCGTTATGGCGCGATGATGCTACCGCGCGGCTTGAAGCGTGGCGCTTGGATGGAGTTGGGTGAAACCGATATTCGGGCTTTGATGAATGCAGTCAGTGCTTCGTCAAAACCGCGGCAACATGCAGGACAATCAGATGCGAGTACTGGCAATACCAACAGTGGTAGACGTCCGCCCCGCTCAAATAACCGCGATAACCGTGTGAATAGTGGTGGCGGTGCGAACGGGGGAAGAGGACAGTCACAATCGAGACGTAATCCGACGAATCAAGGGAATAAATTTCCTGCACAAGGTCAATCGCGTGATTTAAGCCAAAAACAGCGCCCACAAAGAGCAAACGGGCAGAGCAACACGCCAAACAACTTGCAACCTGATCCTTTGAAGACATCTTTAGGTTACATCGGTGCCGACAGCTTGAATCAGCAACGGCAGCAGCGTCGCACAGGTTCAGGTTCTGGCTCGGGTGGTTCAGGGGCAAGGCGCCCGCCTCGTAGTAGGTAAATATGGCTGTATCCGGCATATTTATTGCCTTAGCAGCTATTAAAAATATAGCTAAAAATCGTATTTAATTTTTAAACCAAACTCTTTGCTTGTAGACGAAGGTAAATTAAGTTCATCTGATGCGTCTGTGAGCTATTGGCTAAGGCTAGTTAGCTCACATTTGGCAGCGAAAAGCACAATAGCAGGCTAAAATAGAGGGCTTGGCAAATTTTTGAAACCTAAAGTCCAAAGTATTAAGGAAAACTAACAAATGACTATCGAACGCACTCTCTCCATCATCAAACCTGACGCCGTTGCTAAAAACGTGATTGGTCAGATCTATGCTCGTTTTGAAGCAGCTGGCCTAAAAGTTGTTGCTGCAAAAATGGCTCATTTGTCACAAGGCGAAGCTGAGGCTTTCTACGCTGTACACAAAGCGCGTCCTTTCTTCAAAGACTTGGTCAACTTCATGATCTCTGGTCCTGTGATGATTCAGGCTTTAGAGGGTGAAGGCGCGATTTTGAAAAACCGCGACTTGATGGGTGCGACTGATCCCAAGAAGGCTGCTCCAGGCACGATTCGTGCTGATTTTGCTGACAGCATTGATGCAAACGCTGTTCACGGCTCTGACGCTGCTGAAACTGCGGCTGTTGAAATCGGCTTCTTCTTCCCTGGTATGAATGTTTACAGCCGCTAATCTGAGCTAGTTGCTTAGATATTTTCGGCTGCAACGATGCTATGACGGTCAACCTCCTCGATTTCGATCTAAAGGGTTTGACCTTTTTTTGCGCCTCTTTGGGCGAAAAAAGCTTTCGCGCCACCCAGCTTTTCCGCTGGATACACCAAAAAGGCGCCACTGATTTTGAGCAAATGACCGATTTGGCAAAGCCGTTACGGTCAAAACTCGCTCATACAGCGCATTTGCAAAGTTTAAAAATCATCAGCCAGCAAGAGTCAACGGATGGCACCATCAAATGGCTGTTTGATGTGGGTTCAGGCGATGCGGTTGAAGCCGTTTTTATTCCCGAAGAAAACCGAGGTACGCTGTGCGTATCCTCGCAAGCTGGTTGCGCTGTAGGGTGCAGATTTTGCTCTACAGGTCATCAAGGGTTCAGTCGAAACTTAACCACGGGCGAAATCATTGCGCAATTGTGGTTTGCTGAGCATTTCTTGCGCAAGCATTTGTCTTCCAAAGATCGCGTTATTTCCAACGTCGTGATGATGGGTATGGGCGAGCCGATGCAAAATTATTCCGCATTGTTGCCGGCCTTAAAAACAATGTTGGACGACCACGGCTATGGTTTATCCCGAAGACGGGTTACCGTGTCAACTTCAGGTGTCGTGCCGATGATTGACCGTTTAGGCGCAGATTGCCCAGTCGCTTTGGCTGTGTCTTTGCATGCGCCAAATGATATTCTGCGCAATAATTTGGTTCCATTGAATCAAAAATATCCGATAGATGAGTTGATGAGTGCTTGTCGCCGATATTTGGAATCTGCGCCTAGAGATTTCATTACTTTTGAGTATTGCATGCTTGATGGCGTTAATGATCGAGTTGAGCATGCGCAGCAACTCGTCGCATTGATGAAACAGCAATCAGCTTTGGGCTTAAGTTGCAAATTCAACTTAATACCTTTTAACCCATTCCCAGAGTCAGGTTTATTGTGCTCATCGAAAGCGCAAGTTGCCTTGTTTGCCAAGATTTTGAGTGATGCTGGCTTGGTTACCACGGTAAGAAGGACGCGCGGCGACGACATTGATGCGGCTTGCGGTCAACTTGCAGGTGAAGTGATGGACAGAACACGTGTCACAAGCAGAATTGAAAAGCAACGCACCTTCAAAATCATGCCAGTGCGCGATAACAGCATTGAACAAAGCATAGATACAACAGTGCAGGACAGATCTGATTGAGATTGCCCTATGATGAGCACGATGGATACACTCAAATCTTTAAAAATTCAACGCAGTAAGATGCTCCGATATGGTCGTCTATTATTCTGTCTTGTGGCTTTGAATTTCGTGGCTGCTTGCGCTAATCCTAGCGATGGCTCATCACCAGGAGGCAGGGCTGATTTGGCAACGGCGTCTGATGAAACGGATATGCAAAAGCGTGCCAAAATTAGATTGGAACTTGCTGTCGGTTACTTGGAGCAAGGCCAAACAAATGTGGCACTTGATGAGGTAAAGCTTGCTATAGCCGCTGATCCTCAATCTGCAGAAGCATTCAGCTTGCGCGGGCTGATTTATATGCGTTTAAACGATTTTGGTTTGGCTCGCGAAAGTTTTAATCGTGGCATCGTGCTGAACCCGAGAGACGGTAATATTTTGCATAATTTGGGTTGGCTGGCTTGTCAAGAGTCGAGGTACCCAGAAGCGGTGGTCAACTTTGACAAAGCATTAGCAACGCCAAACTACGCAGGACCTGCGAAAACATATTTGGCAAAAGGCATTTGTTTGCTGCGTTCTGGAGATGCCAGACAAGCTGAAAACAGTTTTCAGCGTTCGTTTGAGCTTGATGCTGGCAATCCAATTGCGACTTTTAATTTGGCGAATTTGCTTTACAAACGCAATGATTTGATTCGTTCACAGTTCTACATACGTCGCTTAAATAATAACGATTATGTGAACGCAGAATCACTCTGGTTGGCCGCTAAGATTGAGAAAAAAATGGGCAATAACGCTGGTGTCGCCCAATTAGCAGAGCGTTTGAGAAAGCAATTCCCGACCTCGCGTGAATTTGGTTTATTCGAGAGAGGTGCGTTTGATGAGTGAAAATTCGATTGATCAAAATACAGGATCGAATCCGGATAGCTCCCCGGTAAACGCATCTGTCGCTGCTGGTCAAATGTTGAGGCAGGCTAGGTTGGATGCTGGTTTGCACATAGCTGCATTAGCCGTTTCTCTGAGGGTACCAGTAAAAAGGATAGAAGCCCTTGAGAGCGGTCAAATGGATTTGCTTCCCGATATGGTTTTTGTACGTGCATTGACTTCTAGCATTTGCCAAGCACTTAAGATCGATGCACAACCTATTTTGGAAAAATTGCCAAAGGCTGCATTGCCGCTTTTGAATCACGATGATGTGGCCATCAATACACCAATAGGCACTACAAGTTCATCTAGGAGTGCATGGGGCGCCGAAGTTTTCACCTCACCTTTGCTGCTTGGCGTTTTGTTTTTGTGCATTGCTGCCGCTGGTGTTTATTTTTGGCCCAGCAATCCGTTGACGTCAGTCGCACAAGTTCATGCTGTGCCTGCTTCACCAGCCGCACTGCTCGAAAAAACGTTACCTGATGCAGGAGTCAGTCAAGCAAAACAGGTGATTGTTGTTAATGAAAGCACTTCCGCATTAAGCATGAATACAAGTGCGAATGTCGCTACTCCGATAAGCAATACGCCTGTTGCTGAAGTTGTCAGCTCCACACCTGCAGCATTGCCTGCTGCTAATTCTTCGGTTCCTGCAGACAGTCTGGTTACTTTCAAGGCAACTGGCGAGACTTGGGTTGAGGTTAAAAACGCTACAGGAAGTACGCTTTTTAAAAAGCTGTTGATTGCAGGTGAGTATGCTGGTACTTCTGGCGCTTTGCCGTTAACTGTCATTGTGGGTAGAGCCGATGCGACTCAAGTTGAAGTACGCGGAAAGCCGATTGATTTAATCTCCATAGCGAAAAGCAATGTCGCACGGTTTGAGGTGAAATAATGGAGCCTTGTTTATCAAATTTTGAGTCTATTCCTAGTGCTGCCCCAGCAGCTCGACATTCTAGGCAAGCCAATGTTGCTTGGGGCTCACGCATAGTGACTGTTGGCGGAAATGCGCCAGTTCGTGTTCAGTCCATGACGAATACGGATACGGTTGATGCTATCGGTACTGCCATTCAAATCAAAGAACTAGCATTAGCTGGGTCAGAAATGGTGCGAATCACTGTTAACACGCCAGAAGCTGCGCAACAAGTTCCCTATATACGCGAGCAGCTTGATCGCATGGGTATTGACGTTCCGTTGGTCGGTGACTTTCATTACAACGGACACCGTTTGTTAACTGATTATCCAGATTGTGCTCAAGCATTGTCTAAGTACCGTATTAATCCGGGAAACGTTGGCAAGGGCGATAAGAAAGACCGGCAGTTCGGGCAAATGATTGAAGCGGCTATTCGCTGGAACAAAGCTGTTCGTATCGGTGTGAACTGGGGTAGTTTGGATCAAGAGCTTCTGGCAGATTTGATGGATACCAATGGGCAAAGAACCGAGCCTTGGGATGTGAAGCAAGTGATGTACGAGGCTTTGGTAACTTCTGCCATTGATTCAGCAAAACTGGCCGAAAGCATGGGTTTGAATGGCAATCAAATTATTTTGTCATGCAAAGTCAGCGGTGTTCAAGATTTGATTTCAGTCTATCGTGGTCTATCCAAACGTTGTGACTACGCACTTCACCTTGGCTTGACAGAAGCAGGCATGGGTACAAAAGGCACGGTGGCTTCTGCTACTGCTTTGTCAATACTGCTTCAAGAAGGTATCGGCGACACCATTCGCGTCTCTTTAACCCCGCAGCCCGGAGAAGCCCGCACCCAAGAGGTCCTGATTGCATCTGAAATTTTGCAATCCATTGGTTTGCGCAGTTTTGTACCTAGCGTGACAGCTTGCCCAGGCTGTGGTCGAACGACGAGCACGACTTTCCAAGAATTGACGAAACAAATCGATGACTTCCTGCGTGAAAAGATGCCGGTATGGAAAAACCAGTATCCAGGCGTCGAAAAAATGAAAGTGGCCGTGATGGGCTGTATCGTCAACGGCCCCGGTGAGAGCAAGCATGCCGATATTGGCATCAGCTTACCTGGCACTGGCGAAGCACCTGCAGCGCCTGTATACATTGACGGTGAAAAAAGCGTGACTTTACGTGGTGAAGGCATTGCGCAAGAGTTTCAAATGATTGTCGAAAAATACATTGAAAATCGCTATGGCCTTAAATGACAAGCAAAGTGACAAGATGGTTGACAAGATGATTGATAAGAAGAGTGAGAAGTTAGTTGCCGTCAAAGGCATGAATGATATTCTGCCGCCAGAATCAGCACGCTGGGAGTGGTTTGAGGCGCATGTGCGCGATGTGATGGCTGGCAGTGCTTACCGAAATATACGCACACCGATTGTTGAGCCAACTGCATTGTTTGTGCGCGGGACGGGTGAGACGACTGATATTGTTGAAAAAGAGATGTACTCTTTTGAAGACAGATTAAACGGTGAGCAATTAACGCTGCGTCCTGAAAATACACCAGGTGTCGTTCGGGCAGCCATTGAACACAACCTCACCTATGAAGGCGGCAAACGGCTGTATTACATGGGGCCAATGTTTAGACACGAGCGCCCTCAGCGCGGTCGATATCGCCAGTTTTATCAGCTTGGCGCTGAAGCTTTGGGCTTTGCAGGGCCAGAAGTTGATGCAGAATTGATGCTATTAGTTGATCAGATTTTCAAACGTATCAGCGTAAAAAATGTTCGTGTTGAAATCAACAGCCTTGGTATTCCTTCAGAGCGTCAAGCACATCGCGCAGCACTGATCGCCTATTTTCAACAAAACGCTGAATCGCTAGATGCAGATGCGCAGCGCCGTTTGCACGCCAACCCTTTGCGTATTCTTGATACTAAAAACCCTGCCATGCAAGGCTTAGTGCAAGCCGCGCCGCAGTTGCTAAGCTTCTTGGGTGAATCATCGTTAAAGCATTTAGAAACTGTACAACGACTGCTCACGGCTTGTGGTGTGCCGTGGTCAGTCAATCCAAGATTGGTACGTGGACTAGATTACTACAGCCATACGGTTTTTGAGTTCATCACGACTGAGTTAGGTGCTCAGGGCACGCTTTGTGGCGGTGGGCGCTATGACGGTTTGTTCGAGATACTCGGCGGCAAACCGACGCCAGCGGTGGGTTGGGGCATGGGCATTGAGCGCGTGTTGGAATTACTCAAAGAGCAATCCATCGAAACCTCAAATACCGTTTTAGACGCTTATGCCATCGTGCCAGATTTGGCGGATGCTGTGCGCGTTGCACCTGTGCTGCAGCAACTGCGGGCGCAAGGCATCAGTGTGCAAATGCATGCGACTGCTGATGGCGCAGCCGGTGCCATGAAGAGCCAATTCAAAAAAGCAGATGCTAGCGGCGCGCGTTATGCCTTGGTCTTTGGTGCAGAGGAGTTGTCTAAACAGCAAGTTGCTGTGAAATCTTTACGCGATGGGCAGGGCGCTCAAACCCTGCAGTCCTTAGAATCAGTAGAATCATGGGCTAAAGTCCTTCTTAAATAAACTTGTTTAAGTTTTTCAATTCATTTCCCTTTTAAAGCATTTGCAACTATTTATATGGCAAACCATCTCGACCTAGAAGAACAAGAACAATTAGACCAATTCAAGCATTTTTGGAGCCAGTACGGCAACCTCATCACTTGGGTCTTGATTGCGGTTTTGGGCGCCTTTGCTGCTTGGAATGCTTATGAATACTGGCAGCGTAGCCAAGCCACGCAGGCTGCAGCTATGTTTGACGAGGTTGAACGCAGCATTGCTACTGGCGATGTGGCCAAGGTCGAGCGTGCGTTGTCTGATATGGATGCCAAATTCGGCTCTAACCCTTACGCACATCAAGCTGGCTTACTCGCAGCGAAGATGTTTTACGAAAAAGGCAACCTTGACGCGACTAAAAAAGCTTTGACTACCGTTGCTGAAAAATCATCAGATGTCGGCTACCAAGCGATTGCTAAGCTGCGCTTGGCCAGTGCGCTGATTGAAGGTAAAAACTACGACGAAGCTATGAAGCAGTTGTCTGGCACTGTTCCTAAAGAATTTGAGCCTATGGCGGCTGACCGCCGCGGTGATGTCCTGGCTTTGCAGGGCAAAGCTGCAGAGGCGAAGGCTGAATACGTCAAAGCTTACAAGGGTTTTGACGATAAATCTGGTTATCGCCGCTTGGTCGAAGTTAAGTTGAATGCATTGGGTGGAGATCCAGTTACCAACCCTGTGACAAACCCAACGACAGATGTCGCCAATAAAGATGCTTCTGCGGAGCAGAAAAAATGAAAAAATCCTATGCCGTCAGTCTAATTGTTAGGCTTGCAGCACTAGGAGTAGTTGCCGGTTTGACTGCTAGTTTGTTGACCGCGTGTGCTGGCGGAGGTGATAAGTCTAAGCCGGCTGAACTCGCTGCCAATGCGCCAAAGCTAGGCATTCGATTGGCGTGGACGGCGCGTGTGGGTGCGGTTAATTTTCCTTTAAATATTGCTGTAGCCAGCGTAAATAAAGCTAATGATACTATCTTTATGGTAGCAAGTAGTGATGGAATTGTTGCCAGTATTGATGCTGTAAGTGGGCGTGAATTGTGGCGTGATCAGGCTGGAAAAGCACTAGCAGCTGGCGTTGGCGCGGATGCTAGCTTCGCTGCCGTCGTGACAAGCGCTAATGAATTGGTCACATTTGACAATGGGCGCGAAGTTTGGCGACAAAAACTGGGAACTTCGAGCTACACCGCACCCTTGGTTTCAGGTGGAAAGGTGTTTGTTTTAGGTGCTGATCGTGCGATTTCTGCTTTTGAGTTGGCAAGCGGTAAACAGCTGTGGTCACAAAAGCGGTCAACCGAGGCTTTGACCTTGCGCCAATCTGGCGTTTTGTTGATGGTGTCTGACACCTTGGTGTCTAGCGTGGCGGGTCGCTTGGTAGGCATCAATACTTTGGATGGCAATATTCGCTGGAGCACACCCATTGCTTCGGCACGTGGTACAAACGAGATTGAACGTTTGGTTGATTTAGTAGGTCGTGTCTCAAACAATAGCGAAGTTGTGTGCGCACGGGCTTATCGCGTGAGTGTAGGCTGCGTCAATGCTTCTCGCGGCAGTTTGTTGTGGACCAAGCCAGCCGTGGGGCTGGAAGGCGTTCAGGGCGACGCTAGTACCCTTTTTGGCGCGGAGGCGGATGGCAAAGTCATCGCTTGGAACCGCGTCAATGGCGAGCGTTTGTGGCAAACTGAGCAGTTGCTGAATCGCAACTTGTCTGCGCCAGCCGTGTTGGACAAGGCGATTGTCGTGGGCGACAGCACAGGTTTGGTACATTTTCTGTCTAAAACAGACGGTTCGTCCTTGAATCGCATGGCCACGGATGGTTCTGCGATAGCTGCGGCTCCCGTGGTTGTTGGCAATACGCTGGTTGTCGTTACTCGCAATGGCGGTGTTTTCGGGTTCATCGCTGAGTAAGCTGAGTACGGCAGGGTAAAATAGATACTCTGGCTACCTACTAGCCGCTTCAGTTCTAGTCATTTCAGCTGAATAATAAGAAAAATAACATGAAACCTGTTTTAGCCCTCGTTGGCCGACCGAATGTCGGCAAATCTACCCTATTCAATCGCCTAACAAAAACGCGCGACGCAATCGTTGCTGATTTTGCGGGTTTGACGCGTGACCGCCACTACGGAAACGGCAAGCAGGGTAAGCTCGAATACATCGTGATCGACACAGGTGGCTTCGAGCCAACTGCTGAAACCGGTATTTACAAAGAAATGGCCAAGCAAACCCGCCAAGCTGTGGCGGAGGCGGATGTGGTCATTTTCATGGTTGATGCCAGGGATGGCGTATGCGCCCAAGACCATGACATTGCCAAATACCTACGAAAACTGGGTAAAACTTGCATTTTGGTGGCCAACAAAGCAGAGGGCATGGCCAACGGTCACCAATTGGGAGAATTTTTTGAGTTAGGTTTAGGAGAGGTGCACGGTATTTCTGCCTCGCACGGCCAAGGTACGCGTGAATTGGTTGATTTGGCTTTCCATACTTTGCAAGTGGGTGCACCTGAAGCCGAGGAAACGATTGATAACGGCGCTATCAAATTGGCTGTAGCAGGTCGTCCCAACGTGGGTAAATCCACCTTGATCAACACTTGGCTTGGCGAAGAGCGCTTGGTCGCTTTTGACATGCCTGGCACCACGCGCGATGCTATTTCAGTGCCTTTTGAGCGTGATGGACAGCTTTTTGAGCTAATAGACACTGCAGGTTTACGCCGCAAAGGACAAGTTTTTGAGGCGATTGAGAAGTTTTCTGTCGTCAAAACCTTACAAGCCATTGCGACAGCCAATGTCGTTTTGTTGCTGATTGACGCAGAACAAGGCGTGACAGATCAAGATGCGCACATTGCAGGTTACATATTAGAAAGCGGCCGCGCGGTGGTGATTGCCATTAACAAGTGGGACGCTGTCGACTCATACCAACGCGATTTGGTGCAGCGTTCGATTGAAACGCGCTTGTCCTTTTTGAAGTTTGCGGAATTACACTTCATTTCCGCCAAAAAACGCCAAGGTTTGGGTCCTGTTTGGAGTTCGATTGCCAAAGCGCACCGTTCTGCAACCATCAAGATGACCACGCCGGTTTTAACGCGTTTACTCTTGGAGGCGACCCAATTCCAAAGCCCAGAGCGAGCTGGCATGTTCCGCCCCAAGCTGCGCTATGCGCATCAGGGTGGTATGAATCCGCCTGTGATTGTGGTTCACGGCAATTCCTTGGAGCACGTATCTGCCTCGTACAAGCGCTTTTTAGAAGGGCGTTTCCGCAAAGAATTCAAACTGGTGGGCACGCCGTTGCGTATTGAGATGAAAACCAGTACCAATCCGTATGCGGGTAAAGAGAGTAATCGGGTTCGGGAGTAATCTTTTTGTGGGGGTAAATATGGCTATAGCCGGCGTATTTATTGCCTAAGTAGCTATAAAAAATATAGCATAATATTATACCCATTGAAATATTTTAAATCGACCCCATTATCTTATCTAATTGTTAAAGTGATTATTCAGGTGCGTTTTTAATTGAATTCCCCATGTTTTCACAGCTTATTACAGTTATCGAAGTAAATGTGACCAGAAGCTGTGTTAACGTTAAGTCTCTTAAGTAATAAACTACGTATTTATTAAAATTTTTATAACAATGTTTGAACACGGAGCATATCGTGACCAATAAAGGCCAACTCTTGCAAGATCCCTTCCTAAACCAACTGCGCCGAGAGCATGTGCCAGTGTCGATTTACCTCGTCAATGGCATCAAACTGCAAGGCCAAGTCGAATCTTTCGACCAATACGTCATTTTGCTGCGCAATACCGTGACGCAAATGGTCTATAAACACGCCATTTCCACCATCGTGCCAGGCCGTGCAGTCAATTTCCAAGCGGTGGTTGACGACGGCCAAGCAGCTCCTGCGGCTGCGGTTTAACCAAAACTGGACAAGTCAAACCTGTGTCAGAGCCTAAAGCCGCGCTGACCGTCTTGGTGGGTGTGGACTTTGGCCATGACCATTTTGACGGGGAATTAGAAGAACTCGC
Source organism: Polaromonas sp. (assembly GCA_013298945.1). Taxonomy (GTDB): domain Bacteria; phylum Pseudomonadota; class Gammaproteobacteria; order Burkholderiales; family Burkholderiaceae_C; genus Aalborgiella. The sequence goes on from JAAFJR010000001.1 coordinate 645,601, forward strand.
GCTGCTAGCCGAGTCTGCCGGTCTGCAACCTGTCGCACGCATCACCTGCAAACGTAAGGCTCCCGATGCCGCCTTATTTGTGGGAACGGGCAAAGCCGACGAAATCAAGCTGCTAGCCCTGCAAACGGGCGCAACGGAGGTACTGTTTGACCAGGCTTTGAGCCCAGCTCAGCAGCGCAACCTCGAGAAAGCGCTGGAGTTGCCAGTCAACGACCGCATTTTCTTGATTCTGCAAATTTTCGCCCAACGCGCTCGTAGCCATGAAGGTAAATTGCAGGTCGAACTTGCTAAATTGCAATATGTCAGCACCCGTTTGGTGCGCCGTTGGTCGCATTTAGAGCGTCAAAGCGGCGGTATCGGTATGCGCGGTGGCCCGGGCGAGAAGCAAATTGAGTTGGATAAGCGAATTATTGGAGATTCCATCAAACGCACCAAAGAGCGCTTAGAAAAAGTTAAAAAACAGCGCAACACCCAGCGCCGCCAGCGCGACAAGCGACAAACCTTCAATATTTCACTGGTGGGCTACACCAACGCGGGCAAGTCAACGCTGTTTAACGCTTTGGTTAAAGCACGCACCTACGCTGCCGATCAGCTGTTTGCCACCTTAGACACGACAACGCGTCAACTCTATTTAGGCAACGCTGATGGCGGCGTAGGTCGCTCAGTTTCCCTGTCAGACACCGTCGGATTCATCCGAAACTTGCCGCATGGCTTGGTGGATGCTTTCCGAGCGACCTTGCAAGAAGCTATTGATGCTGATTTGCTGATTCATGTCGTCGATGCGGCGAATCCTGACTATCCAGAACAAATAGCCGAAGTGCAACGGGTTTTGAAAGAAATTGGTGCGGATAACGTGCAGCAACTCTTGGTATTTAACAAGTTGGACGCTCTTGAAATATCGCAAATACCGCTGCAATTAAGCGACATGTATGAAATAGATGGTTTTGACACGCCGCGCATCTTTGTAAGCGCCCAAACAGGTGCTGGTTTGCCCCAGCTGCGTGCGCATTTAGCCAACACAGTACACGCAGTATTGGGTGAGAGCGATAATTCAGAATATGATCCACGGTTTATATCTGTTGACAATTAAATAATCGAAAATAATCGAGAAAAGAGCTATGACAATCAACCTAAGAGCCTTTGAAATAGTGGGTTTGCCGCAACGCCTGAAATTGGCTGTACAGGGCATGTTCAACCTAAATGACTCCAAATGGGGGCGAGACGGCGAGAAGCCGGCGGGAGACGGTGCTGATTTGCCGCCTCTTCCGCCAACTTCACCAGAAAATAAGCCAAACAATCAACCACCTCGTGGTTCTGGTAACAACGGCGGCCCACCGGACTTGGATGAGCTGTGGCGCGATTTCAACAAAAAACTCAATGGTTGGATGGGGGGCGCCAACAACAAAGGTCGTTCTCAGAATAACAACAACCAAGGCGATGGCAACAATGGCTCGGGCAATGGAGGTGGCTTTCAGCCCGGCATGAGGAGTGCTGGTATTGGCGCGGCTTTGATTGCAGGCGTTTTGGCTTTGATTTGGTTGGGAACAGGTTTCTTTATTGTGCAAGAGGGGCAGCAAGCGGTCATCACCCGCTTTGGTGAACTCAAAGGAACGCGTGAGGCTGGTTTTAACTGGCGTATGCCGTACCCGATTGAGCGCCATGAAACTGTGGCGTTAACGCAGTTGCGTTCCATCGAAATTGGTCTTGGTTCAACAGGGCAGGCAACGGGGTTAAAAGACTCTTCCATGTTGACACAAGATGAAAATATTGTCGATATCAAATTCACGATTCAATACCGCCTGAAAAGCGCGGCAGATTACCTTTTCCAAAATCGTAACCCAGACGATGCGGTTTCCAAAGCTGCCGAGTCAGCCATTCGCGAAGTGGTGGGTCGCGGCAATATGGACGCAGTGTTGAGTAAAGACCGCGAATCGATTCAGCGTGATGTTGTCAAAAGCGTACAAGCACAGCTAGACCGTTATAAAACGGGTATTCAAATCCAAACAGTCAATATCCAAAATGTGCAACCGCCTGAGCAAGTGCAAGCGGCTTTTGACGATGCCTTAAAAGCTGGTCAAGATCGTGATCGCTTGAAAAACGAAGGCCAAGCTTATGCCAACGACGTGATTCCCCGCGCCAAAGGAACAGCTGCGCGATTGAAGGAAGAGGCTGATGGCTACAAAGCCAATGTCATTGCCCGGGCCGAAGGTGATGGTCAGAGATTCAAATCGATTCAAGCCGAGTACCAAAAAGCACCACAGGTCACGCGTGACCGCTTGTATCTGGATGCCATGCAATCCATCTACAGCAGCGTCACCAAGGTGGTTGTTGACTCTAAACAAGGCAACAATATGCTGTATTTACCGCTAGACAAGATCATGCAAATGACGAACAACCCAAACGCTGACATCACAGTATTGCCTAACACCTCAGCGCCAGCTGCTGCGCCTGCGCCTACGGCCACTGTAGATGCCCGTTCACGCGACGCTGGCCGTACACGTGAGCGCGATGTCCGCTGAAAAGCATACCTAAATTAAAAGACAAGTATTATGAATAAATTAGGACTCATCATTTCGTCGCTGCTGATAGGTATTGCGGTGCTCGCATCCACCCTGTTTGTGGTTGACCAACGTCAGTTTGGCGTGTTGTACTCGTTCGGTCAGATCAAAGAAGTTATCACAGAGCCAGGCCTGCGTTTTAAGTTGCCGCAGCCGTTTCAAAACGTGGTTTTCTTGGATCGCAGGGTTTTGACTTTGGATAGCCCTGAAACTGGTTCCATTCAAACCGCTGAAAAGAAAAACTTGGTCGTTGATTGGTTGGTCAAATGGCGTATTGCAGACCCCAAACAATTTATCCGTAACAATTCGGGCGGTTCGAACATTTCTACTGCGGAGCAGCGTTTAACCTCTGTGGTTCAAGATGCTTTGAACTCTGAGGTGACCAAGCGCACCGTGAAAGACGTTTTGTCTACAGACCGCGACAAAATCATGCTTGGCGTGCAGCAGCGTTTGGTGGACGATGCCAAGACTTTTGGTATTGAAATCGTCGATGTGCGCATAAAGCGCGTTGATTTCCCAGCTTCTGTAGCTGATTCGGTTTATCAGCGAATGAAATCTGAACGTCAGCAAGTGGCTAACGAATTACGCTCAACCGGCGGTGCCGAAGGCGAGAAAATCCGCGCAGATGCTGACCGTCAACGCGACGTTTTGGTGGCAGAAGCCTACCGTGATGCGCAAAAGGTGAAGGGTGAGGGCGATGCTAAAGCAGCCGCCATTTATGCCGAAGCTTTCGGCAAAGACCCACAATTTGCCCAGTTTTATCGCAGTTTGGATGCCTACAAAGCCAGTTTTAGCAAGAAAAGTGATGTTTTGGTGCTTGATCCCAATTCCTCTGAGTTTTTCAAAACCATGCGTAACGGCGGAAGTGGCGGCGGCTCAGCTGGTGCGGCCGCTAAAACCAAGTAAATCCCGCATACTTGGGTTAATTTGGCTAGGCAGCAAAGCCATTTCGAGGTATAATCGAATGGCTTTGCATGTCGTAAGGCGCACGCTAACCGCCATTCCATTGGTTAGCGCAAGTCATATTTAAAACAGGAAATTCAAATGATCGCATCATCTATCAAGGCTGAAGTTGTAAAAGCCAACGCGCGTAGCGCTAACGATACAGGTAGCACCGAAGTCCAAGTGGCTTTGTTGACAGCTCGTATCAACGAACTCACACCCCATTTCAAGTTGCATGCCAAAGATCACCACGGTCGTCGCGGTTTGTTGCGCATGGTTAACAGCCGTAAGAGCTTGTTGGCTTACTTGAATCGTAAAGACCATGACCGTTATGTTGCGTTGATCGCAAAATTGGGTCTGCGTAAGTAATTTTTCATTTTTTATAAATGAAAACATGCCTGAGTCGGTACTGCTTAGTACTATTAACTCAGGCATTTTTGTTTCAGAGAAGAAAGTAGGGAATACGAGCTGTGTCATTCCAAAAAATTATCTAAGTCATTGATTTATAGATATTTTTTGGAATGGCATTGTGTTCATGGTTTCTGCTCTGAAGTGTCGCAATTCAGTTTGAATTGCTTGTTTTTTTCAGGAGCTACAAAATGACAATGTTCAAAAAAGTATCGAAAACATTCCAGTGGGGTCAACATACCGTCACCATGGAAACCGGCGAAATCGCTCGCCAGTCTAGCGGTGCTGTGCTGTTAGACATGGATGGTACCGTGGTTTTGGCCACCGTCGTCGGCAAAACCGAAGGCAAAGCAGGGCAAGATTTCTTCCCTTTAACCGTTGATTACCTTGAAAAATCTTACGCTGCTGGCAAAATTCCAGGTAGCTTTTTCAAGCGCGAAGGCCGTCCAAGCGAGTTTGAAACACTTACCAGCCGCTTGATAGACCGCCCGATTCGCCCACTGTTTCCAGAAGGCTTTTTCAACGAAGTACACGTGGTTGTTCACACTGTGTCGTTGAATCCAGAGGTTGATGCTGATATTGCAGCGCTGATCGCTGTCAGTGCAGCATTGTCTGTTAGTGGCATCCCATTCAGCGGTCCCATCGGCGCCGCGCGCGTGGGTTATGTCAATGGCGAATACGTCTTGAACCCAGGTCAAACCGCCCGCAAAAACTCCATCATGGACTTGGTGGTTGCAGGTACAGAATCTGCCGTGTTGATGGTCGAATCAGAAGCGCAGCAATTGAGCGAAGAAATCATGTTGGGCGCGGTTGTTTTCGGCCACGAGCAAGGCAATATCGCTATCAACGCCATTCACGACTTGGTGCGTGACGCTGGCAAACCCGTTTGGGACTGGAAAGCGCCAGCTAAAGACGAGCCATTGATTGCAAAAATCGACGGTTTGGCGAAAGACAAATTGGTTGCAGCTTACCAAATCCGCAACAAACAAGCTCGCACGCAAGCGTGCCGCACAGCTTACTCAGAAGTGATGGCTGCTCTCAAAGCTGAAGGCGCTGAGTTTGACAAAGTTGCTGTTGAAGGCTTGTTGTTCGAAATTGAAGCCAAAATCGTTCGCAGCCAAATTTTGGCGGGCGAGCCACGTATTGACGGTCGCGACACACGCACCGTCCGCGCAATTGAAATCCGCAACAGCGTGTTGCCACGCACCCATGGTTCAGCACTGTTCACCCGTGGTGAAACACAGGCTTTGGTTGTCACAACACTAGGTACAGAGCGTGATGCACAACGTATTGATGCGCTGTCTGGCGACTTTGAAGACAACTTCATGCTTCACTACAACATGCCTCCGTTCGCAACTGGCGAAACAGGCCGTGTGGGCACACCAAAACGCCGCGAAATCGGTCATGGTCGTTTGGCCAAGCGTGCTTTGGTGGCGGTGTTGCCAAGTAAAGAAGAATTCCCGTACACCATGCGTGTGGTGTCTGAAATCACCGAATCCAACGGCTCTTCATCGATGGCGTCTGTCTGCGGTGGTTGCCTGTCCTTGATGGACGCTGGCGTGCCTTTGAAGGCGCACGTCGCCGGTATCGCGATGGGTTTGATCAAAGATGGCAACCGTTTTGCTGTGTTGACCGACATTTTGGGTGACGAAGACCACTTGGGCGATATGGATTTCAAGGTAGCCGGTACAACCAACGGTATCACGGCACTGCAAATGGACATCAAAATCCAAGGTATCACCAAAGAAATCATGCAAGTGGCCTTGGCTCAAGCCAAAGAAGCGCGTATTCACATTTTGGGCAAAATGCAAGAAGCTTTTGCAACGGCGAAGACTGAAGTGTCTAGTTTTGCGCCTAAGCTGTACACCATGAAGATCAATCCGGAGAAAATCCGTGACGTGATCGGCAAAGGCGGCGCGGTGATTCGTGCGTTGACGGAAGAGACAGGTTGCCAAATCAATATCAACGAAGACGGCACGATCACCATCGCGGCCACAGACGGCGCGAAAGCCGATGAGGCGAAACGCCGCATCGAGCAAATCACCGCTGAAGTTGAAATCGGCAAAATCTACGAAGGCCCAGTGACCAAGATTTTGGATTTCGGTGCGTTGATCAACCTGTTGCCAGGTAAAGACGGTTTGCTGCACATCAGCCAAATCGCCCACGAACGCGTTGAAAAAGTGACGGATTACCTCAAAGAAGGTCAAATTGTCAAAGTCAAGGTCATGGAAACTGACGAAAAAGGTCGTGTGAAATTATCCATGAAGGCTTTGATGGAGCGTCCTGAGCAAAACTGAAGCGTTTTGAATTAACTGAGTTGCTATATTTTTTATAGCTTCTCAGGCAATAAATACGCCGGATACAGCCATATTTAGTCATATTTAGCTATATTTACAGATGAAAGTCTTCGAAATAACCACTTACGGCGCACCTGAGGTGCTCCGAATGGGTGAGCGCCCTGATCCGCAAGCGGGTGTGGGTGAGGTGCTGATTCGCGTCACCGCGAGCGGTATCAATCGCCCTGACGTACTGCAGCGCATGGGGCACTACCCTGTGCCGCCTGGTGCATCGGATATACCAGGCTTGGAAGTGGCTGGCGTAATCGTCAGTGGCGATGCTGCTGCCATGGCTTCTGCTGGACTCAGCGTTGGCGACCGTGTCTGCGCCTTGGTGGCAGGTGGTGGTTATGCGCAGCTGTGCCTAGCACCGGTTGCACAATGTTTGCCTATTCCGAAAGGGTTGACAGACATTGAAGCGGCAACCCTGCCAGAGACGTTTTTCACGGTGTGGAGCAATGTGTTTGACCGTGCGCGTTTGCAAGCTGGCGAGAGATTTTTGGTGCAAGGTGGCACCAGTGGCATTGGCGTTACCGCGATTCAAATGGCGAAAGCCTTGGGGGCGACGGTAATTGCCACGGCGGGCAGCGACGATAAATGCGCCGCATGTATCAAGCTAGGTGCAGACCACGCGATCAATTACAAAACGCAAGACTTTGGCGCTGAAATAAAAACCATGACCAACGGTAAAGGTGTCGATGTGATTTTGGATATGGTTGCAGGCAACTACATCGCCAAAGAAGTCGAATGCATGGCAGAAGATGGCCGTTTGGTCATCATTGCGGTCCAGGGTGGGGTGAAGAGCGAATTCAATGCTGGCATGGTGTTGCGCAAGCGTTTGACCATCACGGGTTCAACGCTGCGGCCACGCCCCGTTACTTTTAAAGCTGCTATTGCACAAGCTTTACGCACAACCGTTTGGCCGCTGCTGGAAAATGGAGCGATCAAGCCGGTGATTCACACTGTGTTTTCAACCAGTCAAATAAACGCCGCTGAGCAAGCGCATGCATTGATGGAAACCAACCAGCATGTGGGTAAACTCGTGTTGGATTGGAACACTTAAGTGGTGCAGCTATGAAAAAGACATTGATCGCTGGTAATTGGAAGATGAACGGCAGTTTGGCTGCTAATTCAGCCTTGGTAGCGGCTTTGGATGCTGGCATGCATGTTCGGATGCCGGCTAAATGTGACGTCGCATTGTGTGTGCCGTCCGTTTATTTGGCGCAAATGCAACAGCTTTGCACCAAGAGTGGCATTGAACTGGGTTCGCAAGATGTCTCTAGCCAAGAATCTGGTGCGTTTACGGGTGAAATTTCAGCATCTATGTTGAAGGATTTTGGCGTTCGTTACGCTATCGTCGGCCACTCGGAGCGGAGACAGTTTCATGGTGAAACCGATGAATTAGTTGCAAAAAAGGCTCAGGTTGCCTTGGCCGCAGGTATCACGCCTATTGTTTGCATTGGCGAAACTTTGGCAGAGCGCGAAGCGGGTAAAACCGAAGAGGTCGTCAAGCGTCAATTGGCTGCAGTGATTCACACCAATGGTCACTGTATCAGTGAAATTGTGTTGGCTTATGAGCCAGTTTGGGCGATTGGAACGGGTAAAACCGCCACCCCAGAGCAAGCGCAGGCCGTACATGCCCTGTTGCGTGCGCAGCTGAATGCGGCGAGCAAGCAAGCCGATCGCATCCAAATTGTGTACGGTGGCAGCATGAATGCGGCGAATGCCGAAACGCTGCTGGCACAACCAGATATTGACGGTGGTTTGATTGGCGGCGCGTCACTCAAAGCCGTAGATTTTTTATCAATTATTGCTGCAGCCGGCGTATTATATGCCTAAGCTGCTATTAAATTAGGAGTAAGTAAATGAGTGTTATTTTAACTTTGGTTTTGGCTGCACAAATGTTGTCGGCTATTGTCATGATCGGTTTGATCTTGTTTCAGCACGGCAAGGGTGCTGACATGGGTGCAGCCTTTGGCAGCGGTGGTTCAGGCAGCTTGTTTGGGGCTAGTGGTAGCGCCAACTTTATGTCGCGCGCCACGTCTGGTTTGGCTGCGGTGTTTTTTGTTTGCACCATGGCGTTGTCCTATTTTGGTAATTTGCGTCCTGCATCCTCTGGCAGCGTGTTAGACGGCGCTGCGGTTGTGGCCCCAGTGCCAGCTGCGCCAGCAACCCCAGCGGCTCAAATCCCAGATAACAAGTCCACTGCGCCAGCAACGCCAGCTGTTGCGCCTGCTACACCAGTGGATACAAGCAAGCCAGCGACGCAAATTCCTACGAAGTAATTTATTGGCTTCTTGACCTGAGTCATTTGCTTGGGTCATTTACACGCTGATTTTACAAAAATAGCAGGTAATTGTAGGTGATAGCCCTTAAAAAGGGTGCTGTTTCGGGGTAAACTACCGAGTAGTTCAGAGAGCATACAAATCATGTTCAAACGGAGTTGGCTACCTCAAGTTCTCTGGATAAACAAACAGCCGTCGTGGTGAAATTGGTAGACACGCTATCTTGAGGTGGTAGTGGCGAAAGCTTTGCGAGTTCGAGTCTCGCCGACGGCACCAAATATTGAGTCTCTTTAAGTTTTTAAAGTAAACATTCAAAGCTTAAGTAGCTTACGAATAAAAGAAGAATACCCAAAAATGGACATCAGCCAATACCTTCCCGTTCTATTGTTCATTCTGGTGGGTGTAGCTGTCGGCATCGTGCCGCAGATTTTGGGTTATATCCTGGGGCCAAACAAGCCCGATCCTGCTAAAAACTCACCATATGAGTGCGGCTTTGAGGCTTTCGAAGACGCACGTATGAAGTTTGACGTACGCTACTACCTTATCGCTATCCTTTTTATTTTGTTTGACCTAGAAATTGCATTCCTTTTTCCTTGGGCTGCGGCGCTCAAAGAGGTTGGTTTGATTGGGTATCTCGAGGTTTTGACATTCTTGACGATCGTGATCGTAGGTTTTGTCTACATGTGGAAAAAAGGCGCTTTAGACTGGGAATAACTGAGGGTAACTTGGTTTCGCTATAACGACAGGCTATTTGGGATAAAACATGGCAATTGAAGGCGTTTTTAAAGAAGGCTACATGACCACGAGTTATGACTCGGTGGTTAACTGGGCTAAAACTGGTTCGTTATGGCCGATGACGTTTGGTTTGGCTTGTTGTGCTGTGGAGATGATTCATGCTTCAGTGGCACGATACGATATCAGTCGCTTTGGCGCTGAAGTTTTTCGTGCCAGCCCACGCCAAGCCGATTTGATGATTGTTGCGGGTACCTTGTGCAACAAAATGGCGCCTGCATTACGTAAAGTTTACGATCAAATGAGTGAGCCGCGCTGGGTTATTTCTATGGGTTCCTGTGCCAACGGTGGTGGCTATTATCACTACAGTTATTCGGTGGTTCGCGGATGTGACCGAATCGTACCGGTCGATGTTTATGTGCCTGGCTGCCCGCCTACGGCGGAGGCTTTGCTCTACGGCATCATTCAATTGCAGCAAAAAATTCGTCGCACGCAGACGATAGCACGCGTGTAATCGGCTGAACTAGGAATTAAAGAGAATGACTGCTTTTGCCGTAAATCCAGAAACCTTGAAACAAACCTTGCTAGACATGCTTGGTGCTAGGGCTAAACATATCGATGTGGCGTTGGGTGAAGTTTGTATCGTGGTAGATGCTGATGACTACCTCGTCGCTGCGTCACAGTTAAAGAATGCACCAGGCTGCCAGTTTGAGCAGTTGATCGATTTATGCGGCATTGATTACTCTGAGTACAAAGAGGGTGCTTATGAAGGACCTCGCTATTGTGTGGTGTCGCAATTGTTGTCTGTCACTTTGAATCAGCGTATCAGACTGAAAGTATTTGCCAAAGACGATGGCATGCCTATCGTTGCATCAGTGTCAGATGTTTGGCATTCTGCCAATTGGTTTGAGCGTGAGGCTTTTGACTTGTTTGGCATCGTCTTTGAGGGGCACAATGATTTACGTCGTATTTTGACGGATTATGGCTTCATTGGTCACCCTTTCCGCAAAGATTTTCCGTTGTCTGGTCATGTGGAAATGCGCTATGACGCTGAGTTGAAGCGCGTGATTTATCAGCCTGTGACGATTGAGCTACGTGAAATCACCCCGCGTATCATTCGCGAAGCAAATTACGGAGGCCGGCACTGATCGCACTTCAGCGCGACTGGTAATTATTTATGGCAGAAATAAAAAACTACACACTCAATTTTGGGCCACAGCATCCGGCAGCGCACGGTGTGCTGCGCTTGGTGTTGGAGCTTGATGGTGAGGTGATTCAACGTGCAGATCCGCATATTGGTTTGTTGCATCGTGCTACTGAAAAGTTGGCTGAAAACAAAACTTATATGCAATCGCTGCCGTACATGGACAGGCTTGATTACGTGTCGATGATGTGTAATGAGCACGCATATTGTCTAGCCATTGAGAAGTTGATGGGCATTGAGGTGCCTGCCCGTGCGCAATATATACGTGTGATGTATTCGGAAATCACGCGTTTGTTGAATCATTTGATGTGGGTGGGTACGCATGCGTTAGATTGCGGCGCGATGACCATGATCATGTACGCTTTCCGTGAGCGTGAAGATTTGTTTGACATGTACGAAGCTGTTAGCGGTGCTCGTATGCACGCGGCTTATTTCCGTCCTGGTGGCGTTTATCGCGACTTGCCAGAGACGATGCCAAAGTACAAGGCTAGCAAGGTACGCAATACAAAATCAATGGAACGTATGAACCACAATAGAAATGGTTCTTTGCTTGACTTTATTGATGATTTTACCAAACGTTTTCCTGTCAATCTTGCTGAATACCATTCTTTATTGACTGAAAATCGTATTTGGAAACAACGTACTGTGGGTGTTGGTATTGTGTCTCCTGAGCGCGCTCTGAACTTGGGTTTTAGTGGTCCTATGCTGCGTGGCTCTGGTGTTGCGTGGGATTTGCGTAAAACGCAACCGTACGACGTTTATGCTCATTTAGATTTTGACGTGCCTGTCGGTGTGACAGGTGATTGCTACGACCGTTATTTGGTTCGTATGGAAGAGATGAAGCAATCCAACAGGATCATTAAGCAATGCGTTGATTGGCTGCGTGCTAACCCGGGACCTGTTATTACTAATAACCATAAAGTAGCTTCGCCGAGCCGTGAATCCATGAAATCAAACATGGAAGAGTTGATTCATCATTTTAAATTGTTCACTGAAGGTTTTTGTGTGCCAGAAGGCGAGGCTTATGCCGCTGTTGAGCATCCAAAAGGTGAGTTTGGGATTTACATGGTCAGCGATGGTGCGAATAAACCGTACCGTTTGAAAATTCGCGCACCTGGTTTCGCGCATTTAGCTGCTATGGACGAATTGGCGCGTGGTCACATGATTGCTGACGCTGTAGCCATCATTGGCACCATGGATATTGTGTTTGGGGAGATTGACCGGTGATTGCACGATTTGCAAAAGAAGTTGCTAAATTCCCAGCGGATCAAAAGCAATCTGCCGTGATGGCCTGTTTGGCTATCGTGCAGCAAGAAGTAGGTCATGTTAGCGCTGAGAGCGAAAAAATGGTAGCTGATTACTTAGGTATGTCACCGATGGCTGTACATGAGGTAACGACGTTTTACAACATGTACAACCAGCATCCGTGTGGCAAATTTAAGCTCAATGTATGCACCAATCTGCCATGCCAGTTGCGCGATGGTAGCAAGGCATTACATCACCTTGAGAGTAAATTGGGTATTAAAATGGGTGAAACAACTGCTGATGGTTTGTTTACTTTGCAGCAAAGCGAGTGTTTGGGTGCTTGCGCCGATTCACCGGTGATGTTGGTGAACGACAGAACCATGTGTAGTTTTATGACCAACGATAAACTTGATCAATTGGTTGATGGTCTTCGTGCTTCTGTTGTGAAGGAGCAACTATGACGACCGTTCAAACTACGGCTCAAGTGCTGAGCCAGTTTGCTGCTTCAGGAGCAGAATCATCATTTCACGGACGCCATATTGAGCCGCAAATTATGGCTGGATTGAGTGGTAATAATTGGCGCATCAAAGACTACGAAGCGCGAGCTGGCTATCAAGCCTTGCGTAAGATTTTGGCACTGGATGGTAGCGAAGGCCTCACGCAAGACCAAGTTATTGCTACAGTGAAAGAATCTGCACTGCGTGGTCGTGGTGGCGCTGGTTTTCCAACGGGTTTGAAGTGGAGCTTCATGCCGCGTCAATTTCCTGGGCAAAAATACCTTGTCTGTAATTCTGACGAAGGTGAACCCGGGACATGCAAAGACCGCGACATCATGCAGTTCAATCCACATATCGTGATTGAAGGTATGATCATCGCAGCCTACGCCATGGGTATTAGCGTTGGCTACAACTATATTCATGGTGAAATTTTCGCGACATATGATCGCTTCGAAGAAGCCCTCGAAGAAGCGCGTGCTGCTGGCTATTTGGGCGACAAGATATTAGGCAGCAGTTTCAACTTCCAGTTGCATGCTAGCCACGGTTTTGGTGCTTATATTTGCGGTGAAGAGACGGCGTTGTTAGAGTCTCTTGAGGGCAAAAAAGGCCAGCCACGTTTCAAACCACCGTTCCCAGCAAGCTTTGGCTTGTATGGTAAACCGACGACAATCAATAACACTGAAACTTTTGCGGCGGTGCCGTGGATCATTCGAAATGGTGGTGCTGCTTATTTGGCATGTGGCAAGCCCAACAACGGTGGCACCAAGCTTTATTCAGTCAGTGGAGATGTTGAGCGACCTGGTAATTATGAAATTCCGATGGGCACACCGTTTTCTAAATTGTTAGAACTAGCTGGTGGCGTGCGTAGCGGTCGAAAACTCAAAGCAGTTATTCCTGGTGGCTCATCTTCTCCGGTTTTGCCCGCATCCATCATGATGGAATGCACCATGGACTATGACTCAATCGCCAAAGCTGGTTCCATGTTGGGCTCGGGCGCAGTGATTGTTTTAGATGACAGCCGATGTATGGTGAAGAGCTTGCAGCGCTTGAGCTACTTTTATATGCATGAGTCTTGCGGTCAATGTACGCCATGCCGAGAGGGTACAGGCTGGTTGTCTCGTATGGTTGATCGCATTGAGGGTGGCCAAGGTCGTGCGGAAGATATGGATTTGCTCAATTCTGTTGCCGACAATATTCAAGGTCGTACCATTTGCGCCTTGGGTGATGCTGCAGCTATGCCCGTACGTGCCATGATCAAGCATTTCAAACATGAATTTGAACATCACGTTGAGCATAAGACGTGCATGGTGCCTAGCTATATTTAAGCTTACGTCTAAAGCCAAAGAATAAATTTAAAGAATAGAAGAACCATGGTAGAAATCGAACTCGACGGCAAAAAAGTAGAAGCTATAGAAGGAAGCATGATCATGCATGCGGCTGAAAATGCTGGCACGTATATTCCACACTTTTGTTATCACAAAAAACTGAGCATCGCTGCTAACTGTCGCATGTGCTTGGTCGATGTAGAGAAAATGCCAAAGCCTATGCCTGCGTGTGCAACACCAGTATCGCAAGGCATGATTGTTCGCACCAAGTCTGAGAAAGCTATCAAAGCACAGCAATCAGTCATGGAGTTCTTGCTGATTAACCACCCCTTGGATTGCCCAATTTGCGACCAAGGAGGTGAGTGCCAGTTGCAAGATTTAGCCGTTGGTTATGGTGGTTCCACCTCTCGCTATGAAGAAGAAAAGCGTGTCGTGTTCCACAAAGATGTTGGTCCTTTGATCAGCATGGAAGAAATGAGCCGTTGCATCCATTGCACACGTTGCGTTCGCTTTGGTCAAGAAGTGGCTGGCGTAATGGAGTTGGGCATGTCTCATCGGGGTGAGCATGCTGAGATTGAGACTTTCTTGGGTCAAACCATTGATTCTGAGCTGTCTGGCAATATGATCGATATTTGTCCAGTTGGTGCATTGACCAGTAAGCCGTTCCGATACAGCGCTCGAACTTGGGAGCTGGGTCGCCGAAAATCAATCAGCCCGCATGATTCGACAGGTGCTAACCTCATTATTCAAGTTAAAAATAATAAAGTGATGCGCGTTGTTCCTCTGGAAAATGAGGAAGTCAACGAGTGCTGGATATCTGATCGAGATCGTTTCTCCTACGAAGCTTTGAACTCAACTGAGCGTTTAACTACGCCTATGATCAAACACGGCGGCGAATGGAAAACGGTCGATTGGCAAACGGCGCTTGAGTATGTGGCGAATGGTTTGAAGCAAATCAAAGCTGATCATGGCGCAGCCAGTTTGGGTGCTTTGGTCAGCCCGCAATCCACTTTAGAAGAGTTGTTCTTGGCTGCTGGTTTGATTCGTGGTTTAGGTAGCGACAACATTGACTACCGATTGCGCCATGCAGAATTTGAACCTGCTGGACAAGTTCGGTGGTTGGGAACGAGTATTGCATCATTGTCAAATCTTGATCGTGCATTGATTGTTGGTTCAAACATTCGTAAAGATCATCCTTTGTTTGCGCAGCGCATTCGACAAGCTGTACGTAAAGGTTGCGCTGTTAATGCTATTAATTCAATAGCTATAGATGCAACATATACGCCGGCAAATACGGCTTTAGTTGATTTCAAATATTGGGCTAAAACACTTGCAGAGGTGGCTGCTGCGGTTGCTGCAACAAAAGGAATTGATGCGCCAGTAGCTGCCACGGTGACTGATGCAGCAAAAAATATCGCGGCTTCAATGCTCGGTGGCGAGCGTAAAGCCATACTTCTGGGCAACGCCGCTGCTCACCATCCTCATGCTTCTAGCTTGTTGGCGCTCGCTAACTGGATTGGACAACAGACAGGTGCGACTGTTGGTTACTTGACAGAGGCTGGCAATACCGTTGGCGCACAATTGGCTGGCGCTCAGCCTGCACAAAGCGGTTTAAATGCTGGCCAAATGTTGGCAGGTGGTTTAAAAGCGGTAATTTTGCTAAATAACGAGCCTGAGTTTGACACAGCTGCGGGTACGAAAGCAAAAGTAGTGCTTGGTCAGGCTCAAATGGTTGTTAGCATGAGTCCCTTCAAAGCGAATATGGATTTTTGCGATGTGGTCCTTCCAATTTCCCCGTTTACTGAGACATCTGGTTCGTTCGTGAATGCAGAAGGGCGTTTGCAAAGCTTCCATGCGGTCGTGAAACCTTTGGCGGAAACCCGTCCAGCATGGAAAGTGTTCCGTGTTTTGGCGAATATGCTCGATTTGCCTGGTTTTGATTTCGATGCATCAACAGATGTGCTTAATAAGATAACTGGGCAGTCTGCTGAGTTAGGCCGTATTCCTACTGAGAAATTAAGTAATTTAAGTACCCTAGCGACTTCGTCAGCTATTGATATTTCTGAAACCAATATTCAACCCGTAACTGCAGCAATTTATCAGGTTGACGGTATTGTTCGACGTGCAAGCTCGCTACAAATGACAGCAGATGCAAAGTTAACACGCAATGCGCTTCAAGAGGTTAATGCATGATTGATGCGATTTACAACTTTGGCCTAGGCCTATTTGGTGCTGCATGGTGGTCGACTTCCGTTTGGCCGGTGCTTTGGATCCTTATAAAAATTATGGTCGTAGTGCTCCCATTGATGGGCGCAGTGGCTTATTTGACATTGTGGGAGCGCAAACTGATTGGTTGGATTCAAATTCGCTTAGGTCCCAATCGCGTGGGTCCTTTGGGTTTGTTGCAACCTATTGCCGATGCTTTGAAACTTTTAACCAAAGAAATTTTGGTACCTGCGGCAGCCAACAAAGGTTTGTTTTTGCTTGGTCCTATCATGACTATCATGCCTGCTTTGGCAGCATGGGCTGTGATCCCTTTTGGCCCTGATGTCGCCTTATCAAACATCAATGCTGGCTTGTTATTTGTCATGGCAATTACCTCGCTCGAGGTTTACGGCGTCATTATTGCAGGATGGGCATCAAATTCTAAATACGCTTTTTTAGGTGCTATGCGTGCTTCTGCACAAATGGTTAGCTATGAAATTGCTATGGGTTTCTGCTTAGTAGTTGTGTTGATGGTGTCCGCCAGTTTAAATATGACGGATATTGTTACTTCACAGGGCAAAGGCACATTCGCTGCGATGGGGTTGAATTTCTTGTCGTGGAACTGGCTACCTTTATTACCTATTTTTGTGGTTTATTTCATTTCTGGCTTGGCTGAAACCAACAGGCATCCGTTCGACGTTGTCGAGGGCGAGTCTGAAATCGTTGCGGGTCATATGGTTGAATATTCAGGCATGTCGTATGCAATGTTTTATTTGGCTGAATATGCCAATATGTGGTTGGTTTCTATTTTGGCAGTCATTATGTTTCTGGGGGGGTGGATAGCTCCCTTTGATACGGGTTTTGCGTGGCTTAACAATGCGGGTTGGTTGTGGTTGGGTGCTAAAACTTTTTGTGTAGTAACATTATTTATTTGGATACGAGCCACATTTCCTCGTTATCGCTATGACCAAATCATGCGTTTGGGGTGGAAGATTTTTATTCCAGTGACTTTGGTTTGGTTGATTGTGGTCGGCGCATGGATGCAGACTTCATGGAATATTTGGAAGTAAGGTGAAGTCTATGTCTACAGTAACTACACCAATCAAAAGTGGTTCATTTTCATTATGGGATTTCATCTCAAGCTTCATGCTTGTTGAGTTATTCAAGGGTATGGTTTTGACGGGCAAATATATGTTCCGTCGAAAAATTACTGTTCAATTTCCTGAGGAAAAAACACCGCTTAGCCCACGTTTTCGTGGACTTCACGCATTGCGCCGTTATGAGAACGGTGAAGAGCGATGTATAGCCTGCAAATTGTGCGAAGCAGTTTGTCCAGCAATGGCCATTACTATTGAGTCAGACGTCCGCGAGGACGGTAGCCGGCGTACTAGCCGCTACGACATTGATTTAACAAAGTGCATTTTTTGTGGTTTTTGTGAAGAAAGCTGTCCTGTTGATTCAATTGTCGAGACACATATTTTTGAATATCACGGCGAAAAGCGTGGTGATTTGTATTTCACCAAAGAGATGTTGCTTGCTGTAGGTGATCGCTATGAAGCTGAGATTGCAGCCAATCGTGCGGCAGATGCTAAATATCGTTGATATATAAAAAATACAGAACTAAAGAATTGATTCATGGACGCTAAGACTGGCCTTTTTTACTTGTTTTCCGCCGTGATGCTGTTCGCGGCATTTCGTGTGATCACTGCACGCAACCCCGTGCATGCAGCGCTTTATTTGGTTCTAGCCTTTTTTCAAGCTGCTGGTATTTGGCTTCTGTTGCAAGCAGAGTTTCTAGCTATTGCGCTTGTGTTGGTTTATGTCGGTGCGGTCATGGTGCTGTTCTTATTCGTTGTGATGATGCTAGATGTCAATATTGATAGCATCAGAGTCGGATTCTGGAAGAACTTTCCCTTGATTGGTGCATTCGGTGCCATCATCGCTTTAGAGATGTCTTGGGTGCTTATCGGTAACTACCGTGGAACTGAAATTCCTAAAATGGTGAATGCTGTCGCACCTCATGCTGATAAGTTAGCGCAAATTTCAAATACCAAAGAGGTGGGAATATTGCTTTACACGCAGTATTTGTATCCTTTACAGATTGCTGCTGTCATATTGTTGGTGGCTATCATTGCCGCAATTGCTTTGACTTTGCGCCAGCGTAAAGATACTAAATCCGTAAATGCTGCCGATCAAGTCAGAGTTGTTGCTCGTGATCGCATGCAAGTCATCAAAATGAAAGCGACGCAAGAAGCAGCGCCGACAGCAGCCCCTGAAGCCGTGAGCGATAGACCTGATGACAAGGCCGCACCCGTAGTGGAGAAAAAAGCATGATCTTATCTTTGTGGCACTTTTTGGTGCTCGGTGCAATACTTTTTTCGTTGTCTATCATCGGCATTTTCTTGAATCGTAAAAATTTGATTGTCTTGCTGATGGCGATTGAGTTGATGTTGTTGGCGGTGAATACAAATTTTGTGGCGTTTTCTCATTATTTGGGCGACTTGAATGGACAAATCTTCGTGTTTTTTATACTGACAGTGGCCGCAGCAGAGTCAGCTATTGGCTTAGCTATTTTGGTGCTTTTATTCCGAAATAAATCTAGCATCAATGTTGACGAGTTGGATGTACTCAAAGGCTAATCGTTATCAAATGTAAAACGACCCTTAGAAATTCAAATGAAATTGAAACGACATAAAAAAGAATCAAAGAGATCACAACGATGAGTGCAACGCTTTCAGCAACAACCCTTTTGGCCGTGCCCATGGCGCCGCTGTTGGGTGCCGTCTTGGCAGGGGTTTTTGGTACCGCATTAGGCGGTAATAGGATTGGCCGGAAACTGAGTCATTCGTTGACTATATTGGGTATGGCAGTAGCATTTGTGTTGTCTGTAGTGACGTTGTTAAGTGTCGTGAATGACGGTGCGCGTTTTAACGAAACACTCTATACATGGATGGTTGTCGGTGGCTTGAAGATGGAAATTGGTTTCCTTGTTGACGGCCTAAGCGCGATGATGATGTGTGTGGTTACGTTTGTGTCTTTGATGGTACATATTTACACCATTGGCTACATGAAAGAAGACGAAGGTTACAACCGGTTCTTTGGATACATTTCCTTGTTCACATTTTCTATGTTGATGCTTGTTATGAGCAACAACATGTTGCAGTTGTTCTTTGGCTGGGAAGCTGTTGGCTTGGTTTCCTATTTATTGATTGGTTTTTGGTTCAACAAACCGACTGCAATTTTTGCGAATATGAAAGCCTTCTTGGTTAACCGAGTTGGTGACTTCGGTTTCATCTTGGGCATTGGATTGATTGCTGCATTTGCTGGAACCTTGAACTATACCGAAGCTTTTAGCAAAGCAGGGGAGTTGGCTAAACTCAGTTTCCCAGGTACATCGTGGATGTTAATCACCGTTATTTGTATTTGCCTCTTCATTGGCGCCATGGGTAAAAGCGCTCAATTTCCTTTGCATGTTTGGTTGCCTGATTCGATGGAGGGCCCAACGCCAATTTCCGCGTTGATTCATGCCGCAACCATGGTGACAGCTGGTATTTTCATGGTAGCTCGCATGTCGCCGTTGTTTGAATTGAGTGACACAGCACTCAGCTTCATCATGATTATTGGTTCAATCACGGCCTTGTTCATGGGCTTTCTTGGCATCATTCAAAACGATATCAAACGTGTGGTTGCTTATTCGACTTTGTCTCAATTAGGTTATATGACGGTTGCTTTAGGTGCTTCTGCTTACTCTGTGGCCGTGTTTCACCTGATGACACATGCTTTTTTCAAAGCATTGTTGTTCCTTGCTGCAGGTTCTGTGATCATGGGTGTTCACCACAACCAAGATATCCGTTGGATGGGTGGCTTGCGTAAATACATGCCAATCACTTGGATAACTTCATTGGTGGGCTCTTTGGCGTTAATTGGAACCCCTTTGTTGTCTGGTTTTTATTCTAAGGACAGCATCATCGAAGCAGTCCATGAAAGTCATTTGTTTGGTGCTGGATTTGCTAATTTTGCTGTGATGGCAGGTGTTTTTGTTACTGCTTTCTATTCTTTTCGTATGTATTTTTTGGTTTTCCATGGCAAAGAGCGTTTTGATCAAAATCCTGATGCACACCACGACGACCATCACGATGCCCATCATGACGCACACGACGATCACGGACACCAAGATGCGCATAGTGGCAAACCGCATGAATCCCCGTGGGTAGTTTGGCTCCCATTGGTGTTGTTGGCTGTCCCATCGGCTCTCATTGGTTATTTCACTATTGAACCTATGCTTTATGGTTCATTTTTCAAAGATGCTATCTTTATAAACGCTGATAAAC
This sequence comes from Polaromonas sp., assembly GCA_013298945.1. GTDB lineage: Bacteria > Pseudomonadota > Gammaproteobacteria > Burkholderiales > Burkholderiaceae_C > Aalborgiella. The sequence goes on from JAAFJR010000001.1 coordinate 665,669, forward strand.
ACCACGCGATGACTGAATTAGCAAAGGCATTTCATGGACCCATGGCCATGGCCCTACATGCTTTGACGACACTACCGTTTATTTTGGCTGTTGCAGGGGTTGCAATGTCCTATTACATGTACATCATCAATCCGGCTTTGCCTGCAGCTATCAAACGCAGCGTTCAACCTATCTATACCTTGCTCGACAACAAGTATTACCTTGATTGGTTCAATGAAAACATACTCGCTCGCGGCGCTCGTGCGCTAGGTGGCTTGCTTTGGGAGAACGATAAAAAGGTCATTGATGGTACTTTGGTCAATGGCTCATGGAAAGTTGTAGGTTTGATGTCGAGTATTACTAGAAAATTGCAAACTGGTTACCTCTATCACTATGCCTTTTCAATGATTTTGGGTGTTTTTCTACTTTTAGCGTATTTTGTGAGTGGACCTGAAATATCAGCATGGCTAGTTTGGACAAATAAGGGTTTAGGAAAATGAGTTTGCTGAGTCTTTCAATTTGGACACCAATTTTCTTTGGTGTTGTTCTCTTAGCTTTTGGTCGTGATGACCAAGCCAAAGCTGTACGCTGGATTGCACTTATAGGCGCTGTGGTCAGTTTGTTGGTTACTTTGCCTTTGTACGACGGATTCAAGCTTGGCACATCTGCTATGCAGTTTGTCGAAAAAGCACCTTGGATTAGCGCTTTCAATGTCAATTACCACCTTGGTGTAGACGGTATTTCGCTTTGGTTTGTATTGTTAACGGCTTTCATCAACGTGATTGTCATCATCGCTTCTTGGGAGTCCATCACCACCCGTGTGAACCAATACATGGGTGCGTTCATGATCCTTAGCGGACTCATGATTGGTGTTTTTTGTGCATTAGATGGTTTGTTGTTTTATGTTTTCTTTGAGGCAACGCTCATTCCTATGTATTTGATCATTGGTATTTGGGGTGGCCCGAACAAGATCTACGCAGCATTCAAGTTCTTCTTATACACCTTGCTCGGCTCTTTGTTGATGCTGATTGCGTTGATTTATTTGTACTCAAAATCAGGCGGAAGTTTCGATATTTCGGTTTGGCATAAATTACCTTTGTCAGGCACGGTTCAAACTTTGATATTCTTTGCTTTTTTCTCAGCTTTTGCAGTCAAAGTTCCCATGTGGCCAGTTCATACGTGGCTTCCAGACGTCCACGTTGAAGCGCCCACAGGCGGTTCTGCAGTGTTGGCTGCCATCATGTTGAAACTGGGTGCCTACGGTTTCCTGCGTTTCTCTATGCCAATTGCACCTGATGCCGCGCATGAATGGGCTTGGCTCATCATTACTTTGTCAGTGATTGCGGTGATCTACGTTGGCTTGGTTGCCATGGTTCAGCAAGACATGAAAAAGCTGGTGGCTTATTCATCCGTTGCGCACATGGGTTTTGTGACCTTAGGCTTCTTTATCTTCAATGATTTAGGCGTTTCGGGCGGTTTGGTGCAAATGATTGCGCACGGCTTTGTCTCAGGCGCTATGTTCTTGAGCATTGGCGTGTTGTATGACCGCATGCATTCCCGTGAAATTGCCAGCTACGGCGGTGTAGTGAACACCATGCCTAAGTTCACCGCTTTTGCCTTGCTGTTTGCCATGGCTAATTGCGGTTTGCCGGGTACGGCTGGTTTTGTGGGTGAGTGGATGGTCATTTTGGGTGCTGTTAAAGCTAATTTCTGGCTTGGTTTTGCAGCAGCTACTGCTTTGATATTTGGTGCTGCTTACACCTTGTGGATGTTTAAGCGTGTTTACTTGGGTCCAGTTACAAATGACCACGTCAAAGAACTCCAAGACATCAATGCCAGAGAATTCTTAGTGATGAGCTTGCTTGCAATCGCTGTACTGTGGATGGGCGTCTATCCAAAACCATTTACCGATGTGATGGACGCTTCCGTTGTTGATTTGCTCAAGCATGTGGCAACGTCAAAACTCAATTAAAAGTACAGACTTAAAAGAACAGACTATTAAAAATGATTGATAAATTAAGTTTGATTGCTATTTACCCTGAAATCGTCTTGCTGGTGATGGCTTGTGTGATCGCTTTGGTAGATTTATACGTTACCAGCCCGCGCCGCACGGCTACATACGTGTTGACATTGCTGACATTAGGCGTCGTTGCTGTATTACAAGCGTTGTATGCAACAGGCGGTCAAACCATATATGGTTTCAGCGGGATGACCGTGAGTGACCCTATGTCTAACTGGCTCAAATGTTTGGCATCTGTCGCCATGATGGTGACTTTGGTCTATGGCCGTCCGTATTCTGCAGCTCGTGGCATGCTGCATGGTGGCGAAGTCTTCACATTGGGTATGTTCTCCTTGCTGGGCATGTTCATCATGATGTCAGGAAGCAACTTCTTGGTGATTTACTTGGGTTTAGAGTTACTCACATTGAGTAGTTATGCCTTAGTCGCACTGCGTCGTGACAATGCGACGGCTTCAGAAGCCGCTATGAAATATTTCGTGCTCGGTGCACTGGCCAGCGGCTTCTTGCTTTACGGTTTGTCGATGATGTACGGTGCAACCGGCAGCTTGGATATTGCCGCAGTCTTTAAGGCGATCAACTCTGGCAACGTCAAGCATCAAGTCCTGGTGTTCGGCTTGGTCTTTATTGTTGCTGGCTTGGCTTTCAAACTAGGTGTTGTACCGTTTCACATGTGGGTGCCTGACGTTTACCAAGGCGCACCAACGTCTGTGACCTTGATGATTGGTGGCGCACCAAAATTGGCTGCTTTTGCCATCACAATTCGTTTGTTGGTTGAGGGCATGTTGCCACTCGCTATTGATTGGCAGCAAATGTTGGCTGTATTGGCTGTCGGTTCTCTCTTGGTCGGTAACTTGGCCGCTATTGCTCAAACTAATTTGAAGCGTATGCTGGCTTATTCCACCATTTCACAAATGGGTTTTGTGCTAATTGGTTTGTTGTCTGGCGTTGTCAATGGCAACACTTTGTCTGCTACGACTGCGTACAGTTCGTCCATGTTTTACGTCATCACTTATGTTCTAACCACGCTGGCGACATTCGGTGTGATTTTAATTTTGGCACGCGATGGATTTGAAAGTGATGAAATCACCGATTTAGCTGGCCTCAACCAACGCAGCCCAGCTTACGCAGCCATCATGGCGATTTGCATGTTCTCACTTGCAGGTGTACCGCCAATGGTTGGTTTCTATGCCAAGCTTTCCGTCTTGCAGTCTTTGGTTTCTTCTGGACAAACGCCACAAATCGCATTGGCAGTTTTCGCGGTGATGATGTCCTTGATCGGTGCGTTCTACTACTTGCGCGTTGTCAAAGTCATGTATTTTGATGAGCCAATCACAGCTACCACCGTTTCTGCCGGTGCTGATGTTCGCATCGTACTGGCTATCAACGGCGCTTTGGTGCTGCTCTTAGGCTTGTTCCCAAGTGGTTTGATGGCTTTGTGCGCTGACGCTATTGCCAAAACGCTTGGTTCTTGATCTCATTCGATTGATTTGCTGATGGTTCAATCTGCAAGTATTTGGCTGGTTATATTTGTGGCTCTTGTTACTGCAAACCTGCCATTTGTAGCACAGCGTTTCCTGATGGTTTTTCAGCTGAAAACACCCAAAACTTTGGGTATTCGGCTGGTTGAGCTTATTATTTTTTACTTCATTGCGGGTGGGCTAGGACTTTTGCTTGAAAACCGCGCTGGTCAAATCGCACCCCAGGGTTGGGAGTTTTATGCCATCACGGGTGCTTTGTTCATCACCTTGGCTTTTCCTGGTTTTATTTATCGTTACTTGCTAAAACACAACAACGCATCGTGAATAAAATCGTCAAGAATGACCATCTCGTTGAAACCAAAATCAGCAGCGAGCAAGTCTACAAGGGCAGTTTTTTAAACATCCTTCGCGACACAGTATTGCTGCCCAATGGCAGACAAGCTACCCGTGAATTCATTGTCCACCCAGGCGCTGTTGTCGTTATCGCCATGTTGGACGATGGTCGCGTCGTTTTAGAGCGTCAGCATCGCTATCCAGTGGGGCAGGTGATGGTTGAATTTCCCGCAGGCAAGCTCGATGCAGGCGAAAACCCACAATTTTGCGGTCAACGTGAGCTACTTGAAGAAACGGGCTACAGCGCTAGCCAATGGGCTTATGCTGGTCCCATGCAAATTGCGATAGCCTATTCTGACGAGGTCATTCACATGTACTTCGCCAAGGGTTTGACTCTGGGCGAACGCAAGCTGGACGAGGATGAGTCTTTAGACGTTTTCACCGCCACACCTGCTGAACTTCTCGCCATGTGTGCCCAGGGTTTAGTGACAGATGCCAAGACTTTAACTTGCACTTTGTGGCTGCAAAACGTACTTTCCGGCGCTTGGCCATTGCAATGGGTGCCTGCAACCGATATTGCTTTGGCTTAATATCGGGCTATGAAAGTTTTAGACCTGCAATGCAGCCAGCAGCACTCGTTTGAAGGCTGGTTTGGTTCTGAGGAGGACTTTCAAAGTCAACTCGCCCGCAATTTGGTGCAATGCCCCATGTGTGGCAATGCCGAAATTACCAAAAAACTGAGTGCACCACGTTTTAACCTAGGTAAAGCAATTGCGCCGACTTCTACAAGTGAAAGAGCTGCAGCTTCTAAAGACGAAGCAAACACCGCCCCATCCTCATCAACCGCAACTGAACTCGTAGCCCAAACTGCGAAATCAGGCCAAAACCAGCAAGCTGCACAGCAACCGAACCTCCCCCCTGAAGTGGCGCAAGCCATGCAAGCAGCATGGCTAGAAGTCGCCAAACACGTCATGGCCAACACCGAAGACGTGGGCAGCAGCTTCGCCTCCGAAGCCCGCAAAATCCACTACGGTGAAGCTGATGAGCGTGCCATTCGCGGCCACGCCACGCCAGACCAAACCATGGAATTGCTAGAGGAGGGCATTGATGTGCTGCCCATGCCCATCCCTGAATCGCTCAAACGCCCTTTGAATTAAGGGTACAGCCCGCGCAATTCACGCGCATGCAAAATCCGCTTGCAAGCCACAATAAACGTTGCCGTTCTCAGGCTCACCTTGTGCTCTTCTGCCACCGCCCACACGCCAGCAAACGCATCTTTCATGATTTTGACCAATCGCGCGTTGATCTCATCCTCATCCCAAAAGAAGCTTGAGAAATCCTGCACCCACTCAAAATAGCTCACTGTCACACCGCCCGCATTGGCAATCACGTCAGGCAACACCAGCACGCCACGCTCTTGCAAAATATCGTCCGCTGCAGGCGTTGTCGGGCCATTCGCGCCCTCAATCACCATTTTGGCTTTGATTTTTCCAGCGTTTGTGGCGGTAATTTGCGATTCCAGTGCCGCAGGAATCAAAATATCGCAATCCACTTCCCAAAACAACTCATTTTTCAGGACTTCAGCACCCGCAAAATTGGCCGCGCTGCCCGTTTCAGCCACGTGTTTTAAGAGTGCTGGCACGTTCAAACCACCCGCTTTGTAAATCGTGCCGCCGTGGTCCTGTACCGCCACCACCTTCGCGCCAGCCTCGGTAAACAATCGCCCAGCCACGCCGCCCACGTTGCCAAAACCCTGCACCGCAATGCGCGCGCCTTTGATGTCCAGCCCAATATGCTTGGCCGCTTCTACGCCTACCGTAAACACACCACGCCCAGTCGCGTCTTTGCGGCCTAACGAGCCGCCCAGGTGGATGGGCTTGCCCGTCACCACGCCAGTCGCTGTCGCGCCTTCATTCATCGAGTAAGTGTCCATCATCCACGCCATGATTTGCTCGTTCGTGTTCACGTCAGGTGCTGGGATGTCTTTTGTAGGCCCGATGATGATGCCAATCTCGCTGGTGTAGCGGCGTGTCATACGCTCCAGCTCGCCCATAGACAGCGATTTCGGATCAACGCGAATGCCACCCTTCGCACCACCGTAGGGCACGTTGACAGCAGCGTTTTTGATAGACATCCAAGCAGACAGAGCCATCACTTCAGACAACGTCACATCTTGGTGAAAACGCACGCCGCCTTTGCCAGGGCCGCGAGATGTGTTGTGCTGCACGCGGTAGCCCTCAAAATGCGCAATCGTGCCATTGTCCAAATGAATCGGCACATCCACCACCAAAATCCGCTTAGGCCGCTTCAACGTATCCGCCCAGCGCCCCAAGTGGCCCAAATACGGCACAACTCGATCCACTTGCTGCAGGTAATTGCCCCAAGGACCTAGGTTGTCAGCTTGCAGGTAAGAGGGAATGGGCGAGTTAGTAGGTGCGCCATTGTTTGTGGCAACAGAGGTATGGGTGCTAGGGTGCAGCATGAAATTTCCTTGTGGGTTGATGGTTTTAAATTCAGGCTGAAGCTTAAAACTCTCCCCAACAACTGTCCAAGGCCAAGTTAGCTGTTATTTATGCAAAAAACGCATTAGGTTTTATTTGCATAAAGCTATTCGAAATTGATGGTTTTAGTCAAATATACGTAGCTAGATAGATTGGTTATATCCGCTCAAACCTACAGCCGCGACCCCGATGACGATAAATTCATCCACACCGCACTGGCAGCCTCGGCGGCTTGGTTGGCGACTGGAGATCAGTATTTATTGGTGATTGAAACGCCGCTGCCAGTGCGAATATTGACGGCGGGGGAGGCGTTGGATTAGGTTAATTTTTGCTATAAATAAAATAGCTACTTGGGCAATTAATACGCCGGCTGCATTGATATTTTTCAAAAATTTTCCTACAAAAAAATCTGTTCCATAAGGTGGTGCGTAGCGACGAGGTGGTTGGCAGCGAATGATTTTTTGTTTGCGCTGTTATACAGTTAGTAAATATAAATTAGCTAAAAATGCTATATAAATCAATTGGTTAACGATGGTGGCAATCACTTATTTTGATGTGGTGTTATCTGATATATTGCGGATATGATAAATAAAACACGTTAGACCTCTCAGCGATGCACTTCCGTACCTTTCTGAAGACTGGCGTCGAAGTGCTGCATGTCGGCACGCAGCATTCCAACGGCACCGCCTTGCCCCTCGAACACTGGAAGGCCAATGCCGGTAGGTGGCGATTGTTCACACCAGGGATTGACGCCTACTTGAACCAAAGGCTTGCTGGGCGTTCCTTCGGTACATCAATCGAGAACTTCATGCTGCTGCTGGAGATTGCCGATTTCGCGGCGTGGGGAAAAGGTGTCGCCTTCACCGGCCCGGAGGGTTACTCCTCATACAAACCCAAGACTCGCGAACTTCGAAGCGTCGGGCAAATTGATTGGCTCGATGTCCAGATGCTCACGCCTACACAGCAACTCGATGCCTATCGGACCGCAGCGATCTCCGCGATTCGGCGAGCTTCCGAGGCCACAAGGAGACCGAAGGACTTCGAGTTTTCCGAGTTCGCGCAGGCCGTGGACGATGCACTGCGACGAGCCAAGATTTCGCAAGTGTCTCGATCATCCTTCGAGGCGAACGAGGTTCAATCCTTCGCTGCAGTGGACGGCTTCGCCGCCCGCTGAGCTTTCACGTTAGGGTTTACTTACTATGCGCACATAAAATGGGGTCAGAGTCCAATTTCGATGTGGAATTATTGTCCGCCGAAGGGTGAATTGTCCTGAATTGGAATCTGACCCCATATTCTTTACCTCGGCTGGTAGAAGCTTCACTCGATAGCCAGCTCTAAAATTCCCCTTCACTTTGAAGGGGTGGCGCGAAGCGACGGGGTAGTTGCTGGCGCGAAATTTACTACCCCGCCCGCTGGGCGCTCCTTCATGATGAAGGGGAATTAAGAGTAATAGTGCTACAAATAATATAGCTGTTTAGGCAATAAATACGCTGGCTAGGTTCCAATTTAACCCTCTAAAGCCGCAATTTCAAAGTCCAAACTGCAATTCCGCCAGCCGCGCATACAAACCGCCTTTCGCCACCAGTTCAGCATGCGTGCCTTGCTCCGCAATCTGCCCATGGTCGAGGACGATGATGCGGTCGGCTTGCTGGATAGTGGCTAGGCGGTGGGCGATGACTAGGGTGGTGCGGTCTTTCATGGCAGACTCTAGGGCGGCTTGGACCATGCGTTCGCTCTCCGCATCTAGGGCGCTGGTGGCTTCGTCCAAAAGCAACAGTGGCGGGTTTTTCAGCATGGCGCGGGCGATGGCGATGCGTTGGCGCTGGCCGCCGCTTAATCGCACGCCGCGCTCGCCCAAAAAGGTATCGTAGCCCTCGGGCAGCTTGGCGATGAACTCGTCAGCAAAGGCGGCTTTGGCGGCGGCTTTGACCTCATCGTCAGTGGCTTGCGGCTTGCCGTAGCGGATGTTTTCTAGCGCACTGGTCGAGAAAATCACCGCATCTTGCGGCACGATGCCGATGCGGCTGCGCAGGTCTTGCAAGTTCAAGGTGCTGGTTTCCACGCCGTCCAGCTTGATGCTGCCCGTTTTCGGGTCGTAAAAGCGCAGCAAGAGCTGGAAAACCGTGCTTTTACCCGCACCGCTGGGTCCTACCAAAGCCACAGTTTCACCGGGTTTGACGTCTAAACTGAACTGAGACAGCGCGGTTTGTAGTGGGCGAGATGGATAATTGAACTCAATTGCTTCAAATTGAATAGCGCTTCCGGCAGTAGATACGCCGGCTACAGCCGGATTTTTAGGGGATTGAATGGGGGAGTTGGTGTCCAGCAGTTCCATCAAACGCTCTGTCGCACCGGCGGCACGCAACAGGTCGCCATAGGTTTCGCCCAAGACCGCAAAAGCGCTGGCCAGGATGATGATGTAAACCACCGTTTGCCCCAAATGCCCCGCCGTCATGGTGCCCTGCATGACGGCCTGCGTGCCTTGGTACAAGCCCCAAAGCAAGCCCGCGCTGGTGGCGATGATGATGAAAGCGACCAAAATGGCGCGGGCGCGGCTGCGGGTGACGGCGGTTTTGAAGCCGTTGTTGGTGGATAAGTCGAATCTGGCAGCTTCTTTGTCTTCCGCTGCGTAGCTTTGCACCACGGGAATGGCGTTCAAAACCTCGGCAGCGATGGCGCTTGAGTCCGCAATGCGGTCTTGGCTGGCGCGGGACAGTTTGCGCACCTTGCGACCAAAGTACATCGCTGGCATCACAATCAACACCAAAGCGCCCAGCACCTGCAGCATCACCCACGGGTTCGTCCAAATCAGCACAGCCAATGCACCAATACCCATCACCAAATTTCGCAAACCCATAGACAGCGACGAACCAACGACAGTTTGCACCAGCGTGGTGTCGGCAGACAGGCGAGACAGCACTTCGCCAGTTTGCGTGGTTTCAAAAAACTGAGGGCTTTGGCGCAAAACGTGGGCATAAACCGCGTTGCGAATGTCCGCCGTGACGCGCTCGCCCAGCCAGCTCACCGTATAAAACCGTGCTGCGCTGAACACGCCAAGCGCAACGGCCACGCCAAACAGCGCAAAAAAGTGATTCCGTAGCGCCATGACCTGTGCGCCTTTGTCTGAGGTGACCAAGCCACCATCAATCAAACTGCGCAAAGCCAATGGAAAGGCGAGGGTGGAGACAGCTGCCATCACCAAAAACAGCAAAGCCAGCCCGATTTGCAAACGGTAAGGCCGTAAAAACGGCAAAAGCCCAGAAATAGAGCGCGGGGAGGTGCCCTTTGGGCGGTCAGAAGCAGTGGTCATTGGCGTTAAGTGAGAGGAATTTGTGAGGAAAATTTGGGGGATTGCAAGTTTGCTATCGACGGTTTACAAGGGATTATCTACGAGACTTATAAGCCGTCGTTCCCGCGTTTGTCAGTCTTTCGCACCCAGTTTCAGCGCCTCATCCCGCATGGTTTTCAACGCAGCCATATCGACCGCCTGTGTCGGCCAGCCGCTCAAATGCTTTTGGGTAATGCTAGATAGTGCTGATAACCAAGCCGAATCGTCATTCAAACAAGGAATGTAGTTGAATACTTCACCGCCAGACGAAGAGAAAGCATGGCGTACTTCCATGTTGATCTCCTCCAGCGTTTCCAAACCATCGCAGTTAAAGCCAGGGCAGATCACGTCGATACGTTTCACGCCGCTTTTTGCCAGCTCAATCACTGTCGGCTCGGTGTACGGCTGCAGCCACTTGGCACGACCTAGGCGCGATTGGAAGGTCACTTTGTACTGGGTAGGGTTCAAACCAAGTGCTTCAGCCAGCAAACGCGCGGTTTTGTAGCATTCGCAATGATAAGCGTCTCCCAAATGCAAGCTGCGCTCTGGGATTCCGTGAAAACTCATCACCAGCATGTCTTTGTTGTCAAAATTTGGCTTGCCGTTGATTTGCCATTGCTTACGCACACTTTTTTCTAATGCGGTGATGTAGCCTGCGTCGTCGTGGTAGCGGTTCACAAATCGCAGCTCAGGAATGCTGCGCACCTTGGCTGCCCATGCATAAACTTGGTCAAACACAGCTGCCGTGGTGGTGGACGAATATTGCGGGTAAGCTGGCAAAATCAAAACGCGGCTGATGCCTTCAGCTTTGAACTTATCTAACTGCGTCGCAATCGATGGGCAGACTTTACCCGTGGTGTAGCACATGGCGTAGCGCACAGTCACGCGATGTCCCGCTTCGCCCAGCCAGCCTTGCAGCAACTTGGCTTGTATCTCCGTCCAAATTTTCAAGGGCGAGCCGCCAATGGCCCAAATTGACGCGTATTTTTGGGCTGACTTAGAAGATCGAAACGGCACGATGATGCCATTCAAAATAAACCACCAAATTGCCCGAGGAATCTCCACCACACGCGGATCGCTCAAAAACTCTCGCAAATACTTGCGCAAAGCGCCCGTGGTTGGCGAGTCTGGCGTGCCAAGGTTGCAAAGTAAAACGGCGGTGGTGGCGTTGTTGGCAGGCGGTTTGCCGTGGGTGAAGGCGGGTTCGGTTTGAAATGTCATGGGGTGTATTTTCGCAGCATTTGAATTTGCATATAAAGCATCGCAAACCCACCTTTTCATATGGTTTTGTTTGTCTTGAAAACCGAATTTCTCTGAGCTGCCTAAAATTTCAGCACCTTCATCCAACTATTGGTTAAACACATGCAAAGCAAACCATATACGCTAACTTTGACGCGCCGCGACTTTTCATTTGGTTTACTAGCGGCACCAGTTACGCTTGCATTGTCTTCTGTGCATCTGGCTCACGCCCAAGGCGCTAATCCAATCGCGAATCCCCCCAGCGATGAAGCGCTGTGGAATGATTTGCGCAAAGGCGGTTACATCTTGCTGATTCGCCATGCGGATGCACCGGGCACATTCGATCCACCCGGCTTTCAACTTGGCATTTGCAGCACGCAGCGCAACTTAAGCGACCAAGGGCGAGAGCAATCTAAACGTTTGGGTGAATTGATTCGCTCTAAAAACGTACCCATCGCTCAGGTTTTTAGCTCTGAATGGTGCCGCTGTATCGATACCGCAACCTTGGCTTTTGGCGCTGCCAATGTGAAAACGTGGTCAGCCATCAGTTCACCAAGAGGGGGCGATGAGAAAAAGGCAAGATCGAATGTAGAAGCTGTTCGTCAGCGGATCGTGCAAGCCAGCTTGAAAACCAACATGGTGCTGGTAACGCATATGTTTAACATTCAAGACATCACGGGTAGCGGTGCGGCTCAGGGTGAGATTGTGGTGCTACGAGCCCAAGACAAGACCCTGCGCGTGGTCGGACGAATCGCGACTTAAATCAACGCCTACATCTATTCCCCACCCGTACCTGTTTGCAAATCCCAGGTTATTTGGCAATGGTCGCAAACGGCGAGCCATTGGCTTTTATCGGCGTTTTTGATAATTATGGTTTTGCCGTCACAAGCTAAACATTTGACATGGCGCAGCGCATACATTGAATGCTCCAAAACACCGAAAACTATTAATCCGAATAATATTGAAAACGCCCAGCCGAGAGCGGGCTGATCGTGTTTATGCAGATATAAACCCACGCCAAAGCAGACCACGCTTGCTATCCATGCTCTGATAAACAGTTTTTTAAAATTACTCTGAAACGTAGGATGTAAACGAGTTTGCATGGTTGTTAAATTGGTTCAGCATCCAATTTCGATGTGATGCTTTTGTTCGCAGAAGTGAAGATTGTCCTGAATTGGAATCTGCTCCTGTTTTCATTACCTAGGCTGGTAGAAGCTTCACTTGACTGCCTGCACTCAAATGAAGGCTCCTTCTTTCGCCCGGCGGGGCGAGAGAAGGCGGGGGATGAGAGTGGGGGAAACAAGTCAAATATTGCAATCAATTTGCTATAAATATAATAGCTTTTTAGGCAATAAATACGCCGGCTACAGCCATTTTTACCTTTGAAAAAACGTTAAATCAACGCTACCGCCTGTTGCGCACTGCGCACCGCGCCCTCTAGCGTGGCTGGATAAGGCCCAGCGACATAATCGCCACAAACCAGCAAACCGGGGGCGATTTGGTTACTTGGGCGCTGCAAACCCGGGGTGCAGGCGAAGGTGGCGCGTTTTTCTACGATGGTTTGGATGGGTTGCAGGTCTGGCAGATTCAGCTGGGTTTTGCCTTGTTCGATCACGCGGTTTTGTAAGTCCAAACGCTCGCCTTGGCTTGCGCTAATGACGAAAGCGAGCAAGCCTTGCTCGCCGCCGATCTGCCCACGGTCAAAGACGAACTGTGCGGGTTGCTGTGCGTCAACGCCAGTGTCACTTCGCAAAGCCAGCATAGGCAGCGGCAACTTTGCGCCTTTTGAATAAGCATAAACCGTGGCAATCGCTTCATAGCGTAGCGCTTTGACGCTTTTTTGCCAATCTTGCACCTCGCGGCGCAATAAATGCTCTAGCTCTTTTGCTATATTATTAGTAGCTGTGTAGGCAATATTTACGCCAGCTAAAGCCATATTTGAGGGTGAACCAGCCAATATCACAGCATCAAAAGTCTGCTGCACCGTTGTGGCATTCACTTGCCAACCCGCTTTGGTGTAATCTAAGCGCTCAACCCGTTCCCCCAGCAGCACTTTGCCGCCATTTTTGACCAACCAAGCAGCCGCAGGGTGAGGGAAGAGATTGGACAAATCGCGTTTTGGGATCAATAAATTGGCGCTGCCGAAAGTGGTTTTTGAGTCAATCTGAACGCTGGGGCTGAACATCGCGTCTTGCAGCACCCGCAGAAAAACTTGCGCGCTGGCTTCCGCCATGGGCGTGTTGAGTGCGGACAGGCATAGCGGTTCTATCAGTTCCGCCATTACGCGGGGGGTGATTTTGGGTGTGGAGCATACACACAGTTGTAACACGCTCAATGCTGCAGAGCAGATGAAGCCGTCCCGCTGCCAGTTTGATGCCGCCCGCAAAAGCGCCAGTTTGTCGCCCCAAGTCCAGCCTTTAGCCGTAGCAATGCCCCAAGCGGCGTCTAGCCCGACGACCCACGGCGTGGGCCAATCGGGGAGTTTTAGCCCAGTTTTGTCTGGGAATTGCATCGTCAGCGGCATCCGTAGCAGCGCGTTTTCAAGGTTCACGCCGACGGTTTGCATCAGTTTTAGCGTTTCAGAATACGCGCCAATCAAGATGTGCTGGCCATTGTCCAACGATACGGGTGTGCCGTCTGGCAGGGTGCTAGAGTGTGAGCCAGAGACGACTCTAGCCCTTCCACCTAAAGCGTGAGATGCTTCGAAAACTGTAGCGTGGTGGCCAGCTTGCGTCGCATAAATGGCCGCCGCCATGCCCGCCCAGCCGCCGCCTACGATGGCGATTTTTTTAGGTGAAAAGTTGGTCACGACTTTAGACTCGCCCTAAAGCCTGAACTTTCCACGCTAGCCACATTTTGCGCAGCGGCGTGAGCTTGATACGCTGCGTCATCACCTCAAAGTTATCGCGCTCAATCTCGCGCAGCAGGCTGCGGTAAATGCTGGCCATCATCAAACCGGGTTTTTGGGCACGAAAGTCAGCCAGCGGCAGCATCAGCATGGCTTCGTCATACAAAGCATGTGCTCGCTGCGCTTGGAAAGACATCAACAAGGCAAATCGACTCTGGAAGTCGGGCTGCACTGTTTTGGCATCATATTTCAGCAGCTCGTGCGCTTTCACGTCAAATTGCTGCAGCTCGTTCATAGGCAGGTAAATGCGTCCGCGTTGTGCATCTTCACCCACGTCGCGAATGATGTTGGTCAGCTGGAAAGCCTGCCCCAGCTTGTGCGCGTATTCGGTCGTTTTCGGGTCAGTTTGCCCAAAAATCTTAGCCGCTACCTCACCCACCACGCCCGCGACTAGGTGGCAATAGCGCTGTAAATTCGGGTAATCCAAGTAGCGCGATTGGTTCAAATCCATCTGGCAGCCTTCAATGACTGCCTGCAAATGGCGCTCTTCAATGCCGTAAGTGGCAGTCAGCGGCATCAGCGCCTTCATCACCGGGTGGGAGGGGTTGCCGGCAAACGCCTTGCTCACCTCTGCCTGCCACCAAGCCAGCTTTGTAGCCGCCACGCCGTGGTCAATAGCGTCATCCACAACATCATCCACCTCTCGGCAAAACGCGTAAAAAGCCGTAATCGCCGCCCGGCGGGCTTTTGGCAAGAATAGAAAAGCGTAATAAAAACTGCTGCCAGAAGCGGCAGCTTTGTCTTGGACGTATTGCTCAGGGGTCATGGGCTGTATTGTTACACTGAATTTGAAAGTCGAATATTTTTGGGTTTGTTTATGTTTGCTATAAATAAAATAGCTGCTTAGTCAATAAATACGCCAGCTGTATGCCAATTTACTCGAAATTTTAGATTAACTCTTTGGGCTTCGAGATAAAAATTCTAGAAAAGATGGCGGAATGCCTTCATCTTTGACAATTCCATCTGAAGCTGGACGGAATAGGGCTTTTAGTATGAGTTGTCGATCTTCATTCGAAGACAATCGATCTCCCTCAATCAGAGATAAATAAGTTTTTACCATGACAACTCTTTCATCCGCATCTGATGCAAGATGTAGATTGCTCAAGAACATCCTAACAACTAGGCGAACTGCCCAGATTGCGAACAATCCAATTAGCGCTATTAGAGCAACTCGCCAACTTTCAAGCGTCGTATTCGAAGTTGTGTTCGATAACAAGTTACCGATTAGCCAATACAAAAACAAACCTGAACAACCTATGCCAATGAACGAAAAAATACCGGCAATCCAAGAGTTCTTAACATGCTTATTGTGCTTGTCTTTCCAGTACTCAGCTGGAGAACGAAGAGCCAATTCTTCGCGGAATGTTTTCCTGAGTGTTTCTAATTCATTGCTGTGAGTTTCTATGAGTTCAGCAAATGTAGTATTTCTCTTTTCTTGAGCATTATCAAAACTTTTAATTTGTTCAATTGATGAGAGATTAATTTTTTCACTAGTCTCTGCATAATTGCGATGCAAATCTTCGTAAGCAGTTGTTTTTTCACCTAATAATACTTCAGTTTTACCTCGGAGCTGTTCGTAGGCGGCCTCTGCAGCATTTTTTCGGCCTTTAGGTGATGCTTGAATAATATTAAATTTTTCTATTAAACCTTCAATAATCCCTTGCCATGCAAATATGGTTTGTGGCTGAATGGGATATCCTTGTGGGGGTGGATAAAAAGCACTAACAAAATAGCTCGCTGCTTCTGGATTTTGTTCAGTTTTGTAAGCCTCAATACGCTTCCCGAGCGTAGAAGTGGAGTGAGGTAGCTTCAAACTAATATATATATTTCGTAAAGAACCCTGAATATCATTCAAGCAGTCTTGAAATTGTGTTGGATGATTGGCTTTATATTGATGAGCTTGATTAATAGAGTTATTTACATTATTGAACTGACTTATGATATTTTTAATGCCTTGCACGTGATGTTGGTTATTTTGTAGCCATGCCCAGAAAGTAATCTCTGTTTGTACAAAAATACTGATTTGATCGAGTGATTTAGGCGAAAACCCGCCACCATTTTCTAAAAACATTAAGGTAAATAATGACTCGGCAGGGGTAGAGCTATTTGAAGTATTCATGGTTTTAAATTTATTTATTGTTCAGTATACAGAAATCGGGGTCAGAGTCGAATTTCGAACATGATAATTTGTCGCCGATTGAGGAATTGTCCTGAATTCGAATCTGACCCCCATTTCTTTTCGTTTACTGGTAGAAGCTTCACTCGATCGCTAACTATCAAATGAAAAATCCCCTATCACCCGGTGGGGTGAGAGGGGTTGGGGGTGAGCGGGGGGATCAAGCTAGCTTACGCGGCTAGAAAATGCTATAAAATTAATAGCTTCTTAGACAATAAATACGCCGGCTAGAGGCATATTTAACCCTCTTTTACATCCAAAGCGCCCGCCACCCAATCACCACATAATCCAGCTTCGTAAGCTTGGGGCGTTTCACCAGCATGGCGTAATCTAAGGCTTTGATTTTGTCCAAAATGCGCAATCCGCCTTGCACGACGAATCTGAGCTCCCAGCCGGCTCTACCGGGGATTAGGTGCACTAATTTAGAGCCTTTTTTCATCATTACCAGCGTATTTACTGCCTGAGCAGCTATTAATTTTGTAGTATTTTCGGTTTGCCGTAATGCTGTTAAATCTGCTTTTGTCACTTTGTACGCTGCGCAGGCGTCTTCTGGCAGGTAAAAGCGGCCACGTGGGATGTCTTGGCTCAGGTCTTGCCAAAAATTGATAAGTTGAAGGGCGGTGCAGATGTGGTCGCTGTAGCGCAGTGCCGCGTCGTCGGCGATGCCGTAGAGGTGCAGCAGCAGGCGGCCTACGGGGTTGGCGGAGCGGGTGCAGTAGTCGTGCAATTCGGCCTCGGTTGCGTAGCCTGCGCCGTCGCGGGTTTTGCGGATGTCTTGCTCAAAGGCGCTGAGTAAATCTTCTAAGTGGTTGATGGGTATAGAGAATTTAGTGATTGCAGATGCTAGCGGCTTAAAAATATGCGGCCAGCGGGATGATGTGGATTCGGTTTTGGCTGCCAACAGCAAGTCGCTGCGAAAGGCTGCCAAGTCGTCTAAACGCTGCTGCGGCGTGGCGTCGCCTTCGTCGGCCAGATCGTCCGCCGTGCGCGCAAACCAGTAAATCGCGGTGATAGCAGTGCGCAAATGGGGTGGGCATAGCCAGCTGGCGACGGGAAAGTTCTCGTAATGGGTGATTTCTTGGGCGGATTGCGGAGCGGACATAACGATAGTTTAATCAGGTTAAAATAGAAGGCTTACCAATTTTGAAATGCGGTTTGGAGCGATTCAAACGGCGATTGATGTGAGTTTTTCGATGCGCGGGTGGCGAAATTGGTAGACGCACCAGGTTTAGGTCCTGACGTCCGCAAGGATGTGGGGGTTCGAGTCCCCCCCCGCGCACCATCGATAAACTGTTTTTTGACTTTATAAGTGAGACCGACATGGCTGTGACTGTTGAAACCCTAGAGAAATTAGAGCGCAAAATCGTTTTGTCGCTGCCAACCAGCGTGATTGCCAATGAAGTGGATGCACGCCTGAAAAAGCTGGCGAAAAGCGTCAAGATGAATGGTTTCCGCCCAGGCAAAGTGCCTATGAATGTGGTGGCGCAGCAATATGGTTATTCTGTTCACTACGAAGTGATGAATGACAAAGTGGGCGAGGCTTTTGCCGTCGCTGCTAACGAGGCAAAACTGCGCGTAGCCGGCCAACCTAAAATCACAGAAAACGAAGCTGGCGCTGAAGGCCAAATGACGTTTGACGCGGTGTTTGAAGTGTTCCCAGAAGTGAAAATCGCTGATTTAAGCACCGCTGAAGTTGAAAAATACTCTGCTGAAGTAACAGATGCTGCGATTGACAAAACACTGGATATTTTGCGTAAACAACGCCGTACTTTTGCACAGCGCGCCATCGACGCACCTGCGCAAGACGGCGACCGCGCAACGGTTGACTTTGAAGGCAAGATCGACGGCGAAGTGTTCGCTGGCGGCAAGGCTGAGGCTTACCAATTCATCGTTGGCGATGGCCAGATGTTGAAAGAATTTGAAGAAGCCACACGTGGCATGAAGTCTGGCGAAAGCAAGACTTTCCCATTGGCTTTCCCAGCGGACTACCATGGCAAAGACGTGGCAGGCAAAACTGCAGACTTCATGCTCACCATCAAGAAGCTAGAAGCCGCGCATTTGCCAGAAGTGAACGATGCATTGGCAAAGTCACTCGGTATTGCAGATGCAACCGTGGCAGGTTTGCGTTCAGACATCAAGAAAAACCTTGAGCGTGAAGTCAAAGCACGTTTGCTGGCTAAAAACAAGCAATCCGTGATGGATGCTTTGGTTGCCAAGGCAGAGTTGGATTTGCCAAAAGCCAGCGTGAAAGCTGAGCTGGATCGCATGGTTGAAGGCGCACGTGCTGATTTGAAGCAGCGAGGCATCAAAGATTTCGACAAAATGCCTATTCCTGAAGATATTTTCCAGCCACAAGCAGAGCGCCGTGTGCGTTTGGGCTTGGTCGTCGCCGAGTTGGTGAAAGCCAACAGCTTGCACGCCAAGTCTGAGCAAGTGTCCAGTCACATTGAAGAACTCGCCGCTAGCTATGAAAAGCCGATGGACGTGATTCGTTGGTACGGTAGCGACAAAAACCGCATGGCTGAAGTTGAAGCCATTGTTATCGAAAACAATGTGACCAATTTTGTGTTGTCAAAAGCCAAAGTTACTGAAAAAGCAATCACATTTGATGATTTGATGGCGCAACAGTAATTCACTGACATTAACTGATTCAGCTGTATAAACTGGGGCTTGTGTTTTCGGACGCAAGCCCCATGTCTTTTCTGTGACCATTCTTTTGGTACAGTCTGTCTGTTGTCAACCTGTTGTTAGCCATACCGTTAAGAACACACTTTAACTTGGAGTCTCAATGAGCAATATTTATTCGCAATTCGGTCATCAAATGGCTTCCTACACGCAAGAAATCCAAGGCTTAGGCATGGTACCCATGGTGATTGAGCAATCTGGCCGTGGCGAGCGCTCGTACGACATTTATTCACGTTTGCTCAAAGAGCGCGTGATTTTCTTGGTTGGGCCTGTGAACGACTACGTCGCCAATTTGGTGGTGGCGCAGCTATTGTTCCTTGAGAGCGAGAATCCAGACAAAGACATTTCTTTTTACATCAACTCCCCAGGCGGCTCGGTGTCTGCCGGCATGGCGATTTTTGACACCATGAACTTCATCAAACCTGAGGTGTCAACGCTGTGCACTGGTATGGCAGCCAGCATGGGCTCGTTTTTGTTGATGGCGGGTGCTAAAGGCAAACGCTTCTCTTTGCCAAACTCCAAAGTCATGATTCACCAGCCATCGGGTGGCAGCCAAGGCCAGGCGACTGAGATTGAAATTGCAGCGCGTGAAATTTTGAAAACACGTGCTCAATTGAACAAAATCTATTCAGAGCGTACAGGTCAAACGCTGGCAAAAATTGAGGCTGACATGGAGCGTGATTTTTATATGACAGCAGATGAAGCTAAAGACTATGGCTTGATTGATGCTGTGATTTCAAAACGACCGTAAAAAGCCTATAAAAAGGCCTTTTATAGGCCTTTTTAGGGCTATTTCAGTACCTTTTTGGCATATCATCAAAGCAAGATTGCTTATTATTTGAAAAAGGTGCTTCTATATGGCCGAGAAAAAAGGCGCATCTGGCGAGAAAACGCTGTTTTGCTCGTTTTGTGGAAAAAGCCAGCACGAGGTTAAAAAACTGATTGCTGGACCGTCGGTGTTTGTGTGCGACGAGTGTATTGAGCTGTGCAACGAGATTATTCGAGACGAGCTGCCCGTTATCGCGGCTGACGAAGCGCGCAAAGCGCGGGGCGATTTGCCTACACCAGCTGAAATCAAAGCCAATTTAGACAACTATGTGATTGGTCAAGACGTCGCCAAGCGCACGCTTGCTGTTGCCGTCTACAACCATTACAAACGTTTGCAACACAAAGACAAGTCTAAAAAAGACGATGTTGAGTTGGCTAAAAGCAATATTTTACTGATTGGACCTACGGGTTCTGGTAAAACATTTTTGGCACAAACCTTGGCACGCATGCTGGATGTACCTTTTGTCATGGCTGATGCCACCACGTTGACGGAGGCTGGCTATGTGGGTGAAGACGTGGAGAACATCGTCTCTAAGTTGCTGCAAAGCTGCAATTACGAAGTCGAGCGGGCGCAGCGCGGCATTGTTTACATTGACGAAATCGACAAAATTTCACGCAAGTCTGACAATCCATCTATCACGCGCGATGTTTCTGGTGAGGGTGTGCAGCAAGCTTTGCTTAAGTTGATTGAGGGCACAATGGCCAGCATTCCGCCGCAGGGTGGGCGCAAGCATCCAAACCAAGATTTCCTGCAGATTGATACCACCAATATTTTGTTTATTTGCGGTGGCGCGTTTGCCGGTTTAGAAAAAGTCATCGAGAACCGTACTGAAGCTTCTGGCATTGGCTTCAGCGCCATGGTGAAAAGCAAAGAAGTACGCAGCATCACCGAAGTATTCAACGAGGTGGAGCCAGAGGATTTGATCAAATTTGGCATCATTCCAGAGCTGATTGGTCGTATGCCCGTGATTGCTACTTTGGCAGAGCTGACGGAAGACGCGTTGATGCAAATCTTGACTGAGCCGAAAAACGCCTTGGTCAAGCAATACAGCAAATTGCTGGGTATGGAAGGTGTGGATTTAGAAATTCGTCCCTCTGCGCTCAAAGCCATCGCTCAAAAAGCCTTGAAGCGAAAAACAGGTGCGCGTGGTTTGCGCTCCATATTGGAATTAGCGCTGATAGACACCATGTACGAACTTCCTAACCAAACGAATGTCGAAAAAGTTGTCATAGATGAATCAACCATCGTTGAGAGCAAACCGCCATTGTTGGTTTACCGCGAAGCTGCCAAAAAGGCGTAAAGCACGCATTAAATTGAACGTATTGAATTTTTAAAGGATATTGATGTCCGCACCTATCGCATTACCTGCTGAACCTTTAGATTTGCCTTTGCTACCATTGCGAGATGTGGTGGTATTTCCGCATATGGTGATTCCCCTATTTGTGGGGCGTCCCAAAAGTATCAAGGCGCTTGAACTGGCGATGGCTGCCGAGCGTCGCATTATGCTGGTGGCACAAAAGACAGCTGCCAAAGACGAGCCATCAGTGACAGATATGTTTGACGTCGGCTGCGTTTCGACAATTTTGCAAATGTTGAAGTTGCCAGACGGCACCGTCAAGGTGTTGGTTGAAGGCCAGCAACGAGCAACGGTGAACCGTGTGGATGATGCTGAATCACATTTCACGGCAAATATTACACCCATAGAAACGCAAGACCTTAAGTTGACCGCCAAGGGTGAGAAAACGCCTGACATTGAAGCGTTGCGCCGTGTGGTGATGCAGCAGTTTGACCAGTATGTTAAGTTGAACAAAAAAATCCCACCCGAGATTTTGAGCTCAATCTCTAGCATCGATGACCCGGGTCGTTTGGCAGACACGATTGCCGCGCATCTGCCATTAAAGCTTGAAAACAAGCAAGTCATTCTGGATCTGTCTGACATCAAAGCGCGTTTAGAAAGCTTGTTCGAGCAAATTGAGCGTGAAGTCGATATTTTGAATGTTGATAAAAAAATCCGTGGCCGTGTGAAACGCCAGATGGAGAAAAACCAGCGCGATTTCTATTTGAACGAGCAGGTTAAAGCTATTCAAAAAGAATTGGGGGATGGCGAAGAGGGTGCAGACCTTGACGATCTAGGCAAAAAAATCAAAAACGCCAAGATGAGTAAGGAAGCACTGAAAAAGGCCGAAGCTGAGCTCAAAAAACTCAAGCTGATGTCGCCGATGTCTGCTGAAGCAACGGTTGTACGCAATTACATTGATGTATTGATTGGTTTGCCGTGGGCGAAGAAAACCAAAATCAAACATGATTTGCCGGAAGCAGAAAAAGTCTTAAATGCGGACCATTTCGGGCTAGACAAAGTCAAAGATCGAATTTTGGAATATTTGGCGGTTCAGCAGCGCGTTGATAAAGTCAAAGCACCGATTTTGTGTTTGGTCGGCCCTCCGGGGGTTGGCAAAACGTCTTTGGGTCAATCAATTGCTAAGGCGACTGGGCGTAAATTTGTGCGCATGGCTTTAGGCGGCATGCGCGATGAGGCAGAAATTCGTGGCCATAGACGCACCTACATAGGCGCTTTACCAGGGAAAGTGTTGTCGAATTTAAGCAAAGTTGGTGCGCGTAATCCACTGTTCTTGCTTGATGAAATTGACAAACTGGGTACGGAATACCGTGGCGATCCTTCAAGTGCTTTGCTTGAAGTGTTAGACCCAGAGCAAAATCACACATTTGCAGATCATTACGTAGAAGTGGATTTTGATTTGAGTGATGTGATGTTTGTTGCAACATCTAACTCGATGAATATTCCTTCGGCTTTGTTGGATCGTATGGAAGTGATTCGTCTTGCTGGCTATACCGAAGACGAAAAAACCAATATCGCTATCACTTATCTGCTGCCTAAACAAATGTCGAACAATGGCGTGAAGGCGAGTGAGTTGATTGTGCCGTTTGAGACTGTGCGCGATATTGTGCGCTATTACACCCGTGAAGCTGGTGTGCGTTCTCTGGAACGCGAGTTGTCTAAAATTTGTCGCAAGGTTGTTAAGGGCTTGCTGCTTAAAACTTACAAGGCGCCAGTTACGGTAACGCCTGACAATCTGAATGAATATTTAGGCGTACGCAAATTTACTTACGGCCGCGCTGAAGAGCAAAACCAAATCGGTCAAGTGGTGGGTTTGGCTTGGACTGAAGTTGGCGGTGACTTGCTCACGATTGAAGCGGCCATCATGCCCGGTAAAGGCGTTATCACACGGACAGGCTCTTTGGGCGATGTGATGAAGGAATCAGTTGAAGCTGCTCGAACGGTAGTACGCAGCCGAGCGCATCGTTTGGGCATCAAAGTAGAGATGTTTGAGAAGCGCGATATCCACATTCATGTGCCTGATGGTGCGACACCTAAAGACGGCCCTAGTGCCGGTGCGGCGATGACAACAGCGTTTGTATCTGCGTTGACAGGCATTCCAGTGCGTGGTGATGTGGCGATGACAGGTGAGATTACTTTGCGTGGTGAAGTGACTGCCATTGGTGGCTTGAAAGAAAAACTGCTGGCTGCATTGCGTGGGGGTATTAAGACTGTTTTGATTCCAGAAGAAAACGCCAAGGACTTACAAGATATTCCCGAAAATGTGAAAAACGGTTTGGAAATCGTGCCTGTGCGTTGGATCGATAAAGTGTTGGAATTGGCATTAGAACGCGCGCCAACGCCATTGCCTGATGTTGATCCAATCGTTGATGCGGTGACTGCGGCGGCTAGCTTGTCTGCCACTCAATCTGTTTCAACAGAATCTATCAAACATTAATTTGAAAATTTTAAAAAGACGAAAAAAATAGGCTATAATTCGTCTATCGATATGCGGGAATAGCTCAGTTGGTAGAGCGCAACCTTGCCAAGGTTGAGGTCGAGAGTTCGAGACTCTTTTCCCGCTCCAATTTTCAAAAAGGGAAGCTCAGGCTTCCCTTTTTTGTATTAAATTAGCGTATTGATTAACGATACTTTCAATCTTTAGCTACTGCTAAAATATTGGCTCGTTAAGTGAAGTTTTTGGCGCAGTAACAAAGCGGTTATGTACCGGATTGCAAATCCGAGTAGGTCGGTTCGACTCCGGCCTGCGCCTCCAAATTGCTCGGCTATGTGTTTTATGCATAGTTTGACAGCCTCGATGGTGGAATAGGTAGACACAGCGGACTTAAAATCCGCCGCTTTCGTTCATAGCGGGCGTGCCGGTTCGATTCCGGCTCGAGGCACCAAATCATGAAATTTTATTTATTGCATTAAATATGGCTCTAGCCTGCGTATTTATTGCCTGAGTAGCTATTAATTGTGTAGCAATATTGAATTGCATTTAAGTATTCCACAACTTGGAATCCAAAGCAACATTTGACGGTAATTTGCGGTATCCTTGGATAACATTCAGCAGATTTGTTTTACTTATGACCCGCTATAACGCCCCTTTTGAAATCCATGTGCATGGCCAAGTTGCACTGCTGCCTAGCGTCAAATTTGAGCAAATTCAAGATGCTTTGAAGCCACTTTGGAGTTATGCGGGTGCTCGCTCATTGTCCGATGGGGCAAGTAGCTCGTATGAAGAAGAACCCGGTATCAAATTTGATGCAACTGAGCATCTTTTACAAATGTGCTGGACGGTACCAGGTGACGAAGATTTTCGTCAGTCGCTTGACGAAATGTGCATGAATTTGAACGAGATTGCAGAAACCGGCGCTGCGATCGAGGTGACGTTTTACGATACCGAGTTTGACGATGAAGACAGAGATGAAGATCCTAGCGTTGAAGATGACTCTAGGGATGATTTCTTGATGCTGTTTGTAGGCCCCACGCCTGCAGCCATCATGCAAGTTCAGCGCGATTTATTGGTACAAGACGTAGTCAACCTCATGGAGCGTCATTTCGATGGTTCAGAGTTAGCTGGCGTTGTTGCAGAGGTTGATAAATTGTTCACCGAGCGATTTGATGCCTTGGTGAACTCTCTTGAGTTGGGTAAGCCACCTCGAGGCGGGGGCAGTGGTGGTGGCGGATCGGCGCATGGTGGCGGTGGCCGTCGTCCAAAACATTTGCACTGAAGCTCAGAAATAACTAACTTCAAATAATTCAACTGTGGCGCTATTCTCCCAAGACTCACTGAACCCTAACGTCAAAAAGCGTGAAGTCTTTGGCTGGGCGATGTATGACTTTGCCAATTCGGGTTACACAACTGTTGTTATCACTGCAGTATTTGCTGCTTATTTTGTGGGCGGCATCGCGCAAAAAGCAGAATGGGCGACGTTTGCTTGGACGGCGGCATTGAGCGTGTCGTATGCCATCGTGATGTTGACGATGCCTAGTCTGGGTGCCTATGCAGATTTACATGCAGCCAAAAAACGGTTATTGGTTTTAACAACTATTGCATGCGTTATAGCCACTGCTGCCTTGGCTTTTGCTGGACCTGGTAGCGTTACCTTGGCGATTTTGTTGATTATTCTGTCAAATACTTTTTACGCTTACGGCGAATCGTTAACCGGTGCCTTTCTACCTGAACTAGCAAGACCAGAAGCCTTTGGTAAAGTGAGTGGCTGGGGTTGGAGTTTTGGTTATTTTGGTGGCATGTTGGCTTTGGGCATCAGTTTGGCTTATGTGTTGTGGTCACAAAGCAAAGGTGTATCTGCAGACAAGTTTGTGCCTGTGACCATGTTGATCACGGCTGTGATTTATGGCGCTGCAGCTTGTGTTACTTTTTGGCTCTTAAAAGAGCGTGCCGTGCCAAACCCTAAGGCATTGCAACAAAGTGGTTTTAAAGCATCTTTGGCGCAGCTAAAAACCACTTTTAACCAAGCTAAACACTACAAAGATTTTATGTGGTTTTTAGCTTGCGGTGTGTGTTACCAAGGTGGCGTAGCGGTGGCGATCACTTTGGCAGCTATATACGCAGAACAGGTTATAGGTTTTAAGCCGCAAGAAACCATGGTGCTGATTTTTGTACTCAACATCGCAGCAGCCGTAGGTGCTTTTGGATTTGGTTATTTTCAGGACAAAGTGGGCCACAAAATAGCTCTAGGCATTACCTTGGTGGGCTGGATTGCAACTTGCGTCATTGCAGCTATCACCACGACTAAAGGTGGTTTTTGGTATGCCGCTGCAATTGCTGGGTTTTGCATGGGCAGCAGCCAATCTGCGGGGCGTGCCATGGCGGCCATGTTTGCGCCACCCAAGCAAGTGGGCGAATTTTTTGGGCTGTGGACATTTGCTACGCGCTTAGCCAGCATCATTGGGCCACTGAGCTATGGTGCAATTACTTGGATGACAGGTGGAAACCAACGCATAGCCATCATGTCTACGTCCGTATTGTTTATTGCTGGTTTGCTACTGCTTATTCCCGTGAATGTTTCGCGCGGGCGTGCTGCTGCATTAAACCAGTTGAGTTAAAAATGGATCAAGCAACTTTAAATTTCGTCAACTGCCCAGATACACAAGGTCAGCATCGCATGGCTTATTGGCAATGGGGCGATGCTAACAGCGACCACGTCATCATTTGCACGCATGGCTTGTCACGCCAAGGGCGAGATTTCGATGTTTTGGCGCAAGCGCTTTGTGATGCTGCGCCTGGTGAATTGCGAGTTGTTTGCCCAGATGTTGTCGGTCGCGGCAAAAGCGATTGGCTCAAAGACCCTATGGGCTACCAAATCCCACAATACGCAGCAGACATGTTGGCATTGATTAACCAGTTGAAGCCCAAAACTTTAGATTGGGTAGGCACCAGCATGGGTGGTTTGATTGGCATGGTTGTCAGCGGTCAGCCTGATTTGCTATTGCCCGTGCCAGTACGCAAACTCATCTTGAACGATGTTGGGCCTGCCATTGAATGGTTGGCTATACAACGCATTGGTCAATACTTAGGCAAGGCCGCTAATTTTGACTCAATTCAGCAGGCTGCAGATGCCATGTGGGCTGTGTCTACAAGTTTTGGCCCTCATACCAAAGAGCAATGGCTTGCTTTGTCGCAAGCTATGGTTAAGCCCAGCGGAACAGGCTTTGTTCTCCATTACGACCTAGCCATTGCCGTACCTTTTGCCAGCGCAACTGAAGAGTCTACCAAACAAGGCGAAGCCATGTTGTGGGCGCTCTACGACAACATCAAAGCGACAACCTTGATAACGCGCGGTGCGCAGTCTGATTTATTGTCCTCTGAGACTGCGCAAGCCATGACGCAGCGCGGCCCACGCGCGCAGTTGGTCGAATTTGAGGGCGTAGGCCATGCACCTACTTTTATTGCGGCAGATCAAGTGCAAGTCGCAGTCAATTTTTTGGTGGGAAAGTCTTAAGCCTTGACTGACGTTACCACGCAAGCGACGCTTAATAGCGCAAGAGTATTTGCTGAACCTTTCTTACGGCACTCAACCCTTGAAACAGGTGAAAATGCTTGGCTGCATGCACAAGCCGTTTCACAAATATTGCTCGATATTGGTGGTTCTGAAGCCATGCAAGCGGCAAGCTACTTGGTTTACACCTGCGAGCATTTGAATAAGCCGCTGGAGATGATTGGGCAAGCATTTGATGACAATTTGGCATCTTTGGCGGTAGAAACCACCAAGCTGATGCAGATGCAAAAGCAAACCCGTGCAGCCACGGCTACTGCCCACACTGAAACCGTGCGCAAAATGCTTTTGGCGTTTTCACGCGATTTGCGTGTGGTGATGCTGCGCTTGGCTTCACGCTTGCAATCATTGCGTTACTTTGCGGCAACCAAGGCTGTTGTTTCTGAGAGCATGGCACGCGAGTCGCTCCAAGTGTTTGCGCCCTTGGCAAACCGTTTGGGCATTTGGCAAATCAAATGGGAAATGGAAGACTTGTCTTTCAGATTTCTAGAACCACAAACTTACAAAGAAACCGCGCGTTTATTAGACGAAAAGCGCACATTGCGTGAAAACTATGTCGAGCAACTGCGTGAACAATTAGAAGCTGACTTAGCCAAGCAGGGCATCAAGGCAGAAGTGCAAGGCCGCCCCAAGCATATTTACAGTATCGTCAAAAAAATGCGTGGTAAAGCGCTGGGTTTTGACCAAGTGTTTGACATTCGTGCTTTGCGCGTGATTGTTGCAGAGATTGACGATTGCTACGGTGCCCTTAGCTGGGTACATGCGCAGTTTTCACCCATTGCAGATGAGTTTGACGACTACATAGCCAAACCCAAAGCCAATGGCTACCAATCCTTGCACACAGTGGTGCGTGATGGTTTGGGGCAGGCCATTGAAATTCAAATTCGTACGCAAGCCATACATGACAAAGCAGAGCACGGCGTGGCGGCGCATTGGGTGTACAAAGAAGCTGGGGCGAAGGGTTATGCTGGCGTGTCTGCAACTGGCAGCTACGACGCCAAAATTGCTGTGTTGCGCCAGTTGCTTGCTTGGGAGCGCGATTTAACGCAAACCGAGCAGGCGCAAGCTAGCCAAGAATCTGCAGCCATTTTGAGCGACCGTATCTATGTGCTCACGCCCGATGCGTCCGTGGTCGAGTTGCCGCAGGGCGCAACTGCTGTTGATTTTGCTTATACCTTGCACACCGACCTGGGCCACCGCTGCCGTGGCGCTAAGTTGGACGGCGTGATGGTGCCGCTCAACACGCCTCTTAAAAACGGTCAAACTGTTGAAATCAACGCCGCCAAAGAAGGTGGTCCTTCACGCGATTGGCTCAACCCAGAACTTGGCTATTTGAGCAGCAGTCGCGCTAAGTCCAAAGTGCGCGCTTGGTTTAACGCGCAAGCCATGATGGAAACCACGGCACGCGGGCGCGAAGCTGTGGAAAAGCTGCTGCAGCGCGAAGGTAAAACGGCCATCAAATTGGGTGATTTGGCGGTGCAGCTTGGTTTTAAATCTGCAGACGACTTGTTTGAGGTTGTGGGAAAAGACGAATACTCGCTGCGCACCATTGAGGCATTTTTCAAACCACCAGCGCCCGAATTAAGTACAGAAGAGTTGCTTAACAAGCGCGCCAAAGCAGAAAAATCACCTAGCGGTAGTGTATTGGTTGTCGGGGTTGATTCACTTTTGACCCAACTAGCCAAATGCTGCAAACCCGCGCCTGGCGACGTCATTGGAGGGTATGTGACTCGGGGCAAAGGCGTTAGCATCCATCGCCAAAGTTGTAGCAACTTTCAAGCCTTAGTCGCGCGCAACGATGCTAACGATGAAGGCCGCGTGATCGATGTGGCTTGGGCGAAAGACAAGTCGGCCAATCTGAGCACGCCATTTAGCGGCAGCGCTCATCATGTTTACCCTGTCGACGTTGTGATCGAAGCTGCTGACAGCCAGGGCTTACTCAAAGCAATTTTGGAAGTGTTCTCGAAAGATAAACTCAATGTCATCGCCGCCAATACCCAGTCCCATCGAAGCAGTGGCGGCGACACTGCGGTAATGACGTTCACGGTTGAAGTGACTAATTCAGCGCGTTTAAACAAGGTACTCAGTCAAGTGCTGGAAGTGCAGGGTGTTCGCTCAGCGCGAAGACGTTAACCGGATAGATAAAGTTCAAGATAAAAGCGAAGCCGTGGTGGTTGAAGGCGAAAATTCTCTTTTGCCTGCTATAATTCGAGTTGTCGAACAGACTTTTAGGCGCGTAGCTCAGCTGGTTAGAGCACTACCTTGACATGGTAGGGGTCGTTGGTTCGAGTCCAATCGTGCCTACCAAATTCAAAGCTTGTAAATTATTGATTTTTCTTATAAATCAATAGCTTACAAGCTTTTTTGTTGTCTAAAATATGTTTAAAACCAAAACATAGTAATTTCATCAAAAATAATAGCAACGCAGGCAATAAATACGCCGGCTATGGCAATGACATGCCTCAAAAAATGCCTAAAGTGTACTTTCGCAGTTTATTGAGCATAAAAAGTGACACTAGCCGTCGTAAATGCTGGGTTGTTAGCTATTATTTTTGATAAAAAAACGCTATTCCCATTTTTCTCATTCAGATCGTTTCGAATTCCCACACTAGGCGAAGTTGTAGCGTTTCGCCTTTGCTTAAAACCTTCAATCCTGGCAGCTTTTTATCGTGGAAGGCATCGATAGGGTGAGTGATAGGTTCAAAGCAAAAGGCTGAACCATTTACGGGTCTATAAATCAAGCAGAAGCCTGTGTTTGCAGGATTCTGCTGGTAGTCCTGTTGTACTTCAAGGGCAGTCATGGTTAGCTTCAGGTGTTTCTCAGGCCACTGTATTGTGCCGAAACCATCCCAGCCTGTGTATGCATTGTCAATGAGTGAACCATTAACAACATCCATGCCGTCATTGATGTCTGTGGTGGGCGGAAAATCTTTGGTATGGCGAGTAGGTATCGGGTCAGTGCCGCTGAGCCAGATGCCGTCAACACGCGCTTGCAGGCGCGTTTGTGCTGTGCGCAAAAACCATGGGTGCAATCCTAAACCGTAGGGCATAGGCGCATCCCCCAAATGGGTCACGCTGATGCTTTGGTTCATGCCGCCGTCTACCAACTGAAATGTCTGGCTGCTGCTGTAGTGGTATGGGTTGCCACTGAAGTGCTTTGACTCCACAGACATGACAAGCGTATCTTGATCTGGCTGGCTAATTTGCCAAGGTTGCAACCAACCATCGCCATGAATCGGGTAGGGCTCGCCCTCTCTGTTCAACGCAATTGGGTAAAACGTACCCTCGAAATCAAAGCCGCCGCCCGTGATTCTGTTCGACCAAGGTAACATTGGGAATGATGCGAGTGAATACCTGTCGGGATTGTTGCCGTCCCATGGCCTGAGTAAGTCCACAAGTTCAGTGCCTTGACCGCCTGATGTGGAAAGCTCTATTTTCCAAGCGGCGACTGATCCACCCATACTGGGGACTAAGCCAAGTTGTTGGTTTGCGTATTTAAGCCAAACGATTGGTTGATGTTGATTCATACGTGTTTGCAAAATAAATATGTGTAAAGAAATTGTGTTTTAGGCTAAGCACCAAATGCTTAAAGTGGACTTGCGAATTTTGCTATTGAAAAAATAGCGAAACAAGCAGTAAATACGTCGGCTACTGCTTGGTTGCTGCATGAAAAAGAGCTATTTCTTGTTTTACAAGCTTTTAAACACGTTTTAAAAGCGTTTAGACATGCGTCTTGCCTCTCGGGCAGTGTAGACAGAGTAGGCTACCACAGCCACTGTTACGACCGCCATCAGCAGCGTTGCAGCAGCGTAGATTGATGGGTTTACACCTCGACGTGCGTAACTGAAAATAACTTGTGGCAGCGTAGTGACACCGGGACCGGAGAGAAACTCAGAAATCACCACATCGTCGAAGCTGAGTGTGAATGTCAGCAGCCAAGCCGCTAGCAGTGCTGGAATGATGTTGGGTAAGGTGATTAAGAAAAACACTTGCCCAGGTCGGCAGCCCAAGTCCATCGCGGCTTCTTCCAAAGAACGATCCATCTCTTGCAGGCGCGATTGCATCACGACCGTGGCGTAGGCCATGCCCAGCAAAATGTGGCCCAAAATGATGGTGAGCATGCCACGCTCTGGCCAGCCAAAGGTATGCTGCGCGCCCGCCATGAGCAGCAGCAATGACATACCGATAATTACCTCAGGCATCACCAGAGGCGAGTTCACCATGCCAGAAAAAAACGTGCGCCCTTTGAATTTGCCCATACGCACCAAGGCGTAAGCTGCCAGCGTTGCCAAAATGGTGGCCAAAGTGGCGCTGATCACGGCAACTTTCAGCGATAGAAAAAAGCCGTCTACCAAGCGCGGATCATTTGCCAAAGCGGCATACCAGCGGGTAGAAAACCCGGTGAATACCGTATCTTGCCGCGTGCTGTTGAAGGAAAAAACCACCAAAAAAAGCAGTGGCGCGTATAAAAAAGCAAAGACTGCAGCAAGCCAAAATTTGCTCACATGCTGGCGTAGCCAGTTCATGAGTGTGTTCATTTGCGTTCCTCCTGGCTGCTGGCAGCTACTGAGTTTTGCAGCCATAAGAGTGGAACAATCACTGCAACAATCATGATGATGGCCAGAGCCGAGGCACGTGGCCAATTGTTGGCTGAAAACATTTCGTCCCACACCACACGGCCAATCATGATATTGTCTGCCCCGCCAAGCAAAGAAGGAATCACAAACTCGCCCACGCAAGGAATAAATACCAACATGCAGCCCGCTAAGATGCCTGTTTTGGACAGTGGTACAGTAACCAACCAAAATGCTTTCCATGGGCTTGCACCTAAATCGTGCGCGGCTTCAAGCAGGCGAATATCCATCTTTACCAAGTTGGCATACAAGGGCAGTACCATGAATGGCAGGTACACATAGGTCATGCCCACCAGCATCGAAATATTGGTGTACAGCATGGGGATTGGCTCATCTATCAAACCGATAGCCATCAGCGCTTGGTTGACCACGCCTTGGTCCGCCAAAATGCCTTTCCATGCATACACGCGCAACAGGAACGAGGTCCAAAACGGCAGCATGATGAGTACCAAATAAATCGGTCTGTGTGCAGGGTTGGCGCGCGCTATGAAATAGGCGAACGGATAGCCAATCCCCAAGCAAAGCAAAGTTGTGAAGAAGGCGTAGCGAATGGACAGCCAATAGGCTTCCACATAAATGGTTTTGAACCAAGCTGATCCTGGCGTTTCGCGGAAGACGGACAGGTAATTCTCGACCTTTAAAATCAAACGCCACTTGCCATCTGTGTTGAACAGCATTTGTGCAAATGGGTCAATGCCTGTGCCCATGTCGGTCAAGCTGATGCGCAGCAAGATCAAAAAGGGCAGTGCAAAGAAAAGAATCAACCATATGAATGGAATGCCAAGCACACTGCGGTTACCGAGCTTTAAGTTGCCCAGCTTGAGCTTGCTGCTTAATGTTGCTAATTGCTCACTCATAGCTTGCTCAGGAAGTTAAGGCCACAGGCGCAGACTCGTCCCACCAGCAATACACGGTGTCGCCCCAAGAGATATGCCCTGGGTCATGCCGAGAAATATTGGCTTGCGTGACTTTGATTTTTGTGCGCTCTTCAACCAACACCTCAAACGTGCTGTAGCTGCCTGAGTAAGCGATTTCATGCACTTTGCCAGTGAGTAAGTTGTGTTTTTGCTCAGGCGCTTGCAAAGAGATATGCATTTTTTCGGGGCGAATAGCAACTGCAAGTTGCATACCTTTTGATCCCATAATACCGTGGCCGACGTGTACCACGGTGTGCTCGGTGGTGATTTCACAGCGGCTGGCTTCGTCCAGTGTCAATTCACCTTCTAGCAAATTCACGTCACCAATAAAGTCTGCCACGAAGCGGCAATTGGGCGTTTCGTAAACCTCACGCGGGTTGCCCAGTTGTAAAATTTGCCCTTTGCTCATGATGGCAATTCGGTTCGCCATGGTCATCGCTTCGTCTTGGTCATGCGTCACCATCACGCAGGTCACGCCGATAGATTCGATGATATTGACCAGCTCAAATTGTGTTTGCTCACGCAATTTTTTGTCTAGCGCCCCCAGCGGCTCGTCTAACAACAACAACTGGGGTTTTCTTGCCAAGCTGCGTGCTAGCGCGACGCGCTGCTGCTGCCCGCCTGAGAGCTGGTGTGGCTTGCGTTGTGCGAAAGTGTTGAGTTGTACCAAATCAAGCATCTCAGTCACACGCTGGGCGACTTCGTCTTTGGGCATGCCCATGCGGTGCAAGCCAAAGGCAATGTTGTCAGCAACAGTCAAATGCGGAAACAAGGCATACGACTGAAACATCATGTTGATGGGGCGCTCGTACGGAGGGAAGGACGCAATATCACGACCATCCAAATAAATCGCACCTGCGCTTGGCGTTTCAAAACCAGCC
This sequence comes from Polaromonas sp., assembly GCA_013298945.1. Classification (GTDB taxonomy): domain Bacteria; phylum Pseudomonadota; class Gammaproteobacteria; order Burkholderiales; family Burkholderiaceae_C; genus Aalborgiella. The sequence continues at coordinate 698,939 of JAAFJR010000001.1, forward strand.
AGCATGCGCAACAAAGTCGATTTGCCACAGCCAGAGCTGCCAAGCAGTGCAAAAATCTCACCGCGCGGAATGTCTAGCGTCACATCATCCACCGCAGTCACGGCGCCAAAGCGTTTGGTGAGGCCTTCGAGTCGCAGATAGGCTGACGATTCGGTGGCTGAAGATGTGCTTGTAGTCATATTTGCATTTATAAATTTTAAAGTCTACATAAAAAAAGCTGTGCACTTGGTGTTTGCGCACAGCTTTCAATATCAACGGCTAAGGCTTACTTGCCCTTTTTGAAAGATGTGTAAACAGCAGACAGTGATTCACGACCTGCATTGTCAAACGCAGATGGCGACACCATTTTGGCCATGTCGGCTGCAGGTGGGAAAACGGCGGTGTTTTTAGCGGTTTCAGGCGTTACCTTTTCCAAGCTGGCTTTGTTCGCTGTCGGGTAACCCAGTTCGTTGGTGAGTGCTGCAGACACATCTGGGCGCAAGAAATAGTCAATAAAGGCATGCGCGTTGTTTGGGTGCTTGGCGTCTTTGGTGATGGCCAAGTTGTCAAAGAAAATCAAGCCGCCTGTTTTTGGCAACAGCACTTGCAAGTCTTCGCCGCTCTTGTTCTCGACAGCGCGTGCCTTGGCGATATTGAAGTCGCCTGCCCAGCCCAATGCAACGCAAGCTTTGCCACTTGCAAAGTCGTCAATCATGGCGCTGGTGAAAATTCGAATATCTGGGCGTACTTTAGCCAGCATGTCTGCCGCCAACTTGTGGTCAGCCGCCGCATTTGAATAAGCATCTTTGCCCACGTAGTGCAGGGCAGGGGGCATGATTTCTGTCGGTGAATCCAAATAAGCAATACCGCAAGACTTCAGCTTGCTGGTGTATTTAGCGTCAAATACCAAATCCCAAGCGTTCTCAGGCATGGGTGTTGAGCCCAAAGCTTTGGCGACGCGTTTGGTGTTGATGCCAACGGTGGTGAAGCTCCAAGCCCATGGAATCAAATGGCTGTTTCCTGGATCAACTTTGGATAGCTTTCCCATGATGTCGCTGTCCAGATTTTTGACATTCGGAATCTTAGCTGTATCAAGTTTTTGCAGCAATCCTGCTTCAATTTGGCTCTTGGCAAACACAGCGCCTGGCACGACGATGTCATAGCCAGAGTTGCCTGCAACCAGCTTGGCTTGCAGTGCTTCGTTGTTTTCAAAGGTCTGGTAATTGACTTTGATGCCCGATTCTTTCTCAAAGTTTGCCAGCATGTCTTTCGCAATGTAATCTGGCCAGTTGTAGACATTGAGCACTTTTTCTTCAGTACTAGCTGCAGGCGCTGCGGCTACGGGAGCTGCTGCAGTGGGCGCAGCTGCAGTAGGCTCAGCCTGCTTGCTGCAAGCTGCCGCCAGTAAAGAAACAGACAAAACCAGCCAAAGTTTGCTAACTTTCATCAAGACACTCCAAAAGAAGGGGTAAAAGAAAAGGGGGAAATAAAAGCAAAAGCAAATTGTAAAGCAACGATTTATAGTATTTGGTTGGCTTTTACAGGGTAATCCTTAGTTTTGTACATCTTTTGCATACTTAGAATCTGTTGCACTGCAATAAATAACAAATTTAGAGACAACGGCTATACACTTCGACTATCAACATGACTACCAAAAAAACAAGCGCATCCGCTGCAAAAACCACAAAGTCTGAAAAGCCAGCAGAAAAAACGCCTAAAACAAGCTTGCGCGTGATTAAAAAATACCCGAATCGGCGCTTGTATGACACTGACACGTCAAGCTACATCACCCTAGCTGAAGTGAAGCGCTTGGTCATGAAAAGCGAGCCCTTCATGGTGGTGGACGCTAAAACTGATGACGACTTGACCCGCAGTATCTTGCTGCAAATCATTTTAGAAGAAGAAACTGGTGGCGTACCTATGTTTACCGAGGCGGTACTGGCCAACATCATCCGCTTTTATGGCAATTCTATGCAGGGTTTCATGGGTTCGTATTTAGAGAAAAATGTGCAGACCTTCACCGACATGCAGTCCAAAATGAAAGAGCAAGCCCAAGGCCTCAGCCCTGAAGCCTGGACAACCTTCATGAGCCCGCAAAACCCGCTGATGCAGGGCGTGATGGGTACGGCGATGGAGCAGATGCAGAAGCAGACGGAGACGATGTTGAGTGTGTTTGGGCTAAAAGCAAAGTAAGGCAAAGTAAGGCTAAACTCTTAGATAGGTTTAAGTCGGACGAAGTTGCAAGCTATGCCTTAGTTAAATTCAATCTCTGTCGGCAAGCTTTAAATTTCAAGACTAGATGCCACTCGCTCTTGGATCAAACTCATCACCAATCCCCGGCGGTATTGGCTTATGCTGCCGCAGCGTGCTGTCAAAAGCCATGATCATTTTGCGCATGGGCCCACGTACCCAACCGTCCTCCATAGCCGCATCAGTTTCCTCTTTAGGATCGCGTTTGATATTGAAAAGCCATGGCGTTTCTAGATGTTTAGCACCTTGATTTGGTTCATTTTCAAAAACGAAATGCAGTTTCCAATGTCGCCACTTCACAGCCCTGAGTTCGTTTTTAATGTAAAACAGAAAGCCTTCCCGAGCTGATTTTTCGCTTTTCCCAGTCCACCAATTCAGCTGGTTGATGCCATCAATGGGGCGGTCATCTGGCAGCTTCGCGCCAACTGCACTCGCAATCGTTGAATATAAGTCTGTGACATGAATGATGTCATCAGAAACAAGCTTGGGTTCAATTTGCCCTGGCCATCGTACGATTAAGGGTACTCGTAAACCACCTTCCATAGCCGTGTGATAGGTTCCGCTCCAAGGGCCAGCTGTACCCCGCCAAGGCCTGCGAAACTCTGGCCCGTTGTCGCTGGCGAAGATGAATAGGGTATTGTCGCGTATACCTAGTTCATCGACAGCATCTAATATTTGCCCTACGCGGTGATCCATTTCCATCATAGAGTCGGCAAAGTCGCCTACAGCACTTCGTCCCGCAAAGTCTGGGTGTGGCAAGGTTGGAAAGTGCAAATGCGTCAGTGGCACATAAGCAAAGAAAGGGTTCCCAGCCGTATTTTGACGGCGCATAAAATCAATCGTCTTTTCTGTCAATTCGCTGTCTATCAGCCGTCGCTTGGGTAGGTCGTAGACAGCGATTTCTTTTACTGGCTTGCCCGCGAAACCCTCCATCACATAGGGTAAATCGACCACAGACGGGTCAAACCCTGGCGCGCTCGTGAACATGGTTTCATTGGTGGTACGTGGAATACCATACCACTCGTCAAAACCGCGCTGATGTGGAAAGCGCCCATCCCGATCACCTAGATGCCATTTCCCGAACATGCCGGTTGCATAACCAGCTTCTTTCATCAATTGAGGCAGTGTGCGCTCCCAAGGATGAATGCCTTGAGGTAGCCCAGCGGGTACCGATTGAAGTGCGCCTGTGCGAATAGGGTGACGCCCAGTCATGAGTGCTGAGCGTGTTGGAACGCAATCGCTTTCAACATTGAAATTTAGAAACTTCATTCCCTCTTGTGCCAAAGCGTCAATGCGCGGAGTAGGTGCACCACGAAGTGCTCCGCCGCCATAGCAGCCCAATTCTCCCCAGCCCAGATTGTCAGCAAGTACTAAAACGACGTTCAAAGGTTTCATTGAGTCCATCGTTATTCCATTGAAATTTTGCGGTCTTTAATCAGCTTAGCCCAGCGCTCACGGTCTTGAACGATGCGTTGTTGAAATGCTTCTGGTGTGACAGTGCTGATATCCATCGCCGCGTTCTCCAACTTTTGCTTGATATCTGGCTCTGCCAAGGATGCCAATATGCTAGTGCGCAATTTTGCCATCACAGGTGCGGGGGTTCCTTCCAGTGCAAACACGGCAGACCACTGTGCAACATCAACATCAGTCGCACCACTTTCCGCCAAGGTGGGCGTGTCAGGCAGCATGACGGATCGCTTACGGGTACTCACAGCTAAGGGAATTAAGCGGCCCGCTTTGATGTGCGGTAAAACCGCTGCAGCACCTAAAACTGCGGTAGTCACTTGACCAGCAATAACATCATTAACAGCTTGACCACCACCTTTGTAGGGAACATGCAGCAAATCAATGCCCAGTTGCTGTGAGAAAAGTTCTCCCACCAAATGCTGGATAGAGCCTTGCCCTGAGCTTGCGTAAGAGACTTGGTTGGGCTTTCCTTTGGCCAGTGTCTGCAAATCTTTGATAGATTTCAACCCGGAAGAGGGCGCAGTCACCACCACGATAGGCTGAAATGTTAACGCCGCCACAGGTGTAAAGCTTTTGGTCAAATCCCACGTCGTCGGACGGAAAAGGGGTAAAAGCGAAACCGAGTCTGAGGCGACCAAAAATGTGTACGGATCTTTAGGAGCACGCAATACGGCTTCTACACCGAGCGCACCATTTGCTCCAGCTTTATTTTCAATTACCACTGTTTGTGCTAGTCGCTTGCGTACGCCCTCAGCCACTACACGGGCGGCGATGTCATTCGACCCGCCTGCTGGGAACGGTACAACAAAAGTTAACGATTTTGTGGGCCATTCTTGAGCAAATACAGACATTGGCTGCAAAGCCAAGGCCAATAGGGTCAAGAGAGAAGTTCTGCGTGCTATCGGTAAGAATTGCGTCGACATGGTATGAGCTCCTTTGAATAGTTTTCAGTATAGGTGGATAAACTTAAGCAAATTAGCAATTATTTTGAATTAATCAACAGTTATTTCTGAAGTATCTAATTCTGGAATATGATCGGTTTTTAACTTTACTAAGTGTACGCATGTCATTGCGCCGGCTGGATCAATTACGTATTCGACATCTAAAGTTTGTGAGTTTGCTCGCTAGTCTAGGAACACTCGCTGCAACAGCAGAACATTTGTCTATGACACCCTCTGCGGCGAGCATGATGCTCAGGGAAATTGAAGAGATTTTTGGCGCCAAACTTTTTCGCCGTCAAGGTCGGGGTATGGCGCTAACAGAGGAGGGTTTGGCGCTGATGCCACGCTGTCAAACAGTGCTTGGTGAAGTGGGCGCTATGCATGCATCCATGGTCGGCGCTAGTCAGTCCCTCCTGCGAATTGGGGCTTTCCCACACACTGCGACGACTGTGCTCCCCAAAATTGTCCAGCGCTTGATTGAGGGTGCACCTTCTTGGCGGGTTCAAATTTTTGACCACAGCGCTGATCACTTGCTTGAGTTGCTTCAGGCGGGTGAAATCGATCTTTTGCTTGGAAGGTTGCCCATTAGTGTGGCCAGTAGTGCAGCCAAAAGTGCGGCCAATACTGCGGCCAATACTGCGGCCTATAGCCACTCAATTGCAGACTTAGCACAAAAGCCGCTTTATCAAAGTGGTTTGTCAGTGGTTGTAGGAAAGCAGCACCCTTTGGTTGGACGCACTGATTTAACGATTAGCGACTTGTTGGCATGGTCATGGGTACTCCCAAGCAGTCACTCCACGACTCGCACATCAGTAACAAACGCATTTCTTCGGGAAGGATTGATGCCGCCTGTCCCGATGGTCGAGTCTCCATCATTTTTTTACAGTCTGTCACTGGTGGCTCAAACAAATCTGCTGACTTGTTGCGCGCATTCAGCCGCTCTTTTAAACAACCATCAAACCTCTATTTTGCCAGTGAAGCTTCAACTCGAGTCCGCGCCAATATCCTTGATTTGGCGAAAAAGTTCTGTCCAAGCGGTAAGAGCGGTGAATCAAATTGGAGAAGACATCACCGAATGAGAGCAATTGCCCCATCCGAGCTGTTATTGCTCAATCCATCGCTTGCATAAGTGGCACAGCAGCGGCGATAAGGGATAATCAGGGGATGAGCGCTGCAACACTAAACCCAAATTCGACCCAAACTTCCCCAAATTCCACCAATTCTGCCCCCAAAGTCGGTTTTGTCAGCCTAGGCTGCCCCAAAGCGCTGACCGACTCTGAGCTGATCCTTACCCAGCTCAGCGCCGAGGGCTACCAAACCTCCAAAACCTTTGAAGGCGCGGACTTGGTCATCGTCAATACCTGTGGCTTCATCGACGATGCCGTCAAAGAAAGTCTCGATACGATTGGCGAGGCGCTGGCAGCCAATGGCCGCGTCATCGTTACCGGCTGCTTGGGCGCTAAAAAAGAGGGCGATATGGCGGGGACCGAAGGCAATTTGATCCGCCAAATGCACCCCAGCGTGCTGGCGGTCACCGGCCCCCACGCCACGCAAGAGGTGATGGACGCCGTCCACACCCACCTGCCCAAGCCGCACGACCCGTTTATTGATTTGGTGCCCAACACGTTTGGCGTGGCTGGTATCAAGCTCACCCCCAAGCACTACGCCTACCTCAAAATCTCTGAAGGCTGCAACCACCGCTGCACGTTTTGCATCATCCCGTCCATGCGCGGTGACTTGGTCTCCCGCCCGATTGGTGATGTGCTGTCAGAGGCGCACGCGCTCTTCAAAGGCGGCGTGAAAGAGCTCTTGGTCATCAGCCAAGACACCTCAGCCTACGGCGTCGATGTTAAATACCGCATGGGCTTTTGGGACGGCAAACCCGTCAAAACCCGCATGTTGGAGCTGGTGCAAACATTGGGTACTATCGCTGAGCAATATGGCGCGTGGGTGCGCTTGCACTACGTCTATCCGTACCCGAGCGTGGATGAGATCATCCCGCTGATGGCCACTGGCAAGGTCTTGCCGTACCTAGACGTGCCGCTGCAACACAGCCACCCCGATGTGCTCAAACGCATGAAACGCCCCGCCAGTGGCGAGAAAAACATGGAACGCATCTTGAAATGGCGGCAAATTTGCCCTGAAATCGTCATCCGCAGCACATTCATCGCCGGCTTCCCCGGCGAGACCGAGGCCGAATTTGAGCATTTGCTCGACTTCATGAAAGAAGCCAAAATCGACCGCGCCGGCTGCTTCGCCTACAGCCCCGTAGCAGGCGCCACCGCCAACGACATCCCCGGCATGCTCCCCCTAGAGCTGCGCGAAGAGCGCCGCGCCCGCTTCATGGAAGTGGCCGAAGCAGTGTCCGCCGCCAAGTTGCAGTCCCGCGTAGGCGCCACCATGCAAGTCTTGGTAGATTCCGCCCCCGCCCTAGGTAAAAAAGGCGGCATAGGCCGCACCTACGCCGACGCGCCCGAGATCGACGGCGTCGTCAAACTGCTGCCGCCAGAGAAAATCAGCAAAACCCTGAAAGTAGGCGAATTCACCAAAGCCCGCATTGTGGGTACGCAGGGGCATGATTTGGTGGCTTTGCCGATTTAAGTAGTGGATTTGATGGGCTGATTGGCTTAAAAATAAGCTAAAAATGGGAATTTGGCATAAATTCACATCATTTTTTCGCATAGCCGGCGTATTTATTCGATAGATTGCTATATTAATAATAGCGATATTGCAAAGTCCACTTGTGGCTATTTTGAGTGAATGAATTGCACACTAGCCGGCGTATTTACTTGGTTTATTGCTATTATTTTTGATAATAAATAGCTTGCCCGTGTGGATGGCTGTTTTTGAGTATTTTGGGACGGTTTCCGCCACTGGCTGGCTCATTCGGTCAGTAGTCAGTAGTTAGTAATTGAAATTACATCTAACGTTTGACAGGAGGGGCGCTTGAAGGCGGTAGGCCGCAAAGCGCGCTATCGATGGAAGGGTTAGACATCACCGACGTTGTTCAATATGGCAGGTCTTTGTCGCTGTTTTCTGAGACAAATGCATCCACCTCGTCTTTTGAAAGGAACATCAACTCGATCTGACTCAGTCGTGACATTTCATCGTTCACTACTTTATCGTCGCCGTAGTCGTATTGCCCATACGACTTCGCCTTATCGAGTGTCATCCTTAGTAGTTCGAGATCAAGTCCTTCAACATGATCTTCATAAGTTTCTAAAAACTTTTCAAGCATTTCGATCTCTCGCAAGTGAACCAGGGCTTGCTCAAGGACCGACTTTCCGGCACCGCTCTCAAACTCATCGACATATCGCTTTAGCCAGATGAGATTCGCAAGAAAGGAGATTCCAGCATCCCTATGTGCCGTATATGTCACCAGCGAGCGAATCTTCTCAAGGCCAACTCCATTTAGAACGTTGTCGCGCGGGAAGTGCACTGTCACGTGCTCTTGCCGTTCCCAACGCTTGTGCTCGGAAGTCAGTCGGGTATTGATGTACTTTTGAAGCCAAACAAAGTGCGCTCGGTCATCAGCTACTGACACGGTCAGCAAGAAGAAAGGGGTCTGAAACATCCGGGCATACAGCAAGGTCTTCACAGGGACGGACATAGAAATCTCTTGTTTGAAACTCGCAGCATGCCCCTTTATCTGGAAGAGGATGAGGACACCGGTCGGTCGATCGCCATCGAATGCTTCTAACATCATGTCAATGCCATAGTCGCGATCCTCTAATCCGCGCTCCAACCAATCGGGTGTTAGCTTGTTTCTTACTACACGGACCGCTTGTGTATCAATCCGATGGGCCTCAATCCGTTTAGGGAGAGTGGTGAGCTCATTGACACCGGAGTCCTTTTTCTTCGCCATCTGTTCTCGCTTCCTAGAGGTCAATCTATCTTGATCTTCAACGTGCAGAGAAGCGCACAGCTGATGCCAAACGTGTTTTATTTGTCATATCCGCCACATAACAGATAAAACCATAGATATAACTTAAGCGTTAATCTCTGCGAATCTCACTATTTACAGGGTGGCGACTTGTTAATTTGTGTATCCGTACAGTATAACCATGTAAACAAGCATTTGATTCTTGGAATTACCCCTTCACCAACGCACTAGCCCCATTCGTCTCATGCAACGGCACCTCATGCAGTGTCTTCAACCACGGCATCGCGGAGTTGCCCCAGATGGCCAGTTTTGGGGTTAGTTGCGCTCTTTCATTGATGCAGCCAGCGCGGATTCCGTAGACTTTTGGGGTGTCTGGCTCGGTGGCGTAGAGCTGGGTGCCGCAGTTGCCGCAAAAGCCTTGGGCGCGTGGGTTGCCGCTTTGGGCGGTTTTGACGTAATGTTTGGGGGTGCCGGTGAGTTTGAAGTTTTCAGCGGGCGTCAAAACCACCTCGCGAAAGGGTGCGCCAGAGAAGGTTTGGCAGTCGGTGCAGTGGCAAACCACGACTTTAGCGGGGTCTATCAGGGCGGTGAAAGAGATAGCGCCGCAATGGCATTGGCCGGTGATGTTCATGGTTTTACCCTTTTTAAAAGTTCAAATTTACTATGTATTTGATAGCTGCTTAGGCAATAAATACGCCGTCTAAAGCCATTTTTTACTACAAATGGCTTTAAAAACTGGTGTTTAGCGGTTTTACAGAGCAACATCGTGCTCAAGTAGCGAGCGGACGTAGCGCGTATATGGGATTCCTTTGGATTTTGCTTTAAGCTTCAAAGCATCGAGCAGGTTTTGCGGCAGCCGCATGTGCAGTGCCGCTGCTTTGGGTTCAATTTCAAAGCGCATGGGTTTAAAGCCAGACAGGTCATAAAGCGTCAGGTCGGCTGTATCAACAAACCGCTCAGCCTGTGCATCATTGGTAAGTGATGGCATGGGTTTAGTTTTGGTTTTCATAATATTCAATCTCCTTTTGGTGCATGTAGCGGGCACTGATGGGGCGAAGCAGCGTGGTGTGAGCTGTCTTGCGCAGCATGAAAACCAGAAAAACGTAGCGCCCTTGCGTCGTTTTTCCGATGGCGCGCATACGTGGCTCATCGGGGTGTGGGTCAGACATAACAGCCGGCGTGCCCAGCAGAACTTGCTCAATATCGTTGCGCGAAACGCCATGCTTTCCACACTTTGGCCAGTTGCCATCATCCCATTCAAACCCGTCTATTTTCATGTTGGTATTATAGACTTTTGTCTACACAAATGTAAATCAATTCATCATTTGAACCAAGCCTGACGATGGGCATAGTGAAGGGCATGGTTACCCTTTTACCGATTTATTGGATTCTTTCACCCTTTTTACAAGCTTCCACCAGTTTTGCCAACCTTGCCGCTCTGGTTTCCGCTCTTTTAGCTGTGGCGACCCTGTGCAGCATTTGTTTTTTGTAGCCAGGCGGGCAGGCTTCAAAGTAAGCCCAGGCGGCTTTTTCACGCTGGAAAGCGATGAGCTCTTCAGCCGACAACTCGGCGGACTCGGCTTGCTCGAACGCGTAAATCCTTGATTTGGCTTCTGTACGGTGGGAAAAGGCTTTTTCACCTGCTGGCGTCATGCGCCCTTGTTGCTGCAAGTCGTTGAATTTGTTGATGTTTACCGCGCTCCAGATGGAGGTGGTTTTTCTGGGGGTGAAGCGGATGGTGTACGAGGCATCGTCAATGCGCTTGCGCACACCGTCTATCCAGCCGTAGCACAGCGCTTCGTCAACGGATTCTGACCACGTCATGCTGGGTTGGCCTGAATTGACTTTGTAGAAGCCGACCAGCAATTCCAGCTCTGAGGCTGCATGTGCGGCTAGCCAGATGTTGAAGTGCTGCGGAGTTTTGAAGAATTTTGGGGCTACCATGGCTCAAAATACTATACTTTTAATAGCTGCATAGGCAATAAATACGCCGGCTACAGGCGTTTTTAGGCTATTTTTGTCACTTGAAAGCCGTTATTTATTCAAAAACGGCGCAAACACCCCAAATTGCCGCTGGCTGTAGACCAAGCTTTCACCGTCGTGGCTGCCAAAATCTAGCACGCGGCCTATCAAAATGTCGTGGTCGCCTGCGGTGACGACTTGCTCTAGTTTGCAGTTAAACCAAGCAACAGCGCCTGCAATCTGCGGGTGTGGGTCAAAAAGATGGGTTTTGCTGCGCTCAGTTGGGACGTTTTGAAAGCGCTCTTCCTGCGTGCCATGGGTGAATTGCATGGCGACAGCCTGCTGGTGGCTGGCTAACACGCTGACCATGTAGCCACTGCTTTGGGTGAAGGCTAGGTGACTGTGCGATTCTTTGCGGATGCTCCACAGCACCAAGGCGGGTTCTAGCGAGACGGTGCTGAACGAGTTACACGTCATGCCGTAATCTTGCCCCTCAAAATGGGTGGTGACCACGGTTACGCCGGTGGCAAAGTGGCTCATGGCGTCGCGTAAGAGTCTGGTCATGGTGGGCTAATGTTGTGCTTGAGTTGGGTGCAAGATGATTTGAATCTTAGGCGGCAATGAGGGTGACTTAATTTGCGCCTAGAATCTACTTGAATGAAGCCTATTTCAGTAGATATTTTGGTGCCCAGGAAGGGACTCGAACCCCCACGAAGTTACTCGCTAGTACCTGAAACTAGTGCGTCTACCAATTCCGCCACCTGGGCCCATGATGTTTAGTGGGCACTTCTAAAGTTAGTTGAGCCAAGAAACAAAATTTTGAATTTCAGGAAAAGGGTGATTGTATCAAAACGAAAAGCATGAATCGTGCAGCTGGCACAGAAAGTTCAGTCGCTTCACTCGCAACCGTAGGAAAAGGGTTGCTGGCTGAAGTATCAGGCATCGCCCAAGGGCACCGAGACGGTCACGGCTTTGTGGTGCGAGACGATGGCGAAGCGGATATTTACTTACCGCCCAACGAAATGCGAGCCGTTTTGCACAAAGACAACGTCAAGGTCAGCATTGTTCGGCAAGACCGTCGCGGCAGACCCGAAGGGCGGGTGACGGAGATTTTGGCGCGATCAGACCAGCCCATCATCGGGCGGCTGCTGCAAGAAAACGGCGTTTGGATCATGGCGCCGGAGGACAAGCGCTACGGGCAAGACGTGATGATTGCCAAAAACGCCTTGGGCGGCGCTAAGACAGGTCAAGTCGTCGTTGTCGAATTGACCGAGCAGCCAGCATTGTTTGGCCAACCCGTGGGCCGCGTGGTTGAAGTGCTGGGAGAGGTAGACGACCCCGGAATGGAAATTGAAATCGCCGTGCGCAAATACAGCGTGCCGCATATTTTTTCAGATGCTTGTCTTGCGCAAGCCAAAGGTCTTCCCGACAAAGTGCGTCCGCAAGACAAAAAAGACCGCGTTGATTTAACCGATGTGCCGCTAGTGACCATAGACGGTGAGGACGCGCGAGATTTTGACGATGCCGTGTATTGTGAGCCGGCCAAAGTGGGTAGAGCCAAAGGTTGGCGCTTGCTGGTCGCCATTGCTGATGTGAGTCACTACGTTGAAAACGGCTCAGCGATTGACATTGACGCTTACGACCGCGCCACCAGTGTCTACTTTCCGCGCCGCGTGATTCCTATGCTGCCTGAGAAGTTGTCCAACGGTTTGTGTTCGCTCAACCCTGATGTAGAGCGCATGTGCATGGTGTGCGACATGCTGATCACCGCCAAGGGCGAGATTCACGCCTACCAGTTTTACCCCGCCGTGATGTTCAGCCATGCACGGTTTACCTACACCGAAGTAGCGGCGATTTTGAGCAACACCAAAGGCCCAGAAGCCGCCAAACGCAAGGCGCGGGTACAAGATTTGTTGAATTTGAGCGATGTGTACAAAGCGCTGCTCTCAAGCCGTGCTGTACGCGGTGCGGTTGATTTCGAAACGACAGAGACGCAAATTGTGTGCGATGAAAACGGTCGCATCGAAAAAATCATCGCCCGCACCCGCAATGAAGCACATCGCTTGATTGAAGAAGCCATGTTGGCAGCAAATGTGTGCAGTGCTGACTACATTGCCAGCAGCAAACACGCCGGCTTGTTCCGCGTGCACGAAGGCCCCACGCCTGAAAAGATTGAGACGCTGCGTAATTACCTCAAAGCCACGGGTATCTCACAAACGATTGGTGACGACCCAAAACCAGGTGAATTTCAAGCCATCGCTGTGGCTACCAAAGACCGCCCCGATGCGCTGCAAATCCACACCATGCTACTGCGCTCTATGTCGCAAGCGATTTACACACCGAGCAACAGCGGGCATTTTGGCTTGGCTTACGACGCTTACACGCACTTCACCAGCCCAATTCGTCGCTACCCCGACTTGCTGGTGCACCGCGTCATCAAAGCGGTATTGACCAACGGCAAGTACAAGCTTCCTACTTTGCCAACACCAGGTGAAGCGCAAGAGAAGTTGGCAAAGCGTTTGGCTTCAAGGGTGAAAGCGCCTACGAATAAGCTTGAAAAGCCCATAGCGAACAGCAAAGAAAACATGGCGTGGCAAGCCGCCGGTCTGCATTGCAGTGCCAACGAGCGCCGCGCAGACGAAGCCAGCCGCGACGTGGAAGCTTGGCTCAAATGCAAGTACATGCGCGAGTATTTGGGAGAGGAGTTTGATGGCGTGGTCAGCTCCGTTACCAGCTTCGGCCTGTTCATCACGCTGGATGCGATGTATGTGGAGGGTTTGATTCACATTACCGAACTGGGCGGTGAATACTTCAAGTTCGACGAAGCCCGCCAAGAGCTGCGCGGTGAGCGCACGGGCATCAAATACGCCATCGGCACCCATGTGCGGGTGCAAGTCAGCAAGGTTGATTTGGACGGTCGCAAAATCGACTTTAGATTTGTTCCGAAAGGTGATGACTTGCTGGCCCGTGCCATGAAAGACAAGGGCTACAGCAGTGGCGAAAAATCCGCGTCATACGGCGCGCCACGCTCAGACCGCAGCAAAACCAGCCACGCCACTTCGGGCAAAGCGCCTAAATCGGCAGTGGCCGAGCGCAAGAGCAAAGCCAAAAAGTCCAGCAAAGCGAAAGCTGCACCCGTTAGCAAAACCGGCTTGTCAAGTCTCTCTGGCCCAGGTCCGATGGGGTCGATGAAGAAAAGCAGTGCGAAAGTAGCGGCTAAAAAAGAGTCGAACGTGGGCGCTTATAAAAAGAAAATGAAATCAAGAAGATAAACCAACGCAAAACCGAAACTTAAACGACAAGTAAAAAATATGACAACTTCAAATACAACGGCCGTATTAAATCCTAAAACCGCCATCGTTACAGGTGCAGGCTCTGGCGTGGGCAAAGCTGCCACACTGGCTCTATTGGCCGCTGGTTACAACGTCGTTCTAGCAGGCCGCCGCGCTGAGCCGCTGCAAGAAGTTATTGCTGAGTCTGGCGCAGGTTCAAGAGCATTGGCTATGCCTACAGACGTGGCTAAAGTCGAATCCGTGCAAGCGCTCTTTGCAGCTACCGTCAAAGCCTTTGGCCGTGTCGATGTGTTGTTCAACAATGCCGGCGTCGGCAACCCACCTGGCTCCTTTGAAGACTGGACGGTTGAGCAATGGCAGGGCGTGGTGGACATCAACTTCACCGGCATGTTTTTGTGCATCCAGCAAGCCTTCAAAACCATGAAAGCACAGTCCCCACGCGGTGGCCGCATCATCAACAACGGCTCCATCTCATCCACCACCCCGCGCCCAAACTCCATCGCCTACACAGCCACCAAGCACGGCGTGCGCGGCATGACCAAAACGGCGAGCTTGGATGGCCGTAAATACGATATCGCAGTCGGCCAAATCGACATCGGCAACGCCGCCACAGAAATGGCCGCCCGCATGGCCACAGGCATTTTGCAAGCCAACGGCAACATCGAAATCGAACCCCTGATGGACGTCAACATCGTCGGCCAATCGGTAGTCTACATGGCCGGCTTACCATTGAACGCGAACGTGCTGTTCCACACGGTGATGGCGACGAATATGCCGTTTGTGGGAAGAGGGTGATTAGTATGAAATTTGTAAATTTAAGGGTATTCGTGCTCGGTCTCCTTTTAGTTTCGGGTTTTAAGAATGCTGCTTTTGCTGAGACGCAATGCCCACCAGAATTTTCAGAGCCTACAGCCGAGCAGATAGAAATAGCTAAAAAAAAAACCAATGAGCACGGCTATCTTTGGGAAGTCACAAAAGATGGAAAAACTTCATATGTATACGGGACGATACACGTAGGAAGTATCGATTGGATATTTCCAGGAAAAAAAACGCTTACAGCGCTGCGAAACAGCAAAAAACTAGCTTTGGAATTGAATTTGGGCGATCCAAAAATTATGACCGAGATAGTTGAATTAATGAAATCAAATAGTGAAGCAAAGCTGTCTGATGCATTGCAAGAAAGAATAAAGCAATACGCAGGCAATAATTGCATGAATTTTGAACAGTTACAAAATCTCCGTCCAGAATTTCAAGTATTAATGCTTACGATTCCGATCCTTAAGAAAGAAAAACTTTATTCAGAATTGAGTGTGGATTTGATAATTGCAGGTGTCGCGAATGCGTTAAAAATTCCCATTATTGGGCTAGAAACGCCGAAGGAACAAATGAGTATCTTGTTTTCTAAATCGGGTGAGTTAGAACAAGATATCCAAGAAGCGATGGAAAAACTTGAAGATCAAACGCAAAAAAAAGTACTTGAAAAACTTGTTGATGCATGGGCGAATAGTGATTTTGAGGTGCTAAACGCTTATGCTGAATGGTGTAAATGTACCGAGACCCAAAAAGAGCGAGAAGCATTAAAGCAGCTAATTGACGAGCGCAATATAACTATGGTGACCCGTTTTGATCGAATACATTCTGACGAAGGAAAAATATTTATGGCCGTCGGTTCGTTGCACATGGTAGGTCCTATGGGAGTGCCTTCATTACTCAAAAAGCAAGGTTATTCTGTAGTTAGGCTGCATTGAATATGTTTTTGATAAAGGCGTCTTCAGAAGTTGTATTTGATGTCTAGTGCGTTATAAAGTGCATAGCATAATAGTGGTATTTGAGTAGCAGCATAAATGGGGGTCAGAGTCCAATTTCGATGGTATCGGGTTGTCTGCCGAGCTGTGAATTGTCCTGAATTGGAATCTGACCCCCATTTATTTCCCTCTGTCGGGAAGCGCGGGAGCGCAGAATAGGGTTGGAGCGGCTGAAATGAGCTGGGAATGAATGAAAAATGGCTGTAGCCGGCGTATTTATTGCCTAAGCAGCTATTAAATTAGTAGCAAAATTGCATTTAATTTGAGCAATTCAATTCAACTATTGGCTTGCTTTTTCAGCCACCGCATCAGCGCACCCACCACGGGCAGCTTTTCGTAGAGCTCTTCGGCTGCATCCCAATAATCACGGTGAGATACTATTTTTCCGTCGGTATTTAATATCAAATGCGAGCCGCCGCGAATCGTTTGTTCTTTGGTTTTATCGTATTTTTTCATGTAAAACTTGAAATCCCAAACGAGAAAGCAGGCATTATCTTCAACGATTCTGCTGGTGATGATAAAGCGCGGTTTGTCTAGCGCTGTGTACATGTGGGCGAATATGTGTTGAATATGTTTGACACCGTGCACTTCGTTGAAGGGGTCTTTGAAATAGGCGTCTTCAACATAGTAGTCTGGTAATTTAGATACTGATTCCTCGGTTAGGGTTTCAAAGTAAGTAACGATATTCCCAACAGCATCTTTATTATTCATACATCAAAGCCCGGTGAATTTTTTAATAGCGGGAAAAAACAAGCGGTAGGGTAGCATTTTGATGGCTTTCATCCATTGGGTGAAGCGCTTGGGGAAATGAATTTCAAATTCACCGTTTGCCCAGCCTTTGAGTATCTCTTGCGCAGCTTCGTCGGGGGTGATGAGGGCGGGCATGTTGAATTTGTTTTGAGCTGTAAGGGGTGTGTCCACAAAGCCGGGGCAAATCAGGCTCACGCCTATGTTTTTGGCGTGAAGGTCTAAGTACAGGGTTTCGGCGAGGTTGATGAGAGCCGCTTTGGTGGGGCCGTAGGCCATGCTTTTGGGCAGACCAGCGTAGCCAGCAACGCTGCTAACCAGGCTGATATGACCGCTTTGGCGGGCTAAAAAGTGGGGCAGCACGGCGTCAAGCATGTGCAATGCGCCTAGGTAGTTGATGCGCTGGTGCTCCAGCATGGTTTGCAGATCAAATTCGGTGGCGCGAAGCTCTTTGTAAGTGCCAGCGCAATAAACTGCACAATCAATAGGACTGGTTTTGAAGATGATTTGTGCAGCGGCTTGCACCGCGCCGTCAATACCTGCGTCTAGCGCAAGCGCCACAGCAGTTGGCAAGCCAGCGGCAGTTTGGCCTGGGTGGGCTGCTACAAAATCGTCTAAGGCTTTTGCGTTGCGGGCAGAGACGATGACGCGTGCCCCCCGCGCATGCAAGACGCTAGCGGTGGCGCGGCCTATGCCTGTGGATGCACCTATGAGCCAGACGGTTTTGCCGTGCCAGTCTTGAATATGGGGGTTGAGCGACATAGCTAGTTTCCGGTTTGTTTTTCGATGGATAGTTTTGTTGCTATGAAATCAGCGCTTGGTGAACGACAGCGTGACTTCACCCAGCTTGATGCCAAATTTGCTCATAGTCGCTTTGTTAAGCATGACTTTGTCTGTCATCAAGTACATCCAGTCGTCAAATTGGACTTCGTAAATTTTGCCATCGACGGGTAGATTGAGCGTGTAGCCCCACTGAAAGGCGTTGCCGCGCTCTTGTCCATTGGCAATGCCGACGACATCATCCGCACGGCCCGTGTAGCTGCCGTCTGCACTGCGCTGCAGCCGCCAGATACGTTTTTGCTTGGTGCCGTCTGAGTAAGTAAAGTCTTCGTCAAGTACGCCAGCTTCTTCACCCGGCTTACCTGTCCAGCTACAAACCATCACGACAGTGAAACGTTTCACGACTTTGCCGCTGCGGTCGGTGAAGACGCCATAAGCATCCAGCGTGCCGTTGAAGTATTGGCGCAGGTCTAAAACGGGTTTTTCAACGGCGTAATCAGTGATGCTTTGCGTCGCACATCCCGTGAGTTGCAGGGCACCCAATGCAATGGCGGATGTACTGATGCTAGAGAGGAGTAGGCGTCGTTTCATGGTGTTCTCGCAGTTTATAAAGGGGAAATTTGAGTAGACGATGGTCGAATCATCAGCACGTACAGGACCAATGCAGCTACTATTTTGATAACGATGGGCACAAGGCAATAAACAATTGTCAGTGCTGCCAATGCCTCTGGTTGCTGCGTGCCAGGGGTGTAGCCTAGTAGTTCTAACAGCGGTAGTGTGAGTCCCGCAGCCAAAGCTAAGTTCAACTTAGTGGCAAAGTTCCACCATCCAAAGTAAGCACCTTCAGCGCGGCCACGGTCGCCAGCATCGGCAATCACACCTGCCAGCAGCGCACTTGGAATGGTCAAATCTGCACTCAGCGCGATGCCAGACAGCGCGCATATGACGATAAACGCAGTCGTGTCGCCACGGCTCAGTTGCATCGCCCATACAAATATCACGATAGACAGCACCATGCCAAGCAGCCAAGATTTGGTTAAACCAATCCGTTTGATACCTTTCAACCAAAGCGGTACAGCCAGAGCAGCGCAGGCAAAATAAGCGCCTAAAAAAATGGCTTCCATCTGCTTGGGCGCTTGCAGGCGGTCTTGCACGAAAAACAAAATCAGCGTGGCTGGCACTGCGCTGGCGATGCCATTGAGTACAAAAACAACGAACAAGCGTTTAAATTGAACGTTTTTGAACGGTTTGAAGATGCTGTGAGTTGAGGTATTTGCAAGGCTTGGGAAACTTGAAACTGGCTTAATGGATTGCGACCAGGCCAGCCAAGCCACAATAATTGCTATAATAAATATAGCTGTTGAGGCAATTAATCCGAAGGCTACAGGCAAAATTGAGGCCAAAATAACACCTATTAACCCTAAGGCCTCGCGCCAAGCCACCAAGCGGCTACGTTGCACCTCAGTGCCGCCCAACATGGCACCCCAAGACTGGTGGGCGATGCTCAGGGCGCTGTAGGCGGTGTAGGTGATAAGCAGCATGGCGGCAGCCCAAGCAATTAGCATTGGTTGCTGTTGTTGAACTGCTAGGGGCGGGAAGAACAGCAGCACAAAACCAGCTGCTAAAAACACGCCAGCTATTGCCCCAAAAACCAAGACCGCTTTGGCAGAGCGGGCAAATAGCTTGTCGCTGAGTTTGCCCAATAGCGGATCAATAAACGCATCAAACAAACGAGCGAACAGAAGCACCAAACCCAGCGTGGCCAGCGGCATGCCAAATTCACGCGCGTAATGGTTGGGTAAGATGACGTACAGCGGCAAAGCCACAAACGCCAGTGGCAAACCCAGCAAACCATAGCGCCAGCCGTTGCTTGCGCTGAAAGCACGTGCATCGGTCGTGTAGTTTGCTGAGGTATCAGTCATCACAATTTCGCCTTGCCTAAAAGCGCTAACCTGAGCTTGGGTTCTGAGGTTTTGGGTGATAGCCAAATGCCGAAAAACTGCCGTGAAAAATCCGTATCCCGAATTTCACCGCTGCGCTTACCGTTGTGCCAAAAGGTGACACCAAAGCCAGGCTTGTGCACGCCCACGATGCGGTCGCCCTTTTTGACGTTGGGAAAGGCTTCGCTCAGCGTTTTGACCCAGAGCACCACTTTTTGCTCAGGCACAGGTTCAATGCGCTGCATTTCTTCAAGTGAGCGCTTGGCGATATCCACAGCAGTAAAGTTGCGCAAATAATGCAGCTCCAGTGCAAAATTGTGTTTTTCAAAATCCAAACCTTTAAAGTTGGGCGCCACCCACAAGCTGGATTCATACACTTCTAAGCCAAAAAAAGTCAGTTTGCCTTTGCCTGCAAATTCTGCTTGTGGTACGTTGACGGCCACATCTGGCGGTAAAACGGGTAACGCTGTTTGTGCGAATGCGCTCATGGTGAAGAGTTGCAAAGCAAGGCAGCCGGACAATAGGCGATAGATGAATTTCATAATTTTTGCAGCGTGAACTGCACCACATCTGTATTTTTCTTGGCAAAAGCAGCTTCACAGTAGGCCAAGTAAAACTCCCAAATGCGGATGAAGCGTTCATCAAAACCGAGTTTTAAAACTTGCTGCTTTTCTGCCAAAAACTTGTCGCGCCATAGCTTCAAGGTGTAGGCGTAGTCCATGCCAAAGGCGAATTCATCAACGACTTTGAAACCTGCCAAACCCGCTTGGCGCTTGAACTCGCGTGGGCAGGGCAGGCAGCCGCCTGGGAAGATGTATTGCTGGATAAAGTCAGTTGAGCCGACGTAGCGGTCAAACAAAGCGTCATCAATCACAATGCTTTGAATGCAGACTTTGCCGTCGGGTTTAAGCAATCGGTGAATCGTTTTGAAGTATTCTGGCCAGTAAGCTTGGCCGACGGCTTCTATCATTTCTATGGACACAACAGCGTCAAACGGTGCATCATTTGACGTTACGCCAATGTCGCGGTAGTCTTGCAAACGCAAGTCCGCATTGTCTGCCACACCAAGCTTTTGCATACGCTCTTTGGCAAAGCTGAGCTGCTCGGTGCTTAGCGTCACACCGACAACTTTGACATCGAAATCAATTGTTGCTTTTTCAGCCAACGCACCCCAGCCGCAACCAATTTCAAGCAAACGGTCACCAGCTTTTACGTCTACCATGTTCAAAGCCCGTCGCACTTTGGCATGCTGGGCAAGCACCATGCCATCGTAAGTCGTGTTATCTATGCCCTTTTCAAACAATGCAGAGGAGTAGTTTTTGGTGTCATCCAACCACAGCTCGTAAAAAGCATTGCCCAAGTCATAGTGAGCGTGTATATTTTTTTTGCTGTTGGTTTTGGAGTTGCGGTTCAGCAGGTGCTTGATCCTAAACAACAAGCGACCAGCCCAAGTGCCGTAAATGGCGTCTTCAATGACAGCACGGTTGCTGATGAAGACTTTGATCAAATCCGACAAACTAGGTGTGGACCAGTCGCCAGCGATGTAAGTTTCGGCAAATCCAATATCGCCAGATTTCAAAGCTGCTGAAAAGACGTTCCAGTTTTTCAGCATCAGCGTAGCGTGTAGGGCGCTAGTGTCATGGTCGCCAAAGCGGTGCATGCTACCGTCGGGGAACTGCACGGTGAGCGCATCGTGGCGCAGTTTCAGCAGAAGCTTGAGCGCGCTGCGAGCGGCTGCAGGCGCATTGGCTGGGATTTCAAAGTTAGAGGTGATAGCAGAGTTCACAGAGTTCATAGCTTTAAGTTTTGCTGCGAGTGATGAATAATTCGGGTGGTGTTGGTTTGGCCACATACGCAATGCGTTTTCGCCATAGCTTGAACGCTTGCCAGTGTATGCGTGCGATGACGCCAAAGGTCATCATGGGGTAGCTATACAGTGCTTTTCGTATGCTTTGGGGAGTGATAGGTTCTAATTCACCACTCACACTGGTTTCTAGCAACGGTCCCGTGGCATCGTCATAATCAACCCGAGCGAGTGTGTTGGAATCCATCGTCATGAAACGAAAACGGTAGCTGCCTTCGACATGGTTGAAGGGTGAGACGTGGAATACTTTTGTTGCAGTTTGCTCTGCGCCAAAAACAGGTTTTTCTAGCAAGTAGCAATGACGTTCACCAAAAGTGTTGTTAACTTCGATGACGATAGCTCGCAGTGTGCCGTCGATGCTGTGGCAATACCAAAAGCTGACGGGTTTAAACGTATAGCCAAAGACGCGCGGATAGCAGTGCAGCCATATTTCGCCCGTGGCATCGGCTATGCCTTCGCTGCGCAGCAGCTCATCAAGCCACGACAATGAGTCTGCACGACCATCGCCATGGTCTTTGTCATAAAAACTCAATGCAGCCCAGCGGTTGTGTTTTAGTGAGGTGCTCGTTTCTTTTGACAAAGATCGCATGGGCAGCATCAAGAAATACGTAGGGTAGGCAAACGCGTGCTCAACGGGTTTGATACGCTTGTGCCGCACTTGGCCAAAGCCAATGTGGGGAACAGCCGGCAAGTTTATGCTGCTGCTAGCCATTGGCTATCTTCTAAGAGTTGTTTGGCGGCAGCCAAGCCAGATTTCAAACCATCTTCATGGAAGCCATAGCCAGTCCAAGCACCACAAAAATAGGTATTTTGAAAGCCTTGCAAGGCAGGAATATCGGCTTGTGCTTTGATAGCGTCTAGATCAAAAACAGGGTGCGCGTATTCAAAAGTGCCCAAAACATGATCGGATACGATAGGTTTAGTCGGATTGAGCGAGACGATGACAGGCTGCTCAAATGGAATGGGTTGCAGCTTGTTGATGAGGTAATGCAGGCACACATTTGAGGTGTCTGGCTGGCGCGGGTCTGATTGCACACGCTCGTAATTCCAAGCTGCCCAAGCTGCTTCGCGTTGCGGCAAAACACGAGAATCGGTATGTAGCACAGCGGTGTTAGCTTGGTATTTGATAGCGGACAAGGCTTGTGTTTCCGCATGGCTAGGTTGCTGCAGCATGGCTAAAGCTTGATCTGAATGGGTGGCAATGATGACTTTGTCGAACCTTTCCGTACCAGTGTTGGTAACGATATGCACACCTCGGCTATCGCGCGAGATGCAATGCACAGGTGTGTTGAGTCGTTTGTCAGCAATATTTGCGACTATCTTGTCTACATAATGCTTCGCACCGCCTGCCACAGTCCACCATTGTGGTCTGTCATTCACTTGCAGCAAACCATGGTTATGACAAAACCGCACCATGGTGGCGACAGGGAATTGCAACATCTGCGAAGTAGGGCAGCTCCAAATACAGCCTAGCATGGGCAGCAAGTACCAGTCTCTAAATTCCGTACTGAAATTATTTGTTTCTAAAAATTCTTCCAGCGGCTGCATCAGCTGCGCGTCAATATCTGATTTAGCAATACTCGTCGCGAGCTTATTGAAGCGCATCAAATCTCTCAACATGCGCCAAAACCGTGGGTTAAGCAGGTTGCTGCGTTGCGCAAATACAGTGCTAAGATTCGATCCGCTCCATTCTAAATTACCCTTTTCTTGCGGCACTTGCACCGAAAATGACATATCCGATTTGGCTGTATCAACGCCTAGATCGGCAAAAAGTTTGATTAAGTGCGGATAAGTTCGTTCGTTAAATACCAAGAACCCCGTATCTACGCCGTGCGTGACAGAGCCTTGTGCTGTCGGTAAAGTGATGTCTACCGTGTGCGTATGCCCGCCAAAGTACTCGCCAGCTTCAAATAAGGTGACTTGGGCAAGTCCACGTAAAGCATGAGCAGCTGCTAGGCCTGAGATGCCTGATCCAACAATAGCGATTTTTTTATCCATTCTGCCATTTTATACCAAAATGGATAAATTAATACCGATTGGTCATTAAAATACTTTCAGTTCTATTTTTCAGTTAATGTTTGTTTCGTGTACACCAAATGAACCTTGCGCACGGTCAGAAAAAAAACGCTCTAAGGTTACTTTCACGGTTCTAAAGGCGATCTCGTCCCAAGGGATTTCTGATTCGGTGAATAACTTTGCTTCTTGGGTTTCATAGCCTGGGTCGAACTGGTCGCTGGTCAGCTTGGCACGATAAAACAAGTGTACTTGCCCTACTTTGGGGACGCTGAGCACGCTGAAAAGTGATTGCATTTCAAATTGCGCACCCGCTTCTTCAGTGGTTTCGCGGGCTGCGCCTTCTGCTGTAGTTTCGTCTAACTCCATAAATCCAGCTGGCAGTGTCCATTTGCCTTTGCGCGGCTCAATATTACGTTTACAAAGGAGCACTTTGTCGCCCAAAACGGGCACAGTGCCAACAACATTCAGTGGGTTTTCGTAATGCACAGTGTTGCAAGCGGGACAAACAGCGCGATTTTTGGTGTCGCCATCGTCGGGGAGGCGGTACACCACGGCTGTTCCGCAGTTTTTGCAGTGTTTGATGGGGGTTCTGTAGATCATTGACAGAGTGTAAATCGAAAGCTGAATGGGCGTAAAAAAGCCCCAAGCCAAAGACTTGAGGCTCATGCCAAGAATTTGAGGCTCAGTTGAGGTTAGAGCTACTGAAAAACCAAATGCCTAGATTTTTGAATTACTTAGTAGTTTTTGTGTGCTTTTCAATCAACGCACGGGCAGTTTCTAGCAATTTCTTGCCGTCAAAGCCTTTTTTGTTCATGTCTTCCACCCATTCCACCTCAATGGTGCGAGATTTGCGACGGAAGTTTTGGGCCTCTGCCACATTGACGGTGAAGATGTTGTTGTTACGGTCGCTGGCAGACTTGCGGCCTGCAATGTCGCCGGCTTGCTGTGTTTTGCCCAGCCAAGCAGAGGTTGCCATGCCTGAATTGTTGTCAATGATTTTCTTCAAATCAGCAGGCATGCTGTTGTACTTGGCTTTGTTCATCGCCATCACAAACGTGGTGGTGTAAAGCGCGCCACCTGCAGGGTCAAATTCAGCGTGGAATTTGGTGAGTTCATGCACTTTGACAGATGGCACAACTTCCCACGGAATCACCGCACCTTGGATTGTGCCTTTGGACAAAGCATCAGGAATGCCTGGCAAAGGCATGCCGACGGGTGTTGCACCCAAAGCCGCCATCAGTTTGGTTACTTGGCGCGTAGGTGCACGCATTTTCAAGCCTTTTAAATCGTCAACGGATTTAACTGGTTTTTCAACCGTATGAATCACGCCTGGGCCATGCACTTGCAAAGCCAAGACTTGCACGTCTTTGAATTCATCGGCAGCCATGGTTTGCACATATTCCCAATAGGCTTTAGAGGTGGCTTCAGCATTGGTCATCATGAACGGGAGCTCAAACACCTCCACACGTGGGAAGCGGCCTGCGGTGTTGCCAGGCAATGTCCAAATGATGTCAACCACGCCGTCTTTGGCTTGATCATATAGTTGTACTGGTGTGCCACCGAGCTGCATAGCTGGATAAGCTTCAAACTTGATACGACCGCCAGATTCTTTTTCAACCTTGTCCATCCACGCTTTGTGCATGTTGAGCCACACGTTAGATTGTGGCGCCATGAAGGTGTGAAACTTCAAGGTCACAACGGGTGCTTGCGCCAAGACGGCTGTGCCAGATGTTGCTACAGCTGCAGCAACACCGGTCTTTAAGAGTGAACGGCGATTAATCATTGATTTGTCTCCAAAATTTTAAAGTAGCAAAAGAACAGTCAAAACTATAACGCAGGAAAGCAACTTTGGTTTACTGCATAAACCTCAATACATACAGCGAAATGGCAGGGAAGAACAATAAAAGCAAGGTTCGCAGGGTGTCGCTGATTAAAAACGGCATCACACCTCTGTAGCTTTCAGCAATAGGCACGTCAGCAAATCCATTTTTGCGGCCTTTGGTCATGCTGTTCACCACATACACGTTTAAACCCACAGGTGGTGCTAGCATGCCAAAGCCTACCGTCATCAGCACCATGATGCCAAACCAAATGGCGGTGTACTCTTTGCTCATGCCGAAGTCCAACCCCATAATCATCGGGAAAAAGATAGGAATAGTCAGCAAAATCATAGACAACTCATCCATGACCGCACCCAGTGCCACGTAAAAGAGCATGATGGCTGCGACCACCATCACCGGTGACAAACCCCATGAACCGACGACTTGCGCCAGTTGAGCCGGCACTTGCGTCAACGCCAGTGATGCGTTCATCAAATCTGCGCCCAAGAAAATCAAAAAGATCATGGCCGAGCTTTCAGCTGTAGCGTAAAAGCAATTTTTGAATTTACCCCAATTCATTTCACGCTTCAACAAAGCGGCAATGAAGGTTGAAAATGCGCCCACGGCCGCGCCTTCAGTCGGTGTGAAAAAACCGCCGTAAATGCCGCCAAACACAATCAAAAAGATAGCAGCAATGGGACCAATGCCTTTGATGGATTCGAGGATATTCAGTTTAGAGACATCGTCATGCTCAGGCGCTTGACCGGGCACAACGCGCACGTAAATGCCAATGGCGACCATATAGCCTACCATCGCAATAATGCCTGGAATCATGGCAGCTGCAAAGAGTTTGGCAATATTTTGCTCTGTCAAAATGGCGTAAATCACCAGTGGAACAGAGGGCGGTATCAAAATCCCAAGTGTGCCACCCGCTGCTAACGTACCTGTAGTTAATCGCCCAGAATAGCCATGTTTGCGCATTTCGTCGTAAGCCACATTGGTAATTGTTGCGGCAGTTGCAACAGACGAACCGCAAATCGCACCAAATGCAGCACAAGCCAACACAGCGCCCATGGCCAAACCACCTTTGAAGCGCCCCATCACACTGGCAGCAAAGCCAAACAGCGCTTTGCTGATGCCTCCTTGGGTTGCAAAATGCCCCATCAAGATAAAAAGCGGAATCACCGACAAGTCATAACTTGCAAAACGCGCAAATGCTTGTGTGTTTAGAAAACTGGCTAATGGTAACCATCCCGCTTGAAAAACATAGCCAACAGTGCCAGCCACAAACATACAAACGGCAATCGGCACGCGAACCGCCATCAAGACCAGCATGATGCCAAAAATGGTCACTGCTAACTGAATCGCACTCATACTGCAAACTCCGGGTTGGCTTCAGATTCATCGCTTGCAAATCCGAAAATACCTTGGTGAAGCGCAATCAGCGCGGTCAACACCAATGGCGGCACCATAGCGCAGTAGACCACGTATTCTGGAAAACCCAGCAACATCGTCCCACTGTTAGAGCTATAAGCATTGAGCCCACCCAACACGGTGCGCCATGCGACCAGTGCCATCACCAAAGCTAACAACAAAGCACCAAATCGCTCCATCTTGTTTTGTGTACTTGGTGAAGCTTTGTTGGTGAAAAAATCGACAAAAATATTTCCGCGCTTCAACTGACACCACGGCATAAACAGTGCGATAGCCGCACCGGCAGCAACGCCAGAGAGTTCAAAATCGCCAGAAATAGTTTTACCAATCGTTTCGCGACCAACAATGCTAAGGCACGTCATCAGCGTGATAAAGGTGAGCAAAACACCGGCCAAGATGGCACAGAACTTAGCTAGATTTTCTAGAATTTTCAAAGAACATCTCCTATAAAAAAGCCTAAACTGCTATATTTTTAATAGCTGCTTAGGCAATAAATACGCCGGCTAGTGGCATATTTTTAATGTAATTGTTAGCTAATTTTGAAACTATTTTATGTTGGTTTCTAACAATGTTGCAGCTATATTTGGAATAGCTGTTATGGTTAATTTACACCACTTTAACGTGAATATCCGTTAAGCCATCAACGTGTCCGTGCATGGTGTCGCCTACCGACACAGCCGCCACACCAGCAGGCGTGCCCGTGTAAATCAGATCGCCCGGTTGCAGTTCCCAAGCGACTGAGATGTGCTCAATGATTTCGCCAATATTCCAAATTAGCTTAGTTACCGTGCTGCGTTGGCGGTCTTTGCCATTGACTTGAATAAACAGCTCTGCATTTTCAATATCACCAGCTTGATCTGCTTGTGTGATGGGGCCGATGGGGGAGGCGTGGTCAAAAGATTTACCGATGCACCATGGGCGGCCAAGTTTCTTCTGCTCACCTTGCAAGTCACGGCGCGTCATGTCTAAACCTACGGCGTAACCGTAAATGTGCTTTTTAGCGTCTGAAGCTTTGATGTTTTTGCCACCCGTGCCAATGCAGGCGACAAGTTCGATTTCATGTTGAAAATCTTTCGTCAGCGTTGGGTAGGGCACTGTAGCAGTCTCGCCTGCGTTAGCAACCACCACGGTATTGGCGGGTTTGATGAAGAAAAACGGTGGCTCGCGGCCCGTGAATCCCATTTCCTGGGCATGGTCTACATAGTTACGGCCCACGCAGTAAATGCGCTGGACTGGGAAGCGTGCAGTCGTGCCGACGACTGGGATGGACACTTGCTCTAAGGCGGGGATAACGTATTGAGTCATTCGGCGAGTCTTTCTTCTTTATGTATACCCAGTGCCTGGTGCACTGGGCGGTCTGAGTAACTGAACAACACGCAGCCGCTTATCGAAGAAAAGCGGGCAGTGTGCCACGATGGAATCACAAAATGGTCACGCGGTGAAAAATCAAATTGTACGGCGGTGTTTCCATGAATGCCGTTGTGCTCAATCTGTACTGAACCAGAACCTTCAACCACACTAAAAATCGCGCCATCGGTTTGGCGATATGGCAAACCGCTAAAACCAGCGGGCAAACGTTGCATAAATGTCGCCATCGTTGGCATGGGCGATCCGCCAGTGAGTGGGTTGATGTAACGCAGCTTCACGCCGTCCCATGCATCAATAGGCTGGGTTTTCTCTAAAGTATGCAGCGCTTCGCGGCTTTTCTCATATGAATAGCTAAAAATCGGCGATGTTTGCCCCAGTGGCGAATCGTAAGTTCGCACAGGCGCCATGTTGTAGCCAAACTGGGCAAAGCTGGTTCCTTCTGGGCGTGTCACAGCTTGCGATTTCTCAGTCGCATTTTCTGCAAAACCAGCATCTAAAAAGCGGATCAACGGGATGTCTAAACCATCCAACCAAACCACAGGTTCTTTCGCCTCTGAACCATGATCGTGCCAAGTCATGCTTGGCGTGATGATGAAATCGCCTGGGTGCATGGTGGTGCGTTCACCATTCACGGCTGTGTAAGCGCCAGAGCCTTCGACGATAAAACGCAGGGCGCTTTGGGTGTGGCGGTGGCTGGGGGCAACTTCGCCCGGCATGATGAGCTGCAAACCCGCGTACAGCGCTTGGGTGATGGCGGATTGCCCTTTTAATGCCGGATTTTCCAAAATCAGCACGCGGCGCACGGCCTCATCAGCGGTGATAACTTCGCCAGCCCGCATCAAATAAGGCCTGATTTGCTCATATTTCCATAGCGCTGGCACGCACGGTGTGTTAGGTTGCTTAGGCACAAGGGCATGCAGTTCGCGCCAAAGCGGTGTCAAATGATGTGGTGCCATGTCACTGTACAGCTGCTCGCGGACATTGTTTGTGTTGACGGATGCATTCATAGAGTCGTTCATACCTTTATATGATACGTGTACTTATCATGTGTATGCTTAGTATTTACCCTAGCTAAAACGCAAAGATGCCATGGTCTTGATCATAAATCCGCGTATTAAACTCATCCCATGTCATTAATTTACGATTATCACGCTGCTCCCGGGCATTTAATTCGGCGCGCACACCAGTTAGCCGTCAGTATCTTTGCGGAAAACACAGCCATTTTTGACATCACTCCCGTGCAATTCGCCATGCTAAATGCACTGGTGGACGAGCCTGGCGAAGACCAAATCACCTTGGCAGGCAAAGTCGCTTTTGATGCTGCCACCTCAGGCGCTGTGATTGCACGTTTGGAAGCCAAGGGCCTGTTGCGGCGTGATGCCGACCCCAAAGACAAACGCCGTAAATTACTGACTGCGACCGCCGAAGGTGAAAAAGTCGTCATTGCCATGAAAGCTGCCGTCGCGGAAGTTCAGGAGCAAATCATGCAGCCGCTGACGGCGAAAGAGTCGCAGCAATTAACGAGTTTGCTCGACAAGCTTGTGGCGGGCCATGATGAGATTGCTAAAAAGGGAGAAATATCTTGACGCAAGTGATCTTGACGCAAGCTCAGCTCAGAGAAGAGATTTGCCGTGTTGGCAAAAGTTTGTTTGATCGCGGCTATGTTCATGCGACTGCAGGCAATATCAGTGTGAAGCTAGATGAAGAGCAGGGCGGGGGCTTTTTGATAACGCCTACCGATGCTTGTTTGGGCTTTCTCGACCCTGCGCGTTTGGCGCGACTTGACGATGTGGGGCAACAAATCAGCGGTGATCGTGCTAGTAAAACAATTGCTTTGCATCGGCAGATATATTTCGCTAGTGCTGGTAGCGCTACAGCAGCACGTTGCATCATCCACACGCACAGCACGCATTGTGTGGCTTTGACGCTGGGTATCTCATTTTCATCGGAAGTGCTTTTGCCAGCTTTGACACCGTATTTTGTTATGAAGGTCGGCCATGTTCCTATGATTTCATATCACCGCCCAGGTGACCCGCAAGCGGCGCAAGAGGTAGCTGACGTCATTGCAAAATACCAAAGCAAAGGTAAGCCAATACGCGCGATCATGCTTGATCGCCTTGGGCCCAATGTTTGGCATGACAGCCCAGCAGCGGCGATGGCAGTCTTAGAGGAGCTGGAAGAAACTGCAAAACTGTGGCATTTGTCAGCTGGGGCGGCGTCTGAATTGTCTGAGAGTGCGATTGCAGAGTTGCGCCAGACATTTGGGGTGTTTTGGTAGTTGTTAAAAATTTAATTGAACAATTTAGTGAATAATTTAGTGAAAGTTTAAGTTGAATTATTGAAACTACGACTACTATGGATAAATCATCAAATATTGTTCAAACATTTGCACCGACGGGTAATCTACGTGCCTCTATTAACTTGGGCAATCCGATATTGGCCAATTTACATGCTGAAGCCAAGCAGCCCTTTGGCATTTCTATAGACTTGGCGACAGAGCTCGCGAAACAATTGGACGTGGGGCTGGAATTGGTGGTTTTTGACACAGCGGCCAAATCTGTTGAGGCCTTGTCGCTAGAGCAAGCTGATATTGGTTTCTTTGCGATTGATCCACTTAGAGGGAAAGACATTTCTTTCACTGCGGCCTATGTCTTGATTGAGGGCAGCTACATGGTGCCAGCGGACTCGACGATTGTGGCGAACGAGGAGGTGGACGACCCTAAACACCGTGTGGTGGTGGGCAAGGGCAGCGCTTATGACTTGTTTTTGTCTCGCGAATTGAAGCGTGCCGAGATTGTAAGAGCGCCCTCGTCGCAAACGGTGGTTGATTTGTTTGTGGAGCGGGGCTTGGATGTCGCAGCGGGTGTCAAGCAGCAGTTAGAAATGGATTTGAAGCGAATATCAAAGGATAAGCCAACTGCAAGGCTGCGTTTGCTACCCGGCAACTTTATGGTGATCCAGCAAGCCATGGGTGTACCCAAAAGCCGCGGTGAGGCCGCTGCAGCCTATCTGCACAAGTTTGTTGAGACCATGAAAGCCTCTGGCTTCGTGCAAGCTGCCATGCAGCGGCACGGTATCAAGGGCGCATCGGTTGCGCCCGCACCCTCAAAATAAGCTGTTTTTAAGCAGATTAACTATGCAGATTTGGTGACCAAATCAAAATGTTCAACATTCGGCGGACTTGCAAAAAATGGTCCCACTATCGCGCGCCACTCGGTGAAGAGCGGGGATTCACGAAAGCCAACCGTATGGTCTTCCAGCGTCGCCCAAAAGATTTGCAAAATATAACGCTCTGGGCTTTCAATGCCTTTGTTCACTTTAAACCCCTGAAAGCCTTTGGCTTTTGCAATCACGGTGGTCAAACCGCGCTCAATGGCTTCGTCAAAAGCGGACTGCTGGCCAGGGTGGATGCGGATGTCGGCTAGTTCTAAAATCATTTTTATTCCTTTTAAATTTAATTCCTCTATCATTTTATGATTCTTCACAACTACTTTCGCTCGTCGGCTTCGTTTCGGGTACGCATTGCCTTAGCTCTCAAAGGTCTGCCGTACGAGTATGTGTCCGTGCATTTGGCCAAAGGCGACCACAAATTGACCGCGTATGCCGAGAAATCAGCAGACGGCCTAGTGCCATTACTGGAAGTAAATGAGAATGGACGTGGCGAATCGCTGTCTCAATCCATGGCGATCATTGAGTACATCGATGAAACACATTCGCAATCTCCGCTTTTGCCCCAAGATCCATTGGGCAGAGCAAAGGTACGCGCCTTGGCCCAAAGCATTTCTTGTGAAATTCACCCTTTGAACAACCTGCGGGTGCTCAAATACTTGGTGAAGGAGCTTAAACAAGACGAAGCTACTAAAAACGCGTGGTATGTGCATTGGTGTCGTGAGGGTTTAGAAGCTTTTGAGCGCCAATTGGCTGGCGATGCCACGTATCGCGCCAAAAACGGCAAAGCTGCGAGTGTTTATTGTTTCGGCGACACGCCAACGCTGGCAGATTGCTGCTTGGTGCCGCAAATTTTCAATGCGCAGCGCTTCAATGTGCCGTTCAATGGGCTGCCTTTGACGATGGCTGCTTTTGACGCTTGCATGAAATTGCCCGCTTTCCAGCAAGCCCAGCCCTCAAATTGCCCTGACTTTGAGGCCTAATTTCAAGCATGAACCCCGATTGGATCATCCCCAACTGGCCCGCCCCGCCCCATGTGAAGGCTGTGTTTACCAGCCGTGGCATCGCGCAAACTGGCTTTGAAACGGGAAGAGTTAGCAAAAGCGGTAAAAGTGGTTATAGCGGAGCTAGCCAGCCTCCGTTTAACGCGTTTAACCTAGGTGATCATGTGGGTGACGACCCAAACCATGTCATGGCAAATCGGCATATGTTGCAGGTTTTGCTGGGTGTTAAACCCATTTATTTGAAGCAAGTCCACAGCACAGAAGTGGTAACTTTGAGCCCAAAAACGCCGCACGGCACTGTGGCAGACGCCTGCATCACCACCGAGAAAAAGCTGGCTTGCACCATCATGGTGGCTGATTGTTTGCCTGTGCTTTTTACGGATATGGAAGGCCGATTCGTCGCCGCAGCGCATGCTGGCTGGCGTGGTTTAGCAGGCGGTGTATTGCGTCAAAATATGGAATCAATTTATGCTCTAGCCGGCGTAAATATTGACTATTCAGATATAAAAATAATAGCATGGTTGGGACCTTGCATTGGGCCTACAACGTTTGAGGTCGGGGCTGAGGTGAAGGCTGCGTTTGCTGCCAAATTTGTGGGTTCTGAGTGCTATTTCAAAGCTGTTGGCACTTTGGATTCTGGGAAATATCTAGCTGATTTGGCTGGCTTGGCTAAGCTGCAATTGAAGCTGCTGGGGCTAGCTGATGATCAGATCTTTGGAAACGATAGCAGCGAGCAGTGGTGCACGGTAAACAATTCGTTACGATTTTTCTCGCACAGGCGCGATGCTGTCAAGCTCGGTAGCAGCGGCCGGATGGCTGGGTGTATTTGGTTGGAGTGAGTTTGGTTGGGGTGAGTTTGGCTGTAGCAATTCAGCTTCCAAAGCTTCTTTTTCTTTGATAGCACGCTTACGACCGGGCGAGCGCATTAGGTAAACTACCAATGAAATAGGTATTAAGCCGTACAAAATAAAGGTCACAATAGCACCTAAGACAGTTCCATTGCTGTTAGTGGCTTCAGCCACTGCCATCATGAGGGCGACATACATCCAAGCGATTGCAACGATATACATGGTCAAGTTTTCAGGGGTTAAATAGGAGCTGGGGATGTTTGAAAATGTGAAACTCGATTCTAGTAAATTGCTAGAACTGCAAAATCAATATCTTGAGGATGTTGGCAAATTGTGGCAGCAATCGACGCAAGCTGCAACACAATTACCAGATAAACGCTTTGCAGGCTCGGCTTGGACGCACAATCCAGCTGCTCAATTCGCTGCAGCTGCATATTTGCTGAATGCTAAAGCACTGCAAACCATGGCAGATGCTGTGGAAGCTGACGAAAAAACCAAAGCACGTATCAGCTTTGCCGTCGAGCAGATGAACGCTGCTGCATCGCCAAGCAACTTTTTAGCCACCAATGCCGAAGCGCTACAAAAAGCCGTTGATACGAAGGGCGAAAGCATTGGTAAAGGTATCCAAAACCTGCTGCAAGACATGCAGCGCGGCCATATCAGCATGACGGATGAATCGGTCTTCGCCGTCGGCGAAAACGTCGCAACCACCGAAGGCGCTGTCGTTTTTGAAAACGAGCTGTTTCAGCTGATTGAGTACAAACCGCTCACAGCCAAAGTGTATGAGCGTCCGTTTTTACTCATTCCGCCATGTATAAATAAGTTTTATATTCTTGACCTGCAGCCTGAAAACTCGCTGGTGCGCTACGCCGTCGCGCAAGGTCACCGCACCTTTGTGTTGAGCTGGCGAAACCCTGATATGTCGGTTGTCGATAAAACATGGGACGACTATATCGAACAAGCTGCTATCAAAGCGATAGCTACCGTGCAACAAATTACCTCGGCTAAGCAGATAAATGCGCTAGGTTTCTGCGTTGGGGGGACGATTTTATCGACAGCATTGGCGGTTTTGGCAGCACGCAAACAAAAGCCTGTGGCCTCATTAACGCTGCTGACAACCTTGCTTGATTTCAGCGACACCGGCATTTTAGATATTTTTATCGACGAAGAAGCTGTGAAAAAGCGAGAGGCAGAGTTGGCTAAGAAAGATGCGCCAGCGCTGCTCAAAGGCCAAGAGCTGGCTAGCACGTTCAGCTTTTTGCGTCCTAACGATTTGGTGTGGAATTATGTGGTGGGCAATTACCTCAAAGGCGAAACGCCGCCAGCGTTTGATCTGCTGTATTGGAATTCAGATGCCACCAATCTGCCCGGCCCTATGTATTGCTGGTATTTGCGCAACACCTACCATGAGAACAACCTCATCAAACCGGGTAAAGCCGTGGTGTGTGGGCAAAAGGTCGATTTTGGCAAGCTTGATTTGCCCACATATATTTACGGTTCACGTGAAGATCATATTGTGCCGATCACGGGTGCATACGCTTCAACGCACGTGTTGCCGGGCAAAAAGCGCTTCGTCATGGGGGCGTCTGGTCACATTGCTGGTGTGATTAATCCGCCAGCTAAAAACAAGCGCAGTTATTGGACGAATGAAAAAGTGAAAGATAAGTTTCCCGCCACCCAAGCCGAATGGCAAGCCAATAGCAAAGAGCACCCCGGTAGCTGGTGGACAGATTGGTCTGCTTGGTTAGCTGGGAATGCTGGCAAGCAGATTGCAGCACCAAAGACCTACGGTAACGGCACAGGCAAAGGAAAACTTAAAGCGATTGAGCCCGCACCGGGTCGGTATGTGAAAGCCAAAGCCGTTTAATTTTTTAAAGGAGTCATCATGCAAGACATCGTCATCGTAGCCGCCACCCGTACCGCCGTAGGTAAATTCGGTGGCACTCTCTCTAAAACACCAGCCACTGAGCTGGGCGCAGCCGTTATCTCCGAAGTGCTCAAGCGCAGCGGTTTGCAAGCCGAGCAGGTCGGTGAAGTCATCATGGGTCAAGTGCTGGCAGCCGGTGCTGGGCAAAATCCAGCGCGTCAAGCGGTCATCAAAAGCGGTTTGAACCAAGGCACGCCAGGCTTGACTATCAACGCCGTTTGCGGTTCTGGTCTTAAAGCTGTCATGCTAGCAGCACAAGCTGTGGCCTATGGCGACTCTGAAATCGTCATCGCTGGAGGTCAAGAAAACATGAGCGCATCACCGCACGTACTTTTAGGCAGCCGCGACGGCCAGCGCATGGGCGACTGGAAGATGATCGACTCTATGATTGTTGACGGCTTGTGGGATGTCTACAACCAGTACCACATGGGCATCACCGCTGAAAACGTGGCGAAAAAATTCGGCATCACCCGCGACATGCAGGATGCATTTGCACTCGCCAGCCAAACCAAAGCCGCTGCTGCACAGGAGGCCGGCCGCTTCAAAGACGAAATCATGCCTTTCAGCATCGCGCAGAAGAAGGGTGACCCTATTGTTTTTGCGCAAGACGAGTTCATCAACCGCAAATCCACAGCTGAAGGCTTGGCAGGCTTGCGCCCAGCTTTTGACAAAGCAGGTGGCGTAACCGCTGGCAATGCATCAGGCATCAACGATGGTGCAGCCGCTGTGATGGTCATGACCGCTGCCAAAGCTGCTGCATTGGGCTTGAAGCCACTCGGTCGTATCGCCAGCTTCGCCACCTCAGGTTTAGACCCTGCCATGATGGGCATGGGCCCCGTGTCTGCCTCTCAAATCGCTCTGAAACGTGCAGGCTGGAAAGCTGCTGACCTCGATTTGTTGGAAATCAACGAGGCTTTCGCCGCTCAAGCCTGCGCCGTTAACCAAGAAATGGGTTGGGACACCAGCAAAATCAACGTCAACGGTGGCGCGATTGCGATTGGTCACCCAATCGGCGCGTCCGGCTGCCGTATTTTGGTCACGCTGTTGCACGAAATGGCGAAACGCGATGCGAAAAAAGGTATTGCCTCGCTATGTATCGGCGGCGGCATGGGTGTCGCTTTGACGATTGAGCGTTAAAAGGCTTCAGTTTTAGATATAAATGGCCTGTAGCTGGCATATTTATTGCCTAAGCTGCTATTAAATTCATAGTAATTTTTTATATTTTTAGATCAATAACCACAACAGGAGCATCATCATGAATGGAAAAGTAGCATACGTCACAGGCGGTATGGGCGGCATCGGAACCGCCATTTGCCAGCGTCTTCACAAAGAAGGTTTCAAAGTCATCGCAGGCTGCGGTCCGACGCGCGACCACGCCAAATGGATAGCCGAGCAAGCCGCTTTGGGTTACACGTTTTACGCGTCAGTGGGGAATGTGGGCTCTTGGGAGTCTACAGTGGAAGCCTTTACCAAAACCAAGAGTGAGCATGGGGTGATTGACGTATTGGTCAACAATGCCGGCATCACCAAAGATCGCATGTTCTTGAAAATGACCCGTGAAGATTGGGACGCAGTGATCGAAACCAACCTGAACAGCATGTTCAACGTCACCAAACAAGTGGTGGCAGACATGGTCGACAAGGGTTGGGGCCGCATCATCAACATCAGCTCCGTCAACGGCGAAAAAGGCCAAGCCGGCCAAACCAACTATTCAGCCGCCAAAGCCGGCATGCACGGCTTCAGTATGGCGCTAGCGCAAGAACTGGCCACTAAGGGCGTGACGGTCAATACCGTGATGCCAGGCTACATCGGGACAGACATGGTAAACGCGATTCGTGAAGACGTGCTCGCCAAGATTGTGGCGACAATTCCCGTCAAGCGCTTAGGTAAACCATCAGAAATCGCCTCCATCATTGCGTGGTTGGCGTCAGAAGAGGGTGGCTACACCACGGGTGCGGACTTCTCGGTCAATGGTGGTTTGCATATGGGTTAAACCCGATTTGGAGCTGCAAAAAATAAAAAAAGGGAGCAATGCTCCCTTTTTTATGTCCGCAACAAAGTGCTTACCACTTCGCTGGCAACTTTTTCAACAGCGTAATCTGCCGCGTGTTGACTTGAAGGTAGCCGCCGCGCTCTAAGTCCTTCATCAGCTTGCTCACCATTTCACGGGATGCGCCCACGTATGCTGCTAGTTCACCATGCGTGATGAGTGGGTCGATTATTTTTGGTGTGTTGTCATCTGCTGTGACTTTTCCTAGGTGGTTCAGCGTTTGCGAC
This sequence comes from Polaromonas sp., assembly GCA_013298945.1. Classification (GTDB taxonomy): domain Bacteria; phylum Pseudomonadota; class Gammaproteobacteria; order Burkholderiales; family Burkholderiaceae_C; genus Aalborgiella. The sequence continues at coordinate 735,712 of JAAFJR010000001.1, forward strand.
AAGCGTCCGTAGACGTCAAGCAAAGCCATGTCGCGCGCAGCTTGTGTGGCTGCACGTGCCCGAACAATCGTTGTTTGCAGTAGCGAAATAGCAAACTCGCTGTTATTGCGAGTAAATGCTAAAACATGAACATTGGGCACAACTGCACATAGGCATGGCTCTAGGGCTTCGACAGTGGCTGATCTTTCCCCGCCGTCTAAAGACATTTCACCGAAAAAATCACCTGCCAATATTGTGCCCAGGGTAATTTCTTTGCCACTGGTGTCTGCACTGAAAACGCGCACACGTCCTTGAATCAAAATATACAGTGCGTCCCCAATCTCACCCTCGTTGACGATGATCGCGTCTTTACGAAAGCTGCGTTGCTGACCCATATCTGCTAAAACTTGCAGATCAACAGTCAAACGGGGTTTGAGAATTATACGAGCAGATGTATTTTGTAGGTCTTTGGTATTATTTTTTACTGCCATTTTAAGATTGTGCCATGCAAAATGAGTGTTTTAGAATGCATCAGGACAATTTAAGCCACGACGCTTAAATATTCAATTTCTTCTGGTGTAAACCCAGCTTTCAACCTTGCTTCTAGGTTAAATGGCGCTCTCAATTTGGGTGCAGCGTGGCGGTTATGCAATGTGACGTAATGGTCTAGCGGGTCAAGCCCATCGCGTAGACAGAGCCAGCGAAACCAGTGGTTGCCAATAGCAACATGGCCAATTTCGTCTCGCAAAATGATGTCCAAAATCGCAATCGCATCAATGGCGTAAGGCGTTTTGACTTTGTGAAGCTTGGTTTGAATTAACGGTGTGGCGTCCAGCCCACGGGCTTCTAAAGTGCGCGGAACCAGCGCCATGCGAGCGATGATATCGTCTTTGGTTTTTTCGCACATGGTCCATAAACCTGTGTGGGCAGGGAAGTCGCCGTATTCATAGTTCTTATTGTTGCCGTAACTGATTGATTTCAAATGGTTTTGTAGCAAGGTGAAGTGATAAGCCTCTTCTTTGGCGACCTGTGCCCAGTCCTTGTAATATTGCTCTGGCATGCCACCAAAGCGCCAAATCGCATCCAAAGCCAAATTCACCGCATTAAACTCAATATGACAGATAGCGTGCATCAGCGCGGCATGACCGGCTGGTGTAAATGGGGAGCGTTTGTCTACATTCAGCGGCTCTCGTAATTCAGGCTTTTCGGGTAAACCGGGCAGAGTTTGGTTGTTGTTAAGTTCTATTTTTGCTATATTATTTATAGCTGTTGAGACAAGTAATACGCCGGCTAAAGCCATTTTTTGCTCTACATTTTGACTAATAAAGGCATTGTAGGCACTTTGACGTAATTCATGGGTCGCTTGCATCCTTACAATTGTAGTTAATTCAACCCTAGGAAGACCAATCGGGAGACACTTATGGCTATTTACCAATTAGACAATTTAAGCCCACAACTCGCCGCTGGCGCTTGGGTGGCGGACAGTGCGCAAGTGATGGGCGATGTGCGCATGGCTGAGAACGCCAATGTGTGGTTTGGCGCCGTGGTGCGGGGCGATTCTGAGACTATCACCATTGGCAAAAACACAAACATCCAAGACGCCAGCGTGCTGCACGCTGACCCTGGCAAACCACTCATCATTGGCGACAACGTGAGCGTGGGGCATCAAGTGATGTTGCATGGTTGCACGGTGGGTGATGGTTCGTTGATTGGTATTGGCTCAATTGTGCTCAACGGAGCAGTGATTGGTAAAAACTGCCTCGTTGGCGCAGGTTCGCTGGTCACAGAGGGCAAAGTATTCCCAGATGGCAGCATGATCATCGGCAGCCCTGCCAAAGCGGTGCGTGAGTTGTCCGCTGAGCAACAAGCGGGTTTGTTGGGGATTTCTAAGCATTATGTTGAGAATGCCCAGCGCTTCAAATCAGGCCTGAAAAAGATAGGTTGAAAAACACACTTTGGGCACCATATGTGTGGCTAAGTTATTGTCAATATTCATTTTTTTTAGCGATTTTTAATGTCTGAAGTTCATAAATTCCTGTTTGATGGTTTGCCGGTTCGTGGCACGCTGGTGCGTTTAACCGACAGTTGGCAAGAGATTTTGCAGCGTCGTGCTGCCAATTCGACCACGGGAGCTTACCCAGCGCCTGTGAGCCAGATGTTGGGAGAGTTGACTGCGGCGGCAGTGCTGATGCAGTCCAGTATCAAATTCAACGGCAGTTTGACGCTGCAAATCGCGGGTGATGGCCCAGTAAAGCTGGCTGTGGCTGAAGTGCAGCCCGATTTGTGTATGCGAGCTACTGCGACTGTGATGGGTGATGTCGCCGTGGGCAGCAGATTGTCTGCCATGATCAACGTGACTAACAAAGGCAGATGTGCTGTCACGCTGGACCCAAAAGACAAATTTCCAGGTCAAGTACCGTACCAGGGCGTTGTACCGTTGTTTGATGACCATCGCCAGCCGATAGAAAAGCTCAGCAGTGTCATAGAGCACTACATGCTGCAAAGTGAGCAGTTGGATACGACGATGGTGTTAGCAGCCGATGACAAAGTCGCCGCTGGACTGCTGATTCAGCGCATTCCTATGCAAGGTGAGGGTAACTTAGCTGGCAGCATGGTTAGCAAACGCAATGAAGACGAGATTGGTTTGAACGAGCACTACAACCGCTTGGCCGTGTTTGCGGCGAGTTTGAAGCAAGAAGAGTTATTGACTCTGAATGCCAACGAAATTTTGCATCGCCTGTTTTGGGAGGAAGCGATGATTCGTTACGAACCAATGCCAGCCAAATTTGCTTGTACTTGCTCACGCGAACGTGTGAGCAATATGATTTTGAGTCTTGGCCAAGCGGAGGTTGAGGAGATCTTGACTGAACGCGGTGAAGTGGAAGTATCTTGCGAGTTTTGTGGCCAGCAGCAGCGCTTTGACCCTGTGGATGCGGCACAGATTTTCATCGATTCTGCCAGCAAATTATCATCAGGCAATTCAGGCCTTGTTCAATAAATCTTGAAAGAGCCTGTGTTCGCAAACGGAGTCCGAACAGCGTTCGCATTGCCATTTATATCCGTGATTGTCATTCCTGCGAAGGCGGGAATCCATGTTGGCAGTTGTGGATTCCCGCCTTCGCTGGAATGACGGAAAGCCGCCATCTGAATTTTCTTGGATTAAACAGCGCAAAGCATTTTCAAAGCGCGTTACCCTCGAACCATAAACTATTTGAAATGCCAGCCCCGCGTTGGTGAGAGCTTTGCGTAGGGCGGTGTCAACAGGTTCGCGCATGTGCGCACCGTCTCGTTGGATACCATCTTCTACCCACGGCAAGTCTAAACCCATCAGCAGCGTTGCATCAAACCTGCGCTGATGCTCGAGTGCCATGACGTACAAAGATGTGTCGCTGAAAAGCAAATCGCTGTAGACGGCAACTGTCAAAGCTGTAGTGTCGGTAAGCATGACTTCACAATCTGATGCATTGTTTATTTGTCGCACTTGCTCGGCGGCGATGGCCAGCTGTTCTTCTTTACGCGGTGTACGGTTCTCGGTGTTGCACCAAGTCCGCAGGTATTCAGGGATAAGTTGAACAGATTTACCCTGCGCTAAGAAATGCTGTTCAAGTTGTTTGGCTAGCTCAGATTTGCCGGTGCTTTCTGCGCCTAAGATGGCTATTTTCAAATCAAAAACCTAGGTGATGGATGTTGAAGTTATTTATTTGGTAAATTATTTTGTATATTGAACCAAAATTTCATTCGGCTTCAACATGCCCAACTCAGCGCGTGCCTTTTCTTCTACCATGTCCATACCGGTTTTCAGGTCTTCTACTTCCGCTTTGAGCTGCGCATTTTCAGTTTTCAATTTAGCTGACGTTGCTTTCAAACCATCCAATTTTTTAGTCATTTGCGTCACATCACTCAAGCTCCCCCGACCAAACCACAGCTGCGCTTGAAATATCAGAAGCAAAAAAACCAGCAAAACCATAACGCCACGTTTACTCATTCGTAGTCATTCCTTATCACAAGGAAGAACGACTGAAAACATGGCGTCATGAACGTCAACTCTTTTTAATTAGCGAATGCTATAAAATGCTTCGCGTCCTGGGTAGCTGGCCACATCACCCAAGTCCTCTTCAATGCGCAGCAATTGGTTGTACTTGGCGATACGGTCTGAGCGGCTCAATGAACCTGTTTTGATTTGGCCTGCATTAGTGCCAACAGCTATGTCAGCAATAGTGGTGTCTTCTGTCTCACCAGAGCGGTGGCTGATGACTGCGGTGTAGCCTGCGCGCTTGGCCATTTCAATGGCTGCAAAGGTCTCGGTCAAGGTGCCGATTTGGTTGATTTTGATCAAAATGGAATTTGCAATCTTCTTGTCGATACCTTCTTTGAAAATTTTGGTGTTGGTGACAAACAAATCATCACCGACCAATTGCACTTTACTGCCGAGCTTTTCAGTCAAGTGCTTCCAACCATCCCAGTCACCTTCGGCCATACCGTCTTCTATGCTGATGATAGGGTATTTTTCCACCCAGGTAGCCAGCATGTCCGTCCATTGCTCAGCAGTCAAAGACAAACCCTCCGCTTTGAGTTCGTACTTACCGTCTTTGTAAAACTCGCTAGCAGCGCAGTCCAAACCGAGCACGATTTGCTCACCAGCGACGAAGCCCGCTTTTTCAATCGCTTCCAAAATCATCAAAATCGCTGCTTCGTGGTTGGCAACGTTAGGGGCAAAACCACCTTCGTCGCCCACGGCAACGCTCATGCCTTTGTCGTGCAGAATTTTCTTAAGAGCGTGGAATACTTCAGCGCCATAACGCACAGCTTCGCGGAAAGAGGGTGCACCTACCGGAATGATCATCAGTTCTTGCAAGTCAAGGTTATTGTTGGCATGCGCACCACCGTTGACGACGTTCATCATCGGCACAGGCATTTGCATCGCACCGCTGCCACCAAAGTAGCGGTACAGCGGCAAGCCAGCTTCTTCAGCCGCAGCGCGTGCCACAGCCATGCTGACGGCCAAAGTCGCGTTTGCGCCTAGGCGAGATTTGTTGTCTGTTCCGTCCAAGTCAATCAAGGTACGGTCTAAAAATGCTTGCTCGCTAGCATCTAAACCCAAAATCGCTTCTGAGATTTCAGTGTTGATGTGCTCAACCGCTTTCAACACCCCTTTGCCGAGGTAGCGAGATTTGTCGCCATCGCGCAGCTCAATCGCTTCACGCGAACCGGTAGACGCACCGCTGGGCACAGCCGCACGACCCATGGTGCCGCTTTCCAGCAAGACATCACATTCCACAGTCGGGTTACCGCGTGAATCCAAAATTTCGCGGGCGACGATATCAACAATTGCACTCATTTACGTTCTCCAAAAAAACAAATCAAAAACATACTGCTTGCTGTCATTCCCGCGAAGGCGGGAATCCATGGCTTAACTATTTTTAAACCTCAAAATTATTCTCTAAAAATCCATTCAATCCATTTTTCTTAGTCACACAATCCAGCGCAACCAATGTCTCTAACAAAGCTTTCATGTGCTTCAACGGTACGGCGTTCGGACCATCCGACCACGCCTCAGCCGGGTTCGGATGCGTTTCCATGAACAAGCCCGCCACGCCAACAGCGACAGCAGCGCGCGCCAGCACGGGCACCATCTCGCGCATGCCGCCAGAAGTCGTACCCTGGCCACCAGGCAGTTGAACAGAATGCGTGGCATCAAACACCACAGGCGCTCCCGTTTCGCGCATGATGGACAGGCTACGCATATCGCTCACCAAATTGTTGTAGCCAAAACTTGCACCGCGTTCGCAGGCTAAAAAAATGTCTTCATTCAAACCAACTTCTTTGGCTGCAGCACGTGCCTTGTCGATCACGTTTTTCATATCATGCGGCGCTAAAAATTGCCCTTTTTTGATATTTACTGGCTTGCCCGCTTGCGCCACGGCGCGGATAAAGTCAGTCTGGCGGCACAAAAAGGCGGGCGTTTGCAGCACGTCAACCACGCTAGCAACTTCGTTGATGTGGTCAATTTCATGCACATCTGTTAAAACTGGCAAACCTGTTTGCTTACGCACTTCAGCCAGAATCTGCAAACCTTTGTCAATGCCCACGCCACGCTTGGTGCTGCCAGACGAGCGATTCGCTTTGTCAAATGAGCCTTTGTAAATCAGCGGAATGCCCAGCGCATCAGTCGCTTCTTTGAGTTTGCCTGCAACCTCGATAGACATCTCTAAGCCTTCAATCGAGCAAGTCCCAGCAATCAAGAAAAAGGGTTTGTCTAAACCTATTTCATGGCCGCAAAGTTTCATGCTGCAACCTTTGATGCCGCATTTGATTCATGGCCTGCCTTTTGGTGATCCAGTGCCGCTTTGACGAACGCGTTAAACAACGGATGTCCATCCCAAGGTGTTGATTTGAACTCTGGGTGAAACTGCACACCCACAAACCAAGGGTGAACGCTGCTAGGCAGTTCCACTATCTCAGTCAACTGTTCACGTTGCGTGAGAGCTGATATCACCAAACCAGCTTTGCGCAATTGGTCTAAATAGTTGACGTTGGCTTCATAGCGGTGGCGGTGGCGTTCCGTGACCATATCGCCGTAAATACTGTGGGCGATGGTGCCCTTGGCAACATCTGAGCTTTGTGCGCCCAAACGCATGGTGCCACCCATATCTGAATTGGCGTCGCGGGTTTGGATGCTACCGTCTGCGTCTTTCCACTCGGTAATCAAGGCAATGACAGGGTGTGGGCCGTTGGGCGCAAACTCAGTACTGTTCGCGTCTTTCAAGCCAGCCACGTTGCGCGCAAATTCAATGGTAGCCACTTGCATGCCCAAGCAGATACCGAGGTACGGAATCTTGCTGATGCGGGCAAAGTGGGCGGTGCTGATTTTGCCTTCCACGCCACGTTCGCCAAAACCGCCTGGCACCAAAATCGCGTCGAATTCAGACAAACTCGCCGCTGTTTTTTCGTCAATGGTTTCAGAATCAATGTAGCTGATAGTCGCTTTGACATGGTTTTTCATGCCTGCGTGGCGAATCGCTTCGTTCAGCGATTTGTAGCTGTCGCCTAAATCAATGTATTTGCCCACCATGGCGATGCGCACTTCACCAGTTGGGTTAGCAGTTTCGTGCACCAAATCGTCCCAGCGTTTCAAATTGGCGGGCTTAGCTTTCAATTGCAGCTTTTTGCAAATCAAGTCATCCAAGCCTTGTTCATGCAACATACGCGGAATTTTGTAGATCGTGTCCTCATCCCACATGCTGATAACAGCGGCTTCTGGAATATTGCAAAACAGCGATATTTTTGCAAGTTCTTCAGGGGGAACGCGTCTATCCGCACGGCAAAGTAGTGCGTCCGCTTGTATGCCGATCTCACGCAACTGCTTGGCGGTATGTTGTGTGGGTTTTGTTTTGAGTTCCCCCGCAGTTTCTAGCCACGGCAAATAACTCAAATGCACAAAAGCGGTGTCACCTTGCGGTAACTTCAAACCCATTTGGCGCACAGCCTCTAAAAACGGCAGTGATTCAATATCACCCACCGTGCCGCCGATTTCAACAATCGCCACGTCCACTGCGTCAGCTTCGCCAAAACGCGCACCGCGTTTGACGAATTCTTGAATCTCGTTAGTCACATGCGGAATCACCTGCACGGTTTTGCCTAAATAAACACCACGGCGCTCTTTGTCCAGCACGCTTTGGTAGATTTGGCCAGTCGTAAAGTTATTTGACTTGCGCATACGGGTTTCAATGAAACGCTCGTAGTGGCCTAAGTCCAAGTCAGTTTCAGCACCATCGTCTGTCACAAACACCTCGCCGTGCTGCAGCGGTGACATAGTGCCGGGGTCGACGTTTAAATAGGGGTCTAACTTGATGAGGGTGACAGTGAGGCCGCGAGACTCTAAAAGTGCGGCCAATGATGCTGATGCAATGCCCTTCCCTAAAGAAGACACCACACCGCCGGTAACGAATACGAATTTGGTCATGCCAGAATGAACGCTGAACGTCCAAGGAGGTGGAAAGGTTAATTATAAAGGTCAGACAAGGTCTGCTACATTGCAGATATTGAAAGATATCGAAATAATGAACTTTGTAACAAAATTACTTCTACAAAAATTCTTTTCTAAATAAATATGCTTGAACTTCAAGGTAAACACATTGTTTTAGGCTTGTCAGGTGGCATCGCGGCCTACAAAGCAGCTGAACTATGCCGCTCTATGGTTAAAGAGGGCGCGACAGTACAAGTCGTCATGACCGAAGCGGCCGAGCACTTCATGACCAAGGTGACGATGCAAGCACTGTCTGGCCGACAGGTGTTTGGCTCGCAGTGGGACGATACGCCAGCCAGCGGTAAGAATGGTGAGAATATCGCCAACAACATGCCGCACATCAACCTGTCACGCGGGGCGGATGCTATTGTTATTGCACCGTGCAGCGCAGACTTTATGGCGAAATTGCTGCATGGGCGAGCAGATGAATTATTGAGTTTGCTGTGCCTGGCGCGTCAAACAGATAAAGTCCCGCTGATTCTCGCCCCCGCCATGAACCGCGAAATGTGGGCGAATCCAGCGACGCAACGCAATGTCGCACAGCTCAAAGCCGACGGCATCACCGTGCTGGACGTGGGCGAGGGCGACCAAGCCTGTGGCGAAGTGGGCGATGGCCGCATGCTAGAGGCGGACGAAATTTTGGCGGATTTAGTCGCGTTTTTCACCCCAAAATCCTTACTCGGGCAAAAAGTGATCATCACCGCCGGCCCCACCTATGAGGCGATTGATCCTGTGCGCGGCATTACCAACTTGTCAAGCGGGAAAATGGGTTTCGCTATCGCGCGTGCTGCTTTTGAGGCAGGTGCAGATGTGACGCTGATTGCAGGCCCTGTCAGCCTTGCCACACCACGTGGCGTCAAACGGGTGGATGTGAAATCAGCAAAAAATATGCTTGTAGCCGGCGTAAAATATGCTGATTACGCTACTATTTTTATAGCATCAGCAGCTGTAGCAGACTGGCGACCTGCCAATCTCGCAGATCAAAAGCTGAAAAAAGACGGCACCGGTAAAGTACCCGAACTCAGCTTCGTCGAAAACCCAGATATTTTGGCGACCATCGCCCAATCTGAGCGGGGTAAAAAAGGTTTGTCGGGGATGCCAGATGGTCTGTTTTGCGTCGGTTTCGCCGCAGAAAGCCAAGATTTGCTCGCCAACGCGCAAGCCAAGCGCATTCGCAAAGGCGTGCCGCTGTTGGTAGGTAACATTGGCCCAGCCACTTTTGGGCAAGACGACAACGCGCTGCTGTTGGTCGATGCGAAAGCCACCAAAGAGTTGCCACCGAACGGCGGGAAAGCGTCAAAACGAGATTTGGCGCAGCAATTGGTGGCTGATATTGCCGCTCGCTTGGGTGTACAAGCGTAGATCAAAGCATAACTACGAGCATAAAATTTGCTCAAAAAATTGGTGAATATTCACATGCCCAAGATGTGATTATTGCCAGAATTTTACCAACTAATTCACGCTTTGAACCCTAGAATTTGTGTACTGACAGCATCTACTAGGAGTTCTTCATGGGCGTTACAATTTGGTTTTTAGCACTGCTTGCATTGCCAGTTATCCTGTATGTTTACGACGATAAACTAAACCAAGAGTATCTTGCCGAGTTAGAAATACTTGATGAGCCCTACAAACGGTTGTTGGAGACTGGTGTTCTAAGCGCTCCAGACTTCAACTACCATGAATATCGATCTTAAAGTTTTAGACTCCCGCATGGCGAGCCAGCTGCCCGCCTACGCCACCCCCGGCAGCGCCGGCCTAGACCTCAGAGCCTGCCTTGACGACGCCGTCACCCTGCAGCCCAACGCGTGGCAGCTCATCCCCACCGGCATCGCCATTCACCTAGACAACCCCAATTTCGCCGCCGTCATCCTGCCGCGCTCAGGTTTGGGGCACAAACACGGCATCGTGTTGGGCAATTTGGTCGGTTTGATTGATAGCGACTACCAAGGCCAACTCATGGTCAGCGCTTGGAACCGCAGCCCCACCGCCTTCACCATAGAACCCATGGAACGCATAGCCCAACTCGTCATCGTTCCCGTCGTGCAAGCGCAGTTCAACGTGGTCACAGAATTCGCCGCCGAGAGTGAGCGGGGCGCGGGTGGGTATGGGAGTACAGGTAAAAGTTAGCGGGGAAGGTTTAATGCTATTTATTTGATAGCTGCTTAGGCAATAAATACGCCGGCTACAGGTTGAAAACACCTTAAAACTAAGGTTTTTTCAATTTGGAAGCAAGTACGTGTGCCACGATGGCGTTCGCATGTCCATGTCCCATGCCATGTTCAGCCTTTAGGCGCTCGACCATTTCCATGTGCTTCATGTTTTTGAGATTTTCAACCTGTTCGAGCCAATGACTCATTGGAAAGCCATACTTTTTCTCGATCGAGAGGAAGTACGAAGCAGGGCCTTTCAATTTCGCGTCAGTTGCCATGATGGCTCCTATTGGTAATATATGCTACAAATAAAATAACAAAGTATGCAATAAATACGCCGGCTACAGCCTGAAATTACCTTTTTTTAATGCAAAGTCTCATTCCCCGGCATATAGCCTGCTGTAGTTGGCAGGGTGAAGAAACCTGATCCACACGTGCCGGTGCCGATTTCATCTAGGGTGGCTTCGCGTACGGCTATGACTTTCAAATGTAGGCGGATGGCTATGCCGGCTAGGGGGTGGTTGCCGTCTAGGACGACGTGCTCGGGGTAGATGTCGGTCACGACGTAGATGGCGTCTTTGGGCAGGGCAGGGTTGGTGCCTGCGGGCAGGGCGCTGCCTTCGAAGGTGAAGCCTTCTTCTAGCTCTTTGGGGAAGTTGGCGCGGGGTTCTAGGAAGAGGAGCTGGTCATTGAAGTCGCCGAAGGCTTCTTCGGGCTCCAAGTGCAGGTCTAGCTTGTCGCCAGCGCGGTGGCCTTGCAGGGCTTCTTGCACTTTTTCCAGCAGGTCTTGCCCGCCGACTAAAAACTCAACCGGCTCGTCTAAAACGTCCAATTCTTCGCCCAAGGTGTCTTTCAGCGTCCAAGTGAGGGCAACGACGCATTGTTTAGTGATTTCCATAGGACAATTGTCGCATGATGATTCACCCCAACCAAACTTTGCAACTCTTAGGCGGCATCAGCCCTGCGGAGTTCATGTCTAAATACTGGCAAAAAAAGCCATTGCTCATTCGCAACGCCATTCCAGACTACAAGCCGCTGCTGTCACGCACTGAGCTGTTTGCACTGGCTGCGCAGGATGATGTGGAGTCGCGGCTGATTGTTGAAACGCTGACCAAAATTGCGTCCAAGCCAGCGGCTAAATCAACGAATAAAAGCAGTAAAAAGGCAAAGCCTCAATTAATGGCGAAATGGACGATGGCAAATGGCCCGATCTATCCAGACGCTTTGCCAGTTTTGAAAACCCCGAATTGGACGCTGCTAGTGCAAGGCGTTGATTTGCATAACCAAGCCGCCTATGAGTTGAAAAATCAATTTCGCTTTGCACCCGATGCGCGTCTGGATGATTTGATGATCAGCTTCGCGACGGATGGCGGTGGCGTGGGGCCGCATTTTGACAGTTACGACGTGTTTTTGCTGCAAGCGCAGGGCAAGCGCCGCTGGAAAATCGGCAAACAAAAAGACCTGACGCTGCAAAAAAACGTGCCGCTGAAAATTTTGGCCAATTTTGCGCCTGAGCAAGAGTTTGTGTTGGATGCTGGGGACATGCTCTACCTGCCGCCAATGTACGCGCACGAAGGTGTGGCAGTGGGCGAGTGTATGACGTATTCGATTGGCTTTAGAGCCCCGGCAGAGCTGGAGTTAGCGCGGGAGTTGTTGCAGCGCTTTGCGGATGATACGTTAGAAGATGAAGAGAATGAAGATGATGGCGATGAGAATGATGAATTTGAAGATGAAAATACTGCTCTAGCCGTCGAATATATTGCCAATTCAGCTATTAATAATATAGCAAAAAACCTCTATAAAGATCCTAAGCAAGAAGCGGTTGAAGCGCCTGCGCTGATTCCAGTTGCATTACTAGATTTTGCTAAGCAAGCGGTAGAAAAAGCCTTGTCTGACCCAGACGCTTTGGCGCGCAATTTGGGCGAGTATTTGACCGAACCTAAAGCCAATGTGTGGTTTGACGAGCCCGAGCCTGACAGTGAGGAGGAAATGATTTTGACGCGCCAAAACCGCGTCGACCTGCACCCACGCAGCCAAATGCTGTTTGACGCGCGGCACATCTTTTTGAACGGTGAGAGCTGGCTCGCAGCAGGTGCAGACGCAAAACTGATGCAAAAACTGGCAAATCAGCGCTTTTTGGAACCCAAAGATCTCACAAAAGCGAGTGATGGCGCAATGTCGCTGATGCAAGATTGGGCGGATGCGGGTTGGTTGTTGTAAGTTTTTGTACAGCAAATTCAAAGTAACTAAGGGTTTCCACTTGCATGCTTGGAATTCCAGTTATAATCAGAGGCTTAGGTGTAAGAGACTCGAGTATTTTTCACCTAATGTTGAAGCGTCAGTTTTTTTATTAAGCTAGCGTTTTGACAATTTCCGGAAATTGTTTTCTCTTATATATTTACTTATTACTAAGGACTCTCTCATGAACAAGTCAATCGTACTCGCAGCTGTTATCGCTGCTGCTGCCCTCGCTGCTTGCGGCAAAAAAGAAGAAGCTAAAGTTGAAGCACCAAAAGTTGAAGCACCAGCTGCTGCTCCAGCTGCTGCTGTAGTTGCTCCAGTTGTTGAAGCTGCTAAAGATGCTGGCGCAAAAACTATGGACGCTGCTAAGGATGCTGGTGCTGCCGCTGCTGGTGCCGCTAAAGATGCTGCTGGCGCTGCTAAAGATGCTGCTGGCGCTGCTAAAGACGCTGGTGCTGCTGCCGCTACTGCTGCTGCTGGCGCTGCTAAAGACGCTGCTGGTGCTGCTGCAACTGCTGCTGTTGACGCTGCTAAAGCTGCTGGCGCTAAAGCTGCTGACGCAGTTAAGAAGTAATACTTCTTTTGACTTGCAATTCGCCTTGCGGTGAGTTGCTTTTAGTCAAATAAAAAACCGCTCGTCGCAAGATGCAGCGGTTTTTTTACGTCGGTCGTTTTCTACACCATCATCCAAGGCGTACCCGTTTCAGGGCACGCTGCAAAAATATCAGCTGGTAAACAGCCCAACACATTAGCCAAAGCGCTTTGAGCTAACGACGGGTGGTTGTTTTGCTGGCTCAAATGCGCCGCGCTGACGTGGCGCAGTTGGTCGTGCATCACGGTAGACAAAAGACCAGCCGCTTGCATGTTGGACAAATGCCCAAAATCGCCTCCGACCCGTGCTTTTAAAAACGCAGGGTATTTTGAGTTGCACAGCATCTCTTCGTCGTGGTTGCTTTCTAAGAGCAGCGCATTGCAGCCTGCGATGCTGTCAATCACGTGTCGGCTGGCGTGGCCTAGGTCGGTCAAAATGCCAAGTTTGACATTGCCGTCGCTACATGTCAGCTGCAACGGCTCGCGTGCGTCGTGTGGCACCGTGAAAGGGTTGAGCTGCAAGTCACCAACTTCGACCGGGCAGGTGTCTGAAGCAATGCGCACTAAGGCTTCAAACCTAGGCACGAGTTGAGCATGTGTGGGTTGTTTGGCGCGCAGTTTGAGCTGCATATCCTGCAGCGCTGCGTGCGTGCCGCTGCTCGCCCAAACGGGAATTGAATATCGCGACGCTAGCTGCGTGACGCAGCCAATGTGGTCGCTGTGCTCATGTGTGATGAAGATGGCATCTATGTCCGACGGCTGCACATCGGCCACAGCAAGCAACTCAAGCAGTCGAGAAAGCCGCATTCCACAGTCGACCAAAACACGATTAGGTTTCGTGTTGTGGTCGCAGCTAGCTTCTATAAGTGTGGCATTTCCCGTGCTACCGCTGCTCAGATTTTTGTAGCGGAGCATGACTGAATAACGCTAAAACCTATTTCAAATCGTCTGCAAGTACCTTGAGGATGTTTTGCGTGTCTTTGGCAGGTGCCATGCCACCTGTTGCATTTTGCACACTAACGGTGGTTTGCGTTGCGTTGCTGCTTTTCACAGAAATGCGGTACTTCAACACAGGTGTGTTTGTGTCGCTGCTGAGGTTAAGAAGCTTGGTGAAAAAGCCTTTTTCTTTCAAATCAGGATTCAGCTCCACATAGCGCACAAAGTAAATACCTTGCGCACGGTCACGGTCTTCCACGGTGAAACCTGTGCGGTCTAAAGCTAAACCGACTCGGCGCCAAGCACGGTCAAAAGCCTCGTTAACTTGAATCAAGCTTTGGCCGTTTTCAGTGACGATTTTGGATGTTTGAACCGCAGGAGCTGATGCAGCTACTTTCTTAGATTGCTCTTCCGTGACGCCCATTTTTACCATCATGCGACGCAAAAATTCAGCTTCTAATTCTGGATCTGGCGAGCGTGGCTCCCAAACGGTTGTTCCAGAACTGCCGGTAGCATATTTTTCAACCATGCCACGGTGGCTCACATAAATCTCAGTACCGCCTGAAGCGTTGCGCTCAATACGTGTGCGGAACTTGTCGCGTTCACCCGTCGAATAAATGGAATCAAGTAACTTTCCCAAACTGGCGCGGATAAAGTCTTGCGGCAGTTTGGCGCGGTTTTCTGCCCAATCGGTTTCAATGATGCCTAAGCCTTGCTCGTCCGTGGCGAGCAAAAAGCCATTGTCTGTCCAAAAATCACGCAAAACAGGGAAAACTATGTCAGGCGCACGTTTGACCACCAACCAACGCTGGTTACCCGCGCGTTCTATGCTCACATCACCCAAGGTCAGCGGCGCTGTAGCCGTGCCCGTTGGTGTACTTTTCCCACTTTCAAAGCTACTGGCGCTGGCGCTGCTGCCAACTTGGTAGCGGGTATCGCGGCTGAGTTGAACCAAATCGGGTGGAATTTCTAATGAATTGCCTTTTTGAACGCTTCTGTAATTGATTTTGTCTTCCTCAATCACCGCGCAAGCCCCCAAGCCAAAAGCACAAACCACAGCTATGCTGACGGTGCGTTTCAAGCTGCTTAACCGGTTTATGCGGTTCAATTTAACGTTTTGGTTCACTCTTAAATCCTTCAAAATATGTCTATCAAGCGTTTCAAGTTTCAAGTTTTAGGCTTTAGGCTTTAGGCTAACAATCCTGCTTCACGCATGGCAACTTCTACGGCAGCTTGGCCAGTAGCGGTAAGTTCCGTCAACGGCAGGCGAATGGCTGGGCCGCACAAACCCAAACGCTTCATCGCCCACTTCACAGCAATCGGGTTGCCTTCAATGCCCATGGCTTTGTGCAAGCTAAGCAGTTTGAATTGAATCGCCATCGCCGCTTTGATATCACCTGCCACGGCAGCCACGCACAGCTCATGCAATAGCTTAGGAGCAATGTTCGCCGTGACGCTGATATTGCCTTGGCCGCCGCACAGCATCAACGCTACTGCGGTTGGGTCGTCACCTGAATAGATAGCAAAGTCTTTATTTAGTTCAGCTTTTAAGGCTTGCGCGCCTTTGATCAGCCATTGCGCTTTGTCAATGTTACCGCTGGCTTCTTTGATGCCCACAATGCCGTCCACACGCGCTAAGCGCAGCGCGGTTTCTACCGACATATCGGCCACCGTACGCCCAGGAACGTTGTACAACACCATGGGCAAATCCTCAGCTTCAGCAATCGCTTTGAAATGCAGGTATTGGCCTTCTTGCGTTGGGCGGTTGTAGTAGGGCACGACTTGTAATTGGCAATCTGCGCCAACTTGCTTGGCGTATTTGGCCAGTTCGATGGCTTCTGCCGTTGAATTAGCCCCACAACCCGCCATGATGGGCACATGCTTGCCACCGCGCACGGTTGGGTTAGCTGCTGCATAACGTTTGGATTCTTCAACTGAGACGCGAATGATTTCGCAATGCTCTTTAACGCTGACAGTGGGCGATTCGCCCGTCGTTCCAACCACGCCTATGCAATCTGTACCCTCGGTGATGTGCCAGTCAATCAGCTTGCGCAGCGCAGGGTAGTCCACACTGCCGTCTAAATTCATGGGTGTTGCTAGGGCAACAATGCTTCCGGTAATCATGCCTGTCATAAGTATTTTGAAGGTGTCGTTGTGATGGAGGGGGCGCTGAAATTGAATAGGTCAGTCTCGCATTCTACCTAGCGAAACAGCTAATTGGGGTTGCAAAATTACAGTACTTGTCAATGCTATTAATTTTATAGCTAAACAGGTAATAAATACGCCGACTAGATGCATATTTAGGCACATAAAACCGTATTTTAATGAGTTTTGGACAAATCAGCTTACAAAATGATCTCTAGCTGAATTATTTGAGTCATCACCACTTTGCTTACCACTGTTTTTATGTGAATATTCACCAAACTGTGGTTTTTTGTGACTTTGTAGGCATACTGATACAAAAATCGTGGTGAAATTCACACGTTGTTACAGCTTGTTTGGATGTTGTATCGCTTTGACTATGCCCGCATTTTTATCCATTTAAACCTTTAGTACTCTTTTTATTAAAACCAGAAAGTCACACATGAACGCAGTTTACAAAAGCATTTGGAACGAATCTTTAGGCGCTTGGGTCGCCACCTCTGAAAATACCGCTGCGCGCGGTAAAAAGGGCGGCTCTAAAAAAGCATTGACCATGCCAGTGGTTCAGGCAGTTGCAGTTGCAGCGGCTTTGGCGTTTGTTGCGCCGGTTTGGGCTGCTGTGGCTCCCGAGTGCACCGGACCAAATGCAACAGTCAACCTGCCAATTTCGTCTACCGTGAATTGCAATGATGCTACTTACACACGAATATACGTTAACAACAGCAATGGTTCCGTAGAGGTAAATCTAACTCAGGCGACTGCGACCGTAACTGGGCAAGACTACGATGCCATTGGCGTGGATGGTCGTCAGTACAGTGGTAGCACGACAGTAGTCAATACAAAAGCAGGTCAAAAACTCACGGTCAATGCAGGTGAAGGTGGTCATGGCATCAATGCGAGTGGTTATGCTGTTACCGTCAACAACAAAGCCGAGATTGAGCTCAAAAGTACCAACTCAAGCTCAGCTGGTATCTATGTCAACGGATACGGAGGCAATCCAACTGTCAATAACGAAGGCAAAATCACAACTTTAGGGACTTCTGCGCACGCTATCAAAGTGTATACGCAGTATTACTACAGTGGCAGCGAAGCACCCAAGGCTACCGTAAACCACAGCGTCGGTGCGATATCGACTTCGGGGGTTTCAGCATCGGGCATATATATTCAGTCTAACGCTGCAAACGGTACTTACGATGTGACATCTAGCGGCAATATCAATACAACTGGCAATGAAGCTCATGGTATTTACACCTATGCCTCTGGCGAATCCGGCACAGATAACAATTCGGGTACTGCAAATATCACTGTCAATGGCGGTGCAATTTCAGCAACTGGAGAAAGCAGCGCTGGCATACGTACACAGTTAGACGTGTATGGCGTAAGCGCAGGCAACAGCAACATCACAATCAGCAGTGGTTCGGTTTCAGGCGGCTGGGGCACAGGTTTTGATGCTGCGGGTATAAAAGTTTTCAAAGGAAACAGCAATATCACCATCAATGCAGGTGCAAGCTTAGGTTCTTTGTCTGATCTTGCCATCGATACAGCGAATATTGGTCAAGTGAAAGAAGCAGGAGACGTTTCTCCTACCAGTGCAAATAACACGGGTTCAACCAATATCACCAATTCTGGCACGATGACTGGGACGATCAATACCAGCAGTGGCAATACAACCATCACCAACGAAGCCAGCGGTATTTGGAACTTGCGCAATTGGTCAAGTTCGTCCGGCGGTGCGCGTGACACGGTTGGCGATATCAATGTTGTTTTAGGTAAACCTGGTGAAGGCGCCGGCGGCATCAACACTATCAACAACAACGGTTTGATACAACTCACACAATTCTCTGGCTCAAATATTGCCCAAAACGCTACGTTCAGTGGCGTCTCTAACTTCAACAACAACGCCACTGGCACATTGAGCCTAGTCAACGGTTTTGCGGGCGACAAAATCACCATCAATGGCAACTACAACGCTACAACTGGCGCCAAAGTCAAAATGGATGTGGCTCTAAGTGGCGATGCTTCGGCCTCAGACAAGTTAGTTATCAACGGCACAGCAACTGGTGCGACCAAGGTTTACATCACCAACGTAGGCGGAACGGGTGGGCAGACCGTCAACGGCATCAGCTTGATTGAGGTTAATGCACCAGAAGATGATTTGCGTGATCAACGTCAAAAAATAACGCGCCAAAGCCAAACAGCAACCCCTCAAGACTTAGCTACGACTGCCACATTCACACTTGGCGCACCAGTTCAAGTCGGCAACTACGAATACTTCTTAAACGCCAAAGGCACAGGCTACTCGCTGGAGAGCACCTATTCAGCTACGTCTACGCCATCGCCTACCCCATCGCCTACCCCAACCCCAACCCCGGCACCTAGCCCAACGCCATCTGCTACACCCACACCAAGCCCTGCATCAGCACCAGCTCCAGCACCAGCACCAGCACCTAAAGTCCTGCGCCCAGGCGTCGTGGCGTACTCATTGGCATCACAAACCAACTTTGAGTTGGACTACGCTTCACAAGGCACTTATAACGACCGTATCGGCGTGAACAACAGCGGCGCAGCCAACCAAGGCTGGGCACGTATCAACGCAACCAATGTTGACCTAACCGGTGCAAAAGCCTTTGACATCAAGCAAAAGCACAGCTTTGTGCAAGCAGGTAAAGACCTCTTGAAATCAAGCGCAGACGGTAACAATAGCACCAGCGGCTTAGCATTTAGCTACGGCAGTACGGACAACACCGTCAGCAACCGCGACCGCTTGGCGGGCGGCGTTGACACTACCACGGGCACGTTGAAATCAACCCAGTTGACGCTAGCGGGTTACCATACCATCCAGCAGGCTGACGGCAGCATCATCGATTTGGTCGGTTCATTCAGTAGTTTGGACAACAAATACAGCGACGTGAACGGCACAGGCGGCAAGCAAAGCGGTACAGGATTTGGTATTTCAGCCGAATTCTCAAAACCGATTGCAATCATGGATGGCAGCTTCACGATTGAGCCGCAAGTACAGCTAAGCTACAAAAACAACAGCTACAAAGCGTTTAACGACACTGTAGCCACGATTGATGCTTACAGCGCCGACAGCCTGCGTGCACGCGTTGGTGTGCGCCTCAGCCAGAACGACAACAAAACGCCATCTGGCGGTCAAAGCTACGCCGTCAAGCCAGGCAATTTCTATGTCACCGCCAATATTCTGCAAGACTTGATCGCACCAGAAGGCGTGACCATTGGTGGCACAACGATTCAAGACGATGTGAACAAGAAGACTTGGCTGGAGCTTGGCGTTGGTGGTCAAGCGCAGTTGAGCGAATCAACCACCTTCTACGGCAACCTAAGCGTGCAAAAGTCCATCACAGGCTCCAGCCGCAGCGCTGCATCTGGCAATGTGGGGTTGAAGATTAGCTTCTAAACTTGTGCCACCACGTGTACTGATAGTCACGACTGAGCCACCCGATATTGCGTCGGGTGGCTTGGCTTTTTTTCATGGTCTGTTGTGGGCAGAGTTGGCGCGGCGCAAATACCCGTTCAAAGCGGTGTATTTGAACCGCAACGGCTCGATAGACTCACAAATGGCAGACTTCAATGTGCGTGTCACTGCTGATTTGCCATTTGATGTGACGCCCGAAGTCACCACCATGAACAAAGCGTGGTCTACCCGCGAAAAGCTGCAACCCGTCTTAGACAGCTACCAGCCTGATGTGATTTCGGCGCATGAGCCCAGCTCTTTACTGCCGTTTTATTTTGAGCTGAATAAGCTGCAATTTACCCTGCACGCCAGCCACATAGGCATGGACGAAGAAGCTTTGCGCACCCCGCAGGGTTTGCAAGTCTGCCGCGAGCAACGCCTAGCTGTGCAGCAAAGTGCCGCCTTGGTGTTGCACAGCGCATGGGCGCAAAACACGGTGAAGCAGCAATTAACCGAATTGGCCGCACCAATGCATGTTTTCCCGATTGGCGTGCGTTTTAACGACTACCCAACTTCAAAAAAGCGCCATCCGCTGGGCAAAATCGTCGTCAGCTTCTTTGCAAGGTTCAACGATACGGCTAAAAACTTTGTTGCTTTTCACGACGCTTTGTTGCTGTTAGCACCACAGGTTCGTAGCCGCATCGATGTCCGTTTGTACGGCGCGGGTCAATTGCCCACGCATTTGCAAAACGCAGGTTTGCAAATTTTGGGTTACGCCACAGGCCAAGCCAAGCGCGATGCGCTGGCGCAAACCGATATCGTGATGATGCCCAGCATCAAAGAGAGCTTTGGCATCATTGGGCTGGAAGCGCTGCTGTCCAACTGCCATCTCGTTGCCACGCCCGGCTTGGGCATGGATGCTTACTTGCCGCCTGAGTGCGCTTGCCAACCCGATGCGGCCAACATTGCCGCCCATTTGATGCATTGTATTGTCAATATTGATAGCATCCGAGCCAAGCAAGACGATGGCTACTATCGAAAATTGCTTGAAAAACCTGAGTTCTCCATCGACAGCATGGCAGACAATTACATCGCTGTATGGCAGGGTATGGTGCAACAATGACAAAGCCGCTAGCCGCCAAGACTTTACCCAAAGTCCTCCTCGTTAGCCCCGTTGCTTTGGATTCTCAGGGCAGCGATCTCGCTACGTTTATGCGTATTTTGGTAGGTGAGCTTGTGCGACTGGGCTACCCATTCAAACACTGCGTTTTAACATTAAACGCTGATGGATCAAGCACATACAGCGATTCTGATGCTGCGCAAATCAAGCAGATTCAGCCTGCATTGCCATTCACAGACTCGTTTGAAAGCCGCGCGATTAACTTGGCTTGGAGCACTCGGCATGCACTTCGGCCGCTGCTGGCAAGTTTTCAGCCCGACGTGATTTCAGTGCACGACAGCCGCTTGTACCTGCCATTTCACTTCATGACGAAAAGTGGTCAGTCCAGTGTACAAGTCACGCTGCACAACCGTAGCCTAGGGCTTGCACACGCTTTTGACCGCACCCATGCTGGTTTGCAGCATTATTGGGAGCAAAAACTAGCTGCGAAACATGCGCAAGCCGTTGTGGTGCACAGCCAATCTAGCTTACAAATGTTGCAGCGCGATGTATTGAGTCAGTTTGATGCGGCAGCTTGCGAACCTCGCGTCTTTGCCCTTGGCTTAAATGCGGCAGAATATCCCGCTAGGAAGAAACGTTTGTTGAGCGGCAAAATAGTTGTCAGTTACACCGGTAGTTTGAACGACCCATTGCAGCAATTCAAACGCTTCGCTGCATTGATTGCAGCATTACCTGAAGCTTGCCGAAAACACACGATTGAGGCGCGGGTTTATAGTTTTGACACCATGCCTGAAGACATTCGTCAAAAGCAATTTTCAGACATTGCTTTTTATAAATTCAACAATAACGTTGATGTCATATCTGCACTGCAGCAAACAGAAATCTTATTAATCCCTTATACCCACGACGGTCTAGGTATTTTGGCGCTGCAAGCCATGCTGACCAATTGCAAAATCATAGCAATGATAGGGACAGCAATGGATGAATATTTAGAACCAAGCAGTTATTGTGGTTCAGATATTGGAAGCATGACTGATCAACTCATACATGCGTTAGACGATATTGCCAATATTCGGCAACTGCAAGATCAAAACCACTTCCGTGCTTTGGTAGATAGGCCGCCTTTTAACATTGAGGCGATGGCTAATGCATACATCGCTACATGGCAGGATATGTTGAAACAGTGATTTTTGCTATATTTTTTATAGCTAATAAGACAATAAATACGCCGGATAAAGCCGAATTCACATCACTAAAAATGCTATAATTTTAATAGCATTTTGATGTAAAAGCTAAAAGCACAACCAAATCTGATTCGCTAAATCCACCATAAACTCTGGTCGCAAATAAGCCATGAAAACCGCACCCAAAGCTAGCGCTGCCGCCGCCCAAATGAGCAATCGTTTCGCCATAGTCGGTGCGATCTTCATATCAAGCCGGTTTCAGTTCTGGTCTAGCAACAGCGGTTTCTTTAACTGGTAAGTTAATCAAGCCACCAAAAACGCCCAGCGCAATGATGATGTACCACATCACGTCGTAGCTCTTGTTGGCATCAAATATCACAGCTCCCATCCAAGCGCCTAAAAACGAACCGATTTGGTGGCTGAAAAACACGAAGCCGCTGAGCATGGACAAATGTTGGATGCCGAATATTTGTGCGACCAAAGCGTTGGTAGGTGGCACGGTTGATAACCACAACAATCCCATGACACTTGCGAATATGTAAACGCTCATTGGGGTTAAAGGGGCGAGTATGAATGCAGTGACCGATACCGCCCGTGCAAAGTAGATGAAAGATAATATTTTGCGTTTTGCCAGTTTTTGCCCCAACGAGCCGGCAATATACGTGCCAAACACGTTAAACAAACCCACCAAAGCCAGCGCATAACTGGCCACTTGGGGCGACAAGCCTTTGTCTTTTAAATAGCTTGGCAAATGCACGCCAATGAAAACGACTTGAAAGCCACAGACAAAATAGCCCGCCATCAAGAGCTGAAAGCTAGGGTATTTGAATGCTTCTTTGAGTGCTTCCAAGATGGTTTGGTCGCGTTTGGCGGGCACAGAACCATTGGTAAAAGCGGATTCACGCAGCCCGAACGCCAGCGGAATCATCAACAGCGTGGCAAAGCCCAGCATCACCAGCGCTTGCTGCCAGCCAAAGCTGCTGATCAAAAAGCCCTCAGTTGGAACCATCAAAAACTGGCCAAATGATCCCGCCGCTGCCGCCACACCCATCGCCCAGCTGCGCTTTTCAGCGGGTACATTGCGGCCAATCACGCCGTAAATCACCGCGTAAGTCGTACCGGCCTGCGCTGCACCAATCAGCACACCCGCTGCCAATGCAAACAAAAACGGCGTACTGGCATACGCCATGCCAAACAAACCCAACGCATAAAGCAATGCCCCACCAATGATGACCTTGAAAGCGCCCAACTTATCCGCCAGCATGCCTGCCGCAATACCCGCCACACCCCACGAGAGGTTTTGAATCGCGATGGCAAAGGCAAAATTCTCTCGCGACCAGCCATATTGTGTGGTGATAGGTTGCAGCCACAGGCCAAAACCGTGGCGAATGCCCATGGCCAGTGTCACGATGGCGGCGCCGCAGATGAGAACCTGAGAAAGGCTAAGGGGCCGGTGGCTTGAAGTTGTTGATGTAGAAGTCATATTTGGAATATACCGCCATTCGCTAGCTCGCGTTGTCGCGCCCGTTAGCGAGTCGGTCTGTCTTCAGAATAGAGGAGTAGATTTTTGATATACTGATTTTTTGTACAGTTAATTTATTCAAATTTGATTCTTACCGTCTACAATGCACCGCTATGGCTACGAAACCCGCATCATCATCAACCAGTTCACCCGCTGAATATTCCGAAAGCTCCATCCGCGTCTTAAAAGGCTTAGAGCCGGTCAAACAGCGCCCTGGCATGTACACGCGCACCGACAACCCGCTGCACGTCATCCAAGAAGTGCTGGACAACTCAGCAGACGAGGCACTGGCGGGGCACGGTAAAAAGATCAAAGTCACGCTGCACAGCGATGGCTCAGTCAGCATTGAGGACGATGGCCGCGGCATCCCCTTCGGCATGCACCCAACTGAAAACGCACCGGTGATTGAGCTGGTGTTCACCCAGCTGCACGCAGGCGGCAAGTTTGACAAGGGCAAAGGCGGCGCTTACAGCTTCTCAGGCGGTTTGCACGGCGTGGGTGTGAGTGTGACGAACGCGCTGGCAAAACGCTTAGAAGTCACCAGCTACCGCGAAGGCCAAGTCGCCAAGCTCGCGTTTGCCGCAGGAGATGTGATTGAGCCCTTGACCGTTCGCAAAGCGGGTGAATCTGGTGAAAGTGACCGCAAAAACGGCACAACCGTGCGTGCTTGGATTGACCCCAAATACTTTGAAACCCCTGCTTTGCCGATGACGGAATTAACACATTTACTGCGCAGCAAAGCGGTGTTGATGCCGGGCGTGACTGTCACGCTTGTCAATGAAAAGTCAAAAGAAACTCAAAACTGGCAGTACAAAGGCGGTTTGCGTGATTATTTGATGCAAACGCTTACTGCGGACCCTGTGATTCCATTGTTTGAAGAAGAAGGTTTTGCCGACGGCGCCAGCGAAAGTTTTGCTGAAGGCGAGGGTGCTCAGTGGTGCGTTGCGTTTACTGAAGATGGCGCGCCTGTGCGCGAAAGCTATGTTAATTTGATTCCCACCAGCGCAGGCGGCACGCACGAAAGCGGGTTGCGCGACGGTTTGTTCACGGCTGTGAAAAGCTTCATTGACCTGCACAGCCTGCTGCCCAAGGGCGTGAAGTTGATGCCTGAAGACGTGTTCGCCCGCGCAAGCTACGTGCTGTCTGCCAAGGTGCTAGACCCGCAGTTTCAAGGGCAAATCAAAGAGCGGTTGAATTCGCGTGATGCGGTGCGTTTGGTCTCTGGTTTTGTGCGACCAAGTTTAGAGCTGTGGCTGAACCAACACGTCGATTACGGCAAAAAACTGGCTGAATTAGCCATCAAAGCCGCCCAAACTCGCCAAAAAGCAGGTCAAAAGGTTGAAAAACGCAAAGGCTCTGGTGTGGCCGTGTTGCCGGGTAAGCTGACTGACTGCGAGAGCCGCGATATCGCCTACAACGAGGTTTTCTTGGTCGAGGGCGATTCCGCCGGCGGTAGCGCCAAAATGGGGCGCGACAAAGAAACGCAGGCAATTTTGCCGTTACGGGGCAAGATTTTGAACACATGGGAGGTCGAGCGCGATCGCTTGTTTGCCAATACTGAGATTCACGATATTTCCGTCGCCATCGGCGTAGACCCGCATGGGCCCAATGATTCGCCGGATTTGACAGGCTTACGCTACGGCAAAATCTGCATTTTGAGCGATGCGGACGTGGACGGTTCGCACATCCAAGTGCTGCTGTTAACGCTGTTTTTCCGCCATTTCCCTAAATTGATTGAAACGGGTCACATTTTTGTGGCGCGGCCGCCGCTGTTCAGGGTGGATGCACCAGCACGGGGTAAAAAGCCAGCTTCTAAGGTCTATGCCTTGGACGCTGGTGAGATGGAAGCGATTTTGGATAAACTGCGCAAAGACAATGTCAAAGAAGGCAGTTGGACGATCAGCCGATTCAAAGGTTTGGGCGAGATGAACGCCGAGCAGTTGTGGGACACCACGCTAAACCCTGATACACGTCGCCTTTTACCCGTTGAGCTGGGTAAACTGGACTTCCAAGAAACGGAGGCGCTGATTACAAAGTTGATGGGAAAGGGCGAGGCGGCAAGTCGCCGCGAGCTTATGGAGTTGCACGGTGACACCGTAGAGGTAGATATTTAAATGGTGCAGAAGATGTTGAAGATGATCCGTGAGATTCGCTTTGCTATTAATAGCATAGCGATTTTCATAAGTAAAATATGCCTTCAGCCGGCGTATTTACTGCCTACGTTGCTATTATTTTCGCTGCAAAATGCACATGCTGACGTGTGGGGATTCATTGACGAAAAAGGCGTGGCACACTTCGCGGCGGAGCGAGTGGATGCACGTTACGAGCTGTTTTTCAAAGGTGGTGAAAGTTTTGATACCCAGCAGGGCGTGGTGTCTAAAAACGGCGTTACTGCTACCAATGCTGCGCAAACGACACAGAGTGCTGTCAATTCGGCCGCTCAAGACAAAGCAAATTCCAAAATTCAAGCGTATTTTGACGTGTCTCCAAGCTTCAAATCTGTGCGACATCACATGCGCGACGCTGCAAAAACATACCGTATCGATTTTGAGTTGTTGCAGGCACTCATCGTGGCGGAATCTGGCTTCGATCCGCTAGCGGTCTCGCCCAAAGGCGCTGTCGGCTTGATGCAGCTCATGCCTGAAACAGCCAAACGTTACGGTGTGAATGCAGACAAAAAAAGCAGTGTTGAGCAAAAACTACGTGATCCTAAAACTAACATTGCCGCAGGTAGCAAGTATTTGCGGTTTTTGATCAATATGTTTCCCGGCAAGTTGGAGCTGGCCGTTGCCGCCTACAACGCTGGCGAAGGCGCGGTACAAAAGTACGGCAACAAAATTCCGCCTTACAAAGAAACGCAAAACTACGTGAAAACCGTGATGCAAACCTACCAAGCTTTGAAACCGCCGGTTGCTATTGCTGAACTGCGAAATTCAAACGCAACAAGCAGCGCAAGTAGCCCATCGCGTGTGCGCTTCAGCATGGGTGGTGCGGTTGGTGGCGCTGTTGGTGGCGCTACAGGGCGCGGCAACATGATTGCGCCTCTTACTCCTATGGCACCCCTTGCGACGGCAGATTCCTCTATCGTTCAAAACTAGCACTAAAACTAGCACTCATACACAGCTAACTACATCTCAGTTCTACAGTTCCATGACCGACCCGACCCAACTTGACCTCGCTGCTGACCAGCCCCCAGAGCCTCCAGAATCAAACGTAGAACTCAACCTAGCAAATTACGCGCAACAAGCCTATTTGGAATACGCGCTCAGCGTGGTCAAAGGCCGCGCATTGCCTGATGTGTGTGATGGTCAAAAGCCAGTTCAACGCCGCATTTTGTACTCCATGGCGCGCATGGGCTTGGGCTATGGCGGGGCTAATGGCAATGTGGGCGCTAAACCGGTCAAATCCGCCCGTGTGGTGGGTGACGTTTTGGGTAAATACCACCCACACGGCGACTCTGCCGCTTACGACGCCATGGTGCGCATGGCGCAAGATTTTTCGCAGCGCTACCCACTGATTGACGGGCAAGGCAACTTTGGCAGCCGCGATGGTGACGGCGCAGCGGCGATGCGTTACACCGAGGCGCGCTTGGCCAAAATCACCAGCTTGTTGATGGACGAAATCGACCAAGGCACGGTTGACTTTATCCCCAATTACGATGGCAGCGAAACCGAGCCTAGCCAACTGCCTGCGCGTTTGCCGTTTACCTTGCTCAACGGCGCAAGCGGCATTGCGGTCGGTTTGGCGACGGAAATCCCTAGCCACAACCTACGTGAAATCGCCGATGCTTGCATTGCGTTGATCAAAACGCCGAAGTTGAGTGATGATGAGCTTTTCGCCATTGTCCCAGGCCCGGATTATCCGGGCGGTGGCCAAATCATCAGCTCGGCAACCGACATTGCCGAGGCTTACCGCACAGGCCGTGGTTCGCTCAAAGTGCGTGCCCGCTGGAAAATTGAAGAGCTGGCGCGTGGCCAGTGGCAGCTGGTCGTGACTGAGCTGCCCATCGGTGTGAGCACCCAAAAAGTGTTGGAAGAGATTGAAGAGATCACCAACCCCAAGGTCAAAACGGGCAAAAAAGCGCTGAGTTTGGATCAAACCAACCTCAAAGCCAGCGTGCTAGCGGTGTTGGATGTGGTGCGTGATGAGTCCAACAAAGACGCGGCTGTGCGGCTGGTTTTTGAGCCCAAGACCAGCAAAATTGAGCAGCAAGAGCTGATTACCGCGCTGTTGGCGCACACCTCGCTAGAAACCTCATCGTCCATCAACCTCACCATGATTGGTTTGGATGGTCGCCCAACGCTTAAATCGTTGCGGCAAATGCTGAACGAGTGGATTGAGTTCCGCCACCAAACCATTGGCAAACGCTCGCAGCACAAGCTGAACAAGGTACTAGACCGCATCCACATCTTGGAAGGCCGCGCCCTCGTTTTGTTGAATATCGACGAAGTGATTGCGATTATTCGTGAATCCGATGAGCCAAAAGCTGCGTTGATCGCCCGTTTCAACTTGTCAGACCGCCAAGCGGATGACATTTTAGACATTCGCCTGCGTCAATTGGCGCGTTTAGAAGCGATCAAAATCGAGCAAGAATTGGCTGAATTGCGCACTGAGCAAGGCAAATTAGAAGAGATTTTGGGCAGCCCAGCGGCTTTGCGTCGTTTGATGATCAAAGAAATTGAGGCGGATGCCAAACAGTTTGCCGACGACCGCCGCACCTTGATTCAAACCGAGAAAAAAGCGGTTGTTGAGGTCAAAATTGTGGACGAGCCGGTGACGGTCGTCGTCAGCGCCATGGGCTGGGTTCGCGCACGCACGGGGCATGGTCATGAGTCGGCCAGCTTCGCCTTCAAAGCGGGTGACGATTTGTATGGCACGTTTGAATGCCGCACGGTGGACACTTTGCTGGCGTTTGGGGCTAATGGTCGCGTTTACTCCGTCCCCGTCGCCATGCTGCCAGGCGCACGCGGTGATGGTCAGCCAGTCACGACATTGATTGAGCTGGAATCGGGCACAAAACTCGTACATTACTTCGCAGGCCCAGCCAGCGCCAGTTTGCTGCTATCAAGTTCTGCAGGCTATGGCTTTTTAGCGACGGTGGAGAGTATGACTTCTCGCCTTAAAGCCGGCAAAGCCTTTGTCACGTGCAACGAAGGTGAGTCTTTGAATCGCCCTTCGTTAGCTACCAATGCTGCCGCCGTACCGCCTTTTGCCGCCACGCACGTCGCCTGCGCATCGGCAGGTGGCCGCATATTAACCTTTGAAATCAACGACTTGAAAGCCATGACCAATGGCGGCAGAGGTTTGATGCTGATTGACCTAGAAGCCAAAGACACCTTAGCCGGTGCGGCGGCATACACCCGCAGCATCAACATCAAGGGCATAGGCCGAGGCGGCAAACCGCGTGAGGAAACCCTTGAAATCCGCAGCCTCAACAACGCCCGCGCCGCCCGCGCCCGCAAAGGCAAAGCCGCAGATTTAGGCTTCAAGCCAACGGATGTGCTGCGCGTTGAGTGATTGGCTTGAATTTGTGGAAAATGTGTTGATTTTAAGCATAAAAACGGCTGTAGCCGGCGTATTTATTAAATAGTTTGCTATCAAATTTAATAATTTATATTTCGAATATGAAAATAAAATGTTGCAGAAATCACAAATATGGCTAGTAAATTTGTTTGCGTATGTGGACGTACGGTTTGTAATAATATGTTTGAAGGTCATGGTATATATCGACTGGTTTCAGACAATGAAATTGACAAAATAGATGATGCACAATCCGCACGAGATGTAATTGATTTATGGTTTAAATCTCAAGAATGTATTAAATGTAAGGGCTGTGGTTGCTTGTACTTGTGGAACCAAGAAGCTTTAGACTATGAGCGTTATACAAAAACATAAAAATCAAGGTCGAAATCACCTTTTGATTAATTTTGTTCAATGAATCGACCAAGCACGCGCTTTTTGGATGCTGTTGTGACGACTTGGGAGGCAGTCTCAACCGCTTCAATCTCGTCATCGGTGGCTTTTCAAAGCAGTATCAACCGCGCAAGTGACGATTCCAAACTCACCATAAACATTCAAACCCCGCAATACACTGCCACCGTCGCCGCGTGGGAGCAGGCGTATTGCCTAGACATCACCCTGTTTGACCGCGCCACTGGCTCAGGTGCAGAGCTATCCGCAGGTGAATGCACCTCGTTGGAGGAAATGCAAGAGCGCATCACGCTGTTGTGCGAGATGTTGACGCCGAAATGAACTGTTCGTAGCCAATAAATATGCCTGCAGAAAATGTGTTTATTTAATAGTTTGCTATTAAATATGATGAGTTATATTGCAATATCACAAATAAAACACTTTATACGTCCATATGACTAACGAGATGAGCGTCTTTGTAATCGTTGCACTTGCGGTAATGGGTGTGGCAGCCGCAATTGCCGCCTTCCTTCGAACCCCTAAAGAGCGGAGGTATCGCATTGTTCAGCGTCCGTCTATCGAGGAGCGTCTCAAGGATTGCCCAGAAAGCATGCAGGCGGTCATCATCAAAGGAAACAGAAGACGCTGGCTACTGAAATCAGCACCGTATATTTTCATTGGCGCTGTACTGGTTGGTTTCACCTTATGGAGCAAGAACACGACCAATGTGCAATGTGTGAGTTTGTTCGGACTTAACGCTGCATATATTTGGTTGTTGTTTTTTAGTTATGGCATGCCCATTGGCTATTTGGTCATTTCGTTAGCATATTTTGGAATGGGCTTGAAAATTATAAAAACGGGATACTTTCCGCCACTCGATTCTGTTGTACTTAGGGACTCGATTGCTAAGAAAGGTGCTATATCAACGCTTCGTGGGGTTGGTCTTTTGGTGCTACCAGTATTCACGCTATTCGTTGTCTATCTTGGCAACAACGCGTACACCGCATTCACCGAAGGAAAAAGCATGCACGAAATTGTTCAAAAACTAGAGGCAAAATGCCACTAAATAATATAGAAGTAATTATGCTGTGGCCGCCGTATTTGTTCAATAGTTTGCTATTAAATAGATAGTAAATTTAGCGCTTTCAAACCCCAACCTCAAAACTCACCCCCTGCGCCAAGGGTAGGGCGGTAGAGTAATTGACAGTGTCGGTCGCTCTGCGCATTTAGGCTTTCCAGCTGTCAGAGCCGGCCTCACGGTCACGCTAAAGAAAGGAGTAGAAGGGGAAAAGGGGGCAAATTTTGAGGCATGATATGACTTTACCTTAGCTTGTCAAAAGTTCAATACCAGTTCTGATTTCCTATACGTTCCATGAACTCCATCACCCAATCCTTCTCCACCGCCTTCTCGCTCATCGCCTCTGGCGACAGTGCGTTGTGGGCGATTGTGGCTCGGTCGCTGTGGGTGAGCGGGGTGGCTACGCTGTTGGCTAGTGGGCTGGGAGTGGTGCTGGGGGCTTGGCTGGGGGTGGGGCGGTTTGGAGGGCGGGGGGCTGTGTTGGCTTTGCTCAATACCATGTTGGCTATTCCGTCTGTGGTGGTGGGTCTGTTGGTGTATTTGATGTTGTCGCGCTCCGGGCCGTTGGGGCATTTGGGGTGGTTGTTCAGCGTCAAAGCCATGATTTTGGCGCAGGCGCTGCTGGTGTTGCCGATTGTGGCTGCGCTGACGCGGCAATTGGTGGAAGATGCGGACGTGCTGCATGGCGAGCAATTGCAGTCTTTGGGTGCTGGCAGCTTCATGCGCGCTGCGCTGCATGTGTGGGACGAGCGTTTTGCGGTGCTGATGGTGCTGCTGGCCGCCTTTGGTCGTGCCATTGCCGAAGTGGGTGCCGTGATGGTGGTGGGTGGCAATATTGAAGGATTCACGCGGGTGATGACGACAGCCATTGCGCTGGAAACCAGCAAGGGCGATTTGCCGCTGGCGCTGGGCTTGGGTTTGGTGCTGCTTGGCGTTGTGCTGTTGCTGAATGTGCTGGTGGCGGGAGTGAGAGTAGCGCTCGGCGGTTCGTCTAAAGGTGCTCGGCTATGACGCCTAAAACAACGACATTGTTTGATCTCAAAGCTGTTTCCGTGCGTTTTGGGCAAGTTGAAGCACTCAAAAACGCCGATTTGCAAATATTGCAAGGTCAACGTGTGGCACTGATTGGCTCAAACGGTAGTGGTAAGAGTACGTTACTGCGGGTGCTGAATGGTTTGATGTCGTCTAAAAATAGTCAAAAATCAAGGCAAAAAACTGGATTTGTCGAAGGAATAATCCAAACGGATGCCAATTTGCGGCAAGCCATGTTGTTTCAGCGGCCACACATGCTGCGCATGAGCGTGCAAGCCAATGTGGCTATGGGTTTATGGTTAGCAGGCACAGGCTGGGCAGAATCTAAGGCGCGGGCTTTGGAAGCCTTAGCACGGGTTGGCTTGCAGACTGAGGCTACGAGATCTGCCAAAACGCTATCACAAGGCCAGCAGCAGCGTGTGGCTTTAGCGCGGGCTTGGGTGTGTTTGTCTGATGCCGCACAGCAAAATGTGCTGTTGCTGGACGAGCCCACCGCCAGCATGGATCCTCACGCTAAGCGCGAAGTAGAGGCTTTGATGCATGATTTTGCGGCACAAAGCATGACTCTCGTGTTTTCAAGTCACAACTTAGGCCAAGTCAAACGCCTCGCGACACATGTGGCCTATTTGGAGCATGGCAAGTTGCTGGCACATTTGCCGGTGGAGGATTTTTTTGATTCTGAGAAGCTCTGTGCCGTGTCGCCCGAAGCAGATGCTTTTTTGAAAGGTGAAATCGTTTAAATTGTATTTATAAGTGCATAAATATTCATTTAGCCGTCTTATTTGTTGCCTTAATAGCTATTAAAAATATAGCAAATTTAATTCAATTTCAATTTCAATTGAATTGAATTGAATTGAATTAATTTAAAAGTTTGCCAACTTTATTTAGCTTACCTGCCACCAACTTGCGATAAAGCGTCGCGCGGCTGATGCCTAAATCGCGTGCGGCTTGGGCGATATTGCCTCGGGCTTGATCGACAGCTTGCTTGATCATTTCCGCTTCAACGTCACGCAGGGCATGGCTAGAAGGTGCTGAATCGGTACGGATATGCAGGCTAGACCGCTCGTTTTCAGGTCGCAATGCCAAAGCGATGAGTCGTAAACCTGACCAAAGTGGCACTTCAATGGCCGCGTGCGAACGGCGCGAGCTGTCAAACAGCATAGAAAACGGCATGGCAAACAAATCGCTGGCATGCACAGCGCTGCTGCTGAGCTGAGTTAACTGCGGCACCATGAAGCGTGCGGTTTGGTTCGCTCCCAAGATGCTGCCGTCGCTGTTCAGCGCGATTAAGCCATCTGTGTCCTCACCCAGAGGTTGACCTGGCCAGTTTATACGCAGAAGTAAATTATGCGGTTGTTGCAACAGCAGTGCGTTTTCAATCGTGCGGGCTGTTAGCGATGTGAGGTGTTTCAACTCAGGGCGTTCAGGCACCATGATGCCAGTCAAGTCCAGCATGCCAATACATTGCCCGTTGGAGCCAAACAAAGGAGATCCTGCGCAGCTAAAAGCGGTGTTGTCATTGAAAAAATGCTCGCCTCTGTGCACCCAAACCGGTTGCAACTCCGTCAAAGCAGCACCGATTGCGGTGGTGCCCACAGCGTTTTCAGACAAATCAACGCCAATGCGGCTGATGAGTCTGGCGCGTTTGTCGGTTTGGTCAATCGGGCCATTGGCGTCGATGACGATACCTTGCGCATTGGTCAAAATAGCGAAATAGTTGGTATTGGCGATGGCGCGGCCCAATTTGTCCATCAAGGGTTTAGCGGCACGTATCAGATCGTGGTTTTCCACCTCAACGCGGCGTAAATCTTGGTTGCTGATTTGTGCGAATTGCACTTCGGTCTGCGGCTCATACCCCTTGGAGAGGCAGCGTTTCCACGAACGCTCTATCCAGCTGTCGATATGGCTGTTTTGTAGCGACCCACGATCTTCGAGCACGTTGCGCCGCGCTACGGCAATGTGGTTTAACCTTGCATCGATGGAAGTCATGCTCAATTTATAACATAGGACGCTGACTTGATGCCAAGAATCGTTAAAGCCAGTGACCCAAACAAATGCAATCCAGCGGTCAGCAAAGCCATCGAATAACGGCCTTGGCTGAGCATGGCAACTACTTCTGCAGAAAAGCTGGAGAAGGTGGTCAGAGCGCCTAAAAAACCAGTGACCAAAGCCAACCGCCACACGGGGTCAAGGTCAGGCATCGCTTGAAATACTGCGACGCAAATACCAACCAAATACCCGCCGATCAAGTTGGCAGCCAGCGTGCCCCAAGGCAAGCTTACCGAACCCACAGTCAAATTGCTGGTATTTAGCCAAAGCCCCAGTTGCCAACGGGCAAGTGCGCCTGCGCTGGCTCCGATACAAATGGCGGCGACGGTTAACATGGTTGTTGTGTTGAGGCTTACGGACTTAGGGATGGATCATTTGAATTTTACGTGCAATATTCAGGCAACAAAAAACCCGCTGTACTTTCGTAAAGCGGGTTTTTGAGTATTGCAGTTTCCTGCAATACTTGGGCGATAAGCTCTAAGTAAAAATTACTTCTTAGCTGCTTCAGCGGCTGGTTTTGCATCTGCTTTTGCATCCGCTTTTGCATCTTTAGCTGCTGGCTTAGCGTCTTTTGCTGCTTTAGCGGCTTTCTCGTCAGCTTTTGCTTTTGCAGCGGCTTCTTTCTTGGCTTTGGCTTCGTCAGCTTTAGCTTGCTTAGCGTCAGCCTTGGCTTTTGCTTCAGCTTCTTTTTTAGCTTTTGCTTCGGCTTTTGGATCAGCCTTTACGTCTGCTTTTGCTTCAGGTTTAGCGTCGGCTTTCTTCTCAGCAGCAGGAGCTGCAGCGACTGGCTTAGCATCAGCTTTTACGTCGGCTTTTTTCTCTGTAGTCGCAGCTGGCTTGGCATCTTTAGCGTCTTTTGCAGCAGCTGGCTTCTCAGCCGCTTTTGTAGGAGCAGCAGCGACGCCTTTGAAGCTAGCACCACCAACGGTCAGGCCTTCGGCTGAAAACTTAGCGGCATTGGCTTCGCCCACGCCGTTAACGCGTGTGACCAAGTCGTTCCAGTCTTTAAAGTTACCGCCTTTTTTCTTTTCGTCCAAAATTTTGGCAGAAATAGCAGGTCCAATGCCTTTGATACTGTCGAGTTCAGCAGCAGTGGCTTTGTTCACATCAACAGCGGCAAAAGAAACAGCTGCATACATCATGACCATCATGGCCAGAATTTTTTTCAACATTAAAGACTCCAGTTATAAAAAGAAGGTTAAAAGGAAACTAACAAAAAACATCAAGCTAAAAGCCAACCAGTTAACTTTTAACGCATTTGGCTGGGCTGGACTATAACGGTACTTTCTTGCGTTCAGTTGACCAAAACTAAAAAAAAGGCAAAAACCCCAAAAATATTATGTTTTTGGTACATTTTTAGGGCAATTAGCACCTAAAACTAGTTATTTTGCTGCTAATTGTTGAATGTAGGCGCTAACGCCACGGCTCACATCAGCAAACACATGATCGCAACCGGCAGCGCGCAAAGCGGTTAAATCAGCCTGAGTGTGGCATTGGTACTTGCCAACCAAAGCGGCGGGGAAGGGGATGTATTGAATGCGTTGTTGGCTAACTAATTGCGCTAAATTTTGAACGTCATAGCGGGAGGTTTTGCTATTCAGGAGATTCATGGTGTTCACGACAGAAACCGCAATATCATTGAACGGCTGAGCGCGGCCTGTGCCTAAATTGAACAGACCCGAAAGTGTGGGGTTGTCATAAAACCAAAGGTTCACGGCGACGACGTCGTCAATATACACAAAATCGCGTTGCTGCATGCCAGCTGCATAACCGCCGTATTCTCCAAACAGCTTGACATGGCCGTGCTCTTTGAATTGGTTGAACTGGTGAAAGGCGACGCTTGCCATACGGCCTTTGTGCTGTTCACGGTTGCCGTAAACGTTGAAATAGCGAAAACCAACGACTTGACTCTTAGCATTTTCAAACTTGGTGCCCAGCAAATGGCGTAAACGCTGGTCAAACAATAATTTGGAATAACCATAGACATTCAACGGATGCTCGTAGGTGGGCGTTTCTATGAAGGTGTCGCTACCGCCGTAGGTTGCTGCTGAAGACGCATACAGCAGCCGCGTGCCCTGTGCTTGGCAAGCACTAAACAGGTCGCATGACACACTGTAGTTGTTGTCCATCATGTATTGGCCGTTTTGTTCCATGGTATCGCTACAAGCGCCTTCATGAAAAACGGCTTCTACTTTACCGTATATGCCTGCAGTGAAGCGTTCGTAAAAAACTTTGGCGTCAACATAATCTGCAATGCTGAGATCAACCAAGTTCAAAAACTTATCACCTTGGGTCAAATCGTCCACGGCTATGATGTTTGTGATGCCGCGCGCATTCAAGCCTTTGATGATGTTTGCACCAATGAAGCCAGCTGCACCGGTCACAACAATACATGGATTTGTCGATGGGCTTTTTGTTGTCATTCAAACAATTCCTTAAACGACACAGTAGCCGTGCCAAATTTACCCACAACAATGCCACCAGCTTTGTTGGCATAGGGCATGGCTTCGCGAAGTGACAAACCAGCAGCCATCAATGTTGCAAGGGTCGCAATGACAGTATCTCCAGCGCCAGTGACATCAAACACTTCGAGAGCATGAGTCGGCACATGCAATGCTCCCTCAGCGTCAAACAAAGACATGCCTTCTTCGCTACGAGTGACCAAAACAGCATCTAACTTGAGCTCAGCGCGTAGATTTTGTGCTTTGACGGCAAGCTCAGCATCGTCTTTCCAAGCGCCCACGGCCGCTTGCATTTCGCTTTTGTTCGGGGTGATGACGGTTGCGCCCGCATAACGGGCGTAGTCAGTGCCTTTGGGGTCAACCAACACCGTTTTGTCAGTGGCGCGTGCCAACGCAATCATGTCAACCACATGCGCTAAGCCGCCTTTGGCGTAATCAGAAAACAAAACTACATCGTGTGAGTTGAGATGCTTTGAAAATGCAGACGTTTGGGAAGATAGCACTTCTGATTTCGGTGTGTTCTCAAAATCAACACGCAGGAGCTGTTGCTGCCTGCCGATGATGCGTAATTTGACGGTGGTTTTTAAGTCTGCATCGCGTCCAAAATAAGGCTTGATGCCGGTCGTAGCAACCAAGGCTTCGAGTTTGTGACTTGCTTCGTCTTCACCTACAACGGTGAGCAAAGAAGCTTGCGCACCCATGGTGACGACGTTGTAGGCCACATTGGCGGCCGCACCAATGCGCTCTTCTTCACGGGTAATCCGCACCACAGGCACAGGCGCTTCGGGAGAAATTCTATCCACTGAGCCATACCAATAGCGATCAAGCATGGCATCGCCGACAACGAGTACCTTGGCTTTTGCAATAACTTCTTTTGAAATTGTCATGTACTGATGTAAAAGAGGTAGATTAGGATTTTAAAGCTCTTCAATACGCTTAGCGGGGTAGCTGTCCCAAGTTTGGCAACCAGGGCAGTTCCAATAATGTGAAACCGCATCAAAGCCACAGGATGCGCAGCGGTACCGACGCAGCGGCGTTACGGCGTGGTCCAGCGCGCGCTGCACTTGTGGGTGAAATTGCTCATGCTCCAGTTTTTCACCTGAAATCCACTTCGCAGCAGCGATCAATGAAGGCTCGTTTTCCAAATGCTTCACATACCAATCACGGGCTGAGTTGCCAGAGGGGGTGAGCGCGTCAAGTTGAACAATCGCATCCAGCACATCTAGGGAGGGATCCTTTTTATAGCTGGTGTGTAGCAATACCAAAGCTTGCTCGGTGCGCTGGCATTCTTTGGCTAAAGCTGCGAACTGTTTCGCAACTAGTGGAATAATCAAACTGTCTTGCACAATCAAAGCACTCAACATTTGATAAGCGGTCGCGGAGTCACCCGTAGCATGCAGCACATGGGCCAAGTCAATATGTGGACGCGGTGCCTGAGGTGCGACTGCGATGGCTTGGTCTAGCAATGCTTTAGCGCGACCTTGCTTGCCCAACTTAACGTTGACAGAAGCTTGTTCACACAAATAATGCGCTTGCCTGCTGCTAAAACTGCCATGTCCAGCCGATTGCAATTTTTCGGCGATTTCTGAGGCATGTTCCCAGTCACGCGAACGCTCGTAAATGGCGAGCAAAGACAGCAGCGATTGCGCTTCATAAGGCGTATCGTTTAATTTTCGTAAAGCATCCTCTGCGCGATCAAGCAAGCCCGCTTTTAAGAAATCCAACGCCAAGGCGTGCTGAGCACGCTCGCTTTCGGCTTGGCTCAAATCGCCACGAGACAGTAAATGCTCATGCACGCGAACAGCGCGGTCGTACTCTCCCCGTCGGCGAAACAAATTCCCCAGCGCAAAATGCAGTTCTGAGGTGTCTGGGTCACTTTGGACCGCTTCTACAAATGCGTCAATGGCTTTGCCTTGCTGCTCGTTCAATAAAAAATTCAGTCCTTTGAAATATGCTTTCGGCGCTTGGCGGTTTTCCATGCGCAGTTGGCGTAAATCAAAGCTCGAGGCCATCCAGCCAAGCACGAAGGCCAAGGGCAAACCTAGCAAAATCCAACTCAAATCAAAATTCATAAGCTTGTATGTGTTTTCTTAGCTTTCATCGCAACACGCCTGTGCTGCCACCAGCGAGGCACCATACCAAGAATGCCGACCATCAAGCCGCAAGCAAAAACGGCTAAGACGACGATAACCAGTGAAGTCTTCCACTGCGTACCAAAAAAGAAATGAACAGTTATCTCTTGTTGGTTATTAAGTGCAAACGCGAACAACGTAAAAAAAATGGCTGCTTTAAGTACCCACTTAAGCAACCACGTCAATTTATTCATGTATTAAATATTTAAATATCGAAAATTTAAATCAAAGTGATTTTTTTGTTTGTACATCGACAGCTTCACGCAACGCTTTGCCAGTTTTGAAGTGAGGTACACGTTTTTCTGGAATGGCAACACTTTCGCCAGAGCGTGGGTTGCGACCAATGCGAGGTGCACGGTAGCTGACTGAGAAGCTGCCAAAGCCGCGTATTTCAATGCGATGGCCGCGAACTAAGGCGTTGCTCATGGCATCAACCAAA
Source organism: Polaromonas sp. (assembly GCA_013298945.1). Lineage (GTDB taxonomy): Bacteria > Pseudomonadota > Gammaproteobacteria > Burkholderiales > Burkholderiaceae_C > Aalborgiella. Next base: position 774,120 of record JAAFJR010000001.1, read on the forward strand.
GCTTTCACGGCGGACTCTGCGTCTTTGTGCGTTAGCTGGCCAAATCGGGCAGCTAGTTCTTCTACCAAATCAGAACGTGTCATATCGCTCTACATCAAAAAAATTTAGTTTACACAATAAAAAACACCACGCGAAATGGGAAGCTTCTCTTGAGAGAAATCATTCCGATCAGGCGTGGCGTTTTACGGGACTCTATAAAAAGTCTAAAGCGACCAATTACTCTTTGTCGCTGCCGTTGTCTAACTTAGCACGCAACAAGGCACCCAAGCTAGTCGTACCGGCGTTTTCACGTGCAGATGCTTGACTCAGAGCTGCCATGGCTTCGCCTTGGTCTGCAGCGTCTTTTGCCTTGATAGACAATTGAATGTTACGTGTTTTGCGGTCAATGTTGACCACAACGGCTGTAACTTCGTCGCCTTCTTTGAGCACGTTGCGTGCGTCTTCAACGCGGTCGCGGCTGATTTCTGAAGCACGCAAGTAGCCCAAGATGTCTTCGCCGAGGTCGATTTCAGCGCCCTTAGCGTCAACAGTCTTGACCTTACCTGTAACCACTTGGCCTTTGTCGTTGATAGACGCAAAGGTGGTGAACGGATCAGAGTCCAACTGCTTGATACCCAAGGAGATACGCTCGCGGTCAACGTCAATCGCCAAGACCAACGCTTCAACTTCTTGACCCTTTTTGTAGTTACGCACAGCTGCTTCGCCTGTTTCGTTCCATGACAAATCGGAGAGGTGAACCAAACCGTCGATGCCAGCAGCCAAACCAACGAACACACCGAAGTCTGTGATGGATTTGATTGGGCCTTTGACGCGGTCGCCGCGCTTGGTGTTTTGTGCAAAATCTTGCCATGGGTTGGCTTTGCATTGCTTCATGCCCAAAGAAATACGGCGTTTGTCTTCGTCGATTTCCAAAACCATGACTTCAACTTCGTCGCCCAAAGTTACGAGCTTAGAAGGAGCGATGTTCTTGTTGGTCCAATCCATTTCAGAGACGTGCACCAAGCCTTCGATTCCTGGCTCGAGTTCCACAAATGCTCCGTAGTCAGCGATGTTGGTGATCTTACCGAACAAGCGTGTGTCTTGTGGGTAGCGACGGTTGACGCCCATCCAGGGATCATCACCCATTTGCTTGAGACCCAAGGAAACGCGGTTTTTCTCTGTATCAAACTTGAGAATTTTTGCTGTGATTTCTTGACCAGCTGTCACCACTTCTGATGGATGACGGACGCGGCGCCATGCCATGTCTGTGATGTGCAACAAGCCATCAATACCACCGAGGTCAACGAATGCACCGTATTCAGTGATGTTTTTAACCACACCGTGAACAACTGCGCCTTCTTTCAATGTTTCCATCATCTTGGCGCGCTCAGCACCTTGAGAGACTTCCAACACCGCGCGGTGGCTCAGCACCACGTTGTTACGCTTACGGTCAAGCTTGATAACTTTGAACTGCAAAGTTTTGTTCTCGTATGGAGACAAATCTTTGATTGGGCGAGACTCGATCAATGAACCTGGCAAGAAAGCGCGAATGCCATTGACCAATACGGTCAGGCCGCCTTTGACTTTACCGCTAGTAACGCCAGTCACGAACTCACCAGATTCTAGAGATTTCTCTAGGCTCATCCATGAGGCGAGACGCTTGGCAGTGTCGCGGCTGACGATGGTGTCGCCGTAACCGTTTTCCATTTGAACAATGGCGACGGAGACGAATTCGCCAACTTGGCATTCGACTTCACCATTGTCACTTTTGAATTCTGAGAGGGGAACGTAGGCTTCTGATTTCAGGCCTGCGTTAACAACAACGAAGCTGTGCTCAATACGAATCACTTCAGCGGTGACGACTTCACCAATGCGTGTTTCGGAGCTTTTCTGGGATTCTTCAAATAGGGCTGCAAAAGATTCTGACATTAATTTTTCCTATGCCATAAAAAGCGGACATCACAGCTGCACGATTGCTACTGTTTCTATAGCTAAAGATGGATATTTTCTGCCGGTTAGGGCGGGTTAAGTTTTTAAAAATGCTTTTAAACCGTACGCTTGACGCGTGAAGGGTGTTTAAAAACGCTGCTTACCTTGCCACCAGTTCAACACATGATTAGCCGATTCTTCAATCGATAAATCAGAGTTGTCCAAGTGCTTGGCATCTTGTGCTGGCTTCAAAGGAGCAACGCTTCGGGATGAATCCCTTGCATCACGCGCTTCTAAATCTACACGAAGAGTGTCGAGTATAGCTGGAAATCCCTTTGAAATCAATTGCTTATGGCGTCGCAAAGCACGTTTTTCAGCACTTGCCGTCAAAAACACCTTCAAAGCAGCATCTGGGAAGATCACGGTACCCATGTCGCGCCCATCAGCCACCAAGCCGGGCAGGGCGCGAAAGCTGTGCTGTAGCTCGATCAAAGCCTGCCGTACCAGCGGTAAAACCGACACTAGCGAGGCGTGCATGCCGCCTGCCTCTGATCGAACATCATCGCTAACATCTTCGCCATTTAGCCAAATTATGTCGCCTTCAAACCGCAAATGCAGCTTTTCGACCAGATTTGCTGCCAAGGCTGCGATGGCAACTTCGTCCTTAGCTTCCAAACTCAAACCCTGCTGCAGCGCCGCAAACGCGGTGACGCGGTACAAAGCGCCTGAGTCTAAGTAGTGGTAACCCAGTTGCTGCGCCAAATTGGACGCCAAACTGCCTTTGCCAGAGGCACTAGGGCCATCGATGGTGATAACAGGAATGGCTGAGGCATTTGTTTGAACAACTGAAAAAAGCGTCTCAAAGTAGTCAGGAAAGGTTTTGGCGACGCATTTGGGGTCCAAAATGCGAAGTGGCAAACCCGCTGGGTTGAAGGCGGCGAGTGAAAAACACATGGCGACGCGGTGGTCGTCGTAGGTGTGAATCGGTGCCGTAGCCCAGTCTGAAACCGCTGCGGGCGGGGTTATGCTGATGAAATCTGCGCCTTCAACCACTTTCGCGCCCAGTTTTCGCAGTTCTGTAGCCATGGCGACGATACGGTCGGTTTCTTTGACACGCCAGCTGGCAATATTGCGCAGCGTGGTCGTGCCGTCGGCGTAAAGCGCCATCACGGCCAAGGTCATCGCCGCGTCGGGAATGTGGTTACAGTCCAAATCAACTGCTTTTAAAGGCCAAGCGCCGCGTGAAATTTCTAAATGATTAGGCCCGCTTTTGACAATCGCACCCATGGCCTGCGCCGCTTCTACAAAACGGATATCGCCTTGAATCGAATCTACGCCTACGCCTTCAATGCGTAAAGCCTGCGAATTAGACGTGCTATCATTTTTGATGCTAATTTTAGAGGTAAATACGTCATCAGCCGTCGTATTTATTGCCCCTAATGCTATAAAATAGCTAGCAGATGAAGCATCGGCTTCGACGTGGATGCTGCCCGGTGATACGTATCTGCTACCTACTGGAATGGTGAATTTCTGCCAGCCATCGCGCTGTACGTTGATGCCAAATCGCGCCAGTAAATTCAGCGTGATTTCGATGTAGGGTTTAGAGATCAGTTCACCTTGAACCTCGATCACGATGTCTTGGGTTGCTATAAGCGGTAAAGCGAGTAACAGTGCAGTTAAAAACTGACTGGAAACGTCGCCACGCACTTTGATGGCTTTGTTTAATTGATACGACGTAGCTGCTTTGATTTTCAAAGGCGGGTAGCCATCTTGACCCATATAGTCGATTTGGCAGCCGAGTTGACGCAAACCGTCCACCAAATCACCAATCGGCCGCTCGTGCATGCGGGGCACGCCGCTGAGTTCGAATTCAGTTGTGCCACTGGCTAATAACGCCAAAGCAGCCGTCAGCGGGCGCATTGCTGTACCTGCATTGCCCATGTACAGATTAGCGCTTGGCAGATATTGACGTTTATTGGCATCGCCCAAGCCCGTTATTTCAACGGTGGAACCGACGCTTGATCCGCTTTTAACAATTTTGCAGCCCAGTTGCTCAAGGGCGGTCAACATGACCTGTGTATCGTCAGAATCTAACAAATCATGCACCAAAGTGGTGCCTTGGCTCAATGCGGCGAGTAGCAAAACGCGGTTTGAAATGCTTTTAGAGCCAGGTAAAACTACAGTGCCGCTAGCATGTTTGAGAGGGGGAAGATCTAAGAAATGGGTGCTGAACATGCGCGAGGATTTTACTTAGTTGGTAATTCGTTGGCTAAATGCCAATTTTTCCGAGCTACGCTTGCATGCGCTAAGCTGGATTGCAAAGATTTGCTGTCGGAGTTTGCAATCATTGATGCCATTAGATCAAGTGCTTGTTGAAATTGCTCAATTTGCAGTGTCATTTGCACCTTGTTTGCCATAAAAATATCGTGCCACATCTCTGGATCACTTGCGGCAATTCGCGTGAAATCTCGAAATCCAGGACCTGCCAGTGATAGGTAATCGTCTCCATTTTTCTGCGTTGTGATGCTATTCATTAAGGCAAAAGCTAACAAATGAGGCAGATGGCTGACGGCGGCATAAGCGGCATCATGCGCGTCTGGTGACATACTTTCAACAGTGCAGCCCAAGCTGGTCCAGATCGATTGTGCACGGCTCAGTTGGCTAGTCAACGTGCGGGCGACAGGCGTTAAGATGACTTTACGCCCTGCGTACAGGTTAACATCTGCGCTTTCAACGCCAGTGCGTTCTTTACCAGCAATCGGATGCGCTGGTACAAAACTGCCTACCAATGATCCCAAGATGCGTTGTGCCGCATCCGCAACATTGGTTTTAGTAGATCCCACATCCATGATCAACATATCTGGCGTGACCATGTGCTTGATGGCTTTGAACGTGCCTTCTATTGCAGCAACCGGTACGGCTATAAGAACGATGTCAGAGCCCGATACAGCCTGCAAGGCCGATGCCGCTTCCACATCAATCACGCCTAACTGCAGCGCTTTAGCTGTCGTGCTGGGCGATTTGCTGTAGCCGACGATGCGCTTGACCAAGCCGGCGCGCTTCATGGCCAAGGCAAACGAGCTGCCCATCAAGCCGCAGCCAATAATGCCAAGTTGCTCGAATTGTGGTTTTTTGACTTTGCTAAACAGTGCCACGGTGTTACTTTGTCTTTTGGTTATTGTGTGTCGTCAATTGGGGCGATTGGCTTAATCACTCACCGCATAGCTGCCGAGCAATTTGTAAAAAGCACAAGAGTTTTGCAGCTCTTTCAAAGCGCTAGTTACATGTGGCTGCGACGGATGACCTGCTAAATCGATGTAAAAGAAATATTCCCATTGGCCAGAACGGGCTGGGCGGGACTCAAATCGCGTCATAGACACACCATGATTTTTGAGCGGAATCAGCAAATCATGCACGGCGCCTGGTTTGTTTGGCACAGAGACAACCAGACTGACACAATCTTTGCCCGAAGCTGCTGGCATAGGCAGCGTTTGCGGTAAGCAAACGACTGCAAAACGGGTACGGTTAAAGGCATCGTCTTGAATTGCATGCGCTGCCACGTGCAAGCCAAATTCTGCACCAGCCCGCTCACTGGCAATGCCAGCCCATGCTGGGTTGGTTGCAGCTAATCGCGCACCCTCGGCATTGCTAGAGACAGCGCGGCGCTCTGCGTTTGGCAAGTGTTTGGCGAGCCAACCTTGGCACTGCGCCAATGCTTGAGGGTGTGCCAAAACAACTTCAATTTTATCCAAAGAGTTAGACAAACGCAGCAAATGGTGACGCACCAAAAAACTGGCCTCGCCAACGATGTGAAGCGGTGAATTGAGGAACAAATCCAAGGTGCGGGTGACCACGCCTTCGGTGTTGTTTTCTACAGGCACCACGCCAAAATCTGCACTGCCCGCTGTGGTGGCGTGAAACACTTCGTCAAAGCTGCTGCACGGAATATGCTCAATGCTGGTGCCGAAAAACTGCAAAGCTGCCATCTCGCTAAAAGTGCCAGATGGCCCTAGGTAGGCAACGCGCTGGGGCGCTTCAAGTGAGCGGCAAGCCGACATCACTTCGCGCCAAATATGCGCCACGCTAGCATTTTTAAGTGGGCCAACATTCGCTTGTTGCAAGCCGCTGATGACTTGTGCCTCGCGCTCAGGCCTGTAAACCGGTGAGCCGTCTAACTTCTTGATTTCGCCAACTTCACCTGCATAGCCCGCACGACGGTTGAGCAAGGCCAGCAGCTCTTTGTCAGTGGCATCAATCAAATCGCGCAGTTGCAGCAGGGTTTTACTCATGGAAGTAATTTTTATTGATTTTAACGATAAATATGGCTGTAGCCGGCGTGTTTTTTGCCTAGGCAGCTATAAAAAATATAGTGAAGTGGAGTGCAAAAAATCATGCGTCTGATGTTGGGTCTGACGCTAAATCAGCAGCATCGCCAGCATCGCTTTCATCAGCCGCACCTTCTGCACCTGCTGCATTAGCGTCGTTTTCCACAATGCGCTGCAAGCCGCTGAGCTGTGAGCCAGCATCCAAGCCAATTAAGGTAACACCTTGCGTTGCACGTCCCATTTCGCGGATTTCACTCACTCGGGTGCGTACCAAAACTCCTTTATCGGTGATCAGCATGATTTCGTCGTCCGCATGTACCAAAGTCGCGGCAACCACTTTGCCGTTGCGCTCGGATTGCTGGATGGCGATCATGCCCTTGGTGCCGCGTCCGTGGCGTGTGTATTCGGTGATGCTGGTGCGTTTGCCGTAGCCGTGCTGGGTGGCGGTCAGCACGCTTTGCTGTTCATCTTCGGCTACCAGCATGGCGATGACGCTTTGGCCGTCTTCCAAGTTCATGCCACGCACGCCGCGTGCGTTTCTGCCCATGGGGCGCACGTCGTTTTCGTCAAAACGCACGGCTTTGCCACCGTCGCTGAACAGCATCACGTCATGCTGGCCATCGGTGAGCGCTGCACCGATGAGGTAATCGTTGTCATCTAAGCCAACGGCGATGATGCCGCCTTTACGCGGGTTGTTGAACTCGTCCAAAGACGTTTTCTTGACCGTGCCCATGCTAGTCGCCATGAAAACATATTGATCTGCTGGGAATTTGGTTTTTTCACCAGTTAATGGCAAAACGACAGTGATTTTTTCGCCTTCTTGTAACGGGAACATGTTGACAATTGGGCGTCCGCGTGAACCGCGTGAGCCTGCAGGCACTTCCCAAACCTTGAGCCAGTACAGGCGGCCACGGTTGGAGAAGCACAAAATGTAGTCGTGTGTGTTGGCGACGAAAAGCTGGTCCACCCAGTCGTCATCTTTGGTTTGCGTGGCTTGCTTGCCGCGACCACCGCGCTTTTGGGCACGGTATTCTGAGAGCGGTTGGCTCTTGATATACCCGCTGTGGCTCATAGTCACCACCATGTCGGTCGGGGTAATTAAATCTTCGGTGCTCAAGTCAAACGAGCTGTGTTCGACCAAACTTCGGCGTACGCCTAATTTACTCTGACCAAATTCAAGTTTGATAGCGGTCAATTCTTCGCTGATGATGGTCGACACACGGCCGGGCGTCGCCAAAATGTGCAGCAAGTCGTCAATTTCGGCCATGACTTCTTTGTATTCGGCGACGATTTTGTCTTGCTCCAAACCAGTCAAACGTTGCAAACGCATCTGCAAAATCTCTTGTGCTTGCACTTCTGAGAGTTTATACAAACCACCTGTTTCAAGTCCGAATTCGCGCTCTAAGCCATCAGGACGGTAGTCGTCAGCGTTGATGATGCCGCCGTCTGCACGGGTGCGGGTGAGCATTTCGCGCACCAGTGAGCTGTCCCATGACCGCTCCATCAGAGCCGCTTTCGCCACAGGCGGCGTAGGAGCATTGCGAATCAAAGCGATAAATTCGTCTATATTGGCCAGTGCAACCGCTAAGCCTTCCAGTACATGGCCACGTTCGCGGGCTTTGCGCAGGGTGAATACGGTACGGCGTGTGACCACTTCACGGCGGTGGTCCAAGAAGACTTCCAGCAAGTCCTTCAAGTTACACAACTTAGGCTGCCCGTTGACCAAAGCCACCATGTTGATGCCAAAGGTGTCTTGCAGCTGGGTTTGCTTGTACAGATTGTTCAGCACCACTTCAGGCACTTCGCCACGCTTGAGTTCAATCACCAAGCGCATACCTGATTTGTCGGACTCGTCCTGGATGTGAGAGATGCCTTCAATCTTTTTCTCATGCACCAGCTCGGCCATGCGCTCTTGCAGGGTCTTTTTGTTGACTTGGTAGGGCAGCTCGTCGACGATGATGGACTGGCGCTGGCCTTTGTCGATGTCTTCAAAATGGCATTTGGCGCGCATCACGACGCGGCCACGGCCCGTGCGGTAGCCGTCTTTCACGCCGTTGATGCCGTAAATAATGCCGGCGGTCGGGAAGTCAGGCGCAGGGATGATTTCCATTAACTCGTCGATGCTGGCTTGCGGATTCGCCAACAAATGCAAACAGCCGTCGATCACTTCGTTCAAGTTATGCGGCGGTATGTTGGTCGCCATACCCACGGCAATGCCAGACGAGCCGTTGACCAGTAGATTCGGGAAGCGCGCTGGCATAACCAAGGGCTCAGACTCGCTGCCGTCGTAATTGGGTCCAAAATCAACGGTTTCTTTGTCCAAATCCGCCAGCAATTCATGGGCAATTTTCGCCATGCGGATTTCGGTGTAACGCATTGCGGCGGCGTTGTCGCCGTCAACCGAGCCGAAGTTACCTTGGCCGTCCACCAACATGTGTCGCATGGAGAAGTCTTGCGCCATCCGAACAATGGTGTCATACACAGCGCTGTCGCCGTGCGGGTGGTATTTACCAATCACGTCACCCACAATACGGGCAGATTTTTTGTAGGGCTTGTTGTAGTCGTTGCTCAGCTCGTGCATGGCATACAACACGCGTCTATGCACAGGTTTCAAGCCGTCACGAGCATCGGGCAGGGCGCGACCCACAATCACGCTCATCGCGTAATCTAAATAACTGCGGCGCATTTCCTCTTCTAGGCTGATGGGCAATGTTTCTTTGGCAAACTGAGTCATGAGCGTGTTGTGGCCTGATTAGAAAAAGAGAAGCAAAAAGGAAGACATAAAACGCAAAAAGAGCGTAATTAGCTCTTGATAGGCTGCCCATTTTAAGCTGGCTTGGGTGTTGCGTGCGAGCAACGGATAACTATTTTTGCTCTGTTAGGGAACTTTTAGTTCAATTTGTGTAAGTTACAGGTTTACGAGTGTGGCACAATCACCTTCAGCGTGATGTGTGATGGTGCACAGAACGTACAAATTCCGCAGCATAGCTGCAGCTTGATTTCTTAGGATACGAAATGATTAAATTGAACAAAATTGCAATGCTCGTGGCAACAGTAGCAATTGCAGGCTCGGCTTTTGCTAATGGTTCTACGACAAATAGCGACAACTGGCGCAGTGGCCAAGGCAATATGCAATGGAAAATTGGTAATGCATCAGGTTTGTGCTGGCGCACCGCTAACTGGACACCGGCTACAGCCGCTCCAGGTTGCGATGGCGCTATTGCCGCAAAAGCTGCTGCTCCTGCTGCCGTGGTTGCACCAGTTGCTGCTGCTCCAGCACCAGCACCAGCTCCAGCTCCAGCTCCAGCTCCAGTCATGGCTCCAAAAGCAGCACCTGCTCCAGTTGCTGCACCAGCACCTGCACCAGCGCCCGTGGCTGCAGCGCCAGCTCCTGCCGCTAAACCAGCTGCAAAACGTAAAGCTAAACAAGACCGTAATTAATTTTTAATCCGATTTTTCACTTGCTATTTAATTTTTAAGGAAGACAAAAATGATGAAATTGAACAAAATCGCCATGATGGTTGCAACATTTGCTGTTGCTGGCACTGCTTTTGCTAATGGTTCTACAACCAACAGCGACAACTGGCGCAGTGGTCAAGGCAATATGCAGTGGAAAATCGGCAACGCATCAGCCTTGTGCTGGCGCACTGCTAACTGGACGCCAGCTACTGCTGCTCCAGGCTGCGATGGTGCTATTGCACCCGTAGCTGCTTCTCCAGCACCTGCTGCTGTAGTCGCACCAGTAGCTGCTGCTCCAGCACCTGCAGCAGCACCAGCTGCAGCTCCAGCACCTGTTGCCGCCCCAGCTGCCGCTCCAGCACCTGCTGCTGGCGCTGCTGCAACTAAAGTCACTTATGCTGCTGATGCTTTCTTCGCTGCTAACGCTGCAGTGCTCAAAGCTGCTGGTAAAGCAAAATTGGACGACTTGGTCGGTAAAGTCAAAGCGATCAATTTAGAAGTTATCGTTGCTGTCGGACACACAGACTCTAAAGGTAACGACGCTTCTAACCAAAAATTGTCGGTTCGCCGCGCTGAAGCTGTGAAGGCATACTTGGTGTCTAAAGGCATCGAGAAAAACCGCGTTTACACTGAAGGTAAAGGCTCTAAGCAGCCAGTTGCTGACAACAAAACAGCCGAAGGCCGTGCTAAAAACAACCGCGTTGAAATCGAAGTGGTTGGTACACAGAAGAAATAATCTAACTATCAGTACTCAGTCATCTTAACGATGGCTTGGTGCTTCATAGATTCAAAAGCCCCTGAGGTCAAACTCTGGGGCTTTTTTCATACAATAAACGCATGCAAACACTGAAATCAAGCGCCGCAAGTAATGTAGACCCTGACGAACTGGCTAAATTTTCTAATTTGGCGCACCATTGGTGGGACAAAACAAGTGAATTTGCCCCCTTGCACGCCATCAACCCGCTACGCTTGGCGTGGATCAACAGTTTGGCGAATTTGAGTGGCAAGCGCGTACTAGATATTGGTTGTGGCGGTGGGATATTGACGGACGCCATGGCTCGCAAGGGCGCAACTGTTTTGGGTGTGGATTTAGCCACCAAATCTCTCAAAGTCGCGCAATTGCATGCCTTAGAAGCGCAAACGCCGAATGTGAGCTACCGCGAAATCAGCGCTGAAGATTTGGCGCGTGAGCAGCCCGCTAGCTTTGATGTGGTGACATGCATGGAAATGCTTGAGCATGTGCCGGACCCACAATCTATCGTTGCCGCCTGTGCCAGCTTGGTTAAACCAGGTGGTTGGGTGTTTTTCTCAACTTTAAATCGCAACGGACGATCTTTTTTGCATGCTATCGTCGGCGCTGAGTATGTTTTAGGCATGCTGCCACGTGGCACGCATGAGTACGTCAAATTCATTACCCCCAGCGAATTAGCTACATTTGGCCGAAAAGTAGGGCTGGAGATACAAGCAACGCGTGGTTTGGAGCACAATCCACTCACCAAACGCTACAAATTAAGTGACGATACGCGAGTTAATTACTTGCTTGCAACGCAAAAAGTAAATAATTAATCACTTTGGTGTTGTTAATCGTGATAGTAAGCATTTAAACTGCTTGTTAATGTATAAGTAGTAGCGTGCAAGTTATTAATCATCACACAACCGTACCGCATTTCCTCAATGAGCCGACTCACGTGACATCACAACGCATCATCAGAGCTGTGTTATTTGACCTCGATGGTACATTGATAGACAGTGCGCCAGATTTAGCCGCTGCCGCTGACAAAATGCGGATTGACAGAGGGCTAGAGTCTTTACCCTACGAGAAATATCGTCCTATGGCTGGTGCAGGTGCGCGTGGCATGCTTGGCGTAGCGTTTGACATGACGCCTGAGCACCCTAATTTTGTCGCTTGGCGAGAAGAGTTTTTTTACAACTACGAAATGTGCCTTACGCAGCGCACCAAGGCTTTTATTGGTGTTGAAGAGCTGCTGGCAACCCTGTCCATGCGCGGTCTGGCTTGGGGTATTGTGACCAACAAATCCATGCGCTTTACCGACGCATTGGTGCGGCAAATGCCGATACTGCACGATGCAGCCGTCGTCATCAGCGGTGACACCACAGCGCATGCCAAGCCGCACCCAGAGCCGATGTTTGAAGCTGCAAGGCGTCTAAAAACGGCGACACAACATTGCGTTTACGTGGGTGACGACAAACGCGATATCGATGCCGGTAAAGCTGCAGGCATGCCTAGTTTGGCTGCTACATGGGGCTACATGGGCAGTCATGATGTGAACTCATGGAACGCAGATGCATCGTTGAAAGAGCCAGATTGCGTGCTTAATTGGCTAGATGGTTATTTGTAAAAGTTATTTTTTTGCTATTATATTTATAGCTATTAAGGCAATAAATACGCCAGCTATAGCCTGTTTTGATGATATTAAATTAGATACTTCAACGCGCTCGCATCAGGGCGCTTTACTTTACGTTTGGTCACCCCGCATGGTGCTGTCTGCGACCCAAGCACACTTGGCAGCAGACGCAGCAAAAGCTGCGGGTTTGAAGTTCATGCCCTTGGTGGATGGTCGTTTACCAGCCGCTGAGTGGCAATCTGCACTGCGCACGCTTGCAACCACCCAGCCTAAAGATGCCGAAGCCTTGGCAGCTTCAGAGCCGGTTTGTTCTCCAAAATTGCTTGAAAAAGACGCATACGCACATTTCCCTACGGCTTTTGTGTCTAAAAGCGGTGAAATGCATCCTAACCGCTTGATTGGCGCGATGCCAGCACAGTTTTGGGCGCTGGGGATTCAAGAGCGTTTGCATGAGGGTTTGAAGCGCGGGAGTGATGTGGCTAATATTGAAACGCAGCAACAATGCATTCCGCAAAACCAATTCATCGCTCTTGACCCCGATTTAGCCGGTTTGAACGATGACAAGCAAGTGGCGTTGGGCGCTTACGAACGTGTCAGCCCAGATGGACGCTATATTCTGCGTTCTTTTTCGGGCAGCAAGTTGTCAGCGGTCAGTTTGGTGGAAATTCCAGGACCGCCGGGCTTGAACGCCATCAAAGGGCATGTCAGTCGTCAAAGAATTCTCTCCACACCCTTTTCGAATGAAGCGTTTCCCGTCCAAGGCAGTTGGCGGTATTTGGTCGATACGAATGGTGATCACTACACTTTTAATAGCATACTAAGCAATAAATACGCTGGTAAAGTTGTTTTTTCAGGGGGTATGGACGGGTTTTATGCAGCCGCCTCCGAAGTTGGTGGCAGCTACCCAACGCGCAACGCGCAGCCAGTTAATATTCGTTCACTCAGTTGGCCAAACGCGAATGCTTCGGGTTCTGCCACTGAGAACCGGCAGGGTGAAGGTATGTTGACGGCTAGAACTCTTACGGTTGATGCGTTGAAACAAAACGTTATTGCGGACTCCAACCGCGTCAATTTGTGCCTCAACCGCCTACGTGAAGACGGCGCGATGTACGCCTTGCCCATGATTTCCGTCGACGGACAAGAGTTTGCCGCCTTGCCGCAAAACCCAGTCGCTGGCGTGGCGACGATGCGCATTTTTGAGTTCGGCGCAGATGGTAAGCAGTGCGTTCCTAGCGGGCAGTTCACGCTACAGTCTGGTAAAGTCATTTTTGGCTTTTCTAGCAAAACCAAAAAACATGCCGATGTGGCTTATGAGTATCGTGGGCAGGTCTGGTGGGTGCGGCGTGACGATAGCTTGAAATCGTTGATTCCCCTGAACTTGGCACCATGGGAAGATCCAGCTTTCAAACCAAGCAAAACCAGCCCAGCTTACAAAGACGTCACGGCCAGTGCATTTCCAGGCTTCACCCGTGATGGCCGAGTTATATACGCGGCTAATTGGAAGCGTTGCGACGGTGCGCTAGAAGGCGATTGTAGGCAAGAGGGCGGCTATGTCGTCTCTGACCCATTTCAAAGCAATGCTTTCCGCAACGAATTACTGCAAAGTAAAGCTGGCTCTTCAAGTAGTTCACCAAAAAGTTGTATCACCCTGCAAGAAGTGGCGAATGAAAGAGCTGCTTTTTCAGCCTTTCATGGCACAGACTGAACATAAACGTAGCAGATAGCGTAAAATCAAAGACTTGGGGCTGCACTGGTTTCGACATGGGTACGGACGCGCAGTGGGGCATGCCGAGCTTGGATCACGCTCGTAAAAATCGATTCAACAAACTAACTGCAAACGACGAACGTTTCGCACTCGCTGCTTAATTGCCAGTGAGCTTCACAACAGCAGGCCGATAGGCTGGGCAAGGGTGGTTTAGCAATGAACCGTCCAGGCTGTGGAGTCATTTTTATCGGCTGGTTTGAACCTGGGCACCTTAGGTTTGAACAAGACAATAGGGCGCTGGCGAACTGTATAGCGTGCTCCTGCGCGATACGGTAAGTAAGATTTAAATCAGACGGCTAAGCATGTAGATCTACGCGAAAAAGTCTTATGGACGCGGGTTCAAATCCCGCCAGCTCCACCAAACGGCAAAACAAAGGCCGCTAACGACATACAGTTATCGGCCTTTTTCATTGATGAACCAACTGCTTAAAGATCATTTTGCAACCGGCAACTCATCCCACTGCGTTGTATACCGTGGACTTCTAGCCTCGCTGCGCATAGCCCAGCGCTTACTCGTTCCACAAGCCGCACTGCGAATCATGCCACGCCCAAAGCGTTCATTGATCGCGTCCAAGGCCTGCATCTTTTGTGCTGAACGTGGATCAATGCTTGAAACCATGAAACTGGCTTGCTGATGCAATTCCTCCGACAAATCCAGCAGCATGATGCCGCACTTCTTGTAAATGAAGTCTGGTTTGTAGAGCCGTTTCAATACCCGCAAAGCATGTTTGGAGAGTTCTAAGGTGTCATTGGTAGGCTCAGGCAGTGACATCACCAAGCCCGCGTTGTACTGCTTTTGATCCTCTCTGAATCTGTTTGTCTGGATAAACACGTATATCGCACCACTGAATGAACGCTGTCGCCTGAGCTTTTCACCAGCAGCGGCAACGTGCCATGAAACCGATTCAGTCAGTTCATAGAGCGTTTGCACGGGTGTCCCAAAGCTCCTAGATGACATGATTTGCTGTTTGTCAGGGATCACGTCTTCCATTGCTAGGCAAGAAGTTCCACGTAATTCATGAGCGGTTCGCTCTAAGACTACCCCGAATTGAGTTCGCAAGATTTTGGGTTCAATCTTGGCAAGGTCTAAAACCGTATTCACACCCAGCGTGCGTAAGCGTTCCCCGATACGCCTACCCACGCCCCATACCTCAGTCACATCGTATTGAGCCATCCAAGTATGAAGCGTAGACACATCAAAGCTGGCAAGGTCACACACACCCGCAAAGGCAGGGTTTTTCTTGGCAAGGTGATTGGCAAACTTAGCCAATGTCTTGGTCGGTGCAAAGCCCACACACACGGGTAAGCCCGTCCATTGCAATACCCGCTGTCGGATACCTTGCCCCATGCTGGTATGGCCACCATAGAGCTGTGCCACGCCTTGCATCTGCAGGAAGCTCTCATCAATCGAGTAAACCTCAATGTCAGGACAGAATTGGCGCAAGACGGCTGTGGCACGGTTACTCATATCGCCATACAGCGCATAGTTGCTGGAATAGGCAATGATGCCGTGCTGCTTGGCCAAGTCTTTCATCTTGAACCACGGTTGCCCCATTTTGATACCCAGGTCTTTGACTTCTTGGCTTCTCGCCACCGCACAGCCGTCATTGTTAGACAGCACCACCATGGGGACATTTTGCAAGCGGGGTTCAAACGCCCGTTCGCAGCTCACATAAAAGTTATTCACATCCACCAAGGCGAACATGGGTTTATTGCTTTCTGGTGGATTAGACTTTGCAGGATCAGACATAGCGGCGCACCGAACCCACAACAACACCCCAGATTTTGAGTTCTTGGCCATCAGTAAAAAGAATAGGGCGATAGCTGGGGTTTTCAGGGTGTAGCTCTATGCGCTGGCCACGCATAAACAAGCGTTTGATGGTGAAGTCACCATCCACCACCGCTACCACTATGTCACCATGCCGTGCCTGCAAGGATTTATCAACAATCACTTTGTCACCGTCCAAGATACCTGCCAACTGCATAGACTGGCCTTTGACCTGAAAGATAAAACTGGCTTCTTTGTGTTGCACCAAAAAAGCGTTCAGGTCTAAGCCGTCCTCTAGGTAATCGGTTGCTGGGGAGGGAAAGCCTGCAGGCAGCTTGAAGCTGATCAAGGGGAAGTAGTTGGCTAGGGCGTGCTTAGCGACCGCCCCTAGATTGGCTACACTGTCATTCGTATTCATGGATTTCATTTGTTAAATACTGTTTATGTGTACAGTATATATGAGAGCTAATGAGAGCTAGCAAAACCAACCCAAACTTCACATCAAAAACCCTTTATTGCTATGTGCGTTCGCTTTGACACCCCGCAAATGACCCTTTGGGACAAGGAATACAACCTTGAGTATTTGGCACAGGCTTATCCGAACTATTTAGCACCCATGATTCGGATCAAGGGCGGTAGACGTGTCCCCAGCTTGGCGAACTTTGGTTTGATTCCCTATTGGGCTAAAGACAAAAGCTTTGGTAAACACACTTACAACGCCAGAACCGAAACCGTCCACGAAAAGCCCAGTTACCGCACCCCTTGGCGCAAAAGACAGTTTTGCTTAATACCGATGCAGCGGTTCTATGAACCTAACTATGAATCAGGCAAGGCCGTGCAATGGGCGATTCAGCGCAAAGACAAAGCCCTATTCACAGTTGCGGGGATTTGGGACAGTTGGACTGACCCTAGCAGCGGTGAAATGCTGGATTCGTTTTCTATGCTGACCATCAATGCAGATGGCCACCCGATCATGGGGCGGTTTCACAAGGCAGGGGATGAGAAGCGAAGTCTGGTTGTTATAGATACTTACAAGCAAGATGCTTGGTTGCAGGCCACAAAAGATAACAAACCGTTAGATTTTTGCGAGCCTATGTCGGTTGAAGAATTTGAGACAGAAAAGGCAATTTAGCAGGGGGTAGTAATATAAAAACGGGGTCGAAAGCGGGCTTTAATTTTTGCTTGTGACGTATCTTGACTGCTTTAGCCGGATATTCCCGTCTCACAAGCTTGGTGTCAGCTAAAAATCGATAATCACTGTACCCAAACGCAGTGCCAGCTATTTCGCACAGGCACGGCTCATTAGGAAAATTAGCATGTCAAATCGTCGTGAATTTATTGTTCAGTGTTCTTTTGCAGTTGGCACATTAACTGCGGGCTCAGCTTTTGCCCAAGGCGCAATGCTTGATGAAAAAGACGCCCAAGCAGTTGCCTTAGCTTACAAGGCCGATGGCACAAAAACAGACAAAGTCAAATTCCCAAAATACGCAGCTACACAAAACTGCAGCAATTGCGCTTTGTACCAAGGTAAAGCTGATGCAAAAGCCGCTGGCTGCCCTCTGTTTGCTGGCAAACAAGTAGCAGGTAAAGGCTGGTGCAGCGCTTGGGCTAAAAAGGCTTAATCGGCATCACCAAGGTTTTAGCCATGCAAAGTTTGACCATTTACTACGATGGTGAATGTCCGCTTTGTTTGGCTGAAATCCATTTTCTAAAAAATAGAAATAAGCTTGGGTTACTTGAGTTTGTTGATGTGGCCGCTCCTCAATATGACGAAACGGAGCACCAGCTAAGCTGCAAACTCGCCCTAGCTACCATGCAAGGCCGGCTGGCTGATGGCACCCAGTTAGAAGGTATTCCGGTATTTGCGCAAGCCTACAAACGCGCGAATTTGCCGACCTTGGCTTGGCTGTTTACAAGGCCATGGTTAGCACCTTTGTTGAACGGCAGTTACTACGTCTTCGCCAAATACAGGCATAGCATTTCAAAAACTATCGGGCCCATGATGCTGCGTTTGTCAAAGCGGTTCACACCCAAGACGAGCTAACCCGTCGATGAGCTACAGCATCGTTTGGTTCAAACGCGATCTGCGCGTTGTGGACCATGCAGCTTTGCACGCTGCCGCACAACGAGGCCCAGTTTTATGCCTTTATGTCATTGAACCCAGTGTCTGGGAACAGCCCGATGCCGCACATCAGCATTACCTTTTTTTACTGGAAAGCTTGCGTGATTTAGATGATAATTTACGCCGTCTAGGAGGGCAATTACACGTCATAGTCGGCGAATTTGTTGCCTTAGCAGCTAGATTATTGATAGCAAACCCATTCAATGCTATTTATGCCCATGAAGAGACGGGCAACGGCATCACCTACAAACGTGACTTAGCTGTAGGCGCGTGGTGCAAGGTGCACAACGTAGAATTTCACGAATACAGACAATTTGGCGTGGTGCGAAAACTTAAAAGTAGAGATGACTGGAAAGGCTATTGGGACAAGCACGTCCACGCGCCTTTGCTGCCATCACCAACACCTTCAGCATCGCAACACAGCTTGCAATTCGTCCCCTTACCGTGGCAAACAACTGAAACCGTTAAATTACCAAACCCCGCCAAACTCGGTTTGGCTTTAGATGCACCCAAGCATCGCCAAATCGGCGGCAGGAAGTTGGGACTAAACGTACTGCAAGACTTTTTGAACGACAGAAGCGCGCAATACAGGGGCGGTATTTCTTCCCCTTTGTCCGCACCGACCGCCTGTTCGCGTTTGTCGCCGTATCTGGCGTTTGGCTGCATCAGCTTGCGCGAAGTGGTGCAATCCACCTATTACGCCATCAACACTTTACCCGCTGGCAATTGGCAAAAAAAGGGTTTGGTGGCCTTTGTTAGCCGTTTGTACTGGCATTGCCATTTCATCCAAAAGCTGGAGTCTGAACCCGAGCTGGAATATCAAAACGTGCACCGCAGCTATGACGGCCTGCGTGAAAACGACTGGAACCCTGCGCATTTTGAAGCGTTGCGTACCGCCCGAACCGGCTGGCCGCTGGTAGACGCCTGTGTGGTGATGCTGCGCGAGACGGGCTGGCTCAACTTTCGCATGCGTGCCATGCTGGTCTCCGTTGCCGCTTACCCGCTGTGGTTGCATTGGCGACCCGTGGGGCAGTGGCTGGCGCGGCAGTTTTTGGACTATGAGCCGGGTATCCACTGGAGCCAGATGCAAATGCAATCGGGCACGACCGGCATCAACACCCCGCGCGTTTACAACCCCATCAAACAAGCGCAAGACCATGATCCTCATGGTCATTTTGTGCGTCGCTGGCTGCCCTACATGCGCCGCGTGCCAGATGCGTGGTTGTTTGAGCCGTGGCTGATGCCGCAAGTGATGCGGGAGCATTTAGACATAACCATCGGCGTAGGTTCTGAATTCGATATTCCCGAACCTTTGGTAGATATGCAAACTGCCACGCGAGAAGCTAAAGCGAAGCTTTTTGGCTTACGTTCGCAGCCAGAGGTGAGGGCGGGCAAAGCGGCGATTGTTGAAAAGCATGCTTCAAGAGCCCATTTAAAAACCTCTAAGCCCAATTCGAAAAGTACGTCGCGTAGCAAAGCAACAGCTAAGCCCGAAAACCCACAAATCACCCTAGATTTTTAGAATTTGAGATTTTAAAAAATATCGCCGCTATGAAAATGATCAAAAAAGCCAATTTGCCCAGCAAAGTCTGCATTCACTGCCAGCGCCCCTTCACTTGGCGCAAAAAGTGGGAGAAGGTGTGGGATGAGGTGAAGTACTGCTCTGACCGCTGCAGGATGAGTTTTTCTGGCAACAAGGGCAAAACACCGTGAAGGCTGCGATTTATTGGTTCCGCAACGATCTGCGCGTCAACGACAACCCAGCTTTTACCCAAGCTTGTGCGAAATACGACAAAGTTTTTGCCGTTTACGTACATGACCCCAAGCAAAATGAACAAACACCTTGGGGTTTCGAGCGCATGGGCATGCACCGTAAAGCATTTTTGGCGGGTAGACTGAACGATTTAGCCCTGCAATTGAAGATGCTGGGCTATGAATTGACAGAACTACAAGGTTCGCCCAAAGATGCTTTATCCGGGTTTGCCAAAGCACACAATACGGCGCAAATCTACTGCGAAGACATCGCTGCGCCAGAGGAGCAAGCTGAGATTGATGCGTTGCAAGCTGCTGGCTTGCAGGTCAAAACCCTGTGGCAATCCAGTTTGCTAGAGCCCGCCGATTTGCCTTTTGACGTGGAAAATCTGCCCACAGTCTTCACAGCTTTTAGAAACAAGATCGAAAAGCAAGGCCTCAAGCCTAGAGAACCCAGAGAACCTCTAAAGCCGCTGCTACCGAGTGAGGATTTGCCCGAATCCGCTGCCCAGAAGCACCTCAAAAAATACTTCGCTGGCGATTTTGCGTTGACGTACAAACTGACGCGCAACCAGCCCATGAATTGGTCGCCAGTCGAGCACTTTTCCACCAAATTCTCGCCTTGGCTGGCTTGCGGTGCGCTTTCTGCACCTATGATTTTTGCGGAGTTGAAGCGTTTTGAAGCTGCGCGTGGTGCAAACGACAGCACCTATTGGATTTGGTTTGAGCTGCTTTGGCGCGATTATTTCAGGTTTTTGCACTTGCAGCATGGTAAAAAACTCTACAGAAAACAAGGGCTTGGCAGCGTTGAGCTGGCCAAAGTGTCAAACAACAAACAAGGGTTAAAACGCTGGTGCGAAGGCCGAACTGGCGAGCCGCTGGTCGACGCTGGCATGCGCGAACTTGCCGCCACCGGCTGGTTGTCCAACCGCATGCGGCAAGTCGTTGCCAGTTATTTGATTTACGATCTTGGCGGCGACTGGCGCGCAGGCGCGGCGTGGTTTGAGAGCCAGTTGATCGACTACGACGTTTACAGCAACCAAGGCAACTGGCTCTACATCGCAGGGCGTGGCACAGACCCGCGAGGCGGGCGGCGCTTTAGCCCGCAAATGCAAGCGCAGCAGCATGATGCGGCAGGCGTTTACCGGCGGTTTTGGAACGTGTTTGGAACGTAGATAGGGCTTAAATAAAGGCAAAAATTGCTATAAATAATATAGCTGTTTAGGCAATAAATACGCCGGCTAGATGCATAAATTGGCACTCAAAAATACATTAAAAATGATAGCAAACAAAACAAGCACAACAAATGCGGCGAACAAACTCAGATTGATCCTAGGCGACCAGTTGAACCCGCTGCACAGCTGGTTTACAGCGGTAGATGACAGCGTTGTCTATGTGCTGATGGAGCTGCGCCAAGAGACCGATTACGTGCTGCACCATGCACAAAAAATACTCGCTATTTTTGCAGGTATGCGAGATTTTGCGGCTCAGCTCATAGCGGCTGGGCATCGTGTCCACTACATTAAGATTGACGATGCGGCGAATTTGCCGACGATGACCGACAACCTCAGCGCCTTGCTTTCACATTACGAAGCAACCGCCTTCGAATATCAAGCACCTGACGAATGGCGCTTGGATGTGCAGTTGGCAGATTTTGTCAAATCATTATCAAAGTTATCAGCAAAGTTATCAGCCAAGTCATTGTCAGCAAAAACGCCAGTAAAAGTGCAAATGGTTGATTCAGAACACTTTTTTACAGCGCGGGACGAAGTTGCAACCGTCTTTGGCGACCGCAAAAAGTGGTTGATGGAGACGTTTTACCGACAAATGCGGGTGAAACACAGCGTTTTGATCGAAGAAGGCTCAAAACCACCTAAACCCGTGGGCGACCAGTGGAATTTTGATGCTGAAAACCGCAAAGCTTGGCCAGGTTTGCCGCTTGCGCCAGCGGATATTCGCGTTGTCGATAGGAAAACATACGACCATTCTGCGCTGTGGGATTCGATTGTCAAAGCTGGCGTCAAAAGCTTTGGCGACCCGAATGCAGACAAATTTGGCTGGCCGTTGAACCGCGCTGAAGCTTTGACGCAATTGGATACTTTTATAGCCCAAGTTTTACCGAATTTCGGTGATTTTGAAGACGCGATGAGTAGCAAGTCATGGCGTCTGTTTCATTCTTTGCTATCGTTTTCAATGAATGTGAAGATGCTGAACCCGCGTGAAGTGGTCGCCAAAGCAGAAGCAGCGGGGCGATCAGGCGCTGCGCCGTTAGCGGCGGTGGAAGGTTTTATTAGGCAAATACTGGGTTGGCGCGAGTTTGTGCGCGGGTTTTATTGGGCTAAATATATGGACATTCAGGTGGCGGAATCTGCTGGCGTGAATCCAGACCTTAGTTATGCCGACAATAACTATTTCAACCACAAGTTACCGCTGCCAAAGTGGTTTTGGACTGGCGAGACAAAAATGCGCTGCATGGCTGCTGCTGTGGGTCAATCGTTAGAGCAAGCCTATGCCCACCACATCCAGCGGTTGATGGTGATTGGCAACTTCGCGCTCTTGGCGGGGTTAAATCCCAAGGAGCTGCACCACTGGTATTTAGGCGTTTATATTGACGCTTTTGAATGGGTAGAGCTGCCCAACACTGTGGGCATGAGCCAGTTTGCCGATGGCGGCCTGCTGGCCACCAAGCCCTACACCAGCAGCGCTGCCTACATCGACCGCATGAGTGACTACTGCAAAGGCTGCCATTACGACAAAAAGCTACGGGAAGACACGCCTACTAAAAAAGCCTGCCCGTTCAACGCCTTGTATTGGGACTTTCACTTGAAACACGCCGACAAACTAGCCGCAAATCCGCGTATCGGTATGGTTTACCAGCAGCTGAAGAAGATGGCTGCGGGCAAGATTGAGGCGCTGCAAGTGCAGGCAGAGAGTTTGCGGGGACGATTGGATCAGTTGTGAAGCTAGATGAAGTTGGGTGAAGTTATGATCAGGGCATGTTTTTTGACGACTTTTTGCCAACAGCTGAATACTGGCTGTACCGCACGAGCAGCTATTTGCTGACCTATATGATGGACGACCCGGCTTGGTTGGCATTGATTTTCTGCTGAATGTGAACTGTGAATTGCGCTGCTTATGAAACCCATGCTCCTAGAAGATATTTTGTACACCCAAGGCTTTGGCACACGGCGCGTTTGTGCGGGTTTGCTTGAAAAGGGTTTGGTGCAGGTTTATGTGGATGAAAATACCTCGGAATTAGATAAAAAATCATCTGTAGCTGGCGTATTTACTGCCTCAAAAGCTACTGAATGCATAGCGGAAGGGTTGCGCTTTAAAGTGCAGGGGGAAGATTGGGAATACCACGAACTGGCCTATGTGCTGTTCAATAAGCCGACTGGCAGCGAGTGCTCGCAAAAGCCGTCCATGCACCCCAGCATTTACACGTTTTTGCCGTCGCCATTGCGACTGCGTCCGCAAAAGAGTGCGATTCAGGGTATTCAGGCTGTCGGGCGATTGGACCAAGACACCACGGGCATGCTGTTGATGAGCGACGACGGCCAGTTCATTCACAAAATGAGTTCGCCCAAAAAGCACGTCTCTAAAGTCTATGAAGTGACAACCAAGCACCCGCTGGACGACAAACAGCTGCAAAAGCTGCTCTCAGGTGTGGTTTTGGACGATGACCCCAAACCCGTCAAAGCAGCTGCGGCCGAAATCGTGTCCGAATTTCATCTCAAACTCACGCTGACTGAGGGCAAATACCACCAAGTCAAACGCATGCTGGCGGCGGTGAGCAACCGGGTTGAAGGCCTGCACCGCTCGCAAATTGGTGGGCTGAAACTGCCTGACGACTTGTTGCCCGGCCAATGGCGCTGGTTGACAGAGGCTGAACTAGCCTTAATGAAACCCGAGAAATAGGTCTAAATAGAGGCGTTAAGGGGGCATTGCGGGACTACAATCTAGGGTTGTCCCTGAGGGTGTCGCTTTTGGCTTGGTTTTGATTGGGTTTTTGTGAACTTTTTTGCTCGTTTTTTTGTTGGTTTGTTTTTTGTCTTTTTAAGCACGGTTGTTTCTGCAACAGCTTTGACAACGCCTGTTTTTGTCCTCAATTCGCTGGATGCCAACATCAGCGTGATTGACCCTAAAACTTGGACTGAAATCAAACGCATTCCTACGGGCAAAGAGCCGCACCATTTGTATTTGACGCCAGACGAAAAATCTATCATTGTGGCAAATGCGTTCGGTGATTCTTTGACCTTTGTCGACCCCAAAACTGCCGAAGTGCAGCGCACAGTGCGTGGGATTTTAGACCCGTACCACCTGCGTTTTTCACCCGACATGAAGTGGTTTGTCACGGCGGCTAACCGCTTGAACCATGTTGATATTTACCGCTGGGACGGCAAAGAGTTGGTGCTGGCCAAGCGTATTTCCACCAGCAAAACGCCTAGCCACTTGTGGATTGATAGCAAAAGCACCACGGTTTACGCGTCTATGCAAGACAGCGACGAGCTGGTGTCTATCGATTTAGCCACCCAAACCATCAAATGGCGCACGAAGACGGGGCCAACACCCGCAGACGTTTTTGTGACAGCGGACGATAAGACCTTGCTGCTGGGGCTGACGGGCGGCGACAGTGTGCAGGTGTTTGATGTTTCAGCCGCAACGCCAAAACTCATCAAAACCATCAAAACCGGTAATGGGGCGCACGCTTTCAGGGCTGCGGGTGACAAGCGCCACGTATTTGTGAGCAATCGCGTGGCCAACACCATCAATAAAATTGATTTGCAAACGCTGGAAGTTGTCGCAACAATAGCCGTGCCAGGCGGTCCAGATTGCATGGATGTGTCTGCCGATGGCAAGCAATTGCTGGTAACGTCACGGTGGATCAAGAAGCTCACCGTGATTGATCTTGAGACAAAGAAAATAAGTAAACAAGTCAACGTTGGAAGGTCACCCCATGGCGTTTGGACACTGGAACACGCTCCGCGCTGAAACTAAAGCGATGAAATGTTTGAAATTCGCTATATTTTTTATAGCTATTCAGGCAGTAAATACGTCGGCTACAGCTCAAAATAGCCTTAAAAACAGTGATAAAAACTGTAGCAATCCACTTTACCTCACGTTTGACACCGGCCACATGGAAGTTGCGCCGCTGATTGCGGACGTTTTGAACAAACACCAAGTCAAAGTCACTTTTTTCGCGGCGAACGAGCGCACCAAAGAAGGCAATGGCAGCCTGAGCCAGCACTGGGCGCCGTGGTGGAAAGCCAGGGCGGCAGAGGGGCACGAGTTTGCCTCCCACACCTACGACCACGTTTATTGGCGCGGTGATTTGCCCAATACAGCGGCAGGAGTAGCGCAGTTTCGCATCAAACCCTCTGCTGGCGCGTTTGAGGGGCGCGAGTTCACCTACGACGCTAAAAAGTATTGCGAGCAAATTGCCTTTGCGGCTGAGCGTTTGCAAGATTTCACGGGTAAAAAGCCGCTGCCTTTGTACCGAGCGCCTGGTGGGAAAACTTCACCAAAGCTAGTAGCCGTGGCGAAAAGCTGTGGTTTTGAGCATGTTGGTTGGTCGCCAGCGGGGTTTTTGGGTGACGAGTTATCAAGCACCGCTTACCCAAACGACGCGTTGCTGAAAAAAGCGCTGAGCAACATAAAATCTGGCGATATTTTGCTCGCGCATTTAGGTATTTGGTCACGCCAAGACCCGTGGGCGCCTGCAGTGCTAGAGCCTTTGATTGTGGGTTTGAAGGCTAAAGGTTTTTGTTTTAAGACGCTTCGCGAGCACCCACAATACAAGGGCTTTGTAGCTGCGTCAAAATAACGACCTATGGACTTGAACAGTGACATTTTTTCAGATGCTCAGCAGTGGCTTTTTGAGACACTGATTCAGCCGATTGCTTTTGCATTAGGGCAGGGCGGTTTTGTGTTAGAAGCTTTTAACGGTACGGCATGGCTGTTAGTTGGTTTGTTCCAAATTGCGGTTATTTTGCTTATTTTTGGCCCTTTGCAACGTTGGCGTCCCGTGGAGGCGGTAACTGATCGCCCCGCTATTCGTGCGGATGTGATTTATACGCTGATTCATCGCCTGGGCTTGTTCAAGTTGATCATGTTTTTCACGTTTGAGCCTTTGTTCGACGACTTATTTGGTGCGTTGCGGGTGTTGGGCATGGGCACATTTCACCTTGATCAACTCTGGCTAGGCGTGACAGACCTTGCTTTTGTGAGTTTTGTTATTTACTTGGTGGCGTTCGATTTTGTGAATTATTGGATTCACCGTGGCCAGCATCAGTTCAACTGGTGGTGGAAGTTACATGCGCTGCACCACTCGCAGCGCCAAATGACGATGTGGAGCGATAACCGTAACCATTTGCTGGACAGTATTTTGGTGGATTTTTTGATCGTTGTCGCAGCGCAGTTGATTGGCGTACCGCCCAGCCAATTTATCGCTATCGTGGCGCTTACTCAGTTGAGTGAGAGTTTCCAGCACGCTAATTTGAAGTTGTGGTTTGGACAAGTTGGCGAGCGGCTTTGGGTCAGCCCACGTTTCCATCGTTTGCACCACAGCATTGGTATTGGGCATGAGACAGCTGGGAAGAATACCTTGGGCGGGCACAATTTTGGCGTGCTCTTACCGTGGTGGGATATGTTGTTTGGTACCGCAGATTTTGAATTGCGCTATGACCCCACTGGCGTACGCGACCAAGTAGAGCAGGGGCGCGATTATGGCGATGGGTTTTGGTCGCAGCAATGGCTTGGATTTAAGCGCTTGGCTGGTAAAGCATAAGCTATACCATTATGCTGGAGGAAACTGGAAAGTCTAATTATGAATTTAATGCTTAACTCTTTCTGGCGTGCTGCCGCTTATTGTTTGCATCCGCGTGTGATTGCGCTGTCGTTTTTGCCGCTAATCGTCATGATAGCTTTGGCTTTGGGCTTGGGCTACTTCTTTTGGGAGCCTGCGTTGGAATGGGTGCGTGTGTCACTTGATTCATTCGGGTGGATGACGACGATTTGGACTTGGCTGCAAAATAATGGCATGGGCAGCTTAAAAACTGTTTTGGTACCGCTGCTCATCATTTTTGCTGTCACGCCGCTGGTGGTGATTTTGTCTTTGATATTGGTGGCTGTGATGATGACGCCCGCTATGGTGTCACTCGTGGCAGAAAGGCGTTTTCCTAAGCTTGAGCGAAAAAATGGTGCCTCGTTTGCGGGATCATTGACCTGGTCATTGAGCGCTACTTTGCTTGCCGTTGTCGTTCTGGTTATCAGCATTCCGTTGTGGTTCATTCCACCACTCATTTTGATTTTGCCACCGCTGATTTGGGGTTGGCTGACCTACCGCGTGATGAGTTTTGATGCCCTAGCAGCTCACGCCAGCGTGGAAGAACGCAAAGCTTTGATGAAAAAGCACAGAGGTAATTTGTTGGTCATCGGCGTGATCAGCGGTTATTTGGGTGCAGCGCCTAGCTTGGTGTGGGCATCGGGTGCTTTGTTTGCTGCTGCGTTTGTCATTTTGGTGCCCGTGGCTATTTGGATTTACACACTGGTCTTTGGTTTTGCGTCGCTTTGGTTTAGTCATTATTGTTTGGACGCTTTGGCACAGATGCGCGCAGAGCAAGCTGTTGTTGATGCGGCAAAAGTGGCGCAAGCGGATGCCTATAAACAATCGCCTGCATTTGGAGATCAAGGCACGCCTGCTATTTCAACAAACCCTTCTACAAGTACATCTACATTGCCTAACGTCGAGCGATTGAATTAATGAAAGCTAATAAACAAGTGAGGCCAAAATTTGGCCTCATCATCATTGGTGACGAAATCATGTCGGGCAAGCGCACTGACAAACATTTGCCTAAAGTTATTGAGTTGCTAGGCGAGCGCGGATTGCAGCTTGACTACGCCGAATACGTAGGCGATTCTCCAGAGCGCATCACTGCTACATTAAAACGCGCTTTTGAATCTGGCGATGTTGTGTTTTCTACGGGCGGCATTGGTGCGACGCCTGATGACCATACGCGGCAATGTGCGGCCAAGGCATTAGGTGTTGATTTGGCTTTGCACCCGCAAGCTGAGGCATTGATTCGTGAGCGTATGCAAGACACGGCGCGTGACAATGGCACGACCTACGAGCCACAGCATCCTGACAACATTCACCGCTTGAACATGGGCGTGTTCCCAGTGGGAGCGCAGATTATTCTGAACCCGTACAACAAGATACCGGGGTTTTTTTGTCCAAGCCCAAAGCAATTTTCCGACGAGCCGCCTCTAGGAAAATTAGCCCCCTCGGGGGGCAGCGAACCACACGAAGTGGGTGAGTGTGGGGGCATTTATTTCGTTCCTGGTTTCCCTGTGATGGCTTGGCCTATGGTGGCTTCGGTTTTGGACACTCAGTACGGCCATTTGTTTGACAAGTCAGCCTATGTCGAAAAATCAGTGATTGTGTTTGGCTCCATGGAGGCAGCGTTAACGCCACTGATGATTTCGCTAGAGCGCGAGTATGAAGATATCAAAATCTTCAGCTTGCCAAGCGTGGATCATCCAACGTATGGTCGCCACATTGAGCTGGGTGTGAAGGGTGAACCTGAGGCGGTTAACAAAGCTTATCCTGCGATGTTGGCTGGATTGCATAAATTAGACACAAAACTAGGTCCTGAAATGGTGCGCTAATTTGGTGCATTGTTGTATTTTGCTCTAAATTGGTGCAATTTTTATGTTGGGAAATTTTGTTTTTGGTGCGCTTTGTTTCATTTTTTGCAGAGGGAAACTTGTAAAATCATCGAGTTAATTTCAAAATTAATTTGCACAACAAAGTGATTTAGAGGTGTGAGAGTGAAGAGCCATGCTAAGCTTGATAAAGCGCAGATTGGCACAATTCATGCTTCATAGTTTGTTTTATCAACCCGCCAAATGGCGTTTTAGGAGATTTTGATGGCAAAGACCGTCGCTGACGTGATGAAAATGGTTAAAGACAACGAAGTCAAGTTTGTTGACTTCCGCTTTACCGATACCCGTGGCAAAGAGCAGCACGTTACTGTGCCTGTGTCTCACTTTGACGAAGATAAGTTCACCTCAGGCCACGCGTTTGACGGTTCTTCAATCGCTGGTTGGAAAGGCATTGAAGCCTCTGATATGCAATTGATGCCGGACGCTAACACTGCCAACATCGACCCGTTCTTTGAAGAAACAACGTTATTCATGAGCTGCGACGTGGTTGAGCCTGCTGACGGCAAAGCTTACGACCGTGACCCACGTTCTGTGGCCAAGCGCGCAGAAGCCTATTTGAAAGCTTCTGGTTTGGGCGACACCGCTTATTTCGGTCCAGAGCCAGAGTTCTTCGTGTTTGACAGCGTTCGCTGGAACACAGACATGTCTGGTTCGTTCTTCAAAATCGACGAATACGAAGCACCATGGAACTCTGGCGCGAAAATGGAAGGCAACAACCATGGTCACCGTCCAACCATCAAGGGCGGCTATTTCCCTGTGCCACCAGTCGACAGCATGCACGATATGCGCTCTGAAATGTCTTTGATTCTCGAATCATTGGGCATTCCGGTTGAAGTTCACCACCATGAAGTTGCAGGCCCAGGCCAAAACGAATTGGGCACGAAGTTCAGCACATTGACTCAACGTGCTGATTGGACTCAAGTCTTGAAGTACGTGGTGCAAAACGTGGCTAACGCTTACGGCAAAACCGCGACATTTATGCCAAAACCCATCGTTGGCGACAACGGCTCCGGCATGCACGTGCACCAGTCTATTTGGAAAGACGGCAAAAACTTGTTCGCTGGCGACGGCTATGCAGGTTTGTCTGAGTATGCTTTGTTCTACATCGGCGGTATCATCAAGCATGCTCGTGCCTTGAACGCGATTACCAACCCAGGCACCAACAGCTACAAGCGTTTGGTTCCAGGCTACGAAGCACCGGTCAAATTGGCATACTCTGCTAAAAACCGCTCTGCCTCTATCCGTATCCCTCACGTTGCGAATCCAAAAGGTCGCCGTGTTGAAGCGCGTTTCCCAGATCCATTGATGAACCCATACCTCGGCTTCTCAGCCTTGATGATGGCAGGTTTGGACGGCGTGGAAAACAAAATCCATCCAGGCGAAGCAGCGACCAAAGATTTGTACCATCTGCCACCAGAAGAGGACAAATTGGTTCCAACCGTGTGCCACAGCTTAGACCAAGCTTTGGACTGCCTCGACGCAGACCGCAAGTTCTTGACCAAAGGTGGCGTGTTCACCGACAGCATGTTGGATGCGTACATTGAACTCAAAATGACTGAGGTCACACGCATGCGTATGGCCACTCACCCGGTTGAGTTTGACATGTACTACTCACTGTAATACTGTTCAGTTGTAAAAAAAGGACGGCTTGCCGTCCTTTTTTGTTTTTTAGCTGGTTTGCGGGATAATAGGGTTTATGAAATTTAATGTTAATGTTGCTGTAGTTGCTCGTTCATGCATGTCTTTTGAATGCTTGTTGCTAATTGGTATCGCAGCATGGGCAGGTTTTGCTGCTGCTCAGGGAGCCGTCTATCGCTGCAAAGGCAATGAATACGTTGCTAGCGTGAAAGACTCAAAGAACGGTGAATGCAAACTGCTTGAAGGTGGCAACGTAACGGTCGTGCAGGGTACGCGTCCTAATGGTAATTCCGGTAATGCAGGTACGGCGCCGGTGAAAGTAGCTTCTGCTGCGCCATCGTCCTCCAGCGGCAGCTCGCGCAACAATAGCGTGGAGCAAAAAACACGCGATTCTGATTCACGCAATATTTTAGAATCTGAGTTGAAAAAAGCTGAGAGCAAACAAGCTGAGCTTCTCAAAGAATATAACAATGGTGAGCCAGATAAAAATGCTCTAGACATTAAAAACCCGCAACGTTATGTGGATCGTGTTGCAGAGTTGAAAGCTAATATTGCACGCAACGACAGTGATATTGCTGGCATCAAGCGCGAATTGGGGCGCAACCAAGGTTCCACCGCTCGCGCGAATTGAAGTCGCTTTGAAGTCGCTCGATTTACTGGCCACCTCAGTTGCGGTGGTTCAGCGCTCTGGTATTGTGCTTTTTGCAAATGCAGCTTTTGAAGATGCCTTAGGCACGTCGCGGCGCGTGATACAGGGCGCACATATTTCTCACTGCTTTACCGAGCCCGAACTCATGGATTCTGCGCTAGTAGGGGCTATTGGTAACGAGTTTGCGACTTTACGCTATGACGCCAAACTCAAACGTATAAATCAAGAGCCCGTGCCTGTGCATGTGATCGTGACTCCTACAGAAACAGCGGGTGACATTTTGGTGGAGCTACTGCCTATTGAGCAGCAAACCAAACAAGATCGCGAAGAACGCTCACAAGAGCAGGCGCAGGCCAACAAAGAGCTGATTCGCAATCTCGCGCACGAGATAAAAAACCCCTTAGGCGGTATCCGTGGTGCAGCGCAGTTGCTAGAGATGGAAATTGCCGACAGAAGCTTGCACGAATACACACAGGTCATCATCCATGAAGCTGATCGCTTGCAAGTATTGGTCGACCGTTTACTTGCCCCGCATCGCAAGCCGCATGTGGTGGGCGATGTAAACATCCATGAGGTTTGCGAAAGGGTGCGGTCCTTGGTCTTGGCTGAGTTTCCTACGGGTTTGACCATCAAACGCCAGTACGACATCTCGATTCCTGAGTTCAGAGGCGACCGCGAGCAGTTGATACAAGCTTTACTCAATATCGTGCATAACGCGAGCTATGCCCTTGAAAGCCAGATTCAAGCTGCAAGTGCCGAAATTATTTTACATACACGCATTGCAAGGCAGGTGACATTTGGTAAACAGCGCTATAAATTGGCACTGGAATTGCATGTCATAGACAACGGTCCTGGCATACCGGAAGCAATCAAAGATCGCATTTTTTACCCGCTCGTATCGGGCCGAGATGGCGGTTCTGGCTTAGGGCTCACATTGGCGCAAACCTTTGTGGGTCAGCATAATGGCTTGATTGAGTGCGATAGTGCGCCAGGGCGGACGGATTTTAAAATACTCATACCGCTGCTTTGATAGAAGGTTAAACAACACATGAAGCCCATTTGGATCGTAGATGATGACCAATCCATCCGCTTCGTTTTAGAAAAAGCGCTGCTGCGCGAAAGCCTGCCCACCCGCAGTTTTACCAACCCGCGTGACGTGTTAACCGCCTTGAACGAGCTTGAGGATGGTAGTGATCTAGCGCCGCAAATCTTGGTCAGCGACATTCGCATGCCAGGCGGCTCGGGTTTGGACTTGCTCGAAAAGGTAAAACAAAAATTCCCCGGTCTGCCTGTCATCATCATGACGGCGTATTCTGATTTAGATAGTGCGGTATCCGCTTTTCAAGGCGGTGCTTTTGAATATTTGCCTAAGCCGTTTGACGTGCCCAAAGCCGTCGAGCT
Organism: Polaromonas sp.; assembly: GCA_013298945.1. Classification (GTDB taxonomy): domain Bacteria; phylum Pseudomonadota; class Gammaproteobacteria; order Burkholderiales; family Burkholderiaceae_C; genus Aalborgiella. The sequence goes on from JAAFJR010000001.1 coordinate 805,997, forward strand.
GATTCGCCGCGCTGTTGATGAAAGCCTGCGTGAAGAAGTGGCCGAAGAGCGCATGGTGGCAGCCCCAGAAATGCTGGGCCAAGCGCCAGCCATGCAAGACGTTTTCCGCGCGATTGGTAAGCTGTCGCAAAGTAACGTCACGGTCATGATTACTGGTGAGAGCGGAACAGGTAAAGAACTCGTCGCCCGTGCATTACACAAGCATTCTCCAAGAGGCGATGTGACTAAATCTGTGGCTAAAACGGGTTCAAACTTGTTGCCATCGCTCACCCGAGAAGGCCCCTTTGTTGCCATCAACACCGCCGCCATTCCCAAAGACTTGCTAGAAAGCGAACTCTTTGGCCATGAGCGCGGCGCTTTCACTGGCGCACAAACCATGCGCCGTGGCCGCTTTGAGCAAGCTGACGGCGGCACACTGTTTTTAGACGAAATTGGCGACATGCCGTTCGACTTGCAAACACGTTTACTGCGCGTGCTCAGCGATGGGCATTTCTACCGTGTCGGCGGCCATACGGCCATCAAAACCAATGTGCGTGTTATCGCCGCCACGCATCAAGACCTAGAGCAGCGCGTCAAAGAGGGCGGTTTCAGGGAAGACTTATTCCATCGCCTGAACGTCATTCGCCTGCGTCTGCCAGCCTTGCACCAGCGTCGCGAAGATATTCCTATGCTGTCCAAACACTTTTTGATTCAAAGTGCCAAGCAGCTGGGCGTGGAGCCGAAACGTTTCACCGAAGCTGCACTGGCTCAATTGGCTGGTTTTAGTTTTCCAGGCAATGTGCGCCAGCTGGAAAATATTTGTCACTGGCTCACCGTCATGGCGCCTAGCCAAGTGATTGAGCCTAAGGATTTGCCACCAGAAGTGCAAAGTACCGCGACAATGTCGTCCGTTGTTGAATCGCATTGGAGCGACACAGCTACAGCCGCCGTTCCTACGACGCCATTAGCTGTGGTGACGCATACCGCGCTCAATGGCACTGGTTACCATGACAGCGAGACATCAGCCGAGAACTGGGAGCAGGGCATGTACAAAGTCGCGCAACAGCTGTTAGCCACGGACCGCACTGACGTGTGGGACGAGATGACGCGCCGCTTTGAAACCCATTTGATTCAAGCCGCACTCTCCAGCAGCAAAGGCCGTCGCATCGATGCAGCACACAAGCTTGGCATTGGTCGCAACACGATTACGCGCAAGATTCAAGAATTAGGTTTAGATAAAGCCTAAATAGATAAAAATGGCTATAGCCGGCGTATTTATTGCCTAAGCAGCTATATTATTTATAGCGTTACAACTACCGGTGCGTGGTCACTAGGTCGTTCGTTTTTGCGGGGTAATTTGTCAATGGCACAAGCAGTGACAGACGATTTAAGCGCGTTGCTCACCAAAATGTGATCAATGCGCAGGCCTTGATTTTTTCGAAATCGAAAATCGCGGTAATCCCACCAGCTGTAGTTTTTAGCGGGCTGATCAAACAAGCGCACAGCATCTGTCAAACCCAGTGCTACCAGAGCACGAAGATGGTAGCGTTCTTCCTCGGTGCAGTGGATGGTGCCTTCTAGCCCCACGGGGTCCCACACGTCCAAATCGTCAAAGGTGATGTTGTAGTCGCCCATGATGACCAGCTTGGGGTGCGCTTGTAGCTCTGTTTTCAGCCAATCACGCAGACCTTTGAGCCAATTCATTTTGTAGTCAAATTTTTCGCTGCCAGGTTCATGCCCATTGGGGAAATACGCGCCTATCACACGTATGTCGTCTACTGTAGCCGTAATAACCCGTGCCAAATCGTCAGTAAAGCCCGGAATGTTCTTAACCACATCTGAAACTGTAAGCCCCGTTTTGCTTAGCAAAGCTACGCCGTTATAGGTTTTTTGGCCAAACCATTGGGCGTTGTAGCCCGCTTCCTGAAACGCCGCTGCTGGAAACTTATCGTCCGTCATCTTGGTTTCTTGCAGCACCAATACATCGACAGGGTTAGCGGCCAGCCAGTCTAATACTTGTGGTAGGCGTACGGTGAGGGAGTTGACATTCCATGTCGCTAATTTCATGACATTTCCTTCATCAGTCTTCTTTACGCAAGTAAGTGACAAAGCTAAACGCTAAACCTGTTTTTGAGATGTGAGCTTCACGTGCCGTCTCTTGCCATTCAGCGCCTAGCTGTGGGGCAAATGCATCGCCTTCAAAGTCAGCATCAATCTCAGTCACAACAATGCGTTTTGCTAAAGACAAAGACTCTGCGTAAATTTGCGCACCACCAATCACCCAAACCTGTTCGGGGCTGGGGTCTAGAATGATACTCATATGCTCGCAAATTGATAGCGCTTCAAGCATGTGATTTGCTGGTATGGCGCCATCTGCGCGCCAATCAATTTGCCTGGTGATGACAACATTGGTGCGCCCGGGCAGCGGCCTAAACTGTGGCGGCAATGAGTCCCACGTTTTGCGCCCCATGATGACGGGGCAGCCCAGCGTGGTGCGTTTGAAATGTGCCAAGTCTTCTGGCAAATGCCACGGCATACTGCCTTTGTAGCCAATGACGCGATTTCTAGCTTGTGCCCAAATGATGTTAATTTGCATGGCAATGAATATGGAGCATGAAAAAAGGCTTTAGTTTAATGAACTAAAGCCTTTTTTGCGCAAGCCGCGCTAAGGAAAGCAAGTTTTTTAAAATATGCGGTGTTTTTTCTTGATACTTAAAGATTCGCCTGCGCTGAAAACAGCCAAAATGACCGCCGCACCTAGCAAACCACCAGCAACCAGCCCAGTAGTTGTTGACATATCGAACATGGCACTCAGGTATTTGCCTAAAAACAAGGCACCTGTCAAACCTGCAATGCCATTGCCTATCGCGCCCAAGCTGTAACTGTTCAGCACCGCCGCTGCTTGCCCCGTCAAAATGCCGATTGTGAGAAGTGCTAATAAGTCCATGGTATTACTCCTTATGCAGCCTCCACCGAGAAGCTACGATAAAAGTATACGAATTTGAACTAAAAATAAGTAGTGAATAGTACCCGTTTTTACTAACTGGAACACCTGAAACACGCAGTTACAAAGGCTGAATTTTCCTATTTTTCCCTATCAAAAACTCAAACCGCCACAGGCGCTTTGATGGCTGGATGACTCTCATAACCGACGATTTCGAAGTCTTCAAACTGGTAGTCAAAAATCGATTCTGGCCGGCGTTTGATCTGCAAAGTGGGGTAACCCATAGGTTCTCTGCTCAGCTGCAGTTTGACCTGCTCCGCATGGTTGCTGTAAATATGGCAGTCGCCACCCGTCCAAATAAAGTCGCCCACATCCAAGTCGCACTGCTGCGCCACCATGTGGGTGAGCAGGGCGTAGCTGGCGATGTTGAAAGGCACGCCCAAGAAGATATCAGCACTGCGCTGGTACAGCTGGCAGCTCAATTTGCCTTTACCGCCAGCCACAGTCGCAGGCGCGACGTAAAATTGGAAAAACGCATGGCAAGGCATCAAAGCCATTTTGTCCAGCTCACCCACGTTCCAGCTACTCACGATGATGCGGCGGGAGTCTGGGTTAGATTTCAGGGTTTTGATGACCTCTGCAATCTGGTCAATATGCCGTCCATCAGCCGTTGGCCAAGAGCGCCATTGCACACCGTAAACAGGGCCGAGATCGCCATCTGGCTTGGCCCATTCGTCCCAAATCGTCACGCCACGCTCGGTTAACCAGTTGTTGTTACTTGAGCCGGTCAAAAACCATAGCAGTTCAGTGATGATGGCTTTGACGAAGACCTTTTTCGTCGTCACCAGCGGAAAGCCTTGGCTCAAGTCATAACGCATTTGATAGCCGAACACACTTTTCGTGCCCGTGCCCGTGCGGTCAGCTTTGGAAACGCCGTGGGTGTCAACATGGCGCAGGAAGGTTTCGTATTGGTTGGATGGCATGGCACTTATTTTATCAAGTCAATCTATCCAGCCAAGTCGTCACCGCCAACAAGCCCATAAGCAGCACGACGACAACTGGCATGATGACCCCAAGCCCCAACCAAGTAGCCAGCAAGCCAAAAGCTCCTGGAATCACCGAAAAACCAGCGTAGGCAGCGATCATTTGCCGGCTGATCACCTTGGCAGCCACGTCTTCTGGAAAGCGTTTAGCGGCTTCATGCATGAGTGACGGAAAAATAGGCGCGCAGCCCAAGCCCATCAACACCAAGCCTGCTAGTGACGCATCACCCACCCAGCCGTGTGCCGCAAACAGCGCCGCGCCCATCATGGCTGTGCAAACACCCAATTGAACCAGCTTGCGATTTCCCAGCTTGTTGGCCACCAGCCCCACAGCGAATCGCCCAGCCGTGATTGCACCAAAATACACCGCCACCCACACACCTGCCTGCGGCAGCGGCATACCCCGATCTGTCGCCAAAATACTCGCCGCCCACAGCCCCGTGCCCATCTCAGCTGCAACATAGAGCAAAAAAGTAGCCGGTGCCAGCCAGGTTGCCAGCGTCTGCACGGGTTTAAAAACATGGCTATCAGCATGTCCCGTGGCAGGCGGTGTCGCATTTTCACGCGACCACAACGACAGGGTCAAAAAAAGCACCACAGCCAGCGCCAGCTGCAGCATGCCAATGGTGGACGCACCCCTTGTCCACCCATCAGGAGATGCAATCGCCCAGCTCATGATCAACGGCCCCAGCGTCGCCCCCACGCCCCAAAAGCCATGCAGCCAGTTCATATGCCGCGAGGAATAATGCGCTGCCACAAAGTGGTTCAAACTCGTGTCCACTGCACCCGCGCCTATGCCCATAGGCACAGCCAGCAGCACCAGCCAAGCAAACGAGGGTGCATAAGCATAGCCCACCAAGGCCAAAGCCGTCATCAAACAACTGGCTGCAACCACAACCCCCGCGCCCACACGCTTAACCACCGCAACAGCAAAATAGCTAGAAATTGCAGCGCAAACCGTACCCATCAACGTAAACACCCCCACCGCCGCCAGCGGCTGCCCCATATCCACCCGAATAGCCGGCCAAGCCACCCCAATCACCCCGTCGGGCAGCCCCAGACTGATGAAAGACACATAAATGATGCCGAGTAAGAGTAAATGTACCAATTAGTGCTAAAAAATAGTATAAATATGAATATAGCCGGCGTATTTATTGCCTAAGCAGCTATAAAAAATATAGTGAACTTTGGGTTTAAACCTCAATCACCCGCCCCGGATTCATCATATTCTGCGGGTCCAGCGCCCGTTTGATCGTGCGCATCAGCTCAATCGCCACCGGTGATTTGTAATACGGCAGCTTCTCTACTTTCAAACTACCAATGCCGTGTTCGGCGGAAATCGAGCCTTGGAACTGCATCACCATGTCAAAAACCAGCGCATTCACGCCGGGTTCTTGGGTTTCTAGGAAAGCGACTTGGTCCGCACCTTCTGGGGCTTGCACGTTGTAGTGCAAATTGCCGTCGCCCAAGTGGCCGTAGTTGACCAAGCGCGCACCAGGGAAGGATTCGGCCAGTTTGGCGTCCGTCACGCGAACGAACTCGGGAATGCTAGAGACAGGAATCGAGATATCGTGCTTGATGTTCAGCCCCTCCTGCGCCTGCGCCAGCGGAATGCTTTCGCGGACATGCCACAGCTGCTTGGCCTGCGTCATGTTTTCAGCCACCACGGCATCTAAAACGTGGCCAGCTTCCATGGCCTCTTCCAGCAATCGCTCAAACTGCGCTTTGGCATGCGCTTCAGATTCTTGGTCTGAGTTTTCTAAAACCAAGCAATAAGGCGCACCCTCCATCCCCAAAAACGGAACGCGTTGCTGTGGGAAATGCTTACCAACGAGGCTGAGCGCAAATTGCCCCATCACCTCAAACCCCGTCAATCCCGCGCTTAAATGCTTTTGCGCCAGTTGCAGCAATGAAACGGCCGCATCTAGCGAGGGCAGGGCTGCAAAAGCTATCAACTTTGCAGCGGGCAGCGGGTACATCTTCATGGTCGCACCGGTGATGATGCCCAGCGTGCCTTCCGCGCCAATGAATAAATCGCGCAGGTCATAGCCCGTGTTGTCTTTGCGCAAGCCAGACAAGCCGCTCCAAATCTCGCCCTGCGCCGTCACCACTTCTAGCCCCAAGCACAGCTCCCGCGTGTTGCCGAAGCGCACCACCTGCGTGCCACCCGCGTTGGTGCTTAAATTGCCGCCCACCATGCAGCTGCCTTGCGAGCCCAGGCTCATGGGGTACAGAAAACCCGCATCAAAACAAACTTGCTGCACATTTTGCAGCACACAGCCCGCATCCAGCGTGATGGTCCCGTTGCCAGCGTCCAGCTTACGAATTTGGTTCATGCGCTGCAGGCTAAGCACGATTTGCGTCCCCGAATCATCCGGCGTAGACCCCACCACCATGCCCGTGTTGCCACCTTGCGGCACGATGCTGACACCCGAGCCTGCTTGGTTACTGGCGGCACAAGCTTTGACGATGGCAGCAACTTGCTCCGTCGAATTCGGCCGCACAACAGCCAGCGCCACGCCACGCTCACGCCCCCGCCAGTCACGCACGTATTGCACAAGGTCGTTATCGGCAGACTCGATCAAGACGTTGGCTTCGCCGACGATGCTTTGCAGGGTTTGCAGTAGAGCTGAAAATTGTGCTGAAAGAGTCATATTATTACTAAAATTTACTATAATTTTGATAGCTGCTTAGGCAATAGATACGCCGGCTACAGCCATATTTTGATGCATTTATGAGTTATTTGACAGCAAAACCTCACTTCACATCAAACTTCTTCAACTTCTTCTCCACCGCCAAATTCTTAAGCTGCACATACACGGGCAGGCCGTTTTTGTATTTCGGGTAGTCTTCGCCGGCAATCAGCGGGTTCAAGTACTTTTTGCACTTGTCGGTGATGCCAAAGCCGTCTTTGCTGATGAAGTTGCGGGGCATGAATTTCTCGACGTTGGCAACTTTGGCTAAATCAGCCACGCCGATTTTGTATTTGTACGGCACGTCAGAGATGCGTTCTACGGTTGGCATCACGGCGTTTTTGCCGGCTAGTGCCAGTTTGACCGCGCTTTGGCCGAGCTCGTAAGCTTGTTGCACGTCGGTTTTAGAGGCAATGTGGCGGGCAGCGCGTTGCAAATAGTCGGCCACCGCCCAGTGGAATTTGTAGCCCAATGCTTCTTTGACCATGTTGGCCACCACGGGTGCGGCACCGCCGAGTTGGGCATGGCCAAAAGCGTCTTTGCTGCCTTGTTCGGCCAAAAACGTGCCGTCCGGGTGGTGGCAGCCTTCTGATACGACGACGGTGCAGTAGCCGTGTTGTTTGACCAGCTTGTCCACGCGGGCGAGGAATTTCTTTTGGTCAAACACGATTTCAGGAAACAGGATGACGACGGGGATGCCGTGGTCTTCAATCAAACCACCGGCAGCGGCAATCCAGCCGGCGTGGCGGCCCATGACTTCTAAAACGAAGACTTTGGTGGAGGTTTTGCACATGGAGCGCACGTCAAACGAGGCTTCCAGCGCCGAGACGGCCACGTACTTGGCAACCGAGCCAAAGCCGGGGCAGCAGTCGGTGATCGGCAAGTCGTTGTCCACGGTTTTGGGGACATGGATGGCTTGTAGCGGGTAGTTCATGGCTTTGGATAGCTGGCTGACTTTGAAGCAAGTGTCCGCAGAGTCGCCACCGCCGTTGTAGAAAAAATAGCCAATGTTGTGAGCTTTGAAAACTTCAATCAGGCGCTCGTATTCGACTTTGTTGGCTTCTAAGGACTTGAGCTTGAAACGACAAGAGCCAAACGCGCCCGATGGGGTTTGGCGCAGGGCGGCAATGTTGCTGGCTGATTCTTTGCTGGTGTCGATCAAATCTTCCGTCAATGCGCCGATGATGCCGTTACGACCTGCATAGACTTTGCCGATTTTGTCTTTGTGTTTTCGCGCGGTTTCAATCACGCCGCAGGCTGAGGCGTTGATGACCGATGTCACACCGCCTGATTGGGCGTAAAAAGCGTTCATTTTCTTGATTTTAGGTGCTTTTTTGGCTGTAACCAGCGTATTTATTGCCTGAGCAGCTATATTTTTTGTAGCTATTTTCGTTGCCATGTTATTTTCCTTAAAAGATTAAACGGAGGTTAAACAGATGTGACGTCGTTTCTCAAAACGTCGATGTCAATAGCGGTATGCGCCCCCAAAGCAGTAGCCATGGATTGCGCAGCTTTAGCGGCCAGCAGGCGCTGGCGAACGTGCAGGGCGCAGGCGGTAAACAAAATCACGCACAGCACGACTTCGATCATCGCTAAATAATTGCTAGGCGCTTTGTCGCCCCAAGCGCGTACCACGCCTTCAATAAAGTACAGCCACACAAACAGGCTGACCCAGCGGTAGGTGAACATGCGGTTTTTCAGCAAACCCGCCAGCGGGATGCACAGCGGCAACACCTTGAGCACCAAGAGCGAACCGCCTGGGCGAATCGGCGCGAGCCACAGCTCCCACAGCAAGCCCAAAATAATCAGTCCAATCAGGCTGCCAACGGCGGCTATTCGCGTGGCCATCACGTATTTAGGGGGCGATGCGGTTAAAAGTTGTGGTGAAGTCATATGAAAGGTCTAAAAAAGCGGTATTTCCAATGGCATGATAGCGGCATGAATAAACTGATGGCTAGCTACCGCCAATTCATTGAAGATTTTATGCGCGATGCACTGACTTTTCCGTGGAAAAACACCGCGTTGACGCTGCGCGAGCGTTTTAAAGAAGACCACTTGGGGCTGACCGCCAGCAGCTTGACCTTTACCACCATCATCTCCATCGTGCCGCTGTTCACCGTGGCGCTGGCGATATTCAGCGTATTTCCGATGTTTGGCAAGATGCAAACTGGCTTGCAGCAGTTGCTGGTGGATAGTTTGATTCCTGACAACATTGCCCGCCAAGTGCTCAGCTATTTGGGTCAATTTGCCACCAAAGCCAGCAAAATCGGCTGGGTCGGTGCGCTGGCGTTTTTGGTGTCCGCGTTGATGCTTATTTTGACGATTGACCGCAAACTCAACGACATTTGGCGCGTACGTACGACTCGCCACCTTGCGCGGCGCATCATTGTGTATTGGACGCTGCTCACCTTAGGCCCGTTGCTGCTGGGGATGAGCCTGACGTTCAGCTCTTATGTGGTGTCCGCCTCTAAAGGCTGGGTATCTGTGCTGCCAGGCGGGCTCAAAGTGTTGTTGGATCTGGTGGAATTCATCGTCATCGCTGCCAGCTTGGCAGCGATATACCGCTTCGTGCCCAACACCCGCGTGCGCTGGAGCCATGCGCTCTTGGGCGGCTTATTTACGGCGGTGGGTTTAGAGCTAGCAAAACGAGTTTTGGCATGGTATTTGGCGAAAGTGCCTACCATTTCAGCTGTGTACGGCGCATTTGCCACCGTGCCAATTTTGTTGATTTGGATTTATGTGGCTTGGGTTATCGTGCTTTTGGGCGCCGTCGTCGCGGCTTATTTGCCCAGTTTGCAAAGCGGTATTGCCAGACGCGGCGACACGCCGGGCTGGAACTTCCAGCTGGCGCTAGAAATATTGCAATCATTGAACCAAGACCGCAGCGGTAAGAGCTTAGACACCTTGTCCAAAGAGCTGCGCGTAGACAGCTTACAGCTAGACGCACCGCTGCAAACTTTGGTTCAGCTTGATTGGCTAGGCAAGCTAGATGAAGCTGGCGCATCCCGCTACGTTTTGTTGGTCAACCCTGCCAAAACCCTGCTTGCACCGTTGTGCGAAAGCTTGTTGTTGCCAAACAAAAAATCTACCGATAAACTGTGGAAAAAAAGCCTATGGCCGGCGACTTTATTGCTTGAAGTGCTATGAGAAATATATCCAACTTTTTGGTTAAATATAAGCCGCCCCGTCCCTCAGCGCCTCATCCTGTAGCTTAAACGCTGCCACGGCCTCTGCATCCGTGCGGTACATGCGAAGTAGTGGCCACTCTTCGTCTTTGCTAGGCAATTCTTTGGCGGCGATCAAGATTTTTTCTACGGGCAGTTTGATGCCGCTGATATGCAGGGTGATGCCGCGCTCCAGCAGCATACGGCGTACTTGGCTGAAAACTTCTAGGCCGGTCGCATCGATGCGGTTGATGGGTTGGGCGAAGAGACAGACGCTTTCTGTCTTTGGATAGACTGTCAAATGCGCTTGAATGGCACGTTCAAACTCGCTGGCAGAGGCAAAATCTAGCTCGGCGTCCATGCGCAGCGCGTATAAACTGTGGCCCAGCGCAGGTAAATGCCACAAATGGCGGTCGCGCAGGCTACCGTCTGAGTGCAAACCTACTTCGATGATGCGTGGGTGCAGCCGCAGGTACAAAAAGTGCCCCAAACTTAAAATCAAGCCTGTGATAATGCCCCAGTAGAGCTTAGGCGCAACCAAAACAGTTACAGCAAAGGTCGCAAAAGCGCTAACGGCTTCCATTTTAGAAACACCCCACAATTTAATGAAATTTGACGGTGCAAACAAGCTAACCAGCGCTGCCACAACAATCGCTGCCAAAACAGACTGCGGCACATAGTGCAAACCAGGCATCAAAAACAGCAATGCCAGCATCGCCATGATGACACCAGCCACACTGGCCCAAGCGGTTTTAGCACCCGCGTAAAGATTCAGCGCAGAGCGCGAAAACGATGAACTGGTAGGAAAAGCGCCGCTGAAGCCTGAGGCAATTTTGGCCAAACCCTGGCCAATCAAGTCTTGGTTTTGGTTCCACTGTTGGCCACCTTTTTGGCTTTCAACCTTGGCGCTGGAGGCGGTTTCAATAAAACTGACCAGCGTTATCACCAAAACAGGCAAGAGCAATTGCCCAAAAGTGTCCAAAGACAACATCGTTGGCACATAAAAAGATGGCAAACCCGCTGGCAATGCACCCACAACCGCGCCACCGTTGCCCTCAAAACCTGTGCTGTAACTGATGAAAGACGCGGCCAACATCAATACCACTACCGCTGGAAAGCGTGGTACAAAGCGTTTGGCAACTACCAAAAACACCAAGCTGACGATGCCAAACAGTGCTGCAGTGTTGTGGAAAGCGGGTATATGCTGATGGCTAATTTGCGACCAAATTTGCTCTGCCATGCTGTAAAAATTGCCTTTGAAGCCTAGCAAGGCGGGCAGTTGCGAAGTCAAAATCAACAACGCCGCAGCTTGCGTGAAACCCATCAATACGGGCGCGCTGATGATATTGAGCAGCCAACCAAACCCTGCAAAACCCAGCAGCATTTGCATCAAGCCCGTTAGTAACGCCAGCCAAACGGCTAAATTGACCCAGTCTGCGCTACCCGGTTGCGCCAAACCAGTCAGAGCCGAGCCCACCATCAGCGCCGTCAGCGCCGTGGGGCCGACAGACAACCGGGCCGAAGCGCTCCACATCGCTGCCACCAATGCCGGCAGGAGCGCCGCATAAATACCCGTCACCAAGGGCATGCCCGCCACCGCAGCGTAAGCCACAGCTTGCGGAATCATCATCAAGCCCACCGTGATGCCCGCAGACATTTCGCCTTTGAGCATGGGCAGAGTCAACCTAGGCCAAGCGAGGAAGGGGAAAAATTTGAGTAGTTTTGTGGAATTTTGCATTAGCTTATATACTAATGCATATTTACCTACTTACGGTGCTAAGTTTTCAAAACCGCTTGTTCAAAAACTCTTTTAACGACATCAGTACCCCATCTGGCGCTTCCGTCATCAGCGAATGACCAGCGTCTAAGGTGACGACTTTGACGGACTTGCCCGAAGTTGTGGCTGCATCAATCAGCACTTTTGCAGCCTTTGGGGGCGTCATTTGGTCAGACTTGCCTACTATAAAAAGCATAGCTGCTGAGGCAATAGGTACGCTGGCTAGCCCGTTTTTATAGTCATTGCAAGCAGTAAATCCCGTAAAAAAAAGGTTAAATGAGGTATTGCTAGCTTGTACGCGGCGCATCAGTGCTTTAGAGCTGCCGTACAGCCAAGTGCCTGGTCCCAGTGCTGAGGGCGGCGGCGCCAGCATGCTGTGCGAGAAGGTGTTCACCATGTCGATCGCTTTGAGGGGCTGGTTCAGCGAAGTTTCCAGCAGAGCGGGGGACACGGGCATCGGAAAAGCCGTGCCAACCAGTGCTAAGTGTTTGATTCTGTTCGGGTTTTTAGCAGCGTCACGCGCTGCGGCCTCTAGCGCGATCAGCGAACCGAAACTGTGGCCGACCAAGGTAGCCGCTTTGATATCCGCAGCATCCAAGAGCGCGATGATGAAATCTGCCGCTGATTCAACGCTTAGACACGGCGCAAGGTCGTGGTTAAGACCTGCACTTTTGCCATGCCCAGGCAAATCAACCGCCAAAACGTTGAAGCCGTGGTGCGCGAGGTAGCGGGTTTGCAAAATCCAGACGCTGTGGTCATTAAGCACGCCATGGATGAAGACGACGGTGGGTTTGGACGCATCAAAAGCCTTGCCGCCTGTGTAGCAGTAAGTGGGGTTGCCGAGTACGGTGATGTACATACTCAGCTCAAATCACATCTTAGGTCGAAACTTAGGCGGCCAAAGCAGCAAAAGCCCGCGCCGTGATCTCGTCCACACCACCCGTGCCGCTGATGGCGCGGTATTTTGGTGCAGCGGTCGAATCATTCTTCGCCCAGTTCGAGTAGTAATCCACCAGCGGGCGGGTTTGTGCGCTGTAAACCGCTAAGCGGTTTTTGACGGTGTCTTCTTTGTCATCATCTCGTTGAACCAAGGGCTCGCCCGTCACATCGTCCACATTTGCCACTTTAGGTGGGTTGAACTTGACGTGGTAAGTGCGGCCAGAAGCTGGGTGCGAGCGGCGACCGCTCATGCGTTCAATGATCGCGTCAAAAGGTACGTCGATTTCTAAAACATAGTCCAGTTTCACGCCAGCAGCCTTCATCGCGTCAGCTTGCGGAATAGTGCGTGGAAAGCCGTCAAACAAGAAGCCTTGTGCGCAATCAGGTTGTGCAATACGCTCTTTAACGAGGTTAATAATCAATTCGTCGCTGACCAAAGCGCCAGAATCCATGACTTTTTTCAACTCCAAGCCCAGCGGCGTGCCCGCTTTGACAGCAGCGCGCAGCATATCGCCAGTGGAGATTTGCGGAATGCCGTACTTTTGGCAAATAAATGTCGCTTGCGTGCCCTTACCAGCGCCTGGTGCGCCCAACAAAATCAGTCTCATTGACGTATCCCTTAGATTTATGTTTTTTAATGCTTACTAGCTAGAGAATATCATGCAAAAGCTATGACTTCGCTGACAAATGGCTTGAACCATTGTCGGCTGAATAAAACTGCCGAACCCGCTCCAAATCCTCAGGCGTATCCACCCCAGGTCCAGGCGCTTGGCTTGTCACATGGACGGCAATGCGGTGGCCGTGCCACAGGGCACGCAATTGTTCCAGCGCCTCGCAGACCTCAATATCGGCCTGTGGCAACTTGGGGAACTGCTTCAAAAACCCAACGCGGTAGGCGTAAATGCCAATGTGGCGCAGCGGTTTTGGGGCTGTTGGCAGCTCGGGCAGCCCAGCTTTTGAGCCATCGCGCCACCAGCCAATCGGGGCGCGGCTGAAGTACAGCGCCAAATTTTGCGCGTCGGTCACGACTTTGACCACGTTGGGGTTACGAAATTCGTCCAGCGAATCAATCACATGCGCCGCCGTGCTCATGCTGGCAGTGGGCGAGTTTTGCAGCAACAGTGCCACGTCCACAATCAGCTGCGGGTCAATCAGCGGCTCGTCGCCTTGCACGTTGACGACGATCTCGTTGTCGTCCAGTTGCAGTATTTCGCATGCCTCAGCCAGCCGGTCGCTACCGCTGGGGTGGTCGTCGCGGGTCAGCACGGCTTCGATATTGTGCTGTTGGCAGACTTTGAGGATAGCCTCGCTGTCACAAGCTACCACGGCGCGAATTTTAGGCTCATTTTGAGTGCCGAATATGCCGTTAGCCGGCGTATTTATTGCCTGAGCAGCTATATTTTTTGTAGTTAGTGCTAAACGATCATTATCGGTATATGACAGCACCCGCTGCGCCACCCGAACGATCAACGGCAACCCAGCCACGTCCGCCAGCGGCTTGTTGGGCAGCCGCGTCGAGGCGAGACGGGCAGGGATGAGGACCGTTAATTTCAACATGGAGTTAATTAACCAAAAGGCTTAATGCTTCGGTTTTGATGGGCTCGTCAGCCTTGCAACTTCTCAATTTCTTCATCGCTCAGCACCCGCGCCTCAGCCTCTAGCAAAATCGGAATCCCGTCACGTACGGGGTAGGCAAGGCGGGCGCTTTTGGAAACCAGCTCCTGAAGCGCTGGATTTTGTGGGTCTGGCCGGCCGGCACGCAAAGGGCCTTTGGTGACGGGGCAGACGAGTAGTTCTAGTAGTTTTGAGTCCATATGAGTCGGTATGATTAGTAGTTATATCGGGGTCAGAAATTACGAGTTGGTCAAATTGAGCAGATTTTGCTGAGTATTCTTTCTTCGGCACGTATTAGCTCTTCGCTTTGAGTGTTGCATGAATAAGCCTTATTTTGAGGTTATTTATCGCTGCAGTCGGCGTATTTATTTCCTAAGTAGCTATGTTTTTTGTAGTAACTTAAGTCAACACCTGCAAGCCATGCTTCTGCACAACGGAAAGCAGCTTCAGCGCCATGCCGCTGGGGTGCTTCATGCCTGTTTCCCACTTTTGAATGGTTGATTCGCTGGTATTCAAGTAACGTGCAAACACGGGTTGGCTCACATGGGCGCTTTCGCGGATGCGTTTGATGTGTTGTGGCTCTATGGTGTCCAGCGTTGCAATGCAAGTGGCATCAAACTCGCGCATGGTGCTTTTGTTGATAGCGCCCACCTTGTGCAGGGCGGAGGCAGAGGTGTGAATGGCTTTTAAAGCGTCGCTTTTGAATTTCGGTTTTTTAGTGGTCATGGCATATCTCCAACAGGTCTTTGCTGAACCTTGCGGTTTTGAAGGCGCGTTGTGAGGTGGGCAAAAGCATAGCTAAGTATAGCACTGGGTGCTATTTTTTGCAAGCATATTGAGTAAAACGCAAACCACATGCCAACCAAAGGCTCTGTCTGGCAAACACGGGGAGGATGACACTATGCGAGATTGGCTACGCTAGCGCTTGCTTGTTTCGGAGTATGCCTAAATTTAAGATATTTATCGCTGTATCAGGCGTATTTATTGCCTGAGTAGCTATGTTTTTAATAGTAAATTGATGTGTTATGAAAGAATTGGAGTCTGAGTTTGATTAATCCTAATTCAGATGAAGTCAGGTGGAATGTGATTCAACTGTTCCTTGATCTCCCAGGCTTTAGGTCTGGCTGTAGATGCCATCCATTTCGCACCAGTTGCGATCCAATTAGTTCTATAGTTGCGAGCACCCTCTGGTGACGAGTCTTGGTAACCGTGCTCAACTCCGCAGCATGGACAGTAGTCGTAAAGCGGCGTTTTCTCATTATCTCCCCATGGTGGATTCTCAGATTTGTATCCACAAACGCGGCATCGTAGGTTTGTGTCACTGTGCATGAAAGTAGTCCAAGTTTGTTGGGTATCTGTGCTGCGTAGGATCAGGTTTAAAGAAGGTGCGAGGCGCTCCAGTCTTGTCCATCACACCAAAGACATTTGTAGTTGAGTCATAGCGTACTATGTCTCCATTAGCGCGCGTTTTCGATAGAACGCCTACCTCAGGATTGTGCAGAAATTTTTCAGATTTGCGCACGTAATCGACCGTGTTTGCGGCACCAAAATCGGCTCCATGATCCTTGAAGTGTCTAAAAGCATTTTGTGCCACGGTTTCGTACTTGGTTGATGTCCACAATGCTCCCGTTGCCGCTGCCTCAACACCTTTTGCTGTTGACTTAGCTACAACAGCCCCTCCCATCACGCTCGGCACCACCGCACCGGTAGCCATCATTGCTCCCGCTTCGGCAATGGCGACAGTTGCAGCCGATCTAGCGCCTAACCATGCAACCGTTTCAAAAGCAGCCCACACAATAGCGGGTACTGGAAAGCGTCCATCCGGATCCACAAACTTATACGGATTATTATTCGCATACGCATAGCGGTTAAAGCTATGAATATTGTTTTCTTGAAACCCCACAGGGTCAACACCCATAAACCGCCCAATCACTGGGTCGTAATACCTTGCCCCCATGTATGACAGACCGGTTTGGTTGTCAAAGGGCTTACCTGCAAAGCCTATTTTGTTGGTGGAGTTGTTATTTGCAGCTTGCTTGAGAACCCTTTCACCATAAGGGTGGTGGTTTTCTTTCCACACCACATTGCCAGCGGCGTCTGTGGCAAGCATGGGCGTGCCTGAGATGTCGTTGTGGAAGTAGGTGACGGTGCTGGTGGGAGTCTGCGAATAGGCGGGCAGGCTGAGCATGGCTGCAAACATGACGCATGCACAAATGAATGCTTTTAGCCAGTTAATGGTCAGGAGCTTTTCCATGCCTATTTTGAAGGTATTATTCTCTGTAGCCGGCGTATTTATTGCCTGAACAGCTATGTTTTTAGTGGTATTTTAATGTTTTTTGAAAGAATTGGAATCTGAGTCTGATTGTGTAATTAATTCGATGCCATCCAAGCCTTTGCGTGATGCAATGACCGCTCCCCTAACATCGGAAAAATGCGCAGCCACAAGCCTTCGCTTCGAGCCGTCCGGGTGACTATGGCCTCAATTAAGCCTGTTGCTACAGCCGTTACCAAATGACTGTCGCCGCTGCCCATGGCTTCCTCGATCAAATGAAACACCTGCTGATTTACATCCAAACTTGCACTGTCAAAGTCTTCTGCAATTCGGTCCCCTAGAGCTTCAAATAATGCCGTGACAGGTGGCTCATTTGGCGCGAAGTACTCTAAGGTTTCGTGAAGGCTAGTTTTCATACCCTCTGATAATCTAACAATTTGGCTAACAAACTCTTGGCAACTTACTTGCATTACAGTTTCCTTAAAGCATTGCCCAAAGAATAATCAGTGCCAGATTCCAATTAAAGCACTGCGCGGTTCGATTGACACTTAATTTCACCGCTTCTTTCAATCCTTCACCTTCTTATTCCAAACATCCATCACCTCCGGTGTGCCTTGCGAGCGGACGCTGTTGTCGGTCAAGATGCTTTCCATCGCGGCTAGCATGTCTTTGTGGGGGAACACCAGGGTTTCGCCGTCTTTGTTGTCGGTTTCAATGCGTACAAATTCTTCGGTATTGTCGCGCAGCACCTGCACCAAGTGCTTCAAACTTTTGATGCTGATGCCGTTGACCGACTGCACCACGTCACCCGACGGGTTGCCGTAGCCAATGGCCAAGCGGTGCGGGAAGTAGGGGGAGGAGATGACGACCAGCTCTTCGCGCTCTGGCGTGGGGCTGATGCCGCGGCTGGTGATCAGCGGGCTGCGGCGGTTGATGTAAAAGCCCATGGAGCTGGCGCTGTTGCCCAAAAAGGACAGAAAAGCGGTGGTGGCTTTGGAAAACACCATAGGCCCATAGACAAAATATGAGGGGTAGCCACCGTCTAAATCAGGAATCAGCTGCGACACTTTGTTCACGACTGGCAGCGCGATTTGGCTGCTTTTGCCGTTGCGCACAATGGTCAGGGGTATGCTGGCTTGATTTTTAGCGTCAATTTGCACGAGTTTTTGAATCATGTAATTCGCGCCTAAGCGTAAATCAGCACCGGCGCGCACTTGGCCTTGGTTGTCGATGGGGAATTTGCCAATGTGAGAGATCACGTCCCACTTTTTCAGGGGGTAAGACGGGTCGTCAGAAAAGGGTTTTTTCACAATCAAACCGCGAATCTCGCTATCGAGCTTCAAAAACTTGCGCAAAGCGGGGTTTTCAAAGGTTTGCATCTCGTCTTGCACAAAGTATTTGCCATCGTAAGTGCCATCAGAAACGTCTTTCAAAAACAGGTCAATTTCTTCATTAGGAATGATGTAGCCGATGTTTTGCGCGTCGCTCAGGCGGCTGTAGGCTAGGCCAATCATTTTGTCGCCCGCCACCGCGGGGCCGCCGCTGTTACCGGCGTTGATAGCCGCGTCTATTTGTATGCGTAAACCCGCGGTGCCTGCGTTATAGCTGGCAAATTCAATGCGGGAGACGATGCCACGGGTGATGGATAGTGACGAGCCGCCCGTGGGGAAGCCATAGGCCAGCACCGCGTCTTTGATCTCTGGCAAGCTGCTGGCGCGGGCTAAGGGGGCGTGGGTTTTGAAGAAGGACTCGTCTTCCAGTTTCAACACGGCTAAATCGATACCGGGTGCGATGGCTTCTACGGTGGCGATCAATTTTTCGCCCGAACCGCTGGCTTGAATCTCCACCTGGCTGGCGTAGCTGACCACGTGCGCATTGGTCAAAATGCGGTTGCCTTCAATCACCACGCCAGAACCCGTGCCGGTGCGCGGCCCTTGCTTGACCCAGGGTTTGAACGGGTCGGGCAGGCGAGAGATGGAGAAGACTTTGACGACGGAGTTGCTTAAACCAGTGGCTTCAGCCGCATTTTGCGCCCAAGTGGGCAAAGACGCTGCAACACCGAGTACAAAAGAAAAAAGTAAGCGAAGGGTAGTGAATTTCACAAGTTAATCTCTTTAAAGCAAAGGTTTCAGCATTGCATCAAATGCGGAATAAAACGCAGGCTCAGGTTCAAATTCCATCGGCACAGTCAACGCATTTGGATTGACTTCCCACAGTTTGACAGCGTCTTTTAGGGTGCAAATAATTTTGTAGCCGGCGTATTTATTGCCTGAGGTGCTATTGAAATTATAGTGATCAGGGAGTGAAACGGTTTTAACCAAATTTAAGCCCGTTGCGCGCAGCATGGTGAAAAATGCTTCTGGGTTGGCAATGCCTGCTAACGCAATTAAGTTGGTTTGCTGTTTCAGGTCAGCCAAAGAGACTCGGCTGCCATCCGCCCGCAGGGCGTAGCTTGCCAAAGCGCGGCGGGAGGTGAACTGTGGTGTGGCGGTGTTTTGCAACTTGGCCGGTCTATTGCTTGTATGTAGTACCAGTGTATTATGGGTTTTGACAGATGACTCGCGCAAAGGGCCTGCTGGAAGCAATAAACCATTGCCCAAACCTCGGTCGTCAAATACGGTGATGGCAATGTCGTGCTGCAGCGCATGGTGTTGCAGGCCGTCGTCACTGACGATGACTTGGGTGCGTGGGTAGGTTTTGAGCAAGGCTGTGGCTGCCTCAAATCGTGAATTTGCTACAAATACAGGAGCCGAACAAGCAGTAATCATGCTGGCTGGCTCATCACCAATATCTGAAATTTTGCTATCTTTTTTGACTTCTAGGCATTCCGTGCTTGTTCGTCCGTAGCCGCGAGAAATCACGCCGACTTGGATGCCTTGCGCTTGTAAATGCTGCACCAGCGCTATAACGGTGGGCGTTTTACCACCGCCGCCAGCGACGATGTTGCCAACGACGACGACGGGAACCTTGACTTTATGGACTTTGAAAATACCAAAGTGGTACAGCTTGCGGTGCGTAAACGCCAAAAACTTGTAAACCTGCGAGAGCGGCCAAAGTAAGTTTTTTATTAAAAACGATAGCAGTCCACGCTTGTACCACGCTGACTGCAAGAGGTTTGCTAGGCTCTCAGCAATGAATCTTTTATTTAGCACCTGTTTTTTGGGTTGCAAAGGTGATTTGGTTTAAACCCGTTTGCCGTGCCGCCTCCATCACGCTGATAACGGATTGGTGGGTGGCCTGCGCATCTGCGCTGATGATGACGACGGCCTCTTTGCCTGGTGTAACGGTGATGGCTTTGTTCGCCTCAGCCAAAGCGGCAGCCAGCGCCAATACGCCGCGCTGTGCCACGGGTGTTTTGTTAACCAAGTAGGTCCCTGCGCTGTTCACAGAGACGATGATTTCATTCGGGCGGTCTTTGGCGGCTTGGGCATCGGCTGTGGGTAGCTTTAACTGCAGCTCGGTAAACTTGCTGTAAGTGGTTGATAACATGAGAAAAATCAACACAACCAAGAGTACATCAATGAACGGAATCAGGTTGATTTCGGGCTCGGTGCTGGCGCTGCGGTGGGAGCGGTTGCGAAAATCCATGGTGGTAGTGCTTGTGTTTTATGCTTGTGCTTTATTTACGCAAGGTCAGCAAGTGGCGCAGCAAACGCTCAGAGCTGAGCTCCAAGGTCAACAAGTACTCGTCAACCCTAGCGCGGAAATAGCGCCAGAAAATCAGCGCTGGAATCGCCACAATGAGGCCAAACGCCGTGTTGTACAAAGCTATAGAGATACCTTGCGCTAGTTGAGCAGGGTTGGCGCCGCCAGTGGTGCTGCCTTGAGAGCCGAAAATCTCAATCATGCCGATGACAGTTCCTAGCAAGCCCAATAGCGGTGCTGCTGATGCGATGGTCGCCAGCGTGCTAAGGTATTTCTCCAAACGATGCCCAACCACACGGCCTGATTCTTCCATGCTGGCGCGTAAATCAGCGTCTGACGCGCGGGGGTTGATGTTCAAAGCGCGTAGGCCGCTGGCTAATACAGTGCCTAGCTCAGAGCTGAGTTCTAATTGCTTGACAACATCAGGGCCGGGTACGGCGTTGCGGGCAACAGTGAGTGCTTCTTCAATCAGGTTGGGAGGGGCAATTTTGCTGGTGCGCAAGCTGTAAAAGCGCTCAATAACCAAAGCCAAAGCGATGATAGAGCAGGCAATGAGTGGCCAAATGGGCCAGCCGGCGGCTTGAATGATGGAAAGCAAGGGTTTTTCTCCGAATTGATGGGCAAGCAAATATGCTGGCAATTATGACCTAGGCAAACGACTTCTAGCCACGCAAAGCTACAAAAAAACAAAGCACACAAAAACTGTGGATATCTTTGTGCAAAACTACCCCCCAAACTTCGCAAGCCCGCATTTTTAGGTACTTTTGTTGCATTGCTCAAAAAATAAGCATATTTAAAATAACCAATTTCAAAAAAGATAGCGAAAAATTTTCAATAAAATCAATGAGTTATAAGGTGTCATGGAAATGTCACGCTATTGTTTTTAAGCTGTCACAAGGTTCATTTAGGGGAGCAAAGAAGTGAATAAACACGGGCTTTTTGCTCGTTTTTGAGATTCTGGGCCGATAAATAACGATAATTCAAGCCTACATGACCGACGCATCGACTTACACCGCTTCAAAACGACTGCCTGCCCAAGTTTGGCAAGTTGGTGCGCTGTGCCGCGCGATTGCAGATGCATTGGATGCACGGTTCAACCCGGTCACCGTGCGCGGTGAAATATCAGGGTTTTCCCGAGCTAGTTCTGGACATTGCTACTTTTCGTTGAAAGACGCGAGTGGGCAAATCCGATGCGCGATGTTCAAACGAGCCGCATCGATGGCAGATTTCATGCCGCGTGATGGTGATTTGGTTGAAGTGCGGGGTCGTATCGACGTTTACACGCCGCGTGGCGATTTGCAATTGATTGTGGAAAGTATCAGCCAAGCGGGGCAGGGCGCGTTGTTTGAGCAGTTTTTGCGCCTGAAAGCCAAGCTGGAAGCCGAGGGTTTGTTTGAGCCCAGCCGCAAACGAGCCTTGCCGCTGATGCCGCGCAGAATCGGCTTGGTCACCTCGCTGGGCGCTGCTGCTTTGCACGACGTGGCTACAGCGTTGCAGCGCCGCGTGCCGCACATCCCAGTGGTGCTGTCGCCCGCATCGGTGCAGGGTGCGAATGCGCCGCAAGAGATTGTCAAAGCGCTATCAAAATTGTATAAATATAATGAACAAATCCGCCGGCTAGAGTCAGATTTATTGTCTGATTCATTGCCAAAAATTGACGTTATTTTGCTCGTTCGTGGCGGTGGTTCGCTGGAAGATTTGTGGGGATTCAACGACGAAGCCTTGGCCCGCGAGATTGCCGATAGCCCGATTCCCATCGTCGTGGGTGTGGGGCATGAAACAGATTTTTCAATCGCCGATTTTGTGGCCGATGTGCGCGCGCCCACGCCGACGGCAGCGGCAGAATTGGTCAGCGCATCGCAGCAAACCTGGCTCAATACGCTGGATTTGATGCAAGACCGCCTGCAAAGCACCGCAAATCGCGTTGTAGACAGCCAAAACCAAAGGCTAGACCGCGCACAGGCACGCTTGGGCAGGCCGTCCACCTGGTTGGCACAGCAGCGCCAGCAGTTGCAAAGCCACCAGCAGCATTTGAAATTTGCCGTCAAAGGGCAAATTGCCAGTCAGCGCCAGCAGGTGTTGGCTTTGCAGACACAGTGGCCTCATCAGGTGAAATCTGCCCTATCGCGTATGCAAGAGCGGTTGGCGCGGTCAGACAGAGGCTTGGCGCTGCTAGACCCGCAGTTGGTGCTGCAGCGTGGTTATGCGTGGCTGGCAGATGAGGACGGCGCAACCGTGGTTGATGCGGCCCAAGTGAAAGAGGGACAGGCTTTGCGCGCTACTTTGTCCAAAGGGCAGATTGATTTGACCGTACAAGCTTCAAGTGCAACACGACACCGTTAGAATCGAACACAACTTAATAAGACCCTATTGAGACCATTTTTCGTACCACCTCTTTATAAAAGGACTTCACCATGGAACATACCCTACCAGCTCTGCCTTACGCCATTGACGCTTTGGCTCCCAACTATTCCAAAGAAACTTTAGAGTTTCACCACGGCAAACACCACAATGCCTATGTGGTCAACCTCAACAACCTGCAAAAGGGCACCGAGTTTGAAAGCATGACTTTGGAAGAGATCATCAAGAAATCTTCTGGTGGCATTTACAACAACTCAGCACAAATCTGGAACCACACCTTTTTCTGGAACTGCATGAAGCCAGCTGGCGGTGGCGAGCCTACAGGTGCTTTGGCTGCGGCGATCAACGCAAAGTTTGGCTCATACGCCGCGTTCAAAGAAGCATTCGTTAAATCAGCCGTGGGCAATTTTGGCTCTGGTTGGACTTGGTTGGTGAAAAAGGCTGACGGTTCAGTTGATATCGTCAACATGGGCGCTGCTGGCACGCCGTTGACGACAGGTGACAAAGCTTTGTTGACCGTGGACGTATGGGAACACGCTTACTACATTGACTACCGCAATGCGCGTCCAAAGTTTGTTGAAACCTTCCTCAACAGTTTGGTGAACTGGGAATTCGCTCAAGCTAATTTCGCCTGAGTTCATCAAAATTTAGCCTTAATAAAAAACCCGCCAAATGCAAATTTGGCGGGTTTTTCGTGAATTTTTCACGCAGTCGTCAGATATTTACAACGATATCATTGTTTAAAAGGTGCTCCAGATAGCTTAGAGCCCGCTTTGATGCCGCGTTTTTCAAACCAGCCTTTGTTCATTTCTAGTACATAGCGTACTTCTTTGGTTGAGCAATGGGCGTCTAAAGTTTGTGGTTTCATGTCTTCTAGGTTTACTATGGTGCCGTCATCGGCCACGAAAGCTGCAGTTAGTGGCAACAGGGTGTTTTTCATCCAAAAGCATTGTTTGGTAGGCTGCTCAAAGACAAAAAGCATGCCCTCATGGGCGGGCATGCTGGGACGGTTCATCAGCCCAATTTGACGCTGTTCTGGTGTCATCGCCAATTGGGTGTCAATTTGGTGCATACCAGCGGAGATTTTTATCCGCTGCAGGTTGAGTTGCGGGCCTTCTTGAGCACTGGCGCTGAGATGAAGAGCTGCCAGTAAGCCTAGCATCACGCAGCGGACGAATCGCGTTTGAAAGTGTTTCATAAGTAAGAAAATCGCCTCAAAATAAAAAATGCCCGCATTAAGATGAACTCAAGGCGGGCAGTTTTGACTTGGTATTGAACCGAAGTTCATACCCAGTCGCAAAAATTACTTAGCTGCTGGAGCTGCTTTTTTTGCTTTTTTCATTTTCTTTGCTTTTTTAGCCATGATAGTCTTCCAAATATTTAAAGTTAAAAAAAGTAGTGAATAATTTGCATTACTCACCACATCCGAATACTAGCATGCTTGAAGCTAAGCTTCAAGCATGCTAATAATTACTTAGCAGCTGGCTTTTCTGCAGCAGCTGGAGCAGCGGCTTTAGCTTTAGCAGCTTTCTTCATTTTCTTAGCTTTCTTAGCTGGCTTAGCAGCAGCTGCTGGCTTAGCTTCTTCTTTCTTCATTTCAGCTGCTGGAGCAGCTTTTGCAGCTGGTGCGGCAGCAGCTGGCGCTGCGGCTGGAGCAGCAGCTGGCTTAGCAGCAGCTGCAGGAGCAGCAGCGTGAGAAGCAGCGAATGTTGTAGCAGCGAAGAGGCCAGCGACCAAAGCAGCGAGGATTTTGTTCATGTTAAGAGTTCCTAAAAAATAACGTTATTTTAAAAAATTCCAACCAAAATTTTGGAAGGTGTATCCGTAACGAGGGGTGATTCGTTATGGTTGACAACTTTTTAAACTATTTTTGAAACTTTTTTAAGACTAGAATCCAAGGCACCTCGTTTCAAAGCATTCATTCGACAATATTGGAGAGCGTATTCATGTACCAGCACGTCAAAGTGCCTGCAGGCGGCAGCAAAATCACGGTAAATGCTGATTTGACGATCAATGTGCCAGAACAAGTCACTATTCCTTATATTGAAGGGGATGGTGTAGGAAGAGACATAACGCCTGTGATGCTCAAAGTGGTTAACGCAGCCGTAGATAAAGCCTACGGTGGCAAGCGTACGATCCATTGGATGGAGGTCTACGCTGGCGAAAAAGCAGCCAAAGTGTATGGTGCTAGTGCTTGGCTACCTGAAGAAACGTTGAAAATTTTGCGCGAACACGTCATTTCCATCAAAGGCCCGTTGATGACACCACGGGGCGCCGGTATCCGATCTTTGAATGTGTCTCTGCGGCAAGAGCTTGATTTGTATGTTTGTTTGCGACCCGTGCAGTATTTTGCTGGCGTGCCGTCGCCATTGCGAGAGCCAGAAAAGACCAATATGGTCGTTTTCCGCGAAAATTCGGAAGATATATATGCGGGCATTGAGTTTGAAGCTGGCAGTGAAAAGGCCAAGAAACTCATCAAATTTTTGCATGATGAAATGGGGGTGAGGAATATTCGCTTTCCTAATACATCCGGCATTGGTATCAAGCCTGTTTCCAGTGAAGGTACTGAGCGCTTGATGCGCAAAGCGATTCAATACGCGATTGACAATGACAAGCCGAGCGTGACGATTGTTCACAAAGGCATCATCATGAAGTTCACCGAGGGTGCGTTTCGAGATTGGGCCTATGGCTTGGCACAAAATGAGTTTGGTGCAAAACTGATTGATGGTGGTCCGTGGTGTCAAATTAAGAATTCGAAAACCGGTAAAGCTATCATCATCAAAGATGTATTGGCAGACGACTTTTTGCAACAAATCTTGTTGCGCCCGAGCGAGCACTCGGTTGTCGCAACCATGAATTTGAATGGTGATTACATTGCTGATGCCTTGGTCGCGCAGGTTGGGGCGATTGGTATTGCGCCAGGCGCGAACATGTCAGATACGGTAGCGTGTTTTGAAGTCACGCATGGTAGCGCTGCCAAGTATGCGGGAAAAGATTACGTGAACCCGGGCGCTTCCATTTTGGCGGCTGAAATGATGCTGCGCCATATGGGTTGGCTTGAGGCTGCGGATTTGATCATCAATGCGATGGAAAAATCAATTGCCAGCAAGAAGGTAACCTACGATTTTGCGCGGTTGCTGGAAGGTGCAACGCAGGTCAGCTGCTCAGGCTTTGGCCAAGTGATGATTGAGAACATGTGATTTCTTCTCCCAAAGCACCCTACAGTCATCCCCGCGTGGGTTACAAAAATGCCGACTTTGTTCGGTTTTTATTGTGCCCGCCGCTCTATGTCATGCTGTTTCTACTGTTGGTTGAGGCAGCACTTTCTGCAACGACGACGTGGCTCATCATCAAGGCGGGTCAAGACGTAGCGAATGAAGAATTTTTGATCGCTGATTTGGTATGGATCGTTGTCGTGCAATCGTCGGCTTATATTATCGGAGCCATCAGCTGGGTGTTTGCCGAGCGAGCAGGTTTTGGCGCATTTGGCCGCTATATGATGCGCTTTGCGCGTGACAACAAAAAATACGCAAATTTGCTGGGCAACAAGCAAGTTCGGGAAGTGACCGAGCCATTTTTAACCAATGAAACTTTCCATATTTTCTTTGAGTTGATGTTTGAGCTTGAAGCTGATTTAAAGCTCTTTTTCGGATTGATTTTCAATGCCTTGGTGCTAGGAATTGCCATTGATGCCGGATTACCAGTAGCCTACGCCGCCGTGTTAGCAGTATTGATGTGCATTCAATGGTTTGTACGAAAGCCTGTCGCTAGGGCGTATGCCAACAACCAACGCCAAACCAACCGTTTGACGGCGCATACCTACAATGCTTGGGACAATATTTTTAGTGGTAACCGCTATAACTTCCGCTTGTGGCACGGCACGTTCAAAGAGCGTTTGCGCGATGCTTTGGCGGCGCAAATCAAATCCATCATGGCTCGCGAGGGTCTGTCAACTATCAGCGGCATCATCGCTTTGGGAATGGTATTTGGTTATATCGTAGTGATTGCATCTCGTGACGTGTCAAACACAGCCTTGTTGATTGGTTTAGCCGCAACCTTGCCACGGCAAATCGAGCTGTCTCACGACGTACATGGCTTGGTTACTGGCTGGAACGATTTGCTTGCGGTGTGGACGCGCATCACGGGTGCATGCAACACCATGCACCCAGAGCCCGATGCTGACTTTGATTCGCGTATCAAATTTAACCGTGTTAGCTTGACGCTAAGAAATTCCACTAGCGGGCAAGTATTGGCTTGTAATTCTCTGGATTCAGCATTGGATTTGGTAAAAACACACCCAACGGGACGCATCTTGGTGCGAGGTGGTAATGGTTCAGGCAAATCAACCCTGCTAGCCGCTATGAAAACCAAGCTAGGTACAAAGGCTTATTACTGGCCAACAGCAGATAATTTGGCGTTTGCCTATGATAAGAATAGGTTAAGTGCTCAATCAGAATCCTCGGATGATGACGAAGACGCATTAAACGAAGAGTATGAGGAGCAAAAAAGTGGCTTTTCTTCAGGTGAGCGTCAACTTAAATCACTTCAAGAAATCGCTGAAAATACCACTGCCAGCGTTTATTTACTCGATGAGTGGGACGCCAATTTGGACGCCAAAAATCGCAGCCAAGCGGAGAGCTTGGTTGAAAAGATTGCTGCCAAAGCCTTGGTAATTGAGATTTCGCACCGAGATAGGGTTTAAATAATCACGCTATCCTCATATTTAACCATCAAGCTTTCAAGCTATTTCATGCTTGCTACAATGAATTATGGCTACAAAATCTCCTGCTACTCCCGATAAATCTGCAAACAATCCTGCACAACCTTCGCCCGCAATTCCGAAGCGAGACGACGGCGATACCACGGTGCTTGAGCGGGTGCCGCAAAAGACCAAGCCACCGCAAATGTACCAAGTGGTGATGCTAAATGACGATTACACGCCGATGGAGTTTGTGGTTTTTGTGATTCAAGAGTTTTTCAAAAAAGACCGTGAAACAGCCACTCAAATCATGCTCAAAATTCATCTAGACGGTAAAGGGGTTTGTGGCGTGTTTTCCAAAGACATTGCCGCCAGTAAGGTTGATCAAGTCGCTGGCGCCGCCAAAGAACATGGCCACCCGCTGCAATGCCAAGCTGAGCCAATTGATGAATGAAGATGGCCTCTTGAATCGAGTTCCAAGCACCCCATGTGAATCTGTAGCAAAACAACAAATTTTGCGAAATTTACAACGAATTAAAAAATTGTAGATTTATTGATATAAAGTTATATAAATAGGCCAAAGGAAACAGCATGATTGCCCAAGAGTTAGAAGTTAGTTTGCACATGGCCTTTGTTGAAGCTCGTCAGCAGCGCCATGAGTTCATCACCGTTGAGCATTTGCTGCTTGCATTGCTAGATAACCCCAGCGGCGCAGAGGTGTTGCGTGCTTGCTCCGCCAATATCGACGACTTGCGCAAGTCGCTTAACGCATTCATTGCGGACAACACACCGCAAGTTGCTGGTACCGAAGAAGTCGATACGCAGCCAACCCTAGGTTTTCAGCGCGTTATTCAGCGCGCCATCATGCATGTGCAGTCCACCGGCAGTGGCAAAAAAGAAGTGATTGGCGCGAACGTTTTGGTCGCTATTTTTGGCGAAAAAGACTCACACGCTGTTTACTATCTCCACCAGCAAGGCGTGACACGTTTGGACGTGGTCAATTTCATCGCCCACGGTATCAAAAAGAGCGACCCACCTGAGCCAGTCAAGTCGGGCGAATCTGCCGAACAATCTGAAGAGCAGGGCGCGGAAAAGCAAGAGAAGCAATCGCCACTAGATCAGTTCTGTGTCAACCTCAACAACCTCGCCATTTCCGGCAAAATCGACCCGCTTATCGGCCGTGACTATGAAGTCGAGCGCACGATCCAAATTTTGTGCCGCCGCCGTAAAAATAACCCCTTGCTGGTAGGTGAAGCTGGTGTGGGTAAAACCGCGATAGCCGAAGGCCTGGCCTGGCGCATCACTCAAAAAGACGTGCCAGAAATTTTGGCCGAATCCGTTGTCTATTCGTTAGACATGGGCGCGTTGTTGGCTGGTACTAAATACCGTGGTGATTTTGAGCAGCGCTTGAAAGGTGTGCTCAAACAACTCAAAGACAAGCCTAACGGTATTTTGTTCATCGACGAAATTCATACCATCATTGGTGCGGGCGCTGCTTCAGGCGGCACCATGGATGCGTCGAATTTGCTAAAACCGGCGCTCAGCTCGGGTCAGCTCAAATGCATAGGCGCAACCACGTTTACAGAATACCGCGCGATTTTCGAGAAGGATGCCGCCTTGGCGCGTCGTTTCCAAAAAATTGATGTGGTTGAACCAACCGTGCCAGAAACTGTGGACATTCTCAAAGGCTTGAAGTCTCGCTTTGAAGAGCACCACAGCGTGAAATATGCCCTTGCGGCTTTGCAAGCTGCAGCTGAACTCAGCGCCAAATACATCAACGACCGCCAGTTGCCCGATAAGGCGATTGACGTGATTGACGAAGCCGGCGCAGCCCAGCGCATTTTGCCAGCGTCAAAGCGTAAAAAAGTCATTGGCAAAGCGGAAGTCGAAGAAATCGTCGCCAAAATCGCCCGTATTCCGCCTGCGAACGTGTCGAACGACGACCGCAGCAAGCTGCAAACGCTAGAGCGCGATTTGAAGAGCGTGGTTTTCGGGCAAGACAAAGCTCTGGATGTGCTGTCTGCCAGCGTCAAAATGGCGCGATCAGGCTTGGGCAAGGTAGATAAGCCGATTGGCTCTTTCCTCTTCAGCGGACCTACGGGTGTCGGTAAAACCGAAGCCGCCAAGCAGCTCGCCTATATCATGGGCATTGAGCTGATTCGCTTTGACATGAGTGAATACATGGAGCAGCACGCCGTCAGCCGTTTGATTGGTGCGCCGCCGGGCTATGTCGGTTTTGACCAAGGTGGCTTGCTCACCGAAGCCATCACCAAAAAGCCGCATTGTGTGCTGTTGCTAGATGAGATTGAAAAAGCGCACCCTGCTATTTTCAATGTGCTGTTACAAGTGATGGACCACGGCACGCTGACGGACAACAATGGCCGCAAAGCTGATTTCCGCAATGTCATTTTGATCATGACCACCAACGCTGGCGCGGAAACCATGAACAAGGCGACCATAGGCTTCACCAACCCGCGCGAATCGGGCGACGAGATGGCTGATATCAAACGCCTGTTCACACCCGAGTTCCGCAACCGTTTGGATGCGACCGTCAGCTTCAAAGCCTTGGACGAAAACGTGATTCTGCGCGTGGCAGACAAGTTTTTGCTGCAACTGGAAACCCAATTGGCCGAAAAGAAAGTGGAAGTCACCTTCACCGACGGCTTGCGCAAGTATTTGGCGAAAAAAGGTTTCGATCCGCTCATGGGCGCACGCCCGATGCAGCGCTTGATTCAAGACATGATTCGCCGCGCTTTGGCTGACGAGTTGCTCTTTGGCCGTTTGGTAGATGGTGGCCGTTTGACGGTGGACATCGCTCTGAAAACCGACGACAAAGGCGTGGAAACCGGCGAAGTGGTCTTAGACATCACCCCGCTGCCAAAGCCACCTAAGAAAGAAGGCAAAACCAAATCTGAGGCGGAAGAGGTTTCAGAAGGCTAAGTTTTCAGTCAATTCAACGACTATTTCAGCGATACTTAAAAGGGTTGGTAACTTCGGTTTCCAGCCCTTTTTTACAAGCAAATTCTTATGTCATCACACGCTTTATCCCACACCTTCTTGTGGCACGACTACGAAACCTTCGGCATCAACCCCCGGGTTGATCGCCCCGCGCAGTTCGCCGCCATCCGCACCAATGCGGATTTAAATGTCATCGGCGAGCCCATCATGCTCTACTGCCAGCCAGCGGCAGACTACCTTCCAGACCCTGTCTCTTGCCTCATCACTGGAATCACCCCGCAAGTGTGTCTTGAGCGCGGCATTCCAGAGCATGAATTTGCAGCACAGATTGAAGCGGCGTTGTCTGAGCCTGGCACGATCGGCGTGGGTTACAACACCATTCGGTTTGACGACGAATTCACCCGCTTCATGCTCTGGCGCAATCTGCGCGACCCTTATGCGCGGGAGTGGCAAAACAACTGTGGCCGCTGGGACTTGATGGACGTGGTGCGCACCGCCTATGGCTTGCGACCTGATGGTATTGTGTGGCCCGGCAGTTTCAAGCTTGAAGAGCTGACTAAAGCCAACGGTCTGGCTCATGAAGCTGCGCACGATGCGCTGTCTGATGTGCTGGCGACGATTGATTTGGCGCGTTTGATCAAAAAAACCAACCCCAAATTGTTCGACTTTTGCCTCAGCCTGCACAAAAAAGACCGCGTCGCCACCGAGCTGGGTTTGCCCACCACGCTGCAAAATGCAAGGCCGTTTTTGCACATTTCAGGCATGTTCCCGCCAGAGAAAGGCTGCATCGCCATCATGTTCCCGCTGGCCATGCACCCCACCAATAAAAACGAAATGATCGCGTGGGATTTAGCGCATGACCCGAGTGAGCTTGCGCTTCTCAAACCCGATGAAGTCCGCCTGCGCATGTTCACCAAAGCCAGCGAACTCCCCGCCGGCGTGACGCGTTTGCCAATCAAAACCGTGCATTTGAACAAATCGCCTATGGTCATCAGCAGCCTGAAAACCCTGAGCGCTGAGATGGCGCAAAAGTGGGGCATAGACATCGCTGCGCACATGCAAAACGCCGAAAAAGCCACAGCCTTGCCCGACATGAGCGCCCTGTGGCCCGTGATTTTTAAACGCCCAGAGGCTGAAAATGCCGCCGCGCCCGATGTGGATGCTGACCTTTACGGCGGCTTCATCGGTAACAACGACAGACGCCGTCTGACCCAGCTCATTGCACTGGAGCCAGACAAACTTGCAGAAGCCCGCACCGGATTTGAAGACGAGCGCCTAGAAGAACTCGTCTTCCGCTACAAAGCCCGCAACTTCCCCGATATCTTGAACGACGACGAGCAAGAGCAATGGCATGAACACTGCGCAGCTAGATTACAAGTTGGTGAGGGCGGAGCAAGGTCGTTCGAGGCTTATTACGCGCAATTAAACGAGCTCTCCAAAACCGCAGATGCCAAAGGCATCGCGGTATTGTCTGCGCTGGCTGAATACGCTGAAAGCTTGGCTTAGGCAAAAGCTTTAGAGGTCAAACGCCCGCTGCACAAACCAGTACAGCGCCATCAATGCGATGAGCACAGAGCCCCACTTGAAGACGCCGACTTGGTAAAACTTGGTGGCGCGTAGCCAGAATGCGAGGGGGAGGAAAATGGCGACTATCGCCAGTTGACCTAGTTCTACGCCGACGTTGAAGCCTATCAAGGCGGTGACCAGCGCATTCTGCGGCAAGCCCAAATCTGCCAGCACCGAGGCGAAGCCGAAGCCGTGGATCAAGCCAAATCCAAACGCCATGACCCAGCGCCTCGTGTCTAAATTACCCCGAATATTGCTGATAGCCGCGACGATGATGGACGCGGCGATGACCGATTCAACCAAGCGCGACGGCAGGCTGACATAGCCCAGCGCAGCCAACGTCAGCGTGATGGAGTGAGCAAGGGTGAAGGCGGTGACGACTTTGAGCACTTCTTTGAACGCGCCCCAGAACGAATCGGCAGGCTGTAGTTGTTTGATTGCATTCGATTTTTCATTGGTTTTTTTGAAAATCAACACCGCTGGCAGCAGCAGCGATAGCAAGAACAAAATGTGGTCAAAGCCGATCCAGATGTGCCAAACGCCTTCAACCACGTACTGCTTGAAACTTTGCCACTGACTAGGCGGTTGGAAGGGCAGGTTTTGCGTTGCAGTTTCAGTGCCTAGAATGACCGATAAAGCTTCTTTCTCGCCCGGTGGCAACCACTGAACGAGCCCGCGATGTGACGGGTCTACATCAAAAAGCAGTGAATATTTGACCTGCAAGGCATCCGCCAAAGCCGTACCGCAAGCGGCGCTCAAGCTCAGCACGGCGTAGGTGCCGTCGCTGTGTTTGTCCAACTGCATCGGGGCCGCAGTCGTCAACGCGCAGGGTTTGTCTTTGCTGGACAGCACCAAATTGGCGGTGGCGTACTTGGTGATATCGTCACCCCGCGCCCGCACTTCACCCCAGGTCAGTGCGCCGTCGTTGTCACGGTCCAGTTGCAGCACGTAGTCCAAATCGCGCAGGGCGATGTCCCAGCGCACGGTGACGTCCGAGCCACCTGCTTGCGCGCTCATCGTCAAATAGCTGTCGCTGGGTTTATGTGCGAAGGCATTGGTGGATGCAAATATCGCTAAAAAAGCGAATACAAATGCTACTAAAAATGATAGCAGCTTAGGCAATAAATACACCGACTGTAGGCGAAAATGCATGATTTTTGAGCTATTTAAGTGAAAAGAAGCCATTATTTGCCTCCCTTCAGCGTTAATTGCGCGGCAAGATCGGCTAGGTGACTGTCTTCATACTTGTTTTGCTTCAGCCACGTCAGCGCCGGTTCAGCGGCTGCGGCGTCATTGGCGGCCAAGGCGGTGCGTAGCAGCACTTCTGCATCACGAGGTTCTTTTTGCAGCTTGTAGTTGTTGGCAGCCAAGGCGAGTGCTTTTTTCGGGTTGTTTTCAATGTCCAGCTCAAAACGCGCCGCTTCTTGCTCATGCAGGCGGTCGCCGCGCTTGGCGGCTTCAACAAAGCGGTCGCGCAGGTTGCTCGCCCAATCTGCTGCTTTCTTATGGTTGGTGGCTTTGCCAGCCAATGCCAAACGCAGCAGCAAAATGTCAGAGCGCTCCCAGTCTGCCAACAGCGTTATCACCGCTTCAGGCTTCTTTTGGTGCAGCAAAAAATCGGCATACGCACCGAGCAAAAACTGATCCGTCACACCTAATTTCAAAGCGCGTTGGAAGAAGGTATCCGCTTCGTCAAAGCGTTTCAATCGAATCGCCATCTCAGCTAAGCGGGTGAGTTCCCACAGCAACAACTCTTGCGGCACTGCAGGTTCAGCTTTGACGGCTGCCTTCAACGTGTCAAACGCATTCTGCAATCCAGCAGCCCCACCCGAATGCGCCAGCACATATTGGCTGCAGCCGGTCGAGAAAAGAGGCGTTGTGAGCGGTTTAAGAGCGTCACACTCCGCCTGCGCCTTGGCGTAATTGGCCTGCACCATCTGGATAGCCGCTCGCCACGCCATCGCCTCGGGCGATTTAGGGTCGGCCAAGCTGGCTTTGTCCAAACTGGCCAGCGCACCGTCAAAGTTATGGCTGTATTGCTGCAGCATGCCTTTGATTTGCCAGTAGGACGCTGTTAATGAGGGGTTTCCAGCAGGCGCAGCCTTGTCCAGCGGTGTCAGCGCTGCAGACGCATACCCCACATAACGCGGGTCGCCCTGCGCCATTGACAAGTCAAAGTAGCGTTTAGCAATCTCGATCCGCAGCGCCACGTCATCCGGCTTGGCTTCCAGCTGCTTGCGTAGCGACTGCAAACGGCGGGCGGAAGGGTCGGTCGCGCTCAGTGGCAGGCGTTCAACGACGTCGCTGTCGTTGCTCGGCGTGAAAGGTGCGGCTTGGGCGGCTAGGGTGGTGAAGAGGGAGGTGAGGAGGCAGGCGAAGAGGAAGGAGGGGGCGAGGGTGTGGAAAAATGGTCGAGTCATGCCTTGATTGTATTCAACTCTGTTTTTACTTCGGTCGTAATATCTTGAAACACAAACCCGTGTAAGAAACTGCGCGGCGTATCGACTATCAACTGTTGGGTAATCTCACCCAATATTTATTTGGAGATATTCCCATGACATCAAATTTAATCAAAACCCTCGCCTTGTTAACAATATCCGCCGGCGTGCTGGTCGGCTGCGGCAATATGTCTGGCGGCGACATGAAAAAAGAAGAAATGATGAAGAAAGAAGAGATGATGAAAAAGGACGAGATGATGAAGAAGGATGAAATGATGAAAAAAGACGAAATGATGAAAAAATAAGCTTTAAATTGTAGAAATTAGCAATAAATACGCCTGTAGCCAGCGTATTTATTAACTAAGCAGCTATTAAAAATATAGCAGAATAGATTATGGTAGTGCAGCTTTAACTTCGCTCCACGGTATTGCATCGTCAGGATTTTTTAAATAACTGGCGTTTCTACGATCAAGCTCTACCGCCTGTGCGGGTGTGATTGGTTGTGACTGTTCGCAATTAATATTTTCACCACT
Source organism: Polaromonas sp. (assembly GCA_013298945.1). Lineage (GTDB taxonomy): Bacteria > Pseudomonadota > Gammaproteobacteria > Burkholderiales > Burkholderiaceae_C > Aalborgiella. Next base: position 840,622 of record JAAFJR010000001.1, read on the forward strand.
AATAGTATTGGCTTGCTCAATCTGTTCATGGATTTCTAGCGAACGTTCATCCGGCAAGTGAGTTGTATTCATGCTGTAAACTTTACTTTAAATGTAATTAAACTTTAGCATATTCAATCTCATGCGAGCCGTCATTCCCGCGAAGGCGGGAATCCATTATCACCACCATAGATTCCCGCCTTCGCGGGAATGACGGGTTTGAAGTAGATGAAGGCATTTATTGAAAGCGTGAATTGGCTGTAGCCGGCGTATTTATTGCCTAGACAGCTATGAAATATACAGCAATAAGGTGTTGAAAATGAGTTAAATTATTTTTCTTGTTTCAATTTCTAAACTTATTTCTTGAGCAATTTTGTCATACCAATGCTCTTGCTCAATTTCACTCAGGCTAAGTAATGGTTGAGTTGGTTCATTTAATGCTTGTATGGTACTTAATGCCTTATCTCTTAAAAATCCGCAAGGTTTGAGTATTACAGGCAATATCCGAAGTCCCTTCGTTTCTGCTTTTAACAAGAGAGGCGGCAACTCTTGATTAACTATAAAATCTGAAGCTAAAAAATCAGCACTAATTAATAATACAGCAACTGCTGCATTATCGAGATTGGTCATGACTTCGGTTTTCCATTTTTCGCCTATTTTAATTTTCTTATCAGACCAGCAGTCGATTAAATTTTGGTTCTCCATAGGTTTTAAATGGACTAGCAATCTATCTAAG
>JAAFJR010000010.1 GCA_013298945.1 Polaromonas sp.
GCCATCAAATAAGTCCTTTCGTAGAAATCGGTGCAGCTGGTTTATCAGCAGCAGCAAGACCAGCTTCTAAAGCCTGCCTGAATAAGTCAATATCTTTTTTGGAAGCAGCATAGGAACGAGATGAATGACGTGGTTCTTTTTGCAATCGCAAAACCTCATCACTGAGCTTCACAATCTTTCCAAAAACTTCTTCGGCTGCAATCACTCTTTTCTTTGCTACTTCAGGCGCAGTGTGTAGAAAGTCTGCACGGCATAATCCAATAATGCGCTCATCCATGAATGCATTTGATGCACGAATGAGAAACACAAATGAGCGACGGAACTCGCGCTTTGCGCTGGCAAATAAAACTCGCAATTCTTTTTGAGTAATCAAATCCCGACGTTCTGCCGTAAAAATCAACCTAGCCATGTAGTCAAAATCAATCAATAAATTTGACAGCATGAAACCGTAAGGCGATTTAAAGCCCAGCGAAAGTTTGACTGGATTTCTGTGCTGCACCAATGTCCAAGGTGCACCTCGCATTGCCCGTTCATCTAGCTTGTGCTTGATGGACTTTTCGGTTGCCCCTATCGTGATGCGAATACGCTCAACCATGGCTTCAAATTGCAGCAACACTTCGTCGGCGTAAGGGTTATCTCCCCAGCTCGCTACAAATACGCGCCTGACACGCGAAGCGGCCAACCTTGCACCTGGTATCGAAAACGCAACATCCATGTCCAATGAACCATTGAACAGCTGCGCTGTGTGGTTCGTATGAATTTCCATCGTATCCTCTTCGCCAGTAATCAAGCCTGCCAAACCGAGCGCTCTGGGCGCTTTAATTTGTTCTGGCATTGAGACATCAGCTGCGCTGCTGCTAGGCTGTGATGCCACTTCTGTTTTCGGATTTGATTTGGGATCGGACATTTTTATACTCCTGTTTAAATTGATTTCAATGTGATGGTTTGGATGCATCGGGATTCACCGCTGATGCAGCGTTTTGCGCTTTGGCACTGGCATTGACACTTTGGTCAATTCGCCCTTGCGGTTGTTTTGGCATTCCGCCCTCTTGCTTTAGTTTGGCAATGAAATCTCGCACTTGCTGCCCCCGCACATGCTGTGACGCACCCTGCGAAGCCTCGGTGATGGCTGCATCAGTGGATGGTTGTGCTGGCTTTGATGGCTGCATCAGGCTAACGGAACCAAGCGCAGTAAGACGTGCTTGATGGCTACGTTGCGCCTCGCGCTGTTCTGCCACGACTAACGCCCACTCTGGCACAAAGCAACCTTGACGACACAATCCTGCCATCGTGCGAACCCAGCCAGTGCGGTTAAGAATGGGTTGCCGGCTATGTGCTAACGCACCTGCCAGCTCATCCAAGATAACTTGATGCTGATGCACAGCCAAGTTGCGAATGTGCTGCCACATGCCAGCCTTCTCAAACCTTGAGAGCTGCAATGAATCCGAGAGCTTTGGCCAAATCAAATCATCAGGGATCGTTGTTTCAGCAAAACTCTGAGCCCTCAGCGTTTTTTGAATTTCCTGCTTCTTTGAATTTTTCTCAACACCCACCACCACAACATCCAAATCTGTTTCAGACAAATCACGGGCTGTGGATAACTCCGGTCCTGTTGTAGTTATTAATATGTAATCATTAACACTATTACGCGCACGCGTATAGTTTGTCAAAACTCGCCTAGGTTTGGTGTTATTTTCAACCAACAAGGATGCCAAAACTTGCTGTTGGTTTTGAACTTGAGGGTCAAGTTCCACATGGTCAACTGTGCCATTTTGGCGTACCCGTATAGTTTGTCAAAACTCGCCTAGGTTTGGTGTTATTTTCAACCAACAAGGATGCCAAAACTTGCTGTTGGTTTTGAACTTGAGGGTCAAGTTCCACATGGTCAACTGTGCCATTTTGGCGTACCGAATACCCGGCATTCACTGTGCCATTTTGGCGTACCTGATGCGCCGCATCAGCTGTGCCATTTTGGGATACTTCAGGGGTAAGTTTTGACAAATACTGAGGATTTATCCAATATTGTGAATTTCCACCAACTGATTCTTCCCTAACGGCAGAATCAGTTGGTGGTTTTTGACAACGGGAATTTTTCTGTGTTTCAGCACTACTTTTTGCCAATTTGAGTGTTTGGTTTGCTGGTGAATTCAACACTTGCACCAATGCCTCACGGCAAAATCTGATGTAGACCTTTTTGCGTGGTACGGTTTGCATGGCTGTTTCAATGACTTTCAAATTCGTCAATGCCTTCAAAGAGCCACGTTGCTGAGACAGTGATAAACCCGTATCAATGACCCATTGCGCAGGATTGAGATGTAGCCATCTGTCGCGTTGCTCACTTTTGCGTGACTGGTTGACGCGACGCATGTAATCATCTAGTTGCATCAAGCGAGACAGATACATGGTGTTTTGCAGACCTAAGCAGTCTGCCATGCTGCGCTGAAAGGCTAATGGGTTACCCATGATCTGTTTGACCACAGAGCTGTTGGCTTGTAAATCTAACAAACTGAACTGTAGCGACTGCTGACGCAGCATTTTGCCCATTTGCTGTGCCAAGGCCTGCAGGTTCACCCTGAAGCACAAGCGGGCTGGCATCCCTACCCTGCACTCTTCAAGCAGTCCTTTACCAATCAACAACTGACGCACTGATTCTTGTTCATAGCGGGTCAAACCCGTTTCAATACCCCAACTTTCACGGGTTTTGTAGATCCACCCATCATGCTCTTGAACATCCACGCCTTTACGCGACCAATATATCAATTGGCTGTACCAGATAGCTGCTTTAGCGTCACCGACCAGTCGGACGACGTTACTGCTGACGGCTATGATGCGCTGCATGCTGTTTCAGTGATGATTGAGGCTGTTAAGACAGGAAGACTCGACTAGCTGCACTGCGGCTCAACAAGCCAGGGCGCTATTGCTAAAAGCGGTACCAGCTTGTGCAGTACGCTCTGTTTTGGTGTGAAGGGCTTTGATACGTGCAAGGATTTCACGCTCTTGCACTTTGATCAATACGCGTGGCGGTATGCCGTGCTTGCGCTCGGTAATCAAGCGTAGTTCAAGCAAGCATTTACGCGCTGTGCGCTGCTCTTTTTCACTCATACCTGACCTAGCTTGAATGTCGTTATGGTCCCATTGAACATGCGATGGTGGTAGTCCTTGGGTAGACACCAAAGTGTCCACCAGCGTTGACAGGAAGAGCGCTGAGGACACAGAGCCAGTCAGTGGCACAAATTGCCTGTAGAAGCTCACTGGTGGTTCTAACAAGGCTAGACACCACTCTGGCTGAGCAAAATTAAACTGATCATCGCCCCAAATACTGGCAATGTCAGCCATCTCTGAAGTTACAGGGCTTTTGGTTCCAAATTGTGTATCCATCAAGAATCCCCTTTTACGGTTTTGTAAAGCGTGCTCATCGTGTACTTGAGCAAATCTGGCTCCAAAGCCATCTGACACCAGGCATCCACTACGTCTGATGCGGCTTTGGATATATGTTTCCAATGGCTGTAAATCATCTCCAACTCTCTGTCGCTCAGGTGCGAGCTGTGAGCCGTGGCCATCTCGACTTTCAGTTCGCGTCGAAGTTTGGTGATTTCATGTTTGGCCATGCCAAACAATTCGTACAACATGGGCGAATGTGCGCCGCGCTGTATCAAGTAGCGCTTGGCTTTGTCTTTGAACGCCATCATGTCTTTACGCTTGATGAAATTCATAAACAAGCTCAAATCGGCGGTGAGGCGAATGTGCTTTTCTAGTTCATCGGGATCAATGTTGTCCAAAAAGTGGCTACTTTGAATAGCTGGCGCATAACGCCTGATCACTTCCAAAGATGCCAATTTAAGGATCGCGGTATCGGCGATCTCAAAGATCAATAGCTGAGGTGCGCTCATGCATCACCTCCAGCATGAGACATGCGAAGTAACCGGTGCAGTTCGACCAAATCATCGCACAGTGGGTGCTTAGGATTGGTCAAAATTGACACCAAGTTGGCGGCATCGTCTGGCATATCACCAAACAATTCCCAAACCGTCTCTGAGTTCCTCTCTAGGTCACCAAAAACGCTCTTGAAGCGTCCATCAGGTAGGTCGCTGAGATCCAAAGGACGGATTAACTGCCCCGTCATGGCAGCCACTGCCCACCAGACTTGAACCGCATACGGGTCATCGACGGGTTGCTCAGGCAATTCAATGAACATACCCAAAGTCTTGGTCGGCGACTCTGGAATACCAACAGCCAACTCCATCAAACCCGCTCGCAGCAACATCTGGGTTAGCAGATCTTGGAACAGCTCATGCGGTGGTTTTTTGGCTGCTGGGTTGTTGGGATAGGTGCGGATCAGATTTTTACCATCCGACACCTCTAGTCCTTGCACACCTGCGAAGCCTACAACGGGCTTATCACTGAGACTGAAGTCATCAAAATCTTTACTGTCTTCATGGTCAGCGTCGTTCTGACCTAGGGAAGCTCCCCTCTTGGCCAGTGTCGCCTCCAAAGCCAACAAACCGGCTGATTTTGGCGCATCACCCTGCGTATTCTCAGAGGTGCCAGAACCACTGTCGCTATCCTTGCTGTCTGCGTCTGTTAGGTGACCAGTTTGACGGGCTTGCGCATCCGTCAAACTGGTGGCTGGCAGCTCCAAAGCCTGTGCCAAGGCGTTGAGCTGGTCAAGTGATGCATCTTTGTGCTCCTTGCGTGCCAGCAGCGTCAACAAGCGTGTAAACAGCGCTGTATCGATGCTTAATGCACTTGCACATTCGTTTTGCACAAACTCAATCAGAGCGCTGGCGCTGTAAGCGTCATTTTGCGCCTGGTACAAACTCACAAAATCTTGGTAGTGAACCTCAAAGGTTTCCTCGGTATGACCAGGATGTTTGAACCATAAATCGCGCAATTGGTTGAAGTGAGGACGTAACTCACGGCGGATGTCGTTCCGTGTAATTTTTTGAGCGAGTTGGCCTAGGGATGAATAAAACTGGACGGCAAAAAGTGCTTCATTTGGGTAATTAACATCAAATACCACACCCATTTTTTTGAACTCTTCTTGCAACTCGGTCTTGCCGATTTGTTTACCCAGTTCCATTTGCATGGTGTCGCGCATCACCACGATACCGTTGGCACTGTCCCAAAAGGACATCTCGCCACGCATCATGTTTTCTGAAAGGTGCGAGGATAGAAGATCAGTTTCGTTCGTGTAAAGGACGTACAAGCACTCTAAATACTGCCAACGTGCATCATCAAGCGCCAGCTCTTTAATCGCGCGTAATCGCGTTTTACCGCCCTTGGCAAGGATGTATTTATCGTTCCCTGGGCGTTTAGTGATGGTGAGGATGCTTTCTAGGCCCTTGGCACGAATTGAAGCCTTGATGTTTTCAAATTCAGGGTTTTCTTCTGTACGAGGGTTTCTGTCGTATGCCTCAATGTCGCGGATGTTGACGCGCATCAACTGCTGATCATTGGTTAACAATTTGACTTCTGGTGTATTGCCAGCATTCTGGAGTCCAGCCGCCATTTTGGCGGTCATAGCTTCCATGCTGCTGAGTAAAGCTTTTTTAGCGTTACTCATTGGCATCTCCAGACACAAGCTCAATGCTGTCAATGCTGGAGGTATCTACCCAAGGAAAAAGCTCTTCAATCAATGCAATCGATTGTCTGGTCGGTTTTGCACCGATTCGCTTGTCGCCTTTGTTGATGGAAATACCAGCCGCAATGGCGTTTCCGAAGGCAGTTGATTTGTTGATTCGAGCGCTGAGCAAATCAACACCCTCCACTGTCGGTAGCAACGATTCCAGTGATTTGACGACCTCCTCGGCCATCGATGTTTTTTCATTCCGATTGATGAAAACCTTGAGCCTGCCTGGCACACAAGAGGGAGCATATTTGCTCAGCATATTCAGCTGAGCGATCTGTGGGATAGTTCCTGCAAATAACTCCCCAAAATTGAGCATGTCAGGCACAATAGGTGACAAAATTGAGTCTGCAGCAAGTGCTGCAGAACGCTGAATTTCACCTTTACTGCCTTGGCTGTCTATGATGATGAAATCATAGGCTTTGCTGGCCTCGCCATCCAATGCAGACTTGAATAAAACAGCACTTAATGGCTGCGTCCGCATCCATTGCTGTGATTCTTCATTGAGGTTAGATGGAAGAATGTCAACGCCAGTGAATTTTGAGGCATAGACATCGGAAGCCATCAGCGCCCCGCCGTTGGCAGCGCGTTGCAGTAGTTGAGACACACCAGTTGGTGCGTTAGCACCATCAACAAGCATAAACTTGGTTAATGATGCCTGCAAGTCTGCATCAATAGCTAAGACCTTGTAACCCAACTCACCTAGCAATGCTGCCAGAGTGACCGCATTGGTAGTTTTTCCACCCCCACCTTTTGTTGAAAAAAATGTCGCAATGTGAGGCTTGTTAACGCCATTGCTTTTTTCGATCGATTCCATATATTTCCCCTTTTAGTTGCACATCAAGGAGAAAATCGGATTTATGCTATAATTTTAATAGCTGCACAGTTATATATCGCCTAATCTATACATGTATATTAAATTTAACTTAATATACATCGTATAAAGTGTAAAAGCATTTGGATCAATGGTGGAGTAACAAAAAGATAGCGTCTAAAAACCGTTTTGATGCATTTGCTAGCCTAGGGGATGTTTTTCATGCGATAATATAGGGCTAACCGGACAAGTGCGAAGCATAGGGTTTCGTGGCTGGCCAAACTGATCTCTATACGAGAATAAGGAATAGAAAATGAAAGACGGCATTCACCCAAATTACCGCGAAGTTTGCTTTTTGGACTTATCCAACAATTTCAAGTTTGTGACACGTTCATGTGTCAACACAAAAGAAAACATCACTTTGGATGATGGCCGTGAGTTGCCATTGTACAAATTGGATACTTCAAGTGAGTCACATCCTTTCTACACAGGCACACAAAAATCTGTCGACAACATGGGTGGCCGCGTTGAGCGCTTCCGTAACCGTTTCGGCAAAACACCTGCTAAGACTGAAGCGACTGCTTAATTTTGCACCTTTTAAGCTAAATCAGCACACAAAAAGCAGTACGATGAGTCGTGCTGCTTTTTTTTGTCTAAAAAATCCCCAATAGCCTCACTGTCAAAACTATGACGTCGATTCCAAGCCCAGCCATCGTTGCACAAAGCGTGACTAAGCGCTTGTCGCGCCGAATTCTTTGGCTGTTTTGTTTGGCGTATATATTGCCTGGGTTTGTGGGGCGTGAACCTTGGAAAAACGCCGATGTTTCAGCGTTTGGCTACATGCTTGAGATTTTTAAGGGGCAAAGCAGTTGGCTTGCGCCACAATCTTTAGGTCAAGCGGCTGAAGGCTCAGCTTTGCTGCCATATTGGTTGGGTGTTTGGGCGATGCAATTATCGCCAAGCTGGCTAGAGCCAGCTTTTGCGGTGCGTTTGCCGTTCATGTTGTTGCTGGTTTTGACTTTTTTAGCGACTTGGCACGGCGTTTATTATCTAGCAAGAAGCCCACGTGCCCTGCCCGTTGTGTTTGCTTTTGGTGGCGAAGCCAAGCCCAAAGATTACGCCCGAACCATCGCTGATGGTGGCTTGCTAGCTTTGATCGCTTGCTTGGGTTTAGCCCAGTTTTCACATGAAACGACACCTGCATTACCGCAAGTTTGTTTCACTTCGATCATTTTCTATGCTGTGTCCGCCATGCCGTACCACCGCATAGCAGCTGCGTTGGCGTTTTTAATGGGCTTGCTAGGTTTAACCATAAGTGGCGCACCCAGTGTTGCGATGGCCTTAGGTCTAGGAAGTGTGTTTATTTTTGCGACAGATACTCAGTTTGAGGACAGCAAACGAGATGCAGTAGAGCGTATAGACCGTGTGCGTTATGGTTTGTGGATGTTTTTTTGTGTGGTTTGCGCTGCAGTTGTAGCGACCACATTGAATTTATGGCGCTTCACGGCTGCTCTCCCTGTCGCAGCTTGGTCAGAGGCCCAAACGGCTAGTCGCTTGCTTTTATGGTTTGCTTGGCCAGCTTGGCCGTTGGCAATTTGGACCTTGTGGCGCTGGCGCCGGCAATATACGAGCCTGCATGTTGCCCTGCCCTTGTTGTTTGTAAGTGTTGCCGTACTCTCGATGCTTTTTACACACATTTCTGACCGAGCTTTGCTGCTAGGTCTGCCCGCTATGGCTACCCTAGCCGCTTTTGCGTTACCGACGCTAGAGCGCCGTTTGTCTGCTTTGATTGATTGGTTTACTTTGTTTTTCTTCAGCGTTGTCGGGCTGTTGATTTGGGGTATTTGGATCACCATGCAGACGGGCACATCTTCACAGTCCATCATGCTGGTCAATAAATTGGTTCCTGGCTACGAGCCAAGTTTTTCGTGGTTGCCGTTTTTAGTGGCAATTCTAGGTACCTTGTCATGGGTGTATTTGGTACTTTGGCGCGTAGGGCGGCACCGCACAGCCATGTGGAAAAGCATGGTTTTACCAGCGGGAGGCACGGCGTTGTGCTGGCTTTTGCTCATGACTTTATGGCTGCCTATGTTGGACTTTGCCCGAAGCTACGCGCCTTTGGTTCATCGCGTGGCAGAGACAGTTGGTAAACAGCCTTGCGTGCAAATACATGGTTTAAACCCAGGCCAAGCTGCTGCTTTCTCTTACCACGGCGCTATGCAATTGCAAGCCCTAAAGCCTGATGGTAAATGCACTTGGCTGATTGTTGACGCAGATGCAGAAAGCAGCTTGTCCAGTGTCAACATGTCGCTGTGGCGTTTTGTGACCAAGGTGCGACGGCCAACTGATGACAATGAAGATGTGCTGCTCTACCGTCGTGTCAATTAAGCCGTATCAATTAAAAAGCTTTTTGCTGATTTAACGAATTAAATCCAAAACAGCTTTAAATTGCGGATGGTCTGAAGACTCCAGCCATTCAAACGCAACCATTTCAACCGTCACCAACTCAGCACCGTTACCCGCCAAACGGTCAAAAGCGGCATCACGGTCGCGCTCTGTGCGTGAACCGCAGGCATCTGCGACCACCCAAACGTCAAACTCTTCTTCAATCAACGACAGTGCCGTCTGCAAAAAGCAAACGTGCGTCTCCATACCAGCCAACACAATCGTTTGACGCTGGTTTTCAGGCTCTTTTTGCATGTGTTTAGGCATGCTTCTTGCGTTGGAAGATGGCTTGGGTGTACCAATATTGCGCAGCAAATCGCCCAAACCTTCAGCACAAGCGTCGAAATGCGTTTTTGCTACAGTTTGAGCACAAAAAGCTTTAAGCGATGGGTCGTTTGGTCCCAAGCCGTCAGGGTTTTGCTCTGTGCCGATAGTGGGTACACGCAAAAGTTTGGCGATTTTGGCTAATTTGAGTGCTTGCGCAATCACGAACTGGCTTTCGTGAATAGCTGGCAGCAAACGAGTTTGGTAGTCGATAAGAACGAGTTGAGATTCTGTACTGGTCAATAACATAGGAGGTTTTTTACCGATTAAGTTAGGGTTTGAATTAGGGTTTTAGGTGCGATTTACGCAACTTAATTCGCTAAACATGCTTTTTATTAGTGAGACAATGTTTTTTGTCAGATATATATTAATGTTCATTTTATAGCTAGAGGTTGCAATGGTTTTTTATGATGAAATGTATGGCTTAGATGCCCAACGTAAATTGCCTTTGGATCACTATCAGGCCTACCAAAGTTGGGCTAAAGGTTACTCGCCCGACGCAATGGCTGGAAAACGAGCACAAGCGGATGCGGCTTTCAGGCAAGTGGGCATCACCTTCGCTGTCTATGGTGACGATGCAGGCACGGAGCGATTGATTCCGTTTGACTTGATTCCTCGCGTCATTCCCTCCAAAGAGTGGACAACCTTGCAAAAGGGCTTGATTCAGCGTGTGCAAGCGCTGAACATGTTCATCCATGATGTGTATCACAACCAAAACATCATCAAAGCGGGTGTTGTTCCAGCTGAGCAAATCTTTTTAAACGCCCAATACCGCCCGCAAATGCAAGGCGTGGATGTGGCGGGCAACAACTATTGTCATATTGCGGGTGTCGATATAGTGCGGGCTGGCCAAGGCGAGTTTTATGTTTTAGAGGACAATTTGCGTGTACCGTCTGGCGTGTCATACATGCTGGAAGACCGCAAAATGATGATGCGATTGTTCCCAGAAGTGTTCAACGCCATGCCGATAGCGCCGATTGAGCATTATCCAGACTTGCTGCTAGAGACTTTGCGTGCTAGCGCGCCTTCAGGCGTGGATGAACCCAATGTGGTGGTGATGACGCCTGGCATGTACAACTCAGCTTACTTTGAACACGCTTTTTTAGCGCAGCAAATGGGTGTGGAGCTGGTAGAAGGTAAAGACTTGTTTGTCGACGATGGGCTGGTTTACATGCGCACCACCCAAGGTCCGCAACGCGTAGACGTGATTTACCGCCGGATTGATGACGACTATTTAGACCCATTGGTTTTCCAAGCGGACTCTACTTTAGGTGTGCCAGGCTTGATGTCGGTTTACCGCGCTGGCCGCATCAGCATTGCCAATGCTGTGGGTACGGGCATTGCCGATGACAAATCGACCTACCCTTTTATACCTGACGTGATCAAGTTTTATCTTGGCGAAGACCCTATTCTTAACAATGTGCCCACTTACCAATGCCGCAAACCGCAAGAGTTGTCGTATGTGCTGGCTAATTTGTCCAACTTGGTGGTCAAAGAAGTTCATGGTGCGGGGGGTTATGGGATGTTGGTAGGGCCTGCGGCTAGCCAAGCACAAATTGAAGATTTCCGCGCACGGCTGATTGCCAAACCAGAGGGCTACATCGCTCAACCAACTTTGGCTTTGTCCACCTGCCCTACTTTCGTCGAAAACGGTATTGCACCTAGGCACATTGATTTGCGCCCCTATGTTTTGTGCGGCAAGGAAACCAAGCTTGTGCCGGGCGGTTTGTGCCGCGTGGCTTTGGAAGAAGGCTCGCTGGTGGTGAACTCATCGCAAGGTGGTGGTACGAAAGACACTTGGGTGCTTCAAGACTAAACCTTTATTAATTAATTGATTAATTAACCAATGAATTAAAAATAATAAATTTCAAAGAAATCAACATGTTAAGCTCAACCGCAGATCATTTATTTTGGATGGCACGCTACACAGAGCGCGCCGAAAACACCGCCCGCATGCTGGATATTCATCTGCAAAGTAGCCTGTTAGCCGGTGGACGCAGCGAGTTACAACGCGGTCAAGCCGCCCGCGCTGTGTTGCTAATTTCAGAACTCATACCCGCTTACGAAGCCGCCCACAGTGGCTTGAGCAGCGAATCGGTCTTGAAATTCATGGTGTCTAGCACGACCAACGGCTCTAGCATTTACAACGCCATTTACTCCGCCCGTGAAAATGCACGTGCTGTGCGTGGCGCTATCACCACCGAACTATGGGAAACAATCAACGTGACATGGTTAGAACTACAAGTACGTCTAGAAAACGACGCTTGGGTTAAAGACATGCCCGCATTCTTTGAATGGGTCAAACACCGCGCTCATTTAACCCGTGGCGTAACAGCGGGAACCATGCCGCGTGACGATGCGTATCGGTTCGTTGCTCTGGGTACGGCGTTGGAACGGGCTGACAATGTGGCTCGTTTGCTGGACGTGAAGTTCTTTGAGGGCGCTGCCGCTGAGTTGCAAAATTGGGATGCTAAAGGCGAGTATTACCACTGGGCAGCGATTTTGCGCAGCGTCTCAGGTTTTGAAATTTACCGCAAAACCTACCGAGATACCATCACCCCCACCCGCGTAGCGGAGCTTTTGATTTTGAGGGCAGACATGCCAAGGTCACTTTTGGCGGCGATGAACGCGCTGTGCAACCATCTGCAAAAGCTGGCTAATTCACGCAGTTCAAACACGCTAAGAGCGGCTGGCTTACTGCAAGCGCAGATTCAATTCACGCATATTGATGACATTTTGCAGCAAGGTTTGCATGCGTATTTGACGCAGTTTTTGGTCAGCATCAACCACATTGGCAAAGGCATTAGCCAAGACTTTTTGGTTGCTTGATTGTATTTTTAAATAGTTATATATCGATATTTACTATAAAAATAATAGCTGCTTAGGCAATAAATACGCCGTCTAAAACCCTACTCAATACCCTAAAATTGATTATATTATGCGACTCATCATCAAACACAACACGCACTACCATTACACTGATGCGCCCAAGCATTTGATCCAGCTGCTGCGCCTCACACCTCGCTTGGATGCTCACCAACGTATGGTTGACTGGCGCATCAGCTCACCCGGCAAGATTACTGGTTTTACCGATGCGTTTGGCAACCTCAGCCACAGCCATGTCGTCAACACGCCTTATTCAGATTTGAATATTTTGATTGAAGGCACGGTTGATCTTCTCCCTTTGGTTGACGGGGTTATCGCAGCAGACGAAAACAGCCAAGCCGTACCCACTATCGCCTACATGGTACCTACCAGTTTGACCGCTGGATTTACTGAACTTGACGCTTTTACGCAGCAAGTATTGCCAAACGGCCTTCATAACGGTCAAGATGTGTTGGCTTTAGCTTCGGCCATTTGCGCAAAAATCGCTTACGTCACTGGCGATACAGACGTCACCAGCACGGCCAAACAAGCGTTTAACCAAGCCAGCGGCGTTTGCCAAGACCATGCGCACATCATGATTGCTGCATGCAGAAACCTAGGCGTTAGCGCCCGCTATGTCAGTGGCTACGTTGATCCAGGTAACAGCCACGAGGCTGCCACCCACGCATGGGTGGACGTGTGGTTGGGCGCACATTGGGTCAGTGTGGATGTGACAAATAGCATTTTTGCCAGTGATTCACACTGCCGTTTAGCTATTGGCCGCGACTATTTGGATGCTTGCCCGATACGAGGTATTCGTGAAGGCGGCTTGACTGAAAAGCTAGATGTATCTGTAATCGTACAAACTTTTCAACAATAGTCTATACAAATCAACAGGTTACAGTATTCATTTAACTTGACTTCTTTGCCTAAAGTGGTTACCCTAGCAACGATGTCTAGCCAAGTTCTGATTCAAAAGCCAATTCACACTTCTCACGCACCTCTTGGTCACGCTGCAAAGATTCATGCAAAACGCAGTACCAAGTTTGTGGCGTCGGCTGTCTTGGTGTTTGGTTTGAGTCTGTCTCAAGCGGCGCTTGCTATCAATACTGAGCCACCCGCACCGGTGGATGACATGCAAGCGTTGCTGGTCAGCAAAGGCCTATTGTCGAAAATTGGTGGACAAATTGTGCAAAAGAGCGAGTCCGTGGTTCAGGAAGTCAGCGAACGCACCACAAACTTGATCAGCACTGCGGTCGGTTTGATGGGCATTCCCTACCTGCGCGGCGGTAATTCTGCAGAAACTGGCTTCGACTGCAGCGGTTTTGTTCGCTACATCTACAAAGAAACCATTGGCTTGGTTCTCCCTCGCAGCGCAGACCAGCAAGCAAACACAACGCAAAAAATCGACAGAAGCGAGCTCAAACCGGGTGATTTAGTGTTTTTCAACACCATGAAACGCACCTTCAGCCATGTTGGTATTTATTTGGGTGAAGGCAAATTCATCCACTCCCCCCGCTCAGGCGCCAGTGTTCGCATCGAAGACATGCGTATTCCCTATTGGAATGTGCGCTTTGATGGCGCAAGGCGCGTGCAAGGCGGCTTGGACGAGTCAAAAATTCAAGCGCTTCAAACAGCTGACACGGTTTCTCGTTAAACAGTTACTCAATAGCCATCAAATATTGCTATGCTTTTTATAGCTATTTAGGCAATAAAAACGCTGGCTAGAGGCGAAAATACTCTAAAAATCAGCAATAATACCGCTGAAAAAAGCTTATAAGCTTTTTTGGGGTTTTATACGCTCTCAAAGTTCTCTATACCTTTCGGTCTATACCTTAAAGTACTTGTGAGTAACTGCTCATTTCCTTAACATTTAACTAATTCACGGTTTTGTGAATGCTTAAGGGGTAGTGAAATGAATTCTTGCAAACATTTGATGGCGGCTGCTCTTGTAGCTTCTTTGACTGCCTGTGGCGGCGGTAGCGGTACACCAGAAACGACGGAAACACCAACGCCAGCACCAGCACCAGCACCAGCTGCGGGCGGCTCTCCCACACCTACGCCTGTTCCGGCACCCACCCCCACCCCTCCTGGTGCGCCAGTGCCAACACCTGCGCCAAGCGTCAGCATCACGCCCACGCCAACCAGCTGCACCGCAGCGCCGGTTGCTACGGGACAACCCTTCAGCCGTGTTTTTAAAGGGTGTAGTGCCTCAAACGTCGCTATTTACTACGAACTCACAGAATGCGTCAGGCAAAACAGTACGGGTTTGATATGGCAGGGACACAGTCCCCGCGCAGGTGCTCCTAATACGAATTCAAATAACGTGCTGAATAACTATGACAGCACCACAATTAAACAAAAGTTTCAAGGAACTGCATATCCAACCCAGGCAGATATAGATTCTACTTTGAACACAGTAGCCTACAAAAATGGAGTTAATGCATATGGCTTGTGTGGGTTTAATAACTGGCGATTACCAACCATACAGGAGTTGTACAGCGGCATGAGTGACGAATTTTATTCGCACCCTTCAGCTAACTTTGCCGAAGTATTTCCCAATACTCCAAGCAATGGTTTGTATTGGTCATCATCGACTGTCACACTTTCAATTTCATCTATTTACAACATTGCGACTAGAGCTGAAGGAGGCTCATACAGAGAGGGTGTTGATAGAGATGGGCGCCGAGTCATCCTCGCTCGTCTAGTTCGCAATTAATTTACCTTCAAAGAATATAGAAAGAAATAGTATGAATTATCCAATAATTGCCACAAGTATCTGCCTCGCCATACTACTTACCGCCTGTGGTGGCGGCGGTGGTGATGCAACTTCGCCCACGGAAACGCCTGCACCTACCCCCACCCCAGCGAGAACACCCGCTCCTGAACCAACACCAACATCAACTCCAACTCCAACTCCAACTCCAACTCCAACGCCAACTCCAACTCCTACAGCTGAACCAACTACAGGCTACGGCTATGTCACAAACCCATCGGGCGGTAACTACGGCATTCAGTGTGCTAAAGATTATTCGACGGGGTTGATTTGGGAAGGTAAAAACCCAAACCCAGCGCATCCGCAAGGGATTGGGCGTACGTATACCAATTATGACAACACCGCTGCCACGCAAGTGCGGGTTTCTACACCTACTTGCCCAAGTTGCACAAGGCAACCCACGGCGAGTGAAGTCTCTGCAGCGACCAACTCTTTGGGCTATAGAAATAGCATCAACAGCATCGCTCTTTGCGGGTTTTCCGATTGGCGCTTGCCAACCATAGACGAGTTGGCTGCGCTAGGCCAAATTAGCAGCAAGTTAGCTGATTTTCCCGAGACAAGTACGGGTACTTATTGGTCTAGCTCTGCTGCAAACAGAGATGACAACGGTGTTGTAGTGCGACCTCCAGCTACGTCGGGTAACAAAGAATCGCGTGGCGACACCTTTGGAATACGTCTGGTACGCTCAAGTCGCTAAATTTTAAGCCGCTAACAACAACCTCCTAAGCTTACGCTATCATTTAAGAATGCCCATACCAGCCAACCCGCGCATCTTAGTTGCAGACGACCACGCCATGATGCGGGACGGCATTGTGTTGATGATTCAAACCACTTGGCCAAGCAGTACTTGCGATGTTGCGCACGATTTTGTCGGCGTTATGGCCAAATTAGATGCTCAAACTGCTGAACGCACTTTTGATGCGGTGATCCTAGATTTACGCATGCCAGGAATGCGCGGCGTGGAAAGTGTGGGGCAGATTACCCAAAGCGCTATGGGTGTGCCAGTCATTGTTTGCACTGCTTTAGAAGATCCAAGTTTAGTACAGCGATTACTGAGTAGTGGTATTTACTGCGCAGTAAATAAAACCAAAGGCGCTGATGAACTGCTGTCACAGCTTAAAGTTGCTCTTGAAATGCCACGTCAATCCCTTGCATCGTCCTCTCGCTTAAGTGCTGAACTCAATCCATATTCGGTTGATATGCAAGGCAGTGCCCAACTCACTCCCAGACAACGTGAAATTTTGAAGCAGTTGCACACAGGCAAACCCAGTAAAGTGATTGCATCTCAGCTTGGTATTGGTTTAGGTACGATAAAAAGCCATTTACATACGCTGTATGCGGTGATGGGGGTTAGCACGCGTTCTGAAGCTATCGTGAAGTCACAGAATTGGTTGTTATGAGCCGAAATAATCCAAACTTATTGCAAGACCCACGCATACGTGCTGTAGTAAAAGAAAATTTATATAAGGGCATGTTAGTACGGGCAATTACTGTGCCCTTGCTGACGATATTATTTTGGTATCAAACCGTCGTTTGGCCAAAGCCCGCCCTGTTAATTATTTCCCTACTTGCATGGGGTTTAAACTCAGTTTTATATTTTGCCTTGCATGTTTACCATCGGAGACAACCTTTTGATAAGCGGCAGCTGCCTGCAGAATCGCAACGCTACATCCAGCTTCTGGTTTGGAATTGTTGGCTTGATAGTTTGTTCTTAGGTTTTGTAGCATTATTTCTAATTGAAGCAAAACCGGATTGGGAGATCATGGTCGTGGTTGGCACGACCATGTATATGTTCAGTGCCTTTATAAAAAACATGGCGCACCCCACAGCAGCACGACTTTTGCCCGCTTTAGTCTACCTGCCAATGACTATCAGTTTTTTGCTAAAGACGGATAGCGCACATCTCATTATTGCGATGTATTTTATGATTTCCACTTTAAGTATGGCTATATATGGCGTCAACGCTTCTAGTGCTATTTTGTTACCCATCAAACAACGCTTTGAGTTAGAAGAATTAACCGTCAAACTGAATAATGAACGCGAGCGTGCCGATGCAGCAAATGCGGCAAAATCCAATTTTTTCACAGCTGCTAGTCACGATGCTCGGCAACCGCTTCAAGTAATAAGTTTGCTATTTCAAAGCTTGCAAAAATCTAGCAAAATTAGCTCGCAAGATAAAACCATCATTGACAAAATTGATGTCAATCTCAAGACAATACGCAATTTGTTTGATCGCGTTCTAGATATTTCACGCATAGATTCTGGCAATATTGAGCCTCACATGCAAGCCGTTCAACTTCAAACCATGTTTGACAAGTTTGATGCTCAATTTGGCGAGCTGGCTGCCTCAAAAGGCCTTTGGTTGCGCTTTGTGCCCACAACGGCTTGGGTTGAGCAAGACCCAGAACTGTTGGATCGTATTTTGTCAAACTTGATTCACAACGCCATCAAATACACACAAACCGGCGGCGTTTGGGTAGCTTGGCGAGCTGCACGTGGCCGCATTGAGGTGCGCGACACGGGCTTGGGGATCAGTGCCAAACATCAATTAACAATCTTTGACGAATTTGCGCAAATCAACAATCCTGCTCGAAATAACGAGGCTGGCTTGGGCTTGGGTTTATCTATTGTGAAACGCTTGGCAGACCTAACACAAACACAAATAGGTTTGCTCTCAAAATTAAACCATGGCAGTACATTTTGGCTACGCTTGAACAAGATACAGAAAACAAGACCAGAAACAGCGAATACGACTAATGACTTTATACAAAAAAAATATATTGCGAAGAATGCACCGCTTTCAAACTTACATTTACTCTACGTAGAAGACGAACCTCAAATTCGCGAGTTATTTTCTAGTCTGCTCGAAGCGGCAGGTGCAGTAGTTTACGTCTGTGCAGATGTAGATGATGCAAAACGCTATATTGATAATCAACACTTGATTGATCTCGTATTAACCGATTACCGGTTAGGCGAAAGTGGTACAGGCGTGGATATTGTGCAATATGCAAGAAATCAGTATCGAATAAATAAAGATAAAGTTAACGTTAACGATAACGATAACGATAACGATACATTACCTGCCATTATTTTGACAGGAGATACAGCCGTTAAAGATTTGCAATCTATTCAACAACTTCCCCACTGCACACTGCTGCACAAGCCGCTTGATTTTGACCGGCTGGTGGCAGAGCTACAAGCTGCGGCACAGTTTAGTTAATAAATCGCCTGAATATATTTAGCTATTATTTTTATAGCTATAAAATCAATAAATACGCCGGCTATAGAAATATTTATTGCATATTTATCGCATATTTTATATATTTTTAATGCATTTATGGCTTGAATGCCTGAACCGTATCCCAAGCCACCTGTTGTAAATGCTTAGCCGTTTCAGCTGGCAAACCTGCCGTATAAGTATTTCCAACAGGGTTTTGTTTGAACAGCGACGCCAGCACAACGTTAGCTGCCAAGTAAGTGCCCGCCAAACTTGGGTGGCGTTTGTCCGCCACGTACAAATTCAAATCTGGCTTGATTTTGATGGAGTTTGCAAACGCTAGACCTGCAGGAATCACTTGCGCATTGTTTGCCTTGCCAGCTTTGACATATTCAGTTAGCAATTGCTGGGTCATTTCTGGCGCATCTTGGTAAGCCCAAGATGCAAAGAGTGCAGGTTCAGCACCATAACTTCTCACGGTATCGCTGTGCTTTTTAGAGTAGTCATAAAACACGGATTGCAATTGCGGATGAATCGGGCACTGGCTGCAATCCATCATCAAGACCACATCAAAAGGACGGTCTAAGGTGTTGAACTTAACCACGTTTCCAGGCAAAAACGAATAACTACCCACGCCGCCCGGCTTGAAATGTGCTGAAACATCGTGCCAATTGATGCCTGAGCCGCTGATGGTGGCCGAAGTTTGCCGAACGCCAGTAACTTTAGCGGCAGAGAGCAAATTACCAACATGCCCATGCATGGAGTTGTTGTAATAAAAGAAGCTGTTTCCAACCCACAAAACTGATTTTGGTGGGCCATCCGCAATGGAATAACCCGTTTTTTGGGCTGTGGTGCTGCACCCTGTAAGGGCCGCTACAGCAACCAAGGTGCTTAAAAATTTCAAGGCTATCAGCTTCATGGAATGCTCCGCTTTGTGTTGAAAGTAATGACAGTTTAAAGCATGAAACCATCGAAAAATGCAGCCAGCTCATCCATGTCGTCAAGCGGCAAAATATGAGCAATGTACTGATCGGGTCGAACGACGACCAAACAACCGTTTTCGCGTTCGATTGCACGCATGTTGTAGATGTTTTGATTTTCATCATCTAGTGCGCAGAAAGCTTTTTCATAGTCGCGCAGACCGTAGCGGCCTTTGTGCGGAAACAAAAGTTCGGGCATATCGGTGATAGCTAGCTGATGGTGGCTTTGCTGAAACACAGCACGTACATCAAATACGGCATCTACGTCCGCACCTGTTGGTGTGTAGCGTTTGAGGGGTGATGTCGGCGACTGCAACAAATAGCTGCAAAGTTTGCCAACAGGCGATGTTGGGTCAGCTTTGTCGGATTGCCCCGCAAATGCCATCAAACGCCAGCGACCATCGGCAGCCAAAGTTTCGCCCAACTGCATTTTTTTACCATCTCCTACGCGAATCACAGGTGCGGAATGGAAGCGTGTGCCTATCATCAAACCTTCAGCTATTTTTTGATGTGTAGCTTGTCCGGTCAGCAGCGCAGGTTTATAGCATGTCGCCGTACCAGCCGTGTAGCGACCATGCTGCACAAAGTGACGCTGCACAGAAGTCGGATCATTTACTGCACCACCGCTAAGCATGGCTGCCCATTCGCGGTCAAAGTCGATGAGGTCTTTGGCTACAGCTTGCCGCTCTGCCGAGTAGGTGCGCAGCAAGCTGGCTGGGCTACGCCCTTGCAAAACCGCTGCCAGCTTCCAACCGAGGTTAAACGCGTCTTGCATTGAGACATTCATTCCCTGCCCAGCTTTTGGACTGTGGGTATGGCAGGCGTCGCCTGCGATGAAAATGTGCGGCAAACGCTTTGCGACTTCATCTGGTTGCAGGTCGTCAAATCTGTCCGTCAAGCGTTGGCCGATTTCGTACACCGACCACCAAGCGACTTCTTTGACGTCCAAGGTGTAGGGATGAATAATACGCTTGGCGGCTGCAATCAACTGCTCGATCGTGATGTTGCGACCAGCAACGCGCTCGTTTGGGTTCAGCTTATCCAACTCTACATATAAGCGAACCAAGTAGCCACCCTCTCGCGGAATGATCAAAATGCTGCCCTCTTCCGCAGATTGAATCAACGATTTGAACCGAATGTCTGGAAAATCGCTGTTAACCAAAACATCCATCACGCCCCACGCATGGTTGGCAGAATCACCCTTCAAAGACGCACCAATATCTTGACGCACACCACTGCGAGCCCCGTCACAACCCACCACGTAGCGGGCGCGAATCACCTCAATCTTGCCTTCGTTACCTGCATCCTGCCGCTCAAACTGAGCTGTAACAGGAAAGTCGGTTGCATCTTCAACAGCACGCTCCAGCCCAGCGAATTTACGGTTGTAATGCGGAACCAGTCGCGAAGGTGATTTTTCCATAATGTCTAAATAAAAATCATGAACACGCGCTTGGTTCAAAATCACGTGCGGCATGTGCGACAAGCCGTCTTCCACGTCCTGCACGCGCCCACTGCGGGCAATCTTGCTGCGATCTGCTTCGCTAGGTTTCCAAAAAGTCGTTTCATTTACCCAATACGCTTCTTTCAAAACACGGTCAGCAAAACCAAAAGCTTCGAACATTTCCATGGTTCTGCAGGCAACGCCGTCAGCTTGCCCCAACTGCAGCGGGCCAGATTTCTGTTCCACAATCACTGTGCGGATGTCTGGGAAGGCAGCCAATTGGGCCGCTAGTGTCAGCCCAGCTGGGCCGCAGCCTACGATAAGCACATCGGCCTCGGTGGGCAAATTAGTTTTTGTCTCTGCGGAGACTGTTGAAGCCGCATCGAAAAAGCTTGGGTCTCCGGTACGAAATCCGTTCTGATGAAACTGCATATTTATCTCCACTGATAAGAATTGATATGACTGTCGCAGAGTTGTACTATTTCGTCAAAACCATTTTTTGAATTCCATGTATACGTTTTTTATATACAAGTGTACACTTCAAGCATGGCAAAACTTGATTTAGACTGGCTCAGCGTTTTCGTTGAAATCTACAAGACCCAAAGTGTTTCACGGGCTGCACAAGCCTTGGGCATGGAGCAAGCCAGCGCCAGCATTGCACTCAACAAGCTGCGCCGTCATTTTGACGACCCTCTTTTTTGTCGCACCTCGGCCGGCATGTCACCCACGCCACGAGCCCAAACGATCTACCCCGATTTATTAGAGGCGCTGCTGCGTCTAGAGAAGTCGCGCGGAACCACCGGCGCGTTTTTACCCCAAGAGTCCAAACGCGAGTTTCGGCTTTGCATGACCGACATCAGCGAAATTGTCTTGCTGCCTCGGCTCATCAACCACTTGCAAACCATAGCGCCTGGCCTTGTCATCGCAGGAGAGAAGATTTCGCCGGACAGCCGCCGCCAGTTAGAGTCTGGCGATGTCGATCTGGCAGTAGGTTTTACGCCAGATTTGGAGGCAGGGTTTTACCAGCAGGCGCTGTTTGCCCAAGACTTTGTTTGCCTCGCAGCCGGAAACCACCCGCGCATTGGCAGCAAGCTCACACTCAAGGCGTTCACAAATGAGGGACATATACAAGTCATATCGTCTGGCACAGGGCATTCGATTGTGGATAAAGTAATAACCAAAAACAAAATAGACCGCCGCATCGTGCTGCGCGTGCCCAGCTACTTAGGCGTAGCTCGCATCGTGGCGCAAACTGAGTTTTTGGTCATCGTGCCACGCCAACTTGGCAGTGCACTGGCTCGACAAGAAAACGTCAAAGTGCTAGAGCCGCCCATGCTGCTGCCCAGCTACAAGGTCAAACAGCATTGGCATGAACGCTACAACCAGGACGCGGGTAACGTCTGGTTGCGCAAGACTATGGCTAGTTTATTTTCTGGTGATTTTTCAACAGTTATTTGACCTGTAGCCGGCGTATTTATTGCCTAAAAAGCTATAAAATAAATAGCAAATTTAGCATGCGTAAAGGCAAATTTCTAACGATGTATCGTGGTTTTAATAGCTTTTACATTTTTATTTCTTGCTAGGCGGCAAATCCGTACAACTGCCATGCGCCACTTCTGCAGCCATACCGATTGATTCACCCAGCGTCGGATGTGGATGAATCGTTTTGCCGATATCAACGGCATCTGCACCCATTTCAATCGCCAAAGCGATTTCACCAATCATGTCGCCCGCATGGGTGCCGACCATGCCGCCGCCCAAGATTTTGCCGTGGCCATGCGCTTCGGGAGAATCGTCAAACAGTAGTTTGGTGAAGCCTTCGTCGCGGCCATTGGCAATGGCGCGGCCTGATGCTGTCCACGGGAAAAGGCCTTTTTTAACCTTGATACCTTTGGCTTTGGCTTCGTCTTCGGTCAAGCCCACCCAGGCCACCTCAGGGTCGGTGTAGGCAACGCTAGGAATCACGCGGGCATTGAACGCAGCGGCTGCCAGCTCTTTGTTGCCTTGCAATTCACCCGCTATCACTTCAGCAGCCACATGCGCTTCGTGAACGGCTTTGTGCGCAAGCATGGGTTGGCCGACGATGTCGCCAATCGCAAAAATGTTGGACACGTTGGTACGCATTTGGATGTTGACGGGGATGAAGCCACGGTCTGTTACTTCAACGCCAGCTTTGTCTGCAGCCAATTTTTTGCCGTTTGGTGTACGACCTACGGCTTGCAAGACCAAATCGTAAGTTTGTGGCGCAGGGGCTGTGCCGCCCTCTTCTGCTGCGGCGAACGTCACTTCTATACCAGCCGGCGTGGCCTTAGCGCCAACAGTTTTAGTTTTGAGCATGATGTTGTCAAAGCGTGGCGCGTTCATTTTTTGCCAGATTTTGACCAAATCGCGGTCAGCGCCTTGCATCAAGCCGTCCATCATTTCGACCACATCCAAGCGTGCGCCCAGTGTGGAATACACGGTCCCCATCTCCAAACCGATGATGCCACCGCCCAAAATCAGCATGCGTTTCGGCACTTCTTTGAGTGCCAACGCGCCCGTAGAGTCCACCACGCGCGGGTCTTCGGGCATGAAAGGCAAGCGAACAGCTTGGCTACCTGCGGCGATGATGGCGTTTTTGAATGCGATAACCTTCTTTGCGCCGGTTTTTTCTTGCGCTGTGCCTGAAGTCTCCTCGACTTCAATGTGGTTTGCGCTGACAAACGAGCCGTAGCCGCGCACAATCGTGACTTTGCGCATTTTGGCCATGGCAGCCAAGCCGCCGGTGAGTTTGCCAATCACTTTGTCTTTGTGGCCACGCAGTTTGTCGATATTCACGGCTGGCTTGCCGAAATCAACACCCAAATCACCCAAATGTGCGACTTCGTCCATCACCGCTGCGACATGCAGCAATGCTTTGGAAGGAATGCAACCTACATTCAAACACACGCCGCCTATGGTGGCATAGCGCTCTACCAACACGACTTTTAAACCTAAATCTGCGGCGCGGAACGCGGCAGAATAGCCGCCAGGGCCACCGCCCAGAACCATTAAATCGCATTCCAAATCTACCGCACCAGTATAGTTTGATGCTATGCTAATTATAGCTGCCGAGGTAATATTTACGACGGCTGTAGCTGATTTTGATGTTTCTGCAGGCGGTGTAGGTGTTGTCGCAGCCGCTGTGGCAGGTGCAGCAGCAACTGTCGCCGCGCCACCCGCAACTTCCATCGTCATGATGACAGAACCCTCTTTGACTTTGTCACCTAGTTTGATGCTCAAACCCGTGATCACGCCCGCGTGGCTGGAAGGGATTTCCATGGACGCCTTGTCGGACTCAACGGTGATCAGGCTTTGCTCGGCCTTGACCGTGTCACCCACTTTGACAAGCAATTCAATGACGGTTACTTCTGCAAAATCGCCAATATCAGGAACTTTGATGTCTATATTTGCCATGATGTGTATCTCTTTAGAATTTTTTGAGTTTCGTAAATATGTCAAATTTATTTCATTTTGATGGTGAAAATATCCATCGTTCCACCTGAGTTTTTGTCAAACTCGCACCCTGCTTTGATGGCAGTTTCTGCCACTTCACGTGCAGTTTTGGCTTTTATGTAGACCGCATGCATAGCGCCAAGCGCAAACCCACGACCAGAGCCGATGCCCCAAAACTCTTTGAATTCAAATACTTCGCGGTAGCTGTACAGGCCATAAATACCTGTTTGGTTGGCAATCAACACACTGAACTGGCTGGACTCGTAAGGGTCGTTGTCCTCTTCCTTGGTTTGCAAAAAGAAGTTGTCCTTCAAAAGCGGATGCAGCTTCAAAAAAGTGTCAAAAACCTCGTCTTTGCTACCAAACAAACGCTCTGCTTTGGGCAAACTGTTGATGGCTTTGCGCAGCGCTGGAAAGTGCGCCACCGTACCGGCCATACCTACATAGGTGGGGCCTGTAGCGGTGTCGAACTTGAAAATTTTGGTGTTGTCTTCAAACCGATGGCTCAAGCGGGTGTCACCAAACGTCACCAAGGTATCTGCAGCAATCGCTATTTGCGTGCCTTTTTTAACGACAACAACCGTGGTCATGCTATAACCTTCATAGCAAAATACGACGGTAATCTGACAAGAGCTGACCCAAGTAGGCGTTAAATCTTGCTGCAGCCGCACCATCAATCACGCGGTGATCGTAGCTGAGCGACAAAGGCAGCATCAAGCGCGGGGTGAACTCTTTGCCGTTCCAAACCGGTTCCATCACAGACTTGCTCAAACCCAAAATCGCCACTTCAGGCGCATTGATGATGGGGTGGAAGTAGCGGCCACCAATGCCACCAAGCGAGGAAATGGAGATGCAACCGCCCTGCATATCGCCACCGCCCAGTTTGCCATCACGTGCTTTTTTGGACAATTCGCCCATCTCGCTGGAGATTTGGAAAATGCCTTTTTTATCAGCATCTTTCAGCACGGGAACGACCAAGCCGTTCGGCGTATCGGCTGCAAAGCCAATGTTGTAGTACTGTTTGTAGACCAGTTGGTCACCGTCCAAAGAGGCGTTGAAATCAGGGAATTTCTTCAGTGCTGCAACAATCGCTTTGATAACGAATGCCAGCATGGTGATTTTCGCGCTTGGCGCACCAGATTTCGCTGCCTTCTCGCTTTCTAGGTTCATTTGAACGCGGAAAGCTTCTAAGTCAGTGATATCGCAGTTATCGTGGTTGGTGACGTGCGGAATCATTACCCAGTTGCGGTGCAGATTAGCGCCACTGATTTTCTTGATGCGCGACAAGTCTTTGCGCTCAACAGGGCCGAACTTGGTGAAATCAACTTTTGGCCAAGGCAGCAATGTCATACCGCCTAAATCACCACCTGAACTGGCTGTAGCCGGCTTATTTGTTGCCTGAGCAGCTATTGTTTGTATAGCGCCAGACATAACAGACTTGGTGAACTGTTGAATATCCTCCTCGGTAATTCGACCTTTTTGACCGCTGCCTTTGACCTCTGCCAAAGGCACGCCCAGCTCGCGTGCAAACTTGCGAACTGAGGGTGATGCGTGGGGCAAACCCACAGTATTGGATGTTGGCGCATGCGCTGGCACGGCTGCTGCGGGAGCTGCCGGTGCGGCGATTGCAGCAGCAACCGGTGCGGATGCTGTTTCTTGCGGTGCGGCTGCGGCTGACGGTGCAGTAGCTGCTGCGCTTGCCCCTTCCAAGATGGCGATCAAATCACCAATGTTGACCTTGTCGCCTAACTTGACCTTGAGTTCTTTGAGCACACCGGCGGCAGAAGATGGAATTTCCATCGCTGCTTTGTCGGATTCAACCGTCATCAATGATTGCTCCATTTTGATGGTGTCGCCAACTTTGACGAGAATTTCAATCACGGCCACGTCTTTGAAATCGCCAATATCGGGCACGTTGACCTCAACAGGGCCTGAAGCTGCCACCGCAGCCACTGCAACCGCAGGTGCCACTGCTTGCGCAACTGGGGCAGAAGCCGCAGCGGCTGGCGCAGCTGGTGCAGGCGCTGTTACTGCAGGTTCACCCGCAACTTCGAGTGACAAAACAATGGAGCCTTCTTTGACTTTATCACCCACGGCTACTTTGACTGCTGTGACCACGCCTGCGTGGCTGGAAGGGATTTCCATGGACGCTTTGTCGCTTTCCACCGTCAGGATGGATTGATCCACCTTGATGCTGTCGCCCACCTTGACCATCAACTCAATGACGGCTACTTCTGCGAAGTCTCCAATATCTGGAACTTTGATATCTACCAATGCCATATTAATCTCCAGAATTTTTTATGCGTACAGCGGGTTGATTTTGTCGGTTTTGATGCCGTATTTTTTGATCGCTTCAGCCACTTTGACGACTGGCACACTGCCCTCTTCCGACAAGGCTTTGAGCGCCGCGACGACTATGTAATGGCGATTCACCTCAAAATGCTCGCGCAGTTTAGAGCGGAAGTCAGATCGACCAAAACCGTCTGTGCCCAATACTTTGTAAGAACGGTGCTTACCGTCTTTGTAGTTAGGGATGAACGGACGAATCTGCTCGGCATAGGCTTTCATGTAATCGGTCGATGCAACAACGGGGCCAGCATGTGCAGACAATTGCTGCGCGACGAATGACAAGCGCGGCGCATCCGTTGGGTGCAACAAGTTGTGGCGCTCAGCATCTTGACCATCGCGCGTCAATTCGTTGAAACTTGGGCAGCTCCAGACGTTAGCAGCAACACCCCAGTCTTTTTCCAACAACTCTTGTGCCGCGATAGATTCACGCAAAATCGTGCCAGAGCCGAGCAATTGCACGGTCAAAGTTCCCTTTGTAGCAGCAGGTTTGCACAGATACATACCTTTGATGATTTGCTCTTCCGTACCCACGGTCAAACCGGGCATGGCATAGTTTTCATTCAACAAAGTGAGGTAGTAGAAGATATTGTCTTGATTCTCAACCATGCGTTTGAGACCATGGTGAAGAATCACGCCCACTTCGTGTGCAAATGTTGGGTCGTAGCTGATGCAGTTTGGAATCGTACCAGCCATGATGTGGCTGTGGCCGTCTTCGTGCTGCAAGCCCTCACCGTTCAGAGTGGTACGGCCAGACGTGCCGCCCAGCAGGAAGCCGCGTGCTTGCATGTCGCCCGCCGCCCAGGCCAAATCGCCAATGCGTTGGAAACCAAACATTGAGTAATAGACGTAAAACGGAATCATGATACGGTTGCTGGTGCTATAGCTTGTAGCTGCAGCGATCCAGCTGGACATGCCACCTGCTTCGTTGATACCCTCTTGCAAGATTTGACCCGCTTTGTCTTCGCGGTAGTACATGACTTGGTCTTTGTCGACTGGTGTGTAGTTTTGACCTGCAGGGTTGTAAATACCGATTTGACGGAACAAGCCTTCCATACCGAAAGTACGCGCTTCGTCTACCAAAATTGGTACGACGCGTGGGCCTAAAGCTTGGTCGCGCAGAAGCGTGGTCAAGAAACGCACATAGGCTTGTGTTGTGGAGATTTCACGGCCTTCAGCAGTCGGCTCAATCACCGATTTGAATGTTTCAAGCGCTGGCACAGTGAACTGCTCGTCCGCTTTGGTACGGCGATGTGGCAAGTAACCGCCCAAAGCCTTGCGGCGCTCGTGCAGGTATTGCATTTCTGGCGTGTCATCGGCTGGCTTGTAGAAAGGCAAATCTGCCAATTGGCTGTCTGGAATTGGGATATTGAAACGGTCGCGGAAGGCTTTGATGTCTTCGTCCGTCAGTTTCTTGGTTTGATGGACATTGTTTTTGCCTTCGCCCGATTTGCCCATACCAAAACCTTTAACGGTTTTAATCAACATCACGGTTGGCTGACCTTTGTGGTTGACCGCTTGGTGGTAGGCAGCATAGACCTTTTTAGAGTCATGGCCACCGCGACGTAGGTCAAAAATCTCTTCGTCGCTCATGTGGGCGACCATTTCTAATGTGCGTGGGTCTTTACCAAAGAAATGCTTACGCACATAGGCGCCATCATTGGCCTTCATGGCTTGGTAGTCGCCGTCCAAGGTGTCCATCATCAGCTTGCGCAGTGCGCCGTCTTTGTCACGCGCCAACAACGGATCCCAGCCACTGCCCCACAACAGCTTGATAACGTTCCAGCCCGCACCACGAAACTCGCCTTCCAGCTCTTGCACAATTTTGCCGTTGCCGCGCACTGGGCCATCCAAACGCTGCAAATTGCAGTTGATGACGAAAATCAGGTTATCTAAGCCTTCACGTGCAGCCAAACCGATCGCGCCTAAAGATTCAACTTCGTCCATCTCACCATCACCACAGAATACCCAAACCTTGCGGTTTTCAGTGTTGGCGATGCCTCGCGCGTGCAAATACTTCAAGAAACGGGCTTGGTAAATCGCCATCAAAGGACCCAAACCCATAGAAACGGTTGGGAATTGCCAGAATTCCGGCATCAACTTGGGGTGCGGGTAGCTAGACAAACCCTTGCCGTCCACTTCTTGGCGGAAATTTAGCAACTGCTCTTCCGTCAAACGACCTTCTAGGTAAGCACGGGCGTAAACACCAGGTGATACATGGCCTTGGATATAAAGACAATCGCCACCGTGGTTTTCTGATTCAGCATGCCAGAAATGGTTAAAACCTGCACCAAACAAGCTTGCCAAGGAGGCGAATGAACCAATGTGACCGCCCAAATCTCCACCATCCGCTGGGTAATGTCGGTTGGCTTTGACCACCATAGCCATAGCGTTCCAGCGCATGTAAGCACGTAAACGCGCTTCAATGTCTAAGTTTCCAGGGGCATGTACTTGTTGTTCTGGCTCAATGGTGTTGACATACGCGGTCGTTGCTGAAAACGGCATGTCGATGCTGCTTTGGCGCGCATGTTCAAGCAGCTGCTCGAGTAAGAAATGCGCCCGTTCAGGGCCTTCAGAGGCGATAACGGCGGACAAAGCATCCATCCACTCTCGGGTTTCTTGGCTATCGGCGTCCTGCGGGATCAGGCTTTGTAGGCTGTTTGGTACTGCTGACATGTTTGTCTCCTGTTAATTTGGACTTTATTGACGCCTAACTTACATTTAAATTACGTATAAATTACGATGAAATCACTTCCAATTTAATCGCAAATTAGGTCAACTTCTCTATTGTGACATAAATTTTACAAATTATCAAATGGTGAATATTCATTTTGCATTATGAAATTATAAATACTTTTGAAGCTAAGCAAAGTTTGTATGCAAAGCAATACACTCTTGTGCATGGATTTGAGTATGAGTAACCGTAAAAACAGCGACAAGTTGACTGGTATTCCTGCGTGGCTAAGTGGCTGGTGGCGTAGGCAGTCGCCAAATCGGCAAGACAGATATGCCAGCATTGCGCCATTGATAACAATTCTTTTATTTTTGGCGGCGATCGTTGCTTCATTTTCTTATTTACGTTTAGAAGAAATAGACCGCGAACAAGAAACGATCAAACGCGATGTTGAATATGCACAGCAACGTTTGCGCCTGCGTCTCTTAGAGCGTCAAGAACAACTCATGCGCGTGGCACGCGATGTGTCCAGCAAAGAAATAGATGAAGAAGATTTCACGACTCAAGCTGAAACGCTGATTAACAATTATCCTGAGTTGCATGCCATTACGTGGGTAGATAGCAAACAACGTGTCAAAGCAGCTTACGCGTCCTCCAGCGCCTCTGGCACTCAATTGCGCGGCGTAGGCAGTGTTGTTAGCTTCAAGGATGCAGAGGGTTCATTTGCGTTCAACCTAGCCAAAGACTTAGCGCAACCCATTTACTCACGTCCCATAATCGAAGCGGGTGCAGAGCCGATTTTGCAATTACACATACCGCTGTCTGAAAAAGGCAAGTTTGCGGGCGTCATCATGGGTGAATACGCGGTAGATGGTGTTCTACGGTATGGCGTCCCAAGCGAAATCACTTCTAAATATGCGGTATCACTGATTAACGGTAAAAATGTCGTGCTAGCTGGACAAACGATCAAGCCTCGTAACGCGGCTACCAAGCTCTTGCCTTGGGCTGCTGCGCCTAATGAATACCAAATTCCAGTTTCCCCGGTTGGTAACGACTTGGTCTTGCGCGCTAGAGCCTATCGAACCTCATTAGGCTTGGTAGGAAGTGGTCTGTTTTGGTTAACCGCGGCACTGAGCGCATTAACAGTTTGGATGTTAGTCGCTATGTGGCGTCACACCCGTAGGCGTCTACGAACACAGCAAGCCCTGATCAGTGAAACCAACTTTCGTCGTGCTATGGAAAACTCCATGCTCACAGGTATGCGTGCGTTAGACATGCAAGGCAAAATCACCTATGTTAACCCTGCATTTTGTGAGATGACGGGCTGGTCAGAAGCTGAGTTGATCGGCACGACAGCGCCCTTTCCGTACTGGCCCGCGCAAGATTATGAAATCCTAAGCAAGCAGTTGGAAGATGAGTTAGCTGGTCATGCGCCAAAGGGTGGTTTCCAAATTCGCGTGAAGCGCAAAAACGGCAAATTGTTTGATGCACGCATGTATGTCTCCCCCTTGATTGATGCTAAGGGCCAGCAAACTGGTTTGATGACGTCAACCACGGATATCACTGAACCCAACCGTGTGCGTCAGCAACTCTTAGAGTCACAAGACCGATTCATCACTGTTTTAGAAGGTATGGATGCTTCAGTATCTGTAGCACCTTTAGGCAGATCTGACTTGCTGTTTGCCAACAAAATGTACCGCCAATGGTTTGGCGCGGATACTGTCGGGCACTTGCAGTTGATCGCGCAGGCTGGCGTCCCTGCTGAAATGCCGCTCGAAGAAATTGGTGATGATGTGGATAGCTTAGCTGGTTTGCCGCAAGACGAGCTGAGCACCTCGCAGATCAAAAACTTTGAGATTTTTATTCCTGAGCTGTCTAAATGGTTAGAAGTTCGTTCGCGATACTTAACTTGGGTTGATGGCCGCTTAGCCCAAATGGTGATTGCAACCGACATCACGTCACGCCGAGATGCTGAGGCTCTGGCTTTACAGCAAGCTGAGCGGGCAGAAAGTGCCAGTCGGCTCATCACTATGGGAGAGATGGCTTCCAGCGTGGCGCATGAACTGAACCAGCCACTGACAGCTATCAGTTTGTACTGCAACGGCATGGTCTCACGCATCAAAGACAAGCAAATCTCAGAAGTAGACATGCTTAATGCGCTTGATAAAACAGCCAAACAAGCCCAGCGCGCAGGACTCATCATCCAGCGGATTCGATCATTCGTTAAGCGTAGCGCACCCAATCGAACCGCGTCGAACGTAATGGCTATGGTTGATGCAGCCAAAGAGCTGGCAGAAATTGAAATGCGACGCAGAAATGTTCACTTACGAACCTATGTTGCAGCACGTTTGCCAGATTTGCAGGTGGATCCGATTTTGATTGAGCAGGTATTAATCAACTTACTTAAAAACGCCGCCGAGTCTGTTGACGCTGCGCAGCGCAGTTCTGCCAACCGAAGTGTGGAGTTGCGCGTTACGCCTAAGAAAGTTGAAGACAAGCAAGTGATTGAGTTTACGGTGGTCGATACCGGTTTGGGCTTGCAACCCGAAGTGATGGCGCGTTTATACGAGTCCTTCTTTTCTACCAAGGCGGAAGGCATGGGCATGGGCTTGAGTTTGTGTCGCTCTATCGTCGAGTCGCACTTAGGGCGAATAGCCGCTGAGAACATCTACAATGGTGCAGATGTCGTGGGCTGTCGGTTTGCCTTTTGGCTTCCCTTACAGCTAGAGAATTTGCCAGAAACAAGCGCTTCGCCAAGCGCGGCGTAACTGAATTTATATTAAGCAGGAGTATTTGAATGAGTTTGATTCCAAAAAAAGGTACTGTTTACGTTGTGGACGACGACGAGGCTGTGCGCGACTCATTGCAATGGTTGCTTGAAGGCAAAGACTACCGCGTGCGCTGTTTTGACTCCGCTGAAACCTTTTTAAGCCGCTACGATGCACGTGAAGTTGCATGTTTGATTGTCGATATACGTATGGGTGGTATGACCGGTTTGGACTTACAAAACCGCTTGATCGAGCGCCAATCTCCCCTACCCATTGTCTTCATCACCGGTCACGGCGACGTGCCCATGGCCGTAGACACCATGAAAAAAGGCGCGATGGACTTTATCCAAAAACCGTTCAAAGAGGAAGCCTTGGTTAGCTTGGTAGAGCGCATGTTGGAGCAAGCCAAATCCACTTTTGCTGACCACCAAACTTCCGCTAGCCGAGATGCACTCTTAGGTAAACTCACCTCGCGTGAATCACAGGTTTTAGAGCGCATCGTCGCCGGTCGTTTGAACAAGCAAATTGCGGACGACTTGGCCATCAGCATCAAAACCGTAGAAGCCCACCGCGCCAACATCATGGAAAAGCTAGGTGCGAATACGGTGGCCGATTTGCTGAAGATTGCTTTGGGCAAAAATGCGCCGAAAGCAGCTTAAAAAACCACCTTCATTACTATATTTTTTATAGCTGCTTAGGCAGCAAATACGCCGGCTACAGCCATTTTTATTATTAAAATGTGTCTTAAGCTGGCGTTTTTACTTTTTATTTATCACTTTTTAGCATCCCATGACAGCTCAAAACATCGACGGTATCGCCCTTTCTAAACAACTCCGTGCCGAAGTGGCGCAACGCACACTTGCCCTCAAGGCTCGAGGCATCACCCCGGGTTTAGCGGTGATTTTGGTGGGCGAGGACCCTGCCAGCCAAGTTTATGTTCGCAACAAAGTCAAAGCCTGCGAAGACAGCGGTTTGCACTCGGTTTTTGAAAAATATGAAGCATCATTGAGCCAAGCGGATTTACTCACTCGCATTGCTGCTTTAAACGCTGACAAAACCATCCACGGCATCTTGGTGCAAATGCCTTTACCAAAGCACATTGACCCTCAAGCAGTAATTGAAGCTATCGCCGCAAGCAAAGACGTGGACGGTTATTCAACTTTGAGTGCGGGTGAGCTGTTGACGGGAGCGCCAGGTTTCAACCCTTGCACCCCTTTCGGCTGCATGAAATTGATTGAAAGCACAGGTATTAACCTGCGCGGCAAGCATGCGGTCGTCATTGGTCGCAGCAACACCGTGGGCAAACCCATGGCTTTAATGTTGTTGGCAGCGCACGCCACTGTCACCATTTGCCACAGCGCCACAGACAATATCAAACAGCACACATTACAGGCTGACGTCGTCGTCGCTGCCGTGGGTCGTCGCAACGTGTTGACCGCAGACATGGTGAAACCCGGCGCTATCGTGATTGACGTTGGCATGAACCGTGATGACAATGGCAAACTCTGCGGCGATGTGGACTTTGCAGCGATCAAAGAAGTCGCAAGCTACATTACACCCGTGCCGGGCGGCGTAGGGCCAATGACGATTACGATGCTGCTCGTGAATACCTTGAATTCTGCTGAACGTTCTGCAGCCTAAACAAACCGAATCCGTTCGGGCTGAGCTTGTCGAAGCCTTCTCTAGGTTTGGCTTGAATCGTCCGAAATCGACCTTATATCAAACGTATGACCAATCCCCTCCTTCAAAACACAAACGCAGCATCCTCATTGGCGCTGTTCGACCAAATCAAGCCTGAGCACGTCGCACCAGCGATCAAAGCGCTGTTAGCCGATGCTCAAAAAGCGCTAGATACCGTAACCGCAGACGGATTCCCTGCCAATTGGCTAGAAATCTCCAAGGTTTTGGACGTTGCCACCGAAAAGCTTGGACGCGCTTGGGGCGCTGTGAGTCACTTAAACAGCGTGGCCGACAACCCAGAGCTTCGCGCTGCCTACAACGAGTCTCTTCCTGTTATCACCGAGTTTTACACCGCACTGGGTGCGAATGAGCAGTTGTACGCCAAATATAAAGCCATCGACGTCAAAACCCTGAACGCCGAACAGTTTCAAGCACACAAAAATGCCGTACGTAACTTTGTTTTAAGCGGTGCTGAACTGCAAGGCGCAGCCAAAGAGCGTTTTGCTGAAATTCAAGCCATTCAAGCCGAGTTGAGCCAAAAATTCAGCGAAAACGCCTTGGACGCGACCGAATCTTTTGTCTATTACGCCAAAATTGATGAATTAGACGGTGTGCCTGAAGACGTTTTGCACACCGCAAAAGCCGCTGCAACCAAAGAAGGCAAAGATAACCTGTACAAACTGACGCTCAAAATGCCCTGCTATCTGCCAGTCATGCAGTTTGCCACCAGCAGCGCTTTGCGTGAGGTTTTGTACAAAGCCAACTCAACCAAAGCGTCTGACCAAGCGACTTTCCCCACAGCCGAAGAAGCCAAGAAATTCGACAACTCCGCCAATATCGCTCAAATCTTGGCACTGCGCCATGAAGAAGCTGTGCTTCTGGGCTTCAACAATTACGCCGAAGCGTCTATCGCCACCAAAATGGCTAAGTCACCCGCTGAAGTCATCGCCTTCTTGCGTGATTTAGGCCAGCGCGCTCGACCGTTTGCCGAAAAAGATTTGACCGACATGCGCGCTTTTGCCGCCGAACACCTCAATTTAACAAACCCTCAACCCTGGGATTGGCCGTACATTGGCGAAAAGCTCAAAGAAGCGCGTTATTCTTTCAGCGAACAAGAGGTCAAGCAATACTTCACCGCGCCCAAGGTGCTGGCGGGCTTGTTCAAAATCGTCGAAACCTTGTTTGACGTAGCGATTCGGGAAGACAAAGCACCCGTTTGGAACGAGAGTGTCAAGTTTTACCGCATCGAACGCAATGCCAAACTGGTCGGTCAGTTTTACCTCGACCCCAACGCCCGCACTGGCAAACGTGGCGGCGCTTGGATGGACGACGTTCGCGCTCGTTGGCTGCGACCTGATACGGGCGTGCTGCAAACGCCAGTTGCCCACTTGGTTTGCAACTTCGCCGATGGCGTAGATGGCAAGCCCGCTTTGCTAACGCATGATGACGTCACCACCCTCTTCCACGAATGCGGCCACGGCCTGCAGCACATGCTGACAACCGTGAACGAGCGCGATGTTTCTGGCATCAGCGGCGTGGAATGGGACGCAGTCGAGCTGCCAAGCCAGTTCATGGAAAACTTCTGCTGGGAGTGGGATGTGCTCAAACACATGACAGCCCATGTAGATACGGGCGAGCCCTTGCCAATTGCGCTGTTCGACAAAATGACAGCCGCCAAAAACTTTCAAAGCGGCTTGCAAACGCTGCGTCAAATCGAGTTTTCGCTCTTTGACATGTTGTTGCATTGTGAGGACAACGTCAAAAACAAACCCGATGTGATGGCTATGTTGACGCAAGTCCGTTCTGAGGTCGCGCTGATTCAACCACCCGCCTACAGCCGCACTGCCCACACCTTCAGCCACATCTTTGCCGGTGGCTACGCTGCGGGATACTACAGTTACAAATGGGCTGAAGTGTTGAGTAGCGATGCCTATGCCGCTTTTGAGGAAGCACGATTGACAGGTGATGTGGATGGCACAAAAACCGGCCGCAAATACCGTGAAGCGATTTTGGAGTCCGGCGGTAGCCGCTCTGCGATGGATTCGTTCAAAGCCTTCCGTGGCCGCGAACCCACACTAGACGCCTTGCTACGCCACCAAGGCATGGCATAAAATCGCATTATGAATACCAAAATGCCCCAAAGTCGTTATTCTTTTGTCTTAAAAGCTATTAATTTAGTAGCTATTCAGGCAGTATTTATGCTGGCTACAGGGCATTTATATGCTCAGCAGGTGTATAAAAGTATCGATAAAAACGGTCGCGTCACCTATTCAGAAGTTCCGCCGTTGCCAGGTTCTGGCGATAAATTAACAGGCGAATCTGCAGCCAATACACCTTTGCCATATGCATTGCAGCAAATAGTTAGCCGCTACCCTGTCACGCTTTATACAACGGCAGACTGCGCACCCTGCATCAATGCAAGATTGATGTTGACCCAACGCGGCGTGCCGTTTACTGAGCGCACGGTCAGCAGCAATGAAGACATTGACGCTTACAAAAAACTCAATGGCGACACCAGTATGCCCTTGGGTACGATAGCCTCACAGCAGCTCAAAGGCTATGAAGAAACTGAATGGACCAAGTATTTAGACGCAGCCGGCTACCCCAAATCGTCAACTTTGCCGCGCAACTACCGCAACCCAGCGGCTACGAGTTTGACGCCTAAAAAAGCGGTTGATAAGTCGGATAAAGAAGCCGCCGAAAAGCCAGTTTCAGCCCGTGACGCGCGGCCAGCTAGTGCACCACAAGAGCCGAACAACAATCCA
This sequence comes from Polaromonas sp., assembly GCA_013298945.1. GTDB lineage: Bacteria > Pseudomonadota > Gammaproteobacteria > Burkholderiales > Burkholderiaceae_C > Aalborgiella. The sequence goes on from JAAFJR010000010.1 coordinate 36,196, forward strand.
ACTGGGATTAAATTTTAAAATCTGTTAAAGCTCTTAAAGCTCTTAAAGATAATCAAAGTTACTCAAATACCTTGTTGTCATAAGCCTCTGAAAAGGTTTTCCATTCATCTTTGATGGATTCTGCGCAACCTGCACTAGCTTTACGCAATACTTTTTTCCACGAATCGTTGCTACCAAAGGCAACTAACTTATCGGCGATCGCCGAGCCTTGGCGACCACTACCTCGCAAATGAGACCATGCTGTACATTGCCCAATGGCTTGCATCAGATCGTTTAGATAACGCTCATCTTTTCCTTTATTAGCTTTTTCTTTTTCAGCGAAAGTCACCCTATCCGCAGACGGTTGTAAATCTCGTAACACGTAGTTTTTGTCATCCATTTTTACCGAATGCAAAAAAGCGACTGGCACAGCTTGCGAGCGCTGTGTCAATGCGACAACACGGTCGCCCTCATTTTCCCACTTGGGTTGTTTATGGGTTAGCGCAGTAGTCAGCGCAGAGGGTATGGCTTGTTTCAAATCTAACAAATAGTTGTTATCAGGGCTTCCCTTGCCGCGCACCAGCACGACGAACCTATCGACACCAAGACTACCGTTGCCTGCAATTCGGCGGGCTACATCAAGCACTTCGTAAAATTCTGGGTTTTTTTGTGTTTTAGCAAACTTATCCATGAACTCGCCAACCTGCTCATGCTGCTCTTTGCTGGCGTCCAGTGCCTTTTTGCCATCAATCAACAGTTTGCGTTTTTTGCCATTTTTAGATGTCAATTTACTTCGGGAATTTAAAAAATCCACACGTTTCCGCTCGCTAACCGCTGCCAACAATTCTTGCACCGGCCCCGTTGCGGTGCCTCTTTCTAACCACCGCGCACTGCCGCGCTGAAGCTGCTGGAAATATGAGTCAAGCAAACCATCAACCAATTCCCTCACCCGATCTGCTGATAATTCAAGCTCATCACAAGCCAGCCGCACACTGGTCAACAGCCGCACGATGTCCCAACTAGCAGGAATCAGTGCAGACTCATCAAAATCATTGATATCAAAATAAGACAGCCGGTTGTCACCTTTGTAGCTACCAAAATTCTCTAAATGCAGATCCCCGCACGACCAGACAGCGGGGGCTTTAGCCAGTGCTTTAAGTTCTGGAAGTTGAGAGGGAAACAGATGACAAGTTGCCCGTAAATATACAAATGCGCTGCTGCGCATGTTGTGGTATTTCATAGCCAACCGCTCTGGCTCCCGCCCTGCGTTGTACTGTTGTATCCGCTTGATTAATTTGCTCATGGTGAATCTCGCCTTTTTCAGAATCTGATGGCGTTGTCTGTTGATAACGCGATAAATACATTGATGTTAGTCGACGATCGCCACCAAAATGTGACAAAAATATGTCGGAAAAATGACGACTGAAGTTTTTAAAACTTCAAAGTCTTAACCCCACTTTCCGTCCCTAGCAAACAAACCGACGCCTTCTGATGCGCAAACACCCCCACAGTCACCACACCCGGCCATTGATTCACAGTGGATTCAAACGCCAGTGGGTCGGCAATTTTCAAATTCAGCACGTCAACAATATGCTGCCCGTTGTCTGTCACCAAAGGCTGGCCGTCCTTTTGACGCACGCTGCAGCTGCCGCCCATCGCTGTAAATTGCTGCATCACGCGCTTGGTCGCCATCGGAATAACTTCCACCGGCAGCGGGAAAGCGCCCAACGCGTTGACCAGCTTGCTTTCGTCAGCAATACAGACGAATTGCTTGGACAGCGCCGCCACAATCTTCTCCCGCGTCAGCGCCGCGCCGCCGCCTTTGACCATGTAACCCGCTTGGTCGATTTCATCTGCACCGTCGATGTAAACGGCCAATTCGGTCACGTCATTGGCGTCAAACACCGGAATCCCCAGTGCTTTGAGCCGCTCGGTACTGGCGACCGAGCTGGAAACCGCGCCTTTGATGGTGCTTTTGATGGTGGCCAGTGCGTCGATAAATTTGTTCACCGTCGAGCCCGTGCCCACACCGACAATCTCCCCCGCCACCACATATTGCAAAGCGGCTTGGCCGACCAGTGTTTTGAGTTCGTCCTGGGACATTAGTTTAGTCATGGTGATTTCAATCGTTATTTAGTATTGAGTTGTGAAGTTCTGAGAAAATAGGAAGCACTGCGGTCTATTATCCGATATCCATATTTCATAAACTTTCATGTCCCTACTTCCCTACGCCCTCGCCCGCCCCTTTTTATTCGGCTTGGATGCCGAAACCGCCCACGAAATCACCATGGCTGGCTTGACCGCCACGCAGGGCACGCCGCTAACTTGGGCGTATTGCAATGGTCGAATAGACGACCCGATAACCCTAGCAGGTTTGAAATTCCCCAACCGCATCGGCATGGCCGCCGGTTTAGATAAAAACGCTCGCGCCATCGACGGCTTAGGCGCAATGGGTTTTGGCTTTGTCGAAGTTGGAACCGTCACCCCACTGGCGCAGCCCGGTAACCCCAAACCCCGCATGTTCCGCTTGCCTGCTGCCAACGCGCTGATTAACCGCCTGGGCTTCAATAACGAAGGTTTGGACGCTTTCTTGGTTAATGTCCAAAATGCCAAATTCCGCAGTGCGAATTCTGCAAACCCCATGCTGCTTGGCTTGAACATCGGTAAAAACGCAGCAACACCCATTGAAAACGCCACAGACGACTACCTCATCTGCCTGCGCGGCGTCTATCCGCACGCCGATTATGTGACTGTCAACATCTCCAGCCCGAACACAAAAAACCTGCGCGCTCTTCAAAGTGATGAAGCTTTGGATGCCCTTTTAGGTGCAATTGCTGCAGAACGCACTGTTTTAAAGCAAAAACACGGCAAAACCGTCCCAATCTTCGTCAAAATTGCACCAGATTTGGACGCCACCCAAATCGACGTCATCGCCGCTACACTTTTACGCCACAAAATGGATGGCGTCGTCGCCACCAACACCACCTTAAGCCGCGAAGCCGTCAAAGGCATGCCGCACTGCGACGAAGCCGGTGGCCTCAGCGGCGCTCCCGTCCTAGAAGCTAGCAACCTAGTCATCCGCCAGCTCCGCGCCGCCTTGGGCATAGACTTCCCCATCATCGGCGTAGGCGGCGTCATGAGCGCGGCAGACGCGGTGAGCAAAATCGAAGCCGGCGCAGATGTGGTGCAAATCTACACGGGCTTGATCTACAAAGGGCCGGATTTGGTGAAACAGGCGGCGCTGGCGATTAAGAATGGCTGCAAACGGTGAAAAGTGATTTAAATAGGCGTTTTAGAGGTCATTTATGGCTGTAGACCGCGTATTTATTGTCTAAGCAGCTATTATAAATATAGCAATCTAAATTCAAAATCTGTTAATTTTTAACAAATTGTGATAGAAAACCGTAGGTTGCCGCACGCGTGGCTGGCAGGTTTAACAGTGTATGCGGCGCTTCTGGAACTAACAAAACGACGGCGTTGGCATTAGCTTTAAGAGCACTGGCGCAGTGGCCTTTGGCGTCTGCGTTGCCTAGCCAAGTATTAGTTTTAGAAAAAAATGGGTCTTGCGCACTGATGATGTTGAGTACGGGTTTGGTCGGCTCAAAAGCATTTTGGGGGGATTTGACAAAATAATTGTCTTCGCAGCTCCATGCAAACAGCATACGACCGGCAAATTCGGTACCGGTGTAGCGGGCCACGGAAACAGAACCTTCACTGGTTCCAGCCAGAATCAGGGTGTTGCTATCGGCCCAGGGCTGGGTTTTAAGCGCTGCGAGTGTAGGCGCGATCTCGGAGGCGCGCAGAGCATGGATGCGCTCGTAGGAGGCAACGTCAATGGGTGAGGTGTACGTAACGCGGCTGGGAAGCGTGAACGAATCGGGCGCGATGCTGGCAAAACCTTGCGTAGCCAGCCATTGCTGCCACTCACCAATCGCTTTCAACCCGAGGCCAGACGAGCCGTGGAGGAACAAAACCACCGGCACTTTGCCACCGCTGAGTTTGGGCATGTCTTTGGATATGTCTTTGAACTTGCCCGAAAACGCCGCGCCCCCTGTAGCTTTGGCGGGTAGCACCACATCCGCCTGCGCCAGGGTAGAGGCTAAAGATTCGCTGCTGTGCGCCCATGCGTCGCCTTTAATTATGCCGGGTTTGATTGGTACACTTACAGGATTAGCAGGTCCTGTTTGTGCAAACGCTGAAAATGCTGTCGAGATTGTTAAAGAAATCGCAAAAACGATTTGTTTGATGATTTTCATAAAAACTCCTAATATTTATTCCGCCTACACCGCCTCGAACCCCGCCAACACATTCGCCGCATTCACTCCCAACTCTGCCGCTGAGTAACCGCCTTCTAAGACAAAAATCGTCGACAAACCCAGTTTTTTGAGCCGTGCACCCAGTGTTACGAAATCGGAGGATTGCAGTGCGAAGGTTGAAATGGGGTCGCCGGCGAAGGTGTCTAGGCCTAGGGAGACGACCAGGGCGTCGGCGTTATGGCGTTGGACGCGGGTGCAAGCTGTTTCTAGCGCGGCAAACCATTTGGCTAGAGAACTACGGGCGGGGAGTGGCAAGTTGAGGTTGTAGCCGTGGCCGGAGCCCTCACCTACTTCATCGACATGGCCTAGGTAAAACGGGTATTCGGTACTTGGGTCGCCGTGGATGCTGACGAAGAGCACATCAGCGCGGTCGTAAAAAATGCTTTGTGTGCCGTTGCCGTGGTGGTAATCCACATCCAAAACTGCCACGCGAGCGCAGCCCTTGTTCAGCAAGGCTTGGGCGGCGACGGCGGCGTTGTTGATGAAGCAGTAGCCGCCCATGAAGTCTGCCCCAGCGTGGTGACCAGGTGGGCGGGTAGCACAAAAAACACCTTTTTCTCCTAGCCGCAACATGGTAGCGGCGCTGACAGCAGCGTCCGCCCCTGCTTTAGCCGCTGCCCACGTGCCCGCAACTATGGGGCTGCCGTTGTCCATGCTGTACAAGCCGAGTTTGGCTGTGAAGTTATGCGGCTCTACATCACTGCGCAAGCTACGAACCGGCCAAACGGATGGGAACGGTTGGCGCGTCGCGTTCTCAGGGTCTACCGCTAGCCATTGCTGCCAAGCAGCTTGCAAGAACGCGAGGTATCGCGGCGAGTGAACTTGGGCTAACGTGCTGGTGCTGTCTAAATTCGGGCTACGCAGCTCATGCCCAAGTTGCAAAAGCGCTTGCTGAACAAAGCTAGCGCGCTGGGGCGATTCAAAACACGGCACGCGTTCGCCACGATAGAACTCGTACTCGGGCGAGTGCAGCGCATGCTGCTCAGAGAAAAAAGTGATCAATGCGCGCTCGCCCCAATCTTCGCACCAGGCTTGATTTGATTCAAAAGCGCCATCATGTCAGTTTCGATACGGTGCAGGGCTTCTTGCGTGTGGCCTTCAAAGCGCAGAACCAGCACCGGCGTGGTGTTGGATGAGCGCATCAGGCCGAAACCATCTGGCCAGTCGATACGCAGACCGTCAATGGTGTTGACTTTGGCGGGTGCGGGGAATTTGGCGAGTTCTAGTGCTTTTGCGATGAGAGTTGGTGCTTCGCCCTCTTCTAGCGACACATTCAACTCAGGGGTGGAGAAGCTGGTGGGCAAAGCGTCTAAGACGACGTTGGCGTCTGGCGAGCGGCTGACAATTTCTAGGAGCCGGCAACCTGCGTAGGTACCGTCATCAAAGCCGTACCAACGCTCTTTGAAGAAGATGTGCCCGCTCATTTCGCCGCCCAGAGGCGAATCAACCTCTTTCATCTTGGCTTTGATCAAGGAATGGCCAGTTTTGAACATTAAAGGAACGCCACCGGCCTCGACGATGGCTGGGGCGAGTCGCTGTGAGCACTTCACGTCAAACAAAATGGTGCCGCCTGGGACGCGCGAAAGCACATCGCGGGCGAACAAGATCATCTGACGATCTGGAAAGATGTTGTTGCCCTGCTTGGTGACGATGCCTAAACGGTCACCGTCGCCGTCAAAAGCCAAGCCCAGCTCAGCGTCTGAATTTTTGAGTGCGGCCATCAAATCGCGTAAATTCTCAGGCTTGCTCGGGTCAGGGTGATGGTTAGGGAAGTTACCGTCAACTTCGCTGAAAAGCTCAATCACCTCACAACCCAAGGCGCGGAAAATATCTGGCGCACTAGCTCCAGCGATGCCGTTGCCACTATCGACCACGATTTTCATAGGGCGAGACAGCTTGATGCCAGACTGGATGCGCGCGGAATACGCAGCATCGACGCTGGTTTGGCGAGTGCTTCCGCCAAGAATCAGCGACCAGCTTTCTGCTTCCATCATGCGGCGAATAGCTTGAATTTCTTCACCATAAATAGCGCGACCGCGCATGACCATTTTGAAGCCGTTGTAGTCTTTGGGGTTGTGGCTGCCGGTGACTTGAATTCCGCTGGTGGTCAACGTGTTTGCCGCAAAATACAGCATTGGCGTAGTGACCATACCGACATCAACTACTTCCAAGCCAGCAGCCGCCAAGCCGCGAATCAGCGCTGCGGCAAGTGATGGCCCGCTCAAGCGACCATCACGACCGACGCAGACAGAGGTTTCACCTTCTAAACGGGCAATCGTGCCGAATGCTTTGCCTATGCCCTCGGCGATTTGCTCTGTAACTGTGGTCGGTACGACGCCACGGATATCGTAGGCTTTGAAAATGGATGATTCGACTTGCATGATGTGTTTCCCCTTAATGTGATGCTTCTATGATTATTAAATTTTTGTTGTGATTTTGGATGCTTTTATTTTGAAATCAGGAATTGCTTTGCAAGGCCTCTTTGTACAGCGCCACATAGTCTTTGGCAGCATCGTCCCACGAAAAGCTTTGCGCCATGCCGCGCAGCACGATTTGATTCCATAGCTTGGTATTTGCAAAGGTTTTGACGGCTTGCTCCATAGCATCAGCTAGCGCTGCAGGTGTGGCTGGACCGAACATAAAACCAGTTGCTGTGTCTTGCTGCAAGGTATCTGCCGTAGCTTCCACCACCGTATCAACCAAACCACCCACGCTTCTGACTAGCGGCAAAGTACCATAGCGTAAGGCGTAAAGCTGCGTCAAACCACAAGGCTCAAAGCGAGAAGGAACAAGCATGACGTCGCAGCCCGCCATCATGTTGTGAGCAAAGGCTTCGTCGTAGCCCAAGCGAACGGCGACGCGACCTTTGTGGGCTGCTGTTGCTGCGACGAATGCTGTCTCTAGATCAGCATCACCACTGCCCTGCACTGCCAGCTGCGCGCCATCAGCTAGTAATGATGGCAAAGCGGCCAAAACAAGATCAAGCCCTTTTTGAGAGGTTAAACGGCTCACTACGCCGAAAAGCGGTGCTGTAGGATCGACATTCAAACCGAGCAATTTTTGCAAAGCAGTTTTACACGCCAATTTGCCAGATAAGTTGCTTGCCGAGTACTTGGACGCAATTTCTTTGTCACTGCTGGGGTTCCAAATCGCGCCATCAACACCATTCAAAATTCCAGACACATCTGTGCCGCGTGCTTTAACCAAGCCATCTAAGCCGCAACCGAACTCTGGCGTTGCCATCTCACGCGCATACGTGGGGCTAACGGTTGTGACGCGGTTAGCATAGGCCAAACCCGCTTTCATGAACGAAAACTGGCCGTAAAACTCCAAGCCAGTGGGTGCCAGCATGCGGGTGGGTAATCCCATTAAATGGAAATCACGTTCATCAAACAAACCTTGGTAAGCCAAATTGTGAACGGTGAAAACGGTTGTTGTTTTGGTTGAAGGATGCATTGCAAGGTAAGCACAAGCCATGGCTGCATGCCAGTCGTGCACATGCAAAACATCGGGGCACCAATCATCGTCCAGCTCGCCCGCAGCTAAATGTGCAGCAACCCAACCTAGTAAAGCAAAACGCTGCGCATTGTCTGGCCACTCGCTGCCATTAGCCGATTGATACGGATTACCTACACGGTCGTAAAGATAAGGCGCATCAATAACATAGGCTTGAACGTTGTTTCCCGATTCGGAGTTTGGTAAGCTGCCTAGCCACAAAGAGACCTTACCTGCACCAAAAGCAGCACCAATATTGCAAACCAGCTTTTGCTGCAAAACGCCTTTTTTAATAGCTGGGAAGCCAGGCAACAACAAACGCGCATCCACACCTGCCTTGACCAAAACCTGCGGCAAAGCACCTAAAACATCTGCCAAGCCACCCGTTTTAACCAATGGAAATACTTCTGCTGCAGCGTGTAATACCTTCATGAGTCCTTCATGCGCTCAATTTTTTCAACATTTCCATGGTCACCAAGGTGATGCCGTTTTCGCTGCGATGAAAGCGCTTAGCATCCAGTTCAGCATCCTCACCAATGACCATACCATCTGGAATATGGCAGCCACGGTCAATCACTGTACGCGTTAAGCGAGCGCCGCGACCAATTTGAACCTCAGGCAACAACACCGACCAATTGATGAGGGCATATGAGTGAACACGTACATTCGAAAATAAAACCGTGCGAAACACTTTGCCCGAAACAATACATCCGCCTGATACAACCGATTCAATGGCCATACCACACCTGTCTGGCTGATTGTGCACAAACTTTGCTGGCGGCAATTGGGCTTGGTAAGTCCAAATAGGCCATTTTTTATCATACAAATCGAGTTTGGGGGCTGTAGCAGTTAAATCAATGTTGGCATCCCAATAAGCGTCAATCGTGCCCACATCTCTCCAATAGGGCTCATCGTTTTCATCACTGGTGACCGCGCTGATTGAAAACGGGTGAGCAGCAGCGTCGCCGTTGCGGACAGCGCGGGGAATGATGTCTTTGCCGAAGTCGTGATCGGAATCCGGATCGGCCATATCGCGCTCTAACTCTTTATACAAATAATCTGCGTTAAAGATGTAGATGCCCATGCTGGCCAATGACATGTCCGTACTTCCAGGCATCAAAGGAGGATCGGCAGGTTTTTCTAAAAAATCAGTGATCAAGCTATTTTCATCAACAGCCATGACGCCAAATGCAGTCGCTTCAGCTCTTGGCACAGCCAGACAACCAACAGTGCATTGCCGACCTTTGGCTACATGATCTGCCAACATCAAGGCATAGTTCATTTTGTAAATATGATCACCAGCCAGCACGACAATGTATTTCGCGCCGTAGCTTTCCAAAATGTCATGGTTTTGATAAACCGCATCAGCTGTACCTCGGTACCAGCTTTCGTCATCATTGCGCTGCTGGGCGGGCAACAAGTCAACAAACTCATTCATTTCAGTTTTTAAAAATGCCCAGCCACGCTGTAAATGACGCAGCAAACTGTGCGATTTATATTGAGTGATCACACCGATACGGCGGATACCAGAATTCAAACAATTTGATAACGCAAAGTCGATGATGCGGAATTTGCCACCAAAATAGACAGCTGGCTTGGCGCGTCTGTCTGTCAAATTCATAAGTCTGCTGCCGCGGCCTCCGGCTAAAACTAATGCGACGGCGCTTTTCGGTAAATCCAGACTTTGTGCTAGTTTTTTTGGTTCCATGATGTCTCCTGATGGTTTATCGTTTGAATCCCGAATGTCTTGGATTTTTATAATATCTTAAACCTATTAGATGCTTACATTCAGCCAAACTACCTGATATGCCATCAGCGTTAACCCTTGACGCAGTGGCAACGTTACCAAGCTGTTACCCAATAAATCGTTCACATCACTTGGCATTGCAGAAAATATTTCAGGCGAACAATACTGCTCAAATTCGCTAAAATTAGCCAGCACAAGCACTTTAGAACCATCTGTACCACGCTGGTAACCCAGAACGCTGGCGTTGCCTGTTCTAAAACCTGTCAATTGGCCACCCTCGAACGCTTCGCAGGTGGATCTCTGAACAATCATCTGCTGAAGCCCTGCGTAAATCTGCCCAGCAACTGTGCTTTGATCATGACGAGAGTCGTACAGCAATTTGACGCGTTTGCTACGGTGTACCCAGCGGCTGTCATCAGCTTTTGCAACATCATCTACGTAATTAGAGTCGTTCAAAGTACCAACTTCGTCACCCATGTAAATCAAAGGAATGCCACCACTACTCAAAACCACACTGTGTAATAGCAAAATTCGCTTAACTGCTAGATGATCACCTTGTGACACGCCCGCTAACGAAGCGCAAGTGCCACTGATTCGACAATCTCCTGTGGCGGGGTTGTCTTGAAATGGAACGCCTCGCGCAAAGCTGCCATCAAATCGATTGACATAAAAGCGGTTTAAAAACTGTCTGTGGTCGTAGCCATTAATGCCAAACTTGATGGCATCTTCATCTGCAAACGTCCAGCCAATATCGTCATGGCTACGTACATAATTGACCCAAGCTGTGTCTGGATGCAAATTGTGGCGTTCCTCAAGCGCCTGCTGTAGCAAATTAACTTCACGCGTCGCCAATGTGTTCCACAACAATGCCATTTGCAAGGGGTTATATGCCACTTGGCATTCTTCAGGCGAAATATATTTCACAACATCGTCTGGATGGACGATAGCTTCAGATTTAAACAACATCGCAGGTGCAGCAATGCGCACCAATGCACTAAAAGCACGAATCAGCCCGTGCGCCTGGGGCAGGTTTTCGCAAGTTGTGCCTAATTGCTTCCAAACAAAAGCGACAGCATCCATACGCAAAAATTCAGCGCCGATATTGGCAATCGCCAACATTTCACCAGCCATTGCCTTGAACACAGCGGGATTGCTGTAATTCAAATCCCACTGAAACGAATTAAATGTCGTCCAAACCCACCGTCCATCTGCTAGTTGTGAGAACGAACCAGGGTGAGCATCTGGAAAAATTTCGCGCAAGGTATTATCGTACGCATCTGGCATTTTCCGGTCAGGGAAAATGTAGTAAAAATCGTCGTATTGCGGCTTGCCAGCCAATGCGCCTATAGCCCACTCATGCTCGTCAGAGGTATGGTTAAAAATAAAATCAAGCACCAAGCTGATGCCTTCTTTTCTCAACGCAGCAGCAAACTCACGCAAATCAGCCATGGTCCCAAGCGATGGGCTTACTTCTCTGTAGCTGCTAACTGCATACCCACCATCGCTGTTCGGAACTGGGCACTTGTAAGGCGGCATCAGATGTAAATATGTCAATCCCAATTCTTTGAAATAAGGAATTTGCGCTTGCAAACCACGTAAATCACCAGCAAATAGATCTATGTAACAAACGCCACCCAGCATTTTTTTCGACTGAAACCATTGCGGATGCATCTCCCGTTGTTTATCTAAAGCTTTTAAGTCTGCAGGACGAATTTGGAAGGATTGGTATGCAACTAATATTAAGTCAACTAAAAAAGCTTTGTATTGTTCTTTGTGTCCATATAGATGGCCTAACTCTTCAAGTAATTTGGGTGCAAATTTATTGAATCGATCGCTAAACGCCAACCAATCCTGTGAAAAAGTTTGTGAGCCTGAAGTTGAAGTTACCTGTTTTTCTACAGCACTTAACAAATTAGTTGTTTCTAGATTCGAGGTTAGCATTCGCTAGTAATTAGTGATAAGTAGTTTGTAATATAGGAAAAGACGGAAAAACACGGCCAAAATAGCAAAAATACCAAATATTCGTAAATCATATAGAACATCACGCAAAAAACAGTTACCAAGCTGTTACCGCATGCGAAAATATTTTTATCGTGTCTGAAAAACTATTCTAAGGATTCTCAATTGTCACAAAGCCTTGCAAACAACAGCTCAAATATCGCAAATAAAATTGACGAGCATCTAGTGAAAACAGTGGGCATTAACCCAAGTGAAGCTACAAGCACTGATTTAATGCAAGCCGTCGCACAAGTCGCGAGAGAGCAGCTTTCAAGACGCTGGGTTGAAACCCAAGCTCACGAGCAAGCAGCAAAATCACGACGAGTGGTTTATTTGTCGATGGAGTTTTTGATGGGTCGTACGCTATCAAATGCTTTAGCCGCATTAGATTTGACAGATGACGCATCAAAAGGACTCCTTCAGCATGCACAGAAGATGGAGGATATAGTTGATCGCGAACCAGATGCAGCTTTGGGAAATGGCGGACTAGGACGTTTGGCTGCTTGTTTCTTGGATTCAATGGCAACAGTGGGTTTACCGTCTTTCGGTTACGGCATCCGTTATGAGTACGGCATGTTTGCGCAGAGTATTCAATCTGGTTGTCAGACAGAATATCCTGATCCGTGGTTGCAAAATGGCACGCCTTGGGAGTTCCCGCGTGCAGATATTACCTATCCTGTGCGTTTTGGTGGCTGGGTTGAGCGCGTGAACGACAAAGTTGTTTGGCGTAACGCGGGTGAAGTAGCCGCAAAAGCCTACGACATGGTAATACCGGGGCATGGCACTGAAAAAGTCAGCACCCTTCGTTTGTGGAAAGCTGTGGCCCCCACTTATATTGACTTGAATGCGTTCAATACTGGCGACTATGCCCGCGCTGCAAGTGCAAAAAATGAGTACGAAAATATTTCATGGGTGCTTTATCCAAACGACAGCACGCCCGCGGGTCGTGAGCTTAGATTAAAGCAAGAGTACTTCTTTGTTGCCGCGTCCATTCAAGATTTGATTCATCGTCATCTCAAAGAGCATCCAACGCTTGGAAATTTGTCGGATAAAGTCGCGATTCATCTCAATGATACCCACCCTGCAATTGGCGTGGCTGAGTTGATGCGAGTGTTATGCGATGAGCATTTTATGGAATGGAACGCGGCTTGGGCTTTGTGCTGTAAGACTTTTTCTTATACCAATCATACCTTGATGCCTGAAGCTTTAGAGACTTGGCCAGTAGCGCTTATGCAGCATGTGCTGCCTCGTCATTTAGAGATTATTTTTCAAATTAACAAAGAGTTTCTTGAGTTGGCAGCGAAACATCGTCCAAACGACAATGGCTTTTTAGCACGTCTATCTCTGATTGATGAGCATGGTGAAAGACGTGTTCGTATGGCGCACTTGTCAATCGTCGGCAGTCATAAGGTCAATGGCGTGTCTGCTTTGCATTCGGATTTATTGGTACAAACTATTTTTTCCGATTTTGCAAGCATATGGCCCGACCGCTTTACAAATATGACCAATGGCGTTACGCCACGCCGCTGGTTAGCACAAGCTAATCCTGATCTCTCAAGCCTGCTAGACAGTACTTTAGGTAAGTCTTGGCGTCTTGATCTTGACCAGCTTCAGGGTTTAAACGCTCTTAAAAGTGACGTTGCTTTTCAAAACTCTTTTATGACCATCAAGCGGACAAACAAAGCTCGTTTGGCTGCTTACATCGAGCGAACAGCTGGCATCAAGGTCAACCCAGACAGCTTGTTTGATGTGCAAGTCAAACGTATTCATGAGTACAAACGTCAACTTTTGAATGTGCTCCACGTGATTACACGCTACCAAGCTATTCTTGCCAATCCTGACGGAAACTGGGTGAATAGAACCGTCATTTTTGCAGGCAAAGCAGCATCAAGTTACCACACCGCTAAGTCGATTATTCGGCTGATTCACGATGTGGGTAGCGTGATTAACAACGACCCTCGCGTGGGCGATAAGCTCAAGCTCGTGTTTATTCCCAACTATGGTGTTTCTGTCGCTGAAATCATCATGCCTGGTGCGGATTTATCAGAGCAAATTTCGACTGCAGGCACTGAGGCTTCTGGCACCGGTAATATGAAGCTCGCGCTGAATGGTGCATTGACGATTGGTACTGACGACGGGGCGAATATTGAAATCAGACAAAACGTAGGTGATGACAATATCTTTATCTTCGGCTTGAAAACACCTGAAGTGCAAGCTTTACGTCAAAGCGGTTATATCTCAAGACATTATTACGACACTTTGCCAGCATTGAAGTCAGTCTTGGACGCAGTTGCTGGTGGTCAATTTTCACCTGAAAAACCCAACAGATATGGCCCCTTAGTGGACTCTTTGATTGGCGGCGGTGATCACTATATGCTGCTAGCTGACTACGCCTCTTATGTGGAAACACAGTTGCGGGTCGATGATTTGTACCGGACACCAGCGCAATGGTGTGAGCGGGCTATCGCTAACGTTGCTGGCATGGGTGTTTTCTCTTCTGACCGGACGATTAATGAATATGCGCGTCAAATTTGGCATATTGAACCAGCTGCAAAATAATATTGAAACCGCGATACTAAATCGTCAACCAACATATTGAATGCGAGGTCGTGATATGCCAAACTCCAAAGAAGTTGAAGACCTCGCCTTGTTATCAATGCCTCCATTACTGAGTGATCTTGATGTATGGCTGCTCGCAGAGGGTACGCATTTACGCCCCTATGAAGTCCTAGGTGCCCACCCATTAGCATTGAACGGCGTGAAGGGAACGCGCTTTGCGGTCTGGGCACCGAACGCTTCTCGTGTGAGTGTGGTTGGTGATTTTAATTTCTGGGATGGTCGACAAAACCCAATGCGATTGCGGCCTGAGTGCGGTGTTTGGGAGTTATTTTTACCCAGCATTGCAGAAGGTGCTTTGTATAAATACGAACTTACGGCAAGCGACGGCACTCTTTTGCCAACAAAGGCAGACCCTTATGCACGGCAATCCGAAATGCGTCCTGCCACTGCTAGCGTCGTCGCAGCACTGCCCAGCATGGTTGCCGCCTCGCCCACTCGTCAACAAGCCAATGCGCTGGATGCCCCTGTTAGCATTTATGAGGTGCACTTAGGTTCATGGCGTCGCATCGCAGACGGCTCAAACGACAGTGCGGGGCGCTGGCTTAACTGGGACGAACTCGGTGATACGTTGATAACTTATGCTAAAGACATGGGTTACACCCATTTAGAGCTCCTGCCTATTAGCGAGCATCCATTTGATGGTTCTTGGGGCTACCAACCGGTCGGTCTTTATGCTCCAACATCCCGCTATGGTGATCCACAAGGGTTTGTACGTTTTGTAGCGCGTTGTCATGCAGAAGGCATCGGTTTGATTTTGGACTGGGTTCCTGCTCATTTCCCAACTGACACACATGGATTAGGTAATTTTGACGGTACACACCTTTACGAGTATGCCGATCCGCGCGAGGGCTTTCACAACGACTGGAGCACCCTCATTTACAACTTGGGGCGTACCGAAGTCAGCAACTTTTTAATTGGCAATGCGTTGTATTGGTTAGAGAGATATGGCGTTGATGGCTTGCGGGTTGATGCCGTGGCTTCTATGCTGTACCGCGATTACAGCCGCAAAGCGGGTGAATGGATACCGAACAAACATGGTGGACGTGAGAACTTAGAGACCATTGCCTTCTTAAAACGCATGAACGAGGTGATAGGAACAGAGCGACCCCAAGCGGTCACTTTAGCGGAAGAATCCACCGCATTCCCAGCTGTCTCTCGTCCAACTTACGTTGGTGGTTTAGGTTTCCACTACAAGTGGAACATGGGTTGGATGAACGACACACTCGCCTACATGGCGCGTGATCCCATACACCGGAAACACCACCATGGTGAAATCACCTTCAGTTTGGTTTACGCATTCAATGAAAACTTTGTGCTGCCGATTTCGCATGACGAAGTGGTGCATGGCAAAGGCTCGTTACTTAACAAAATGCCTGGTGATACGTGGCAAAAGTTTGCTAATCTCCGCGCTTACTATGGATTCATGTTTGGCCATCCAGGCAAAAAACTACTCTTCATGGGTTGCGAATTTGGCCAAGAGCGCGAATGGAACCATGACCAAAGCTTGGATTGGCATTTGCTAGACAACCCCATGCATGCAGGCGTGCAACGCCTGATGCGCGACTTGAATCATCTTTACAAAGAGACACCGGCGCTGTTCCAGCAAGATTTTGTTCCCGCAGGTTTTGAGTGGATTGAACACAATGATTCCGAGCGATCTGTCATCAGTTTCATCCGACATGGTCTAGCTGACAGTACCTTTATGGTTGTCGTTACTAATTTCACACCCGTTGCACAAAAAGGCTACCGCTTAGGCGTGCCGCAAGCTGGATCGTACAAGGAACGACTCAACACAGACTCTGCCCACTATGGCGGCAGCAATGTAGGTACGCCTTTAGGTATCGCAACAGCGCAGCCGATTGCTTGTCATGGGAAATCTCACTCCATTTTGCTTGATTTGCCACCGCTTGCGACCGTGATGCTTGAATGGAACAATTAGGAACGATCTAATGGATGGCTTAGAAGCTGGCAAACCTTGGCCAATCGGTGCGCATTGGGACGGTAAAGGCGTGAATTTCGCTGTATTTTCTGCCCATGCACGTCGAATAGAGCTGTGTTTGTTTGACGCATCTGGCAAGCAAGAAATCGCACGATTCACTCTGCCCACCCATACAAGCGATATTTGGCATGGCTATCTACCACAGGCAGCACCAGGCTTAGTTTACGGTTTGCGTGCGTATGGCACATGGCGACCTGAGCGCGGCTACCGATTTAACGCATCTAAACTGTTGCTTGACCCGTATGCTAAAGAAATCGTCGGTACGTTTGAATGGCGCGATGAACATTTTGGCCATGACCGGGGTCTTCCTTTACACCCGGATACGCGTGATAACGCGGTATTTGCGCTCAAAGCACGTTTGCCATACGATGAATTTGATTGGGAGCAGGATCAGCTCTTGCATCGCCCGCTAGCTAGCTCAGTAATCTACGAAGTTCACGTCAAAGGCTTTTCAATGCGAAACACTTTGATTCCTGAAGCTTTGCGCGGCACGTATGCCGGACTGGGACATCCAGCATCTGTTGGACACCTGAAACAGCTTGGTGTTACAGCCGTCAGTCTGTTGCCCGTACATTTTGCGGTAGATGAAGAACGTTTAACCAAATTAGGCTTGAAGAACTATTGGGGGTATAACACCCTAGGATTTTTCTGCGTCGATTCCCGATTAGCCAGCAATAGTACAGAACTGTCGCCGAGAGACGAATTTCGTGCCATGGTCAAAGCTTTGCATAAAGCAGGGCTAGAGGTTTTACTAGATGTCGTATTTAACCACTCTGCAGAATCTGATGAAGCGGGTCCGACATTGAGCTTTCGTGGCTTGGACAATGCCAGCTACTATCGCTTACCACCTGAATCGCTTTCGCATTACGACAATTACAGCGGTTGTGGCAACACCTTAGACATTCGCAAACCCCGTGTGTTGCAGTTCGTGCTAGACAGCCTGCGCTATTGGGTTAACGACATGCATGTCGATGGCTTTCGATTCGATTTAGCTCCCGTGCTAGGCAGAGGCGACCACGGGTTTAGCCGCGATGGCGCTTTTTTCACCGCTGTGGCGCAAGACCCTGTGCTCTCCCGCGTCAAAATGATCGCCGAGCCTTGGGACATTGGCCCAGGTGGCTACCAATCTGGCAATTTTCCACGAGGCTGGCTGGAGTGGAATGACCACTTTCGTGATGCCATGCGCAGCTTTTGGTTGCATAAAAAACATGCCTCTCGTGGCAATTTTGCGATGAGATTATGTGGTTCGTCTGATTTGTACCAACCGCGCAATCGTGCACCTGCAGAATCCGTCAACTATGTTGTATCGCACGACGGCTTTACGCTTCTAGATTTACTCAGCTACAACCAGCGACACAACCTAGCCAATGGTGAAAACAACCGCGATGGCCATGGACATAATTTGAGCTATAACTGTGGCGTTGAAGGCCTGACTGACGATGTTGAGGTCAACAAACGTCGGACTCGTTTACAACGTGCGCTAATCGCCACAACATTGCTGGCGCAAGGCACACCTATGCTGTGCGCGGGCGATGAATTGGGCCATACTCAACAAGGCAACAACAATCCCTATTGCCAAGACAACCCAACAACGTGGATTAATTGGGATCTTGCCGATAACGACCTGATCGCCTTTACCGCCCATGTCATCAGCCTGCGCAAGCGACTGCTACCTTTGAGCAACCACTGGTACAGCGGTCTCGTCAATGCTGCGGGTTTGCACGACTTGGCTTGGTTGAATGCTGACGGATCGCCGTTGCAGGGTGACGACTGGCAAGATCAGAGCAGCCAAGTCATGGGCTGTTTGATTGGTGAGCCGGGCTTGTCCGCCACACCTTTACTGATCCTGATCAATGCCGAGCATGCTGACCACACGTTCGCCCTGCCTGCAGGCAACTGGCAAACATTGCTGGATACAACGTACCCGCGAGGTATAGCAGTACAGCGCAGCCAAGACGAACGAAACTACCCGCTTCTCGCACACAGCTTGGTTTTACTTCAAGCAACTTCAAATAATTTATAGCCTTAGAAAATTTAACGATGAAATTTCCCCATGAAACTCTCCCGCAGTAGTGGCATTTTGCTTCACCCAACCAGTTTGCCTGGCCCGCATGGTTCGGGCGATTTGGGGGCTTCGGCTTACCATTTTGTGGATTGGCTGGTTAAAGCGGGGCAAAAACTCTGGCAAATTTTGCCCTTAGGTGGCATAGGTCCGGGTAATTCACCCTACATGAGCAGTTCTGCCTTTGCTGGAAATTTGCTTTTGATTGATTTGAACGAGTTGGCCGAACGCGGCTGGTTGGAAGCTGCAGATGTAAAGCCAGACACAGGGACTGCAGCGGCATTTTCAGACGAACGACTCAACTTCAGCGCTGTCGTCCCGTGGCGCATGGCTAGATTAGAACTTGCCGCAAAACGCTTTGCGGATAACGCGTCATCGCATGAAAAAGCCGAATTTGCACAATTTGAAATCTCACAAGCCGATTGGCTACCCGATTACGCTTTATTCATGACCTTGAACGACGTGCATGGTTGGAAGGATTGGAGCGACTGGCCCGTTGAACTTGCACAGCGCCAACCGCAAGCTTTGCAAGCGGCAAGAGAACAACACGCCCCACAAGTCGCTTTTTGGACGTTTTGCCAATGGTGCTTTTTCAGGCAATGGCACAAACTCAAAGCTTACGCGAACAAAAATGGCGTAAAAATAGTCGGAGACGCACCGATTTTTATCGCCTACCAAAGTGCTGAAGTCTGGGCACGACAAGATTTATTTGAGCTTGATGCCAACGGCAAAGCACAAGTCGTTGCTGGCGTGCCACCCGACTTTTTCAGCGCCACTGGGCAGCGCTGGGGCAACCCGTTGTATCGCTGGAGCGCACATCAATCCGATGGTTTTGCGTGGTGGATACAGCGCATTCTCCGCACGTTTGAGTTGGTCGATATGGTGCGGATTGACCACTTTCGCGGTTTTGCGGACTATTGGGAAATCCCAGCAGATGAGCCTACCGCCATTCATGGTCGTTGGAAAACGGGCCCTGGCGCAGCGCTGTTTGACGCTATCCATGAGCAGCTAGGCGACTTACCCATCATCGCTGAAGACTTGGGCATCATTACACCAGCGGTGAACGACCTTCGGCGCCAGTTTAACCTGCCCGGTATGCGGATTTTGCATTTCGCCTTTGGTGGCGACACGTTTGACAACGGCAACGCCTACCTGCCGCACAACTATGAAGCTAACACCGCCGTTTACACCGGCACGCACGACAACAACACGACACAAGGCTGGTGGCAAGAAGCGTCCGCTACCGAGCGCCTGCATGTCGCGGCTTATTTACTCTTTGATGCAGAGCATGCTTCCAATATCCATTGGAAATTAATCGCCGCAGCCTGTGCCAGCGTAGCAGATATAGCCATCCACCCGCTGCAAGACGTGCTTGGGTTGGGGGGCGATTGCCGCATGAACCTGCCCGGCGTGGGCGAAGGCTATTGGGAATGGCGTTTCAGTTGGCAGCAAGTCCAGCCGCAGCACGCACAGCAATTGGCAGAACTTTGCCAACTGTATCGACGTTAGCTGATAGCTACACGTCACATATTAGGCTATATTGCAATATATGAGTAATCAACCCTATTCAAACGCAACACCAGCTAAACCAAAGCCCTTTTCTATGATTAGAGAGTTTCACTTGGCTGACTGGTTCACTTTAGGAAACGCCGTTTGCGGCATGAGTGCGCTGTTTTCGACCATGAGTTATTTGGAAACTCAGAACAAAATACACATTTATTTTGCCTGCGCTTTAGTTTTGGCAGCGCTGATTTTTGACATTTTTGACGGTCGCATCGCCCGTTGGCGGCAAAAATCATCGGCTCTTGGTCGCGAATTAGACTCTTTGGCAGATGTAATTTCTTTTGGTGTTGCACCTGCCATCATCGCTTATGGGTGCGGTATGCAAGGCTTTTACGACCGCATTATTTTGGTCTTTTTTGTGGCTTGTGGCGTTTCACGACTCGCTCGCTTCAACGTGACAGCAGAAGGTTTTGCGGATGAATCGGGTAAAGTTAAGTTTTTTGAAGGAACGCCGATCCCAACTTCCATTGTCTTGGTCACCGTACTAGCTTTGGCAACGTGGTTTGACGCGGTGCGTGAATCGATGTGGTTTGGTGAATATTTGATTGCTGGATTCAAGTTTCACCCGCTGGTGTTGATGTTTGCCATCTCTGGCTCGTTGATGATCAGCCGGATTCGTGTGCCGAAACCCTAAGTCAAAACCGTAAGCATTCTGCAAATCCTTGGTTTCTAAACGCCTAAACTGCGCAAATTGCCTGCGCCCTAAAATCAATTGTATTTGCCATCTAATATCTATTGTTAATACTGATATTGAAGTACTGATACTGCAGCATCCGCTTGAAGTATTTGAAACAAAAGGCACTGCTAGGTTATTGCATTTGAGTTTGACGCATAGCAGGATAGTTATCGGTGAAGTATTTGATGATAATATATTTGTCAGCATAAAAAATACATTATTACTTTATCCAACAAAGCCAGAAGATCATTCGCTCGGTATTGCAGCTCCGCCAGCACTTGATACAACGTGGTTGAATAATTTGAATAACATTCGATTAATTATTATCGACGGCACTTGGCGCAAAAGCCGAAAGATACTCTGCAAAAACCCGTATTTACAAACCTTGCCGCGATTGAAACTCGATGATTTACCAGCTGGGCAATACACGATACGTAAAGCGCAAAAGCCACACCAACTCTCAACCATGGAGGCAGCCAGCGCAGCCCTAGCACAGCTAGAAGGTGACTTGGTCAAATACGCACCACTGAACCATGCATTTTCAGCATTCAATGCGCTGATAGCTGCGCAGATGAAACGCTGAATTGAAACACTGAATTGAAACGTTGAATTAAAACGTTAGAAACTTATTTTGCTATGAAAATAATAGCAATTTTTAAGTGCAAAATATGCCATTAGCCGGCGTATTTATTGCCTATACAGCTATAAAATGTATAGCAATAATAGATCCTTTTTACACGCCATCTACAATTGAAAAAGTTCTTTGTGCCGCTTTATCGCTGACGGCTAGCGCTGCTTGGTATTCGGCTGAATGGTAGAAAGCTTCAGCAACCTCAAAGCTTGGAAATTTCACAATAACCAACCGTGCTGGTGTGCCGAGCAAGTGCTCTTTGACGCTTAATTTACCACCTCGCGCCAAATATTCACCGCCGAATTTTGCAACGATAGGCGCTGCAATTTCACGGTATAGCGTTTGCTGTTCTGCATCAATAATTTTTGAATCTACGACGATATAGGCAGCCATCGGTTTATCCTTTAATAATATAATTATGGGGTTAAGTTATAAATGCGTACAGCATTATTGAAATATATATTTTTTTGCTGCGATGTGGTTAAGTCACTTGTTATAGCTGTGCATTCTTCAAGCCAAGTTTGATAATCTCTAGCTAATTCCAATACAGGCCAATCACTTCCCCACATAATTCGATTTGTACCAAATGTGCGTAATATACATTCAATCCAAGCTTTGCAAATATTAGGTTCTGTCAACTTTCCTGCTTCGGTTAACAATCCAGACAGTTTGCAACTCACATTTGACATTTCAGACAGTGCAGCCATGCCATCCGCCCAAGGCTGCCAA
The DNA here is from genome assembly GCA_013298945.1 of Polaromonas sp. Classification (GTDB taxonomy): domain Bacteria; phylum Pseudomonadota; class Gammaproteobacteria; order Burkholderiales; family Burkholderiaceae_C; genus Aalborgiella. The sequence continues at coordinate 58,010 of JAAFJR010000010.1, forward strand.
GCTATGTCTACGCCATGCGCAATCTCCGGTTTGGCGCAGTGGTCGATCACGATACTCAGTTTTGGATAACGTTCAGCGATTTTGAGGATATGTGGCAGATGAACGGGGCGAATCAAAGCGTCAAATACCATACCCAACTTCTCCATTACCGCCAAAGCTGGCTGCACATTCGGCTGCAGAATCCACGCTGGATCAGGCAAATCGTGCAACATGGGACGCAAACCCTTCAATTTGGGTTGCTTTGTAAGTTGTTCGATTTGCGAAACGGCATCAGTAGTCGTGAAATCCACCCAACCAACCACACCCAAAACAGCTTGATTTTCGTCAGCCTGCTTCAATAAATGCAAAGTTTCAGCCACCGTGGGCGCAGCTTGAACAAGAACACCGCCCGTGATGCCCAACGGTTGGGCGAGTTTTTGCCAATCCGCCACCGTCACATCGCGGTAAATCGAGCCGATCGCAGGCGTGAGCCACCCATAATCACCACGCGACAACTGCCAGCTGTGAAAGTGTGCGTCAATCATTTGGTGGGATTCAAGTCGGTAGGGGTGCGCTCGTTGGAATCAAACCCTGAGCCTTGAGTTTGGCCCAAAACGCCGCTGGAATCGGGTACTGCAACATCGCCACAGCATCCGCCCAATGGTTCAGCTGGTTTGCGCCCAGCAAAACCGTATCAACCGTTGGATGTGCCAGTGGAAACTGCAAAGCTGCAGCGCGCAGAGGCACATTAAACTCTTCGCAAACTATCTCAATCGCCCGAACACGCTCTACCCATATCGCTGGAGCGCTATCGTAATTGAACAAGAGTTTGTCGCCCTTCTTTTCTGCGTCGCGTACACCCGTCGCCAAAATCCCTGAATTAAACACTCCACCAATAGCAATACGCATACCGTGCTGCTCACAAATCGGTAGCAATTCAGCGAAACCGCTGTGGTCAACCAGTGTGTAGCGGCCAGCCAGCAAGATGCAGTCCAGCTCGGCTTCTTTGAGCACATCCAAGCAAACTTGCACATCGTTGACGCCTAAGCCGATGGCGTGAATCAAGCCTTCGCGTTTCATTTTTTGGAGCTCAGGAATGGCTTCGTCAATCACTTGGCGCAGCACTTTTGGGTAATTGTCGCCATGACAAATTGAGCAACAATCATGCACAAAAGCCACGTCCAAATGACTCATGCCCATGCGCTGCAAGCTGTCCTCCACACTGCGGCGAACGCCAGCAGCGCTGTAGTCCCAATGTTGGTTATACGGCAAGATGTTGACAAAGTTCAGCTGGTCACGCTCTGCCGTGGCGCTTGGCGTCAAAATGCGCCCTACTTTGCTACTTAAGGTAATGCTGTCGCGAGGCAACTGGCGCAGCGCGTAACCAAAGCGCTGCTCGCTTAGACCGTGGCCATAATGTGGCGCAGTATCAAACATAGTGCAACCATCGTTAATGGCTTGTTGGATGATGCTTTGGGCATCTGCTTCACTCACTTCAGTAAAAAGGTTGCCCAGAGGTGCTCCGCCTAAGCCGAGCTTTAAGTCGTTGTGCTTACCCGCGGTTTTAAGTGGTGGAAATAGTCGTCGGGATAGGTTTTTTGTAGTCATGTTTAGAGTGTACGTGTAACATATGATGTTTGCATACCAACCATTTAAATCACCATGAAATACCGCAATTTAGGCAATAGCAGCCTCAAAGTCTCTGAGCTCTGCTTGGGCAGCATGATGTTTGGCGACCAAACCGACAAAGCTGAAGCGAGCAATATTGTTGCGGATGCCCATGCTAAGGGCGTCAACTACATCGACACCGCCGACGTCTACACCAAGGGCGCGTCTGAGACTATGTTGGGTGAGATTCTGAGTGGTCAACGTCACGACTGGGTGCTTGCGACAAAGCTAGGTAACGCCATGTCTGACCGTGTCAACGTTGGCCATTATTCGCGTAGCTGGATGATGCATGAAATCGACGCTTCGCTGGCGAGGCTCAAAACGGATCACGTCGATATTTTGTACATGCACCGCGACTACAACGGTATGAATTTAGAGGAGCCGCTGCGTGCGCTGGATGCGATGCTACGTTCTGGCAAGATTCGCTATTGGGGTGTTTCCAACTTTCGCGGTTGGCGTATTGCGGAGATGGTGAATATCGCCAGGCAACTCGGCATGCCCAGCCCTGTGGTTTGCCAGCCGTATTACAACCTATTAAACCGTATGCCAGAGGTGGAAATTTTGCCCGCTTGCCAGCACTATGGCATTGGCGTGACGTCTTACAGCCCGATTGCACGCGGCGTGTTGACTGGCAAGTATTTACCAGGCCAGCAACTTGACCCCAACTCACGCGGTGGTCGTGCGGATAAACGTATGACTGAGACCGAGTTGCGCCAAGAGTCTTTCGTCATCGCGCAAACGTTGATGAAGTATTGCCACGATAAAGTTGATTCCAAAGTCAGCTTAGCGCAGTTTGCAACGGCTTGGGTGCTGGCGAATCCGGCCATCAGCTCTGTGATTGCTGGACCTCGCACATTGCAACAGTGGCAAGATTATTTGCCGGCTATAGACTATGTGGTTACAGCGGAAGACGAAAAGTTGATCGACAGCTTGGTGCGCCCAGGCCATCCGTCCACACCGGGATATACCGATCCGGCATATCCGCTTAATGGGCGAGAAGTTCGCTAATTTAATAAATTTGCGACCCGCTGACCAATAGCCATACTACTGGTCAATCCCGGCGATTCAATCCCAAAGAGATTGACCAGTCCGGGAATGCCGTGGTCTTTTGGCCCTTGGATCACAAAATCAGCCGCAGCCTCAGTGGGCGCATTTATTTTGGGGCGGATACCGGCGTAGCCTGCAATCAACGAGCCGTCTTGCAGCTGTGGCCAGTATTTGCGCACTTCTGCGTAGAAAGCATCGCCACGAGCGGGGTTGACCACCAAATCGTCTGCAGATTCCACCCACTGCACATCTGGGCCAAACTTGGCTTGCCCACCTAAATCTAGCGTTAAATGAACACCTAAGCCCGCTGCTTCGGGCACAGGGTAAATCAAGCGGTTGAAAGGTGATTTGCCACTGAGTGTGAAGTAGTTACCTTTGGCGAAATAAGCAGTCGGCACAAACTTGGCATCCAAGCCCTGCGTGTTTTGTGCAATCAACGGGGCAGACAAACCTGCTGAATTAACGAGTGTTTTAGTATGTATTTCAGTGCCGTCTTGCATACCTATTTTTATAGCATCAGAGACAATAAATACGTCGGCTACAGCCGAATTAAGCACTGTCAAACCACCTGCATTTTCAAAGTCACCTTGCAGCGACAGCATCAACGCATGACTGTCGACAATGCCTGTGCTGGGCGAATGTACGGCGGCAACGCATTCGAGTTGCGGCTCTAATTCACGAGCTTGCTCACGGGTCAACAAAACCAAATCGTTAACACCATTGGCTGCAGCTTTAGCAATGATGCCTTGCAATTGCGCAACTTGCGCTTCGTGGATGGCCACAATTAATTTACCGCAGCGCTTGAAGCCGATACCGCGACTTTCGCAATAGTCATACAACATCGCCTTGCCTTCAACGCAAAGTTGCGCTTTGAGTGAGCCTTGTGGGTAATAAATGCCAGCGTGAATCACTTCGCTGTTTCGCGAACTCGTTCCTGTACCAATGGCGTTGGCAGCTTCCAGCACCAACAGCTCTTTACCAGCAAACTTGGGGCTCAACGCCAATGCTCTGGCAACTGCCAAACCCACCACCCCAGCGCCTATGACCACCAAATCGACTACATCGACGCCTTCTGCATTTTTATCTGCCGCGTTCCCAGTATTTGCTTGCATTTAAGTGGTCCTTAAACAAAAAAAGGACTTGGCAACATATTTCTATATTTGCTAAGTCCTTGATTTAACACCATTTTCTAATTTGAATTTGGTGGGCAGTACAAGTTTCGAACTTGTGACCCCTGCAGTGTGAATGCAGTGCTCTACCCCTGAGCTAACCGCCCTGAACATGGTTCAGTACAGCCTCTGATTATACATGCTTTAAGTAGCTCTAGCTATCCAGAGACAGCTCTCCACACGGTTTTGCCTTTGCTGGCTTTGTCGATTTGGTTTAGCACGTCTTCATGCGCGGCTGTTTCTTGGTCGTTGGCTAAAAGTACGTCTAGCTTGAAAGCACTCAAATCGACTTGAATCTCCGAGCCATCCGCATTTTGACCTGCGCCTATGTCTATCAACAAAGCATCTTGCCCCCGCGTGAGGTTGATGTACATGTCTGCCAACAATTCTGCGTCCAACAGCGCACCATGCAAGGTGCGACCAGAGTTGTCCACGCCCAAGCGGTCGCACAGAGCATCTAGCGAATTGCGCTTGCCTGGGTAAATTTCTTTAGCCATCACCAACGTGTCTGTCACGCTGGCCACAAAGCCTTTGAACGACGGCTTACCAATCAACTCCAGCTCTTTGTTCAAAAAACTCAAGTCAAACGGTGCATTGTGGATGATGATTTCTGCACCTGCGCAATAGTCCAACAACTCATCCACGATCTCTGCAAATTTAGGCTTGTCTTTTAAAAATTCGCTGGTGATACCGTGTACTTTCAGCGCGTCTTCATGGCTTTCGCGCTCAGGGTTGAGGTAAAAATGCTTGTTGTTACGGGTTAGCTTACGGTTGATCAGCTCAACGCAGCCGATTTCAATCATGCGGTCGCCGTTGGCGGCCGAGAGTCCCGTGGTTTCTGTGTCTAAAAATATTTGTCGCATGTCTCAATCATAATGAAAAAAGGACGGCAACCTTACAGTTACAGCCCCTTTAAATCATCAAAACTTCAAAGTGAGTTACATTTTTTTGAACTCAATCCGGCGGTTTTTAGCGCGGCCTTCTGCCGTACCATTGTCTGCCATGGGCGCTGTTTCGCCATAACCTTTTGAAGAAAGCAACTTAGCATCTACACCTTTGCTAGCCAAGAAACCTGCCACCGCTTTGGCGCGGCGCTCGCTCAGAGCTTGGTTGGGTGCGTCTGCGCCCACGTTGTCTGTGTGTCCACCGACTTCATACGGCCCTTTGATGCAAGGTACTACCGCGCCCAAGACTTTCGCCATTCCCGGAGAAAGTTGAGCTGAGCCAGTCGCAAAATTAGCGGCGACAGAAATACTGTCACCACATTTGACTTCACTTGCTAAGACAGCTGGCGCAGCAACTGCTTTGACGGTAAGCTGGTTATCAATCGTAGCGCCTGGGTAGAAAGCTTGCGCTTCAGTGCCACGTGCGCCTTTGATGTCATCGGTTGCAACCTCTCCGCTCAAGGTGATTTTGACATCACCCTTCGCCGCAGCATCCACCGTCAATTTGTCCACCACGTTGCCAGCGCCGTATTTAGCAATCGCAGCATCTAGCATCGCTTTTTTGGTAGCTTCAGACCCAACCATACCTTCCAGCGTGATTTTTCCGCCATCCCAAATGGCTTTCACAGCTTGCGCCATAGCTGGTGCAGCCACGGCAGCGGCGGTTGCAGCAGCGGCAGCAGGAGCAACGACAGCAGCAGATGGAGCGCCGCAACATCCAGCAGCATTCGGGCCACGCCCAGACATCCACATCCATAAAAGAGCAATCGTCGCCAATAAGGCGATGATCCACGTCCAACGCGTATAGCGCGGCCAATCAAGTTTGTTTGACATGTTTGGCTCCCATCAAGCGTTAGAACTGTCAGATTTGTCGATACCTGCGGTCAAATTGTCTTGCAAGTCGCGCAATTCGGTCCAACGGTTTTCGTAGCACAGCTTTGCTTGTTGCGCCCATGTCCCTGGGTTAGCTAGCTTGAAACGCGAGCCACCTTTTTCTAAGATGGCATTCATAGCGGGAACGCTGAGATGCATGATTTTGTCGAAACTGCCAGCACCGTTTTCTCTGAATAAATCGCCAATTTTGGGACCGATGCCTTCGATGATTTCAATATCATCATTGCCTTTGATCTTAAAACCAGCAGCCAAAGCCAATGCTTTGTCAGCGCCGCCAGACATCAGGTGAGCCGCCGTCGCGCCAGCTGTCGCAGCTCCCACAGCGCCTAATGCGCCAGAAGTTGTGCCCGAAGCTGTGCCAGAGCCAGAATAAACGTTAGATGCATGAGCAGAGCCGTTGTAGTTGTTTCCGCCAGAACCGGAACTACCCGAATCATCTTTCCCCATGAACTTTTGGAGCAACCAGTTAAGCAACCAACCTAACAAGAGACCCAGTAAAAACCACCAGAAACAGCAAGCAAATGCACTCATCGCAGTATCCTTAAAGTTAAGACGCTGTACACCACAGTAGCATATGCCGCTGTTACAACATCAAGAAACGGATAATTGCGTTTTGCTCTATAACTGTCAATAAGGATAACGATATGTAACTGCTTATTTACCAACACAATTTGAAAGAAATATAAACTTAAAACAAAAAGTGTGACTTATTCGCTGTTTCAAAAAAGGTCAATGATTCTCTTTTGCATGGTTTATGGAGTATTTCGGAATCTCCACAGTTACATCGGTCTGCGCAAGAATAGCTTGGCAGCTTAGGCGCGAGTTAGGCTCTAAACCCCAAGCGCGGTCTAGCAGGTCGTCTTCTTCCTCGTCTGTTTCCCCCAAAGATTTGAACCCTTCACGCACGATGACGTGGCAAGTCGTGCAAGCTCGGCTCATGTCGCAGGCATGTTCGATGTTGATGTTGTTGTCCAACAAAGCTTCGCAAATCGATGTGCCAGCAGGTGCGGTAACCGTTGCGCCGCTGGGGCAATACTCAGCGTGAGGAAGAATGGTGATGATGGCCATGGTGATTACTTTTTAAATATTTTTCTACGACTATTGAAGTTTTTATTGATGGTTTAAATAGTCTCAATGTTTTTACCCGCTAACGCTTTGGCAATGCCGCTGTTCATGCGCATCGCGGCAAAAGCTTCGGTGGCTTTGGCTAAATCTGTCGTTGCAGCTTCAACCACAGCTGCATCATCTGACTCTTTTGCTATCAATAATGCAGCTATTGATTCAGCAATAACGTCGGATTCAAGCGTGTTTAGCAAGTGTCCGTCGATATCCAATGCACTTTTCGTTGCCAAGACCATGCGGTCAGCATCCACGCGTGCTTCAATCAGCGCACGGCTCTTCATGTCTTGCTGCGCGGTGCTGAAGCTGTCTTTCAGCATGGTGGCGATTTGATCGTCGCTGAGTCCGTAAGACGGTTTCACGGTAATTTGCGATTCCACACCGCTGCCTAATTCCTTTGCCGCCACGCTGAGCAAGCCGTCCGCATCGACAGTAAACGTCACCCGAATCTTCGCCGCGCCCGCTGCCATTGGCGGTATGCCGCGCAGCTCAAACCGTGCCAAACTCCTGCAATCAGCCACCAAATCACGCTCGCCCTGCACCACGTGCAGCGCCAAAGCGGTCTGGCCGTCTTTGTAGGTGGTGAAATCTTGCGCCATCGCGGTCGGAATCGTCTGGTTTCGCGGCACAATGCGCTCCGCCAAGCCACCCATAGTTTCAATGCCCAAACTCAAAGGAATCACATCCAACAGCAGCAAATCCCCTGCTCCGTTATTGCCCGCTAATTGGTTCGCCTGAATCGCTGCACCCAGCGCGACAACTTCATCCGGATTCACATTCGTCAACGGCGCTTTGCCAAACAAATCTGCTACGGCTTGTTGAATGTGCGGCATGCGCGTACTGCCGCCCACCATGACAACGCCTTTGATGTCATCTTTGCTTAACTTGGCGTCACGTAAAGCTTTTTTGACTGCTGCGATGGTTTTCTCGGTCAAAAACTGGCTAGCGGCGATAAATTCTTCTCTGGAGAGAATAAAATCGGCTGTAGCCGGCGTATTTATTGCCTGAACAGCTACTTTATTTATAGCAGATAATGCTTCTTTGCATCCTCTGGCTTCTACCAGTAATGCTGCTTTTTCAGTCGGTGAGCTGGGTTTAAAACCTGTTTTTGATGAAATTAAATCTGCCACCACACGGTCAAAATCATCACCGCCCAGCGCAGAATCGCCACCCGTGGCGATCACCTCAAACACACCCTGCGACAGCCTCAAAATCGAGATGTCAAACGTGCCGCCACCTAAGTCATAAATGGCGTAAACACCTTCGCTGGCGTTGTCCAAACCGTAGGCAATCGCCGCAGCCGTCGGCTCGTTGATAAGTCTGAGCACATTGATGCCAGCCAATTGGGCCGCGTCTTTAGTCGCTTGGCGCTGGGCGTCATCAAAATACGCCGGTACGGTGATGACTGCACCAAACAAGTCGTCATTGAACGTATCTTCCGCCCGATAGCGCAGCGTCGCCAAAATCTCGGCACTGACTTCGACGGGCGATTTCACCCCGCCCACAGTGTCCAAGCTGACCATGCCAGTATCTGATGGCGCAAAAACGTAAGGCAATTTGTCGCGATTCGCAATATCCTGCAGCCCTCGCCCCATCAGCCGTTTGACAGAAGCTATCGTGTTCAGTGGGTCCATAGCCACATTCGCCAAGGCTTCAAAACCAATTTCTCGTTTGTTATCAGGCAGATAGCGCACTACAGACGGCAATATCACGCGGCCTTGTTCGTCTGGCAAACACTCCGCAGCACCACTACGCACAGCAGCGACCAACGAATGCGTGGTCCCCAAGTCGATACCCACAGCAATGCGTCGCTCATGAGGGTTGGGCGATTGGCCGGGTTCGGAGATTTGTAAGAGTGCCATGTGCTTTGCGTAATCTAAATCGATTTTTATTAATTGTGCTTATATTTTATCGAGCCGAGCTTCGATTTCACCTACAAACCGCGCCACAAACATCAACGCCCTCACTTCATTGGCAGCGGCTGCGTAATTGTGTTCAACATCAATCAATTGCTCTATTTTTGATAGCTGCTCACGCTTGTGATTCGATGTCTGGTGCTCAATTTCCTCTAATTCCGCAACCGTTTCAGCCTCTTCCAATGCCTCGCGCCATTCGATTTGCATCATCATGAAGGCGGGCGGCATGGCTGTGTTGGTGTGTGCTTCTATCAGTGCGCCGTTCAGCTCACACAAATAAGTCGCGCGTTTGAGTGGGTCTTTGAGGCGGTTGTAGGCTTCGTTGATGCGGACCGACCATTGCATGGCGATGCGTTGGGCGGCTGCGCCTTGCGCTGCGAACTTATCTGGATGCGCTTCGCGCTGCAGGTCTTTCCATTTATTGGCTAAAACAGCGCTGTCTTGGGCAAACTGAGCTGGAATATCGAACAGCTCAAAATCGGTTGATTGCAGGTTCACCTTGAAACTTAAATCACTCAGATTCAAAACCTGCGGCTAAACCCGAAAGCTCTCGCCGCAACCGCATTTGTCGCGCTCGTTGGGGTTGTTGAACTTGAAGCCTTCGTTCAAACCTTCACGCACATAGTCCAGCTGCGTACCGTCGATGTACGCCAAACTCTTCGGGTCAACTGCGACTTTCACGCCAAAGCCTTCAAAAATCGTGTCCTCAGGTGCAAACTCGTCCATGTATTCCAAGGTGTAAGCCAAGCCTGAACAGCCCGTGGTTTTAACACCCAGTTTGACACCCACGCCTTTACCGCGCTTACTCAAATAGCGGGTGACGTGTCTTGCAGCGGGTTCTGTGAGGGAGACGGACATGAAATGACGTGATTTTTAGATTAATGAACGGCTGCGGCTAATTCGGCAGTGACCAAACCATGCTTCGCTTTGTAATCGCTGACAGCCGCTTTGATAGCGTCTTCCGCCAAAATGGAGCAGTGAATTTTCACCGGTGGCAAAGCCAATTCTTCTGCAATTTCGCTGTTTTTAAGCGCTGCCGCTTGGTCCAAAGTTTTGCCTTTGACCCACTCGGTCACGAGTGAGCTAGACGCAATCGCCGAGCCGCAGCCATAGGTTTTGAAACGTGCGTCTTCAATCACGCCTGTCAGCGGGTTGACCTTGATCTGCAACTTCATCACGTCGCCGCAAGCGGGCGCGCCCACCATGCCAGTGCCAACAGAGTCGTCGCCTTTTTCAAAGCTGCCAACGTTGCGTGGGTTTTCGTAGTGGTCGACTACTTTGTCTGAATAAGCCATGGTATTTACCTCTTAAATGTGATTAGTGAGCTGCCCATTGGATTGTGGAGATATCAATGCCTTCTAAGTGCATATCCCACAGCGGGCTCAGGTCGCGCAGTTTCGCGACATTGAGCTTGATGGTTTCTACGGCGAAGTCGATTTCGGCTTCGGTTGTCCAACGGCCAATCGTCATACGCAAGCTGCTGTGCGCGAGTTCGTCACTGCGTCCCAAGGCACGTAAAACGTAGCTTGGCTCTAAAGAAGCTGAAGTACACGCTGAGCCGCTTGAAACCGCTAAACCTTTGATACCCATGATCAAAGACTCGCCTTCAACGTAGTTAAAGCTCATGTTCAAGTTGTGCGGAATACGTTTGTCGGCGTGCCCGTTCAAAAACACCTGTTCGATGTCTTTCAAACCGTTCAACATACGGTCGTGCAAAGCGCGAATCCGCACATTGTCCGCCGCCATTTCCAGCTTGGCGATGCGGAAAGCCTCGCCCATGCCCACGCACTGGTGCGTAGGCAACGTGCCTGAACGCATGCCGCGCTCATGACCGCCACCGTGCATTTGCGATTCCAAGCGAACGCGAGGTTTGCGGCGCACGTACAAAGCGCCTATACCTTTGGGGCCGTAGGTTTTGTGCGAGGTCAAACTCATCAGATCAACAGGCAATTTTGACAAATCTACGTCGATACGACCCGTCGCTTGCGCAGCGTCAACATGGAGAATCACGCCGTGTTCGCGGCAAATGTTGCCGATCGCTGTGATGTCTTGAATCACACCGATTTCATTGTTGACAAACATGACACTGGCCAAAATCGTATCGGGGCGAATGGCGGCTTTGAAAACGTCCAAATCCAGCAAACCGTCTTCTTTCACGTCCAGATAAGTCGCTTCAAAACCTTGGCGCTCCAGCTCACGAAAGGTATCCAGCACGGCTTTGTGCTCGGTTTTGACGGTGATGATGTGCTTGCCTTTGGTTTTGTAGAAACCTGCAGCACCTTTGATGGCCAAATTATTAGACTCAGTGGCACCAGATGTCCAAACGATTTCACGAGAGTCTGCACCAATCAAATCTGCAATGTGGCCGCGTGCGGTTTCAACAGCGGCTTCTGCCTCCCAACCCCAAGCGTGGCTGCGCGATGCTGGGTTGCCATGGTGTTCACGCAGCCAAGGAATCATGGCATCGACTACGCGGCCATCACACGGTGTAGTAGAGCTGTAATCTAGGTAAATAGGGAAATGTGGGGTAGCGTCCATTTTATATGCTCAAATTAAGGTAAATATGGCTGTAGCCGGCGTATTTATTGCCCAAGCAGCTATAAAAATAGTAGTTAAATCAATGATAAGTAAAGAAATTCAAAATCAATTACGTCTTAGCAGCATACATCGCACCCAAGGCAAAAACCGAGTTAGGTGCGTTTGTGCGCACTGGCTTTTGCACTGGCATTGTAGAAATACCGCGTTTAGAAATGGGTGCGCTGACTACCTCAATCCCACCCTTCGCGTGTTGGTCATCCATCAGTTTTTGTAGCGATACAGAGTCTAAAAACTCAGTCATTTTACTGTTCAATGACGTCCACAGGTCGTGCGTCATGCATTTGCCCGTACCTTCTCCATGACAATTTTCACGGCCTTCGCAATGTGTAGCGTCTAGCGGCTCATCCACGGAAATGACGATGTCGGTCACAGATATATCTGCCGCGTTACGCGCCAAGGTGTAACCACCGCCCGGACCACGGGTAGATTCGACCAACTGCGCACGGCGCAATTTGCCAAAAAGTTGCTCTAAATAAGACAGGGAAATGTGCTGGCGCTCGCTGATCGTCGCCAAAGTCACTGGTCCATTGGTTTGGCGCAGTGCTAAATCTATCATCGCGGTGACTGCAAAACGGCCTTTTGTGGTGAGTCTCATAACAGTTTCCTAGTTGTTAGCTCAGTAGAAACCCTTGCTTCTGGTGAAAATGCAGGTAGTTACCGAGTAATTAAGTCAAGTATAGCAGAAGTGGAGGTTATTAGTCGGGTAATCCATCAATAAGTTCCCGACAAAGTTGATTTTATACCAGATTGTTTTAAAAAGATACTAGTTAGTCTAATTATTAACCTAGTGGTCTTGTATGGATTCTCAAATTGAGACAGTTTTGCGTATTTTTTAACGTTCGATAGAAACAATATTGTCCATCCCAGGCGCCCCAAACGCCTGCTCTTTCAAAATATGCAACTGGTCGCGCACCCTAGCCGCTTTCTCAAACTCCAAATCTTTGGCGTGCTGCATCATGAGCTTCTCCAACCGTTTGATTTCGCGACCTATGTCTTTTTCAGACATGTCTTCCACCTTGGCGCGATTCATGGCATCGTTCTCTAGGCGCTCCATCTCCGCTCCAGCTTTGGAGCTGTAAACGCCGTCAATCAAGTCTTTGATCTTCTTGTTGATGCTCATCGGCGTGATGCCGTTTAACGTGTTGTGAGCGATTTGTTTATCGCGGCGGCGCTGGGTTTCATCCATCGCCTTACGCATGGAATCGGTGATTTTGTCGGCGTACAAAATGGCACGACCATTCAAATTACGAGCTGCGCGGCCAATGGTTTGGATCAAACTTCGCTCAGAGCGTAAAAAGCCCTCTTTATCCGCATCCAAAATCGCCACCAAGCTCACCTCTGGCACATCCAAACCTTCGCGCAGAAGGTTGATACCCACAAGCACGTCAAACGCGCCCAGCCGTAAGTCGCGCAAAATCTCAACCCGCTCCACGGTGTCAATATCGCTGTGCAAGTAACGTACTTTGACGCCGTTGTCAGACAAGTAATCGGTCAGCTGCTCGGCCATGCGCTTGGTCAAAGTCGTGATAAATACCCGCTCAGACTTCTCGACACGGATACGGATCTCTTGCAGCACATCGTCCACTTGGCTGGTTGCGGGGCGCACTTCGACTTCGGGGTCCACCAAACCCGTTGGCCGCACCACCTGCTCAACCACCTGCCCAGCGTGTTCCTTTTCCCAGTTCGAGGGCGTGGCCGACACCAGCACGACTTGGCGCATTTTGGTCTCAAACTCAGCAAACTTGAGCGGCCGGTTGTCCATAGCGCTTGGCAATCTGAAACCGTATTCCACTAGTGTCAATTTACGCGACCGGTCACCCAGATACATCGCCCCAAACTGCCCGATGGTGACGTGGCTTTCGTCCACAAACATCATCGCGTCTTTGGGCATGTAATCTGTCAAAGTTGATGGCGGATCGCCCGGTTTCGAGCCACTCAGATGGCGTGAGTAGTTTTCAATCCCTTTGCAGTGGCCGACCTCGGTCAACATTTCCAAGTCAAACCGTGTGCGCTGCTCAATCCGCTGTGCTTCGACCAGCTTGCCGTCTTTGACAAACTGGTCAATCCGCTCGGCCAGCTCGATTTTGATGGTTTCAATAGCAGTGACGACCTGATCGCGCGGCGTGACGTAATGGCTGCTTGGGTAGACGGTGAAACGCGGGATTTTCTGGCGAATCTTGCCCGTCAGCGGGTCAAACAGCTGCAGGGACTCGATTTCGTCGTCAAACATCTCAATCCGCACCGCCATCTCCGAATGCTCCGCCGGAAACACGTCAATCGTGTCGCCCCGCACCCGAAACGTGCCGCGCGAAAAGTCCATGTCGTTGCGTTTGTACTGCATGCGGATGAGCTGGATGATGGCGTCGCGCTGGTTCAGCTTGTCGCTGGTGCGCAAGGTCATGATCATCTTGTGGTACGCCTCGGGCTGGCCAATACCGTAAATGGCAGACACTGTCGCCACAATCACCACATCGCGCCGCTCCAAAATGCTTTTGGTGCACGACAGCCGCATTTGCTCGATGTGCTCGTTGATGGCAGAGTCTTTCTCGATGAACAAATCGCGCTGCGGCACATAGGCCTCGGGCTGGTAATAGTCGTAGTAGCTGACGAAGTATTCCACCGCATTCTTCGGGAAAAACTCCCGAAACTCACTGTACAACTGCGCCGCCAGCGTCTTGTTGTGGCAAAACACAATAGCAGGCCGCCCCAGCCGCGCAATCACATTCGCCATCGTGAACGTCTTGCCCGACCCCGTCACCCCCAGCAACGTCTGAAACACCTCCCCGTCATTCACCCCCTCCACCAACTTGTCAATCGCCTGCGGCTGATCGCCCGCTGGCGGGTACGGCTGGTACAACTCAAACGGCGAGTTAGGGTAGCTGACGAACGTGCCTGTTTCTAGCGGTAAATCAGGAACGATTTCGGCTGGGTTGATGGCTTTTGGCTTAGGTTTGGACATTTAGTGCTATATTATTTGTAGCTGTTTAGGCAGTAAATACGCCAACTGGCGTCATATTTTTAAGCTGAATAATTTGGCTTGATTGCTGGTTATTCGTACAGTATAATTCAAAAGAGAGTTGAAACAAAAAAATTATGTAATGATTGCAGAAATGCAAATTTTCAACACTGAATTCTCAAGTACCGGTGCAAAAGCAAAGGATAAAAATGACAGCATGGCGATTTGACCAAGGCAGATTAAATTATTTCAGTTTTGATGAAATAAGAAATATTGCTTTTGTGTTGTCACAGCTAGATGGAACAAAGAAGCCTAGCAGAGGCGAACCAGACACGGTTCGAGCATTGCTAGCACAGTACACAGATCTTCCTTTTTTGCCCACAAGTTACTATGTTTGGAGAAATTATGGCCGCGTATTTGGTGCACAGCTTTTAGCCACGGAAATAGAAGGTTTCATTTTTGCAACAGAATTGTGTAAAAAATTAGCTTCAAAAACTGAATTAATGGATTCAGATGATTATTTTGCACATTTTGCTAAAAATTTTTATTACTCTTCGCCAGTTTTTGAAGATTACTCAACCTCAGGTTTGCAAATCTTTCCTGCTATTGCAATAATTAAATATTTAATATCTACTTTTATTAATCACGGTAAAGATTTTATTTCGCTTGATGAAATTGCGCAATATCTTATCGCAAATAATATAACAGGAACTGAAGATTTAGCAGTCTTTGCAAAATTAACTAAAAAATCAATACCAGCTAATTGTGACCTGAGACAACTTCGTGAATTAGTACAAATAATAAGTCAGTTTTCCTTTTTAAAATGGAGCAGTCCTAATTTGCTTCTTGAAGTCAAAGACAAGCATGAACTTTATTCAATTGAGCAAAGTCTGAAGCCTGTTATAAATATTCGAAATTTAGACAAACACAAAGAAATATTGCAAATGGGAAATAGCCTGTCAAGCAATACTCTTGGGGAAATAACTCTTCGTCAAGTTGAATCTCTTGATGAGGAGTTCACAGAAGGTAAAAAAATCAGAGTTACTCATCTTCGTTCCGAGCGCAGTTTGAAATTAAAGAACTTTTATTTTGAAACAATACAACATCCTGAAGTCTGTCGCATGTGTGAAATCGATACAGTTAAAAAATACCCATGGACTGCTCATGTTATTGAACTACATCATTTGCTACCACTCGCATCACCTATCAGAGTTGAAAATAACACTACATCAATTAAAGATTTAGTTGGACTTTGCCCTTCCTGTCATAGGGCAACACATAAATATTATTTTAATTGGTTTAAAAGTAACAAAGTTAAAGATTTTGAAAGCTATGAACAGGCAAATAACATATATATAGAAGCTAAAAATTTAGTAACAAAATCATCATGAAAAACGAAAATATATTTATCGAAAAATTTGCCCCTGCTATTTTTTCTGAAAATAGTAAAAAAAATACTGAAAAACATAAAAAACTAATTTTGCAAACAATTAGTGAAAATTTAAATTTATCAGAGACTCTCAAAATAAATAAATTTACGTATGATGATTTACGCTATTTGGAGGATCATCGTCCAAAATATCAAAAACAAAAACTATTTACGTTGGAAGATTTTCAAGAACCTATTACTGACATTCCAATGGTCAGTTTTTTCGCAGGTGCTGGTGGCTTAGATTTAGGTTTTGAAGCGTTGGGCTTTAATCACTCATTGCTTGTAGATAAAATTCCTCTATTTTGCGAAACATTAAAATTTAATAGACCCGAATGGAATGTCTACGCAGGCGACGTTTCAAAAAAAGACGAAATGATTGCTGAACTAACTAAATATATTGGAACGAACAAGAAATTTGATGGAGTTTTCGTTGGAGGCCCTCCATGCCAATCTTTTTCAATTGCAGCAAATCAACGGTTCTCTAAAAATGGTGAAAATTTCAAACGGACTGGCTTTACTCATAAAACAAATGGCAATCTTTTATTTGACTATATTGAATTAATCAAACACTTTAAGCCACGAGCTTTTTTAATTGAAAATGTGCCAGGATTAAAAGAAATTGATGACGGTGAGCAGCTTGCATTTGCATATTCCGAACTAGAAAAAGCTGGGTATACACTTAATATTCCACTTGTATTAAGAGCAGATCATTATCGCGTGGCTCAACAACGCAATCGCTTATTTGTGATTGGTTCAAGAACTAAGAAAAAACTCTTAGCACCACAACCAACCGCTCAATCGCTTGTATGTGGGAATGTTTTTGAAATTCCACTTAAAAATGTTGAAAACCACATTACCCGTGAGCACTCTGCCGAATCAGTTTTACGTTATATGAAGCTTGCGTATGGAAGCCGTGATCAGCTAGGAAGAGTCGATAGACTTGATCCTGCGAAGCCGTCTAAGACAATTATTGCAGGAGGAAATGCAGGTGGTGGTCGCTCCCATTTGCACCCATATATTCCGCGCACACTTTCGGTACGCGAAAGTGCAAGGTTGCAAACTTTTCCTGATAATTATATTTTCACCGGATCGGTCGCTAGACAGTTTACGCAAGTTGGTAATGCAGTACCGCCAGTGCTTGGTGCACAACTTGCGAAAGCTATCAAAGAAAGTTATTTTTAATATGTCAACCGCTGAATAGAAAATAAGCTATCTTTTTAATAGCATTTAAGGCAATAAATACGCTGGCTAGCGTCATATTTACACCGATATTTGCACCGTCTGTCCCGTCCGCACCACCATATCAATCAACGCATCAACCGTGAAGTTGCCGTTCTTATGACGAATCACATCTGACACGCGGGGGCGGGAGATGCCTAGTACGGTTGCGGCTTTGGCTTGGGTTAATTTTTCAGTAACCATCCACGTTGCCAAAGTGTCCATGAGCTGCGCTTTGATAGCGAGTTTTTTGGCGATGGCTTTTTGCGATTGCTCAAAGAGAGCCGCAGCCTCGGCAGGCTCAAAACCTAAATCTGCGAACACGTTGCCTCCGGCTGGGGTGATGTGACCGGCCAAATTATCTGAGGTCATAGCAGGCGTTGCAGCTTGCACTGCGGTGTTTTTAGTTTTCATATCCGATTCCTCTCTTGAATCACACCGTCATACCGCGCTTTCGCAACTGCTTTGTCTTGCTTGCTGGTTGCGTTGGTTTTCTTCTTAAAGCAATGCAACACATAAACAGCCTCTGCAAACTTGGCGACGTACATCACGCGATACCAGCCGTCTTTCACATCAATAATGATCTCTTTCGTCCCCGAACCCACGTCGTTAAACGGTTTCCAATGGTCTGGGTCTAGTCCAAACTGCACCTGACTCAACTGCCTGCCCGCCTCGCGG
>JAAFJR010000011.1 GCA_013298945.1 Polaromonas sp.
CTACAGCTAGCGGTCAGTCAAGCTTAGCTTCGGGCCAACAATCCACAGCGACCGGTCAATCAAGCCAAGCGACGGGTAGTTTTGCTACAGCTAGCGGTCAGTCAAGCTTAGCTTCGGGTCAGCAATCCACAGCTACTGGTCAGTCAAGCCAAGCGACGGGCAGCTTTGCTACAGCTAGCGGTCAGTCAAGCTTAGCTTCCGGTCAGCAATCCACAGCGACTGGTCAGTCAAGCCAAGCGACGGGTAGTTTTGCCACAGCCAGCGGCCAGTCAAGCTTAGCTTCGGGTCAGCAATCCACAGCGACTGGTCAGTCAAGCCAAGCGACGGGTAGTTTTGCCACAGCCAGCGGCCAGTCAAGCTTAGCTTCGGGTCAACAATCCACAGCGACTGGTCAATCAAGCCAAGCGACGGGTAGTTTTGCTACAGCTAGCGGTCAAAACGCTCAAGCCACAGGTACCGATTCAAGCGCTTTGGGTCAGAATGCAAAGGCTAGCGGCAAAGACTCAAGCGCCTTAGGTCAAAACAGTGTGGCTAGCAACACCAACACAACCGCCAGTGGCCAAAACGCGCAAGCCACAGGCACTGATTCAAGCGCCTTGGGTCAGAATGCAAAAGCCACGGGGACAGATTCAAGTGCCTTGGGCCAAAACAGTGTGGCCAACAATACGAACACTACAGCCAGCGGTCAAAATGCACAAGCTACTGGTCTGAATGCCAGTAGTTACGGCCAAAACGCGCAGGCCAGTGGTGTGAATGCCAGCACCTATGGACAAAACAGTGTGGCTAACAATACGAACACCACAGCCAGTGGCCAAAACGCGCAGGCCAGTGGTGTGAATGCCAGCACCTATGGACAAAACAGTGTGGCTAACAATACGAACACCACAGCCAGTGGCCAAAACGCACAGGCTACTGGTGTGAATGCTAGTACCTACGGCCAAGGCTCGACTGCTAGTGGTAACTATTCAACCAGCACCGGTCAAGGCGCTACAGCTACAGGTACTAGCTCAACTTCTAATGGCCAAGGTAGCAACGCTGCAGGTACCAACTCTACGGCGACTGGCCAAGGCAGTTATGCTGCAGGAGCCAATAGTACAGCGACTGGCCAAAACGCCGTAGCAGGTAATGTGAATTCGAGCGCTTTGGGGCAGTCTAGCCAAGCATTTGGCCTGAACAGCACAGCTGTAGGTACGAGCAGTTTAGCCAGTGGTTCAAATTCAACGGCACTTGGCACATTGTCAGCGGCGACGGGTACACAAACTTTGGCACTGGGTACGAATGCGCAAGCAACAGCCAATAACAGCGTTGCATTGGGCTCAGACTCTGTGGCCACACGCGGTGCACAAACATATCAAATCGATTTTTTAAGTACGCAAACATCAGTGGGCGAGGTGTCGGTGGGTAGCCCAGGTAAAGAACGCCAAATCACCAATGTGGCGGCGGGTTCCGCACCCACAGATGCTGTGAATATGGCGCAGTTCAATGCATCCGCCAACAGAATGCGCCAAGGTATTGCATCTGCCGCAGCGTTGGCTGGTTTGGTGCCTGATTCTCGCTCTGAAGGCGATAACCAATTGGCGGTTTCCTTGGGCGGATTTGACGGTGCAACATCGATGGCAATTGGCTATATCCGTCGCACACCAGCTGGTATCACCATAAGAGCAGCGATTGCCATCAACGGTAATGGCGGCAGTCGTGTGGTGTCAAATGTGTCAGCTTCATGGGGCTGGTAATTTATTAAGGCGCGCTGTTTTTTTACAAGTGCATTTTGTCATCAACCCATCTTTCACTTTGAAACCTGCCTTGGCATTGACCCTGCCACAAATGGTGGTGAAGTTGAGGCAGGATAAAAATGCAGCATTTGGGCTGGAATCAGGTGGTTAATCGCAGCGAATACACGTAAAAAAAGCCCTGCTAGTAGGGCTTTTTGATTCAAGCGAATACGGTTACTGCTTGGTGTATGGAGATGCTTTGCCCCAACCATTTGCTGATCCGCCTGCAGTATAGGTAACAATGTTTAATTTTGTACCATCTGTCGTTGCGAAACCGGGAAAAGCTTCTCCAGTTGGTACGGTAATTAGAGCGATAACGTCAGCTTTTGCACCCAAAAACGTGGTTTCAGCACCGATATTCATCTTTCTAGTAACTAAATTACCAGAACCTACTTGGTTGGCACACGCCGCATCGGAATGAGCGTCATATGTTGCCGTAATCATAATTTCTCCAGCAGATACCTTGGCGTAGTTAGCTTTGTTAATGTAATAGTAAATGTTTCCGCTGCTTGCTGTATCTTGATAACAGCTCGATTTCCAGTTCCCAACATATTTATCCGCTGGTTCAGACGAATCTCCGCCTCCACAAGCAGCTAAAGTCGCAGCTGCTAATATCGCCAAACTTAATTTCAATACGTTTTTCATGTTCATGTGCACCCTTAATGCTGGTTAATGTGAATAAAAACTTTACAAAGCAGACACAATTTATCATGCTCATTAAGGTTTATTCATCTAGTCGGCATCAACTTTTAAGAAACATCCGATAAACGGGATTATTCGTCTCTTCAACGTAGGGGTAGCCGAGTGATTTCAAGAAAGAATCAAATGCTTTGTGGTCTTTAGTATTCACCTGCATGCCTACCAAAATGCGCCCATAGTCCGCGCCTTGGTTGCGATAGTGAAACAGGCTGATATTCCAATCAGGTCGCATAGCGCTTAAAAACTTCATCAGCGCACCCGGCCGCTCAGGAAACTCAAAACGCAGCAGGCGCTCGTCTTTGGCGAGCAAAGAATGACCGCCGACCATGTGGCGAATGTGGTCGCGCGCTAGGTCGTCATGGGTTAAATCCAGCGCTTTGAAGCCGTTTTTTGTCAGCGTTTGGGCGACTTTGACGCTCTCGCCCCTCACCGTGGTGGTCAAACCCACAAATACGTGCGCTTTGTTGGCGTCGCTGATGCGATAGGTGAATTCGGTGATATTTCGCTGGGATAGCGGAATTTTAGGCTCTATTGTGGCTGTAGGCAGCATATTTGTTGCCTGAGCAGCTATATTTTTAGGAGTAAATTTCGATAATTTACCACCTGCTGGCAGCGTACCCAGCAACTCACAAAAGCGCTTAAAACTACCGCGCTCTTCAGGAATGGTCACGGCAAACAGCGCCTCGCGCTCTTCGCCCACCTCGGCACGCTCGGCGACGAAGCGCAGGCGGTCGAAGTTCATGTTCGCACCGCACAAAATCGCCGCAAAGGTTTTGCCTTTGGACTTGTGTTTCGCCACGTATTGCTTGATGGCGGCCACAGCCAGAGCGCCAGCGGGCTCGACGATGCTACGCGTGTCCGTAAACACGTCTTTGATTGCTGCGCACACAGCGTCGGTGTTGACTTCAATGTAGTCATCGACCAAGCCAGAATTCACCACGCGGAAAGTTTCTTCCCCCACCAATTTCACCGCCGTACCGTCTGAAAACAGGCCCACATCAGGCAATGTGACGCGTTTCTTAGCTTTGACGGACTGGATCATCGCGTTCGAGTCATTCATCTGCACGCCGATGACTTTGATGGCTGGGTTGACGGCTTTGATGTAGTTGGACACGCCCGAAATCAGCCCGCCGCCGCCAATGGCGACGAAAACGGCGTCTAGCTCGCCCAAATTCTGCGTTTGTAGCTGTTGCAGCATCTCCATCGCCACCGTGCCTTGGCCAGCGATCACATCAGCGTCATCAAAAGGGTGTACGAAGGTCAAACCTTGCTTTTTCTCAAGCGCGACGGCGTGGGTGTAGGCATCTGAATAGCTGTCACCAAACAGCACGACTTCACCGCCAAAGCCTTTAACGGCGTCAACTTTGAGCTGCGGCGTGGTGGTTGGCATCACAATCACCGCGCGAATGCCCATTTTGCACGCGGATAACGCCACACCTTGCGCGTGATTGCCGGCAGAGGCACAAATCACGCCTTTTTTGAGCTGCGCTGGCGTCAAATGCGCCATTTTGTTGTACGCGCCACGCAGCTTGAAGCTGTGCACTTCTTGCTGGTCCTCCCGCTTAAAAAGCACGGTGTTTCCCAAGCGCTGACTCAGGTTTTTGGCGGTTTGCAGAGGGGACACAATCGCCACATCGTAGACATGGGCGTTGAGGGTTTTTTGTAGGTAATCTTGGGGTGACAGATGTTTGGGCATGTGTCTATGATAAACCGAGGCAAAATCAGCGCAAAAAAAAGCCCCGAGCTACAAAACTTGTTTGGGGCTTGGGGCTTAATCCATCTTTTCAGAGGATGGAGGAGACAATGAATGCTTTCAATAAAATAACAAACTATTTATTGTTGGCTTGATGTAAGTTTACATAAAAAAGCGCGTTTTGTACAAAATATCTTAGAGTAAACCCTCAATTTAGTGTGTCTTTTTGAGACAAATGATGGATAAATCACATTTGGATGATTTTTGTGCAACGATTTACAAACATACACACAGATTTTTAAAAGGAAAACAGCATGGAATGCACAGTTAGTTGGACCGGCAATACCGGCGCGCGCTCAGGGATGGGCTTTGTAGCCGAAACCGGCAGTGGCCACATCCTCAATATGGATGGTGCGCCAGATGCTGCAAAACCTGAAAATGGCGGTCAAAACTTGGCGGCAAGGCCGATGGAGCTTTTGCTAGCCGGCACGGGCGGCTGCACTGCTTACGATGTGGTGTTGATTTTGAAACGCGGCAGGCTAGATGTGCGCGGCTGCAGCGTCAAAATCACCTCGCAGCGGGCAGAGACCGACCCCAAAGTGTTCACCACCATCAACATGCATTTCACGGTAACGGGCAAAGACATCCCCGCCAACGCGATTGAACGCGCTATCAAAATGAGCCACGACAAGTATTGCTCCGCCAGCATCATGCTGGGTAAAACAGCACAGATCACAACCAGTTTTGAGTTAAACGAGATTTGAGATCATTTTGGAGTAAAATGGCTTGCAGCCGTCGTATTTATTGCCTAAGCAGCTATTAAAATAGTAGCAAAAAATTATACGCTGTCATTCCCGCCTTCGCGGGAATGACGGAAAAGGAAATTGGTTTTACAGTTCAAATCCGATGCGCTACAGTCGTCATCACTTTAGCGGCAGCTGCCATCAGCGCTTTGACGGGGGGCGGTAAATCTATAGCGCCTAAGTCTCGCGCCTCTTGGCCATGGCGAGCTTCATCAGCTTTCATCTCCGCCACGATGGCGCGTGAAGTATGGTCGCCCACTGGTAGCAAGTCCAAATGGCTATGCAGGTGCGCTTCTACTTGCGCCTCTGTTTCAAAGACAAAGCCGTAACTCACCGCATCGCCGAGTTTGCCCGCAATCAATCCTAATCCAAACGCACCGGCGTACCACAGCGGGTTCAGCAGGCTAGCGCGAGCGCCTAATTCGTCTAAACGGGTTTGTGTCCAAGCCAAGTGGTCGGCCTCTTCCTTGGCGGCGGCTAAAAAATGTTCCCGAGTAACGGCATTACTTGTCGCCAAAGCACCCGCTGTGTAGAGTGCTTGTGCACAGATTTCACCCACATGGTTAACCCGCATCAAAGCGCCAGCCAAGTTTTTATCAGCAGCGCTTAATTCTTTTGGTTGTTCATCCAGTGTTACTGGCGCAGTAAAAGCGCGCGAAGCACGAGGCTGTGCAAACAAGGTGCGAAGTGCCGCGTCAACGGTAGGTATCAGGCTGTTCATGATGTCGATATTAACGTGAACTGGTACTTTGTTGCAGCTGAACAACAAATATCAAATAAATAGCCCTATTTCACGCAAAGAGTTTGCGAAGTAACAATAGCTTTGTTCCAATAGAGTCAGCTTCCCGAACAGGAGGTTGGCCCGGGCTTCTGGAGGCGTGAGTTTAATCACATAAACGTGATGAAATCACACAACGGACCGGAGCCCTTTGTTTAACCTTGGAGAATTTTTAAATGAAAAAGACACTATTGGCACTCGCAGTTGTTGCAGCTTCTGGCGCAGCATTCGCACAAACCGCAACTTTGAGCGGTAACTTCACATACGGCTACCGTGCAGACAAAGTAGCTGGCGTTTCTTCAGCTGGTTTGACTACAGATACAGCAGCAATCGCATTGGTTGCTACTGAAGACCTCGGCGGCGGCTTGAAAGCTACTGCTAAATTGTCACTCGCTGGCATGATGCGTGACGGCGCTGGTACAGGCGAAGACGCTTTTGTGTCTTTGGCTGGCGGCTTCGGTACTGTGTCTATGGGCGCAGTTGAGTCTGATGACGGCTTGTCACGTGCACGCCCAGGTCCACAGTGGGGCTTGGACGGTAAAGTTCATGCAGCTAACGCCAACATCGACTACGTTTCTTACACTTCACCACAATTGGCTCCTGGCTTGACAGCTGGTGTGTCATACGTCGACCGTGGCACAACTGGTGCAGCGACTGGCAATGGCGGTACTACTGGTGCTGCAGCTGCTCAGCCATCAATCACAGGTAACGTGACATACGGCGCTGGCCCTATCTCTGCACGTTTTGATGTGACTTCATGGACTCGCCAAGGCGCTGCTGACGTGACTTCAAACACAAACAAGAACCGTTTCCGCGTTTCTGGTAACTACAACCTCGGCATGGCTAAACTCGGTTTGGGCTACTTGCAATTGAAGCGTACAACTGGTACAACAGCTAAAGAAGTGGTTGCTACTGTTGCTGCTTCTTTCGGTGCTACAGACCTGGGCTTGACATACGAGACGTTTGACAATGCTGGCGTGAAAACAAAGGGCTTCTCTTTGGGCGCTCAGTACAATTTGAGCAAGCGTACAGCAGTTGTTGCTGGCTTGCGTCAGTGGAAGAAAGACGGCGCAGCTACAACAGACAGCGCTACTCACTTGATGTTGTCACACAGCTTCTAAATTCAACGCTAGCGTTTAGCTAGTATAGAATTTAAAGTTAAAAACCCCGCTGCATTTCGGTGCAGCGGGGTTTTGTGTTTTAGAGAAGCTATTGATATGCCTAGCTTAATAATGGTTAAATGACGGAGACAAAAATGTGGATTAAGCATGCTTTGAGGTGGTTAGCCATTTCCTGCGCTGTCGTTGGCGTGATGAGCATGCTTGCCTGTAGTCATGTTGCCAAGCAAGACGTTAAAGAAACGCGTGCTGTTGAAAGCAGTTTTTTTGCAGAATGGCGACATTTCACACTTCCCGGCAAAACCGCAACGGTTTATGATTTCGCTCGAAAAGACGGTCGCGATACGTTAACAGCCAAAGCAGGCGTCTCGGCAAGCATGATGCGTCGCGATGTGAATATTGCTGCAACCAAGCTTGATACCGTCAATTTCTCATGGCAAATCCCTGAATTGATAGCAGGCGCTGACCTCGCAGAGCGTGATCTCGACGATTCCCCTGTTCGCATCGTGTTGACTTTTGAAGGCGACAAATCTAAATTTTCTGCAAAAAACGCCATGTTGTCTGAGCTAGCACAAGTGATGACTGGTGAGCCCATGCCCTACGCTACCTTGATGTACGTTTGGTGCAACAAGCGTCAAGCAGGCAGTGTAGTGATTAACCCGAGAACGGACAGAATCCGCAGCGTGGTGGTGGAGTCGGGGTCTAAAAACCTGCGTCAATGGCTAGACTACCAACGCGATATTCGCGCAGACTTTGAAAAAGCTTTTGGCGAAGCACCCGGTAATTTGATCAGCGTGGGCATCATGACGGACAGCGATAACACCAAAACACAGGCAGTAGCGGCATACGGCAAGGTATTTTTTGGTGAGAAACCGCTATAAGATTTAGTCTTAAACGAATCTCATGAGAGGCTAAAGAGACTGCGAATAAGTTCAAGCGTAACGCTTGCTGCGTAAGTTGTTTTTCATTCCCTGCAACATGGGTTGTAATTTGCTACCGCCGATGCGTAAAGCCACACAGGTCGCCAAAATATCAACAATCATCAAGTGCATCAAACGCGATACCATAGGGCTGTATTTATCAAAACCCTCTGGGTGATCGGCTGCAAGGTGAATGTTGCCTGCTGAAGCAAGGGGCGAGCCGCTGGTTGTAATCACAATCGTCGTCACACCGTTTTTGCGCGCAATATCACAAGCGTCCATCAAATCACGCGTTCTACCTGAGTTGGAAATAATCACCACGCAATCACCCGCGCCTAGCATTGATGCGCTCATAACTTGCATGTGGCCATCGCTGTAGGCAATCGTGTTTAATCCGAGTCTGAAAAATTTATGCTGTGCGTCTTGCGCCACAATGCCCGAGTTTCCAGCGCCATAAAACTCAATACGCCTACCTGTTGTGTGCGTTTCCGCTAAGGTGATGACAGCTTTTTCAATGGCACCGGTGATGGCGTCATTGCGATATTTCAAGAACGCGGCAACGGTGTTGTCTATGACTTTCACCATCACGTCACCCGTTTTGTCATCGGCATCCACGCTGCGATGAATAAAGGGTACGCCTTCGTTCACACTACCCGCGAGTTTGAGTTTGAAATCAGACAAACCGTCATAGCCCATGCTGCGGCAGAACCGCACGACCGTAGGCTTGCTCACATGCGCTCGGTCTGCCAACACGCTGATAGGCAAATTGGCAAACGCGCGCGGGTCGCCCAGCACGAGCTTGCCCACGCGCTGTTCAGCTGGGGCAAGTGAAGGTAGGGAGGCTTTTACGCGTTCTAACATGTCAATTTCCTTTGTGGAATATGGCCGCTGCGCCGGGCCGCCCCAAGCAAGGCACAGCCCCCTCGGGGGGCAGCGCAGTACGCGGAGCGACAAGCGTGGGGGTCAATTTTCTTCAGCCCAGCAGAAATTGTCTTTGGCAATCATGGCGCTGGATGCACTTGGTCCCCAACTTCCAGCAGCATACGGTCTAGGACCTTGGGTATCGGCTTTCCATGCGTCCAAAATAGGCTCTACCCAACGCCATGCACATTCTTGCTCATCACTGCGGACAAACAAATTCAAGCGGCCTGCTAGCACGTCAAGTAACAAGCGCTCGTAAGCGCCAACACGTTCAGTGCCAAAACGTTTGTCAAAATCCAAATCGAGCTGCACAGGCGCTAGTGATTGTGTGCTTTTGCTGCCCGCGGGAGCGCGCTGGTTGGCACCCTGGGAGTACAAGTGCAACTCCAAACCGTCTTTAGGCTGTAAATTAATCACCAAACGGTTCGCAGCACCAGCGGGTGACTGGTAAATGGCATGCGGCGCAGGCCTGAAATTAATCACGATAGACGCATCACGTGCACCCAAACGCTTGCCAGTGCGAATGTAAAACGGCACACCCGCCCAACGCCAATTGGCAATTTCGCAGCGCAGAGCGACGAAGGTTTCCGTTTGGCTCTCTGCGCTGACGCCTGTTTCTTGTTTGTACCCAGGCACAGCCTGCCCGTTGATCGTGCCTGCGCTGTACTGCCCACGCACCACGTGGTTTTGCAGCGTTTCCGCAGTCCATGGCTTCAAAGCACGCAGTACTTTGAGTTTTTCATCACGTATCGCATCAGCATGCGCGTTGATAGGCGGCTCCATACCAATCGCGCACAACAGTTGCAGCGCATGGTTTTGCACCATGTCACGCAATGCGCCTGTATTTTCATAAAACGCCCCGCGGGATTCGACACCCAAATCTTCTGCAATGGTGATTTGAATGTTGGCAATGTGCTCTCTGCGCCACAACGGCTCAAACAGCGAGTTACCAAAACGCAATGCAAACAAATTTTGCACCGACGGCTTACCCAAATAGTGGTCAATACGAAACACTTGGTTTTCGGTCAACACACGGCGCACGGTTTCGTTGATGGCACGGTTGGACGCCAAATCGTGCCCCAGCGGCTTCTCAAGTACCACACGTGTTTTCGGACCATTCAAGCCCGCAGCGGCGATTTGCTCACAGACGGTGGTGAACAAGCCTGGCGCTGTAGCCACGTACATCACAACCGTGTCCGCATTACGTGCGTTCAGCATTTCTGCCAAGCTCAAGTAATACTCTGGCTTAGACAAATCCATGCGAAGGTAAAACAGATTGGCTGAAAAGCGGTCAAATTCTTCACTGTTCGGGCGCTTTGAAGGCTCGACAGCATCAAAGCGCGCTTTGATGTTGGCGCGGTATTCTTCATCCGTTAACGTGTCTCTTCCAACGCCAACAATACGACCACCTACGGGCAAGCTGCCATGTCTGAACGCTTGAAACAAGGCTGGCAACAGTTTGCGCCATGCTAAATCGCCAGTACCACCAAAAATAACCAAATCAAAACTCATGAATCACCTACTGCCAAATGTTATTACCAAATGTTTATGTAACTAAAAACAAAAAAATCAGAGTGTTTAATGTAACTTAGTTTCATGTTGAATGCAAATTTGCGATAATAAGGACGGAATTTAAATGCGCCATTTAACAACGCTTCCTCAATTTTGGAAAAACCTCAAGCCATGAATCAACTCGATCAGCTCAAACAATTCACCACCGTCGTTGCCGATACGGGCGATTTCTTGCAAATCAGCGCTTCCAAGCCACGCGATGCCACGACCAACCCATCTCTGATCCTGAAAGCCGTGCAAAAGCCGGAGTACGCGCCGTTGCTGGCAGCGTCGGTCGCAGCGTGCCAAGGCAAGTCGCTGGATGATGTGGTCGACCATTTGCTGGTCAGCTTTGGTGTGAAGATTTTGGGCATTGTGCCAGGCCGTGTATCCACTGAAATTGATGCTCGTTTGAGCTTTGACGCACCCGCGATGGTCGCCCGCGCTTTGAAAACAATCGCTTTGTACCGTGACAATGGTATTGACTCTGACCGCGTACTCATCAAAGTTGCTGCCACGTGGGAAGGCATCCAAGCCGCTGCCGAGCTAGAGCGCGCAGGCATTCACACCAATTTGACGCTGCTGTTCTCCTTCTGCCAAGCGGTGGCTTGCGGGCAGGCGCAAGTACAGCTGATTTCGCCCTTCGTCGGTCGTATTTATGACTGGTACAAAAAATCAGCTGGCGCAGCTTGGGTAGAAGCCGACAAAGCTGGAGCAAACGACCCAGGCGTGCAGTCCGTCGTGGCTATTTACAACTATTACAAAAAGCACGGCATCAAAACCGAAGTCATGGGTGCAAGCTTTCGTAATGTCGGGCAAATCACCGCTTTGGCAGGCTGCGATTTGTTGACCATCAGCCCAGAATTACTCGCGGAATTAGCGGCTACAGAAGCGCCATTGACCCGCGCCATCTCAGCAGAAGCCGCACAAGCATTGGACATTCCCGCCGTCAGCTACAACGAAGCCAGCTTCCGCTTGGCACTGAACGAAGACGCGATGGCAACCGAAAAGTTGTCCGAGGGTATTCGCGCTTTCTGCGTAGACACCGTTAAGTTAGAAAAAATGATTTTGGCCGCACAATAATTGCAAAGTTGAGGACAACCATGAGCAGCATTCCCCCACTTCCCAATCGTCGCACCCGTGGCGACCTAACGGCCGCTTGGGCGGCTTTGCAGCAGCATTTTGACGAACAAGGCAAAAACTTCGATGCCAGAGACGCTTTTGCCACGGATGCCAATCGCTTTGAAACGCTCAGCCAGCAAGCGCCCTACGTCTTTGCCGATTTGTCCAAAAACCGTTTGGATACAGCCACGCAAGCCCTGCTGATGGATTTGGCACGTCAAAGCGGCGTTGAAGCGCACCGCGATGCGATGTTTGCAGGTGAAAAGATCAACAACGCCGAAAACCGCGCAGTGATGCACTGGTTGCTCAGGACGGCTGAAAGCATTGAAAATAATGACTCAAATACGCCTCTAGCCGGCGTATCTATTGCCTCATCAGCTATAAATAATATAGCAAATATTAAAACTGATCTAGCCTTGGTGCACCAAACCCTAACGCCCATGCTGGCTTATGCCGAGCAGATTCGTGCAGATGCGCAGATCACCGACATCGTCAACATTGGCATTGGTGGCTCAGATTTAGGTCCCTTGATGGCTGTGCTGGCTTTGGATAGCTTCGCCACCACAGGTAAACGTTTGCACTTTGTTTCCAACGTCGACGGCCACGAGTTGGCAGCGGTGTTGAAAAACCTCAAAGCTGAAAACACGCTGTTCTTGGTGGCCTCAAAAACCTTTACCACCATAGAAACCATGACCAACGCTTTGTCGGCCAAAGCGTGGTTTGAGGTGAATTATGTGGATAAATCGAATCTTTTAACGAAAGATAAAGGCATTTCAAGGCATTTTGCAGCATTAACCACCAATGTCGCAGCTGCCAACGCGTTCGGCATCAGCACTACTTTCGGCTTTTGGGACTGGGTGGGTGGACGCTATTCTTTGTGGTCTGCGATTGGTTTGCCGATAGCAGTTGCTATTGGCGCGCAGGGTTTCAGAGACCTGCTGGCAGGTGCGAGCGCGATGGACGAGCACTTCCGCACCGCACCGCTAGAGAGCAATTTGCCCGTCAAACTCGGCTTGCTCGATGTTTGGTATCGCAACTTCCACGGCTTCACCAGCCGCTGCGTCGCGCCGTACCACAGTGCTTTGAAGCGTTTGCCAGCGTATTTGCAGCAGCTGGAGATGGAAAGCAACGGCAAACAGGTCGATGCGAATGGTGAGTTGTTGCCGTTTTCAACCTCTGCCGTCGTTTGGGGCGAGCCAGGCACGAATGGACAGCACGCGTTTTTCCAAATGCTACACCAAGGCACCGATGTGGTTCCCGTCGAATTCATCGCCGTGAAAAACGCTAGACACAACTTGCCCGGGCATCAGCAGCGTTTGCTGGCGAATGCGGTAGCTCAAGCACAGGCTTTGATGATGGGTAAAAAAGACGACGGTGGTCACAAAAACTTCCCAGGTAACCGCCCTAGCACGACGATTCTGCTGGAAAATTTAACGCCAGCTAGTTTCGGCGCGCTGATTGCGCTCTACGAGCACCGCGTCTTCGTCGCAGGCAGCGTGTGGGGCATCAACAGCTTTGACCAATGGGGCGTGGAGCTGGGTAAAGTGCTGGCCGTGGACATCGAAAAGCGCATGTCGTCTGGGGATTTGAGCGGCTTGGATGGGTCAACGCGGGGTTTGTTAGCAAAATTGAAGGCTTGATTTTGCTATATAATTTATAGCTGCTTAGGCAATAAATACGCCGGCTATAAGCGAAATACTCCTAAAAATTGGTTGCATCCCCTTATAGACATCAGGAATGAGTCACCTCAGCCTCTTAATTGATAACTCACTCATCAAATGAAGCAACTCACTTACAAGCAGCTATTGTGGCTTACCTTTTGGTTATGGCTGCTTTTCGTCGTTGGCATGTCTGTTATGGTTACACATGAAATAGCTGCAATGCCACAATCGCAAGCCTTTGCTGACTTTATGTCGCAATTCATACCCATGCTGAACAATATTCGCAAAATTCCAAATGCTACTGAATGGGTGCGGTTTTACTATGCTGTATTTTGGGCGATTGCACCTGTGTTTATTTTTTTGACATGGAGAATCAGTATTTTGTATATACAGATCAAAGTAATGCCGCGTATCCGAATAATTAAATGGATCGTTACTGGTATTGGAATACTTGCTTTTTTTACAGTTATGTGGGTATGGCCAGTTGCTGATGGCTTGGGGTGGCGTGATCAATCTATGGCAAACAATATATTAGGAGTTGGGCATCATTCACTAATGTTAGTTATTTTATGGATGCTAGTCGGTGGCTATCTTCGTGGTAGCTATTGTTTCGTAAGATATGGAACTCCGTATTACAGCATTGACTCATCGCCTCTAATTACAAACAAGGAATAAAGCGTGGCCACTTCTAGCAATCAGTCCAACTCGCCTATTCCCAGTTTTCTGATCGATGTCAAAAGCCAATATATTAATCCTGACAAAACAACCAATTGGAATACGGTTGTTAAGGATTATCGACCTCGTAAACGCTTAGGATTTAAAACCCTACACGAGGTGTTTCATCAGTCTTTGAACCGTGTTGCACTTCTTGATTGAATCCGCCCGTATAAAAATAGTTTGCTATATTTTTAATAGCTGCTTAGGCAGTAAATACGACGGCTACAAACAATTTAACGGATAAATTTGTGCTATTTAACATGACAATATTGTCGTTTATTTATCATCTGTATTGACAAACCCAATGGCGCGCTTTGGCGGCTCGGTTGGCTTGGGGGGAGATGTAGCTAACTCTCGCAATGCCTCAAAAACTTGCTTCAGCTGATTGCGTGTATTGCGGCTGAATGTGTCTTGCCGCATGTCCATTGACTCGGTCTTTTCTTCTAATTCAGCCAATCGCTTGGCCAAATCTACATGCAAAGATGCTGCTTCACGCAATCGCACAAAAGCACGAACAACGTAAACCGAGACCTCTACTGCACGCGGACTCTTCAGCACCATGGCCGCCATGATTGCGCCGTGCTCCGTAAAAACATAGGGTTGATACTTGCGATGCTGACCTCTACTTGTCTTTAAGGTCGCAATTTGCGACCTTAAAAGAGCCGCTTCCTCCATTGTTAGCTGAAACATGAAATCTGCTGGGAAACGTGTCACATTTCGCTTAATCTGTTCATTCAGTCGTTTGGTTTCTACGCCATAAATAGCTGCTAAATCGCTATCTAAAATCACCTTCATATTTCGAATCGAGGCAATACTAAGCGAAATGCTCTCAACAACAGGCGTGTTTACGGCGATCTCGGACATGGTGTCCAGACTTATTTCTGCCATATAACCCCAGTATCGCTCAATATCGCGTCCAGCGGTAGATCGTGCGATTCTGGGGTGAAATCTTCTTGCCAGCCGTTGCTGTAGCCTAAGCCCACCGTCGTTGGGCGGGGTTGCAGTGTGGCTAAGGTGCGGTCATAAAAACCACCGCCGTAGCCCAAACGGTAACCGTTTGGCCCAAAACCTACACAGGGGACGAACAATAAAGTTGGCACGACCACGCCAGTGTCTTTGGGTTTCGGAATCCCATATGCGTCCTCCTCCATCGGGCAGCCAGGGTACCAGGTGTGAAATGTCAGGGTTTTATGGACTTTGTCGATCACCGGTAAGCCGATTTTGCAAGGCGATCTGTTTGCTACTGTTTCCGTAGCTACTTGGGAAGCATAATCGACGGCTGCAGGCTCGTTGGCGTGGTGTGCTGCTGGTAATTCAGAGTTTAAGGCCGCATCTTCTTGCCAGCGGTAGAGAGCGGGCAGCGGGTCAAACTCTCCTTTGATGGGCCAATATGCGCCAATCACGGTGTCTGGGCGGTTAAACAGCCAAATGCGCATCACGCGTTGTAACAAGTCGGCGCGTTGTAGTCTATCGGGTAAATTCAAGCGTTGTTCTATCAAGGCTTTGCGCACCGCAGCTTTATCCATTATTCTTACCTTCTATGACATTTACGAAATTAGCGACATTTTTACCAAGAGCCTTGATTTTGACATCACTTTTGCCTCTTGCAACACTTACTTGTTGGGGGCAAAGCAGCAGCGAAGCCAGAGCAGAGGCTAGAGCCGACAGCGTTTTGGTCGAAATGAACGCGGCCTTCAAAAAACTGGACAAAAGACGCCTCGCAGACCTGTTGCCCCAAACCGCAGGAACCAGCTTAGAGCCGTGGGCGGCCTATTGGGAGTTAAAAGCGCGGTTAGAAGAGGCGTCCGAGGCTGAAGTGCAGCGTTTTTTAGCTAAATATGTGGGCACTTACCAAGAAGATCGCATGCGCAACGACTGGCTGATGCTGCTGGGTCAACGCCGCGATTGGGGTAATTTTGCGGTGCAATACCCGCAATACCGCATGCGTGACGACAAAGAAGTGCGCTGTTACGCGATTTTGGTCGATCATTTACAAAATCCCCAAAACGTTGGTGCTTTGACTGGCGTGTTGCCTGCTGAGCGTGCTTTGGAGGTGCGCAAGCTGTGGTGGTCACTCAAAGACACCGACGATGGCTGCAACTTGGCGGCAGACCGCTTGATCAAAGACCCCAACTCAACGGCTACTGGCATGACAGCGCAAGACGCTTTCATCAAAGCGCGTTTGGCAACGGAGGTGAACCGCGCGCGCGCTGCCAAAAACGCCTTGCAGATCGTGATGGGCTCTAAAAACTCACGCAGCGAAGAGTCATTGTTAGACATCCTACGCACAGCGGCTGGCAATGCAGACAGCGCAGCCGATGAGTTACGACGTAAAGCCGCGCAATTCAACACCGAGCAAACCAACTGGGCTTGGGGTGCTATTGGCAAACAAGCGGCTTTGAGCCAAAACAGCAATGCGGTCAGCTATTTCGCCAATGTCAACCGCGACACTGATTTGAACGATGACACCCTGGGTTGGAAAGTACGTGCCACTCTGCGCGTCAGCAGCAAGCCAAATTGGACGTCTGTTCTGCACGCCATCAACGCCATGAGCGAGCCCGCCCAAAAAGACGCGATTTGGACGTATTGGAAAGGCCGCGCCCTGAAGTCTAAAAATCAACTGCCAGAAGCCAATGCCCTGTTCGAACGCATTGCCAGCGTGCGCGGCTTTTATGAGCAGTTGGCATTAGAAGAGCTGGGCAGAAAAATCACTGTACCAGAGCGCCCTGTTGAATTAGCGCCACTTGAAAAAGCCGCAGCGCGCCAAAATGCGGGTTTGAACCGCGCTTTGAAAGCTATCAGCATTGGCTTACGTTCTGAAGGCGTGCGCGAGTGGAACTACAGCACCAATTTGACCAATTCAGCCGGTCAAGCCGGTGGCATGAACGACCGAGAGTTGCTGGCTGCTGCCCAGTACGCCTGCGAGCGCGAGGTCTGGGATCGCTGCATCAACACCAGCGAACGCACCAAAACTGTCATCGATTTTGACCAACGCTTCCCCATGCCTTTCCGCAATTCCGTTGTCAAACGCGCTGGTGACATTGGTTTAGACCCTGCTTACGTTTACGGCTTGATTCGCCAAGAAAGCCGATTCATCATGGACGCCCGCTCTGGCGTGGGCGCATCGGGACTGATGCAAGTCATGCCCGCCACCGCGCGGTGGACGGCGAAGAAAATCGGTTTGACCAACTTCACGGCAGACCAAATCAACGACCGCGAAACCAATATCGCCATCGGCACGGGTTATTTGAAGCTGGTGCTGGACGACTTTGCAGGCTCCATGCCTTTGGCTGCAGCGGCGTACAACGCCGGTCCGAATCGCCCGCGTGCTTGGCGCAATGGCGCTGTGGTTGAAACAGCGATTTGGGCTGAAAACGTGCCTTTCGCCGAAACGCGTGATTACGTCAAAAAAGTCTTGAGCAACACCACCAACTACGCTGCGATTTTGACAGGGCAGCCGCAGTCGTTGAAAAATAGACTCGGCATGGTTGGTCCCTTGGGCGTTGATGCACCTGCTGTGAACACAGAGTTGCCGTGATATTCTCATCCCTATGAAAAAAATACTTGGAAAAGTTCTGGTTTTAGGCGGTACAGGCTTTGTTGGCCGCCACGTTTGTGAAAAACTGACCCGTCAAAACATCCGCATCACCGTGCCGACGCGCAGGCGTAGAAATGCCCAGTATGTGCAATCGCTGCCCATGCTGGATGTGTTGGAAGTCAACATTCACGACCCAGTCGCACTCGCCGCTTTGGTGGCAGGTCACGATGCCGTGGTCAATTTGATTGCGATTTTGCATGGCGATGAAGCTGCGTTTGAGCGCGCCCATGTTGAGTTCCCAAAAAAACTCGCTGCCGCCTGCCAGCAAGCGGGTGTGAAGCGCCTCGTTCACGTTAGCGCTTTGGGTGCGAGCTTAGATGCGCCGTCCATGTACCAGCGTAGCAAAGCGCGTGGTGAGGCGGTTTTGCAAGCTGCCGGGCTTGACCTCACCATTTTTCGCCCCAGCGTTATTTTTGGGGCGGACGACAAGTTTTTGAACCTGTTTGCCAAGTTGCAAAAAGTGTTTCCCGTCATGCCTTTGGCAGGTGCTGCTACCAAGTTTCAGCCTGTATGGGTGGAAGACGTGGCGCAAGCCGTTGTGTCTAGTTTGACGACGCAATCAAAATTGGCAAACCCAGTAATCGAAGCTTGTGGCCCTGATGTGTTTACTTTGAAAGAATTGGTGCAACTCTCCGCCATATCTGCCGGTATCAACCGTGGCCGCGGTCGCCCAGTTTTAGCTTTGCCGCCATTTTTAGGCAAACTGCAAGCTATGGCGATGCGTTTGCTGCCTGGCGAGCCATTGATCAGCCAAGACAATTTAGATTCCATGAAAGTGGACAACGTTGGCAGCGGCAAATTACCTAATCTGCAAACCTTGGGCATCACCCCAAGCAGCCTAGCCGCCATTGTGCCCTCCTATTTAGGCAACCGCAACGAGTTGCGGCAGCAGCTGGCGTTTCGCAAAACGGCAGGGCGGTTTTAAGCACACGACCTTTACGTTCATGCGCGATCGGCATGATTTCTAGGCAAAATCTTCATCAATCGCTGGCTTTACCTGTTGTAAGCTGTAGTTTAGTTATCAACTTTTACTCTACCTACATTTGAAGGAAAAATCGTGCTCAAGCTCTACATCGGTAATAAAAATTACTCCTCTTGGTCTATGCGTCCGTGGGTGCTGTTGACTCAAGCGGGCATTCCGTTTGAAGAGGTCATGGTGCGGTTTGACTCGTTTGATACCCATTCCAAGTTCAAAAACACCATGGCCAGCGTCAGCCCTACTGGCAAAGTACCTGCCTTGGTTGATGCGTCTGTTGCAGGTGATTTAAAAATTTGGGACACCCTAGCTATTGCCGAATACGCTGCCGAAAAGTTTCCAGAAAAAAACCTCTGGCCCAAAGAAAATGCCGCTCGCGCTATTGCCCGCTCTGTTTGTGCTGAAATGCATTCCGGTTTCACCGGTTTACGCGGCAATTGCCCGATGAACATCGAAGCCTTCATGCCAGACATCGGTCAACTCGTTTGGCGCGACAAACCAGCCGTGCAAGCCGATGTGCAGCGCATCGTTGAGCTTTGGAGCGGATTGCTTGATAAACACGGCGGCCCCATGCTGTTCGGCGATTTTTCAGCCGCCGACGCCTACTTCGCCCCCGTTTGCATGCGTTTCAACACTTATCAATTGCCACTGCCTGCCAACATCACCGCCTACGTAGCTAGAGTGACGGCTTTGCCAAGTGTTCAGAAATGGATTCAAGAGTCTTTGCTGGAAAAAGACTTCGTGGATTTTGATGAACCGTACCGCGTTAAATCACAGTAATCGTTGCATAAATACAACAAAAAAAAACAATGCTGAACGATAATTAACCATCGATATGGTGTCGATGAAATTGTCTTAATTTTGGAGTTTTTATGTTGCAAAAAATGCGCGTTTTGTTGTTGGTTTGTATCACTGCTGTTTTGGCGGCTTGCGGCGGTGGTGGCGGCGATGAAACGCCCAGTTTTGCGGGAAATTACGCAATTTCAACACTGAATTTAAATTCCAACAACTGCAATGCTGCGGTGCCGGGCACGATTGCAGGCGGAACTGATGTAGTTACGCAAAATGGTCGCACAATTTCTATTGGCACTGGCAGCTCTGTTATCAACGGGTCTGTCGATACTGACAACGGTGGCTTTACAGTCTCTGTTACGCAAGTATCAAATGGTGTCCCAGTGTTGAGCACATTTGCCTTCAGAACCATTACGGCAGGTAGCAAATATGAGATCAGATTCACGACTACTGCAGGTACATGTTCTGCCGTATATGTAGGAACAGCCACAAAAATTTGATGAAATGACCCGCTAAACTACCCCCATGCAAATTTACATGGTGGGTGGTGCGGTGCGGGACGCTTTGCTGGGGCTGCCAGTGAAGGACAGAGACTGGGTGGCTGTGGGCGCAACGCCGCAGCAACTAGTCGACATGGGCTACTTGCCCGTTGGTAAAGATTTCCCCGTCTTTCTACACCCCACAACCAAAGACGAAGTGGCCTTAGCCCGCCAAGAGCGTAAAACAGCGCCCGGCTACCACGGCTTTGCCTTCCACGCCGCACCGGATGTGACGCTGGAACAAGATTTGTCGAGGCGCGATCTTACTATCAATTCAATAGCTGTTCAGGCAATAAATACGCCGGCTACATGCCAATTTGATGATAAATTTGACGAAAATATCAGTTTTTCACTAGATAGAAACCATCTGGTCGACCCCTACGGTGGTTTGCGCGATTTGGACGCCAAAGTCTTGCGCCATGTCTCCCCCGCCTTTGCAGAAGACCCGGTGCGTATTCTGCGTTTGGCGCGGTTTGCAGCGCGGTTCAGCGACTTCACCGTTGCGCCAGAGACCTTGACCTTGATGCGCCAGATGGTGCAAAACGGCGAGGTGGATGCCTTGGTGTCCGAACGCGTTTGGCAAGAAATCGCCACGGGGCTGATGTACGACAAACCCTCCCGCATGTTTGAAGTGCTGCGTGACTGCGGGGCGTTGCAGCGGTTATTGCCCGAATTAGACCGGCTCTGGGGTGTGCCACAGCGCGCCGAATACCACCCCGAAATTGACACCGGCGTGCACGCCATGATGGTGTTGGACATGAGCGCACGTTTGGATTGCAATTTGGCGATTCGCTATGCATGCCTATGCCACGACTTTGGCAAAGGCACAACACCCGCTGACGTTTTGCCGCGCCATATTGGTCATGAAGACCGCAGCGTAAAACTCTTACGCGAAGTGAGCGCACGCCTACGTGTGCCAACCGAGTGCAAAGAGCTGGCCGAAGTGGTGGCGCGCGAGCATGGCAACATCCATAGAAGTGGTGAATTCAGCGCTGCAGCTATCGTCAGATTGTTAGAAGGCTGCGACGCTTTCCGCAAACCCGCTCGCTTCGCTGAAGTGCTCCTAGCCTGCGAGTGCGACGCCCGTGGTCGCTTGGGTTTTGAAGACGCCGCCTACCCGCAGCGCCAGCGTTTGCAGCAAAGTTTGCAAGTGGCACAAACGGTAACGGCTGAAAATGCTATTTATAGCATAGCTATTCAGGCAATAAATACGCCGGCTAATAGCGAAAATACCTCTAAAAATGGTGTTATAGAGGCAAAAACGATCTCTGGTAAGCAGATTGGTGAGCTGATACATGCCTCAAGGGTAAAAGCCGTGGGGAAATCGCTGTAAGCTTTGATGTTTTGAGGCAAAGCACATCATCATCGGCTAACTAACGGAGTCTAAGCTGTTGGTTTTCTCACCATGTGTAGATAGCGCTCTGTTTCTTCAGAGATTAACTTCGCAGCGATCCGTGCAATACCCGTTAGAGGGCGGGTAGCACTGAATGCCACGCTGATTGTTTGGGGTCGTAAAGAACTGTCGGCAAGCGATATGAATCGTACCTTGCCTAGCAAAATTTCGGGTGCGATGTCGAGTTCTGAGGTGAGTGCAATATGGCTACCTGCGCATACCAAATTCTTCAAAAGTTGAAGAGAATTGGTCGTTAGCGGTGCTTTCATATCAGTAAAAAGCCAAGGATATTGACGCTCCAAGTAGCGCCGAATGCTCAGCGTACGACTTTGCACTACAAGTGGCCATTCGACGACATCTTTGAGCCGGAGTATCGACTTTTCAGCGAGGGCATGCGCATTCGCCACTGCGCAGCCCAAAGGCAACTGGGTTGACCACAAAACATGAATCTGTAGTTGGTCACTCAAATTGAATGCAATCGCGAGGTCTGCCTCATCCGAAATGATCATTTGAGATGCTTCATCTGGTGTCGCGAATTTGACCTCCAGTGCGATATCTGGATGTTCGCGGGCAAGGGCTCCGATCAGGTATGGCAACAACCCATTGGCATGGCTATCCATGGCGACTAACCTTAAATGACCATGATGCAGTCCTTTGAGCTGCGAGATCTCAGTCTTGGTTCTTTTTAGATCCGTCATCCAGCGTTTGGCTAAGCCCATTAACAACTCACCAGCGGCAGTCGGCCGCATACCCCTTGGCTGCCGATCAAAAAGAGATACTCCCATATCTTCCTCCAGCAACAGTATTTGCCTGTCAATGGCCGATGCTGAAATGGCAATTTCACGCGCTGCAGCTTGTACTGAGCTGTGCTCAACCACTGCCAAAAAATATTTGAGAGACTTGGGAATGAGATAAGTATTCATTGCTATAGCTAGATTTTGCGTTCTAAATATTAGAATGCACGGTAGCATATTCTGCGATAGACGGCAACAATAAATGACGCGATACTGACTTTTTAAAACTCTCCTAAAGGAAGTAATGCCATGATGAACCGTCGCACCTATCTCAGTTCTGCTGCCCTTTTGGGTACTTTACCTTTGGCTGGATCCTTGTTTGCTCAAAGCAAGTACCCCACACAGCCGATTAAAATCGTCGTCGCATTGCCTGCAGGTGGCGGCGTCGACATGATTGCACGCTCCTTGGCGCAAAAGCTCTCTGTCAATTTAGGTCAGCCGGTAATTGTCGACAACAAGGCGGGTGGATCGGGACAAATTGGCATGTCTCAAGTGGCGAAGTCCCCTGCCGATGGGTACACCATCACAATATCGCCGCTCTCATTTTTGGCAACAAATAAAAGCATCTTCAAAACGCTTTCTTACGATCCAGAGAAAGACTTTGCACCTGTTACCCGTCTGGTCACGCAACCCATGGTGTTGGTCGTCAAAGACAAGCAAAAATACCCCAATGCAGCAGCGTTCATTGCCGCCGCCAAAGCTAACCCAGGCGGACTCACCTATGCCAGCTCCGGAGACGGCAGTCCCCAGCATCTGGTCGGACTATTGTTCGAGTCTTACACACGCACGAAAATGTTGCATGTCCCCTACAAGGGCGGCGCGTTGGCTATCAACGATTTGCTGGCCGGCACAGTGGATAGCGTCTTTGCGGTCATGACAGAAGCCATGCCTTACATCAAAGCGGGCACCTTGCTTCCGTTGGGGGTGATGGGCCAAAGTCGCTCCCCGCTCTTCCCACAAGTACCAACCATGCAGGAGCAGGGCGTGACCGGCCTCAATGTGGAGTTGTGGATAGCCATGCTAGCTCCTGCAAATACGCCTCGTCCCGTTATTGATCAGCTCAATCGAGCTGTGCGGGAAGCCTTCGATCCAGAACTCAAGTCAAAGCTGGCAGAAACCGCTATGGACGTGGCGCCAACCAGTCCCGAGGAGTTGCGCCAATTGATATCCCGAGAAATCAAGGTGCACGGCGATTTGTTAAAAACGGCAGGTTGGGTGCCGCAATAAGCGGTGGAGATGGTAAGTGCAATAAGCGGCAACACGCAAAGAGCCTAAAGCGGCACATTTACTTCATGAATCCATTGATCCATGTCGCGCTGACTCATCTCAATTCGATGGATCAGCGCAAATTCGAAACCATCTTGGGTGGCATTGTGGAACATTCACCCTGGGTGGTTCGTTGTGCTTGGGATAAGCGACCTTTTCAGAGCTTGGCAGAGCTAGTGGATGCATTGACTGGCGTAATTTTGGA
Source organism: Polaromonas sp. (assembly GCA_013298945.1). Classification (GTDB taxonomy): domain Bacteria; phylum Pseudomonadota; class Gammaproteobacteria; order Burkholderiales; family Burkholderiaceae_C; genus Aalborgiella. The sequence goes on from JAAFJR010000011.1 coordinate 23,319, forward strand.
GGCGGACCCTGAGCAACAGCTTAAACTGCTTAGGGCTCACCCAGAGCTAGCGGGCCAGGAAGCGATCGCAGGAACAATGACTTCAGAATCGACCAGCGAGCAGGGTCGATTGGGGCTGGATGCGCTAGAACAGGCAGAGCACAAGCGTCTTATAAGCATCAATCTTGCCTATAGAGAACGCTTTGGCTTTCCACTGATCATTGCTTTGCGCCAGCATGACAGCCTAGAGTCAGTATTTTTGGCTGCAGAGGCCCGACTCTGTCATGATAAAACTACTGAACTGCGTATAGCCATTGATCAGGTAGGCATCGTTATACGTGGGCGTCTAGAAAACTTACTTGAAAAGTCAGAGATAGAAAGTTAAATTGCATGAGAGCATGCGACAGCCCGCGTACGGGCTGTGCAAAAATTACAACTTAAATGGCACCACCAACTGACGCTGCTCGCCCAAGCCTTCAATACCTAGCGTCACCACATCACCCTTTTTCAAGAACACAGGGGCTGGTTTGCCATCTTTTTTGATACCCAAACCCACACCCGGCGGTGTGCCGGTGGTGATGACGTCACCTGGCATCAATGTCATGAACTGGCTCAAATAGCTCACAATTTTCGCGCAACTGAAAATCATGGTTTTGGTGTTGCCAGTTTGGAAGCGTTTGCCGTTCACGTCCAGCCACATGCCCAGTTTTTGCGGGTTGGTGATCTCCTCGGTGGTGACCAGCCACGGGCCAATCGGGCCGAAAGTGTCGCAACCCTTGCCCTTGTCCCACTGCGGGCCGCGCTCTAGTTGGTATTCGCGTTCGGACACGTCGTTGATGGTGCAGTAGCCCGCTACGAAATTCAAAGCCTCTTTTTGTGACACGTAGCGTGCCTTGGTGCCGATGACGATGCCCAGCTCTACTTCCCAGTCGGTTTTGACCGAGCCTTTGGGCAGCATGATGTCGTCGTTTGGACCCACCACGCAGCTGTTGGCTTTCATGAAAACTACGGGTTCAGCCGGAATCGGCATGCCAGATTCTTCCGCGTGGTCGGTGTAGTTCAGGCCAATGGCGATGAATTTTCCAACATTGGCCACTGGGCTGCCATAGCGCGGCTTGCCTTTAACCAGCGGCAGTTTGTCAGTTTTGATCTTGCTGATTTTGGCCAATGCGGCGGGGCTGAGTTGCTCAGCGTCAATGTCTTTGACGACCGCGCTCAAGTCGCGCAGTTTGCCTTCAGCGTCAATCAGGCCAGGTTTTTCTTTGCCGGGTTTGCCATAGCGAACGAGTTTCATGGTTTTCCTTTGGTTAAAAATTATTTTGCGATTAGTAGGTTGACCGACCACCAGAAAGATCAAATACCGCACCGGTCGCGAACGAGCAATCTTCCGTACAAAGCCAACTCACCATCGCCGCCACTTCGTCTGTTTTTCCAAAACGTCCCATCGGGATTTTGGACAGCATGAAGGCGATGTGTTCAGGCGTCATTTGGTCAAACATGGCGGTTCTGACGGCGGCGGGGGTCACGCAGTTGACCAGCACGCCGCTGTTCGCCAGCTCTTTGCCAAGGGATTTGGTCAACGCGATCACCGCCGCTTTGCTGGCGCTGTAGGCGCTGGCGTTGGGGTTGCCCTCTTTGCCAGCGACAGAGGCGATATTGACGATACGCCCGTAGCTGTTGCCTTGCATGTGCGCTGTCAGCTCGCGGCAGCAGTGGAAGGTACCGTTCAAATTGACATTGATGACTTGCGCCCAGGCATCTGAAGGGTAATCGGCCAGCTTCATATTCGGGCCAGTGATGCCAGCGGAGTTGACCAAAATATCAACTTTGCCGCGCTTTTGAATCGTTCGCGCTAAGGCTGCAACAACGCTGGTATGCAGGGTGACGTCAACTTTTTCGCAATGGACGTCTGAGTTGATCGTTTTGGCGGCATTCGCCATCACCTCCGTGTTCACATCCCACCAAGTGACGATCGCGCCAGAAGCAATCATGCGTTCTGAAATCGCGTAACCCAAGCCTGAAGCACCGCCGGTGATGATGGCGTGCCGACCTTTTAAATCAAGTTGGTTCATGTTGCGTGTTTGCCTTAAATATGCGCTTAGATGGTCATGCCGCCGTTGACGTGCAAAGCTTCGCCCGAGTAGAAAGACGACTCATCACTTGCCAAAAACACCACGGTTGGAGCGATTTCGTCGGCAGAAGCCAAGCGCCCCATGGGTTGGCGGTCTATGAAGTTTTTGCGGGCGGCGACCGGGTCTTCAAACGCATTGATGCGGTCGCCCAAAGACGGTGTGTCTACCGTGCCAGGGCACAGGCAGTTGCAGCGTATGTTTTGCTTGACGTAGTCAATGGCCACGCTTTTGGTCAAACCAATCACCGCCGCTTTAGAAGCGCCATAGATAAAACGGTTTGGCAGACCGCGCACACTCACGATGCTGGCCATGTTGATGATGGAGCCGCCGCCGTTTTGCAACATCACAGGCAGCGCAGCTTGAATTGCCCAGAATTGTGAGCGCACGTTCAAGTCAAAAGCGAAATCCCAGTCTTTGTCCTGCGCGACATCAATCGCGCCATGATGGACGAAGCCTGCGCAGTTGAACAACACATTGAGCTTGGGCAAAGAGGCAACGACGGCTTGAATCGCTGCTTTGTCCATCACGTCTAACACTTGCGTGGTGATATTGGGGATGCCTTTGAGCGATTCCAGCAGCGCAGGATTCAAATCCGTGGCGAGCACTTGCGCGCCTTCGCGTGCCATGGCGATGGCGCTGGCACGGCCAATGCCTTGACCGGCGGCTGTGACTAAAGCGGTTTTGTTACTCAAGCGCATGGCATCTCCCAATCATAGAAAAAATGTAATTGTTGAGATTCTAAGCTAAATTGGTCTGACCACTTGGCCAATTCGCGTAAAATCTGCACATGCCCTTAATCGCCGTCGAACCGCAACGCCTGTATCGCCAAATTGCCGAGCAATTGCGCGCAGGCATGCTTTCGGGCGAATTTGCCACTGGCAGTCGCCTGCCAGCGGAGCGGGATTTGGCCAAGCTGCTGAGCGTTAGCCGCTCATCGGTGCGCGAAGCCTTGATCGCTTTGGAGGTAGAAGGCTGGGTCGAGGTGCGCACGGGTTCGGGCATTTACGTGCTGGATAGAAGTCAAATCAATGCCATTAATGTTATAAATTCTACAAATGCTATAAATAAAGTAGCTATTCAGGCAATAAATATGCCGGCTAATACCATAAATAGCAGTGAAAATGCAGTCTTATCTGATAACAAAGCCGAATGGGGCCCGCTGGAGCTGATACGCGCCCGCCGCGTGGTGGAGGGCGAAACAGCCGCCATCGCCGCGTTGCAAGCCAAACGCAAAGACATAGACGCCATGGGCAAAGCCCTGCGCATGATGCAAGTTGAGGCCGCCGATGGCGTGCTGCCGCTGGACGGCGACCGTGCTTTTCACACCGCCATCGTACAGGCCAGCGGCAACGAGGTGCTGATAGACACCGTGCAAAGCTTCTGGGATTCGCGCCGTGGCCCGATTTTTGAGCGCTTGGTCGGCTATTTTGAGACCCTGCAATCTTGGCAAGCCGCCATTGCTGAGCACAGCGCCATCTTGGAAGCCATCCAAAACCACGATGCCGCCGCCGCACGAACAGCGATGCACGCCCACATGGACAAATCCCACGCCCGCTTCAGCGCCAGCTGGAGTAAAGCCAGAGTAAAAGCCAAAGAGAGTATTTGAACCATGAACACTTCTAGCACCACTAACACCAGCTTTATCCGCCTGCACCCCGCCGACGACGTTTTGATTTCCCGCGCCCAGCTCATGAGCGGAGCTGTGATCGAGGGTATCGCTGTCAAAGGCCTCATCCCGCCGGGTCACAAGATCGCCACCCACGCCATTGAAACGGGCGAGCCGGTGCGCCGTTACAACCAGATCATCGGCTTTGCCAGCAAACCCATCGCGGCGGGCGAACATGTGCATACCCATAACCTCGACATGGGGCCCAACAAAGGCGATTTTGAGCGTGAATACGCCTATGGCGCTGATGTGAAGCCTGAGCCGATCAAGCGCGAAGCCACTTTCATGGGCATCAAGCGCGCTGACGGCAGAGTTGCGACACGCAACTACATCGGCGTGTTGACCAGCGTCAACTGCTCCGCCACAGCAGCGCGGGCGATTTCAGACCACTTTTCACGCCGCACCAACCCCAGCGCTTTGGCTGATTTTCCGAATGTGGACGGCGTGGTCGCGCTGACCCACGGCACGGGCTGCGGTATGGATGGCGAGGGCTTAGGTATGCAAATTTTGCAGCGCACGCTAACTGGTTACGCCACCCACGTTAACTTTTGGGGGGCTTTGGTGGTCGGTTTGGGCTGCGAAGGCAACCAAATCAAAGCCTGGCTGGGCAGTGGTAATTTGACCGAGGGCGACAACCTCAAGGTGTTCAACATTCAAGATACGGGAGGAACGGCGAAGACGGTTGCCAAAGGCATTGAATTGATCAACGCCATGCTGCCCCGCGCCAATGCGGTGACGCGTGAGCCCTGCAGCGCAGCGCACATCACCATTGGCCTGCAGTGCGGCGGCTCAGACGGCTACTCCGGCATCAGCGCCAACCCCGCCTTGGGTGCTGCTGTTGACCTGCTGGTGGCGCACGGTGGCACGGCGATTTTGTCTGAAACGCCTGAAATTTACGGGGCCGAGCATCTGCTAACGCGCCGTTCCGTCAGTCGCGCTGTGGGTGAAAAGCTGGTCTCGCGCATCAAATGGTGGGAGCATTACACCGAGATCAACAACGGCGAGATGAACAACAACCCGTCCCCCGGCAACAAAGCAGGTGGCTTGACCACGATTTTGGAGAAATCACTGGGCGCTGTCGCCAAAGGCGGCACGTCCAACCTGCAAGCGGTCTACGAATACGCCGAACCCGTGACTGCGCACGGCTTTGTCTATATGGACACACCGGGTTACGACCCTGTCAGTGCCACCGGCCAAGTAGCAGGCGGTGCGAACGTCATTTGCTTCACGACAGGGCGCGGCTCGGCTTACGGCTGTGCACCTTCGCCATCGCTCAAGCTGGCAACCAACTCCGCCTTGTGGAAGCGGCAAGAAGAAGACATGGACATCAATTGCGGTGAAATCATCGACGGCACCGCTTCGATTGCCGAGATGGGGCATCGGATTTTTGAGATGGTCTTGGCGACCGCCTCGGGCGAGCCGAGCAAAAGTGAGCGCCATGGTTATGGGCAGAATGAGTTTGTGCCGTGGCAAGTCGGCGCGGTGATGTGAAAGGATAAGAAAAAATGTCAAAAACGATTTTATCCGTCGAATTAATTGCCTCAACAGCTACTATTTTAATAGCGTGCGGCAGTTCTGGAAAAGAAGCCCAAACCGTCGCCAGCAACCTCGTCATGGCGAATCTGAGCGGCCACGACTCGCACGGTGTCGGTATGCTGCCGCGCTACGTCGCGGCGGTGTTGGAAGGCGGCTTGAAACCCAATACTTCCGTCAAAACTTTGCTAGATTTGGGCCACATGCTAACGCTGGATGGCCAGCGCGGTTACGGCCAGGTGATCGGCGAGCAGGCGATGCACATGGGTATTGAACGCGCCAAGCAGCACGGTAGCTGCATCATGACGGTAGCGAACTCGCACCACTTGGGCCGCATTGGCCACTGGGCAGAAATGGCCACGGCAGCGGGGCTGGTTTCTATGCATTTCGTCAATGTCATGGCGCGGCCCTCAGTCGCACCTTGGGGCGGGGCGGACGGGCGGTTTGGGACAAATCCGTGTTGTATCGGTATCCCTTTGGCTGGCAGAGAGCCGTTTTTGCTCGATTTTGCCACCAGCCGCGTCGCCCAAGGCAAGATGCGCGTTGCCTACAACGAAGGCCACAGAGTCGCGCCGGGGTTGTTGATCGACGAAACTGGCGCTCCGACGACGAATCCGGGCGTGGTCGTCGTACCCCAAAGCAATGGACTTTTCGGAGCGCTAATGACCTTTGGTGAACACAAAGGCTACGGCATGGCCGTGGCGTGCGAGCTGATGGGCGGCGCGTTGACGGGCGGCGGCAGCTGGCATGAGCCCGCCAATTCCCAGCGCGGCCAAGCGCAAGCCGTGCTCAACGGTATGTTGACTGTGTTGATCGACCCAGCCAAACTGGGCACGCAAACTAGCTTTGAGACAGAAGCGCAGGCGTTTGTCGATTGGGTTAAAAAATCTCCCGCTGGGCAGGGGTTTGATGATGTTCAAATCGCTGGCGACCCCGAACGTCGTGCTCGCATACAGCGCGGTAAAGACGGCATTGTGATTGACACCCAGACGTGGGCAGATATTGTTGCGTCTGGTGCCAAAGTTGGTGTTGCGCTTAATTAGACTGTTGCAGTCTCTGTCGCTGCTTGTGGCGCAGGGGTACGAATCAAGTGGTCAAAGGCTGACAAAGCCGCTTTAGCACCCTCGCTCGCTGCAATCACGATTTGTTTGTAAGGCACTGTCGTGCAATCGCCCGCACCGAAAATACCGGCCACACTGGTGTGGTTTTTCGCATCGATGATGATTTCACCAAACTTGGTGCGATCGATCGTAGTTCCCAAAAACTCAGTATTGGGAACCAAGCCGATTTGCACAAAAACGCCTTCTAAAGCTAGCGTTTGTTCGGCGTTGGTGGCGCGGTCTTTGAAGCGTAAGCCGTTGACGCGATCACCATTACCCGTTACTTCGAGAGTTTGAGCGTTCAAGTGAATCGTCACGTTCGGCAAGCTTTTGAGTTTGTTGACCAACACCGCATCTGCCTTCATCTCAGGCATGAATTCAAACACCGTGACGTGCTTGACCAAGCCCGCCAAATCAATCGCGGCTTCCACGCCCGAATTGCCACCGCCGATGACGGCAACGTCTTTACCTTTGAACAGCGGGCCATCGCAATGCGGGCAATAAGCCACGCCTTTATTTTTGTATTCTTGCTCGCCAGGCACATTCATATTGCGCCAGCGCGCGCCGGTGGCAATAATCAGGTTGCGAGTTTTAAGCTCGCCACCGCTTTCGGTCTTTAGCGTGATGTAGCCGCCTTCTGTACCAGCTGGGGTGACGCTAGCCGCACGATGACCATTCATGAAATCAACATCGTAAGTTTTAACGTGTTGCTCCAAAGCAGCCGCGTACTTAGGGCCATCCGTTTCTGGCACGCCGATGTAGTTTTCAATCGCCATAGTGTCGTTCACTTGGCCGCCAAAACGTTCTGCGAGTAATCCTGTACGGATGCCTTTGCGCGCAGCATAAATAGCCGCTGCTGCGCCTGCGGGGCCACCGCCCAAAATGAGCACGTCGTACGGGGCTTTGGCGCTAAGTTTTGTAGCTTCACGCTTGGCAGCGCCAGTATCAAGCTTGGCAATCAGCTCTTCCAAGCTGGCGCGACCTGAATGGAACATTTGTCCATCCAAGTGCAGCGCAGGTACGGCCATGATGCCTTTGTCTTCGACTTCTTTTTGGTTCAAGCCACCATCAATGATAGTCACGTCAAACGCTGAGTTGTTAATGGCCATTAGCGACAGCGCTTGCACAACATCCGGGCAGTTGTGGCAAGACAGGCTCATGAACACATCAAATTTTTGTGGCGCATCAAATTGCAACGCGCGAATTTGCGCCAAAGTTTCTTCTTCAACTTTAGGTGGGTGTCCGCCCGTCCACAACAAAGCCAACACCAAGGATGTAAATTCATGCCCCAGTGGAATAGCCGCAAAACGCAGTTTCATCGGTGCGCCGGTTTTACGCTGCAATGCAAAAGAAGGTACGCGCACATCAGTGCCATCCGATACTTCTTCCGTATGTACGGTGATTTTGTCACTCAACGATGCAATTTGCTCTAAAAGAATACGCATCTCTTGTGAAGAAGCGTCAGTTCCAAGCGTGGCCACAATTTCAAACGGTTCACGAACGCGTTCTAAATAGGCTGCTAATTGGTCTTTCAGGTTTTGATCGAGCATGGTATTCCCCTACCCACCGCTTTTGGCGATGGGAATGTGTAGCAAATAGATTGTTGAGAGACTTAAAACGCCAAAACGCTAAGTGGTTTTGGCGTTTAATTTTCGAACTTAGATTTTTCCGACCAAATCCAAAGATGGCGTCAAAGTCTTCGCGCCTTCGTTCCACTTGGCTGGACAAACTTGACCTGGATGAGCTGCAGTGTATTGCGCAGCTTTGAGCTTACGCACAGTTTCTTTCACGTCACGAGCGATTTCGTTAGAGTGAACTTCCATGGTCTTGATCATCAACTCAGGGTTGATGATGAATGTACCGCGCAAAGCCAAACCTTCTTCTGGGATGTGCACGCCAAAAGCGTTGGTCAACGCATGCGTTGGGTCGCCTACCAATGGGAACTTCGCTTTACCAACTGCCGGTGAAGTCTCGTGCCACACTTTGTGTGAGAAATGCGTGTCAGTCGTCACAATATAGACTTCTGCGCCAGCTTTTTGGAACTCGCCGTAGTTTTCAGCCGCATCCTCAATCTCGGTTGGGCAGTTGAACGTGAAAGCTGCTGGCATAAATATCAGCACAGACCACTTGCCTTGTAGGCTTTTTTCTGTAACTTCAATGAACTTGCCATTGTGGAAAGCTTGGGCTTTGAACGGGGCGACGACGGTATTGATCAGTGACATGGTGAAATCCTCAAAATAGGTGGTGTTACAAATATAAGCAGAGCGATTAAAAAACCAACTCCATTAGCCTTATTCAACATACAAACATGCTGATTATTGCCAATGCCTAAATCATAGCCAATATCTATTGAATTTAACGCCTCGATTGATTGTGATTTCTGAAGACTGCCATAGCCAAAACCAATGACCAAGGCAGAAAAGCTAAGAAGCCTTACAGCAACTGCGCAAAACTTGCTTCCAAATACTCGCTCGGCAAGCGTTTAAAGCCCGAACGGGTGAAGCGTTGTAGTCGGCCGACGACGAAAGCGGTTAGGACTGACGCTTTGACTTGGGCGTCCACCGTTGGTGTGGCTGAGTTTTGCGCTTCAGCGGCAGCGCGCAGGCTTTGTTTCAGACTTGACTCAAACTTATCAAAAAACTGGTTCATGCGCTGCTGCAGGCGGTCGTTTTCAAACACCAAGGCATCTCCCACCATCACACGCGCCATGCCGGGGTTTTTCTCGGCAAACTGCAGGGTCAAAGCAAGAATTCTGACCACTTGCGCTTGTGGATTCGGTTCGCGTTCGGTGACTTGGTTGATCAGGCTGAACACGGTTTGCTCGATGAACTCGATCAGCGCCTCAAACATTTGCGCTTTACTTGCGAAATGGCGGTACAAAGCGGCCTCAGACACATCTAAACGGGTGGCTAGCGATGCGGTGGTGATGCGCTCTGTGCCGGTGCCTTCTAGCATGGTTGCTAATGCTTCTAAGATTTGGACGCGACGCTCGCCGGGTTTAGGGCGTTTACGGACAGGTTCAGTAGTTTGCGCGTCAACATTGTTCTCTGTGGCTTGCATGTTGTCAGTCATGATATTTCTTAGGTAGTTATTGTTTTGATTCTCGCACAGCCTTTGGGGCCTCAAAGGAAGGTGTCATTGCTCGATTTTTTCATGTTTTTAGTCAATTATTTTAAAAATAAAATTCTGTAGGCGTTCGCAGGTATTCCAAATCGATTTCATCTGCGTTATGGTGACACAAGTGACTGTCGTCACGGGAGGATATTTTCCATGCGTACTGTTAATAAGCGTTTAGTGGGTGAAAAGTCTTTGGGTGATACTTCAAGCGTAGCTTCAAGTGTTGCTTTAGATGGCGTTTTGGACCAAATGTTACTCTCCCCCGGTCTGAAAGACGCACCGGTGATGGACTTGATGTGTTCGCACTTCGTACTGACTTTGGCCACTAAGCAAGGCCCCAAATTCAATGTGCGCCGCGATTTAAACAGCTTGCTGGCGTTGACTGGCCGTCACATGGTTTGGCCAACCCATGTGTTTAATAAAATACGTGCTTTTTTGAACATCCGCTGCAAAGACAACGAGATTTGGCGCGGCCATGAGGCGCTGAGTAACCCTGAGTTTTTAGAGCGCCATGGCATTTGGCGTGGCCCATACGAAGAGGGCACCATGTATTTTTACCTCGACGAGTTTGCCAAAGACCAACCCAAAGAGCTGCTTTCTGTCCTTGCTATTACTGGCGAATGGTTAACCCATGCCCTTAAAAAGCAAAGCACCCTGATCGAGAAAAACATCTCCGCTTTGAGCAACTTGCTGCAACTCAACAAAGCCGAACGCGCCTTGTTGCTGTATGGCACGATGGCGCGCTACCAGCGTGATTTGCGCAGTATTTTGGTGGAATTCAAAGTGGCAAATGCGCCAGAAGCCTTCGCTGCGATAGCCGAAGTCGCTGGCGTTACCCCCAATGAAATTGGTGAAGCCTTACGCGCAGGCTCGCGCTTGGAGCGCATCGGCTTGGTGGAAAACTTGATTTCCGAGCACAGCATCACCGACTTGTCTGATTTGATGAAAGTCAGCGAAAAGCTGCCACCCGTGTTGATGCGCGAATACCGCGATCAAAACGAACTGATGGCGGTGTTTACCAAGCCAGCCAGTAAATCTGCGCTGAATCTGAACGATTTTTCTTTTGTACAAGAAGATACCCAAGTGCTGTGCGCCTTGATTAAAAACGCCGTTGAGCGCAAAGAGCTGGGCGTGAACGTGCTACTCTACGGCCCACCGGGTACGGGTAAAACCGAGCTAGCTAAGGTCGTGGCGCAGTCGTCAGGGTTGGATTTGTACGAGGTGGAATACGCGGATCGCGACGGTAATTCTCTGAGTGGTCGCGACCGCTACCGCTCGCTGCAAATTGCACAAAGCTTCCTCAAAGGTAGCCCACAAGTCGCGCTGATGTTTGACGAAGTGGAAGACGTTTTCCCCGCCGTCAGCATGGACGCCGCCAATTTAATGGCGCGGCAAGAGCAAATGGCGTATCCAAGTTCGTCTAACCAAAGCATCAACGGCAAAGCCTGGGTGAACCAAATTTTGGAAACCAACCCTGTGCCGACGATTTGGGTGACCAACCGCATCGAGCAAATCGACCCGGCTTTTCGCCGCCGTTTTGCCTACCATTTAGAGCTGAAGTCGCCACCGCCGGGCGCGCGAGAACAGTTGGTACGCAAAACGCTGGAGGGTGTAGATATCAGCGCCGAATTTGTAGCGAAGTTGACCGAGCGCAAAGGACTAACGCCCGCGCAAATCCGCACGGCCGTGCGTTTTGCCGGCTTGGCCACGTCTGAACACATGGGTTTAGAAACCTTGATTGAGCGCCAGCTCAAAAATGCCGATGCCGCATTGGGCACAAAAATCGATGGCGACAAGAGCCGCCCCACTGTCACCAGTTACAACTTAGACATGCTGAACGTGGAAACACGCTTTGAAATCCCCCGCATCGTCAAAGCCCTGAAAGACCGTGGACACGGCACACTGTGCTTTTACGGCGCACCCGGTACGGGTAAAACCGCTTTGGGTGAGCACATCGCCAAAGCGCTGGAAAAACCGCTCATCATCAAACAAGCCAGCGATTTGATGAGCAAGTTCGTCGGTGAGACCGAGCAAAACATGGCAGCCATGTTCAAAGAAGCTGAGGCTGAAGGTGCCGTGTTGCTGTTGGACGAGGCCGACAGCTACTTGCAAGACCGCCGTGGCGCACAGCGCAGCTACGAGGTGACGGAAGTCAACGAAATGCTGCAAAACATGGAGCGTTTCAAAGGCATCTTCATCTGCACCACCAATTTGCTAGACCGCATCGACCAAGCCGCGCTGCGCCGCTTCACGTTCAAAATCAAGTTCAAACCGCTCACCGCTGAACAGCGCGAAACCATGTTTGTGACGGAAGCTTTGGCAGGTGAAGCTGCTCGAATGGACGATCAGCTCAAAGCACGTTTGGCAAAACTAGAAGTACTCTGCCCAGGTGATTTTGCAGCGGTAAAACGGCAAATCGACATCTTGGGCGAAGGCTTCACCGCCGACGAGTTCATGAGCCAGCTAGAAGCCGAGCACCGCATCAAGCCTGAAGTACGTGAATCGCGTGGGATGGGTTTTTTGCAGTAATAGTGGTTAAAATTGCAGCAAATATGCCTGTAGCCGGCGTATTTGTTGACTAAACAGCTATAAATAATATAGCTGTTCAGGCATGTAATTCGTTAGCTACGCACAGCCCTAAGCACCTCATCACCATAAGCTGTGAGCTTTTTCGCACCCATGCCGCTGATGCCGTCTAAATCACTCAATTGCTGTGGGTCGCGCTGGGCGATGGCTATCAAGGTGGCGTCGTGGAAGATGACGTAGGCGGGTAGATTGTGTTCGCGGGCGACTTCAGCACGCCAAGCTTTGAGGGCTGCAAAGCGGCGTTCGCCTGCGGCGTCTAGTGAAGCATTGGCAGTTTTAATTGCTGAAGTTGTGCTGCGTTTGGCTTTACTGCCCCTGGCGCTTGCAACTTCAGTTTCACGCAACATCACTTGGGTTTCGCCTTTGAGCACTTCGCGAGACGCGGCGTTGAGTTGTAAGGTGTTGAATGCAGCGGCGTTGATGCTCAAAGCGCCATTGGCAATCAGTTGACGCAAGACGCTTCGCAGCTGCGTTTCATTCAACGTTGCGCCTATGCCAAAGGTGCTGATGGATTCGTGGCCAAATTGCGTTACTTTTTCCGTCTTTTTTCCCCGCAAAATGTCCATGATGTGACCCGCACCAAAGCTGATACCACTGTGCTGTTGCACTCGGTAAATGGTGCTGAGGAGCTTGCGTGCCGCGTCGGTGCCGTCCCACAAATTTGGCGGATTCAAGCAGTTGTCGCAATTGCTACACACATATTTGCCTTGTGCGTTGAGGGCAAGTTCTTCACCAAAGTAGGTCAGCAAACGGCCGCGTCGGCAGTCGGTGTTTTCTGCCAACGCCAGCAATGCGTCCAACTTACTTCTCATGACGTTTTTGAAGTCTTCCCCCGCTGGGCTTTCGTCGATCATGCGGCGCTGGTTCACCACGTCTTGCAGGCCGTAGCTCATCCACGCGTTGGCGGGTGCGCCGTCGCGGCCTGCACGACCCGTTTCTTGGTAGTAGGCTTCGATGTTTTTGGGCATGTCGATGTGCGCTACAAAGCGCACATCAGGTTTGTCAATGCCCATGCCAAAAGCGATGGTGGCAACCATGACCAAACCGTCTTCACGTAGAAACCGGTCTTGGTTGGCTTGCCGCACGCCTGCGTCTAGGCCAGCGTGGTATGGCAAAGCGGGTATGCCTTCGTCGCACAAGGTTTGCGTAATATCTTCGACTTTTTTGCGCGATTGGCAGTAAACAATTCCGGCGTCGCCTTCGTGCTCGTTGCGAATAAAGCGCAGCAGTTGTTGGGTCGGGTCTTTCTTTTCAACCAAGCGGTAGCGGATGTTAGGGCGGTCAAAGCTGCTGACGAATTGGGCTGCATCTTGCAGTTGCAAGCGCTCTATCATGTCGTCGCGTGTCAAATCGTCGGCGGTTGCGGTCAAGGCGACGCGCGGGACAGATGCAAAGCGCTCGTGCAAGACGGTCAAGGCGCGATATTCTGGCCTGAAATCATGCCCCCACTGGCTCACGCAGTGGGCTTCATCGATGGCAAATAAGCTCAACAAACCGCGCTCGTATAACGAATCTAGTTGCGCTAAAAACCGTGGATTGGTCACGCGCTCAGGCGCTGCGTACAGCATGGTGATGCTGCCGTTCAGTAGGCGTTTCTCTAGCGCGTAACTGGCCTCAGAAGATAGGCTGGAGTTCAGGTAAGCGGCATCGACACCGGCTTCTAAAAGTGCGCCGACTTGGTCGTGCATGAGCGCAATCAAAGGTGAAATCACAATCGTCACGCCATGCCCAGCTTGTTGCCGTGCTAGGGCTGGAATTTGATAGCAAAGTGATTTTCCGCCGCCCGTAGGCATCAACACCAGTGCATCGCCGCCGCCGCTCACGTGGTTGATGATGGCTTCTTGGGGGCCTCTGAACTCGGTGTAGCCAAAGATGTCGTTTAACAGTTGTCTGGGCAAAGTGGGCATTCAGGGTGCTAAAAGAGTCGATTTAGCGAAAATTGGGAGGAAAAATTGAAAGTATGTAAGAAAATACAGTCCTTATTGTCGCAAGTTTTTAGTCCTTTTGAAGTTCAGCTAGAAGTCTTTCTACAATGGATAGTTATACGGATATTTTATGAAACCAATTATTTACACCCGTGGCCAGCAGTTGCCCGACATATTAGCCAAAAGCATTGCTATTTTGGATGGTGCCATGGGCACCATGATTCAACGATTTAAGCTGAATGAAGCGCAGTATCGCGGTGAACGCTTTGCCGATTTTCACAAAGACATCAAGGGTAACAACGAGTTATTGTCCTTGACGCGTCCGGATGTCATCAGCGATATTCACGAAAAATACCTCGCTGCTGGGGCAGATTTGATCGAAACGAACACCTTTGGCGCTACAACAATAGCACAAGAAGACTACGATATGGCGCATTTGGCACGTGAAATGAACCTTGAATCCGCCAAGCTAGCGCGTGTTGCTTGCGACAAATATTCAACGGTTGATAAACCCCGTTTTGTAGCGGGCGCACTGGGTCCTACGCCTAAAACCGCAAGTATCAGCCCAGATGTGAACGATCCGGGTGCTAGAAATGTCACTTTTGAAGCCCTGCGCGCCGCTTACTACGAGCAAGTCGAGGCATTGGTTGAGGGCGGCAGCGATGTGCTGCTGGTGGAAACTATTTTCGATACGTTGAACGCAAAAGCGGCCTTATTTGCTATTGACGAGTATTTTGAGAATTCGGGCGAACGCTTGCCACTCATCATCAGTGGCACGGTAACGGATGCTTCTGGGCGTATTTTGAGCGGTCAAACGGTAACAGCTTTTTGGCACAGCGTTCGGCATGCTAGGCCGTTGGCTGTGGGGCTGAACTGTGCGCTGGGTGCTGCTTTGATGCGGCCTTATGTGCAGGAATTGCATCGTACGGCGACGGACACGTACATTAGCTGCTATCCCAATGCGGGTTTGCCTAATCCCATGAGCGATACTGGTTTTGATGAGACGCCTGATGTGACGTCACGCTTGGTACGAGAGTTTGCTGAGGAAGGCTTGGTGAATATCGTGGGTGGTTGCTGTGGCACGACGCCAGAGCATATTCACGCGATTCAGCAGGCGGTTCAAAGCTCGCCTATTCGCAAATTGAACACAGCCAACTTTCATGCGTAGAGAAAATGCCTAGGGTTTGCAATGAGCTTATGCCTGTAAGCTTGGCGTTAGAATAAGCTCTCTATTTTTTTATCTTCTACTCGCTGAGTCATACGAAGAGCTTTATCGGAGTCAGTAAATGCAGTCTAAAGAACCCATGAACAGCGACCAAAAACGTGACGAAATGCGCCGCGCAGCGCTTGAATATCACCAGCACCCTATCCCTGGCAAAATCTCCATCGCTGCGACCAAGCAAATGGTCAACCAGCATGATTTGGCGCTGGCTTACTCGCCAGGCGTGGCGTTTCCTTGTGAGGAAATTGTCAAAGACCCCAACAATGCTTTCAAATACACGGCGCGTGGTAATTTGGTAGCTGTTATTACCAACGGTACTGCGGTGCTGGGCTTGGGTGATATTGGTCCATTGGCGTCCAAACCCGTGATGGAAGGCAAAGGCGTTTTGTTTAAAAAGTTCGCTGGCATTGATGTTTTTGACATCGAAATCGACGAAAAAAAGGATTTAGACAAGCTGGTTGACATCATTGCGTCTCTTGAGCCGACATTTGGCGGCATCAATTTAGAAGACATCAAAGCGCCAGATTGCTTTTATGTCGAGCGCAAATTACGCGAACGCATGAAAATTCCAGTCTTTCACGACGACCAGCATGGCACAGCGATTTGCGTGGGCGCTGCGATTTTGAACGGCTTGAAAGTTGTTGGCAAAGACCCTAAAACAGTCAAACTAGTAACTTCCGGCGCGGGCGCGGCTGCTTTGGCTTGCTTGGGCTTGCTGGTTAAATTGGGCATTCCAAAAGAGAATATTTTTGTCACCGACTTGGCCGGCGTGGTTTATGAAGGACGCACTGAGTTGATGGACGAAGACAAAATTGGCTACGCCCAAAAAACGCCGCATCGCACTTTGGCAGAAGTTATTGCGGGGGCAGACGTTTTCTTGGGTTTGTCCGCAGGCGGCGTTTTGAAGCAAGACATGGTGAAAAGCATGGCTGCAAAACCGGTCATTTTTGCATTGGCGAATCCTAATCCTGAAATCACACCTGAAGATGTCAGAGCCGTTCGCGACGATGCCGTCATCGCAACAGGCCGCAGCGATTACCCCAACCAAGTTAACAACGTTTTGTGCTTCCCATACATTTTCCGTGGTGCATTAGACGCGGGTGCGTCGACCATCACCATCGAGATGGAAATCGCAGCTGTGCATGCGATTGCAGAATTGGCGCAAGCCGAGCAAAGCGAAGTGGTGGCTGCCGCATATGTAGGCGAGCAATTGGCATTTGGTCCTGAATATTTGATTCCCAAGCCTTTTGATCCACGTTTGATGATGAAAATTGCGCCAGCAGTTGCTAAGGCTGCGGCAGATTCTGGCGTTGCATTGCGTCCAATCAAAGACATGGCTGCTTACATAGAGAAGCTACAAGCCTTTGTTTATGCGTCTGGCACGACCATGAAGCCGATTTTTATGGCAGCAAAAGCGGCTAAAAATAAGCGTGTCGCTTACGCTGAAGGCGAAGAAGAGCGCGTCTTACGTGCTTGCCAAATTGTGGTGGACGAAGGTTTGGCACGCCCAACCTTGATTGGCCGCCCAGCCATCATTGCCCAGCGTATCGAAAAATTCGGCTTGCGGCTCAAAGAAGAGCTTGATTACGATATCGTTAACGTCGAGCAAGATGGCCGATATCGCGATTTTTGGCAAACTTACCATCGCATGACCGAGCGTCAAGGCGTCACGGTTCAATTGGCGAAAATTGAAATGCGCCGTCGTCTGACCTTGATTGGTGCGATGTTGCTACATAAAGGTGATGTAGATGGTTTGATTTGCGGCACATGGGGAACCACAGCTACGCACTTGCAGTACATTGATCAAGTTATCGGTAAACGTGCAGGTGGTAGCCCAAGTACAGAGCAAGATGTTCAAATCTATGCTTGTATGAATGGCTTGATGTTGCCAAATCGACAGTTGTTTTTGGTCGATACCCACGTTAATTACGACCCAACTCCCGAAGAGTTGTGCGAAATTACCGTCATGGCGGCGGAAGAAATGATGCGTTTTGGTATCAAACCAAATGTCGCTTTGCTTAGTCACTCCAATTTTGGCAGCAGTAACCAGCCAACAGCTGTAAAAATGCGTAAAACTTTGGAGTTGTTGAAAATTCAAGCACCTTGGCTTAAAGTTGACGGAGAAATGCACGGCGATGTGGCGCTTGATGAGCAAATGCGTGCTGCTGTGATGCCAAACAGCGCATTGGTTGGTGAAGCTAATTTGCTGGTCTTCCCAAACATTGATTCAGCAAATATCGCATATAACCTGCTCAAAACTGCCGCTGGCGGTAATATAGCGATTGGACCAGTGTTGCTAGGTGCTAACAAGCCAGTGCATATTTTGACGGCAAGCACCACTGTGCGTCGGATTGTGAATATGACAGCTTTAACCGTGGCTGATGCTAATGCTGCGAGAGCGAACTAGGCTAGTAAACGGTAACTGGTAGAGAGTTCGAGGTCGCTTTTTTGTAGGAACTAATCCACAAAAAAGCGGCACAATGTCCTATTTGTCTTCGCAATGCCCTTTTCAAGCACGTTAATAGAATTACAACACTTGCGTTTTTAGTTGATTTCAACGACACTATCTGACTTGGATGTTTTCGGGTAAACCCGAATGAATAACAAGATGATTTTTAGTGAGCGGATGTGAACGATGCTGAGAATGCTGTCAAATTGGGCTAAAAACCACGTTTCTGGTGCAAAAAATAGCCTCAAGCGCAGCGTGAGACTTACTTTATCGCTGTTAGTAGCTGTGATCACTTTTACTGGTGGCTTCAGTTCTGTGCAGGCTAAGGGTTTCTTGCCTGACGATACGATGGCAACAGTTTCGGTAACTCAGTTACCAAAGCAAGGTCAACAGGTCTACGCATTGATTGGTCAAGGTGGCCCATTTGATTACGAAAAAGATGGTGTGGTTTTTGGAAATCGAGAACAACAGTTGCCTAAGCACAAACGTGGTTATTACCGTGAATACACAGTAAAAACTTCAGGAGTCCGCAACCGTGGCGCAAAACGCATTGTTTGCGGTGGCCTACAAGTTCAGTCTCCCGATGTCTGTTACTACACAGAAGATCACTATTCGAGTTTTCGAAAAATTGTTAATTAATCCAACGATTAAGACAATTTAGTTCGTTTTTTGGCCAGACTGTAAGGTTTGGAATTTTTTTTGACTTTTGAAAGAGGAGCGAGGATGGATATGCCACTTCGTACCGTGAGGACCAATATTGTTCAGTCTATTCGCGCATTTACCGTGAATGACTTGCAGTTGGCCGCACAACAATTGAACCAGCATTTTTTGTATGCTAATTTGTCCAGCGCCCAATCCAAGCAAGACGTGCTTGATTTGATAGCAGGTCAGTTCACGCTGCCGTCTCATTTTGGCAAGAATTTCGACGCTTTATACGATTGCATCACTGACCCATTGCACAAGTCTGGTCCTCAACCAGGTTTTATCGTTGTGTTGGAGCACATTCCCGCAAACGTGAAGTTTGACAAAGAAGCCCGCGAGCAATTACTTGATATTTTCCGCGATGCTGCAGATTATTGGGGGGACCGGAAGATACCTTTCCGATGCTTCTATTCTTTTCTGTAGCCCGTTCTGCGCAAAATAGCCAAGCAGAACGGGCGAATGAGGCCTTGGGACTGACATCAGAAGTGAAGGTGTTGGATGAAATGGTTGAAGAAGGTGAAAAAATGCCAACCGATAAATTGGTTGATGTATCACCTTTAGCGCTGCGCATGAGCAGCCCATTCAATGCAGGATACTGGTTAGCTGCTGCTTAGTACGACTAACTTGCATAGCAAAAATAGCCCATTTCTATGGGCTATTTTTGCTTCTAGCCGGCGTTTTTATTGCCTATTTAGCTATTAAATATATAGCAAAATTAAATTTTATGAGATCACGGCTTAAACCGCTAAAGCAAGGTTAATGTACTCTTGCACCGGCACTTCTTGAGCACGGCGCTGCAAGTCAAAGTTTCCAGAATATTTTTTTTCTTCTAGCCACTTACCCAAAGTGTGTCGCATGAGTTTTCGGCGCTGACTAAAAGCGACTTGTACCAATTCACTGAGTTGGTTCACATCAATAGTTGGCGGGTTAGCGCGTGGCAGCATGCTCACAATCGCGCTGTCAACACGCGGCGGTGGGTCAAACGATGTAGGCGGCACGAAGAGAATATTCGCCATTTCGTAACGCCATTGCAGCATCACACTCAAGCGGCTGTAGTCGCTACTGTCGGCAGGAGCGACCATGCGGTCAATTACCTCTTTTTGCAGCATGAAGTACTGGTCTTCGATGTGATCTACGTAATCTAGCAGATGAAACAAAATTGGCGTGGAGATGTTGTACGGTAAATTTCCAACAACACGAATTTTTTGAGAATTTGGTGTTGCGGTTGAAATTTTGCTGAAATCAACTCTCAGAACATCGGATTCAATCACTGTCAGGTGTTGATGCTGTCGCAATCGAACAGCCAAATCTCTGTCAAGCTCAATGACGGTTAAGTGTCCGAGTCGTTCTACCAAAGGCTGCGTCAGCGCCGCAAGTCCAGGCCCAATCTCCACCACGACCTGCCCTACCTGTGGATTAATGGCATCCACGATGTCGGTGATGATGGATTTGTCAGTCAAAAAATGCTGACCAAACCGCTTTCTCGCAATATGTTTACTCAAAGTCGCCGTTCAATTATTGTGAATGTCATTGCTGTGGTTCGCGGTATTCAACATAAGCATTGCTGCGCAAATCTCGAATCCAGTTGGCATAAGCTTCATCAAATTTGTTCTCTCGCAAAGTATTTTTAGCGGTTTCACGCTGTTCGCTGGAGGTTAATGGTGCTTGTTTTGCTAAAAGCTGCAAAACATGAAATCCGGCACCCGATTTGATGGGGCCGACAACATCCGCAACTTTTTTGTCTTTGACGGCTTCTGCAAAAAGTGTGGGGTAACGGTCTATGGATCTCAATCCCATTTGCCCACCAATACGTGCATCATTTGCATCAGAGTTTTCTTGGGCAAGTTTGTAGAAATCTGCGCCATTGATGGCGCGGTTGTAAATGCGCGTGGCACGCTCACGCAAAGTTTGCACCTGCGCTTCAGTTGCATTTTCAGGAACTGCTACTAAAATTTGAGCAATGTCTATCACTAATTCGCCAGATAGACCGGAGCCTGCTGGAGATTTGAAAAAAGCTTCAATTTCAGCATCGCTGATGTTGATGTTACTTAAAACATCCCTTTCCCGAAGTTTTTGAACCAACAATTGGTTTTGAATATCGCTGCGAATTTGTGCGTAACCAATGCCATCTGCGCTGGATCGTGCACGCAATTCGGCAACAGATAGTTTGTTTTGATTCGCGAAATTTTGAACTGCTGCATCGACGGTTCTGTCGTCAACGCGCACATTAGACTCGCGCGCACGTTGAAGCTGAAGCTTTTCGTTGATGATGTCTTCTAGAACCTCACGCGACAAATCAGCTCGCGACGGCATGGACGCCCCCATAGCTGCTAAACGTTGCTCATACCTGATCAAACGCGCACGAACTTCGGTGTTGGTCACGGGCTCAGAGTTGACGATAGCGACAATATAGTTAGCTTGAACAGCCGCAGCAGTCCCGCTAACGCTTTCAACGGGTGCTCGCATAACGACAGATGGCGATGGCGTTAAGCGTATGCCTTGTGCGTAAGTTGCATCTAAACTGCACAAGCAAAGTACGCAAGCGATGGCGCGATAAACAGTTGTTAAAGTCGTCACAGTTTTAAAAGTCATTTGCAATCAACCGCTTAATCGTAGGAGCTAAATCGGCTAGGTGTGGTGACTTGCTCACGCAAGTATTGGTACCTAGGAATGTTGTTTTTCAAGGTATTCAAGGTGCCAGCAGCGCCTAATCTTGAAAAACCAATCAATTCAAGTTGAAACAGTGCGCGCTTGTTGCTGGTGGCATCGCTTCGCGCTAAGTTTTCAATGACTACACGACCTAGCCAGCAGCCGGCATCGTATTCGAATCCGACAACAGAATCGACAAGTTTTTTGTCGGTCAAGCTGAAATTCATGCGACCCACGCTATACCAGCGGCCTTCACCTAGACCGCGACCTGCACCCAAGTCTTGTCCTTTGTCACCCCACAAATCGTTGAGCGGCCATTGCCAGCCCAAATCAATCTGCTCGCTGCTGCCTTTTTGTAAACGGTAAGCGAGACTCACTACGCGGTAGTTGCTTGGGGAGTAACGTGCGCCAATGGTAGAGCGTGCAATGCGTGCCGTGTCTGAGTTGTATTGCTGCGTGGTGTCAAAAGACCAAGATGGTGAGGTATTTACAGAGGCGCCTACCAAAACGTCGCTATAGCGATCAGTCGCAGGCGTGCCACCAGGTAGGGTTACCAATTGGTCCTTGAAACGCACACGCTGTGCAATGGCTAAGCGGGCTAATTCTGCACCGTTTGATGGGTCAAGAAACCGCGAGGTTAAACCCATGGTTAGCAGGCTGTTGTCTGCAATGCGGTCACTACCACTGAAAGGGTTTTCAGTAAAAGCGCTCGCAAAGTTAAAGTCATTTGCGCTGGTGTCATAGATTGGCAAAGCGCTTTGGTTGCGGTAGGGCGTGTTCACGTAGAAAGCGCGGGGCTCCAGCGTTTGCGTGAAAGCGCGGCCAAAAAGATTGGTGTCGCGCTCAAAATGTAAGCCACTATCGATGCTAAAAGTGGGTAGCGTGCGGCTGAAGTTTCGTGAACCCGCAGTCAAGGGTGTATCGAACTGGTATTGAGTTGTATGCAGTTGTAGTTTTGGTGTGAAATACCAACCAGGTGCAACCCAAGGGCGGCTAAGTTGCGCTACCAGCATCGCACGACTCGCATTGGGTTGTTGGGTTAAAAGTGGGTCTGACGAAAACTTGGTGTAATCACCCGAAATCGAAAAATCAAAACCCGCCACATTGTTTTTGCCGTAGCGAGCCGTTAATTGCGGCAAACGGTCATACGGTGGCACGATTGGTGCTATCGCGTCTTGTAAGGTTTGCCACTTTGAAATGCGTAGACCCAAAGAAAAATCATCTCTATCTAAGGTCAATGCGGCATCTGAAGACAGCAAGCGCTGCGTGAGCGAGGTCGTCGCACGCGGGAAGTCGCGCCAATAGTTGTCATCACTCACGCGGTTCACGTTTAGATTCAGCCCGACCGAGCCTAAGCTTGTGTCGTAACGCATCACTTGTTGGCCAGCTACGCCCCAGCGGGTTTTGTCACGCAGTGGGTCAGACGGCATGACATCGGCACGAATCTGACCGTTGTAGTTGTCCTCTAAATAGCGAAATTCTCCGCCCAAATTCAAGCCGCGTTTGTAGCTGTAGGAAGGGTAAAGCGTTGCATCGCGGTTAGGCGCGATGTTGAAATAGTAAGGCGCTGAGAGTTCAACACCGTTGATGTTGTCGGTGGCATAAGTAGGTGCTAACCAGCCAGATTTGCGCTTGTTGCTTAGTGGAAAGCTAATAGATGGCAGCGGTACAGACAAGCCTTTGAAGCTCAACGTCGCATCTTGCGCTTGACCGACATCGTCTTCGGTGTTGATGCTCATGCTCGCAGCTTTTAAAAGCCAATCTGGCATCCACTCTGGGCCAGGATAGCGTTTGCAAGTGCTATAGCTAGCGTTTTTGATGATGGAACGCTTATCGTCGATAAAGTCAATCCGTTCGCCTTCACCATGACCTTCGCTTTTGATCAAATCGATACTCGGCTGCAGGAAAAAGCCAGAGAAAGAATCTACTTTCAGGTCAAGCAATGTGCCTTGGTAAACATCGCCAAATCGGTTCATTTTGACTTTGCCCGTCGCAACCGCTTTGTCCGTCAAGCTGTTGTATTCAATTTTGTCTGCTTTGATAACGGTGCCTGCTCTGCGTAGCTCTGCATCGCCTTCAATCTTGGTGTCAACATCAGGCCGCCCGGTGATGCTGTTGCCAAACACAAACGTGGTCGGATTGTTCAGCACTTCCGCCGGTACGACTTCTTGCAAACTCATTGAAGGCTTCAGTATTTGCGCACTCACGAACCCGCTCAAAGTCAGCGTGGTTGACAGTGCGATGAAGGAGCGAAGGTTAAATGGTAGGTAGCGCAAAATATAAAGCCAAAAGACGGCTAGGTTGTTTGTAGAATAGATTATCCATGAATCCAAGCCCCCAACCAGAAGCTTCACCTTTGCATACACATTCCCCCATCAATGCCGCTATAGTTTGGCCAGACGCGCAGCGTGAGCAAGCCTTTCAAACTTGGCTGCAAGGCATTGCTCTGCAGCACCAGCTGGCCGCTGAAACTTTGCGCCCAGCCTCGGCAGATGCCAGTTTTAGACGTTATTTCAGAATCGACGCCTTGAATGGGTCAAGTCTGATCATCATGGACGCCCCGCCCGCCCAAGAAAACTGCAAGCCTTTTGTCGATATTGCCCGTTTGATGGCGCAAGCCGGCTTAAAAGTGCCCGATATTTTGGCGTGGGACGAAGCCCAGGGCTTCATGCTCTTGACCGATTTGGGCGCAAAAACCATGATGGAAGTCATCAACCCCCAGCTTAACGACGAGCTAGCAGAGCCCAATTTCAACCTCTACATCCAAGCGGTTGATGCCTTGATTGACTGGCAACTCGCTTCAAAACCCGACGTTTTGCCGTCCTATGACGAAGCCCTACTGCGCCGCGAGCTGGCGTTGTTCCCTGACTGGTATTTGGCTAAACACAAAGGCGTTACCCTAGATAAAACGCAGCAAGCCACTTTAGACAACGCCTTCACGCTGATTGTGCAGCGCAACCTAGCTGTGCCCAGCGTTTACGTCCACCGCGACTACATGCCACGCAATTTGATGGTGATTGAGCCTAAAACAGCGGATGGCAAGTGTAGCTTGGGCGTTTTAGACTTCCAAGACGCAGTGTATGGCCCGATCACTTACGACATCGCCAGCCTGATGCGCGACGCGTTTTTGACTTGGGAAGAGCCATTTGTCTTAGATATCACCATCCGCTATTGGCAAAAAGCCGTCAAAGTGGGGCTCTTGGGTGAAAATAGTCCAAGCGGCTGGGGCGCAGATTTCGGCGAGTTTTACCGTGCCATCGAATGGCAAGCTATGCAGCGCCACCTCAAAATTTTGGGCATCTTCGCAAGATTAACCCTACGTGACGGCAAACCCAAGTACTTGGCAGATACCCCACGCTTCATAAACTACGTCCGTAAAACCGCAGACCGTTACCGCGAATTAGGGCCATTTTTGAAGCTGATCGACCAAATTGAAGGCATTGAAACGGCGATGGGCTTTGCTTACGGGCGGATGTAGTATTAGAAGGTAAAAAATAAGGCTATTTATGGATGTAGCCGGCGTATTTATTGCCTAAGCAGCTATTAAAATAATAGCAATAATGAATATAATTTAAATCTAAACATGCCACGATTCCACTGCCCCACACCGCTTCAAACTGGCGAAGTAGTCGCGCTTCCAGCGGGTGCCGCACGCCATGTGCAGGTGCTGCGTATGCAGCCGGGTGGGGGGATAACGCTGTTCAATGGCGGGGCGAATCAAGGCGAGTTTGAAGCGACGATTGAGCACATGGGACGCAGCGATGTGCAGGTGTTAGTGGGCGCTCACTCTGCCTTTGAGCGAGAGCCTGAAGCGCAAGTGAATTTGGTCGTCGGCGTCCCAGCGAACGACCGCATGGACTGGTTGGTTGAAAAAGCAACCGAACTGGGCGTTACCAGCATCCAGCCTGTGATGACGGAGCGCAGCGTGCTGCGGCTCAGCGGCGAGCGAGCCGACAAAAAACGCGCCCATTGGCAAGCTGTGGCCGTGGCGGCTTGCGAGCAATGCGGTCGTAACCAAGTGCCTGTTGTGCATGAGGTGATGACTTTGAACGCTTGGCTAGCTACACAAAATAGAGATTCAGAGCCGAATCGCTATTTGTTATCTTTGCGTCCTGAAACGAAGGCTTTGAACACGCTTGTCGGCAAAAGCGTTGTTGCAGCGACTTTTTTATCAGGTCCTGAAGGTGGTCTTAGCGTGGCTGAGGAAGATGCAGTCATGGCAAAAGGCTTTCAACCCGTCAGTTTGGGTAACCGTGTCTTACGGGCTGAAACAGCGGGTTTGGCGGCGTTGGCGCTTTTTACGGTTTGAATATCAGTTTAGTTTGCTGCCTAAATTTGCAGCATGAGTATCTTTTAAAGTTAGGAATCACCCTTGAAACGCAATCTCTGGCTCTTAGCCATCGCCCAAGGGCTGTTTTTAACCAACAACGTCACCTTCATCGCCATCAACGGCTTGGTGGGGCTGAGCTTAGCGCCTTTAGGATGGATGGCGACTTTGCCTGTTATGGGCTATGTGGTGGGCGGGGCGCTCAGTACGGGTTTGGTCGCCAAGTCGCAAAGTCTTTTTGGTCGCAAAAAATCATTTCAGCTGGGTTTGCTCGTCGGCTTGCTTTCAGCCGCCGTGTGCGCCTATGCGGCGTACAGCCGGCAGTTTTGGCTACTGGTCGCGGCTACGGTAGTGGCGGGTTTTTACAACGCCAATGCCCAGTTGTACCGGTTTGCGGCAGCAGAATTGGCTAATTCGGCTTTTAAAGAAAAAGCAGTGTCTTTGGTGCTGGCGGGCGGACTAATTGGGGCTGTTTTGGGGCCTAATTTGGCGCTGTGGACCAAGTCACTGCTTGCTACTCCTTTTGCTGGTGCGTATTTGGCTTTGGTTTTCGTAGCATTGTTGTCGATGCTCGTATTGTCGTTCATTGACTTCCCCGCCCATGTCGTGAAAAGCAAGGCGGACAGCGCCAAAAACGCCGGCCGCCCTCTGTCAGAGATCATGTGTCAACCCGTATTTATAGTCTCCACCATGGCCGCTGCGCTGGGTTATGGGGTGATGAATTTGCTCATGGCCGCCACGCCCATCGCTATGCAGCAGTGCGGTTTGCAGTTTTCAGATGTCGCTTTTGTGCTGGAATGGCACGTCATTGGCATGTTTGCGCCTGGCTTTTTCACGGGGCATTTGATCAAGCGTTTTGGTGTGCTACAAATCATGGGCGTAGGTGTGGTGCTGAACTTGGTGTGCATCTTGATTGCGTTGTCTGGGCAAGATTTGCACCAGTTTTTAATAGCTTTATTTCTACTGGGTTTGGGCTGGAATTTCTTGTTCACAGGCAGTACCACTTTGGCATTAGACACTTACTCTCCAGAGGAGAAAGATCGCGCGCAGGGGGCAATTAACTTCTTCACGTTTGCGGTTTTAGCGTTGAGTTCTTTTGCATCAGGAGCCTTGGTGACTACCCGTGGTTGGACGCTGCTGAACTTGGGTTCGCTGTTGCCGGTTGTTGTGACTGGGGCTGCTTTGATCTGGCTTGCATTCCAACGTCGTGGCAGTCACAATGCGGGCTCATAATGCATACTCTTAGCGATTTTTCAGGTAGATTTTCTGGATTATTTGGAGTTGGTTTTTTACTTTTATTTTTTTATATTGGAGAACGTCATGGGTTTACTCGATTCAGTTTTGGGCGCAGTTTTAAACGGCGGACAACAAGCGCCGGCACAAGCAGGCGGTTTGGGAAGCATCATCAGTATGGTGGCCAATAACCCACAAATTTTGTCAACAATCACAGGCATGCTTAGCAACGACGGTGGTCAAGGCGGCTTAGGTGGTTTGGTGAACACCATGACCAAGGCGGGCATGGGCGATGTGGTGGGCTCTTGGATTGGCAATGGCGCTAATGCACCAGTGTCTGGCGATCAATTGGGGGGCGCTTTGGGTGCAGACGTATTGGCTGGTTTGGCAAAGCAGATGGGCGTGAACTCAGGCGATGCAGGTGGTATTTTGGCGCAAGTCTTGCCCGAGCTCATCAACAAAATGACCCCCACTGGTCAAGCGCCAGCGGGTGGTTTGGGTAATATGGGCGATTTAGCCGGTATGTTGGGCGGTTTGCTCAATCAAAAAGCGTAATTAAAGCGCAAATAATTAAAGCGTTTTGAAAGTTTGATCTAGCCAAGTTTTTAGTACGCTAAAAACTTGCGCTTGGTCAGGCGCATTGAAAATCTCGTGAAACATGTGCTCAAAAGCTTGTGTTTTCACGCAAGCGGGGGCTGCGGCAGCAAAAGCGCGGTATCCTGCGGGATTTACCAATTTATCTTCCCCTGCAAACATCAGCAAAGTCGGCGCTGCCCATTGAGGTGCGACTTGAATCGTGGCTGCGCCAAAATCGGCAATCGCACGCGCTAAGCGGGCTGAAATGCGGTCATGCACCAGCGGGTCTGCAACGTAAGCCTTAACGACTGCGGGGTCGCGAGAGATGAACTTAGCATTCAAGCCGTTCCCAATCCGTAAATTCGGCGCTACGGTAGGCAAAACGGCTAACAAAGCCTTTTGAATGACGTTCAACCCTGGGTCAAGCGCGGGGGAAGACATAACCAAAGCGTCCACAGGTGCGATATTGAGCGACACGAAGCGTCCCACTATGCCGCCGCCCATGCTGTGGCCAATCAAAATCAACGGCTCGCCTGTGGGCATATGGCGGCGGGTATTGGCAATGACTTTGGCCAAATCGTCCAGCATGCGGTTTGCAGACGGCAAACCACCGCGAGCACCGGTTGATAAACCGTGGCCAAAATGGTCGTAGCCACGCACAGAAAATCCCCAGTCGTTGAGGTGTTGCGCCACATGCGCATAGCGCCCCATGTGCTCACCCAAGCCGTGTACAAGCAAAGCTGTGCCGCGAGATGCTTGCTGCGCCTGCATCGGCCAGTCGTAGATAGCTAGCTTGTCGGCAGTGCTGGATTCAAGCGTAGACATGATGGCAGTCGTAGAATCTTGCATGCGTTGTCCTTTCGATGAACCAGCAATAAAAAAGCGCGTTAAGTCAAACTGCGCCAAACCAAACCGCCCAATGCAGAGGCAATGAGCACAGGAATCACGCCAACTTTATAGCGAATCAGTGCCACCGCAGCGACGACGGCGGCAACGATGGCGAAATAATCAAATCGTTCAAAAAGAGTGCCAGTGGTTCCCGATTTAACAGCAATATGAGATATAAAAAACAGAGCTAATGAGGCAATAACACCCACAACTGCAGCGGTAATAGCAGTCAAAGGTGCTGTAAATTTCAAGTTATTGTGCGTTGTCTCCACCAGCGGACCACCTGCCAAAATGAAAATGAACGATGGCAAAAAGGTGAACCACGTCACCATAGTCGCCGCCAACGCTGCCCCTAAAAACAAACTTTCAAGCCCCAGCACCTGCTTTGCCCAACCGCCAACAAAAGCCACAAAAGCAACCACCATGATCAGTGGGCCCGGTGTGGTTTCACCCAAGGCCAAGCCATCAATCATTTGTGTGCCAGAAAGCCAGCCAAATTGCTCAACCGCGCCTTGGTACACATAGGGCAGCACAGCATAAGCACCGCCAAATGTCAGCAAAGCCGCTTTGGTGAAAAACCATGCCATTTGAGTCAATGCACCTTGCCAGCCTTGATATAGCATCAATATCGCCATCGGAATCAGCCAAAGCACAGCGCCCACAACGATAACTGTCGCTAAACGTGATTTTTTGAACAACGCATGCTCAGGCGTGGGTGTGTTGTCATCAATGACAGCCGGAAAAGCAGTGTCAGTGTTTGATTTTTTAACGCCATGACCCGCAGATGAAGCAAACTGCGAGGGAGAAAACCTTGCTCCCAAAATACCGACCATCGCCGCAGCAATCACGATCACGGGAAAAAGCAAATGGAAAAAGTAAAGCGCTAAGAAACTCGACACGGCCACTGCCCACAGAATAGGTGCAGTCGTTGGTGTTTTCAGCGTTTTAGAGCCAATACGATGCACTGCTTGCACCACCAGCGCAGCCACAGCGGGTTTGATGCCATACAACAAAGCAGCCACCCATGCAACATTGCCAAAGGCCACATAAACATAACTCAAACCTATCAAAATAAAGAGGGAAGGCAAGACGAAAAGAACACCTGCCACCACGCCACCCCAAGTGCGGTGCAACAGCCAGCCAATGTAAATCGCCAGTTGTTGTGCCTCTGGCCCCGGCAGCACCATGCAATAGTTCAAAGCATGCAAAAACCGCTTTTCAGAAATCCAACGCTTCTCTTCCACCAGCTCTTTGTGCATGATGGCAATCTGCCCAGCGGGGCCGCCGAAGCTGATGAAGCCGAGTTTTAACCAAAATTTCAAGGCTTCATAAAAGGGAATCGAAGGATGAAATTTTGAATCCATCGCTCTTACTAGGTGAAAGTAAACAAGTTATGTTTATGTGGAAAAAAGAAATACCGATGTACCTGCTAATAAATTAGGCGCAAATCGAACAATACGCCCTTCTTGTATCCCAAAGCTATCTTTTACTTTTAACCCGTTATGCAAAGCAAGTTCGCGTAAATCTGAATGCGTACCTACGCGAATATTGGGTGTGTCGTACCACTGGTATGGCAAACGCCGAGTCACTGGCATGCGGCCTTGCAAAATACTTAATCTATTTGGCCAATGCGCAAAATTGGGGAAGGCAACAATACCCAAACGACCGACTCTAGCGGTCTCACGCAGCATCACTTCAGCATTGCGCAAGTGCTGCAAGGTGTCGATTTGTAGCACCACGTCAAACGAAGCATCATCAAACAACGCCAAGCCTTCGTCCAAGTTGAGCTGAACAACGTTTACACCGCGTTTGACGCAAGCCAAGACATTGGCATCGTCAATTTCAATGCCATAACCGGTGCAATGACGTGTCGCTTGCAGGTGCGCCAGCAGTGCGCCGTCACCGCAGCCTAAATCCAGCACACGGGAGCCCACAGGCACTAGCTGTGCAATGGCTTGCATGGTGGCCAAGTCGCTCATACGCTTACTTTCATGACGCTACTTTCAAAGTAATTTCTTTCAAAATACTACCAAAATAAGAGCGAACTATGCTTGTATAACGCCGGTCATCCAGCAAAAATGCATCATGTCCGTGCGGTGCATCAATCTCAGCGTAGCACACGTCGCGGTTGTTATCGAGCAAGGCTTTGACCATTTCACGGCTGCGGCTTGGTGAGAATCTCCAGTCGGTCGTGAAGCTAACCAGTAAAAACTTAGCTTTTGCAATTTTCAAAGCTTGTGTCAAATTGCCGCCAAATTTTCGCGCAGGGTCAAAATAATCAAGCGCACGGGTGATGAGTAAGTAGGTATTAGCGTCGAAATATTCGGCAAATTTATCACCTTGGTGGCGTAAATAGCTTTCGATTTGAAATTCAACGTCTTGTGTGGTGTAGCTGTACGAGTCAGCCTGTGAAGCGGCTTCTGGATTCGCTGAGGAAAGTCCAAGCGATTGCACTAGTGAGAGTTTTAACTGGCGACCAAATTTAGCGTTCATCACATCATCACTCAAATACGTGATGTGGCCAATCATGCGTGCAATGCGCAGTCCGCGTTTGGGTATCACGCCGTGCGTGTAAAAGTTACCCGCATGAAAGTCTGGGTCTGTAACGATTGCTCGTCTAGCTACTTCGTTGAAAGCAATATTTTCAGCCGTTAAATTCGGCGCACTGGCGATGACAACGGCATGCCGCACGCGCTCAGGATATTGCAGCGTCCAGCTCAGCGCCTGCATGCCGCCTAAGCTGCCACCCATGAGCGCGGCCAGTGTTGTGATGCCTAATTTATCCATCAGCAAAGCTTGTGCGTTGACCCAGTCTTCAACTGTCACCACAGGAAAATCAGCGCCATACACTTGCTGTGTATTTGTGTCTGGGTGCGTATTTGGGTTTGCATCAGGATTCACGTGCATAGGCCCCGTAGAGCCAAAGCATGAACCTAAGTTATTCACGCCAATCACAAAAAAGTGGTCGGTATCCACTGGTTTACCAGGCCCAATCATGTTGTCCCACCAACCAACAGACTTTTCTTGTACCTCAGGATCTGCGTTTTCATACACACCTGCCACATGATGCGAAGCATTCAGTGCATGGCAAACCAACACCGCATTTGACTTATCGGCATTCAACGTGCCATAGGTCTCATAGGTCAGATCGTAGGCGCGAATGCTTTTGCCACTTTGCAGTAAAAGCGGCTCAGCAAAATGTTGGGTTTGTGGGTGAGCGATGAGCATTGTGTGGGATTCGTTCGGCCGCCATCTCAGAGCTTTGGAAACTCAGTTTCATTCTTCGTTGTGAAGCGAAACAGATACTGTGGTTTGTTATTGAGTCGCAAATGGATACGACCTAAATACTCACCCAAAACCCCGATGAACAAAGTTTGAAAACCGCTAACCAAAAGAATCGTGACGATGATGGAGGCCCAGCCCTTGGATTGGCTTGGATACAGTATGCTGCTTACAACAACAAAGACGGCACCTAAAAAGCCTATCAACGACAGCAAGGCACCCATCAGTGTGACCATACGTAAAGGCACGATTGATGTGCCGGTGACCATGCGTAACCACAGCGAAATTGATTTTTTCAAGCTGTAATTGCCCTCGCCATACGCACGCGAGCCATGTTGAATTTCAACCGTAGCAATGCGTCTGGTGATGTCCAATATCAAACCATCCAAATAAGCAAATGGCCCTTCGTGACTGCGGATTTGATCCACCATGCCGCGTTTGAGTGCTTTGAAGGACGATAAATACAGCCCTTTTGGTTTGGACAGTAGCCAAGAGGCCATCAAATCATTGAACTTGCTGCCTGCAATCTTCCAAGCGGCATGTTGCCGGTTGGCATAGCGTGTGTAGCAAACGTCAGCGCCCGCCACCAATTCGGCAACCATGCTAGGAATAGCCTCAGGCGGATGTTGTAAATCGTCATCCATAAGAACTACATATTGCCCAGAAACCAGATTGAGGCCTGCCATGATGGCATTATGTTGACCAAAATTTCTTGATAAAGTAGCGCCTTGAATAAATGGGTAAATCTGGGAAAGTTGCTGAATAACCGTCCAGCTATTGTCAGGGCTGCAATCGTCTACCAATACCAATTCAAAGCTGTTGGCATAAGCAGAACTGGCCATACTCGCGCCAATACGCTTAACCAGCTCTTCTAAACCGCCTTCGTTTTTATAGACAGGAATAAGGATGGAGACGCTGACGCCAGCGCTTGTAACGGACAAA
Organism: Polaromonas sp.; assembly: GCA_013298945.1. Lineage (GTDB taxonomy): Bacteria > Pseudomonadota > Gammaproteobacteria > Burkholderiales > Burkholderiaceae_C > Aalborgiella. Next base: position 55,627 of record JAAFJR010000011.1, read on the forward strand.
GATGCAGGGTTCTGAGCGACTAGATTAGACATATCAACTATTGTAGCTTTGCCTAAGCAAAGCGACTCTAGGCATCAAGCTACGGGAGGTACAATCTGTTGTTAAGGTCTTACTTTTAAAGTTAAAACATCATGAAACTCATATCGGTTGTACTTTCAGGCGGCGCAGGCACGCGTTTATGGCCAACTTCGCGCCAAGCCTATCCCAAACCATTTATCAGCCTAGGCGGTTGCCCGTTGCTACAGCAAGCCGTTGAGCGCGGTCAAGCTTGTGGTGCTGATGAAACCATGATTGTGACGAACCAAGATTACCTGTTTCTAACCCGTGAAGTGATTAACAGCCTGCAAGACCCACCGAAAACCAGCTATTTGCTTGAGCCTAAGGGTAGAAATACAGCCCCTGCAATCGCCTTAGCCGCGCTGGCGTGCAGCCAAGCGCATGGCGCAGATGCTGTGATGATTGTGTTACCAGCTGACCATTTGATTCCAGATTCAGAAGCGTTTGTGACTAATGCGCTTGAAGCGGCGCGGCACGCTTTGTTAGGGCAATTGGTAGTTTTTGGTATTTCGCCCACGGCACCTGAGACCGGATTTGGCTACATCGAAGTGGCACAGATTGAGCGAACACCGCAAAAAGCGCTGCGATTTGTGGAAAAGCCAGACGCTGCAACAGCCGCGCAATACCTCAGCACAGGCCGCTACTACTGGAACAGTGGCATGTTTTGTTTCACAGCTGGCACGATATTGCAAGCGTTCAAAGACCATTCGCCCGAAGTCTTGGCAGCGGCTGAGCAAGTGCTGGCAAGCGCACAGGCGCAGCAGGGCGTGACGCGTTTTGACTCCAAAGCGTTTGCGCATCAACCTGATATTTCTATTGATTACGCCATCATGGAGCGTGCTTCCAACGTGACCTTGGTACCCGCCAAATTTGGCTGGAGCGATGTGGGCGCTTGGCCCGCCGTTGCCTTGGCGCATACAGCGGACGCCAGCGGCAACACATTTGAAGCCGATGTCGTCAATGTCGACACAACGGGTACCCACGTTCAGGTTGATAGCTACATCCCTAAAGTAGTCGCAACCGTAGGCGTGCATGACCTCATCATCGTCGATACCCCTGACGCGCTGTTGGTAGCTCACAAAAGCCAAGCGCAAAAGGTTAAAGCTGTTGTCGATCAGCTCAAAGAGCGCAAGCACGACAGCACCCACTTGCCCACCACTGTGCACAGGCCGTGGGGTACGTACGCCACTTTGAAAGAAGAATCAGGCTACAAAGTCAAACGCATCACCGTCAAACCTGGTGAATCACTCAGTTTGCAATACCACCACCAGCGCGCCGAGCACTGGGTGGTTGTGCAAGGCATTGCTATCGTACAAATTGGCGAAGTGGAGCATCGAACGGAAGTTGGGCAGCACCACTATATCCCGCTTAAAGAAACGCATCGCCTCACCAATATTGGAAAAAATGAATTGGTCTTAATCGAGGTGCAATGCGGTGCGTACTTGGGCGAAGACGATATCGTGCGATTGGCCGATATGTATGGTAGAGCGTAAGCTATAAAAGCTTTGCCCATGGAGCAGACAGATTCGCCTAGCTTTTTTTCCTTTTTGGAGCAGTCATTTTCAAGTGTTGCTATAAAAGAGTGGGCAATTTGGTTACCAGGCGCGGTTTTATGTTTTGTAGCCGCTAGTTTGTTCATGAGTGGTTGGCCTAGTGGGTTGACCCCAGACGTCACCAAGCCATATACCTATGCGGGCGATGGCATCGCCTATATGTGGAATATCAAACGTGTCATTGAAGAGGCATGGTTTTTCACAAACACGAACACAGGTTATCCATTTGGTTCTAACCACCTTGACTACCCAACTTCAGATACAGGTAATTATTTAATACTCAAATTATTGGGCACTGCATTTCAATCGCCTGTTGCGGCTTTGAATTTGTATTTTTTGCTCGGGTTTTCTGCTGTTTTTGTTGCCTCTTATGTTGTTCTTAGAACGATGGGAGTATCGCGAACCTTTTCTGTCACCGGCAGTATTCTTTATACATTTACATCATTTCATTTTGGCAGAATAGTACATTTGTTTTTCACTTGGTACTTCGTTGCCCCCATGTTTTTTTACTTTGGGTTCAAACTGTTTTCTAAAGAGTTGATTTTCTTTAATCAAAAGCAAAAGTTAAAACATAAAATCAGCAATACTGCGGCTTTATTAATACTAGCTTCTTTCGGCATTTATTATGCTTTGTTCGGCATGATGGTGCTTTTTGTAAGCACCCTATTAGCTGCGATACTTTATAAATCTTGGATGCATTTGCGCGTAGGTTTCATGGTTTGTGGAGCCGTATTTTTGGGTGTACTCTTAAACGTTGCTCCAAGCTTGATGCATTTATCTGCGCAGGGGCCTAATCTGGAAGGCGTTCAGCGCGCACCGGCAGAATCTGAGCTGTATGGTTTAAAACTAACTCAAATGTTTTTACCTCGTGGCGATCACAGATTAGACAGCTTCTATGATGTAGCCAGTCGATACAACAATAACTTTCCAATGGTTACAGAGAATATCAGTTCTAGTCTTGGAGCAGCAAATTCAGTTGGATTATTGCTATTGATTTTGAGCATATTTGTTGCGCCTATGGTGTTAAATTCAGGTGATACAAACACACAAAATAAGCGATTTTCAACTCAAATGTTGATTATGGGCTTGCTAGTCTGTAGCTTGTTTTTTGTCGCCACTATCGGTGGCTTTTCCAGTTTGTTTGCCATGCTTGTGTCTGCTTCAATTCGTAGCTGGAATCGAATCAGTATTTTTATTGAATTTATATCTGCTGCTGCTTTGATGTTGTGTTTGGATAGGCTGCTCAAGTTCTACGCAGAACGTATAAATATTATATTGAAGATAGTTTTGCAAACTTTGGTTGCTGGTTTGTTAGTGTTTTATGGCGTCGCTGACCAAACAGTTAAACCTTGTTCAGCGTGTTTAAATTCAAACCAAACGCTGTTCGATCATGATAAAAACTTCATACAAAGTATAGAAAAATCAATACCTGCCGGGTCGGCTATTTACCAATTGCCCTATATGGGATATCCAGAATATAGCGCGGTGAATAACCTAGGTTCATACGACCAAGCCAGAGGCCATTTGCATTCAAACACGCTCAAATGGAGCTTTGGCGCTATTCGTGGGCGCGAGGGTGATTGGTTTTATCGAAAACTCTCACATTTGCCTATTGAGCAACAACTAACTGTCGCGCAAGCCCTCGGATTTGCTGGTGTGTATATTGACCGAAGAGGCTATTTAAACACCAAGACCGATAAACGCTGTACTGCTTTTGAGGGCGACAAAACTGCGAGCTTGAAGAACGACTGCTTCACGGTCAACGAGATTGAGCAAGACATAGCCGCCGTGCTTGGCATAGATGGTGTAGATGCCGACTCCAAACTAGTCAGCCAAGACAAACAGCTTTCGTTCTTTCCTCTTCAAGATGGTACTAACTTGTCGTTATCTAAATTACCGATATCCAAAAATGCTGCAGTCGTCTTGGCGAACCAGTACTTGCTGCCTATTGGTTTTGAAATTGTCAACGGCGTGCCTGTGGTGGCGGGTGGTTTTGAGACGCCCGTCGATTTCAGAAAAACTGAATTTCCGCCATTTGTGGTCGGTGTGACGGGTTTGTCGGAAATCACTGAGGACGGAAGTGCACCCTTGGGTTCAGCCGCCAGAATTTCAGGGCGATGGTCGGACGCCTATGTCGCGCCACGCGTCAAACTTTGGCTAGCAAAGCCGTTGCCACCCGAGTTTAAATTGACCATCACTGCCAGAGGTGGTGGTCCAAATGCGGATCAGCCTTTACAGATCAAAATCGGAAAGCAAGTCAAAGAACTCAGCTTTGGGGCTGATATGCAAACTAAAACTGTTAAATTTGAACTAGATGGCAAATTTCAAACGATTGAATTCAAACCGTATCAGCCCTTTGTCCCTGCACGTAGGTGGGGAACCAGTGATATTCGAAAACTTGGCGTTGAATTCGAGCAGCTAGTGATTACTACCAAGTAAAAGCAAAGCGTAATTTTTTCGCCAATTGCTATTAAAATAATAGCTTTTAAGGTAATAAATACGCTGGCTAGATGCTGTTTATGATATGTTTTAAGGCTTTTATTTTAAAGACAGCTGTTGCTTTAAAAGTGCAGCACTCTGCGACCAGTTCAAAATTGGAATGTGTTTTGAATCAGGAGCCTTGGCGTTTTGATGCAAAGCTAGCCATTGCAAAACGCTGTCCGCCAAGTCTTGCGGCGCTAAGCCTTGGAAGTAAAAAGCGTGGTCACCAGCTACTTCTCGGAAAACTGGTAAATCTCGCGCTAGGACGGGAATATGCTGTTTTGCGGCTTCAATCAGCGGTAATCCAAACCCTTCGCCTTCAGATGCAGATAACAAGCAGGTCGAAGCTGAATAGATATGCCCAAGATACTCATCACTTATGCCATCAAGCCAAAACAAGCGCTTTCCGAGTTCAACATGGTTATTGATCAGCACAGCCAAGTCATCAACCATCCATCCATTTTTGCCGACGAAAACCAAATTAACATCGATTTGCTGAGCCCACAATAACCCAAACGCAGCCAATGTTTGTCTATGCCCCTTGCGCGGCTCCAAAGTCCCCACGGTTAAAAAACTGGGTCTGTTTTTTAATGTTTTGAGCACTGAGGCAGCTTCAGGCGGCAGGCCTTGGCTAGGCGCGCTGCTCTCGACATCTGCACCCAAATGGAAGCTGCTGATGCTAGGCAAGCGATGCCGTATTGGTGGATTTTGATTTAACCAAGTACGTACTTCGCTGGCGACAGATTCAGAAATACAGACTAGACCAGTTGAGACCTGCGAAACAACTTTCAACCAAGCTTTCAAACCCGTAGCCGCCTCTTCAGGCGCCCAATCTGGCCGTTCGATCAGCAAAATATCATAAACAACAAAATAAACCTGTAATCCCAGCGCTCGCCAATGTCCATACATACCCTGCAGCTTCACTGTCAATCCAGGATTCAAATCTAAGCCTAAGTAAATATCGTCTTGGTTGAAATCGGCAACTTCATCAAAACTGGCTCTCTGTACTTTTTTGGGTTGTTGCGTCAACGTAGCCATAAAACTTTTGGCATGCAGGTACCTAAACCCGTCGTGATAGATCGGGCAAAGCTCGTATCCGGGCGGTGTGTCGCGATGTAATGCCAGCAAAATACTGCGAACGACACGCTGGATACCGGACTTGGCATCAAATCTCACCAATTCAGTGACGTCAACGAGCAACTTTTTGGGCGTTTCTAGACCCGTATTAAACGCAATAGCATTGGCAGTGTGCGCCAAGTCTTTTTCAGTTGCCGAGGGCGTTGATTGAATCTGGGCAATCGACGCAAGCAAGGTTGATATTGGGTATGTCAGCAGCGACTTTGATGCATTCAGAGCATGTAAGCTTTCCAATGCGGCAATAGCTTTGATGGCACTGGCATCCCAAGAAAACTTTTTGACTTGCTCCGATGCATGTGCCCTCAGTTTGTTGCGAAATCCGTCATCCAGCAGGGCTTGCGAGATTTTCGCAGCCATATCAGCAGGGCTATTCGGGTCAAACAAAGCCTCACGCCAGCCTATGACTTCGGGTAAGCTTGACGCATTTGCACCTAAAGTAGGCGCGCCGCAAGCCATCGCTTCTAGGGGGGGCAAGCCAAACCCCTCATGTTTTGACGGGAAAACGAACAAATCTGCCATGTTGTACAAGGCAACCAAGTCGTCTTCGGGCATAAAGTCGGTCAACACCAGCTCGTCTTCTGCCAAGCCTGCGTTGGTGCGGCAAGCGTTCATTTTTGCGCGTGAATCATCGTGCGGGCTTTTGCTCAGGCGGCTGGCTAAAACCAATTGGTAGTCGCGTCGAATGTCTGGCGATAGCAAAGCATAAGCTTGCATCAAACCATCGAAATTTTTGCGCGGATCAAAGCCACCAGGCGCATACATCACAACCTTGCGGGTGATGCCGTAACGGGCGCGAACCTGCTGTTTGCGCTCTTCAGTCAGTTCAACCACCTTGAAATGCGTATCTGCCCCTTCTGAGGTGTTGATGATGCGCTCTGGCGACCAGCCCAAGTGCTCAATCGCTTCTAAACGCGATGACTCAGAAATCGCCAGTAGTAAACCTGCTCGCTTGAGCGATTCAATCTTGCGGAAATAAAAATCCCGAATTTCAGGATTCGGCAAGTAGTTGGCTTGATCCATGAGCGGAATCAAGTCATGGATAGTCACCGCCGTTTTGTGTCCCGGCACATAGCTGCCAACAGAGGTAACCGCATCATCGCCATAGCCCTCAAACAAGGTGGGAATGTGGATAACGTCGGGCTGCAGTTGCTCTAAAAAGTGCTCTCGCATACGCTCAGATGCGCGAACACGCCACGCGTTGTCTGGTACTACCTCGGCCGTATGCCCTGCGTTGCTGAAGACGCGAATCTGCGCAGGGTCAACCAAACCTGCAAAGGTTTGCCGCAGATCTAGGATACTTTGCGGAAACGCACTGTTCAAAGCCAGCCAAATATCATGCTTGCTCGCATTTCTTGCCATTGCCAGCGCTAAAGATAAAGTGTATCTACCTATTCCTCGTGTACGGCTGTCACATTGCGCACCTTGAAGGTCAATAACGATACGCATCACTCACCGCCTTTGCTTTGGGTTGTACTGTGGGTAGTGCGGTGTGTTGGAATGGCGGTACTCAGCGCGGTATAAATGCGCATGGCGCGAGGTGCAAGGGCAACGTCTTTCCACATAAGTCGATACAAACGGTTTTTGACCTCTGGGGAGTAATTTAATATTGCCAAAACCGAATGCTTGATCCATGTCTGCCGCAACATGGCTTTTCCTATAGAAATCATTAAGAACTTTATGCGACGTATTGCGCCAGAAAATATGCGCCTTTCTGCTATTGCGTTTTTAGCCCGTAGTAAAAATATCAAATATTTTGCAGGTTGATCCATATTTTGCAAGTCGTTGAGATACAAAAGAAATACACCATTCTAGGGGTGTCCATCGGCAGCATTTTTTACAAGTTATAATGAAAAATGTGACAAGCACAAATGCATCACATGAACCCAAGTATAAAGCGCATGCATGTATCCATGCATAGATATAATTCTAATCTCATACGAAAAACTCGCACTCAAACGAAGCTGTGGTTTCAGTTTAGTAAAAGCAACTAAGCAATTAAGGATTTAAGATTGAAAGCCTTTTTCTTTCAAATTTGGAATTATCGAAGTTTTATTCTAGGCAGTGTAAAAAGAGAGTTTCAAGCCAAGTATCGCAACTCAATATTAGGAGCGGCATGGACGGTTTTAAATCCGTTAGCGATGATAGTTGTTTACACTGTAATTTTTGCACAAGTCATGAAGACGAAATTACCCGGGGTTGATAGCACATTCGCTTACAGTATTTACCTTTGTTCTGGCGTGCTTACTTGGGGATTGTTTGCAGAAATTGTTGGTCGTGGTCAGATTGTTTTCTTGGAAAATGCTAACCTTTTAAAAAAACTCAGTTTTCCACGCATATGCTTGCCAATCATTACAGTATTGAATGCAGGTGTTAACTTTGGAATTGTGGCATCTCTCTTCATGGCTTTTTTACTTTTTAGCGGTAACTTTCCAGGCTGGGTTATTTTTGCTGCAATACCGGTGATTATTCTGCAAGTAACATTTGCCATAGGGTTAGGCGTACTATTAGGTGTGTTAAATGTATTCTTTAGAGATGTAGGTCAATTCTTTGGTATTTTTATACAGTTTTGGTTTTGGTTCACACCTGTTGTCTATTCCGTGAATATTTTGCCAGAGAATATTAGTAAATATATTTCCTATTGGAATCCCATGGCACCTATTGTTGGTGCTTATCAAGCTATTTTTGTGAGTAGCCAATTGCCGCAATGGGGTACATTGCTAATTCCTTTACTTTTAAGTATTGTATTTTGCGTGCTGGCAGCGCGGATTTTCCGTAAGCGTGCAGGAGAAATGGTGGATGAACTTTAATGGGTGCAATTACTGTCACTAAACTAGGCAAAGCCTACAAGCAATATCCTAATCGGTGGTCGCGGCTGCTGGAGTGGTTTTTGCCAGCTTTAAAACCTCGCCATAATTTGCATTGGGTATTGGAAGGTATCAATTTCACAGTTGTGGCTGGTGAAGCTGTGGGCATTATTGGTATGAATGGCGCTGGTAAAAGCACGTTACTTAAAATGATTGTCGGTACGACGCAGCCAACCACTGGCGGGGTTCATATTTCAGGTCGCGTGGCCGCTTTACTAGAGCTGGGTATGGGGTTTCACCCAGACTTTACAGGTCGACAAAATGCTTTTATGGCTGGCCAGCTGCTGGGCTTTAGTGTTGAAGAGATAACACAGCTAATGCCCGAAATTGAAGCATTCGCAGAAATTGGTGACTATATAGATCAACCTGTTCGCGTTTACTCAAGCGGTATGCAAATGCGTCTAGCTTTTAGTGTGGCAACCGCTCGTCGGCCAGATGTGCTTATTGTTGATGAGGCGCTATCAGTAGGTGATACCTATTTCCAACATAAAAGTTTCGAGCGTATACGAGAGTTTAGGAAACAAGGTACTACTTTGCTTATCGTTTCGCACGACAAGGGGGCCATACAGTCTATATGTGATCGCGCCATTCTATTAAACGCTGGAAAAGTTGCGTTTGAAGGTGAGCCTGAAGCCGTAATGGATTACTACAACGCTTTGTTGGCTAACCATCAAAATCAAGATGTTAAGCAAGTGGAGCGAGATGATGGGAAGTTACAAACGATTTCTGGTACTGGTGAAGCTGTAATCGAATCGATTTTGTTGCTAAATGAAATCGGCGAACGGCTTGAAGTCGTGAACGTTGGGCAGTTGGTTAAATTAGTAGTTGTTGTAAAAGCTACTACTGATATCCCTGAGCTTGTTGCAGGCTACTTGATCAAGGATAGGTTGGGGCAACCGATTTT
>JAAFJR010000012.1 GCA_013298945.1 Polaromonas sp.
TTATTTACAAGCGACGCAGATTGCACAGGAGCGCTTAAGGCTCGCCTACAGCCAAAGCTTGGTGCCGCCTGAGGTTAAGAAGCCTTCGAAGTGGAAACAAATTGCAGGGGTCGTTGTAGGGGCGGTGCTGACCTTTGTTACTGCGGGGGCGGCTGCGCCGTTTATAGCTAGCGCCTTAACCGGGGTCTCTGTGGCGGCGGCTAGTGCAGCACTAACGGCTGGATTCTTTACAGGCACGATGTTAGGAACGGCTATCACAGCCATAGCTGGTATCGCAGGCGCTTATGTCGGTGCTGTGATCAGTACAGGAATTACGACAGGAAGTTTCAGCCAAGCCTTACGAGCTGGCGAGAAAGCGCTGGTTAGCGGCTCTGTCAAAGCCATTGTTGCAAATATAGTGGCTAGCGCCTTTGGCTTAGCAGGTATCGCGGCGGCGACTGAGGGTCTATCAGGCACGCTCAGTAGCATGGCTATCAACACCGTTAGTGGTGCTGTATCGCAAACCATCTTAGGTGGGGGTAGCTTTGCTGATAACTTGAAGACAGCGGCTATTAGCTCTGTGGTTACGGCTGTGTCGGCTAGTGCGGCTAATGTGATTGGTGATGCCTTTCCTAATGCTGATGGTACTAACCTTGCCAACTATGCAGCGCATGCAGTGCTAGGCTGTGCCAGTGCTGCAGCTAAGAAGGGGGACTGTGCAGCAGGCGCGTTCGGCGCAGTGGCAGGTGAAGCAGCGGCTGCAACAGGGTTTCTAGATGCTGCGGCCAATAGCACGATTGGTAGAACTTTAAGCAAAGATGAGACTATCTTCTTTGGTGGTTTGGTCGGAGGGACTGCAGCAGCAGCCGTGGGCTCTGCTGATAAGGTGCAAACTAGCTTCGCAACGGGCACGGAGACGGCTAGTAATGCGGTTACTAATAATTATTTGAATCATACGGAGGCCGCACGACTACTTAAACTTCAAAAGAAATTCAACGATGGAACGTTGACACCGGAAGAATCTAAAGAACGTGACGCAATCATTGCAAAAGACCAAAAAACGAATGCAGATTTGCAAGCATGTGCATACAGTACAAGTCCTACATGCCAAGCTACAAAGGCTGACTTCGCATTAGCTCAGCAAAGCTTCTTGCCGACGCAAGCCGACATAAAAAAGTGGGCAAATGAAAAAGCTGCTAATAGCCCTTATTCTGCAGCAGAATTAATTGATGCATACAACGCAAACTTCACAAAGGGCGTGTCGCCCGCAAGTTTAACAACCAGTGGTAATTTATATCCAGCATCAGATTGGATACGTGAGCAATTATCTAAGAGCGGAGCTAATGTCCTTGACCCGATATACATGGGCTGGGCGGTTGCAAATTCACCATCTGTTGGTGCTGCTATTACGTCTGGAATTATTGCGAATCAGGCATTGACTAAAACTGGTGGGGCGGTTGGCGGGGCGGTCGGGGCGAAGACAACGGCAACGGCAACGGTTGGCACTAAGGATGAAGCTAGCGTAATTAGCTCTGTGAATAAACCAATTAATGATTCTGGCTTATCGCAAGGTGCGCGTGCTTGGGATAAACATGATACATCCCGAGCGGGAGGAACTTTTCCTCCGCTAACTGGCAATATTAGTCAAAAAAATGAAGCCGTCGCCAACTGGGTTACTGGTGTTATTAAAGATCCAAGCACAAGTATTACACGATTAACCGGAGGCGCTATTGAATATAGAAGCCCTTCAGGGCAAGGATTTCGGGTTGAAACTAACGGGAATTTCAATTTACTTGATCCCAAAAGATAAATACAATGAATAAGAAATCAATTTTTGAAATAGTGCGATCAAGCGGTCCGTTAGAGTACGAATATGTCACATATGAAATACTGTTCAAATCCGAACCCATAGTATCTGTAAATTTAGAAAAAGGCATTGGCAATCTTGAAGCAGAAGTTTTCGGCAAGTATCGAGGTTATGGGACAGGTGTAATCGTTCCATTGGATGATCTAATTGAATCATTGATTGAAGTTCGAAATGAAATGGAACGTGTCTACAAAAAATAAAAACCAAATCTATTTTCGATCTAAGCTGGAATAAAAAATAATGCGCAACGGATTTGAAATAATATTTAGAGATCGCCATGAGTTTAAACACTTGCTTGCGCAAGTCAGATACAAAAATGTTGTTATCGTCGAGATTGATAAGGAAGAGGGCAATCAACAAATGAATGTAACTGTCTTGTGTAACGATCCCTTGTATATCGGTAAAGATATTAATTTTTCATTATCTGATTTTTTAAAAGTTTTAAATGATGCAAAAGATGCCCTAGCGGCGTGCCCATAGCCTGATTTTCCATAGATCAACTTTGAAACCCATTTAACTTCACTGGAACTACCATATGAACACACGCACTTTCCTAGCCCTCACAGCCCTAACCCTACTATCCCTCACTGCCTTCGCCGCCCCACCAAGCGCCGCCAGCATAGAAGCCATCCTCTCCACCAACGGCTCACAACAATCCCTAGAATCCACCCTAGCCGGCGTAGAAGGCCGCATGCGCCAAGAAATCAACAAAGCTATCTTTACTCATAATAATGGCCCCATTACCCCAGCTCAAAAGCTAGCCGTAGACAAAGCCGCCCCTCAAGTCACCAAAGTCATGCAAACTGAGATGGGCTGGGACAAAATGAAGCTGGCTTACACCAAAATCTACCAAGACAGCCTCACCCAAGAAGAGGTTAACCGTTTAGCAGCACTCTACAAAGACCCCAGCTACATGGCTTTGATGCAAAAGATGGTCGATATCAACATCAAAAGCGCCCAAGCCATTCAAGCCAAGCTGCCCATTATCCAGCAAAAGATAGAACCCATCCTAGAGAAGGCCGTGCAAGAGGCGCTGCAGACGAAGTAAGCCCAAGTTCAATCAACTTTGCCCTATGCTTTGCTGCCACTCCTAGAGTCAAGCCCTCACAACAAAGACGGAATCTTACGCCGCTGAACAGGTCGGATGTACTTGGCCAGCGTTGTATCACTTCGGTGTCCCGTGGTCTCCTTGATCTGCCAAGGCTGCAAACCCACCATTGCAGCCTGAGTTACATAACCTGCTCGCAGACTGTGCCCTGAGAACGTACTCCTTGCCGATTTACCCTGCACTCGACCTACACAGCTCTTCACAATCAAAGCCACAGACTGCGGTGATAAGGCTTTACCCAGCGTGTCGTGTCTGCTGACAGAGCGAAAGATGGTGCTGTCTTCTTTAGCGATACCTGCCAAAGTTAGGTAACTTTGCAAAGCCTGAATCGGGCAACGGTTACTTTTCGCAAAAGGTATAAACACCGTGCGCCCCTGCCCTGTTTGGTCAGTTTTAGAACGGCGTAGCAGAATATCTAGCCCTGCTTCGCTGTAAGTCAAATCTGCCACTTTGAGAGAAACAAGCTCAGAGCGTCTAAATGCCCCTGCAAAGCCAACAAGAAGTAAAGCCCTGTCTCTGGCAGCTTTGAGGGGTGGTTGTTGGTCTGACAGTGCCAAAGCTTCTAACAAATCATCCTTCACCAAGGCTTTTACGCGGCGTTGCGGTTGTCCATAGGTTCTGCGAATACCCGCCATTGTGCGTTTGACCAGTGGCGACAGCGCGGGTGATACATGTCCGCCCTCTATGGAGGCTTGCGATATGGCGTTTAAACGATGTTCAATGGTGGCGACTTTGTGCGTAGTGGCTAACGCGGCGATGTATTCTGCGACTTGTTTCTCGTTGCATGGAATGGCGTAGCCCTTGGCGTAGAAGTGTTTCAGTGCCTTGCGATAACTCTCTCTGGTGGAAGCTGACTTTGCAGCGGCTGTGAGTTTCTCGACGGCATTAGCTAGAAACGCTTGATTCTCATGTTTTGCTTTCATGCAGAACGCCCTTTGTCGCCAAATTCTTCATGTGGCTCAAAGTCTGCCGTGACCATTTTGCAGCGTTGCGCTAAGACGGTTGCCCATGAACCAGCATCGCCTAGCTCCGCCAATGTCCAGCCTAAGCCTTCGATGGTGGTTTGAGAGAACTCACCGCCTTCAATCTCTGGACTTGCCACAGCCAGTAAATGCCCGATGGCTCTCGCAGAGTTGCAAGCTAAGCCCGTGATGCTGTCTAAGTGCTGTCCCAATGCACGAACGAGGAAAGGGTCTGCGTTGTCGAGGTCTAGCGTTGGCAACATGAGGGCTGACAGCGCAGGTGGTTTGTCGCTTGCATCCTCACCCGTTTGACCAGTAGCGATTAAAGCTACCAAGTGCAAGGTGGCTCGGAATGCGTGAATCACGGTGTCTGGATTGATGGTCTTTGGATTGACCGCCTTGGTGATGTGCTTATGCGTATGCGTACCCATGCTCAGTACTCCGAGGCCAGCATCACGCAAGTTGATGAGCGGTCAGCCTCCGTGATGACATAAACCCGCAAGTCCCCTATGTTGTAGACGCTAAAGATGCGGTCGCCATTCAGTAGTGCAAGTCTATTGGCTTCCAAGTCACCAGCATCTAAATCACCGTAATCGCCGCTTTGGTGCTGAAACGCTAAATGCGCCGCGTGAATCTTGTTCTGTGTAAGCTGGGCAAGTGCGGCAGGGGTTGCAACCACGATGCCTAATGGAAACTTAGGATGTAGCGGAAAGTCTGAGTCTGGTTGTGTCGCGTACCTTGGTGTGAAGTCTTGCGAGCTATTCGTTTGTTTGAACTCTTGGATATTCGTTGGTGTTTCGTCTGTCATGTTGGCTTTCAAAATACCCACGCCGCAACGCGACTAACGCGACTGGTTTGATCCAGTTGCGCGAGCGGTGTAACAGTGGGTCAATGGTTGGAGGTGGTTATTGACTGTGAACGTGATTCACAAGTCTTATGCGCATGTGCCTAAACGTCTGCATGTTTGCATCGTTTGAAGTGACTCATGCGGCGCAGCGGTTGCCACGCATTAACAGTATCGAGTAGATTTCGTGCGGATGTACAGCGGTAAAACTTTAGTGGCCTGCTGTGTCACTCAAAGCTCTGTACTCAAGCGCTTGATGCTCTCAATCCCCGCTAACATCTTCAACCGCGCAGAAGCATTGGCGCTGTGAACGGTGATTCTTGGCGGTTTGAATCCTTGCATTGCAACTGCCTGTTCAATCCACAGCACCACGTCATAACCCGTGCCGTGTTCGTCATCCCCAAGGTCATGGTCAAGACTGATGTCTGTGACGGTGTTGGTTTGCAGCAGTGCGATGACCTCTTCTGGCCACCTAGCATGTACCCAGCCGTCAGGCGTGGGGCGTTCGTCATCAAGAAATACTTTGGATAATGTGGTCATAGACCCACCTTGCGCTATCTGTTTTATTGCTTACAGTTGTCACCTACACGAGGCATACACTGCTTGCTAAAGTTTTTTAACCATTTCATCCATAAGCGTAGGCTAAGAGTTACCACCGTGACCAGTTTTCAACAAGACCACGCCAAAATGCGTTAGCGTCTGCTGCTAGTGTGGTTTCTCCAGACTTAGCCGTTTTGTTTGCGACGATGAGAACCCTGGCTAATTTAGCTTCTGGGTCAACATAAACGGCTTGACCGTAAACCAGCGCTGCTCAGGCTTGCCTTGCGCGCATAGCCTACGGCGGGGACTGCCAGCGTTATCAGCGCGCCTAGAAAAATCGCGGCGCTTGCAAATCTCAAGTTAAAAAAGTTATCGCTTTAGACATACTGTTGAGAGGCATGCTTATTCCAGTTCGTTTGCTACTTCTGCTTGACTATTGGTGTACCCCATTAACAGGTGGATGCACTCATCACGTTTAAGCTTATTGCTAAATGTAATTCTTCTTGACGTGAAGGAACCATGAAGAAATAAGCTTACTCCACCTTGTCGTGTGATGCGTTCTATTTGACCAATCTCGACATTGTCATATCGTGTCCAGCTTTTGATGATTGGCAACACCGTTAGGTAGTCAGTCAATGTGAAGTTTTCTTCCGCGTATTTGAAATGCGCCACACCTGTGTTGTAGTCAACCACCACACCTAAGAAGGCCAGTGCTTGCACTTTTCCAACCCAGTTCATGAGGTAAAGGAAAATGGGTAGTGCAATCAGTAATATCCAGCCTGAAACAGCCGCCAAGTTCCAAAGCAAAAAGCATCCGACAAGTGACGCGCAGCCAGTGTAAAGAAATACCTTGTACTGCCCTCCCAGGTCAGACACGCGATGCACATTGCCATCGGTCATGTATTTGCTATTCAGGCTGAAATAGTGATAGATGGAAAATATCAGCGGGACGACCGCTAGGGCGAGAACAACGATCTCATCGGTGTTATCTTTTTGTTTTTTTGTAGACATTTTTGAGTAGATTGATAAATGGGTAGGTTGATGAAAATTTGAAATAGCTAGGCAGTCAGTTATTGCTTGCAGCCCCACCGATCACTTGGCTCATCTAAGAAGATGAAGCTTGTCGTTTGGCTACATGGACTGTTTCCTCCAGCATCGGTTTCTACAAAGACAAAAAGGGGCTTCTTTTTTGCCAACGTGACTCATACACCGAGGAGCCGCGAACACCGATTTCGCTTTTGCATAGCCCTCGCAGTTTTTTGATGGATGCGGATTTGCCAAAATGAGCCTTCATTACTTTGTCGAACATTGAAGTATCTACTGCTTCAATTTGATTGCCACCCACGATTACCGTGAGTTGGGATACCATCGTTCGCACCCCACTAAAGAAGACTGTGACCTGACCCAGACCTTCCAACTCTGCGCTTCCTAAGCGGGTAAATGGCGACACGGGGGTTTCGCGCAGACCCTTGTGTTGCCATTTAACACCAGTAACCTGGGTGGCATTCCAATCATTGGCTGAAAAGCCAGCACCAGCTGGAACTGCCAGTGCGGTGGCCACAGCATCCATCGTCATACCGAAACTCAGACCGGTGGTGAATAACAGTCCGATAGCCAATATTCCTCGGAGCTGTGCGGCTACGCCGTAGACCCCCCTAACAAGCTCTTTGATTAGAGGTAGTTTCACGCCTCCCGCCTTATCAATCAACGCAAAGCGAGTCTTCCACTTTTCAGGTAAATCAACTGGTAGTGCGGTATCCGTGCTGGATGCTGTGTTCACTGCTTTTGCTTGTTTAGCACCACATTGAGGGCATATGACTGCTGTGGCGGCAATACCATGATGGCAGTCTGCGCATATATTGTTGTTCATTGTTTTGTTTCTCCTTAATAAATACTGTTCTGTATTTATGGTTTAAAAATAATTATAACTTATCCTATCGTTTATGTACTTATAGGGTTAGTTAATCAAAAGTTAGGGGATGAAAAAATTCCCTTTGCCCGACTACGCTCAAGGTTTGTTTGCAAAAAACTTGCGGCGCATCAGACTTGAAAAGCAACTGACACAAGAGCAAGTTGCTGATCTGGCCAATACCTCTCCTGTATGGATATCAGGTTGCGAGCGTGGCGTGCGCAATCCCAGTATTCGTTCGCTGTCTCAAATTGCCTTTGCTCTCAATGTGCCAATGAGTGATTTACTGAGTAATGCCAAGCATGCTGAACCGCCTGAAGGCAAGCGCGTGTACTCCAAGACAGTTATACGCAAGCAACAAGCCTAGCCCCTAACGCCTTGATTTGCTCAAGCCTTCATCGGGTGTACGCCTATGTACCAAGCTGGTTTGAGGCTGCGCCACGTTGTGCGTACTTGTTGGTCTGCTGGTATCCAATAGGCAGGGTCAACCACATATTCCTTGGAAGTTGTGCCGCCTTTACTGTCTGAGACCACGCCACGGTGAAACAACACATGACGACCTAGCTCTAGTTCTGCATCGTAATCAACGAGCAATATCGCAACATCTGGCAACGGCTCTGCCTCGACTACCTTGTACACCGTGGCTACGAGCTTGTGCTGGGCAAGCAGACTGGCTATTAAGGTCTCATTGACCCAATACGGCCCATATTTTGGGTGTTTGAACTTGGCGCTAGCAACTTCTTTGATATCTGACAGTGTTTTATTGCACAGCATGGCGATACAAGCAAACGCGCAGTCGAAGTTTTCTGCCTGTTGAATACGTGTGAATGCTGGCGTGAAGCCACTGGGTGATGGCTGGGGGGTATTACTTTGCTGCTTGGTATCTGTGGTGTTTGACATGTTTACTCCGATAGTGAGGGATAGATATGCAGTGCTGGCTGCTACAGCTCCTACTCCCCTTATCTTCTTGACATGCCTTGTGAGCATGACTGGCTGCCCTGCATCTATCGGGGTGTTGATGGATGCCTTGTTTCAGTGTGCGGGGGAGGTACAGAGGAAGCACGGAGGAAGTGTGAGCTGCGGCAAGTCTTGCGCCTGCGCTGGTGACACGGTTGCGCTTGGTCTTATGCCTTGTGCGTAGCTCGTGTGCTTTTTTATGTTATCGGAGAAATGGCGATGTCTGGTGAGAATAAAACTTTGCTGTACCCGCGCTAAAAGTTTGTCGTCTGAGGGTTTTGTTGGGGTGAGGTTAAAGGTGAAATTAAAGTTGAAGGGTGAAAGTGATGGTGATCTGGTTGTGTCACCAAGCTTCTGGCTTTAATTCTGCTTTACTCTTGGCGGCTTTGCTTGCTTTGACGAAGTAGGCGGTGTTTACGGAAGCTGTGTCAACGGGAGTGAGAACAATCTGGCGTGCTTCTGTATCCATTGCCACGGTAACTGTGCTACCTGCTTGTAGCCCAAAAGCTGTTGTTACAAAGTGAGGCAATAAGACGCCTTTGCCGTTACCCCATTTCATGATTCTTGCCATGCCAATGTCCTTTCTTGCGTTATGTGTGGTGTTCTGAGTTGTATAAACATTGTTGTAAATTGCAAGTGGCTGGACACTATCTGTGGTGAACTCTGGGTTGCGAGTAAGGACGGTCAAAATACTGGTGCGTCCTTACTCGCTTGACTAGCTTGTTCTGGCAAACAGAATTAGACGGTGATGTCGTAATCCTCTTCACTTACGTCGTCCTCGTCATCTGAGTAAATCACCGTTGCCATAATGCCTGTCCGTTTTGTTGGCTGCTCTAGCTTTGCAGTCTCTTCATACGCCTTTTGCAACTGGCTGTGAATGCTTGCCCAGTTGTCCTTACAAAAACAATGCCGCACTAAGTCTGACGGCGGGTAGTAGTCTTGGGTATATTTGATTTGGTAAGGCACGTTACTCTTGCCCAGCGACTCAAACTGCTTCCACGGCACGCTGATGTCTATGTTCAAAGTCTTGGCAAAGTGAGCTTTCAAGTCCGCAAAGTTATCTGGACGGCGCTTGTCAAACTTATCAGAATACAATCTTCGCAAATCACCCCCGTCAAAGTAAGCTTCCAATAGCTGCTCCGCCCACATACGGTTATCACCTTTAAGCCGTAGCAGTGATTTTTCGATTGCTTGGTGGTATGGCTTCTTTTTACGCTGTGCGCTCACCCCTAGCTTCATTGAGTTAATGACGTACTCTTCAAACAATGTTTCGTAGAGCCCCGTGCTGTAGGCCTCCTGCCACGCTGTTGCATGATTCAACACACGCCCACTCTTTGTCAGCTCTTGCAGCCTGAGCTTGATTTCTGTACGTACAGTTCGGACGGCCACATTTTGTAGCTGCTGCTTAACTTCCTCATCCTTAAAAATGCAGTGACTGAACTCCATCTTGTTGTAAGACGTAATTTTTGCCTCTCTAAATGGGTAGGTAGAAGACGCGTTCAGTTTATGTGCGCTAAAGTAAACCTCGCTGCGCCCCGCTGCCTTGGCTGCCTCAGAAAACAGTTTGACCTGCTGGTGAGCATCATCCACTGAGTTGAGTACGTTGAGGTATGTCAAATCCACGCCTTCAAGGCGTACCTGCGACAAGCCTAACTGATTCAACGTATCTTTGGAGACCCCCACGCTGGCAAGCCATATTTTGCAGACCCAAAAGAAGGCGTGACACGCTGCGTACACACTGGTTCCGTGTAGCGCGTTGTGCCCTAAAAGGGCGTTTGGCGCGTGGAAGTTCTTAAACACAAGGTGTGTTGGCATATCTGCTTTGCCTACCTTGGATATGGTGTAGTACTGAACCTTGCCTTTGAGCACGTCTGGTAAATCCATCCTCGCAGGCGTGCTCCTTAATGGTAGTATTTCCCCTCCTACTTCTATGGGCTGCTGGTAACGACAAGCTGACCTTAGATAAGCTACATCATCTGCTGTGAAGCTGGTAATATCTAAACTTGGTTTAAAGAGTGTGTCTGTCATGATGTTGGTCTGTTGAGTTAGGTGATAAATGTGTTTAGATTGCATATAGTCCGTATTACTGTGTACAGTCTACATAGCGTATACAGGCTATAAAGCTTGCATAGTCCATATAGCTTACATAGTCCATATAGTCTTACTAGTAGTAGTTATTTATATTAAGCGTTGAATGGCAACATCTTGAAAAACAGCAATTGGCACGTGCATCTATCGCGCATACCTTTTACCGCCTTTCAATGCTGAGTTCTGGCATCTGTGATGATTTAATAATATTGACTTTGCGAGTGTTGCAAAGTCAAATTAACGCCTCATCCGTGATGTCTGCATCAGATAGTTGAAATCATGAAATCGTGAAATCGTGAAATCATGCAATCCACGTGCTTCTAGTCAAATACGTACTTTGTCATTGACCTCTTAATGCGACTAACTGTCGATTCTGAAATATTAAATTTTTCAGCAATTACTTTCCCGCTTAAACCTTCTTTGAGGCAAGCTCTTATTTCTTCATCTCTGTTTTCAGTATTGGAAAATAATTTCTCATGCTTTACCTCCGTACATAAAACCTCAGGCCATTGCTTCTCGTTCATTTTTGTTTTAATGACGAAACGAAAATCTTTATCCAAAGGTATACCTGCGTCTCTTTGTTTTACTACATTTAGAAAAAATGTGGTTTCTGTTTCAGTTCGTGGCTCATCTGTTTTGGTTAAAGACAACACATAGTGCATTTGCCTTGTTTTCTTTGAAGAGCCATACTGAGTTCCATTTTTGTTATTGTGATGAACCAGTATCGTAGCAATGCCTCTAGCGTTTAACGCATTGAGCCATTTAATTAAACATGTAAATGCCTTGTTACTGCTGATAGCATCAGGACATAGTGATTCCATATTGTCAAATATAATAAGCTTTGGTTTGCAGTTTTCAATATATTTTTCAATATATTTCTGCCCAGAAATAGTATCAATATCTGAAAATTCTTCGCTACACCAGACGCGACCTAAAAGATTAAAATTCAAATCAGCAAGTTCTCGTGTTTCCTCATCGTTATCACGATTCTTAGTAAGCATTAAACGTAGTCTAAATAGTGCCTCGCCTGATTCTCCGTCAACGTATAACACTGGTATGCCGTTACCAACACCCCACGGCCATATTAGTTTTTTAGCTGCGACTGCATAGGCAATTTGTAATACAAACCATGTTTTTCCTACTCCCGTGTCGCCCGAAATCATTCCAGAACCGCCCTCGTAAATAAGATTAGGTAAAAGTGCTATTGGGGCAACTATTTTTTTTGCTAAAAACTCCTTCAATTTTTCTACGCTACTATCTTCAGCTTTTTTTGACATGATTACTTCCTTAAACTTGATAAATGAATGGCGTGTTTGAATCTCGTGCGGATATCCACGCAGCTATCCAGGCATGAACCTCAGATGCGACAAAGCGCGAGGCACTTCTGCGGCTAAACCCCATACGTACTGGCGCGGGGAATCTTCCGTTCTTAACAGCATCAGCTAAAAAACTCTTTTTAAAGTTAATCAGAAAACAGACTTCTTTGAACGTCAGGAAGCGCTGAATTTGTTCCGATGCTGCCTCCCCCACGGAATGCATCACAGCATGGGATAAATTTGTTGAGCTTTGATCTGGCACTAGTTCGTGCGGCGGTGCTAGTGATTGATACGTAGAGGTATCTTTTGCGTCTACAACTACTGCAACACGGGTATCCGCTATCTGGCTAAGTGGTTTGCGTGCTTCTACCACTTGAGGTACAACAAATACACGCTCTAAAGATTTGTTGCAGATAACGCGCTTACTAATGTGCCCTGATCTAGGGTCATAAGTGCTTGAGTGTATAACTCTCGAAGTAGTACTGTGACTACCTAAAGCCTTATGCGTAAGCGTAACTGGGATTGATTTAACAGATATGACAGATATGACAGACATGGTTTCCTCCAAACAAAAAAGACATGCCGTTCTTACACAATGCAAGAACGGTAATGAAGTCTTTGAAGGAAAGCACCCGAAAGCTAAGTAGGCTCTGTCTGCCTGCTTGAAACTAGCTCACGTTACCCAACCTAGGGTAGTGTTCCTATGAAATCTCTTTCATAGGTGTCCATCGGGCTGAGGAACAACAGATGATCCCAGCCTTTGAGTACAAAAGAAACTGTTAAATAACTTTTGACGAATAGATTGTAAACCTATTCATCTTGGTTATGAAAAATATGCAGATTTATTTCGCAAAAGAGAAAGCCAGTGTTACCGTATGAGAGCAACACTGGCTTGATGCTTCGACTTTTGATAGTTGATTTGTATGTTGACTTGCAACATGAAGAGAAAAATGCAATAATATCATGCATTTAGCTCATGTAGTTGGCGGAGAAGGTGGGATTCGAACCCACGGTACCTTGCGGTACGCCTGATTTCGAGTCAGGTACATTCGGCCACTCTGCCACTTCTCCTGTGTTTGCCGTTGCTAAATTGTAACAGCCCCAGTCAAACCAGCTTGCGATGATGGTGTTGGAGCGATGGTTGCGGGATTGCCTTTTCTGAGGTCCCAAACCAGACCTAAGCGCTCGCAAAACATAATCATATGTCCGAAAACGTCGAATTTGGAAGGTTGATTGACCGCAACTGTCGCATTTTGGTGGTGGTAACTGTGTAAGCCCTCACCTAGCAATACAAAGGTAATGATCATATTATTGCGGCTCTCGTCTTGACTCCCTTCAACTTTGGAGCCAAATAAGTGCGTCAAGGAATTGGCGATGCCCTCAAACTGTTGCAAAACGACGGCGCGAAAGCAACCGGCCCACAACAGACATGTTGCGCATTCTTGCCATCCTCCGTATACCCAGCCTAGTGCACCTGGCAATAAATAGCCGGAAATGGCAACTGGCCAGTAGTAGCGCGTCAAAAAAACAGCAACTGGGTCCTTCAGCAAATCAGGCACATAACGCTTTTCGTCAGAAACGGCACCCTTGAACTTCCAGCCTACATGGGCGTGAAACCAGCCGGCAAAGCGGTTGGTGATCGGTCCGTTGTCGTCTGCCCATGGTGAATGTGGGTCAAACTGCTGATCGGCAAAACGGTGGTGGCGTCTGTGGTCAGCCACCCAACTTGTAATGTCGCCCTGCATGGTCCACGTACCCATAATGCCAAGCACCATTTTTCCTGCTTTAGATGTTTTGAAGGCGTGATGTGTGTAGTGACGGTGGAAACCAATACCCAAACCAATCGAACTTAAGGTGACGAAAAGCATTTCCAAATTCCAAGCAAACCACGTAGGAACGATTTGTGCAGGTGTGAACGCAATCAACAAAAGGCCTGTAACCCAAGGAAAGGCAAGAGCAACAGCGTTAGAGATATGCTTGCTCCGATTTTCTGAAACTGATTTGGAAATATGGGGATTAATTTGGTTGATAGAACTGGAAGATGACATGTTTAAATCCAAGTTGTTGATTAATGACATGTAAATAATCACATCAATCAAATTCTTTTGCAAGGCGAGTCACTTGGGGAAATGACAGATTGAACTCGTTATAAAAGCGATTCCAGCATTTACAAACAATTGATTACAAATTCCATCTATCAGCAATTGAAACTGACTTTAATCATTCCATTGCCTAGGTACTAAAGTTACAACTATTCCACATGATGATGCAGAATTTATAGATTTAAGTTGCATTTAAACGCCGTAATTAACAGCAAAGGGTTGTAAGTTGGTAGACTGTACTGATGTACTCTGAAATTACCGCCCTGCCACACCACGCTACGGATAATCCCCAAGATTCGACCTTGCCAACACATGTCGTTGATACGCCGGCAGATATCTTGTGGTTAGAAGCTGAGAGCATTCGCACATTCATGCCTATGCAGCGGCAAACGCAAATCATCACGCTTTTTGTCATCCCGCTGGTTTTTGCGCTGCTTTACGACACCGTCAATTTGCTTGGCCTATATGCATGGACATTTGTTTCAGCCGTTTTTATTACTTATCGCTGGTGGTTGTCATCGCAATATATAAAGCACGTGTATAAAGTAGGCGATGATGCACAGTTGAAATTCAGAGACGCACACTCTTGGACATGGTCAATGTCTGCACTGCTGTGGAGTTTGCTGGATTGGCTGTTTTTCAGTCAAGCCTCTATCGGAGACCAGGTGATTTGTTGGCTTATTTTGGCTGGTATTGGTTTACACAGCACGACCAGCTATTCACCACATTTGAAAACGATGAAGTTGTTCATCAACACAATGATGATTACTTTGCTCATTGGTATGCTGGGGAGATTGCTGCTCAACACGCAAGCAGCCATTGACTCTATGGTGTATGTTGTAGTACCGCTGCTGCTGCTCTTCTGGCGTTTGATCATGAATGCCGGTACAAAAATGCACAGCTCCCATATGCAGGGCTTAAAGCTACTCAAAGGCAATGCAAAACTAATTACATCGCTCAAGGCGCAAACAGTCCGCGCCAATCAAGCGGTAGCAACAAAAAATCGTTTGTTGGCTAGCGCAGCGCACGATATTAGGCAGCCCGTCCTTGCACTTGAAATGTATGCCAGCATGCTCAAATCGGATCCAGATCAGATGACTGTGCTAACTGATAAAGTTTGCCTAGCCACAAAATCTGTGCTTAATATGTTTGACAGTTTGTTTGACTTAGCACGCATTGAATCTAGCCAAATCAAAGTCAACAAGACCAATGTTCATCTGCCAGAACTTTTCCAAGAATTAGATTTGCAATACCAGCCAGCGGCACAAGCTAAAAAACTAGAACTGCGAATGCGCGCTATGCCATTAGACATTGACACGGACCACCAACTACTCAAGCGAATTTTAGGCAACTTGGTGATGAATGCCATCAAATTCACAGAAAAAGGCGGCGTTTTATTAGCATGCCGACAAATAAAGCAGGGAATACGGTTTGAAATTTGGGATACCGGTGTTGGCATCCCTCATGACCAGCAGGAAGCAGTGTTCAGAGAATTCTACAAAGCGCCTAGCCATGCAGGTACCAGTGACGGCTTTGGACTGGGTTTATCTATCGTCGCACGTTTGTGCGAGCCACTGAATTTTAAATTTTCAATGCGATCCAGAGTAAATCGTGGCAGCGTGTTCAGTATTGATATACCCACGCCCGCCAAAATCTAAAACTAAAACTAAACCGAAAATTTAAGGTGGCAACAAACCCTGTTGACGCGCATAAAAAATCGCCTGCGTACGACTTTTTACATCGATACGACGGAACAAACGCCACAAGTGAACTTTGACCGTGTGCTCATTGATGCCCAAGTCTTCCGCAATGTCTTTGTTACTCAAGCCTTTGTTCAACAGTAGCAACAATTGGTTTTGACGTTTTGACAATTTTTGGCCTGGTACTTGTGTCTCTTCAAAGCTATCGTCCGCCATCAGCAGGCCTTTGAGGGCGGCGCCAATTTCTGTCGCTCCAGCAGATTTTTCGATATAAATATCTGCACCCGCTTCTAGGCAATGCGCCTCCCAGTCACCCGATGGCGATGCAGAAAGCACTGCCAAAGGAATCAAAGGGTACATGTTCTTCAGTTGGCGGACACCGGAAACACCAGTCGTGTCTGGCAACTTCAAATCCAAAGAAAACATGGCTGGCTCGCCATGCTCAGCTATGGCCGCATTGAGTAAGCCTAAACGCTCAAGCTCAATGACTTCCATATTGGGCCGTAAGCGACGCAAAAGCATGCCCACAGCTTCACGCATCAGGGGGTGATCGTCAATTACGTAGATGCTCACGTTTTACCTCTTTGTGTAAAGTTGTTAAGTAAAGTCTGTGATTATTTTCACATTCCGTTTTGCATAGTTTATCTAGTTAGCAAAATAATTAAATAAATTTGATACCATTATTGTCACAAATTTATACATATCAACAATTTTCTCGTCAAAAAAATATCAATTTTCAATAAATTGTGACAAAGCGGTATTAATCACATTTAACTCGTCAACATTAAGAGTACCAAGGTATACAGGTGTTTGCTCATCTAGCTGAATTCCTTCGGTTTTAATTTTTGCAATAGCCGCACCAGCTTCTTTAGGTGTTACAAATCCACGGCTTTGTAGCAAGGTATTGGCGCTTGGATCTACCAATTTGAAATAAAACAAACCATCAGTTTCTCGGTATTGTTTGAAACTGACAAGGGTTGATTTTGCAGACTTGTTTTCTACCTTAATTGCTTTTTGCAAACCACTTAAGCCCCGTAGTCCAACAGCTTGACGCAAGGACTGCATAAATGGCGTCGCGATTTGTCGCGCTTTTTCCGCTCCTTTAAGCAAAATAGCTTCAATTTGAACAGGGTTATTCATCAGCGACTCATACTTTTCACGCATAGGTGAAATCTCGGAGTCAATCCGCTCAAACAATATCTGCTTGGCATCGCCCCAGCCAATGCCGTTTTTATAAGCTTCTTGCATCGCTTTAGTTTCTTCTTCGCTGGCAAAGGCTTGATAAATTTGGTACAACGCAGAGCCTTCGATATCTTTGGGCTCGCCCGGCATACGCGAATCTGTCACGATACCAGCGATGAGTTTTTTCAATTCGGCTTTTGGTACAAACAACGGAATCGTGTTGTCGTAGCTTTTGCTCATTTTGCGGCCATCTAAGCCGGGCAAGGTGGCAACAGAGGCTTCAATTTCAGCTTCAGGCAAGGTGAAGTGGTCTGTATCTCCGGTTTTACTGCCGTTTTTATAGCGGTAGTTAAAACTCTGCGCAATATCGCGAGCCATTTCAATGTGTTGGATTTGATCACGCCCGACCGGTACTTTGTGCGCGTTGAACAGCAAAATATCAGCCGCCATCAGCACCGGGTACATGAACAAGCCAGCGGTGACCTCAGCATCTGGGTCATTGCCTACGGCGTTGTTTTTATCGACAGAGGCTTTGTAAGCATGGGCGCGATTCAGCATACCTTTGCCAGTCACGCAAGTCAGCAGCCAAGTTAGCTCAGGAATTTCAGGTATGTCTGACTGGCGGTAAAACGTCACACGCTCAGGGTCAACGCCCGCAGCTAACCACGACGCGGCAATCTCAAGAGTTGATCGTTGAACACGCTCTGGCTCACCAATTTTAATAAGGGCATGGTAATCGGCCAGGAAATAAAAGCTTTGCACATCGTTAGACTGCGATGCGCGCACAGATGGACGGATTGAACCGACATAGTTGCCTAAATGTGGTGTGCCTGAGGTGGTGATACCCGTCAAAACACGTGAAACAGACTTACTCATTAGAAGTATAGAAATTGTGGTGGAATGAAAGTTGCAAAGAAGCCATAGATAACTCTCATGATTGGCATCATCCAAATAGTAGTAATTATTTTAAAAACGACCAACGCCAACACTAAAAAGAAGCCCCAAGGCTCAACACGAGATAACAACTCAGCATATTTGTAAGGTAACAGACCAACCAAAATGCGCCCTCCATCTAAGGGGGGGATTGGGAACAAATTGAAAGCAAACATCACAGTATTTACCAAAATGCCGCCCCTGGCCATCTTTAAAAAGAATTCCTCTTCAACACCCGCACCCAGCATTAAATAAAGCAATACTCCCCACACCAGTGCCATGATTAAATTTGACGCTGGCCCCGCCAAAGCCACCCATACCATGTCACGCTTTGGGTTGTTCAAATTACCGAAGCGCACCGGTACGGGTTTGGCATAGCCAAAAAGAAATGGGCTGCCTGAGAAAATCAACAACAGTGGCATCAAAATCGTACCAATTGGATCGATATGTTTTAGCGGGTTTAAGGTGATGCGGCCCAATAAATATGCCGTATTGTCACCAAAATGTCGCGCGGCATAACCGTGCGCAGCTTCGTGGACAGTAATTGCCAGGAGCACCGGCAATGCATAAATCAGAATATTTTGAATGAGGTTTGTGTAATCCATAGCTGCATTGTCTCAGGAAATGAACCCTGAACATTACAGCCCCAGTTTCACCAAACTGCCCAATCCTTGCCGAATGACGATAGGCTCATCGCCTACATCCATAGGCGTCAGATCAATCACGGTGGTCGGCTCTGATGCACATGCGCCAGCATTTATGATGGCAGCAAGCTGGTGCTCAAAGCGCTCGCGAATTTCTTCTGCATCGTTGAGCGATTCAGTCTCACCAGGTGCAATCAGTGTTGTCGCCAACAAAGCTGAGCCATGCAGCGCCAATAACTCACTCAGCACCGCGTGCTGTGGTACGCGCAGACCGATGGTTTTGCGAGAAGGGTGGCTCAAGCGGCGCGGCACTTCTTTGCTGGCTTCTAAGATGAAGGTATAAGGGCCTGGGGTAGCTGCTTTGAGCAAGCGGAACTGCTTGTTGTCTACCCGCGCAAAGCTGGCAAGTTCGGACAAATCACGGCACAGCAGCGTCAAATGGTGTTTGTCGTCCACCTGGCGAATCTGGCGCAGCTTGTCTGCCGCAGCTTTGTCGTCCAAATGGCAGACTAAGGCGTAGCTGGAGTCGGTTGGCACAGCCACAATGCCGCCTTTGGCGAGTAGCGCTACAGCTTGCTTCAGCAAGCGCGGCTGCGGGTTGTCTGGGTGAACTTCAAAAAACTGTGCCATGGTGCTGTGTGTTGACTACTTTTATAAGGCTACTTTTATGGAGCTGCTTTTATTCTATGGGCTCAATGATGACGCGCTTATCAGCCGCAGCTTTTGTTCCCGCTATGCGATCTTCGTAAACCGTCAACCAGCCACCGACCACGCCGCAAACACCAATCAACACCATGCCAGAAATCACCCACGCATCAGGCACATGCGCAAAAACGACCCAACCACCCAACATCGCAAAGCAGATTTGGAGATAAAAATATGGCGTTAACGTCACTGCTGGCGTGCGCTGGTAAGCCAAGGTCAGCATAAAGTGGCCAGCAGTCACCAAGCAAGCCATCACCACCAACAAACCGAGTAGCGGCCACGACGGCAGTGTAGTCCATACAAACGGTAGCGCTAACGTTGCTACCACAGCCCCCGTCCAACCTGTATAGAGCTGCATTGTCATGGGATCTTCGGTTTTAGCCAATTTGCTGGTCAGCACCTGAAACCAAGCATTTGTTCCCACCAGTGCCAGCGGCAAGAGCGATGCCCATTGGAACGCATCATGTCCAGGCCTGATGATGACCATCGCCCCCAAAAAACCACCCGCCACCAGCAACCAGCGCAAGGGAGAAACTGTTTCACCCAACAACTTACCTGCCAACAAAGTAATCACCAACGGCGTGATCAACACAATCGCCGTGAATTCGCCAACAGGCATGAAGCGTAAACTTAAAAAAGCTAGCAACGTCGTCACCACCAGCAGCAAACCACGCAGAATTTGAAATTTAGGATGGGCTGTTTTAAATGCTTCCATTCCACGCACCGGCAGCATCAAAGCTGACATCACAACAGTCTGAATCGCGTAGCGAAACCACAGCGCTACGAGCACAGAAACACTATTAGTGACGAATTTTGCAATCGTGTCTGACGTCGCGAAACATGCCACCGCCACCACAGACCAAGCAATGCCCTCCAATGCCCGCCCCGGTTTGGCCAGTGTCAACGAACTCACTGAATTTTGTCCTTCAACAATTCCCAAACCGGCGTTAAATCACCCGGCAGCATGGGCAACGTGCCTAAATCGATACGGCTCTCGTCTGGGCTATGAAAGTCACTACCGCGAGACGCCACCATGCCAAACTCTTTCGCCACGGCCGCGTATTCCACATATTCCGCCGTGGTGTGGCTGCCGGTCACGACTTCTACGCCTTGCCCGCCATGGGTTTTGAACTCGCTGAACAAGGCAAACTCTTCATTCGCCGTGAACTTGTAGCGCCCCGGGTGCGCAATCACCGCCACGCCGCCGCTTTGCGTGATCCAGTTCACCGCGTCGCCTAAACTCGCCCAGCGGTGCGGCACGTAGCCTGGTTTGCCTTCGGTTAAATATTTGCGAAACACCTCGTAGGTGTCTTTACAAACGCCACTTTCGACCAAAAAACGTGCGAAATGGGTTCTAGAAATCAATTCTGGGTTACCTACAAACTTCAAAGCACCGTCGTAAGCGCCTTTGATGCCGACTTTAGCTAACCCGTCCGACATTTCCATCGCCCGCTCACCCCGCCCACCACGGGTTTTGGCCAAACCGTTGACGATGATGGGGTTGGTTGCATCGAAACCGAGGCCAACGATATGTACGGTTTCATTGGCAAAAGTGACGGAAATTTCAACGCCTGTGAGATACGCCATACCGTTCGCCGCAGCCGAAGCCGCCGCCCGCACCTGTCCGCCAATTTCGTCGTGGTCCGTCAACGCCCACAGGTCTACGCCATTGGTTTTCGCTCGTAAAGCAAGCTCTTCGGGGGTCAAAGTGCCGTCAGAGACGATGGAATGACAGTGGAGGTCGGCGTTTAAGTAGGTAGTCACCCTAGTATTTTAGGCTTTATGGGATAACCTTGCCGTTTATGCAAATTGCTATATTTTCAATAGCTGCTTAGGCAATATATACGCCGGCTACAAGCCAAAAAACCTCGAAAAACAGTGTTTTTCGAGGTTTATAGCAATCACAATCGTTTAGCTGACGCGTTCAGCTACCGTTTTAGAAGCCGTCTTAGAAACCGTATTGCAAGCCCACGCCAAAGGTGCCAGTATCAGACGCCAATCGGGTGTATTCAGCGCGAACAGCCAAGTTTTGGTTGATGTTGTAACGTGCTCCAACGCCGTAAAGAGCGGAATTGGTGTCAGCCGTTGTGCCGCCAGCGGTTGCCGTCAATGTGCCATAACCCAAACGACCATAAACGGAGATTTTCGGGTCAACAGGCACGCCAGCCAACACGGAGACGTTGTAAGCCGTGGCTTTGACATCTGTGCCCGAAACGCTGAATTTACCCAAGCTTTGCGCACCGGCTTCAATGGCGAAGTTTTCATTGAGCTTGATACCTGCATAGCCACCGTAGCCAACGCGTGAGCTCAAATCAGTGATCGCGGTGCTGCCAATGCTGCCGCCCACGTACACGCCGGTCAATGCAGGTGCTGCACTTGATGTTTGCGCCTGTGCGCCAGCCATAGCGGCGATAGCCAAAGTGCCAACGGCTAGGCTTTTGAGTGTGAGGCTTGAAATTGCGTTCATAAGAATCCTTTTAAAAATGAAAAACACACCAGCGCAGTTTTTGTAAATCAATGACAAAAACAATCGCTGTTGTGTGGACAACTCTAAAAATGAAATCGCTGCTTTTTGCCAACTTCACAGGGCTTTGCCAAGCTTTACCTATCTTCACGCCAATGTAAGCAAACCCGTCTAATTGCGTCCACGCTTACAACTCAATCGCGTCTAAATGCCTTCCACGCCTTCTACTAAAAACTTGATCGTTCGCCGCCCATTCCACTCTGCTGCATCGAGTCGAAACGCCAATTTCACCCGTGGAGGTAACTGCTCGGTGTGGCCAAACCACATGCCGTCAATTGGGTTGCCTTGGTGCTTCAATTTCAGCGACAGGTGATTTTGTCCAACAATGCGCTGCGACAGCACCTCAACCTCTTCGCTGAACGTGGGCGCGGCAAAGCCCTGCCCCCAAACTTCGCGATCCAGCATGTCGATCAAATCAACCCGCAAGTAGTTAGGGTCAACCGGGCCATCGGTCGATATCGTTCGGGTCAACGCTTCGTCGTCCAACCACTCGCTGGCGACTTGGCTCAGCGCAGCTTCAAACTCGTCAAACCGCTCTTCCAAAATCGTGCAACCTGCCGCCATCGCATGCCCACCAAAACGTAGCAGTACGCCAGGGTATCGCTTGGCGACCAAATCTAGCGCATCCCGCAGGTGAAACCCTGCAATCGAACGCCCAGAGCCCTTTAACTCCGCCTCTTTTCCTACTGCCCCGCTGCGGGCAAAGACAAAACTAGGGCGGTGCAATTTATCTTTCAGGCGGGAAGCGACAATACCGACCACGCCTTCGTGGAACTCGGGGTCAAACACACAGATGGCGGGCGGTGGATCATCGTCCTCGGCAAACAACGACTCGGCCATCACAAACGCCTGCTCACGCATGCCGCCTTCTAGCTCGCGGCGCTGGCGGTTGATGCCGTCCAAGGTACGCGCCAGCTCGTCAGCGCGGCTGGGGTCGTCGGTCAACAGGCATTCAATGCCCAGCGTCATGTCACTCAAACGGCCAGCGGCGTTGATGCGCGGGCCCAGTGCAAAGCCAAAATCGAAGCTGGTAGCAACGGGTGCTTTGCGCCCTGCCGCTACAAAAAGACTAGCTATTCCGACAGGTAATACGCCGGCTCTGATGCGTTTTAGACCTTGCGAAACAAGGCGACGGTTATTCGCATCCAGCTTCACCACATCGGCCACCGTGCCCAGTGCGACCAGTGGCAGCAGGTTGTCCAATTTGGGCTGGTTTTGCGCTGTGAAGTTACCGATGCTGCGCAAATGAGCTCGCAGCGCCAAGAGCACGTAAAACATCACACCCACGCCTGCAATGGATTTGCTCTCAAACTGGCAGCCCGGCTGGTTGGGGTTGACGATGACGTCGGCATTGGGCAACTTGACCACGCCATCCACTAAAGCGGGTAGGTGGTGGTCAGTTACCAGCACCTTCAGCCCCAACTCCTTAGCTTTGGCCACGCCCTCAAAGCTGGCGATGCCGTTGTCAACTGTAATCAGCACGTCCGCCCCGCTGTCTTTGACGCGCTGGGCGATGGGTGCGGTCAGGCCATAGCCGTCCACCACGCGGTCGGGCACGATGTAGCTGACGTGCTGAAAACCCAACAAACGCAGGCCGCGTACGCCAACGGCGCAGGCGGTCGCGCCGTCGCAGTCGTAGTCAGCCACGATACATATCCGCTTGTGATCCAGCAAGGCAAGTGCCAGCAGTTCGGCGGCTTCCATGGCGCCTTTGAGGTCTATGGGCAGCAGCAACTTGCCCAAACCGTCGTCCAACTGCTCCTTAGATTTCACACCACGCGCGGCATAAAGCTTTGCCAGCAGCGGGTGCACGCCCACCTGCTCCAGCATCCAAGCAGCGCGTGGAGGAACGTCGCGAACGGTGATTTTCATAGCTTCAAATTATCCAATTTCACTATCTTTTTTATAGCTGCTTAGGCAGCAAATACGCCGGCTGATTGCCAAAAATGCCTCTAAAACTGTCTTTTATTCGTTCAAAAACTGTTTTTAGCCGCAATTCGTAACGCAAAGCACTGCGCTCACCGCACAGGGTCAAAACCACCGATTCACCAGCTGTAACGCGCTTCAGTAAATCTGCACACACCGTCGCATCCAACGACTCCCAAGCTTTCACCCAAGCCGGCCAATCCTCTTCCAAAGCGGCGTCTGCAAGGGTTCTGGGCATGTTGATTGATGGCGTGATGTTTGTACTCACTTGCGATTTGAGCCTTTCATTCTCACCATTCCCATGGAAATAAACCGAGTTGGTGACGCTTGTACTAGCACTATTGCTAGCATTATTTACTGTATGAGTGTACAGCAACATTTGCATCTCATTTTGCAGCCTACGCAGCTTGGCTGACTCGCCGCCTACAGGCTGCCAATCGCGCAAATCTTTGCCAATCACGCGGTCAAACGAGGCCGTGCGGACATCACGCAGCGGCTCACCACTGCATAGCCATAGCTTGGGTTCAAGGTAATGCAGCGTCAAACCGTCCTCTGAGAAATACGACGCCATATCTGCGAACAATTGGCGCGATTCAGCCTCAGAAATCGGCAATTGCGCCGGATCTTCCATGGTCATGCTGCCCATGCCCACCACGCTGTGGCACAGGGTGACGAAGCTCCAAGGTAGATTTGTTGCGCCCTCCAAGCCCAAGGCGGTAGCTCGCTGAACAGCCCAAGGAATGTAGCCATCCACCATCGGCAAGCCCTGCGCTTTGGCCAAAGCGCGTTCGTGCGGGGGAGAAAACGAGTCTTCCGTGCCCATATCGCTATCAACCAAGGTCATGGTATCTAATAATTGGCGTAAGTTGGGCAGCTTCAAATCTTGTATATATTTGGCAGCGGCTTCTGAACTTAAAGAAGCAAAAGGAATCAACAGATGTGTGGGTGTTTCAGACATGCCCTATTGTCGCTGTTAGCGCCACTTGCTCCCTTCGCTTTCCCTTCGCTGTTACCATACCTGCCATCTATGCAACTCCCTTACGAACTCAAACTCGGCTGGCGCTACACCCGCGCGGGCCGTGCCACGCGGCGCAACGGCTTTATTTCGTTTATCTCTGGCGTGTCCATGCTGGGCATCGCACTCGGGGTAGCGGCGCTGATCATCGTGCTGTCGGTCATGAACGGTTTTCAAAAAGAGGTGCGCGACCGTATGCTGGGCGTGGTCTCGCACATCGAGATTTTTAGCCCTGGAGGTGCTTCGCTGCCAGATGTGGCGAAAACGCTGGCAGAGGCTAAAGCCAACCCGCAAGTGATTGGCGCTTCAAGTTTCATAGCTACTCAGGCACTGTTAGCGCGGGGTGAGGACATGAAAGGTGCCATTATTCGCGGCATTGACCCTGCTACCGAAGCCCAAGTGACCGATTTAGCCGCCAGCAGTCAAAATCTAGATGCCGTCAAATCACTGGTGCCGGGTGAGTTTGGCGTGGTGCTGGGTTACGAACTGGCTCGTCAGCTCGGCGTTGGCAAAGGCGACCGCGTCACTTTGATAGCGCCCAGCGGCCAAGTCACCCCCGCCGGTGTGGTGCCCCGCATGAAGCAGCTGACCGTTGTGGGCACGTTTGATTCGGGTCATTTTGAATACGACGCCACGCTGGCGATGATGCAGATGGACGACGCGGCCAAAATGTTCCGGCTGGAAGGACCAACGGGCATCCGCCTGAAGCTCAAAGACTTGCACCAAGCGCGCGAAGTGGCCAAGCAGCTCGCCCTGAGCTTGACTGGTGACCTCGTCGTGCGGGATTGGACGCGGCAAAACAAAACCTGGTTTGCCGCCGTGCAGGTCGAAAAACGCATGATGTTCATTATTTTGACGCTGATTGTTGCTGTTGCCGCCTTCAATTTGGTCTCCACGCTCGTGATGACGGTGACCGACAAGCGCGCTGATATCGCCATTTTGCGCACGCTGGGTGCGAGCCCGAAAAGCATCATGGGCATTTTTGTGGTGCAGGGCGCGACGGTGGGGGTGATTGGCACGCTGTCTGGCCTGCTGCTTGGCTTGGGCATCGCCTTTAATATCGACGTGATCGTGCCCTTCATCGAGCGCCTGTTCAACGCCAGCTTTTTACCCAAAGACATTTACCTGCTCAATGGCATGCCCAGCGACCCGCAGATGGCAGACATCATGCCCGTTGCCATCATTTCCCTGATTCTGGCCTTCGCAGCCACCTTGTACCCCAGCTGGCGCGCCAGCCGCATCAACCCGGCGGAGGCGCTTAGATATGAATAATTCAAGCAAAGAAGTGGTGCTATCTGCAACAAACCTAGGCAAACGCTTCGTCGAAGGCCCTTTGGATGTTACCGTGCTTCAAGGCGTGGATTTACAAGTCCATGCAGGGGAGATTTTGGCAATTGTGGGCGCGTCTGGTTCAGGCAAAAGCACGTTGCTGCATTTGCTAGGCGGATTAGATTCACCGACGACAGGCTCGGTAAAACTCAAAGGGCACGAACTTGCCAGTTTGAACGAAGCTGAGATTGGCAACTTACGTAACCAGCACCTGGGCTTTGTTTACCAATTTCACCATTTGTTGGCGGAATTCAGCGCCCAAGATAACGTTGCAATGCCATTGTGGATTCGGCGTCTAGCCGGCGATTTATCTACCCAAACTGCTATCAAAATATTATCAGAAGTGGGCTTAAAAGATCGTATCCACCACCGCCCTGCAGAGCTATCAGGTGGCGAACGCCAGCGCGTGGCCATCGCCCGCGCCTTGGTCACCCAACCCGCTTGCGTGCTGGCGGATGAGCCAACGGGTAATCTGGACAGGAATACCGCGAATGGCGTGTTTGACTTGATGCTTAATCTCGCCAAAACTCAGGGCACAGCGTTTGTGGTGGTCACACACGACGAAACACTGGCGGCGCGCTGTGACAGGCTGTTGAGACTGGTGGGTGGGGTGCTGCAGGGGTAATCTGTATCCTTGGCAACGCGAACTCTACAAAATTCGGTTGAACCACAGCATAGACAACCCCGCTGAGGCAATCGCCAACGCTGCGGCTATCAAGGCCAGCAGCCCAGATATTTCAGTTTCTTTTTTCTCCACTGTTAGGCGGGAACTCAGGGTTTCGTAAACTTTTTTCAAGTCTGCAGCAGTGCCCGCGTAGAAGTAGTCGGCCTGGGTTTTGTTGGCGATGGCTTTGAGAGTTTCTTCGTCGAGCTTCACACGCATGGACCAGCCTTCAAAACCGATTGTTTCACCACTCGTTGTGCCAACACCCACGGTATAAACACGCACGCCTCGCTCTGACGCCATTTTTGCGGCTTCGAGTGAATCAACACCTGTCGTGCGCTGCCCATCGGTCAGCAAAATGATAGCTGCAGAGCTGTACGAGCCAGGCGCTACGGGTGTGAATTCTTTTTTCTCTTTTGGTTTTTCATCAATCGCCACGCCACGCGGTTTTTGCCCATACTGCAGTTGCGCCAAATCAATGCCCGAGTCTGGAAACAAAGTCGCCAAGGACATGACGATGCCGTTGCCAATAGCGGTGCCGCGTTGCAGCTGAAACCTGTCAATGGCGGAGACCAAATCTTCGCGGTTCAGCGTCGGAATTTGCGCCACTTGTGCCGAGCCGGCAAAAGCAACAATACCAACTTTGATGTTGCGCGGTAACTCCGCCAAAAACGCTTTGGCGGCATTTTGGGCGGCAACCATGCGGGTGGGCAGTACATCAGTGGCACGCATGCTGCCAGAAACGTCCATCGCCAGCATGATGGTTTCTTGCTGCATCGGTAGCGTCACCACAGCGAATGGACGCGATGCGGCGAGTAGCATCATGGTGATGGCCAGTAAAAACAACATCGGCGGGATGTGGCGACGGAAACTGGGGCCTGTATCCATTGCTTCGCGGACGATAGATAAACTCGCAAAGCGCAAAGACGCCTTTTTTTTGCGTCGTAGCAACCACACATAAACGGCGACCAGCAAGGGCACAGCAAGCAACAGCCACAGCAACGACGGCCACATAAAAGTCATCGGGAAACTGGAAGGAAAAGACTTGGGCCACCAACTGCTGAACATGTCTGGAAATTTCGTGATGTCGTTCATGAGCACAACTCCTGTTCGGTACGGTCAGGCAACCAGTTTCAAATGGGCTGGAAGCTTGGCGCCAGCACCAATTCGGTTGCGGCGTTTACGCATATCCGTAAAGCGCAGAATCGATTGCACCAAATCATCTTCTGTCGACAATTCCAAAGTATCCACACCTGCGCGAGACAGCGCTTGGCGCAATTCGGTTTCGCGCTGTGCGGCGATTTGGGCAAACCGCTGACGGAACTTGGCATTCGACGTGTCTACCAGCATTTGCTCGCCGCTTTCAGCATCACGCATGGTAACCAGCCCAAGGTCGGGTAATTCGGATTCCAGCGGATCAAACAACCGCACGGCAACGACCTCATGTTTTTGCGCCAGCAAACCCAGCGGCTTTTCCCAGCCTGGTTCACTGATGAAGTCCGACACCACAAAAACCGTAGAACGGCGGCGCACCATGCTGGCCGCAGACATCAGCAAATCGGCCAAGCGTGTGGTACTTGCCTCGGTTGATACGGGTCGCTGCTGCATGGCATGCATCAGCTGCAGCACATGACGACGACCACTGCCTGTGGGAATCACACGGTCTACACCTGCGCCATACAAAATAGCTCCCACACGGTTGCCATGCCTTGTGAGAAGTCGTGCCAACACAGCCACAAAACCGCTGGAGACGCTGCGTTTGAGTTGGCTGCCAGAACCGAAGTCCACCGACGGACTTAAATCGAGCAAAAACCAGGCGGTCATCTCGCGGTCTTCGGTGAATACACGCACATGCGGCACTTGCAAACGTGCGGTGACGTTCCAATCCATATGCCGCACGTCGTCATGGTGTTGGTACTCGCGCAAATCGGCCAAATCGATGCCCGTGCCTCGCAGCAAGGTGCGGTAATCGCCTTGCAGCAAACCATCGAGACGACGGATAACCGTCCACTCCAAGCGACGAAGAATGTGCTCTGCGCCGTTGCTTTCTAGACCAGCCACAGACTCTGTCTGAACAGTCTCAGCTGCTACAGCTTTACGCTTGAAGAGTTTAAACATGGCGCGGCTTGGACAAGACTACTAAAGAATTTAAGCTGCCAGCTTTTCATGCTCCAGCGGCTTTGCTGGTACAGGTACTTTGGCCATGATTTTGGCAATGACGGCATCTGCCGTCAGCCCCTCAGACAAGGCCTCATACGACAACACCAAACGGTGGCGCAGGACATCGGGCACCAAGTCCGCCATGTCTTCTGGCAACACATAACTACGACCACGCAGCATGGCCAATGCGCGAGCGCCTTCCGTCAAATTGATGGTCGCACGTGGGCTAGCACCGTAGGTGATGAATCGACCCAGCTCTTTCAAATCGTGCTTATCAGGTGTTCGCGTGGCCGACACCAAACGCACGGCATACTGAATCAAACTGGGGTCAACATACACTTGGCGACATGTGCGCTGCAAGGCGGCTAGTTGCTCTGTTGTGGCAACCGCAGCAACAGCAACGGCTGGGCCTGTGACCCGTTGCACAATGACGAATTCTTCTTCGTCCGTCGGGTAGTCCACCAGCACTTTCATCATGAAACGGTCCACCTGCGCTTCGGGCAGCGGATACGTACCCTCGGTTTCAATCGGGTTTTGCGTCGCCATCACCAAAAACGGCTCTGGCACTTTGTGGGTGACGCCGGCTATGGTAACTTGACGCTCCTGCATCACCTCCAGCAAAGCGCTTTGCACTTTAGCTGGGGCGCGGTTGATCTCGTCTGCCAGCAGCAGATTGGTAAAAACGGGGCCAAGTGAGGTGCTGAAATCACCCGTCTTTTGGTTGTAAATGCGTGTTCCCACCAAATCTGCAGGCACCAAATCGGGTGTGAACTGGATGCGTTTGAAATCGCCGCGAATCGTGTTGGCCAAGGTTTTCACCGTCAAGGTTTTGGCCAAGCCCGGCACACCCTCAACCAACAAATGCCCTTGCGCCAACATGGCGACCATCACACGCTCTAAAAACTTGTCTTGCCCGACGACAATACGTTTTACTTCATAGAGGATTTGCTCCATCAATTGTGCGGTTTCAGTGTTTTGGACAGCGTTTTGCGGTTTGGCATCAAATGCATCAGACATAGCGAGCTTCCTTTTTAAAACGGTGGCATACCAGCCGCCATAGCGGCGTTTTCAATGGGCACAGCAAAACCGATGCCGATAAACGTCCCTTGCTTGGTCGGGTTCAAAATGGCGGTGACAATGCCGACGACCTGTCCATCCATGGTGACCAACGGTCCACCCGAGTTGCCAGGGTTGGCGGCTGCGTCAAACTGGATCAAATTAGATATTTCTTGTGTCCCCTCGGGTGAACGAAAGGTGCGTTTCAAACCAGACACCACACCCGCTGAAGCAGACGGCCCGATGCCGAACGGAAACCCGACAGCCAAAACCTGATCTCCCGGCCGCAAGTCTGCCGTGGAGCGCATGGTGGCCGCTATCATGTCATCGGGAATTTTGTGCGCCTGCAGCACTGCCAAGTCGTTTTCTGGCTGCGTGCCAGTCACAGAAGCGGTCGATTCCATCCCATCAGAAAAAGTGACCTTGATGCTTTGCGCGCCCTGCACCACATGCAAATTGGTCAAGATGATGCCTTTGTCCACAATCACCACGCCCGTCCCCGAGCCAACACGCTCATCTTTAGTGCCATCTTTGCTTTTTGCGTAGCCCACGACATGAACAACCGAAGGAAAAATAGTCTCATAGGCGCGCGCGGCGGGTGAAGGCAAATCAGTCGTTTCTAGGGTTTTGAGCACCGCACTGTCAATGATTTCTTGCGTCAACTTGGGCGCACCGGGACGCATAGCAAGGCTCAAACTAAATATCAACAGCACCGCCATGAGCGCTATAACAGACCACAGAAGACGCGGATCACTGGGTGAGAGATGACGAATGCTGGATAAGCGAGAGCGGAAGGATGGTTTAGGGGAAACTGAAACGTGATCCATAGCCACGCCCGCAACCTCAGCCGTTTGCGGGCTGGACTTAGAACTGCTGTAAAGGCTAGATCTGCGCATACGTTTACCCGTGAAAGTTATCGTTAGCTCGTCCTGTCAAATCACAAGCTCACGTTATCACGGTTTTCAGATTTGTGCACATACCCCCTACAAATGCTCTTAAATGTCCTAAAAGTACGTTTAAGTACCTTTCAAGTACCTTTTAAGTACCTTTATTCGACTTAAAACCGCTTATAAACTGGCAAATAACGCCATTGCCCCACCGCCAAATCACCCATCGGAATACGCCCAATGCGGATGCGTTTGATGGCAAGCAAGCGTAGGCCGACGCGCTCTACCATCTGCGGAATTTGACCCGGGCGTATGCCCTTGAAGGCGAAGCGAAGCCAAAGTTCTTTGTCGGTTTGCTGGGCGATGCTGACTTTGATGGGTGGCAGCGGGATGCCGTTGAAGCTCAGGCCGTGGCATAAGCGGTCAAGTGCTTGGTAGATCACATCCTCTGTCAACGGGCCTTGCAGCGCTCGTTTTGCATCGACTTGCACCATGCACTCTTGTTCGACACGGTCAGCGTCGTCGTTCAATTTTCTGGCGATGCGGAAATCTTGCGTGAAGACAATCAAACCGCTGGCCTCAAAAGGCAAAGGCGTGGTGGGGGTCAAATTGCTGAAATGGCGCTGCAAGAATCTCGTCGCAGCCGCTGCGCCGCCAGCTAAGTTGGGGTCAATCGACTGTTTGGCTGGGTCTAGCAACAGCAAAGCAGGGTTTGCGCCTTCGCCAGAGTCAAAACCCACGGGTTTGTGCATCAAAATCGTGACTTCTTCCAGCGCTTCTAGGCTGGCGTTGGCGTCCAACTCAATGCGTTGATGTGCCAACACGCGCGCGCCTACAGCTTCGACGACTTGGCCATCCACCCGCACCCAGCCGCCTGCTATGTATTGCTCGGCCTCACTGCGTGAGCAGTTGGCTTGCGCGGCAAGGCGCTTGGCTAGGCGGTCACCGACTTTTTGTTCGGCGATGTTGGCTTGCTTTGATCGGTCATTTGGGCGGTCATTTGGTCGGTCATTAGGGCGTTCGTTTTGACGTTCAGAACGATTTTCTGCCATTGTCTTTACGGGTGGCCTGCTACCACGCGGCAAACCTTGGCGGTCTGCCACAGTCGTTCTTGGTGGTCTTACTCGTGGTTTGTCGCGGGGTTTGCTGTCCGATTTTGAATCTTGTTTTGGCTCGGGCTTTGGAGCGCGTTGCATAGTAGCCATGGTTAGGCTGGCGTCAACTTTTCCAAGCCGCCCATGTAAGGACGCAACACTTCAGGAATCGTCACCGAGCCGTCTTCGTTTTGGTAGTTTTCCAGCACGGCAACCAAGGTGCGACCAACTGCTAATCCTGAGCCGTTCAGTGTATGAACAAATTCCATTTTGCCCTGCGCATTTTTAAAGCGGGCTTGTAGGCGGCGGGCTTGGAAGGACTCGCAGTTCGACACGGAGCTGATCTCGCGGTAGGTGTTTTGCGACGGCAACCACACCTCCAAGTCATAGGTTTTAGCCGCGCCAAAGCCCATGTCGCCGGTGCACAAGCTCATCACCCGGTAAGCGAGCCCTAACTTCTGCAAAATGGTTTCGGCGTGTTTCACCATCTCGTCCAGCGCTTCGTAGCTGCGCTCAGGATGGACGATTTGCACCATTTCCACCTTGTCAAACTGGTGCTGGCGAATCATGCCACGGGTGTCGCGGCCATAGCTGCCGGCTTCTGAGCGGAAGCACGGCGTGTGGGCGGTGACCTTGATCGGCAGCTCAGCTTCCGCCATGATTTGGTCACGCACCAAGTTGGTCAACGGCACTTCAGAGGTAGGAATCAAATACAAAGCCGCGTTGTCAGGCACTTCTTCGCCCTCTTGCCCGCCTTTTTTGGCCGCAAACAAATCGCCCTCAAACTTGGGCAACTGGCCAGTGCCGTAGAGCGAATCAGCGTTGACGATATAGGGCACATAGCACTCGGTGTAGCCATGCTCTAAGGTTTGCACATCCAACATAAACTGCGCCAAAGCACGGTGCAAACGCGCCAGCGAACCGCGCATGACGGTGAAGCGCGAGCCGGTGATTTTGGTGCCTGCTTCAAAATCCAGCCCCAGTTTTTCACCCACATCTACGTGGTCTTTTGCTAGAAATTTAAGAGCTACTGGGGCATTATTTATGCCGCCTAATGACGAATTAGACCATTTTTTCACCTCTACGTTGCCAGACTCGTCTTTGCCAGCGGGTACAGACGCGTGAGGCAAGTTTGGCAACGCTAAAAGCAAGGTTTGCAGCTCAGATTGAATCACTTCTAAACGCGCTGCCGAGCTTTCCAGTTCATCCTTGTACTCGCCCACTTGCGCCATCACCGCGTCGGCCTCAGCCTGACCTGCCGCGCCTTTGGCTTTGAGTTGCCCAATTTGCTTGGACAGCGCGTTGCGTTTGGCTTGCAGCTCTTCAGTGCGAATTTGAATGGTTTTGCGCTCGGTTTCCAGCGCGGTGAACGCGTCAACGTTCAAAAACGCTTGGGGAGACTTGCGCGCCTCTAAGCGGGCAATCACGCCAGCGAGGTCTTTTCGGAGGTTGTTGATATCTAACATAAGTGTGATTTTAAAGGACTGGCTAGCTATCCACGATAAACTTAGCGTTTTGCTTATTTAGCGCCAAATTACAAACCATGAACTTAGCCAGCCGCTACAACACCATCCCTGGCATCAGCCTAGCCACCAAGCTTTTCTTGCACCTGCGCTGGTGGCTCACGCCGTATGAGCGCATGGCTGCCTACGTGCCCAAATCAGGCAAAGTGCTAGATGTCGGATGTGGGCATGGCTTGCTTGCTATGGAAATGGCCATTTACGAGCCAAATCGAACCGTTTTAGCGACTGATCACGACGTAGCAAGGATTGATTTGGCTCGCCAAGCTGGCAAAAACATCAGCAACTTGCAGTTTGA
The DNA here is from genome assembly GCA_013298945.1 of Polaromonas sp. Classification (GTDB taxonomy): domain Bacteria; phylum Pseudomonadota; class Gammaproteobacteria; order Burkholderiales; family Burkholderiaceae_C; genus Aalborgiella. Next base: position 33,310 of record JAAFJR010000012.1, read on the forward strand.
AGTCAGCACTGGCAGCCCCGTGGCGGATGCTCCCACAGATGGAAAATTCGCCGCCATCATGATGATCGATTTCCTGCACTACTTCAGCCCAGAGCAGCAAGACGCCATGATCGCCAAAGCCTTTGCGAACCTAGAAAACGGCGGCTGGCTGCTGGCGCGCGAGGTGAACCAGCAAGGCGGCCTGATTTCAAAACTCAACCAGTTGTACGAAAAAATGGCCACGATGACCGGTTTCACCCAATCCAACACCATCAAAGCCAAAGAAAACCTGAGCTTCAAAAGCCAATCCGGCTGGGAAGCCAAATTCGCTGAGCACGGCTTCAAAGTCCGCTCAGAACCCTGCAGCAGCCCGATATTTGCGGATATTTTGTATATTTGTGAGAAGCGATAAGCGCAACGCTTTACGCGGTGGATTTATTTACTGTGATTTTTGATAAGAAACTCAAGCATTGAGCTGTTTTCTCGTCAAGATACCACTGCGTAAACGATCATCAAGCATTTCTGAAAACCGCCTAAAGTCATGTTGCTCATCTGAAGCTACAAACATCTGATCACCAAAGACTTCAGCGTAGTCCAGAAAATAAATGCCGTCATCGCCATAGTATTTTTCAGCAAATAAACATCCTTCTTCGTTTAAGTCCTCGTCTGTAAATTTCCCATCACAGTACTTGAAAAAAAACTCAGTCGCTGATAAATCTCCGTTGATAACTGCCACCACAGCTTCTGGCTCCTCTTCTATATGAAGACTGCCAGACCATCCTTTGATAAAGCACCATTTGAGAAAGAGTGCAATGTGAGTACCTCCATTCTCCTTAGGTTGATCAGTTGGGAAGTCCCCACCATAGTGCCAACTTGCGTCGTCGTATTTCATATTTAATTTTTTGCGCCCTAAGCGTAGGTCAATTCTGCAAATCGAGCAGTAATCCGGTGATTGCCGTTTCTCCTCACAACTTCAACCCCTTAGGTAACGGGAACTTCATCGTCTCCTGAATCCCGTCCATTTTGCGGACGGACACGGCGCCTAGCTCTTTGATGCGTTTGATGACCTGATTCACCAAAATCTCAGGTGCAGACGCCCCAGCTGTCAATCCAATCGTGGTTTTGCCTTCAAACCAAGCATCTTGCAGCTCGTCGGCGTTGTCGACCATGTGGCTTTCTGTGCCTAGGCGGGTGGCTAGCTCGGCCAAGCGGTTGCTGTTGGAGCTGGTGGGGCTGCCGACGACGATGACCATGTCCACCTGCGGGCTCATGATTTTGACGGCGTCTTGGCGGTTTTGGGTGGCGTAGCAGATGTCTTGCATTTTGGGCACGCGCACCAGTGGAAAACGTGCTTTGACGGCGGCGGCAATCTCCGCCGCATCGTCCACGCTCAGGGTGGTTTGGGTGACCAAGGCGAGCTTTTCGGTCTGCGATGGTGCAACTTTTGCCACATCGCGCACACTGTCGACCAAGTGGATACCGCTGCTGAGCTGCCCCATCGTGCCCTCGACCTCTGGGTGACCTTGGTGGCCAATCATGATGAACTCAAAGCCTTCAGCATGCAGTTTCGCCACTTCAACGTGGACTTTGGTGACCAGCGGGCAGGTGGCGTCAAAAATCTGAAAACCGCGCATTTTGGCTTCGTTTTGCACTGCTTTGCTCACGCCGTGGGCAGAGAAAACCAGCGTCGCACCGGGCGGCACATCGCTCAACTCTTCAATAAAAATCGCGCCGCGTGTTTTTAAATCGTTCACCACGTAGGTGTTGTGGACGATTTCATGGCGCACGTAAATGGGTGCACCGAATTTGACCAAGGCTGCTTCAACGATATCGATAGCGCGGTCAACGCCTGCACAGAAGCCACGCGGCTCTGCAAGCAGTATTTCCCCGTTTTTAAGCATATTTTCGGCTGTAGCCGGCGTATTTATTGCCTGAGCAGCTATATTATTCATAGTAAATTTAAAAACTTAGTCACCATTAAAGAACTTAAAAAACTCAAAGAATGCCAATCAATTGCACTTCAAACGTCACCGGCTGCCCCGCCAGCGGGTGGTTAAAGTCAAATTGCACGGCAGCGTTCAGCCCATCGCCTTTGAAATCTTGCACCACACCAGCAAACTGGCCAGCGCCGTCTGGCGTGGGGAACTGCACCACGTCGCCAATGGCGTAGCTTTCTTGCGGGTCGCCCATCGCCGTCAGCTCTTTGCGTGCTAACCATTGAATCATGCCCACATTGCGCTCCCCAAACGCTGCGCCAGCGGGTAGCTCAAACGTGGTGTGCGTGCCCTCTGCCAGCCCCAGCAACTTGGCCTCGACAGCGGGAGCGAGTTCACCTGTACCTAAAGACAAAGTGGCGGGCTTGCCAGCAAAGGTGTTGATAACGTCACCAGATGTGCCTGAGAGACGGTAATGCAGCGTTAAAAAGGAATCTGCTTGGACGGTAGGGGTTGCTATGTGGGTGGTTGTCATGGAAAGCATCTATAAACTGGCACTAATCTGGCACTAAACTGACTCTATTGTAAGAACTTCCCATATTTGTAGAAATCACCCCTATGTCCATGAAAAACACCCCCGCAGACTCGCGTCCGCGCGAAAAACTTCTTGCCCGTGGCCCGGGGGCGCTGAGTGACGCCGAGCTGTTGGCTATTTTGCTACGTACCGGCATCGTCGGCAAAGGCGTGCTGCAAATGGCACAGGAACTGCTGGACGACAAGCTGGGTTTTGGCGGCATATCGGGGCTTTTGAACACGACAGCCGAAGATTTGAAGCGCATCAAAGGCTTGGGGCCAGCGAAACGGGCAGAATTGGTCGCGGTTTTGGAGCTCGCCCGCCGTGCGCTGGCGCAGCAGCTCAAGGAACGCACGATTTTTGAATCGCCTCAAGCAGTCAAGGACTATTTGCAGCTACACCTAGCCGCCCGCCCATACGAAGTGTTTGCCGTGCTGTTTTTGGATGTGCAAAACCGGATGCTGGCGATGGAGGAGCTGTTTCGCGGCAGTTTGTCGCAAACCAGTGTGTACCCGCGTGAAGTGGTGCTACGTGCCCTGCACCACAACGCCAGCAGCGTGGTGCTCAGCCATAACCACCCCAGCGGCGGCGTGCAGCCCTCCAAAGCCGATGAATCGTTGACCAAAACCCTGAAAGCCGCGCTGGCGCTGGTGGATGTACGGGTGTTGGACCACATCATTGTGGCACCTGGGCAAACGGCTTCGATGATGGAGTTGGGGTTGGTTTAGGGCTTGGTATGGGGCTTGGTATGTGGCTTGGTATAGCGACTAGCATGGGGCTAGACTAGGCTTTTTAGTTTAGGATGGATTTTTGACTAGCTACAATGATTTTTATCAGAAATCTACGGGAGCCGTACTTTGTACAAACTAATCGCATTCGATGCCTACGGCACCTTGTTTGATGTCTATTCCATGGGGCAATTGGCTGAAGAAATTTTCCCGGGTCACGGCGCTGCTTTTGCTGTCATGTGGCGCGACCGTCAAATTGAATACACCCGCTTGGTCACCATGAGCGACCCCAACCCTGCGGGTAGCAAGCACTATTTGCCGTTTTGGGAACTAACTATTCGCTCCTTGCGTTATGTGTGTAAGCGCATGCAACTGGTTTTGACGACAGAGATCGAAAGGCGACTGATGGATCAGTATGCCAAATTGACAGCCTTTGAAGACAGCCTGTCCGTGTTGATGAAGATAAAACAGCTGAGCATGTCCACAGCCATACTTTCTAACGGTAGCCGGGAGATGCTGGCAACCGTGGTTGAAAGCAATGGCTTGAAGCCTTACTTAGACAAGGTAGTTACGGTGGAAGAGGTCAAGCTTTTCAAAACTTCGCCACAAAGTTACCAACTCTTGCTAGACGCCTTTAAAGTTAATAAGGAAGACATCCTCTTTGTTTCTAGCAATGCTTGGGACGCTGTGGGTGCATCTTGGTTTGGCTTCGATGTTTTTTGGGTCAACCGCCAAGGTTGGCCATTTGAAGAGATTGGGAACAAACCAAAATTTGAAGGTGACTCGCTTTCCAAAATTTTAGAATTTTTTTGACTGAGAGCAGCACCTAGTCATTCCCGCGAAGCCGGTAAACCATGCCCCTTGTGGATTCCCGCCTTCGCGGGAATGACGGCTTTTTGCCTTGCTACAATGATTTTTTACGCATTTATTCATGTCTAACTGAGAACACCATGCAACCCACCATTAAACCGAAAAACCCCAATTTCTCATCAGGCCCCTGCGCCAAGCGCCCGGGCTATGACGTGAGCAAGCTGCAGCTGGATGTGCTGGGTCGCTCGCACCGCTCGGCTTTGGGTAAAAAAGCGCTGGGCTTGGCCTGCTCAGAAACAGCCCGCATTCTGGGTTTGCCTGATGGCTACCGCGTCGCAGTGGTGCCCGGCTCGGACACCGGTGCAATCGAGATGGCGATGTGGTCCATGCTAGGCGCACGTGGCGTGGACGTGCTGGAGTGGGAGTCTTTCAGCGCGGGATGGACGACAGATATTGTGAAACAGCTCAAACTGCCGAACACCAACGTTATCACCGCCGACTATGGCGATTTGACGGACATGGGCAAGGTCAACTTTGACAATGACGTGGTGTTTGTGTGGAACGGCACAACGTCCGGCGTGAAAGTGCCGAATGGCGACTGGATTCCCGCTGACCGCGCCGGCCTCACGCTGTGCGACGCGACATCTGCCGTGTTTGCCATGGACATGCCTTGGGAGAAGCTGGACGTCATCACATACTCTTGGCAAAAAGTGCTGGGTGGTGAGGGTGCGCACGGCATGCTGATTTTGAGCCCGCGCGCTGCAGAGCGCATCGAAGCCTACAACCCACCGTGGCCCATGCCCAAGGTGTTCCGCATGAAGTCGGGCGGCAAGCTGACCGAGGGTTTGTTCAAGGGCGAAACCATCAATACGCCGTCTATGTTGTGTGTATCCGACTACTTAGACGCGCTGCAGTGGGCCGAAAGCGTGGGTGGCGTGAAGGGCTTAATTTCCCGCAGCACCGCCAACTTGGCTGTGATTGAAGATTTTGTAGCGGCCAACGACTGGATTTCCTTCCTCGCCAAAGACAAAGCCACCCGCTCCAACACCAGCGTCTGCATGACCCTGACCGCCACCGAAGAGCAGGTCAAAAAGATGGTCAAACTACTGGACACAGAAGGTGTGGCCTACGACATTGGCGCGTACAAAGACGCGCCAGCCGGGCTGCGGATTTGGTGCGGCGCGACGGTGGAAGCGTCGGATTTGAAGGCGTTGATGCCTTGGCTGACTTGGGCTTACCAGCAAGTCACCGCGTAAATTGCTTGAGTCCCATCCTTTGAAAGAGTTTGAATATGTACAAGGTTAGAACCTACAACGCGATCTCAGTCAAAGGACTTGAGCGCTTCCCGCGTCAATCTTTCGAGGTGGGCAGCGACATCAGCCAGCCCGATGCGTTTTTGCTGCGCAGCCAGAAACTGCAGGGTGTGGAAGTTCCCAAATCGCTGCTGGCAGCCGCCCGTGCCGGCGCCGGCGTCAACAACGTGCCGATTGCCGACTACAGCAAACTGGGCGTCGTCGTTTTCAACACCCCAGGCGCAAACGCCAACGCGGTAAAAGAACTGGTCATGGCCGGCATGCTTCTGGCGACACGCGGCATTTTGCCGGGCATGGCGTATGTCAACACCTTGACGGATATAACGGATGCTTCTGAAATGTCCGCTCACCTAGAAAAAGAAAAAGCCCGCTTTGCTGGTGGCGAGATCAAAGGCAAAACGCTGGGCATTGTCGGGCTGGGTGCGATTGGCTCCATGGTCGCCGACATGGCGCTGGCGATGGGCATGAAGGTGGTTGGATTTGACCCAGCGCTGTCTATTGATGCCGCTTGGCGCTTGTCCAGCGAAGTCACGCGCATGGAAAACCTGCAGGCGCTCTTGGCTCGGTCGGACTACATCTCGCTGCATGTGCCCGCTATGGACGCGACCAAGCACTTGATCAACGACGCCGCTTTGGCGCTGACCAAGCCCAAAGCGGTACTGCTGAACTTTGCACGGGAAACGATTGTGGACTCCGCAGCCGTCAAACGCAGCTTGGACGCGGGCAAATTGGGCAAATACGTGTGTGATTTCCCTGAGCCAGATTTGCTCAACCACCCCCAAGTCATCGCCATGCCTCACATCGGTGCCAGCACTGAAGAATCTGAAGAAAACTGCGCGGTGATGGCAGCCAACCAACTGATGGATTACTTGGAAAACGGCAACATCGTCAACTCGGTCAATTTCCCCGCTGTCAGCATGAGCAGAACCGCCGGCACGTCGCGCATCACCTTCTCAAACGACAACGTTTCCGGTGTCTTAGGCCATGTTTTGTCGGTGTTAGCAGATAAAAACGTCAACGTTATCGACATGATGAACAAAAGCCGGGGTGAGCTGGCATTCAACATCATCGATGTGGAGACACCACCGTCCGCAGACGTGGTTGCTGCCATTGCTGCCGTAGAGCATGTGATTCGGGTTCGGGTGATTTGATAGGTAGCGTCACAAGAGTCACAAATGAATATCGCCACGCCATGAAAAAAGTCATTGATGTCCTCGCACTAGGCGAGGCCATGCTTGAATTCAACCAAACCCACCCTGGGCAACCACATTACCTGCAGGGCTTTGGTGGCGACACCAGCAATGCCACCATCGCCGCTGCCCGTGCAGGGGTCCAAGCAGCGTATCTCACCCGTATAGGCGACGATAATTTTGGTCGCGCCTTGCTAGATCTGTGGCATACCGAAGGCGTGGACACTGCCGCCATTGAAACCACAGCAGATGCGCCCACGGGCATTTATTTCGTAACCCACGGGGCAAAAGGTCACGAATTCAGCTACTTGCGAGCAGGCTCTGCCGCTAGCTTGATGACACCGGACTGGTTGCAACACAGTGCTGTACGCCACCATATACAGGCTGCGCGTGCACTACATGTATCCGGTATTTCACTGGCAATATCACCCAGCGCTTTAGAAACATCGCTTGCCGCCATGAGATTAGCCAAAAGCGAGGGAACACTGGTGTCGTTCGACTCCAACTTGCGCCTCAAACTGTGGTCGCTAGAACGAGCCAAGCAAGGTATCACGCAAGCCGTCGCGTTGTGCGACCTGTTTTTACCAAGCTTGGAAGACATGACCGCACTCCTAGGCATGAGTGATCCTGATGCCATCGTCGATTGGGGACATGCACACGGTGCAGCTACCGTGGTGCTCAAACTAGGCGCAGCTGGCGCATTGGTTAGCGACGGCAAGCGTCGTCAACACATTGCGGGCAACCGCGTTACCGTGGTAGACGCGACAGGAGCTGGCGACTGCTTTTGCGGCAACCTGCTGGCCCGTATCACCCAAGGCGACGACATTTTCGCCGCCACACGCTACGCCAACGCCGCAGCCTCATTAGCCGTGCAAGGTTTCGGCGCTGTAGCCCCCTTACCTAGATCGGCACAGGTGCAGGCAGCGTTGGCATCAAATTAGGTAAATTTACAAATTAATCAAGCAAAATTGGCACCTAGCCAGCATATTTATTGCCTAAACAGCTATAGTATTTATAGCAAAATGTGACACTTAATCACCTAAATTGCACAAAATTTATGGTTTTAGGGCTTGAAAACTCGCCAAAAACCCTTATCATTAGCACTCGAAGCAATTGAGTGCTAACAAAAATAATGCTCAAGGCTCGACATTTTCTCTAACCCATTGTTTTATATAAGGAAACACAATGAAACTTCGTCCATTGCACGACCGCGTGATTGTTAAACGCGTTGAAAACGAGACAAAAACAGCTTCTGGCATCGTCATTCCTGACAGCGCTGCTGAAAAACCAGATCAAGGCGAAATCTTGGCTGTTGGTCCTGGCAAAAAAGACGACAAAGGCGCTTTGATTGCACTGAACGTGAAAGTCGGCGACCGCGTGTTGTTCGGCAAATACAGCGGCCAAACGGTCAAAGTTGACGGCGACGAGCTGTTGGTGATGAAAGAAGAAGACCTTTTCGCTGTTGTCGAGAAGTGATTCGAGAAGTCATTCCAAGCATTATTTAAATTATTTAATACTATAAATTTGATAGCTACTAAGGCAATAAATACGCCGGCTACAGCGATTTTTAGTATATTTTTACCTTCATTAACCTATTTTAGGAGCCTATCATGGCAGCAAAAGACGTAGTATTTGGCGGCGAAGCCCGCGCTCGCATGGTTGAGGGTGTGAACATCCTCGCCAACGCCGTTAAAGTAACTTTGGGCCCTAAGGGTCGTAACGTGGTTTTGGAGCGTTCATTCGGCGCCCCAACCGTGACCAAAGACGGTGTGTCCGTCGCCAAAGAAATCGAACTTAAAGACAAACTGCAAAACATGGGTGCGCAGATGGTCAAAGAAGTCGCTTCTAAGACTTCTGACATTGCTGGTGACGGAACAACAACCGCAACCGTGTTGGCACAAGCCATCGTGCGCGAAGGCATGAAGTATGTCGCCGCTGGCATGAACCCGATGGATTTGAAGCGCGGTATCGACAAAGCAGTGACTGCTTTGGTGGCTGAGCTGAAAAAAGCGTCAAAAGCGACCACAACGTCTAAAGAAATCGCTCAAGTTGGCTCTATCTCTGCTAACTCTGACGAAACCATCGGCAAAATCATTGCTGATGCGATGGACAAAGTCGGCAAAGAAGGCGTGATCACTGTTGAAGATGGTAAATCATTGGACAGCGAACTCGACGTCGTCGAAGGTATGCAGTTTGACCGTGGCTACCTGTCACCGTACTTCATCAATAACCCAGAAAAACAAGCCGCTTTGTTGGACAACCCATTTGTGTTGTTGTATGACAAGAAAATCAGCAACATCCGCGACCTGCTCCCAACTTTGGAACAAGTCGCTAAAGCTGGCCGTCCTTTGTTGATCATTGCAGAAGATGTCGATGGCGAAGCCCTCGCAACTTTGGTAGTGAACACTTTGCGCGGTATTCTCAAAGTGGTGGCTGTGAAGGCTCCTGGCTTTGGCGACCGTCGTAAAGCCATGTTGGAAGACATCGCTATTTTGACTGGCGGCAAAGTGATTGCTGAAGAAATCGGCTTGTCACTGGAAAAAGTGACTTTGGCTGACCTCGGAACCGCTAAACGCGTTGAAGTGGGCAAAGAAAACACCATCATCATCGACGGCGCTGGTGCAGCGGCTGACATAGAAGCCCGCGTGAAACAAGTTCGCGTGCAAATCGAAGAAGCTACTTCAGACTACGACCGCGAAAAACTCCAAGAGCGCGTTGCAAAACTCGCAGGCGGTGTGGCCGTGATTAAGGTTGGCGCAGCCACTGAAGTCGAAATGAAAGAGAAGAAAGCCCGCGTTGAAGACGCCCTGCACGCAACCCGCGCTGCTGTGGAAGAAGGCATTGTGGCTGGCGGTGGCGTTGCTCTGTTGCGCGCCAAGCAAATGGCTGGCGACATCAAAGGCGACAACGCAGACCAAGAAGCCGGCATCAAGCTGATCTTGCGTGCTATTGAAGCCCCATTACGCGAAATCGTCTACAACGCAGGCGAAGAAGCGTCTGTGGTGGTGGCAGCTGTGTTGGCCGGCAAAGGTAACTACGGTTACAACGCTGCCAACGGCACCTACGGCGACATGATCGACATGGGTATCTTGGACCCAACCAAAGTGACACGTACCGCTCTGCAAAACGCAGCGTCTGTGGCCTCTTTGATGTTGACCACCGAGTGCATGGTTGCTGAAGCACCAAAAGACGACGCAGCTGGCGGCGGCATGGGCGGTGGCGACATGGGTGGTATGGGCGGCATGGGTGGTATGGGCATGTAATAACGCCTCTGACTTAGGTCAAAAAAGCCCCGCAGACTGTGAAGTTTGCGGGGCTTTTTTTAATGCTTCAAAGATTAAACTTTCAACATCCGCAGCCATAGCTGAACGTATCTTTTCCCAACAGGTGCCAATGTCCGGCGATGTTGACAAAAAACGCTCGAAACCAAGCATCATCTGTCTTAGTAGGCCCGTCTAAGTGCCCGGGGCTAATGCCCACCCCTTCCCAAACCACCAAATCAGGGATGCCATCTGAATTTAGATCAAAGTGAAATGCTGTTGACGAAACAAATCCAGTAGCAGCGCGATTTAGTTTCTGCTTAGTTATGTTTAACGATACGGTTTGTTGTGGCAAGGGTCTTTTTGTAAAAAAATACATGAGTTTGTTACCCGTTTTTTGGGGCTGCGAGTAATCAGGATGACCGCTGTTCAAACCATAATTTATTGAAATTTTGGGGTCAGCATCACCAAAGTCAAACCCATCTCCTTCGTATCCTTCACACATGACACCGTCGTCATTTCCATATTCAAGAACAGATTGACGAATATAAGTAGCCTCTGATTGAATATTGCTTCCATTCTTTGAGAGGGTATTTTTAACGACCTGTTGCGTTAGCGATCGATTTACTAATGAAATATCCCATAACCCAAACCACTCTCTTTTGTTTTCTTTGGGCCTAGATTCGTAGCTTTTGGTTTGAATTGCCTGAATGATTTGAAATCGCGCAGCGACTTTTTCGGTGTGTGTTGTTGGGGCCGCTATATCGTTTTGATCTTGGAAATAAGAACTTGTAATTACTGGCAGCTCTAGACTTTCAATAAAAGAGAATAGTTTAGGGGGGATATCCAAACCAGCCCTACCCTGCAAGCCATCTAACGTATTAATACCGATAATCTCCATGAGATTATTTGTTCGTTTTTCCAACGATGTGCCAAAGTATGCTGAATACTCAGCTTTTTCAATTGGTCCAATTCGTTTTATTTTTTTCAGTCGCTCTTTTTGTAAATTACGAACACTTATTTTTAGATCATCCCACCGTAGAAATGGTTCAGGCCGAGCAACTAGGATTCCCTTCGCCAAATGTGCTTTCATCCGCTCAAATTCGGCTATCTTTGGTCTTTCAGACAGAAAAACTCCCTCAGCTTCATCTTTAGGGTAGTTCCGCTTGTTTTCTAAATACCGCCCGTACTCGGCTAATGCCTCATAGCTAGGTTTCAACCAAAAGCTACGCTCTGGGTTGTAATTGGGATTTGGAGTTTTGCCATCTGCTAAGTAGAGGCTTGCTATTTCTCGCGGCTTGATAACGTTTGCGCCCAGAAATTCACATGCCGTAAACCCTCTCAGCGCTTCTTTGTCGCTAGCAAGAACCTCAATTTCGCAGTATTTGCTCTTTGGCACTTCAGCAATTAAATTAACTGGTGTATTCAATGCCATTCGCATTAGAACGGGAGCAGATAGGTTAGCTTGCTCACGCAAATTCACACCCGAGCCGATTACCCAGCGTTTATTTGCCGGTTGCTTAGTAATTTGCGCAAAGCTAGGATGAGTGCCAAAAACAAACAGCAAAACAATCAGTTCGTTAACTCGTTTGCTTAGTTTTATAGTCATGAAAGCTATCCTGAAAACGTGTTAATAATCATTAATGATATTAACGCAAAACAGTTTCAGAAGCATCAAATTACTTTATGTAAACGTATGAATGCACAAAGCAAAAGCCCCGCAAACTTTGCAGTTTGCGGGGCTTTTTATTTGGTGGCCTGGACTGGAATCGAACCAGTGACACGCGGATTTTCAATCCGCTGCTCTACCAACTGAGCTACCGGGCCTGAGCCTCAGATTATAGCAGCCTTAGAGGCATTTAATTACCGCCACGCTTGCTTCGTGTGAGATCGACACCAAGTTGTTTCAATTTTCTGTACAAATGGGTGCGTTCTAAGCCGGTTTTTTCGGCAATTCGGGTCATGGAGCCGCCTTCTTTGACGAGGTGGAACTCAAAATAGGCTTTTTCAAATTCGTCTCTGGCGTCGCGCAAGGGTTTGTCAAGGTTAAATGATTGGTTAGCTACGGGGCCGGTATCAACGGCACGCGCCAGCATTTGCCCACCGGTCATGGCATTTTCTAAGGTTAACTCGCCCACGTGCTGACGAATAGCGATACTGGGTACTTTGCTGGTTTCACGAGCCAAGCCAGCTTCAACTGCTTTGAGCAATTTTTGCAGTGTGATGGGTTTTTCCAGAAATGCTTGTGCACCGATTTTGGTAGCTTCAACCGCCGTTTCAACGGTGGCGTGACCACTCATCATGATGACGGGCATATTGAGTTGGCCTGCGCCTACCCATTCTTTAAGCAGGGTAACGCCATCAGTGTCTGGCATCCAAATATCCAGTAGTACCAAATCAGGCTTGCTGCGGTTTCGCGCTAAACGCGCCTGGCTTGCGTTTTCTGCGAGTTCAACGGTATGGCCTTCGTCGTTGAGGATTTCCCAAAGCAAATCACGAATTCCGAGTTCGTCATCGACCACCAATATATTTGCCATGTTGATTTTTTATTGTGCTTGTTACTATAAATTAGATTTACTCAGCCCGCATTTATATCAGACACAGAGTCTACTGCGAATGATAACGAAACTTGAGCACCTTGTGCGACACCATCTGTAACACGATTTGAAATATCAATGCGCGCATTATGCTCGTCTGCTATCTTTTTTACGACAGCAAGTCCCAGGCCAGTTCCGTGGCTTTTGCTGGTGACATAGGGTTCGAATGCACGTTTTAAGATGTATTCAGGGAAGCCCGCGCCGCTGTCACTCACCACAAGTCGCACACGCCGCGTTTCCGGGTTCCATTGCGTGGTGATGGTGACCTGTTTGCTAGGTGATAAATCTGTAGCATCTACAGCATTTTGTAACAAATTATGAATGACTTGGCGCAATTGCTGAGCATCTCCCATGATGCGGGGGCATTGCGGGTCGAGCACGGGCGTTATCGTCGCTGCGCCATGCTTCGCTTTGCCCAATTGCGCATCATCGGCGCCGTAAAGCTGCAAAATGTCTGTCGCTAGTGCGTTCAGGTCAACAAGCTTCAACTCTGCTGCGGGTAAGCGCGCGTAATCCCTGAACTCATTGACCAAGCGCTTCATCGCATCAACTTGATCCACAATGGTTTTGACGGATTTGGTAACAACAGCTTGCTCTGGCTCTTCTAATTTCCCAGTGAGTTTTTTTTCTAAACGCTGCGCTGAAAGTTGTATCGGCGTTAGCGGGTTTTTGATTTCATGCGCCAAACGTCTCGCCACATCGCCCCACGCTTGCGCGCGCTGTGACGAAACGATTTCAGAAATATCGTCAAACACCAGCAAGCGAAGTGATTCATTTGTAATGCCACCATTCAAGCTATCACCGGGCAATTCTGCGCCACGTGCAATAAGATTGATGGTGTGCTGTGTGGCATAGGGCGACGACAGCGCCGTCGCGCTATGTCCGCTGATGTCGTTGGCTGCATGCAGATTCAGCACATAAGAATGCTGCCAATGGTCAAGGTTATGCAACTTTCGTTCGCTCAGATAAGCATCAAATTGCGCCTGAACACCTGCCGAAAAGGCCTCTAAGCCAGCAACACTTGAGAGCTGCCTGCCTTCAAATTCTTTCAAAGTCACTCGCAAAATCCGAGTAGCTCCTGGGTTAAACGATTGAATGACACCTTTGGCATCCAACACAATGACGCCCGAGGTTAAGTTATCCAAAATAACCTGCAAATTTTCGCGTGCGGTATTAACTTGCGCCATGCTGCTGTCCACCGCAGCACGCGCATCAAAAAGCTGCTGCGTCATCTCTGCAAATGAACGCGTCAGACCACCCAGTTCATCTTTGCTTTTTAAAATGGGTTTGGGTGTCAAATCGCCTGCGGCAACTTGACGCACACCGTCTGCTAATAACAGCAGTGGAGCCGCGAGCTGAGCACCTAAAAATACGGCAAGCAAAACCGCTGTAAATACCGCTAAAAACAAGCTCAAAGTCAATGTAGCGATGTACATGCGCTTCAACCCCCCACGCGCCAAGGCTCTGTTTTGATACTCACGGTTGGCCTCGGTCACTGCTAGTGCGTTGGCAACCAGTGTGGGGGAAAGCTGCTGAGTCACTTGTAAATACCGTGGCTCCGATGAAATACCCAAACCACCAGCTTGCACGGCAGCGAGCACTCTGATTTTTACGGCTGAAGGTGTTGCTGTCGCTCCAGCTACTGCTTCGTCAAGTCCATCCAAGCTAACTATTTGACGTTGTAGCTTTGCTGTGCGCAATTGCTGTTGTGTGGGTCGATCTGGGTTTAATTGGTAGCGAGAGGCTCCTGCGCTGCTTATGAGCTGCCCGGTTGATGTCCACAAAAAAGCATCTTCAACAGACAACTGTTCGCGAATACGCTCTAACTCAAGCGAAGCAGCCACATCCGACATATCAGAAAGCCGTCTTGCAGCCACAACAGTGTTGTTACTAAGTTCAGTAGAGAGCACATCAATCGTGACGCGACCCAAATTCAAACCAGCATCAAGTGCCGCCTCTACCTTGACATCAAACCAACTTTCAATGGAACGCGCCACGAATTGGTATGAGACAACATAGATCAAAACGCCAGGAGCAAAGCCCACCAAAGCGAATATCAATGCCAACTTGACTAACAGTTGGCTGCCAAATTTGCCTTGCCGCAAACGCACAACCAAGCGGATAGCCAACCCAATGATCAGCAACAGAAGAAACGATGCGACAACCGTGTTGACGATCAGGAGTTGACCATACGTGTCTTCATATTGTGCGCGGTTATTGGTGGATATAGTTAGCAAAAAAAGTAAAGCCAAGCCCATGAGTACCATGGCGACTGCGCCAATGCCGAGCAACCAGCGGAGTTGGCGCGACTTTGACAAGATTGGATCCAAGCCCAGTAGCGTCAAAAATTTACTCACTTGCTGACCTCAGACGCGAACCTGATACTTTTTGAAGTCGAGATATTCCAATCGGTTTGTCCAATCAATCCAATTTGAAAAGGGCGCGGTAGTTGTGAAATATCTAACTTAAAACTCAACTCAACGGTATGAAGCACATCTGGATCTAGCTCAGCCAATTCAACAATTCGCCAACGACTGATACGTTGCACTTTTGACAGAGCCTCAGTCAACGTATCGAAATATTGAGGCAGTCCACCGCCAAGGCCACTGCCATTAGTACCCGAGCTATTGGAAACATTCAGGCGCCATCGCCGCGTCAATGGCTGATAGGCAAGACGAATTTGACGTGTTGCAACGGCTAATTTTTTATCATACCAATACCAGCGGTCCCGTCTAACTTCGGCCTCGGCAACAAAAAATAGCGGAATACCCTTGAGCAACACATCCTCTATCGGTGCAGGTAAATCAAAAGTCAATTGCGCGTTTAAAAAAACTGCGCCTTCGCCGCGCTCAATTTGAATGGTGTTAATGCCGGCAGAAGCACCATCAGAGTTTGCAGCATGAACCATTTGCAGCGCAGATATGACGAAAAACACAAACGCGAAAAAGCAGCGCAATAACATCTTTGCAAGCTTAAGTTGATTGTTTTTCAAAGAGCGCGTAAAAAAATCCATCATGGTTAGTCAATTTATTACTCTGTTCATTGTGAGCGACGACGCCAGTTTTTGCACTGTTTTGGGGGATTAAATGCCCAGGTGAGCTCAGAAGTTTTGCATTTTTGTTGTTTGAAGTGAACAAAGCCACTTGATCATGCCCTTCTGCTTTAAAGACAGAACAAGTGCAATACAGCAATCTGCCACCCGGTTTAACCAGCTTCCACAGCGTATCCAATAAATGCCGTTGAATTTCCGCGAGTTGAGCGATATCGGTTTCACGACGCAACCAACGAATATCTGGATGGCGACGAACAATGCCCGATGCGGTGCAGGGTGCATCTAATAATATGGCGTCAAAGAGAGCGTCGTTTTTAGCATTAAACCAAGTATCTGGCTTGGCGGCATCCGCCACCATAACTTTTGCGCTTAACCCTACACGATTTAAATTTTGGCGAATCAATTCACAACGCGCAGCATCTATATCCAACGCAACAACTTCACAATCAACCATTTCAAGTATGTGTGCCGTTTTACCGCCAGGTGCGGCACAAGCGTCCAAAATACGCGATTGGGCGCTTAAATTTATGCCATCCAATAGCAATGGGGCGGCAAGCTGAGCAGCTGCATCTTGAACTGAGACCGTACCATCCGCGAAGCCTAAAATTTCATGAACTGGAATGGCTTTATTGAAACTAACGCCAAAATTTCCGCCCTGCATTATTTCATTTTCAGCTATACTATTTATAGCATTATAAGCAATTAAATAGCCGGCTACACTCGATTTTTTAGTATTGACACGCAAAGACAATGGTGCATGCGTGTTGTTTAACTGCAATATCTGTTGCCAAGCATTTGGATGGTCAGCTTTAAGACGTTTTATCCACCACTGCGGATGGTTCCATTGCCCGACAGGATGCGTCAGCGCTCTTTGCGTTAATGTGTCCTTTTCACGTAAAAAACGACGTAAGCAGGCGTTGATAAAACTGCTGGATGCGTTGGTATTTGGATGGCGCTTGGCTGCCTCTACCGCTTGATCGACCAAGGTAAAAGCTTCGTAATGCATGCCTGCACTTTCACCACACAAAATTGCTAACGCAACGCATAACAAGGCATCCGCTTGAGGTGGAGGTGCACGCTTAGCCAAATTACTTTTGATAATTTCAGCCGTTCCCAACCAACGCCATACATGGAAACTAAGCGCTTGCACGCCTGGACGCATACTGACGTCAACCTGCTTTAAAGCGCTTGTCCCAGACTCACCAGAGCGTACGGCTTGTAACACATTTGCAGTACTTTGCAATTGCCGCCATAAAGGAATTTGAGTTGGTGCTTTTTTAACTGTATCAAATGATGCTTGCAAGGTCATGGCATTTCGTCATCACTATCGATGACCGGTTTAAAGGCAAATACAGCGGCCAGCAAGGATGCTGGAAACTGTTTAATGGCCTGGTTGTATTGTGAAACCGCCAACGCACTGGCATCTTTAACTGTAGCCACGGCTCGCATACGCACCATTCGGTTATAGGCGCCTATGATCCAGCAGATGCAAATAGTAAAAAAAATAACCCAAAGCGTGGTTTTAAGCATGGTTGAATCCGTCATAGCAATCAACTTTAAGTAACAATAAAAACGCCCCACAATCGCTTAGCGATAATGGGGCGTTTTGTATCACACCTGCCGCTGATATCTTAAAAGATATTACTCTGTAGCTACGTTTTCCGTTGCGACAACTTCAGCAGAAGCTTCTTCGCTTGTGTCATTTGCCAAGCTGTCGCGCTCTTCAGCTTCAGCTTGCGCAATGGCTTGACGTTCAATATCGTCCATTTGTTCTTTCGCTTTACGTGCTTGGTGGTAAGCCAAACCCGTGCCAGCTGGGATCAAGCGGCCAACAATTACGTTTTCTTTCAAGCCGCGTAACGGATCACGTTTGCCCATAATAGCGGCTTCCGTCAGAACGCGAGTCGTCTCTTGGAACGAGGCGGCGCTGATGAAGCTGTCTGTCGACAATGACGCTTTGGTAATACCCAACAATAAGTTAGAGAACGTCGCTGGCAACTTGCCTTCCGCACGCAAAGCATCGTTGGTATTCAACATTGCGGCACGCTCAACTTGTTCTCCATTGATGTAGCTTGAATCACCTGCATTTTCGACAACCACGCGACGCAACATTTGGCGAACGATGACTTCGATGTGCTTGTCATTGATTTTCACGCCTTGCAAGCGATAAACGTCCTGCACTTCGTCAACAATATAACGCGCCAACTCTTCGCTGCCTAACAAGCGCAAAATGTCTTGCGGATCAGCTGGGCCGTCCACAATGCTTTCGCCTTTGTTAACCACTTGGCCTTCGTGCACCAAAATGTTTTTCTCTTTCGGCACGAGATCTTCCCAAACTTTGCCGTCCGGATCCGTAATTTGCATACGGATTTTGCCTTTGGTTTCTTTACCAAACGACACGGTACCCGTCATTTCTGCCAAAGTACCTTTGTCTTTTGGTGTGCGCGCTTCAAATAACTCAGCAACACGCGGCAAACCACCGGTAATATCGCGGGTTTTTTGACCTTCGATTGGGATACGAGCCAACACTTCGCCAGGACCTACATCTTGACCATCGCGGACTTGAATCAAAGCGCCGACAGGAAAGCCAATTGTCACTGAATGGTCAGTACCGGGAATTTTCACCTCATTGCCAGTTGCGTCAATCAGCTTGACTTGTGGACGAACAACTTTAGCCGCGCCGCGACGTTTCGGATCAATAACCACCATGGTGGACAAACCGGTCACCTCGTCAACCTGCCTAGCAACAGTCAAACCCTCTTCAACGTTTTCAAACTTGGATTGACCCGCAAACTCAGTAATGATTGGGCGCGTCAATGGATCCCAGTTTGCCAAAATAGCGCCAGACTTGATTTTATCGTCAGCCTTCACCGCCAAAGTCGCACCGTAAGGTACTTTATGACGTTCGCGTTCACGGCCATGCTCGTCATGGATGACAATTTCACCCGAGCGAGAAATAACAACCAAGTCTTTCTTGCTATTGGTTACATAGCGCATCGTGGCATTAAAACCAATTACACCATTCGATTTCGCTTCAACACTAGATGCAATAGCTGCACGTGAAGCAGCACCACCGATGTGGAAGGTACGCATCGTCAGCTGTGTACCAGGTTCACCGATCGACTGAGCAGCAATCACACCGACTGCTTCGCCACCATTGATCAAACCACCACGACCCAAGTCGCGACCATAGCAAGTTGCACAAATACCAAAGCGTGTCTCACAAGTCAGCGCAGTACGAACTTTGATTTCATCAACGCCAGCTGCTTCTAACTCATCGATCAAATCTTCGTCGAGCATAGTGCCAGCGGTTGCTAACACAGCACGATTTTCCGGATGGAGAATATCATCAGCTGCGGTACGACCTAAAATACGATCGCGCAATGACTCAATCACTTCACCGCCTTCAACAATAGCGCGCATCAACGAACCATCATGCGTACCGCAATCTTGCTCTGTCACGACCAAATCTTGGGTGACGTCGACCAAGCGACGCGTCAAGTAACCAGAGTTAGCCGTTTTCAAAGCCGTGTCTGCAAGACCTTTTCGGGCGCCGTGAGTAGAAATAAAGTATTGAAGCACGTTCAAGCCTTCACGGAAATTTGCCGTGATAGGTGTTTCAATGATTGAGCCGTCCGGCTTAGCCATCAAACCGCGCATACCTGCGAGCTGGCGAATCTGCGCCGCAGAGCCTCGCGCACTTGAGTCAGCCATCATGTAAATCGAGTTGAACGATTCTTGGTTGACTTCTTTGCCATGACGGTCAATGGTTTTCTCTACAGCCAATTGCGCCATCATCACTTTAGAAATTTCGTCGCCTGCTTTGCCCCAGATATCGACCACCTTGTTGTAACGCTCGCCCGCAGTCACTAGACCGGAAGTGTATTGATTACCAATTTCTTTAACTTCAGTTTCGCAACGTTTGATGATTTCGTACTTCTCTTTTGGAACAAGCATGTCATCAACGCAAATTGAAATACCTGCTTTAGTCGCCAAACGGAAACCATTTTGTAGTAGCTTATCTGCAAAAACAACAGTTTCTTTCAAACCGCATTTACGGAAAGATACGTTGATGAGCTTTGAAATTTCTTTCTTTTTCAATGCTTTGTTGATATTCGCAAAAGGCAAGCCCTTTGGTAATATTTCGCTCAATAAGGCTCGACCTGCCGTGGTTTCCCAAAGCTTTGTAGAAGGCACAAATTCACCTGTTTCTTTGTCCTTCGTGTACTCAGTCAGTCGCACGTTAATTCGTGCAGTTAACTCAACCACGCCAGCATCAAATGCACGCTGAACTTCTGTAATGTTAGCGAACAACATGCCCTCGCCTTTGCCATTGGTGCGGTCGCGTGTGGTGTAGTACAAACCAAGCACAACGTCTTGTGACGGAACAATCGATGGCTCGCCACTTGCTGGGAACAAAATATTGTTCGATGCCAACATCAAGGTGCGGGCTTCCATTTGCGCCTCAACAGATAGAGGCACATGTACAGCCATTTGGTCACCGTCAAAGTCCGCATTGAATGCCGAACAAACCAAAGGATGCAACTGTATCGCTTTGCCTTCGATTAAAATCGGCTCAAATGCTTGAATACCCAAACGGTGCAAAGTTGGTGCGCGGTTCAACATCACCGGATGTTCTTTAATAACCTCTTCCAAGATATCCCAAACGACGGGTGTACCAGATTCAACCTCTTTCTTAGCCGCCTTGATAGTGGTCGCAATGCCACGTGCTTCCAATTGAGCAAAGATGAAAGGTTTGAACAGCTCAAGTGCCATCAGTTTAGGCAGGCCGCACTGATGCAATTTGAGTGTTGGCCCAACGGTAATAACCGAACGACCAGAATAGTCAACGCGTTTACCCAGTAAGTTTTGACGGAAACGACCTGATTTACCTTTGATCATGTCTGCCAAAGACTTCAGAGCGCGCTTGTTAGCGCCAGTCATCGCCTTGCCGCGGCGACCATTGTCAAGCAATGAATCAACCGCTTCTTGCAACATACGCTTTTCATTGCGTGCAATGATTTCAGGAGCTTTGAGTTCCAACAGACGGCGCAGACGACTATTACGATTAATAACGCGACGGTACAAATCGTTCAAATCTGAAGTTGCGAAACGGCCACCATCCAAAGGAACCAGTGGGCGCAAATCAGGTGGCAGAACAGGCAACACATCCATCACCATCCACTCAGGCTTGATGCCGGACTTCTTGAAAGCCTCCATCAATTTGAGGCGCTTGGAATTTTTCTTGATTTTGACTTCAGACCCAGTCAAATCGCCACGCAATTTTTCAATGATCATGTCGATATCAAGATCACTCAAGAGATCTTTGATACCTTCTGCGCCCATTTTCGCAATGAACTCATCGCCATGCTCTTTGCGCTGTGCGTCATGGTCATCTTCAGACATGATGCTGTATTTTTTCAACGGCGTCATGCCGGGGTCGGTCACCACATATGCTTCGAAATACAAAACGCGTTCGATATCCCGCAAAGTCATGTCCAAAACCATACCCAAGCGAGATGGCAATGATTTCAAAAACCAAATATGCGCACAGGGTGCAGACAGGTCAATATGCCCCATACGCTCGCGTCGAACTTTAGTCTGTGTAACCTCAACGCCACATTTTTCGCAGATGACGCCGCGATGCTTTAGGCGTTTGTATTTGCCACACAAGCATTCATAGTCTTTAATAGGGCCAAAAATTTTGGCGCAAAACAGACCGTCACGCTCGGGTTTAAATGTACGGTAGTTGATGGTTTCAGGCTTTTTTACTTCGCCGAATGACCATGACCGAATTTTCTCGGGTGATGCCATACCAATTTTAATGGCATGGAAATTTTCGTCTGGCGTGAACTGCTTAAACAGATCGAGTAATGATTTCATGTTTGATCCTTATCCTTGTCCGTGATTTATTCGAAACTAATATGCTTTTATCCGCGCTCTAATTCCATGTCGATACCCAGAGAACGAATCTCTTTGACCAACACATTAAACGACTCAGGCATACCAGCCTCAATAGTGTGTTCACCTTTAACGATACTTTCGTAAACGCGTGTACGGCCTTGCACGTCATCAGATTTCACAGTCAACATTTCTTGCAAGACATATGAAGCTCCATAAGCTTCCAGCGCCCAAACTTCCATCTCACCAAAGCGCTGTCCACCGAACTGTGCTTTGCCGCCTAATGGTTGCTGTGTAACCAAGCTATAAGGACCAGTTGAACGCGCATGCATTTTGTCATCAACCAGATGGTGAAGTTTCAAGAAGTGCATATATCCCACAGTAGTCGTACGATCAAAAGCATCGCCAGTACGACCATCGTACAGTTGGGCTTGCGTACGAGTTGCTGTTAGACCTTTGGACTTCGCAATGTCGTCAGGGTAAGCCAACTTCAACATCGAACGGATTTCATCTTCTGACGCACCATCAAATACTGGGGTAGCAAAAGTTGCGCCATTCGAAAGGTTAGTTGCCATTTCAATAACTTGTTGATCGCTCAATTTGTTAAAGTCTTCTTGACGGCCCGACGAGTTGTATAGCGTTTCAAAGAACTGACGCATTTCAGCCACTTTGGTTTCCGCTTGCAGCATGTCGCCAATGCGTTGGCCAATGCCCTTTGCTGCCCAACCCAAATGCACCTCTAGTACTTGACCAACGTTCATCCGCGATGGAACGCCGAGTGGGTTCAAAACAATGTCACATGGGGTACCGTCAGCCATAAACGGCATATCTTCAACCGGCAAAATTTTTGAAACGACACCTTTGTTACCGTGACGACCTGCCATCTTGTCACCAGGCTGCAAGCGACGCTTAACTGCCAAATAAACTTTGACCATTTTCAACACACCAGCTGGCAATTCATCACCTTGAGTTAATTTCTTACGCTTTTCTTCAAAAGCCAAATCGAAACTATGACGTGTTTGCTCAGTTGAGTTTTTGATGCTTTCTAATTGCGCTGCAACCTCATCATCAGCTGGGCGAATATCAAACCAATGGAATTTCTCGACTGACTCTAAATACGCTTTATCAATCTTTGTGCCTTTGGCAAGTTTTTGCGGCCCGCCGTTTGCAACTTTACCGATTAATAACTTCTCAATACGCGAAAAAGAGTCTGCTTCAACAATACGTAATTGATCATTCAAATCAAGGCGGAAACGCTTCAATTCGTCATCAATAATTTGCTGCGCACGCTTATCACGAACAATGCCTTCGCGTGTGAAAACTTGCACGTCGATAACTGTACCACGCGAACCTTGGCTAACACGCAGTGATGTGTCTTTCACATCGCTAGCTTTTTCACCGAAGATAGCACGCAACAGCTTTTCTTCTGGTGTCAGTGTAGTCTCACCTTTTGGCGTAACTTTACCGACCAAAGTATCGCCCGGCTCAACTTCTGCACCCACGTAAATGATGCCTGAATCATCCATGCGATTGAGTTGTTGCTCGGATAAATTAGGAATATCGCGCGTAATCTCTTCAGCCCCAAGCTTTGTATCGCGAGCCATTACGACCAATTCTTCGATATGGATTGACGTATAGCGATCTTCAGCTACAACACGCTCGCTGATCAAAATAGAATCTTCGAAGTTATAACCATTCCATGGCATAAAGCCAATTAGCATGTTTTGACCCAATGCCAACTCGCCCAAATCTGTAGAAGCTCCATCGGCAATAACATCGCCCTTGGTCAATTTATCACCTTTTTTAACGATGGGACGTTGGTGAATGTTTGTATTTTGGTTAGAGCGCTGATACTTAATCAAGTTGTAAATATCAACACCAACTTCACCAGCCTGAGCCTCTACATCGTTCACACGAACCACAATACGGGTCGCATCAACATAGTCCACGATACCGCCACGTGTAGCCGTGACCACAGTACCCGAATCAACCGCAGAAACGCGCTCAATGCCCGTGCCCACAAATGCTTTTTCGGGGCGCAGTACGGGAACCGCTTGACGCTGCATATTCGCACCCATCAATGCACGGTTTGCATCATCATGCTCCAAGAATGGCACCAACGACGCGGCAACAGACACGATCTGACCAGGGGAAACGTCCATGTACTGAACGCGATCTGCACTCACAAAAATAGACTCTCCCGTTTCGCGCGCAGAGACCAACTCATCTGTCAATACGCCATTTTTATCCAAGCCAGCGTTAGCCTGAGCAATTACATATTTACCCTCTTCAATAGCAGACAAGTAATCGATTTGCATGGTCGCCTTGCCTTCAATCACACGACGATATGGCGTCTCAATAAAGCCGTATTCGTTCAAACGTGCATACAAAGCAAGTGAGTTGATCAAACCAATGTTTGGCCCCTCTGGCGTTTCGATCGGACACACACGACCGTAATGCGTTACGTGCACGTCACGAACTTCAAAACCAGCACGTTCACGTGTCAAACCACCAGGTCCAAGCGCAGAAATACGACGCTTGTGCGTGATTTCAGACAATGGGTTGGTTTGGTCCATAAATTGCGACAACTGAGATGCACCAAAGAATTCTTTCAATGCAGCAGAGATTGGCTTGCTGTTGATCAAGTCATGTGGCATCAATGGTTCTTGCTCAGCTTGACCCAAACGCTCTTTTACAGCTTTTTCAATACGCGCCAAACCCGTGCGGTACTGATTTTCAGCTAACTCACCCACACAACGAACACGACGATTCCCTAAGTGATCAATATCATCAACTTCGCCACGACCATTGCGTAAATCAACCAGAATTTTGACGACGGACAAAATATCTTCATTGGTCATAACCATAGGGCCTGTCGATTCCGCTCGACCCATTTTTGCGTTGAACTTCATACGACCCACACGTGACAAATCATAAGTGTCTGGGTTGTAGAACAAGCGCTGGAACAATGCTTGAACAGCATCTTCAGTAGGCGGCTCACCAGGGCGCATCATACGATAGATAGCAACGCGCGCAGCAAATTCGTCTACAGTCTCATCAGTACGCAAGGTTTGCGAAATGTATGATCCTTGATCCAATTCGTTGGTGTAAATGCACGGCAACTCTTCAATGCCAGCCGTACGCAACTTTTTTAGCAAAGTTTCTGTCAACTCATCATTCGCCTTCGCAATGATTTCGCCAGTCTCCGCATCAACAATAGATTTGGCAACCACACGACCCAACAAATAATCTTCCGGAACACTGATGTGAGTAGTACCTGATTGCTCAAGTTCACGCGTATGACGAACCGTAACGCGCTTGTCTTTGGCAACGATTACTTTGCCTGATTTGTCTGTAATATCAAATCGCGCCACCTCACCCCGAATACGCTCAGCCACAAATTCCATTTGCGCACCGCTGTCCATCAAACGGAACTGGTCGTTCACAAAGAAGTTTGCCAAGATTGACTCAGGATTTAAGCCAATGGCTTTCAGCAAAATGGTCACCGGCATCTTACGGCGACGGTCAACGCGGAAGTACAAAATATCCTTCGGATCAAATTCAAAATCCAACCATGAGCCGCGATATGGAATGATACGAGCTGAGAACAGCAACTTTCCAGAACTGTGTGTTTTACCCTTGTCGTGCTCAAAAAACACGCCTGGCGAACGGTGCAACTGAGACACAATCACGCGCTCTGTACCGTTAATCACAAACGAGCCCTTTTCAGTCATCAAAGGCACTTCTCCCATGTAGACTTCTTGCTCTTTAACTTCTTTAACAACCTTTGAATGCGTTGTAGAGGATTCACGATCATAAATAATCAACTGAACTCTAGCGCGTACAGCTGAGCCGTAAGTCAAACCACGGGTTTGGCACTCACGCACGTCAAAGCCAGGTTTAGCGAGGTTGTAGTCCAAGAACTTCATTTCCACGAAGCCATTGTGCGAAACAATTGGGAACGCGCCAGTGAAGGCTGCTTGCAAGCCTTCGTTAGTACGCTTTTGCGGCAACATGCCTGCTTGCAAAAATGCTGTGTACGCATCTTTTTGCATTTGCAGCAAGTATGGAATCTCTAAAACGCTTTCGCGGTTTCCAAAGTTTTTACGAATACGTTTGCGTTCTGTATATGAATAACTTGACGTTAAATTACTTGTCGTATTTGGCATGTGCTCTCCGGGCTTAAGACGGTTTGTCCTGGACATACGCAACTGATCGGTCGCATGACATAACTACAAAAGTTTTGCACACGCAACGGGCTTGGTGGTTGGCCGCTACCAACCATTGGCGGACGGTTGCGCATTGCACGCAACCCGAACCAAGGCATCTTCTGCAGTCGGGGTCAGAAGACACTGAAAAGCAAACTATTTAGCTTGTTTTTCAGTGCGCTCTCAAATACTATTTAAGCAGGAAAGGCTGGAGGCCCTTTTCAGGAACTCCAGCCTTCTTGCAAAGCAAAGCTTATTTCAGCTCGGCCTTAGCACCAGCTTCTTCAAGCTTCTTCTTGGCAGCTTCAGCATCTGCTTTAGAAGCGCCTTCTTTAACAGCCTTGGGGGCGCCGTCTACCAAGTCTTTCGCTTCTTTCAAGCCCAGGCCAGTGATTTCGCGAACTGCTTTAATCACAGACACTTTATTCGCGCCAGCTTCGAGAAGCATGACGTTGAACTCAGTTTGCTCTTCAGCTGCAGCAGCTGCACCGCCACCGCCACCTGCTGCTGGCGCAGACATTGCGGCAGCGCTCACGCCAAATTTCTCTTCGATGGCTTTCACCAAATCGTTGAGTTCCATGACCGTCATGCTGTCGAGACTGGTCAAAAATGCGTCTTTATCAAATGCCATTTTTATTTCCTTTTATCAGGGTGATTGTTCACTCTGTGAACAGCCCCAAAATTTATATTGGTTACAAATATCGTCAGCGCTTAATCTTACGATTAAGCTGCGACTGCTTCGCCTTTTGTCCCAGCCACTGCGGCCAGCACACGTGCTGTACGAGAGATTGGGGATTGCAACAAGCCTACCAATTGCGCCAACAACACTTCTTTCGAAGGAATATTTGCCAATTGTTTAACGCCGTTCACGTCCAAAGCTTTGCCTGCAAACGCACCAGCACGAATCACCAATTTATCATTGGTTTTCGCAAAGTCAGCAACCACTTTCGCGGCAGCTACAGCGTCAACAGAAAAGCCATAGATCAACGGGCCAGTCATTTGGTCGGCCACAACATCAAAAGCGCTACCAGCGACAGCACGACGAGCCAAGGTGTTTTTCAACACACTCAGGCTAACGCCATTGCTGCGCGCTGTAGAGCGCAATTTAGTCATGTCAGCGACCGTAATGCCACGGTATTCCGCGATCACGAGCGTTTGAGCTTTTGCTGCGAGGCCATTCACTTCATCAATGACGGCTTGTTTCTCACTGCGATTAAGACTCAAGATTAACTCCTTAATATGCATTTGGTTTTGCTGTTAATTCAGCGCAAGCCATTTGCACGCCATAAAATCAGCGACCAACTGTTTCGGATAATTCCTATGCAGCGGGATCGCCATCTGCGCTGGTCATTCACTGAAAAATGAATGTTTACGTGCTGTCATTTTTACAAACCCAAACACACCAACGGTCTTGGATGGCCCGGCAGTCGAACAAGTCAGCCGCCAGCCCACCACATCAAATCGCTCGGTAAATTTCTTAGTAGATTTCTACAGAGCAACTCAAATTTTTTAAACCCTTACCGCGCGATTAAGCAGCAGCAACAGTTTGTGAATCAACGCGAACGCCCACACCCATGGTGGAAGACACGGCGATTTTTCTCAAGTACACACCTTTGCTGGTAGCCGGCTTGGCTTTCTGCAAAGCATCCACCAACGCAGCCAAGTTGCCCTGCAACTTTTCATTGTCAAACGAACGACGACCGATGGTGGAATGCACGATGCCGCCTTTGTCGACACGGAACTGCACTTGACCAGCTTTAGCGTTTTTAACCGCTGTCGCAACATCAGGCGTAACCGTACCGACTTTTGGGTTAGGCATCAAACCACGTGGGCCGAGAATTTGACCGAGCGTACCAACCACACGCATCGCGTCTGGCGCAGCAATCACGATGTCAAACGGCATATCACCAGCTTTAACCATCGCAGCCAAATCGTCCATGCCAACAATGTCGGCACCAGCAGCTTTAGCTTCTTCAGCCTTGGCGCCTTGGGCGAACACCGCTACGCGAACTGTTTTACCTGTACCGTTAGGCAGCACAACAGCGCCACGAACCACTTGGTCTGACTTCTTAGAGTCCACGCCGAGTTGCACAGCAACGTCGATAGACTCGTCAAACTTTGCAGTGGCGAACTCTTTAACCAACACCAATGCATCAGCCAAAGGGTACAGCTTATTACCGTCTATTTTGCCAACTTGGGTCTTTTGTTTCTTGGTGAGCTTGGTCATTTCACACCCTCCGTATTGACACCCATTGAGCGCGCCGTACCAGCGATAGTACGCACGGCTGCGTCTAAATCAGCAGCGGTCATGTCCTTCATTTTTGTTTTAGCAATCTCTTCGAGCTGAGCGCGCGTGATTTTGCCGACTTTGTCTGTATGCGGGCGAGCTGAACCTTTGTCTAACTTGATCGCCTTCTTGATCAAAACAGTCGCCGGCGGTGTCTTGATGATAAAGGTGAAGCTCTTGTCTGCAAATGCTGTGATAACCACAGGCAAAGGCAAACCTGGCTCGACGCCTTGAGTCTGCGCGTTAAACGCTTTGCAGAACTCCATGATGTTCAAACCACGTTGACCCAATGCTGGACCAATTGGTGGTGATGGATTAGCCTTACCTGCTGGAACTTGCAGCTTGATAAAACCGACGATTTTTTTCGCCATTTTTTATACTCCTTACGGGTCATAACGCTCAACACTTAGCCGAGCTTCCCGGGGTTAACAACTCTTTAAAACCGCAATTCTTATTAAATAAGCTTTGCCTGCTTATTGCGCTGAGTTGAAAAAGCGCAAAATTTTTAAATTTAGATCAAGTTTTTTCGATCTGGCTAAATTCCAGCTCAACCGGTGTAGAGCGGCCAAAAATAGTAACCGCTACACGCACTTTGCTTTTCTCATAATTAACCTCTTCCACAGAGCCATTAAAGTCTGTGAATGGGCCATCTTTAACGCGCACAAACTCACCCACTTCAAACTCGACTTTGTGACGCGGCTTGTCTGTACCGGTTTGCATTTGGCTCACAATTTTCTGAACTTCAGCCTCAGAAATCGGAGATGGGCGATTTTTACCGCCACCAATGAAACCCGTCACCTTATTGGTATGCTTAATCAAATGCCATGTGTCGTCATCCATGACCATCTCAACAAACACATAGCCCGGGAAGAATTTGCGTTCAGTCGTTTTCTTTTGGCCGTTTTTGATCTCAACCACTTCTTCAGTAGGCACCAAAATACGACCGAATTTAGAAGGCGCAGCTGATTGAGCAATGCGCTCAATAATATTGCGCTCGACTGTTTTCTCCATACCGGAATAAGCATGTACAACATACCAACGCAAGTCAGGATTAACCGCAGCGGAAGCCTCAACAGAAGAAGCCGACGCCTCAACCGCTGACGTCATATCAACTGCGTTATCAGGAACTGTAGTTTCTTCAATCATTATTTTTTCCAGCCCAAAATCAAATCGAAGATTAGCCATTCAAGCGTTTTGTCAGTTACCCATAAGAAAATCGCCATAATCAGCACGAATCCAAACACATAAGCCGTCATTTGCACTGTCTCTTTGCGGGCTGGCCAAACCACTTTTTTGACTTCACGGACAGAGTCACGACCAAAGCCGATCAACTGCTTGCCCGTTTCCGAAGCAAAAAAGACCGCTCCAGCCGCCACCAAACAAGCCAGCAGTGCACCCCATTGCGCCAATTGACCTTGTTTTGCCAGCATGTAAAACGCAACAATCGCAGCCAGCACCAAGCCCGCAGCCAGTGCGAGCTTCATTTTTTCAGCGCCGGTTCCGACGGTTTCTACTTGTGGACTAGCCATGTTTGCCCTGCAATCTTTTTCAATATTTAAACAGAAAGCGATGCATATGCTTCACCTCCCGAGACAACTAAGCCCATTTGATCTAAATGGGCCTTCTTGGTTCACTCATTTCTTAATTACTCACTCAACTCGCCACCTTTTTAGGTGGCAGGGGCAGTAAGAATCGAACTTACAACCTTCGGTTTTGGAGACCGACGCTCTGCCAATTGAGCTATACCCCTATAAATCTTTCGATTTCAGAATGGCAAATTAAGCAATAATCTTAGCCACAACACCCGCGCCGACGGTCTTGCCGCCTTCACGAATCGCGAAGCGCAAGCCTTCTTCCATCGCAATCGGGTTGATCAACTTCACAGTGATCGACACGTTGTCGCC
>JAAFJR010000013.1 GCA_013298945.1 Polaromonas sp.
CATGTAGTCTTAACAGGTGTCTACTAAAGCGGGTCAAGTCCACGATGTGATTTGGGTAGGAATTCGAAAGGTCACAAAATTAGCAAAAGTAATTAATTTGTAGTAAATGAATCAATATTTATGCGCTACGAAGCCATTAATAGCATGTGGTTTTTTCGATGCCTATTTTGAATTAAATAACCTTGAAGAATGTGCCAGTAAGGTGATTGCCAACTAGGAGAAAATTCTATTTTTTGCTTTACAGACCTAAGATTACTCCCATTATCACAGGGCAATATTTGCGTGTTAAAATCCATCATCAATAGCAACATGTTTAAAAATCCAAGCCCATCAAGGACTTACGGCATTAACTGGGATCGCCCGTCGTTCTTGCGCCGGCGCCAGCTACGTGCGGATGGATCGACCTCACCCCATCAGACCCACGGGCGCGACAAACGCCACGCCTTCTCTGAAAACGCATTTATACGGCTTCTAATCGATTTTTGGCACCTCAAGCCAGCCCTACCTCACCCACCTTCGCAAAGACGCGCCACAGCCGTTCTGATGCGCCGAAAATTCGGCTTCTTCCCACATTTTTAATGGCCTTTGCATGACCCTCAGCACCAATACTTCGCGTTCCACCATGTATGTACGGCGCCTGGGGCCTCACCATTTCGCGCACTTGCGCGCTATCGCCGAAGGCATGGACTTGCAGGACAGTGCCAAACGCTATCTGGGGATTGAACATGGGCACGAAGCTAAGACTGCCCACCAGCAAACGACAGAGGCGGTACGCGCCCTCGCCCGCCGCCGCCATGAATCCGCTTGGCGTCTGATCGGTATCCGCATCAAGATCCAGTCCAGATCCGCGCAGCCGACGCTGGATGCGTTTTGCCAAGAACGTGATCTGGACGGTTGGAGCCAAGTCGACATCCTGCAGATGTACCACGAGGCCTATCCACAGAATCAGAAAGATGCCAGACGCTTCAGCTTGCGCGAACGCCAACTGAGCTTGCTACGGCTCCTTGAGGGTCTGGTGGCCGAACAACCGCGGGCCACGGATCTGCTCTCGGGTTGGTTTGATGACCGTACCGCGAATAAACTGCTGGCCGCTGGCATGCTCACCCTGGGCGATCTGAATGCCAAAATCTCCGTGGGTGGACGCTGGTTCAATGCCCTGCCCGCCATCGGTCTTGCGAAGGCACAACGCATTGCCAATCATCTGGCGATGCTGATCCCACGCGAAATTCAGTCCATCAAACCGGTGTTTGCGCTGAGTGCCACTCGATCACTGTTTGCTGCGGCTGCACCCGTCAACGCTGCCTCCGATGCTGGGATCAACGAACTACAGATGACAAGAATGCCTGAGTTTTCAGGGGTTAGCCCGGCAACCACATCAGGCACTCCATCGGAAAAACAGGTGATTTACGGTAAATCACCCTACACCTCTTCCCACCCCCTGCTGCAAGCCAACAACGATCTCGACGCTGTGCAGTCTTGGATCAAGGCCAGAGCCGGCTCCCTCGCCACCGTCAAAACCTACCAACGCGAGGCCTCGCGATTGTTGCTCTGGTTGCAGTATGAATGCGCCGGCATCACGCTGTCACAGATGTCGGTCAATTTGTGCGGCGACTATATGGTGTTCTTGCAAAACATCCCCGCGAAATGGATTTCACGCGAAAGCGCCAAACCAGCAACACCAGGCTGGGCGCCCTTTCGGGGACCGTTGTCACACAACAGCCAACGTCAGGCCATTGTGATCATCGCCTCGCTGTTTACTTGGTTGCAAGCGGCACATTACCTGCAAGTCAATCCATGGTTGTTGGTCAACAAAAAGACCGGTGACGACCGTAACGAAAAGATGCTCGAAAGCAAGGCCCTGAGCGAATCTGCCGTGCTTGAGATCTTGCACTTCATTGACACGCAAACGCCCTCCCCGTCCCGGGCTCGCATCCGTTTTATCCTGAAATTTGTAGAGGCCGTTGGCCTGCGTTCTGCTGAATTGTTATCTGCCAAACTGAGTGATTTGCGCAAAGAACCTGAGGGATGGCTCATGCAGATCCATGGCAAAGGTGCCAAGAACCGGATTGCCGCAGTACCGGGCCAAGCCTTCTTGGCACTGCAAGATTATCTGAGTGTGCGCGGCATAGGCAGCATTGAAATCGCGCCACCCGATGCACCCCTGCTGGCCAGCGCCTTGGATCCTATGGAACCCGTTGGCTACCAATCGCTGTATGAGCACGTCAAAGGCTGGCTGTCTAAAGCGGTATCTGCCTCCACCCTGCCAACTAACGAACGTATGAAACTGGACAAAGCTTCCACACACTGGCTACGACATACCTTTGGCACCCGGGCCATTGCACGCGAGGTACCGCTTGATGTGATTCAAGCTCAGATGGGTCACGCCAGCATTCAGACGACAGCCTCAATTTATGGTCGGGCACCGATCAAGCGACGTGTTGATGAACTGGGGAAGGCGTTTGGGTAGAGGTTTAAGCGAGCAAGAAAACAGAGTTTGTGTTATGCGGTTGGCGAATACGCAGCTCTTACTAGGGTCAGCCTCGGAGAAAGAAAGAGTGTTATACGGTACAAACACTCTCCAAAATTACATGGGAAGAGGGCTCAATTTACCTTCTGCTTAGAAAAACCTCGGCCTAAATAGATAGGTGTTATACGGTAGAACACACGTAGTACATCAGTCTGCAAGCGCCTTGAGAATTGCCTTATGGATTTTTTCAATTTTGTCTTTGCTAAGAGTACTAAGCTCAAAAGCCACTTTTTTGCCAGTTGTCTTCACGACCATGACGGTAGCTCCGTCAACTTTAACTTCATATGAAGACTTATTTGAGTTGTCTTTGCCTTCCCCAACCAGTGCTTGGAAAACTTGAATCGCGTTTTTAGGTTTTGTAGTTTTTTCAGAAGCAATTTCTTTTGCTTTAGCTAAAACGACGTCAGGGTTTTTATCTAATGCATCGGACAATGGAGTTGCCCAGCGATACTGCAAATCCAGTCTCGATGGAAACGCATCCAGGACGTCGACAGGTAAGCGTGCTATCTTGATCGCAACCGAAACATTTGAAGCTTGTACTCCAATTGATTCAGACAATTTACGCAAAGAAACATAAAGGCCTTCGTCAAGAGCTCGTCGGTACATTTCGCCTTGTTCGTAAGGTCGCAGATCAGCGCGTTGCCGGTTCTCTCTATCCATTTCTACAAACAGTGCTTGCTCGTTGATCGACTCAATAACTGCCAATACTTGCAAGCCCAACTCCAGACAGGCTCGATGGCGACGATGCCCAAATACGATTTCATAACGCTGGGGATCCGCGCCTGGAATAGGACGCACTTTAATAGCCTGAACATTTCCGTTTGCTGATTGAATGTCTGCTTTAAGTTCCTCAAACTCTGCGCTCATAAAGCTGTCACTATGGCGATTTGCCCATTTGCTCGGGGAAACTAGAGAAGGGTCTAGTTTCTTTGCTGGTGTTGCATCTGACCAAACTTTCAGTTCACTCTTGAGCAACTGGTTCTCATTGAAGACCTCCGACTCTTTTGCTAAATGTGCGACAAAAGCACCTGGCCCGGTTTTAACCTTCACAGGCACTGCAGGATCAGAAATAGAGGGGAGGGCGGCAGTCGGCGCATATGTTTGCATCGCAAGCATTGCTCTATCTTTGACACTTAATTTCTTGCTCATGACTTAATCCCTTCGGTTGCCACTTTAGCTTGAAGTTTCAGCATGGCTTCTGCATTTGATGCCCAGACACCCATCACCTGTAACTCTATATATTCCACGAGTTGTTCGTAAGCGTCACGAGCACGCTTCAAGGTTTTAGCTTGAGCACTGCTTGAGTCCATGTCATAGACAGTACCAAATTCAGCGGATGCTGTTGCTGCAATTGATGTCTTAGGAATCTCAATTGGGAGAACTTTGGAGCCATACGCGTTAATTATCCATTCACGTACTGCAGCACTCACGGCATCGGATCGATCAACACGCGATAAGACCACGTCGACGAAATAATATTTCTTGTCATCTCCACGAGATCTAAAAAGACCGCCACAAACTTCGGTAAATAAATTCCAAAACTGTGCGCTAGAAGCAAAGTCTAGTGCGTTAGGCGGCAAAGGCATCACAATGCCTTCTGCAGCAATTAGAGCGTTTATTGTGATGTAACTGAGAGAAGGCGGTGTATCGACAATGATCACGTCATAAATCTCACGAGCCTCATCCAAGCCTGAATCAAGTACGCGCCAAAAAGCAAAATCTGGTTCGTTTTTTTGGCGTGCTGGCAATAAAAATTCCGCGTTGAACAAGACTGGTGCTCCACATACCAAGTCAATCCCATCCCAGTAGGTACTGCGAACTGCAGGCATAATCGAGTCAACGTCCCCCGCACATAGTGATAGGATCGTTTGTTCTTCTTCTACCTCTGTATCTGGCATGATTCCAAAGAGAGTAGTCAATGAACCTTGTGGATCGGTATCAATGACAAGTACCTTGTGCCCTCTTAAACTCAATCCCTGTGCTAGTGCAGCAGCAGTGGTTGTTTTAGAAACTCCGCCTTTGAAATTTGCAACAGAGATACAGACTCCGGCAGCTAGCTTAGGATCTCTCAGATTGTCAACCTTC
This sequence comes from Polaromonas sp., assembly GCA_013298945.1. GTDB lineage: Bacteria > Pseudomonadota > Gammaproteobacteria > Burkholderiales > Burkholderiaceae_C > Aalborgiella. The sequence continues at coordinate 4,613 of JAAFJR010000013.1, forward strand.
AGCGTGCGTACCCATTGCCTAGCCTCTTCCAAGGTCCATTGGCGACGACTAGAACCAGATTTCTCACCAGAAGGAAGATCCCCCTTTTTTGCAAGATATTGAACCTGTGACACTTCAAGTGCACACAACTCAGCTAGTTGTGCCGAGTTGAAAGTCGGCGGTGATTTCCTCGCTTCCGGCGCAAGCATAGATGTGCGAACCCGTTGCACAACTGAGGCTGCATGCTCGGAAACAGCGTTTAGTGCTGCGATATCGATAAGAGGATTGAGTGGACTTGTTTTTTGCATGACATACCTTTTCCGTAATTTTAATTCAAACTTTAAAGAAATGCGAAATTCGTTTAAAAGAGTGAATTTGCTTTCAAAACGAATTTTTATAAATTAAGAGTGAAAATCTGATTTCACATGCATAGCCCGAATGCTGGTTTACTGTTTACTTCTATTTTTCGATGACAAAGAGTTCGACTCTTTTCATGAGCAAAAGATTAACATGTTCTTTAAGGTAAAACTCTAAGAAAAATCTTTAATACAATCTAAGCCGTACAAAATTGTATTTTTTTGTTAAAAATCAATAAGTTATAGTTTTTAACTATCCATCTTTTTATAGGCAACTATCCGTTTTTTTATACTTTGATAACCTATTTTTATACGCAACCGTCCTTTTTTTATAGACTTGTTTCGTTGTTGGTTTGTAATTTTAAAATTTCTTCTGAATACAGAATAATATACCGCTCAATACAGAAATGAACTCATTTAGAGGTTTAGCAGCGCAACTGTCGGTCTCAAATGTACAATTTAACACTCCAAATTGGAGGTATTTATAACGCAAATACCCTTCAGAGCAATCAACTATCCGTCTTTTTATACTTACAAAAAATGATCTAATCATGCTTAATCTTGCTTTCTATCCAGTAGTTCAATAGAATTGGATACATATTTTAAAGAAATGACATGGAAAAGTACGACGCAAACCCAACGTTCAAAAAGCCCAATTCAACTCTAGTAATGATGCCAAAAGTTGGCAAGTTAACTGCCATTTCTAGGAAAATATTCAACGTCCTCTTGCACACGACACAACGACAAGTAAATGCCCTTAATCTAGAAGGCAAGATTATTGAGGCGACTCACTACTTCAGCGCGCGGCTCGATGAGCTTGTGGATCCCGTGGAGGTGGGGAACTCCAATTTGACATCTAGTGCCAAACAGTCTTTGCTGGAAATGCGGCGTACAGAAGTAAACTGGGAAGCTCCAGATGCTAATTCCGGGGTGATTTGGAGCAATATGAGTTTGTTGTCTGAGGCGAGGATCGCCAAAGAGGGCGGAATACTTTATGCATACTGGGCACTGCCACCTGGCTTGCTGACTGTAATCGCAGATCCACAGCGCTACACCCCGATCGACATTACCCAACTCTCACAATTAAAGACTTATGCAGCGGTAGCTCTTTATGAAATTTGTGTACGATATAAAAATAACCCAACGGGTTTAACAAGTGCTAATGAATTGGAATGGTGGGTCGATGCATTGACGCAAAGCGCTCCAAAGATAGATCCAAAGACAAAAAAACCGAAATTAAGGTTGTGGAGTAAGTTCAAGAGCGAACAAGTAAATGTCGCGATTAACGAAATAAACACGAAATCGGACATTGGCATTGAACTCATTGAAAAGAAAACAGGAAAGGCTGTGACGTCTGCGCAGTTCAAGGTTTGGCGTAAGCCAGTTGAACCGCTCGTTGTAGCCAACAGGCCCAAAATGACCCCAGATACGGCGGAGTTGGCGAACAAGCTGGGCATATCACTGAGCGACATTTCAAACCTCCTCAAACAGGGCCATAGTGAAAGCGTTCTGAAAATCGCGTTTGCCAAACTTGAAGCGCGTATCAACCGGGAAGACCTTGCGGCAGTTGAGTCTAAAATAGCTTATTTGAGAAAGGTGCTAACTGAGACGAATAACTTTGTTTCTGCAGAGCTAGCTTCTCCGATTACAAATACGGTTATACCGATCTTAAAAACACCGGATGATCTCCCAAAAATAATGAGTTACCAGGAACATCGTCGACTTGAAATTAAAGAAGAGCTTCTAAATATAGGGAAGGAGGGACAGAGGAAGTATGCAGAATTAGCCCTCGAATACCTTCAGAAAGCTGGAATAGCTACTGCCACAATTAGTCGAAAAGTAGAATCTGGCGATTGGACGACTGGGGTTTTGTTCAGCAAGATGATCGAGGTCTATGCCGTTGAGCAGTACGGGGCGAATTGGGGTAGTGATGCTGAATTAGGTGCAGAATATTCTTGAAGGATGTTGTCAGGTTCTCACATGGTCGTCGTAAGGAAATTAAGTTTCGGCGGCGTGAAGGTTCAAAGGGTTTGCAGTCTTACATTCGGCCAGTTTGTGCCGTGATGTAATTCTTGTTGGCCCTGATGGCGTACGCTTGCGAGGATTCTATCGGTCGAAGGACTTGATAGCTGATAGCCCGAGTTTTACAGCGCATCCTACGTGGGTCAATATTCAATCGGCGCCGACACCTTGTCCTTTAGAGCGAGTAAAGCCTACTGACGACGGTCACAATGGCGGTAAGCGTGATATTGGGGGCGGCTGTGTCAGGGTTGTCCTAGTTTGAGGCGGTAGCCACAATGCTTTGCCTTCAACGCTAAGAGAGTACAATATTTATAAATAAAATTCTAGAATAACCAATTTTATAAATTAAATACCAGAAATATAAAATTTCTGTCTTTTTTGGAGATTTGATGGCCCCAAAAGTTGGCTACTCGTATCTATGTGATGCGCTCAATCTAAGCGCCTTCGAACCGAGACGCCCAGCAATATTGGCGTCTGTGAAACGTATTTTGTTTTGTGATAGCGAAATACTGGTGCCATTAAATATGGCTCCAAAAACGAATAGTCCGCTAGAGCATGTACTTTTTGCGATGAAACACGAAGGCATCAACCTTCAGGTGCTCGCTGAAGTACTCCCCAAGATATTACCTCAAGAGATGATGCAAGCGATAGCTGCTTCACCGCAAAGCGCCTTTGTTCGCAAAGTCTGCTTCCTTTGGGAGTACTTTGCAAAAACACAGCTTGAAGGTCTTCCGTCTCTGGTCGCGAATAGTCCGGCCGCACTTTTGTTTGACCCGACGAAATACATCACAGGAAAATCTGTTCGCAGCGGCAAGTGGCGCGTTGATTTCAATGGGCTTGGATCGATGGCCTATTGCGCGACCGTAATACGCACCAAAGCTATTGATGCGGGTATTGCGTCAGATGTATTAGGTCGTGCAGCGGAATTCATCGATAAAATTGGCTTGCAAAAAGCAAACCGTGCCTCGGCTTGGGCTTACCTGAGCGAAACGCAGAGCTCTTTCGCAATTGAGCAAGAAAAACCAAGTCCTAAGCGTGCGGAAGCCTTCGTTGCACTGTTACGGGAGGCGCACAGAGGGGGTGCCATATCCGAGGAATACCTTACGACACTCCATGCAGGCGTGCTTCCTGACTCATGGAACTCCGAAGTAGGATTTCGCAATAAACAAAACTGGTTGCGCAGGGGAGGGCTGCGCGGTCCCAGTAGCGTGAGCTATGTGCCGCCCGCGCCAGAACTTCTGCACCATCTCATGCCCGAGTGGGAAAACATGGCCAATATATTACCCACCCAGGTGGACCCCATTATTGCGGCGAGTGTTTCATCTTTTGGGTTCGTGTATTTGCATCCATTCATGGATGGTAATGGCCGCCTCTCGCGTTTTCTGTTTCACAAGGCACTTTGCCAATCTGGCAAACTGGAGGACGGACGTTTGCTGCCGGTATCAGCAGCCATGAAAAAGAATGAAGACCAATATCTAGCTGCGCTAGAGTCGTTTTCATCACCAGCTCGCAAGTTTTGGGACGTGGCTTTGATCGATGGTGATCGCTTTGAATGTGAGTTTAAAGGGAGCGAATCCATCTACCGCTATTGGGATGCAACCGCCTGTGCCGAGTTTGGGCTGAAGATGTCCTCGCAAGCGCTGGATGTTCACTTACGGCAAGAAACGAATTATTTAACGGCTTTTGACGCCGTCCATCGAGAAATCAATGAGCAATTCGATGTTCAGGGCAACATGCTTCATGAGCTGATCTGTGGCGCTTTGGATCAAAATGGAACTGTTTCGAACAATAAGCGTAAAAAGTACGTTTTTGATGTTAAGCCTGAAGTCTTTGCTGCGATCGAGGCTGCCGTGAAGCAAGCGATGCCAGAGCAGGTGAGTGATGAGAGTTCTAGTCCGGACTGACCCGAGGCTGCATTCATGGGTAGCGCTTCAAGTCAAGGCGTTCTCCAGTCTTCCCTTTACTCACCCATCGCTTACGGTTGGCTTGATTCATCAGATCAAGTATGGGTTCCAACTGGTCAAGGTGGTGCGGCACACGGCGGGCCTCTTTGCTTAACCTGTCTCTCTCGCCCGTAGAATCCCTATTTAAATCACATCCTCAGTCCAGAATGTGTTGGACCAGTACATTGGCTTGATTTGCTACGTGGTTTTGCTAGAATGACAGTACAGGTTGTGCAGCAGCCTAGCATCCGTCGTTTAAAGTCTTTGATAGACACTGTATGGAATTACTTTGTAAATGTTCATTGAACAAGACTCGGTTCGCGTGCGATTGACGGATGGCGTATGACACTGGGTCATTGGAGTTCATCATGGATATTACAAAAATTCAACCTACAACAGAAATAGGTATCAAACGTCTTGCACGTGAAATCAGTCGCAAGAAGGATCTGAAACACTCAGACGCTCTTAACCTCGCTGCGAAAGCTGCCGGCTATACCAATTTCGCCAATGTCGTATCAAAGCGAGGTAATTTAACTAAAAGCCAAACGGTTGCCACCGTATCCATCGGTTTGTACTTTACAGCATACTGGTCGGAACTTAATTCTGGTCGCGAAACTATTTATCTCGAATATCTGCCTCAATGGCCACAACTGCTGACTCGACAGCAGCTTTTGAGCTGCCGAGCGCTGATGAATTTTCATGGACAAGCAGCCGATCATTTGGTCCTCAAGGAAGTAGCGGGATCGCAACAAAAAGCTATCCGTGCAATTTGTCATGCCGTACGAGAATTACAATTTATGCATGCAACAGGTCTCAAGCCTGTACAGCGTGCGCATGTATCTTTTCGGTCTATCAAAAAGAATCGTCCCGAACTTCCTGCAGCAGACCATGCCTCAGCGTGGAGTACAGATACAGGCACAAGGGTGTTACTTGATGAACCTTACCGCCTGACGCAGGATAATCGTACTTTACGTGATCAATGGGCGCAACAACATCAAATCGGTATCTATAACGTTGCTTGGTCTGTATGTCAGCCAGACATGATCAATGAAATGTATTTGGTCAGTGATTGCAAATCAGTGGCGCAACAAATTGCACATCGTCTGGGGAAATATTTGCATAGCCCAGTAGCTGAAAGCGGTTGGAAGTTGCCAAGCCATAGCTATCGTCCGTTGTTTCAATCGCCATTGCAGCAGCTTGGCGGCAAGCCGTTACGAGCTCCGCCGTCTAGCGCACTACGGATGGCAACGAAGCGTACCATTCCAATGGCTGACTTTCTATTGGGCAATAGTGAACGTCGTCCAAATGGGCGGATGCCGCTTGACGTACATGATGATGTAGCATCGAGACTCAACGCCATTGAACGTATGGCTTATTACAGAAGCGGCGTAAGTAAGCGAGTCTGGCGGGTGAAGATTGCGCTGGATGAATGGGTACAGCGTGAATACAACAGCAAAGAGCTCCCACGCGATCGCTTTTCAGCGATGTACCTTCCTGGCAATAACTTCAATGATTCAGCGATGCGTCGAATAAGTCCAAATGAGAGCGCGGATTCAATTAAAAGTCTGGAACATATTGCACTAACATTGAGCCAGAATTACCCAATGTGCGCACCACTGAAAACACAACTAAAACAATTAGACTTGGCTATGCAATCGCTCAGGAAGTGGATTCCAAAAGCATGATCCATGCAATCTTTGTCTCTAATCATTTTTTTAAGAGGCGGAGAACATGACACGATCAATTTCCCAATAATCAAGTAAGCAATAGAGCATACTGCGAAGCTCTGGCGTCGCGTCAGCATGAGGTGAAAATTTTCTATTCATTGCCATCTGCTCGAACTCTTTAGCAACGGTGAAAAGTGTTTTTGCTACGTCGTTTTTTGAGAAAAACTCGCCCAATATTACCGTATTGAGAGCCTCCAACTGATGCTCAATATTGGATCTAACTTGCTTTGATATGGCCATGCCGTCGTTGGCATGTTCTTTGATGAGACCCATGGCGACATTCAATATTTTCTTGAGCCCTGCACTACCTTTTGAGCCATAGGTAAATCCGTCCTTGATGAGCGTACTGCGCTCAGATTGCTCGTGGAATGAAAGCTCTTTCATGCAATAGTCAATAGCGATGGCAATGAACGAACATACCATGTACAAGCAGCGTAAGGCAGTCTCGCGTTGGTTGTTTTTTGTGATGGATTGTTCGGCAAAAAATTTACCTTGCAAGAGCCACTCATTGCAATTATCGAAGGACAGAGATTTTGCCAACAGGCTTTTGGAGAGCGTCATGCGACCTCGCCAATCCCCATCTAGTTTGTTGAGCGAATATTCGTCAATCTTCGAGAAAAATTCCTCATCGGAATACCTATGTGCATTGGGGTCGTCAGTCTTATCTAACTTACCTAAGAAAGTACCATCAAGAACTAAGACCCCCAATTCTCGGCCGAAATCCTTAACTTCCTGGCGCTTATCTGTCGTTGCAACAACCGCATTTGTGGCCTTGGTCGCGATACGAAGACCTTGCACCCAAAATATTCTTTCTATGGCCTGTGGTGTCTTTTTGTTTTTGGCATCTACCAGCGTGATTTCACGCGACACGGATGAAGTGCGGCTATAGAGCCACAAATCGATGTCGGTAACGTCAAATTCTTCATAGATAAAAGGCACCCCTCGCACGACGTAATAGCCTGCCTTGAGAAAATAACTTCGCAGCAACTCTTCCATCCTGGGGCCCTTCAACAGAACCTGCGGCAGCTTGCTCATATTCCACCTCCTGTACGAAGAATTGAAAGCATGTCATTGGTAGCCTTTGGGCTCAACTTGGTTTGCGCTCTACGGACTTTCTCGCGGTTGTGTTCAGGGCCGCTAAAAGTAGTGACTGCAGCTGTTGGAAGTGATATCAGGGAATGTTCACTGACATCACCTTTCCGAATGGCTAGGAGAGCAAGCTCGCCGACTTCTATTTTCAGTAATCTCAACATAGGACCTATGCGTCCTTTCTTAGAGCCTGACTTGACCTCGACAACACCCTTCAATTCGAGCACTTTATAATCTTGTGCAATAGCGTCGACTGGGCCAACGTATTCGCCACGGACTAACGCGCTCAATAAGGCATCGACCATCTGTATCTGCCCCCTAGCGTGTGAGCTTTTCGTCATGCCGTAAGTTACGGAGCTGACAAATGCTTTGGCTAGATCGAACGCGTCGTCTACCATCGAGTTGCTGTACTTCGAGAATGCTGATGGTAATGTCAAGAATCCAACGTCTTCAGTTGAATTACTAACGACGCTGATATCAAACAGTCCAATGGCCGTAACTTTATTGAAAAGCGGTAAACCAAGAAGTTTTTTCGCGAAATCCGTATCAACGCAGGCTCGTTTTTTTAAGGTTTCGGTGAGTTCATTCAATCTTGATTGCTCTGCCGAAGTGAGCGAGTCGAGCACCGCTTTGATTTTGCGCGTCGTTTCGCGGCGGAATAGGTTGCCGTTGAATAACAAGGTTTCGCTAGGACTGAGCATCTCGGTATCCACAAATCCAATCTGTTCAGCGTCCGACATCAACTGACCAATCTCAGCCTTATCGAGTTGATAAGAATCGGCTAGCTCTGCGGCTACATCACCAGCGAGTACAGGTTCGAGTGAGGCTAATTCCGCAAGTTCGATTGTGGCGATTTCGGTTGACCCAGGCGCAAGAGCATCAAAAATATCTGACGTATGTTGTAACGTCATTGCTGTCGTGACACCCAGGACCGAAATTCCACCATTTGAGGTGTCGATCAGTTGCTGCTGCTGTAGAACAGTTATGAGTTTTGGGAGTTCGAAAGTCGTATTGATATTCGCAGCTTTTGCCAAAACAGCTAATCTATCGTCGTTGACCGTGACCTGATTATTGGACGATATAGCGGAAAGCAATATCCCTGCTTTCCCTGCTAAATATGTTTTCTCATATCCGGTCTGGTTAGTAACGCCCTGGAGCTTGTTAGTATGGTGAATCAGCCATGATCCTTTGGTCTTCTTATCCACTCTTATCCCTTATATTTAGCCAAATCTTATTCCGAACAATCCGCCATCTTCGGTGGCATCAGTGAGGCGCGTTGGAAGTACATAGTTATTGAGGTCAAAGCTTTCGATTGTTTCCTTAAAAAGCGTCGTCCTCGTTCATCGTCACGATGTACTGGAAGCCTAGTTCTTTTGAAATTTCCGCGCCAAGGTGTAGCGCACTGATTACCTGCCGACCGTCAACACCATCGAACAGGTGACTATCATGGATTAAGAAACCGGGTCCGATTTTACGCTTAGCACATAAGCGCATCAGCATCATGTCGAAGCAAAAGATCTGCATGTTCTTGATGCCTTTGCTGCGCTGACCCTGCATCGGAAACTTGAACATCGGGCCGTTGGAGGTTTCGTCAACAGTCATGCTGCCTGCAGACTCGTAAAGCCGTTCCGACGTTTCTTCGAAGGCAACGATGGCCTCTGCGAGCCGCTTGCTCTGCTCGGAAAAATCGCGCCGTAGCCGAATTGTGAGTCGGTTGCGTTCGATTTCCAATTCGTTTTTCGTACCTTCGAGCTGCTCTGCGGCTTCAAAACGCTGCCGAAGGGATTCCACTTCCGATTCCAGTCGACCTAGTTCTCCTTGCAGCTTGAGGAACTGGTCCAGTGCGCCATGGCTCCGGAGGATGCCCATGATTTCCGCGCGCCGCTGGTCAAGTTGCGCTTTCTTGCTGTCGCGCAGCTCGATGCGTAACTGTGCCGCTTCGAGTTCGCTGGACAGATAGTCCTTGCGATTACGCACTACGGATTGGTGGAAGCTCTTCACATCTTCATAACGGCGCTTCACGAGGCCAGGAAGCGCAACGCCTGCTTCCTGATAAACCGCTTGCAGGTCTTCCAGATCGGGCGGAATCTCGGAGGCCAGCGCACCTTCCAGGTCACGGATGGCCGAGAAGTCGATGGTGTTGGCATTGGCCAGCTCATTGAGTTGGCGTGTCAGTGTGGCACTTTCGACTTCCAGTTCCCGATATTCGGGCAACACCTGGAAGGTCTCAATTTCTGTGTAAAGTTTTTTGAGACGCGCCTCCTGCAGGGTCAACTGCGTTCGCAAGTCAGCGGCTTTTCCGATGATCGAACCGAACGCGCCTGTTCCGGCGGCTTTCTTCAGTTCGTCCAAGGTTTTCTCGCGATCACGAACAGCCTGCCAGTCGCGTGCGATTTGCCAGTCCAGCCCAAGGAGGAACATCAGCGCCATTTGCATGTCGCCCGTCCCCTGCATGGCAGCTTGCTTTTCGGGCGTTGTGAATGCGCCGCTCGCCTGGCGGCGCACGAAGTAGGCGAACAGCGACCGGAACGAAGGAGGTTTGCTGCCAGCGGCTTCGAGGCTGCTCAAACCGAACATTTCCTCACCGAGGAACGTGAGCCAATCGATAGCCGAGAGTTTGCGTTGAGGCGCCGGCGGCGCCGTTACGTAGATCTTGGCTTTGGCGCAGCCACTGCGTTCGACGACCGTGCGCGTATCCTTCAAGTCGAAGTCCATGCCGAAGTTGTACTCGGCCAACTCGGATGTGCGGAAGATGGAATCAGGGCCAGCTTCCGAGCCTGTCAGGAAATGCACAACTTCGATAAAGCTGGTTTTGCCTGCGCGATTGCGCGTTTGCCTGTTGGATGCGCCTTCGGTTTTTTGGGCCAGCAGCACATTGAGACCGGGCTTCAGAGCCCCAAGATTCTTGAAACTGGGCAGCGTGCTGAAAATGTGATGGATCAAGCTGTTCTCCGTGCCACAAGGCCGTTTTCTAGTTCTATGGTTCCAAGGGCGTACAGCAGATCCAGCGCGAGCAAGAACCAGTCGTATGTAATTCGCCGAGGACGGGTGGCACCCAGCCCTTGGTCTTGTCGGTTCAACTCCTCCCAGAGCGCGGATACTGTTTTAGGGCGAGCGAGAAAAGTCAAAACATGACCGCCCACGGTAAGCAGTGCGCGATCTTGCGGAAGATGTTTGGATGGCAGGATCATGCTGGCCTCACCGCTTGTGCATCTTCGAATATCTCGCACTTGTCGAACAGGTAGGCCATGACCGCCAGTACAGCCGCCCTGTGGATGGGTGTCGTGTTCACCGCGCCCCCCGCCCAGGATTCAAGTTGTCCAAAGATTTCGTCGGGATGGAGCGCGGGAGTCGTATCTCTCAGAGTCACATATTGGCTCTTGAATGCCGAGGCAATTTGATCGCCGTATACGGGACTCTTCCAGTTTTCGAAGAACTGCATGACCAGCGGTGACTTTTGCATACCGATTTTCAGAAAATCAGCAACGACTTGTGACAGAAGGTTTGCCTCGATTTTCCCGCGCGACACGTCCTTTACTTTGCTGGTTGCTGGCGCAGGAGCGATGCTGATGTGCGTAAGCACAGCCACCAAATCGCTGTAGCCCAGATTTATATTTGCTTCCATGGTTAACGAGAGGCCGAACCAGGATTCGAGATCCTGCAAACTGAGCTGGCGAAACGTCGTCAGCATCTCTTCCCAACCGCAGTGACCGATTTTAATCTTCGGGTTTTCTTGCGCGAGTTTGGCCAGTGCTTCGATGATGTGGGGGCCTAAGCGCCCATCGGGTGCATTGTGGACAAAGGTCCACTCATCGAAATATTTCTCCCAATGCGCCTTTGCACCATCGAAATCTTCATTGATTTTCTTGATGGCTTCGGCGGCAGTCAACTCGTTGGGGGCATAGCTCTGAAATAACGTTCGAGCCGAAGGCAGGTACCCGTCATTCTTTCGGTCGCCGACCTTACCCCAAGGACGGCAAGCCATGAAATCGTTCGGGTGGGCCTTCCCCAGCAGTTTTTCGAACAGATGCTGAAATCCGTCTCCCTTTGTTTCAAGGAAGAGGATGCGGAAATCTTTTTCGTAGCTGAGCTGTTGTACGCGATCCATATAGTTAATGGTGATGAGGTTAGACGTCATCGCCACATGAGCAATATTTAATTTATCAAGCAAGGTCAACAATTATGCCGTGAGTTTGATTCACCCTTCATTTTATAGACGCCTCATTCATAATGAGGTGCATACCTTATATCAGCATTACCTAACAGTCTAAATTCGTAGGTGGAAATAGCTAGAGGAGCGGCACTCCGGTCTTGGCGGCTGATCTAAAGATATATGACTACTTTTTGCTGCGACCAAAAAGTTTTGATATCCACGCCCCTTCATTCCCTAAATACTTGTCAATCTCCGCTTCTTGTTCTGAACGACTCGAACTTACAGCAACTTCACTCGGTGCGACGGCCTCTATCACCTAAGCATCGGTAACAGGCGAGGGCGCTTTGGTTTCTCGCTTCTCTTTCCTGGCCTTTGACAGCGCATTGGCAAACGTACCGAAGCTACTGCTGTAACCCGACTCACGGTTTAACTGCTCATGAATTGCCGTCAAAGGGATGCCAATCGCAAATGCTTCATCAATCAAAGGCAGCGCCCAATAAACGTAACGACTGAATTTTTGATGGGGGAGCATTCGTGGAAAGGCCATGCATCTACTTTAAATCAAGAAATAGCAAAACTTGCTTTTTCATTATCTTTTTGCTTCTTTTTATGTGATTTATCAATGTTTTTTTATTCGAAATTAATTTTTTCTTGCCTTTTTCTTGCTTTTTCGTTGCTTTTTTCTTGCCTTTGCAATTGATTGAGTATGGCATCCCAAAAAGTCGGTGTTTCAAGACGTTGAGCCCTCATTCTGAGGACTCGAAAGTAGTGGTTTTGAGCTGTTTTTGGTTAAAAAATCAGGCATCTTATTTCTCTACACCATACGTCATCTGCAATAACAGATAAAACCCGCATGAAATATAGCTTTCTGTGTTTAACACCTTTTGAACTATGTATAACACTTGCCCAAATCTCCGCGTCAAATGGTGATTCTGTGCAATACAAAACGCGTAAATTCCAAAAAACTGCACGACTGTCCCACCAAATCGTCAAAAGCATTAAAAATTAGTATAAAAAGCCAACATCAACCGTTTAGAAAGTTTTCAGGATGAAGCTCATCAAAAACACCAAAGAATGGCAGCAATGGGTACAAGATGAAATAGGGCGCTTTGCATGAGACAAGCCAGAGCAGCCGTCTACTTACCCCTGTTTTGCCTATGCAAGCCTAGAAAGCTGGGGACAAGAGACGTTGCGGGCCGAGTATCTTTACCGACACGATATTGATGAAATGGCGGTTGAAATGCTGGCTACTGAAGCGCAAAACCCATCTGGCCCGGCTAGGGTAGGGGAGTAGCCTGGCGCCCGCTGAATGGGGCGCATGTTAACAATTACAGCATCTACAAAAAAATTGCGATGTAAATGATGGTGGCGGTACAGAGGGTGTTTGCAGGTCTCAAAAACGGCAGTCTATAAGGTTAAGGTGTCCGAATCAATCCGTCCACAATATCACAGATAGGCTCAATGTCATCGCTGGAAAGCGTATCAGCGTACTCCACGTTACGCTCTGTCCAATCTTGGTTTTTCACATGATCGGTGAGTACGACGCCCTGAATGGCGCAATCTGCCGGCATGGGGTATTCAAAGGCGTACCCTTTCACCTGACTGGTGATAGGACAGATGATGAAGCGGGACGTCCTGCGGTTGTACTCTTTTGAAGTCAATACAAGTGCTGGTCTGCGGCCTGCTTGTTCAAATCCTGCTTGTGGAGAAAAATTCATCCACACAACATCACCTCGTGCTGGGATATACGATGTTCTCTTACCTACCATACCTCAGTACCAACAGGCGTCGTTTCAAACATCGAGACATCAGGTAGATTCTCTGGCGTGATGCCGGCTATTAAGGCATGAATGTCTACTTTGACCTTCTTTTTAGGGGGGTCTACGGCGCGGATAATGATGGCACGGTCAGGCATGACCTCAGCATGAACATAATTCCCAAGCGACAATCCAGCAGTTTTGAGAATGACAGAGGGAATGCGAATGCCGGCGCTGTTTCCCCATTTTGTGATGGCGATAGACATAAATATAGAATAGCAATAGAAAGATATTCATTGTATATCTTTCCATGTCGTCGTCAAGTGTATCGGGATTCAATGTTCTTTGCTTTTTCCAATGCCCTTCTCGAATCCTCTTTTCCTTGTTGATAGGGGTTGAGAGCTATATCTGGTGTGTGTGTAGGTGTTTGAGTTTGTCGTTTGACAGGGAGGTAAGGGCTATTCGATATTGCTGCCATGTGTTTGACCGAATCAAGGTCTACAAGCTGATCAAGCTCATCTCGGCTTTGTTGTCCCGCCATCTTGTGATTTAACATATAAAGCGCTGCAAGCAAGGGCTCAAGATCGGTATTTGCAACTTGTTTGACGGTGTCTACCCATAGTTTGTGATGCCGTTCATAACCATCTCGCAAATTAATAACTTCTCGCTCCAACTCTTTCAAGCGGTTTTCGGTTTCAGTGGCTGAACCAAAAATCCGCGCTTTGGCAAACTCAGAAAAACTCGTATACCCCCCACGGGTCATCAAGAGTTCCATCACATCAAGCTCTTCGGGATTAAGGCTTAAACCAACAACTTTGCGATTTTTAAAGTTTTTCATATTGTTTAACACCAATCAATTGTTTCTTAAGACTATATATTGAATTGTACAACAATTTAAATAAGTGTTTAACACCTAAAGCTATATTTCATAAGGGTTTAATACGTTCATGTCGTGGACGTATGGTGTAGAGAAATAAGATGCCGCACTTTAAAGTCAAAAACAGCTCAAAACCACTACTTTCGAGTCCTCAGAATGAGGGCTCAACGTCTGGAAACACGCAGATTTGAATCTGCAAACACCACCCTCGACCCAAATAAATTGATGAAGAAGAGGGGCGAAGCGACGTAAAGTCAACAGCATCAACAAGTCGAAAAAGTTGTCAATCAAGCCAAAGATTGAGTAGACCAAGTTTCGTTTGTTTCGATTGTTGCGTTTGCTTCGATTGATTGCTATACTCCTAAAAACGAATAGCAAAATCGGCGCATACGGTATGTGCCGAACACGTGCTTAGGAGAACATCATGACAAATGAAGGGCTGTTAGAGTCGGTGGGTAATGCTCATGATGCCGAACTGGCCAAAGTGGCGCAGCGCTGCATCATGGGCGCACTGGATCATTCACGCGCCCCTAAAATCGTCTTGGTAGAAGACGGTGTCGATGCTGATACTGCACCACGGATTGAGCTGCCACCGCAAGCTTTACGTGCAATCGCTGACTTATTGGGTTTGATCGGGCAACAACAGCCTGTATTGTTGATCCCACAAAAGCATGAACTGACCACCCAAGAGACGGCAGCATTCTTAAACGTGTCGCGGCCATATGTCATCAAGCAAATTGAGAATGGTCAGCTGCTATGCCGCAAAGTTGGTAGACACAGACGTGTCGAGTTTCATGAAGTGCTGCGCTTTCAACAGCTGCAAAAGCAAAAGTCAGAAGAAGCCTTGCAGCGACTTTCGGACATGTCGCAAGAGCTGAACCTGGAGTATTGATGGCGGGATCAGCACGGTATACGGCGATTTTGGATGCCAATGTCTTGTATCCGAACTTACTGCGTGATCTTTTGCTCAGTCTTGCCTCGGCTGGCTTGTACCACGCACGTTGGACGGATCGCATTAATGAAGAATGGACACGCAACCTAGTCATGAAGCGCCCCGACATTGAATCTAAGATTGACGAACTTGTGGAACGGGTAAATCAGTCAGTTCCCGATTGTCTGGTTGAGAATTATGAAAGTTTGATCGATGGACTGACATTACCAGATCCAGATGACAGACATGTTCTGGCGGCAGCTATTGCTGGCCACGCTGATGCGATTGTGACGGTGAATCTCAAAGACTTTCCCAAAGCCATTCTGGCACGTCACAATTTGGAAGCCATCCATCCAGATGATTTCATCATGAATCAACTGGAACTGCGCTCCTTTGAGGCATTAGAGGTGATCAAACGTGTGCGGGGAAGAATGCGCAACCCGGCTCGCTCAGCGGCTGAACTGCTCGAACTTGTCGAAAAAAACCAGCTGCCTCAGACCGCCCAGTACCTGCGGCCGCACATAGGACTCATTTAACGACGGCTGCAAGACGGAAGAACACATAAATCGTCGGACACATAGATTCGCAATTTCAATCCAATCACCATTCAACTCAACCATTATCAAGCTACCTTTTGAACTCTACAGTAAAGCGCTATCCCCAAAATGACAAAGGCAGAGATTTTGCCGTCGGTGACATTCATGGCTGCTTTTCTAAGCTTGAACTAACGCTAGAGACGGTAGCATTCTCTCCAAGCGTTGACCGTTTGTTTTCAGTAGGTGACTTGGTGGATCGAGGCTCAGAGTCTCATCTGGTTTTGGACTGGCTAGATAAACCTTGGTTTCATGCCATTTGTGGCAACCATGATTACATGGCCTGGTGCAATGCGCTCTATGAACCCTGTCCCGTAGACCACCTTCAACACGGCGGCGAATGGCTAGAAACACTCACCGAGTTTGATCGAAAAAAAGTAGGGGAGCGCCTAGCCGCGCTACCGCTAGCCATTGAAGTGGCTACCCCATTGGGCTCAATTGGCTTGGTACACGCAGACTGCCCGTTTGATGATTGGGACAATATGTACGATGCACCACTGCCAGACGCAGTGGTGAATGCCTGCCTATGGTCTGTTGACAGATACCAGCATCAGTACGCTGGTTTCATTCAACATTTACGCGCCATTGTTCATGGTCACATGACCATCCCAGAGATGTTGATTTTAGGGAATGCCTATTTCATAGACACCGGCGGCGGTGATTCTGCAGGACGCTTCACCTTGTTGAACCTGCATACCTTGGACGCCACAACGGGTCCTGGCAGGACGTATCCTGTCTTATCTAACCGCCGTTACCGCTAGTTCAAACATGACTGTAAAAACCATTACCTTTATCCGCCACGGTCAAAGTGTTGCCAATGCCGGTGGCGTGACCATGGAGCATGCGGCCATCCCACTGTCAGACTTGGGTGAACGACAAGCCGAGCACTTAGCGACATTGCTTCCAGAGCAAGTAACGGAGATTTGGACGTCCAAGTTCATTCGAGCACAGCAAACCGCAGAGCCCTATCTACGTAAAGTGCAACGATTAGCACAAACACATCCTTTGGTGCATGAATTTGACAACTTTGACCCCAACATCATTGCAGGCATGACAGGGGAGGAGAGAGCACCACTGCGTGAAGCGTATTGGGAAACAGCTGATCCAAGCTTACGCATGGGCGGGGTTGCTGAATCATTCTTAGACTTTGAAAGTCGTGTGGATGCCTTTCTGCCTGTCTTGCAATCTATGCCTGACAAAACCTTGGTGTTTGGCCATGGGATGTGGATAGGCTTGTTGATCTGGAAGCTCATGGGTTTTACAGCCAGAGATCAGTTGGGCATGAAAGCGTTTAGACGGTTTCAGAATGGCTTACCCATGCCTAACTGTGCGGTGTATCACTTCACAGAAACAGCAGCAGGGCAATGGCGTGTGGCGGGTGATGATGTTGCGATGAAGAAGTTAGGGGCATCAAAATAGAATAGTCTTAGTCGTATTTCAGTCGTTTGATGGGTTAGTTTTATTTCTTCATCAGCACATGCACATCAGCAATCAGAGCTTGAACTACCTCGCACATTTCGGTCACTGTGGACTCTTCGACATCAAGGTAGCCCTCATACTCGGCTAAATTTCTTTTTTGATGCGCCGCATCCAGTACGCGCCAGCGTTTTACGGGTCAAGATTACCAATTCAGTGAACACAGGCGATTGTAGTTGGAATGAAAACGACGCATGTTGCCTACCGCCTGTGCATCCACTAAACTGGTTGCGACCAAGCGATTCAGCGCCCGTTGTAAAGAGGCGTTACCCAAACCCGTAAAGCAACGCAATTCATTGAGATGGAAGCCGATCCTGCTGACCAAACAACCAGCTGTACAGGCGTGATTAGCTATCGGCTAACAATGCAGAACTGATGACATACTAAATCTAGTATTAATAAGCCAATTCTTGGCTTGATTTGCTACAGCATTGTATTCAGAATAACTAACTTGCTCTGCTCTTGTCGAGAAACAAGTGATTTACGACAATGCGTCAATCTAGGCTTTGTGCCATTTTGAAAAAAATCGTCGGCTTTGGTGTAAAACCCCATGATTGAAACCTTTGAACTTAAAGCGATAAATTTACTATTTAGTATGAATGAATCGAATGCCTGATAGCTCTCTTATTGCCCGTGTGTGCCGCGCTGAAATAAACTTTGAGCTACTTGTCGATGTACTGTCCAATCCTGGTTATATCACCGATGGGCGTGCTCAAGCAGGCCTTGGTTTTATGCGATCCAGCATGCGTAAAGTCAATCAGGAGGATTTTGATGCATTGTTCGAAGTGCTGATGCCAGGCCGGTCAAATGGCATCAAGTTAAGGACACACGCCACGGATGTCGGCGGCATGCAGGGGGCATTTATCCACGTGCTTTTTAACGAGAACATCGTCAGCTATGAAGATATGAAAGAACTCCTTGTAGTGATCAATCGTAAGGAGTCTGTGGTTTAGTCACGTTGAGCAAATTTCCTTCCCCCTAAGGCGGCATCTAGTTGCAAAGCGATCTGAGTGGATGCACTAAAGCGGAAAACCGCTAGCTCTTGTGTGACAAATACCTCGTTGAACACAATAACATTTATGCACTCCAGTTTAAGCCCTGTCCGTGTTAAAAAAATTTCTGTTACTGGCATGGAGGCCAACATTCATGATTCAAGATGTCACTCTGGCTGTTGCCATGCCAACTACCTAGACACGGGGAGGGGGTAATCTGTTTTTGTTACAGAAGCTTCGCTCGAAAGTAGCAAAGCGCATTACCCACCGTTGACACCGCTGGTTTTGTTCGCATAGTGACAGCGATCGGGACGCACCGAAGTGCAGTAAACAGACTTGTAAAGTCAGCTCAAATGTTCCGTATGGCACATAGTGTGGATCGGCTTTTGTGGTTTAAAAAACATGATAAAATACATTTATTCCATTTTTAATTTATAAAAATATTATGAAAATCAATAAGTTGCAAAAATGTTTGACGAAATGAACAAAGTTCAATCTGATTTAGCCCAATTGATCAGGCTGGCACTCGCCGAGCAAAAAGAGGATGTGCGACTGTTTGTGGCTAGGCTCGTGCGCAAGTACCGCAACACCGATCCAGAACTGGCTGAACAGATGGATTTGTATCTGCGTGCGAAAGCGCCTCGCTCAAACGCCCCCATGCGCAAGGTTGCACAACCCTCATTGCCGACGCAAACCTTGCCGGTTGATGACGAGTCGAGACTGTCACTGCTGAAAGTTTTTAAGGATGAGCCCAGTCGCGAGCAACCCCTTCTCTCGCTTGACCTCGAAGAAACCTTGAGTCAACTGATCCAAGAGCGCCGTCAAACGGAGCGTTTGGCATCAATGGGCCTGAGCCCAACACGATCCGCCATTTTTGTGGGCCCGCCAGGTGTCGGCAAAACGCTGACGGCGCGTTGGCTAGCTTCGCAATTGGGTTTGCCGCTGTATGTATTAGATTTGACCGCCGTCATGAGTAGTCTGCTCGGACGAAGCGGGAGCAACCTGCGTGCCGCACTTGATTTTTCGAAGCGTGGTCCTTGTGTATTGCTGCTCGATGAGATTGACGCCATCGCAAAGCGTCGCAGTGATGATTCCGACATTGGCGAGTTGAAGCGGCTGGTCACCGTCATCCTGCAGGAGGTTGATGAGTGGCCTGCAACGAGTTTGCTGCTTGCCGCAACCAATCATGCAGAGTTGATTGACCCTGCGCTGTGGCGACGTTTTGATTTGGTGATCAATTTCAAGGCACCAGAAATGCCGGCAGTCAAACAGGCGATCAAACGCTTTCTGGGCCAGGACTACGCGCTGTTCGGACGCTGGATCGACATTCTGACCTTTGTCTTCAACGGTGAGTCATTCAGCGATATTGAGCGGGATCTTCAGCGTTTCCGGCGTGCCATCGCGTTGGGCATCGCCTCAGACTCCGACCTGATCGAAGAATTCGTCAAATCGCGCGCGCTAGTCCTGGAACGTCAGGGGCGTATTGATCTGGCGGTGCTGCTGACCAAGCAGACGCGGCTTTCGCAGCACACGATCTCTGACATCACGGGGGTGAGCCGCGACACCATCCGAAAGTACACGAGCGGGCAACCGCCCACCGCCAAGAAACCCTCAAAAAGGAAGCCTGACGCATGAGCCAAACCAATTTTCTGATCGGGCGCGGCGAACTGCTGACCCACGACATCAAGGGACCGAAACGCATGCCGGGCAAGGCAGAAGTCTACACCCTTGCGCAATCCGTGCAGCGGCTAACTCCCCAGTTCTCGGCGACCGCTACCGCACTCGATGCTTTACCTTCGCATGCCTGTCCCGGCGACTTCGGCGTTGCCCGGCTGATGATCAATCCCAGCTACATCGCCCGGTCGTTCTTCCCGGTGGCGATGCTGCGCACCGTCGGCCTGGAGTCGGTCGGTAGTCGTACCGTGAAGGTGATGCCTGGTGGCTGGACCAAAAAGGGAGCGCCACAGGAATGTTCAACGACCGAATTGTTCGTAGCCGGCAAGCGCCAAGCGTTTCGCCACCTTAATGACTGGACTCAACAGATCGAACCTGAATCCGATGAAGCGCTGGATCTGACACACATCGAACAATTCGCCGTATTTACGCCCCATGAGCGCATTGCCGACTACGGCTGCACCAAGGATCGCTTCTTCGAGGTGGGAATCCATTTGCTGCCTGATGAAAGTCGCCTGTTCGTCCAGCAGTCCTTCGTGAAATACGCCAAGGAGGTCAGCATCAAGGTTCACAGCGATCTTGGCTTCACAGCGGGCAACCTGTGGTTCGTGCCGGTTGAAGGCAAGCACGACCACATCGAACGGCTTGCCGAATTCGTGTTCGTGCGCGTCATCCGCCCGGTACCCAAGCTGCGTGGTATGCGGCCCATACACCGCACAGGTGAGGTGTCGGTCAGTTGCAACCTACCCACCGAGCAGCCGCTGTCGTCGGAGCCCAAGGTTGCCATCCTTGATGGTGGTTTGCCCAAACAGCACGCAATTGGCCCATGGCTGCGCTCGTATCGCGTTCTCGACGAAGATGCGCAGGACGATCCGGCAGGCTTGGAACACGGCCTTGCCGTCAGCTCCGCATTCCTGTTCGGCCCCATCCAGCCGAACGGCACGGCCGCTCGTCCCTTTGCTTATGTCGATCACTTGCGCGTGCTCGACAAGGACGCCGACACGGAAGATCCGCTGGAGTTGTACCGGACGCTGGGCTTCGTCGAGCAGGTTCTGCTCTCACGGCAGTACCAATTCATCAACCTAAGTCTCGGCCCGGACTTGCCGATCGAGGATACCGATGTACACGCCTGGACGTCAGTCATTGACGATCTGCTGAGCGATGGCGACACCTTGATGACCGTGGCCGTCGGCAACAACGGTCAGATGGATCGCGCATCCGGCAATGCTCGCGTGCAGGTGCCCTCGGACTGTGTCAACGCGCTGGCAGTTGGCGCCGCCAACGACACCGAGGCGAGCTGGGCACGCGCGCCGTATAGCGCAGTCGGTCCCGGCCGCAGTCCAGGCGTCGTCAAGCCGGACCTGATGGCGTTCGGCGGCAATGCCGGCAACTATTTTCATGTGCTGTCCCCGGGTAAGAAAGCTGCGCTTTCACCCCAACTGGGCACCAGCTTTGCTTCCCCGTATCTGCTGCGCAGTGCTGTCGGTATTCGTGCCATCTTGGGTGCCGAATTGTCACCCCTCGCTATCAAGGCGCTATTGGTTCACGCTGCGGACACAGCGAAGCACGACAAGCTCGAAGTGGGCTGGGGTAAAGTGCCAGAAGACTTGATGAGCATTATTACCTGCCCTACAGGCGTGGCGCGCATTGTCTACCAGGGTGAATTGAAGCCCGGAAAATACCTTCGCGCCTCGTTGCCACTACCTGCAGGTGGCCTGAACGGCAGCATCCGCCTAAAAGCGACCTTCTGCTACGCCTCACCGACCGATCCGCAGGACACAGCCGCGTACACGCGTGCCGGCCTGGAGGTCGTATTTCGTCCCAGCGACGAGAAGATCAAGGACGGCAAGGCCAGCGCCGATACCAAGAGCTTCTTCGACATGAAGAGGTACGCGACCGAGGAAGAGCGGCGCTCCGACATGGGCAAATGGGAAACGGTCTTGCACAGCGCGAAGAACATGCGTGGCAGCAGTCTTAAGAATCCGGTGTTCGACATCCACTACAACGCGCGCGAAGCCGGCGGTCGAGCCACCGGCGCTGAGAAGATCCGCTACGCGCTGATCATCACCGTCGAAGCCCCCAAGCACGCCGATCTATACAACGAGATCCTGCGTGCCTATGCGAAGACGCTGGTACCGATTCAGCCGCAAGTATCGCTGCCGATCCGCGTGTAAGTCCGCAAGATAGGCAATGTCAATACAAAATCCGA
>JAAFJR010000014.1 GCA_013298945.1 Polaromonas sp.
GATTCGCACGTCTAAACGGCTGGGGTTTCTCAACTTTCTTTCACTACCGCTAGGTAGCGGTTACTCACACAAACCGCTAGTCAACAACACGTCTATTTGCGTGTTTATTCCTTCATTTATTCGCACATTTATCCATCTCCAAACCCTATTAAAAAGGCTCAAAATGTCCAAAAATCAAACTTCCACCGCTGTCCCAAAATCAGCACCAAAAACGCCAATTCCTGCCAAAAAACAACAAAATATCACTTCACAATCAGCGGCGCTTAAACACAATCAACAACGCAAAAACGCCATATCTGACAGTCTTGCCAATGCTGCGCGTTTAGATAGCGCCAAAGTACCATTAAACGACGCCAAAACAGTCTTTTCCGACGCTGCTGATGGCTATCTGGCGGCTGCACTGTCCGCATCAACCATGCGTGGTTTTGAGAGTGATAAACGACACTTTGCAGCCAATGGTTTACCAGTACCAGCCACAGTTGCCGAAGTGGTCAACTATTTGGCATTGTTTGCAGATAAATTGTCTGTTGGCACCCTAGAGCGGCGTTTGATTTCTCTGCACAAGGCACACAAAGAGATTGCTGCACCATCGCCTGTTCAGGATGATGTGGTCAAAGCCACGATGCAGGGTATTCGTCGTTTGCACGGCAAAGCACCTGATAGAAAGCGTGCCGTCGTCAAAGATGATTTGCTCCAAGCCCTTGTACTGGTGGCTAGACAAAAGCCCGTGAAAGCGGCTAGGGATCGTGCTTTGCTGTTGTTGTGCTTTTGCGCTGCATTGCGAAGAAGCGAAGTGGTTGCTATCCGAGTAGAGCACATCACGTTTGTAGATAATGGGCTTGAGGTATTTTTACCAAGAAGTAAAACAGATCAGACGGGGCAAGGCTATACCCTGTACGTACCTACGGCAACAAGCCATGAACGTTGCCCTGTGGCGGCGCTTAAACACTGGCTTGAAGTTGCTCAAATAACTGAGGGCTTTGTGTTTCGTTCCGTGAATCGGCATGACAAAGTGGCAAATGAAGGTCTTACTGCGCAAAGTGTGGCATTGGTGGTGAAGGCATCGGTGGCACGGGTAAATGGCAAAGCGGATGCACAGCAAGTCAGTGGGCATAGTTTGAGAGCAGGCTTTGTGACTACAGCATCAGAGCAAAACTGGCCGTCTTGGAAAATCAGACAAGTGACGCGGCATACCAACGATGCGACACTGGGGGTCTATATACGTGGCGTGCAAAGAAAAATGACACAGAGCTTGCTTTGAGTGACAAATGAGTTTTCACTTCAATCGTCAATCGTCAATCGTGCCCCCAATACTGTTTCGTCATCGTTCGTGTTGTACGAAAAACAGGTCTATCAAACAACAAAAATGGCAGCAAGAATGCGCCCATGACAGCACCAGCTAAGATAGTCCATACCACTGACCAGTTCCAAGGTTGCAATAAATAAGCAACAACTAGCAGGGAAAGCGTGAGAGCGCCAAGCCAATACCAAATAAGAGAAGCGGAGCGCAGACGCAGGACACCGTGTAAATCTATCAATGAGCACGTTACAACCGCATTATTGGCAGCGTAGTCTGCGGCAATTCTGTCCAAATCCACCATAGGCTGGCTCATAAACTCAGGGTGCGTGTCTGGGCGATCAAATCCCGCTACAACATCCCGCACAGAAGGAAAGTTATGCGGCCAAAGTTCCACTATCGATACACCATAGGCACGCAAAATGGGTTTTGACCACTTGGCATGAGGTACGCGCTGAACCCAGCGTCGATCCAATACTGCCCAGCATTCGCTTTGACCAAATACCTTGACTGAATATAAAGTCAATCGTGATGGTGCTGGGTAAGTGCATTCTGTGACCCAAGCGGGATACCAATCAACATTTTGTTCGCGCAAAAAATCAACACGATTCTTACCCTCTGAAGGCAGCAGCAAACCAAGTTGTCTTATCCACAAATAACCTGTATGCGTTCGTAAACTGTTCGGTGGTGGGTTGGTGAACAACTCAAAATATCGTCTTCGCATGTCTTCACTGAGATGTTCTGCACGCCACCGCCAACTACAGCCCATCGTTTGATTTGTAGGTACTAATGTTGGGAAGCTATCTGAAATGCCACAAAATTTTGGGACAAAAGGAAACACACGAAGAAAAAAGTCTGGTGCTTGCAAAGGGCCATAACCATCATCACCATCTAGCTCGCCGCACAAATGAATGGTGCGGTTGCTGCGAATAACTTTATCGAGTACATACTTGTTATGAATGAGCGTCCTGATGGCGCTTTGAAGTTCTTCCGATATGGCAATATCGAGTCGATGGAAGTTATTTCCTAACTGAGTGCTGATTACATCATCATCGTTACCCACAAAATCACGCTTACTTTGCTCAATATGCATTGAAATCGCCTCCATCAGCGGATCAGTATATCAATCGGGTTGACTGGAGGCGCTAACTATTGCCCTTCAATACACATCTGCGCATAGCTGGCAATAGACAAAGAGTTGGTCAAGCGCGATGCCAAGGCGCGAGATGCCACGCCTACTCTAGCCACCGTGCCGCTGAATCAGTTCCATGCTCTCCGTTGACTTGATGTAGTCAGCCCAATTTTGCATCAATTGGTGGCGCTTTTCCACCATGTCAGATCGCTGGTAGGCGCGAACTGTTTTGTCACCAACAACGTGTGCCAACGCGAACTCCAGCATCTCATGTTCGTAGTTTGTATGGGCTGCGCCCCATGTCCGAAAACTGGCACGAAAACCGTGCATGGTGTGATCAACCTTCATTCGGCGAAGCACCTGCGTGAATGTCATGTCGCTGAGTGCGCCGCCATTCACGTTCGGGAAAATGAGGCCAGCAGGCTTGGCGCTTGCAGTTAACAATTCAGGACGATGTTCCTTTGCACTAGTGAGTATCGAAATTGCAGCTGTTGACAACGGAACTGTGTGTTCGCGGTCTGCTTTCATCCGCTCTTTTGGTATTGTCCACATGCGATTGGCTAGGTCGATTTCTTCCCATACGGCAAAACGTACTTCGCCAGAACGTGCTGCTGTCAGCACAATGAATGCAAACCCCAGCTTAACCGCATCTGAAGATGTGCCGTGCATAACCGCATGCAGCACCGTTCCAACTTGACCATGGGGACAGGATGGGTGATGTTCACCTGCCAACTGTTTGCTATTTTTTGGCAGGCTTTTCTTGAGTTGATCCCACTGCTCACTATCCAGACCGTTGCAGTACCCCATAGCTGCACCATAATTGACGACGGTACGAATGCGTTGTAAGACACGGCTAGCTGTTTCGGCTTTGGTTTTCCAAATCGGTAACAGGGCTTGGCGAAGCTGGTCTCGACTCAATTGGCTGATGGGCACTTTGCCGAAGACTGGGAACGCATAGGTGGTCAGGGTGTTAATCCACTGGTCTTTGTGCTTGGCGTTTTTCCAATCATCGGCGTTTGCGTCGTGATACTCCTTGGCGCATTCAGCAAAAGTGCGACGTAATCGAGATGCTTCTGTTTCTTGAGCAGTTCGGTGAAGGCGCTCTTGCTCTCGAAACGTCTGAGGGTCTATCCCATCGGATAGCAATTGGCGGTATTTGTGGGCACGTTCTCTGGCTTCGGCCAAAGTCCAATCAATAGCAGACCCCAGACCCATGTAACGAACTTTCTTATTGATGGTGTAACGCAACACCCAAGACTTGGTTTTGGTTGGACTCACTTGCAAGTAGAGTCCTCCGCCATCATGGTGGTAGCCCACTTCGTCCATGCTGCGCACGGCTACAGCCGTAAACCTATTGCGGGCGCGGCTTTTAATTGTATTTGAGTTCTCGTGTTTGGTTTTATAATCCACTTTGAGCCTTTAATTCAATCAGCATTTGAATACACATTTCAAAAGTAGATAGAACTGTAGCAGGCTGGATTCAATGAGGCAACATGAGAGTGGTTGAGTTGTGCTTTCTCTAATGTCGATAAGCACTTGTGTTAATATGGAGGCAATTCGGAGGGTTTGCGACTGCCTTTATTGCGGTCACCGCTTCCGCCATATTTTTTGGAAGTCACTTGCATGAAAAAAGTCTTAGTTTCAATCGCAACAACTTTGATTACTACCACAGTGCTGGTGGCCTGTAATGGTGCAACTGGTAGCGACATCACTAGTGACAATGCAACGCCTGTTTCTAAAGCTGTTTGCACCAGTCTTAATAATTGGCTAAGCGTGGGTGTAGGAATGTCATCCGCACAAGTTCAAGCACGTTTGGGTGCTCCCAGCACAATTTCGACAACAGAAACTACCACAACATACACGTATGAACGCTGCCGCTCGGGAAGCTTTCAAACAAAAGAAGCCGTGGCTGCTACAGATACGACTGCTGCGATACCTGCGGTGTATCAAACATTTTATTTTAGCGGGCAGGTGCTTCTCAGCAGCAGTAAAGGTGTAACTAGTGTTATTACCCCAGTACTGAAGTCTGACTTGCCTATGGCATGTGAATGGGATATGTTCAACTATCCCTTCAATTATGGCGAGCCAGGAAGAGTTTGCCGAACTGCATCAAACCCCTATTAGTTCACAAAAACAATTCCTGCAAATCACTCAAAAAATCAAACCCACGCTCAGTGGGTTTGATGCTTTTGGGGGTCTGAAACAGCAGATTTTTGTCAATCGCTTGCTGCAAACCTGGCTGCAAAGCAGACAATGCCAAGCCGGTGCGCTCGAAAAACGTTATCGGATCGAACCCTTCTTTCAAACGCAGCGCATTAAGCATAAACTCAAATGCCAGTTCTTTGTGTTTGATATCGTCATCTTGCGTGATTGCATTGCCCATCAAGGCATTTTGCATGTACAACTTGGGCTCACGGTAACGAACTTGCCGCACGATGCGGTGCGCAAAGCTAAGTTTGCTGTGTGCGCCAGCGCCTAAGCCCAAATAATCACCAAACTGCCAATAATTGAGGTTATGCCAGCAACGGTGGCCTGACTTGGCGTAAGCGGAGACTTCATAGCGCTCCAAACCAGCATTGCCTAATAATTCCGTCAACTTATCCAGCATCGCATAAGCCGTGTCTTCTTCTGGCAAGGCATTTGGGGCAGCAGGTGGAAATTTGGCGAAATAGGTGTTGGGCTCGATGGTGAGGTGGTAAATCGAGATATGCGGCGGCGCTAACGATAACGCGGTTTGCACATCTCTCTCTAATTCTGCAATCGTTTGACCAGGCAAAGCGTACATCAGGTCTAAGTTGAAAGTGTCGAACGATTGTGCCGCTTCCTCGACGGCGGCAAAGGCTTGCGCACTGTTATGAACGCGGCCTAAAGCCTTCAAATGCGCATCGTTAAAACTTTGCACGCCTATGGACAAGCGCGTTACGCCGGCGGCTCTGAAGGCTTTAAAACGGTCTTTTTCAAAAGTTCCGGGGTTGGCTTCAAGTGTGATTTCACAATCTGGATCTAGCTTTACCCTTGCTCGAATATCACCCAACAACCGGTCAATCGATGCGGGTGAAAACAAACTAGGTGTACCGCCGCCTATGAAAATACTGTGAACAGGGCGACCCCAAATCAGCGGCAATGACGCGTCTAAATCCGCAACCACGGCATTGATGTACCGGTTTTCTAGGTCAGGGGACAATGCCCCGCCAGCTTGAATTTCATGTGAATTAAAGTCGCAATAAGGACATTTCTTCAAACACCACGGCAAATGGATATACAAAGACAGCGGCGGTAACGCAGCCAACTGCAGCAGGCCGGGACGTATGTAGTGCGTGATGTCTTTCACAACTTTGGGCAATTCAGCCTCTGAAACGGCCTGAACCACAGGAATAATTTTGTTCAAAACCAGCTTTCTTGCATCAAGACGAGCATGCGTTTGGCAGCTTTGCCACGGTGGCTATTGGCATTTTTGTCGGCATCGCTTAGTTCCGCAAAGGTTTTGCCTAATTGGGGGATGTACATGACGGGGTCAAACCCAAATCCGTTGATTCCAATCGGTTTTTCGGTGATTTCACCGACAGCGCGTCCAACTGCGATCAGCGGCTCAGGGTCGTCTTTTGACCGCACGGCGACCAAAGTGCTGACCAATGCAGCACGGCGATTTGACTCGCCTTTAAGTTGCTCCAGCAAGGCTTTGACGTTTGTATTGTTAGAAATATCGTCTTTGGCATAGCCAAATTTTGTAGCGTAAAAGGCAGTATCCACACCGGGTAGACCGCCAAAAGCATCCACACACAGCCCAGCATCATCGGAAATAGCGGGTAAACCAGTTACGGCGCTTGCATGACGGGCTTTGGCCAAGGCGTTTTCGACGAAGGTACGGAATGGCTCTTCCGCTTCGCTGACGCTCAAGTCGGATTGCGGGATCAAAGTCACCTGCAGCTCTGCAAACAAAGCCTGTAACTCAGCCAATTTGCCACGGTTGTTCGATGCGAGAACTAATTTCATCTGTATTTTATGAAAATATGCTATTTTTAAGGTAATTTAACGCTGTAGGCGCCGCATTTACTGCCTTAGCAGCTATTATTTTTATAGTAATTTTGAAGTATAAATTTACGACTTTAATGTTCAAGATTTCAAGGCTGCTTGCTGCATCTTGATCAACTCAACAATGCCGTCTTCGGCCAATTGCAGCAGCGCATCCATCTCTTTGCGTGAAAAAGCTGCGCCTTCAGCTGTGCCCTGCACTTCAATGAAATGGCCAGCGCTGGTCATCACCACGTTCATGTCGGTGTCGCAGGCTGAGTCTTCCGTGTATTCCAAATCCAAGAGCGGCGTGCCTTGCACGATACCCACCGAAATGGCGGCAACGGCTTGATGAATGGGTGATTCGGTGAGTTTGCCAGAAGCGAGCAAACCATTCACCGCATCTTGCGCAGCGACAAATGCGCCTGTGATGCTGGCGGTGCGGGTGCCGCCATCGGCCTGAATCACGTCGCAATCGAGGTGAATGGTTCGTTCACCCAGCTTTTTCAGGTCAAAAACAGCGCGCAAAGAGCGACCAATCAGACGCTGAATTTCTTGCGTTCTGCCACTTTGCTTGCCGCGTGCAGCCTCCCGGTCGCTGCGGGTGTGGGTAGCGCGAGGCAACATGCCGTATTCGGCGGTCACCCAGCCTTCACCGCTGCCGCGTTTGTGGGGCGGTACTTTTTCTTCGACAGATGCGTTACACAGCACTTTGGTGTTGCCAAACTCGATCAGCACCGAGCCTTCGGCATAGTTGGTGTAGTTGCGTGTGATGCGAACGGGTCGCAGTTCGTTGGCTTGGCGGTTGCTGTTTCTCACATAAGTTGTCAATACGGCGGTCATGTTTGGCTCTCAAAGAGTTTAGAAATAAGGTGGTTTGAAACGTAGAAAAGTAGGAGTGATTATCCTACCCGCTAAATGGATACCTCAAAATACCCAAAAACTGCGCAGATTTTTTAGGCGTTAGTTTGGTAACTTGCCAATGCTGATTGCAGCTCAAAGACTGATTGCGGTCTGGCCAAGGGGTCTAGTGACATGCACCATTCGACGACCTCAATCAACTTGTCGGAATAATTTGAGCCTCTACGCACCAACATGCCGGGCACGGGGTCGTTAGAGCGGCGCTTCACGACTTCTGGCGGTGGATAGCCAATCATCATGGAATAAATACACGCGCCGATAGCATAAATGTCTGTCCAAGGGCCAAGCTGGGTTTCGCGGCGGTACATTTCAGGTGCGGCAAAACCCGGGGTGTACATGGGCTGCGTGAAGCCGCCGTCTTTGTTCAAAACCTCTCGGGCTGCGCCAAAGTCAATCAAAACCGCTGAATCATCATCTGTGATGAACAAATTAGCCGGTTTGATGTCTAAGTGCAGCATTTTGTTTTGATGCACAACCCGCAAACCCTGCAATATTTCATCAAAAACACTGCGTATGGTCGATTCGCTAAATGCTTTGCCGCTTTTGATTTGCCGTCCTGCCATGATGAAATCTTGCAAAGTTGCGCCTTGCAGATAATTCATCACCAAATAAACAGTTTCGTTTTCTCTGAAAAAGTTCAGCACGCTAACTACCGCTGGGTGCGATATTTGCGCCAAAGAGCGCCCTTCTTCAAAAAAACTCTTCAAACCTAATCGGTACAAGGACAATTTATCTGGCAAAACTTGCGGTGCTGATTCGCCTTCGGCACGTGAAGCTAAGGACGCGGGTAAATATTCCTTGATCGCCACCATTTGTTTTTTGTCATCTACCGCCAAATAAACCAAGCTAAATCCGCCTTCTGAAACTTGACGGACAATGGTGTACCCATTCAGCACCGTATTGGTTGGGAGTGGGGCAAGTTTAGCTTTCGTCATAAAGGGAATTTTAATCATGGCAGTTTACAGCATGACTGGCTACGCAAGCACAGCAATGGCTTTGGCCAATGGCAGTTTGGGTGAAATACAACTTTCAGTCGAGATTCGGTCTGTCAACAGCCGCTTTTTAGACGTGTCTTTCAGACTGCCTGATGAATTGCGGCAAAACGAGCCGGCACTTAGGGCATTGATCACCACAAACATCAAGCGCGGCAAGGTTGAAATACGTGCTGCTCTTGAAAATGCTTTTCAAAATCTACCGACAAAGCCTTCAGCAGCAATTTTAGAGCAGCTGCAAGCCGTTGAAAAAGACATTCAAGCGACCTTGAAAGAGGCGCGCAGCCTTAGCGTTGCCGATGTGTTGCGTCTGTCTGGCTCCACAGCCAATACATTTAAAAACAATGCCGAAACCTCGCAATCCGTGCTGAATTTGACACAGACTGCCGTGCAAGACTTGCTCGCCTCGCGTGAGCGTGAGGGCGCGCGGCTGACGCTGATGTTGCAGTCACATTTAGGGCAGTTACGCACCCTTGCCGCACAAGCGGGGCCGTTGATTCCCTTGCTTGTGACGCAGCAACGCAACAAATTCATGGATCGTTGGAAAGAAGCGCTATCGCTAGGCGGCACAGAAACTACAGAAGTCAGAGCCGAAGCCCACCAAATGGCGATGGACAGAGCCTTGAATGAAGCCACCGCGTTTGCGATTCGTATTGACGTTGCCGAAGAGTTGACGCGCTTAGCTTCGCATTTGGACGAAATTGAGCGAATCCTGCAAAAAGGTGGCGAAATGGGCAAAAAACTGGACTTTTTGATTCAAGAATTGCACAGAGAGGCAAACACGCTGGGTTCAAAATCATCGGTTTTGGAGCTCACACGGATTTCTGTTGAGATGAAAGTGCTCATCGAGCAAATGCGTGAGCAGGTCCAAAATATCGAATGAATTGATGTTGCAAAAGTTCATAAAAGTAATTTATAGAAATAAATTCGACACAATACTTCTGTAAAATTAACTATGGATTACCCTGGTCAACTTTATGTCATCGCCGCGCCCAGTGGTGCTGGAAAATCAAGCTTAGTCAAAGCCCTGCTAGAGCTAGATTCGCACGTCCACCCCTCTATTTCACACACCACGCGTGCCCCGCGCGGCCAAGAAAAGCACGGGCGCGAGTATTACTTCATTTCTACAGACGAGTTTGACGAAATGGTCAAAACCGGCGCCTTTGTTGAATGGGCCAGTGTCCATGGAAGGCAATACGGCACATCAAAAACCATCATAGAAGACCGTATTTCCAAGGGTGGAGACGTTATTTTGGAGATTGATTTCCAAGGTGCGTTGCAAATTCGGAAGATTTTCGCCAACGCAGTGCTCATTTTTATTCTTCCACCAAGTTGGGAAGAATTACGCTCGCGCTTGGAGCGTCGCGGTGAAGACACGCCAGAAATTATCGATTTACGCCTCAAAAACGCTGCTTTGGAGGTTGCACAGGCCAAAGAATTCGATTTCGTTATAATCAATGAACTGTTTGACCGTGCGCTTTTTGACCTCAAAGCCATCGTTCATGCCCAACGCCTTAAATTTGCAGCCCAACTTCGCACCAGACCCTCGGTGTTTGAAGCGCTGCATATTTCCTAGTTTTATTGATATTTTGTATCAAGTTTTTATATTTCGGAGCTACACATGGCACGTATTACTGTTGAAGATTGCTTAGTTCAAATTCCAAATCGCTTTCAATTGGTTTTAGCCGCCACCTACCGTGCGCGCATGCTAAGCCAAGGACATGCACCCAAGCTTGAGTCGAAAAACAAGCCTTGCGTGACAGCGCTGCGTGAAATCGCTGACGGTAAAGTCGGCATTGAAATGCTGCGTAAAGTGCCACTTTGAACCCATTTTGGCTGAGTTAACAACTAGCCCTTTCACCCGCACCAAAGCAAAAGCACCATTGATTGGTGCTTTTTTTTGCCCTTTTTTTAATCATGCAACGCAAACTACAGCGCAAAGCGCTAAAGTGTAGGCATGAGTTTAGAAGCAAGCACGCCATCTCTGAAAAACCCGCATGACAAGCCGGCGTCAGGCGCGAAATCGTCTTCAAAAATTGTTCCGAAACCAACTACAAAAATAGATGGCAATGCAAGTGCAAACGCAGCAGCTGCAAGTTTTGCAGCTTTGACAGAGAAATTAGATTACTTAGACAAAACGGATATTGAATCTGTCCGACAAGCCTACCGCTTTGCAGACGAGGCGCATTTAGGCCAATTGCGCAAAAATGGTGAACCTTACATCACACATCCTATCGCTGTTGCGGCGCAATGCGCGACATGGAAACTGGATGCCCAAGCACTCATGGCAGCCTTGCTGCATGACGCTATGGAAGACTGTGGCATCACCAAAGCAGATTTGATTGAGCGTTTTGGCTCCCCTGTAGCCGAACTTGTTGATGGCTTGACCAAGCTTGAGAAGCTGCAATTCGACACACGAGAGGAAAACCAAGCAGAATCCTTCCGAAAAATGCTACTGGCCATGGCCAGAGATGTGCGCGTTATTTTGATCAAACTGGCAGATCGTAGCCACAATATGCGCACCTTGAGTGATATGCCGCGCAGCAAGTGGGGTCGCATTTCTTCTGAAACACTAGATATTTATGCGCCGATTGCACATCGTTTAGGCTTAAATCAAACCTATCGTGAGTTGCAAGATTTAGCTTTCCAGCACTTGCAGCCTTGGCGCTACGAGGTGCTTTCCAAAGCCATTTCTAAAGCGAGGAACCGCAGACGTGACTTGATTGAAGCAGTGCAAGCTTCTGTGGAGACTTCTTTTTCGACGATCAAGATGGAGACGCAAATCTATGGTCGCGAAAAAACGCTCTACTCCATCTACCGAAAAATGGACGAAAAGCACCTCAGCTTCGCGCAGGTAACTGATATCTATGGATTCCGAGTCGTTGTACCGACTGCCCTTGATTGCTACACTGCCTTAGGTTTGATGCACCAGCTGTACAAGCCCGTTCCCGGCAAGTTCAAAGATTACATCGCTATTCCTAAAATCAATGGTTACCAGTCTTTGCACTCCACCTTGGTTGGCCCAGCGGGCGTGAACGTTGAATTCCAAATTAGAACGCAGGCCATGGACGTGGTGGCCGAATCTGGCGTGGCAGCCCATTGGTTGTACAAAACAAACGTACAAGATGCGCAATTAGCTGACCGCATGGGCTCAAAATGGCTGCAATCGCTGCTGGACATCCATGACGAAACCCGCGATGCTGCAGAGTTTTGGGATCACGTCAAAATTGATCTGTTTCCAGATGCTGTTTATGTTTTTACGCCTAAAAACAAAATTATGTCCATGCCAAGAGGCGCGACCATGGTGGACTTTGCATATGCCATTCACAGCAATGTGGGCGACCACGCCATAGGTGCAAAAGTGAACGGCAACCAAGTACCGTTGCGCACCGAGCTAAAAAATGGCGACATTATCGAAATCATCGCTTCGCCATCCTCTAATCCCAATCCAGGATGGTTGGGTTTTGTAAAAACAGGCAGAGCGCGCTCAAAAATTCGTCACTATCTCAAAACCATGGCTCAAACCGAGTCGATTGATTTAGGCGAAAAGCTATTAACGCAAGCCATACGCGCTGAGGGTTTTCAGCAACTGCCCGCTGATTCACAAAACGATACCGTTATCTGGGACAAGCTTTTACGTTTCTCGGGCAACCGCGACAAAGCAGAGCTGATGTCTGATGTGGCACTTGGCAAACGCGTTGCCAGCATCGTTGCCAAGCGTTTAGCGCAATTGTTGACGGGCAGTGGCGAAAAGTTAGATGCATTGCTCATCACCAAAGAACGTTTCTTCTCCACAGAACCATTGTCGCAAGGCGCAATTACCTTAGACGGCAGTGAAAATGCATCTGTTAAATTTGCAACGTGTTGTCGCCCTATTCCTGGCGATGCAATTTTGGGCTATTTGGGTCGCGGCGAAGGTTTGACCATTCACATCGCGCAATGCCCAGTTGTCAAACGCTTGCAACACAAAGACGCTGAGCGGTTTATTGTGGTTGAGTGGTCTGATGAGCCAGTGCGCAGCTTTGAAGTCGGAGTAATAGCCACAGTTGCCAATGGCAAAGGCGTTTTGGCCAAAGTTGCTGAGACTTTGGCAAATTCAGAATCAGATATTTCGCACGTTGACATGGGTTCAGAATACGCGCAAGACGCGACCGACTTGCGATTCGTCATCTCTGTGAGAGATCGCACTCATCTAGATTTGGTGCTCAAAAACCTGCGTCGCACGGCGTCAGTTTTGACGGCTGAGCGCATGTTGCCTAGTGGGACAAATGTCCTGTTGTCGTAGCTTCAGGATACTCCACGCGAATAATTTCAATGTTTTGGATGCCGCTGGGTGAACTCAATCGAACCACATCGCCCACCTGCGCTCGCAGCAAAGTTCTAGCAATCGGCGAAACCCAGCTGACTTGTTGTTTTAAATTGTCCGCCTCGTCGATGCCCAAAATCGTCACCGTTCTTTGCAGACCACTTTCTTCTTCATAAGTCACCGTTGCACCAAAATAAATGTGTTCACTGCCAAAATGAACGCTTGGATCGGTAATTTCAGCAATTTCTAGTCGCTTCGTCAAAAATCGAATCCGCCTGTCAATTTCCCGAAGCCGTCTTTTGCCATAAATATAATCACCATTTTCGGAACGGTCGCCATTGCTCGCTGCCCAATGCACCACATCCACGACTTTGGGGCGTTCGTTATCAATCAAATCGAGTAACTCCGCTCGAATCCGAACATAACCCGCAGGTGTAATGTAATTTTTACCCCCCGCAGGCAAGGCAGGCAAACCAATGTCGTCGTCCTCGGAATCAGTTTCTTTTGTGAAAGCTTTACTCATAAGCGTATTTTTGGTTAAATTAAACTCAAAATTGCTATGACTTTAATAGCTACTGAGGCAGCAAATATGCCGGCTAGTAAAAAATATGATTGGAATTTGGTGGGCCCCCCGTGAGTCGAACACGGCACCAACGGATTATGAGTTAGATTTTTGGCAACATGTCAATGTTTCATCATTCATCATCTCTTTCCCGCATTGGTCATTATTCCTATTTGGATCAATAACTTAGCAGATATTCTGGGTACGCTTACAGGCAATGTGTTTCATTGTCAAAAAGCCCAAGTGGTTGCAATGTAGGTGCACAACGGTTGCACGCCACACCAAGCAACCAACCGATGCAACCGAAGTGAGATGGTGAACACGAGATAACTGCATATGTGCTGCATTCCTCCTATTTGGTGGACTGTACACGATGCACATCGTAACCATCTACTTTGGAAATTGACATGCACCCTTTAGCCGCTACAGAACCTAGTCTTCTTAATCCGAAAAAGAAAAATCCAACTCACCGCATTGCCTTTACCAAGACTGCGCTTGATGCACTGAGTTTTGACCCAAGTGGTCAAAAGGGTTGGCAATGGCATCATGATTTGCGCATGCCGGGGCTTGCTATTGGAGTGAGCGAAGGTGGGGTGAAAAGCTTTTACTTGATCCGAAAAATAAATGGTAAAGCGATACGCATGAGTCTTGGGCGCTATCCGACTGTAAGTCTTGAAACAGTGCGTGGCGAGGCATACAAGCGAAACCAGTTAATTGCGCAAGGCATTGACCCAACTCAAGTGGACAAAGACGAACAAAAGTTTTCTGACTTGTTTGATCGGTACATGAACGACTACGCCCGTAAACGTAATCGTACTGCTGAGGATAACGTGGTAACTTACAACCGCTATCTTGCTACTGATCGTTATGGCGTAAATTTAGGCAAGATGCGTTTGTGTGACATTACCAAGGACAAGATTACTAGAATCATCACTGGAGTATCAGACCATGCACCCGTACACGCTAACAGAGTATTGGCACTATTGCGCAGCATATTCAACCGTGCCATCAATTGGGAGGTATGGTCGAAGCCTAACCCTTGTAAAGGGATCGAGCGCAATCCAGAAGTGTCTCGTGAACGGTCGGTGTCCGTGATTGAAATGCCCTACTTGCTCAATGCCTTAGAGCTAGAGCAAAACGAGACCTTGCGTGATTTTGTAAAAGCCGCATTGTTCACAGGCGCTCGTCGCAGCAATGTATTGGAAATGCGCTGGGACGCTATAGATTGGGACTCAGGGCTGTGGAACATATCAATGACGAAGAATGGGCATTCGCAGTCAATTCCGTTGATTCCAGCCATGTTTGACTTGCTGCGGCAACGTCAACGAGAAAGCGGAACAGCGTGGGTGTTTCCATCATCTGGTGCAACTGGACACTATGTCGAACCGAAAAAAGGTTGGAAAGTATTGCTCGCCCGAGCAACTGCATTGCGTTTGGTAGACAAATTAGCAGAGCATCACGGGTGGAGTGAACAAGAGTCAACTCGCGCCCTGAGTTTTATAGTCGCCTCTCCAGAGGGCGCACTGGGAATGTATGAACGAGAGGCACAGCAAGTGGGTATTTGGCTTAAGCCGCTCGACATGCGTGATTTACGGGTTCACGATTTACGACGCACGCTAGGTAGTTGGCAAGCCAATGCCAACATCAGTTTGAATATTATTGGTAAAACATTGGGACATTTGTCGCCGCAATCAACCAAGGTCTATGCCCGTGTAGCACTCGACCCTGTCAGAGATGCTATGATTTTGGCGACGAATAACATGTTGAACCCAAGCAATCGTGGATTAGGACATGAGCAAGACTAAGATGAATATTATTGAGGAATTTTCGGAAAAAACTGCCGACGGCGTAGTGGGTAAAGTAAGTTTTGAACTTGATGATTTACCAGACGATTTAAAGCTGCCGAGCAAGGCATGGCTAGCCAAGAAGTGGCGCAAATGGAAGGCTTATGAGCGGGTTTGGGATGAGGTCTGCAAGGCTCACGAAAATGAGGAGCGTGAATCGGTGCGAGCCAAACTCAAGTCTTTATGCGACCCAGCCGACTTCATAGAATATTTGCTTGATTTTGAGATTGATCTAAAACCTGATGCGTCGAACACATCCAAAGTAGGTGGTGACGCAAAAAGTGCGCTCCTAGCGCCGTTAATTAAAAATGCTATTAGGTTGTTCAAAGAGAAAAAAGCCGCAAACGCATTGAATGGAAAGTCGTACTCTCAAAGGCAATTTGCTGAATCCCACAACAAAAAACTTGCACTACTTTACGATGTCCGTATGAAAAAGATTCGTGAAGGCCGGTCAAAGTTGGATCAAATCAGCGACGAAATAAAACTAGGTGGTCTTAGTGCATCAGAGTTGGAGCTGAAACGAGAGGTTATGCGTGGCATCAAAGAAGAAATCCGCATCAAACCATTCTTACCTTCCGTGAGCACCATTGAAGGTTGGATAGCGGGCAATTAGAAAGAGTCCGTAAAACGAATTTACGGTTGTCACAGCGCGCGAATAAAAACCCCTGCCTCTTGGGGCATGGTATCGGAATACCAAAACACAAACCCAAACTCAAAGACGGGGAACCGCCTCATGGGGTGGGAAATTTATCCATCCTGAATATACAGTCGAAATAGTCCTCCGTGTGCCTAGCACACGGAGTAACCTCACCATTGTTCATCGGCATCATTCGGTCATACGGTTTCGTCACAACCCGTATGGAGAGAACAACGATGAACATTTTTCAAATATCCCCAATCCGCTCGGCGGAATACAAATACGCGAGTCCAGCAAAGATGGCGCGGGCAGGGCCTCCTTTGCTTACGCCATACATGAAGGGAGGCATCAATGTCAGTACGTAACGCACTACTCAAGCCAGAAGATGAGCTTGTCGGTGAAAAGATTGCAGCAGAGATTCTTGGAATTTACAACTACAAGACACTCAGCAATTGGCGCTCTGATGGTCGTAACCCTGATCTGCCTTATGTACGTATCGGACGCTCGATTCGATACCGTGTTGGGGACTTGATCGAATTTCGGCAACGTCACACTGTTGGCGGCGTGAAGGCTGTGGAACCAGTGATTGAACAAGTTGCTCCTGCAACTTCGACACTGGCAAAAACACCCGCACCGTACCCGATGAATACCATCGCTGCGATTGCAGTCTCGGCTGCACCAGTCGCTGCAAAGCAACCGCACCAAACATTGAGCCATTCAACTGCACCTGTTCACTGTATTCGCCCAAGTGACTTAGTGCGTAGTAACCTAACAACTAAGTGAGAAAAATCATGATGAATCTACACATTGAAAATCAAACAACAAATTACTCAGAGCGGGTTGACCTGTCTGACATCGTGCAAGACACCACCCTATCGTTACACCCGCATGCTGAGCACACCCTTCAGCAAAGCACATTGTGCGCAAAAATCGAGGTGTTCAACCTGACGCAAGTCTATGCAACAGCGACCGCTTTGTTGTCAATTAAGCGTGCATCCCAGACCGTGCCATTTGTGATTGAACAATACGCTAAAAACTATGTAACCAAGCTCTTTCGTGCAGCCTCGCGGGGAAACGACAAAGGGCTGTTAGTTCTCGACCCCACCGCCAGCACTTACGCCCATCGTTTGAGCGATGGCAATGAACTGGTTGTTCAAGGCGAAACCATCGAAGTTGACGGCAACTACACCCGTCGCTTGACCATCACTTGCTGCAACAAGCAAGCTCAAGGAGGCATGTAATGAAACGCACTCCAACGACCAAACAAAGCTCATCTTTAGGTGCACAGCCCATCATCACCTATCCCATCGGTTACCAAGGCCAAGCTTTGCTTGAAAGCACCGTGATGCTATCAACGTCACCGCTCTTTGTTACATCTGCAAATCTGGAGAAGTTCAAGATTCTTCTCGAAGCGTTCGCGATGGAGCTTGGATGTGAAAATTCCGATCAGAGCCACGCATATTTACAGGCCATCAATGAAGGCATCCCTTACTTCTGGAGTCATAAAAGTGCACCAGAGATTGCGTTTGTCAGCGAAGACGGAAGGCGGAATAAAAAAAAGGCTCGCGTACTCAAAATCATGCCAAAGGGGGAGATGCTAGTGAGGTACTTTCCCGAATCAGTAGGCAATATGTGCTATTCAAGTAGTGGCGAACCAGTAGGGAAATCAATCCTAGCAAAAAAGAGCGAAGTTCCTAGTTCACAGCTCCTGCATTGATCCAGTGACAAAGGTGAACATCCTTGTTCTGCTTTGAATAAAGAAGCTTAATGCCACTGACGGAAAGTCACCAACACTGTAAATACAGTAGATGCGATTTTCCGCATGACGTGCTGCATGCCAAGGGTGTTTTGACCCTTGGCAAAGGCATTTTGTGATTGCAAGCGCCATGGCAGAAAGACAACTTCCACCCAATCACATCCTTTTTTGACAAATCGCAAAATTCGCATTGACATATTAAATAAACCCCATATTTCGGAGTAAAAACCATGAATGATCGAACAGCTAAAACAGCTTATAAGAACGATATACACACAATGACACTAGACGAATATATAGATAATGATCTTGAAGATACAGACACAATTACCACCACTGCTAATAGCTTGATCGGTAAGACAAAGAAGCAGAAGAAAACCAAGGCATCACTCGCATCTACCAACGCCAATGGCAATGCAAAACAGCAGATTGACCTACACCCAACTGCATCGCACCAAGTACTGTTGAAGTTCGCAAAAGCGCATCCAAAGCTTCGCGCATTGGACAAGGCGATAATTGATGCACCAGCTACGCCCGAGCAAGTAGAGCGTGCTATAGACCTATGCAAAGAAATGGTGCGTGCCGGTTCTGCAACGCGCATCACCAACCAAAGCAAGAATTGGCAAGCGGTGTTTGTTGTCTACCTCAATAGCCAATTGCCTGCGGGGCACAGCCAGAACCCCAGCGTCACGGTGTACTTCAACTATCGCGGCAACGCTAAAGCCAATGTTCCGTTTCGGTTGCAACTGAACCCGCATAAACTTGATGCCTCTCATACTCAGACACTCATTCGCTTGTGGAAAACTATTTTTCCGATTGGCTGGCGCGAACTGCGCCATTACGCTCGTTACTTCCGTGTTGATGAGGCCGTTGATGCTGCAGGCGATTTAGATAGCCTCATCCTCGACCGCAAAGCCTCGCAAGTGACCATCCGTTATTTCACACAAACGGGTCGAAACGGCAAAATCAAAACTACCTACATCGGTGAACAATCTGCTGAGAATGGTGGCGCTCTGTACGACCGCTACTCCGCAGAAGTGTTTCGCAATGCAGATTGTGAGCCTGTTCCTTTGAACCGCGAGACCGCCACGCATACGCTTGATCAGGTCAAAGACGTTGAAGGCATCATTCGCGTCGAGTCGCGTCGTGTGTTTGCCACCAAGTTGACCTATGCAGAACTACTGCAAACGCCCAGCGCATTCTCGGAGTATTACCTGTTTGACTTATTGCGTCTCCCTCCGCGTGATCGCCGTGATGCTGCGTTCATGGGTTACACAGAAATCGTGCGCTTACGTGGGATGCACGGTGCCAAGCAGCGGCTTCTTGACATGCTCGGCAAGACCGCTGAAACCAAGCGGCTGATTGCAGACTACGAGCAACGTCTTGCCCGTGCCCAATGCGAGTGGTGGACGCAATTTGATCGCACGCAGCAACTGGGTACTTTGCTCAAGGCATTACCCGTGAACAAGTTCATGAAGAAGATTGGTAGCTAGGACTTGCTTACACACTATGAAGCATGTGTCGCAAGGTTGCCAATTGGTGGCCGCCGCAAGACTTTAATGCCAGCTTGCTTGATGTTTTACGGCAGTCACCAGCATGGCGGTTTTTGCGCATCTTGGAACATTGAAATCGACGCTCAAAATAGAGCTGTAGAGCGACTTTTTGGCTTTGACAGTCACTTATACATCTAACGGTTAAAAACGCGCTACAGCTTGATTAAAGCCGTCTATGGCGGCATCGGTTCTGGTGTTGTTTGTGCACTTTAATGGTGCATATGGTTCAGATA
Source organism: Polaromonas sp. (assembly GCA_013298945.1). Classification (GTDB taxonomy): domain Bacteria; phylum Pseudomonadota; class Gammaproteobacteria; order Burkholderiales; family Burkholderiaceae_C; genus Aalborgiella. The sequence goes on from JAAFJR010000014.1 coordinate 19,245, forward strand.
TTGGTCAGAGTCTCAGTTTGTCACATTGACACAATAGCAGCTATTGCTTGTAACAGTGGCTTGTTACCGCTAATGCTGTAACAGTCACACCGATTGCATTCACTATCGGCGGGGAATACGGGAGATGATTGAGATTGACGGTTTGCACAAATTCGTGGCGTGATGTAAAATGTGTACACATAGATTCACAAACAATAAACTCAAAGGCATTCATCATGGAAACGACAAAGGTAGGCATACGCGAGTTTCGCTCCGACTTGGCCGAGTTCATTGCGTCAAGCTCACCAGTAGCGGTCACACGCCACGGTCAGACGGTTGGCTACTTCATCCCCACGCAAGGCCAAGTGGAAGCAGACATTGCAGCTTTGAAGAAAGCCAGTAAGACCTTGGACAAGCTGCTTGAGGCGCAGGGCGTCGATGTTGACTCTGTGGTTGCAGACTTCAAAGCAGCACGCAGAAAAACCAGCGCACCCGTGAAAAAGCTGAAAGTCAAAGTGGCATGAGTAGCAAAGCCATCGTTCTTGATGCGAACATTCTGATTCGTGCTGTGTTGGGGAAACGGGTGCGTGAACTGATTTTTGACAACGTAACAACGGTCAAGTTTTTCGCACCAGATGTTGCGTATGCAGACGCACGAAAGTACCTACCCGCGTTGCTGAAAAAGCGCGGTGTTGATTCCAGTGCAGCAATGGTGGTGTTGGATAGGCTTGAAAGAGTCGTTCAATCCATTGATGCGGAACTGTATGAAGGCATGCAACAGCAGGCATTGCCACGGATTGCCGTTCGTGATGCAGATGATTGGCCTGTATTGGCGTGCGCAATGACATTAGGTTGTCCAGTTTGGACTGAGGATGCCGATTTCTTTGGCACTGGTGTAGCGACCTGGACATCAGACCGCATTGCTTTGTATTTTTCATGAGGAGAAGCCTTGGATAGCGCACGTGACATTGCTACTGATGAAATCATTGAGGCGGAAGCGTTGTGGGAAATTGCGTCTGTTGATAAGGAGCGCTATCGTTGCGTCGGTTGCGGAACACAAGTTTGGCCTGCCTCATACTTGCGCGGCATCAACAAAAAGAGGCCATACTTTACGTTAGGTGTAGCGAGCGAACACTTTGCACTATGTAACATTGATGGCGAAGAAAAATTTGTTAAACGTGCCGCAACACAGCGCATTGGCTCGGTAGAGGGATTTCCACTACCATTCCCAAACCGATTGGTTCTGAACGATGAGCGACCAGTTGTCAATCGCACGGGTGATGTTATGCATGACGGTGTTGATGGTCGTGTCCGTACACGGGGTGACAGCACTCGAGGTCAACGAAAAAACCACGGTCACACCGTCAAAACTATTCGGCCAATCGCTAAGACTTTTATGAAGTTCCCGCATGACAGGGCATTTCTACAACTCCAAATTCAAGACTGTGAAGGCGACACTTATTTAACCGTCTTCTGGCGCTTAAGAGAGTTGACACAGTTTCATCATCCAACCCACTTGTACTGCGCTCCGTTGCATTGGAAACAATCCACCAAGACTGATACCAGTATCGAGTGGCAATTGGATGCTGGTGATTGGGATAAAGTCAACAACCGACGCGGCACCCCATATCGTGTGCGGGTAGACTGGGATCAATGGAGTACCACACAACGCAACACGTTGCTTCATGAGATTGAGGTAGCTATTGACAAAGCCAAGGGCAGCAACGGTGCAGTCAAGGCATGGTTATTCTTTGTTGGCAAACAAGATAACCAAGACCAGACACTACTAGTCGTGAACCGCTACCAACTCATCTGTTGTCTTGAAGGCTCAAAGTCCATCTAACATAAAATCAAATAGTGTGCCTACTGCACGTACCGCATGGTTCAACCTCCCCTATGTCACTCAAAGCAAGCTCTGTGTCATTTTTCTTTGCACGCCACGTATATAGACCCCCAGTGTCGCATCGTTGGTATGCCGCGTCACTTGTCTGATTTTCCAAGACGGCCAATTTTGTTCGGATGCCGTGGTCACAAAGCCTGCTCTTAAACTATGCCCGCTGACTTGCTGTGCATCCACATCTCCATTTACCCGCGCCACCGATGCCTTCACCACCAACGCCACACTTTGTGCTGTTAGCCCATCGTTTGCAACTTTGTCATGCCGATTGACGGAGCGAAACACAAAGCCCTCAGATATTTGAGTAATTTCAAGCCAGTGTTTAAGCGCCGCAACAGGGCAACGTTCATGGCTTGTTGCCGTAGGTACGTACAGGGTATAGCCTTGCCCCGTCTGATCTGTTTTACTTCTTGGTAAAAACACCTCTAGCCCATTCTCTACAAACGCGATGTGCTCTACACGTATAGCAACCACTTCGCTTCTTCTCAATGCAGCACAAAAGCACAACAACAGCAAAGCACGGTCCCTAGCTGCTTTCACGGGCTTTTGTTGAGCCACCAGTACAAGGGCTTGAAGCAAATCATCTTTGACGACAGCACGCTTTCTATCAGGTGCTTTTCCGTGCAAACGGCGAATACCCTGCATAGCAGCTTTGACCACATCATCGTGGACAGGCGATGGTGCTGAAATCTCTTTATGCGATTTGTGCAAAGAAATCAAACGCCGCTCTAGGGTGCCAACAGACAATTTGTCTGCAAACAATGCCAAATAATTGACGACATCGGCAACCGTTGCTGGTACTGGTAAACCATTGGCTGCAAAGTGACGTTTATCACTCTCAAAGCCGCGCATGGTGGATGCGGACAGTGCAGCCGCCAGATAGCCATCAGCAGCGTCAGAAAACACTGTTTTGGCGTCGATTAACGGCGTTTTGGCGCTGTCTAAACACGCAACATTGGTAAGACTGTCAGATATGGCGTTATTGCGTTGTAGATGGTGTTTAAGCGCCGCTGATTGAGACGCGGTATGTTGTTGCTTTTTGGCAGCAGCAGACGTTTTTGGTACTGATTTTGAGATAGCTGTGGAAGTTTGATTTTTGGACATTTTTGAGCCTTTTTAATAGGGTTTGAAGATGGATAAACGTGCGAATAAATGAAGGAATAAACACGCAAATAGACGTGTTGTTGACTAGCGGTTTGTGTGAGTAACCGCTACCTAGCGGTAGTGAAAGAAAGTTGAGAAACCCCAGCCGTTTAGACGTGCGAATCT
>JAAFJR010000015.1 GCA_013298945.1 Polaromonas sp.
ACCCGCACTAGGCGGGTTGTTTGCAAGTAGTTGATTTACTTGATTTTTTTGGTGGGACCTGCGGGGGTCGAACCCACGACAAACGGATTAAAAGTCCGCTGCTCTACCAACTGAGCTAAGGTCCCATTTTGTTTTGCAGCTTACTTACGTTTACTACAGAACAGCCTCAAATTATAGCGTTATTTTTAGCAACTTTGAAGCTCTTTAAAAATTACTGCACTAAATTTGCTAATTTATCTAATGCCCAGCCTGCGGCGCACTGGCCAAAGGTGGCGGTTACGCTTACAACTGAGCCGTAGCCGTGACAGTTCAGGGTGTTGTCGGTGGAATCTGTATCGTTAGCTTTGCTGGGCTGCATGACAGCTTCTTTGCTAAAAATGCAGTTCACACCAATTTTGCGCCCTTCACTGGGTGCCGCATGTTCTTTTCGTAGGCGGTAACGTAATTGGGCTAGCAAAGGGTCATGGGTGGTTTTGGACAAATCATCAACATCCACCAAATGGGCTAGTCGTTTGCCGCCTGCTGCACCTACTGAAATAAATAGTTTTTTCGAACTCTTTTGCTGCATTGCCCAAACGGCAATCGCGACTTTAGCGTGGACTTGGTCGCAGGCGTCAATAACAACATCTACATCACTAGGCACAAGCGAAGGCCAGTTTTCTGGCGTCACAAAATCATCAACGCATGTGACAACGCATTGCGGATTAATCAAAGCAATGCGATCTTTCATGGCTTCAATTTTTGATTGCCCCAACGTCAATTGGGTCGCATGGACTTGGCGGTTGATATTGGATTCAGACACATGGTCCATGTCCACCATAGTGATGCGCCCTACACCGCTTCGCGCTATCGCCTCAACAGCCCAAGAGCCTACGCCACCAATGCCGACAACCATAACGTGCGAACCACGAATGCGGTTTGCACCGGCAGCGCCGTAGAGACGATCCAAACCACCAAACCGACGTGCGGCGTCAAAATCAACTGATTCAGTATCCAAGGTGCGCGAATATTCAGATTATTTGAGTGTACGTAAGCGCTCAACTCCTGCAAAAGCAGCTTCAGACTTGGGATACGTTTTCATCAAGTCTTCCAACGTTTTTTTGGCGCTTTTGGCATCTTTCATCTCAAGCTGGCAATTAGCAACCGATAACATAGCCTCAGGCGCACGCACATGGTCTGGGTTTTTTGAAATCATGCTACGAAAGTTAATGATTGCTTCTTTGTAATCACGGTTTGAATATTGTGCGTTACCAAGCCAGTACAGCGCTGATGCCGAATAACCACTGCCAGGATAGCGTTGAATAAAATCAAACAAGGCTTTTTGAGATTTAACGAAATCACCTGTTCGGAACAAGGCAAAAGCGGCATCGAAATCACGCTTCTCCGTTGGATCAGCCATAAACTCACGGCCATCCAAAACTATTTTCACTGGATCGAGCTTGGTCAATTTTTGCTCAACAGCTTGCGAGCGTTGCTCAACCGCTTGAAGTTTTTGCTCCGAAGCTTGTAATATGTCTTTTTGCCGAATTTGCATCTCTGCCAAGTTTCTCGCCAATACTTCGTTATCTCCTCGGAGCTGAGAAATATCTCCTTTTTGCTTGTCAATTTGATTTTGAAGCTCAAGCATGCTTTTGCGCAACTGGGCAATTTCATCGGCACTGCGCTGTTGTGCGGCTGATAAATTGTTATTCACAGTCGCATTCAAACCAGAGAGTTGCTGGCGTAAATCCAAAATAGCTTTACGCGCCTCATCATCATCAAAGAGACCCGCATGCGCGACAAATGACATCAGTAAAAAGCTACCAACGGCAACTGACCGAATCACTGGCAAAGAGCTACGGCGAAGGTTTGACAAAGAACTCATGAAATTCCTGGGGTACTGTTTCATGTTTAGCGGTAGCTGATTTCGGCACGGCGGTTTTTAGCCGCAGCAGTATCATCACTGCCCAAATCCGCTGGTTTTTCTTTACCGAAACTCACCGCTTCAATTTGACTTTCACTCAGTCCAGACAGTGCCATGGCGCGGCGCACGGCCTCTGCGCGCTTTTGCCCTAAAGCTAAGTTGTACTCACGGCCACCAGATGAATCTGTATGACCTTCAACAGAAATTTTTGTCGTTTTACGGCTTGATAAAAATTGCACGTGCGCGTTGATGACGCTTGCATATTCAGGTTTGACCAAAAAGCTGTCAAAGTCAAAGTAAATAGTCTTGCTAACATTCGCTGGGCCACCATTTGCGCCACCACTGGCGTTACCTAAATCAACCGTCGTGATACCGCCATTGTTACCTTGTCCACCATTTGCGCCAGCGCCAGCGCCACCACCCATGGTTGAAATGCCTGTTTTGTCTTCGACGGGCACATCCAACTTAACGCCGCTAGAGCAGCCAACCAAAGTAACGGACAGTACCAAAGCAAGCGTAGTTGCTGAGAAAAAGGATTTGATTAGCTTCATATATTTCTTTCTGAAAATTGTTATCTCTGTTAATTATTTACTCGTCAATTACTCATTGGCGCCCAAGCTGGCTCTCGAATATCACCACTCACACCGCCTAGTTTGGAGACACGCCCGTCAATCGTCGTTGCCATCAAAGCCTCTCTGCCCTGAAATCTAGTTGCATAAACAATCAATTTACTGTTGGCAGCAAAACTAGGTTTTTCATCAGCATTGGTATCTGTAATGGCTTTGGCAGCGCCAGTAGATAAGTCCATGACAAAAAGCTTGTAGCCACCACCAGCACGGGAAATGTAAGCCATCCATTTGCCATCTGGGCTCAATGTTGGGGAAATGTTGTAATTCCCAGAGAAAGTAACACGCGTTGCGCTGCCACCAGAAGAACTCATGCGATAAATTTGTGGACTTCCGCCTCTGTCGCTCATAAAGTAGATGCTTTTGCCATCGGCCGAGTAGGTAGCTTCAGTATCAATGCCCTCTGACCGAGACAATCTAATCGGCTCACCACCAGAGGCCGCAACAGCGTAAATTTGCGAATTACCATCGCGACTTAATGTAATCGCCAATGTGCGTCCATCTGGTGACCAGCTAGGTCCACTGTTTGACCCCTTGAAACCAGCAACCAAACGACGTGCTCTCGTATTCAAATCAAAAACCCAGACTTCCGGTTTACGTGATTCGAATGACACATAAGCTAACTGCGCGCCATTGGGAGACCAAGCAGGAGAAATAATAGGCTCTGTATTCCTCAGCTGCGCAATTGCATTTTCGCCATCCGCATCGGCCGTCCATAGTGTGTAGCTCGCGCCAGCCTTTGTAACATAAGCAATTTTCGTTGAAAAAACACCTTTTTCACCAGTAAGTTTTTCATAAATATAATCCGATATATTGTGTGCAGCCGTTCGCAAACTTGGTGCAATGACCGTGTATTGTTTACCGCCTAAATTTGCGCCCTTAACAACATCCCACAAACGGAATCGCACATCAAAGCGACCATCCGCTAAGCGCGTCACGCTGCCGGCGGCCATGGCATCCACCGCTTTTTGACGAAACGCAGACATATCAGGCTGGGTGTTTTCGTCTAAGGCGACTGTGCCAGCATCAATATGACGAAATTGACCGCTGCGCTCTAAATCAGCCGCAACAATAGCGCTGATTTTTTGGGTAGAAGTTGCTTCGCCTTTGAAAGCAGCAATCGAGATCGGGACTTGCGTAAAACCTACGCCAGACACATCAACCCGGAACTGTGCATTTACCGACGACAAAGACAACAAAGCCAGTAAAAAAACTAAAAAGCCAGGAAATTTAGCAAAAAATTTAAAACGCATGAGAGTGGGATAAGACGTCATTTATTTTTTAAATTTAAACAATACAAAGTGAAGTACTTACCAAACGCAGACTGCGCCTGCATGGTGCACACAGCAAAGCCCAATGCACCATCTAAAAACCCTAATCTAAAAAAATAAGTCTTTACAAACGCAACCACACCAGAAAGCGCAGCTCGCAACATGCTGGTTTTTTTTCCTTCCAAATGCCGCTGCTTAGCCCACGCTTGGCTGTATTGGTCAAGTTTGCGCCAATAGCTTGCAGGTGTGGGATAACTGTAGTGCAGCATAGGAGTTGTTAGTTTGCCACAAGTTCCCTTGGATTGAACCAATCTCTCATGTACCAAATCGTTACTAAACCTTGCACTGCCACGCTTGAACAAACGCAGCACGTTGTCAGGCGTCCAGCCACAATGGCGTATCCACTGACCGCAAAATTGCGTTAAACGAGGCACTTCATAAGCTTCGTTTTGGCAGATATGTTTGTTACGAATTTTATCAATATTGCTATCATTTTTGATGTCAACGTCGCAATCAACGTCGACATCAAAATTGATAGCATCTTTGAGCTGCTGCGCCAATTCAGGCGTGACGCGTTCGTCCGCATCGATTGAGAAAACCCAATCACACGTCGCCAGATCGAGTGCACGGTTTTTTTGTGCTCCAAAACCAGGCCAATCGGCCGTTTGCACCACTTGTGCACCCGCCGAGCGCGCCAACTCAACCGTATTGTCGGTGCTGCCGCTGTCAACCACCACAATTTGGTCAGCAAAACTCACACTCGCCAAACATTCCAAAATATTGTTTGCCTCATTATTAACGATCAAAATCACCGATAAAGTCGTTTTTTTATGCATAGCTAATGATAAATTGCTTTTACGTCAGCTTTCGTTTCAACTGACTTTTCAACTGATTTGTAGCCAGCGAACAAAATGCCCAGTCCAATACAAAAGAAATGCCCTGTCGCGCTATCAAATAAGGTTGAGTTAAATAAACATCCTACTGTAAAAGCGACCAGCAGCGATTGCGCGGCAATGCGTTCATGATTAGCCAGTGACCTAGTTCCAACAAAACAGCGTCCAATCCAAGTCAAAAACAATACAAGTCCAACAAAACCGAGTTGAGACGCCATCAACAAATATTCTTGATGCGGATTGCCGCCAGAAGCCGCAATTTTGGGTGTATTTGGTGTGCTGACCACGTATTTACGGTATTCATCAGCCCAAGTTCCCATGCCTGTGCCCAAAATCGGATTGTGTTTGGCAATATCCAAAGTTGTGCGCCAAAACCCAATGCGCAGCCCAGACGACGAGATGGTTTCTGTGGTTTGCTCCACGCGCGTATCCGCCATCACCTCCGCTACGCGGGTCTGCACTTTGGCATTGAAACCACCCACACCAGCAGCCAGTAGCACCAAAACGCCCATAGCCAACCATTTTTTAGTGCTTTTGAGCTGCGTCAAAATATAAAATATCAGTAATGCGGTCAAAGTCACATAGGTGGTGCGCCCTTGCTGCGCCAACACCACAAAAGCCACCGTCAAAAGCGCGACCAAAGCGCCCAACGCTTTATCTAACCAAGCCCTGCCCTGCATCATCCAAGCCAAGCCCACGGTTAGCGCCGGAATTAACACAAAACCTAAGGTGATGTAAGAGTAAGTCGACAACGGCAATGCAGGATGCACTCCCATGTGACCATCGCCAATCGGGGCAGGCAAAATGTGGATCAAGGCGTATAACATCAGCACAATTGCGGCGCCTAGCCACGCTTTAATAGCAGCATCTCGCCACTTGGCATCCGCAAACAAAAACACCATCAAGGGCACAAAAGCTAATTTCCGGTATTTCCAGATACCCGCTAAGGTTTGCTGCAAAGTCGCATGTGACCACAGCAAACTCAGCAACATCCAAACTAAAAGTAGCAAAGCACCGGATACGGCTGGATTTTTCAAATCCGTCAGCCAGTTTTGGCCCGGTTTGCACCCAGCGAATATCCAAAAAAGCAGCGCTAAGGTGACAAAGATATTCGTCAACGGCAGGGATAGCATGGTGCCAACCAGTGCTGCAATGCCGAAAACTCTAGCCCAGCCCAGTAAGCCTAAATTCTTCGTTAGGTTTATGGACGTTAGCGGTGAGGAGACTAATGGGGGCACACAATCTGTCATGCAGCGATAATACAGGCACTTTATGCCTCTTTTGCCTACACAGCACCCGCGCCAGTGACAAACTCAAACTCTACATCAACTTCAGCTTCAGTTTCAGTAAGCAAGTCCTTACGCCAGCGTTTTGCGCGATTACTGCCCTATTTTGGACAGCCAAAAAGCGCATGGATCATCGCGTTTTTGGCCGTTGCCATAGCAGCCTGCACAGAGCCCATGATTCCAGCGGCGCTCAAACCGCTGCTTGACAGAGGATTCACAAAAGGTCGTCTGCAAGTTTGGATCATCCCTGTCACCCTCATCGCCTTGTTTGGTGTTCGTGGCATTGCAGGCTTTGTCGCAGAAATGGCTGTTACCAAGGTCACCTCCAAAGGCTTGATGCGGTTGCGCCAGGCCATGTTCAGCAAAGTGTTGGATGCCAAATTTGGCCTATTTGCTGATAAAACCTCCAGCGAGTTAGCCAATACGGTGGTTTACGAGGTCAACAACGGTTCAACCCTGCTGGTCAATTCCTTGATGGCTTTGGTGCGCGACACGGTGACGATGATTGCACTGGTCGGCTACTTGCTTTACCTCAATTGGCAATTGACGACCATCGTCGCCATCATGCTGCCAGCCGTTGCGTTCATCATGGCTAAGCTATCGAAAAAGCTATACGGTTTGTCAAAAGCCAGCCAAAAAGCGACTGACGACTTGGCTTATGTGGTTGAAGAAAACGTCTTAGCGCACCGCGATATTCGTCTGCATGCCGCGCAGGCCGCGCAGGCTGAACGCTTTACTGGCATCAGCGACACCCTACGGCGCTTGTCCATGAAGACCACCGCCGCTTCCGCCGCCATGAAGCCACTGACTCAAATGATTGCAGCGATTGCCTTGTCAGCTATTATTTCTGTAGCGTTATTGCAAAGTGCAGATAGCGGCACCAGCGTGGGCGAGTTCACCGCCTTTGTAACAGCCATGCTTTTGCTCGTCGCGCCTATCAAGCATTTGTCTGAAATAGCCAACCCCATCACCCGAGGTTTGGCATCTTTAGAGCGCGGATTTGATCTGCTAGACCAAGCTGAGAGCGAACAATCAGGCACGTTCAGCAAAACGCGGGCGGATGGACACATTGAGTTCATAGACACCAGTGTCAAATACAAAGAAGGCGCTGGTTTTGCGGTTGAAAGCCTCTCACTCACCATTGACCATGGCGAAACGATTGCTCTGGTGGGCTCATCAGGCTCTGGCAAAACAACCTTGGTTAACTTGTTACCTCGGTTTTTAGAGCCCTACTCTGGAGCTATCAGTTTAGACAACCAATTACTGAAAGATTGGGACTTGGATGCTTTGCGCAACCAGTTCTCATTGGTGAGCCAGCATGTGGTTATGCTGAATGACAGCATTGCTAACAACGTGGCACTGGGTGTCAGCGAGGCTACTGTAGACCGCGAAAAAGTGACCCAATGCCTTGAAGCTGCGCGTTTGGGTAGCTTCATCGCAGATTTACCACGCGGCATAGACACCACAGTCGGACACAATGCGGTGCAACTTTCAGGCGGTCAACGCCAGCGTTTAGCCATTGCCAGAGCTTTATACAAAGATGCACCCATATTGATTTTAGATGAGGCAACTTCTGCCTTAGATGCTGAATCCGAACGCGCCGTGCAAGAAGCTTTGCAAGTTTTGATGAAAAACCGCACGACATTGGTGATCGCGCACCGACTGTCAACCGTTGAACACGCCGACCGCATTGTGGTTATGGAGGCTGGCAAGATCATCGAAATTGGCTCACACACCAAACTGCTGGCTGACAATGGGTTTTATGCGAAGTTATATCGGCTGGGGTTGCATTCAAGCTAATAAATGCTATTTTTATGATAGCTTCTTAGGCAATAAATACGCCGGCTACAGCCATTTTTACCTATTAAATTCGGCTGTCACACTCAAATAAACGGCTTCTTGCTGCCTTGCAAGTTCCTCCCACGCAAAACCATCTGCAAACTGAGCGGCTTGGTGGCTGAGGATGTTGCGTAACTCGTTGTTCGATAACAGTTTTTTAAGCGCTTCCGATAATTCGGCAGCGTCGTTAGGATTGTCCAAAATCAGTGCATTTAACCCATTGGTTAACAAGCCTGCAATACCGCAGTATTTCTCGCGACTCACAACAACGGGCAGGCCGTAGGACATGGCTTCAAGCACGACCATGGCGAAGGTGTCTTCTAGCGTAGGATGCGCCAAGCAATCGGCTGCTTGGTAGACCTGTTCAACGCCGTCCAGAGCGCCCAAAAACCGCACGCGGTCGCTGATTCCGAGTTTTTCAGCTTGCGCTTGGTAGAAACCTACTTCATTCGCATTTCCCACCACGAGCAAGTTTATATCTTCTGGCAGAGCTTGAAATGCCAGCAAAAGCGTTGGCAAGCCCTTGATATCGTAGCGATTTCCCACAAAGGCGATGGTAAAACCATCTGCTGGCAAACCCAGCAGCCGCTTCGCTTCGGCTTTGTCAACAAGGGTCGCTTTCGCCACGCCTGGCGTGATGACTGAAATCGGATTCTTGGATTGGGGGTAAGCCGCTTCAAAAATCCCCTGCAAATTTGGCGAAGTGACGATGATGTGCCTGCCTTTTTGCGTTGCAAATCGCGCTTTTTCCAATGCCAAATACGCCAGTAATCGTGGGCTGGTGATGACTTTGAGCCACGCGCTGGCTTTTTTCCAACCCGTTTTACCGCTGAACAAATTGTGTTTGATGGGCAGAACATGCACAGTTTGGACATTGCCATGCCATGTGTTTTCATGCGAATGGACAATATCAAAACTACTTCGGCTTTGCCACCACGTCGCTGTAGCGTACCAAAGCTGGTTCAACCAGCGAGACCGTCGCAACGGCGCTGAAACACAGTGGTAAGTCACCCCGGGCCAACTGTGGTTGATATCTTGCGCGTACACATGAATCTCGTGCTTGGCAGCTAATTCCTCCACCAAGGCCACAGAATACCGCTCTGCCCCACCCGCTTTTTTAGAGAAGATGCGATTAAGTACTGCTATTTTCATACAGCCATCTTCAAGCGCTATCCTTAGACTTTGCATGCCTCGCCTTTGCATCTTGCGACTTCGTGTCTTCATAAGCCGTGGTGATTTTCAGCCAAAATACCGGCAATGAGGTGCTGCGCATCACGGGCACGCGCGGCAACGCTAGCATATTGGCAGCAGCGTGAACACGGCTACGTACCGTCGTTGTCGCAGTTTCGTAAGCAGCCTGCTTCGCCATGGTCGAATGCCGCTCGTCAAATTTGCCATAGGGATAACAAAAATGGCTCACAGGCTTACCCAGCAAGGTTTGCAAAGTCGTTTTCGATGTGGCGATTTGCTTCCATGCAGCAATTTCACTCACCGACAGTAAATCAAAGTGGTCTGGCGTATGAGCACCCACTTCTTGGCCGCCAGCTTGCCATTGCAATAATTGATCAGCGGTCATCAAAGGCGTTTGGGCAATGCCTATTGCCTCGTCCCACACATTGGTTTTACCCAACAGGCCATCAACAACGTAGCAGGTTGAGGTGAAACCGTGCTTTTGAAGCACAGGCAAAGCGTTGGTGAGATTGTTTAAGTAACCGTCGTCAAAGGTGATGCCGACAACTTTACCGCTGATTTCACCACGTAGGTATGGCATCAAGTCCGTCATCGACAAGCCTCGGTAACCTAGCATTTTTAGGGTTGCCATTTGACGAGCAAAAGCGTTTGGCGACACATACAAGCCGCGAAAGGGGGCGCCTTTGGGTGGAGCAACTTCGATTTGGTGGTAAACCAAGATCGGAATCGCTCTTCGATTCGTCGTTTTAAAGGAGGACAACGTCATATTGCTCCTGCCCAGCCGCATTCTCAGATTGCAGCGAAATCGGCTTGGCGATAAAGTCGCTCAACTCTGCCAAATGCTGGCTTTCTTCGTCCAAAAATAGCTCAATCACTTTGGGCGCAGCGATGATGCGGAATTCGCGCGGGTTGAACTGGCGCGATTCGCGCAAAATCTCCCTCAAAATGTCGTAGGCAATGCTGCGTGCCGTTTTCACTATACCTTTGCCCGCGCACACGGCGCAAGGCTCGCACAGCATATGGGCGAGTGATTCACGGGTGCGTTTGCGCGTCATTTCCACCAAGCCCAAGCTAGAAAAGTCGCTGCAAGCCGTTTTGACGCGGTCACGTGCCAAATGTTTTTTAAACTCAGCCAATACAGCGTCGCGGTGCTCGGCACGGGTCATGTCAATGAAATCCAGCACCACAATACCGCCCAAATTGCGCAAGCGAAGCTGCCGTGCAATCGCACCGGCTGCTTCTAAATTGGTTTTAAAAATCGTTTCGTCAAAATTGCGTGCGCCCACATAGCCGCCGGTGTTGACGTCAACCGTCGTCATGGCTTCGGTTTGGTCAACGATGAGGTAGCCGCCCGATTTCAAATCAACCCGAGCGCCGAGCGCTTTGCCGATTTCGTCGTCGATATTGAACAAGTCAAAAATCGGGCGCTCGCCTTTGTAATGCTGCAGTTTTGTGGCAGCAGCCGGCATGAATTCTTGGCTGAATGCTATCAATTTTTCAAACTGTAACTGCGAATCTAATCGAATCGATTGGGTGTTTTCACTGACCAAATCACGCATCACCCGCTGCAATAAATTCAAATCTTGGTGCACCACAGACTTTGGCGGCAAACGTTTTGCAGCATCCTGAATGCGTCGCCATGTTTTGCGCAAGTAGCTGATGTCTTCTGCCAGCTCGGCATCGTCAGCTTCCTCAGCGTTGGTGCGCAAAATGTAACCACCAACATCGTCAACACCAGAAGCTGCGGGCGATGCTGCCGCCGTTGCTAAATTTTGCAGTCGATGTTTCAACTGCTTGCGTTGCTCCAAGGGTATTTTTTGCGACACACCAATATGTTTGTCTTGTGGCAAAAATACCAGCAATCGCCCAGATAGGCTGATTTGCGTTGACAGCCGTGCGCCCTTGGTACCGATGGGTTCTTTGATGACTTGCACCAGCAGCGTTTGCCCCTCAAAAACTTGTTTTTCTATAGGTGGTAATTGCAAAGGCGCATCTGATTTTGCGTTGGTTTTATCACCCGTTTCTGTATCGGCATGACGCAAATTGATGCTGCTGACCAAATCTGCCACATGCAAAAAAGCAGCCCGCTCCAAACCAATGTCAATGAACGCCGACTGCATGCCAGGCAGCACCCGCACCACTTTGCCTAAGTAAACATTGCCAACGATACCGCGCTCCAAGCTGCGCTCGACATGCAACTCTTGCACCGCGCCGCTTTCAACGACTGCGACACGCGTTTCTTGGGGTGACCAGTTGATCAGTATTTCTTGCTGCATGCGGCTAATTATGCATGCCAATTTGTCTCAATAGCTGTGCAGTTTCAAACATAGGCAGCCCCATGATGCCCGAGTAACTACCGCTGATGTGCGCAATAAACGCCGCCGCCCCGCCCTGCACCGCATAACTCCCCGCTTTGCCCATAGGTTCACCGGTTGCCACGTATCGCATGATTTGCGCCTTCGTCATCTTGGCAAACGTCACTTGCGACACACTCACCGCTTGCAGCCGTTTTTTGCCACTGGCCACAGACACCGCCGTCAACACCCGATGCGTAGAGCCAGACAGCGCTGTCAACATCCGCACCGCGTCGGCTTCATTCTCAGGCTTGCCGTAAATCACGCGGCCTTTCGCTACCGTGGTGTCTGCACATAAAATCGGCGCTTCAGGCAGACCTCGGCGCTGCATGCGAGCCACTGACGCTTCTAACTTCAAAGCTGTGACGCGTTTGACATACGCCAGCGGTGCTTCATTTTTAAGCGCCATTTCTAAGGATTCTGCATCTTCCGCCGCATCCGCCACCAAAATTTGATGTGCAACGCCAAGCTGATCGAGCAATTGGCTGCGGCGCGGGCTTTGGGAGGCTAGGTAGATAAATGGGGAAACGGGGGCTGCACTCAAGACTTACTCTCTGTGGTATGGATGATTCGCATTGATGGACCAAGCACGATACAACTGCTCTACCAACAACACCCGTGCAAACGCATGCGGCAGGGTCAAATCGGACAAGCGAATCCGCTCATGCGCGGCTTTTTTGAATTCGGGGCACAAACCGTCTGGGCCGCCTATGACTAAGGCGACATCTAAGGCTTCAAGTTGCCAGTTTTTAAGCTTGCCAGCTAGTGCCATCGTGGTTAAATTGCTGCCACGCTCGTCTAGAGCGACGATGCGAGCGCCTTTGGGGATACACGCCTCGATACGCTCGCGCTCGGCGGCGTAGATGGATTCTAGGGTTTTGGAAGATCGTGGCTCAGTTTTGACGGTCTTGACTTCGACTTTCAGCTCAAACGGAAAGCGCTTGGCGTAGTCGTCCCACGCCGTTTGTGCCCAATCGGGCATACTTTTACCAACGGCGATTACTATAATTTTCATAGCTGCTTAGGCAATAAATACGCCGGCTACAGCCATTATTTACCTTAAAATTAACAAAACCACTTTCCGTCATTCCCGCGAAGGCGGGAATCCATGCCACGCCACCGTGGATTCCCGCCTTCGCGGGAATGACAATAGCTCTCATGGACAATCTCGGTTAAGCCTTTTTAGCCGCGACCTTTTTAGCCGGCGCTTTTTTGGCTGCTACTTTCTTAACAGCAGGAGCAGCCTTGCTTGCAGATTTGGCGGCTACTTTCTTAGCCGCTGCAGCCTTGGTTGATTTGATCGCAGCTTCTTTTTTGATAGCTGCTTTCGACGGGAAGGCTTCTGCCACGCCAGCTTTGGCAGCGTTGGAACGTTTGAGCGTCATTGGCTTTTCAGCTTTGTCGCCTTTGTCAATTTGAACCATGGCTTCTTGCGTCGCTGTGAGTTTCTTGGCGGGTGTTTTCTTAGCTGGCGATTTGGCGGCTACTTTTTCAGCGCCAAACTTCAAACGTACTGGCACATCACCCCACAACTCTTCCAAATGGTAGTAGCTGCGAATGGCGGGTTGCATGACGTGGACGACGGCTGAGCCGCAGTCCACAATGATCCACTCGCCGTTGTCTTCGCCTTCAACGCGGGGTTTGCCGAAGCCGGCTTTGTTGACGGCATCGCGCACGCTCATGGCCAAGGCTTTGGTTTGGCGGTTGGATGTGCCGGAGGCGATCATCACCCGCTCAAACAAAGCGGTTTGCTTTTCAGTGTCAAACACCACGATTTCTTGGGCTTTGACGTCCTCAAGCGCATCGACGATGACGCGCTGGAGTTTTTGGATGTCTTTTTTAGAGGCAGTTTCTGTAGTCATGCGAGTGTTTTAATGTAAAGAATGGAAATTAACCGAATTAATGATAAAGGCCATGTGCCTCAATATAGGCAGCGACCGCTGGGGGTAACAAATGGTTGACGGGTTTTTGGTGCAAAACCAGATCACGAACGTCAGTGGCGCTCTCAGGCATGATTGGCAATTCGAGGTGAACGGCGCGGCAATTGAGGCTATTCAAAGTAGATATATAACTTATATTACCTGTAGTATTTGAACGTTCGGCTACGCATATTATAGCTAGCTTAGAAATTTCATCAAAATGGCTCCAAGTTGGCAGCGCCGCTGCTTGGTCGGCACCCATAACCAGGTAGAGCTGGGCGTCCGGATTTTCAGCCTGCAGCTCACGCAACGTGTCCAAAGAATAGGTCGGGCCAGTACGCAGCACCTCGCGTTGGTCGACCACAACCTTGGGAATACTGCTAAATGCACTTTCAGCCATTTCTAGCCTGTGAAACCCCAAAGTTAGCTTCTGAGTTTTGTGCCAAGCATGGCCGGTGGGAATGACGTGCAAAGCATCCAAACCTAGTTGTTCAACGGCTGCTTTTGCCAATGCTACATGCGCGTTGTGAGGCGGATCGAATGCACCGCCATACATACCGATGCGTTTTGGAGTTTTTATAACTGATGAACTCACTGAAATTTCAGAGCCAATCTTTTCTGGGCAAAAAGTCAGTATAAAGCTTGGCCTCTGCCGTTCCCGCCTCAATCGGGCGCTGGTACGACCAACTCGCCAACGGCGGCATGGATAGCAAAATTGACTCCGTGCGACCACCCGATTGCAGGCCAAAGTGCGTGCCCCTGTCCCACACGAGGTTGAATTCGACGTAGCGACCGCGTCTATACAACTGAAACTCGCGCTCGCGCTCTGTATTTGGCATGTCTTTACGCCGGTTGACGATGGGTAAATAAGCAGCCAGCAATGACGAGCCTACGGACTGCATCATCGCAAAACTCTGCTCGAAACCCAGTTCTGAGAAATCATCAAAAAAAACACCGCCCACGCCGCGCTGCTCTTGGCGATGCTTCAAGTAAAAATACTCATCGCACCAGGTTTTGAACTTCGGATATTTGTCGTCGCCAAACGGTGTCAATGCTGCTTTGCAGGTTTGGTGAAAGTGCACGGCATCTTCTTCAAAGCCGTAGTACGGTGTTAAATCCATACCACCGCCAAACCAGCAAACAGGGTCTTTTCCGGGCACTGTGGCAGCCAGCATGCGCACATTCATATGCACAGTCGGCACATACGGATTGCGGGGATGGAAGACGAGTGATACACCCATGGCCTCAAACGGAGCACCCGCCAGCTCAGGCCTATGCTGCGTGGCCGACGGTGGCAACTTTGCCCCGCGTACATGCGAAAAGCCGCAGCCAGCACGTTCAAACACTTCGCCACCCTCTAAGATTTGCGTGATGCCCTCGCCTTGTAAAGGTTCATCGGCTGCTTTTTTCCAGTGGTCAACCACGAAAGTTTTGCCGCTGTTGACTTCATAAGCACCGATTGCTGATGTGATGCTGGCTTGAAGCCCTAGCAAATAGTCTTTAACGACTTTGGGAGAAGTTAATGTAGAAATTTGGGAAGTCATTTTTTAATGCACCAACTATTGAACGACGGTGTCTTGACGTGAAACTTTAGCGTCTAGCATTTGCACAGGCGCTGCCTGTTCAGGATACAAACCCTGCACGCCATGGTAGATTGCGGCAATTCGCGCCATATCTTGCTTTTCGTCACCCGTCAGCAACACGAAATCTGTGGCACTGACTTCGCGTTTTTTATAATCTAACTTAACAATACACAACGGCACTTTAGCCTGATAGGCCGTTCTGTAAAAGCCGCTGCGCCAACCGGGAATCAGCTTTCGCGTGCCTTCGGGCGCAAGTCCGAGCCACAAATACTTTTTTGCCTGCTTATGCTCTTCAAAAATTTGCACTGCTTGACCCACCACACCACCGGGCGCTGTGCGGTTGACGGGCACGCCACCAATCCAGCGCATCCAAGTGCCTAAAAGTGGCATGTCAAACAACTTGTCCTTACCCCAAAACATCACCTGCACGCCAACCGACCATTTCATCAGCAGCATCACAGGAAAATCCCAATTGCTGGTATGCGGGTAAACGACAGCGACGCCTTGCAGCGTCGGAAAACCCTCAAACTGCACCCGCCAGCCTATCAGCTTCAGGATGCGGCTGGCAAGCCAATTGCCTTGGAACTGAAATGGGTAGGGTTTTGGGAAGTCGCTCACGTATAACTGTATTATTTAAAAACTGTGTTTTTTAAGATTTGATGGCTTTATGACCAATATCTTTGCGGTACTGCATTCCTGCAAAACCGATATCCTGCGCCACTTCATACGCACGCTGCTGGGCACTTTTCACGCTTTCGGCCAAAGCTGTCACGCACAACACGCGACCTCCTGATGTGAGTGTTTGACCATCTTTTGCAGCCGTGCCCGCATGAAAAACTAAGGCATCATCGCCTACAGTTGAGTCTTTGCTCGGCAAACCGGTGATGACATCGCCTTTACGTGGCGACATGGGGTAGCCTTCTGCTGCGAAGACCACACCCAAGGCGGTGCGTCTGTCCCACTCCAACTCGATTTTGTCTAACCTTCCTCCTACTTGCCCGTTAGCACCCGGCTCAGTCGCTGCCCACAAGACCTCAAAAAAGTCAGTTTTCAAACGCATCATGATGGGCTGGGTTTCGGGGTCACCCATGCGGCAGTTGAACTCTAGGGTTTTGATCTGACCTTTGTTCTCGCCTTCGGTTTCAATCATCAACCCTGCGTACAAAAAGCCGGTGAACGGAATACCGTCTTCCGCCATGCCTTTGATGGTCGGGAAAATCACCTCGCGCATCGCGCGGTTGTAAACGTCAGGCGTGACGATGGGCGCAGGTGAATACGCACCCATGCCGCCAGTATTGGGACCCAAATCGCCATCCAGCAAGCGCTTGTGGTCTTGCGAAGTCGCCATCACCGCCACGTTTTTGCCATCGCACATGACGATGAAACTAGCTTCCTCACCGATTAAAAACTGCTCAATGATGACCCTAGCCCCGCCTTCGTTGTGCGCGACTCCCAAGGTGTTATCAACCAACATAAAGTCAATCGCGGCATGCGCTTCGGCAATATCCATCGCCACAACCACACCTTTGCCAGCGGCTAAGCCATCGGCTTTGACCACGATGGGCGCACCCAATCTATCTACAAATGCATGAGCTAGCGCTGGGTCGGTGAAGGTGTCGTAATCCGCAGTAGGGATGCCGTGACGGCGCATGAAAGCTTTTGAGAAGGCTTTTGAGCTCTCCAATTGTGCTGCAGCCGCCGTTGGGCCAAAGATGCGCATGCCTTTGCTGCGAAACAAATCTACCACGCCTGCGGCCAAAGGTTGTTCTGGACCGACCAATGTTAACGCTATATCATTTGTAGCTGCCCAGGCAAGCAATTCAATGGGTTCAGTGATATTTATATTCTCCATGCGGCTATCTAAAGCCGTACCACCATTTCCCGGTGCGACAAATACCTTGTGCACACGGTTAGATTGCGCCAGCTTCCAAGCCAGCGCATGCTCGCGCCCGCCGCCACCCACAACCAACACATTAACTAACGCATTCTTCTTAACAACTTGATTCATAAATACCTATAAAAATTCTAACTCTGCTCACTTAAGCCCTATTTGGCTTATTCAGTCATTTCGGCGTTATGAAACACTTCTTGCGTATCGTCCAAATCTTCCAGCACATCAAGCAGCTTTTGCATTTTGGCTGCGTCTTCACCGGTCAATTCAATATTGTTATCCGCTCGCATGGTGATTTCGGCAACTTCGGCCTTGAAACCCGCCGCTTCAAGCGCGTTTTTCACAGTTTCGAATTCTGGGTAGGCAGTCAACACCTCAATCGCACCATCGTCAGCGGTGATGACGTCTTGCGCACCCGCGTCTAACGCCGCTTCCATCAATTTGTCTTCTTCCGTACCCGGTGCAAATATTAGCTGACCGCAGTGTTTGAACTGAAACGCCACTGCGCCCTCTGCGCCCATGGTACCGCCGTAGCGGCTAAAAGCATTGCGCACAGCGGCAACGGTGCGAAAGCGGTTGTCGGTCATGCAGTCCACAATGATGGCCGCGCCGCCAATGCCATAGCCTTCGTAGCGAATTTCAATGTAATTCACGCCTTCCAGGTTGCCCGTGGCTTTGTCAACGCCACGTTTGACGTTTTCAGCTGGCATATTCGCCGCTTTGGCCTTCTCAATCGCCAAACGCAGGCGCGGATTGGCTGATATATCGCCGCCACCCAAACGCGCCGCCACCATGATTTCGCGCATCACCCGCGTCCAGATGCGTTGACGTTTTTCGTCTTGACGCCCCTTGCGGTGCTGAATATTTGCCCATTTACTGTGACCAGCCATGTTGTTTCTCTATCGTTATCGTTTACGCTATGGTTTGATTGTACTTTTTGATTCCTTATTTAGAGGTAAAACATGGCTGAACCTATCCTTATTGCTCAAAAAACCTCCTCAGATGGCAAAACCGATGGCAATATTCACTGCTTTTTGCGCCCCGACAAGGCCAATCGTCACGGTTTGATCACCGGCGCGACAGGTACGGGCAAAACCATCACCCTGCAAACCATGGCTGAGGGTTTCTCCAAACTCGGCGTACCCGTGTTCATGGCTGATGTGAAGGGCGATTTGACGGGCATCTCCCAAATCGGCAGTTTCAGCGACAAACTGGCCAAAATCATCAAAGAACGCGGCATCGCCACGCCCGCCTTTGCCGCTTGCCCCGTCACCCTGTGGGACGTGTTTGGCGAGCAAGGCCACCCTGTGCGCGCCACCATCAGCGATCTTGGCCCGCTGTTACTCAGCCGCATGCTGAATTTGAACGAAACGCAGGCGGGCGTGCTGCAACTGGTCTTCAAAATTGCAGACGACCAAGGCATGCTGCTCTTGGACATGAAAGACCTGCGCGCCATGTGCCAAGCCATTGGCGACAACGCCAGTGACTTCACCACCTCCTACGGCAACATCAGCCCCGCCAGCATTGGTGCGATTCAGCGTGGCTTGCTGCAAACCGAGGCGCAGGGCGGCGACAAGTTCTTTGGCGAACCCATGCTCAATATCGCTGATTTCATGCAAACGCAGGACGGCAAAGGCGTCATCAACATCTTGGCAGCAGACAAACTGCTGACCTCCCCCCGCCTCTACGCCACGTTTTTGCTGTGGATGCTCTCCGAACTCTTTGAAACCCTGCCCGAAGTGGGCGATTTGGATCAGCCCAAACTGGTGTTTTTCTTCGACGAAGCGCATTTGCTCTTCACCGACGCACCCAAAGTGCTGCTGGAACGCATTGAACTCGTCGTTCGCCTGGTGCGCTCCAAAGGCGTGGGCGTGTATTTTGTGACGCAAAACCCGCTGGACATCCCCGATTCCGTGCTCGCCCAGCTCGGCAACCGCGTGCAACACGCCCTGCGCGCCTACACCCCGCGCGACCAAGAGGCCGTCAAAGCAACAGCCAGCACCATGCGGCAAAACCCGAAAATCGACATTGAAACGGCGATTACAGAGCTAGAAGTCGGCGAAGCCTTAGTGAGCTTCCTAGACGAAAAAGGCCGCCCCAGCGTGACCGAGCGCGTTTACGTGCTGCCCCCCGCGTCCAAAATCGGCCCCATCACCCCCGAACAACGCCAAACCTTGATGGCCAACTCCATCGTCGCTGGCGCGTACGAAAAAACCATAGACCGCGAATCCGCCTACGAGAAAATCAAAGGCCGCACCGATGAACGCCTAAATAATGGAGGCAATACCACAGCTGGTAAATCATCATCCAATTCCAATAAAGACGGGAAAAACGAAGACGATGGCGTCATGGGCGACGTCAAAGACATCCTCTTCGGCAAAACCGGCCCCCGTGGCGGCCAACACGACGGCGTAGCCCAAATAGTCGTGAAATCAGCAGTGCGAACGATTGGCAGCTCGATTGGGCGGCAGATATTGCGGGGGGTGTTGGGAGGAATATTTGGTGGGAAGCGGTAAATAGCTATTATTAATTATATGAATATTATCTCGCTAGAATTAGAAGGTACTTTGCATTCAGCTTTTGTTGAAACACGACGACGTCGTCATCAAACAATCGGTGTTGAACATTTGTTATTAGCTTTGCTTGATGATCGAAGTGCTTTAAAAGTATTTAATGCATGTTCGTGTGACATCGTGCATTTAAGGTATTCTCTCAATCAATATATCAATAATACAAATTCTGTAATAGAAGGTAATGACGAAATTGATACTCAACCTACTATTGAATTCCAAAAAGTCATTAAGCGAGCAGTCTATCAAGTTCAATCAGTAGCCAGTAATATTCAAGTATCAGGTGCGAATGTCCTAATGGCTCTATACGGCGAAATCGATTCAATAGCAGTAAAGTTATTAAATGCTCATGGAATAACTCGTAATGTTGTTGTGAATTATTTTGCCACTGGAAAATTTGAACCGGCACCCAGCATTTCAGAAGAGCATAAATTAGTCAAAATAGCTGATGAATTAGCTTCTGCTGATAGTTCTCTTTCACATAATATTCCAGCCCAAAAATTACGCGTTTTTATCTCATATAGTCATTTAGATAAAAATTGCTTAG
>JAAFJR010000016.1 GCA_013298945.1 Polaromonas sp.
AATTTAGCTGCCAAAACAGTGGTAATTGCCGCTGTGAGGGTGGTTTTACCGTGGTCAACGTGACCAATGGTGCCAACGTTCACGTGGGGCTTGGTGCGTACAAATTTCTCTTTTGCCATTTTGAATTTCCTAAAAAATTACTAACAATAAACAACCAAATTACAACAAAATACTTGGTGCCCGTTCCGGGAATCGGACCCGGGATCTCTCCCTTACCAAGGGAGTGCTCTACCACTGAGCCAAACGGGCTAAATCTATTCAAAAAATCTTCTTGAATTTCAAGCACTTATGGAGCGGGATATCAGAATCGAACTGATGACATCAGTTTGGAAAACTGAGGTTTTGCCATTAAACTAATCCCGCTCAAAATCCTGAAATCTCTCGTAAAACTCATCCTTACACGTGGTGGAGAGAGCTGGATTCGAACCAGCGTACTCGTAAGAGGGCAGATTTACAGTCTGCTGCCATTAACCACTCGGCCATCTCTCCCGTGTCGAACCTCGGATTATGCCACGGAAATATGTCTCTTGTCGACCTATCCGCTAATCTTTCCACTAATTTCACCAGTTGATCGACGGCAAACCCTGTTTTATCAAAAATGCATTCGCCAGCCCAAAATGCCCACAGCCAATGAACGGTGCAGGCGGCCGCATGGCAGACAAGGGCGATGGGTGATTGGCGCAAAGCACCAAATGCTCATTTACACGACTTTTATTTGCAAGGATTTGGGGCGTTTGTATCAATGCTTGTTTCGCCTGAGCATGCGCACCCCACAGCATGAAAATGACGTTTTTGTTGTGCTCAGCCACCAATGTGATGAACGCATCCGTCAGCCCCTCCCACCCCAACTTGGCATGGCTGGCGGGCAGTCCGTCTTCTACAGTTAAACATGTATTCAGCAACAGCACGCCCTGCTCTGCCCACCGCACCAAAGAGCCATTTTTCAGGCTAGGAATCGCCATATCTCCCGTTTCACGCCCAATTTCTTTGAAAATATTGCGCAAGGACGGCGGAACTTTCACCCCAGATGCCACCGAAAACGCCAGACCCTGCGCCTGCCCCGCCCCGTGGTATGGATCTTGCCCCAAAATCACCACCCGAACTTGGTCCAACGGCGTTAATTCCAGCGCTCTGAAAGGTGTAGGCGGGTAAATAACTGCGCCAGCATTTATTCGGGCTTCAATCGCTCGCCACAAAGCCAACCCGGCTTGGCTGCTTAAAAATTCAGCAATTGCTCCACCCCAACCTGCGGCAACCGGCCAATCACTTGGCTGCCAGCGAGTCAGGCGAATGGGTTCGTTAGATGCTTGAAATAGCTCGTTTTGCATAAAAATAGAGGTAAATACGACTCTATCCTGCGTATTTATTGCCTAAGCTGCTATTTTATTCATAGTGAACTTGACAAATTTTCGACTCGCCAAATAGATGCCTACACCGGCAAGTATGCCAACGCCGTCCGTGAGCCAATCCAACCAGTCGCCATGCCGAGTCGCGGTCAGCACACTTTGCAGCACTTCCATCAGTCCGCCGTAGCAAATAAGCCCCAAAACCACCGCTTTGCTGTGTTTCGGAACATTCGGAAAGGCCAGCAACCCCGCCAACGTCAGCGCGACAAACACCAAAACATGCTGCGCTTTGTCGTAAAAATCGAAAGCTTTGGGTATGTTGTAAGAGGGGATGAGCAGTAAAAACGTGGTCAACACCAAGCCAGCGAAGAACACAAACGGCATGATTCGCTGACAATGTCGCAACCAAGTAATGCGGGTAGGATTCAGTGCCATTTTAGGCTCTAGCCGGCGTATTTATTGTCTAAACAGCTATAAATTAAATAGCAAACAACTTAGCAAGCGCCTCGCCCGGATCACCCGCCCGCATGAACGCCTCGCCGACCAAAAAGGCGTTCACTCCCGCTTCGCGCATACGCGCCACGTCTGCTGGGCCAGTGATGCCGGATTCGGTCACCAGCAAGCGGTCTTTCGGTACATCGGCCAGCATGCCCATTGTGGTGTCCAGCGTGACCTCAAAAGTTTTTAAATTGCGGTTATTGATGCCCAGCAGTGGCGTTTTCAGCTTCAGGGCACGCTGCAACTCGGCCGCGTCGTGCACTTCGACCAATACGGCCATGTCCATGCTGTGGGCAATATGCTCAAATTCGGCCATTTGCGCATCAGACAAGCTTGCGGCGATGAGCAAAATCGCGTCCGCCCCCATCACGCGGGATTCGTAGATTTGGTAGGCGTCAACCATGAAATCTTTACGCAGAACCGGCAGCGGACAAGACGCGCGGGCTTGGCGCAGGTAGTCGCTGCTGCCTTGGAAAAACTGCTTGTCGGTCAGCACCGACAAGCAAGCCGCGCCAAACTCTGTGTAACTCTGCGCAATGTCCGCCGGCTCAAAATCCGCTCGCAGCACGCCTTTGGACGGGCTGGCTTTTTTGATTTCGGCAATCACCGCAGACTGCCCAGCGGCGATTTTGGCACGCATAGCGCCCACAAAGTCCCGCGTCAAAACGCGAGATTCAGCGTCCGCCCGCACCGCTTCGAGTGATTTGCGCTGCTTGGCTACAGCGACTTCTTGGTGTTTGACGGCGTTGATTTTGTTGAGGATATCGGTCATGCCTGTAGTTTACAGGGCAATTCAAGGCGCATTTCGAACCAAGCGCATACGAATATATGTGTAGACAGTTCGATTTCCCAAAGTGGCATCCACAGAACCAGATCTTTGTACTGTCCAAGCGCTATACGGATCTCCCGCTTGCGGGGTTGATGACCACAGCCATTCAGGAGCACCTGGAAAAGCTGCCGTATAGTTGGTTAAATTCGCAGAAAGATTTGTCAATTCTTTGATGTTAGGCAATCGCCAAGCAAGCCCCGTGGCAATGGCTTGGGCTTTTGCTTGCGCAAACGCTGGCTCATGCGAATAGGATGTACCGCCAGTTTCCGTGCTCCCAACGCAAGTACTGCCATTGAAAGTTGCACCTTCAGCGCAACGCCGCCAAATCAAACCAGCCTTGGTGTCTGTCACCTCTTGGCCATCCGCCGAGACTACGAAAGATGTAGTGATTTTGGCCCCTCTGACCAAGCGCGCGTAGAATAATGTACTTGAATCGCCTCTAGTGGAGCCATCTGAAAAGCCGACAACTAAAGGGTTATATACGGCCGACGAGCTTAGGTAGTAACTGTCTTGCGTGTTTGGAAACCATGTGCGATCAATAGCAGGCGCTAAAACTGAAGGGTCACCACTTGCAACACCATAGTCGACCAAAGTTTGCAGCTCCACCGCTGTTGGCAAACGCCAATCCTCAAAACCGCAAAGCTTACTGACGTTGGTGTCTGCAACAAAAGCCGCAGCTTGGGCAATTGTGTAATAAGTAAATTTAGAGTGCAAGCCAGAAGTTGTCTTACCTTCCCACATTAGCCCCGTAATATCGTCTTTAACGCATGCAGTTTTGTCATAATTGCCGCCAGCCGGATTAGCAACCGCGCTGTAGCTGAAACCCAGCTGGCCATCTGCGTTAGACGGATCAGTCACGTCGCGCCCAATCATGCCATCTTGCTGTGGGTTGAGCGCTATTGCAGCGGCGCTGGTGCAGCTGATTGAGGCAACGCCTCCTGCACCATAACACTGGCTTGCGGTAACGCCGGTATCCGGAATTTTCCCCATGTATTCGGGCACCATGGGCAACCGAACACGCGACTCAAGGTTGCCGCGTGAGTTTTGGTAAGTAGTCTCAACCGGATTAACTTGTACAATTTCCGAAGTGATAGCTGGTGACGGCGCCGCGGCTGGAGCAACAGTGCCGCCCTTTGCAAAGCCTTGCAAAAGCGGTTCAACATTTCCTGATGAATTTGTAGTTTGCGATGTAACATCTGCATTCACCAGCGTTCGCGGAATAGCCGTACCTGCTTCTTGCCCACCGCAAGCAGCGAGCAACATGGACGTGCAAATCAGCGCATAAGTATATGATTTTAATAACATTTTTATGCAGCTTTGCTAAGGAGCGTCTTTAACTAAACGTATTGGAAACGAGAATATCGGAGAAAACAAACCAACAGATGATCCCGAAACGCCATCAACATACCAAGCACCGCCGGAAAATGAAACGTCAGCAGTGACGGTCGGTGTAGACGTCCGCAAACCATTCAATGGCGTTGCTGGAAACACATCAGCCTTGAAAGCAGGGCTTGAAGTGGATCTGTCTACGATACTGGTGAGCTCTTTGATGTTCGGCAATCGCCAGCCAGTTTGTGATTGCGCTTGTGCAAGCGCCTCTTCACGCGTAAAGCGCGAGTCTGCACCCGTGCAAGTCACTCCATTCCAGCTCATGCCTTCAACACATCGACGCCAAATTAAGTTAGTTTGCGCATCCGCGACCTCTGTGCCCGAATTGATATACGTAAACCGCGTTACGGGTGCGGCACTTTCGCCACGAACCAAACGCAGGGGGTAGCGAATGTGCCTATCGCCATAAAACGGCTCATCATAGTTATATTTGTTATAAAAAACGCCGCCATCCCAAAAAGTAACTTTCCAAGCGTTGCTTGCCTGCGTAGAAGCTGCGCTTGATGACCAATATTCAACCTTTAACGTATTCGGGAACCAATCATTATCAATAGCCGGTAATGGCGCAACCCCAACATTAACAAGGCTATGCAATTCATCCGCTGTGGGAAGTCGCCAATCTGTATAGCCACATAAGCTCGTCGCATTGACGGCTGTTTTGTATCCCGCCGCGTTGGTTGGTGCATCTATCTCTGCCTGTGTAGGCGCTACGTAGGTGTAAATTGTCGAACTGGCATTGGAACTTACGATTTGGTATTTTTGCAACTTTGTAGTGCTGTCAAAATTGGTATAAGTGTTTGTATTTGTTCTTAAACCCGTTTCAAGCTTACCTTCCCAAGTTAAGCCGGTAACGTTGTCTTTGACGCATTCCGTTTTGTCGTAGGTGCCACCTGCTTCATTGGGCACCAAGCTGTAACTAAAGCCCAGCACGCCATCAGCGTATGCCGGCAAACTAACATCACGCCCTACCATACCATCTTGGCTTGCATTCAAAGCAATCGCTGCTGGACTGCCGCAACTTATAAAACTGTTACTTCCCGCGCCATAGCAATGAGCAGCGCTTACGCCGGTATCTGTGAGTTTTCCTGTATAGACGGGTACTGGATTTAGCGGCGTCCTAGTGCGCGGCTCTGCAACGCCCCTCGAATTGCTATAGGTGACCTGTGTACCAGAAACTTGAGCACTTACTACTGTTTGTGTAGATGCGCTAGAAGCATTTGAAGCGATATCTGCACTAACTTTTGTAACCGGATTACCTGCACCGTCGCCACCGCAAGCACTGATCATCAAGGGCATGAAACAAACGAATAAAAACTTCAATTTAGGCTTGTTATTCATTTTTTTTGGTTTGCATGCATTAATTTTCTGAAACAATTATTACATAAAGGTTCAATTAATCAAATTCTTCATGCTTTTGAACTCAACTTCATAGTGGCAGCGCTAAACTGCCCTAACTTCGCCTTAGCCTCTCCTGATTCAATAGCAGCTTTGGCAAGCAATACGCCGGCTTGAATCGAATTTGACACATTTGCAGCATACAAAGCAGCACCAGCGTTGAGTACCACAATGTCGCGGGCGGGGCCGGCTTGGTTGTCTAAAACACCCATCAGCATGGCTTTGGATTGTTCTGGGGTTTCGACTTTCAGGGCGCGGTTGCTGACCATTTGGATGCCGAAGTCTTCGGGGTGGATTTCATATTCTGAAATTTCGCCGTTTTTCAGCTCGCCGACCAAGGTGGCCGCGCCAGTGCTGACCTCGTCCATGCCGTCCCGTCCGTAGACCACCACGGCGTGCTCTGCGCCCAAGCGCTGCAGGGCGCGGACTTGGATGCCGACCAGGTCTGCGTGGAACACGCCCATCAAGATATTCGGGGCGCTGGCGGGGTTGGTCAGGGGGCCGAGGATGTTGAAAATCGTTTTCATGCCCAACTCTTTGCGAATGGGCGCGACGTTTTTCATGGCGGGGTGGTGGTTGGGCGCGAACATGAAGCCCACGCCGACCTCGGCAATGCACTGAGCGATGGCTGCTGGCGGGAGGTTGATGTTGATGCCCAGCGCTTCTAACACGTCAGAACTGCCAGATTTGCTGCTGACGCTGCGGCTGCCGTGCTTGCTGACCCGTGCGCCTGCTGCTGCGGCGACGAACATACTGCAGGTGGAAATATTGAAGGTGTGCGAACCATCGCCGCCCGTGCCAACAATATCGACCAAGTGCGTTTTATCTGGCACTTCGACCTTGGTAGAAAATTCGCGCATGACTTGCGCGGCAGCGGTGATTTCGCCAATCGTCTCTTTTTTAACGCGCAAACCGGTGATAAGCGCGGCCATCATGACGGGTGACATCTCGCCGCTCATGATGAGGCGCATCAGGTGCAGCATTTCGTCGTGAAAAATCTCGCGGTGCTCAACGGTGCGTAGGAGCGCTTCTTGGGGGGTGATTTTGCTTGTCATAATGATTAAAAACCTTGTTTTTACCCTTAAATATGGCTTTAGCCGGCTTATTTGTTGCCTAAGTAGCTATTAATTTTATAGCAATAAATTTAAACCAAGAAGTTTAAATCAAGAAGTTTTTGAGCATCGCATGCCCATGCTCGGTCAAAATTGACTCGGGGTGGAACTGCACGCCTTCCATGCGGACGGCAAACGGCAGCGTTTTGTGGCGTACGCCCATGATTTCGCCGTCGTCCGTCCGCGCCGTGATTTCCAAATCTGCGGGGCAGCTGGTGCGTTCAATGGCCAGGGAATGGTAGCGGTTGACGGTGAATTTCTCGGGCAAGCCCGCGAACACGCCGGTTTGCATGGTGGTGATGACGCTGGTTTTTCCATGCATGAGCTGCTGCGCACGGATGATGTTGCCGCCCAGCGCCGCCCCAATCGCTTGGTGGCCCAAACACACGCCCAGAATGGGTAATTTGCCAGCGAAGTGAGTGATCGCTTTCACGGAGATGCCCGCCTCTGCTGGCGAGCAGGGGCCGGGGGAGATGACCAAGCGGTCTGGCTTGCGCGCTGCAATGCCTTCTAGGGTGATTTCATCGTTGCGGAAAACCTCGACGTCTGCGCCCAATTCACCGAAGTATTGGACGATGTTGTAGGTGAAGCTGTCGTAGTTGTCGATCATCAGAAGCTTGATTTTGGCGCTGTTGTTCATACCAAGCCCTCCTCAACCAGTTCGCTGGCTCGCAGCAAGGCCCGCGCCTTGGCCTCGGTTTCTGCCCATTCCAGCTCGGGCACGCTGTCGGCCACCACGCCGGCTGCCGCTTGCACGTACAAAGTGTCGTTTTTGATGATGCCGGTGCGGATGGCGATGGCCACGTCCATGTCGCCGGCGAAGCTGATGTAACCGCAGGCGCCGCCGTAAAGTCCGCGCTTCGTCGGCTCCAACTGGTCGATCAATTCCATCGCATGAACTTTGGGCGCACCCGTCAGCGTGCCGGCGGGGAAGGTGGCTTTGAGCACGTCCATCGCGCCGTATTTTTGTCCGTCTGGGCCTTCGTTCAAAATGCCTTCGACGTTGCTGACGATGTGCATGACATGGCTGTAGCGCTCCACGGCGAAGGCTTCAGTCACTTTGACGCTGCCTATTTTGGCGATGCGGCCAATGTCGTTGCGGGCTAGGTCAATCAGCATGACGTGCTCGGCGCGCTCTTTGGGGTCGTTGATGAGCTCGACTTCGGCGGCTTTGTCCAACTCCGGTGTTGCACCGCGTGGGCGGGTTCCGGCTAGTGGTCGAATTGTCACTTTTTGCGCTGCTTTGCCATCGTCCATAACCGCTTCTTGGCGTACCAAAATCTCGGGGCTTGCGCCGACAACGTGAAAGTCGCCAAAGTCGTAGTAGTACATATAAGGCGATGGGTTCAGCGAGCGCAGGGCGCGGTACAGGCTGAGGGGGGACTCGGTGTAGCGCTTTTTGATGCGTTGGCCAACCTGCACTTGCATGAAGTCGCCACCCGCAATCAGTTCTTTGGCGCGCAGGACGGCGGCGAGGTAGTCGGCCTTGGCAAAGTCGCGCACCGCAGAGTGGGTGGTGGACGGGTTGATTTCAGGGGCATTGACGCTGGACTTGAGCATGTCCTTCAAAGCATGCAAACGCGCTTTGGCCACAGCGTAGGCGTCTGGCTGGGCGGGGTCGGCGTAGACGATGAGGGAGAGTTTGCCGGAGAGGTTGTCAATCACGGCCAGTTCTTCGCACTGCAAGAGCAAGATGTCGGGGCAATGTAGCTCGTCGGGCGGGCAGGATTTTTCTAGCTTTTTCTCGATGTATCGTACGGCGTCATACCCAAAATAGCCGGCCAGGCCGCCGCAAAAACGGGGCATAGCGGGTTGTAGGGCGACTTTGAAGCGCTGCTGGTATTGGGTGATGAAGTCCAGCGGGTTGATGCGGCTGGTTTCAACGACGACGCCTTCGGTGACAACCTCGGTCAACGCATCAGCGCCAAAACCGCTGGCTCTTAGTAGCGTACGGGCTGGCAGGCCTATGAAGCTGTAGCGGCCAAAGCGCTCACCACCCACCACGGATTCAAGTAAGAAACTATGCCTATTTTGGCTGCAGCCTGCGTTTTTATTGCCTAAAGCGCTATCATTTTTGATATTTTTCAAGCTGCTTTGCGTTAACTTCAAATACAGCGAAAGCGGGGTTTCTAAGTCGGCAAAAGCTTGTAGCATCAACGGGATGCGGTTGTAGCCTTGCGCTTTGCGTTGGGTAAATTCTTGTTCGGTGATCACAATATGAGCCTTTTATGCATGCGCTAAAACTTGATTTAGCGACTGCTTCTACAGCCAAGTAAATGGCGTTGGCATGTAGAAGCTGTTCAAACAACGGTGTCAATTTCTGCATAACTTGCAGCAGCAGACACAGGAAAGGAGAGCGTTAGATCAGGGACGCCAAAGCCAAGCTCCTCGGTCTGAATGACCGGTGCTTGAACCCAATGTGAGGACGTTGTAAACGCTGTGTGTGAACATAAGCCTACAGTGTAGCAAAGTCCGAGAGGCTTCCCACTAAAAACGACTGCAATTCGTCTAAATTAGCGTAAACCCGATGAACAGCGCGTTGCTAGAACCGTGATAATTAGCACACAAAAATAGCACGACCGTTCATTTTTGTGCTTTTTCTTATTTTCCATTTTCCATTTTCCATTTTCCATTTTCCATTTTCCATTTTCCATTTTCCATTTTCCATTTTCCATTTTCCATTTTCTTTTTTCTTTTTTCTTTTTTCTTTTTTCTTTTTTTATTTCTTGAATATATATACGGAGTTTGTATGCTCAAAAAAACATTGCTTTCTATTTTTGCCCTGATGCTATGTCTCATCAGCCCAACGCTGTTACACGCTGCCACCGTTGATGTGGCTGGCGTTAAATTTGAAGATATGATTGACCAACGCGGCTCAAAGCTGGTCCTCAATGGTGCAGGCGTGCGCTACAAAGCCGTTTTTAAAGTTTATTCTGCTGGACTTTATGTGCCCAAAAAATCAACTTCGGCAGAAGAGGTTTTATCGATGGCGGGCCCCAAACGAATTAGCATCACAATGTTGCGCGATATTGACTCGAATGAGCTTGGCAAGTTATTTACCCGAGGCGTGGAAGACAACGCGCCTAAGACTGAAATGTCGAAACTGATTCCTGGGCTGATTCGTATGGGTCAAGTTTTTAGCGACCAAAAGAAACTCGTCACGGGTGATAACTTCACCTTTGAATGGGTGCCAGGTACCGGCGGCGTTTTGACCGTCAAGGGCAAGGCGCAAGGCGAGCCGTTTAAAGAAGCTGAGTTTTATATCGCCTTGTTGCGTATTTGGCTGGGGCCAGTGCCTGCAGATTACAAACTCAAAGAAGCTTTATTAGGTAAATAAGCATGGAAAAAATTTGGCTTAAAAGTTATCCTCCAAGCGTGCCTGCGGAGATTAATCCGGACACATTTCAATCTGTGACGCAGCTTTTGGAGGATTCCTTCAAAAAGAATGCGGCCAGCCCGTTTTCGGTGTGCATGGATCGATGGATGACGTACAAAGAGGTCGATGATTTGTCAGCGGCTTTAGGTGCTTGGTTGCAAAGTCATGGGTTGGAGCCAGGCGCGCGCGTGGCCATTATGTTGCCGAATTTGCCGCAATTTTCAGTGACCATGGCTGGTATTTTGCGGGCAGGTTATACCTGTGTAAACGTCAATCCGTTGTACACACCGCGAGAGTTGGAGCACCAATTGCGAGACTCTGGTGCGACAACGATTGTGATTCTTGAAAACTTTGCGACGACATTGATCGATGTGATTGATAACACCCCAATCAAGCATGTCGTATTGGCCAAGATGGGTGATTTGTTAGGTGCTATATACGGAAAATGGATCACATTTGCGGTTCGCAATCTCAAAAAAATTGTACCTTCTTATTCGTTTTCAACCGCTAATGGCTTGCTAGTCACACCGTTTAACCAAGCCATAGCAGCAGGTAAACGGTTGACATTGAGACCCGCTGAATCAACACTTGATTCAATTGCATTTTTGCAATATACGGGCGGTACGACGGGCTTGTCGAAAGGTGCGGTTTTAACGCATCGAAATATCGTGGCCGCTGTACTTCAGGGTGAAGCTTGGTTCACGCCAGCCATGGGACGTGTGGGTGATGTACGCAAGATCAACAGCATTGCAGCGCTGCCGCTGTACCATATTTTCGCTTTGAATTTAAGTTTGCTTTCGATTCGCTGGGGTGCCTATACGACACTGATTCCTAACCCACGTGATTTCTCTGGATTTGTGAAGACGCTCAAGAAGCGTCCCTTTCACATGCTGCCAGCTGTTAACACTTTGTTTAACGCACTCTTGCAGCATCCTGACTTCAAAACAGTAGATTTTTCCAATCTTTGCGTCTCTCAAGCGGGTGGCATGGCTGCATCAGAGGGCACTGCGAAAAACTGGTTAACGGTGACGGGTTGCCCCATGATTGAGGGTTGGGGCATGAGTGAAACAGTTGCGATGGGCACAAACAACCCAGTCAACAACAAAGAGTTCACCGGCACAATTGGTTTGCCACTCTCAAGCATCTCCATTGCCATCAAAGACGAAGCAGGAAAAGATGTTAAGCAGGGTGAATCTGGCGAAATCTGCATCAAAGGTCCAAATGTCATGACTGGTTATTACAACCAGCCAGTAGAGAATAAAAATGCATTCACTGAAGATGGTTACTTCAAAACAGGTGATGTGGGCATCATGGATGAACGTGGTTACACAAAAATTATTGACCGTTTGAAAGACATGATTATTGTGAGCGGCTTCAATGTCTATCCAAATGAACTTGAGAATACGGTGTCATTGTGCCCAGGCGTGCTCGAATGTGCCGTGATTGGTGTGCCTGACGAGAAAGCTGGCGAAGCTATCAAGCTATTTATCATTAAAAAAGACGCCAATTTGAGCGAAGAAGATGTCAAAACGTATTGCCGCCAGAATCTAACCGGCTACAAAATGCCTAAATACATAGTTTTTAGAGACGATTTGCCAAAAACCAATGTGGGTAAGATCTTGCGACGTGAATTGCGTGCTGGCAAATAAACACAGCTAATCGCTATTAAACAAAAAGGAGTTGATCATAAAACCAACTCCCTTTTTATACCCCATAAGAGCATCGCTTAACCGCTATTAGAGTATGACATTGTGACAGGCGAAAAAAAACCCCCAGCCAATCAGCTGAGGGTTTTTCTATCATAGAAGCCTGACGATGTCCTACTTTCACACGGGAATCCGCACTATCATCGGCGCTAAGGCGTTTCACTTTCCTGTTCGGGATGGGAAG
>JAAFJR010000017.1 GCA_013298945.1 Polaromonas sp.
TGATGTAGCGCGGCAAATATGCCAATTGGCTTTCAAACCTACGGATATTCGCTACGCCAACCGAATGCGTGAAGTGCTGAAACATGGCTTGGTCGTTACCCGAATCGCCCACAAATACCCATTTGTCGAGCTCTGCAACTAAATCTCGCTGAAAGAGCTCCCGCACAATCCATTGTGCACCCGTCCATTTGTCAAAATGCCCGAAACAACCGTGAATGTGGATGCTGCTGACCGTGGTTTGCATGCCCTGGGATTGCAGAAGTTCAACGACTTGCAGCACAGTTTCGGGCGACAAATTGGCAAACTCGTTGTAGTCAAAAGCCAAATCGGTTTCACGACCAGCGCTATCTTTGGAAACTTCTACACCAGCTATTTGAGAGGTAACTTGAGCTGCAATTTGCGTCATTCGTGCATTGTTTCTAGCACGAATTACCGCATTATTTTGATATATTTTTGATAGCAACTTAGGCAATAAATACGCCGGCTGCATGCTAATTTCACTATTTTTTTTAGTGCTTGTTTTAGTTACCCACGCTACGCCTCCATTTTCAGCAACCAAGGCATCTACAGGCCAGTCATTTGCAAACGACTCGGCCCAGCCAACGGGTCGGCCAGTAATCGGGATGACATGCAGTCCCGCTGCTTTCAAATCTGTCAAAGCCTGCAGGGCATCTGCGGTGATGGCTCCATGCGTGGTCAGCGTGTCGTCAATGTCGGTGAATACGCCGATGATGTTGCGGCGTTCTTCAACTGGCCATAGCGACAACGGGTACATGCTTTTTTAGCCTGCGTTCTGCAGTGCCAAACCCGCGTGTTCACGTAAGGGGTGAAAGTGGATTTTCGGGAAACGTTCCTGAGCTAAACGTACATCGTATTGTGATGTCGTCAAATAAGCCAAAGTATCTGCCGCATCGCGCGCCATTCGCTGCGGGTAGGCGTTAACGAATTCTTGCAGCTCTTTCGGCGTATCGGCCGTGATCCAGCGCGCACCAGTATATTGGCTGCCTTCTAAGCGAATATCCGCGTCGTATTCGCCTTTCAAACGGTGTTGCACGACTTCAAATTGCAATTGTCCGATTGCGCCTAACAACATATTGCCACCCATCTCAGGACGGAAGACCTGAATCGCGCCCTCTTCCCCCAGCTGCGCCAAGCCTTGCTGAAGCTGCTTTGTACGTAGAGGATTGCGCAACACCACCGTCATGAACATCTCTGGTGCAAAAAACGGCAAGCCGGTGTACTGCAGGTTGATAGAGCCGTCGGTGATCGTATCGCCCAACTGCACGCCGCCGTGAGTGGTAAAACCTACAATGTCGCCTGCAAAGGCTTCTTCAACAGCTTCGCGGCGTTGGCTCATAAATGTCACAACGCTAGTTGGACGCAGTTCTTTGCTGGTGCGCATGACCTTGAGCTTCATCCCCGGTGTGTACTTGCCCGATGCCATGCGCACGAAGGCGATACGGTCGCGGTGGTTGGCGTCCATATTGGCCTGCACCTTGAACACCACACCGCTGAAAGGCGTGTCTTCGGGTTGCATGACTTTGACGACCGGTTGGCGGTTCACCACAGTGCTGCTTGTGCTGCTTGTGCGGCTTTTCGGGCTGGGTGCGAGGTCAACCAAGGCGTCTAGCACCTCCATCACACCAAAGTTATTCACCCCCGAACCGAAAAACACGGGTGTTTGCTTGCCTGCCAAGAAGGCTTCTAAATCCCAAGCGGGAGATGCCCCTGTGGCCAACTCCATACTCTCTGCCGCTGCCGCCCATTCGCTGCCGAAGCGGGCCAACAATGCAGCCGTATCTTTAAGAGGCATAGCATCAAAATCTTGCGGTAAACGTTCGCTACCACTCTCAAAAACCGTCATGGTGTCGGTACGCAAATTCATGATGCCGCCAAACGATTTACCTTGCCCGACCGGCCAAGTCATTGGCACACAAGGCATGCCCAGCTCGCGCTCGATCTCGTCCAGAATATCCAGCGGCTCGCGCACTTCGCGGTCCATTTTGTTGACGAAGGTGATGATGGGCGTATCGCGCTGGCGGCAAACCTCAATTAACCTGCGGGTTTGCGCCTCTACACCATTTGCCGCATCAATCACCATCAGCGCAGAATCCACCGCCGTTAACACGCGGTAAGTGTCTTCCGAGAAGTCCTTGTGACCCGGCGTGTCCAGCAAATTGATCACATGGTCGCGATACAGCATCTGCATCACGGATGACGCAACGGAGATACCCCGCTGCTTTTCAATCTCCATCCAGTCAGAAGTAGCATGCCGCGTGGCTTTACGCGCCTTGACCGAGCCAGCAATCTGAATTGCACCCGAGAACAGCAAAAGCTTTTCAGTCAGCGTGGTTTTACCAGCGTCAGGGTGGGAAATGATGGCAAAGGTGCGGCGGCGGCGGGTTTCGGAGAGGAAGGACATGGGAAAGACACTCAAAAAAGCGCAAAAGAAACAATCTTCTAGTGTAATTGAACGACATTCACGCAGATGGCGTCGTAAGTGACTTGAAAATCCTCACTTCGGCAAGGTTTTGTGAGCGTTATGCCAACTAATTCACAGATGTACATTATTTTTATTTGCTGTACATAAAAACATATGATTTATGCTAAATTAAGATAAACTGCAACGGTTCTGCAAATCAAAACACCACAGCGAAACACCATGACACGTCTACCGCTCAAGCATTGCGGCTTAATTTTTACACTCATCTTGGCTGTAGCACCGTTTGCGGCGCAAGCGCTTACACCCAGCCAAGTTTTTGACAAAGTTAAAGATACCGTGGTGGTGATTAAAAGCCTCAATGCCAAAGGCGAACCGCTTGGTCAAGGCAGTGGCGTAATGCTGCCTACTGGCAAAGTGGCTACCAACTGCCATGTGGTTAAAGATGGTGCTCGCTTCCAAGCGGGGCGAGACAACAGCTTTGTACCTGCCACCTTGTTTGCGGCTGATGCAGACAAAGACATTTGCCTGCTGCAAGCCGATAAATTAACAGGAACACCTGCACAGTTAGGTAAAGCTGGTACGCTTAAAGTGGGCGAAGCCGTTTACGCAGTGGGCGCACCGCAGGGCTTGGAGTTGTCTTTGTCAAACGGCTTGGTCTCGCAGCTGCGCGGCGGCACGCCACCGCTGATTCAAACAACAGCAGCCATTAGCCAAGGCTCTAGCGGCGGTGGCTTGTTTGACAGCGAAGCCCGCTTGGTCGGCTTCACCACCTATTACTACAAAGACGGCCAAAGCCTCAACTTCGCTATGCCCGTTGAATGGCTGGCAGACATCAAACCAGGCAAACCCGCCACCCAAAATACCAAGCGCAGCCAATTGGAATGGCTTACCCGAGCAGCAGCTTTAACAGCGGCCAAAGAATGGCAAAAACTTCTGAGCTGGACTATTGAGTGGACAAAAGCCGAACCGCAAAATGTAGCAGCTTGGAATCACTTAGGATTTGTTTATAGAGATCTGAAACATCACGATAATGCTATAACTGCTCACCGCCAAGCAATTCTCATCAACCCTGAAGATACATATTCTTGGTATTTCTTAGGTGGTAATTATTTCATGCTCAATCGCTACGACGATGCAATTTCAGCCTACCGTCAAGCGATTCGTATCAACCCTGAAAATGCTGGTGCTTGGCATAACTTAGGGATTACCTACCATGATCTCAATCGCTATGACGATGCCATTACAGCGTACCGCCAAGCCATTCGCATTGACCCTGAACATGCTAATGCTTGGTTCAACTTAGGAACGTCCTATAGTGCTTTCAAACGTAATGAAGATGCCATTGCCGCTTATCACCAAGCCGTTCGCATTAACCCTGAGGACGCTGTAGCTTGGTTGCGTTTAGGTCTCGCTTATTCATTATCAGGCAATAAGACTGCTGCACTACAAGCAGCAAGCAAATTACGATCACTTGACCCTGTAAAGGCAGAGATCTTGTTTAATTTAATCATGCCAAAGTAATTTCACGAATAAACGTATGAAACTCATAATCATTTTATTTGCATTTTTTATTAACATATCAAGTTATGCACAATCTGCCAAAGATTCAACTGAGCCAATGGTTTTATATCAAGGAAAAACAATAGCTGGCGCATATAAAAAATATGCTGTAGGTCTGCACGCAATGAATCAGCCTTTTACAGACTCTCTAGATAACTGTGAAACTCGATCGAGCATTAGTAAGATTGAAGGAGTGCAGTTCACCTCATCTGGTGCAACACTTGAGGTTTTCAGATTTACTGATAAAAATAACCATCAATGGGCGATTCCCACAAGCATTGAAAAACTCAATAAGTTTGACAGAGAAGCAGCCAATAGTTTGATTCGGGTAGGGAAAACATATTTCATTATTTTTCAAATATGTGGAAGTGGTGGGTTTCCTGATTTAATCGAATTATTTGATTTATCTGCAATTCAACTAAAATCCAAATAAATTCAAAATGAATAAAATGTTGCCCAAAAAAATTCTAATATCTTTAGCAATTATCTTCAACGTGAATGCGTTTTCTCAAGGACTGGATTTTGGTGCGTATGCCAGAGGTGCCGAAGAAGCTAATAGACGCAATCAAGAAGATTATGAATACTCTCGTAGAGTTCAAAAAAATCAGCAACAAGAAGAATCTAGAAGAAATTTGATAAATCAATATAAATTGAAATTTAATGAAACCAACGATTTTAGATATCTATTTATTGCGAGTGAAATGGGAGATGTTGAAGCATCTAGATTTATAATTTCAAGTGGTATTTTTTGCAGCAGGCACAATGGCATTATTACTTGCTCTAGATAAATATTGCAATAAGTCAAAAAACATGAAATCCATTCTTTTATTAGCACTGCTCCTCGCTTTGTCAGCAACTTCGCACGCACGCTATCAGCGTGGGTATATCAAGAAAAATGGTACGTATGTCAGCCCGCATCAAAAGGCAAGCCCCGATGGCAAGCGGTGGAATAACCGGGGGTCTAGAACCAATGGTGGTAGGCAGCGGGATGAATTTAGCAGTCCACCTGCTTACAATAAACGCAGGTATTGAATCAAAATTATTGGAAAATATCTCTGTAGCAGCCGTATTTATTGCCTAAGCAGCTATT
Source organism: Polaromonas sp. (assembly GCA_013298945.1). Taxonomy (GTDB): domain Bacteria; phylum Pseudomonadota; class Gammaproteobacteria; order Burkholderiales; family Burkholderiaceae_C; genus Aalborgiella. The sequence continues at coordinate 5,094 of JAAFJR010000017.1, forward strand.
AAATTTGCAGCTATAGTAAGTAAAAAAATAGAAAACAACTACAAAAACGCTTTAATATCAACCACTTCCAAGCCCTGAAAGTTTTTTGCCAAACCCGCATCATGGGTTACAAAATATTTGCAGCCGCCTTTGATCGCCGTTGCCGCATGAATCGCGTCAATCATCTTGAGTCTTTGCGTTGCGCGAAGTTGAGCGGCTAGTACCAAGGTTTCGCGTGGGTGAGGGATTGCTTCAAAATAGCCTAGCTCGTTGTCAAACAAAGCGTGAATGCGCTCAATATTGACGCGATCATCGGTCTGCATGGGCTTTACCAACAGCTCGGCTATGGCCATATCACCTGAGCAGCCGAAAATGTTAATTACTAATGAAATTTTTCACCCCACGGCAGCATTAACGTCACAATACTCAGCTTGGCGAACTCGGGCTCAAACTCATCAATGATTTTTTGCGGGTCGGGGCATAGGGTGGCGTCGCTGATGATGCCGAATTGGACGCCGCCAC
>JAAFJR010000002.1 GCA_013298945.1 Polaromonas sp.
GCAATTAAAATCATAGCTACTAAAATTATAGCTGTTAAGGCAATAAATACGCCGGCTAGAGGAATATTTGGCATGTAAAATTGGTCCCCTCGACAGGAATCGAACCTGTATCTAGCACTTAGGAGGCACTCGTTCTATCCATTGAACTACAAGGGGACGCTAAACAAAAGCAAAAGCAGGGGGGATTGTAGTGCCTGCAGGTGGCTAATTTACTTCGATACCTACTTACTAAGCAATCGCATCGCCTCTTCTAAGCCCTTAATCGTCAGTGGATACATGCGGTTGTTAACGATTTGCTGAATCACCGCGATGCTTTGCCTGTATTGCCACACACCTTGCGGCTCGGGGTTGATCCATGCGAACTTGGGGAAGGCGTTGGTCAGGCGCTGTAGCCATTCGGCTCCCGCCTCGGCGTTGTTGTATTCCACACTACCACCAGGCTGCAAAATCTCATACGGGCTCATGGTGGCGTCGCCGATGAAGATGAGTTTGTAGTCTTTGTTGTACTTGCGGATGATGTCCCAAGTATCGAACTTCTCCGCAAAGCGGCGGCGGTTGTTTTTCCACATGAAGTCATAGACGCAGTTGTGGAAATAGTAAAACTCTAGGTGTTTGAACTCGGATTTAGAAGCTGAAAAAAGCTCTTCCACCCGCTGGATGTGGTCGTCCATCGTCCCGCCCACGTCCATCAGCAGCAAAATTTTGACGTTGTTGTGCTTCTCGGGCACCATTTTGATGTCCAAATAGCCCGCATTGGCGGCAGTTGAGTGGATGGTGTCGTCCAAATCCAGCTCTTCTTCATTGCCCAGCCGCGCAAACTTGCGCAGGCGGCGTAGCGCGACTTTGATGTTGCGCGTGCCCAGCTCTTGGTTGTCGTCGTAATCTTTGTACGCGCGTTGGTCCCACACTTTCACGGCGCTGCGGTTACGGCTTTTGTCTTGCCCAATGCGTATACCCTGCGGGTTTTGGCCGTAAGCACCAAAAGGCGATGTGCCACCCGTGCCAATCCATTTGCTACCGCCTTCGTGGCGTTCTTTTTGCTCTTCAAAACGCTTTTTCAGCGTTTCCATCAGCTCGTCCCAACCCATTTTTTCAATCTTGGCGCGTTCTTCAGGTGAGAGATTGAGTTCTAGGTTTTTACGCAGCCAGTCCAATGGAATCTCTTTGGTGAAGTCAGCAATCGCCTCAACACCCTTGAAATAGGCGGCAAAAGCGCGGTCAAACTTGTCGTAATGCTTTTCGTCTTTGACCAAAATCAGGCGGCTCAAGTAATAAAAGTCGTCAATTTTGTAGCTGCCGTCAGTGACATCATCTTCAGCCGTGTTGGGCCCCAAAACGCCAACTTTTAACGCACCCAGCAAGTCAAGATATTCCTTGACGGAAACGGGTAGTTTGGCGTCGCGCAGGGTGTAGAAGAAGTCAATCAGCATGATCGTTGTTAGGGGCGTGGCTTATTTAAAGAATACAGCAACTGCGCCTTCGCCTCTGGCCATTCGCCGCTGCGCATGCTGTACATCACGGTATCGCGAATGGTGCCGTCGCGGCGCATGAAATGGCCGCGAATGATGCCATCTTTTTTCGCACCTAAGCGCTCAATCGCAGCTTGGCTGGCAAAGTTGAAGTTATCTGTGCGCCAGCCCACCACGTTGCAGCCCAAAGTCTCAAACGCGTGCTGCATCATCAACAATTTGCAGGTGGAGTTGACGTGGCTGCGTTGGCTACTTTTGCTGTACCAGGTGTAGCCAATTTCGACGCGTTTTACCGAGGGCAGGATGTCGTGGTAACTGGTAGTGCCTAAAACCTTGCCAGTTGACGCTTCAATGACAGCAAAAGCGAAACGGTTGCCCGCTTCGCGCATGGCGAGTGCGTCTTCTATGTATTTGCGGGTTTCTTCAGGTTTGGGTACAGAGGTCACGCGGATGTTCCACAGTTCACCATCAGCTGCTGCAGCGCGCAAACCGTCCTCATGAGACATCGCCAGCGGCTCTAAAACGAGCTGATTCGCGCTGAGGGTGATTGGGTCTACAAAAGCCATAAAGAGAAAATCCGAAATCCGTTTGATTATTGATAACGCGCATCAGGCGCTACGCTGCGAATAAAGCTTTGCGTAGACGGTGATTGCAGATTAGAAAACCCCGAAAGTTCACCCACTGCACAGTTTGTTGAGGAGCCATAAGACGTTGTGCCCACGATGGCTTGTTGACCACCCACTTGCAAAAGCATAGGGCCACCAGAGTCGCCAGAGCAGGTGTTGCTGTAGCTGGCATCAAAGTAAGCGTAAATTTTGCCAGTGTCCACGCCCCCAATCGTCATGCTACCTGCACGAAGTTTGCCGTCAATTTCTGCTCCACCCGAGGTCGCGCCATAACCAAAAATACTGACTTTGTCGCCAATTTTCGGAGCGCTACTCGACAAAATCGGTAAGTTCGGTACAGGCAATGAAACAGGCGAGTGAACAATGCCCACGTCGTCTATGAAGCCAGCACGTGAGAAGGTGGGGTGAATATTCCAAGAACTGGCAGTCACATAGGCAAATTTATCGGCAGTGACGCCAAACAATATGTCTATGCTGGCAGCGCCATCTAAGCAATGGGCAGCAGTTAAAACTTTGTTGGGCGACAGCATGGTGCCTGTGCACAAGCCAGTTTTGCCATCAGGTGTGTTTTTAAGGATGGCGACTACGGGAGATTTGGTTAAGCCGCTGCAAGGCGTACCATTCACAATTTTTTCTGCGGGGGAGTCGGTCAACTCTAAAGCGCTGCACTTACCTGTGTTGTCAGAATCACCACCGCTGCCACAAGAAGAGAGCAGGACTAAGCAAAAAATGGCTAAAAATTTACGCATGGCAGGTGGGGAGGGTTTGTTAATAAGTTGTTAAGTTTAACGCAGCTGGCGTGCAATTTTTAGACCCAAACCGCCAGCAATCAGCATCACAACAACGCCAACAATGCCCGCATTGCTGGTGTTACCCGCAACAGCCATGTCAAAACCTAGTAATGTGCCAAGCCAGTAGCACAAGAAAGCGCCGCCGGCAAAGCCGATAAAGTCGGTCAATCCTTCAAACAGCAATTGTTTGAGGGTCTTTTCGCTGCCATCTTTGTTTTTAGTTGCCATAAATTAAAACGGATTAAAACGGCTTGTCAGCGGTTGCGGCTTTGCATGAACACCAGTTTTTCAAACAGCGTCACGTCCTGCTCGTTTTTCAGTAGCGCACCCACCAGTGGTGGAATCGACACTTTGTCGTCTTTGCTTTGCAACGCATCTAGGCTGATGTCTTCAGCGACCAGCAATTTTAGCCAGTCCAGCAGCTCACTGGTGGAAGGCTTTTTCTTCAAGCCTGGCAGGTTACGTACTTCATAAAACGTCTTCATCGCGGCATTCAGCAGCTCTTTTTTCAAGCCTGGGAAATGCACATCGACGATTTGCTGCATCGTTGTCGCATCTGGAAATTTGATGTAGTGGAAGAAGCAGCGGCGCAAGAACGCATCAGGCAGTTCTTTTTCGTTGTTGGAGGTGATGAACACCAGTGGCCTGTGCTTGGCTTTGATGAGTTGGCGCGTCTCGTAGACGTAGAACTCCATGCGGTCGATCTCGCGCAACAAGTCGTTGGGGAACTCGATATCTGCTTTGTCGATTTCGTCGATCAAAAGGGCGACCGGCTGGTCGGCTGTGAACGCCTGCCAGAGCACGCCTTTGACGATGTAGTTGTTGATATCTTTGACCTTCTCATTGCCTTCCACGCCAGAGAGTTGTGAATCTCGCAGACGGCTCACCGCGTCGTATTCGTACAAACCTTGTTGCGCTTTGGTGGTGGATTTGATGTGCCATTGCAATAGCGGAATCCCTAAAGATTTGGCAACCTCTTCCGCTAGCATGGTTTTGCCAGTGCCGGGCTCGCCTTTGAGCAAAAGCGGTTTTTGCAATGTAGAAGCTGCATTGACGGCGAGCATTAAGTCATCAGTGGCGACGTAGTTTTGGGAGCCTTGGAATTTCATACGGTCAATTTCTTAAAAAAAAATGTAAAAAGGCTAAATTGTCATAGTCAGAAAAAAAGAAGAAGCCACGGATATAATCGTTTTTTTAGATTATTTCACTAGATTGTGCTCGAAAAATGAATAAGTTGTTGTTGACGCTATCCACATTTGCTGTCGCTTTCGTGACGTTTGCTGCGCAAGCTCAAGAAGTTAAGGGCGACGCCGCGGTTGGTAAAACCAAAGTAGCCATGTGTATTGGCTGCCACGGCATTCCTGGTTACCAAGCCAGTTTTCCTGAAATTCACAAAGTTCCCAAGATTTCTGGACAAAACGCCAAATATATCGTTTCAGCACTGAACGCTTACAAAAAAGGTGAACGTAACCAAGCCAGCATGCGCGGTATCGCTGAAACTTTGAGCGACCAAGATATGGCGGACATCGCTGCTTACTACAGCACACACGGCGTTGTTGCAGGTGCGACTTTGGCTGACAAACCTAGCAAGCAAGCTAGTGCCGCTGTCGATGCATTGCTGAAAAAAGGCGGATGCGTCGCTTGCCACGGTGAAAACTTTGCCAAACCAATTGACCCAAGCTACCCAAAAATCGCAGGTCAACATGCTGACTATCTGTATGTTGCTTTGAAAGCCTATAAAACCGAGAAAAACCCAAACATCGGCCGCTCTAACGGTGTGATGGCCGGTATGGCTAAGCAATTCTCAAACAGCGAACTCAAAGAAATCGCCAAATACATTGGTTCTTTGGACGGCGATTTGAAAACTGTTCCGCAAAAAAGTTTTCGCTAATTAAGCCTTACGTTTATCAAAAAGCCGCTAGAACTTAGTTTTAGCGGCTTTTTTCATGATTTTAATGCTAAATTCGTCTGTAGCCGGCGTATTTGTTGCCTTAGAAGCTATTAAAAATATAGCAATAGCAGGTAAAATTCAAGCTGACTAGGTCTTAAAATCGATATCCCAATCGTAGCGACAAGTCTTTGCCAAGCGCTTTCAAAGTCGTCGCAATACTGCCATTCAAACCTGCATCAAACAAAGCACTGGGGCCGATCGCGGTCAGGCTCAAAACGATATTTCCTGATTCGTCAAACACAGGTGCAGCCAAAGCGCTGACACCTGACACCGACAAATTCACCGCATCGCTGATGCCGTTTTGGCGAACTTTTTTAAGCAGCTTGCTGAAATCTGTATCTAAGCTAGGCTGCTGCGCAGTTGTGGTCGGTGCATGTCGTAGCTCATACGCATGCTCTTCTTGCAGCGCTGCCAGCACGGTGTCTTCAGGTAGATAAGCGGCAAACAAACGCCCTGAGGCGGTGTTGCGCAAGCTCATCACCGTGCCATGACGCATGGTGACATGGACAAGGTTGGGCGATTCCTCAATCCGCACAATCGTCGGCCCACGGTTGCCCCAAACAGCCAAAGCAACGGTGTGGCCAAGTTGTTTGGCGAGGTCGACCAGCATGGGGGAGGCGAGGCGTACAGGGTCAAACTGCTGCAAGCTGATGAGACCTAGCTGCATTGCTAAAGGGCCAAGCCCATAGTGACCGCTAACTTCATCTTGCACAATCAAGCCCAGTTTATTGAAGCTGACGAGGTAGGGGTGCGCCTTGGCAGGCACCATGCCGGCGTCTCGAGCCAAATCTTTCAGCGGCATGGGGCTGCCGTGTTGCGCCAAAGCCAGCAGCAGTTGGCCGCCGACCTCCATGCTTTGGATGCCGCGTTGCCCAGAGCTTGGTTTTGTCAGCTTGGATTTGATTTCGGTTTTTGCCATTGTGTTTGATTTTTCTGAACTATACGATAAAAATTAGACATACACAAATTAGTTAGTTAAAATAAAAAATCAATACTCAAAAATATGCAGGATCAAACATGAGCACGACAAAAACCAAAACCTTCGCCAGCCAAGCCGATTTAGAAGAGAAGAAAGTCAGTTTCGACAAACTGTCTGACAACGCCTATGCCTACACGGCTGAGGGCGACCCAAATACCGGCATCATCATTGGCGACGATTCGGTGATGGTGATAGACACGCAAGCCACCCCTGTCATGGCGCAAGATGTGATTCGCCGCATCCGCGAAGTGACCGATAAACCTATCAAATACGTGGTGCTGAGCCACTACCACGCCGTACGCGTGTTGGGTGCGAGTGCTTACAAACCCGAGCAAATTTTGGCCAGCCAAGACACTTACGACTTGATCGTCGAGCGTGGTGAACAAGACAAAGCCAGCGAGATTGGCCGATTCCCGCGTTTGTTCAACGCCGTGGAATCCGTGCCCGATGGCATGACTTGGCCGACCATGACGTTCACCGGCAAGATGACTATCTGGTTGGGCAAGCTGGAAGTGCAACTCTTGCAGCTCGGCCGTGGTCACACCAAAGGCGACACGGTGGCTTGGTTGCCGCAACAAAAAATCTTGTTCAGCGGCGATTTGGTTGAGTTTGGCGCAACACCTTACGCGGGCGACGCTTACTTTAAAGATTGGCCGCAAACACTGGATGCGATTGCCGCGTTGAAGCCCGAAAAACTCGTCCCAGGCCGTGGTGCTGCGCTGCAAACGCCTGAGCAAGTGGCGCAAGGCTTGACTGAGACGCGCGCTTTTGTGTCAGACGTTTACGCCAGCGTGCAAGCTGGTGCGAAGGCGGGCAAAGACCTGAACACTGTTTACAACGAAACCATGAACCGCCTGCGCCCGACCTACGGCCAATGGGTGATTTTTGACCATTGCATGCCGTTTGACGTGACCCGCGCCTACGACGAAGCAACCAAATACACAGACCCGCGCATCTGGACAGCCGAGCGCGATATTGAGATGTGGAAAGCTTTGGAAAATCAATAAAAGAATCAATAAAACATGCATCCCGTTGTCATCATTGGTGCAGGGCCTGTTGGTTTGACTTTGGCGATTGATTTGGCGCAGCGTGGTCAAAACGTTGTGCTATTGAACAAAGGCAAACTCACGGCGAGTGGTTCAAAAGCTATTTGCTTTTCAAAACGCAGCCTAGAGATTTTTGACCGCTTGGGCTGCGGCCAGCGCATGGTGGACAAAGGCGTTTCTTGGAACGTCGGCAAGGTCTTTTTGAAGGACAAGCCCTTATACGGCTTTGACCTGCTGCCCGAGCCAGGTCATGCCCGCCCAGCGTTTATCAATTTGCAGCAGTATTACGTGGAAGAGTATTTGGCAGAACGTGCGGCTGAATTGCCGAATTTGGATATTCGCTGGCTCAATAAAGTTATCGCTATCAGCCAAACCGATGACGGTGCGACATTGACGGTTGAAACGCCTGAAGGCATCAATACCCTCCAAGCGCAGTATGTGGTGGCTTGTGATGGCTCGCGTTCCACAGTGCGGCATTTGATGGGGCTGGAAACCACGGGTAGAGTGTTTCAGGATAGATTTTTGATAGCCGATATGAAGATGACTGCCGAGTTCCCTATCGAACGTTGGTTTTGGTTCGACCCGCCGTTTCACCCCAAGCAAAGCGTCTTACTCCACAGCCAGCCTGACAATGTTTGGCGTATCGACTTTCAATTGGGCTGGGATGCTGACCCTGAGGAAGAAAAGAAGCCAGAGAAAATCATTCCGCGTGTAAAAGCGCTGTTAGCTCATGGGGGCAAAAATAAAGGTATTTCACCCGAGTTTGAACTCGAATGGGCCAGTGTCTACACCTTTGCCTGCCAGCGCATGGCTAGCTTTAGACATGGTCGTGTGCTGTTTGCCGGCGACTCAGCGCATGGTGTTTCTCCATTTGGTGCGCGGGGAGCAAACTCAGGTATTCAAGACGCGGAAAATTTGGCTTGGAAGCTGGACGCCGTGTTGCGCGGTCAAGCGCCTGAAGCACTGTTGAACAGCTACGCTAGCGAGCGAGAATATGCCGCTGACGAAAACATCCGCAATTCCACTCGGGCGACCGATTTCATCACTCCGAAAAGCGACAGCAGCCGTGTGTTCAGGGATGCCGTGCTGGACTTGGCTAAAGATTACCCGTTCGCGCGTACCTTGGTGAACAGTGGCAGGTTGTCTGTGCCGGCTACTTTGCACGGTTCTGTGCTGAATACGCCAGATGCGGATGTTTTTACAGGCGGCCTTGTGCCTGGTAGCGTGGCGAAGGATGCGCCCGTGCAGGTAGCGGGAGGCAGTGCGTCTTGGTTATTACCTCAGTTAGGACAGGGCTTCACGCTATTGGTTTATGACGCTGAGGATGACACTGACACTGACGCTGATATCTATGCTGACGTTTGTACAGTCGTTCGTATTCGAGCTCAAGGGGCACTGTCAGCGCCAGAAGCCATTGTGGATGCCGATGGTTTGATCGCCCAGCGCTATGACATGCAGCCTGGCACGGCATATCTGTTGCGCCCAGACCAGCACGTTTGCGCACGCTGGCGGCACATCACGCCAAAAAAATTGCAGATTGCATTTGACCTAGCTTTGGGCAAAGTGAACTGAACATCAAAAGTACTGAAACCAAAAGTATGTCACTCATCACAACCCCAAATTTGAGCGCACCCGATGATTTTTACGAAGCCTTGATCAACGCGCATCAAGACTTGTCGATAGAAGAAAGCCAAGCTTTTAACGCACGCTTGGTGCTGTTGCTGGCGAATCACATTGGTGCTTTGCCTATTTTGCAAGAAGCTTTGCAAGCTGCTAGAAAAGTTGAAAGCAAGTAAAAATGTCAACAATACAAACGACTCAATTGAACTATCAAACCGGCTTCGGTAATGAATTCGCAACCGAGGCTATTGCGGGTGCTTTACCCCTAGGCCGGAATAGCCCGCAACGCGTACCGCATGGTTTGTATGCCGAGCTGATTTCTGGCACAGCCTTCACTGCCCCGCGTGCTGAAAATCGCCGCACTTGGATGTACCGCCGCCAGCCCTCTGTGGTAGTAGGTGGTTACAAGCCTTATGCGCAAGCTTTGTGGACAACTGGCGCAGCGCAGGGTGTGCAAGCCGCGCCTGATCCTATGCGGTGGCGTCCGGTTGCCATCCCTGTTGAGGCGGCAGATTTTGTCGATGGCCTGCGCACCATAGTTGCAAACGGCGATGCTGATGCGCAAACAGGCATGGCAGCACATGTCTACGTCGCGAATAAGTCCATGGAAAATCGTGCTTGCATCAATGCCGATGGAGAAATGCTCATCGTGCCGCAGCAGGGGCGTTTGCTAATCACCACCGAAATGGGTGTTTTAGATGTCAAACCCGGTGAAATCGCCTTGTTGCCGCGCGGCGTAGCGTTCAAAGTTGCTTTGCCGGATGCAGCAACCGATGGAGGTGCTCGCGGTTACGTTTGCGAAAACTACGGCGCGCACTTCAGGCTGCCAGAGCTGGGTCCGATTGGCTCTAATGGTTTGGCGAATACCAGAGATTTCAAAACGCCGGTTGCGGCGTTTGAAGATGCAAGCAGTGAAATCGCTGTACCGTACGAGATCATCAAAAAATACGGCGGTAGCTTGTGGTCTGCGCACATGCCGCAATCACCCTTCAACGTAGTGGCTTGGCATGGCAATTTGGCACCGTTCAAATACGACACAGCGCGTTTTATGACGATTGGCTCTATCAGCTTTGACCACCCAGACCCGTCCATTTTCACGGTGCTGACCTCGCCCACGGACACTGCAGGCACTGCAAATTGCGACTTTGTCATCTTCCCGCCGCGTTGGATGGTGGCTGAAGACACCTTTCGACCACCGTGGTACCACCGTAATGTGATGAGTGAGTTCATGGGCTTAGTCAAAGGCCAGTACGATGCCAAAGAAGAGGGTTTTGTACCCGGTGGCGCATCTCTGCACAACTGCATGGTGCCACATGGGCCAGATTTAGACGCGTTTACCAAAGCCAGCAATGCAGATCTGAAACCACACAAACTCGACAATACTTTGGCTTTTATGTTTGAGAGTCGCTACCGGTTTGTACCGACGGCGTTTGCGCTCAACAGTGGGCTGTTGGACACCAATTATGCGAATTGTTGGTTGGGGTTGTAGTAAGTTTGCTCTATATTTAATAGCTGCTTAGGCAATAAATACAACGGCTATAGGTGTATTTACTGCACGAAAAACGGGTGCAAGGTTGTGATTTTTAAATCAACCCGCGCAAACTGCGTGCCGTCTCTTGCAAAACCGGTAAAACGCGTTTGACGGCATCAGCCGCCGCTTCGCCACCAATTGGCATGGTCACGTTGAGTGCACCTACCAAATCACCGTTGCGGTCTATCAAGGGTACGGCGACGCCGCGCATGGTAAGTTCGAGTTGCTGCTCGCTGATCGCCCAGCCACGGCTTCGCACAATCGACAGTTCGCGTTTCAAAGCATCTGGGTCGGTGATGGTGAATGAGGTGTACGACTTCAAGTTGCGGTTCGCAAACCATTGCTCTAGCCGCTCTGCCTCCATCATCGCCAAAATGACCATACCAGCCGATGTAGCTTGCGCTTGCACGCGCGAGCCGAGCACAAAGCCGGTATTCATGTTGCGGTTTGAGCCGCTTCGGGCGACGTAAACAATCTCTTCATCATCCAAGACACTGACGTAGGCGATTTCTTGTGTACCCGCTGTCACGCGTTGCAAAAACGGCTGCACGATGCGCGGCAGCCGTGCGGACTCAATATATGCTTGCCCCAATCGCAGCATGCGTGGGGTGAGCCAAAACAACTTGCCATCGCTGGCAACGTAGCCCAAGTGCGCCAAGGTCAATAAATACCGTCTCGCAGCTGTTCGCGTCATGCCGCAGCGTTCGCCAGCTTTGCTGGCTGTCATGCGCGGGTGTGCATCGTCAAAAGCTTCGATCATTTGCAAGCCTTTTTCTAGACCCGCTATCCAATCGCGTCTATCAAGTTCTGTTCTGGTGCTTACTATGTCGATTTGGGGTTTCATGCTTGTGTATCCCTTTGCGATTATTTTGTACGGACTGGTACAAACCCTATATTCGTTCGTTTATCGCACAAAAATGCGCGACTATCGATAATTATAGATATCAAACTCTTCGCTATGCGGTGCAGAAAAGCTACATTCGAGTGTCGGAAAGCTGCACTGGAGGAGACGACCCAGCAGTTCGGACTTTTTACTTGAGGTTTACCATTTTTAATTATCTGGAGATATAAACGTGAACAAAAGATTTACTATTAAATTGATAGCTGCTTTGGCAATGATTACGACGACTACAGCCTTATTTGCTCAGCAATCTGTGAAATTTGCATCGATTGTAGAACTGTCGGGCGGCGGCGCTAGTGCGGGCACTCAGTTCAATAATGGTTTGCAAATGGCGATCAAAGAGATCAATGCTGACGGTGGTATTTTGGGACGCAAGATTGAAGTTTCTACTAACGACACGACCACACAGCCAGGCGTGGCATTGGCGCTGACGAAAAAAGCTGTTGATCAAGATGTTTTCGCCATTTTCGGCCCCGTTTTCTCAGGTTCTATCAATGTGAGCATGAAGGAAAGCCAAAAGGCTGAAATTCCTAACTTTACCGGTGGTGAGGCTGCCAATATCACCACGCAAGGCAATCAATACATCTTCCGCACCAGCTTCACGCAAGCGACAGCTATGCCAAAAGCGGCTGCGTACATCAACAAAGACGCCAAAATCAAAAACCTTGCCATCATTTTCGTGAACAATGATTTCGGTAAGGGCGGTTTGGACATGATGAAAAAAGCTTTGGCTGGAACTGACACAAAAATTGTGGCAGAAATTTCGACAGACGGCGGCCAAGTTGACTTTTCAGCACCCGTTATCAAAGCCAAGCAATCCAATGCAGATGCGGTTTTTGTGTATGTGAACGAAGATGAATCAGCTCGTGCTTTGCGTGAATTGCGCAAGCAAGGTTGGACCAAGCCCGTCATTGGTGAAACCACCTTGACAGGTCAAAAAGTGATTGATTTAGCTGGTGAAGCAGCCAACGGCGCTGTGGCGCACGTCGGTTTGACGGCAGATGCGCCTATTCCTGCTTTGTTGAACTACAAAGTTAAATACTACAAAGCCTATGGCCATGAGACGGATCACAACGGCATCAAAGGCTACACGGGCGTGTACGTACTCAAAGCTGCGATTGAAAAAGTCGGTAAATTTGACCGTAAAGCTGTTGCTGCTGCCTTGCACGGTATCAAAATCAGCGCTGTTAAAAACCCAGGCGTTCTTATGAATGTTGGTTTTGACGAAAAAGGTGATTTAGATCGTGAAAGCTTCTTGGTTGAAGTCAAAAACGGCAAGCAAGTGGTTGTTGCCGTGTTGCCTCCTTTGAATGCAGACAATGTGAATGAAAAAATTGGTGCGGCTAAGCCTGCAGCTGCTAAGCCAGTGGCTAAGAAATAAGTTTCAAATAAGTAAATCCGTAAGACATCTTTCCGTCATTCTCGCGAAGGCGGGAATCCACACGCGTTAACATGGATTCCCGCCTTCGCGGGAATGACAGAACTGGTAACGAAGATCACGGTATGTGACTAGGTAATTAAAAATGACCGATTTTTTCCAACTTGTTTTCGGTGGTCTGGCTACCGGAAGTATCTATGCGCTAGCTGCGCTGGGCTTCACGCTCTTATGGCAAGCAGCAGGTACGATCAATTTCGCACAGGGTGAATTTGTGATGCTGCCAGCCTTCATCATGCTGGGCTTTTTGTCCTTTGGCGCACCTCTGCCACTAGCTTTTGTATTGACAGCCTTGGTGTCTACCGTTTTGCTAGGTTGGGCATTTAAAAAAGCGATTGTTGATCCGCTTTTCAAATACGGCATGATGCAAATTGTCGTTGCAACCATTGGTTTGTCCATTGTTTTGAAAAACTCAATGCGTGCCGGCTACAGCGCTGAAGCGCATCCTTTTCCTAGTCTGTTTTCAGATAAATTATTCAATGTCGCCGGAGTGAATATCTCCACAGGCGATGTAGGCACGGTTGTGTGTGCTTTGTTGGTGGTTTTTGCCACGCAAGCTTTCTTGTCTAAAACAGTTACTGGACGCGCTATGCAGGCAGTAGCTCAAAACACAGAAAGTGCCTCGGTCTTAGGCATCAATGTGCCGCGTATGATTTTTTATACCTTTGCTATTAATGCCGTTTTGGCATGCGTTGCAGCGCTGTTGGTGACGCCGGTTTACCTCGCCAAGTTTGACATGGGCGATTCACTGGGCACCAAGGCCTTCTTCGCTGCCATCATTGGCGGTTTTAATAATTCTCGCGGTGCTTTGTTAGGTGGTTTGATTGTGGGTGTTAGCGAAAATTTGGCTGCAGCATATATTTCTCCGTCGTACAAAGACGCCGTTGCACTAGTGGTTTTTATGGTTGTTATTTTGTTTAGACCTCAAGGCCTTCTCGGTAAAAAAGAGGAGCGCAAGGTATGAAAAAGCATCTTTTAGCATTGATAGCGCTAGCGGTGATTTTGTTTTTACCGCCTTTTCTTAAAAACTACGGCATTTACATGTTCACCACCTGGTTGATCTATGTGATTGCCACCATGGGGCTGAATTTAACGGTGGGCTTCGCGGGACAAAAATCACTAGGACATGCAGCCTTCTTTGGTATAGGCGCTTATACCGTGGCAATTGCGATGAAAGCTGGCATCAGTTGGTGGGTTGGCTTGCCTGCGGCTATGGCATTGTGTTTTGTCATTGGCTTGATTTTGGGCTTCCCTGCTTTGCGAGTGCAAACCATTTATTTGGCGTTTGCAACATTGGGTTTTAACACAGCCGTATGGTTGGTGATGCGTAACGAAGAGTGGCTCACAGGCGGTACGTTTGGTTTCAATGGCATTCCTAGACCAGAGATTTTTGGTTATTCATTGAAGGAAAGCTTGCCGTATTACTATTTTGTGCTTGTTGTGACGGCTGTGGCTATTGGCTTGTTGTGGTGTTTGTTACGTTCGCCGTGGGGTAAAGCCTTCCAAGCACTGCGTGATAACCCAATTCGGGCTGAAAGCTTGGGTATTGATACACGTAGCTACACCCTGTTGTCATTCGCCATTGGTGCGGTGTTTGCGGGTATTGCGGGCGTCTTGTTTGCCTCGCTCGTTGACTTTATTGAACCAGCGCCTTTTGCCGTTGGCGCATCCATCATGATGTACTTGATGGTTGTTGTCGGCGGTGCTGGCTATTTCTGGGGACCTTTGCTTGGTGCTTTGGTGGGTATGGTTGTGCCAGAGTGGATTCGTGATGTGTTTCCAACCCTTGCCAACTGGTATTTACCTATTTTTGGTACGGTTGTCATATTGATGATGGTTTGGTTGCCAGACGGTTTGATGAGCATTCCTGACCGTATCAAAGCCAAGCGCCTAGCGCGTGAAGCGAGTACGGCACGTCAATTAGCGGGCAAGGCTGCTGGTGCAGCGTTGGAGGCCAAGTCATGAGTACGACAACATTAAAACCCGTGTTAAAAGTCAGTAATCTCAAAAAAGCTTACGGTGCGATACAGGCCGTGGGTGGCGTGTCTTTTGAAGTCAAGCCAGGCGAGATTTTCGGCGTGATTGGACCGAACGGCTCTGGAAAAACGACGATGTTTAACAGCGTTTTGGGTCAAATCAAACCCGATGAAGGCTCGATTGAATTGAATGGCAAAGACGTGACGCAGGCAGGTCCGCTAGAGCTGAGTCGCTTGGGTGTTGGGCGAACTTTTCAAACGCTGCAAGTGTTTGGCAAGATGACCGTACGCGACAACTTGATTGTGGCCGGGCAAGAGCACCAAGGCAGCATGTTTGGGCGCATGTTTGCGCCGACCGATTCGGGCTTGGGTGCAAAAGCCGATGCCTTGATTGACCAATTTCGTATCCGCCATGTCGCGCATTTGCAAGCTGGTACGCTCAGCTATGGACAGCAAAAACTGGTCGATATCGCCATGGCGTTCATGAGTGAGCCTGCTCTGGTATTGCTTGACGAGCCTTGTGCGGGCGTGAATCCGAGTTTGGTGGGCGGCATTTCTAGTTTGCTTAAAGAACTCAACCAAAAGCAAAAAGGCAGTTTTGTGGTCATTGAGCACAACATGGATTTTGTGATGGACTTGTGCCATCGCATCATGGTGATGGTTGAGGGTGAAGTGATGGCTATTGGAACACCTGCAGAAATTCGCGCCAACAAACGGGTGCTTGACGCCTATTTAGGAAGCTAAATATGAGCAATACTTTAAATAACAGCACATGTGTTGAATTCAATGACGTGGTGGCGGGATACAAGGACTTCATGATCCTAAACAACCTGTCCTTCAAAGCCAAACGAGGCACGATCACTCTTTTGTTGGGACCTAATGGAGCTGGTAAATCAACAGTTTTAAAAACCTTGTTTGGCTTGCTTAAGCCACGCCAAGGCAGCATCAAGTTAGACGGTGTTGATATTGGCGGTGCAACACAAAAGTCATTGCTCGCACAAGGCATCGCTTTCGTGCCGCAGGGGCGCAATTTGTTTGGGCAACTGTCGGTGTTTCAAAATCTTGAGTTGGGTGGTATCACCTTGGGCATGAAAACCACGCATGAGCGCATCCCTGAAGTGCTGGAGTTTTTTCCACGCGTGAAAGAACGTATCCATAGCCAAGCGTCTGCCCTGTCGGGTGGCGAGCAAAAGCAATTGGAAATTGGCCGTGCTTTGTTGTTGCGCCCTAAAGTCTTGCTGATTGATGAGCCTTCTATCGGCTTGTCGCCAATTTTGGTGCAAGATGTGTTTAAGCTGCTGCGAAAGCTTGCAGACCAAGGCACAACCGTATTGATGGTTGAGCAAAACGTGAAAAGCGCTTTGAAAATAGCCGACGAAGCTATCGCTTTGGAGTCTGGGCGCTTGGTGCTGCACAAGCCGGCCTCTGATTTGTTGGCTGACCCGAATATTGAGCATTTGTTCTTGGGTGGTGCGCGACCTGTTGCTGCCACAGCTTTGACTGAAACGGTGGTTTAATGCAGACTAAACAGCAACCCCAAAAGCATATGAACACATTGAATCGTGAAGCTATCCAAGAAGGTCCTAATCCACTGGGTATGGAGGGTATCGAGTTCATCGAATACGAAACATCGCAACCGCAGCAGCTCGGCCAAGTGTTAGAAAAAATGGGCTTTCGACCGATTGCACGGCATCGCTCTCGCGAAGTGCTGTTGTATCGCCAGGGCGATTTGAACGTTATCGTGAACGCGCATGAAAAGCTAAACGACAAACCCGTGATCGTTGCCATGGCATTGCGCGTGCGTGACGCGTCAGCCGCGTACAAGCGTGCCTTAGAGCGCGGTGCGTGGGCGATTCCCACCAATGTCGAAGTGATGGAGCTGAATATTCCAGCCATCCACGGCGTAGGTTCTAGCCGCATTTACTTTGTTGACCGCTACAAAGAGTTCTCGATTTACGATGTTGATTTCACGCCGATTCCAACCGTAAACCAGCATCCGCCTGCGGTTGCAGGTTTGCACTTTTTTGGCATCGTGCAATACATCGGCAACGACCGAACGGAAGATTGGACTGAGTTTTATCGTGAGTTGTTTGGGTTCTCTGAATTAAGCTCAGGGCAAAACTTCGGCATTTTGACCAAAGGCCGCATTTTGCGCAGCCCATGCGAAGCGCCTAACCATTTCTATTTGCAGTTGATAGAGCCAGAGCTCGGCGTGTTAGATGTGAAAGACGACGAATGCTTGCAGCGTATGGGTTTGGGCACGCCGGATGTGGCTAAAACCGTTGAACAGCTTTTGAAAGCGGGCGTTGAATTTTTGGTGTCCAAAGACCCGCAAGACAACAACAAAGGCGCGCTGACCCGTACACAAATGGGCAGTGTGACGTTTGAACTGGTACATGATGACCGGTTGGGCGCATAAGTGAATGACACGAACATGAGCCAATTTATTGGAAACATTGACGATTTTGGGATGGACACCATCTCGTTTGCCGGCCCGCTAGAAGCCAAGCTAAAAGCCACGCGCGAAGCTGGCTTCAGCCAAATCATGCTGGCTGCGCGTGATTTGGTGGGGCATACGGATGGCTGGCAGGCGGCAGTAGCTGCCGTTAAAGCCAGCGGGCTGCGGGTGACTGGTTTTCAGGTGCTTCGCGATTTTGAAGGTTTGTCGGGCCACCTACACGAGTACAAAATCGATATCGCCAAGTCCATGCTGGAGATGTGCCACGCGCTAGATTGTGGTGTGATGCTCATGTGCTCTAGCACCTCCACGCATGCGACCTCAGACACCGAAGCATTGGTCAAAGACTTGCGCAAGCTGGCGATGCTGGCCATACCGATGAACATCAAAATCGCCTATGAAGCCTTGTCTTGGGGACGAACCATCAACCAGTTCCCCCAAGCCTGGGACTTGGTTTGCCGTGCCGACATGCCCAATTTGGGCTTAGGTTTTGACTCCTTCCACATGTTTGCGACCAACACCCCATTGGAAGATTTGGAAATGCTAGACCCTAGCAAGATCTTCTTGGTGCAACTGGCAGATTTCATGTGGAACGAAATCAAAACCGTAGAAGAACGCATCACCACTGCCCGCCATTTTCGCGTGTTCCCCGGTGAAGGCGTCCACAGCGAAGCCTTAGCCGCGTTGACCTTGAAACTGCACGAGCTGGGCTACCGTGGTGACTACAGCTTTG
This sequence comes from Polaromonas sp., assembly GCA_013298945.1. Taxonomy (GTDB): domain Bacteria; phylum Pseudomonadota; class Gammaproteobacteria; order Burkholderiales; family Burkholderiaceae_C; genus Aalborgiella. The sequence continues at coordinate 17,517 of JAAFJR010000002.1, forward strand.
AAGTTTTCAACGACGACTACCAAGCCATGCCGCTGGAGAGTGTCGCAAAACGTGCAAGGCAATCGGCGCTGTGGCTGAGTGAAGGCGTGCTGCGTCGGTCTGTGCCTTTGCCGAATCAGATTAAATTGAAGCGGTAAATCTAGGGTAAATCCTAGTCAAAAGCTGCAGCCGTTCATTTAAACTGAAAAAATGAACGAACTAGTACATTCAGCAAAACCTGCAAAACCCACGACTAGATCGGCGGCTAAAAGTGCATCTAAAAGCGTGCTAAGAAACGCTATCAATAATATAGCTATTCAGGTAGTAAATACGCCGGCTACAGCCGAAAAACCTAGCCGTACCAATGACCCTGCACGCACCATGGCTGGTATTTTGGAGGTGGCTACTGCAGAGTTTGCTGCTAAGGGGTTGAGTGGAGCGCGGATTGATGAAATCGCGGCTACAACCAAAACCAGCAAGCGCATGATTTACTACTATTTTGAGAGTAAAGAAGGCTTGTATGTGGCGGTTTTGGAGGAGGCATACCGCCGTATTCGGCAGATTGAGCAGCAGCTGCATTTGGAAGATTTAGCGCCTGAAGAAGCGCTGCGCATGCTGGTGGGCTTTACCGTGGACTACCAGTGGAATAACCCAGATTTCGTGCGCTTGGTGATGAATGAAAACATCCACCGTGGTGAGTTTTTAGCTCAGAGTAAAACGATTCAGGGTTTGAATATTCCGGTTGTTCACGCAGTACAGCACGTTTATGAGCGTGGTGTGGAGCAGGGTGTTTTTAGGCCCAATTTAGACCCGCTGGATTTGCATATGACAATGTCTGCGCTGAGCTTTTTCAATGTGTCTAACCACCATACGTTTTCCTTGATTTTTAAGCACAGCTTGGAAGACGAGGTGAATTTTCGAGCCAGACGCGAGAGCATCATCGAGACCATGGTGCGCTATGTACGCTTGTAGTGGCGAGCTGTGGTGCATATTTTCAGTTATGTGAATTTTTGATACTAGCTATACAGGTATTCATTAAATAGATACGGGTTACTACCTATTTTATAAAACTAACCAGTTAGTACATTAAAGTATCTGCCCATAAAACTAAGGAGACGATATGTTGAAAAAAGTGATTGATCATTATTGCCAATGGATCAGCTATTTGCTGGCGCTCATCATGGTGGTGATGGTGGTGCTGGTGTTTGGCAATGTTTTCATGCGCTATGCGCTGAATTCAGGCTTCACGATTTCTGAAGAATTATCACGCTGGTTGTTCGTTTGGATGACCTTTTTGGGCGCGGTGGTTGCGCTCAGAGACAACGGCCATTTGGGTACAGACATGTTGGTGGGGCGTTTAGGGCCCAAGGGTAAGCGCATATGCATGGGTTTGTCCTTGGTGCTGATGTTGTTTTGTGATTGGCTGATTTTCAAAGGCTCATACGACCAAGCCAAGATCAATTTAGATTCGACCAGTGCCGTCATGGAAGTTTCTATGGCTTGGGTGTATGCGGCAGGCGTCGTTTTCGCAGTTTTGGCTGCGCCCATTTTGTTAGGTGATTTGTGGCGGCTGCTGAGTGGACAAATGCGCGATGACCAGCTCATCATGATGCAAGAGTCTGAAGAGTCGCCGCATTAAACACATTAAACAGACGAACAAACCACAAACTAAGAACGAACTAAATAAAGGCTTGTCATGATTATTTCTATATTTTTAGGTTCTATGCTGGGTGCCATGGCATTGGGCATTCCGATTGCTTTTTCTTTGCTGTTATGCGGTGCTGCCTTGATGTGGCATATGAACATGTTTGATGCGCAAATATTGGCGCAAAACTTGATTGAAGGCTCAAACAGCTTTCCTTTGTTGGCTGTCCCATTCTTTATGCTGGCGGGTGAGGTGATGAATGCTGGCGGATTATCGCGCCGTATTGTTAACTTTGCCATGGCTTTGGTGGGGCATATCAAAGGTGGTTTAGGTTATGTCACTATTGTGGCAGCTGTGATCATGGCATCGCTATCGGGTTCTGCGGTGGCAGATGCTGCGGCTTTAACAGCGCTGCTGCTGCCTATGATGGTGGCTGCTGGGCATGACAAAGCGCGTTCAGCCGGCTTGATTGCATCAGCAGGCATCATCGCTCCTATCATTCCACCAAGCATTGGTTTTGTAATTTTCGGTGTTGCGGGTGGTGTGTCTATCACCAAGCTCTTCATGGCTGGTATTTTTCCAGGCGTTTTACTGGCGATATCCTTGTGGTTTACATGGTGGTATTTGGTGCGCAAAGAGGTGGTCATGCCGCCACCGCGCAAAACTAAAACAGAGGTTTTAGTGGCACTTAAAGATGCAACTTGGGCTTTGGTACTACCGTTAATCATCATTTTCGGTTTGAAGTTTGGTGTTTTCACGCCAACTGAGGCAGCAGTTGTCGCCGCTGTCTACGCGATTTTTATCTCAGTATTTGTTTACAAAGAGCTGAATGTTAAAAAAATGATACCTTTGCTCATTTCGTCAGCAAAAACTTGCTCAGTAGTTATGTTTTTGGTAGCTGCAGCTATGGTTTCAGCTTGGTTAATCACCGTTGCAAACTTGCCTGCACAAGTGGTGTCATTGCTTGAGCCTTTGCTGGGCAGCCCACGTTTGCTGATGTTAGCCATCATGGTGCTGACCATGGTGGTGGGGACGGCTTTGGATATGACGCCAACTATTTTGTTGCTGACGCCTGTACTGATGCCCGTTGTCAAAGCTGCAGGCATTGACCCCGTTTACTTTGGCGTGTTGTTCATCATCAACAATGCGATTGGTTTGATCACCCCACCAGTAGGCACGGTGCTGAATGCGGTTGCTGGCGTGGGTAAGGTTAGCATGGATGAGGTAACCAAAGGCGTTATCCCGTTCATGATTGCGCAATTCGCCATCATGTTCTTGATGGTGATGTTTCCGCAACTTGTGATGGTTCCAGCTCGCTGGTTTTATTAAGATTTAAGCTGTAATTTGATTTATTTTTGTCGTCCTAGTGTGCCAAAAGTGCGTTAGGGTTTTAACAAAGCGAATGAGTTAGCGCGCCATTTGCTAAGTTTGTGTTGAAGCGTGCTGTGTTACTTTTTAAAACTTGTGGAGACCCTTATGAAGCGTTTTTTTATTAAGTCTTTGTTAGCTGTTGCAGCTGTTGCTGCTTTTGGTACAGCCATGGCGCAAGAGCGCGTGCTTAAATTTGGTTTGAGCGGCCCTGAAGGCCACCCAGCGGTCGCTGGTATGAAGGCTTTTGCTGCAGCTGTGGAAGCTAAATCTGGCGGCAAGATGAAGGTGCAATTGTTCCTCAACTCCACTTTGGGAACCGACCAAGCTGTTGTTTCGTCCATCAAGGGCGGCACTGTGGATATGGCGGTGTTGAACAGCGGTATCTTGGCTTCAGAAGCCAAAGAGCTCGCTATTTTTGACTTTCCATTCTTGTTTGCTAACGAAAAAGAGTCTGACGCGATTGTTGATGGCCCTGTCGGCAAGAAAATGCATGCTTTGCTTGAAGCCAAAGGTTTGATTGGTTTGTCTTACTGGGAATTGGGCTATCGCCACATCACCAACAGCAAGCGCGCTTTGAACAAAGTTGAAGACATCGAAGGCTTGAAGCTGCGCGTGATTCCTAACCCTATTAACGTGGCTTGGGTGAAAGCATTAGGTGCAAACCCAACACCTATGCCTTTTGCTGAAGTTTATGCAGGTTTGGAGCAAAAAGCGATTGACGGTCAAGAGAACCCAGTTTCTGTCATCTCTTCTAACAAGTTCTGGGAAGTTCAAAAATACATGGCTTTGACCAACCACCAGTACAACCCACAATCTGTGATTTTTAGCAAGAAAGTTTGGGACACTTTGACCCCAGCTGAGAAGAAAATCATCGATGATTCTTCTGACGAAGCAGCTAAAGGTCAACGTGCAGCATCGCGCGCAGCAGTTGCAGCAAACTTGGAATTGCTGAAGAAAAACGGCATGACAGTTACACAGTTTTCACCAGCTGAAGTTGCTAAATTGCGCGAAAAAATGAAGCCAGTGATTGCACAATTCAGTGCGAACGTTGGTGAAGCCACTGTCAATGAAATGATGGCTGAATTGGCTAAATTGCGTAAGTAAATATTAGGCAATTTGTAGCTATCGCGCAGATGTTTTTTATTTGAAAGGTGTCTGCGCTTTTTATTTAGTAAATAAATTAGTAACTTCTAAGTTAGTAATTTTCGAAATTTTTAAATGTCTAAGATTCGGATTGCCATTGCTGGTGCTGGTTTGATTGGCCAGGCGCACATCAAAGTTTTGGGGAATTGCCCAAGCTGCAGGCTGTCGGCTATCGTAGATCCCTCGCCTGCAGCCATTGACGTTGCTGCAAAGGCTGGCGTACCACTTTATAAAACGATAGACGACTTGCTGGTGACGAATCGCCCAGACGGCTTGATTTTGGCAACACCCAATCAATTACATGTATCGCAAGCCTTGCAATGCATGGAAGCAAACTTGCCTATTCTTTTGGAAAAACCTATCGCCACCACGGTGGCAGAAGGTGAAAAAATTGTTGCTATGGTGGCCGCAACGGGTGCAAAAGTGCTCATCGGGCACCACCGTGCGCATAGCCCCATCATGGCCAAAGCCAAAGAAGTGGTTGATTCTGGCATGCTAGGAAGGCTGGTCGCCTTCATGGGAAGCGCGACATTCTTCAAGCCTGATCATTACTTCGTTGATGCACCGTGGCGCAAAGAATTAGGCGCAGGCCCGTTTTTGATTAATATGATTCATGAAGTTCATAACTTACGAATGTTGTGTGGCGATATTGTTGCAGTGCAGGCCTTTGGTAGCCATACGATTCGTGGCTATGCTGTCGAAGATACGGTGGCTATCAATTTACGTTTTGCAAACGGTGCACTTGGCACATTTATGTTGTCGGATACAGCGGCCAGTGCCCGAAGCTGGGAGCAAACTTCGCAAGAGAATAAATCATATGCAAGTTGTGATGACGAAGATTGTTATGTCATTACCGGTACGAACGGTACTCTGTCTGTACCAACCATGCGTTTAAAGACCTATCCGCGCTCAGAAGATCGATCTTGGTGGAAAGCATTTGATACTAGTGTTGTGAGCATGGTGCTAGATGATCCACTAAAACTACAGATCGAACATTTTGGTGCAGTGATTCGTGGTGAAGCGCAGCCGTTAGTCAGTGCTTTCGACGGTTTGCAAAATTTGCACGTTACAGAAGCTATTATTGAATCTACAAAAACTGGCCAAATAGTAGCGTTAAACGCTACTTAATTTACATAAACTCAAAAGGAAAAAAATATGAAAATTCTCATGCTCCACGGTATCAATCACAACATGTTTGGCAAGCGCGATCCAAAGCAATACGGCACGATTACATTAGACGAAATCAACGCAAATTTGACAACTTTGGGTAATGAGCTTGGCACAGAGCTAGAGTTCTTTCAAACCAACAGCGAAGGCGATATGTGCGATCGCATTCACCAAGGCTACAAAGATGGTGTCGATGCAGTGCTCATCAATGCAGGCGCATGGACGCATTACAGCTATGGCATTCGAGATGCTTTGGCGATTTTGACTTGCCCGATTGTGGAGTTGCACATGTCCAACATACATGCGCGCGAGGCGTTTCGCCATGTGTCTGTGTTTGCAGAAATTGTCAAAGGCCAAATTTGCGGTTTTGGTGAAGATAGCTATTTGTTGGCGTTGCGTGCTGCTGTGACTGCTGCGCAGGCTGTCAAGCGATGATGATGATCACTGGCAACACAGAAATTATTGCGCATATAGGCTACCCCACGCACGCCTTCAAAGCGCCCATGATTTACAACCCGTGGTTTGAAAAAGCGGGCGTCAATGCCATCGTCGTGCCTATGGGGTGCCAAGCGCAAGATTTTGAAGCTTTTTTGCAATCTGTTTTCAAGCTCACCAATGTTCGTGGCGCGTTGATCACCATGCCGCACAAGGTTACAACGGTTCGTTTGTTGGATGAAGTCTTACCAACAGCCGCGATTGCTGGCGCTTGCAATGCCGTAAGACGTACGGCAGACGGCAGGTTGCAAGGTGAAATGTTTGATGGCGAAGGCTTTGTGCGTGGTGTGTTGCGCAAAGGCATGAAGTTGCAAGGTGCCAGCGCATTAGTCGTTGGTGCTGGAGGTGTTGGGTGCGCGATAGCTGCGTCTTTGGCCGCTGCGGGCGTCGGAATCTTGGCTTTGCATGACGTCAATACTGCCTCTGCTGACGGTTTAGCAGTACGTTTACGCCAACATTACCCTGTATTGCATGTGGTAACGGGTTCTAACGATCCAGAAGGGTTTGACTTGGTGGTTAACGCCACCCCCATGGGCATGAACGCAGGTGATCCTATGCCAATGGATGTGTCTCGCATTACCTCAACCACTTTTGTGGGTGAGGTTGTGATGAAAACTGAGATGACTGCATTTTTGGCTGCAGCGGCGCAGCGTGGCTGCCGTGTGCAAATTGGTACCGACATGCTGTTTGAGCAAATTCCAGCCTATCTTGAGTTTTTTGGCATGCCAAGTACTACGCCAGAAGAGTTGCGCTCTTTGGCAACGCTTCAGTATTAATCTTTGGTTGCTCGGCGCTGAACGGCTTCAACATAAGCTTGCCCGTCAGGGGCTCGCTTATTTTGTTGAGCATCCCAAATCATTTGACCAAGGCATTCCATCACCACATGGTGGGCATCATGCAAAGAATCGAGTCTGGCAGTCAGAAGTTCAACCGCTTGCCGAATGCCGCGCGGCTGGTCAATCGAGCATTGCTCAGTGATGGTTAAGTGCATGGAGAGATGCAAAAACGGGTTAGTTTTGCCATCGTCTGTGGTGACAATATGGTTCAAACTTTGCAGTGCAGCATCTACATCCTGTAAATCGGCATGGTATTCTGGATGCTCATCAATCCACAAACTTGCTATGGTTTCAATAGCTTCTAAGGCAGAATTATTGCCGGCTTTGGTGTAAACAGAGCAAAAAAAACGCCTGACATCAGCTTGTGTGGGTTGGTACAGCATGGCATAGATTTTAGGCGACAATCACAGTATGGCTTTACCCTTGATCACAGACCCCTTTTTTTACGCCGTCGCCATTCCAGCCGTTTTGCTATTGGGCATCAGTAAAAGCGGCTTTGGCTCAGGCTTTGGTTCTCTGGCTGTGCCGATGATGGCGATGGCGGTCACTGTGCCCCAAGCTGCTGCCATTTTGATGCCAGTTTTGTTGGTGATGGATTTGCTTGGCATATCCGCTTTTAGGCGAGATTTTGATAAGAAATTATTAAAATTTTTGTTACCTTGGGCTTTAGTTGGTACTGTCGTCGGCACGCTGCTGTTCAAAGTATTGGATTCTTCAACTGTGGCGGGCATTGTTGGTATTTTCACCTTGCTCTTTTTGGCGCAACGACTCGTATTTCCACCAAAACCCGATTCTGCCCCACCGCCAAAATGGCTAGGTGCAATTTTGACAGCAACCGCAGGTTTCACCAGTTTCATAGCGCATGCAGGTGGCCCGCCTATCAATGCTTATTTGATTCCTTTGAAACTCAAGCCCTTGGTGTTTGCAGCGACCATGTCTTACCTGTTCTTTTTCATCAATTTGTCGAAGTGGGTGCCGTATGCGTGGCTGGGTTTGCTTGATATGCGTAATTTTGCGACATCCTTGGTTTTGTTGCCTTTAGCGCCTATAGGAGTTTGGATTGGCGTGCGCATTGCCAAACGCATCAATCCCGATCTGTTTTATAAACTGCTATACACAGGCATGTTTTTGACTGGGTGTAAACTCGTTTGGGATGGCTTCAAGTAATGCTTACATAAAACGGTTTAAGCAACGTTTTTTCCAGCCATCTCTCGCTCTTTTGCCATTTGCTCAGCAAGCTGTGCGCGTCCTTGTTTCACGGAACTGATGACTTTGCTTCGGTCTTGGTAGTGCGGGTGCATTTGCTCTAAAAGCTCATAGTTGTGTGTTCTGAATAGTTGCACAATGCGGCTTGCATCTGGTGCAGCGTAGCCCAGTAGTTCCAAAACGCTGCCAGCACTTTGTAAACTGCTTTCAAACAATTCCCGCTGAATCAGGGTGATATCGCGGTCACGTAGCTTGTTCCAGTGTGTTGCATCACGAGCGCGAACGACCAATTGCAGTTTTGGGAAGTGCTCTTTAGCTAAGTCAACAATGGCGAGTGATTGTTCCACATCATCGACAGCTACAACCAAAATTTGCGCGGTGGCCGCTCCCGCCGTTCGCAACAGGTCAAGCCGCGTGGCATTGCCATAAAAAACACGGTAGCCAAAGCTTCTGGCGGTTTCAATCATCTCGGCATCATGGTCAAGTACTGTGGTGGGAATGTCTTGCGCCAGTAGCAAGCGACCTACGATTTGCCCATAACGACCAAAACCAGCGATGATGATAGGCGCGGCTTGCTGCTCTGAAATTTCATCAGGTAGCTCCACGCCGCAGTTGGCATAGCGCGGTAGCCAAAGTTTGTCGATGGCAATCAAAATCAGCGGACTGATGAGCATGGATAGCGCCACCACGCCAATCAACAGTGATGCCGTCTCTGGCGCAAAAACTTTAGCACCAGCGGCGGCCTGAAACACCACAAAAGCAAACTCACCACCCTGTGCCAGCAGCAGGGTAAGCACGGGTCGCTCTTGAAAAGGCACCTTCATGAGACGTGTAATACCATAAATTACTGCAAATTTAATAGCAATAAAAGCAATCAATACGCCGGCTATAAGCCAAGGAGAATTGATAAGTACAGAAAAATCGATACTCATACCCACGGCGATGAAAAACAAACCTAGCAGCAATCCTTTAAACGGTTCAATATCCGTTTCTAACTCGCGACGATATTCGCTTTCGGCTAAGAGTACTCCAGCTAGAAAAGCACCCAAAGCCATGCTCAAACCAACATACAGCATTAATGCCGCAATACCTACGACTAAAAGTAGTGATGCAGCTGTGAAGATTTCCGGCGTTTTGCTGCGCGCAATCCAGCGGAAGATCGGGCGCAGTAAGAGCCTACCACCAATCACAATGCCAGCTATTATTGCTATAATTTTAATAGCTGAATAAGCAATATCTACGCCGGATGATGCCTCATTTACCTCTGAACTTACGCCTAGAAGCGGAATCAAAGCCAAAATCGGTATCGCAGCCACGTCCTGAAACAATAAAATCGAAAATCCGGCTTGCCCACTGCTGGTGGGCAGCAAATTGCGCTCACCCATCACCTGCAGCGCAATCGCAGTTGACGACAGCGCCAAGCCCAACGCCGCGACCACTGCCGTTTTCCAACCCCCCAAAGCACTAGATACGGCTGGCATGAACAAGCTGGCACCCCACAAGGCGATGAACAAAACGGCGGCGCAACCTATCACTTGAGCGCTACCCCAACCAAAAATAGGGCGACGCAAACTCCACAGGCGCTTGGGCTCCAGCTCCAAACCCACCAAAAAGAGCATCAACACCACGCCAAACTCGGCAAAATGCAAAATATCTTGCACATTGGTGACCAAACCCAAGCCCCAAGGCCCAATCGCCATGCCAGCGGCTAAGTAGCCAATGATGCTACCCAGCCCTAGCGCTTTGGAGACAGGTACAGCGATAACGGCTGCGCCTAGGTAGATTAAACTGTTGATGAGCCAAGAAGGGGCGTGTTCCATACGTATATCTTTTGTTTTTATGTTTTTGTAGGCTTAAGTATAGAGACAGAGGGCACGACCGCAGCCATATTTATTCTCAACTTTAGGTAATTAATCGATGAAAACATTTCAAACTTTGGCTGAACTAGCCGCTTGTGTAGGTCAAGACGTCGCCGTGAGTGACTGGCTGACCATCACCCAAGAACAAATTAACCAGTTTGCAGAAGCCACAGGTGACCGTCAGTGGATCCACATCGACCCTGAACGTGCCAAAGCTGGCCCATTTGGTGCGCCCATCGCCCATGGTTTTTTGACTTTATCGCTGCTACCGCAGTTTTTTGCTTCGGCTTTGCATGTCACCCAAACGCGCATGGGTGTGAATTACGGACTGAACAAAGTGCGCTTCATGTCGCCCGTACCCGTTGGTAGTGCTTTACGCGCTCGCTTGTTATTAGTGGCGGCAGAGCCGATTGACAATAATGGCATGCAAATGACTTGGGATGTGACGATTGAGCGCGAGGGCGTAGCCAAACCCGTTTGTGTGGCGCAGTCTATTTCGCGCAGCTATCCATAAACGTCGGGTTAAATAAACGTCGGGTTCAGGCTGTGATTTGCGCAAACCCGTTTTGCCGCCAAGCCTCATACACGGTGACAGCGACAGCATTGGATAAATTTAAACTACGTTGATCAGGCAACATCGGCAATTTGATGCGCTGCTCGGGTAAAAAAGACTCACGCAACGCTGGTGCAAGTCCTTGTGTTTCAGAGCCAAAGACCAAATAATCACCCGCGAGAAATTGCGCCGTATGCACAATACGCGTGCCTTTGGTGGTCAGTGCAAACATTCGCTCTGGTGCTGGTTGCTGGTCATCAAGAAAAGCTTGCCAGCTGGCGTGTCGCTTCAATTCAGCATATTCGTGGTAATCCAAACCCGCACGCCGCATGTGTTTGTCTTCCATGGAGAAGCCCAATGGCTCAATCAAATGCAAATTGCAGCCCGTGTTGGCGGCAAGGCGGATGATATTGCCCGTGTTGGGCGGAATTTCGGGTTGGACTAAAACGATATTAAACATGCGCTTATTGTCGTTTCAAAAATGCCTTATTCGGCATTTAATCTGATTCTGTCCTTGCAAAAACTACCGCTGTGATGTTTGTAGCGCCGGCTTGGCGCAGTGCTGCTGCCGCTGCAAACAGCGTTGCACCGCTGGTCATAACGTCATCGACAAGCAAAACGCGTTTGCCTTGTAATTCTTTGGCTCGCAAGGGTTCAACGGCAAACGCAGCCTTCACATTTTTTAATCGCTCAGATTTGCTTAGCGAGCTTTGCGTTAACGTGTCTTTGAATCGTAACAGCAAAGTCGCATCCGTTTTGCTGCGACTGAGGTGTTTGCAAATCTCCAATGCTTGGTTGTAGCCACGTTGTTGGAGTCTGGCTACGGACAATGGCACAGGTACGATCAGGTCTGATTCGTCAACTGCAAACTCGACTGAGGGTGCGCTTTTCAGAAGTAATGCAAACATACCCGCCCATGCTGGGTTGTTGCCAAACTTGTAACTGGCAATGCAGTCACTCCACGGGTATTCATATGAAACGGCTGTCAAGCACTCGTCCAGCGGGGGCGGCTTCACGATGCAGGCGCCGCAGCGTTTGATATCAGCTGACTTGCCAACTTTCAGTGTCAGCGCGCAAGTAGCGCAGCGCCGTACTGGTTGGGCAAAGCGCGTGATACAAGCCTCACAAACCATGCCGTTGCTTGGCCAAGCCTTACAAACGGCGCATTGGCTGGGAATGTTGTTTAAAAAACGGCTGAATATACTGCGTTGCATAGACTGCCAATATACTCTGTGTATTCAAGCACCATGTCAACACAACGCCCGCCCACCATCGACCCCAAAGCCGCCGCTCATTGGCAGCGCATTGCTCCTGCTTCCACGCCCTGGCTGCACGAAGAGGTCGCCAGTCGCATGGTTGAGCGTTTGCAGTGGATCAATTTACAACCCAAAGCTTGGACGCACTGGGGCGCTGTGCGTGGTGGGCAGCTGACGCATGTGGCATTGATTGCGAAGTATCCTGATTCAGACTGTTTTATGCCAATAGCTGGCGAATTAATTGCCGATGCTGCTATAAAAAATATAGTAAATACGGCAAGTTCCAGCAGCAAATGGCAGTTATCCAAATTATCAAACTTTTTTAAAAGTGGTCCCAAAGTCAATTACACAACGCCAACCGACGGCGCAGTAGACATGCTCTGGGCAAATATGCATTTGCACAACGCGCTAGACCCACAAGCCCTGATAGCCCAATGGCACAAAGCCATAGCGACGGATGGTTTTTTGATGTTCTCTTGCCTAGGTCCAGACACCCTGCGCGAACTGCGTGGTATGTACGAAAAGCTGGGCTGGCCAGTACCCAGCCACCAATTCACCGATATGCACGACTGGGGCGACATGCTCATTCAAGCCGGCTTTGCCGAGCCAGTGATGGACATGGAGCGCATCGTCCTGACCTACGAAACACCGCAAAAACTGCTTCAGGATTTGCGTGAACTGGGACGAAACCTGCACCCAGACCGCTTCCCGGCTTTGCGTGGCAAAGCGTGGAAAGCCAAGCTAGAAGCCGCGCTGGTTGATCATTTGGCTGACCCTGCTGAGGGTGGCCGATTAAAACTGACTTTTGAAGTGATTTATGGTCATGCTATGAAACCCAAACCACGCGTCAAACTCAGCGAGCACAGTGCGGTGTCTTTGCGGGATATGCGGGAGATGTTGCAGGGCACCCGAGGACGGTAGTCGAATTTGTATAAATTTCAAAAAAGCCTGCAAGTCTTACAACTTTCAGGCTTTTTGTTTTGTACCGCCGTATTCAAGGCGGTCCAAGTTAGACATTACTTAGCTTTAACGGTACGCGCTTTTGCCATATCACGTGGCACAAACACTTTGCCGCCATTGCCTGGCTTTGCAGCTGGCTTAGCAAACGTTGGCTTGGCAAAGCCAGGCTTTGCGAAAGCTGGTTTACGGTCTACAAAGTCGCCACGGGGCGCAAAGTCACCACGTGGAGCGAAATCTTTACGTGGCGCAAACTCACCGCGTTCTGCACGGTCGCCACGAGGGGCGAAATCACCACGTTCACCACGTGGAGCGAAGTCTTTACGAGGGGCGAAGTCACCGCGTGGGGCAAACTCTTTACGTGGGGCAAAATCGCCACGTGGAGCAAAGTCACCGCGAGGCGCTGAATCACCACGTGGAGGGAAGCCACCGCTGTTGCGGTCGTTGAAACCGCCTTTGCGGACGTAGGGGTTTGGCGCACCAAAACGATCACCTTGAGGGGCACGGTCAGCAAAGCCACCACGATCGCCGCCACCGAAACCACCACGATCACCACCACCAAAGCCACCTTGACGAGGTGCAAACTTACGGTCACGACCGCCGAAACCGCCACCGCCCCCGTGTCCACGATCACCACTAAAGCCGCCACGGTCTGGGCCACCAAAGTTGCTGCGTGATTCTGGGAAGCGTTGTTTTGGCTCTAAACCAGGAATCACTTCTGCTTTGAAAGGGGTACGTGTGTATTGCTCAATGTCCATGATACGGCGGCGGTCACGAATTTCAGCAAAGCTGACTGCGATACCGTCGCGACCCGCGCGGCCAGTACGACCAATGCGGTGGGTGTAGTCTTCAGCTTTCATCGGCAAGCCAAAGTTGAACACGTGGCTGATAGATGGCACGTCAATACCACGAGCTGCCACGTCGGTAGCGACCAAAATTTGTACATGGCCTTCGCGCAAAGCTTGCAAACGGCGGTTACGGATACCTTGGTTCAAAGCGCCGTGCAAAGCCACCGCGCTGAAACCTTCTTGTTGCAAGTCGTTGGCCAAACCATCGCACTCGATTTGTGTGCTGGCAAACACGATGGCTTGCTTAATGTTGGTGTCGCGCAACCAGTGGTCGAGCAATTTGCGTTTGTGCTGAGAGTTGTCAGCCCAGAACAACGATTGTTTGATGTTTTGGTGTTTGTCTTGTGGGCTGTCGATGGTGATGCGCTGTGGCTCACGCATCACACGGCCAGCGAGTTGCTGAATACGTGGTGCAAATGTCGCGCTGAACATCATGGTTTGATGGCGCTCAATGGTCAACTGGTTGACTTCAGCGAGATCGTCTGAGAAGCCTAAATCGAGCATACGGTCAGCTTCGTCAACGACCAAAAACTTCACTTTGTCAAGTTTCAACTGGTGTGAGCGTTGCAGGTCGAGCAAACGGCCTGGCGTTGCCACCACCAAGTTAGCGTTTTGCAACTTAGCCAATTGCAACTGGTAAGGCATGCCGCCCACCACGTTGGCAATGCGCAAGCCTTTGCAATATCGCACCAAATCAATCGCGTCGTTGGCTACTTGTTGTGCCAATTCACGGGTTGGGCACAGCACCAAAGCGCCCGGAGTAGCTGGTGTGAAGTTGCGGAAATTGGTTGGATCTTTGCGTTTAGCGCGCTTTGGAGGCGCTTCGCCACGTGCTTCGGCTTCAGCACAAGCGGCTTCAAACTCGGCTCGCTCAGCCGCAGCAGCTTGCTCTTGCTGTTTCAACAAAGTGTGAATTACTGGCAACAAAAAGGCGGCAGTTTTACCTGAACCCGTTTGGCTTGAAACCATCAAATCGATAAATTTCTTAGGCGTGCCGTCGATTGAATCTGCTGGCAAAGCTAAAGGAATTGTTTTTTGCTGAACGATGGTGGGTTGTGTGAAACCCATTTCTTTCGTCGCTTGAATCAACTCATCTGCCAAGCCAAGGGCGATAAAACCGTTAGGCAGTTTGGCAGCTTCTTCAGCGGCCAAGGCTTTTGCAGTAGCTTCTACATCAATCTCATTTGCTACAGTATTAGTAGCTGCTGAGGCAATAAATTCGCCGGCTACAGAAGAATTTAGTGTTATTTCGGTATCAATTTGAGATTCAAATGCGTTAGTTGTCGTGTCAATCATAGAGTCAGTCATACATAGCCGCTACCTGTTTCGGTGCGGTTCCATTCAATGGTTAAAAAACATCAACCATCAAACGAAGTACAACGTCTATTTACTCGATTTTGTCTGCAGCCCACATCTAAAGATGTGTGATTGCAGTCGGTAGCGACGCGGTTGGCTTTTTTAAATCGTTGCTTTCAATTTAATGAAAATACAACAAGCCCAAAGTGTGTGGAAGATGTACGATGCAAGAAATTTATAAATTTCTATCCGTCAATTTCTGTGCAGTCTCCGATTATGACATGACTACGGGTTTTTACCTAATTTTATTTTCAAAAGCGCAGGAGTTTATGGATTTAGTGATATTTCTCACTTCAAAAAATGCTCGCGGTAATGCACCAGTTCGTCAATCGACTCATGCACATCCGCCAAGGCCGTGTGTTTTTGCTGCTTTTTGAAAGCTTTGTAAACGTCCGGTCTCCAGCGCTTGGCGAGCTCTTTGAAAGTGCTGACGTCGATATTTCGGTAATGAAAAAATGCGTCTAGCTTTGGCATGTATTTGACCAAAAATCGGCGGTCTTGGCTGATGGTGTTCCCGCACAGGGGGGAAGTCGCTTTGGGTACGTACTTCTTCAAAAACGTCAAAATCTCGGCTTCCGCATCTGCTTCTGAAATGGTGGAGGCTTTCACTTTGTCAATCAAACCGCTTTTGCCGTGTGTGCCTTTGTTCCATTTGTCCATCTTGTCGAGCAAAGCGTCGGATTGATGAATCACCAGTACTGGGCCTTCTATTCTTGGTTCTAAGTTGGGACCGGTGATAACGACTGCGATTTCGATCAAACGCTCGTTTTCAGGGTCTAAGCCAGTCATTTCGCAGTCTAGCCATATCAGGTTTTGGTCGTTTTTAGCGAGTAAAACCTGAGTTTCGGCAGTTTCTGCAGTGGTTTCTTTGTTGATTTTGGCGATATTGGGCTTATTTGGCATAGATAAGATTGTCGCCCATTTCATCAGTAAACTCATACGCTATGACAAACGCATCCACATCAATTATTTTTACATTAGTATTTGCAGCACTTTTAGTGGCTGGCTTGATGGTCAAGTATTGGCTGGCAACTCGTCAAATTCGCTATGTCGCGCAGCATCGTGATGCCGTGCCAGCAGCTTTCGCACAAAACATCACGCTGGCAGCGCATCAAAAAGCAGCAGATTACACACTGACGAAATCACGTTTTGGTTTGCTAGAGCTGGCTTTTGGCACGGCCGTGCTTGTCGGGTGGACGTTGCTCGGTGGGTTAGATGTGTTGAATACGTGGCTGCTGGGTTTGATCGGAAACGCTTATGCGGGCTTGGCGCAACAGTTGGCGCTGTTCGTCAGCTTTGCAGTAATTGGCAGCATCATTGAGCTGCCGTTCACGCTGTATCAAACCTTTGTGATTGAGGAGCGCTTCGGCTTCAACAAAATGACGTTAAAGCTATGGCTGCTGGACGGTATCAAATCTATACTGATTGGTGCTTTGATTGGTTTGCCATTAGCTTTACTGATTCTGTGGCTCATGGGCGCGGCGGGCAACTTGTGGTGGCTGTGGACGTGGTGTGTTTGGATGGGTTTTAACTTGCTACTTTTGGTGCTTTACCCTACGGTGATTGCTCCTATGTTTAACAAATTCAAACCTTTAGAAGACGAATCACTAAAAGCCCGTGTGACGGCTTTGATGCAACGCTGTGGCTTCTCTGCTAAAGGTTTGTTCGTGATGGATGGCAGCAAGCGCAGCGGCCACGCGAATGCATATTTCACTGGCTTTGGCGCTTCGAAACGGGTGGTTTTTTACGACACCTTGCTGGCTAAACTCTCGCCTGCAGAGGTGGACGCTGTGCTGGCGCATGAGCTGGGGCATTTCAAGCACAAGCATGTGATCAAACGAATCGTTGCTATGTTTGCGATGAGCTTGGTTGGTTTTGCGCTTTTAGGATGGCTGTCAGACCAAGTGTGGTTTTACACAGGCTTAGGTGTGATGCCCAACTCTATGCCTGTGACAGGCGTGCCAAACAACGCTTTGGCTTTGTTGCTTTTGATGATGGCGATGCCTGCGTTCACGTTTTTCATCTCTCCACTCTTTGCACAGTTGTCGCGCAAACATGAGTTTGAAGCGGATGCTTACGCCGTTCAACAAACGGCGGGAAACGACTTGGCTAGTGCCTTGCTTAAGCTGTACGAAGACAATGCGTCTACGCTGACGCCAGACCCATTGTTTGTGAAGTTTTATTACTCTCATCCGCCAGCTTCTGAGCGCTTGGCTCGCATGGGTTTTACACACAGTAGGGTTGCGGTTTGAGAAAGTTACTGCAAAAAGGTCTACAAAACGGCTTGCAAAACGGCCTAATAGTGGCTGGTTTTGGCCGCCATGTGATGGTTGAAACCGATACTGGTGAACGTATCATTTGCCATCCCCGTGGTAAGAAAAACACGGCAGTCGTGGGCGACCGTATCAAGTGGTTGGCAACTCAGGATGAGGGTACGATTGAGAAGCTAGAGCCTAGGAAAAACTTGTTTTATCGGCAAGACGAAATCCGCACCAAGTCGTTCGCTGCCAATCTAGATCAAATATTAATTTTGATTGCTGCAGAGCCAGAGTTTTCTGAAAGTCAGCTCTCCCGCGCATTGATTGCCGCTGAAGCGGAGCACATCAAGCCCGTTATTGCGCTCAATAAAAGCGATTTGAAGATTCCGTTTGCCAAAGCTTGGGAGCGTTTGCAGCCCTACAAAGAGATGGGTTACGACCTTGTCTCGTTAAGTTTAAAACCTAAAAATGTCAGTATTGATAGCGATGCTGGAGACTTTGATATTGAACAAATTGAGCAACAAGCCGAGTTGCTGATGTCGCTGCTGCAGGCTAAAACCACGCTGGTTTTAGGTCCCTCAGGAGCAGGAAAAAGCACGCTGATCAATGCCGTTGTACCTAACGCCACGGTGTTTACACAAGAAATCTCACAAGCTTTAAATTCAGGCAAACACACCACAACCAGCACGACGTGGTATTGGGTAGATGAAGCCAAAACGACAGCTTTGATTGATTCGCCTGGTTTTCAAGAGTTTGGATTGAACCACATTGAAGCGGCGCACTTGGCCAGCTACATGCCGGACTTCAAAGTGCATGTTCCAAATTGCAAGTTTTACAATTGCAGCCATTTGCACGAGCCAGGATGCGGTGTTTTGGAGTCTATGAGGTTGGATGATAAAATCGACTCTAGCCGGCGTAAAATAAGCCTAGAGCGCTATAGAATTTATAGCAGTTTATTTGCTGAGTTATCTGAAATTCGGTATTGAATATTACGTTTGAAGTGCAATGGTAAGCAATAGTTAGCCGAGTAAATTAGACAAAGTTAGCAACGCTAATAGCAACATCCACAGCACCACATAACGCCACACAAGGCCAACGACGCTGCGCAGATGCGCAGGCTCAGCCTCTCGGCCTGGCGTGCTGATGGTGGCTTTTGGTGCGGCCGTTGTGCTGTCCAAGTCGCCAAATGAGGAGTTAGTAGATTCTGCATGGGCTGCGGGCTTGAGCAACTCACCACCCAAACGTACATGCATGGCGCCCGATGTGGCAGCCAAAATCACGCCATCGTTCGAGTTATCTAAGGTGGGTAGCTGCTGCGCATAGTTACGCCAGCAGTCAATCGCATCTTCAAAATTACCCACAACAGCAAACCCCATGGCGGTGAAGCGGGCAGGCAACCAATCGACCAAATACCACGCTTTTGCTGTTGTGTCGCGCAAGGGGTCGCTCACTACAGAGTTTTCGTAATGGATGTTGCCCGTGTTAGACGCGTTGAGTTTGGGTTTAAACCGTGGTTTCCAAAACCGCACGGTAAATTCGGACATACGGTAAAACACTGCGCCAAAAGGCCCCATGCCGATGGCTGCCAAGATGACATACCAAGTCAGTACACCAAACACATGGCGATGCGACGCTAAAACCGAATACTCTATAACGTGTCGCACAATATCGCTGCGCGGAATATTACTGGCATCAACATTTTGCCAATCTGCCAAGAGCTGGCGCGCTAGATCTTCGTCACCAGCGTCTAGTGCATCGCGAATGTCGGTGAAGTGGTAGCTGAATTGCCTAAACCCAAGGGTGACATAAAGCACCATCACATTCCACACTACGGCTGCTGGCCAGCCGATAGCGTATATCAGCAACCAATGCACGGCGAGTACTGCTAAGGCTGGCAGAGCTGCTGTGATGAGCCAAACCACCCAGCTATGGTCTGATTTGCCGGCATCAAAATTGCTGCTCACCGCGTTCGCCCAGTGGCGCAAACCGTGGTGAATGGGGTTGCTACGGGTAAGGGGTTTGACTTGCTCAATCAAGAGCGCACAAAGAATGGCAAAAAAGCTCATAACCACATCATAAAGGATGGAAGTCTGAGTACCGTAGCTTTAAGCGTGCAAAAAGCGATAAAAATTACGCAACATGCCAGCCGTAGCACCCCAAATGAAATGCTCTTTGCCGTTGGGCGCGCTGGCATCAGGGTAGGGCATAGAAAACCACTTGCGCCGTGCGCCTTGCCATTCAAACACATGCTCGTGGTGGTTGGCAGGGTTCATCAGGAAGGACAGCGGGACTTCAAACGCATGCGCCACTTCATCGGTGTTGAGCTGTAGCTCAAAATCTGGCTGCAACAACGCCACCACGGGCGTGATGACAAATTGCGTGCCTGTCAAATACGTTGGCATGCTGCCTATGACTTCAATGTGTGACTTAGCTATGCCCACTTCTTCAAAAGTTTCGCGCAGCGCGGTAGCTACGGCGTCGGCATCGTCCTCATCCGCCTTGCCACCAGGAAAAGCGATTTGCCCACCGTGTGTGGACATATGCAAGGTGCGCTGTGTTAGCAGTACATGCAGCTCTTCGCGCATCACCAAGGGAAAAAGCACCGAAGCATTGGCTATTTGTCGTTGGCTGAAGCTGCTTTCACGCAGAATTTCAGGTGACCAGGTTGGCTGGTTCGCAAATCGCTCACGCAAAGCTTGTGGCAGCATAACTTCAGCTGAAATGGCTGGCATGCCCGCGCCCGTGCGAGTAACAGGCACTTTGCGTGGATCAAAAATCGGTGGTGCGATGTAATCTGGTGCAGACATGATCTTTAGAGAATAAAAAAACCGCTAAAAGTAACTCAAAGAAATAACTCAATGAGTGACTGGTAGCGGTTGTTTTCAGAGCCAGTGGGGTCTGACTCTTTTACTTTGGCTTTAAGCTGCGGTAACTGCAGCAGCCTTGATCTTTTTAGGCGCCAATTTTTCTTTGATACGTGCAGACTTGCCGCTACGATCACGCAAGTAGTACAACTTAGCGCGGCGAACATCACCACGACGTTTCACTTCAATCGCTGCGATCAATGGGCTGTAAGTTTGGAACGTACGCTCAACGCCTTCACCGCTGGAGATTTTACGAACGGTAAAACCGCTGTTCAAACCACGGTTACGCTTGGCGATAACAACGCCTTCAAACGCTTGTAAACGCTTGCGAGTTCCCTCGACCACGTTAACGCTAACGATAACGGTGTCGCCAGGCGCAAACTCAGGAATGGTTTTGTTCAAACGAGCAATTTCTTCTTGCTCTAGTGTTTCGATTAAGTTCATAGTTTCCTCTTGTGATCATGGCCGCACCAACGTCGGGATTGACATATGCTCAATAGATTTACAGAAGAAATCTGCAAAAAGAGCGGTCGGCCAGAGGATCGAAAAGCCTTTGATTATAGCAGTTTGTGGGGCAGCAGCCTAGAGAGTTATCACAAGCCGCCATTTTCGTAGACCGAGTGACATAAAACGGGTATAAATGCATTCAATCATAATTTGACCCTAATTATTCCTTAATTAAAGCAGGGGTTTTTCCAGACTAAATGAAAACACTTTATAAAATTCAAGCAGCTAATTCTTATCAATCGCTTCTAATTGATAATTTTCATGAATGGATACCATTTAGTTCAATTATTCATAAATCCACGTATGAAAATAAAATGCCAGTATGTTTTCATTTTGAAACGATAGATAAAAAAAATAAAAATACACCAAACATTTGCACAGTTTATTCTTCGGGAGTTGTGGCTTTTAGCTCAGAATTAAAAGATATAGTTTTACCAACTTCGAAAACTGAAGTTGAATTAATTCCAATTCAGGTTGATAATAAACAATGGTTTATTATCAATTGCATGCAAACTGTCACTGATATTGACTTTAATCATTCAAATGTTATGCGAGGTTTAAATGGTGAAATTTTTATGATTATGAAAATACGAGTTATTGACTCTAGGGCGAAAAATTGGGAGATGTTTACAATAAACGGCTCGAACCGGACAATGCTAATAGTGACTGAATCTTTTCGCGATCGCATTGAAAAAAATAAATTAAAAGGAATTACTTTTAAAAAAATAGGTGAAATGCTTTAGCTATTAGTTGTGTGAGATGGGTTAGGCTGAGTAGACGCGAGTTAGATAACCGTGCGATTTACTGTCTTAAGAGTGGAAAATAGCTGTAGACGGCGTATTTGTTGCCTGAGTAGCTATAAAAAATATAGTAAATAATTGCACAATAAGGGCGGCTAAACACCTCTATTTAAATCTAGAATCAACGCTTTTTGTTCGAGTTGGTCTCAGCGGTCATCGCGTTAAAAGATCAATGTAGTTGGCATAGCTGTAACTGCGGTTTTTTTTCTGGCCTGTCAACTCTGCCACTATGCCCAGACTTTCTAAAACTTTGATAGCCGCAGTCGCTGTGGGCGTGGTGGTTTGCAGCTTTTGCCGCACTTGCTCGATCGTAAAGCGCGGCATCATGGGCAATAGTTCAAACAAACGGTAGCTGGCTGGGCTGGCATGGGTGGCTGCGACCAAACGGCGACGATCTTGCCCCACCAAGCTGGCAATGGCCACAATGTTGCGTTCAGCCTCTGCTGCTGCCTCGGCTACGCCTTCCAAAAAGAAAGTCACCCAGCTTTCCCAGTCGCCCTCTAGCCGCACGTTTGACAAGCGGCGGTAATACTCGGATTGGTGCATCTTGAGATAGCCGCTCAAATACAACAACGGCTCGGGTAACAACTGCCAAAACTCCATCAAAGCCGCGATCAGCAAACGGCCAATCCGGCCATTGCCATCTAAAAAGGGGTGAATGGTTTCAAACTGCACATGTATCAACGCAATTTTGACTAAGGCTGGCAAACTAGTTGGTTCGTCAGAGGCCGTGTGGTGGATAAAGCGCTCTAAGTCTGCTAATAGCTGCGGCACCTGCTGCGCAGGGGGTGGGACAAAAACCGCATTGCCCGGGCGCGTGCCGCCAATCCAATTTTGCGATTGCCGCAGCGCTCCCGGCTGCTTGCCTGTGCCCCGTGCGCCATCTAGCAGCAGTCGATGCGCCTCACACAGCAAGCGCACGCTTAGCGGCAAACCAGCGGGGTCGCGCAAGTTGTCTTGCACCAGTCGAAAGGCACGCAGATAGTTGCTTACCTCTTGCACGTCGTCCGTATTGCTGACGGCAAACCCAGCCTCGTTGTTTAACAGGTCAACCAGCGTGGCCTGCGTCCCTTCAATCTGCGAAGTCAGCAAAGCCTCTTTACGCACCGCGCTGTATAGCAGCCAATCGATAGACGGCACCAAACCCGACACGGCCGCCAGCCGCGCCAGCGCCAACTCAGCGCGGGCGTTGCTTTGTGCAAAAAAGTCAGGCTGCAAAGCTGGCTCGCTCGGTGGCAAAGCGTGCGGCACAAAGGTGCGTACAGGCTCACCCAAGGTGGTGGATGTGAGGTAAGTGCCCGTGGTACGCATGGTTTTAAAGTTTGCTTGAATGAAGTGATTGCATATTAAAGTAAAATTTACTACGAGTCAAGGCGATGAAAGCTTGCTTTAATTAGCCAAAAAAGTGCTTATCACAAGGAAATCCTGTTTTTGTGGATAATATTGGCCTATAGCCGGCGTATTTATTGCCTAGATTGCTATAAAAAATGTAGTAAAAATTGCGCATTGAGGGAGTCTAAATGCCTCAAGTTCAATCTAAAATCATCGCTTTTTCAACAAATCAGGTCGCAGTTCAGTCGTCAGCTTCAGTCGCTGCTCCTGCCGCCATTGCTCAATATTCACATGATGCCCAGACAATAAAACCTCGGGGACGGGTTTTTTGACACCTTGATCTTCCCAAATCTCAGGGCGGGTGTAGTGTGGGCAGTCTAGCAAGCCGTTCAAGGCGGGGTTGAAGCTGTCTAAATGGTGGCTGTCTTGGTCGCTTAAAACGCCGGGTTGCAGACGAGCGACGGCATCTAAGAGCGCCATTGCGGCAATTTCGCCGCCTGAAAGGACAAAGTCGCCCAAGCTGATTTGAATATCGACGTAGGCTTCAATAAACCGTTGGTCAATGCCTTCGTAGCGGCCGCAAATGAGTACCGCGCCGTCACTTTTTGACCATTTTTCCACGCTCGGGTGATCCAGTTTTTGGCCGATGGGTGAAAAAAGTACCACGGGTGCTTGGTTTGCATGGTTTCTGTCGGTTTGAATCGCTTCTAAACACAAACGCAGTGGTTCAGCCATCATCACCATGCCAGGGCCGCCGCCAAAGGGGCGGTCGTCGATTCGGCGGTAGGTGCCTAGCGCAAAGTCGCGCGGGTTCCACAGGCGCACATCCACCAATGGGGCATTGTCTTTGGTTTCAAACGCACGGCGGTTGATGCCTATGCTTAAAAACGGCGCGAAAAGTTCAGGGAAAAGGGTGATGACATCGAAGCGCATGGCATTGGCTAAGGCTATGGGCTGTCTTAGTAATCTGGCTGCCAGTCAACGGTGATGCGTTTTTCGGTCAAGTTCACGTCGTCCACAAAGTGCGAGACGAAAGGAATCATGCGTTCTTGCACTTTTTCGCCATCGCCTAAATTTTCCGTGTACTCAATCACCAAAACAGTCTGCGGGCCGGTGGCGAGTAAGTCTTTCACGATGCCAAGAGCAATGCCTTCGCGGTTGATGACGTTTAGTCCCATCAAATCGACCCAATAGTACGAATCAAGCTCAGGCGTCGGAAAGCTAGAACGTGGAACGAAGATGCGTGAACCTTTGAGTGCTTGGGCAAGGTCTCTGTCTTCCATGTCGTGCGCGACGGCAACGATGGTGTCGGAGTGAACTTTCGCCTCACGAATGCGCATCAGCTGCGTGCCAGCAAAGGCGGTTTTACCACGTTCGGTGGGTTGCAAATACCAGCGTTTGGATGAAAAAAGCGCCTCGGGGTCGGCGCTGTGAGGTAAAACTTTGAACCAGCCTTTGAGCCCCCAAGCATCGGCTATGCGCCCTACTTGGATGGCATCTGCTGGCAAATCTACCGGTTCAAGGCCTTGCAACATACGATTTAAAAATAAATTTCAAAAGATGCTTTTAGCTAGTGCCTTGAACTGAAATCAACAACAAAGTTGTTGATTAAGCAGCGGTGGTTATGGCTGCTTTTTTAGCTGCTTGAGCAAACAAACGCTCAACGGTTGGAGACGCTTGTGCGCCAACGCTTTTCCAGTAAGTCACGCGGTCGATAGCAACGCGGATGCTCTCTTCGCCACCGGTAGCGCTAGGGTTGTAAAAACCAACGCGCTCGATGAAGCGACCATCACGACGTGTGCGCTTGTCAGCAACGACGATGTTGAAGAAGGGACGCGCTTTAGCGCCGCCGCGAGAAAGTCGAATGACGACCATAGTATTTCCTTTGAAAAGTATAAAAGTTTTGCTAGAAAGCCCAGAAAACCTAAATACCTATTAATTTCATGTAATCTCAGCGTTGAGACACGTTACATAACCACCCGGCTAGAAACACGCTGAAAAGCCTTTGATTATAGCTTTTTAGCAGAGCTGTTGTCATTTTTATTCTCTGATTATTCTTTTATAAGCCAACTATTGAGCCATTTATGTTGATTATTCGCCCAAGCACAGACGCAGATTTACCCGCCATCACCGCGATTTACGCGCACCACGTTCTCACCGGAACGGGTACTTTTGAGGTTGATCCACCCAGTTTGGAGGATATGCGCGGTCGTCGTGCGGATGTGCTGTCCAAGGGATTGCCTTGGCTGGTCGCGGTGCAAAACGATGTTGCTATTGAAAAAGGCATTGAAAATGTAGTGGGTTATGCCTACTGCAACTGGTTCAAACCACGTCCAGCGTATCGATTTTCAGCCGAGGATTCGATTTATTTAAGCCCAGAAGCAGCCGGCAAAGGCATTGGTCGCACCTTGCTCGCTGAATTGATGGCGCAGGCTCAGCGGGCTGGAGTTCGAAAATTGATCGCGGTGATTGGCGATTCGGCCAATGCGGGCTCTATTGCGCTGCATGAGTCAGCAGGATTTCAAAGTGTGGGTGTGCTGAAATCGTGCGGCTGGAAGTTCGACAAGTGGTTGGATGTTGTGCTGATGGATAAGGCCTTGGGTGAGGCGGATATAACTGCACCTTTATAGATATTTGGAATAAAACGAAATGAAAAACAAAACCATCGCCGCTTGGCTATCTTTTCTAGGCGGCCCAATTGGCTTGCACCGGTTCTACCTCTTTGGTAAGCAAGATTGGTTGGGTTGGCTGCTGCCTTTGCCCACGATTTTGGGGTTTTACGGCGTGCAAAGGGTGCGCACTTACGGCATTGATGACACCATCAGTTGGGTATTGCTGCCGGTTTTGGGTTTTGTCATTGCGGGCTGTGCACTCACTGCGATTGTTTACGGTTTGATGTCGGCAGAGCAATGGAATGCGAGATTTAACCCCAAATCTAAACCGGACGCCGCTGCGGGTCAAACCAGCTGGCTCACGATTGGTGCAGTGGTTTTCTCGTTATTGATTGGTTGCACGGCGCTGATTTTCGGCACCGTTCAAGTATTTCAGCACTATTTTGAGTACCAAATACTTGAAGGTCAAAAGTTGTCGCAATAGTTTGAAAAGACTAAAATATGGCTCTAGTCGGCGTATTTATTGCCTAAGTTGCTATTAAAAGTATAGCAATTAAAACAACTGCAAGCTGACCCAATACGCCACAGCAGCGACAAACGCACTAGCAGGAATCGTAAAAACCCATGCCCACACGATGTTGCCAGCTACGCCCCAACGTACCGCACTAGCGCGTTGAACCGAACCAACGCCTACGATAGAGCCCGTAATCGTGTGTGTTGTGGAGACAGGGACACCCATAAATGTGTTTAAAAACAAAGTGATAGCGCCTGCACCTTCAGCACAAAAACCACCGACGGGTTTCAGTTTAGTGATCTTTTGTCCCATGGTTTTCACGATGCGCCAGCCGCCAAACATGGTTCCTGCGCCAATCGCGCAGTAAGCAGAAATCGCAACCCACATGGGCGGTGATTTGTCGCCCGCCGCAGAATAGCCAGTCGCAATCAACAGCATCCAAATGATTCCGATGGTCTTTTGCGCATCATTGCCACCGTGCCCCAAGCTGAACGCTGCTGCAGAAGCCAATTGCAGACGTCTAAAAATACGGTCAACTTTAGAAGGCGCTGTTTTACGGCATAGCCACGCCACTAAAACCATCAGCAATGACCCGAGGACGAATCCTAAAATCGGTGAAATAAAAATAAATGCAACGATTTTGAGGATGCCGCTAGAGATGATGGCGCTTACGCCAGCTTTAGTTACTGCTGCGCCAATGATGCCGCCTGCTAGAGCGTGAGATGAACTGCTAGGGATACCATAGTACCAAGTAATGGTGTTCCAAGTGATCCCACCTATCAGCGCACCAAACACGACATGAATATCAACAATAGCTGGGTTGACCAATCCTTTGCCCATGGTTGCTGCAACCGCAAAACCGAATACAAAAATGGCAACAGCATTAAAAAATGCAGCAAAAACAACGGCTTGGCCAGGTTTTAGAACACCAGTGGAGACGACGGTTGCAATCGAATTGGCCGCATCATGAAAGCCATTCATAAAGTCGAAAGCCAATGCCAGCAACACCAGCATGGCGACTATCCAAAACGCGGTTTGGGCTTGCATTAAGAATTCTCCAGAATGATGCCTTCAATCAAGTTCGCCACGTCTTCGCATTTGTCGGTGATAGTTTCAAGCAGCTCATAAATGGCTTTGAGTTTGATGACTTCGCGAACATCAGGCTCTTCACGGAACAGCTTGCTCATGGCGCTGCGCATCACGCGGTCCGCATCAGATTCGAGTTTGTCAATTTCTTCGCAGGTTTTTAGCGCGGTCTCCGCTGTTGCTGGGTCGGCAATGCTGCCTAGCAAATAAACGGCATCTTTGAGACGGTCAATACATTTGACGCTGATGTCCGTGAGGCGTTTGATGTCTGTCGTCATCTCGCGCACGTCATACAAAGCCATGGTCTCGGCGGAATCTTGTAGCAAATCTGCCACATCATCCATTGTATTGATAAGTTTGTGGATATGCTCGCGGTCAATCGGTGTGATAAATGTTTTGTGCAACATTTGGTTGACATCGCGGGTCACGCGGTCAGCCGCACGCTCGGCATTGTCAACATCTCGGTTGTATTGCTCACGCAGATGCACATCGCTGTAATTCTCAACCAACTGCGAGAAGGCGCGCGCGGCTTCTACCGTGCGGTCTGCGTGCTGGTTAAACATTTCAAAAAAATTGCCTTCGCGGGGAAGTAATTTACCGAAGAACATGGAAGCCTCCCTGTGGGGTATATTTCAATTTCATGTCAAATAAGTGACATTTATGTGACTTTTAGGAGTTTAACCGCGAGTTAAACCAAGCGAATAGATTTAAATTTAAAAAGGCAAAAAAAAAACCGCACAACAATTTGTTGTACGGTTTTTAATGGTGCCGGAGGCCGGAATCGAACCGGCACGGGTCTTACCCCGCGGGATTTTGAGTCCCGTGCGTCTACCAATTTCACCACTCCGGCAATTGGAACCTGTGAAGCCTCGAATTATGACACATTTTATGGCACATTATTGGGATGAACTATTTAACTATTGAAGATGTGATCGGAAAAACGCCTTTGGTGGCTCTACAACGCATTGGCGCAGCTGGTAATAAGCTCAAAAACAATGTTGTTTTAGGTAAATTAGAGGGTAACAACCCCGCTGGCTCGGTGAAAGACAGAGCTGCCATGTCGATGATCAAGCGCGCGGAAGAGCGCGGACAGATAAAACTTGGCGATAAATTGATCGAGGCAACCTCAGGTAACACTGGAATAGCTTTGGCAATGGCTGCTGCCATCAGAGGCTACAGCATGGTGCTTATCATGCCAGAAGACCTGTCTATTGAGCGCGTGCAAACCATGAAAGCCTTCGGGGCTGAGCTGATTTTGACGCCCAAAAGCGGTGGCATGGAGTACGCACGCGATTTGGCAGAGCAAATGCAAGCAGAGGGCAAAGGTTTGGTATTGGATCAGTTTGCAAACCAAGACAATCCACACGCACATTATGAAACCACGGGGCCAGAGCTTTGGGCAGATACGCAAGGACAGATTACTCATTTTGTGAGTGCCATGGGTACAACTGGAACAATTACTGGCGTGTCTAAGTATTTGAAAGAAAAAAATCCAGCCATCAAAATCATTGGTGCACAACCTTCTGAGGGTTCACGCATTCCGGGCATTCGCAAATGGCCAACTGAATATTTGCCCAAAATTTACGATCCTACTTATGTGGATGAATTGGTTTTTGTCAGTCAAGCGGATGCGGAAAATATGTGCCGACAGTTGGCAAAAGACGAGGGTATTTTTTGCGGCATTTCAGCAGCTGGCGCATGTTGGGTTGCGCAGCAGATTGCAAAAACGGTGGATAACGCGACGATCGCTTTTATTGTTTGCGATAGGGGTGATAGATACCTTTCAACGGGTGTTTTTCCTGCTTGATTGAATGTAACTATTAAAGTACTGATTAAAAATAATCATGTCGACTTCGAATTTTCTTGCCGATATTACGCCTCATATCTCTGTGGATGAGGCCAAAAAAATCGCTGCAACGTTAGATTTACGCAATCCGCCAGCAGTTTTCTATAGCAATCCTTACCCCGTTTATGCGGCACTTAGAGAGCATGAGCCCGTGAGGCGTATGCCAGATGGTTCGGTGTTGATCACGCGTTATAAAGATCTGATTCAAGTTTATAAAGATGCGCACACTTTTAGTTCAGATAAGAAAATTGAGTTCACGCCTAAATTCGGTGATGCACCGCATTTGTTGGAGCACCACACCACAAGTTTGATTTTTAACGATCCTCCCTTGCACACGCAGGTGCGGCAAATCATGATGGGTGCTTTAACGAGACGCGCCATTGATCAAATGGAAAGCAGTTTGACGGAGCTGGTGTCTAAGCTGGCAGACCGTATTCAAGCGCAGGGTGGTGGTGATTTGATTGAGGATTTCGCAGCCGCTATTCCCATTGAAGTGATTGGTAATTTGCTGAACATTCCGCATGAAGAACGAGACCCACTCAGAGACTGGTCTCTGGCCATTTTGGGTGCGTTGGAGCCAAAAATATCAGCTGAGCAGGCGCAGCGAGGTAATAAAGCTGTGGTGGAATTTTTAACGTATTTGAAGCTGTTGGTGGCTGATAGAAGAGCACGTCCTGGCAACCCTGAAAGTGATGTGTTGACGCGTTTGATTCAAGGTGAGCGCAGCGATAATGGACAACGTTTGAGTGAAAACGAACTGCTCCACAACTGTATTTTTATTTTGAATGCAGGCCATGAAACCACGACGAACTTAATTGGAAATGCGCTGGTCGCCTTGCAAGAATGGCCTGTACAAAAAGAGCTGCTGGTTCAACGTATATCGGCATCCGAGCATGACAAAACAGTTTTAGACGATGTGCTCAATACTGCGGTAGATGAATTTTTGCGGTTTGAGTCTTCAAATCAACTGGGAAATAGAAGAGCGACTGTGGATTGTGTTGTAGGTGATGTGCCTCTTTCTAAAGGTACGTTGATAACTTTGTGTATTGGTTCAGTAAACCGTGACCCTGCACAGTTTGAAAATGCCGAAATCATGGACATCACGCGGCCAAACTGCAAGCATTTGTCGTTTGCCTTTGGCATTCACCAATGTGCGGGTCTTCATTTGGCACGCTTGGAGGGCAGAGTTGCGCTACAAATATTTCTGCAAAGATTCCCAAATTACAAGTTGACTGCTGCTCCTACACGCGGTGGTCGTGCGCGCTTCAGAGGTTTTCTGAATGCGCCATTTTCGATTGCTTAACAACATCCCACATCTAAATCTATACCTAGATATTTATGCAAACTTATAAATACTGTCCTTCATGCGCCGCACCTTTGGCTTTCGTCGCTTTGCTGGAAGATGGCGGGATGAGGGAGAGATTGCGTTGTCAGTCTTGTGATTTCACACATTGGAACAATCCAACACCAGTGCTCGCAGCGGTCATTGAATATGAAGGGCGCATTTTGCTGGCTCAAAATGCCGCATGGCCTGGCAAGATGTTCGCGTTGATTACGGGCTTTATGGAAGCTGGCGAGACGCCCAAAGAGGGTATAGCACGCGAAATCAAAGAGGAAACCAACCTAGATGTCAGTGAACTTAATTTGATTGGCGTGTATGACTTTCAGCGCATGAATCAAATTATCATCGCTTACCACGCGGTTGCATCAGGAGATGTGGTTTTGTCGCCTGAGTTGGTTGATTTCAGACTGTTCTCACCACAAACAGTGAAATGCTGGCCTTCAAGCACGGGTTATGCTTTGGCAGATTGGCTCAAATCACGCGGACATGAGCCGCAGTTTGTGGAGTGGCCAAAGTCGTAACTTTATAAAGTCTTTATAAAACGGCACAAGTTAAAAAGCCCGTTAAGTACGAAACTTATCGGGCTTTTTTAGTAAGAAAAACTGAATTACTTCAATTTAACTTCTTTGTAATCAACATGCTTACGTGCTTTAGGATCAAATTTCTTGATCAGCATTTTGTCAGGTGTGGTTTTTTTGTTTTTGTCAGTCGTGTAGAAATGACCTGTACCAGCTGTTGATTCCAGCTTGATTTTTTCGCGTCCGCCTTTTGCCATGATGGTTCTCTCAATTCTTGGTTAGTAGGGTGGATGGATTATGCTTGACCACGAGCGCGCATGTCTGCAAGCACGGACTCGATGCCATTTTTGTCAATCAAACGGATAGCTGCAGCGGAAACGCGCAGGCGAACCCAGCGGTTTTCGGCTTCAATCCAGAAGCGACGATATTGCAAATTCGGCAAAAACCGACGTTTGGTGTGGTTGTTGGCGTGGGAAACGTTGTTTCCCGTCATTGGGCCTTTGCCCGTTACTTCACATACGCGTGCCATGTGGACACTCCTAATAAAAACGCAAATTATTGGATGTTGAATAAATAAAATTGCGCGTTAACGGCTTTCGCCGCACCTCGCTATCAAATGTAGATAGCGGTAAATAATCACTGCTTGTAAGGTTATCCAAAGCAGCAAAGCCTTAGATTATAGCGTTTTTTGGTTGCAGCTTCAATTTATCTAATATTCAGACCTTGTTTTGCTCTAAAAAGCGTTGTGCATCTAGCGCTGCCATGCAACCTGTGCCCGCGCTGGTAATGGCTTGTCGGTAGATGTGGTCTTGCACGTCTCCCGCCGCAAAGACGCCAGGGACGCTGGTCATGGTGGCCAAGCCGTTTAAACCGGATTGCGTCACGACATAGCCATTTTTCATCTCTAGTTGACCTTCGAAGATGTCTGTATTGGGCTTGTGTCCAATGGCAATAAAGCATCCTTTGACGGCGACATCTTCAGTTTTGCCTTCTTTAACATTCTTGAGTCGAATGCCCATTACACCCGAGTTATCTCCTAAAACCTCTTCAAGCGTGGCGTGCAGTTTAAGTTCAATTTTTCCGCTAGCAACTTTCTCCATCAATTTATCAATCAAGATGGCTTCAGCTTTGAATGTATCGCGGCGGTGAACCAAATACACTTTGCTGGCGATGTTCGATAGGTACAAAGCCTCTTCGACTGCGGTGTTCCCGCCACCCACAACGGCACAAACCTGCTCGCGGTAGAAAAATCCATCGCAAGTTGCACAGCCTGACACACCCCTACCCATAAAAGCTGTTTCTGACGGTAATCCTAGGTACATTGCTGATGCACCTGTTGCCAAAATCAAAGCATCGCAGGTGTAAGTGCCTGAATCACCGGTTAAGGTGAACGGACGTTTCGAAAAATCAACAGTGTGGATGTGGTCGAAAATAATGTTAGTTTTAAAGCGCTCAGCATGCGCTTGAAAGCGTTGCATTAGCTCAGGGCCTTGCACACCGTCGACATCTGCGGGCCAATTGTCAACATCCGTTGTCGTCATTAATTGACCGCCTTGAGCGATGCCGGTTATTAACATGGGGCTTAAATTTGCGCGTGCTGCATAAATGGCCGCTGTATAACCAGCCGGGCCTGAACCTAAAATGAGTACTTTGGTGTGTTGTGAGTTGGACATGAGCTTAGATTCAAGTAGGTGATAAAAAAGAAAACTAAAACGATGATTCAGGTTTATGTTCCGGACTTTGCGGTTTTATAGCCTGATTTCGGGTTATAACTAAGGGTATGAATTGATTTTAGACTATCGTAAATAAGCGCGCTTAGGCATGCCTTAAATATGAATAGAAGATGTAACTACGCGTAATGACTTTAAATACTAGGGCTTCAGCATGACTATTTTGTCAAATTTAGATTTAATTCGTAGAGTACCTTTGTTTGCGATGCTGTCGGATGCGCAAGCACAAACGATTGCTGAGTCTGTTACAAAGCAACGCTTTAGACGTGGCGAAGCTATCGTTGAAGGCGGTAAAAAAGCCAATGCACTCTACATTATTTTGAATGGACGAGCGCATGTTGTAGCGACAGACACCCGAGGGCGCGAAGCCATCTTGGCAAACTTAAAACAGGGTGACTACGTCGGTGAGATGAGCCTTATTGACAACCAGCCTCATTCAGCCACTGTGCGTGCTGAGGTGCAAACTGATGTGCTGATATTGGGGCGCCCACAGTTTGCGCGTATCTTGCCAGAAAACGCGGCTATGACATACGCCATCATGAAAGTTCTGGTGCAACGCTTGCGCCAAGCTGATCGAAAAATTGAGTCACTCGCGTTGATGGATGTTTATGGTCGGGTAGCCAATGCACTTTTAGATTTGTCTGTTCTGACAAGCGATGGTCATTCTTTCATCAAAGACAAAGTATCGCGCCAAAATATTGCCAAAACAGTTGGTGCTTCGCGCGAAATGGTCAGCCGTGTGATGAAAGATCTAGAGGACAAAGGTTATATTGAAAGTCAAGAAGATGGCTCGATATTGATTCGTAATAGCAGCCATACATTGTTGTAAATTTCATACCTATAGATGACCTACTCTTTAAATACCTTAAACAATACACAATCAAGCTCAGAGCCTTCAGCAACAGAGCGGTTTACGCAAGAAGTTGCCTTGGTTGTAGGATTGTTGATACTTGTTTTTTGGGTGCTATCGCTGGTCAGCTATACAAGTAATGATGCGGCATGGTCAACTACTGGCTTGAGTGAAGTCACTCGAAACTGGGGTGGTCGCGTTGGTGCGAATGTGGCCGATTTAAGCTATTACTTTTTTGGGTTTTCAGTTTGGTGGTGCATCGTTGCGTTAGCTAGCGCATGGCTGGCATGGTTGGCGACTTGGATGCGACACGAAAAGATGTCTCATGCACTTCTGCAAGATCAACCAAAATTCTATTTGTCAGTACGTGTTCGATTTTGGCTTGGTTTAGTACTTTTGTTATGCGTCAGCACCGCCATAGAATGGGCACGTTTGTATCGATTTGAGCCACATCTGCCTGGACATGCTGGAGGTGTTTTGGGATACATCTTGGGCCGATTTAGTGTGGCATCGCTAGGCTTTACAGGCGCTGCGTTGGCTTGCATTGGGGTCGGTGTGATGGCTGCATCCATGGTGTTTAATTTTTCTTGGAGCAAAACCTCCTCAAAACTCGGTGAGTGGCTAGAAGCATTCATTGCGGCTCGGAGACAAAAAAGCGAAGTGGCGCAAGATATGGCGCTTGGCAAAGCTGCAGCCCGTGAGCGCGAGGTCGAATTGCAAGATGAGCGTGTGGAAATTGCCGATCATCACCCCACACCTGTCCGTATTGAGCCAGTGCTGGCGGAAGCGCCACCTAGTTTACGCGTCGCAAAAGAACGCCAAAAGCCATTGTTCGTTGATATGTTGGACAGCAAATTGCCGCAGGTTGATTTGTTAGATGGGCAAGTCGCACGACAAGAAACCGTATCTCCTGAAACCTTAGAGATGACTTCTCGTTTGATTGAGAAAAAACTCAAAGACTTCGGCGTTGAAGTTCGCGTAGTGTTGGCATCTCCTGGCCCTGTCATTACGCGGTATGAAATTGAACCTGCAGTTGGCGTGAAGGGTTCACAAATTGTCGGTTTGGCCAAAGATCTAGCGCGTTCTCTCAGCTTGGTGTCGATTCGGGTGGTTGAGACGATTCCAGGCAAAAATTACATGGCCTTGGAACTACCCAATGCACGCAGGCAATCTATCAAACTCAGTGAGATTTTGGGTTCTGATGTTTACAACGAAGCCAAATCACTTCTAACCATGGGTTTGGGCAAAGACATCATTGGCAACGCCGTGGTAGCTGATTTGGCCAAAATGCCGCATGTGTTGGTGGCGGGTACGACTGGCTCTGGTAAGTCTGTCGGTATCAACGCCATGATTTTGTCGCTGCTTTACAAAGCCGAAGCACGCGATGTGCGCTTGTTGATGATTGACCCCAAAATGCTTGAAATGAGCGTGTACGAGGGCATTCCGCACCTTTTAGCGCCAGTGGTCACAGATATGCGCCAAGCCGCGCACGGCCTGAACTGGTGTGTGGCTGAGATGGAGCGCCGTTATAAGCTGCTGAGCAAAATGGGTGTGCGCAATTTGGCGGGCTATAACGCCAAAATTGACGAGGCCAAAGCGCGTGAAGAGTTCATTTACAACCCGTTTAGTTTGACACCTGAGTCACCTGAGCCCCTAGGACGTGAGCCGCACATCGTTGTGGTGATAGACGAGTTGGCCGATTTGATGATGGTGGTGGGTAAAAAGATCGAAGAATTGATAGCACGCTTGGCACAAAAAGCTAGGGCTGCAGGCATACATTTGATTTTGGCGACGCAACGCCCCAGTGTCGATGTGATTACGGGTTTGATCAAAGCCAATATTCCCACGCGTATTTCCTTCCAAGTCAGCAGCAAAATCGACAGCCGCACGATTTTGGATCAAATGGGTGCGGAAGCACTCTTGGGTATGGGCGACATGCTGTACATGGCCAGCGGCACGGGCTTGCCAATCCGTGTGCATGGTGCCTATGTCAGCGACGAAGAGGTTCACCGCGTTGTATCGTATCTAAAGAGCCAAGGCGAGCCAGATTACATTGAAGGCGTGCTGGAAGGCGGAACGACTGATGGCGACGGAGATTTACTTGGCGATGGCAGCAGTGGCGGTAGTAGCGGTGAAAAAGATCCGATGTATGACCAAGCTGTCGAAGTGGTTTTGAAAAACCGCAAAGCCAGTATTTCACTGGTTCAACGGCATTTGAAAATTGGCTACAACCGAGCAGCAAGATTGGTGGAAGACATGGAAAAAGCAGGTATGGTGAGTGCGATGAGCAGCAATGGACAGCGCGAGATTTTAGTGCCGCAGCGCGTGGAGTAAATTCTTAATGTTTAAATATTTTGCTATTTTATTTATAGCTATTCAGTCAATAAATACGCCGGCTGCAGGCCTAAATTCACTTGAAAGCTTCTTAAAATCAACAAATTCTGGCAAGGCAGAGTTTAGCCAAGTTGTGACCAGTCCAGCTAAGACTGACACAGCTGAAAAAGCCGCGCCAAAGGTGAAAACATCAAGCGGTACGTTCGAGTTTTCACGACCAAATAAATTCAAGTTCCTCTACAAAAAGCCGTTCGAGCAAACCATCGTGGCTGATGGCACAACGCTGTGGCTCTTTGATGTAGATTTGAACCAAGTCACGGCTAGAAAGCAATCCCAAGCTTTAGGCTCAACACCCGCAGCCTTGATAGCCACGGCTGCTAATTTGAAAGCTTTAGAAGCCGAGTTCAAACTGCAAGACGCACCTGATGCCAACGGCATGCAGTGGGTCATAGCCATGCCAAAAGCCAAAGACGGGCAGATTCAAAGCATTAAAGTTGGTTTGAAAGGCACCGCGGAGACGGGTGTTTCCCTCTCAGTTTTAGAGATTTTGGACAGCTTTGGTCAACGCTCAGTCATTAATTTCGCCAATGTGGAGCGGAATTTGAGCTTTGGCGCAGACAACTTCCGCTTTAAGCCGCCTGTGGGGGCGGATGTGATTCGGCAGTGAAACCGTATTCAAGTAGTTCAATACCATGTTAAATAATCCGCCGCTGGCAGAGCGGATGCGCCCAAAAACGCTTTCCGAAGTCATAGGTCAACAGCATGTTTTGGGCGAGGGCATGGCGCTGCGGATTGCTTTTGAGTCTGGGCAGCCACACAGCTGCATTCTTTGGGGACCGCCTGGGGTGGGGAAGACGACGATTGCGAGGTTGATGGCGAATGCGTTTGATGCGCAGTTCATCACCATCAGTGCGACATTGGGTGGGGTGAAGGATATTCGTGAAGCAGTGGAGCAGGCGCAGATTTGGCAGGGGCAGGGCAGGCGGACGATTGTGTTTGTGGACGAGGTGCATCGGTTCAATAAATCGCAGCAAGATGCATTTTTACCCCATGTTGAGAGCGGTTTGTTGACCTTTATCGGTGCGACGACTGAGAACCCTTCGTTTGAAGTTAACTCCGCTTTGTTATCCCGCGCAGCCGTTTATGTGTTGCAACCTTTGTCATCTGCTAATTTGGAGAAAATTATTGCTCTAGCCGGCGTATTTGTTGCCTCAATAGCTATAGATAAAATAGCAATTGATAAGCTGGTAGCGTATGCGGATGGCGATGCACGGCGTTTGCTGAATACGCTTGAAAACCTGTACATCGCCGCTGAGAAAGAGAAGATTACAACGATTACCGACGCTTGGCTTACCCAAGTGTTAGGCGAGCGCATGCGCCGTTACGACAAAGGTGGAGAGCAGTTTTACGACACCATCAGTGCTTTGCACAAAAGCGTGCGCGGCTCAGACCCAGATGCATCGCTTTACTGGTTTGTTCGGATGTTGGACGGTGGGGCAGACCCGCGCTATATGGCGCGTCGGCTAGTGCGCATGGCCAGCGAAGATATTGGCTTGGCAGACCCGCGAGCGCTGTCCATGGCTTTGGATGCGGCGAATACGTATGAACGATTGGGTTCGCCGGAGGGAGAGCTGGCCTTGGCGCAATGCGTTATTTATTTGGCGGTTGCGCCCAAATCAAACGCGGTCTACAAAGCTTTCAACGCTGTTAAAGCGCATATCAAAAAAGACGGCACGCGCCCGGTGCCTATGCATCTGCGTAACGCGCCTACCAAGCTGATGAAAGAGCTGGACTACGGCAAAGGCTACCGCTACGCGCATGATGAAGCTGATGGATTTGCCGCTGGAGAGCAATATATGCCAGATGGCATGAAAGATGCTTTGTTCTATGAACCTGTAGAGCGCGGTTTGGAAATTAAGATTGCTGAAAAATTGAGAAAATTAAGAGATTTAAACAATAAGCAAATCTAATCATGCATTAATTGCATAGGGCTATTTGTTAATAGCAACGAATACGAGCAAAACCCGAGGGTAAACCCACCCGTTTTCATGCAGCAAATCGGCAATCGATGGCTACAATTGCGCACAGTTCGCGGAACGCCCTTTTTTGGGTCATATTTGACATATTGGAGTAATTAAATGGAAGTCTTGCTACAACAGATCATCAACGGTCTGGTGCTGGGCAGCATGTATGCTTTAGTCGCCTTGGGTTACACCATGGTTTACGGCATTATTGGCCTGATCAACTTTGCGCATGGTGAGGTGCTGATGGTTGGCGCTATGACCAGCTGGTCCATCATCACCATGATGAAAGAGGCTAGTCCTGATTCGCCAGGTTGGTTGATATTGCTAATGGCAACGCTGATTGCCTGCGTGGTTGCAGCTGTTCTCAATTATGTGATTGAAAAAGCAGCCTATCGCCCGCTGCGCAATAGCCCAAAGCTTGCGCCCTTAATTACCGCAATGGGTATGTCGTTGTTGTTACAAACGCTAGCGCGTATTGTCTGGACACCAAATCCCAAGCCTTTCCCATCGCTATTGCCGTCAGACCCTATCGAGTTTGCTGGCGCAGTGATTACAGTTACGCAGATTTTGATTTTGGCGGTAACAGCTATTTCATTAGCTGTGCTGATGTACACCGTCAACCACACGCGTCTAGGTCGTGCGATGCGTGCCACGGCTGAGAACCCACGAGTTGCAGGTTTGATGGGCGTTCGCCCTGATACTGTGATTTCTGCCACCTTCATCATTGGTGCGATTTTGGCCGCGATTGCTGGTGTCATGTGGGCTGCCAACTACGGCACAGTGCAATACACCATGGGCTTTATGCCGGGTCTGAAGGCTTTTGTGGCTGCTGTGTTTGGCGGTATTGGTAACTTGGGTGGCGCGGTTGTTGGCGGCCTGTTATTGGGACTGATTGAGTCAATTGGCGCTGGCTATTTGGGTGATTTAACAGGTGGCGTTTTAGGTAGCCACTACACCGATATTTTCGCTTTCGTCGTGCTTATCTTGGTGCTGACTTTGCGTCCTTCTGGCTTGCTTGGAGAAAGGGTGGCTGATCGAGCGTAGGTGTTTTCAAAACAACTGCATTGCACGACAACTTACATTGAGTGAAAAATCATGACAAAAAATAAACTACCCATGTACCTCGCTGGAGGCCTATTTTTAATAGTGCTCCCGTTTATCCTTCAAATGTTTGGTAATGCCTGGGTTCGCATTGCAGACGTTGCCTTGCTTTATGTTTTATTAGCCGTAGGCTTGAACATTGTGGTCGGCTACGCCGGATTGCTAGATTTAGGCTATGTGGCATTCTTTGCGCTTGGCGCGTACATATTTGCCTTGCTTGCATCGCCGCATTTGACTGAAAATATACCAGCACTGGCTGAAATGTTTCCCAACGGCATTCATTTGTCGTTTTGGGTGATAGCGCCCATAGCCGCTGTGTGTGCAGGCCTATTGGGCATGCTGCTAGGTGCGCCCACTTTGAAGTTGCGTGGTGACTATTTGGCAATTGTCACTTTGGGCTTTGGTGAAATCATTCGCGTGTTTTTGAATAATCTAGAAAGTCCAGTCAACATCACGAATGGCCCTAGAGGTATTTCAGGCATCGACTCTGTGAGTCTTTTTGGTCATGATTTTGCTAAGACGCTTAATGTTGCGGGTTTTGAAATTAATTCTGTGACTTTGTATTACTTCCTGATTTTGCTCATGGTGATTTTCACCATCATCATCAGCCACCGCATCGAGTTGTCACGTATTGGTCGCGCTTGGATGGCTATTCGTGAAGACGAAATTGCCGCCAAAGCGATGGGCGTCAATACCCGTAATTTGAAACTATTGGCATTCGGCATGGGTGCAACCTTTGGTGGTTTGTCAGGCGCTATTTTTGCGGCATTTCAAGGTTTTGTTTCTCCAGAATCGTTTGGTTTGATGGAGTCTGTGATGATAGTCGCTATGGTGGTTTTGGGCGGCATGGGGCATTTGCCAGGTGTTGTCTTAGGTGCTGTGCTGTTGGCTGCTTTGCCAGAAGTTTTGCGCTACGTCGCAGGTCCCCTGCAAGATATCAGCGGTGGTCGTTTAGATGCGTCCATCTTGCGCCAGCTCTTGATTGCATTGGCGATGATTGGCGTGATGCTAATGCGCCCTCGCGGCTTGTGGCCTTCGCCAGAGCATGGCAAATCATTACAAACTAAATAAATAGGAGAACATCACATGAGCGATATTGTTCTCAAAGTAGCAGGTATTTCAAAGCGTTTTGGCGGTTTACAAGCCTTGAGCGACGTCGGTATCACCATCGAGCGTGGCATGGTTTACGGTTTGATTGGCCCTAATGGCGCAGGTAAAACCACGTTTTTCAACGTCATCACAGGCTTGTACACGCCAGACAGCGGCACGTTTGAACTGGCAGGTAAACCTTACACACCTACCGCAGTTCACGAAGTTGCTAAGGCAGGTATTGCACGTACTTTTCAAAACATCCGGTTGTTTTCTGAAATGACGGCGCTAGAAAATGTCATGGTCGGTCGCCACATCCGCACACATTCAGGTTTGTTCGGCGCTATTTTCAGAACCAGCAGCTTCAAGTCAGAAGAAAAAGCCATTGCTAAGCGTGCGCACGAGTTGCTGGATTACGTTGGCATTGGCCAGTTGGCTGATTACAAAGCACGCACCTTGAGCTACGGCGACCAACGCCGCTTAGAAATTGCGCGTGCTTTGGCGACTGACCCACAATTGATCGCCTTGGATGAGCCTGCAGCGGGTATGAATGCCACTGAAAAAGTGCAACTTCGTGCTTTGATCGACAAAATTCGCAATGACAACCGCACGATTTTGCTGATTGAGCATGACGTGAAATTGGTCATGGGCTTGTGCGACCGTTTGACGGTTTTGGACTATGGTAAGCAAATTGCCGAAGGTACGGCCCAAGAAGTGCGGACCAACGAAAAAGTGATTTCTGCCTATTTGGGCACAGGTGGGCACTAAATAAAAACATGGGAAATTCCAACATGGCAAATATTCTTCTTAAAGTAAGCGGACTCAAAGTCGGTTACGGTGGTATTCAGGCGGTCAAAGGGGTTGATTTTGAAGTGCGCGAAGGCGAACTGGTCACCTTGATTGGCTCAAACGGCGCAGGCAAAACCACCACCATGAAAGCCATCACCGGCGGTTTGCCGTTTACCGAGGGCGACATTCAGTACTTGGGGAAAAGCATCAAAGGCCAAGGCTCGTGGGATTTGGTTCACCAAGGTTTAGCTATGGTGCCCGAAGGACGAGGCGTTTTCACCCGCATGACCATCTTGGAAAACTTGGCCATGGGTGCATACATACGTAACGACAAAGCCGATATAGCCAAAGACGTAGAGATGGTTTTTGAAACCTTCCCTCGCCTGAAAGAGCGTAAAGACCAACTGGCCGGCACCATGAGCGGTGGCGAACAGCAAATGCTCGCCATGGGCCGCGCCTTGATGAGCCGCCCGAAAGTACTGTTGCTCGACGAGCCGTCTATGGGTTTATCCCCCATCATGGTCGACAAAATCTTTGAAGTCGTCAAAGACGTGTCATCCAAAGGCGTCACTGTTTTACTCGTCGAGCAAAACGCTAGTCGCGCCCTAGGCATTGCCGACCGTGGCTATGTGATGGACTCAGGCTTGATAACGATGAGTGGCGACGCAAAGATCATGTTGAACGATCCGAAGGTGCGTGAAGCGTATTTGGGTGAGTAAAAGTCATTATATTTATCGCTGATTTTTGCTATAAATATTATAGCTTGACAGACAATGAATACGCCGGCTACAGAGTATTTTATGCTCTGTAGCCGGTTTTTTTATCGTTTAGCCAGTATTTCGTAATCCTGCCGCGATGCCGTTGATGGAAATGTGAATACCGCGTTGTACCCGCTCGTCTG
This sequence comes from Polaromonas sp., assembly GCA_013298945.1. GTDB lineage: Bacteria > Pseudomonadota > Gammaproteobacteria > Burkholderiales > Burkholderiaceae_C > Aalborgiella. Next base: position 58,685 of record JAAFJR010000002.1, read on the forward strand.
ACTGGCCGGCACGGTATCGGCGTACCAATTCCACTTGCAAATGGTGCAGTGGGTCGATGTAGGGGAAGCGGTGGCGGATAGAGCGTTGCAGAGCTGCATTATTCGTCAGACGTTGCTTCTCGCCCGTGATCAACTGTAGCGCCGTGACTGTTAAATGCCATTCGGTTTCAATGCGGTTGAAAATCTTTTTGCGCAAGGCGGCGTCAGTCACCAATTCTGCATAACGCGAAGCCAAAGCCAAGTCACTTTTCGCCAAAACCATGTCGATATTGCTCAGCAGCGTGCGGAAAAACGGCCAGTCTTTGACCATTTTTTGTAGCAAAGCAAGTTGCTTTTTAGAATCTGCAGGTGATTGCTTTCCGTTCGTGTTTTCGTGCAAAAAAGTGTGAACTGCCGATCCAAAACCATACCACCCTGGCAAAGTTAAGCGGCATTGTCCCCAGCTGAAACCCCAAGGAATAGCACGTAAATCTTCAATTTTTTGCGATGGTTTTCGAGAAGCTGGGCGCGAGCCGAGGTTCAGCTCGGCAATCTCACGTAACGGGGTAGATTGAAAAAAATAATCCGTAAAACCGGGTGTTTCATAGACCAAAGCGCGATAAGCCGCCATGCTGGATAGCGACAAGCTCGATGCTGTTTCTAAAAACTTGGTACTGGCAGACTTGGTCGGTTGCAGCAAAGTAGCTTCCAAAGTAGCTGCTACCAAGGTTTCTAAATTGCGTCGGCCAATTTCTGGGTTGGCGTATTTGGAGCCAATCACTTCGCCTTGCTCGGTCAGTCGAATCTGGCCACGAACCGTACCTGGTGGTTGCGCCAAAATCGCTTGGTAGCTTGGGCCACCGCCACGCCCCACCGTGCCGCCACGGCCGTGGAACATGCGCAAGGTGATGCCGTGCGAGGCGGCGAGTTCGTCAAATAATTCAACCAGTGCAATCTCCGCACGGTACAGCTCCCAGTTGCTGGTGAAAATACCGCCATCTTTGTTACTGTCTGAGTAGCCCAGCATGATGTCTTGCTCGCCACCGCTGCGCTGCACTTGTTGCACCATGCCCGTCAACGCGTAAAACTCGCGCATGATAGGCGCGGCGTTACGCAGGTCTTCGATGGTTTCAAATAATGGGACGACGATCAAATCGTGGCGAGCTTGTTTGTCCAGCGTGCCCCGCATCAAACCGACTTCTTTTTGCAGCAACAGCACCTCTAGCAAGTCGCTGACGGTTTCTGTGTGGCTGATGATGTAGTGGCGAATGGCGTGGTGGCCATAGCGCTGGCGCATGGCTTTGGCGGCTTCAAAAATAGCCAATTCACCTAGGGTGTGGTCTGAATAAGTCGCATCCAGCACGCGTAATGGCCGCGCATCGCTGAGCAATTTAACCAGCAAGCTGCGTTTGGCGTGCTCGTCCAAATTTGAATAATTGGCCTCTAAACGAGCAACTGCTAGTAGTTCGGCAACCACTTCTTCGTGCTTGTCAGAGCTTTGGCGCAAATCGACGGTTGCCAAGTGAAAGCCAAATACTTCTACTGCGCGAATCAAAGGGTGTAAACGCTGGTTCACCAACGCTTCGCCATGGTTGTCTTGCAGCGAGGCTTGAATGGTTCGCAAGTCAGCTAAAAAATCTTCAGCTTGCTTGTAGGGGTTTTGCGGTGCTACGGCGTGTCTTGCAGCATCGCCGCCCGTCATGTCTTTCAAGTTCGCTGCCAAACGGGCGTAGATGCCCGTCAAAGCGCGGCGATACGGCTCGTCTTTTCGGTGTTCGTTGGTGTCTGGCGATTGTTCAGCCAAGGCTTTCATCGGTTCAGACAGTGGCACCAAAATTGACGACATGGACAATTCAGAGCCTAAGAAATGCACCTCTGTCAAATAAAACCGCAGCGCCATCTCGGCTTGGCGTTTGAGCGCATATTGCAGGGTTTGGGCGCTGACGTTGGGGTTGCCGTCTCGGTCGCCGCCAATCCATTGCCCCATGCGCAAAAAGCTGTGTACGGGTTGGTTTCCCAAGGACTGTTCAAGTTCTGCATACAGCTTCGGAATTTCTCGCAAAAATGTCGATTCGTAATAGCTCAACGAGTTTTCAATCTCGTCCATCACAGTGAGCTTGGAGTAGCGCAGCAAACGCGTTTGCCACAGCTGCATCACTCGTGAGCGCAGTTGCAACTCGTTAGCGCTTAGTTCCTTAGGCGATAACTTGTCTTTAAGAGCATCTTTGCCGCCAGTTGCTGCAGAGCTGCGCATTTTGATGTCATCACGTGCTGTCAGGAGCTGCGCAATGTCACGCTCAGCATCCAAAATACTTTTACGCTGCACTTCGGTCGGGTGTGCGGTCAAAACGGGGGAAACATGGCTTTTTGCCAAGGTTTGGGAGATGGTTTTGGGTGTGATGCCTGCCCAACGCAGACGCGCCAAAGCTACCTCGATGCTGCCTTCTTGCGTATCACCCACACGCTCATGCACTTCGCGGCGGCGGATGTGGTGCCTGTCTTCCGCCAAATTGGCCAAATGGCTGAAATAGGTGAAAGCGCGAATCACGCTGACCGTTTGGTCGCCAGTCAGGCCTTTGAGCAGCTTTTTCAGCGCTTTGTCGGCGGTATGGTCTTCGTCGCGTCTGAAAGCTACTGACAGTTTGCGAATTTGCTCAATCAGATCATAAGCGGCAGCGCCTTCTTGTTCACGAATCACATCGCCTAAAATTCGTCCTAACAATCGAATATCTTCTACCAATGGCCGCTCGTTCAGCTTTTGTTTGGAAAGTGATGGCGATTTAGCAGATTCAGAAAGTTCAGATTTTTTAAGAGTTTGTGTTTTCATGGTAGTTGTCATATCTTTTATGAATGCTAGCATCAAAATTAGCGTGTATTTACCTGTAGATTACCAATGAGTTCCCAATATAAAAACTAGTATGCAAGATACAAGCCAACTACCTATCAGCAAACAGCTAATTAAACCGTTATTGAATATCACCATCGCCACCCGCGAAAGTCGTCTTGCCTTGTGGCAGGCCGAGCATGTTAAAACCTTGCTCGAAGCGCATGGCCACACTGTTAAATTGCTGGGTATGACAACCATGGGTGACCAAATTTTGGACCGCTCTCTGAGTAAAGTAGGCGGCAAAGGGCTGTTCGTCAAAGAACTGGAAACCGCCCTGCAAGATGGCTCGGCAGACATCGCCGTGCATTCGCTTAAAGATGTGCCTATGGACTTACCTGAGGGTTTCGCCTTGGCCTGCGTGATGGAGCGCGAAGACCCGCGTGACGCTTTTGTCTCTAACAACTACGCCAATTTAGCCGCTTTGCCACAGGGCGCAACAGTAGGCACATCCAGCTTGCGCCGTGTCGTTTTACTCAAAGCGCTGCGACCAGACGTGAAGATTGTCCCTTTGCGTGGCAATTTAGATACCCGCTTGCGAAAACTCGACGAAGGCCAGTTTGATGCCATTATTTTGGCGGCAGCTGGATTAAAACGCTTGGGTTTGGCGCAGCGCATTCGTGCGGTGTTTGAGACGACAGAGATGCTTCCCGCTGCGGGGCAGGGTGCTTTGGGTATTGAAATCAAGGCAAATAGGGCTGATTTGGCGGCAGCCTTAGCGCCTTTGGCACATTTGCAGACATGGATGGCCGTTTCGGCTGAGCGGGCGGTCAGCCGTGCCATGGGCGGCAGTTGCTCTATGCCCTTGGCAGCGCACGCTGTTTGGGACGGTCAGCAATTGCGGTTGAACGCGGCTTGGGGTGAGCCAGAGGATGAGAAACTATCAGCCTCAAACGACTTGGTCACTGCAAATGCTAGCCTTGCTGCAAACAACATTGAAACCGCCACAGCGATGGGCGAACAGGTCGCCGCAAAGCTTTTAGCTGGCGGTGCGCGTAAGTACACAAAAGTTGAGTAAATAGCCTTCACTATGAAAATCATCGTGACCCGCCCTCGCCTAGAGGCTGATGTTTGGGTCAAGCAATTGCGAGCTTTGAACTTTGATGCCGTTGCGTTACCGTTGATTCACATTGGCGCACCAGCGGATAACGGCGATGTTGCGAAAGCTTGGGAGAGCTTGGATCAATACAGTGCTGTGATGTTTGTGAGTAGTAATGCAGTTCGCTATTTTTACCCTTCAAATATGCCTTTAGCCGGCGTATTTATTGACTCTACAGCTATTAAAAACATAGTAAATTATGGTGAGTCGAGAGCTATGCCTAGAATGTGGGCGACTGGCCCGGGTACACGTGAAGCTTTGTTGGCGCAGGGTGTGCCTAGCGCTTTGATTGTTTCACCTGCTTCAGATGCGGCGCAGTTTGACTCAGAAACGCTTTGGGATATGGTGAAAAGCCAAGTCAAACTGACTGACAAAGTGCTGATTGTTCGGGGACGCTCGCAAGGTTTGATGCAAGGTTTGATGAACGGTCGCCCTTGGTTGGCTGATCAGTTGACGGCAGCGGATGTGCAGGTGGATACTGTGATCAGCTACGAGCGCAGCGCACCTGTGTTTGACGCGGCAGAATTAGCTTTGGTGCGTCAAGCCAGTACAAATCAATCCATATGGCTGCTCAGCAGTTCTGAAGCCGTTGCCAATTTGTGCAAGGTGGCGGGCATAGATTCAGGCTTGAACTGGTCAAATGCCAAAGCCATCGCCACCCACCCGCGCATTGCACAGGCTGCCAGAGAAGCTGGATTTGGTGTTGTTTACGAGTCACGTCCGCTTCTGGCAGATGTGGTGGCTTCTATAGAATCTATGCCATGAGCGACATTTCAATGCAAGAAAAACCCAGCAGCCCGGAGGTCGTGGCCCCAGCTGTCCCTGCCGCAGTCCCCATGGCTGCCCAAGATGTAAGCGTTTCGGGTGGATTTTCTAAGTTTTTTACTATATTTATAATAGCAGCTCTGTCAATATCTATGCTGGCTAGCTTCTATCTATGGCGTAAACTGACGAATATGCAAGAGCATTTGGCCAGACAAAGCGCCGACGCCACCAATTTAAGCGTTGAAGCGCGCAGTTTGGCTAAAAATGCACAAGATGTGGCGCGGGAGGCATCTGCCAGATCGTCGTTGAACGAAACTAAGTTAAGCGAAGTTGCCCTGCAGCGCAGCCAGTTGGACGAATTAATGCAAAGTTTGTCCCGCTCGCGCGATGAAAACTTGGTGGTGGATGTGGAGTCTGCCCTGCGATTGGCGCAGCAGCAAGCGCAGTTAACTGGTAGTGTCGAGCCGCTCTTGGCGGCTTTAAAAACAGCAGACCAAAGGCTGGCCAGAGCGGCGCAACCCCGGTTAAACGGTGTTCGCAGAGCCTTGGCCAGCGATACCGACAAAATCAAAGCGGCAGCGGTGACGGATATTCCGAGCTTGCTGGTAAAGCTAGACGAAATCAGCCGTTTGGTAGAAGACTTGCCTGTATTGAACACGGTGACGCCCGTCGTTAAAGTTGAGAAGAAAAATGCACCCATACCGGCATCAGGTGTTAAACCAGTCGTAAATCAGGCTAACGACTGGCAAAGCAGTGTGCAAAATTTCTTGCAAAGCAATTGGCAAATTGTACGTTCTGAGCTCGCGAAATTGGTGCGTGTTAGCCGTATTGAAAATCCAGACGCCGTACTGCTATCACCAGAGCAAACCTACTTTTTGCGAGAAAATCTGAAACTCAAAATCCTCAATGCTCGGCTAGGTTTGTTAGGACGGCAAATTCAGTCTGCCAAATCTGACTTGGCTTCAGTCGCGGACGATGTTCGTAAATACAGCGACCCAACCTCCAAGCAAGCACAGACGCTGCAAAGCGCACTGTCGCTGGTACAAACGCAGCTGGGAAATGCATCGATTCCTGCGCTTGACTCATCTTTGGCCGCATTGACGTTAGCGGCGGCAGGTAAATAATGCGCGCCGCTCTGTGGTTTTTGGCTTTGTTTGGCACAGCCGTTGCTGTTGCCGTTTTTGCAGGTAACAACGATGCAACAGTTACCTTGTATTGGGCGCCATATCGAGTCGATTTGTCGCTTAATTTTGTGATTCTTACGCTGGTTTTTAGCTTTGCACTTATCTATGCTGCTATGCGTACGGCTGCGCTTTTGTTTGCATTGCCCGATCAAGCCAAACGTTGGCGTGCTCTGCAAAAGGAGCGTGCTATCAATGCCGAGCTGTTCAACGCGCAGTCGCATTTTTTAGCTGGGCGGTATATTCGCTCACGCAAATCGGCTTTGTCAGCATTGAGTTTGGACAAATCGCGCGAGCATTCTCACCCTAAAGCTACTGATTTGGTGGGGAATGAACCGCAGTTGCGTGCTCTTGCGCACGTCATGGCTGCGCAAAGTGCGCATGCCTTGCAAGACACTGCTGCGCGAGATGACCATTTAAAACAAGCCCTAGAACATCAAAATCTACGCGCTTCGTTAGATACAAAAGAAGGTGCGCAGCTCTTGGCTGCAAGCTGGGCTTTGGATGATCGTGATGCTCCTGAAGCGCATCGCTGGTTAGCGCAACTGCCTGGTGGCGCAGGCCGTCGTACCGTGGCACTCAGGCTCAAACTCAAAGCGGCTCAGTTGGCTAATTCAACAGCAGAGGCGCTTGAAACCACCCGTTTGCTAGCCAAGCACCACGCCTTCTCGAAAGATGCTGCGCCAAGTTTGATTAAAAGTTTGGTGCTAAAGCAGATTGACGATGCCAGAGACGCCTCCCAGTTGCAGGCGACATGGCGCGGTTTAGACGCTAATGACCGCTTGCAAGCTGATGTTGCTATTCATGCCGCCTTCAAACTCAATGTCTTGCAAGGCCAAGTTCAGCAAGTGACGGATTGGCTGCTGCCTGTTTGGAACGCATTGACCAGTTCTGAAGGCGGATTGAACAATATTGACAACGCGCGGTATATCGAATTGATACATACGCTGGAAGCGATATTGGGCGAGCAAACGGAAACTAAAGATACGGCCTGGCTGGCTCGAATTGAAAAAGCACAATTGGCGAACCCCAGAGATGCGCGTTTACAGTACTTATCAGGCATCGCCTGCAAGTCACACCAACTGTGGGGCAAAGCGCAACAGCAATTGTCACAAGCTGCGCCGCATTTGAAAGATGCTAATCTAAAACGCCGCGCTTGGTGCGCTTTAGCGGAATTGGCCGAGCAGCGAGGTGATGCTATCGCAGCCGGCAGCGCATGGAAAAACGCCGCACAGATTTAACACGGCATAAGTTATTTGCAACCCTGTTGGCTTGGGTTGTCGGTACTTGGTTGCAGTTGTTGCAAACGCATTTAAATCATACGTATTTTTATGTGACATATATGTCTGTAGCCGCCGTATTTATTGCTTTTATAGCTATAAATAGCGCAGTAAAAATCTCTCAAAATTATCGCATTCAAATGCAAACATGGCTGCCAGTTTGTATGCTTTTAGCCAGTGGTTGCGCTGCATTTGGTTTGTCAGGACTGCGTGCAGTTGCTTATGCTTCACATCAATTGCAGACAGTGTATGAAGGGCGAGATATTGAGGTCATTGGTGTTGTGTCTGCCATGCCTCAACTCAACGACATGGGAACGCGGTTTCAGCTAGATGTGGAATCCGCGAAATTGTTGAAGAATACACCTTCAAATTCTGAGCAACTACAAAGCAAACAAGTTGTTGTTAAACAAGATGTTCCGCTACCATCCAAAATTTCACTAAGTTGGTATGGCGGTGTTTTTGGAGTAAATGAAGCGGCTGCTGATATGGGGGTTGAGATGGTTGCATTGCAGCGCAAACCCATGCCTATTCTGCCAGGTGAACGCTGGCAAATGACAGTTCGCCTCAAAGCGCCGCATGGCAACCTTAACCCTGGTGGATTTGATTTTGAACTGTGGCTCTGGGAGCAGGGCATCCAAGCAACGGGTTATGTGCGAACCAGTGCGAGCGATGTTGTTCCCGTGCGAATGACGCAGACCTGGCAGCATCCTGTAGAACAATTGCGCTACAAGGTTAGGGATGCAATTTTTGCACGCATGTCCGCTTCAGATTCTTCTCCCAACGTTAACAAGCACTCAAGTGAAGCGGGGATCGTTGCGGCTTTGGTAACGGGTGACCAGCAATCAATTGACCGTGCCGATTGGGATATCTTTAGAAACACGGGTGTAGCGCATTTGATGAGCATTTCTGGCTTGCACATCACCATGTTTGCTTGGGGCGCCGTACTTGTAGTTGGCAGCTTGTATAGATGCTCAACGCGCTTGTGCTTAGCCTATCCAGCGACAAATGCTGCTTTGTTGGGCGGCTTCATGCTGGCGACCTGCTACGCAGTATTCAGCGGTTGGGGCGTGCCATCGCAGAGGACGATTTTGATGTTGGCAACAGTAACGATACTAAGGCTCATAGGCAAACGTTGGCCTTGGCATACGGTATGGATGTTGGCGTGCGTCATTGTGGTCGTGGTTGATCCTTGGGCGTTGCTGCAAGCGGGCTTTTGGTTAAGCTTTGTGGCAGTGGGCGTGTTGTTTGCTACTGATCTTTCAACCGGTACATCACAACCTACTGGCCACGATCAAAATCATGCCAGCGCTAGTACTACTAATACTAACGCATTTTTAAAGCCAAACTTAGTCGCGGCACTAAGGGATAAATTCTGGATGAGTGGTCGTGAGCAGTTGATCATCACTTTGGTACTAGCGCCATTGACGCTATTGTTGTTTGGTCAAGTGTCTGTGATCGGGCTTGTGGCGAATGCCTTGGCCATCCCGTGGGTAACGCTGGTTGTCACGCCCTTGGCAATGTTGGGCACGCTTTTTTCGCCGATATGGGACTTGGCAGGTTTTGCTATTGATGCGCTAAGTCGCTTTCTAGCATTGTTGGCTATATTGCCATTTGCAACTGTGTCCGTGGCTGTACCACCTGTTTTGATGAGTGTAGTCGCTGTAATTGGTGGTGTACTTTTGGTTCTGCCATGGCCTTGGGCACTGCGCTTGCTTGGGCTTCCTTTGATGTTGCCAGTCGTTTTGTGGCAAGCGCCGCGCCCAGCAGAAGGGCAATTTGAAATGATTGCTGCTGATATTGGCCAAGGTAATGCGGTGGTCATACGAACAGCACAACACACCTTGGTCTACGACGCAGGGCCGCGTTACTCTGTAGACAGCGATGCTGGTCATCGTGTGTTGGTTCCACTCTTACGGGCGACGGATGAAAAGCTTGATGCCGTCATGCTCAGCCATCGCGATATTGACCATTCGGGTGGTATTAAATCTGTGCTGTCCATGCATCCAAAAGCAAACTTTATCAGTTCGATAGAAAGCACGCATGAGTTGCAATCAATTCGTCGTGCACAGCGTTGTGTAGCTGGGCAAACCTGGCAATGGGATGGTGTTGATTTTGCCGTGCTACATCCATCCGCCACAGATTATGATTCGCCACAAAAATCAAATGCTATGAGCTGCGTGTTGCGCATCAGCACGGCACAAACTAGTGTTTTGTTAACTGGCGATATTGAGTCTACGCACGAAGCTAAGCTGGTTGTAGAAAAGAAAAATCTGAGCAGTACCGTTTTATTAATGCCTCATCACGGCAGCAAAACCTCCTCCAGTGTTGCATTTTTATATGCAGTTCAACCAGAGATCGCCGTTGTTCAAGCGGGCTACAGAAATCGATTTGGACATCCTGCAGCTAGTGTTTTGGAACGCTACAACGAGCGTCATGTCAAGGTGATAGATACAGCGCATTGCGGTGCGCTACAGTGGTCAAGCTCTGCACCGAAAGAGACGCGTTGCCAGCGTGAAGTTGGCAAACGATATTGGCACCACCAAGTGCCATGAATTGCGTTTGGCCTGCTTTATTTACCCATTTGCAGAGCTACTTCGCGCCCCAAATCTATCACAGACATCGCGTAATAGCTGCTCCAGTTGTAGCGGGTAATAGTGTAAAAATTTTCAGTCCCAGCCACATAGCTCGGTGCATTGCCAGCAATGCTGGTGTCACCATTTTGCAGCTCTATCAAGGCCAGTGGGCCCATATGCGCAGCACCAGCAGCATTCAAATTCGCCCCTTTGGCCATGAAGCTGCTAACGCTGAACGTGGGCAAAATGTCGGGTGCCATCAAAGCATCCATGTCTAATTTTGCTGTGTCAAAAGTAACGGGGTAATGCGTTGGCATGCCTGGCTGCCATTTAAAGGCTTTGAAGTAATTAGCCACCGAGCCGATCACATCGGCAGGGCTGGTGAATAAATCGACTTTGCCATCTTCGTCAAAATCAATCGCATACTTTACCCAACTGCTGGGCATGAATTGCGGCAAACCCATAGCTCCCGCGTAACTGCCACGTGGCGATGTAGGGTCAACACCAGAGCGTGAGGTGAGTGATAAAAAATGTTCCAATTCGCCTTTGAAAAATGCTTGTCGTTCAGCCGCGCGAGGATGCGATGTGGGGAAATCAAAAGTCAAAGTCGTCAGCGCATCAATCACCCGATAACTACCTGTATCACGCCCATAAATGGTTTCAACCCCAATGATGCCGACGATGATTTCCGCTGGCACGCCATATTCTTTCTCCGCTTTCTCCAAAGCCGCCGCGTTGTCCTGCCAAAATTTAACCCCCGCTTTGATGCGAACAGGGTCTATAAACCGGCTGCGATACACCCGCCAGTTTTTGGCAACACCTCTAGGGGCAGGCTGCATCAACCGCGAGATTTGGCCGATGTTTCTCGCTTGCCCAATCGCGTTACGCACCCACTCTTTGTCTAAATTGCGCCGCTCAGCAATGTCGTTAGCCATTAGCATGGCCTCGGCACGTGTGGCATAGAGTTCGTACTGTATTGAAGGCTTTATGCTGACCTGTTTTTTTGTTGTATTTTGAGCTGTAGCCGGCATATTCATTGCCTGAATAGCTATAAATAAAATAGCAAAAATTAATCTTTGTTGCATTTTAAAAAGGTTTTAATTTTTGATAATTTAAATGGATTGTCGGTTTTGACTACTATTTTACAGGCCAAGCGATGCTTTTAAGTCTAGATTTCAAGCTTGCAATGTCCGTGTTACTTAGATGTTGACGGTAGCGAAGCTCCTCAAGTTGAATCAGCCAAGCAGCAAGTGGCTTAGCAGACGCTCCAAAATGGTTGATGGCGAAAAGTGCGAGTTCGCGTGGTGGCATGTTTTCTGGACTTGCTAAACCCATTTTTATTAGTCTGACACGCACAGAAGAAAGCAAGCGTAACCATGGGTCATGTTGACGTTTATCCCATGTGGTCCAAGCGATACCTAGCAAACTGACGGTGATGATGATGGCAATCAATACATAGCTTAGATCTGTCCAACTCGGCGATGTGAAACCCAGATTTTTCAGGACATTTAGTTGTGTAGCCTCTGAGTAATTCAATATTTTTTGATTCCATGTGTTGTTCACCGCATCCCACACAGCGCGAAGCTGCAGCAGCGGGTTGTAGCCACTGTTGCCTAGGGTGTTTGTCCACAAATTCGCGATAGCTCCTCCGAAGGCGCCAGTTGGGGCTGCTAAACGTTGCATTGCATCTATCCGCAGTGGCGCAACGGCTGATGTTGGGTCGACGCGGACCCAGCTACCAACGGTGCTGCCATCTTCTTTACCCGCCTGCCACACTTCTGCCCAAGCATGTGCATCGCTTTGGCGTACAACCAAATAGCCATCAACTTGGTTGAATTCGCCACCTTGGTAGCCGGTGACAATGCGAGCTGGCACGCCCATAGCACGCATTAAGACGACAAAAGAAGAGGCGATGTGCTCGCAAAACCCGGCTTTGCGGTCAAACCAAAATTCATCTGCCGTGTTGTCGCCATACAAACCAGGCTCTAAGGTATATTCATAACCGCCTGTGCGCAGCTTTTGCATGACGGCATTGACCAAGGTTGCTACATCGGCGTTGGTAAAACGAGGATCAGCTTTTATATCTGCTGCGAGTTGCAGTGTGCGCGGGTTATAACCTTTTGGCAGTTTTACATCGTTTTGCAAACTCAAGTCAGGTTTTTCAGGGCCGTAACTGAATTGCGTGTGGCTTTGTGCTTTGTAACGGATGAGGTCAGTGATTGGGCGATTTGTGAACCACTGTAATTCTGATGTTGTACGTAGCTGGTAGCCTGGCAACACGGGTGCTGTCGAGGCAGCATCTAGCGCAAACAACCATGGTTTGTTGCTGGGCTCTAAGGTTACTTCGTAATTTAACGGCTGGCCTGTGACTTTCAAATTACTGCCTGCGCTAGAGCTGAGCGGTGGCAGCCATTGACGACCATCAAAATTAGACAGCACTGGCCCACGCAAGTAAATGTCGCGGCTTGGCGGTGGTGCTTCCTCAAACTTGAGTCGCATGGCAATGCTATCGTCCAGCGCCAAATTGGCAATCGTGCCGACCCGCATGTCTGCACTCAAGCCTGATTTACCTTGCAAAGGCCCGCCCGGTGTGCCCCATAAAGGTGCCAGCCGTGGAAATAGCATAAAAAGCACCACCATGATGGGCGCACCCAACAGCGCCATCTTTGCCGCAACCATCGCAGCAACCATCAATGGTGGTTTGCCCACGGGCATATGTGCGTTGACCAAAGCGGTGAGCAAACCCATCAGCGCCACCAGCATGGCAAAAGCGGTGAGTAGCGATTGAGAAAACAAGAAGTTGCTCAGCATGCAAAAGAAGCCAAGAAAAAATACGACAAAAGCATCTCGCTGCGCGCGTAGCTCCAAAGTTTTCAGTGCTAACAATATGACCAAAAGGGTCACACCAGCATCACGCCCCAAAATTGTTCTATGCGTGGCAAATGTTGCCGCAACAGCGACAACCAGCAAAGTTACCAACCACCAGCGACTAGGCAGTGCTAGGGATTTCCAAGCCAGCATGCCACGCCAAACCAACACACCCGCCACCAAACCGCTGCACCACAATGGCAAATGCGACACTTGCGGCATCACCACGGCGGCGATGACAAACAGCAGGAACAGCGTATCGCGGCTGTCACGTGGTAGGCTCTCCAGCGTATTGACGAATTTTTTCAACATAAACTTTACTCAATACAAAGCAAGCGCTTGCAGACACAGCTGTTGATGCGCTTCACCGCTGGCTGGAGAAATCTCAATTTTCGGCAATCGTAGTCCATAAACTAAACCTAGCGATTCCGCTTGCACCACCCAAGCGCAAAGTCTTGAGAGCGAAGCTTCTGCATCTGAACAGCCCGTGCGTGTAAAATCCAACCACAGCTCTTGTGCAGCAGCATGCTGCATATCACGACTGATCAAATTAACGGAAGGACTGGGGTTATCTGCTTCGATACTCGCCCAGGTTTTGGCTACTTTTTTCCACACAATGTGTTTCATGGGGTCGCCACGGCGGTAGGCGCGTATGCCGTCAAATTCACCTGTCGCTTTTGTTTGCGTTTGTTTGGCGTCGCCAGAAAGTGGTTCACCTGCAGGTAAAGCGGGTGCGTTGGGCTCAATAGATGGGTAAACCCACACGTGCATGGCTGGGCGAATAACGGTCCACACCCTAAACGTACCCATCGGGAAGCGCGTCTCTAACGTCAGTGTTGGTAATCTGTGTTTGCCTCGTGGCATGGGTTCGCCAGCGATTTGAACCGTGGTACTGCCTTGTGCGGGCACGTCTGCCCACGTCCAATTCGACAGTTTCAAAACACTCAAGCCAATGCCGTGCTTTAAGGTTTTTTGAGCATTGCTTAAAACCAACTCAAAATTAACTGTATTCGGCGTAAAATATGCCTGAGGCGCTATGATATTAATAGCTATTGCACGAAGATTGGCATGCCCAATATGCATACCAACCAACACGCTGCCGCCGATCAAAAACGTCAACAAATAGCCCAAATTCAGCTGGTAGTTGATGCTTGCAACCAATAGCACAAGTAAAGTCACAACCATCATCCAACCTGCTTTGGTGGGCAAAATGTACACATTGCGCTGGTTCAAGAGCATGCTGTCGCTCAACGGCGATCTGGCTTCAAACCATTGCTGAAAGCGTTTACGAAAAAAGCCCATGCTCGATGTGGAATGCTAATTTAAGACAAAGCTACGGCGTCTAACATCGCTCGAACTTGCGCATTGGCGTTGCGCCCCGCGCTGCTGATAGGGTGCAGGCGATGAGCCACGGTTTGCACCATCACGGCGCGAATATCGTCAGGCGCGACGTAATCTCGTCCGCTCAACAGCGCTTGTGCTTTGGACGCGCGCAAAAGCGCAATACCAGCCCGTGGGCTTAAACCTTGTACAAACCAGCTACCAGAGCGTGTGGCGGCGATCAGATCTTGTAAATAATTTAAGAGAGATTCAGACGCATGAATTTGCAGTACTTGCTGCTGCAGCTGCGCCAACTCGGTAGCCGTTAGAAGCGCGGGTAAAGTATCAACCACTGTTCGGGTATCGCCTTGCGTTCCTCCATTCGTGAGCAAGCTTCTCTCAGCGGCTCGGTCGGGATAACCCAAGGAAATGCGCATCAAAAACCGATCCAACTGAGATTCTGGCAAAGCATACGTCCCCAGCTGGTCATGCGGGTTTTGTGTGGCTATGACGAAAAAAGGCGAGGGCAGGGTACGGGTTTCACCTTCCACGGTGACTTGTTTTTCTTCCATGGCTTCCAACAATGCACTTTGCGTTTTCGGACTGGCCCGGTTGATTTCATCAGCCAAAAGCACTTGTGCAAATATAGGGCCGGGGTGGAATACAAACGACTGGCTGGCGCGCTCGTAAATAGACACGCCGCTTAAATCGCTGGGCATCAAATCGCTGGTGAACTGAACACGAGAGAATTGCAGCCCAAACGTTCGCGCTAGCGCATGCGCTAGAGTGGTTTTGCCGACACCAGGAACGTCTTCAATCAGCAAATGCCCACCCGACAGCAGGCAAGCGACACAGTCTTGTACTTGTTCCGATTTGCCAACGATAACGCTGTTGAGCTGTGACAGCAAAGCCTTCAGCTTGCTTTGAGTATTGACATGGGTCATGGTTTGATGATTTATCGCGTTAAAGGATGTAGGCTGAGATTTCTCAAAATATATTTTTGCACTATTATGGATAGCATAAGCGGTGTATTTCCACGCCATATCCCAAACATAGCATTTAATTCATCATGACGAGTCGCACTGGTTATTTCACCCACCCCGATTGCCGTAAACACGAAATGGGCCGTGGCCACCCCGAGTGCCCAGAGCGCTTGGATGCTATCAACGACCATTTGCTCTACACTGGCTTGCTTGACCATTTGGTGCAGCCCGAAGTGCCTTTGGTGCCCATCAGCGTAGTTGAGCTTGCCCACAGCAAGCGCCACGTCGCAGCGTTACGCGGCATGAACGATGCTTTGCTAGAAGATATCGATGCAGGCGGTCCCAAATATGCGCAAATCGACCCTGATACCGCCATGAACCCATTCACCTTGATGGCCGCCCTGCGCGCTACGGGCGCAGCTGTAGCCGCGACAGACGCCGTTATGGCCGGCGAACTGGCCAACGCCTTTTGCGCCATCCGTCCACCCGGTCACCACGCCGAGCATGATCGCTCCATGGGCTTTTGCTTGGTTAATAGCGTCGCCACCGCCGCCAAATACGCGCTGGAACGACATGGGCTAGAGCGCGTCGCCATCGTTGACTTTGACGTGCACCACGGTAATGGCACGGAAGACATCGTCAGTGGCGATGACCGTATTTTGATGGTCAGCATCTTCCAGCACCCGTTTTACCCGCATTCTGGCGCGGACAGCACCGCCAGAAACATCGTCAACCTGCCTGTAGCCGCCTATACCAAAGGCTCGGTAGTCCGAGAGATGATTGAGCACAGTTGGATTCCGCACTTAGAAGACTTCAAACCGCAAATGATTTTCATCAGCGCTGGTTTTGACGCCCACAAAGATGACGATTTAGGTCAGCTCGGCTTGGTCGAGGCTGATTACGCTTGGATCACCAGCCGCATCAAAGACATCGCCAAACGGCATAGCGCTGGGCGCATCGTCTCGTGTTTAGAGGGGGGATACAACTTAAACGCCTTGGCCCGCAGCGTTGAAGCGCATGTGCGGGTGTTGGCTGATCTGTAAAAGTTACCGTAACGTATGACATTTTTGGCTACGCTTGCAACACCTTCCTTGGTTAACCCTAGCACGCCGATGCCGACACAAGATATTGGTCAATGGTTTGCCCAGCTAGCCACACCAAAATCGTTGCTAGAGCTAGCTGTGCTGGTGTTGTGTGCAGCCTTGGCTTGGGGGTTTTTGTGGCTGATGCGGCGCAGTTTGGCGCAGGTGGACAGTAAATCCATCTTATTTGGAAAACAGCTGGTTGATGGCGTGCTTTTTCCGCTCTTGTTGCTGTGCTTCGCTTACATTGCACGTGCGGTTTTGCTGCGCACCGCAGAAGTTCACTTGCTGCACATTGCGGTTCCTGTCCTGCTTGCGCTGGTCATGATACGCATGGGCGTGAAAGTGCTGCAAGCTGCGTTCAAAGAATCACCTGTTGTACGGTTTTTGGAGCGCACGATCTCTTGGGTAGTTTGGTTGGCTTTGGTGTTGTGGATCAGCGGTTTGCTGCCCTTGGTACTGCAAGAAATGGAGCAAATTAGCTGGAAGGTAGGCGGCAGCGCCATCTCGCTGCGTGCCATGCTGGAAGGGGCGCTCACTGCTGGGGCTGTGCTGCTGCTGGCTTTGTGGGTTGCATCTGCTGTTGAATCCAAGCTGCTGCGCCACGCCAGCGGTGGTGAGTTGTCTTTGCGCAAAGCCGCCAGCAATGCGGTGCGGGCCGTGTTGATTTTTGTGGGATTGTTGCTCTCGCTAAGTATGGTCGGTCTTGATCTCACTGCGCTGTCCGTTCTGGGCGGTGCTGTAGGCGTCGGTATTGGCCTGGGGCTGCAAAAGCTCGCATCCAACTACGTCAGCGGTTTTGTCATTTTGACCGAGCGCAGCATGCGCATTGGTGACTTTGTCCGTTTGGATAATTTTGAAGGCCGCATCACCGACATCAAAACCCGCTACACCGTTATCCGCTCTGGCAGCGGCCGTGAATCCATCGTCCCTAATGAAATGATGGTCACCAACCGGGTTGAAAACCTGACGTTCAGCGACACCCTAATCTCCCAGCAAACGCTGCTGTCGGTGGGCTACGACAGCGACGTCGCCTTGGTTAGCCGCTTATTGATAGAAGCTGCCTTGGCGCAAACCCGCGTCAAGGCTGAACCCGCACCCGTAGCCGCCTTGACGGCTTTTGGTGCAAATGGTCTGGAATTCACCTTGAATTATTGGATCACCGACCCCGAAAATGGCCAGCTCAATATCCGCTCAGACGTCAACACAGCCATTTTGACGGCGATGCGAAATCACAATATCGACATCCCGTTACCGCAGCAGGTGGTGCACGATGCGAAACCACGGGTTTAGAACGAACTTAGTTTTGGTTTTAAACGGACGTAAAAAAACCGCTGCATCTTGCGATGAGCGGTTTAGTTGCTAAATCTTTCGATTAAGGCTTGCTAGCTGACAGCGCACCCAACAAAACGGCGAACTACTGATTTGTTTAAACCTATGGTTCGGGCGATTTGCTTAAATTGAATTAAGCAGTTGCTAAGGCCAAAGCCTTAACTTTCGTAGACAAACGGCTCTTATCGCGCGCTGCCTTGTTTTTGTGAAAGATGCCTTTGTCAGCCACGGTGTCAACCACAGCTTGCATCTTCGCAAAAGCTTCAGTCGCTTTTGCTTTGTCGCCAGCGATAACGGCTTTTTCGACGTTTTTCACAGCGGTACGGTATTTAGAGCGCAAAGAAGTGTTTGCAGCATTGATTTTGACGTCTTGGCGTACGCGCTTACGGCCAGAGGCTAGACGAGGGTTTTTCTTTTTTGGTTTGGCTGATGCCATGATAGTGATTCCTTAAATGTATGCGGATGATGTCAGCTAAGCCCTCTATTCTAGCATTTTTAGAATTTATCTCAGTTTTCTGTATAAACTAGCCCCGTGTCACTCCTAAAATCCGCCTCCGTCATCTCCCTGCTTACCTTGGTATCTCGTATCACCGGCATGGTGCGTGACCAGTTGATGGCGGCCATGTTTGGGGCTTCGGCTATGACGGATGCGTTTAATGTGGCTTTTCGGTTACCTAATATGTTTAGGAGGCTGTTTGCGGAAGGGGCGTTCAGCCAGGCATTTGTGCCGGTTTTAGGGGCGAGTAAGGTCAAAAATGGGGACGAGGCGACCAAGATATTGGTTGACCGCGTCGCCACCGTTCTGTTTTGGGTGTTAGTGCTCACTTGCATCGTTGGCGTTGCCGCTGCGCCCGTGCTGGTGTGGGTGATGGCTAGCGGGTTGCAGCAAAATCAGCAAGGGTTTAACGCGGCAGTGTTCATGGCGCGGTGGATGTTTCCTTACATCGGCTTCATGTCGCTGGTGGCGCTGGGTGCGGGTGTGCTGAACACCTACCAGCGCTTTGCCGTGCCTGCATTCACGCCGGTCTTGCTAAATTTGTCTATGATTTTGGCGGCTTGGCTGGGCGCACCGTGGTTCAAAAGTATGGGGGTTCAGCCGATTTACGCCATGGCGATGGGGGTAATTGGTGGCGGCGTGTTGCAACTTGGGATGCAAATGTGGGCGCTGCACAAGATTGGGTTTTTGCCAAAAATTCGTGCCAATTGGGCAGATTTCAAAGCTGCTTGGGCAGATGCTGGCGTCAAAAACGTGGCTAAATTGATGCTGCCAGCGCTCTTGGGCGTGGGCGTGGCGCATATTTCGGCGATTATCAACCTGCAAATCGCCTCGCATTTGACGCCCGGAAGCGTTAGCTGGATGAGCTATGCCGAGCGGTTGATGGAGTTTCCCACCGCCATGCTGGGAGTTGCGCTGGGCGTGGTTCTGACGCCGCGTTTGGTGGCAGCTAAGGCCAGCGGCGATGATGCCACCTATTCCGCCATGATTGACTGGGGGCTGCGTCTGGTAATTTTGTTGGCCGTACCTTGCACCGTGGCATTGCTGCTGTTTGCCAAGCCACTGGTGGCGACTTTGTTCCATTACGGTGTGTTTACAAACAACGACGTGAATCAAGTGACCACGCCTTTGATGGGCTACGGCGCTGGTTTGATTGGCTTGGTAGCTATCAAAATATTAGCGCCTGGGTTTTACGCCAGCCAAGACATCAAAACGCCCGTCAAAATCGCTATTGCGGTGCTTGTCATCACTCAGCTGCTGAATATTGCTCTCGTTCCAATATTTGCCCATGCGGGTTTGGCGCTGTCGATTGGCTTGGGGGCGTTGATTAACGCGCTGTGGCTGTTGATAGGTTTAATCAAGCGTGGTAGCTACCTGCCACTGCCAGGCTGGGGTAAATTCATAATCCAAGTCATCTTTGCCAGCGCCTTACTGGGAGTGTTGCTGTGGTGGAGCGCGGGGTATTTTGACTGGACAGCGTTAAGAAGTGATATTTTTAAGAGAATCATGCTTCTAGCCGGCGTATTGATTGCCTCAGCAGCTATATATTTTATAGCATTATTGGTGGCAGGCGTTAAAATCAAGACTTTGCTAAAAGGGCAAGGTTAATGGCTAGTTTAGGGCTACTGAGCAAGTCTAAAAAATAGGTCAAAATAGAACCATGCAACTCGAATTTGACGTCCCAACGCCTTTGGCTTATTTCAGCTTGTTGGTCAGCAGTGATGAGCACTTCCCACTGTTGGAAGCAGCAGTCGCCATCGCGCAAGATGAATACCCCGAATTGGACGTCGAGCAGGTGCTGGGTGAGGTTGATCAGCTCTTGGCCAGAATCAAGCGCCGCTTGCCTGCCGATAGCACGTCGTTGTCAAAACTGCGTATTCTTAACCAGTTTTTTTACCACGACCTAGGCTTTAGCGGCAACGTAAACAACTATTACGACCCCGACAACAGCTACCCGCATGCAGTGTTGAAAACTCGACGCGGCATACCGATTTCTTTGGCAGTGTTATGGCTGGAGCTGGCTCAGGGCTTGGGTTTGAACGCTCGCGGCGTCGCGTTTCCTGGGCATTTCATGGTGAAGGTGAATATGCCGAAGGGACAGGTGGTGATTGACCCGTTCACCGGCCAGTCGCTTAGTCGCGAAGACCTGAGCGAGCGCTTGATGCCGTTTAAGAATCTCAACGATTTACCAGAATCTTTAGAACCTGAAACCGATATTCCACTAGGCTTGTACCTGCAATCAGCCAAACCGCGCGACATCATTACCCGAATGCTGCACAACCTCAAAGAAGTGCACAAAACAGCGGAGGACTGGCAGCGCATGATTCCAGTGCAAGACCGCCAAATCGCGCTGAACCCCGATGCCTGGAGCGAATACCGTGACCGTGGTTTGGCTTTTGCCGAGTTGGGCAAGGCCACAGCGGCAGTGCGTGATTTTGATGTTTACTTACTCAACGTTACTGACGCGCCAGATGTGAAAGCCATCGCACTGCGGGCGCAAGAGCTGCGCCGCGCGGTGCTTTAGTTATCAGCTACTTTTACGCGCCTTGTGAGCCTCTATGCGCCCATGCTGTGGTGTGGCGCTCGATATAGCTGAAAAATTCGTACATCGCCATCGCCATGGCACCAATCACCACCAAGCCTGCAAAAGCCAAAGCCAAGCGCTGCTGCGAACTAGCCGTTTGCATGAGGTATCCAATGCCCGAGTCGCCAGCGGTCATCTCAGCCAATACCGTGCCCACAAATGCCAAGGTGATGGCAATTTTGAGCGAGGCATAAAAGTAAGGCAAGGAGCGTGGTAAACCGACTTTGATCAAGACATCCCAGCGTTTTGCACCTAAAACACGCAGCACATCTTCGAGTTCAGGCTCCAGCGTTGCCAAGCCAGTCGCAATATTGACGGTGATGGGGAAGAATGAAATCAAAAATGCCGTCAAAATACCTGGCCCTATGCCGATACCAAACCACACGACCAAAATAGGTACGATGGCTGCTTTGGGAACGGCGTTGAAAGCGACCAAGAGGGGAAACACGGCGGCGTAAACCATGCGTGAAGACCCAACCAAAAAGCCAAGCAAAACGCCGACTAAAATAGAAAGACCAAAACCCACCATAGTCACCCAAAAGGTTTGCCAAGCGGCGCTGGCAATAGGGCCAGAAAATTCTGCCATTGCCTGCCCGATTTGCAAGGGGCTAGGGAAAATGAATTCAGGAATGCTGAACAGGCTACAAATGCCTTGCCAAAGCACAAGTAAAACAATAAATAAAATCAGTGGGGAATAAGCTTCTAGTTTTTTGGAGTTCATACTGATTTCCCCACAGCGTTTACATTTGTGCCGCCTCTGATAGCGCCAATATGAGCACGCAGCTCGTGCACAATGGCAGAAAACTCAGGTGTGTAGGTGATTTCTAAATCACGCGGGCGTGGCAAATCAATCTTACGTTCCACGACAAACCGACCCGGGTTTTTAGACATCACAAACACTTTGTCAGCCAAGAAAACGGATTCGCGCAAATCGTGCGTGACTAAAATGACGTTGAATTTTTGCAATTGATGCAAATCGCGCAGCACGCACCACAGTTCTTCCTTAGTGAAGGCGTCCAAAGCTCCAAATGGTTCGTCAAGCAACAGCATTTTAGGTTCGTGAATCAAGGCACGGCAAATGCTGGCGCGCTGCTGCATACCACCGGATAATTGCCAAGGAAACTTGTCTGCGTAGCCGTCTAGTCCGACGGTTTTGAGTAATTTTCTTGCGCGCTCTTCGTATTCAGAACGCTTAGCTTTCAGGTTGCTGCGATAGGGTTCGACGATTTCGAGTGGCAGCATCACGTTGTCTAAGGTTGTACGCCATGGCAGCAAAGAGGGCGCTTGAAATGCCATGCCTGATATCTTCAGCGGCCCAGTAACAGGCGCACCATCCACATGAATGCTACCGCGTGTGGGCATTTTCAAACCCGTCGTTAGCTTCATGAAGGTGGATTTGCCACAACCTGACGGCCCCACGATGGCGA
Organism: Polaromonas sp.; assembly: GCA_013298945.1. Lineage (GTDB taxonomy): Bacteria > Pseudomonadota > Gammaproteobacteria > Burkholderiales > Burkholderiaceae_C > Aalborgiella. The sequence goes on from JAAFJR010000002.1 coordinate 80,538, forward strand.
TGAATTCACCCTCGGTAACAGACAGGTTGATGTCCTCAACCGCAAACTGGTTTTGCGCTAGCAACTCGTCGTTGTAGGCCAGCCAGACATTTTTAAAATCAACAAACGCCATGAGGCTGTCCTAACGAGTTAATCGAATTACTTCTTTGTTTATTTCTTGGCTGGCGCAGCTTTTGCAGCTGGCAACACAGCATTCAAAGCAGCATCGCTAGGCAAAAAGCTGCCATTCCAAATCGCATTGCGATCAACACGTGTTTTTGTTCCGAAGGCATCAGACACTTGGCTTGCCATCAACGACAAACGCCCATCGCTGACCTTGCCGAAACCCTCTTGACGTGCGTCAGGGCTGTTGATGACAGTGTCAATCGCCAACTTCAAGCGGCGTTCTTCCAGTGCAACGTTGATGATGCCATCACGACCCTTCACATAGGTGATGCCTTCAACAGGGTTGGCAACCACTTCTTTGGCAGCTTTTGTAAATGCAGCTAAAAAGGCTTTGATAGCCGCTGGGTTTTCTTTGATTAACTTAGGGCTGGCGATAATGGCGTTGCCATACAGCTTCACACCGTAGTCTGGGTATTGCATGATGGCCACGTCTTCCGCTTTGACGCCACGTGCTTCTAAGTTGAGCAAGGAGGTGAAGGTAAATCCAGTTATAGCATCGATATCACCCTTAGCAAGCATGGTTTCACGCAGGGCTGGATCCATGGATACCCAGTTCACATTACCAACGCCGTTGGCTTTGGCAAAAATCGGGAAAGCACGACGACCTGCATCAAAGCCTGGCGCACCCAGCTTCTTGCCGTTCAAATCAGCAGGGGATTTGATGTTTGATTTTTTGAGAGACATCACCGAGGCTGGCGTGTTGTTGTAAACCATCATCACTGCTACAGGTTTGTTAGGTGCGTCAGGGTTGTTCGCGTGAAATTCCATCACCGCCGCCAAGTCAGCAAAACCCATGTCGTAGGTGCCTGAAGCCACGCGCGTTACTGCACCACCTGAACCGTTACCAGCGTCAACTGTCACGTCCAACTTGGCGTCTTTGAAATAGCCTTTGGCAACGGGTGCCAAGAAGAAAGCAGCTGGACCCTCAAAACGCCAATCGAGCTGAAATTTGATGGGGGTTGCACTTTGTGCGTGGACTGTACCCATGGTTGCAGTCAGCAGTAAGGTGGCCAATGCAGCCGCGCTAGATTTGATAAATTGGCGTTTCAGACGTGTTGACATGATGGTGCTTCCTAAATTTTTGAATTAAACCTTGCAATTTTAGCGGACATGTTTCAGTTCGCTACTGGTGACAACACCTAGAAGTGTATACAAAATTACTTAAGCACAATTTGTGCCAATTCAGTTTACTTTGCCGTTTGCGTTGGCTTTACCCTGCACGGTGCATAGGCATCCAAATCAGTCTTGTAAACCTCAGTTTGAATATCCATGAGTCCCAATACGGTATGGAAATAATTGTCATGGCTTAGCTTTTTACCGGCTCGGCTTTCCATGCAATCTGTGTCCAAGTTATGGCGACCTATAAAGTCGTTGGCAAACCAACTGATCCATGGAATATGCTTCTGCACGTCAGGTGCGATGGCATAGGGCAGACCATGCAAGTACAAATTGTTTTCACCCAGCGATTCCCCATGGTCAGACACATACAGCATACCCGCTTGCACACCGGTAGCTTTAGATTTTAAATAGTCTATAACTTTGCTTAAGAAATAGTCTGTGTAAGCAATACTGTTGTCATAGGCATTCACCAATTCAGTGCGTGAACATTCTTGAAGCGCATTGTTGGTGCATTCAGGTTTGAATTTTTTAAGGGTTTGTGGAGAGCGTTTGTAATATGCGGGGCCGTGGCTGCCCATTTGGTGCATCACAATGACTGCGCCTTTGCTTAGCTTCTCGAACGATATTTCTCTCAACCGATCGTCCAGGTTGTGCAGCATGATTTCATCAAAGCATTCACCAGTGCTACAAAATTCTGGAATATTGAGTTTGTTGGTCGCTGCTCGGTAAACACGATCACAAATGCCCTTGCAACCTGATTGATTTTCAAGCCAAATGACGGCGAGTCCGGCTTTATCCAAAATATCAATCAGATTTTCATAGTCAAACTGTTTGTTTTCGTATTCAGATTTGCCAAGATGCGAGAACATACAGGGTAGCGAGGTTGCCGTTGTCGTGCCGCAAGACCACACATCCGTTTGGGTCGTCAGTTCACCGCTTTGATCTGTATTTCGCTTGATGGCTTTGAGCAAAGGGGTTGTTTCACGGCTATAACCATTGATACCAAAATTACCGCTTCGGGCAGTTTCGCCAACCACCAAAACCAGCAGCGGAATTTTCGGTTGATTTGTATACATGGGACCAAGCTTGGCATCCTTTCCAATGGCTTGTAGTGTTCCCATTGGGTTTTGCAAAGGTTGGATGGCAAGTTGTGACAAACCATAAAAAGAATTCAAAGGGTTGATCAAATAACGCAGCTGAATATGGTTGCGCATACTCGATGCAAAATCTTGGTAAATAGGAAACACAGCCACAGCAGCAACGATGCAGCTCGCTATTAAAAGTTGAACATTACCAGCCAAGGTTTTTAAAACTGTCAGCTCTCGTACTCGTCTTTTCCACATGACAACGATGGGCAGCACCGCCAAAAATATAACGGCAACAACCAGCCTCCAGCTAAAGAGGTCTAAAGACTCTTTTAAATCAGTCTGCAAAACATTCACCATCATTGAGCTGTCAATGACCACACGATAGCTCAGCATGAAATAAGCACCAAAAGCGGCGCTGGTTAAAAACAACGCAATCACTGGCTTGAGTGTCCAACGCCAGCACAGCAAGCTCATCAACATGCATAACAGCGCAGCTATCAAAGCGGCAAATGCGACGCCAAACCACACAGCTCGCCAGTCGTTCATTTCTGGTAACCGTGCTAATTCTTGCCATAGTGCAATATTACCTACGCTTGCCAACCAAATGCTGCTCAAAACCATGAGCCAGATGGGATGAATACCTTGTGATTTGTCGTCTAAAAAGGAGAATTTTTTAGAGCTGAATGATTTCAAAAACATGGGGTTATTGTCTCTGATTAAGGCGCTTCATTAAAAGTTATAACAGTAAGTTTGTCACGCGAATCAAGGGCGAGGGCATTTGGGCTGATCTGTTGGCGCAGCGCCTTCGCAAAGCCTGTCTCCAGCTTGGGCTGAACAAGTTGCAACATGAGCTTGATATCCGTCAATTTGATCCATCCAAACTCAGTTCACAGCAGGGTTTGTTCTAAATGCTATAAATTTAATAGCTGTTAAGGAAATAAATACGCCGGCTACAGCAATATTCACCCTTTAAAAAAGCCTTTTAACTTGTCTGCCCAGCTGTCACTGGTCGGCGAGTGCTTGGCACCACCTTTTTTCAGCGATTCGTCAAACTCTTTCAACAACTTGCGTTGATGCTCGGTCAGTTTGACTGGTGTTTCAATCGAGATGTGACAGTACAAATCGCCCGGATAGCTGCTGCGAACGCCTTTGATGCCTTTGCCGCGCAGGCGGAATTGTTTGCCCGCTTGCGTGCCATCGGGAATGTCAATCGCTGCTTTGCCAGCCAAGGTTGGCACGTCGATTTCACCGCCCAAAGCAGCCGTGGTGAAGCTGATTGGCACCGAGCAATGCAAATCATCGCCATCACGCTCAAAAATATCGTGCTTTTTCAGGCGAATTTCAATGTACAAATCGCCTGGTGGGCCGCCGTTTGTGCCCGGTTCACCGTTACCGGTGGAGCGGATGCGCATATTGTCATCAATACCCGCTGGGATTTTGACTTCCAAGGTTTTGTTGGTTTTGGTTTTTCCCACGCCCATGCATGCAGAGCACGGTTCAGGAATCAGCTTGCCATTGCCTTTGCAGGTCGGGCAGGTTTGCTGTACGCTGAAAAAACCTTGGCGCATTTGCACTTGGCCATGGCCGTGACAGGTGGTGCAACTCACCACTTTGGTGCCTGGTTTTGCGCCGCTACCATGGCAGGTCGTACATTCGTCCCAACTCGGGATGCGAATTTGCGCGTCTTTGCCGGCTGCCGCTTCTTCCAACGTCACTTCCATGGCGTAGCTCAAATCGCCACCACGGTAGACTTGTCGCCCACCTTGGCCTCGGCCTTGCTGGCGACCACCAAAAACATCGCCAAAAATATCGCCAAACGCTTCGGCAAAACCTCCAAAACCTTCGCCGCCGCCCGCACCGCCACGCATATTCGGGTCAACACCCGCAAAACCGTGCTGGTCATACGCCGCGCGTTTTTGGCTGTCAGACAGCATCTCATAAGCCTCTTTGGCTTCCTTGAATTTTTCCTCTGCTACTTTAGCTGTGTCGCCTTGGTTGCGGTCAGGATGGTGCTTCATCGCCAACTTGCGATAAGACTTTTTGATTTCTTCTTCAGAAGCGTTTTTCGGGACGCCTAGCGTTTCGTAATAGTCGCGTTTTGCCATGATTGTCCGTCGTTAGTCGTATTTTTTTATAAACAATATCAATGATTTCAATTTCAATGATTGGGTTAGCAGTAACTAGCAGAAAAGCCGCGATGAGGATCAAAGTTGATCACCATACGCGGCGTGTAGAGCACAAGATTGCCCGCTAAGTCGTTACTAAACTAGCTTATGCCTTCTTAGCTTCTTCTTTGACTTCTTTGACTTCAGCATCGACCACATTGTCGTCAGCTGCTTTGGCGCCAGTTTGCTCAGTACCTGTCGCACCAGCTGCGCCACTGGCTGCATTTGCAGCTTCCTGCGCTTGCATGTCAGCGTACATTTTTTCGCCCAATTTCTGGCTGACTTCCATCAAGCTGGTGTTCTTGGCTTCAATCGCAGCGGTGTCGTCGGATTTAACAGCTTCTTCCAGCTCTTTGATCGCGGCTTCGATTTTCTCTTTCTCGCCCGCTTCCAGCTTGTCACCGTATTCGCCCAATGATTTTTTCACGCTGTGAACAGTCGCTTCACCTTGGTTGCGCGCTTGCACCAGGGCGAGTTTCTTCTTGTCGTCTTCAGCGTTCAATTCAGCATCTTTGACCATTTGCTGGATTTCGGCTTCGGACAAACCAGAGTTCGCCTTGATGGTGATTTTGTTTTCTTTGCCAGTGCCTTTGTCTTTCGCGCCCACGTGCAAAATGCCGTTCGCGTCGATGTCAAAAGATACTTCAATTTGCGGTGTACCACGCGCTGCTGGTGGAATGCCCTCTAAGTTGAACTCGCCCAAGCCTTTGTTACCCGCAGCGATTTCGCGCTCACCTTGGAAAACCTTGATGGTCACCGCAGGTTGGTTGTCTTCAGCGGTCGAGAAGGTTTGTGCAAATTTGGTTGGGATGGTCGTGTTTTTCTTGATCATCTTGGTCATCACGCCGCCCATGGTCTCGATGCCGAGTGACAAAGGTGTCACGTCCAACAGCAGAACGTCTTTGCGGTCGCCCGACAAGACCTGGCCTTGAATCGCTGCACCCACGGCCACGGCTTCGTCAGGGTTCACGTCTTTACGTGGCTCTTTGCCGAAGAATTCTTTGACCTTTTCCTGCACTTTTGGCATGCGGGTCATACCGCCCACCAAAATCACATCATGGATGTCAGACACGCTGATGCCTGAGTCTTTGATGGCAGTGCGGCACGGCGCAATGGTGCGCTCGATCAGCTCTTCCACCAGTTGCTCCAGCTTGGCGCGGGTCATCTTGATGTTCAGGTGTTTAGGGCCTGAAGCATCTGCCGTGATGTAGGGCAGGTTGATATCGGTTTGTGCGCTGCTGGACAGCTCGATTTTGGCTTTTTCAGCGGCTTCTTTCAGGCGCTGCAAGGCCAACACGTCTTTGGACAGGTCAACGCCTTGCTCTTTCTTAAACTCAGTGATGATGAAGTCGATGATGCGTTGGTCAAAATCTTCGCCACCCAAGAAGGTGTCGCCGTTGGTGGACAACACTTCGAATTGCTTCTCGCCATCGACGTCGGCGATTTCGATGATGGACACGTCAAAGGTACCGCCACCCAAGTCATACACGGCAATTTTGCGGTCGCCTTTTTCCATCTTGTCCATACCAAACGCCAAAGCAGCAGCAGTAGGCTCGTTGATGATACGTTTGACATCCAAGCCAGCAATGCGGCCTGCGTCTTTAGTAGCTTGGCGCTGTGCGTCGTTAAAGTAGGCAGGGACGGTGATAACGGCTTCAGTGACTGGTTCACTGAGGTAATCTTCAGCGGTTTTCTTCATCTTGCGCAAAATGTCAGCGCTGACTTGTTGTGCAGAAATCGCTTTGCCTTGGGCTTCAACCCACGCGTCGCCATTGTCGGCTGCAACAATTTTGTACGGCATCAAAGAGATGTCTTTTTGCACTTCTTTTTCAGTGAATTTGCGACCGATCAAACGCTTCACCGCGTACAAGGTGTTTTTTGGGTTGGTCACCGCTTGGCGCTTGGCGGAAGCGCCAACGAGTACTTCGCCGTCCGCTTGGTAAGCGACGATAGACGGTGTGGTGCGTGCGCCTTCAGCGTTTTCGATCACTTTTGGCACATTGCCTTCAATTACGGATACGCAGCTATTTGTTGTGCCAAGGTCAATACCGATGATTCTTCCCATGATTTACTCCTAAATTTGATAATTACTTGTCGCCAAACCATCCATTTGGCTATGTTTGATAAGTTGTGGATAACTTGAAAAACTTCAAGTACCCAAACGAGAATTTTTTTGCTTATTTCGGTGCAGAAACAGTCACCAAAGCAGGGCGCAGCACACGGTCAGCGATCAAATAGCCTTTTTGCAAGACCATCACAACGCTGTTCGCCTCTAAATCTGAAGGCACCACGCTGATGGCTTGGTGCTGGTGCGGGTCAAACTTCGCTCCAGCTTCTGGGTTGATGGCGATGACTTTGTTACGCTCAAGCGCACTGGTCAGCTGGCGCAGCGTTGCGGTTGCGCCTTCGCGAACTTGCTCAATAGTCGCGTCTTTGATCGCTAAACCGGCTTCTAAGCTGTCGGTCACAGGCAGCAAGCTCTCGGCAAAGCCTTCAACGGCGAATTTGCGAGCTTTGCTCACATCTTCTTCAGCACGGCGTCTGGCGTTTTGAACCTCAGCTTGGCCGCGTACATATTGGTCTTGTAGGTCGGCGACTTTGGCTTTCAAAGTGGCCACTTCCGCTTGGGCAACGGCTAATTCGCTGATAGTTTCGACTTCATTAGCTGCCAAAGCGGCTTCACGCTCTTCTGGCGATGCATCTAAAGGCACGCCATCCGCGCCCATTGGGACAGCGTTTGAAGCTGCATCAGCTTTGCTAAGGTCTTGATTTTGTTCAGGTTTTTTATTTTCAGACATGCTAAACATACGATAAATTGGAGAAGTTTAGCAAGTGAGGGCTGTGGCGCATTTTTCAAGCTATTGCCACAGTTTCTATGATTTGCTATAAATAATATAGCTATTCAGGCAATAAATACGCCGGCTAGAGCAGTATTTGACCTGCTATTTATTCAATAGTTGATTAAATGGCAGATCAAATGAGGATGCTAGCGAAAAAAATAGCTAAAAATCAATGTGCGTCCAGCAATTCGACTTCAAACTTCAAAGTCGCATTCGGTGGAATCACGCCGCCTGCGCCACGTGCGCCGTAGCCAAGTGCGGATGGGATGATCAACGTGCGCGAACCACCAATTTTCATGCCTTCAAAGCCTTGGTCCCAGCCGGCAATCACTTGTCCAGCGCCCAATGAGAAGGCGAAAGGCTGGCCACGGTCTTTGCTAGAGTCAAATTTTGCACCTTGCACGCCGTCGTTGAACAACCAGCCTGTGTAGTGCACGTGCACGTGGTGGCCTTTTTTAGCTTCGCCGCCCGTGCCGACGACGGTGTCTGTGTACTGCAAACCTGTTGGGGTGGTGATAGTGTTGCTCATGGCTTTTCCTTTGATTTAAATAAGTGATAAATAAGTGATTTGTTAAAAATAATAAAAAAAGGACAGTTTAATCTGTCCTTGTTGGGTTGTTTGTGCCTTTATTGAGGCGCAAACGAAGAAAATTTTTACTTTTTCTTAGCTTGGTTGTTGACCCATTTTGTCGCAAACGATGGCAAATCACCCAAGCGGCGCAACAAATCAGCACCGGCGCTGGTGACGATGTAGCCGTTGTCATTATGGTTGATTAAACCTGCTTCACGCATTTCTTTAATACGTGTGTTCAAGGTGTTTGGTGTCACACCGCCCACGCTGTCTTGCAACAAGCGGAAGGTTTGTGGATGCCCATCTTTCAAAGCCCACAACACACGAATCGCGTAACGTGACTCTAGCAAACCTAGCAATTGAGCAACTGCTGCATTTTCTTTTGTACTCATAAATCTATATCTCCTGAAGCGCGCGCACATTTACGAATGTGGCAATGTTGTTATAAAAAACCAACTGAACTTAAAATTCATAAACAGGTCAAAGACCGACTAAGCGGTTGTGAACATATCTTTGTAAACCAAATATAGCTTAAAAGCTAACTTGCTCCTAGTTTTATAGCTATCTTTTTGCCATTTTTAGTTAAAAAACTAACAGTAAATAGTCAAAAATCCCACAAATTCACGAATTTCATCCCTAAAACAGAGGATGAAATCCTGAAAACGAAAGGATTCATCCAAGTCTTAAAGATTACTTACAAGTAAGTATGCTGTGCATGCTTAGAGCGTATCAATAAAACTGCGCAATTTGTCGGAACGGGTTGGGTGCTTGAGCTTACGCAACGCTTTGGCTTCGATTTGGCGAATCCGCTCACGCGTCACGTCAAACTGTTTGCCCACTTCTTCCAGCGTGTGGTCGGTGCTCATTTCGATACCAAAACGCATACGCAGCACTTTCGCTTCGCGTGGCGTCAAGCCATCCAAGATGTCTTTCACAACATCACGCAGGCCTGCTTGCATCGCGGCCTCTAGCGGCGCGGTGTTGTGACCGTCTTCGATGAAATCGCCCAAGTGCGAATCGTCATCATCACCAATCGGTGTTTCCATCGATATCGGCTCTTTCGCAATCTTCATGATCTTGCGAATCTTGTCTTCTGGAATTTCCATGCGCTCTGCCAACATGCCTGCATCTGGCTCAAAGCCAAATTCTTGTAAATGCTGACGGCTCAAACGGTTCATTTTGTTGATGGTTTCAATCATATGAACTGGAATACGAATCGTGCGCGCTTGGTCGGCAATCGAGCGGGTGATCGCTTGGCGAATCCACCATGTTGCATACGTCGAAAACTTGTAGCCCCGGCGGTATTCAAACTTGTCCACGGCTTTCATCAAACCGATATTGCCTTCTTGAATCAAGTCCAAGAATTGCAAACCACGATTCGTGTACTTTTTCGCAATAGAAATCACCAAGCGCAAGTTCGCTTCAATCATTTCTTTCTTCGCAGCACGTGAGCCGCGCTCGCCTTCGTTCATGCGTTTGTTGATGTCTTTGAGGTGGTCAATCGGCACCACCACGCGCGCTTGCAAGTCAGCCAGTTTTTGCTGGATGTCTTGCACAGGCGGAATGTTACGCGCCATGACCACGCTCCAAGGCTTGCCTGCAGCTGCTTGCTTTTCAATCCATTTCAAATCCAACAAGTGCGATGGTGCAGGCTTGTTACTCTTGTCACGGCCACTGAATTCAGCAATAAATTGTGCTTGCGGGTAGCCGCACTTGTCCACAATGATGCGACGCAGCTCGCGCTCTTTTTTGCGTACATCTTCTACTTGCGCACGCAGCAAGTCGCAGAGCTTTTCAATCGTCTTTGCGGTGAAGCGAATCTTCATCAGCTCTTCTGACAGCAGCGCCTGCGCTTTCATGTAGTTCGGCGTACCGTAGCCCTCTTTGTCATAAACCGCATGTACTTTTTCGAAGTAATCACGAATGATTTCAAAGCGACGCATCGCTTCGACTTTCAACTCTTCTAATTTGCGGGTCAGCGCTTTAGAGCCACCTTTGCCATCGTCATCGTCAGCTTCGTCAAACTCGTCAAAGTCTTCTTCCGCCACATAGTCGTCGGCCTCGTTGATGTTGGAGAAACCATCCACCACAGAAGAAATAATGACTTTGGTGCCAGGATGGTTGATTTCTTCCATCATGGCGAAAATTTCAGCAATCGTCGCTGGGCTCTCGCTGATGGCTTCCATCATGCGCATCAAGCCGCCTTCAATACGCTTGGCAATCTCAATCTCGCCTTCGCGAGTCAAGAGTTCAACCGTGCCCATCTCGCGCATGTACATACGCACGGGGTCGGTCGTTCGGCCAAACTCACTGTCAACAGTCGCTACAGCAGCTTCAGCAGCTTCTTCGGCTTCTTCGTCAGAGGCGACGGTTTCGCCAGAATTCAAAATCGCATCAACGTCAGGCGTTTGCTCAAACACCTGCACACCCATGTCTTTCAACATGCCAATCACCACCGCCAAGGTTTCAGCGTCAACCAACTTGTCCGGTAAGTGGTCAGAAATTTCACCGTGCGTTAAATAACCACGGGTTTTTCCCAGCTTGATCAGTGCTTTCAAGCGCGTACGGCGAATCGCCAGGTCTTCTTCCGACAATACCGTGTCGTCCAAGCCAAACTCTTTGATCAGCGCGCGTTCTTTAGCCTTGCTGATTTTCATCCGCAAAGGTTTTATCTTTTCGCCATTCTCATTCAAAGCGACAACAACGGGCTCACCAACCAAATCGTCTTCAATATCGGACAAATCAGCGTCGCCCGGAGGTGCAATCGACCCCTTCGGTTTTGGCCCGCGCTTCGCGCCTTTTTTAACCTCTTTAGCAGGAGTATCCGCTTTGGCAGCTTTTGCTGGTTTTTCGGCTTTTTCTGGCTTCTCAGCTTTTTCCGCTTTTGCGGTTTTCGTTGGTTTCAAATCGACTTTTTCTTCGACAACTTTAGCAGCTGGCTTTGTGGTTGTTTTGACCACTTTTTCACCGGGCTTAGGTGCTCGTTTTAAAACGGGCGCTGGGGTAGCTTTACTTTTCGATGCGGGCACAGGTTTCACTTTCGGGGCAGGTTTGGGTGCTGGTTTCGCAGCCGGCTTGGTCGCTGGCTTTGCAAGCGTACTTGCAGTTTTGTCTGTTTTCGCGGCTTTAACAGCCTTAACCGATTTAGCGGGCTTAGCAACTGGCTTTTTAGATGGCATAGCAATACCTCAAAGTGGACTCAAACTGCAATAAGTGGATAAATAGAGAAACAGACGCTGCAAGTTGAACTAAGCAAAAAATGCAAAAACCAACAATGACAACTAGGCAAGATGTAGGGCGAACATTTGGAATGCAATCCTTGCGGTAGGTGGCGCGTGTGAATCAATTCACTGGTGGCCTAGGTCCGGAGGTGTTGCTGTCGCTCTTGCCAAAAAGATGGATTATACCAAATTCGGTTACTAGCTTTACTGCAACGGCTTGTATTTAAAAGCTTTTTAGCAAGCTTTTCTGCCACTTTTTGTTAAATTTTCAAGTCGTAGGAACCAGAGACGCTTCTAACTTTTTACGCCTTTCCACAATCTCTTTGTACTTGGAAAGCATAGTCGGGTCAGCTTTGGCGGCCTCGATCACCTCGGTTTCTAGCGCTTTGAGGCGGTCAATGTGCATGCGGTTGAGCAGGGCGCGCAGCTCTTGTTGTGCTTCACGTGCCGTACCTTGGGAGCTGGTTTGCGCTTTTGACGCATCGTCCTTGTCGTCAGTTAAATCGTCTTTATTTTGAACTTCTGCCATCAGCTTCAGCACAAACGGCTCCAACTCGGCGCCTCGCAACCCCTCGCGCAGCGCGCCCCACGGCAGCGCACCGTGGTCGTGCAGTTGCGCCTCTAGCCAAACAAACAGGGCGCCTGCAGGCGCAGGCTGCTCGCACAGCATGGCGTGGTCATCGTGCGACATAGCGTCCCACAAGCTCGTTGCGTTGAGCAGCAGCCGCGCCGCATGGTCTGCACGCCCCGTTGGTTGCACGCGACCATGCACGCGGGAAACACCCTCTATGTTGCCAAATTGAGTGCCAAATTTAGAGCCTGAAAAATGCCCTGAGCCGGCGTATTTATTACCTAAGCTGCTATTATTTTTATAGTAATCTTTTTTCGACGAAAAACGTTCTACCGGGCTGCCATCAGCGTTGTAGGTTTTCTCGGACTTGAATCCGCTGTTTGAATCGCTGTTGTAGTTGCTGCGGTAGCTACCACCTTCGCCGTTGTTGCTATTTGAGTATTTCGACTTGCTAGGTGGCAACTTGGCCGCAGCGGCGCTGTCCCAAATCGCGGTTAACTCACGGGTGCTGAGCTGCACCAAATCGGCAATCTCGCCCAGTAATTGCCGCTTCAACGCCCCTTCTGGCATGGCTGACCACAACGGATTCGCATTACTGGCTAGGCGCGAGCGGCCTTCCATGGTGTTCAAATCGCAGCCTTCGCGGGCTGAATCAATCAAAAAGCGCGACAGCGGTGTCGCCTCGCTCACGTAGCGCGAAAACGCCTCTTTGCCAAACTCGCGGATAAAGCTGTCGGGGTCGTGCTCAGCGGGTAAAAACAAGAATTTGATGTTGCGTACATCCGTCGCAAACGGAATCGCCCCGTCCAAAGCCTTACGCGCCGCGCGTCGCCCCGCAGCGTCGCCGTCAAAGCTGAAAACGACAGCATCGGTGAATCTAAACAGCTTTTGCACGTGGTCCGTCGTGCATGCCGTGCCCAGCGTCGCCACCGCGTTGGGAAAACCCAGCTGCGCCAGCGCCACCACGTCCATATAGCCCTCAGTCACCAGCGCGTAGCCGTGTTCGCGTAAGTGAGTACGCGCTTCAAACAGCCCATACAGCTCGCGCCCCTTGCTAAAAACCGGCGTTTCGGGCGAGTTGAGGTATTTTGGTGTGCCCTCAAACAGCACCCGCCCACCAAAACCAATGCATTCGCCTTTGACATTGCGAATCGGAAACATCATTCGGTCGCGGAAGCGGTCGTATCGTTTTTCGGTCGATTTATCCCCATCGCCAGATTCATTGTTGGTAATCACCAAACCGCTCTCCGCCAGCAGCGGATCATCGTAATTCGGGAACACGCTCGCCAAGCTGCGCCAGCCCTCAGGCGCATAGCCCAAGCCAAACTGCTTGGCAATCTCGCCACTCAGCCCACGACCTTTGAAATAATCAATCGCTTTAGGCGAGTTTTTCAGGTGTTTTTTGTACGCATCACAGGCTTTTTCCAAAACATCCGTCAGCGTCGCCTGCTTTTGCCGTTGCTCTGCGGCTCGTGCGCGGTCTTGCGGCGAACCTTCTTCCTCAGGCACCTGCATGCCGTACTGCTGCGCCAAATCCTTCACCGCCTCCACAAAGCTCATGCCCCCGTGATCCATCAAGAAACTGATCGCATTGCCGTTCTTCCCGCAGCCAAAGCAATGGTAAAACTGCTTGGCAGGGCTGACGCTGAACGACGGCGACTTCTCCCCATGGAATGGGCACAGCCCCATAAAGTTAGCTCCCCCCTTCTTCAGCTGAACATACCGCCCCACGATGTCAACGACATCAGCGCGGGCGATGAGTTCTTGGATGAAGGATGCGGGGATGGCCATGGGGTGATTGTACGGATTGCGTAGCGGCGGCTACATCAGAAATCGGGGTCAGAGTCCAATTTCGATGTGAGTGCGTTGTCCGTCGACGTGTGAATTGTCCTGAATTGGAATCTGACCCCAATTTCTTTTGACCCCAATTTCTTTACCTCGGCTCGTAGAAGCTTCACTCGACTGCCAACCGTCAAATGAAAGCTCCCCTTTCACCCGGCGGGGTGAGAGGGGTTGGGGGTGAGCGGGGGAAACAAGCCAATCAACATAATTAAATTGCTATAAATAAAATAGCTGCTCAGGCAATAAATACGACGACTAGAGCTATAAAAAGCCCTAAAAATAGCCTAAATCAAGGTTTAATCCCCCAAAACAATCCCTTCACGCCGAGGATCCGCCCCACCAAAAAATCCGTTATAGGACGTTGAGTTAGGCGCAGTCGTCCGCTCAATCGCCTGCAAACCACTGGTCATCTCAATTTCACGGATTTCGTGGCCTTTGGCTTTCAGCGCTTCGACAACAGAAGCGGGGAAGCGCTTGGCTTCTAGGATGCTGGGGCCGTTGAGGGAGCCGAAGTTGGGTAGGTTGATGGCTTCTTGGGCGTTCATGTTCCAGTTCAGCATGCCAATCAGCGTTTTCGCTGTGAAGTGGATGATGAGCGCGCCACCTGGGCTGCCGGCGCTCATGATGACTTGGCCTGTGGTTTTGTCGATAACCAATGTCGGCGACATGCTTGAGCGGGGGCGTTTGCCGGGTTCTACGCGGTTGGCGATGGGTTTGCCGGCGGCGTCAGTGGGGGCGAAGCTGAAGTCGGTCAACTCGTTGTTGAGCAAAAATCCACCTGAAAGCGTAGGATTCGCTGTACTAAAGGGGTTGACCATCTGCATAGATCCAAAAGCGGCTTCAATCGTGGTCGTCATCGCCAGCGCATTGCCTGCCGCGTCGATGATGCTGATGTGCGATGTGCCGTATTCTGGCTGATCAGGCATAGGCGCATACTTCAACGTTTGATTGAAATTTACGCCTACTTTCATAGCATCATAGGGAAGTGGAATGCCGGCTGTAGCCGTTTTCATGCTCTTTTCACCGATTAATTTAGCGCGTTTCTCTAAATAAACTGGATTCAACATTTCCTGCCAACTGCCCGCTGGTGGCGCGACAAAATCAGGGTCAGCCACGTACTGTGCACGGTCGGCAAAGGTGAGGCGTGAGGCCTCTAGGTACAGGTGCAACCAATCGGGGCTGAGGAACTCGGCCGCGGTGGGCGCAGTGGCTGAATCCAGCGGCAGCTGCGGCGCAACCGTGTTGTTCAAAATCCCCAAAATCTGCCCAATTGCAATTGCGCCTGAGCTGGGCGGCGGCATGCCGCAGATTTGGTAGGTTTCAGGGTCAACTTTGTAGTCAAAACACAGCGGTTCGCGCTTTTTAGGGGCGTAATTCGCCAAATCTTGTAGGCTTAGCTGCCCTGCATTCGTGGGGTGATTTCGCACTTTGTTGACGATGGATTGCGCGATGTCGCCCTCATGCAAGGCTTTTGAACCCTTAGCAGCAATTTGGCGTAACACGGCGGCGTAAGCTGGGTTTTTGAGGACGTGACCGACGGGCCAAGCTGCACCCGTTGCGTCATAAAAATAAGCCGCCGCCACAGGGTCGTTTTTGAGGTTTTTCTCGGCTGCCAAGAGCGTGTTCAAACGCGGACTGACTTTGAAGCCGCCTTCTGCCAAAGCTATCGCCGGCTGAAACAGCGCAGCCCACGGCAGCTTGCCATGCTGCTTGTGCGCCATCTCCAACATCCGCACCGTGCCAGGTACGCCCACGGAGCGACCACCCACTTGCGCCTCGGTAAACGACATCGGTTTGCCATCTTTGCCAATGAAAAGCGACTCGGTGGCCGCAGCGGGCGCGGTTTCGCGGCCATCAAACGCTTCCATTTTGCCGTTCAACTTACCATCTTGATGCAGCAAAAACGCCCCCCCACCAATCCCGCTAGACTGCGGTTCCACCAACCCCAGCACCATCTGCACCGCCACAGCTGCATCTACCGCGCTGCCACCCGCTTTCAAAATTTGGTAGCCCGCATCCGTCGCCAGCGGGTTCGCCGCTGCAACGGCAAATTTCTTGGTCACCCAGCCGGGTTTGGCGGTGAAGCCAGAGGCGGCTTCGGGCAATATCGGAGCTGTGTAGGTGAATTGCTGCTGATTCGTAGCGCAGCCAGCAAGTAAGACTGCTGCAAAAGCGGCAGAGTAGCCAATTTTAGTGAAAGTTGTCATTTTTACCCCTCAAATATGACTCTAGCCGGCGTATTTATTGCCTGAGTAGCTATGAAATTTATAGTGATTTCGAGCAATCTATTCTACTTGCAAGTGAGATGTTTAGATATAGCTTTCTTATAAGGTTGATTTTTATATGTCTAATTAATTATATCAATCTAATTTAATATGATTTTACAATCTATTAAATTTTAGCCATCATGCATTCATTTGCATGAAAAAGGTGACCGTAATGAAGTTTAGAGATATTGATTTGAGTGATAACACGCTAAATGCCGAACATCTAAGACTCGGGATTCCGCCACTCGAAAGATCAGTTGAGAACATCGCCTTAGCAGACTCAGAAAGTCGCGTTATTCGCGGTGCTGTGTGGTTGAGCACGAGCATGCTTGCTTTAGCGATTGTCTATTTATTGATACAGCTTTTCGGAAATGGCACGATCGCAGCAAAAGCATTGCTAGGTGAAGCCTTGGCAAGCGATATTTTTTGGAGTGCTGTTGCCGTTGGCTTACTCGCTCAAATTGTGGATGGTGCGTTGGGCATGGCTTATGGCGTCACTTCAACTACTTTTCTAATGGCTAGCGGCGTTAGCCCAGCCATGGCTTCTGCCAGTGTGCATGTTGCTGAAGTATTTACAACGGGCGTTTCTGGCATATCGCACGCAAAGCTCGGTAACGTCAACAAAAAGCTTTTTCTCAAACTTTTGCTGCCAGGCATCACTGGCGCTGTTACTGGTGCTTATATATTGACGAATATCGATGGCAAGATACTCAAACCGTATATTTCAGCCTATTTGGTGGTGATGGGCATTTACATCATCAGCAAGGTTTTCAAGAAAATCAAGGCAAATCGAGAAGAGCCCAAGCACGTTGCCAAGCTAGCGTTAGTAGGTGGTTTTGTTGATGCTATTGGCGGAGGGGGCTGGGGACCCGTTGTTACAACGACATTGGTAGGAACGGGGCAAGACCCAAGAACCACCATTGGGTCTGTAAATTTTGCAGAGTTTTTCTTAACGTTTATAAGTGCCATCACCTTCACCGCCTTGGTTGGCTTTGGCCCTTGGATGGTGGTTGCCGGCTTGGTGATGGGTGGTTTGTTTGCAGCGCCATTTGCCGCTTATTTGTGCAGCAAATTACAAACCAGGACTTTGTTAATTCTAGTTGGCACGCTCATAACTGTCGTTAGCACTTTTAATTTGTACAAGTCGTTGGTTTAATTCTTGAAGAAAAAAAGCCTGCTTATCCGGAGATATGCAGGCTTTTGGCTGATTAAACCTGAGTTACTTCGGCGATTATTTCGGTGCGAGGCGAATAGCGCCATCCAAGCGAATCACTTCGCCATTTAGCATGTCATTTTCAAAGATATGCTTGGCTAGTTTGGCGTAATCTTGCGGTGTGCCTAGGCGTGATGGAAACGGTACAGCAGCAGCCAGTGCGTCTTGCACATCTTGCGGCATGCCAAACATCATGGGGGTGCCGAAAATGCCGGGGGCGATGGTCATGTTGCGGATGCCGTTGCGGGCCAGGTCGCGCGCGATGGGCAAAGTCATGCCAACCACACCGCCTTTGGATGCGCTGTAGGCAGCTTGGCCGATTTGGCCGTCGTAGGCTGCGACAGAAGCGGTGGAGATCATCACGCCGCGCTCGCCAGTGGCTTCTGGCTCGTTTTTGCACATGGCATCAGCCGCGAGGCGAATCATGTTGAAGCTGCCGATCAAGTTGATTGTCACGGTGCGTTTGAACGATTCAAAAGCGTGCGGGCCGTTTTTGCCGACGGTTTTTTCACCTGTGGCGATGCCAGCGCAGTTGACCAAACCCATGAGTTTGCCCAAAGACTGGGCTTTGGCAACAACGGCTTGGCCGTCAGCCTCACTGGTCACGTCGCACTTGACGAATGCGCCGCCAATGTCTTTGGCGATAGCTTCGCCTTTGTCGGCCTGCATGTCCGCAATCACAACGGTGCCGCCAGCGGCAGCCAGCATGCGCGCTGTGCCTTCACCCAAGCCTGATGCGCCGCCGGTGACGATGAATACTTTGCCTTTGATGTCCATGAAATTACCCTCTATGGTTGACGTAAATGTTGACGTTTATGTAAAGAGTAATTATCACCCAATAGCAGGACAATTCGCTTACAAAGAGCCGTCATTCCCGCGCAGGCGGGAATCCACAGTGGCGGGGCATGGATTCCCGCCTTCGCGGGAATGACACAGTTCGGCGTGTTTTTAGCTTACTTTACTTATAACCAACACGATCCAACATCTGCTGCACTTTGACCAAATTCTTGCTGGCAGTCGCCAAAGGAACAGTCTCACTCTTGAAATCGCCGCCGCTCATGGCTTTGAGTGCTGCATTGTCAATTTTCACGCCTTTAACGGTGGGCCACTCATTGTTGCCATTGGCAAAGTGGTCTTGTGCGAAGGGGCTGGCGAGGTATTCCATGAATAAAACGGCGTTGTCGCGGTTTTTGGCGTATTTAGCTACAGCACCGCCGGCGATGTTCATGTGTGTGCCCCATGACGCTTGGTTAGGAAACACCACGCCGACTTTTTCCATGATGGCTTTGTCTTCAGGGTTGGTAGAACGCATCAGGCGGGCGATGTAGTAGGTGTTGGACACAGCAATGCCACATTCGCCAGAGGCAACAGCTTTGATTTGGTCGGTGTCGCCACCCTTGGGCGCACGTGCCATGTTGTCAACCATGCCTTTGAGGAAAACTTCGGTTTTGGCCTCGCCTAAATGCTCCATGACTGAAGAGAACAAACTCATGTTGTAAGGATGTGAGCCAGAGCGGGTGCAGACTTTGCCCTTGTTTTTAGCGTCGGCCAATTCTTCATAGGTGTCAACGTCTTCTTTTTTCACTTTGACTTTGTCATACACAACCACGCGGGCGCGGGTGGAGAAACCGGTCCAGGTCACACCATCAGCTGTGGGTGCAGAGCGCCAATTGGCTGGAATGCTGTCGTCCAGCAGCTTAGATTTGAAGGGTTGGAACAAGCCTTGCGCATCGGCTGAGGCCAAGCGGGCGGCGTCGACCAGCAAAATCAAATCAGCAGGAGAGGCTGCGCCCTCGGCTTTGAGGCGGTTCAAAATACCGGAATCATCAGAATCCACACGGTTGATTTTGATCCCAGTTGTCTTTGTAAAGGTGCTGTACAGCGTCTCGTCTGTTGAATAATGGCGTGCAGAATAGATGTTTAGCACCTTCTCCGTGCTTTGTGCTTGGACATTTTGGATCGAGAAGAGTGTGCTGGACACAAGTGCGATAGCTAAGAGCGAACGTTTGAACATGGTGAGTCCTTAAAAGAAGTAATTGAATAAAATCAGTGGGTAAATATATTGCAAATGCGAATCATTCTTAATTATAACGCTGTTGCTGATGCTGCGTTGACAGTCACGCCTAAAAACAGAGGATTTATGGGGTTAAAAGGATTCTTATTACTTGCTTTAACGGCATATTTAGCAGGTTGTAGCTCCATTTCAACCTCTCCCACGCCGCCCACCATCCCTACCATTGTTGCGAAGCGCCTGCCCAAAATCGGCCTCGCATTGGGCGGCGGCGCTGCGCGGGGCTTTGCGCATATTGGGGTGATTCAGGTGTTGGAAGAGGCTGGTATCAAGCCCGATTTGGTGGTCGGCACCTCGGCAGGCAGCCTGGTTGCCGCCATTTATGCCAGTGGCAAAACGGGCACACAGTTGCAAACCGTGGCCGAAACCATGGAAGAAGCGGCATTGACCGACTGGACGTTGCCCTTTTTGAGCCGTGGCATGCTGCGCGGCGAGGCTTTGGCACGTTATGTCAGCAGTCAAGTCGGTGGCAAAACCATAGAGTCGTTTGCCATGCCGCTGGGCATTGTCGCCACTGATTTGCACAATGGCCAAGGCGTGCTGTTCACGCGCGGCGACACTGCCACGGCGGTGCGTGCCTCTAGCGCTGTCCCCGCGGTCTTTCAACCCGTCAAAATTGGCACGCGTGAATATGTCGATGGCGGCTTGGTGTCACCCGTGCCCGTGCGCTATGCACGGCAAATGGGGGCGGAAGTGGTGATAGCGGTAGATATTTCAGCCACACCTGAAAGCAACCCTGCCCTTGGAAGCTTAGAAATTTTGCTACAAACCTTCGCCATCATGAGCCGATCCATCAACACATTTGAGCTAAGAGAAGCCGATGTCGCCGTGCGGCCTGCGCTGGCAGGTGTGTCGAGTGCTGATTTTGCATCCAAGCGCCGCTCGATTGAGGCGGGCAGGGCGGCGATGTTAGCGGTTTTGCCACAGCTACGTACGGCTATGGCAGTAAAAAGTCAATAAGTAGATAATAAAATAAGTAGAAAAAAGGATATAGCCGGCGTATTTGTTGCCTGAGTAGCTATTAAATTTATAGTAAATAGTTGCAACGCTTGTTTGCCGAAACCCCATAAAAAAAGCCACTCAGTCGCCTGAGTGGCTTTTTTGTTAAATTTAGCTCAAAAAAGCTAAGAATTAACGCTTCTTAGTTACAGTTGCTGAAGCAGTTGCTTTCATTGCTGTTTCTGTAGCGGCTGTGAGGTTCTTCTCAGCCATTTCAGTTGCTTGCTTGACAGACTTTTGAACTGATTCCAAAGCGCTGTTAGCTGCAGTCACTGCGTTTTTCATCATGGCAACAGCAGACTCAGAGCCAGCTGGTGCGTTTTTAGCAGCAGTGTCAACCAAACCCATGAATTTCTTCTGTGCTTCAGCAGTTTGTGCTTCAACGTTTTTTGTGAACTCTGCGCCAGCGCTTTGTGCGATGTCATACAGGTGACGGCTGTAAGCAGCTGATTTTTCAGCCAAAGGCTGGATCAAACCGGCTTGCAATGCCAAAAATTCTTGTGCGTCTTTCACGCTCATAGAAGCTTTAGCGTGCTCTGTAGACTCAGCCAAAGCGGCTTTAGCTGCAGTAACGTTCAACTCAACCATTTTTTCAACGCCAGCGAAGGCTTTGGTGGTCAGGCCAAACAATGTGTCTAAGTTAGCTTTGTTGGAGGCAACGATTTGTTCTACGGTCATCATGATAATTTCCTATCTATAAAGGTTAAATAAAAATTTAATAGACATGTGAAAGTGAAAAATTAACTTCGCCCTCACTACTATGAACTGCTCTGAAACTTTTATGTTGCAGTGCAGCATAAGGCGAATTATAGGGTTATCCCGCACTATTGCAAGTGTTTTATGTTGCAGTGCAGCAAATTAGAGACGCATTTCTAAAAAACCTTAATATCAAGCATTTGCCACAGGGCTGACACAATCAGACACTATGAATGTTTCTATGGATGTTTGATGCACGCGTCAATGGATGTTTACTATACAGGTGAGTTCGTTTTGCCATTGCCAGAAGGCCACCGTTTTCCTATGGCGAAGTACCACATGCTGCGCGACAGGCTGGTTACTGAATACCAAGGCATTGAGCTGAAAACAGCCTCACCAGCCAGTGACGGCTTGCTAGCGCTGGCGCATACGCCTGAGTACATTCGAGAGCTGACTACGGGCAGCATCGCCCCAGCGGCGATGCGAGAAATTGGGTTTCCGTGGAGCGAAGCCATGGTCGCACGGGCGCGGTTGTCGGTGGGGGCAACTGTTGACGCGTGTCGCTCGGCGTTTAAATACGGCATAGCAGCCAATATTGCGGGTGGTACGCACCATTCATATGCGCACAAGGGCAGTGGGTTTTGTGTTTTTAACGATTCTGCTGTGGCCGCTAGGCTGATGCAGGCTGAATGGAGCCGAGACAAAGTCAATTTACACAAACCTCTGCAAGTTGCCGTGATAGACCTAGATGTGCACCAAGGCAACGGAACAGCAAGTATTTTTCAAGACGACGACAGCGTGTTCACGTTATCGATGCACGGCGCTAAAAACTTTCCATTCCGCAAGGAAGCCAGTGATTTAGATATTGAGCTGCCAGAAGGCTGTCAAGACGAAGCGTATTTGCATGCGCTGGACCAGGCGTTGGACGAGCTGGAGCGACGGTTTACACCAGGTTTGATCATTTACTTGGCTGGAGCCGACCTGCATGAGGGTGATAGGCTAGGGCGGTTGAAAATCACCTATGACGGCTTGGAAGCGAGAGACAGGCGGGTGTTTGACTGGGCTTGGCAGCGACGCATTCCGCTCGCTTTTAGCATGGCCGGTGGTTACGGCAACAACATTGATGAAACTGTGCAGGTGCAAATTAATACTTACGGTGTCGCATTAGCGTACGCTGCTAAGTGGCGTCGCTGGCACAATAAAGCTTAATGTAAGCAGCCCCATAAACAATGCCACATGTCCAGTACACCATCTAATCCAGTAACACGCCCCGCTCCTGAGCCGCGTAGCGCCTATCACCTCTTCAGACGCATAGACACCCGCTGGGCTGACAACGATGCCTATGGACATGTCAACAACGTTGTGTATTACGCTTGGTTTGACACGGCTGTGAACGCGTATTTGATCGAGCAGGGCGCTTTGGATATTCACGATGGGGCGACTATTGGGTTGGTCGTGGAGACGCATTGCAATTACTTTTCGCCTGTCGTCTTTCCGCAGTCTGTTGAGGTGGGTATACGCATCGCTAGTTTGGGTGCATCTAGCGTTCGGTATGAGCTGGGTGTATTTACTGCAGATGCGTACAGCGTTTATGAGGTTTGTGCCGCCAAAGGACACTTTGTTCACGTCTATGTCGATCAACAAACGCGCCGCCCAGTGCAACTTCCTTTAAATTTAATAACTGTTTTGAAAAAAATTGGAGAGAATAAATAATGTCTGAAGCTTTGAAAATGAATACGAATTTGAATTCAGTGGATGCAGCCATCACAAGCCGCATGTCCGCTCGCGCGTTTACCCAGCAAGCTGTGCCGCGTGAATTGCTGGAGCAGATATTAGAAGTTGCTAGTCGCGCTCCATCAGGAACGAATACCCAGCCGTGGAAAGTCTATGTGTTGCAAGGCGCAAGCCGCGACAGCTTGGTTGAAAAAGCCTGCGCTGCGCACGATGCCATTCGTGCTAATCCTGAATTAGCTGCGAATTACAAAGAATCGTATGACTATTACCCAGAGAAATGGGTCAGCCCTTTCATCGACCGCCGCCGTGAAAATGGTTGGAGTTTGTATGGTTTGCTAGACATCGGCAAAGCGGACAAAGACAAAATGCACGTGCAGCAGCAACGCAATTTTAGGTTTTTTGATGCGCCTGTCGGGCTGATGTTTACTATCAACCGCGTTATGGGGCGTGGTAGCTTGGTGGATGCTGGCATGCTGTTGCAAAACATCATGGTATCAGCCCGTGGTCATGGTCTGCATACCTGCCCGCAAGCTGCGTGGAACGGTTTTTCCAACATTGTGATGCCGCACATTGGCGCGGCTGAAGACGAAATGCTGGTTTGCGGTATGTCCTTGGGTTACGCGGATGAGAACGATAAAGTTAACAGCTTTCACACGCCGCGCGTGCCCGTATCTGAGTTTACAACTTGGTTGTGAATTCTGGGGGGTGTTAGTTTGAACTAACCACCACCGCGCTGCATATACAAATCAAAGCGCTTCATAAACGTGTAGCGCTCCTCGTCTGTTAAACCTGCGAAGCGAAAGCTAACAAGCAAACGCGGAATTTGTATCAAGCCGATAATTCGCGGTTCGGCCACTTGCCACTTCAGCCCAAGCGCGCCATCGCCAATGCGCACACCGGCGGATGATGTTTGTTGTTTCCAATGCTTGTCACCCACAGCATCGGGCAGCCAACGTAGCCATTCGGCCTCTGTGCAGCCCATCTCTCGGTCGAATTTTTCGGCGTAAAACGATTGCATGCTGTGAATTAGCCGCCTGCTATTGGTGGCCAAATAGCTATTACATCGCCTTCAACTAAAGTGTGTGTTGCGCGTTGTTCAGGGTAAATATAAACACCGTTCACGAGCACCAAATGCACCCATTTGTGCGGCAAGTTATGCTGGTCAATGACGTTGCCAACGGTCGTTCCATCAGCAACGGTCA
Organism: Polaromonas sp.; assembly: GCA_013298945.1. GTDB lineage: Bacteria > Pseudomonadota > Gammaproteobacteria > Burkholderiales > Burkholderiaceae_C > Aalborgiella. The sequence goes on from JAAFJR010000002.1 coordinate 104,302, forward strand.
ATGCCACAATGTTGGTGTATTTTGATTCTGGGGGAAGGTAATCAGTCAGTGTGGCAAATAACTTGAGTGTGATGTTCATGTGTAATATTTAATCACAAGCTTATCTTCTGCGTTCATCTTGCGCACCTGCCCATTTTTGCTGCCCTTGTGCGCTGGCAATGTAGGCTTCCATGAGTTTTGTAGGGTCAGCCTTGAGGTGGTTTTTCCATTCGCCCAGTTTGACTTTGCCTTCCACCAAACCACGCATCACGCCCACATGTTCAGTCCAACCAACGCTGTTGCAGCCTACCAGTACATCGTCTTTGAACTGTAAGCTCAGGTGTTTACCCTTCTTGACGTCAGTTAGTTCAACGTGCTCGCCACCAGGTTGGCCTTGCCAATCACCAAAGCTGGTTGAAATCAAACCTAGCGTATCTAACACATTGATTTGTGTAACGCCTTTGAGTTCAGCTTGCATGGCTTTACCACGGCTACTAGCTACCATATTCATACCAGCAACACGCGCTTGCTCTGCAGCATTCGGTTGAATAGCGCTCACAATCGTTTTGCCAGTGACTTTGTCGAAAGCTTCGGCACAATCACCTGCTGCAAAAATACCCAGCACATTGGTTTGCAAATGCGCGTCGGTCAGTACGCCCAATAAGCAAGTAATGCCAGAGTCCTTCAAAAAACCAATGGCAGGGCGAACCCCTGCTGCGCTGATGACCAAATCAGCCTCTACAGTTTTGCCGTTGCTTAGCTTCACTTTTAGGGGTGTTCCGGCTTCAATAGATTCAACTTTAGTCGCAGTAAAAACTTCTACGCCCTTACTTTGCACCCAATTCCGAATCATGCCACCCGCCGTTGGTCCCATCATGCGTGGCACCATGCGGTCGCCCATTTCTACAACGCTGAGTTTGACGCCACGCGCTGCAAGTGCTTCCATGATGATGCAGCCGATGAAGCCAGCACCTAATTGCAACACCCGCGATCCTTTGTTAGCAAGCACCATGATATGACGCGCATCTTCCATGGTCCAGCAGGTGTGTACGCCTTTCGAGTCAATGCCAGGAATAGGTGGTTTGATGGGGTGAGAGCCTGAAGCAATCAACAAAGTGTCAAAAGTAACTTCTATGCCTGAGTTTAATGCTATTTTTTTTGTAGCTGTTTCAACTTTATTTACGCCGGCTACAACCCAATTCACATGCAGTGATTTGAGGTGATCTGGATTTTTGCGTAAATACGTGCCATCCTCCTGCACATTGCCAATCAATAAATACGGAATGGCCATGCGCGAGTAAGCGGGCACGGCCTCATCACTGATGATGGTGATATTGTCGTACGGTGCTTGCTTGCGTATGGTTTCAGCGGCGATAACGCCGGCGGGGCCACCGCCGATGATGACGTGATGCATAGTGACCCTAAAAAATTACAAGCCGAGGCGTTCTTTAGTGGCAGCTGTTGGACGGCCTTCGCTGTCCCAGCCACGCGCTGCATAGTATTTCGGCATCATTTCAGCCAACATGTTCACTTTGCCTTTGGCTGGGCCAGTTTTGCAAGCCTCTTCGGTTAAACGCTTAGGCAAGCTGTCGTCTTTAGCCGTGAAGCCCGCACGGTTGTTGAACTCACGCTCCATGTTCCAAATGCGTTCGCCGATTTTTTCTAACTCTTCGGTGGTGTATTGGTCGCCACAAGCCGCCGCCATTTGCGGTGCTAGATCGGCAAGACCCCACGCAAAGGTCGTGAAAATACACAAACCTGACGAATCGAAAGCTGCCGTTGCGTCTTGAAAGGCTTTCACCAACTCCGGCTTGCCGTCGTGTTCCAGTGGGTCTGTTTTAACGGGTATACCCAAGACTTCAGAAGCAATGGTGTAGCCGCGCAAATGGCAGCCACCACGGTTGGATGTGGCATAGGCCAAGCCAATACCCTGAATAGCGCGACCGTCATACGCGGGGAACTCTTGGCCTTTGCTGCTCATGCTCAGCTCTGGGTGACCGTATTTAGCAGTCAACCGCTTGGAACCTTGTCCAATTTCTTTGCCAAAACCGCGTCCGTAAATGGTCTCTTCCGCTAAGAATGCCAAGGTTTCTGCCGAGCCAAACTTGGCATCGATACCAATTTGCTCTTTGGTTAACACACCCATTTCATACAGCTCCATCACTGCGCCCACAGTGGTTCCGAAGCTGATGGGGTCTATTCCTTCTTCGTTACACAACAAATTGGCGTATTGTAGAGCTTCCAAATCGTTCACGCCATTGGCAGCGCCCAGCGCCCAAGCAGCTTCGTACTCCAAACCACCATTTGCGCCTTTGTATTGCGGCTTGTTGACGATGGTGAAGTGGTTTTCGTCCATTTTGCTAATGCGACCACAGGCAATCGTGCAGCCAAAGCAAGCTTGGTTGGTCACCAAGTGCTTTTTGCCGTCGGTTTTACGCGGTGTCGCCATAGCTTCTGCGCCAATATCTTTAGCGCCTTCAAACTGGTTGTCACGGTGATTGCGGGTCGGTAAGGCGCCGGTTTCGTTGATCACACTCATCAGCACCTGTGTGCCCATGGCTGGCAAGCCTGTGCCAGTGACGCCATTTTCTGCCAAGATTTTCTTTTTCTCTGCAATCACTTTCATAAACTCTTTTGGGTTGTGCAAATTCCCCACGCCTTTGGTACCACGCACGGCGATGGCTTTGAGGTTTTTGCTACCCATCACTGCGCCTACACCAGAGCGGCCAGCTGCGCGGTGCAAATCATTCACAACAGCAGCAAACAGCACGCCGTTTTCACCAGCTTTGCCAATGCTGGAAACACGGGTGAGCGGGTCTTGCAAACTGGTTTTCAAGAGACCTTCAGTTTCCCAAACGCTCTTGCCCCACAAGTGGCCAGCATCTCGCAATTCGGCCACATCATCATTCACATACAAGTAAACAGGCTTTGGCGATTTACCTTCAAAAATAACCATGTCCCAGCCAGCCATTTTAAATTCTGCGCCCCAATAACCGCCAGAATTTGAGCAAGCAATCGCACCGGTCAACGGGCTTTTGGTGATCACGGTGTAGCGACCACCGGTAGATGCCATCGTGCCCGTCAACGGGCCAGTTGACCAGATGATTTTGTTGGCTGGCGACAGCGGGTCAACCGTGGCATCAACTTCTTCTACCAAATACTTGGTGCCCAGTCCACGTGAGCCAATGTACGCATTGGCCCAATCCATTTTGAGTGGTTCAGACTTGACGGTTCCCGCGGTCAAGTTAACGCGGAGGATTTTTCCAGCCCATGACATGATATGTGCTCCTTATGAGTCGGTATTGAATAAGTGTCTTACGTGTTCGATTTAAGACGCTGAGGGTTGATTACCTAGCTTGTCTGCCCACTGTGCCATCTTGCCAAGCCCCGTCCAGTTGGCGTCAATGAAGGTGATTGCTCCCGTTGGGCAAGCAGATGCGCAAGCTGGATCGCCACCGCAAAGGTCGCACTTTTGCACTTTGCCAGTTTCTTCCACGTAATTGATAGTGCCAAACGGGCAAGCGATGGTGCAAACTTTGCAGCCCACGCAGGTGCTTTCGTTGACCACTTTCGCGCCGGTCGCAGCGTCAACCGTGATAGCTTCTACGGGACAAGCATGCAAACACCAAGCTTCGTCGCATTGGGTGCAGGTGTAGGGTACTTTTTTACCCGTATGGTGGAAGTCAAAAACTTTGATTCGAGATTTGGCTGTGGCAAAAGTGCCGTAGTTCTCAAAAGAACAGGCCATTTCGCACTGCAAACAGCCTGTGCATTTGTCTGGGTTGATGTGCAATATCTTTTGCATGCTTTTGACTCCTGTAAGTTAACTATCGATAGCAGCAGACATACCTATGTTTTGCAATGCTTATGAAATTGATAACATAACTATCATCTGCAGATCGAATTGCTGGTGGCATAGTGTTTACCCTTGGTTTAAATTAATGAAGTACGAAAATTCTCAATCTGAAACACTTGTGTTCAAGGTAACATTGGCAGCAACATGATTTGGAGTAGCACTCTTTGAAGATCAATCAATTTTCTTTACGCCAGGTCGTTAACTTTGCTTTGTTTGCCCTGTTTGTAACTTTGCCCAGTTTGTCTTTCGCGGCAGACATCGATGGCAGCAAGCTTTCAGCTGTTTGGGGCATTCCATTTGCTGGTGTTCTATTGTCAATAGCTGTGATGCCTTTATTGGCTGCAGGCTTCTGGCATCATCACTACGGCAAAGTCACTGCGGCGTGGGCGCTGGCTTTTTTAGTACCTTTTGCGGTCATTTATGGGGCAGGAATAGCGGTTACTAGTTTGGTTCATGCTTTACTGGCTGAATACATTCCGTTTATCGTGCTGTTGACTGCGCTATTTACTGTTTCAGGTGGTATTTATATTCGCGGAAACTTGCACGGTAGCCCTGCTCTTAACGTCAGTATTCTCGCCATAGGTGCCGTATTAGCCAGTTTTATGGGTACAACAGGTGCGTCAATGCTGCTGATTCGTCCGCTTATTCGTGCCAATGACAACCGTCAGCACAAAGCGCATGTGATTGTTTTCTTTATTTTTATTGTGTCTAACGCAGGCGGCTCTTTGACACCCTTGGGCGATCCGCCATTATTTTTGGGCTTTCTCAAAGGGGTAGACTTTTTTTGGACTGTGAAACACATCTTCCCAGAAACGCTCTTTTTAATTGGCTCACTTCTAGCTATTTTTTACGCCTTAGATTCGTGGTTTTACCACCGCAAAGAAGAGCTTTTAAGCATGGATCCGACCCCGGACTCTCGAAATATAGGTTTTGACGGTGCCTTTAACTTCTGGTTGTTGGCTGCCATTGCTGCGCTGGTGTTGATGAGCGGGATTTGGAAATCCAGTGTCACCTTTAACCTTATGGGTACTGAGGTTGGCTTGCCCGGTTTGTTTCGTGATATAGGCTTGGTCGTCATCACTGTGCTGTCTTTCAAGCTAACTGCATCCAGCGTGCATGCGGATAACCAGTTTTCATGGGAGCCTATGTTTGAGGTTGCCAAGCTCTTTGCAGGCATCTTTTTGACCATCATTCCTGTCATAGCGATGTTAAAAGCGGGTTTAGATGGGCCTTTTTCAGCAATTATCACTGCGGTAACTAACCCCAACGGAACACCTAACCCAGCAGCCTATTTTTGGGCTACAGGTTTGTTGAGTTCGTTTTTAGACAATGCCCCCACTTATTTGGTTTTTTTCAACACAGCAGGCGGCGATGCCAAAGTGCTGATGACAACGTTTGCCCCCACTCTGGCCGCGATTTCTGCTGGTGCAGTGTTCATGGGTGCAAATACATACATTGGAAACGCCCCCAATTTAATGGTAAAGGCAATTGCAGAAAGCCGTGGTTTGAAAATGCCTAGTTTCTTTGGTTATATGGCTTGGTCGGTAGGCATACTTGTTCCCTTGTTTTTAGCCATGACTTTGATCTGGTTTATATAAATACTGGTTAATATTCACTATAAATTTAATAGCTGCTTAGGCAATAAATACGGCGGCTACAGCCATTTTTACCCATTAATTAAGCAATATATATGAGTAAACCACGCATTTTGGTAACGCGCGCAATTTTTCCGGAAACGCTGGTTAAATTGGCAGAACATTTTGAAGTTGAATCTAACCAAGCCGATGATATTTGGACAAAACATGAGCTGATGGCCAAGCTGCAAGGCAATGTTGGCGCGTTCACTTTTGGCTTGGAGCGAATTGATGCTGAGTTACTGGCAGCGTGCCCGCAACTCAAAATTTGCACCAACATGACCGTGGGTTACAACAATTTCGACCTACCCGCTATGACGGCAGCTGGCGTTATCGGCACCAACGCGCCCGACACACTGACCGAAACCACCGCAGATTTCGGCTTTGCGCTGCTGATGGCGACTGCTAGACGGGTGACCGAAAGTGAACATTTTTTACGCGCTGGGAAGTGGAAAAGCTGGCGGTTTGACATGTTTGCCGGCAGCGAGGTGCACGGCAGCACCTTGGGTATCATCGGCATGGGAAAAATCGGCCAAGCTATTGCCAAACGCGGTGCTTTCGGTTTTGGCATGAAAGTTATTTACAACAACCGCTCGCGCTTAGAAGTTGCGACTGAAACCGCATGCCAAGCACGTTATGTGAGCAAAACCGAGCTACTGCAAACGGCAGACCACGTCATGCTGGTCGTGCCTTATTCGGCAGAATCGCACCACACCATTGGCGCGGCTGAGCTGGCGTTGATGAAACCGACGGCCAATTTGATCAACCTTGCACGCGGCGGCATTGTGGATGATGCTGCGCTGGCTGCGGCGTTAAATCGTAGGCAAATCGCCGCAGCGGGGCTGGATGTGTTTGAGGGCGAACCCAGCGTTCACCCAGATTTGTTCAATGTGCCAAATATTGTGTTGACGCCGCACATTGCTAGTAGCACCGTGCCTACGCGTATGGCGATGGCGAACAAAGCGGTGGACAATTTAGTAGGATTTTTTCTCAACGGTAAAGCAGTTTCCGCATTAAATTAAACTGTTTATGTATCCAGTGTAGTGCGGATTAAACAGTAGAATCGATACATGGATGCCGCTAACTTAAACCCTGCTGTTGTGATTTGGTCTTTTCTTGCGTTGGTGGTGTTCAACATCATCGTTGTGCTTTGGTTTGCCGTGCGCAAAGCTGATAAACAAGCAACTGCAGCTGCTGTGCAAGGCAAACTTGAGCTTTTAGGCGCTGTTTCTGCCACTTCTGAGCGTTTAGAGCGTGAGTTGCGCCGTGAAATCACCGAATCGTCCCGTGGTGGCCGACAAGAGCTGACGCAGAGCTTCGGCGCGTTCCAGCAAGCAGTGGTGCTGCAAAGCGGCGAAGCTTTTCGCACACAAAACACCCAAATCGATGCGTTGACAGTTCAATCCAGCCAACAACTTGCTGCGCTGCAAAAAACATTGGCAGATACGCTGACAACGCAGCTTCAGGGCTTGTCTGAGTCCAACGCCCGCCGAATGAACGAAGTGCGCGACACGTTAGAAAAGCAACTCATGCAGTTGCAAAACAGTAATTCAGCCAAGCTGGATGAAATGCGCGCCACAGTCGATGAAAAATTGCAAAGCACCTTGCAAGCACGCTTGGGCGAAAGTTTTAAACAGGTTGCTGATCGTCTAGAGCAAGTCCACAAAGGCTTGGGCGAGATGCAAACCCTTGCACAAGGCGTGGGCGATTTGAAGCACCTGCTCACCAATGTCAAAACGCGCGGTATTTTCGGTGAAGCGCAGTTAGCCAGTTTGTTGGAGCAAGTTTTTACAGTTGATCAATACGGCGCACAAATTGCAACAAAACCCGGTAGTAAAAACATGGTCGATTTTGCAGTCAAACTGCCAGGCAGATCTGTTGATGGCGAACCGCTTTGGCTGCCAATCGACGCAAAATTTCCAAACGAAGACTACGAGCGTCTGCTAGACGCACAAGGCAATGCAGATGTGCTGGGCGCTGAGGCTGCTGGCAAAGCGTTGGAGATGCGGATTCGATTCGAAGCGAAATCGATCTCGGAAAAATACATAGAGCCGCCTCATACCACCGATTTTGCGATTTTGTTTTTACCAACCGAGGGTCTTTATGCGGAAGTGCTGCGCCGCCCTGGTTTGATGGAGGCTCTGCAACGTGAGCACCGCGTCACCTTGGCCGGGCCGACGACGCTGCTGTCAATGCTTAGCTCACTGCAGATGGGTTTCAGGACATTGGCTTTAGAAAAACGTTCAAGCGAAGTTTGGCAAGTACTGGGTGCAGTGAAGACTGAATTTGGAAAGTTTGGTGACGTCCTGTCTAAAGTAAAAATACAGGCTCAGACTGTGGTTAATACGTTAGACCAAGCACAAACTCGTAGTAATGTCATGAATAGGGCGTTGCGTAGAGTCGAAGCTTTGACAGAGGAGCAGGCAATAGAGTTACTTCCTGCAAATAACTCTGAAAATGAAGATGGCTAAAAGTTTTAGGCTTATAGTCGCATGGACATTAATTGCAGGCGCCTTACTGTACCTTGTCGTTTACATTGCTTTGGCTCTGCGTGCTTATGAATTTAGTGCCGAAGTTAAGTTGGCTAATGTTCCAAACCCCGTCGTTGTGGTTTTGGGCAATCGCACTGTAACCAAGGGCGTACCAAATGTTTGCATGACTGGCCGGGTTGATAAGGCCATAGAACTGATTGCTCCGCACCAAAGACAAATCTTGTTACTCTCTGGAGGTCTTGATCCGGTGGAACAAAACTTTGAGTCGCAGGTCATGGCAGATTATGCGATTGGAAAAGGTTTTAAAGGCCAACTCATTCAAGAAAATAATTCAACTACAACACATGAAAATTTAAAATATTCAGCGCTAATATTGAGAAACGAAGGTGCGAAAACCGTCATCATCGTATCGGAGCCGTATCAATTATGGCGAATCAGTCTGCTAGCAAGCGCTCAAGGCATGAACAATCAATTTGACCTTCATTATGCTGCGGCTAAAACAGAGTGTTGGAAAATGCAGGGTATGCTTTCGACAGGAGCAGTCAGAGAACCTTTTGCATTAGTTAAAAATTTTGTGCAAGGTAATTTTTTTAAATTACCCTGATTACTAACAGATTTACCGGTCTAATTAAGTTTGTAAAACGTTTTGATGGTGTCCCAAGCCTCTTGCGGATCATCAGTGTAGGTAAAGAGCTCCAAATCCTCTTTTGAAATCGTGCCTTCTTCTACCATCACATCAAAATTAATCAAGCGCTTCCAGTAGTCGACGCCAAACAACACAATAGGCACTGGCTTGACTTTGCGGGTCTGCACCAAAGTCAGCACCTCAAACAGCTCGTCCATGGTTCCCATGCCGCCAGGAAAGGCGACCAGCGCTTTTGCGCGCATCATGAAATGCATTTTTCGCAAGGCGAAGTAGTGAAATTTGAAGTTCAGTGATGGTGACACATAGGGGTTGCCGCTTTGTTCGTGTGGTAATGCAATGTTCAGCCCTACCGTCAGAGCACCTACATCACTCGCACCACGGTTTGCCGCTTCCATGATGCCTGGGCCGCCACCCGTGCAAATGTACAAGCGGTCTTTCGCAGGCTTGCGTGCGCCATAGCCAGCAACCAAACGCGCAAACTGCTGCGCTTGGGCATAGTAGTCGGCATTCCGCGCTTTCTGTGCAGCCAGTGCAATGGCTTTAGCATCTCCTGAGGCCTGCGCAGCTAGCTGTGCTTTTAAAGCATCTTCAGGTGCTACAAAGCGCGCACTGCCAAACACAACTATCGTGCTTTCAATGCCTTGCGATTGCATTTCAACTTCCGGCTTCAACATCTCCAACTGCATGCGCATGCCCCGCGTTTCGCGGCGTAACAAAAATTCGGGGTCCGCAAAAGCCAAGCGGTAAGCATCCGCATGCAGCGGGCTGCCTTCGTTGGCGTGGTGTTGTAGTTCTGCCCAAGCGTTGGCTAGGCGGGAAACGCTGAGATCTTGTGTGTTTTGCATGTTGCTATTGTGTATGAAAAATATCGCTTCTTTTGAAGCTTATTTGGTGATTAATTTGAATTAATGTAATCAAAGCATTTAGAACAACAATGACCATGATGAAGGAGACACAACCGTGATTGACCAAGTCCGCCTCAATTTCAACCCGCAGGCCACCATGGCGTTGAATGTGATACTCGCTTTGATCATGTTGGGCATTGCGTTGGATTTGAAAGTGTCAGACTTCAAAGTCGCTTTCAAAACACCCAAAGCACTGTTGTTGGGGCTGGTGGGGCACCACATCGTTTTCCCTGCGATGACGTTTTTACTGATTTTAATCACCAAACCTACCCCCTCCATTGCTTTGGGCATGTTGCTTTTTTCAGCGTGTCCTGCAGGTCATATTTCCAATTTATTCGCCGCACGGGCCAATGGCAACGTTGCATTGGCCGTGTCTATCAGCATTTTTTCAAAAATAGCAGCCATTTTTATGATGCCGCTCAACGTCATCTTTTGGGGCAACCAAGACGCTGGCATGCGGGCCTTGTTGAAAGACTTTTCGCTAGACCCTGTCAGCATGATGGTTGAGGTAGATCTTCTGCTGGGTGTACCCTTATTGCTGGGTTTGTTTATCTCACACAAATATCCTGCTTTTGCCAAGCGAGGGTACAAGCCCATGCGTATTTTTTCACTGCTGGCATTGGTCTTTTTTATTGTGGGTGGGTTAGCCTCCAATTGGGCGATTTTCAAAGACTACGGCCAGTTTGTCGTCGGCGTCGTTGCGCTTCACAACGCCTGTGCGCTGGCTTTGGGTTATTACATGGCCTTAGCCGTTGGTTTGCCAGAGCCAGACCGACGCGTCGTCGCTTTTGAAACCGGCATTCAAAGCTCAAGCCTAGGCTTGGTCTTGATTTTTACCTTCTTCGGCGGCCTAGGCGGCATGGCTATCGTCACCGCGTGGTGGGGTATTTGGCACATTATTGCGGGCATGGCACTGTCAACGTATTGGATGAAGCGGGCATAAAAAAAGGCTCCTACAGGAGCCTTTTTGCTGAATGTTTAAAACTTATACACGTTTACGGAACGCGTTTTGTTAGACACGTTTTTAGACGCGTTTTCTGTATTCACCAGTACGTGTATCAATCTCAACCATGTCGCCCTGCGCCACAAAAATTGGCACGCCGATTTCGAAGCCTGTCGCCAATTTAGCTGGCTTGAGCACTTTGCCTGAAGTGTCGCCTTTGACAGCTGGCTCGGTCCAGTCGATCACGCGTTGTACGCTGGTTGGGACTTCAACAGAGATGGCTTTTCCTTCGTAAAACACCACTTCCAGTTCCATGCCGTCTTCGAGGTAGTTCAGCGCGTCGCCCATGTTTTCGGCTTCGACTTCGTATTGGTTGTACTCAGAGTCCATGCAAACGTACATAGGCTCTGCGAAATAGGAGTATGTGCACTCTTTTTTGTCCAACACGATTTGGTCAAACTTGTCGTCAGCGCGGAACACTTGCTCGGTGTTGAAGTTGCCGATCAAGCTTTTCAGCTTCATGCGCACTGTTGCCGCACCACGGCCACCTCGAGCGTATTCGGTTTTTAGGACGATCATAGGGTCCTTACCGTGCATAACGACGTTGCCTGCGCGGATTTCTTGAGCGATTTTCAGTGCCATAGTGTTCTTCTAAAGGTTGTGCGCTTAATGATTTATAAGCGTTGAGTTTGTTCGGAGTTTCCCTAGAAAAGTGGGAAAGCCTATGATTTTAGCCGTTTTTCTCTGCAAAAGCGATGAGCTTGGATGCCAAATCAGCTTGCAAACGCAGCTTGTTGCTTAATTTTTCAGCACTTTGTTTCCAAGTTAGTAGGTCAAGCTGTGGAAAGCTAGGCAAGTTGGGGTTGTTTTCACGCTCCAAAGCCGATGCATTCCACGCTATAAGCGCGGTTTTCAGCGACGCTGGTGCTTCCATCATCTGCAAAAACGCATCCAGCTTGGCATGATGCGCCCCGTCGTGCTGCGGGTAAATCTGCCAAATAAATGGTTTAGTCGCCCAAATGGCGCGAATCAAGGAGTCCTCACCCCTTACAAAATTCAAATCGCAGCTCCACAGCAAGTGGTCAAAATCGAGTTGAGTTAGCTGCGGAATATATAAAATTGATAGCTGCTTAGGCAATAAATACGTTGGCTGTAGGCGTTTTTTATGCTCTAGAAGAGCTTTTACAGCAGCGCTAGCTCGTCCTGCGGTGACAAACAAGCAAGACGGCATTCCGTGGGTTGAGAGCTGGTCAATCAAGACTTCTAATGCAGCGGGTTCATAGCAAAAAAGCGAAATGTAGGTCGTTGTGTCACTGAATTCGAGTTGGTTTTGGGCTAAAAACGGCGTCAGCCAAACCTGCCGGTCAAACCCCTTTTGCCGCTCCAAAAGATCGTTTTCCCGCAGCAATCCACCTGTTTTTGCCGTAAATCCTGGGTAAAAATAGCGCTGCGTCCAACCCTTAGCCGCGCCGCTGTGGTGCACATAGGGCAGGGTGTGGGCGCGTTCGGCGAACGATTCAGCCGTCAAATACTCCAAATTCAACCAAACTGGCTGAATAGTCGATTTTATATGCTCAAATTGGCCTCTAGCCGGCGTATTTATTGCTTGTATAGCTATTAAATTAATAGCAAATTCACAATCAAAGGTATCTACCAATACGTCGCCTAAAGTGTAATTTTGATCGCTGGGTAAGTCTTTTTTTAAACCATGTTGGCAGTCAATCACCTCTACATTGGCGTGTCCATTCGGCGCCATCCAAGTCAGTGGCGATACATCATCCACCCACAGCCGCACCCGTTTGCCCCGCGCCGCCAAATTACAAGCCAGTCGCCAGCAAACCCCAATGTCGCCAAAGTTGTCGACAACGTTGCAGAAGATGTCCCAGTTTAATTGGGGTGAGATGGGCTTTGGAGCGGATTCCATCCCTAGATTGTCCACAAAATCAATGCATGCTAATTTTGTGGATTTCTTTTTGAATCAATCGAGCTTGATACCCAAATCCACCGCTGTTTTGATCCAAACTGGAATCGCTTCATCAAAATCTTTACGAGTTTCTGTCAAATTTTTAGGTTTGTTTGGGATGGCGAACGTTTCGCGCATTTTGGCGGCTTGGTCGCTGTTGGCCCAAACAACGGCTTCGTCAGCCACGCGTTTGAGGATAGCTTCTGGCGTTCCAGCCGGTGCAAACAGAGGCAAGCCACCTTCTAACGTAACAAGCTTGCCTTTGACGCCTTGCTCCACCAGCGTTGGGACATCTGGTAATTTAGGCGAGCGGTAAACGCCGGTCACCCCAATAGCGCGTGCGCCTTTGGTAGAGACGGCGTTGAATGCGGAAAAACTTCCCACCGCAATTTGGACTTGTCCTGAAGCCAAGTCTAAAAACATCGGTGCCTCGCCCCTGTAGTGAACGGACTGAATTTTGGTGCCTTCACTGCGGTTGGTTTGGTCAGCCACCATGTGCGGAATCGAGCCGGCTGCGTAGGTGCCCATGTTGGCATTGTTGGCTTTGGACCAAGCGATAAATTCGACCATGTTTTTAGCTGGAATTTTGTCGTTGATAGCAACCACCAAAGGCCCGGAAGGGAAAAATGTGACCGGTGTGATGTCTTTGTCTAAGTTGTACGGTAATTTGGTAAACAAAACGCGGTTTTGGAAAAGCGTGCCGGAAGTCGTCATGCCAAAGGTATAGCCATCTGCAGGAGATTTAACAACGGCATCAATGCCGATAACCGCACCCGCTCCGGGTTTGTTATCAATAACTACTGGTACGCCAAGTTTGGCACTAAGGTGCTGTCCGAAATTGCGTGCCAAAGAATCTGTCAAACCGCCCGCTGCGAAGGCCACGACAATTTTGATAGGTTTTGCAGGCCATGGTGCAGCTTGAGCCCAAGCTTGTCCCATGCTGGTAGCGCCTGCTAAAGCGACTACAGCGATAGCTGAGGCGGTTTTCAATATGCAGCGGCGTTGGTGGTTTTGACGAAATGACATGAAAGTTCCTTCAAGAAATGAAAAGATGACTGCTAAAAGTTAGCTTCAAGTCCAGTCTAGTGGGAGGTGGCTGTAATTGAATTGGGGTTTGCACCCATGCACCAACTCGGAGCGTGCAAAATAGCATCACAATACTGGCTTATGCAAGACTTGCCTTCTCAATTTCCACCCAATATCGACGAAATCACTGGTTTGCCCATCTCTGCCAAGCCGCATTCTGACGCGCTCTTGGCGGAAGTCGCCGCACTGCCTTCGCTGCCTGGGGTGTATCGGTATTTTGATGCAAACGACGAGTTGCTGTATGTGGGCAAGGCGATTCATCTGAAACGGCGGGTGAGCAGTTACTTCCAAAAAGACCACGGCGGCACGCGCACGGGGCACATGGTCAGCAAGATCGTGCGGATGGAGACGACGGTGGTGCGCTCAGAGGCGGAAGCGCTGCTCTTAGAAAACAACCTGATCAAAACGCTGAACCCGAAGTACAACATTTTGTTTCGGGACGACAAGAGCTATCCGTACTTGAAAATTACGAGCCAAGCTTTCCCCAGAATGGCGTATTACCGTGGCGCGGTTGATAAAAAGCACAGCTACTTTGGCCCCTACCCCAACGGCTGGGCGGTGAAAGAATCTATTTTGTTGCTGCAAAAAGTGTTCATGCTGCGCACCTGTGAAGATTCAGTGTTCGCGAACCGCACGCGGCCGTGTTTGCTGTACCAAATCAAGCGCTGTTCAGGCCCGTGCGTGCCCAGTTTGAGCAAAATCACACCGCTTGCCTATGCGGCAGATGTGCAACATGCGCAGCAATTTTTGCGGGGCGAAACGCAGCTTGTCATGCAAACGCTGGAGGCGCAGATGATGGCGTGCTCGGACCAGCTGGAATTTGAAATGGCGGCGGAGCTGCGCGACCGCATTGCCGCGCTGTCAAATATCTTGCACCAGCAAGCGGTTGAAACCACGGGTTCGGACAAAGACGTGGATATTTTGGCGGTGAAAGTGCAGGGCGGCAAAGCTTGTGTCAATTTGGCCATGGTACGCGGCGGGCGACATTTGGGGGACAGGCAGTATTTTCCGGTGCATGTGGAAGATGCGGTGAGTATGCAAAGGGTTGAAGGCGAGGTTGAAGGCGATTCGGTAGAGCCGAAATCTGTTGATGTGTTGGTTTTAGAAGCTTTCATCGCTCAGCATTACATCCACGTACCCATTCCTGTAGCGCTGATTACCAGTGTAGAAATTGATAAAAACTTGGTCAAAGCCCTGTCTGAGCAAGCGGGTTTCAAGGTTAGCGCCGTGCATAACCCGCGCGAACAGCGGCGTATTTGGCTGGAAATGGCGCAAAACAATGCGAATATTCAGCTTACAAGGTTGTTGAGTGAAGAGGGCTCGCAGCAAGCCAGAACGCGCACGCTGGTAGAGGCGCTGGAACTGGTGACAGATGATATTGATGCGCTACGCATTGAGTGTTTTGACATTTCCCACACAGCGGGCGAGGCAACGCAAGCGTCTTGCGTGGTTTTCCACCACCACAAAATGCAAAGCGCTGAGTACCGTCGTTACAACATCGAAGGCATCACTGGCGGTGACGACTACGCCGCCATGCGCCAAGTGCTGGAGCGGCGCTACAGCAAAATTGTGGAAGCAGACAACATGGCCAAAAAAGCCGCCGAGGAAGCCGGCACAGAGCCAAAGTCTCTCATGCCACAAGTGGTGTTGATTGATGGTGGCAAAGGTCAAATCAGCACGGCAAAGGAAGTGTTTGAGCGGCTGGGGCTGGATTTGGCGCTCTTAGTAGGCGTTGAAAAAGGCGAAGGCCGCAAGGTGGGTTTGGAGGAGCTGGTGTTTGCAGACGGGCGGGAAAAGGTCTATTTGGGCAAAGATTCCAGCGCGTTGATGCTGATCGCGCAAATTCGGGATGAGGCGCACCGATTCGCCATCACCGGCATGCGCGCCAAACGTGCCAAAGTGCGGGTGGGCGGCAGCAAAATTGAGGATATTCCGGGCATTGGCCCTAAGCGCCGTGCCAAGCTGTTGCAGCGGTTTGGCGGTATTCGGGGTGTGGCTATGGCCAGTGCAGAAGATTTGGCGACGGTTGAAGGCGTGTCTAAAGAGTTGGCGGAGACGATTTATCGGGCTTTACATTGAATTATGCTGAGGTTCCTCGGTTATAGTCATTCAGTTGTTTGGTTTTCATCATCGGTTTGAAAGATAAAAAATGCGCAGTTGCGTCATCGGTGGCGGTGGTTTTATAGGTCGTTACCTGAGTGAAGCTTTGGCGGCTTCTGGGCGCGATGTGCTCGTGTTGGGTCGCAAACCCAGTCTTCAATTCACGAATAAACGTATTCAATACCAAGCTGTAGACGCAACGAACATGGGGGTGCTGCGGCCTTTGCTGACGACGTGCGACGAAGTGATTGATTTGGCCTACGCCACCGTGCCCAAAACCAGTTACAGCGACCCGATGTTTGATTTGCAATCTAATCTGCCACGCGTGGTGGCGTTGATGGAAGAGCTGCAGCATCATTCGCAGCTGCGCCGTTTCATGGTGGTGTCTTCCGGCGGTACGGTATACGGGCATGCCAATCGGCTGCCGATTTCTGAGTACGCGGAGACTGAGCCTGTGTCTCCCTACGGTATCACCAAATTGACCATAGAACGTTACGCGCTGATGTACCACCGCTTGCATGGTTTGCCCTTGGTCGTGGTACGACCGGCGAATGCGTATGGGCATGGTCAGCTGCCTTTCATGGGCCAAGGCTTCATCGCCACGGCAATGGGGAATGTGTTGGCTGGCAAAAATATTGCGGTTTTTGGTGAGCGCGGTACGGTGCGCGACTATGTGCATGCGAAAGATGTTGCCTCTGGCATGGTTGCCGCGCTTGAGCATGGCACGAATGGTGCGGTTTACAACATTGGCAGCGGGGTAGGCTTGAGCAATTTGGATGTTATTGATTTGATTCGTCCGTTGGCAAAGCAAGCGCAGCTACCAGTGATGGTGAGCCATGAAGAGGAGCGAAAATTTGACGTTGCCGCCAATGTGTTGAATTTTGGCCGTTTGCTAAGCTGTTCGGGTTGGTTGCCTAAAATTAGCATGGAAGAGGGGCTGCAAGAGATGTGGCAGGGCTTGGCGAAATCTGTAGCACAATAGCCTTATGTTTTTAACCATTCCGACTTTAATGACTTGGGCGCGCATCGTGGCGATTCCGCTCATCATTGGGGTGTATTACCTCAATATCGATTTGCAGACCCAAAACCTGATCGCAACGGTTTTGTTTGTGGTGTTTGCCTTGACGGATTGGTTGGATGGCTACTTGGCACGCAAGTTAAATCAAACTTCGGCTTTTGGTGCGTTTTTAGACCCTGTCGCCGATAAAATATTAGTCTGCGCATCGTTGCTCATTTTGGTGCATCTGACTCGGGTAGATGTTTTTGTCGCACTCATCATCATTGGTCGTGAAATTGCCATTTCTGCATTGCGCGAATGGATGGCGCAAATCGGCGCTTCAAAAAGTGTGGCAGTCCACATGATTGGCAAGTTAAAAACGGTGGCTCAAATGGTCGCTATCCCGTTTTTGCTGTTTGATGGCAAGCTTTTTGGCATCATCGACACTAGGCTGTGGGGAACATGGCTGATTTGGGTTGCAGCGATTTTGACCATCTGGTCCATGATCTACTATTTGCAAAAAGCCATCCCTGAAATCCGCGCTAGGGTGAAATAAGAATGTAATTAGCGTGGATAAATCCCTTTTCGACAGATTTTTTTGCCACAAACGTATCTTATCTTGGGTAAAGCAGTTCAAGGTGCCCAAAAAAACGACTAGAATCTGCTTCGAGACAATTAATCCCTAATTTCTAAGAGGAAGTTTACTGTGAACAAATCAGAACTCATTGAGCATATTGCTACGCAATCCGATATTTCAAAAGCAGCGGCTACACGTGCTTTGGAATCTATCATCGGTGCTGTGAAGTCAACGCTTAAAAAGGGTAACTCAGTGTCTTTGGTTGGTTTTGGTACATTTGCGGTAACCAAACGCGCAGCCCGCGTCGGTCGCAATCCACGTACTGGCGCAGCCTTGAAAATTAAAGCGGCTAAAGTGCCAAAGTTTCGTCCAGGCAAAGCATTGAAGGATGCTTTGAACTGATCACAAATAGGATTAGCTTGGGTGATTAGCTCAGTTGGTAGAGCGGCGCCTTTACACGGCGTAGGTCGGCGGTTCGAGCCCGTCATCACTCACCACTCAAACTAGAACTTGTGATAAATAAAAATTTAAAGGGCGAACTGCAGGTTCGCCCTTTTTCGTTGTTAATAAAAGTTATCTTAGTAAAAGTTACGTTAGCAAAACATTTTTAAGGTGTAGCGTTTTTATGTTTGAATTTTTTAGAAATCACGGTAAACCGGTCTACGCGATTTTGTTTTCACTCATTATCTTAGCGTTCGCTGTAAGTGGAATGTCTGGTTATGAGAGCATGTTCAATGCTGGCGAAGATGTTGCCAAAATTGATGGGAAAAAGATCAAGCAAGCTGATTTGGATGCCGCTTATAAAAACGAGTTAGAACGCATTCGCGCTGCCAATCCTTCCGTTGACATCAAGCTTTTGGACACGCCAGAAGCGAAATATGCCACCCTAGAACGCTTAGTGCGTGAGCAAGTGATTGGTGCAGCGGCGCGTGCGGCACATTTTGAAACCAGCGACCAGCGTTTAGCGAACGAGTTACAAGCTGACCCAACGATCGCTTCATTGCGTCAACCCGATGGAAAAATCGACAAAGAGCGTTATAAATTATTGGTTGGCAGTCAAGGTCTAACACCTGAAATGTTTGAAGCTCGCGTTCGTTCTCAAATATCTGCACGCCAGGTCTTTAAAGGTATCCAAGGCTCTGGTTTTACGACTAATGCTGTAGGAGATGTTGCATTAAATGCTTTTTTACAAAAACGTGAAATTCAAGTCGTCGCTTTTGATGCTTCAGGTTTTGCTGGCAAAGTTACCTTGACTGATGCAGATCTAGAGACATATTACAAAGCGAATCAGTTGCAGTTTCAAGCGCCAGAGCAAGCCAGTATCGAATATGTTGTGTTGGATGTTGAATCCATCAAAAAAGGCATCACTGTTACCGACGAAGAGCTAAAAACCTATTACGAACAGAACCAAGCACGTTTAGCGACACAAGAAGAGCGTCGTGCTAGCCATATTTTGATTACTGCTCCAAAAGGCGCACCTGCTGCTGAGCGCGACAAGGCAAAAGTAAAAGCGCAAGCTTTATTGGATACCGTGAAAAAAGCACCTGCAAGTTTTGCAGAAGTTGCCAAAGCTAATTCTCAAGACCCAGGCTCTGCAGTCAAAGGCGGTGATTTGGATTTTTTTGCACGTGGTGCCATGGTGAAGCCTTTTGAAGACGTTGCCTACGCCTTGAAAAAGGGTGACATTAGCGCTTTGGTGGAATCAGATTTCGGTTTTCACATTATTCAATTGACCGACATTAAGTCAGCCAAGCAACGCAGTTTTGATGAAATAAAACCAGAATTAGTAGAAGAAGCGAAAAAACAGCAAGCTCAGAAAAAATTTGCCGAAGCTGCAGAAACGTTTACCAATGCGGTTTACGAGCAATCAGACAGCTTGAAACCCATTGCTGATAAATTAAAGCTTGAAGTGAAAACCGCGACAAATGTCATGCGTAATGTTGTACCAGGTGCTGTTGGTGCTTTGGCAAATCCTAAATTTTTGAACGCTATTTTTTCAGCAGATGCAATTGAAAAAAAGCGCAATACAGAAGCATTGGAATTAGCTAACAAGCAGCTTGTATCAGGTCGTATTGCTCAATACACAGCAGCACGTACGCTTCCTTTTGCTGATGTGAAAGATCGCGTTCGTGACAGGTTATTGGCGGCTCGTAGCTTTGAATTAGCCAAAAAAGAAGGCATGGATAAACTTGCAGCTTGGAAGCTTGCACCAGCCTCAGCTGTCATGCCTGCAGCTGTTGAAATTGCGCGCAATCTAGCGCAAAACTTGCCGGGGCAAATTGTTGAAGCAGCTTTAAAGGCCGATGCGAGCAAGTTGCCTGATTTTGTTGGCGTAGAAATTCCCGGTCGTGCTTATTACGTGGCCAAAATTAATAAAGTATTACCACCCGTTGCAGCTGACGATGCTATGGCTAAACAAGGACGTGTGCAACTGTCACAAGCATGGGTTGCGGCTGAAGACCAAGCCTATTACAACTTGCTGAAAGAGCGCTTTAAGACGGATATTAAACTAGCAAAACCGATTGCTAAATCAAATCTGCTGAGTCAATAAAAAAACAGTCCCGTAAGGGGCTTTTTTTTTGTCTTCGTAGCCTCGATAACATCAAAGACAATTTGAATTTTGCAGAATCTTTGAGAATTTTACAAAATTGCAGATGGAGTTCCTACAATAGAAGCTATGTTTGTACACCTACGCCAGCACACTGAATTTTCCGTCGTAGACGGTACCAATCGCATTTCTGATGTTGTAGAAGCAGCCTCAAAAGATCAGCAGCCAGCTTTGGCAATCACTGATTTGAACAATCTTTTCGGGACGGTTAAATTTTACAAAACCGCACGCAAATCAGGCATCAAACCTTTGATTGGGGCTGAAATTTTCTTAGAAGGTCTGAATCAAGATGCATCAAACTTGTCGCGCATATTGGTGTTGGTTCAAAACAACCAAGGCTATTTAAACCTGTCGGAGTTGTTAACCCGAGCATGGACCCAGAACATTGTTAGGGCACAAGCTGTTTGCAAATTGGCTTGGCTACAAGAATTGAATGCTGGCTTGATTGTTTTAAGTGGTGCGCAGTCTGGTGTTATTGGTCAAACTCTCTTGCAGGGTGATAACTTGCAGGCTGGTAACGTTGCTATGCAATTAGCTACGATGTTTCCACATCGGTTTTACATTGAATTGCAGCGTGCAGGTAGAGCTGATGATGATAAGCATATTGCTTTAGCTGTACAGCTTGCTGCACGTTTAAAACTACCTGTGGTGGCAACACATCCCGTGCAGTTTACTGATAGCGATGGATACGATGCTCATGAAGCGCGAGTATGTATTTCTGATGGTGAAATACTGGGAAATCAAAGACGTGTCCGTAAATTTACCCGAGAGCAATATTTCAAATCGACTGAACAAATGCATTCGCTTTTTGCTGATATGCCTTCAGCATTAACCAACACCGTTGAAATTGCGAAAAGATGCAACCTGAACTTAGTGCTTGGCAAACCGCAATTGCCTGTTTTTCCTACGCCAGAAGTTAATGGGCAAAAACTGACTCCTGAAGAGTATTTTCGGTATGCTAGCCTTGAAGGCTTAGACGTTCGTTTAAAACACTTATACCCTGATGAGGCTCTTAGAAGCGACAAGAGGCCCAGTTACTTAGCTCGTTTAGAGTTTGAGATTTCTACTATTTTGAAAATGGGTTTTCCTGGCTATTTTTTAATTGTGGGCGATTTCATCAACTGGGCTAAAAACAACGGTTGCCCTGTGGGACCGGGTCGTGGCTCTGGTGCGGGCTCTTTGGTGGCATATGCACTCAAAATTACCGACCTTGACCCATTGCAATATAACTTGCTGTTTGAGCGATTTTTAAATCCTGAGCGGGTATCCATGCCCGACTTCGATATTGACTTTTGCCAAGCCAACCGCGACCGCGTGATTGACTACGTGAAGCTCAAATATGGTCGCGAAGCGGTCAGTCAAATCGTCACCTTCGGCACCATGGCGGCGCGCGCTGCGGTTCGCGACGTGGGTCGTGTGCTGGACATGAGCTACACCTTTTGCGATGGCATCAGCAAGCTGATTCCTAACAAACCCGGTATCAGTGTGACTTTGCAGTTGCCACCGCCCGGACGTGCAAAAGACGACAAAATGGTTTACGCGTCTGAAGCGGAACCCATTTTGGCGGAGCGAGAGCGCAATGAAGATGAAGTCAAAACCTTGCTAGAGTTAGCGCGTAAGCTTGAAGGCATGACGCGTAACGTTGGCATGCATGCTGGTGGTGTGTTGATTGCACCCGGCAAACTCACAGATTTTTGTCCGCTGTACCAACAGCCAGGCAGTGAATCTGCCGTGAGTCAGTTCGATAAAAATGATGTCGAAGACATCGGTTTAGTGAAGTTCGACTTTTTGGGTTTGGCGACGCTCACGATTTTAGAGTTGGCGCGCGAATTCATCAGCAAAGGTCACGCAGGGCAAGAAAACTTTGCCTATGAAAACTTGCCGCTTGATGATGCACGTGTTTACAAACTTTTCACTGAAGGCAAAACGGAAGCCGTTTTCCAGTTTGAAAGTCGTGGCATGCAAGGCATGTTGAAAGACGCGAAGCCGACGCGCTTGGAAGATTTGATTGCACTGAATGCTTTGTATCGCCCAGGCCCAATGGATTTGATTCCTAGCTTTGTGGCGCGTAAACATGGCCGCGAAGTGGTGGAGTATCCGCACCCGATGGTGGCTGACATGCTGTCTGAAACCTACGGCATCATGGTTTACCAAGAGCAGGTGATGCAAACTGCGCAGATATTGGGTGGTTACTCGTTGGGTGGTGCGGACATGTTACGCCGTGCGATGGGTAAAAAAGACGCAGACGAGATGGCGCGTCATCGGCAAATCTTCCGCGATGGTGCCGCCAAAAATACGATTGATGAAGCCAAAGCAGACGAAATTTTCGACTTGATGGAAAAGTTTGCTGGTTACGGTTTTAATAAATCGCATGCTGCCGCTTATTCGCTTTTGGCCTACCACACGGCTTGGATCAAGGTACATTACACGGCAGAGTTTTTCTGCGCGAATATGACCATTGAGATGGGGGATACAGACAAACTCAAAATCCTGTACGAAGATGCGCAACGTCCCATGCTGGGCAAGCCTGGCATCACATTTGAGCCACCAGATGTGAACCGTGGTGTGTACCGCTTTGAGCCAGTTTCGGCTACTGTGATTCGTTATGGCCTAGGTGCTATCAAAGGTACAGGTCAGCAGGCTGTTGAAGCGATTGTGGCTGCGCGCAAATCGGGTGGGTTGTTTATCAGCTTGTTCGATTTTTGCGTTCGGGTTGAACGCAGCAAAATCAACAAGCGCACGGTTGAAGCCTTGATCAAAGCAGGTGCTTTTGACACGTTGCAGCAAAACCGCGCAGCCATGCTCGATTCTGTTGATTTGGCATTCGATTTTGCCAGTGCGGCAGAGGCCAATGCCAACCAAGGTGGCTTATTCGACATGATGGGGGGCGACGATGACGCGCATGGTTCCAGCACGCAAGAGCCAGAGCTCAGCGACGCTACGCCGTGGGGTGTGAAAGAGAAGCTTACACTTGAAAAAACCGCTATGGGGTTTTATTTCTCTGGTCATCTGTTCGATGAAGTTTCACGTGAGATTCGTCAATTCGTGAAACGCAAAATTGACGATTTGATTGATTCACGCGAACCACAGCTCTTGGCTGGCATCATCAGCGATTTTCGCGTGATCAACGGTCAGCGCGGCAAGCTTGGTTTGTTCAAATTAGACGATACCTCAGGTCAAATTGACGCGACTGTGGACGATGCCACCATGCAGGCGAACCGCAACTTGTTCAAAGAGGATGAGTTGGTCATCGTCATGGGTGTGATCCAAGCTGACCGCTTCTCAGGCGGTAGTCCACGGCTAAAAATCAACCAAGTGTGGGATTTGCCAACAGCGCGTTGCCGCTTTGGCAAGTATTTGAAAGTGGATATTGGCGATAAAACCCCAGATATCAGCCGACTTTTGCGCGAGTTTCCGCCCATGAAAGCGCAAACCGAGCAGGGCGATTTGCTGCGTGGCATGTCCGTGCGTATGTCGGTGGCGCGAACCGCAGACATAGGTGTCGTTAATGCTGAAATTCAGTTAGGTGATGATGCTAAGTTTTATCCTAGCGATGCGGCGTTGGCGAGTTGGATGGCGCAATCAGGAATTTCTAAATCAAATGTTGTTTACGAATAACTGAGTAAATGTGCTTGTAGCTGTTGTATTTATTGCCTAAGCAGCTATTAAATTTATAGTAAATCTTTGGGTTTGAAATACATTTCTAGGGTTGATGGAACGCGTCCATCCGTATCTTTAGGCAATATTTCAGTCTTGTCCAAAGCGCGCAAGACGGCGTCGTCCCATGCTTTGTTGCCGCTGGATTTGATGATCTTTCGTCCTGTGATTATTCCATCTGGCGAGGTTCGAACTTCCACACCCGCTTCAATATTGCTAGAAACTTCCGCTGTAAACACAATATTGGGTTTAACTCTAGCGCTGACGCGTCCGGCGTATCCAGCAGATGGCCCCGTAGATTGCTTGGCAGTACCCGTAGCCGTTTCCCCGCCACTTGCGCCAGCTATGCCTGCGATTCGCTTTAAATTAGCTTCTCGCGCCGCTTTGAGTGAGACTTCGTATTTCTTATCATTCTCTGCCGCTTTGGCATCTGCAGCTTTCTTGGCTTCTAGTTTCTTAGCCTCTAAAGCACGTTTTTTCTTATCTAGAGCTGCTAATTTAGCTTCTTCGGCTGCTTCCTCTTCGGCTTCTTTCTTGGCTAAGGCTTTGGCTTTTTCCTTGTCATCGTCAGCTTTTTTCTTTTCTAGCTTCTTCTTTTCTTCTTTTTTCGCTTTTTCAATGGCGATTTGAGGGTCAACCTTAGGCTCGGGTTCTGGTTCGACTACTTTGACGGGTTTAGCTGGTTTTGGCAAAGGAGGCGGTGGTTCAACTTTGGGCTCAGGCTTAGGTTCAATTTGCGGAGGGGGCGGTGTAGGTTCCACCAATGCTGGTGCGGCTTGTTGCACCGTGGTCGACCATAGCTCAGCCTGTACGGGCGCGTTGGTAGACTCACGTTTCCAACCTACGCCCCACGTCAAGGCAGCGATGAGAAATGCATGTGCCAAAACCGCCAAACCAATGGCACGACCATGTCCGGAAGTCTTGGGTGGGACAAATTCAGGACGGTCGGACGCTAAAGACATGTTGATTAAAAAATCTAACGTTTTTGCTACTGCTTAATCTGTACAGACAGACCTACGCGTTGAATACCTGCACGTTGCAATTTATCCATTACCTCAACGACGGTTTCGTACTTCACCGATTTATCTGCACTGATTACAACTGGTGCGTCGGTTTTATTACCTTGGATTTTTTTCACTGCGTCTGCTACTTTACTTACAGCAATGGAAGTAGGTTTTGTAGAATCTTTGGCAGTTTCTAAGGTCAAAGAGCCGGTTTTCTCGATATTAATTTTTATGACTTGATCCGGTGCTTTATTGGCTTTACCAATACTGGGCAAGTCAATCACACTAGGCGAAATCAGCGGCGCTGTAACCATAAAAATGATCAACAACACCAACATCACATCGATGAACGGCACCATGTTGATTTCATTGATAGTGCGCCTTCCTCGGCCGCGCGATACGGTGGCTACCATGGTTTTAGCTCACCACTTTCGCGCTTAAATTGCGCTGCAAAATATTGGAAAACTCTTCGATGAAGGTTTCCAGTTTGATGGCAATGCGGTCAATATCGTGCGCAAAACGGTTGTACGCCACAACAGCTGGAATCGCCGCAAACAAACCAATGGCAGTCGCAACCAAAGCCTCGGCAATACCCGGTGCAACAGTCGATAAAGTCACTTGCGCCATAGATGCCAGTCCCGTAAACGAATGCATAATGCCCCACACTGTGCCAAACAAACCTACGTAGGGCGATACTGAACCAACAGAGGCTAAAAACGATAAGTTGGTTTCAATGGCGTCCAACTCACGCTGAAAACTTGCCCGCATGGCGCGACGTGCTCCGTCTAGCAGAGCGCTGTTGTCGTCAATACGGCGCTCACGGAGTTTTTGGTATTCGCGCATGCCGCTAGCAAAAATACGTTCCATAGGGCCTGCATTGGGATCGTTTTTCTTGGCGGCGCTAGCCAGCTCGTTCAAACTCGTACCCGACCAAAAATCTGCTTCAAATTCATCGTTCAAACGCTTGACTCGTTTTAGCGCAAAGTATTTGCGAAAAATAGCCGCCCAGCTGGCGACTGAAATCGTCATAAGTAACGCAATGACCAGCTGAACCACGATGCTGGCCTGAAGGATAAGTTGCAGGATGGAGAGGTCTTGGTTCATATATCAGTAGAAATTGTGATTGTGAGGTCTACAAGCGCGATTAGTTCAGAGATTCGCATTCGACAAAGTTACAAGTTGTATTTTGCTATTTTTTATGACAGCATGAGACGCAAACGTTCAATCGCCTGCTTTAGCTGTGGCAGTGAGTTGGCCGTTGAAAAACGAATGAACTTAGCCGTTTCAAAAGTGCCGAAATCGCGACCGGGTGTCACCGCCAAGTGCGCTTTGTGCATAATCTCATAAGCCAAATCCCAGCTGTCTTTGATGCCTAATTTGCTACATATTTTAGAGCAATCAGCCCATGCGTAAAATGCGCCATCTGGCATGACTGGCACGTCAAAACCTAGCTCTTGCAGCGCCGGAATGAAATAATCTCGACGCGCTTTGAACTCGGCTCTGCGTTTCTCATACTGGGCAATAGATGCTTCCTCAAAGCAAGCCAAAGCCGCATGTTGCGTAACTGTACTTGGGCAAATAAACAGGTTTTGTGCGATGCGCTCAATGACTGGCGCTAAGACTTCTGGCACGACCAGCCAACCCAAGCGCCAACCTGTCATGTTGAAGTATTTTGAGAAGCTGTTGATGCTGATCACTTGATCATCCAAGCTCAAAGCCGTTTGTCCATACGTGTCATCATGGCTCAGACCGAGGTAAATCTCGTCAATCAACGTGATGCCGCCTTGCTTTTGCACAAAGCTGTGGATGCGACGCATTTCGTCCGGGTGAATAGATGTGCCAGTCGGGTTAGACGGCGATGCCAGCAACACACCACGCGTTTTACCGGTCTGCCAGGCTGTTTCAACTTTGGCTGCGCTCAATTGGAAGCGCTCTGCCGCAGTCGTCGGAACCATCACCGGCACGCCATCTGTTGCGCTGACAAACTGACGGTTGCAAGGGTAGCTGGGGTCTGGCATCAAAATTTCATCGCCAGAATTGATAAGTGCCAAGCATGCCAGCTGCAAGGCTGCAGATGCACCAGCAGTCAACACTATGCGGGTAGCAGGAACATCGACATTGAAACGTTGTTTATACCAGTGGCTAATGCGTTCGCGCAGCTCAGGCATGCCACTAGCTTGTGTGTATTGGGTGTTGCCAGCTTGAACGGCACAAATGGCAGCTTCTTGCACTAATGGCGGTGCTGTGAAATCTGGCTCTCCCACATTCAAATAGAGCATAGGGCGCTCAGTATTGAGTAGCTTTTCACCCAATAATCGCGCCGCTTTGGCCACTTCCATCACGTAAAAAGGCTCAATGCGCTGGGCGCGATTCGAAATTTGCATGTTTATTTTGCAGTAAATTAGTTTTTTGGTTTTTAAAAGATTAATCCCAAAATCAATCAGTGACCACGTTGACTTTGCCGCTAGCAATATCGGCCTGCACCTCGCGTGCGCGCAACTCAGAGGCCAAGCCATTGAGCACGCCGTTCACGTACTTGTGCCCATCCGTACCGCCAAATTCTTTGGAGAGTTCAATGCATTCGTTGATGACAACGCGCCATGGTACATCCAAGCAATGTTTGAATTCGTATGCGCCAATCCACATCACACTGTGCTCAATGGGAGAAATTTCTTCAAGAGGGCGATCCAGAAAAGGCAAAATCAAAGCGTCTAGGTCAACTGCTTGCTCAATGCAGCCATGCATTAACGCATCGTAATGCGCGGTGTCGGCTTTGCTGAATCCCGCTAAATCACGTGTGAAAATATCAATCGAATCTGCATCGTTGCGTCCAACCAAATGTTGGTACAAGGCTTGAAGTGCAAATTCACGCGCACGACTACGCAGGGACTTGCTGCCAGCTTTACGCGCACCTGTGCTGGTGACGCCAGTACGCACTTGGCGAGAAGGGCGCTTACTGGCAGCATTGCTTTTAGAAGTGGTATCAGTACTCAGACTTTGCGCTACAAAAGGCTTGGGTGCAAAAGTATTTGGTTTTTCAGATGAAGATGATGAGGTCATGACAGTGTATTCAGTAAATTTGCCATTTCCACAGCAACACGTGCGGCTTCTATACCGTTGATGGTTTGGCGTGCTTGCGCTTGGGCTGTGTTTTCCACAGTCAAAATCGCATTCGCAATTGGCAATTTGTAATCTAAGGCAACGCGTGAAATGCTTGCGCCAGATTCGTTGGCTACCAGCTCAAAGTGATAGGTCTCACCACGGATGATGCAACCAATGGCGATCAAGGCATCAAACTCATTTTTTTCCGCCAAAGCTTGAAGCGCCACGGGTACTTCCAAAGCGCCAGGTACAGAATGATGCTCTATATGTTTATCTGCAACTCCTAGTGCTAAAAGTTCAGTTTTGCAGGCTTCAGCTAGGGCATTGGTGATGCCTTCGTTAAAGCGTGCTTGCACGATGCCGATGTAGAGTTTTTTGCCATCCAGTCGGTGGTCAGACACATCCAGTGTGCCTTTGTTTTTAGTATCTAAGCCAAACATTTTTTTCCTTAAAACTTTATTTATTTAGCTTTAGGCAAATAGCCAATCACTTCAACCCCATAGCCCACCATGCTTGGCATGGGGCGTGGATTGCCGAGGAGCGTCATTTTTTTCACGCCGCATTCGCGCAAAATTTGTGTGCCTATGCCGTAGGTGCGTAAATCCATGCGGCCGCGTTCGGGTGCTTGCGCAGGTCTGGCTGTTCCTTCAAATTGAGCAAGCAACTGCGTAGCGCTTTCCCCACAATTAAGCAGCACAATCACGCCGAGTCCTTCATCGCTGATGCGTTTTAAGCTTTCATCCAAACTCCATGAATGCATGGTTCGGCCTTGGTCAAGTAAATCAATGACAGATAGCGGCTCATGCACACGTGCCAACACGGTGTCTTGCGGCTGCCAGATGCCTTTTACCAAGGCTAAATGCACGCCGCTGCTGGGCTTGTCTTGAAATGCATGGGCGGTAAATTCGCCATGCGCCGTTTGTAAAGTGCGCGTACCGGTTTTTTGAATCAAAGATTCTGTTTGGCTGCGGTGCTCAATCAAATCCGCAATCGTGCCGATTTTCAAGCCATGTTCTGCGGCAAACAGTTGCAAATCGGGCAGCCGTGCCATGGTGCCGTCGTCTTTCATGATCTCGCAAATAACGGCGCTGGGCGAGCAACCGGCCAGTTGAGCCAAATCGCAACCTGCCTCTGTATGGCCAGCACGCATCAGCACACCGCCATCCACAGCTTGTAGCGGGAAGATGTGGCCAGGCTGCACCAAATCTTGCGCTGTGGCGTTTTTGGCCACGGCAGCTTGCACGGTGATGGCTCGGTCTGCCGCGGAAATACCCGTGGTCACACCCTCAGCCGCTTCAATCGAAACGGTAAACGCCGTCGAATACTTACCGCCATTGCGCGTTGCCATTGGTGGCAGTTGCAGGCGTTCGCAGCGTTCTTTGGTGAGTGTCAAGCAGATCAAGCCACGACCAAAACGTGCCATAAAATTAATAGCATCAGCGGTAACAAAATCGCTGGCTAGAACCAAATCTCCCTCATTTTCACGGTCTTCTTCATCGACTAGGATGACGATTTTTCCGGCTGCCATGTCGGCAATGATGTCTTCTACAGGCGATATTTTGACTGGCGTCAACGTTTTATTTTTCACGATAGAAAGTGATGTCATAGTTGGCTCTTTACTTAAATATGTAATCAATCTTTGATCGTTAGTTTTTCAAAACTCAGCATCCGTTCCACATATCTGGCAACGGTATCGATTTCTAGATTTACAGATGCACCAGCTTTTAAACTGCCAAGTGCTGTGTTCTCAATTGTGTGGGGAATCAAGTTGATACTTAATTCTGTACTTAGCTTGCCATTTGAGGCTGAATCGACGACGCGATTGACCGTCAAACTCACCCCATTCACCGTGATAGAGCCTTTGTAAGCCATAAATTTACCCAACTCAGCCGGACATGTGATGCGCAGCTCCCAGCTTTCGCCTACAGGCTCAAAAAAGCTCACATGGCCAACGCCATCCACATGCCCTGACACAATATGTCCGCCCAAGCGGTCATTTGCGCGCAAAGCTTTTTCTAGATTAACCGTACCTAGTTCGGTTAGTCCAGCGGTTTTAAGGAGTGATTCTGCAGAAATGTCGATGGTGAATTGGTTAGCAGCTATATCGAACGATGTCACTGTCATGCAGGCGCCGTTGATAGCGATGCTGTCGCCCAAACCCACGTCGTCTAGATAAGCTGAAGGGGTGCTGATCGTTAGTCTCTTTCCGAACGATGCGTCGGTAGAGGTTTCTAAAGAGCTGATGGCGTGTAGAGGGTGAACGGCGACGATGCGCCCCACACCGGTAATGATTCCGGTAAACATGCCCCTATTTTCGCATTAAAAAGCATCCCGACCTGTCCCCCGCGCTAAAAGACATACATCGGGACCAACTTTTTCGACAGAAATAAAATTAAGCGGAATGGCATGGGTTAAATTTGTTAGAGGTGCAAAATCAGTCATTCCGCGCCCATTGGTGTCTTTTCCGCCAAGGAATTTGGGTGCTAAATAAACCAAAACCTCATCCACCAAGCCTGCTGAAATCAGTGCGCCGTTGAGCGTTGCGCCGGCTTCTACGTGCAGCTCGTTAACCTCGCGTTTGGCTAAATCTTGCATCATCTCTGCCAAATCCACTTTGTCAGAAGCATCGAATGAGTCTATATTAGGCTGAACGATGACGGTTGCGCCTAGGTTTTCGAGTGCTTGTCTCTTTACTCTATCGTTTGATTTTGTATAGATAAATATACCTCTAGCCAGCGTATTTATTGCCTTATTAGCTATATTATTTATAGTAAAAAGTTGTGCCGATACAGGTGTCCGCAACTCGCTATCCACAATCACCACATCCGGTTGCCGCTGTGTGGCTACAGCGCGAACGTCCAGCCTAGGGTCGTCTGCTAGTACCGTGCCAACACCGGTCAAAATCGCCCCAGCCCGCGCCCGCCAAGCGTGCCCATCGTCACGCGCTTCGTTTGATGTAATCCACTTGCTTTGCCCATGTCCTAGTTCACCTAGAGCTGTTTTTCCATCCAGCGATGCTGCAATTTTCATCCGCACCCAAGGCGTTTTACGCAGCATGCGGCTGAAAAATCCAATCATCAGTTCTTTTGCGGCTACAGCTTGTGGGTGATTAGCAGGTAAAACCTCGACCTCAATGCCTGCCTTTTGCAGCAATTCAACCCCGTTGCCAGCCACCAATGGGTTTGGATCAAGCAAGGCAATGACCACTTTAGCAACTTTTGCCTCAATCAGTGCGTTGCAGCACGGCGGTGTGCGGCCGTAGTGAGAGCAAGGCTCTAGGGTGACGTAGGCGGTTGCCCCAAGGGTAGATTCACCGTTGGCCACTGCTTCACGCAACGCCATGACTTCAGCATGTGCTCCGCCCACGGCTTGGGTGTGGCCTTGACCGATGAGTTTGCCCTCTGGGGATACTAGGACGCAGCCTACTGCAGGGTTAGGGGGGCTGAGAAAAGATGCTTTTTTAGCTTCAATAAGAGCAAAACTAATCATATGAAATCATCGTATGGAGATTAAATATTTTAGATTTACTCATCAGTATCAATCAATATCGCTAATTTACGAACACTTGCTACAGGTTTGCCGTCTTGCATAGCCGGAGACATTGGTGTTTGTAGTAGGTTTCGGGTTGCCAAACGAGCAAAATCATCATTGATTGATGCATCAATTAATTCAAATTTTTCCAACTCGCCATTTTCTAAAACCCAAATTTCTAGAAATATTTGAAATGTACGACCGTTTGGAAGTGCTTGAAAATCTAAAACCCAATCTCCGAGTGGCTTTGCAGGCTCTAAAACCTCTTCACTGGTGTAATATTTTAAAGCTTGCAATGGCTGCAGTTTTGTGTCTAGTGAATTCGTTGGCTCTATATGTTTCGATGAATCTGTGATTTTTGGCGCAAGGTTTATCGAATCAACTGAATTCTTTTTCGATACCAAATTAGGTGTGGGCGATGAAATTTTGTTGATGTTTACTTGAGCTGGGTTGACGGTGATGTAAGTCACGCTTAATGTACCCTTTTCCGTCGAATCATTAGCTGTTTTTCTGAGTTCAATTTGTTTAGATGTATCAATAGCCATCAGCCAAAAGTAAAGAACCAGTGTATGTAAAAAAACCGACAAAGCCAAGGCTTTGCCGGTGTTTTGAATATACATTTTTATGTTTTTATAAGTTTGTAGTTCATCACGTATTTTTAGACGTTATTTCCAGCAGGATAAAATTGCTTCAGCTAATGTTGCACCTGATTTAGTTGTGCTCCATGTTGAAGCAACGATACTTTTTCTACCCAAGTAATCCATGGTGAAATCTCCGCAACGGTCAGCAGCCATGCTGGCAGTTGCGATTCTTGTGGCTGTCAATGTATATTGGTCGCGCCCTGTCGTAGCAACAGTAATATTAAATACTGCTGTACCTTCTCCAGCAGGCGGAGATGTGGAAAATCGCGTTCCAGAAGCTCCAATAAAATTAGAAATTGCTGTTCCAGAGGCATTTTGATCATAACGATAATTCTCTGAGTAAAAGCGCTCCATGAATTGCTGTGCTTGTATCAGTTGCGTTTGCGCTTGCTGTCGCCGTCCACGTTGTACATATTCTGTGTAATTCGGCATCGCTATTGCTGCCAATATACCAATAACTGCAACAACAATCATCAGCTCTATCAATGTAAAGCCTAACTGTTTATTTCTTATCATATTCAACCTTTTCATTGATCGGTACGTAAACCAGGAATTTCACGCCATTGCGTACGTGCTCCTGGCGTGTAGCACCAATTTGCATTTGTTCCTTGACCTACAGCGCGCACTGATCTTTGGCCACCGCTGCAATATTCGGGCTTACATGTTTCTGTCCCGCCAGCTGTCGTGCAGTCTTTGGTTTTCTGTGTGAAAGGGGCTGGCGAATTGTCAACCACGTTTTTTACTCGTTGGTCTTTAATTTCAGTTCCTGAAATGTAAGTAGTCGTGTTTGTAGTGGTGTCAGTTATTGTTCCTTGTATGTTACGAAGGGCTCTGCCTGCAATCGGGTCTATTGCGAACAAGCTGACATCCGGACTCGCCGAACAGAGAAGATTACTGTCAGTTTTTGGTCGAACGGTTGTAAATGTCAATACGCCTACTTTGATATCTGGGTCTGAAAGTACCATTTCAGAACTACCAGGAAGTTTGAAAAACCATCCATCCTTTGCTGCACCAGATTTTCCTTGAAAATCGATATCTAAAACACTAGTGGTAATAACATTGCCGTTTGACAGACGTTGGTAAGTTCTTTCAACCAACGTGCTTGTGTCAGAGGGTACTAATTCACCAGATTTCGTGCCGAAAGTTGGTCGATCTAGCACACCATAAATACGTTGATTGACGCTATTGTTCGGGAAGTCTAGGCTTTCAAATGCACTGCCAGTTCCAAATGTAATAACCAGTCCTTCAAAAGTCGGGTAAGCGTATTCAGGTGCTGTACTAATTGGCAATACTTTTGCTCCGTCTTTCGCAATAAAAAGTGGTTTATTTGCTGTACCAGTTTTATAAGCAACGCCCCATTTTGTATCATCTGAGTCGCTGATATCAAATTTCCACATATTACCGCGCAAGTCACCCGCATACACTGTATCTGCTACACCATCACCATCAGAGTCTATCCATGTTGGGGCAGATAAGCCATTGTAGTTAGAGTCATTTATTGGTGCACCAGACGCATCTTTCTTGCCATCATCAGCGATTATCTTTTTGTATTTTCCTGCCCAGTTGCCTGTACTGTCAGGCCCGTCAACGTAAAGCATGAAAAGACTAGCTTTACCTGTTGTTGATTTATAGCCATTTCCTAAAATAATTGCAAACTTGCCGTTATTCAGTTTAGCAATAGGCGTCGCTTGTTTAGATGCTGGAGAAAAAGAAAAATCACTTACAACATATCCCAAGTCGGGATCACTGTCTGACGTAAACTGCCATCTAAAAATATTCTGAGCGGTAGTTCCATTTTCTGCATCTGTTAATTTTATGTCTCCCGAAGGTGCGCCAGCTGGTACGGTATCAATATTGGTGGCATCTAATGCAAAGACGCCTTTGCCGCCACGCCCTAGTGTGCTGAACACATAAGTACGCCAGTCACCCGTTCCTAATTTAACATCGCCACTAAATGGGCTACCGTCCACATAGGGCCAAACAGTCCCACTGGGCAAAATTTCAGCAATGTTTTGGTTAAAGTTTGCACCATTTAAACGCGTACGTCCCCCAGTACGCTGCATTGGAATTTCAGCTAACCTGTTAGCTAAAGCACCAGGAACATAAGCAAATACTTCGTTGCCTAATTCCGAATCAAAAGCGTGAAGCATGCCGTCATTTGAACTCACCCATAATAGCTTTTTCCGCGCAGGTATAAGGTTGTTACTCGCATCGTAATGAGCATTATGGCGTTTAGCAAACGCTTGATAACCTGTAAATTGAGAACCCGAATACGCTGCTAACGGTGTAGTCTGAATCCATGGAGTTGCATTGACAACAGGGCCTAAGATGTTATCTTTGCGCTCGCGTAATTTTGTTGGTCCTTCTTCTGCGTAATCACCACGAAGGTAATTGATTAAGATTTCTTTATTTGCATCGTTAAGTTTGTAGGGTACCGTACCAAAATAGTTAGTAAGCGCAGTGCTATCCCAGCGAAACTTTACGCCAGATGCTGAATTATTTCCTGTGTTTGTAATGATAACGCGGTCTGTACCTTTATTTCCAGCTTTTCCACTTACACCTCTGGTGCGTACAGTTAAAAGTTGAGCCGCTGTCCAATCAGGCAACGCTTTAAAGGAGCCAGTAGCATCTAACTTATATGCTTCAATATCACCAGAAATCGTGCTTGAATCGAATTTGGCAACATATTTATAAGAACCAGATGTCAACTGGCTGGATGAAACTGCTGGTGCAGAGCTTGATGCTTTTGCAACATCATCAAGCGCTCTTCGCAACTGTTGTTCTAACAACTCAGGGCGACGAGCTAAGAAGTAGCCATCAGGCACGCCGTCGCTTCCCAAGCTACCATCTACTTGGGTTTTGTCCCAAGAGGCGACATCTGGAATGGATGTGAGATTGGTAAAGGTACCATCACCATTTGGTTTACTTGAGTCAAAACTACCGTATTTAGCGGCATACCACAGTGGATCTTTGATTAAAGCTTCACCAGCACCATCTTTTTTAATTTGAAATGTAAGGGTTACAGGAAAGGCCGCTGGCTTCACTGTGCAGTAAGTCGGCAATGTTGCTGGTAGTACCCCTGTAGGAGAGCCATTGCCGGTAACACTGCAAACCGTGGTGTTGTAGGTACCAAAACCAGTGTTTGTTGCAAGGTAAGCAGCATTGCCACAAAGATATTCAGTGGCATCCATACCGGTGAAGTTTGATCTAGTAGCTGCTCCACCGATATGTTGATGGGTTAAATACCGCCCGTCACCTTCTTGGCCTGCAATTGTTGTTGCTAATACGCCACCAGCTGTATGTTTGACGCCCACCACACTAAAACCATGTGTTTCTGCCGCTCCGCCACAAACCCCAGGAAGATCTGTGGTTATTTTGATGTTGTATCCACTCTCGCTCAACGTATCTTTAACAATGTCGTACCTTAAAAAACCTGTTGCATCCATGTCATAGTCACCACCCATTAAGACATCGTTCCATGTAACAATGAATGAGCCATAGCCTGTACCATCAGCCTCTGTCTTTGAGTTGATAGATGCAAAGGTTAAAGGAGCCGCAGATCCTCCCCCGTTCATAACGCTTTCGGGGGTGATGTAAACAAATTTACCCGGTTTACCAGGAAAAGGGACGTCTACCCGAGGAGCTCCGCCAGTAAGTGAAGCTGCTAAAGTTCGCACTTTAAGTGCACCTTGTACATTTTTCAAATCACTAGGCTCTGTTGCGAGCGTACGAATTTTATTTGTATTGCCAAAAAAAGCCGCACCAGCCACTTGATATGTGCCGCCCATTGCGGGTGACTCTGGGCATATTCCTGACACGTTTGATAGATTGCCAATTGGTTTTGCTGTACAAGACGTGCCAAAACCGCCACTGATAGACCCAACCGACCGGAAAGTTCCGCTTAAATTTTCATTAACGCCGATGGTATCCGTAAAAGAGTTAACACTTGCTCCCGAATTTGGCAATGCACCTGCATTCGCGTCAAATGTAAGTGCACTGCTTGACAAAGCCAATACGTTCATGGGTCTGCAAGCTGCGTTTCCATATGTGGCACGTCTGGTCGCGTTGGTATTGGACAAGGGGTCACTCCAAGCTTGAACAGACAATCCTGCAGCAGTATCTTTAGTTGTCGTGGTCGGGTTACTTGATGTGCCATTTGCATAATATTGCAAAGCTTGAACAACCATTTCACCTATAGGATTTCCCCAAACAGGCAGCGCACCTTCTGCCACAGCTGTAGGGGAGCCTTGAGTTCCATAGCTATTTGAAACACGGCCGACAAGACTTATTCCGTCTAAAGACTTGATAGCACCTACACCTGTTGTTCGACCATCTGAAGTTGTAGCAGTACAGCCCGAAGAAGCGCTGTGACAAAAAACACCCGTAGTGCTGTTGATTTCGTCAGAAAAATCACCCATATTTTTACGAAGCGCGCCGCCCGTATAGTTTTTATCATAGCTTCCAGTCAGTACACCAAATTCGGCTCTTGCTGCGCCACCGCTCACGTTGTGTCCAAATTCTTGAAACAAGCCGAAGGGTTTGTAATTGGTCGTTGAGCCAGGCGGGAAAGCTTGGCAACGTTCTTCACCCAAATAATTAGGATCACAAGCTTTAACGCGAACGGTTAATTCCGGCGTGGTGATCGTTCCATACGTCGCGCCATCTATTGTTCTAGATGGGATAATGGCTTCATGCTTGATACCTCCATTGCCCTTGTCTGTATCGCCATAGTAAGAGACAAGCTTTGGGCCAAAGGTTGCTTTATTGTAATTATCAGGGGCATCAAACCATCGGCATACATTGATCTCAACGGTAGCCCAAAATCGATAATTACCTTTCACAATTCTCATTTGGGGTGCGTTAACTGGGCTATCAGCTGATCCAGTATTGCATATAGTTAAGCCAGAGTAAACGCCGATATTTGATCCTGTGGTTTTTGTCAAAGCCGCTTTCGTGAAGGGTGTGTAATCGGCAATGTCCTCTCCTTTGTAGTATTTGACAAATGAGTGAGCATCATAATTAAGACTTACACGCTCTAAAACTGTACTGCCATTCGTATCAGTTGAGCGCTTGCCGCCGTAGAGCATTTTTCTGACAATGTCAACGCGCGTCATGGTTGACCAATTTAAAAAGTTACCGCTCCAATAAGTCGCTGCAGCGCAAGTCTGCCTCCCAGAAACTAATGTTGCAAATGCAGCAGGTTCAAATTGATTAGCTGAAGTGTTGTAAGAGTAGCATTTAGCGGCATCAAAATAACCGTAGTATTGAAATTTGGGATTGAACGTTGTGTCAATCTCACCATCGCCATCTAAATCTTCGAAGTCAGTATAAATTGGGCCAAACAATGTGTGGTCTTTAGATGTCGCAAGCATCAACATTGGTTTGTTTGAGCTTGTAATAATATTTGGTGGTACTGCCAGTCTAGGGTTAGATACATCTAGCGCCGTGGCATGGACTTGGTGAAGCGGAGTCAATAAAGTGATGAGCAAAGCACCACATAAAAGCTTTGCTGCTACATTTTTAAATAATTTAATTGAGTTCATGATAAATCCAAAATTTATGACGAGAGATATTGATTGTCGTTACGAGACATATTCGTTGTTGTCATTAAGCTGATAACTACTCTTGCAGCGGTATAAAAATGGTTTGCAGTACAACCTGTGTTCTTTGGGTGTATCCAAACCCTCTGGCCGTTATGCGATAGACTTTTTCTTCTTGTTTGGTCACAGGGCTTATTTTTGTCATATTAAAAAGTTCTACCAAGTATTCGGGCTGTATGGCAACTCCAGTTATAGGAGCTACCCCTGTATACGTTCCAAGAGGAACGCCACCCTTAAAAGTACAATGATTTGTGTCAACTGTTTTTGCAGTTCTGTCGGGCTTTTCAGAAAAAGTATTATTCCAATCTCCACCTTTTCCAGTTGGCCACCAAGATTCTGCAACTGATTTATTTGAACTTGAGGCTAATGACCAGTTCGATTTTGCATAGTCTGATTCACTGTCTTTGATGCAGTAACCCATTGAGCAATCGCTCGAAAACTCCGCAACATTTGGCGGACCTTCCCTTCCTATACGAGCACATGATGCGTTTGTTCGAATGCTCGATGACAGGGTAGTCAAATCACGTTCTGCATCTCTAAGTGCAGCTTCAGCTGCTTGGGTCGCTACGGCACGATCTAATTGATTTCGCGCCATACCCTCGCCCATGATAGATTGGCGAGCAGTCCAGACAGCCAAGCCTGTTAATGCAATTAAAAAAAGCATCACAGTTATTAGTGCAACACCGCGATTTTTAACCGTTGGGTTTATAGCAAAAGATAAGGTTTTTGCTTGCAAATAAGTTTCTTTTGTTTGCATTTTTTGAATTTATTAATATGCTTGCGTCAGTTGATTACGCAAGCCAAAAGTCTGTACAAAACGCTTATAGATATTCTTATCTGTAGCAGCTTGAGGTTGGGTTGCCTCATTGCAATCGGTATAGGTACGTAAAGCACCTGCTTTGTCATCAATTTTCGGATTTCCACCGATGGTCTTAGAAATTAAACATACGCGAACAGCTGTAACTCTATCCCATGGTTTTTTGACAATGCCATCAACAGTTAAATTAGTTAATGCTGAAACTTCAGTGGCTGTATAGAATCTATCAGGGGCTAGAGATTTAGCGGTGCTGTATACACCATATGTAAATTGCATATCTTCAAGTCCAGCTAAAAGTGGTTGATAAAAGAGAGTTTGCGAAGTGGCTCCATTACCATTGCAGGCAAGACTTTTAACGCTCACTATTTGTTTGTCAACTTCGACTTTATTTGCTGCAGAGTTTGTGGTGTTTAATGCGTACCGATTAGATACAAAAAGTGGTTGTTGGGGTGGGAGATCGATGTTTTCTGTGTTGGTAATTGCATTAAGCTTGCGCACAGCATTTACTGGATCTTTTCCAACGTCGCCACCAGTACAGTCTCTTCTTTGTCCGACTGAGCTGCCCATGGCGTCAGAGGTGAAGTAGTTAATAACAATGCTGTCCGCAGCTCCTGGAACAGAGCTGTCGCAAGTACTATTTATTGGGCTAAACTTTGCACTATCACAGCCAAAGACACCCGATAAAAAGGCTACAGGTGTTGGTGTCGTAGGCGATGTTGGTAAAAAAACCCAGTTATTAGGCGGATAGGCATTCAAGATTTGTTTTGTATTGGTTTTTGATGTGGGCGGCATGGTGGAAGGGTAATACCCTGCATTTGCTAGTTCACGTCCTAACATCGCGAGGGCTAATGCACCTGTTTCTGCGCTTTCAGTAATGCGTTCTTGGGCTTTTTGATTATCACGTGTGCCTAAATATATAAAAATTGCACCGCTTACTAGCACTAAGGTTATTGCCATGGCGACTAACAGTTCAATCAAACTTAATCCGCGTTGCCGATGGTGTTGGATTAGGGCAATATGTTTCATAACTTAGATCATTAAGGAATAAATGACATGGTTGTACAGCGTACACCATCGGGAACTTTTGCATCTTTGGGACAACACTGTTGTTTTAGTAAGCTAGCTTCATCACCGGCGCAGGTTGCAGATGCTACAAGCTTAGTTTCATTTGCAGTAACGCCATCATTAGTAGTTTGGCGTTTATCGGTGAACTCTTTGTCAAACCACATCACCGTAACGTTGAAACCTGTGCTGCGGTCACCAGTTACCCAGCTTGCACCTTGAGGCGCAGAGGCTCGTACTTTTGTGCGCCAAGAAAGCATGTCATAAGTTGCACGCTCTGCGCTCGAGCACGAGGTCGTTAAACAGTTTTTGCTAATTGTCAGAGCATCTGCTTTTTGAGTAGCCCAATCGCTAGTAATTGCATAAGTTGACGCTGAGGTAGCGCCTGTCACAAAATTATTTCCAGCAGCATCTGGGTTTGCACGAACTTTGTCTGCAAAATCAGATAGAAGTACTGCAATTTCAGATCGTGCTGATGTGTTGACGTTGTATCTGCTTGTGGCCGCTTGAAGCCCAGCTATACCCAACATTCCAATTGCCAGCAAAAGCATGGAAACCAGTACTTCAATCAAAGTCATGCCAGTTTGGTGAAATTTACGATGACTTAGTTGTTTTCTTTTATATAACATATTAAATTCCGAACAGAGTTTTAACTGCAAGCAGTCATCCATCTATATTGACGTGCCCTGCCAACAATATCAATACAAATACTAAAAGCATGGCTATTCGTGTAGGTATTTGCTATATCTTTGTAAACTAAATCAAATCTACCGTTGGCACCGCCACCAGGATTTCCTAAAGAGTTAAACATAATCGATCTAACAGCGCTGCCAGATTGTGTATTTAATGTGTAATCCATCCCCACTGTTCTATGAGCAGAAATTAGATCAGGTGCTGAAGCTGGTGCAGTTAATGCTGAGTTGCATGTTGGGTTTAAAAATGTTATCCAACCTGCTTGCCAATCTAGGCCAGTGCTAGTGCAGGTCGGACTAACTGCATCAGGATTCGCGCTCATGCACATCGAAACGCATGTATTTTTATTAATGGCCTCACTACGTGACTTCAAAACACTTCCCGTAAATTCATTACCAATACTGGAGAATTTACTTTTAACAATCATGTCTTGGTACATTGGCGTGGCTATTGCCGCAAGAATTCCTATGATCGATAGTGTCACCATTAACTCGACCAACGTAAAACCAGCATTTGTCAATGCATATTTGCAATTTTTGTTCAAAGGTGGTGGACTGTAAAATTTCATAGCTGAATATTCTTTTTAATTAAGATTAATTCTATGTAACGAATAAGTTACTCACCACCCCGTTAATCCGGTCAAGCAGACCGTTCATCCTGAAAAATCTGAGCTATGTGACAGAATTGCTTTACTTCCGCACCTCATCCACCAGCGTCTTAAACTCATCAATATCCTCGAAACTCCTGTAAACGCTGGCAAAGCGCACGTAGGCTACTTTGTCTAGCTTGCGCAGTTCGCGCATGACCATTTCGCCCAAGCGGGTGGAGGCGATTTCGCGGTCGCCTAGGTTGAGGAGTTTTTCTTCGATGCGCTCAATGGCGTTATCAACCTGCTCAGTGCTGACGGGGCGTTTGCGCAGGGCCAGATTGAACGAAGCGATGAGTTTGGCGCGCTCGTAGTCGATGCGTCTGCCGTCTTTTTTGACAACGAAAGGAAAGTTGAGGTCTGGGCGCTCATATGTGGTGAAACGCTTGTCACACGCGGCGCACTGGCGGCGCCTGCGGATGAAGCCACCATCTTCTGACTCACGTGTTTCTACCACTTGGGTGTCTGTGTGTGAGCAGAAGGGGCATTTCATCTAATTTAATTACCTAATTTTTGCTAAATTACTTGTAAACAGGGAATCTAGCAGTCAAAGCGTTCACTTTTGCACGAACAGCTTCGATATTGGCAGTATCGCGTGGATTATCAAGCACATCTGCCACCAGATTAGCTGTGTAACGTGCTTCTTCGTCTTTGAAGCCGCGCGTTGTCATCGCGGGTGTGCCAATGCGGATACCGCTGGTGACCATGGGTTTCTCTGGGTCGTTGGGGATACCGTTTTTGTTGATCGTCATGTGGGCGTTACCCAATACGGCTTCGGCTTCTTTGCCCGTGATGTTTTTGTTTCGTAGGTCTACCAGCATAACGTGGCTTTCTGTGCGACCGCTGACGATGCGCAAACCGCGTGAAACCAAGGTTTCGGCAATGATTTGAGCGTTTTTGCGAACTTGTTGCTGGTAGATTTTGAACTCTGGCTGTAAGGCTTCTTTGAAAGCGATTGCTTTAGCAGCGATCACATGCATCAGCGGACCGCCTTGTAGACCAGGGAACACGGCGCTATTGATAGCTTTTTCGTGCTGGGTCTTCATCAAGATGATGCCGCCACGTGGGCCGCGCAGGCTTTTGTGGGTGGTAGAAGTAACGATATCGGCATGCGGCACGGGGTTAGGATAGACACCAGCGGCGATCAAGCCTGCATAGTGCGCCATATCAACCATAAAAATAGCGCCAACGTCTTTGGCAACTTTGGCGAAACGTTCAAAATCTATAGCAAGAGAGTAAGCGGATGCGCCGGCTATGATCAGTTTTGGCTTAGACTCATGGGCTTTGCGCTCCATCGCGTCGTAGTCAATCGCTTCATTGGCATCTAAGCCGTAGCTGACCACATTGAACCATTTGCCGCTCATATTCAATGGCATACCGTGGGTTAGATGACCACCTTCAGCCAAGCTCATACCCATGATGGTGTCGCCAGGTTTCAAAAAGGCTAAAAATACTGCTTGGTTGGCTGATGCACCACAGTGGGGTTGCACGTTAGCGGCATCTGCACCAAAAATTTGTTTCACGCGGTCGATGGCTAATTGTTCAGCAACGTCGACATACTCACAGCCACCGTAGTAGCGCTTGCCTGGGTAACCTTCTGCGTATTTATTGGTCAACTGGCTGCCTTGTGCGGCCATCACGGCAGGGGAGGCATAGTTTTCAGAGGCAATCAGTTCAATATGGTGCTCTTGGCGGGCGTTTTCTTGCAAGATCGCGGCATAAAGCTCTGGGTCGGTTTGCTCGATAAGAATATTACGGTTGTACATGGGTTCAGTCCAATCATGAAATTTACAGGCGCTTGTGACTTTGTTGTTGACGCGCTATAAGTTAGCAGTAAACGCAAAAGTCTGCCCAGGCGAACGGCTGAACACTGGCACTGCAAACAGTTAATAGCCAGTGGTACGCTTCCCAGTGGTTTGCTATAGAGATCCCACATCAACAAAAAGCCCTCTACTTGTACAGTGAGGGCTTTTGCCTATCGCCAGTTGCGTACCCTGTTAGTGTAGCAAAGTTCGCCAATCGCGACCTAAGTTTGCTGCAAAAGAGTTTATAAAGCAGCTATTTTCTCAGGGGCTACTTCAGTAGCTGGCTTAGAGGGCGCTACCATAGGCAGAACGACTGGTTGGACTTCAGTTCCCACTTGCTTAGCGCGAGTTGGTGTTTCTGAGGCAAAATCAAGCTTTGGTTTGCGCATAGGCGCAGCTTTTCCGTAGGCGACTTGGTATAAACGGGCATATTCGGCAACAACTTTGTTCGCATAACCACCGTCATTGGCCAAATTCGCTGCGCCAACGTAATATTTCAGCCCGCCTTCAATGGAACCAGCTTGCGCAATGCAACCTTGCAGCACTTTGACGCCGACGCGCAAGTTCGTAATCGGATCAAAAGCAGCCAATTTGCCGCCAAAATCTTCATACTTGTCGCTATGAATTTTGGTCATCACTTGCATCAAGCCCTGAGCACCGACTGGGCTTTGAGCAAACGGATTAAAGCCAGACTCAATGGCCATGATCGCCAAAATCAGCGTCGGATCCAGCTTGGCTTTAGCGCCTAGCGAATAAGCTTCAGCTACCAAAGCGCTAAGTGGCTCTGGGGCGACTTTGTACTTTTTGCTCAACCAAAAGGCCACAGCAGCTTGCTGCTTTGGCAAATCGGCCGGGTCTGTAGCGGTGGCACGTTCGCTGGCATCTAGGTCGGCAACGGCTACTTCTTCCTCTTCTTGAGCAGAGCCTGTGGTGAACACGGTGTGACGCAGTTGCAACCAGCTCAGTAGTTTGGTTTCGCCTTGGTAGCGTAAGTCGGGGCGGCCTAGTAATACCAGCGCCAAGATGGCGGTTGTTAAACCGATCACGGCAAAGCCGTTGTGAAAAATTTCGAAAAATCCATCAGCAGTGTCTTTGACTGCGGTTTTTAAGTTATCTCGTAGGCCTTGGTTAAAAGCGGCCAGTTGTGTCAGAGCTTTCATGAAGCATGTCCTTTTCTTTGCGGGTCAGTTTGCAAGCGCAACCAATGTGGTGAGCGGTTTTGCAGGCCAACAACGTTTCAGTTGGGTACGCGGGCTATCGTGCTATCCTTTTTTATGACGATGAACCTTGCCGGACGTCGGCAACGGGTACGAAGTATATGGGTAAACCCTATATTTCGAAGAATGCGCGAATTCTAAATGCTGTCATTAGATTAAGTCAAGCATATCAAATTGATTCTATATGCATTAATATCCTCATTTAACTGTATATCTATCCAGAAATGCTGTTATTTCAAGGGTTTAGACGTGTTTGCCTAGGATTTACTTGAATATGTCAGCGTTGTAATAAATCGAAAGTGTGTGTCAATTTGCTCAATTTGACTCAAAACTGTGAAGAACCTGTACGGTTGACGTTCGCGTTACACCCCGCCTAGATGCACGATAATAGAGGAATATGTTTGAATTTTTAACCAACAAATCCGCGCCAGCAAAATCCATCGAATCTGCTGCTAAATCGCCACAATCTTCAAAGACAGCTTCTAAGAACGCTCCCATGAACGCTAAATCTGCTCCTGAACCTCATCCGCTTGACTCCCTCACAGGTGGCGCTTTTTCTGCGCCCACTGCTGGTGACCGCGCAGCCAAAGTACGCGACTGGATGGCCACTAACCCAAGCGCAGACCAACTGCAAGAAGTTTTCAAAGAGCTGAGCGCTCGCGACAAAGGCGCGGTGAAGCCAATTCGTGAAAAGCTGGACGAGCTCAAAAAAGCCAAAGGTCAAGAAGCTGTAGGTGAAGAGTGGGCAGCCAAAGCGCAAGCCTTGTTGTCATTAGGCAAACTCAATATCGCAGATGCCATGGCCTGGCAGCGCGACGCCGCCAAAGCCGGTGCGCCTTTGTCAAAAGAACCCTTGGCTAGCATCAAATTCAAGCTGGCAGAGCGCGTCAAAAGCATTGAGGACCTGCAGCACCACACCCAAGTGCAGCGCGAAGCCGCTGTTCTGTTGGCGCAGCGCACCGAAATCTTGTCCACCAAGAGCTACAAAGATGCACAAACGGTGCTGCCTGCTTTGCAAACGGATGTTCAACATTGGCAAGATCAAGCGCAAGTCTTGGTGTCTGACGCCAACTGGACCAGTGTTGATACCAAGTTCGCTCCTTTATTAGAAGCCTCCAAAGCTCAGCTATTGGTGGTGTGGGACGCCTTCCAAGCAGCCTTGAAGATGACGGAAGCTGCCGTCGCTGACGCTGCTGCCCCTTTGCCGCCAGTACCCGTTTGGGCGGACGAGATTCGCAATTTGCGCGGTATGGCCAAAGCGGAAGAGGTACTTAAAAAGCCTGCAAAGCCGAAAATTGACCCTGAAATCAAGCTGCAAGCGGCTAATTATGTGCGTGGAGCGCTCTTAAAACTAGATCAAGAAGTGGCTGAGG
This sequence comes from Polaromonas sp., assembly GCA_013298945.1. Taxonomy (GTDB): domain Bacteria; phylum Pseudomonadota; class Gammaproteobacteria; order Burkholderiales; family Burkholderiaceae_C; genus Aalborgiella. The sequence goes on from JAAFJR010000002.1 coordinate 149,236, forward strand.
GTCACGGCAAGGCAAGTGCAGGCGCGGCCAATGCGCTGCGCAACGCCCTGAAAGAACACGGTAAACTGATAGACGACAAGCTAGAAAACCAAGCCCATGCTGCGCTGGCCGCTGCCGGTGAACTGGAAGGCTGGCAGCGTTGGCGTGCTGATCAAATTCGCGAAGAGTTGTTGATTAAAGCTGAAGGTTTGTTGAAACGCCCGGACGGTCAAGCCCTGGGCGGCCGCAAAATGCAAGAAACCCTGCGTGCCATGCGCGACCAATGGAAGCAAACCGACCAAGGCGGCCCCGCCAACCACGCCCTGTGGAAGCGTTTTGACGATGCTTGCAACGCCGCTCACACGGTGGTGGAAGCTTGGATTGAAAAGGTCAAAGCTGAAAACGCCATTCATCGCGCTGAACGTTTGAACTTGGTGGCTGAAGTGACGGCTTGGGGCGAAGCTGGCGTGCCTGAATTGGCTGTCAAAGGCGATTGGAAAGCCATCAGCCGTGGTTTGAACCAGTTTGCCGACCGTTGGCAAAATCTGGGTCATGTGTCTGAAAAGACCTTTGCCGAGCTGCAACCCCAGTGGAAAGCCGCGATGGACGCCGCTTACGCTCCGTTGCAAGCCGCACAAAAGAACAGTGTTGACCGCCGACACGCCATGATTGAAGAGGCCAAGGCGCTGGGCGCCATGCCGATGATGCGTATTGATGCCGTCAAAGCCCTGCAGCAGCGCTGGACGCACGAGGCGCAAAGCATGCCGCTGGATCGCAAGTTCGAGCAAAAGTTGTGGGACGCCTTCCGCCACCCGATTGACGAGGCCTTCAACCGCAAAACCCAAGAGCGCGAAAAAGCCGCGTCTGCCATGGGCGAGCACGACAAACTCGTTTTGGAAGCTTCCAAAGCGCTGCAGGCCGCCAATGCCTCGGTTGATGGTCAGCAGATTCGTGCTGCCATCGCTGCGCTAGAAGCCGCTATCAAAGGCCAAACTGCTGCAAAAGTGGTCGAAAATGCCGCAATAAGTGCTGAAAATGATTCAAAAACGGCTGTAGCCGGCGTAAATGTTGCCTCAGCAGCTATTGAAAATGTAGCAAATTCTGAAAATAATCCTACAAACGTAACTATCAATTCGACCGAAGGTGCAAGCCCGGTCGAGCAAGCCGAAGCCCAAGAAGTGGCTGACGTTGAGGCTGACGCCTTAGCCGATGCAGCCGAAGAGGCTGAAAAAGCAGCTGCTGAAAAAGTAGCAGCAGAAAAAGTAGCAGCAGAACCGGTTGAGCCTCCAAAACCCGCCCCGAAAAAAGTCATCGCCGCACGTGGTGACGACCGCCCAGGCACCAAGAAAGCCGAAGCTGCACCAGCTGGCAAGTTCGGCGCTGGCAAGTTTGGTGATCGCAAGCCGGGTGATCGCGACAGTCGTGGTGATTCACGTGGCCCGCGCCCTGATTCACGTGGTCCGCGTCCTGATGGTCGTGGCGATAGATTCTCAGACCGAGGCGAGCGCCCAGCCTTTGAAGACCGCGGCCCACGTTTGGGCGACGCAGCCTTCCGTGCCCAGCGCGAAGCGTTGGAATCTGCCCAGTTCGCTCTCAAAAAGCTCGCAGCCGCTGCGCATGGCGAGGTTTTGGTCCAGCTCTTGGACGCTTGGAAAGACCGCGCCGCCGACAAAGTGCCAAGCGCACAAGATTTGGGTAAACAATTGCCGCCAACGGCACGTGCCGCTTGGACTTCAGCGCTTGCTGCCGCGCCAGCAGGCAAACAAGCAGATATTGATACTGCTTTGTTGCGCTTAGAAATGGCCGCAGAGTTGCCCACACCAGCCGAACATTTGGCTGCCCGTCGCATGTTGCAATTGCAACTGCTCACCAAACGCAATGACCCAGCACCCGCGCAAACTTGGACAGCGGACGCCGCCAAAGTGTTCGCCAACGGCTTTGACGATGGCGCAGCGCGACGGGTGCAAAATGCGTTGAAAGTGTTGCTCAAGCGTTGAAGCCCACTGCGGATATGACTTTTTGGCAATCCGCTTTGAAATTCCCTTCCTGGGCGGGATGGCTGGTTGTTGTAGGGGCATTTTTGCTTGGCATCGCCACCGATGCCGTCGGTTCGGCCAGCCACACCGTCAACATCCTCGCACCACCGCTGCTGCTGTTGATGCTGTGGAATGTGGCGGTTTATGTGTTCATCGCCTTAAATTCGCTGTTCAGATCACGGCATTTCAAGTTACCTAAGCTCGACCCAACCGAGGCAATTGCATTGGCTCGCGGCACGGCCATCATGCACGGGGCAGCGGCTGCGCTGGCATTGGGTGCGTTGCTAGCCATGTATTGGCGAGGACTGGTGTTTGATTACCAAGCGCAGTGGCAAAGTACGTTTTTGAATCCTATCAATGCTTACGTATTGATGAAAATTGTACTAACACCAGCGGCCTGGCTAGGGGAATATTTAGGGATGGCTTCGTTGCCCAATGTATTGCATTTTGCAATGTTGCGCGCACCCGCTAGTCTGGGCGAAAACGCCGCCAAATGGATTCACTGGTACGCTATCACCGTATTTTTAGTGGTGCTGCTGCCGCGTTGTTTTCTGGCGCTGTGGTCATATAGAAAGATGCAGCTGTTGAGGCGGCTACAAATGTCGCCAGCCAAAAAACCGCCCATCACACCATCACAAGCTGCGCCGTCAAAAACTTATGCCAGCATTGAAACCATCGCTTTAAGCCTAGTCGCCCATACCAACGTCGGCAAAACCACCTTGGCGCGAACGCTCTTAGGGCGCGACATTGGCGAAGTCCGCGATGCTGAGCACGTTACCCACACCGCTGAAAAACACGTTTTGGTGGAGTCCGAACATCATGGTGTTTTAGAGCGCTTGGAGCTGTGGGACACCCCAGGCTTTGGCGATAGCGAGCTGATGGCCAAACGCATGTCGCAAGCGGGCAACCCGATTGGTTGGTTCATGTCTGAAGTGTGGGACAGGCTGCAAAACCGTGCTTTTTGGTACAGCCAGCGGGCAGTGCGGCATATTTTGGACGAGTCAGATGTGGTGCTTTACCTCATCAACGCGTCTGAAAATCCAACTGACATAGCCTATTTAGACGCAGAGCTGAAGGTGCTGGTCTTGATTGGCAAACCCGTCGTCGTGTTACTCAATCAAACGGGTGAACCAACCACGCCTGAGCAGGCCGAAGCGGTATTAACGCTTTGGAAAGCACGGGTTGCAGCCGCACCCTGTGTCAAAGACGTGCTTTTATTAGATGCCTTCACCCGCAGTTGGGTGCAAGAAGGGCGTTTGTTAGACGCGGTGGCAAAGTCTTCGAATAAGCGGAAAGACCAATTTTCTAGGTTAAACGCAGCTTGGCAGCAGCGAAACCAGCAGCGCTTTCAGGCATCTATGCAGCTAATGGCGCAACGTTTGGTGCGGGCGGCGCAAGACTTTGAGGCCGTCAAAGAGACGGGTATATTAGGAAAAATCACCAACGCGAACGCCGAAAAAGACGCAGCTATGCAGCGTTTGGCACAGCGGCTAGATACAGATGTGCGTCGCAGTACCGATGCTTTGATTGCACTACATCAACTCGATGGTAGCGCGTCTAAAACAGTCTTGACCCAGTTAGCGCGTTTTGCGGAGCAAGTTGCCCTCAAAGCGCCGAAAAGCGAAGGCAAAGCTGCGCTGTGGGGCAGTGTGGTGACGGGGGCTTTGATGGGGCTGAAAGCTGATATTTTGAGTGGTGGTTTAACGCTGGGTGGCGGCATGTTGGCTGGCGGCGTGTTGGGCGCGCTGGGTGGGGCAGGGCTGGCGCGGGGGTACAACCACGTCAAAGGTGTGGACACCACAAGCTTGGCTTGGACACCTGAGGTGCTGGACGAGTTGACCCGATCCGCACTCTTGGGCTACCTCGCAATCGCCCACTTTGGACGTGGGCGAGGCGAGTGGACTGAAATCCAGCCGCCCGCTTTTTGGGTGGAGCGCATTGAAGCTGCACTTGCGCCGCAGTGGGGCAAGCTGCATGCGCTGTGGCAAAGTGCGGCCCTTTCACCCCCAGATATTGAAGCGCAATTGCAAACCATCTTGCAGCAAACCAGCCAAGCCGTGCTGCAAAGCTTGTACCCTGAAGCTGGGCAATTGGGATGACTGCACATTTCTTGATCGCCGGCGCGGGCATTGGCGGCTTGGGTGCTGCTCTCGCATTAGGGCAAATCGGTTGTCAAGTTACCGTGCTTGAGCAGTCCGCCGTTTTCAGCGAAGTGGGCGCAGGCCTGCAAATCAGCCCGAATGCGTACAAAGTGCTGAACGATTGGGGCTTGGCGGATGTCTTGACGCAAACGGCGAACTTCCCGCAAATGCTGCAAGTGCGTGACGGGTTGACGGACAAATTGCTAGGGCAACTCACCCAAGGCGCAACCGCCCAAGCACGCTACGGCTACCCGTTTGCCACGCTGCACCGCGCAGATTTGCACGGTTTGCTGCTCCAAGCTGTACGGCAGCTATCGAATGTAAGTTTGCATGTAAGTGCCAAAGTCTCTGAAATAATTGAATCAAATCAACAAGTTACTGTCAAAACCGAAGCAGGAGAGAGTTTTACTGCCGATGCTCTAATAGGCGCAGATGGCCTGTGGAGCCACGTTCGGCAACACCTTTCAGGTGACGCAGCACCCCGAGCCACCGGCCATACCGCATGGCGCGCTTTGCTGCCTTTGAGCGATGTGCCGCCTGAGTTACAGCAAGATAAAGTGACAGCTTGGCTCGCCCCAGACAGCCACACCATTGCCTACCCCGTGCAGCAGGGGAAAATGCTGAATTTGGTCTATTGCTGCGAAAATGATAGCAATTTTAAAGGCAAAAAAACGCTACAGCCGGCGTATTTATTGCCTGAGCAGCTATCAAAATCATTGAAAAACTTGCTAAAAATTGCGTCAAATACACAGCTTTGGACACGCTGGGATTTGTTCGACAGACCGCCGATAGCGTCATCTGCAGAGATGTTCAACCCCGCCCACCCGCGCATCGCCCTCCTAGGCGACGCCGCCCACCCCATGCTGCCCTACTTGGCCCAGGGTGCAGCGATGGCGCTGGAAGATGTGCAGGCTTTGGCGATGTCAGTTCAAAATAGCGGCGAAAACTTACCCGCTGCATTTCAGCATTACGCTCAATCCCGCTGGCAACGCAACGCAGCAGTCCAAACCCGCGCCTCCCAAAATGGGGTGATTTTCCATGCCAAACCACCCGTCAGCTGGGCGCGAAATGCTGCGATGGGGCTGTTGGGCGAGAAATTACTGGATATGCCGTGGTTGTATGGCTACGCGACTCCTGTAAAATCTACGTTTTAACAGCCTGTCACAAATTGCCATGTCCGCTTGGGTGCTGCCAGATCACATTGCCGATGTTTTGCCGTCCGAGGCTAGGCACATCGAAGAACTCCGCCGTAGTTTGCTAGACACCGCCCGCAGCTATGGCTACGAGCTGGTGATGCCGCCGCTGTTGGAGCATCTAGAGTCTTTGCTCACCGGCACCGGTGAAGCGCTGGATTTGCAGACTTTCAAGCTCGTCGACCAGCTTTCTGGCCGCACGCTGGGGTTACGCGCTGACACAACCCCTCAGGTCGCCCGCATTGACGCCCATTTGCTGAACCGCGCTGGCGTGACGCGGCTTTGCTACGCCGGCCCTGTGCTGCACACTCGCCCAGATCGTCCACAAGCCACCCGCGAGCCGCTGCAGTTTGGCGCTGAAATTTATGGCCACGCCGGGCGCGAGGCGGATTTGGAGGCGCTGTTATTGGCGCTGGATTGCCTTAAAGTCGCGAAAGTGAGTAATATCAGTGTCGATATGTCAGACGCGCGGATTGTGCGTTATTTGTTGTCCGAAGCCAGCGTGCAAAGCGTTTTGCCAGCAGCGCAGCTCAGCCAAATTCATGCAGCTTTGGCGGCGAAGGATGGCAGTGAATTGGCGAGTTTGACCAAATCTTTCCCCGCAGCGACGAGTAACAGTTTGCGGGCCTTGGTGCAGCTGTATGGTGATGAAAGCGTCCTTGATGAAGCTAAAAAAGTGCTGCAGCCGGCGAATATATTGATTGAGGCGCTATCAAATTTGAAGTGGTTGGCATCGCAATTGTCGGATACTTCTAGCGGTACTAAGGTCACCTTCGATTTGGCCGAGCTCAGCGGCTACGCCTACTACAGCGGCGCACGTTTTGCGATGTATGCCCAAGGTGCGGCGGACGCTTTGGCGCGCGGCGGTCGTTACGACGAGGTGGGCGCTGTCTTTGGCCGCAACCGCCCAGCCGTGGGTTTCAGCTTGGATATCAAAGAATTGGTCAGCGCCGTAGCGCCGCGTCCGCTCAAAGCCGCCATTCGTGCGCCTTGGGGGGAATCGGTAAGCTTGCGCTCCGCCATCAAGCGCTTGCGTGATAGTGGTGAAACCGTGGTGTGTGTGCTGCCCGGCCATGAAAGCGAAGTGGATGAGTTTGACTGCGACCGTGAGTTGGTAGAAGTGACGGGGCAGTGGGTGATTCAAGCAATTTAAAAGCAATTTAATTTAGTTTTAGGTGAATATTGAATGAGTGCAATGAATAAAGTTGGTAACAAAGTAGGTCGCAATGTGGTCGTCGTCGGTACCCAATGGGGCGACGAAGGCAAAGGCAAGTTGGTCGATTGGTTGACCGAGAGCGCCGGCGGGGTGGTGCGCTTTCAAGGCGGCCACAATGCGGGTCACACCTTGGTCATCAACGGCGTAAAAACCGCGCTTAACTTGATCCCTAGCGGTATCATGCGCCCAGGCGTGAAGTGCTACATCGGCAACGGTGTTGTGTTGAATACTGCTCATTTGTTCAAAGAAATCGCGGGTTTAGAAGCCATCGGCGTGGAAGTTCGCTCGCGTCTTCGCGTCAGCGAGGCTTGCCCGCTGATTTTGCCTTTCCACGAAGCCATCGACGTTGCCCGTGAAGTCAAGCGTGGCAATACTGGCGCAGAGAAAATCGGTACCACCGGCAAAGGCATCGGCCCTGCGTATGAAGACAAAATCGCCCGCCGCGCCCTGCGTGTGCAAGATTTGAAGTACCCAGAGCGTTTTGCCGCTAAATTGCGCGAACTGCTGGATTTGCACAACCATGTGCTGACTACGTATTTGGGCGCAACAGCTTTAGAGTTTGAGCCGATTTACGCGGATGCGATGAAGCAAGCCGAACTCATCAAACCGATGATGGCGGACGTGTCGCGCGAGCTGAACGATGCCCACAAAGCAGGCGTGAATTTGCTGTTTGAAGGCGCACAAGGCACTTTGTTGGATGTGGACCATGGCACTTACCCGTTCGTCACCTCCAGCAACTGCGTGGCTGGCAACGCTGCCGCTGGCTCTGGCGTGGGCCCGAATTTGTTGCATTACATGCTGGGCATCACCAAAGCCTATTGCACCCGAGTGGGCGGCGGCCCGTTCCCAACCGAGTTGGAATGGCAAAAAGAAGGCACCCCTGGCTACCACATGAGCACGGTCGGTGCCGAGCGTGGTGTGGTGACAGGCCGCTACCGCCGTTGCGGTTGGTTTGACGCAGCCTTGTTGAAGCGCTCTGCTCAGGTCAACGGCATCACCGGTTTGTGTATCACTAAATTGGACGTTTTGGACGGTTTGACCGAGCTGAAACTTTGCGTTGGCTACACTTTAGACGGCCAAACCATTGATATTTTGCCAATGGGTGCGGATGATATTGAACGCTGCGTGCCGATTTATGAAACCATGCCTGGTTGGTCAGAATCTAGTGTGGGTGTGACCGAGTACGACAAGCTGCCCGCCAACGCTAAGCGTTATTTGGAGCGAATTGGTGAGGTGACTGGTGTACCGATTGATGTGATTTCTACCAGCCCAGACCGTGATCACACGATCATGATGAAGCATCCATTCGTAGTATAAATTAACGTTAATTTAAGTAAAAAATAGCTGTAGCCGGCGTATTTATTGCCTAAGCAGCTATAAAATTAGGAGCATAACTATGTTGACTGAAGACGGTAAACACCTGTACGTGAGCTACGACGAGTATCACAACCTCATCGAAAAACTCGCCATCAAAATCCACCAATCCGGCTGGAAGTTCGACACCATTTTGTGCCTCGCGCGTGGTGGCATGCGCCCGGGCGACATTTTGTCGCGCATTTTTGACGTGCCCTTAGCCATCATGTCCACCAGTTCCTACCGCGCCGAAGCCGGCACGCTGCAAGGCAACTTGGACATCGCCCGCTTTATCACCACCCCCAAAGGCGAAATCGCTGGCAAAGTGCTGCTGGTAGACGATTTGGCAGATACGGGTCACACACTCATCAAAGTCATCGATCAGTTGAAAAACAACTACGCCCCCATAACAGAGCTGCGCAGCGCCGTGCTGTGGACTAAAGGCGTTTCAGCGTTTCAAGCAGATTACTCGGTGGAGCATTTGCCAACTAACCCGTGGATTCACCAACCGTTTGAAGGTTACGACTCGACACGTGTTGAGAATTTGATTACCAAGTGGTCGGTATAAAAGGTAGTTTTAGTTTTAGTTTTTTTTTGAAATAATTTTGGAATCGGTTGATGGATAAAACGACGCAACTTATTCATCATCCTTACCAACCGCCTGAGGGATACAGCGCACCGCAGCCTGGTGTGTTCAAAGCGTCCACCATTTTTTTCCCCAACACCAAAGTCATGCGTGCGCGCTACTTTGATGAGTTGGGGCACCAATACACTTACGGAACCAAAGGCACGCCAACCACGTTTTTGCTGGAAGAGCGCTTGAGTTCGCTGGAGGGAGGCAAGTATTGCAGCTTGGTGCCTAGCGGTTTGGCTGCTATTACCTTGGTTAATTTTGCAGTGCTTAGAGCTGGTGATGAAGTGCTGCTACCTAGCAATGTGTATGGCCCTAGCAAAGTATTGGCGGGTGGCGAATTAAGCCATTTTGGCATCAGCTTTGCCAGCTACGATGCCATGAATCCGCAGGATTTAGCCGACAAAATATCACCCAAAACCAAGCTGGTTTGGTTAGAAGCGCCAGGCTCCATCACCATGGAGTTTCCTGATTTGCCTGCGTTACTCAAAATTTGCAAATCAAAAGGCATTTTGACCGCGTTGGACAACACTTGGGGTGCTGGCTTGGCGTTCAATCCGTTTGAAATCGAGCCAAATTTAGGCGCCGATATTTCGGTACACGCCCTAACCAAATACCCCAGTGGCGGTGGAGATGTGTTGATGGGTAGCGTCATCACTCGCGATGATGCTCTCTTCAAGCTTATCAAGCTGTGCCACATGCGCATGGGCTACCACGTGGGTGTTGACGACATTCAATCCGTGCTGCGTTCTTTGCCGAGTATGGCGCTGCGCTACAAAGCGCACGATGATGCGGCTAGGCAATTAGCGACGTGGTTATCAACACGTGCTGAAGTCTTGCAGGTGTTGCATCCTGCATTTGAAGGCTCGCCAGGGCACGACAATTGGAAAGCGCTTTGTAAAACAGACAAGGCTGCTGGCTTGTTTAGCATCATGTTTGCCGCTAAATACAGCAGTGCTCAGGTAGATAAGTTTTGCGATACCTTGAAGTACTTCAAATTAGGCTACAGCTGGGGTGGGCCTGTGAGTTTGGTTGTGCCTTACGATGTGAAGGCGATTCGTGGAGGTAGCGTGCCGAATACGCTGAAAAACGGGCATTTGGTGCGTTTTTCGATTGGTTTAGAGGCTGTGGAAGATTTACAGGTCGATTTGGTGCAGGCAATGACGGCTGCATTCCAGTAATTCACCAAACGAATCCAAAATAAGCTGTTAAAGTCAGTGCATCGCTCAGTATTTAGCTGACAAAGATAAATACAAAAACCATCACTGAAAGAACACCTTGGCAACTCCTAACTACGGCTTCGAAAAGCGTCAAAAAGAACTCGCAAAAAAGAAGAAAAAAGAGGAAAAGCTCAAGATGAAGTCTGAGCGCAAGGCTGGTGATCCGATTGAAGGCGAACCAGAAGATGGCGTGCAAGACAATACGCCACCTTCTACAGATCAGCCAGATGCACCTGCTTCATCTGCAGGCGTATAGTTTAATTTCGCTTAGCTTTATGGCTTTAACTTTGGGCTTCAACTTCGGCTTATTTACGTTTCTTGTAGTTGCCATTTTGCGCTAGCTTGATTTGCTCAATCGCGCGTTGACCAGCGGTATAACCCGCAGCGATCAATTGCGCACGGTTGCTGAAATCGGAACTTGAAAATTGCCCCACAGCGGGTTTGATCAACACATCGGCCTTTTGGCCTTCTAGTCTTGAAATCGACTGCCCCATGATTTCAAACGATTGCATCACAATTTCATAAATACCAGATGCATTCACATTTTGTGGCGCTGCACCTACGTCAATCGCCACAATCGTTTCAGCACCCATTTGACGCGCAACTGAAACGGGTAGTGGGCTGCTGATAGCGCCGTCCACGAGCTCCATGCCGCCAATCATGGTTGGCAAAAACACACCCGGCATGCTGCTAGAAGCACGCACAGCTTGGCCAGAGTCACCAATGCGTAACTGCACTGGGTCGCCAGTTTTGAGGTTGGTCGCCATAGCAATGAATGGCGTTTTCAGCGCTTCTAGTGGCTTGTCCTTGACAAAGTTGTTGATGAGCCTTTGCAGCGCCTCACCACCCACCAAACCACGTTTGGTATTGGCTGCAGTGTCAATCACGTCCGCATCGCGCACCTTCATCGCCACTTCTTCCATCTGCAAGCCGGTATAGCCCGCTGCGTAGAAGACGCCAATCACGCTGCCAGCGCTTGCGCCCACGATCAAATCAGGTTTGATGCCGGCTGCGTCTAAGGCTTTGATAATGCCAATGTGTGCAAAGCCGCGTGCCGAGCCCGCACCTAAAACCAGCGCGAGCTTAGGACGGCCGTTTTGCGCCATGCTGGGAGCTGCTGCCGTGGCTAATGAAGCAGTGGCGAAGGCTGAAAAGTGTCGGCGAGAAATCATGTGAATCTTTTAGTTATAAGCTTGTGTGCTTGTTTATAGCGCTTTGACCAAGCCCGCATCCACCATCGCTTTGAGCTTGGCAAACGCAGATTCAAACGCGTTTGCAGGCTCGCCAGCAGTGATGTTTTCAACCTTCTCATCCAAAATGATGATGTCAACACGGCGGTTCAAAGCGCGGCCTTCTTCATTGCTGTTGGATACCACGGGGCGCTGGAACGCAAAACCTTCGGCTTTCAAACGCTCAGCGGGTACACCACGGGCTTGCAGTGCATCACGCACAACTTTAGCGCGCGCCTCTGAGATTTGCTGGTTAGAGGGCAGGCTACCAACGTTATCAGTGTGACCTTCCACTGCCACGAGTTTGTTTGATTTTGTTTTGATCAGTGTAGCGATTTTGTCTAAATACGGATCAGCGGCGACCGTGTTCAAGTCAGCTTTGCCAAACTGAAACAACACCGTGTTAGGCAGCGGAATTTGTACGCCGCGTGGTGTTTGGTCAATCGAGATCACAGCTTTTGGGGCTACAGCAACTGGCGTCGCAACGACTTCAGGCTTGCTGGCGCAGCCAGACAGGGCGAGAAAACTTACAGCGAAGGTGGTTGCAATAGCTGCGCGACATTGACGGGTTGGGATCATGAAGAACATAAGAAAAGGCCTTTAAAGAAATCTGAGCAATCTTCTAAGCTTAATCTCAAATGTAGCATTTTGTAATCATTTGAGATTAAAAAAACTGGTTTTGTGTGCAAAAGTCTAGGTTTTTAGTGGTTTAACTGCTGCGCAAGAGCTTGCATCGCGAGTGGTGTGTGGTCTGCCGGAGAAATCTTACGCGATTGTTCATATTGCTTAAAGTTGCGCTTCATGGACTGAAAGTACACGGGGTCGTAGTGCTCAATCAACAGCTCCCGCACTACGGTTTCGCAGTCGTTAGCTTGCGCCAACGCTTGCCAACGTTTCACTACCTCATGTCCACGCGCTGAAATGAGCGCTTCCAAGCGGTCGCAGAAAAACGCCGTGTCTTTGACGAAAAAGTCGTAATCTTCCATGAGCAATGTCACCCTTTCTTCCATGGATAGCTGCAAATTTAAGCAGGTGCTGCTGCGCATTTTCTCCATCAGTGACACAGGCACAGCCACGTTGCCGACTTTTTTGCTCTCGCTTTCCACATAAACCGGACGTGCAGGGTCAAAGCGGCGCAAGGCATTCCACACCAAAGTGTCATAGGCTTTTTGCGTGGGTTGTGGCAAGCCCGGCAAAACGCCGAGGACTGAGCTGCGGTGGTTTGCAAGCGCTTCTAAATCCAACACTTGTGGCGCTGCGTTGTCTTCAGACGCAGAAATGGCAGCCAAAGCTTGCAACAACCGTGTTTTGCCCGAGCCGGTCGGCCCGCAAATAACGATGAAGTTCAGCCGCTCAACCAAGCGTGGAATATCCTCCACCACTGCAGCGCGAAACGCTTTGTAGCCGCCGTCAATGATGCGCACATTGAAGCCAATTTCACTCAAAATCAGCGACAGCGAACCACTGCGTTTACCACCGCGCCAGCAGTAAGTCAGCGGTTTCCAATCGCGCGGCTTGTCGATCACGTGCTGGTTGATGTGGTCGGAAATATTCGCCGCTGCCATCGCCGCACCACGCTTTTTCGCCTCAAACGCGTTGATTTGCTTGTACATGGTGCCCACTTCAATGCGCTGGGCGTCGTTCAGTGTTGGCCAGTTCAGCGCAGCGGGCAGGTGGTCGTCGGCAAACTCGGCCTCGGTACGGGCGTCGATGATGGTGTCGAAGCTGTCTAGTTGTTGAAGGGCTTCGGCGGCGGGGATGGGGGTCAAGCTCATAGGGTCAAATTCATTTCTTCAGCTGCTTTTGCAATTCAGGCCAAATATTGTTCAAAATAATCGGATGCGCTGCCTCGGTGGGGTGAATGCGGTCTGCCTGAAACAACTTGGTCGCGTCGGCAGTATCTGCAACCCCAGCCAACATGAACGGTACCAAGCCCACTTTGTTTGCCTTGGCGACTTTAGGAAAAGTCTCGGTGAATTGCTTGGCGAATGCTGACCCATAATTCGGCGGAATTTGAATGCCAACCAGCAGCACTTTGGCCTTGGACTTCAGCGCCATTTGCACCATCGCGGTCAAGTTTTCTTCGGTTTTCGCCACCGGCAAGCCACGCAAAGCGTCGTTTGCGCCCAACTCGATGATGACGTGGGTGGGGTGGTGCAGGTCAATCAACGGTGCAAGCCGCGAGCGGCCGCCTGATGTTGTATCGCCACTGATACTGGCGTTAATGACAGTAAAATCAGGTCCTATTTTAGAGGTATTTTCGCCTGTAGCCGGCGTATTTGTTGCCTGAGAAGCTATATTATTTGTAGTATTTTTTGTTGTTTTTCTAGGCTTCTCATTCCAATTCACCGACTCAGCCAAGCGGTTTTCCAACAGCGCTACCCAGCCACTACCGCGCTTTAGGCCATACTCAGCGCTGAGCGAGTCACCGACGACCAAAATCCGCACGGGTTGCATGTTTGATTTTGCTTTTACATCAGCGGTCTTGCTAAATGCTGGTACGGCCACCATGTAAAGTGCTAGAAAAATGGAAGCTAATTTTGAAATCATTGAATAAGGTTGTTGCATGAGAGATTCTATTATTGCCGTAGAGCATGTGTTCAAGTCCGTGACCGATTCCACCGGAACCTTGGATATTTTGCGCGATATTGATTTCCAGCTGGCTGCCAAGGAAACCTGCGCCATTGTGGGCGCGTCCGGTTCTGGCAAAAGTACCTTATTGTCCATCATTGCAGGCTTAGACACACCTAGCAAAGGCACGGTTCGTCTGCGCGGGCAAGACATATTCTCGGTTGATGAAGACGCCAGAGCCTTGTTAAGAGCGCAAAGCCTTGGTTTTGTCTTCCAAAGCTTCCAGCTCATGGCAAACTACACCGCGATAGAAAACGTGATGTTGCCCCTAGAACTGGCCGGCCGCAAAGACGCCCGCAAAGCCGCGACAGAGATGTTGGCAAGGGTTGGTCTGAGCAGCCGCTTAAACGCCTACCCCATAACCCTGAGCGGCGGCGAACAGCAGCGCGTCGCCTTGGCGCGGGCGTTTGTCGTGCAACCGTCGGTTTTGCTGGCTGACGAGCCCACTGGTAGCTTAGACCATGCTACAGGAGATAGCATCATGAAGCTGATGTTTGAGCTGAACGCCGAGCTGGGCACGACGCTGGTTCTGGTCACGCACGACCCAGCGATTGCAGCGCGGTGCGAGCGGGTCATCACCATTGAAGCGGGTGAGATTGCTAAGGTTTGAAAATTTCAGGTTTTAGAATTTCCAGCTCAACCCGCGCCACACCCAGACGGGTGATGCCGATCAAATCAGCCGCCGCTCGCGACAAATCAAGCAATCTTCCCCGCACATAAGGCCCACGGTCATTCACCCGGACGATGACGGACTTGCTGTTTTTAGGGTTAGTCACCTTCATCTGTGTGCCGAAAGGCAAGGTCAAATGTGCGGCTGTGAGCAGTTTTGAGCTGAATTTTTCGCCACTGGCTGTGCGTCGGCCATGAAATTTAGCGGCATAAAAAGATGCTAAACCTATGATTCCGTCGGTTTTCGCTTCAATAGCGTGTTCTTCGGCTTTTGTGGTTTCAGCCTTGGTTTCCTTGGGTGCAACAACCGTTTCGATAACTGTTTCGGATAATTCAGTCGTTTTATCGGTCACGGGTTCAGATATTTGCACTTCTTGAGCAGACACAGCCAAACACCCGCAAAGAAGCGCACTGATGACTGCAAGTCGAGCTAGGTATCGTTTATTATTTAACTTCTTCATCTTATTTCCATCTCTACAACAGATTGTCCACCATGTCATCCACAAACCCAAAAAACTACGAATCCACCCCATCCAAAAAAGTCGCCTTCTTGGGCCTAGGCGTGATGGGCTACCCAATGGCGGGGCATTTGCATTTAGCGGGGCACAGCGTGGTGGTGTATAACCGTTCTACTGCAAAATCTATAGCGTTTCAGGAAGAATATACGCCGGCTGCACATGGTTTAACCCCTGCAGAAGCGGTGAAAGACGCTGATATTGTGTTTTGCTGCGTGGGCAATGATGACGATTTGCGTAGCGTGGTTTTGGGTAATTCTGGTGCTTTCGCAGGCATGAAAAAAGGCGCTATTTTGGTGGACCACACCACCGCATCTGCCAATATCGCTCGCGAACTTTACGCTGCGGCTCAAGGATTAGGGCTGCATTTTGTCGATGCACCTGTGTCTGGCGGCCAAGCGGGTGCGCAAAACGGCATGTTGACCGTGATGTGCGGTGGCGACCAAGCCGCTTTTGACGCTGTGCAGCCCACAGCCATGGCGTTTTCCCGCGCTTTCACCCGCATGGGTGAGGCCGGGGCAGGGCAGCTGACCAAGATGGTGAACCAAATTTGTATTGCTGGTTTGGTGCAAGGCTTGTCAGAAGCCGTGGCTTTCGGCCAAAAAGCAGGTTTAGATGTGAACTTGGTGCTAGACGTCATCGGCAAAGGCGCCGCCCAAAGCTGGCAGCTAGACAACCGTGGCAAAACCATGGTGGCAGACAAGTTTGACTTCGGCTTTGCGGTGGATTGGATGCGTAAAGACCTAGGCCTGGTGCTTGACGAATCTAAACGCAACGGCGCAAGATTACCCGTCACCGCCTTGGTCGACCAGTTTTACGCAGACGTGCAAGCCATGGGCGGGCAGCGGTGGGATACGTCTAGTTTAGTGAAGCGGTTGAAGTGAATTTATAGGTAAAATTACGCTACAACCGGCGTATTTATTGCCTAAGCAGCTATTAAATTTATAGTATTGTGGCTACGTTATTTCAACGGCAAAAACCAAATATGGTAAGCAATGCTCCACATCAAAAGTCCAATAATGACCTCTAAAACCACCCAAGTTTGCGCCTTGGCAAACAGCGGCCGCAGCAGCCGTGCGCCAAAGCCTAGGGTCAAAAACCAAGTGAAAGACGCTATCAGTGCGCCCACAGCGTAGTCGTATTGATGGGGTTTGTATTGCACGCTAATACCGCCTATCAACAACACCGTGTCTAGGTAAACATGCGGGTTCAGCAGCGTGAAGCCCAGCGCGGTGGCGACTGCAGTTTTGAGGCTAATCGTTTGGTTCAACGGCGTTTCCGCCATTGGCTGCGCATGTTTGTAAGCAGTCATAAAAGCCCGAAACCCGTAAACCACCAAAAACGTCACCCCAACATACTTCACCCCCAGCAACGCCCACCCATATTGCCCAAACGTCGCCCCCGCAAACGTGACACCCAGCAAAATCAGCGCCGCATCCATAAACCCGCACAACAGTGCAATGACCAAAACATGCTGCCGCATCAACCCCAGCTTCAAAACAAAAGCGTTTTGAGCGCCAATTGGGACGATGAGGGCTAGGCTGGTGAGGAAGCCGGACAGGAAGGCGTTGGACATAGGTTAATAAAGTCAGGGATAGTCAGGTATTGAATTTAGCACAGCGTTAAACTCTCTCCATGATCATTCTAGGCATCGAATCCAGCTGCGACGAAACGGGCGTGGCACTTGTTAAAACCGAGGGCAGCGGCTTGCCTGTGCTGCTGGCGGACGCGTTGCACAGCCAGATTGAAATGCACCAAGCTTTTGGCGGGGTGGTGCCTGAGCTGGCCAGCCGCGACCATATTCGGCGCGTGCTGCCGCTGACTCGGCAAGTGTTGGACAAATCGGCGCTGAACTTGGGCGATATCGACGTGGTGGCCTACACCAAGGGGCCGGGGCTGGCGGGGGCGCTGCTGGTGGGGTCGGGCGTGGCTTGTGCGCTGGGTGCGGCGCTGGGCAAGCCGGTGCTGGGGGTGCATCATTTGGAGGGGCATTTGCTGTCGCCATTTTTGAGCGCCGATCCGCCGGAGTTTCCATTTGTGGCGCTCTTGGTGTCTGGCGGGCACACGCAGCTGATGCGGGTGGATGGTGTGGGCAGTTACGAAATTTTGGGTGAAAGTGTGGACGATGCGGCAGGGGAGGCGTTTGACAAGTCCGCCAAGCTGATGGGCTTGCCGTATCCGGGCGGGCCAGGCTTGGCGAAGCTAGCGGTGGGCGGCAATGAAAAAGCCTTTAAACTGCCGCGCCCGCTTTTGCACAGCGGCGATTTGAACTTCTCATTCGCGGGGCTGAAAACGGCCGTGCTTGTGCAGATCAAAAAACTGGTGGAGCAAGAGGGCGTGCCCGTCGAGCAGTTTTCACCGGCTTTGATGGCAGATATTGCGGCGTCAACGCAAGCAGCGATTGTGGATGTGCTGGTGCGCAAATCAGGCACCGCGCTGCTACAAACTGGGTTGAAGCGGCTGGTGGTGGCCGGCGGCGTGGGGGCCAACCAGCGGTTACGGCAGCAACTCAATGCAGTCTGCGCTTTAAACGGCGTGCGGGTGCACTACCCAGAGCTGGCGTTGTGTACCGACAACGGCGCGATGATCGCCATGGCAGCAGCGATGCGGCTGCAAAGCGGCCAGCAAAAAGCCAACACGGATTACGCTTTTGACGTGAAACCGCGTTGGCCTCTGGATTCGCTGGTGAAGCAGGCTGCGTAACGTTAAAGCCTGCTCAATGCTTGGTAGTTAGTGAATCGGCAACTGCGTGACCTTGTTCACCGGTACCAGTTTGGCAAGTTTCAGGGTCAACACGCCGTTTTCCAGCTTGGCTTCACTGGCTGAAACGTCGATGTCTTGCGGCAGCTCGTAGGCGGCTTTGTATTGGCGCTTGGCGTCTGCCACGGTCTCTAGGCGAACAACATTGCCTTCAATACCAATCGTGAGCTGTTCTTTGGCAATGCCTGGCACATCAAAGCTGAAGGTGTAGCTGGTGTCGTCTTGCGCCAGATCAGAGCTAGGTTGGCCTGTCACACCTAAAGCTGCATTGTTCAGGGCATGGCTAAAAGCATTGTTGAGTGCGTGGTTGTAAGCAGCACGGCGCACCAAAGTGGGTGTATAAAACATGGTTGAAAACTCCTATAAGCAAAATACAAAAAACAACGTATGGACGCGTGTCACAAACGTCACACTTTGCGGCAGTTTCAGCAAAAGGAACTATCGCATGCAGTGGTATCTAGGCTCTGCAAAATGGATTTCAATAGAGAAAATGAATGAATAAATTTGCAGTCAAGGCCTTGAAAAATACGAGTTTGTATACGGCCTAGGGTGTTGGATTCATTGCCACTTTTTAAGCAACTAAAAGCTATTCAAGGCCAATCAAGGCAGATAAATGAACACGTATAAGATACAATTTATAATTACTAATAATAAAATGAAAGAAAATTGCATGGAAAACTGTTTAGAAGTTTGGTTCAAAAATAAGTTTGTAGCAATGGTGAAAGTGGCGAGAATGACGGTTTTGGCTGCGTTCGGGTTGAGCATGGCAGGGGCGGTTTATGCACAAACTGTGCCTTCGCCCAACCTCAAAATCGCCATGATCGAAGGTTTGAGCGGCCCGTTCGGCAACACGGGGGAAGCGGTGTTCCGCAACTTGCTGTGGGCGACGGAGCGGGTGAATGCTAGGAACGGTGTCAAACTGAACCTGAAACGCTACGACAGCAAAGGCCAAGCGGAAGAAGCGCTGTCGATGTTGCGTGCTGCCATAGACGACGGTGCGCATGTCATCATGCAGGGTAATTCATCAGCGACGGCAGCGGCACTGATAGATGCGATCAACAAACACAACGAGCGTGAGCCATCAAAACGCGTGCTTTTTTTGAACTACGCAGCGGTTGACCCTGTTTTAACCAATGAAAAATGCAGCCCGTGGCATTTCCGCTTCGACGCCCATGCCGACATGCGTATGTCAGCGCTGATGGACGTTCTCAAAGACGATAAAGCACTGAAGAGCATCTACATCATCGGGCAAGATTACAGCTTCGGCCAAGCCGTGTCTAAGGAAGCAAAGCGTCAATTGGCATTGTTGCGCCCTGATATTGCACTAGCGGGTGACGAGCTGCACCCGCTGGGGCGCGTTAAAGATTTCATGCCCTACGCCGCCAAAATCAAAGCCAGCGGTGCGCAGGCGGTGTTGACGGGGAATTTTGGCAACGATTTGACGCTGCTGATCAAAGCCGCCAAAGAAGTCGGGTTTGAGGGCAAGTTTTACACGTTTTATGGCAATGCGCTGGGCGCACCTGCTGCCATTGGGGAGGCGGGTATCGGTAAAGTCGTCGCCGTGGCAGACTGGTTGCCAAATGTGCCGACTGCTGCGAGCGAGGCGTTTTATAAGTCTTTCAAAGCGCGTTTCCCCAACCCTGCAGACGATTATGTGCATATGCGGATGCAGCTGATGATGGAAGCACTTGCACAGTCGGTTGATAAAACAGTCGCTATAAGCAAATCAAACGCTATAGATTTAATAGCTGTTCAGGCAACATTGTCGCCGGCTAGCGTCACTTTTTTAGGTCAAACTGGGGTTATGCGAGCGACTGACCATCAGTTTCAGCAGCCCTTGGTCGTGGGGCTGATGGACAAGCTGGGCACGCTTGGGGTGAAGTTTGACGTGGAAGGTTCGGGCTACGGGTTTCGCGTGATCAAGCAGATCAGCGCTAAGGCAGCGGAGCAGCCAACGAGCTGCAAAATGGCAGGGATTTAACCTCTTGTTAAACCCGCGCAAGCTCCTGCATTCACTTGACCGCGACATTCGCGGAGCAGTCGACGCTCGCGGTCTTTAGTGCTTTCGGCCGAGCCAGCTTCTTGTTTAACTTTTACAGATTTACTGGATTTGGTTTTTTTCTTCGCCGCAAAAGCAGGCGATGTTCCCATAGCTGCGACGCCCAAGCATAGGCAAGCAATTAGTGATCTCGTGAATTTATTCATATAAAGCCCCGTGCAGTTTGAGTTATTCAAGACTGCATTGTGCACTATCTGAGCGATAGCTTAAATAGCTGATATGGTTATTTGGGCAAAGAGCAATGCGCCCCAGTTGGTGCTTTGCCTGAACCAGCAGCGATCAAAGGCGGCTCTTGGCGCAAATCAATCTCTGCTGATTTCGCAAAATCCCAAGCGATAAATGCAATTAATAGTACCCAGAAAATGAGGCTGAACACGGATTGTTTGTTTTCAAGGAGTTTCATGTTTCGCTCCTTTATTCCGCGTTGCCATCGTTGAACACGGCTTGTCGAATCTTCAAGCCAATCAGCGTACCTGCAAACGCCAGAGGCAGCCAAATCCAGCCATGCAAGCTTCCGGTGGAGATGCCGCTGAGCATCGCGCCCACATTGCAGCCAAATGCTAAACGCGAGCTGTAGCCCATCACCAAACCCGCCAGCAAACCCACAGCCCATTGTTTGGCAGTGAGGGTTTGGAGTTGATTGTTTGTGCCACCAGATGATTTCTTCATGCTCACCCACAACGCTCCCGCCAAGATGCCAATGTTGGTGATGGAGGTGACGTCCAGCAAGACAGACTCGCTCAAATGTTTGGCATTGCTCGCTTGCGACCAAAAGGCGTTAGCAGTGGGGTCAAACAATCCGGTGGCGGTGACCAACTTACCCGCCCACAAACCAAAGCCATAAACCACGCCCCAAGGTTGCCCAGCTAAAACCAAATTCAGCGTTGCAAATACAGCCAAAAATACCGAACCCCAAACCCAGCGCTTGCTGAACCATGTTTTGCCAGCACCCACCCACAGCCTCATCAACGCTGCCAGACCCAAAAGTAAATGTCCCGTTACTAGGAGTGCAACAGGCACGCCCAAAGACTGTACAAAACCAACTGGTTCAACTTGCCCCAACGCCAGCCAACCCTGCAAATGCGAGGCGCCTAAAAAACTGCCCAGTGCAAAGAGTGGCAATATCCCCATGTTCAGCGGAAACCCCAAACCCGCTTTATACAAAGTGCCAGAGCCGCAGCCGTCTGCCACTTGCATGGCTATGCCAAACACAAAAGCCCCGACAATCAGGCTGATGCTCGGAGGCCCTAATGCCGCTTGTAATTCTGGAAATTGACCCAGCAATGGCATGGCTAAAAGTGCAGCCAAAGCCAGTAAAAGCAATTGCCCAGCCGCACCGCTAGGGTCGCGCTGCGTTACCAACTGTCGCCAGCCCGTTGTAAAACCAAAGCGTGCCGCAGCTAAAGTTGCGCCTAAACCGATACCGACTAAAAACAGTACGGCTTGGCGTACATAAACGCTGAGCAGCAAAAACGCAAAAAACGCCGCCAAGGCGGCAGAAAATAGCCAACGCTTCATGTCACGATATCCTAATTACTTGTCAGACCAAAGCTTGGCGTCAATCATGAGTTGTTTGGCACGATTCGGCACGTTGCTCATGGGCAAACTGGCGTCTTGTGACCAGTCTTGCAAAGAGCCTGCATAGAGTTTGGCGTTGGGTTGACCTAGCAATTCGGAGGCTGCAAACCAGTTGATGGCAGACCAATGGCCGGTGTTGCAAAAAGCTATTGTTGGGGTTTGGGGTTTCACGTTACTTGCCGCCCATATTTTTTTAGCATTATCTGGTGTTACAAAGCTGGCGAAGTTAGGGTTGTTAGGAATAAACCATTTTTCAAATGACAAATTGCTCGCACCTTTGATGGTACCTGGCACTTTAACCAAGGCGTGGCGTGTATCGCCATTGAAAAAAGCTTCTGGTCGTGAGTCCATCACCGCCACTTGACCTGAGCTAACGGCTTTCGCAACTTCAGCGCGGTCTGCGGTCCATTTGCCTGAGCGCGTTGGCACATAAGTTGAAGCAGGTATTTTGGGGACTTCATCGTCATACAACATACCAGCTTGCAGCCAAGCTTTCATGCCACCGTTCAAAATAGATACCTCTTTGATGCCGTGTTCTTTCAGCACCCAATACACCCAAGCTGCGGTACCAAAGTCGATGCTATCCACACCGGTAGACACCAATACAGTGGGCGTCGTAGCGGTCAAACCATGTTTTTGCATGAGTTGTGTCAACTTCTCCAAACTCGGTAGTTGTGCTGGGTTTGTAGTCGGGCCGCGCCACTCTTCAAAAGGCGAGTTAGAGGCAATTTCAATGTGGTTGTCTTTGTAAGAGTTTGCTTTGCGGATATCAATGACCCGAATCGGGTTGGTTTGGCTTTGTGGCTGCTTTAGAAGAGCAGACAACTCTCCTGCACTTAACAAAGGCGCAGCCGCCCAGCCAGTACTTAACCAAAAGGTGGATATACATACGAATAAAAAGCGTTTCAACATGAATTCCTCAAACCATTCTTTTAAAATTTACCATATGTATTTTGACAATCAAATGCCCTGCAACATATATAACGTTGTCATTTTAATATAACCTGTCGTAATAATGTATCTACTGATTCATCTCTAAAAACATGACCATCAACATATCGCCGCCATTTATTGCCAAATCAGCACTTGTATCGACGCTTAAGACGATTGGCTATGCCGTGCTGGATCCAAACAATGCGATGGCATTATTGGGATGTACGTTGAATGAGGCTGCGACATGGCTACCAAGTTGGAACGATTTACCACCAGATGCTTACCTCAAAGACGGTGGCCATTACCGCCGTCGTCGTCATTCTTGCTTTGTTGTGAATGGTGAATCCGTCCTGCAAACCGAGCATCGCGCGCATTGGCAACCTTTGGAATACAACGCTTTGCACGGCGGAATGCAGCGCATGTTTGAGCCAATGTCTGCCGAGATGTCGCAATCAGACGCATGGAAGAAGATGCTCAAGCGTCTAGGGATGCTAAGTACAGCGCTTAAACCAGAGGCGACCACGTGGTTTGTAGAAGCACACCAGTTCCGCATCGACACCACAGATGGCATTGGCCGACCTACGCCCGAGGGCGCGCACCGCGATGGCGTTGATTTTGTCGCCGTGATGCTCATAGGCCGCCATGACATCAAAGGCGGTGAAACGCGTGTTTTTGAAGTCAACGGCCCTGCTGGCCAGCGTTTTACGATGACCGAGCCTTGGACTTTATTGTTCCTGGATGACGAGCGGGTGATTCATGAATCTACGCCGATTCAGCCTTTGAATGTGGAAGATTTCAGTGCAAGTTACCGCGATACCTTGGTGCTTACGTTCAGGGCGAAAGCATTCCAAGGGGAATAAGTTGCATCGGTTTTGTGTTCAATATTGCTATATTTTTAATAGCTATTCAGGCAGTAAATACGCCGGCTAAAGCCAATATTTACACTTTTAAATAAGTTTCATACTCTTCGCTGCTTCCGTCAATTCAGGTCGGAAGTTCGGGTGTGCAATCGATATCAACTCCAAAGCGCGTTGCTTGATAGATTTGCCATCCAGACGCGCAACGCCATATTCCGTCACCACATAGTTCACTTCATTCTTGCTGGTAGAAACGGCAGTACCTTGGGTCAACATGGGTGCGATACGAGACACGGTGTCGTCTTTGGCAGTGGAGGGCAGGACAATGAATGATTTACCGCCCTTGGAGCGATTAGCAGCCCGCACAAAGTCGGTCTGTCCGCCGGTTGATGAGAACGGCAGCGGGCCTAGGCTTTCAGAGCCGCATTGGCCAAGGAAGTCAATTTGCAGTGTGGCGTTGATGGACATCAGGTTATCGTTTTGACCTGCTAGATACGGGTCGTTGGTGAAATTGACCGGATGCATTTCTAGCATCGGGTTTCTGTCCATGAACTGGTGCAACTTTTTTGAACCCAGTGCAAAAGTCGCCACCATCTTGCCAGGCATGTAGTTTTTACGGCGATTGGTCACCACGCCGGCTTCTACCAAGGTCAAAATACCATCACCCAGCATTTCGGTGTGGATGCCTAAATCGCGTTTGTTGGTCAGCTGCATCACCACAGCGTCAGGAATGCCACCATAACCGATTTGCAAGGTTGAGCCATCTTCAATCAAATCCGCCACATACTTGCCAATGGCTTCTTGCACGGGACCGATTTTGGGTAGGCCGACTTCAAGCACGGGGGCGTCATCTTCGACTAAGCCCGTAATTTGCGAGATGTGCACGTGGCAGTCGCCGAAAGTGTAGGGCACGTTAGGGTTGACTTCTAAGACGATGACGCGTGCTTTTTTGATGGCAGCCATGGTGTAGTCGACACCCAGGCTAATGGAGAAGTTACCGTGGGCGTCCATAGGCGAACACAGCGCGAAGACGACGTCTGCGCCAATGTTGCCGCGCTCAATCTTTCGCGGTACTTCCGAAAAGTTGTTGGGAAAAATATCAACCCAACCAGCTTGCGCCCCAGCACGGTTCGCCCCACTTAAAAAGTAGCCTACATGGCGCACGTTGTCGTAGGTTTCAGGGTCAAGGTACGCAAACTTGCGCATAGGCAAGACAGAACTGACTTTGACATCATGAAGCGACCGGCGAATGTCTGACAGTGCATTTAAAAGAGTAGGGGGTTCGCCTGCACCAGTTGGGATCACGATGAAATCGCCATTGCGCACCAACTGTGCTGCCTGGTCTGCGGTCATCTTTTTAGCGTTGTATTGTGCTTGGCTGCTGATATTGAAATTCATGACTTGTCTCCTGAACATAGCTTGTAGTGTGAACTTCTACAGTTTACTCAGACAATTGACGGCTGACTTACTTGATAGCTTCGCGTACGGGCGTAAAAAAAGCCGACTTACATCGGCTTTTTAAAGTTTTTTGAATTGAAGCTAGTTCAATTTATTTGACGTGTTTGCCAATGAGGCCAGCCATTTCAAACATCGACACTTGTGCTTTACCGAAAATTTCTTTCAGTTTCGCATCGGCGTTGATCATGCGTTTGTTCACTGCATCTTGCAGTTTGTACTTCTTGATGTAAACCCACAGCTTAGATACGATTTCAGTACGTGGCATAGATGGTGCACCAACTACGGCAGCCAATGCTGGGCTCAAAGTGAGCGCCTTCATGAATGCGGCGTTAGGTACGCGTTTTTTTGCTGGTGCTTTTTTAGCAGCAACTTTCTTCACTGCTACTTTTTTAGCTGGAGCAGCTTTCTTCGCTGGAGCAGCTTTCTTAGCAGGCGCAGCAGCTTTCTTAGCTGGAGCGGCTTTCTTTGCAGGTGCAGCAGCTTTTTTAGCTGGAGCAGCTTTCTTCGCGGGTGCAGCAGCTTTTTTTGCTGGTGCTTTCTTTGCAGTTGCCATGATTTATTTTCCTTGTTTAAGTTGAAAACACACCTCTAAAAATCATGTCAATTTATTCGCTCAACATTTATTTTCAAAGGCTGTGCGAATGCTACTGGAGAAAATCACGTTTTCATAGGGGAAAAACACTTTTATTTGCACGATTTGTTGTTTTTTGAAAGGTAAAACAGCTAAATCTCCCTCTGAGAGCCTCTTTTTGAGAGGGGGAGGACATATTGCCGTTAGCTTCTCAGTCTTGTTTCCTATCAGGCAAGGTCGCCAATACAACCCCAAAAAGTGCCAACGCGAAGCCTACAATTTGAATCGTATTGAGGTTTTCGCCCAATACCAAAACCCCAACGAGTGCCGCTGCTATCGGTAAGAAGACGGTATAAACACCAGCTGCCGAAGCGGGAATAAGCTTTAGCCCCGTCATCCACAGCCACACGGTCCACACGCTAGCAGCTAAAGCATAAAACACCAGTAACAGCCAGTTGCTGAGCGACACGCTATGAAAATCAAACTGCCATGCAACGTAGATACCCAGCGGTGTCATCAAGGCAAAGCCCCATGCGTTGATGAGTGCGCTGATACGTTTGGGGCTGAGAGCTGTGGTTAATGTTTTGCCAATCACAGCATAAGCGGCTTCGCACAGTACCGCGCCTATAAGCAACAAGTTGCCAAGCCATGATGAGTTTGAGGGAGTTATAGAATTTTGTGCGGTATTAAATGTTGTATTTGTATTCGAATGAGAGCTTAAATTGGAGCTTAAAAATTCAATGATTGAATTGGCCTCTAGCCGGCGTATATATTGCCTGAAAGGCTCTGAATTTGATAGCGTATAAAGTGCTATTCCAATGACGCCTAAGGCAATCGCAACCCATATGCGCAAACTGATGCGCTCGCCCAAAAACATCCAGCTCATCAGCGCCACTACGGCTGGAATCATCGCCATGATGATGCCTGCGTTGACTGCGCTGGTCATACTGACGCCGTAGAGCATGCAGATTGAAAACAAGAAATTGCCTAAGAACGACTCAATAAAAACCAAGCGCTTGGTTTGTTGACTCATGGCGGGTTCATAATTTGGTTTCTTAAGCCAATGAAACATTGCCACGCCACCAATACCAAAACGCAACCATGCCAGCAAGAAAACAGGCAAAACAAGCGTCAAAGGTTTTGATAATGCCACATAGCTGCCGACCAAGGACATGCTGAGAATCAAACAAGCAATGGCAGTGGTTCGGTTAATGATTGGTTTGCTTGTTACGATAGTTGTCATATTTGTACTATAGCTTGTGCTTTGAACTTGCTGCAGTGCATCAAAATTTCTCAATATGGAAAATATAAAACCGCATTGCGAAATGATATTTGTAACTTATTGATTTAAATCAAAATAATATTTATCTTATATAAGACATAAGAGTAAAAATAAGTCTTATATAAGACTACAATCTTGGCTAAGGACTGCGAAGTTCGACGATTTATTTTTATCCTAAGGAGTATTTTTATGTCACAAAAACCCACAAAACAATTGAGCCGCGAAGAGCAAATCGCTGCATTGGAAAAAGACTGGGCCACCAACCCACGATGGAAGGGTATCAAGCGCGGCTATTCAGCTGCTGATGTTGTGAAACTGCGCGGTAGCAATCCAGTCTCCTATAGCTTGGCTGAGCGCGGGGCAGACAAGTTGTGGGATTTGGTGAACAATACACCTTACGTCAACTGCCTGGGTGCGTTAACCGGTGGCCAAGCGATGCAGCAAGTTAAAGCTGGCGTGAAAGCGATTTATCTGTCTGGCTGGCAAGTGGCTGCAGACAACAATGAATACAGTGCGATGTACCCGGACCAATCTCTGTATCCAGTCGATTCCGTGCCAAAGCTGGTTGAACGAATCAACAACAGCTTCACACGTGCTGATGAAATTCAGTGGAGCAAAGGCATCAACCCTGGCGATAAGGGATTTATGGATTATTTTGCCCCAATCGTAGCAGACGCTGAAGCTGGTTTTGGTGGCGTGTTGAATGCCTTTGAGTTGATGAAAGCTTGTATCAAAGCGGGTGCTGGCGGTGTGCATTTTGAAGACCAATTGTCTAGCGCGAAAAAGTGCGGTCATTTGGGTGGCAAGGTGCTGTTGCCAACCAACGAATCCGTGCAAAAGCTGATTGCCGCACGTTTTGCAGCTGACGTTTGTGGTGTGCCAACATTGGTGATTGCACGTACAGACGCTGAGGCCGCTGATTTGTTGACCAGTGACCACGATGAGAATGATAAAGAGTTTTTGACTGGTGAGCGTACGCCTGAAGGTTTTTATCGCACTAAGAAAGGCTTTGACCAAGCCGTTTCTCGCGCTTTGGCGTATGCTGAATATGCTGACTTGGTGTGGGCTGAGACTGGTACTCCAGACTTGCAATTTGCCAAAGACTTTGCAGATGCTGTGCATGCAAAGTTCCCAGGAAAAATGTTGGCGTACAACTGTTCGCCGTCGTTCAATTGGAAGAAAAACTTGAACGATGCTGACATTGCGAAATTCCAGCGCGAACTCGGTGCGATGGGTTACAAATACCAATTCATCACCTTGGCTGGTATCCATAACATGTGGTACCACATGTTTGACCTGTCGCAAGACTATGTCAAACGCGGCATGACTGCATACGTCGAAAAAGTGCAAGAGCCAGAATTTGCAGCTCGCGATCGCGGCTACACATTTGTGTCACACCAGCAAGAAGTGGGAACAGGTTATTTTGATGAGGTGACCGTTGCCATTCAAGGTGGTGCTTCATCTCTAACGGCTTTGACGGGTTCTACTGAAGAAGAGCAATTCCATTAAGCTGTAAAACACTTTAGCTGAATAGCTAAAGAAAGCCCGTAGCCGCAAGGTTGCGGGCTTTTTTCATGTTTTCATGGGTTTATGCAATTTATGCATGCGTCCTCAACGTTAACCCTGATGTCGGCACAATAGTTGGCGGGTTATATTGCTTGGGTTCGTAAGTTACCTGTAGTTAGCAGCTTAAAATTAGTTGGCTTGCTTATTGCATGTAAAACCTACTCTCGCTATTTCACTTTTACTTGTCAAACTTATTTATTAGGAAAATCTGAATGAAATTCATCAAATTGAAACTAGCAGCAACTCTTTTGGCTGCTGTAGGCACCATCTTGGCCACTTCTGCACAGGCGCAGTCTAACGACACGCTTGCTAAAGTCAAAGCTTCAGGCAGCATCACCATGGGTGTGCGCGATTCATCTGGTGCGTTGTCTTACACCTTGGGTGACGGCAAATATGCAGGCTACCACGTTGAAGTTTGCCAAAATATCATTGCGGCGATTGAAAAAGAAGTTGGCAAAAAACTAGAAACTAAATATGTAGCAGTTACTTCTGCAAACCGTATTCCTTTGACCGAAAACGGAACGGTAGACATTGAATGTGGTTCTACAACCAACAACGCAACTCGCCAAAAGCAAGTTTCTTTTTTGAATACGACATTCGTTGAAGAAGTTCGCATCGCTGTCAAGGCTAATTCAGGCATCACAAGCATTGCTCAGCTCAACGGTAAAAATGTTGCCACAACGACCGGTACAACATCAGTACAAACTTTGCGTAAAAACGAGCGTGCGACCGGTGTGGATTTCAAAGAAGTTTTAGGTAAAGACCATTCGGATAGTTTCTTATTGCTAGAAACAGGCCGCGCTGATGCTTTTGTGATGGATGGCGCTATTTTGGCCGGCAACATTGCAAATGCAAAAACGCCAGCAGATTTTAAAATTGTAGGCGAAGTGTTGTCTGTTGAGCCAATCGCAATCATGGTTCGTAAAGACGATGCAGCGATCAAGAAGATTGGTAATGACACCATCGCAGCGATGGTGAAGTCTGGCGCTATGGCAAAATTATGGGATAAGTGGTTCATGCAAGCGATCCCACCGAAAAACGCCAAAATTGGTTTGGCCCTGTCTGAAAGTACCAAAGCAGCTTGGGCTAATTTGAATGACAAGCCAATGGAAGATTACGCTAAAAAGTAAACTTCACACAATTTGAGTTACAGCTAGAGTCCTTTGAGGATGTATCCGATAAGGACTCTTTTAGTTTGTATGTCATTTGTTAGTGCTTGAAAAACTGAATGATAGGAAAAATCCATGGCTTGGGATTGGCAGGTATTTTGTAAAGAAACAACTTCTGGTGACATCATCACTGGTTGTTTTGGTAAAGGTGGGGACGTCACCTATTTGGATTGGTTGTTGTCCGCTTGGGGTTGGACATTGGCCGTCGCCATGTGTGCCATGGTCGTGGCATTTGTCGTGGGTTTAATCATGGGTACATTACGCACATTACCCGACAACACAACTGCCAACCGATGGTTTATACGTTTGGGTACGGCATGGACCGAGCTTTTTCGAAATATTCCAATTTTGGTGCAGTTATTTATCTGGTACTTTGTGTTGCCAGCGATTTTTCCTTCGCTGAAATCTGTCCCTTCGTTTATTTTGGTCGTTCTCGGTTTGGGCTTTTTCACCTCGTCACGTGTTAGTGAACAAGTTCGGTCTGGCATCCAAACGTTGCCAAAAGGGCAACGTTACGCTGCACTTGCGATGGGACTCACGACATTTCAAAGTTATAAATTGGTGTTGTTACCGATGGCTCTTCGCATGGTCATGCCACCGTTGACCAGTGAGGCGATGAACATCGTAAAAAACTCCTCAGTGGCATTTGCTGTTTCAATTCCAGAATTGATTTATTTCGCCCGCCAGTCTGGCGAAGAAACCTCGCAACCAATCCAAATGTACTTGGCAGTAACGATTCTTTATGTCATTTCCGCGATGACGATAAACAGGTTGATGACCTGGCTTGAAAAACGAACCCGTGTGCCAGGATTTGTCGTTTCAGCCAGCGCATCAGCTGCTCATTGATGGGATATATAAAATGAGCAATATTGATTTTTCGTTTTTTAACTGGGCGCTGATTGGTCCCTATGTGATCAAAGGCTTTTACTTCAGTCTTTGGCTTACATTTATAGCCACCTTGGGCGGCATTGCCTTGGGTACAGTTTTGGCACTTATGCGTTTGTCTGGTAAAAAAGCGCTAGAGTTGCCTGCCACCGTTTACGTCAACACCATGCGTTCCATACCATTGGTGATGGTGCTGTTGTGGTTTTTCCTGATCATTCCATTCGCTATTGGGCGTCCCATTGGTGCGGAGTTGTCTGCAGTCATCACATTTATTGCTTTTGAGGCAGCGTTTTTCTCGGAAATTGTTCGCGCTGGTATCCAATCTATATCCCGTGGGCAAATTCATGCGGGCCAAGCAGTCGGCTTTACTTACAGCCAAAACATGAGAACTGTGATTCTGCCGCAAGCGTTTCGCAACATGCTGCCAGTTTTCTTAACGCAAACCATTATTTTGTTTCAAGACACCTCCTTGGTTTACGCTATCAGCGCGAACGATTTGCTCAAGGGTTTAGAAACTGCGGGTAAAAACTTGGGGCGTCCTGTAGAAGCCTATTTGTTGGCAGCGATTGTTTATTTTGTGTTGTGTTACGCCTTGTCGCGTGCAGTTCAAATGCTGCAGAAAAAAATACAAATCATTCGTTAAAACATATTTTGCTTGCAACAGATAACCAAATACATAACTGATAAATTTCGGAAATTTCGGAGAAAAACATGATTGAACTTAAAAACGTCTCAAAATGGTATGGCTCGGTGCAAGTGTTGAACGATTGCAGCACCAGCATCAAAAAAGGCGAAGTCGTGGTGATTTGCGGCCCATCTGGCTCAGGCAAATCAACCTTGATCAAAACTATCAACGCCTTAGAGCCTTTTCAAAAAGGCGAGATTTTCGTAGATGGTTTGGCTGTGCACGACCCAAAAACAGACTTGCCAAAGCTGCGCTCACGCGTAGGTATGGTGTTTCAAAACTTTGAACTGTTTCCGCACCTCAGCGTCACAGAAAACTTGACGATTGCACAAATCAAAGTGCTGGGTCGTAGCGCGGAAGAAGCCAAAACACATGGTTTGAAATACCTGGACCGTGTGGGCTTGATGGCACACAAAGACAAGTTTCCAGGCCAACTTTCAGGTGGTCAGCAGCAGCGCGTGGCGATTGCACGTGCGTTGAGCATGGACCCGATTGCGATGTTGTTTGATGAGCCAACGTCAGCGCTTGACCCTGAAATGGTCGGCGAGGTGCTCGATTGCATGATGGGCTTGGCCAACGAAGGCATGACCATGATGTGCGTCACGCACGAAATGGGATTCGCCAAAAAGGTCGGCAGCCGCGTGATTTTTATGGATGTGGGCGGTAAAATTTTAGAAGACTGCTCCAAAGACGAGTTCTTCAGCCATCCAGAAAATCGTCAACCTCGTACCAAAGAGTTCCTAAACAAAATTTTGGCGCATTAAAAATTTAGGTACATTGAGCACAAGGTTTTAAACACAAGTTAATTCAGTGCAAAATGAGTTAGCTTGTGGTGTTTCCAAACCTTGTAAGCGCAAAAAATTGCTATAAAACTTGTAGCAGTGCAAGCAATAAATACACTGGCTAGACCGTATTTGTCGCTAATAATTCCACCTAAAATTCCACCAATCACACCTGAAAACCCGTAGCCAAGAACGGTAAACAGGGCTTGACCTCGGCCTCTTAATCGGCCTGGGAAGTGGTGCGACAGCATGGCGATGCACACTGTGTGGTGCGTTGCAAATGTACAAGCATGCATCATTTGTGCGAAAACCAAAACACCGAGTACCGACGCGCTGCTGGCAGTGATGCCCATGCGCAGCGCCATGATGGCGGAGCAAATGATCATCCAAGTAGACAGGCTGAACTTGGGCAGCCAGCGGCTTTGGTGGTAAAACCAAAAAATCTCGACCACCACAGATACCGCCCACAAGATACCGATGGTTGCTTTGCTATAGCCCAATGAGTCCAGATACAGCGAGAAAAACACGTAAATACCGATGTGCGACAAGACGTGAAAAAACAACGCTGCAAAAAACCATTGCACAGGCGCTTGCTGCAAAATCGGCAGAATACTGACTTTTTCTAAGCTGGCCGGTACGGCTTCTTTGAGGTTAGGTAAACACCAAACACTAACGACGACTGCCAACAGCGTGAAAATAGTCCAAGCTGGGAAATGCTTCATCCCAAACTGTTCAAACCACACACCAGCCAGTAAGACAGTGATTAAAAAGCCCAATGAACCAAATAGTCGCACCCTACCATAAAGTTTGGCATCAAACGAACCACCTTGGCTGACCAAATGTGCCATGGCTGCCTCGCTCATGGGCATCATCGCGCTGGTGTGGGTGAACATGATGAGTAGAACAATACCTAGCCAGATGGCACTTAAATCCCACCACAGACCTAAGGCGGTGATAAGCGCTACGGTTGCGCCAAAGCGCAGTAATTTGACGCGCTCGCCTGTGTGGTCGCTCAGCCAACCCCAACCATAGGGAGCAAACAAGCGTGTTGCTGCTTGAATGGAGGTAAAAACGCTGATGGCGAAAATGCCATAGCCCTTGTCTTGGAGCCACAGCGGCAAATAGGGGTTAAAAAACCCAATGTGCGCAAAATAGCTGGCAGACAGCGCTGCGAACGGGAATAGCTGGCGAGTCGTCGCCTTTTTGACGATCTTAGACGTAGCAGATGCGCTCACAGATTAACTTGATAAAACGATGTCAAGCCTGAGCCGCTATAGGCTTAGTCGCCACCATCACATCGCCGCACTGTGCACGTTGACGTAAAGCATGCTCTATAACGACAAGCGCCAGCATCGCTTCGGCAATCGGCGTGGCGCGTATGCCCACGCAGGGGTCGTGTCGACCTTTGGTGATAACTTCTGCCGAATTGCCCGCCAAGTCGATGGACTCGCGCGGCGACAAGATCGAACTGGTCGGTTTGATGGCAATCGACACTTCCAAATCCTGCCCTGTGCTGATGCCGCCCAACACGCCTCCAGCGTTGTTCGATTTGAAGCCTTGTGGAGACAAAGAATCGCCATGCGTTGTACCGCGCTGGGTGATGCTGGCAAAGCCAGCGCCGATTTCGACACCCTTAACGGCGTTGATCCCCATCATGGCGTAGGCGATGTCGGCGTCCATCTTATCAAACAGCGGCTCACCCAAACCCACGGGTACGTTGCTGGCCGAGACGCGGATGCGTGCACCGCAAGAATCTCCGGATTTGCGTAGCGCTTCCATATAGGTTTCAAGTTGGCTCACATCAGCAGCTGGTGCGAAAAACGGGTTGTTGGGTACGTGTTCCCAAGACTCAAACGGCACAACGACATCGCCCACTTGCGTCATACAGCCGCGAAACACCGTGCCATATTTTTCCGCCAACCACTTTTTAGCCACCGCACCGGCCGCCACCATGGGCGCGGTCAAGCGGGCGGAGGAGCGGCCACCGCCGCGCGGGTCACGCAGGCCGTATTTGTGCAAATAGGTGTAATCGGCATGGCCAGGGCGGAAGGTGTCTAAAATATTGCCGTAGTCTTTGCTGCGCTGGTCGGTGTTTTTGATGAGCAGGCAAATCGGTGTGCCGGTGGTTTTGCCTTCATAAACGCCACTCAAAATCTCGACCGCATCGGGCTCGTTGCGCTGGGTGACGAATTTTGAGGTGCCAGGGCGGCGGCGGTCTAGATCGGGTTGAATATCAGCTTCTGAGAGCAACATCCCCGGCGGGCAGCCGTCAATGATGCAGCCGATAGCTGGGCCGTGGGATTCACCAAAGTTGGTGACTGCGAAGAGGGTTCCGAAAGTATTGCCTGACATATTGTTGTCGATTTTAAGCGCAATGCTCCAGAAGTCGCCATTTTTTGCAGTACAATTACTAAATGGCGGAGTGTGGCGCAGCCTGGTAGCGCACCTGGTTTGGGACCAGGGGGTCCAAGGTTCGAATCCTTGTACTCCGACCAAAAAACTTCAAGGGACAGCAGCAATAAAATGCTTCTGTCCCTTTATTTTGTCCAAAAACTTTTGGACTTTAGTTTCTTTAGCTTTTTCTATTACAGTAAGAGCATTCCAGTCCGTAGCTCAGTTGGATAGAGCATCAGCCTTCTAAGCTGAGGGTCGTGGGTTCGATTCCCTCCGGACTGGCCATTCGACTTCCCTTAAAACGGGGAATGCCTTTTCAATATAAATTTCATAGCGACTCAGGCAACAAATACGCTGGCTGTAGCCATAAACAGTGCTAATAGCAGCCTAAACTGTACTTTGCCAATTTACTATATTTTTGATAGCTGCTTAGGTAATAAATACGCCGGCTAAGCGCGTATTTGGCATTCATTTAGGGCGTTTTTCCATTTTTGAATGGTATCTTTTAGCCTATGCTGGTGATCTTAACTTGATATTCGCTTGATATTTATCAAACCGAAAACCTGCGTTTCCGCTACCCTTGGGCTATGCCCGCAGCAAGTTTAGCCTTCCCAACCCCAGATTTGACCCGACAAGTTAGTTTTCACTTGCTGGATGACCCGCAGGAATGGACGTCTTTTAGCCGTTTGGATGCTAAAAATACAGGTTGTTGGGAATCTAACTTGATGATTGAGGGCATGCATTGCGCGGCTTGTGCGCTCACGATTGAGGATGTTTTGCTGCACGTGCCGGGCGTGGTGCGGGCGAATGTGAGTGCGGGTAGCCACAGAGCGCAGGTGGTTTGGGCGGCTGATGCGGTGTTGCCGTCTGGCTGGATGCGGGCGATTGAAGCGGCGGGTTACCGCGCAGTGCCGGCTAACGACGCTTTTTCACGCGAGCGACGACTTACCGAATCGCGCAAAGCGCTGTGGCGCTTGGCTGTGGCTGGGCTGTGCATGATGCAGGTGATGATGTATGCCTATCCGGCCTATGTGGCTGCACCGGGTGATTTGACGGGAGAAATGGAGCAATTGCTGCGCTGGGCTTCTTGGGTGCTGACGTTGCCGGTGATTTTGTTTTCATGCGGACCGTTCTTCAGCAGCGCTTGGCGCGATGTGCTGAACCGGCGGGTCAGCATGGATTTGCCAGTTGCGATTGGCATGTTGATTACCTTTGTGGTCAGCACGGCGGGCACGTTTGACCCGCAAGGCACCTTTGGCGGCGAGGTGTATTTTGATTCGCTGACCATGTTTGTGTTCTTTTTGCTTGCAGGGCGCTGGCTGGAACTGCGCTTGCGCGACCGCACGGCTGGCGCGTTGGAAGCGCTGATGAACAGGCTGCCAGACAGCATAGACCGCCAGTGTGCGGACGACACGTTTGAACCCGTCGCGGTGCGGCGTTTGCAAGTGGGTGATGTGATTCGCGTGCTGCCAGGGCAGACTTTTCCTGCTGATGGCGTGCTTTTGCAGGGCGATACCCAAGTGGACGAGGCACTGCTGACGGGGGAATCGCACCCCGTGTCGCGCAGCGCTGGCGGCTGGGTGATTGCGGGTAGCCACAACCTGTCCAGCGTGGTGCAGGTGCGCGTGGAGCGGGTGGGGGCGCAAACGCGGTTTTCAGAAATTGTGGGTTTGATGGAAAGCGCATCAACCAC
The DNA here is from genome assembly GCA_013298945.1 of Polaromonas sp. Classification (GTDB taxonomy): domain Bacteria; phylum Pseudomonadota; class Gammaproteobacteria; order Burkholderiales; family Burkholderiaceae_C; genus Aalborgiella. The sequence goes on from JAAFJR010000002.1 coordinate 184,721, forward strand.
AAAACCGCCCATCGCACAGTTGGCTGACCGGATTGCTAAACCTTTCTTGATTGGCGTTTTACTCGCAGCCGGTTTGGCTTGCGCCTATTGGTGGCCGAGCGACCCTGGGCATGCGCTGATGGTGGCTGTGGCGGTGCTGGTGGTGACGTGTCCATGTGCCTTGTCTCTGGCAACACCGGCTGCGATGTTGTCTGCTGCGGGAAATCTGGCCAAAGGCGGTGTTTTGGTGCGCCGCTTGGCTGCGTTTGAGGCGATGGCGTCTGTTGATACTGTGATGTTCGACAAAACGGGGACGTTAACGCGCGATGCGATGGTGTTAGCGTCGATTCAAGTTCGCGATGGCGTGTCAACTGAATACGCGCTGGACATGGCCGCTGCATTGGCGCGGTATTCATTACATCCAGTGTCGAAAGCACTGGTGGCGGCTAACAACACTGAGCGAGTAAAGCAATGGCACGCTAGCTTAGTCAAAGAAGTGGCTGGCAGTGGTGTATCTGGCAAGGTTTGGCAGGGAGATTTGAAGAGGGAGGATAGCGATTCGGCATCTGACGTGTCGCTTGGTTCGGCTGAATTTTGTGGAATTTCTGCTTATAAAACAGAGGCTAAAACAGAGACATTGAGATCTTTTTTAAGTGACGAGCAGGGTTGGCTCGCCACGTTTGAGTTTCAAGAAGATGTGCGGTCGGATGCGTTAGACACAGTTAAGGCGCTACAAAAAAACGGTGTAGAGGTGTTTTTGGTCTCTGGCGACAGTGTTCAAGCCGTCTCAAGGGTGGCGGCGCAAGTGGGTATCACAGCGTTTCAAGGCGGTTGCACACCGCAGGACAAATTGGCATTTTTGCAGGATGCACAAAAAAGAGGCAAAAAAGTAGCGGTGGTGGGAGATGGGCTCAACGACGGCCCCGTGCTGGCCGGTGCGCATGTGTCTTTTGCGTTTGGTCGCGCTGTGCCATTGGCGCAAGCGCAGTCAGATTTTGTGGTGCTGGGTGAACAGTTGGGTTTGGTCATCAAAACACTGGGTTTGGCCAAGCAGACTATGTGCGTTGTCAAACAGAACCTTTGGTGGGCGGCGGGCTATAACGCGCTGTGTGTGCCTTTAGCGGTGATGGGCTTGCTGCCTGCATGGTTGGCGGGTTTAGGCATGGCGTTGAGTTCACTTTTTGTGGTGTTGAATGCGCTGAGGCTAGCGGACCCTAAAAAATCACAGGAGACCGATTGATGGACATTTTGTATTTGTTGATTCCTTTGTCGGTGATCCTCGTTTTCTTCATCATAGGCGGCTTGTGGTGGGCAATTTACCGTGGGCAATTTGATGATATCGAGTCCGAAGGTGAGCGAATTCTCAAAGATTCTTAAGAATTTCGGCTTTGGTTTGATTTACATCAAACGAGACAAGGCTTGTGCATAGGAAACTCATCACAAATAAATTCATAAGAGGTGCAAATGAACTTTCCCAATGCGCAAGCGACGACTTACAACGACAAAGTTGTTAGGCAATTCGCGATCATGACGGTGGTTTGGGGTGTGGTTGGCATGCTGGTTGGCGTCATCATCGCTGCGCAGCTGACTTGGCCAGAACTCAATTTTGGCATCCCTTGGCTTAGTTACGGTCGATTACGTCCCTTGCACACCAATGCGGTTATTTTTGCATTCGGCGGCTGTGGTTTGTTTGCTTCTGCTTACTATGTCGCCCAACGTACCTGCCATGTCAGGCTGTTTGGCGACAAACTCGCTGCGTTTACTTTTTGGGGCTGGCAACTGGTCATCGTGGCCGCAGCCATCTCATTACCAATGGGTTACACGCAAGGTAAAGAGTATGCCGAGTTGGAGTGGCCGATAGATATTTTGATCACCTTGGTGTGGGTATCGTTTGCCATTGTGTTCTTTGGCACGATTGGGACACGAAAAGTTAAACACATTTACGTTGCTAACTGGTTCTTTGGTGCATTCATCATCGCGGTGGCGTTGTTGCATCTGGTTAACAGTGCGGCGATTCCATCGGGTTACATGACTTCTTACTCCGCCTATGCTGGTGTACAAGACGCCATGGTCCAGTGGTGGTATGGCCACAATGCGGTGGGTTTCTTTTTAACAGCTGGCTTTTTGGGCATGATGTATTACTTCATTCCTAAGCAGGCTGAGCGTCCTGTTTATTCATACCGCTTGTCAATCGTCCACTTTTGGGCGTTGATTTTTACCTACATGTGGGCGGGTCCGCATCACCTGCATTACACCGCTTTGCCTGATTGGACGCAATCTGTTGGTATGGTGTTCTCTTTGATTCTATTAGCACCAAGCTGGGGTGGCATGATCAACGGCATCATGACTTTGTCTGGTGCATGGCACAAGTTGCGCGATGACCCGATTCTGCGATTCTTGATCGTGTCGTTATCGTTCTATGGCATGTCAACTTTTGAAGGCCCGATGATGTCGATCAAAACGGTCAATGCGCTCTCGCATTACACCGATTGGACAGTAGGTCACGTTCACTCTGGCGCGCTTGGTTGGGTTGGCTTGGTTACCATGGGTTCTATGTATTATTTGATACCGCGTTTGTTTGGTCAAAAGCAAATGTACAGCGTCAAAGCGATTGAAATCCATTTTTGGACAGCGACCATCGGTATCGTGATTTATATCGCAGCGATGTGGATTGCTGGCGTGATGCAGGGTTTGATGTGGCGCGCTGTTAACGCAGATGGTACGTTGACCTACACCTTTGTGGAGTCTGTTAAAGCGACCTTCCCGTTCTATGTGTTGCGTTTGATAGGCGGTTTACTGTACCTCAGCGGTATGTTGATCATGCTATGGAATACATTGAAAACGGCGACGAACGGTCGCTCTGTGATTGTCAATATTTCCCTTCCAGCTACATCCGTTCACGCCTAAGAAAGAAGAATGACTATGGCAAATAATAAATCTAGCGGCGGTCTGTCGCATGAAAAAATTGAAACCAATAACTTCTTGATGATTGTCTTGATTTTGCTGGTGCTGCTGGTCGGCGGCTTGGTGGAAATCATTCCATTGTTCTTCCAAAAGTCTACGACTGAACCTGTGAAAGGTTTGCAGCCCTACACAGCGCTGCAGTTGGCTGGACGTGATATTTATGTACGTGAAGGTTGCTACAACTGCCATTCGCAAATGATTCGTCCATTCCGCGCAGAAACGCTAAGGTATGGTCATTACTCAGTAGCTGGTGAGTTTGTGTATGACCACCCATTCCAATGGGGTAGCAAGCGCACAGGGCCTGATTTGCACCGTGTGGGCGGCAAGTACAGCGACCAGTGGCATAAAGACCATTTGAATAACCCGCGTGATTTGGTACCTGAATCAAACATGCCTGCCTATCCATGGTTGCTGAAGGATCTTGTTGATTCAACTTCAATGCCAGCGCATATGAAGGCATTGAGAACTGTTGGTGTGCCGTATACAGATGAGCAGATAGCCAAAGCGGCAGAGGACGTCAAAGGGAAAACTGAGGTTGAAGCGGTCATCGCCTACTTGCAGGTTTTGGGCACTTTGGTCAAATAGGTACAGAGGTTTATATGGAACTCGATATCAACACGCTCCGTTCAATTGCCACGGTAGCTGGCTTTGTCACATTTATTGGTATTTTGATGTGGGCATATTCAAGCCGGAATGCCGCTGATTTTGAAGAGGCCGCAAAGCTGCCCTTTGATCAAGATTAATGCACTGCAAAAAGCATAAGAAACATAAAAACGGCACTACAAGGATAAAAAATGAGCGACTTCACAAGTAATTTCTGGTCTCTTTTTGTTGCTGGAATAACGGTTATTAGCATCATTGCGTGTTTGTTATTGCTGTGGTTTAGTGGCAAAGCCAAAGCGATGACGGCCAGTGACAACACGACAGGTCATGTATGGGATGGCGACTTACGTGAGATGAACAACCCGTTGCCGCGTTGGTGGGTGTGGTTATTTGTATTTACCATTATTTTTGCATTTGCCTATTTGGCGCTGTATCCTGGTTTAGGTACTTACGCTGGTAAGCTGGCTTGGACGTCGACGGGACAACACCAGGCAGAAGTCGATAAAGGCAATGCGGAAATCGCACCACTCTTTGCTAAATTTGCCGCGATGAAGCCAGAGGATATGGCTAAAGATCCGCAAGCTATGGCTATTGGCGAACGTTTGTACATGAACAATTGCGCCCAATGCCATGCTTCAGATGCACGGGGTAGCAAAGGCTTCCCAAACTTGACCGACGGTGATTGGTTGCATGGTGGTACACCAGAGAAAATCAAAGAAACATTGACCAAAGGTCGTATTGGCAACATGCCCCCTATGGGTGCTGCAGTAGGTTCTGCTGATGATGTGAAAAATGTTGCGCAATACGTGTTAAGCCTATCAGGTAGCCCGCATGACTCATTGCAAGCGGCGCTAGGAAAATCTAAATTTGGCGTATGTGCTGCTTGTCACGGTGTAGGTGGCCAGGGTAACCAAGCTTTGGGCGCACCAAATTTAACCGATGACACTTGGCTGCACGGCTATGGTGCGCCTGCAATCGTTGCAATGATCAATAGCGGCAAGGTTAACCAAATGCCTGCTCAAGGCGAAAAATTAACTGAAGCGCAAATTCATGTGTTGGCATCGTATGTTTGGGGCTTTTCTAACAAAGGCAGCGCAGCTCAGTAATAAATTGAGTAGTGAAGCATAAAATTTTTTGAAAGATCTTGTTTGAGTAGTCAGGAATCAACACCGCGAAAAATTATTCCCATCTTGGCTGTGGAGCCAGATGCGGAGATGATTTCTCTCTACGCGTCACACGAAAAAATTTACCCCCGCAGCGTTTCGGGGTTCTTTTCAAATTGGCGCTGGGTGATGGTTTTTTTAACGCAACTGGTGTTTTATGGCATTCCGTGGTTGGAGTGGGGGCAGCGCCAAGCTGTTCTATTCGATCTAAGCGCCCGCCGCTTTTACATTTTTGGTTTGGTGTTGTATCCGCAGGATTTCATCTATTTGGCGGGTCTACTTGTCATCTCAGCTTTGTCGCTATTTTTGTTCACAGCAGTGGCAGGGCGCTTGTGGTGCGGCTATACCTGCCCACAAACGGTTTATACGGAAATATTTCTTTGGATAGAGAAACAGGTAGAGGGCGATCGCTCAGCCCGATTGCGACGCGATGCCCAGCCTTGGTCAATACAAAGACTTGGGCGTAAAAGTGCAAAGCATTTTTTATGGTTAGCCGTAGCTTTGTGGACAGGCTTTACATTTGTTGGGTACTTCACTCCTATCAAGGAACTTGGTTTGGAGTTTGTTCAAATGCGGATGAGCTCGTGGGAAGTTTTTTGGACTTTCTTTTACGGGTTCGCCACATACGGGAATGCTGGATTCATGCGCGAGCAAGTGTGCAAACACATGTGTCCTTACGCGCGTTTCCAAAGCGCTATGTTTGACAAAGACACCTTGATAGTTACCTATGACGAGGAGCGAGGAGAGCCACGCGGCACGAGATCACGCAAAGCTGATCCGCAAGCATTAAATCTCGGTTCCTGCGTGGATTGCACTTTGTGCGTTCAAGTCTGTCCGACAGGTATTGATATCCGCAAAGGTTTGCAATATGAGTGTATTGCTTGTGGCGCTTGCGCCGATGTGTGCGATACCGTGATGGACAAAATGGGCTACGAAAAGGGTTTGATCAAGTACACCACACAAAATGCCCTGAAGCATCACTGGACAAAAGCAGAAACTTGGCGACATGTGTTTCGTCCTCGCGTTTTGATTTATGCGACCATCTTGACTGCAATTGTCATCGCTATGTTTATCAGCTTAGCAATGCGAACGCCTTTTAAAGTAGATGTTGTCCGTGATAGAGGGGTCATGGCTCGTACTGTTGCCGGTGGAAAAATTGAGAATGTGTATAGATTGCAGGTGATGAATGCAACCGAGATGACTCAGCGGTACAAAATTTCAGTTTCTGGTTTGACTGGGCTTTTAGTGGCTTCAGATGATACGGTTTCAGTGGGTTCTACAGAGTCGCGCTGGGTCGCGGTGCGCGTACAAGCGCCATTCGACGCAGCCGCGCCAGGTTCACATCCTATGCAGTTTGAGATTAAGGCACTAGATTCGACAGATCATTTGCAAGAGAAATCTGTTTTTTTGGTGCCACGCTGAGATTAGATTGAATTTAGCCTTTGTTTTTTAAAGAAGGAATTGTCATGCAAGTAAATACCATAAACAACAATGCTCCTTGGTGGAAGTTTGGACACGTTTGGCTGGTTATAGCTGGTCCCGTGATCGTCGTTATTGCTGGTTTTATCACTTTGTATTTGGCAATCACTAGGCCAGACCCTGTGGTTAGTGAGGATTACTATCGCAAAGGCATTGAGATCAATAAAACTTTAGATGCACGCGCTGAGGATACAAGTATGGCACCTGCGATTCAAGCTAGAAATCATGCACAAACTGGTGTTAAACCGGTGCTCAAATCATTAGAAAAGCCCTAAAGGAATCTCGTTAATCACAAGCTTTCGGGTTAACAATGTCTTTTAAAGCATCCGTATTTAAGATACGTACATGGCGTTGCTTAACTTCAACAATATTTTCTTCGACAAATTTTGAAAAAGTACGGCTGACTGTTTCAATTTTCATGCCAAGGTAACTGCCGATTTCTTCTCTACTCATGCGAAGAATAAGCTCAGATTGTGAAAATCCGCGAGCATGCAAACGCTGAACTAAATTCAATAAAAAAGCCGCTAGACGCTCCTCGGCACGCATGCTACCGAGCAATAAAATAACGCCATGCTCCCGCACAATTTCACGGCTCATGATTTTGTGAACATGACGCTGCAGCGAGTTAACTTCTCGCGATATTTCCTCGATTCGGTCAAACGGCATGACGCAAACTTCTGCGTCCTCGAGCGCTACTGCATCGCAGGTATGGGTGTCGTTAACAATACCATCTAAGCCAACAATCTCGCCTGCCATTTGGAAACCAGTGACTTGTCCACGCCCATCTTCAGAGTTAATGCATGTTTTAAAAAAACCAGTGCGAATAGCAAAAAGATTGGTGAATTGTTCACCGCTGTGAAACAGCACATCGCCACGTTTCACTTTGCGTCGTGCGGTAACTAAGTCGTCAATACGATCTAGCTCATCGTTGCTTAAACCCACGGGCATGCACAACTCTCGCATATTGCAGTTTGAACAAGCGACTTTGATGGTTTGTAGCTTCATATCTTGATTTTGACACCATTTATGGTTAGCAAAGCTTACAAGTAAAAACTCTTTGAAAAATTAAAGCAATTTATTTGATTAACGTCAATATTCACATGGGCTGAGTGGTGCATATTCAATCTTTAGGAGAAGACTTTTCATGACTATTGCCGTTTCACCCCTTTCAGAGGATTTAATACGCCGCTATGACGTGAGTGGGCCACGCTATACCTCATACCCGACGGCAGATCGATTTGTAGAGGCATTTTCGGAAACAGACTACACGCAAGCATTGACGCTGCGAAAAAGTGGCTTATCTTCAAAAAATCTCCCCTTGTCGCTTTATGTGCACATCCCTTTTTGTGAATCTTTATGTTACTACTGTGCATGTAACAAAATCATCACCAAACATCATGATCGTGCTACAAAATATTTACGATATTTGACACAAGAAGTCGAGCTGCATACCTCGATATTAGGCTTGGGACAAGCTGTTTCGCAGTTGCACCTTGGTGGCGGTACACCAACTTTTTTGACCGATGACGAATTGCGCGAGTTGATGGCGATGCTGCGTAGAAACTTCAGCTTTACGCCCGGTGGTGAGTATTCGATTGAAGTTGATCCACGCACCATTGACATCAAGCGTTTGGATACTTTAGCAGGGTTGGGTTTTAACCGTTTGAGCTTTGGCGTGCAAGATTTTGACCCTGCCGTACAAAAGGCGGTGCATAGATTGCAGCCAGCAAAGCAAGTATTTGAGTTGGTGAAAGCAGCTAGAGAGCGACATTTTGACTCTATCAACGTTGATTTGATCTACGGCTTGCCTATGCAAAGCCCTGAGTCGTTTGACCGCACACTAGCCCAAATCAACGATCTTCGACCAGACCGAATTGCTTTGTATGCGTACGCACACCTTCCCGAGCGCTTCAAACCGCAGCGCCGTATTGATTCACTCGAATTGCCAAGCGCTTCAGCCAAGGTTTCCATGTTGTCGCATTCCATGGCTTCATTGATGAAAGCTGGTTACGTGTACGTGGGCATGGATCATTTTGCACTACCTAACGATACTTTGGCTATTGCTAAAAGACAAGGTCGTTTGCATCGTAATTTTCAAGGTTACAGCACCCAGCCAGATTGCGATTTGATTGGGCTTGGCGTCTCATCTATAGGGAGAATTGGTGCCACGTATAGCCAAAATGCAAAAACTGTAGAGGAGTATTACGACTATTTAGACCAAGCACGCTTTCCTGTTGAGCGTGGGTTGGCGCTGAGCCGTGATGATATCCTTCGTCGTGCCGTCATCATGGCGCTGATGTGTCAAGGCCATGTAGCGTGTGATTCGATTGAGCTGGCGTTTTTGATAGACTTTAAAAGTTACTTTAGCTCTGAGTTAGAAGCACTGGATAAATTGCAAGTGCAGGGATTGGTTGTGTTAGAGCCAAGTGGCATTCAGGTTACAGATATGGGTTGGTTTTTTGTTCGTGCGGTTGCCATGGTTTTTGACAAATACTTGCAAATAGATCGTAACCGTGCAAGGTATTCGAAAATTATCTAACAAAATATTTTAAGAAAACCCGTTAGTATTCAGTCATGCAATCTTCTCTCGCCGTGACGGCGTTGCTCATGGGCTTGGTTGGTGGTCCACACTGTATCGCTATGTGTGGCGCAGCTTGCGCGGGGATAGGGCAGGCGGCTGGTGCCAATAAAAACTCAGCCATGTGGACATTTCAAGCTGGTCGTGTCATTGGTTACTCTGCATTGGGCACTTTGGCGGCAGCTTCTATGCAAGGTTTGGGTTGGCTAACTGTGCAGTCGGCTGCGCTAAGACCCGTATGGACGCTGTTTCATGTGGCTACTATGCTGCTGGGTTTGTTACTTGTTTGGAAAGCGCAGCAGCCAGTTTGGTTGGAATCTGCAGGTCGCAAAATATGGACAAGTGCCAAAGCTTTGGCTGCGGGTAAGGGTAGGGGCGCTCCCTTGGTTATAGGTGCGCTGTGGAGTTTTCTACCCTGTGGTTTGCTATATTCTGCTTTGCTGGTGGCAACTTTGACTGGTAAAACTGTCGATGGCGCTATCGTCATGGCTCTGTTTGCTTTAGGAACCAGCGTATCGATGATGGCAGGGCCTTGGCTATGGCTTCGCCTAAATACTTGGAGGGGTAGCCAAGGCAGTGGTAACTTAGGAGTTCGCTTGGCCGGATTGGCATTGGCTGCCAGTTCCGCTTGGGCGCTGTGGATGGGTTTTATGCACAACACAGCGCCTTGGTGTATCACACCAGTCTAGTTTTAACACCCACGGGTAATTGTTTAAAACCCACGGGTAATTGGCATTTCCACTTCACGTGGATTTACAGCATATTTTCCCAACTCTAATTTAGCTATCGAGTTGCGATGCACCTCATCTGGGCCGTCGGCAAAACGCAGGGTACGCGCATGCGCGTAGGCCATCGCTAGTGGGAAATCATCACTCATACCGCCGCCGCCGTGCACTTGCATGGCCCAGTCGATCACTTGGCAGGCCATGCTCGGGGCAACCACTTTGATCATGGCGATTTCATTTTTGGCGAATTTGTTGCCAGCAATATCCATCATCCATGCTGCTTTGAGCGTAAGCAAGCGTGCCATGTCGATTTTGCAGCGGGCTTCGGCAATACGCTCTTGCGTCACGGTTTGTGAAGCAACGGTTTTGCCAAAAGCTGTACGGCTGGAAGCTCGCTTGCACATCAATTCCAAAGCACGCTCCGCCACACCAATCAAACGCATGCAATGGTGAATCCGTCCAGGCCCTAAGCGGCCTTGCGCGATTTCAAAACCACGGCCTTCGCCTAGCAAAATATTACCTGCGGGTACGCGCACATTGGTAAATGTCATTTCCATATGGCCGTGTGGTGCGTCGTCGTAACCCATGACGTTGAGAGGGCGAATGATATTGATGCCTGGGGTGTCCGCAGGAATCAAAATCATGCTCTGCTGCGAATGGCGTGGCGCTTCAGGATCGGTTTTTCCCATGGTGATAAAGATTTTGCAACGTGGGTCGCCAGCGCCAGAAATCCACCACTTGCGGCCGTTGATGACATAGTCGTCACCGTCACGTTCAATGCGGGTTTCGATGTTGGTCGCATCTGAGGATGCGACGTCAGGCTCTGTCATCGCAAAAGCTGAGCGAATTTCACCATCCAAGAGCGGTTTTAACCAACGTGCTTTGTTTTCTTCCGAGCCATAGCGGGCAATCGTTTCCATATTGCCCGTATCGGGAGCGGAGCAATTAAATACCTCGCTCGCCCATGTCACAGCGCCCATGATTTCTGCCAAAGGGGCGTACTCTTGATTCGTCAACCCTGCACCTGAATAGCCAGATGCTGAAGCGCTGTCAACCGGCAAAAACAAGTTCCACAGCCCAGCAGCTTTGGCTTTAGGTTTCAGGTTTTCAATGGTTTTTAGCGGTGTCCATCGCTTGCCGGCTGCGGTATTTGCAGCTAATTCGTTGCTGTAGGCTTTCTCAGCAGGGTAAATGTTCTCTTCCATGAACTGCTTCACTTTGGCTTGCAATTCTTTTGTCTTTGGGGAGTAGTCAAAATCCATGGTTGTTCCTTAGCTTTCTTGGTTTGTCTCGGTTGTCGGTATCGATATGTATTTATTTGAAATCAAACTTGCTGCGCAAATTTCCAGCCCATTTGCGCCAATTGCTTAGCTCCTGCGCCCGAGCTTGCCGCTTGCGCGCTCGATGCGGTACCTGCTTCAACGCGCTTGGCGATGCCTTGCAATATAGCGGCGAGTCTAAACAGGTTGTAGGCCATGTAAAAGTTCCAATCTGCTTTCAATTCTGCAGGCGTACACAGCTTTGTGCTGTCGCAATAGCGACGAATGTAATCAACCTCGCTAGGAATCCCCAGTGCCACTAAATCCAAGCCGCCAATGCCGCGGAACGAGCCTGGCGGGATATGCCACGACATGCAGTGGTAGCTAAAATCCGCCAGCGGGTGCCCTAAAGTTGAGAGCTCCCAGTCCAGCACAGCAATCACACGCTGCTCTGTAGGGTGAAACATCAAGTTATCCAGCCTGAAATCGCCATGCACAATACCGACTTTTGATTCGTCCTTAGCGCTGGCTGGCATGTTCGCTGGCAGCCATGCCATCAATTTGTCCATCTCATCAATAGGTTTAGTGATAGATGCGTTGTATTGTTTGGTCCAACGACCAATTTGACGCTCAAAATAATTACCCGGCTTGCCATAGCCGCTCAAACCTTGCTTGTCCACATTCACCGTATGAAGCGCTGAAATAACACGGTTCATTTCTTTATAAATGTCGCCGCGCTGCTCGTTTGTCATGCCGGGTAAGGCTTGGTCCCACAACACACGGCCGTTCATGCATTCCATCACGTAAAAAGCGCGGCCAATCACAGCTTCGTCTTCGCATAGGCAAAACATTTTCGGTACGGGAACGTCCGTACCCTGCAAACCGCTCATCACCGCAAATTCGCGCTCTACCGCGTGGGCAGATGGCAGCAGCTTGGCTACCGGCCCAGGCTTAGCACGCATCACGTAGCTCATTTTTGGGGTGACCAGTTTGTACGTCGGGTTTGATTGCCCGCCTTTGAACATTTCAACCGTCAGCGGCCCTTTGAATCCGGCTAAGTGTTGGTCTAGATAATTGTGCAGCGCCGCAACATCAAACAAATGTTTTTCAGAGACTTCTTTGGTACCGACAAAATGTTCAAAATTTGACATCATTCCTCCACGACAGTAATTTTGCTCAATGCGTCACGGTCACGTATGACCAAGCCGCCAGGTTCTATGCGCAGCACACCGTCTCGTTCCATCGATTTCAGCTCTTGGTTGACCCGTTGGCGCGATGCGCCCAGTAGTTGCGCCAGCTCTTCTTGCGCCAGTTGCAGGCTGATGCGCATTTCCGCGCCATTTTCTAAATTGGGTACGCCGTAGCTACGTACCAAATGCACCAACTGCTTGGCTAAGCGCGCTTTAAGCGGCAGTGTGTTCAAGTCTTCGACCAAGCCAAAAAGTTGACGAATACGCCGTGCATGCAAGCGCAACATGGCCTCGTACAGTTCGGTGTGAATGGCCAAAATCTTCTTTAAATCAGCTTTTGCCACGCACAAAATCGTCGTCTCGCCATGGGCATACGCATCGTGCGTGCGCCTGTCGCCATCAAAAATAGACACATCGCCAAACCAGATGCCTGGCTCGACGTAGGTCAAGGTGATTTGCTTGCCTGAGACAGAAGTCGAGCTCACCCGCACAGCTCCCTTGGCGCAGGCAATCCACGTTTCTGGCGGTTCACCCCGCGCGGCGATTAGATCGCCATCACGGTAGCGTTTAACGTAGGCGCATCGCAAAATGTCGTGCCGCAACGAGGGCGACAACGAAGAAAACCAGCGCCCAGAATTAATGGCTTCTCGTTCTTCAATGTTAAGAATAGGTTCGTCCATGGATATAAATTAGTATTTAAGCAAGCAGCTTACATTGTCGCGTCTGCGGCTAGCTTAAAACTAAGGGTTGTCGCGGGGGTGTCAGTGTGGTTTTTACGTTTAGTTCCAAATAAAGAAGCCCTTTGTGTCGATTCTTCAGTAACTAACCAGCGAAAATAAGTGTTCTTTTCATAGCGTTGAATGATTGACGCTGTGCCAAATTTTAAAAATCGGGGAAAAATCTGATGAAGTTAACGAGAAATGCGTTGGTTTTGGGCTCTTTAGTCTCCGTTTTGGTGTTGTCCGCTTGTGGCGGTGGCGCAGGAGCGGCTGCTACGCCTACGCCTACCCCCACGCCGACACCATCTCCATCTGGAACCCCAACATCAACGCCTTCACCGACCCCAACTCCTGCACCTGCACCTGCCCCTGCCCCTGCCCCTGCCCCTGCCCCTACGCCGACAGCTGCCGAGTGCCCGATTGGCGATTACAAATCGGCCCTTGTTGCTGAGATCAATGCCATTCGTGCTAGACCACAAGTTTGCGGAGGCGTGGCTTACCCTTCTGTTAGGGCACTGGGCTGGAACGGTCAATTAGAGAGCGCCGCAGCGGTGCATTCAAACGACATGGCCGTGAATAACTTTTTTGACCACCCGGGTTCAGATGGTTTAAGAATAGGTGCGCGTACCAGTGCTGCAGGTTACTCATACAGCAGAGTGGGTGAAAATATTGCTGCTGGGCAGACTTCTGCATCACAGGTGGCAGGTGATTGGCTTGCCAGTGCCAGCCATTGCGCAAACATGATGACAGCATCGTTCATCGATATTGGGGCTAGCTGCAAATACAACCCAAACAGCACCTACCAGTATTACTGGACGCTGGTGATGGGAAATCGCTAGAATGCATTTTGCTATTAAAAAATCAGCATTTTTTGTGGGTTAAAAATGCCTATAGCCAGCGTATTTATTGCCTTAGTAGCTATAAAATATATAGCAATTTTACTTTAAAATATGAATTTCAAAGCACCATAAAAACTGCTGCGAAGTTCTGAAATTTGCCCCAACTTGGTGCATGGGTATCTATTTGTAGTTAATCTGCTACATTTCTTTACATTTTTTTCAATAGTCATTATTTTGTCTCCATAATCTGTTCGTGTTCACAAAGTCTTCAGCGCTATCCTGCCGCTTGTTTGATTCTTTGTCGAACTAAATAACAAGGATGTAAGTATGGTTAGCCAAGATAGGCGCAGTTTGATTCGTTCTGCTTTCATCGCAAGCGCGGGTAGTTTTGCAGCAGGTTTAGCTTGGGCACAGGCAACAGTTACTGAAGGCGCTACAACAGCGACAGCGGCTGCAGCTGCAGCAACAACAGCAGTTACAAATACAGTTACAAATGCAGTGAACGCCATCGCTCCAGTGGCCGCAGCCGTTACTTCAAAACCTGAATTCAACGGTGGCGATACAGCGTGGTTGCTGATCTCTACCGTGCTCGTGTTGTTGATGACAATTCCCGGCATCATGCTGTTTTACAGCGGTATGTTGCGTACCAAAAATGCTTTGTCCATTGTCGCCCACGTGTTTGCGGCTACAACGGTGGTCACGCTGGTTTGGGCTTTAGTGGGCTACACCTTAGCGTTTACGCCTGGCAGCGGCGACTTGTCGGCTTGGATTGGCGGTTGGGACAGGTTGTTTGCTGCCAAGTTAATAGGCGCAAAAGTGGGTGTCCATCCCTCTGCGCCTACCGTGCCCGAGTCTGCATTTTTCCTTTTCCAAATGGCGTTTGCCATCATTTCATTTGCCATCATTATTGGCGCGACTGCAGAGCGCATGCGTTTGGGTGCAACGGTGATCTTTGCCGCGTTTTGGACACTTTTGGTATACGCACCTGTCGCACATTGGGTGTGGGAGCCTACAGGTTGGTTGGCAAAAATGGGGCATATGGATTTTGCAGGCGGCACGGTAGTCCACATCACTGCTGGCATTTCAGGTTTGGTTGCTGCCAAGATGATTGGCCCGCGCCGTGGTTTTGGTACCGAGCCGATGGTGCCGCACAACTTGCTGATTACCGTTATGGGCGCTGGTTTGCTGTGGGCAGGCTGGTTTGGTTTTAATGCGGGTTCCGCTTTTGAGGCCAGCTCACGCGCGGTGGGCGCTTTGCTTGCAACCCAAGTGGCTGCTTGCGTAGGTGCTTTTGTTTGGGGTTATTGCGAATATGTCAAACGTGGCCAAATGAGTGTTTTGGGCATGGCTACGGGCGCGATTGCAGGCTTGATTGCTGTAACGCCTGCTTCTGGCTTCGTCGGCATTGTCGGTTCTATGGCTATTGGTGCTGCGGCCGGTTTGCTTTGCTTCTTGGCGGTGACAAGTTTCAAATCTGCCACGGGTATTGACGACACATTGGACGTTTTTGCACTGCACGGTGTGGGCGGCTTAGTTGGTACCGTGATGCTGCCACTTTTCGCTTTGAAGGAAATTGCACCCATCACCGCAACTGTTGTGACGCAAGCTGTAGGTGCGTTAGCAGTGATGGCTTACGCAGCCATCATGACAGCGATGATTCTGTGGGTGATCAAGGCAGTCATAGGACTGCGCGTTGATGCTGATTCTGAAAAAATGGGCTTAGATGTGTCACAGCATGGCGAAATGCTGGGTTCTAATTAAGCGAGATGACGGCCATGGTCTTCAACGACAAAGCTCCACCTGTTGCAGGTGACAGCGATATTTTGAATCATGTCATGCGCATGGTCGTACCAATGCGGCGCGAGCATAACCGCTCGCTTGAAGTGCGCCAGTTCATGCACGACGTGGCATATGCCAAAGAAATCATCGAGCAAGCGCTGGCCAGCAAAGATGTGCGTTTGCAAGAATACGGCGCATATTTGTCCAACAAAATGTTTGGACCACGAAACAATGCCTTGCCGCAAACCTTACCGAGTTTGCAGTCCAGCACAGCCATGCCAGCCGCTGCAGCACCAGCTGCCACGCCCGCTGCTTCATTGGCACCTACGCCAGCTGAAGAAGAATCAGAGGCCGCTATGCGGGCGCGGATGATGGCAAAGTACAAAACGGGTTTGCGCTAATGCAATCATAAAATTGCTATAAAATATATAGCAATTTAAAGGGGTAAAATATGTGCCTAGCCGGCGTATTTGTTGCCTTGGTAGCTATAAAATATATAGCAAAAACGAGTAAATTCAGTCAAATTTACTCGTATTTACTGGTATTTAGGCTTGGTTTTACTCAAAAACGCCTCAATCCCAATTCCCGCATTGTTGTGCCGCAGGTTGGCGACGAAGTTATCGCGTTCTAGCTTCAGGTGTGTGGGCAGGGTGTTGTTAACCGCTTCGTTAACTAACTCTTTGCAGCTGGCGAGTGAATTGGGCGCTCTGGCGTTCAAGGTGTCGGCCAAAGCCAGCGCTTCGGTCAATGCTTCTCCTTGATTAACTATTCGGTTAACTACGCCCAAAGCATGCAAACGCGGCGCGTCTAACTTGTTGCCACACATCAATAATTCCGTCACCAGCTGGCGCGGTAGGGCGCGGCTCAGCGCCCAGCTGCCGCCGCCGTCTGGTGAGAGGGCAATGTTGCTGTACGCCATCACAAACACCGCGTTTTGCGCCGACACGATGAAATCGCACGCCAACGCCAGTGAAAAGCCTGCGCCAGCGGCTGCCCCTTCAACGGCTGCAATCACAGGCTTGGGGAAGGCGCGAATCGCTTCTATCCAGCTATGCAGCGCTTCAATGCTGGCTTTTTGTACTTCTGGTGGCGCTTGGCGGTTGTTTTGCATGCGGCGCAAATCACCGCCTGCGCAAAAAGCTGGGCCAGTTGGGGTGTTTGCACCGGTGATGATGACGCTGCGCACCTCAGGACTGGATTCAGCCACGTTCAGCGCCTCAATGCCAGCGGCGTAGATTTCAGGCCCCAGCGCGTTGCGGTTGTCGGGGTTGCTGATGGTCAACACCATGGTGAGGCCGTGGCTGGTGCTTTTGAGTTCTGCGGGCATGTGTTTTTCTCCAAAACTTAAAAGTTTTATTCCTCAGTATGCAACAACGACAACCCAATCGCCCCACGGCGGCGCAGCCACGGGCTGGGGCGGTAACGTGGGTCGCCGTAGACGGTTTGCATGTTGAACAGCACTTCCAGCACATTGGTGGGCCCATATAAATTACCCATCGCCAGCGGGCCTTGCGGGTAGCCCAAGCCCAGGGTCACGGCAGTTTCTAAATCTGCTGGGCTGCAGACACTTTGCTGGCAAATGTCGGCAGCGATGTTGACGATGGTTGACACCACGCGCTGCGTCACAAAGCCGCCGCTGTCGCGAATCACACTCACCGCTTTGCCGTCGCGGGCGAAGAGGGCATGGGCGGCATCGCGCATGTCGGCGCGGGTGGCGGGGTTGGTCGCCAGCACGCGGCGCTTGGTCGCCGCGTCGTCCACCAGCATGTCGATACCAACCGTACGGCTAGGGTCGAGGCGCTCCACCACAGCCACGGTGGTGATGTCAAAACCCAGCGGCGCCACGATGGTCAATGCGTTCATAGACGGCGAAGCGCCAGTTTCTATCGTCGCGCCCAAGTCTTTCAGCAAATGCAGCAATTCAGAGCGGCGCGAGGCGCGGGGCGATACCCAAACAGGAGGCATGTCGGTCACGACGGGCACGGCTGGCTCGGGTGGAATCACCGCTTTGCCGTCGATGTAATCGTAAAAACCAGCATTCGTCTTGCGCCCCAGCACGCCACCCGCCAAGCGCTGCGCGGTGATGACGCTAGGTCTATAGCGCGGTTCTTCAAAATATTGGTGATAAATCGACTCCATCACCGGGTGCGACACGTCCAGCGCGGTCAAATCCATCAGCTCAAACGGCCCGAGCTTGAAGCCAGCTTGGTCGCGCAAAATGCGGTCAATGGTTACAAAATCAGCCACGCCCTCGCTCACAATGCGCAGCGCTTCCGTCCCAAAGCCACGTCCAGCGTGGTTGACGATGAAGCCTGGCGTGTCAGCCGCTTGCACAGCTTTGTGTCCCATTTGTTGAGCGTAAACGGCTAATTTGGCGCAAATCGTTGGCTCGGTTTTCAAGCCGGCAATCACTTCCACCACCTTCATCAGCGGCACGGGGTTGAAAAAATGGAAGCCCGCAAACTGCGCTGGACGCTTCAAACAAGCGGCGATAGCTGTCACAGAGAGCGACGAGGTATTGCTGACCAACACGGCGTCTGCGCTGACAATGGCTTCAATCTCGCTCAACACGGTTTGTTTGACTTTGAGGTTTTCGACAATCGCTTCCACCACCAAATCACAGGGCGCGAGGTCTTGAATACTCACGGCAACGCTGAGTTTTTCAACTCGCTGCGCCACTTGTTCTTGGGTCAAACGGCCTTTTTCAGCCAGCTTTTCCCACTGCTGGCAAATGGCAGCCAGTGCTTTGCCACCCGCATCGGGCGCAGCGTCAAAAAGTACCACTTGACTGCCAGCTTGCGCGGCGATTTGCGCAATGCCGCGCCCCATGGCACCTGTGCCGACGATGCCGACGGTCGAAAAAATGGGTGTATTTTGTTGTGTCATAAGATGCAGTATAGTGCAGTATCAATGACTTTTTTTGGAGACAAACCATGACGCTCAAACTCTGCGGCTTTGCCGGTAGCAATTACCACAACAAGGTCAAACTTCAGCTACTTGAAAAAGGCGTGGCTTTTGAGGAGGAGTTGGTTTGGACGGGTTTGAAAGACAACCCAGCTTTAAGCACCCGCTCTCCACTTGGTAAAGTGCCGTTTTTGCAGACTGAACAGGGCGTGATATTGGAGTCCAGCGTCTGCTGCGAATATGTGGAAGCCGCGTATCCTGACCATCCGCTGATTCCTAAAGACCCGTTCGCAGCCGCCAAAGTGCGCGAATTGATCGTCTATTTGGATTGGCACATGGAAATGGTAGCCCGCGAGCTTTATGGCCCAGCCTTTTTCGGTGCACCACCAGCGCCTGAAGAAAAAGTTGAACGTATTCGTAAATTGCTTAAAAAAGGCATCGCTGGCTTTGCTGGTTTGGCTAAATTCAGCCCTTACGTCGCTGGGGATACCTTCACCTTGGCAGATTGCGTCGCTATCGTGCACCTGCCTGTTATTGCCAACTTGGGCAAATTGGCGCTGCAAGAAGACGTGTTCTCCGGCTTGCCAACCCGTGATTACCTCAAAGCCATGAACGAGCGCCCAGCCGTGGCCAAAGTGAACGCTGATCGCAAGGCGAACACCGTGCTGCTGATGGAGAAGATAAGGGGCGGAAAATGAAGTTGACGAGCCTTGACCCCAGCACTGGCTCCACAGTTAGGGCTGCTTGGTTCCCCACCTGACCCGGTTGGCCGCTTCCCCATGTGGGAAGGCCCGTCAAAGTTGATTATAGCTGAGATTAATTTGCTATATATTTAATAGCTGTTTAGGCAATAAATACGCCGGCTAGAGGCATATTTATTGCTGTTTTCAATGGTTTATTTGGCTGCCAAGGCATCTTGCCCAGCTTTGGCGACCACGCCGTCTTGCTCAGCCGAGCCGCCTGAAATGCCAATCGCGCCAATGATTTTGCCGTCCATCATTAGCGGGATGCCGCCTTCAACCGCGTTGGCGCCACGCAAGGTCAAAATGCGTAAACCTGCTCCGCCACCAGCTAAGGCGTCTTGAAACGCCTTGGTTGGCCGACGGTACAAAGCGGCCGAGCTGGCTTTGTCGTTAGACACGGCAATGCTACCGTACTGGGTGTTGTCCATCAACTCAAAACTAACCAACATACCTGCAGTGTTGACCACTGTGATAGCCATGGGAACGTTGATTTTCTTTGCCTCAGCAGCAGCGCCCACCACGGCTTTACGCGCCTGCTCAGCGGTAACGTTTGCGCCATATTGCGGCACTTGCGCCTGCGCTGCGCTAGAAAAACAAAGGATGGCTGCCGCAGCAAAGAGGGATGAAAGAAGTTTTGTACGCATAGAAGTCTCCAAATGAATTTGAAAGTTAGGTCTGGATGGACAATTGGCCAAGGATATCGTTTAAAGCAAGTATGCTTACCAAACGATTGGCGAAGTCTATCAGGGCAGAAAGACCATGATAGATGTAGGTGCATCTTGCTCAAATCGATGCGTGGGCAAGTTTTATGTGTCCAAAAGCATTATTTTTGCTATTAAATTAATAGTTGCTTAGGCAATAAATACGCCGGCTACAGCCATATTTGACTGGTAAATTTCAAGAAAATAGCCCGTCATTCCCGCGCAGGCGGGAATCCATGCCGGCCTATGAAGTGATATCAGATTACAAATCGAGCTGATTGAAGTTGCATCTAACGTTGACGTAACCAGGGACTTGCGCTAGGCGGGATCGCAGCGACTGGACGCCGCAAGGTGTCCGAGTTGACGGCCATGTTATGCCTCACCTCGCGACCTTTCCGAGGACATCTACGCCGTTCACCACGAGGACAGAAGACTGCTCCATCTTCACCGCGCCCTCCGACCCAGGATACAGAGACCATTTGGGAGAGACCAGCTTCAAGCCCAAGGGCAACACCAGTTCTTCACGCAGCTCCAAGCCGTACGAGCACGTTGCGCCGCAGTTGGTGCGATATAGCCTGTACGCGAATCGCCCTCCGTAGGCCTCGCTCAGCAGTTCATACGAACCGTCAGTCTCCGAAAATTCGGGTGCCTCCAGCATGGCACAGCTCGACACGGCCAGGCAAGGAAGTGCGATTAGTACAGATACAACCAAGCCCATGCGCCTCAGCCACGCCTTATTTATAGAGCGAGCAAGGGTCAAAACGAGAATAGGCGCCAAGATCGACAGCACCGCAACTGCCCAGTAGTTTGCGGCGGGGTTGGCCAAACGAATTCGGTACGGTAAATCCAGCATGGCCTGCGCAAACACTGCCAAGATCATGGTCAAGCCTGCGCCCGCAGCGACGTGCAATTTTCTATGAGGCATAACGTGTTTTATTTGTCATATCCGCAATTTAACAGATAACACCACAGATTTAACTTGAAGATAAATTTAATAGCTGCTCAGGCAATAAATACGCTGGCTACAGCAATTTTTAGGCTAATTTACGCCTTAAATTGAAGACTTTTTGAGGTATCTAGCTCAAATTGCTCCATCGCCGCTTCGGTCAAAGCGTCGCTTGACCATGCGATCAAACTTGCGGGGGGCAGAGTTACGGCCGCTGCGCCGCAGGCTATCAAACGGGTTAAGACTTCGGGGGATTTGATGCTGGCGGCTAGTAGTTTGGGGCCTTGGCTGCTGTTTTGCTGGGAAACACAGGCTTGCATCAGCGGCCAAACGTCGCGCCCATCTGCCGCCAAGCGCCCCACATACGGTGCTACATAGGCTGCTTGTAGCGAGCTTGCCCACAAAAGCTGCACAGGATTGGACAAACCGGTTAGCAAAATGGCCTGGTTTTGAGCCTGCACAGCGCTGATGGTGGGCAACCAATCGGGGTGGCAGGGGAGTTTGATGGTCAATACCAGCTTGGCGGTATCAGCGGCAGTGCGGAGTTTTTCTAGCCAATGCAGGGCGAGGGTGGCATCGTTGCTGGGTAATTGCAGCATCAGCTCCGGCATGCCGTGGTCCGCCGCGGCTTGGATCAGCTGCAAATAGGTGGGTAAATTAACGGGTAAACCGGCTTGGAAGACCAAGCTGGGGTTGGTGGTGACGCCTTGAATGGCAGGGCAACCTGCGGGGAGTTTCCAAGTGCTGACTTGGGCGGAGTCTAGGTAAATTTTCATACCAAATCTTGCTTCAAGAAAATGTCTTTCAGCGGGAAAAACTGCGTGTGCAGCGGTAACAAAGCACCACCAATCGCCCGCGCATGGCTGCCAACCACACCAGACATCACGGCTGGGGGCTGCAAGCCTTCTAGGTTGTAGAGCTTGAGTTTGTCGCGGGTGGCAATGATCAAAGCGGTGATGAGTGATTGGCCCAAAGAGCCGTCTATCACCGAAGCATCAAGGTCTAGCAACGCGGTGGCGCTGGTTATCGTCATTGCCAAGGCTAGGCTGGCTTGTGCGAGCCACGGGCCGGTAATGTCCGCATACTGCGCATCCATGATGCTGTCTTGGTGTACCAAAAGTGGGTCAAAACCAGCTTTTTCTAGCGCTTGCTCAAGCTGCCAGCCAGAGGCGAGTTGCAGCAATTGCGCGGGTTGACCATACTTGCTAGAGCCAGAGGCCAAACCTGTTGCTAAACCAGTAGGAAGGGAACCAATCGCACCCGCATTGCCATTCTGCCCCGCCATGATGTGGCCAGCAATGACGAGACCACCACCCACAAATGTGCCAACAAACACATACAAAAAGTTGTTGACTGACAAGCCATGTCCTTGCAACATTTCAGCCATGCAGGCGCTGGTGGTGTCTTTGGCGAATTCAACGGGCAAATTAGTAAGTGCTTGAACAGCGCTGAGTAAGTCAAAATGTTCCCAGCTTTTTAAGGCTTGGGCGCTCTGCTCAGAAGAGTCGCCTAGTAGGTTGGACCATTTGTGCATGGACAAAGGGGCCGTCAAACCTATGCCGACTGTGCGCTCCCAATCAGCACCCATGGTTTGCTTGATTTGTGCCAAGGCTTGCTTGATGTTAGGCAGTACAACTTCGGGGTCAGGGTAGGGATAGCTGAACTGCAACTGGTGACGAGTATTCCCTAAAAAGTCAGTGACTACGACTTCCAAACTGCGTCGTCCGACTTGCAAGCCTAGGCTAAACGCGCCATTGGGGTTGAGTGACAGCGGCACAGACGGTTGGCCAATCTTGCCGCGCACGCGGTCTTGCTTGATCAATAAATCGTCACCCTCCAAGCGGTTGACGATGATGGAGACGGTTTGCGTGGAAAGTTGGGTGAGCCGCGCAATATCCGCCTTGGCAATCGCCCCGTGGTGGCGAATGGTTTGCAAGACGATGCGCTCGTTAAACTGGCGCATACCGTTGTGGTTAGACCCGCGCATCATGCGCGCATCACGATAGATCGTCGGGGAGGTCGTAACGATGTCTGCTATATCGGATAACTTAGAAGTATCTGTAGCTTTAAAAGTGCTCAAACCAAAATCACGCCTTTGCAAAACATGGCATTTCCATAGGCGGTGCCTTCGCCGCATTGAACAATCAAGCTTGCATTTTTGACTTTGTCGTAAAAAGCAAATCGCTCAACAGGTTCAACTTGCTTGAGTTTAACGCCTTCTTTAGCGAGCAGTTTAACCACAGCGTTTTGCGCGGGGGTGCGGTGGCTGGCAGGAGCATCATTCACATGCATGTATGCTGCAGGATGGCTAACAAAGCTGTCTAAGGGAAACACCGACAAAACAGCTTGGCAAGCGCGTTCAAGCGTGATACCAGGTAACTGTACGACAGGTTTGCCTTGGGCCAAGTAGTTGGCGGTGAAGTTGGCGTCTACCACCGCGACCCATTCACCATGCCCCATGGCAGACAAATGCATCAACAATTCAGGCGACAAGATGGGATCAATTCCTTTTAACATTTAGACGGTCTCTGCTTCTTTTTGGGTGTGGGGGGACAACTTAGGGGACATTTCTGGCGGTAGACTTGATGGATCAATAGCACCTGTTATCAAACCGACAATTTCTTGCGGGTTGGTTTGGCTTGTCAATCGGTTGCAAATAATGCGGCCTTGGCGGAACACGTAAATGCGGTCTGCCAAGTCAAACACTTGGCGTAAGTTGTGGCTGATGATGATGAGCGGAATGCCGCGCTCTTTGAGGCCGGTGATGATTTGCTCGACCCGTGCCGTCTCAGCCACGCCCAGTGCGGCGGTAGGCTCGTCCAAAATAATCAATTTCTTAGCAAAACCAGCCGCGCGCGCAATGGCGACGCACTGGCGCTGACCGCCAGACATACCACGCAGGCTTTCAGACATGTCTTGAATCTTCACGCCTGTGGTGGAGAGCATAGACGTCGATTGCTCGCGCATGGCTTTGTGGTTCAAGATTGACAAAGGACCTAAATTGATACGGGTGATTTCACGACCCAAGAAGATATTGGCTGGCACATCCAAGTCCTCAGCCAGAGCCAGCGTTTGGTAGACGGTTTCCATGCCTTGGTCACGCGCGTCTAGCGGTGATTTGAAGCTGACTTTGCTGCCGTCCAGCAATAAATCCCCACTGTTGGGTTGCTCAGCGCCTGTGATCAAGCGCACAAAGGTGCTTTTGCCTGCGCCGTTGTCACCGACGATGGCAACATGCTCGCCCGGCATCAGGCGGAAATTGGCCTCGGTCAGCGCTTTTACGCCGCCGTAATGCTTGGTCAGGCTGCGGATTTCGAGCACGGGTTGGATAGTAGTCATAGGGGTTTTTAGTTCAAATAGGTTGCTAGCATGCCACAAGTTAGTTGAAATTGTATTAGTAAAACTACTAGGTTTATTTAATTGAAACTGTGATGTAATTCATACCTAGCAAGTGTTGTACCTACTTTATAACGCGGCTATTCGGTCAATATTGACAACTTAAATTTGGAGATAACCCATGATTCAAAAGCGTTTATTCAGCCAATTGGCTTTGGCAGTCGTCGCTGCTGCTGTTTTGACTGCCTGTGGCAAAAAAGAAGAAGCTGCGCCTGCAGCGGCTGCCCCAGCTGCACCTGCCGTTAAAGAAGTGACTGTTGCATACATCACCAACGGCAATACCAACGAGGGCTGGACGCTCATTAACGGTGGCGCTAAAGCTGCTGGCGCTGCTCCGGGCGTGAAATTCATCGAACTGGCTGCTGAAAAAGGCGAGTTGTCAAAGCAATTGGCTATCGTTGAAGACATGATTACGCGTAAAGTGAATGCTATTGCCATCGCGCCAGTTGACAGCAAAGGCATTGCACCAGCTATCAGCAAGGCTTTGGCTGCAGGTATTGCTGTGGTTGCTGTTGATACAGGCATTGATGGCGCTGAGATCACTTCTTATGTGGCAACTGACAACGTGCCAGCTGCTAAGTCACAAGGTGACTGGGCTGCGGACCAAGTGGGTGACACAGATACCGTCATCTACGTGACTGGGGACCAAGGCCAATCCACAGGCCGTGAGCGTAAAGAAGGTTTCTTGGCTGGCTTGAAAGCTAAAAAGCCAAACGTGAAAGTGGTTGAAGTACCAACAACTTGGGACCAAACCATGGCGCAAAACGGCGTGGAAGCAGCTTTGAAAGCCAACCCTAAAGCCAAGGTCATTGCTTGCGCATGGGACGGCGGTGCTTTGGGTGCTAAAGCAGCTTTGTTGGCTGCTGGTAAAAAGCCAGGCGACGTGAAAATCGCTGGTTTTGACGGTTCACCAGGCGGTTTGGACATGATGAAAGAAGGCTGGCAACAAGCTAACTCTGCACAAATGCTTGCCAAAATCGGAAAAGTGGGTGTAGAGACAGCGATTGCCGCAGCCAACGGCGGCAAAGTTGAAAAGCGTATCGACACAGGTTCATTCTTGGTGTTGCCAGCAAACGTTGACCAATTCGCTAAAGATTCTGGCGTCGGCCAGTTCATGAAGGTCAAATGATTTTAGGTAATTGAGAGAGTAAGTAAGAGAGAGACTTAAAGGCGACCGTTGCAAAGCGGTCGCCCTTTTTTATTATTGCGTTTTTTGATTTTGAGTATTGTTGAGGACGGTCATATGAATTCCCTGAAGCTAATCACCCGCCAAGAGTGGTATGGCGCTTTTGTCGCCGTGCTGGTGCTAGGCCTGTTTTTGACCATTGCCTCCCCTTATTTTTTGACCACAGGTAATTTGTCCAATATTTTGGTACAGGCCTCTGTGGTGGCGCTGCTAGCAGGCGGCCAAACCTTTGTGATCTTGACAGGCGGTGTTGACCTTGCTGTGGGTGCAATCTGTGCATTAGCGGGTGCAATCGCTGGTCACATGATGATTAAATTGGGTATCAATCCTTACATGGCCATCCTCGCAGCCTTGGCCATTGGCGCTGCAGTGGGTTTGTTCAACGGTTATTTGGTCGCCTTTGTAGGTATTCCTTCGTTTATCGTGACTCTGGGCGGTTTGACACTGTGGCGTGGTCTGGCGTTTGATGCAACAGGCGGTTTTGACAACTCCGGTATGCCCGCTTTGATTCGCTTTTTTGGTTACGGCGAATTTTTAGGTGTACCTATGCCAACCTGGATAGCTGGCTTGTTCTTCATCGCCATGGCCTTTGTTTTGTCTAGTACCAAATTGGGTCGTTACGTTTACGCCATGGGCTCTAACGAAATGGGTGCGCGCCAAGTGGGTATCAATATTCGCTGGTACAAATTGAGCGTTTACGTTGTAAGCGGCTTGTCTTGTGCCTTAGGTGCTATCGTTTTGATGGGTCGTATGGATTCATCCAGTGGCAAAATGGCGCAAAATTTTGAGCTAGATGCGATTGCAGCCGTCATCTTGGGCGGAACGTCACTCTTTGGGGGACGCGGCAGCATTTGGGGCAGTTTGCTCGGTGCGGTGCTCATCACCATGATTCGCAACGGCATGAACTTGATGGAAATCTCACAATTCCGCCAAATGATGGCGATTGGTGCGGTCGTTATCATCGCTGTGTGGATTGATGTGGTTCGTCGTCAGCGTTTGCTTAAAAAGTAAATTCCGAAATAAATTTCCAAGTCGTTTGGCAACAAAGTATTGAATTTTGCGAGCCAAAGTTCAATGCTGATTTGGTAAAAGAACCATAATTCATCAGATGAATAAATCAATTTACGTGCTCGGCGAAGCACTGATGGACTGCATCGCTCAGCCCGATGGCACATTAAAACCCCTCAAAGGCGGCAGCCCTTACAACATGGCGCGTGCTGCGGCTTTACGCGGCGCTTCGGTCAGCTTCGTCAATCCGCTCTCAACCGACAATTTTGGCGACGACATGCGTGCGCAATTGGCTTCAGAAGGTGTCAAACCCTTGCTGCCAGCCAGCCGTTTGCCCACCTCTCTGGCGGTCGTACAAATCAAAAATGGCCAGCCCAGCTACGGCTTTTACCGTGAAGGCATTGCCGACCGTGATTACACTGCTGAGCAAATTTTGACAGTTTTAGAAGATGTCGCACCTGGTGTTTTGCACACAGGTTCGTTGCTACTTGTCCCGCCAGAGCACGAAAAAGTCATCAACGTGCTAAAAGGTGCGAAGAAAATGGGCTGGACTATCAGCATCGACGTGAATCTGCGCCCTAAACTGGCTGCAAATTTGCCGCAATATGTCGCCGCTGTGCAAGCTGCCGTGCCCTTGGCAGACTGGCTAAAAGCCAGCGATGAAGACTTGGCATTGCTAGGTTTTGCCGCACCTAAGCGGAGCCAAGGAGCAGATATCGCCAAACACTTCACAGCCAAAGGCATCAGCCGCCTAGCGCTGACCTTCGGTGGCGACGGTGCTTGGCTGCAGGTTGATGGCCAATCCGCAGAGCAAGATGTGCCAGCCGTGCAAGTGGTCGATACTGTGGGCGCTGGCGACACGTTTTGGGGTAACTGCTTGGGCGATTGGGTTCTAAATCCGCAAGACGCCGCCAGACGCGTCCAAACCACCTTGCGCCAAGCCATGCAAGCAGCAGCCATCAACTGCACCCGCGCAGGCTGCCAGCCGCCAAGGTACGCCGAGTTGTCATAGTTTTGCTATTTTGTTAGCTAGTTAAAACGTTGACGCTAACAAATTAGCTTGTTAAAGTCCCCTGAATATCATGGGGGTTCAATGCGCGTCATCATCAAAATCTGGATGTTTCTGCTAACTTTTAGTCTTTTTCCGCTTGGAGTTTTTCTATTTTTATTAACTTTTGGCTGGGCTCACCCGGGGAGTAGTACTTGGGATTTATATATATTACCGGTTAGTATCGGAGTTGCGATTTGGGGTTGTACTAGGGTAGTGCGGGATGGTTTTATAAGCTGGAATAGCCTGTTGTTAACTCATATCCCTTTATTTGCGTTTCTGATTTGGGCGCGCTTTTTTTAATTGATGGCGATCAAAAATCAATGATTAATGTAAATGGTATCGCTATAAAAATAATAGCTGTTTAGGCAATAAATACGAAGGTTACAGCGATATTTATACTATTTTTCTCTATAAATCACATGCGGTAGATCAAGAAAATCTGCATCCTGCGTGTAAATGGTGGCAGCATGGTCTACGGCAGTTTGCCAAATCATAGCGTCGGCCATGGCTAGTTTATGTTGATGAGCGTTGAATGCGGCTTGGCTCAAACCCTTGGCGTCGAGTGCGACTAGGCGGCCTTTGCTTAAAAACGCTTGCGCCAAATGGGCTGCGGATTCGCCGCGTAGATGCACCAAGCGGCGTGTCACTTCGTAGACCACCACGTGCGGAACGAGCAGCTTCTTTTCGTTTTCAATGATGGGGGCGAAAAAATCCGCATTCGCGCCATTGGCAAAATATTCCAGCCAGCCGCAAGAGTCCACAATATTCATCAATTCAAAGCCTCATCGTCATTGGGCACAGTGGTGTCAATGCCAGGGAAAATGCCACGCGCTGCTTTCATGGTTTGAATGGGGATCAGCTCAATTTTGCCATCTGTTACCCGTGCTTCCAATTGTTGGCCAGCAATCAAGTGCAGGGCGTTTCTAAGTGTTTTGGGTATAACGATTTGAAATTTAGGAGAAAGTGATAGTGTGGTCATTTTATAAAATCCTACAAATTTAATTTACTACTTTTAATTATATCTTACTAATACACACTTTGTCTTCATAAAAATCCCTGCAAACTCCCCGTAGAATCTAAGGCTTATGTCTTATTTGGTTCTCGCCCGCAAATACCGTCCTAAAAACTTCACCGAACTGGTGGGGCAGGAGCACGTGGTGCAGGCTTTGACCAACGCCTTGACCACCCAGCGGCTGCACCATGCTTACATGTTCACCGGCACGCGGGGGGTGGGGAAGACGACGATTTCGCGGATTTTGGCGAAGTCGCTCAACTGCCAAGGTGCAGACGGGCAGGGCGGTATCACCGCTACGCCTTGTGGTGTATGCCAAGCTTGCACGGATATTGATAGCGGCCGGTTTGCAGATTACACAGAACTGGATGCTGCTTCAAATCGCGGCGTAGAAGATATTCAATCACTTTTAGAGCAAGCGGTATATAAACCGGTACAAGGGCGTTTCAAGGTCTTCATGATTGATGAGGTGCACATGCTCAGTGGCCATGCATTCAATTCAATGTTGAAAACGCTGGAAGAGCCGCCTGAGTACCTCAAATTCGTTTTAGCGACGACGGATCCGCAAAAAGTGCCGGTCACGGTGCTGTCGCGCTGTTTGCAGTTCAATTTACGCCCCATGGCGCCTGAAACGGTGCTGGAGCATCTGCAAAAAGTGCTGCAAGCCGAAGGCATTGGTGCTGATACCCAAGCGCTGCGGCTGCTGGCTCGCGGGGCGCGGGGGTCTATGCGGGATGCGCTGTCGTTGACCGATCAAGCGATTGCTTTTAGCGGCTCAGGTGAGGACGGCAAACTCGAAGAAGCGTCTGTGCGCCTCATGCTGGGTAGTGTCGATAGAAGCTACGTGTTCAACCTGATCGGCGCTTTGGCGCAGGGCGATGGTAAAACTGTGGTCGAAACGGTGGAAACGCTGCGTTTGAACGGCTTGTCTGCCGCTTCCACCTTGGAAGAAATGACGACCATTTTGCAGCGCATGGCGGTGATGCAGGCGGTGACTAACATGCCAGTGGACGCATCGGACTCGGAAGCGGTGCAAACCAGCCAATTAGCTGCGGATTTGCCCAAAGACGAGACGCAATTGCTCTACAGCCTGTGCCTGCATGGTCGTGCTGAGCTGGGTTTAGCGCCAGACGAGTATGCGGCTTTGACCATGGTGTTGCTGCGATTGTTAGCTTTTAAGCCTGATGGCGTATCACAATCAGCGCCATCGGCTGAAAAAAAAAGCCTGAATCTAGCTAAACCAGCTGAAACTAAAGCCTTTCATCCTGAGCTTGTCGAAGGGCCTAAACCAAACCAAATCCCAGAGTTTCAGCAGGCTCAACCCGAACGGAGTTCACCGCAAACCACGCCGATCAAAACTGAGCTTGAAAAGCCTGCAGAACCTCTTAAAACCCCTGAAAATGAGGTAAATTCGTCTGTAGCCGGCGTATTTATTGCCTCAGTAGATCCTAAATTTGTAGCAATTCCAGTGCGTGAGCAATCTGAACCCAGTGTGCGCACCGAGCAACGCACCGAGCGTGCTGGGCTGAATTCTGCTATCGCACCGGCTGAGTTGGTGCTGACGCCCGAGGGCGATGTGTGGCACGCTGCGGTGCAACAGCTTTTGGCAGCTGAGGCGATTGCTGCGTTGGTGCGCGAGCTGGCTTTGCAGTCGCAACTGGTGGCACGAACCCAGCCAAATAACGATGGCGAACCGCACGATTGGCTGCTGCGGATTGAGCGTGAGTCGCTCAGCCAAAGTGGTAGCCCTGAAAAGCTGCAGATTGCTTTGTCGGGCTTAGAGACCTTTGGGCATTCTGTACGGCTTAGCATCGAAATTGGCCCAGCCAGCGACACGCCAGCCAAGCGAATTGCAGCTGCGGCAGCTGAGCGCCAACGTATGGCACAAGATATCATCACACAAGACGCTTATGTGCAGCAGTTGATGCGAGATTTTGGGGCGAAAATCGTGCCGGGTAGCATCAAAGTGGTAACCCCGTAGTTTTAAAAATTGAATAATATCAATAACTTACATTCATAAAAAGGAAGAAATCATGTTCAACAAAGGACAACTCGCCGGACTGATGAAGCAAGCCACCGCCATGCAAGAAAACATGAAGAAGGCGCAAGAAGAATTGGCGAATTCTGAGGTTATCGGTACGTCAGGCTCTGGCTTGGTGAAAATCACCATGACTGGCAAGCACAGCGTTAAGCGCATTGAGATTGACCCTAGCTTGCTGGCGGATGACAAAGACATGTTGGAAGACATGTTGACCGTCGCTTTTAACGACGCGGCCAAGCAACTCGCCGACAACAGCGATGCCAAAATGGGCAGTGTCTCCAAAGGTATGCCGGGTTTGCCTGGCGGCATGAAGTTTCCGTTTTAAATCGTTCAAAATTACTTTTGAATGGATAACTCCAGCGCCAACACCAATGCGTTAGACGCGTTGATTCAAGCTTTGCGCCGCTTGCCCGGCGTGGGGCTGAAATCAGCGTCGCGCATGGCGTTTCATTTGCTGCAACACGACAGGGCAGGTGCACAAATCATGGCGCAGGCGCTGAATAATGCTGCCACGCAAGTGTTGCACTGCACCCAATGCAACACCTTCACGCAAAACGAAATTTGCAACACTTGCAATGACGCTGAGCGGGACCAAACCCGACTGTGCGTGGTTGAAACACCAGCCGACCAGTTGGCGCTGGAGCGCACGGGCGCGTTCAAAGGTTTGTACTTCGTGCTCATGGGTAAGTTGAGTCCGCTTGACGGCATTGGGCCGAATGAAATTGGTTTGAAAAAGCTGTTTCAACGTGTGCAAACCTCACCTATTGACGAGGTGATTTTGGCGACAAATTTCACCGCTGAGGGCGAAACCACCGCGCATGTGATCAGCGAAGGTTTGAAAGTGCGCGGTATCAAGGTGACACGATTAGCGCGCGGTGTGCCAATTGGCAGCGAACTGGAGTATGTTGACTTAGGTACTATCGCACACGCTCTTGTGGATAGAAGATAGAGAAGATAGCGTCTTTTAAGCGAAGATAAGCGTCTATACGCTGTGCTAGTACAAACCCGATTGAGACAAACCCGATTAAGGATGTTCCCGATGTGCGAATGACTAGATGACGATATGCTGAATGCAAGTCGCCAATCAAGGAAACGCAAGCACCGTGGGAAATATCAACCGTCGCCAATTCAACCTAGCCAGTCTTGTTGCGGGTTTTAGTGCGTCTGGGTTGGCGCAAAATCGGTTTGAAAAAACCAAGATTACTTTAGCTGTTGGCGGTAAAGCGGCTTTTTACTACTTGCCATTAACCATCGCCGAACAACTAGGGTATTTCGCAGCAGAAGGGCTAGAGCTCGAAATCGTTGATTTCCCAAGTTCTATACGCGCGCAGCAAGCTTTGGCTAACGGCAATGCCGACGTGGTGTGTGGCGCGTTTGAGCATCTCATCAGCTTGCATGCGAAGCAGCAATTTGTGCAGTCGTTCGTCGCATTGGGTCGTACGCCGCAAATGGCGATGGGCGTGTCGACAAAAAACATGCCCAACTACAACCGCTTGGCTGATTTGAAGGGTAAACGCATAGGTATTGCCGCACCCGGTACAGGGACCAATATCATGGCCAATCTGCTTTTGCAACGCGCAGGTTTGCAGCAAAGCGATGTGAGTTACATAGGCGTAGGCACTTCTGCGGGTGCTTTGTCGGCAGTGCGTACGGGGCAGATTGATGCGATTTGTAATTTAGAGCCCGTCATGTCGCAACTGGAGCACGCAGGGGATATCAAAACCATTGCCGACTGTCGTTCGCTGCGTGGCACGCAAGCCATTTTTGGAGGTGCCATGCCCGGAGCTTGCTTGTATGCCATGCCAGACTACATAAAAAAAAATCGTTTGGTAGTGCAAGCTTTGTCAAACGCGATTGTTCATTCTTTGAAGTGGTTGCAAACTGCGGGGCCTAAAGAGTTGCTGCAAAACGTGCCAGAAGCCTATTTTCAAGGAGACCGCGGCTTGTATCTAGCGACTTACAACAAGCTGCGTGAATCTATCGCTTTGGATGGTTTGGTTTTGGATGATGCAGCCAAAATGTCATTGAAAGTCATGGCTAATTTTGACCCAAGCGTGAAGTCTGAAAAAATCGACATCAGCAAAACATATATCAATGCGTTTGCGAAACAGTCTAAATTGCAATTTTCAGCTTAGTTTTGCCGCAAAGATAGGTGTAAAGATATAACAAGTTGACGAATTTGCCGCTGTGTTGCCTATAATTTGGGCAGCTATGAATCACCAACGTCCACCCACTTCTCTCACGCTCATTCCCTTACCCGCCTTTGACGACAACTACATCTGGATGCTGCACGATGGCAAGCTGGCATTGGTGGTTGATCCTGGGGATGCTGAAGTCGTTTTCGCGGCTTTAAAGCGCTTGTCTTTGCGCTTAGAAACCATCCTAGTCACCCATCACCACATAGACCATACTGGCGGCGTGGACGCTTTGCGTGAGGCCACAGGTGCTGCCGTGTTTGGCCCACTTACTGAGACAATGCCAGAGCCCATTCGACGTTTGCAAGGCGGCGATAAAGCCGTGGCAATGGGGTTAACTTTTGACGTAATTGACGTGCCTGGGCATACATCTGGCCACATTGCTTACTATTGCGACAATTGGGAGGGGGCTCCTCTTCTGTTTTGTGGTGATACTTTGTTCTCAGGCGGTTGCGGTCGTCTGTTTGAAGGCACGCCAGCGCAAATGTTGGATTCATTGACAAAGCTCGCAGCGTTGCCCAGCAGCACCCGCGTGTGCTGCACGCATGAGTACACCTTGTCAAATTTAAAATTTGCACGCGCTGTTGAACCAAACAACGTCGCGCTTGTCGAATACCAAGCGCACTGTGTGGCACAGCGAGAAGTCGGAGTACCCACGCTGCCCAGCACGATTGCGCGCGAACTACAAATCAACCCTTTTTTACGCAGCAACCAAGCTGAAGTGGTGCATGCAGCGCAACAGCTTGATCCAACAGCGACAGATGCCGTTGCTGTCTTTACGGCGATTCGCCAATGGAAAAATAATTTTTAATGAATTTCAACTATCGCCATCCCAATCACTCTAGCTTGTCAAGCTTCGTTAAAAAACCAATATGCGTCGTGGTTTTGCTGTCAGGCATGTTCGCCCTCAGCGCACACAACGCACAAGCGCAAGAAAACAAAGCTGACATCTATGTTTCTAAGCCACAAGTAGCTGCGGAAACACCTAAAGTCGTAGCCGCACCCACTGCGCTGGTTATACCGGTATCGCCATCATCCGCAAGCATTGCACCACTGACCAAATCTACTGAGTTAAGCATTCGACCAAGCCAACCTAACACTGCAGTCTCTGCGTTTGTGCAAGAAATGCCTCTCATAGCAGAGCGTCCCACGAACGATGCAGACTTGTGGGGCAGAATTCGCCGTGGTTTTGCGATGAACGATTTGTCCTCCGAGCTGGTGACCAGCCAAGAGCAGTGGTATGCCACACGCCCCAGCTATATTGGTCGTATGACAGAGCGCTCAAGCAAGTATCTTTACCACGTAGTGGAAGAGCTAGAGCGGCGCAACATGCCGACTGAATTGGCGCTGCTGCCTTTTATTGAAAGTGCGTTTAACCCGCAGGCGGTATCAGGTGCGAAAGCGGCGGGCATGTGGCAATTCATGCCAGCGACGGGGAAGTACTTTTCACTCAAGCAAAATGTTTTTCGTGATGATAGGCGCGACGTTTTGGCATCAACCAAAGCTGCACTGAATTATTTGCAGAAACTACACGGCATGTTTGGCGACTGGCATTTGGCGCTAGCCGCTTACAACTGGGGCGAAGGCTCGGTCGGTCGCGCGATTGCTAAAAACCAACGTGAAGGTTTGCCGACCGATTACGCCAGTTTAAACATGCCCGATGAGACGCGAAATTACGTGCCTAAACTGATGGCGGTCAAAAACATTGTTGCAAACCCGCCAGCATTCAATGCGACTTTGCCTGAAATTCCAAATCACCCGTATTTTCAAAGTGTCACCATTACCCGAGATTTGGATGTAGCTTTGGCTGCAAAACTCGCTGAAATCAAACTAGAAGATTTCAAGTCGCTGAACCCTTCTGCCAATAAACCTGTCATTTTTGCAGCCGGCACGCCGCGTATTTTGTTGCCTTGGGACAGTGCAGGTATTTTTGAGCGTAATTTGTCGATTCACAACGGGCAAACTGCAGGTTGGACGGTTTGGATAGCGCCTTCAACCATGAAGGTGGTCGATGCGGCCAAGCGCGTGGGCATGAATGAGGCGCAGTTTCGGGAGCTTAACCGCATCCCACCGCGCATGTTGATCAAGCAAGGTTCTACCCTGCTGGTGCCGCGCTCAGCCAAGCAAGAAAAAGATGTGTCTGAGCATGTTGCGGACAATGGCCAAGTTAGCTTTTCACCTGAAATAGTGTTGAAAAAAGTGATGGTGAAATTGCGCAAAGCTGCAACGGTGGCGGCTATTGCAAATCGCTACAAAGTTACAGCTTCTAGCGTTGCCGGTTGGAACAAAGTAAGCGCAAACAGCACGTTTAAAGCGAAGCAATCTGTCGTTCTATATCTGCCAGCAAAAGCTAAATCTGCCGCTAGAAAGCACGGTGCGAAAGCCGGCAAAGTCAGTAAAGGTGGCAAGATAAACCGAGCTAAAAAGCATCGGTAAATTTGGTGCTCATAGCTTTCAACCAGTCATTGAGCCTGTCATTGAATCAGTAAAGGCTAAATCTTGCAAGAATGGCTAAAAACCCCGCCAGGCCAGTATCTTTTGGCTTGGGAGCATGCGCAATTTGAGCGTGTGGTGGCTGATATTTTTGGCTACCACGCCTTGCAGCTGGGATTACCAGATTTAGACGCGTTGAGCGCTAGCCGCATTCCGCACCGCTGGGTAGCGTCACCTATAGCGGCAGATGGAAATTTATCAGAAACTATCAATAATATAGCTAGTAAGTCAATTAATACATCGGATACAGCTGAAAGTAGAAAAATAAAAGTTGCTTTATTCACTGAATTCGAAGCTTTGCCATTTGCTGAAAATAGTTTGGATTTACTGATATTGCCACATAGTCTAGAACTGAGTCCCGACCCGCATGCAACCTTGCGAGAGGCTGAGCGAGTTCTTGTCCCAGAAGGAAAATTGATCATTTGCGGTTTTAATCCCTTAAGTTTGTGGGGTTTTAAGCAGAAACGAAGTCACCTCTACAAGCGTTGGAATTTTGGTGATTTATATCTGCCTGAAGCTGGTGAAATGATTGCTTATAGACGTTTGCGAGATTGGTTAAGGCTGCTCAATTTTGACGTTGAGCCAGGTCATTTTGGATGCTTTCGGCCAGCGGTCAGAAGCGCCGGCTTGTTGCAGCGTTTTGCATGGATTGACAAATTGGGTGAACGGTATTGGTCTATTTTTGGCGCAGTTTACTTTGTGGTCGCAGTGAAACGTGTGCGCGGCATGCGTATGATCAGCCCTATTAAAAAGCTAAACAAAATTACAAATACCACTCCTGTTTCTGTAGCTAATAAGGCAATAAATACAAAGGCTAGATTCGAAAATAGGTAATATTTAATTGAAATTGCATGAACAAAATAACAATTTATACAGACGGTGCTTGCAAGGGCAACCCAGGTCCAGGTGGCTGGGGCGCTATTTTGAGGTCTACGGGTCATGTTGAAAAAGAACTCTTTGGCGGTGAGCTTTTAACCACGAATAACCGGATGGAAATGACGGCTGTGATTGAGGCTTTGAGTGCCTTGAAAAGACCTTGTGATGTCAAGTTGTACATTGACAGTAAATACGTACTTCAAGGCATCACGGAGTGGCTGCAAGGCTGGAAAGCAAAAGGTTGGAGAACGGCAGCGAAGCAGCCGGTGAAGAATGTAGACCTGTGGCAAAAGCTGGACGCACTCGTAAACAAGGGCGGGCATACAATCGAATGGTGTTGGGTCAAAGGGCATGCGGGCGACCCTGGCAATGAGCGGGCGGATGCGTTGGCAAATATGGGTGTTATCAAAGCGCTTGGCGGTCAATAAACATTTAAAACTAAAATAAACATCAAACTTATGGCTTCAAAATCAGTTTATTCCATTGTCGCTGTTGTCGGTATTGCAGCAGCTTCCGGTGCAGCATGGTGGTATCAAAACAAAGTGCACACGGCCGATTTGCCAACTTCTAGTTCCGCCCAGACGGGGGCTTCCACGATGCCAGCGGCATCAGGTTCAAATTCTGCAGGCACGGCCGCTGGCGGAGTAAGTGCTCCTGCCCGACCACCTTCAGTTGAGTCAGCCAAGGTTGAGGTGATGAAGTTGACAGACGATACGCAAGCTGTTGGCAGCTTGAAATCTCGGCAAGGTGTGACTATACGACCAGAAGTGAGTGGTCGCATTACACAGCTTAATTTTAAAGATGGTGAACGCGTTAAAAAAGGCCAGTTGTTAGTGCAATTTGACGATCAGTTGCAACAAGCCCAAGTCAAACAAAGTCAAGCGGAGTTGTCAATCGCACTCGCCAACCATAAGCGTAACCAAGAACTGGTTGCACAAAACTTCATCAGCAAGCGTTCTGTGGACGAAAGCGCTGCAAATTTGGAAGTGGCGCAAGCCAAATTATCACTTTCTCAAGCAACGGCAGCGCGTCTCAAAATTACCGCTCCTTTTGATGGTATGACGGGTATTCGCACGGTCAACGTGGGCGATTATTTGAAGGATGGTGGTGATATTGTTAATATTGAAGATATAGCGGCTGTGTATGTTGACTTCCGATTACCTGAGCGTTTTCAAAGCAAAGTAAAAAAAGGTCAAAAAGCGCAGGTTGATATGGATGCTTTGCCTGGTCGTAAATTCACCGCAGTTATCCAAGCGATTGACCCCATGCTAGACGCGAATGGTCGATCAGTCGGTGTTCGCGCTTGTATTGACAACCGCCAAAATCAATTGCGCCCAGGTATGTTTGCTCGCGTCAATACAGTTTTTAGTGAAAGAGAGAAGGCAATTGTTGTCCCTGAGGAAGCCATCGTTCCGCAAGGTGGAAAGCAATTTGTTATCAAACTGCTAGACGGTGCGGACAAAGGTACTGAGAAAGAAACCAAAACTACACAACGTGTTGAGGTGAAAGTAGGCATTCGTCGCCCAGGAAAAGTTGAAATTTTAGAAGGATTGGCGGAAGGCGACGAGGTAGTGACTGCTGGACAACAGCGCGTTCAAAAAGATGGCACGTCTGTAAAAGTTGTGGAGTTAAACAAACCTAGTGGACGGCAGCCTGGGCCACCTGCAACGTCTGGTATTGCGCCTAGCGTAACGACAGCAACAGCAACAGCAACAGTGCCTGCGGCTTCTATCTCAGCGCAAACGTCATCGCCAGCGCCTGCGATGCCTAGCAAACCGCAAGCATTAGTAAAAGCTGCACAAAAGCCCTTATCTGGGCCAAATCCTTGTATGGAGACCGCTGGGGTGGCAGACAATAAATCTGCTGGGAACATGAGAAGGAAATCCTGATGCAACTCGCTGAAACGTCAATTCGAAGGCCCGTACTTGCGACAGTTTTATCACTGCTCGTTGTCTTGATTGGGGCGGTAAGTTTTACGCGCTTGTCTGTCAGGGAATATCCAAAAATTGACGAACCAGTTGTCACTGTCAGTGTGCGTTATCCAGGCGCTTCGGCAGAAGTCGTTGAGTCACAAATCGCCAAAACTTTGGAAGACTCTATCGCAGGCATTGATGCTGTAGACGTTATTACATCAGTCAGCCGTGCAGAGCAGGCTCAAATCAGTGTTCGTTTTCGGTTAGAGAAAGATGCTGACGCTGCGGCAGCGGAAGTACGTGACCGCACATCGCGAGTACGCAATCGCTTGCCACAAGCGATTGATGAGCCAGTTATCGCTAAAGTTGAGTCTGATGCGTTTCCGGTTATTTGGCTGGCATTTTCAAGCGATACCTTGAATCCACTTCAAATCAACGACTTGGTGAATCGTATTGTTAAGCCAAGACTGCAAACCGTCACTGGTGCTGCAGATGTTCGTATTTTCGGCGAACGTAAATACGCCATGCGCGTATGGCTTGATACCGACAAACTTGCTGCCTATAAGCTAACAACGCAAGATGCGGAAGATGCCATTCGCCGCAATAACATTGAAATCCCCGCTGGTCGTATTGAGTCAACCACGCGTGAATTTAGCGTTACGACACAAACAAGCCTAGAAAAAGCGGGCCAGTTTTCTGACATTGTGATCAAAACAGTCAATGGTTTTCCTGTAAAGATGCGCGATGTCGCACGTATTCAAGAGGGGCCCGCTGAAGAACGTAGTTCGGTTCGTTTGAATGGCAAGTACGCCATTTCTGTTGGTGTGATTCGCCAAGCAACAGCCAATCCCTTGGTTTTATCCCAAGGAGTCCGGGACATGATTCCCAAGTTGAAAGCGGACTTACCCCCAGATATGTCAATTGATGTGGCTAACGATAACTCCGTCTTTATCGAACGTTCCATCAGCAACGTTTATAAAACCATCTTAGAGGCCATAGTCCTTGTGGCGTTGGTTATTTTTGTGTTTTTGCGCACATTGCGTGCATCTATCATTCCCATCATTACTATTCCTGTTAGTTTGATTGGCGCGTTTGCCATGATGGCTTTGGCAGGATTCACCATCAATACCTTAACCCTATTAGCGCTTGTCCTAGCCATCGGTTTGGTGGTTGATGATGCGATTGTTGTTTTAGAGAATATCTATAGGCACATCGAAGAGGGCTTAGATCCATTTTCTGCCGCGATAAAAGGTGTTCGCGAAGTTGGTTTTGCCGTGGTCACCATGACGGCCACGTTGGTTGCCGTTTATGCGCCGCTGGCGTTTACACCAGGTCGAACGGGGCGTTTGTTTGTGGAATTTGCTTTGGCTTTAGCGGGTGCTG
This sequence comes from Polaromonas sp., assembly GCA_013298945.1. GTDB lineage: Bacteria > Pseudomonadota > Gammaproteobacteria > Burkholderiales > Burkholderiaceae_C > Aalborgiella. Next base: position 223,846 of record JAAFJR010000002.1, read on the forward strand.
TTGTTGTCTCTGGCTTTGTAGCCTTAACGTTATCGCCAATGATGTGTTCATTACTCCTGAAACACAATCCAAATCCAAATTGGTTTGATCGAACCATGGAGCGAATTTTGACCGGCATTACCGACGGCTACAGCAAATTACTGAGATGGCTGGTAACGACTGGATACGATACACAATATCAACAGGCTGGTTTGTTCGCCTCAATTAAACGTACTTTTCTGCACACACGTTGGTTAGTCCTAGGCGTGATGGCTGTTTGTGCATTCTCGATATATTTGATTTTGCCCAATATGAAGCGCGAGCTTTCGCCGCTAGAAGACCGCGGCGTGATATTGGCAGTGGTCAACGCACCAGATGGATCAACTCTTGACTTCACTTCACGTTATGTAACTGCAATGGAAAAAACCGGGATGCAGTACAAAGAATTCGACAGAATTTTTGTGACTGCGGGAAACCCAACTGTGTCCCAAGCAAACGTTTTCTATCGCGCTGTTGATTGGGATGAACGAAAGAAAACAACACTAGAACTTGCACGTGAGATGCAGCCTAGCTTTGGACGTTTGGCCGGTGTCACGGCTTTCCCAATCACACCACCTTCACTTGGGCAAGGCTTCCGTGAGCGTCCGATTAACTTTGTATTAGTGACGTCAGAAAGTTATCAAAATCTCAATGGTGTCGCAAGGCAATTCATGGATGAAATCGGTAAAAATCCAGGCTTCTTGACGCCAGATATCGATCTGCGTTTAAATAAGCCAGAGCTAAAAATTGATGTTGACCGCGCGAAGGCGAGTGACTTGGGTGTGAGTGTAGAGGTTGTTGCTCGAGCCATTGAAACCATGCTCGGCGGCAGAAATGTGACACGATACAAGCGCGATGCTGATCAATATGACGTGATCGTACAAACACAGGCGTCTGGTAGAGATACACCAGATGATATTGAAAAGATATTTGTTCGAGGTCGTAATGAGACGATGATTCCGTTGTCATCTTTGGTTAAGGTGCGAGAGGCCGTTGCGCCACGCGAACTTAATCATTTTGGACAACGCCGCTCAGTATCGATCACTGCCAATTTGGCGCCCAATTACTCTCAAGGTCAGGCGCTAGATTTTTTGGATGAAACAGCCAAGAAAATTTTGAAGCCAGGCTACAGCACAGATTTAAACGGAAGTTTGCGCGAGTTTAAAAATTCACAAGGTTCACTGGGCTTGGTGTTTGGACTTGCTTTGTTGTTTATCTTTTTGGTTTTGGCAGCTCAGTTTGAAAGTTTTATAGACCCATTTGTCATTATGTTGTCTGTGCCTATGTCTATGATTGGCGCACTTTTAGCATTGCAATGGACAGGCGGCTCGCTCAATGTTTACTCTCAAATTGGGCTGATCACTTTAGTGGGGTTGATTACAAAACACGGTATTTTGATTGTGGAGTTTGCGAACCAACTTCGTGGCACTGGTTTAAGCATGGTGGAAGCTTTGATCAAGGCATCGACCCAACGTTTACGCCCAATTTTGATGACGACTGGCGCTATGGTTTTGGGAGCTTTGCCGCTCGCTTTGTCAACAGGTGCCGGTGCGGAAAGTCGTATTCAAATTGGTTGGGTTATCGTTGGCGGTATGTCGCTAGGGACACTTTTGACGATCTTTGTGGTGCCAACGATGTATAGCATCTTTGCACGTAAAGCAGTACCAGGTGCTAAAACGACTGTAGAGAATACTGAGCCTTCGCTAGCGCATGTGCCAGAATTAGTGGCTAAATGAGTGATAAGTAATGTTTGATGGCGTTAAATCACACCATCAAACATCATCACATCAATCTCATCACCAATAGCAACTGAGCTTTGATCGTGATGAAGCACAATCAAACCATTGGCTTGCACCATAGAACTCAAAACCCCAGAGCCTTGATTGCCAGTGGTCTTGACTAGCAAGGTGCCGTCTAATGCCAAACTGACATTCCCGCGTTGGTATTCGGTGCGTCCAGGTTTTTTTCGAATTGCTTCAGTACTGCGTGCTTTTAAGAGGGGTGGTGTGGTAGCGTTGCTTCCCATCATGCGCAGTAGCGCTGGGCGAACAAATGCTAAAAATGTCACCATCACTGCTACAGGATTTCCTGGTAAGCCGAATAAAATAGCGCTATTATTTTTATATCTATTGAGGCTATCTTTATGCTGGCTAGAGCTTATTCTTCCTACTGCCATGGGTCGCCCGGGACGCATTGCGATTCGCCAAAAAGCAACGCCACCAGATTCACCACCTAGTTTCTTCATCATGGCGCGTGTGTAATCTGCTTCGCCAACGCTGACGCCGCCACTGGTGATGATTGCATCGGCAACGGCAGCTGCTTTTACGAAGGCAGTTTCTAATAGTGTGGGTTCATCGCGCACCACACCCAAGTCGATGACTTCGCAGCCCATGCGCGTAAGTAATCCAAATACGGTGTACCGGTTGCTGTCATATACAGCTCCTTCTCGCTGTGGATCACCTAAACTCAAAATTTCATCGCCAGTTGAAAAATAGGCGACGCGTATTTTTCGGTAAACCGTGACAGTGGGTAAGCCTAAACTTGCAATCAATCCTAAAGCAGCGGGTGTTAAATGTGCGCCTGTTAGCAGGGCTGGTGACCCCTGCTGTAAGTCCTCGCCAGCTTTACGGCGATTGTCGCCTTGTTGCAAAACTTTTGGCGCAATCGTGATGTGCGTTTTTTCAGCATTTAAAGTCACCATCTCTTGCGGCGCAACGGTGTTTAGGCCCTCTGGCATGATCGCACCCGTCATGATTTTGAGACACTCACCAAGCCCGACTGTGCCTTGCCATGCTTTGCCAGCTAAAGCTGTTCCAATTACCTTTAACTGTAAAGAGCGACTGTCATCTAACTGGTCACCACGAAACGCAAAACCATCCATAGCCGAATTGTCATGCGGTGGTACGCTGATGGGCGAGATAATGTCTTCAGCCAACACCCGATTCAAGCCATCAAACAAGTTAACTGTTTCGGTATCTAGGACCGGATTTACGAGTTCTTTTAAAAAAGCATTTACCTTGTCAGCGCGTAACGAATTAGGGTCATAGCCAGCAAGTTCCCCAGCGATTTTGTCAATGCTTTTCATAGGTGCTCAGTTGCTGTAAATCTTCTAATGTATTGGCGTTATAAAAAGCTTTTGGATCGTCGTACACTTCATTGAAATTAACACGAACAAGTTTTTGTTGTGCCGCCCATGCGCCAATTTTTCTACCATCAGCATCGGTAAACTCTTTGAGACTTTCTAAGAGTTCACGTTTCATTAGACAAAAAACGGGTTGATGTCGCACAACGCCTTCCTCATCTGGACTGCTAACCATGGCTATATCAGCATCATTTTGCGTCAATGCAGCAGATAAGCGTGCAACCAAATTTGAAGGAAACCGTGGTGTGTCACAGGGAACAGTCATCAAAAAAGGAGTTTTGCATTGCTGAAGACCGACCAAGAAACCAGCAAGTGGCCCGGCAAAGTCGGCAAGCCCGTCAACGATAACTTCAGCATTTACATCGGAGCCCCAAATTTTGTAGATTTCTAAATTACGGTTGGCGTTGATGAGTAAATTGCCAACTTGTGGCTGTAGTCGCTGAATAGCATGTTTTGCAAGCGGCGTATCGTTGTAAAGTTGCAAACCCTTGTCGATGCCGCCCATGCGTGAACCTCGCCCGCCTGCAAGTACGATGCCTGTGATGAGATTTTTATCCACCGATATAACTCATCTCAACACGTTTGACTGAAGTTGCTGCAGTTGTTGTGTCCGCAGGTACGGTGCTGCGCAATTCTGAATAGCGATCATTTCTACCTTGCCAAATATGCGCCAAAGCTGTTGTTATCGTTGCATCGTTGATGCTGCTATCAGAGTTCGATTCCCGCAGCAAGGGGCGCAAATCATAGCCTTGGCTGGCAAATAGGCATAAATACAACTTACCCTCTGTTGACAGTCTGGCCCGGTTGCAATCACTGCAAAAAGCTTGTGTCACGCTGCTGATGACGCCGATTTCACCCAAGCTTGGGTCATGCTTACCTTGCCCGTCAGCATAGCCCCAGCGCTGCGCAGTCTCGCCAGTTTGAGATGGTTCAAGTTGAACCAATGGCATTTCAGATTGAATGAGCTTAACAACTTCAGCAGAGGGCAGCACATCATCCATGCGCCAACCGTTGGTTGCGCCTACATCCATGTATTCAATAAAACGCAGCACCATGCTCGTTCCTCTGAAATGCCTGGCCATGGGCAAAATTTGGTCAGCGTTGGTGCCGCGCTTTACCACCATATTGATTTTGATACCGCTGAAGTTACCTTGTTTGTCTAAGCCCAGTCCAGCTTGACGAGCAGCCTCAATCCCAGCTAGAACATCTGCAACTGGGAAGTCAACATCGTTCATGCTTCTGAAAACAGCATCGTCTAATCCGTCTAAGCTAACTGTTACTCGTTGCAATCCGGCAGTTTTCAAAGCTACGGCTTTTTTGGCGAGTAGGGAGCCATTGGTTGTTAATGTCAAATCTAACTTTTCGCCATCTTGTGTTCGCAAAGCGGCTAACTGCGCAATCAATATTTCAATATTTTTACGCAAAAGCGGTTCGCCACCCGTGAGTCTGATTTTACGCACGCCATGCGACATGAATACATTCGCTAAGCGCGTAATTTCCTCAAAAGTCAAAAGCGAAGCGTGCGGTAAATACGGATAGTCTTTGTTGAAGACCTCTTTGGGCATGCAGTAACTGCAGCGAAAATTACAACGATCCGTGACACTGATGCGCAGATCATGCAACTGTCGACCTAATTGATCAGCCAACAAACCATCGGCAACCACAGGTTTCAAATCGGTCAATTTAAGCAGCGACGATTCAACACGATTCGCAAGTCGCTCGTCATGCAAAACAATCACGCGCTTTGTTGGTCTTTCAAGTTCATTCATAGCGATATTGTGCAACTACCGCTTAAACAGTTCAGAGACCTTTGCGTGAAAAGGTCAATGTCGCGTTTGTACCACCAAAACCGAAGCTATTCGACAAAGCGGTCTGGATATCAACATTGTCGATTCGCTGTCGTACTATTGGCAAACCTTCCGCTGCAGAGTCTAGGTTGTCAATATTGGCAGAGGCAGCGATGAACTTGTTTTCCATCATCAGCAAGGTGTAAATTGCTTCGTTCACGCCAGCCGCGCCAAGTGCATGACCAGTCAAAGATTTGGTTGATGCGATATGCGGAACAGAGTGACCCGTATCGCTAAACACGTGACGTATAGCTTCAATCTCTTTCACATCGCCCACAGGTGTGCTTGTGCCGTGTGTATTGACATAATCGACTTGCCCTACGTCCTTGCCGTTGGCATCCAACAAAGCCATGCGCATGCAGCGTTGAGCGCCTTCGCCAGACGGTGCAACCATGTCGTAACCATCAGATGTTGCGCCATAGCCGACCAGCTCAGCGTAAATTTTTGCACCGCGTGCCTTGGCATGCTCGTATTCTTCCAATACCAAAATACCACCACCGCCAGAGATCACGAAGCCATCGCGGTCAGTGTCATAAGTGCGCGATGCTTTTTCAGGCGTTTCGTTGTATTTGCTCGAAAGTGCGCCCATCGCATCAAACATGAACGACAGCGTCCAATGCTCTTCCTCAGCGCCACCTGCAAAGACGATGTCTTGCTTGCCTAACTGAATTTGCTCCGCGCCTGCGCCGATACAGTGCGCGCTTGTTGCACAGGCTGAGCTGATACTGTAATTCACGCCTTTGATTTTTGCACCTGTTGCTAAACATGCAGATACACCGCTTGCCATAGCCTTTGTGACCATATAAGGACCAACACGACGCACGCCTTTTTCTCGCAAAGTGTCAATACCGGCAGAGATGCTTTCATGCGATGCACCACCTGCGCCAACAATCAAACCGGTGCGGAGGTTGGAAACTTGATCTTCTGGCAAGCCAGCATCTGCAATCGCTTCTTGCATAGCAATCCAAGCATAGGCGTGTCCGTTAGCCATAAAACGCATCAATTTGCGGTCAATCAGCGCTTCAACATCCAAGTTTTTGACAGATCCTGCAACGTGCGAGCGCAAACCCTGAGCAGCGTACTCGGGTTGAAAAGTGATGCCAGAGCGGCCTTCTTTCAAACTATCTACAACTTCTGCTTTGTTGTTTCCAATACTGCAGACAATCCCCATTCCGGTGACGACGACACGACGCATTGTGTGATCCTATTAATTAATTTTGATTGTTGCTTTGACTGATTTAGCTCGTGTACAAGCCAACTTTTAAGTCCGTAGCCGTATAAATTTCTTTACCATCAACTTCTAAAGTCGCATCGGCAACACCCATCACCAATTTGCGCATCACCAAACGATTTAAGTCGATGCGGTAGGTGACCAATTTAGCTGTAGGCAACACTTCACCTGTAAATTTAATCTCGCCAGCTCCTAATGCACGTCCACGCCCTGGGCCGCCGCTCCAGCCTAAGAAAAATCCTATCAGTTGCCACATGGCATCTAAACCCAAGCAGCCCGGCATGACTGGGTCGCCTTCAAAGTGGCAATCAAAAAACCATAAATCAGGGCGAACATCTAGCTCAGCAATGATTTGCCCTTTGCCGTGCTTGCCACCGTCAGCTGTGATTGAGACGATACGATCAAACATCAGCATCGGTGGCAAAGGCAACCTAGCGTTGCCTGGGCCAAACGTTTTACCGTGACCGCAGTCGATCAACTCTTCGTAGGTATAGCTATTTTGTCTTTGCATGGTATTTTTTATTTGTCTGTAACTGCGTTTATTATCTAACGAAATGAAGCGCCTTTTACGGGTGATTTAACCTAGTTAACCCTTAGCGCTGCATTTGCAGTGCATTTACCCAGTTTTTAACCTGAGAAAACAACCATGACAAGCCGTCAATTGCAATTTCCCTTGACCCTGCGAATGAAGCTGATAGCACTTGCACCTCAGTTTTTTGTGGAGGATGCCAACCAACAACCTGTTGCCTACATCAAGCAAAAGCTATTCAAACTCAAAGAAGCAATCAATATATTTGCCGACGAGACACAAAAAGAGATTTTGTACACGATTGCTGCAGATCGAATCATCGATTTTTCAGCACGCTACAACATAAAAAATGCGCCTGGCCTGATGCTTGGATCGGTTAAGCGTCATGGAATGCGTTCTTTGTGGCGTGCTCAATATGATGTTTATCAAGGTGAGCGAGTTGTTTTCACGATTTCTGAAGAAAGTGTTTTAACGCGTTTCTTCGATAATATTTTTAGCCAGATCCCGCTATTAGGCGCACTGTCTGGCTATATTTTCCAGCCGTCTTACATTGTTAAACGCGAATCTGGCGAGGGTGTGATGCGCTTAAGCAAGCAACCGGCTTTGTGGGAAGGTGTTTTCAAGATGGAGCAATTATCAACACTCAGTTATGCAGAGCAAGAGTCACTCATGCTGAGCTTGTTCATGACTGTTTTGCTTGAACGCCAAAGCGGGTAAAAAAAATAGCCCACCTAAGTGGGCTATTTTTCGAGGTTTTAACTTGTAACTATTGCACAGTCACTTCCACGCGACGTGCTTCAGCCGCAGGTCCATCTGCTTTGGCTTGCTCAGGTTTTTTCAGTTCCACTTTGTCGTCAGCCACGCCCGCAGTTTTAAGAGCTGCTTGAACGTTCATAGCGCGTTGCTTAGCTAATTCAGCATTTTTCGCTGGGTCACCAGAGGCATCGTGGTAGCCACTGATCACAGCTTTTTTGCCGCCAGCAACTGCTTTGACAACTTCAGATAACGCGGCAGATCCGCCTTCAGCCACATCAGCTTTGCCAGAAGCGAAGTAAAACTTAACCACACCATTTTCAACTTTAACTGATGCTGCGTCCGCAGCCACAGGCGCTGCTGTTGCGATAGCAGCAGAAGGTGCTGGAGTGGCAACCGCCGGTGCAGCCACAGCAGCAGCTGTAGCCGCCGCAGCGACAACAGCGACTGGTGCAGCAGGTGCGACTGGTACTTCCCCACCGTGTAATTTCATCATCAAAGGCACAATCAATAGCGCAACGATGTTGATAATTTTGATGAGCGGGTTGATCGCCGGGCCTGCCGTGTCTTTATAAGGGTCGCCCACGGTGTCGCCAGTCACAGCAGCTTTGTGCGCTTCAGAGCCCTTGCCGCCATGATTGCCGTCTTCAATGTACTTTTTCGCATTGTCCCAAGCGCCGCCGCCTGTACACATAGAAATTGCCACAAACAAGCCCGTCACAATCGTGCCCATCAGCAAGCCACCCAAGGCTTTAGGCCCCAGTACCAAACCGACCAAAATTGGCACCACCACAGGCAAAAGCGATGGAATCATCATCTCTTTGATAGCGGCAGAAGTCAGCATGTCAACTGCAGCGCTGTAGTCTGGCTTGCGTTTGTTGGCCATGATCGCACCATCCGCAAACTGACGGCGGACTTCAACGACGACTGAACCAGCTGCGCGACCCACAGCCTCCATCGCCATCGCGCCGAAGAGGTAAGGAATCAAACCGCCTATGAACAATCCGATGATGACCAGAGGGTCGCTCAAGTCAAAGCTGATGGCCTTGCCGTAAGCCTCCAGTTTGTGGGTGTAATCCGCAAACAGCACCAAAGCCGCCAAGCCCGCAGAGCCAATGGCATAACCTTTGGTCACAGCCTTTGTGGTGTTGCCTACCGCATCCAGTGGGTCGGTGATGTCGCGCACGCTTTTTGGCATTTCTGCCATTTCTGCAATGCCGCCAGCGTTGTCAGTGATAGGGCCGTAGGCGTCCAAAGCGACCACAATGCCCGCCATGGACAACATAGATGTTGCCGCAATCGCGATACCGTACAAACCGGCTAATTTGTAGGCCGCCATGATGGCGATACACACAAAAATAACAGGCCAAGCGGTAGAACGCATGGAAACACCCAAACCAGCGATGATGTTGGTACCGTGGCCCGTTGTCGATGCCGCAGCAATGTGCTTCACCGGTGAATACTGCGTACCGGTGTAAAACTCAGTGATCCACACCAAGGCAGCCGTTAGCGCCAAACCCACAAAACAAGCGCCAAACAGCGCCATCTGGCTGCCCGCTGCTTTGATGGCATTGTCAGGAATCAACCAAGTCGTTACAAAGTAAAAAGCGATGAGTGACAAACCGCCAGCCACAGCCAAACCTTTGTAAAGCGCGGGCATCACGTTTTTCATGCCCGGTGAGGCTTTGACGAAAAAGCAACCAATGATGGAGGCTACGATAGAAACAGCGCCCAGCGCCAGTGGATAAACCACTGCAGCCGTGCCAGCACCAGTGACCAGCAAAGCACCCAAAACCATGGTCGCAATCAGCGTGACGGCGTAAGTTTCAAATAAATCGGCAGCCATACCAGCGCAGTCACCCACGTTGTCGCCCACATTGTCGGCAATCACGGCAGGGTTGCGTGGGTCATCTTCGGGGATACCAGCTTCCACTTTGCCCACCAAATCCGCACCTACGTCCGCACCCTTGGTGAAAATACCGCCGCCCAAACGGGCAAAAATCGAGATGAGTGATGAGCCGAAGGCAAAACCAATCAGCGGATTCAGCATTTTGGCGAGGTTTTTATCCGGCGTCATATTGCCATTACCAACCAAAAACCAGTAAAACACTGTAACACCCAGCAAACCCAGGCCAACCACTAGCATGCCGGTGATCGCACCGCCGCGAAACGCGACATCTAGTGCGGGGCCAATGCCTTTGGTGGCCGCTTGAGCCGTGCGCACATTGGCTTTAACCGACACATTCATGCCAATAAAGCCGCACAAGCCTGACAGCAAAGCACCAACCACAAAGCCGACGGCAGACATGCTATCTAAGAAAAAGAAAATCAAAATCGCTAAAACCACACCAACGATGGTGATGGTTTTGTATTGCCGCGCTAAATACGCGGCAGCACCGGTTTGAATTGCTGATGCAATTTCTTGCATTCGCGCATTTCCGGCATCTTGGGAAAGAATCCAACTGCGTGCCCAAAAGCCGTAACCCACGGCAATCAGTCCACAAATTAGCGCCAAAATGAGCGCAGAATTACCTGTCATGTCTATCTCCTTCGTTGATTCGCTTGAAAGGAGTAGGCGTTGAAAACTGGCAAATAAAAGCAAGTAGAACAACGCAAACTCCCGCTGCGTTGCTTCCTCGCGGCTTTTATAGATCAGCGTGTCGATTGGCCAACGAAACTACTTTAACCCGAAAATATGACAAATTGGCGTCTATGCAAGCCTGTTGAAAGTAAAATGCGGGAAAGTACTTAGATAAAAACAGACGCTGAATGGAACTTCTCCATCCATTTGCGGCTGTTTTGAACCCTTTTTTCAACCTCTAGAAGCTATCAACCATGTCCTTAGACAAAGTCACCCCAGGTAAAAATGCCCCCCAGGAATTCAACGTCATCATCGAAATCCCGATGAATGCCGACCCGATCAAGTACGAAGTGGACAAAGAATCAGGCGCAATTTTTGTGGATCGCTTTATGAGCACCTCCATGCACTACCCAACCAACTATGGTTATGTGCCCAAAACCCTCAGCGGCGACGGCGACCCAGTTGACGTTTTGGTTATCACACCTGTGCCATTGTTCCCAGGCGTTGTCGTCACCTGCCGCCCTATCGGTATCTTGAAAATGACTGACGAAGCCGGTGAAGACGGCAAAGTACTGGCCGTGCCTATCGACAAAAAATGCTCACTCTACACCCAGTGGCAAAAACCAGAAGATTTGAACGAACTGCGCCTAAAAACCATCTCCCACTTCTTTGAGCACTACAAAGACCTAGAAAAAGGCAAATGGGTCAAAGTCAACGGCTGGGAAGGCCCAGAAGCTGCGAACAAAGAAATCATGGATGGCATTGCCAACTACGAAAAGAGTCTGAAGGCTTAATTCGCTTGAAAAGTGTTTTTAGGGTGGTAAATATGCCTCTAGCCGTTGTATTTATTGCATAAGCAGCTATAAAAAATATAGCGTTAATGGCTGCTTTTGGCGCTTACCAACGCTCAGGCAGCGCTTTAAGTCGGCTTAAGTTACGGTTTTGCATTTTGACGTAGCCGCCCACTTCAAGGTCTTTCAGCAGCTTGCTCACCATCTCACGCGACGCACCCACGTCGGCCGCTAGGTCGGAATGGGTGACGTTGATGCCTTTGTTGATTTCAGGCGTGATTTTCTCAATCGCGCGTTTCAGCCTTGAATAAACATCCATCAACGCGATGCTGCGGGCATTGTCTGTGGACTGTCTGGCACGGCGAATGACGGTGTGCAGCATTTCTGTACCAAATCTGGGGTGCTCTTGCATGAACGCTTCAAGCTGCGCGTTGCTCACGACAGCGCATAAGCAGGGTTCAAGGGCTTCGCAATTGGCTGAGCGGCTGCCGCCGTCTAGGGTCAATTCGCCAAAATACTCACCTGCAACTACATAGCCGTAGGTAATTTCTTTACCTGAAATAGCTGAACCGTAGGCGCGCACGCGGCCTTCAAGCAAGATGTAAAGGGCATCACCTTTGTCACCGTCTTTGAAGATAAGAGCGCCTTTTTTGAAACTTTGTTGCTTGCCTTGTGCGGCAAGCGATTTCAAATCTGGAGATAGTTGTTGCAGTGTCATCTCAAGGTTAAATCAATAGGTATGCCAATTTTCGCACACTTAATGAAATTTAACGCAATTTATGCACCTAAGAGACACACTTTAACCTGTCCTTAGTTTGGAGCGAGGGTATAGAAACTTGTGCAAACCCATCAGTTTCGGGGCGACAAATGGCTGCCAACTCGCATGTTTTTGCGCCAGTCTATCCGCCACCGCCCACCAAGCGCTGGGGTTCAAGCCCATGCCCACGTGGCTGGCGAAGACTTCAATGTTTTCCGTGTGCGGGTTGACCTTGCATGGCGCTTGAATGCTGCCTTGCCAAGCCACTACTCCGTCGGTTTTGGAGTAGATACTGGTCGTAGGCACCGTTGGTGCAGTCGGCAGGTCAAAATTTGCTCGTTCAATTTCAGTTTTACGACCACTGGCAAACTCGTAAATACGCCAAGCGTTGGTTGATTTTGGCGATCCGGCAAACGGCGTACCCAGTGTGATCACGCAGTGCACCATCTCCGGCATCATCTTTGCCAGTTCACGCGCATAAACGCCACCCAAGCTCCAACCAACCAAGCTCACTTTATTGCCAAATTGGTTAAAAGTGTCGATAACCTGTTGCCGTGCCGCTTCTAAAACGCCAGGTCGCGGCCCCAAGTTCAACCCTTGATTCCAGCCCTCAGTCGCGTAACCCAATGAATCCAAATACTTGCGCAGCGGTACAGTGCTCAAATCCCCCGCGCTCAATCCCGGAAACACAATCACACAGCTGCCGTGCGCATCAGCATCTGCCCTAGGGGCTTTTTGCAGTACAGGCCAAGTCGGCACCAGAGCCCCAAACTCCCAAAACGCCCGCATCTCCAGCGCCACCAATGCCAAATGCGGCGGGGCAACATCGTGCAACTCGGTGTAGGGTTTGGGCATGTCGATTTGAGGCATATGTGAAGCGATAGTTTCGTTGTTAAGTACGGTATCAGACTTGCCTGAACGCTTGTGAACAAAAACGCGCATTTCCTCAGGGTAAACGTTAAAAACGCCACTTCTTGAGTGCTTTTAGAGGGGGCACTCTTAATTTGTGTCGAGGGGGGGGGATACATCGTTAGAAATCTCTATTAGGGTAACTACGGTGCTGCGAAAGATGATTACAAACTATAACTACATTTTGATATTTGAAAGGCAAACTCATGTATTACGAACCTGGCATCACCCCTCATGGCCTGCCGCACGACCCCTTCAAATCCTGTGTTGTGCCGCGCCCGATAGGTTGGATTTCCACAGTTGACGGGCAAGGCCGCCACAACCTTGCCCCCTACAGCCAGTTCCAAAACGTCACCTTCAACCCGCCCATTGTGATGTTTTCGGCTAACCAAGACACCGCTGGTAACCGTAAAGATTCGGTCCGCAACGCCGAGCAAACCGGCGAATTCGTCTGGAACATGGCCACCTACGCCCTGCGCGAGGCTGTCAACATCTCTGCCGAAGAGCTGCCCCACTGCGTGGACGAGTTTGAGCGCGCAGGCTTACAAAAACTGCCCTCCAAGCTGGTCAAACCCGCCCGCGTGGCGCTGTCGCCCATCCAGTTTGAATGCGTCTACCTCAACATACTGCGCTTCCCCGGCGTCCCGCCCATGGGCACAGCCGACGTGGTTTTCGGCCGCGTGGTGGCGGTGCACATTGCCGATGAGGTCATCGACGTCAACGGCATGGTCGATGTCATGAAAATCCAGCCACTGGCCCGCATGGGCTATTTTGACTACACCTTTGTGGACAACAAGTTCCAGATGGTCATCCCCGGTAACAGCAAAGCACTGCTGGCCGGGCTGGAAGGGTCGCCAGACAAGGCGAAATCGTCTGCAGAGCCGAGTTGAAAGGTGTTTTTGGCTGTAGACGGCGTGTTTGTTGCCTAAGATGCTATTTTATTTGTATCGTTTGTGGATGTGTTTACTGGACTTTTTCCTCTATTTAGCCACCTAGGCGAAATAAGGGCTTATCCGATAACGGACATGCTTTAATTCATTTCTATGTCTTACTTTCCAAAATCAGTTCTTGGTCGAGTTTTATTTTCACTGTGGCTTTTAGCTTGTATTTTTGTGTTGCTTGTTGGTTTGGGGCAGCCGCTTTTGTTAGTTTTTGGTATGTTCTTTCTTACGGCTCCGCTAAGTACCGTATTAATTGCAGTAATTGAATTTTTGGAAGGTAATTTGATGCAAGTTTCAAGTTTGGATAAACTTGATCAATATGCATTAAATGCTTCGCTTATCTGGTTTGAAGGCGTGGTTGGTGGATACATTCAATGGTTTGTGCTAATACCTTGGCTTTGGTCAAAGTTTATGAAGCTGAGGAATCGCAAATAATCACCCCTTCAACGGACTCCTTCTCCCCAAATCCTCCATATAGTTCTCAATCCCTTGCCCTTCGCGGTCTAAGAAGCGTTGAACGGCTTCTGCGAAGGCGGGGTGTGCTAGCCAGTGGGCGCTGGTGGCTTTGATGGGGAGCAGGGCGCGGGCCATTTTGTGTTCACCCTGCGCGCCGCCTTCAAAGCGCTGGTAGCCGTGTTGAATGCACCATTCAATCGGCTGGTAGTAGCAAGCTTCAAAATGCAGGCAATCGACGCTTTCTAGGGCGCCCCAGTAGCGTCCGTAGGCTACTTTTTCGGAGTTTTTGCTTGAATTTGTGTCAGATTGCTCATTTATAGTGCTATTTTGACCTCTAGCCGGCGTATTTATTGCCTGAACAGCTACTAAACTTGTAGCAATTGGCTTGCCTGCACGTTCTGCCGTAAAGAGTAGCCAATTCTCTGGCATGGTGGTTTGCATCTGCCTGAAGAAGTCGCGGCTCAGGTATGGGGCATTGCCGTGCTCCCAGTAGGTGCGCTCATAACAGCGGTAGAAGAAATTCCAGTCTGCATCGCTGATATCTGCTCCTAAAGACCAGCGGAAGCTGACACCCGCCTCGGCGACTTTGCGGCGTTCGGCACGGATTTTTTTGCGTTTGTCTTGGGCCATGGTGGCCAAGAAAGCGTCGAAATCGGCGTAAGGTACTGATTGATTTGTCCAATGGAATTGCACGGTATGCCGCAGCATCAGCGCCTCGGCTTTGCAGGCTTCAACATCCTCGTCGCTGCAAAAGAGCAGGTGCAAAGACGACAATTCGTGTTGTTCACACCACGCAATCACGGCTTTCAAGAGGATGCGACGCGTTGCTGAGTCCCGCGCCAGCAGCCGCGAACCCGGCACGGGGGTGAAAGGCGGCGCAATCAGTGCTTTGGGGTAGTAGGGCAGGCCGTGCTGCTGGTAGGCGTTGGCCCAGCTGTGGTCGAAGACGAATTCGCCGTAGGAATGGTCTTTGAGATAGAGCGGGCAGGCGGCTTGCAGCTCATCGCCTTGCTCATTTCGTTGCCATAGCGTGATGAAACGTGGTGTCCAGCCCGTGTCTGCCGTGGAGCTGCCGCTTTGGTGCATTGCCGCCAAATATTCGTGTCGCAGGAAGGGGCTGGGGTGGCTTTGAAGGGCTAACAGGTCGTTCCAAGCCTCGGCATCGACCTCTAATGGTGATGTGTGTTGGCGAATGACGTAATCAAGCTGGGTTGGCATATCGTTGTGCAGTCGTTTTTTATCAATCATTTTGTCATAGTCGTAAGCTATTGTGTATATAGGTTCAATTAACTCGACTTATTGATCTGTAGTGCATATAGTGAAAGCTTAGATGATTCAGAAGACTACTGAAAACGCATGACAAGACTTTTAACCGCCTAAGGAGCACCACGATGACAACCCCAGCAACCTGCCCATTCTCAGCCGCAGCGACCAAATCCATGACGGCTGCCGCACCCACAAATGCCAATTGGTGGCCTAACCAGCTCAAAATCAGCGCACTGCACCAGCATTCGCCCAAGTCTGACCCTATGGGATCTGATTTTAATTATGCCGAAGAATTTAAAAGTTTAGATTTACAAGCTGTGGTTGAGGATTTGAAGCACTTCATGACAGATTCGCAAGCTTGGTGGCCAGCAGACTGGGGGCATTACGGCGGGTTGATGATTCGAATGGCTTGGCATTCAGCCGGTACCTATCGCACCAGTGATGGCCGTGGCGGCGCTGGCTCAGGCAACCAGCGCTTTGCACCGCTGAACAGCTGGCCAGACAATGGCAATTTAGACAAAGCGCGGCGCCTGCTGTGGCCCATCAAGCAAAAGTATGGCCGCAAGTTGTCGTGGGCAGATTTGATGATTTTGGCGGGCAATGTGGCGTTGGAATCTATGGGTTTTAAAACCTTTGGCTTTGCGGGTGGCCGCGTCGACATTTGGGAGCCAGAAGAAGACATCTATTGGGGCCCAGAGAGCGAATGGCTGGCCACCAGTGACAAGCCTAACAGCCGCTACTCAGGCGATCGCAAACTGGACAATCCGCTGGCAGCCGTTCAAATGGGGCTGATTTACGTCAACCCAGAAGGACCAGACGGCAACCCAGACCCTGTCGCCTCTGGCCGTGATGTGCGCGAAACCTTCTTGCGCATGGCGATGAACGACGAAGAAACAGTGGCCTTGGTGGCTGGTGGTCACACCTTTGGCAAAGCGCACGGTGCTGGCGACCCTGCATTGGTAGGCGCAGAGCCAGAAGGCGCACCCTTAGAAGAGCAAGGCTTGGGTTGGATCAACAAGTTTGGAAGTGGCAAGGGTGTGCACACCACAACCAGCGGCATTGAGGGCGCTTGGAAGCCCAACCCCACCACATGGGACAACGGTTATTTCGATATGCTGTTTGGCTATGAGTGGGAGTTAACAAAAAGCCCCGCCGGTGCCAAACAATGGGTGGCAAAAAACGTCAAACCCGAGCACATGATTCCAGATGCGCACGACCCATCCAAAAAACACGCACCCATGATGACCACGGCAGACTTGTCGCTGCGGTTTGACCCCGCATATGAAAAAATCTCGCGTCGGTTCCATCAAGACCCGCAAGCTTTTGCCGATGCGTTTGCCCGCGCTTGGTTCAAGCTGACGCACCGTGACATGGGACCAATTGCACGCTACCTCGGGCCGCTGGTGCCGCAGGAAGAGTTGATTTGGCAAGACCCCGTTCCGGCTGTAGACCACCCTTTGGTTGATGCGAACGATGTGGCCGCTTTGAAAACGAAATTGCTTGCTTCAGGCTTGTCTATTTCGCAGTTGGTCAGCACAGCTTGGGCGTCGGCTTCTAGCTTTCGCGGTAGCGACAAGCGTGGCGGTGCTAACGGTGCACGCATTCGCCTAGCGCCACAAAAAGACTGGGAAGCCAACCAGCCCGCAGAGCTGGCGAAGGTGCTGACCAAGCTGGGGACGATTCAAGCGGAATTCAACACTACGCAGTCTGGTGGCAAGAAAGTGTCGATGGCTGATCTGATCGTTTTAGGCGGTTGTGCAGCGGTTGAGGCTGCCGCCAGCAAAGCAGGGCAAGCGGTGGTGGTGCCGTTCACACCTGGGCGCACAGATGCGTCGCAAGCGCAAACCGATGTTGAATCGTTTGCCGTTTTAGAGCCTGTTGCTGATGGTTTTCGCAATTACATCGCCAAAGGTGTGGCTGGGGTGCAGGGCGTGACCGCTGAATTATTGATCGACAAAGCCCAATTGCTGACCTTGAGCGCACCAGAGATGACCGTATTGGTCGGTGGCTTGCGTGTTTTGAACGCTGGCCAGCCTCAAAATGGCGTATTGACTAGCCGACCAGAGACTTTGAGCAACGACTTTTTCGTGAATTTACTGGACATAAGCACCATTTGGCAAAAATCCAACGTTGAAGGTGTCTTACAAGGGCGCGATCGCAAAACAGGCGAACCCAAATGGACGGGCACGGTTGTTGACTTGGTTTTTGGCTCTAACGCGCAATTGCGCGCATTGGCTGAAGTTTATGCGTGCAGCGATTCGCAGCAGAAGTTTGTTCGTGAATTTGTGGCGGCTTGGAACAAGGTGATGAATTTAGACCGCTTTGATGTGATTTAAAGCTGCGACAGTTCTGCAGGAGACCACGGCTAAAGCAGTGGTCTTGAATGACATAATCGGGTAAATTGAATATGTTTTCTGATACTTTTTGATATTTACCAGCCCGATCTATGACACTCAAAATCTGCGTTGCTCAATTAAACCTCGTCGTTGGCGATTTGCAGGGCAATGCGCAAAAAATCATTGCCTCTGCGAATGAAGCCTACGCTAAAGGCGCAAGACTGCTACTGACGCCTGAATTATCCATCTGCGGCTACGCGGCAGAAGATTTGTTTTTGCGACCCGCCTTCATCTCCGCCTGCCATGATGCCGTGAAAACGGTGGTCGATGCTTGTGCAGAGTTAAAAGGCATGGTTGTGGTGGTCGGTCACCCCACGGGTGGGGACGAGCGCAGCAAATCGGTGGCGATTCAGCGCCGGTTTAATGCAGCCAGCGTCATCAGCGAGGGGCGAATTTTAGAAACCTACGCCAAGCGCGAGCTGCCGAACTACCAAGTGTTTGACGAACGGCGCTATTTCACCCCTGGGCAGGGCGTTTGCGTGTTTCAGGTGGGCGAGCCGGGCAAACAAGTCAGCGTGGGGCTGCTGATTTGTGAAGACGCTTGGTTTGCAGAGCCGGCGCAACTGGCTTTGGAGGCGGGCGCACAGGTGCTCGCGGTGATCAACGCTTCGCCCTTTCACGTCGGCAAGGGCGGTGAACGGGTGCAACGCATGGCTGATCGGGTCAAAGCGACCGGTTTGCCACTGATTTACGCGCATTTGGTGGGTGGGCAGGACGAGGTGGTGTTTGACGGTGGCTCGTTCGCGCTGAACGCAAAAGGCGATTTGGTGGCGCGGGCGGAGAGTTTTAAGGAGGAATTACTCTATATTGGGGTAAATTCGGCTGTAGCCTTCGTAAATACTGCCTCAGTAGCTATAAATTTAATAGTAAATGAGGTAAATGGTAAAGCTGATGTGATTGCCCCACTGCGCAGTGACGAAGCCGATTTATGGGACGCTTTGGTGCTGGGCATTCGTGACTATTTGGGTAAAAACGGCTTTCCCGGCGCGATTTTGGGGTTGTCGGGCGGTATCGACTCGGCGCTGGTATTGGCATTGGCTGTCGACGCTTTGGGTAAGGACAAAGTTCGTGCCGTGATGATGCCGTCGCCCTACACGGCAGACATCAGCTGGATTGACGCTCGCGAGATGGCGCAGCGCATGGGGGTGCGGTACGACGAAATTTCTATCGTGCCTGAGTTTGAGGCGTTCAAAAAGAGCTTGGCCAGTGAGTTTGCGGGTTTGGCTGAGGACACGACCGAGGAAAACATCCAAGCGCGGATTCGAGGCACGCTGTTGATGGCGCTGTCCAACAAATCTGGCCGTATGGTGCTGACGACGGGTAACAAATCTGAAATGGCAACGGGCTACTGCACGCTGTACGGCGATATGGCTGGTGGCTTTGCAGCTATCAAAGACATAGCGAAGACCATGGTTTTCAAGCTTTGCCTATGGCGCAACCAGAATGACCCAAATGGTACAGGCAGCAACCCAATACCCGAACGCATCATCACCCGCCCGCCCAGCGCCGAGCTGCGTGCTGACCAAAAAGACCAAGACAGCCTACCGCCCTACGAGGTGCTAGACGCGATTTTGGAGCGCTACATGGAGAACGACCAGAGCATTGCCGAGATTTTGGCTGCTGGTTTTGCACCCGCAGACGTGCAGCGCGTGACGCATTTGATAAAAATCAACGAACACAAACGCCGCCAAGCGCCGATTGGTATTCGCGTCACCCATCGTAGTTTTGGTAAGGATTGGCGGTATCCAATTACCAGCAAGTTCAGGGCTTAAATGCAGAGCAGGAAAACAGCTAATGAAAAATAGCTACAAATTTTGTTACGATGTAAGCTGTATCTAAAAATTAAACTAGGGGAGCACCATGAAACTCATCACCGCCATTCTCAAACCTTTCAAACTAGAAGAAGTCCGTGAAGCATTGGCCGAATGCGGCGTGACTGGTTTAACGGTCACCGAAGTCAAAGGTTTTGGCCGTCAAAAAGGCCACACTGAGTTGTACCGTGGTGCCGAGTATGTGGTCGACTTTTTACCTAAAGTCAAAGTCGAAGTGGTCGTGAAATCAGCCGATTTAGATTTGTGTGTAGACGCCATCGTCAAAGCAGCACGTACGGGCAAAATTGGTGACGGTAAGATTTTTGTGACCAGCGTGGAACGTGTGGTGCGTATCCGTACTGGTGAAGAAGACGAAATCGCTGTTTAAGTTTTTTAATTTAAATTTAAAAATTTAAAGACAAAAACGCTGCAGCAATGCAGCTCCCCACACGCCACCGCACAACAGCAGGCTAAGTAAAACTGCGGCACTGCCCATATCTTTGGCGCGTTTTGACAGGGCGTGCCACTCTGGGCCAATGCGGTCAATCGCGGTTTCAATGCCGGTGTTGAGCAGTTCTACAATCATCACAATCAGCACAGTGCCTGCCAATAATGCGGTTTCTACCCAATGACGACCCAGCCAAAAAGCGGCAGGAACCAGGAAGATGGCGGCAATGGCTTCTTGCCGAAAAGCGGTTTCACCCCAGCCGGCTTTTAATCCTTGAATCGAATAGCCGCCTGCGTGGATGATGCGGTTTAATCCTGTGCGGGATTTTTGTGGATTTACTACTGAGGAATTTGTTTCGGAATCATGTGAATTTTGCATCCACACATTATCGACTATCAGTCAACTATCGACTCAGAGGTTTTGAGTCAATCAAGCGCGTGCCTGCCCAAATATCATGCCAAAACTGCTGTTGTGGTTGAAAACGGCTCAATAAGGCGTAGACCAACACCCAGCCGATGACGAGCAAACTGGTTTCACCACCACTGAGCGAAAACGGTGCAATAGCGGCGAGGGGTGGCAATAACCAAATCCAACTCAGCACATAGCGAGCCAAAGCGCGCATTTGGGTGATGGGCTGGCCAGAAGTGGAGACGACGCGGATGTTCCAAGTTTTCATAGCCAAAGTCTGCCCTTTGGCCCAAAACCATGCGAAGTAGATACCGAAAATAAGGAACAGAAAAGCTTGCAAAGCGTGGCGGTTGTTCAGTGCATGTCGCGTTTGGCTGAGCGTACCAAACAAATAGCCAGCGATGAAGACCACACCAAACATGAGCAAACCTTCGTACAGCCAGCAGGCCATGCGGCGTTTCAGGCTGGGGGTCGTCAACACGCCAGACGACGCGCCAACCTGGTCTAATTGGTAAGACGCATGCTCGCTCATCGAACGGTGGCTTTGTCTGAATTTGGTTTGCTCGCAACTAATTTGTCTTTGGCCACAGGCTTGGCCGCTGTAGCTGCGCCCGTAGGTTTGGGCGCCACATTGATGCTGGCTAGCGCTTGCTTGGTTTCAGGCGGCAGAGCCTTGTAGGTTTCCCACTTGGCTTGTTTGTCGCTAGGTGTTAATGTTTTGGTTTGTGCAAAATTAATGCGAGCTTGCTCACGTTGTTTGGCACTCAAACCAGCCCAATCCGTCATGCGGCTGTACAGTTTGGTTTTGTCGTCAGGGCTAAATTGCGCAAAATTAGCTGAAACAGCAATCCATTTGCGTTTATGGCCTTCAGTCAAGTTTGCCCAATTGGCTGACAAAGGTTGAAGCGCGATTTTTTGCGTTGGTGTCAATTTATCCCATGTATCAGCTGGTGCTTTTGCTATTTTTACAGCAGCAAGCACAGGCTTAGCTGCAGAGTTAACGGCTTGGGTTGTTGTAGTTTCTTGCGCAGGCACAATGCTCGCAAAGGCGGCAAGCACAGTTAGAAGTGCGCTTGACAGGCCTAGTTTGACGAGTTTAAGTGTTGCCTGCATATTTAAAGAAGAAAAATCAGAGGTCAGTAATTATTGACCTGCGTTCTCGCCAGGATGCGTCGCGTTGTAGTCAGCGTGCAATTTTAAAAATTGAGCAAAACCAGCATCGGCGTAGGCAGCGGGTGGCAAGTCATCAACCAACAAGGCGGAATCAACTTCGGCCAATTCGTTGGCGCGCAGGTCGCTTTGAATCACAGAAATAGCAACCAAGCCAAATACCAAAGCGATCAAAGGTAAAAAAGAAGCCAAACGGCTCCAAAGGCTCATGCCTTCGTCGTCAAAGCTCATGGTGGCAGAACCACCTGAGCCATACACAGCTGTAGCAGCTCTGGTTGCAGAAACGAGTTGCGTGCGCTTACGATTTGTTACGGCGTGCTGGCGTGCGACACGCAAGCGCTCAGAAATATCGTGCGGCAAATCGGTGCTACCTACAGACAAGCGAGCCGCAATTTTCAGGCCGAATCGGTCTTGAGCCCTGTCTTTGAGTAATTGCGCTGAATCTACGGATTCAATGCGAGATAAGTTGTAATTTAAATTCTTCATAGTTGTATTCCTCGCGCTTTCAGGGCTTTTGCCAGTGCTGCAACGGCTCGGGAACAATGTGTTTTCACACTGCCCTCAGAGCAACCCATAGCAGCAGCAGTCTCGGCCACATCAAGCTCTTCCCAATAACGCATGAGGAAGGCTTCTCGTTGACGCGCTGGCAATTCTTGTATTTCTGCCTCGATTTCTCGAAAGGTTTGAGCCCGGCTTGTTGCAGACTCTGCACTTTCCGTGCCATCTGAGTCGTTTTTCAGCTCTAAAGTTTCCAAAATATCAAAATCACCGTCATCGCCGGCCGATTCAAAGTCACTAAAGTTGGAAAAAACAGCTCTTTGGGTCTTTTGGCGCCTGAACCAGTCCAAAGTGCAATTCGACAAAATGCGCTGAAAAAGCATGGGAAGCTCTTCTGGGGGCTTGTCACCATAGTGCTCGGCCAACTTCATCATGCTGTCTTGTACGATGTCTAAGGCAGATTCTTCATTACGAACGTGGTAAATCGAGCGTTTGAAGGCCCGTTTTTCAACGCTTTTCAGAAAATCAGAGAGTTCTTGTTCAGTTGCCAAGGGTTTTAGGCCGTTTGCGGCCTTCGCTTCATGTCGGTTTGTCTTAGTTTTTAGTTGCCATCACCTAATTACGAGGCGGTTACAACTTCTTAGAATCGCGATTATGGCATTTCAAAGCCTTAAAAATAGTGCGCAAATGGCAAAAGAGGGGATTTGATAAGATTTTTACGGTTTGAGATGCGATAATACAAGTTGCAAGTCAAACAGCAAACGGGTCACAACAGAGCGCTGATAAATGCGTTCATGGTTGCCGGCCTCAAGTCCCGACGCGGCTCCACAAGAGCTCAGCGAAGGGGCACCCAAGGTATTTCGTTAGAGAAATTCACAAAGGTTTACGCAAAGGATCCATCATGGAAAACAACCAAGCTGACAAATCGGCTGATATATCGTCATCTCTAAAATCTGACCATTCAAATGCCCCCGAACTTCGCGGTGCTGAAATTCTGGTCAAATCACTTCAGGCGGAAAACGTTAAATTTATCTGGGGCTACCCAGGCGGAGCAGTTTTGCACATTTATGACGCGCTCTACAAGCAAGACACCATGCAGCATGTGCTGGTGCGCCACGAGCAAGCTGCTGTGCATGCCGCAGATGGTTACGCACGCGCCACGGGCGATGTAGGTGTTGCCCTTGTGACGTCTGGCCCTGGAGCCACCAATGCCGTGACCGGTATTGCGACGGCTTACATGGATAGCATCCCAATGGTCATCATCACAGGTCAAGTACCAACGCACGCGATTGGATTAGATGCCTTTCAAGAATGCGACACCATCGGCATCACTCGCCCCATCGTGAAACACAACTTTTTAGTCAAAGACGCACGCGATTTGGCTGAAACAATGAAAAAGGCGTTCCATATCGCACGCAGCGGTCGCCCTGGCCCTGTGGTCGTGGACATTCCTAAAGATGTGTCTTTCAACAAAGTGCCGTATCACGGTTACCCAGAAACCATTGAAATGCGCGCTTACAACCCTGTGCGCAAAGGCCACAGTGGGCAAATTCGAAAAGCACTGATGTTGTTGTTGAAGGCGAAACGCCCGTACATCTACACCGGTGGTGGCGTGTTGTTGAGCAATGCCACTGCAGAATTACGCGTCTTGGCAGACATGCTCGGCTTCCCTTGCACCAACACATTGATGGGTCTGGGGGCGATTGCTGCTAGCGACCCTAAATTCTTGGGTATGTTGGGCATGCACGGCACGTTTGAAGCCAACAACGCGATGCAAAGTGCAGATGTGGTGTTGGCAGTTGGCGCTAGGTTTGATGACCGCGTGATTGGTAACCCCAAGCATTTTGCACAAGTTGAGCGCAAGATTATTCATATCGACATTGACCCATCCAGCATCTCCAAGCGCGTGAAAGTTGACATTCCTATTGTGGGAGATGTCAAAGAAGTACTCTTAGAGATGATTGCCATGATCAAAGAAGGCTCGCTCAAGCCCGATACAACGGCTTTGGGTGAGTGGTGGAGCACGATTGAAACGTGGCGCAAACGTGATTGCATGAAGTACGACCACGGCAAAGGCGATGTCATCAAGCCGCAATACGTCATCGAAACCTTGTGCAATATGACCAAAGGTGAAGAAACCTACATCACCTCAGACGTGGGGCAACACCAAATGTGGGCGGCCCAGTATTACAAGTTTGAAGAGCCGCGCCGTTGGATCAACTCTGGCGGCTTAGGCACCATGGGCGTGGGCATTCCTTACGCGATGGGCATAAAGCTGGCTAAGCCAGACAAAGAAGTTTATTGCGTAACCGGCGAAGGCTCAGTGCAAATGTGTATTCAGGAGCTGTCAACCTGCTTCCAATACAACACACCGATCAAGATTTTGTCTTTGAATAACCGTTATCTCGGTATGGTGCGTCAGTGGCAACAAATTGACTACAACAGCCGTTATAGCCACAGCTATATGGACGCCTTGCCAGACTTTGTGAAATTGGCAGAAGCTTATGGACACGTGGGTATGCTGATTGAATCACCCGCAGATGTTGAGCCCGCATTACGCGAAGCACGCAAACTGAAAGATCGCACGGTGTTCATGGACTTCCGTACCGACCCGACCGAAAACGTGTTCCCCATGGTCAAAGCCGGCATGGGAATCGACCAGATGCTCTTAGGTTCTGAAGACCTGTAAAGAAAGGACGAGATTATTATGAAACACATTATTGCCGTCCTTTTAGAGAACGAACCTGGTGCTTTATCTCGCGTGGTGGGCTTATTTTCCGCCCGTGGTTACAACATTGAATCACTCACTGTTGCACCGACCGAAGACCCAACCCTGTCACGCATGACGATTCAAACTTCGGGTTCTGATGACGTAATTGAGCAAATTACCAAGCATTTGAACCGTCTGATTGAAGTTGTTAAAGTCGTCGATTTGACCGAAGGCGCTTATACCGAACGCGAGTTGATGATGGTCAAAGTACGTGCCGTAGGCAAAGAACGCGAAGAAGTCAAACGTATGGCTGACATCTTCCGTGGTCGCATCATCGATGTGACCGACAAGAGCTACACCATTGAGTTGACTGGTGACCACGGTAAAAATGATGCTTTCTTGGAAGCGATCGATAAAGCCGCTATTCTGGAAACCGTGCGCACGGGCCCTAGCGGCATTGGGCGTGGCGAGAGAATCTTGCGCGTCTAAGCTACGCGTAAACGTATAAAATACGCAGTTAACATTTTTTATAGTTATAAATATATTAAGTTCCCCACCCTTTTTTAACGGAGATTGAGATGAAAGTTTTTTACGACAAAGATTGCGACCTGAGCCTGATCAAAGGTAAAACTGTTGCGATTATTGGCTACGGCAGCCAAGGCCACGCACATGCACAAAATTTGAACGACAGTGGCGTTAAAGTCCTTGTTGGTTTGCGCAAAGGTGGCGCTTCTTGGGACAAAGTGGCAAAAGCTGGTCTCAATGTTGCTGAAGTCAACACAGCTGTTGCAGCTGCAGACGTGGTGATGATTTTGTTGCCTGATGAAAACATTGCAGCCGTTTACTCTGAGATCGAGCCGCACCTGAAAAAAGGCGCATCTCTGGCATTTGCGCATGGTTTCAATGTGCACTATAACCAAGTCGTGCCACGTGCTGATTTGGACGTTTGGATGGTCGCGCCAAAAGCACCAGGTCACACTGTACGTTCTACCTACGCTCAAGGCGGCGGTGTGCCACATTTGGTCGCTGTGCACCAAGACAAATCTGGCAAAGCACGTGAATTGGCTTTGTCATACGCCATGGCTAACGGTGGCGGCAAAGCTGGCATCATTGAAACCAATTTCAAAGAAGAAACCGAGACTGACTTGTTCGGCGAGCAAGCTGTGTTGTGCGGTGGCGCCGTTGAACTCATCAAAATGGGTTACGAAACTTTGGTTGAAGCCGGCTACGCCCCAGAAATGGCGTATTTCGAGTGTTTGCATGAGCTCAAATTGATTGTTGATTTGATCTATGAAGGCGGCATTGCCAACATGAACTACTCCATCTCTAACAACGCAGAGTACGGTGAGTATGTGACAGGTCCTGAAGTTATCAACGAACAAAGCCGTGCAGCGATGCGCAACGCATTGAAGCGCATTCAAAACGGTGAATACGCCAAGATGTTCATCCAAGAAGGTCGTTTGAATTACCCAAGCATGACTGCACGCCGTCGCAACACTGCCGATCACAGCATCGAGAAAGTGGGTGGCCAATTGCGCGCGATGATGCCTTGGATTGCGAAAAACAAGTTGGTTGACCAAACACGCAATTAAGTTGTTTAATTAGTTCAGTCGACTTGGATTGATAACAAAGGTCACTTCGGTGGCCTTTGTTGTTTTTTGCTATAAATAATATAGCATCTTAGGCAATAAATACGCCGGCTATAGGCATATTTTGGTAAATATTTAGGTAAATTTATTATGCATGATGGCGTAGACGCAGTGAAAGATGGGACTGATGATTTGCACGTGCAAAAACGTCGCAAAGGCATTTATATTTTGCCCAATTTATTTACGTTGGCAGCCCTATTTGGTGGTTTTTACTCGATTGTGATGGCGATCAATGGCCGCTTTGATTTAGCTGCAATTGGCATCTTCTGCGCCATGGTTTTGGACAGTTTGGATGGCCGCGTTGCCCGCATGACCAATACGCAAAGCGCATTTGGCGAGCAGATGGATTCATTGTCAGACATGGTGTCTTTTGGCGCTGCGCCAGCCTTGATTTCCTACGTTTGGGCGCTGAATAGTTTGGGTCGCTGGGGCTGGTTTGCATCTTTTGTTTACTGCGCTTGTGCCGCTTTGCGTTTAGCGCGTTTCAATGTAAACACAACAGTGGTTGATAAACGCTACTTCCAAGGCTTGCCTTCACCCGCAGCTGCGGCTTTGGTAGGCGGGTTCTTGTGGGTAGCCACTGAGCTCAACCTCAAAGGCGCTGATGTGGCTTGGTATATGTTTGGCTTGGTGCTTTTCTCGGGGCTGACCATGGTGACCAATGTGCCGTTTTACAGTTTTAAAGACGTGCAAATGAAAAAAAGTGTGCCTTTTGCGACGATTGTGGCCATCGCGCTAGGCATCGCCGTGGTGAATATCGACCCGCCTTGGGTGCTGTTCGCGTTGTTTGTTTGCTATGGTTTAAGCGGTTATGTGATTTACGTTTGGCGCAGAGCCAAAGGCCTTCGCACCAGCGTGATCAGCACTTCCAAGGATGAGCCAGAAGAGCGTGGTTTGCATTAAAAACAACGATTTTGTGACCAATGGCATAGAGCTCTAAAACTGTGATATAGTTAATTTCATGAAAACATTGTTGCTAACACTACTGCTAAGCTTTAAAGGGCTGGTTAAGTAGCGCACGTACACTTTTTCCATCAAAGCCCGTTAGCAAAGCGCAACGGGCTTTTTTCATGGTGCAACGGGCTCTTAAAATTTTTACGTATTTTTTGTCTTTTTTCTGAATCATTAACCGAGGATTTCATATGGCTGCAGACAAACTCATTATTTTTGATACGACTTTGCGCGATGGCGAGCAGTCTCCTGGTGCGTCTATGAACAAAGACGAAAAATTGCGCATTGCGCGCCAGTTGGAACGCTTGAAGGTGGACGTGATTGAAGCGGGCTTTGCAGCGAGCTCCAATGGTGATTTTGAGGCCGTGCAGCTGATTGCTAACCACATCAAGGACTCGACGATTTGCTCTTTGTCTCGCGCTAACGACCGAGATATTTCACGTGCAGCTGAAGCTTTGAAAGGCGCAAACAGTGCGCGTATCCATACCTTCATCGCTACCTCGCCATTGCACATGGAAAAGAAGTTGCGCATGACGCCAGATGAGGTGTTTGAGCAAGCCAAGCAATCTGTCCGCTTTGCCCGTAATTTAGTGGGTGATATTGAGTTCAGCCCTGAAGACGGCTACCGCAGCAACATGGACTTTTTGTGCCGCGTTTTGGAAGCGGTGATCAAAGAAGGCGCTACAACCATCAATGTGCCCGACACCGTGGGTTACGCCGTGCCAGAGCTTTACGGCAACTTCATCAAAACTTTGCGTGAACGCATTCCTAATAGCGACAAAGCCATCTGGTCCGTGCATTGCCACAACGACTTAGGCATGGCAGTGGCAAACTCTTTGGCAGGCGTCAAAATTGGTGGTGCACGCCAAGTTGAGTGCACGATCAATGGTTTGGGCGAGCGTGCGGGAAACTGTTCACTCGAAGAAATTGTCATGGCAGTCAAAACTCGCAAAGATTATTTCAATTTAGAGATGAATATCGACCCGATACACATCGTTGCTGCCAGCCGCATGGTCAGTCAAACGACGGGTTTTGTGGTTCAGCCGAACAAGGCTGTGGTGGGTGCGAATGCCTTCGCGCATGCAAGTGGTATCCATCAAGACGGCGTGCTCAAAGCGCGTGACACTTACGAGATCATGCGTGCCGAAGATGTGGGCTGGACTGCTAACAAGATTGTTTTGGGTAAGTTGAGTGGTCGCAACGCCTTCAAACAGCGCTTACAAGATTTGGGTGTGCAGTTGGAGTCAGAAACTGAAATCAACACTGCTTTTGCCAAATTCAAAGAATTGGCAGATCGCAAGAGCGACATTTTTGACGAAGATATTTTGGCTTTGGTCAGCGATGAAAGTGTCAGCGATGCCGTCGAGCAATATGTTTTTGTGTCGCTCTCGCAACACTCAGAAACAGGTGAGCGCCCGCAAGCAAGTATCGTGTTCACGGCCAATGGCAAAGAATTCAAAGGTTCATCAGAGGGCAACGGCCCCGTGGACGCCTCCCTCAAAGCTATCGAATCACACGTCAAAAGCGGTGCGGAGATGGTGCTCTATTCTGTGAACGCCATAAGCGGGTCAACAGAGAGCCAGGGTGAAGTCACGGTCCGCTTGCAAAACAGCGGTCGTGTGGTCAATGGCGTGGGTTCTGATCCTGATATTGTGGTCGCTTCAGCTAAGGCTTATTTGAGTGCTCTCAACAAGTTACAGAGCACTGCTGACAGAGTGGCTGCACAAGGCTGAGAAAAATAAGGGTTAATACCTATAACTTATTTTGTGAGTTAACAATATTTCGCAAGTGATTGATGTTGCGAAGTATTTTTAATTGTGTACACTCCATGCATACCTAATTTGCATGGAGACACCCGCAATGGCTTCTGCTCAGATTTTCGCTTGTCGTATTAGTAACATTTTCGGTTTTGGACATACTTTGAAACACTTCTTTCATCTGGTAGGCAAGATTGCCTTGATCAGCTCACTCTTATTCGCGTTTAGTTTTCCGATTTCAAGTGCTGCAAAACCGAACAAAGCGCAAGCTAAAAAAGCAGTTGTAGTCAAGCAGATTAAAGTTTCTGCAAAATCTAAAAAGATGGGTAAGCAAATTGTTGCAGTTTCCAGCCGCAGCAAAGTCAATGGCAAGATGGTGGTGCGCGTACGTGCTAACGGCAAAGTTACTTCAAAACTAGTTGCAGTTAACCCGAAATTGCTGAAAGACGCTCGCGGTCGTCCGCTAAAAGGCAAAGCTTTGGTTGCAGCGCGTCGCCGAGCTATTGTGTTGGCTTCAATGCCAGTTATTCCGCCTAAGCAATCCTTTGGTGAAATTGCTGGACTTCATAGCGAGCGTGACGAGTTGGATTTGAAATCTGGCGTTGCCTTGGTGATTGACCAAGACACCAACGAAGTCTTGTTCAACAAAAATGCCAACACGGTGTTGCCGATTGCTTCGCTGACAAAGCTCATGACAGGCGTTGTGCTGTCTGAAGCACGCTTGCCTATGAATGAACCAATCACCATCACCCAAGACGATGTGGACACTGAAAAAGGCAGCCGTTCAAGATTGACCGTGGGCAGCACACTGACGCGTGCTGAGATGCTGCATTTGGCGCTGATGTCTAGCGAAAACCGCGCTGCCAATGCATTGGGTCGTACATATCCTGGTGG
Organism: Polaromonas sp.; assembly: GCA_013298945.1. Classification (GTDB taxonomy): domain Bacteria; phylum Pseudomonadota; class Gammaproteobacteria; order Burkholderiales; family Burkholderiaceae_C; genus Aalborgiella. The sequence goes on from JAAFJR010000002.1 coordinate 253,759, forward strand.
CTTGCCGGAGTTTGTACGATTGATGAATGCCAAAGCAAAACAACTTGGAATGCGTGCAACCCGATATGTCGAGCCAACGGGTTTGTCAAGCCAAAACCAATCTAGTGCTCAAGATTTAGCGATTTTAGTGAACGCAGCATACAAAGACCCAGTCGTGCGCGAATATTCCACGTCGCCCGGTTACGAAGTGGCAGTAGGTGCTCGAACGCTGCAATACAACACCACCAACCGCTTGGTGAAAAATCCCGAGTGGGAGATTGGTTTGCAAAAAACTGGCTACATCTCTGAAGCGGGTCAATGTTTGGTCATGCAAACCAAAATTGCAGGGCGTAAGCTCATCATGGTGTTTTTAGATTCAGCAGGCAAACTCAGCCGTTTGGGCGATGCAGAGCGTGTGCGCCGCTGGGTTGAGTCTAATTCACCAGCTATGCCTACACTGCAAAAACAAGGCTAAATTAGCCCTTGTAGCCTAATGCCGTAGAAATCTCTGCAGCGGTAGACTGCAGTTTTGCCAACCATGCCTCTTCAATACGATCCGCTGGTGCGGAAATAGACAAACCAGCAACCAGTTTACTTTGATCGTCATACACGCCAGCCGCCATGCAGCGCACTCCCATCTCAAGTTCCTCATTATCCCTAGCCGTGCCATATTGACGCACGCGCGAAAGCTCACGCTCTAACGCGGTTAAATCAGTCAAACTCGTTTTGGTGTGACCCATTAAACCCGTACGAGCTGCATAAGCCCGCACTTTGAGGGCATCGTCTACTGCCAAGAATAATTTGCCCACAGAGGTTAGGTGCAGCGGCGCCCGCCCACCAATGGCGCGTACCACTTGCATGCCTGAGCGTTCGCTGTAGGCACGTTCTATGTACACAATCTCATCACCTTGGCGCATGGATAAGTTGACAGGTTGCTGAATCAATTTGTGCAGCTCGCGCATGGGCGCCAGTGCAGCATCTCGCACATCCAAGCGACTTTTGACGGCGTTTCCTAGCTCAAGCAGACGCATACCTAGTCGGTAGCTGCCAGCTTCGGGGCGGTCTACATAACGTCCTAGCGTCAAATCATTCAAAATGCGATGCGTGGTAGAGGGATGCAGCCCGGTTTTTTGGCTGATTTCTTTGAGTGACATCGCCTCATCGCGATCGGCCAAAACATCGATCAGGGTAAACATACGTTCTAGCACCTGGATGGTGGGCGTTGCTGCAGGCGAGTTTTGTGAGGTTTTGTCTATTTTGGCCATGGTTAATTTTACCATGTGAAATCAATATTTTAGGGTTTAGCCTAGCCTCCAAACGCCATGCTGCAAGGTTTCGTGGGTTGAAAAGCGCATTTTGTAGCGCATCTTTGCACTATGCTCAATCCAATAACCTAAATAAACATGTTGCAAACCTAGTTTTTGGGCTTGCTCAATTTGCCACAGCACACAAAATGTGCCGTAACTTGCCTGCGCATCCGGCTCATAAAAGGTATACACAGCAGAAATGCCATCGTTCAGCACATCGACAATACTCACCATTTTTAACGCGCCCGTGCTGCCGTCAGACTTGGTTTCGTGAAACTCAATCAAACGCGTATTGACTCGGCTTTGCAGCAAAAACTGCGTGTACTGGTCAATGCTGTCCTGATCCATACCACCACCCGCATGGCGCGATGCTTGGTAGCGCAAATACAGCGCGTAGTGCTCTGCGTCAAAGCCCAGCTCTAACACCCGCGCCTGCAAGTTTTTATGCTGCTTTTGAGAGCGCTTTTGGCTTCGATTCGGGACGAATTGGCTCACTAACACCCTCAACGGCACGCAAGCTTGGCAACCATCACATTGCGGTCTGTAGGTAAACATGCCGCTGCGTCTAAAGCCTTGCGTCACCAGTTCAGAATACACGTCATTACGAATCAAATAACTTGGCGTTGCCACCTGAGAACGCGCTTGCTTACCGTCCAAATAACTGCATGGGTATTCTGCTGTGGCGTAAAACTGCACCGTTTGCGTGGGTAGGTCTTTGAGTTGCGACATGGTGCGTTGATGGGCTTTGGCTTCGGTTTTAGCTTACAGCAAATGTTGCCAAACCTGTGGTGTGAAGTGCCAAACGGGCATCAATTGGTTGACCCGTGCTTTGACCTCAGCCACAAATTCGCTTCTAGGCATTTCTTTAGCCCCTAGCGATGCCAAATGCGACGTGTTCTGCTGGCAATCAATCATCTCAACGCCATTCGCCCTGCAAAAACACACCAAAGCGGCGAGGGCGATTTTGGACGCATCCGTTGCATGCGAAAACATGGACTCTCCAAAAACCGCCGTGCCAATATTCACACAATACAGACCACCTACCAGCTCGCCATTGACCCAAGTTTCGACACTGTGCGCAAAACCCGCTTTGTGCAGCGCTATGTAGGCGTCGACCATTTGAGGAACGATCCATGTACCGCGTTGACCCTCGCGCCGCGCAGCAGAACAAGCATTGATGACCTGCTCAAAAGCCGAGTCAAAGCGCACTTCGCAGTCAATAGCACCGTTAAATCCACTCGCGAACTTCTTGAGTGTCTTTTTAAACGATGGCTGCACTTTGAAGTCCGCGACTTTGAGCACCATGCGCGGGCTGGTGCTCCACCACAAAATCGGCTGCCCCGCGCTGAACCACGGGAATATGCCTTGTGAGTACGCTCGTTTCAGCGTTGCCACATCCAAAGTGCCACCCACGGCGATCAATCCCGGCATCTCCTCGCTCAGCTCGTGGCGAATCGTGACGTCAGGAAACGCCTCGCCCGCACCCAGTTGGGGTAGGGGAATGGGGACTTTTTGCAATGGTGCGTTCATAATTTCGCCTATTATGAGAGTAATTTCATGTCCACTCCTGCCAAATGATATATTCATCCATACAAGCTATCACCCTAGACCTAGACGACACACTCTGGCCCGTTTGGCCCACCATCAAAAAGGCTGAGGCCGCTTTGCACGACTGGCTTAAAACCCACGCACCCAGAACGGCTGCACTCTTGGAAACCCCAGAAACCATGCGCGGTAGACGTGAAACTTTGATTGCTGAATTTCCCCACCTCGCGCACGATTACAATTTTTTGCGCACCGAAGCCATTCGCCGCAGTTTAATAAACGGCGGAGACGATCCAGCTTTAGCAATAGTTGCCTACGAAGTCTTTTCTGAGGCCCGCAACAGCGTTGAACTCTACACCGACGCCTTGCCCGCCCTGCAATACCTAGCCGCCAAATACCCCATCGTCGCCATCTCCAACGGCACGGCAGACATTCAACGCGTGGGTTTGGTCAAATACTTCAAAGGCGCCATCAGCGCCCACGAATTCGGCATCGCCAAGCCCGACCCCCGCATTTTCAAAGCTGCGGCTGCTGCCATAGGCGTCTCGGTCGCCAACGTCTTGCACATAGGCGACGACAGCGCCTTGGACGCCGTGGGCGCGTTGCAATCCGGCATGCACGCCGCATGGCTTAACCGCGAAGGCAAACATTGGCCGCACGATGCAGATTACCAACCCGAGCCGCACCACCAGTCGCTGCGGCAGGTGAAAAGCTTGGCTGAGTTGTGTGAATTATTGTGAAATTTCGGTTTTAAATTTACTATATTTTTGATAGCATCTTAGGCAATAAATACGACAGCTAGAGGTATTTTTTCCCTATAAATTGATGTAAATTGCTGAAATTCGGCCTAAAACAGCCGTGGGTCGAATACAAACGGGTTTTTCTCAACCACCAGCTTGATGTTGGCGTAATCTGGGTGCGAAGGGTTGATCAGCAAGTTACGCTCTGCTGGTTCCACAAACGATGGCACCCACAGCCCCAGGCTGGCCTTGGACGCCAGCCAGTGCATGCCTAATTGCTGCGTTCTGGCTTGTTGGACTCTCCAATCTGGCTGTAATCCTAAATTTTCAGCATCCAAACAAATCGCGTTTTCAGGCAGTTCCAGCCGCATCAAAGCCATGTTTTTAGGCGCTGCGCCGTTGCAATGCACCCGTTTTTCAAGCTGGCACAGGGCGCGACTGCTGGCGGCGTAGACGATTTGGGGCGACTGCGGCGCACCCATGTGCCAACGGCCATCGCCCAAGGTAGAGCCAAAACCTAGGCTGGCGAGGTTCAGAGCGCCCGAATAGGCGATTCGCCAGGCATGGACACTGGACGACTCTTTTGCCGTCAAACCACACCGCCATATTTGATAGCAACCAGCATGTCCTTCACACGCCGCGTGCCAAACGATGTTTTGGCCGCCTCCAGCGGGCATTCACCCTCCAGCATAGCGTGTGGCCGGCGCAGCCAGCCGTGGGCGGCGTCGTCAGACTCAAACGTGTCTGTCGCCATTGCCTCCAGCTCCAGCAGCCGCAAAACCCCCTCAGCCGCGTGCATGGGCAGCGCTTGGTCTTTGTTGGCGCGTCGCAGGGCGGTGGTGCGGTCCAAGTCCAAATAAGCTGCAAAATCACCCTTACCCACGCCAAACAAGTCAGACAACGGCTCAATAGCTCGGCTGGAGATGCCTTGGCGCAAGATGGAGACGGCTTTTTCGCTGTTGAAAGCGGCGAGCGCCGACGCAGTAGGAAAACCTAAATCATCTCTACTCCACGGATTTGCTTCTTGTACCCCCAAAAAAGCAGGCGGTTTGCCAAGGCCATTCAACGCATCAATATCGATGAACTGCCTCAGCGAAGAAAGCGTTTTGTCGCGTTGGGTGACGAAGTAGGGCGCTACGGTTTGTGCATTCATGATGCAATTACATCATATATTTGAATCAAATGCAACAAATAGGTGACGTGTGATAGCGCACAATACAAAGAATCAATTTTCTAAGAAATCCCACCCATGATCACCCGCTACGCCCTGTTTGAAGGACAAATCCACGAAGGCCAGACTGAGGCCTTCCGCGCCGCCGTGCTGGCAGACGTGCTGCCACACTGGAACAGCTTCCCCGGTGTGCTCGCCGTACGGGTTTGCTTTGAAAACGAACGCGACGAGGGCGCTCCAGAAATCCCCCTCATCCTAGCCATCACCTACCCCGACCACGCCACCATGACCGCAGCCCTAGCCAGCCCGCAACGCGCCCTAGCCAAAGCCGCGACCGAAGAACTGCTGGAGCAGCTGTTTACGGGAAGGATTCATCATCATGTGATGGAAGAGTTTTGAGGGAATAGGCTCGTGGATATGAAGAAACAGACAATTGCGGCATATTTGGGTGTACCAGCGTTGATTGCTGCGGGCATTTTTGCCTATGGATTGTTTACACGCGAATCATTCGGGGTTGAATCATTGATATCCTTCGCAGGTGGTTATCTGTTTTACGCCGCTCCCTTCTTTCTATGGGCGATCATTGCAACTCTGGGAAAATTCACTAATAAAGTTTGTCATGCAGGATTTATGGCAGCTTCGATCGCTTTAGTTGCCATCGCGTGTTTTTGGTTCTTTCCTGGAGATCCCTCAGGATTGCCATTGCAGTGGATGCTTTATTGGCCGCTTGCAATAGTTCTTCAAATAGTATCGATTAGCTTGACCGTGATTTTCATACGTGTGAAATTATAAGTAAAGTAATACAAAAATGCTATATTTTTTATAGCTGCTCAGGCAACAAATAAGCCGGCTACAGCCGTTTTTACCCCTAAATCAGCCGTTTTTACCCGCTCTAGCCGCCGCAAACGCCACATACCAATCCAAACACCCCGGATTCGCCATGGCGTCTTTATTGACGACTTTTTCTATGGGCTGGCCTAGTAGCAGTTTTTTGATGGGGAGTTCCTGCTTTTTGCCCGACAAGGTGCGCGGAATCTCGGCGACTTGGAAGATATCGTTGGGGACGAAGCGGGGGGAGAGGGCGGTTTTGATGGCGTTGACTAATTTTGTGCGCAGGGCGTCGTCTAGCTGTAAGCCGGTCTGTAGGACCACGAAAAGGGGCATGTAGCTCTCGCGGCCCAGATATTCAAGGTCAACGACCATGGAATCGACCACTTCGGGCAGGGCTTCAACGGCGCTGTACAGCTCGCTGGTGCCCATGCGCAGGCCGTGGCGGTTAATGGTGGCGTCGCTGCGGCCGTAGATGATGCAGCTACCGTCTAGCCCAACTTTGAGCCAGTCGCCATGCCGCCAGACGTTGGGGTAGGTGTCGAAATAGCTTGATAAATAACGCTTTTTATCCACATCGCCCCAAAAATACAGGGGCATAGACGGGATGGGTTGGGTGCAAACCAGCTCGCCCACCTCGCCGGTAACGTGTTCGCCTTGCTCGTTCCACGCTTGTACCGCGCAGCCCAGCTCGCGGCACTGCATTTCGCCGGCTTTGAGCGGGAGTTCACGATTGCCGCCTATGAAAGCGCCGGCAAAATCCGTTCCGCCCGAGATGTTTGCCCAAAAGATATCAGGCGTGCCCAGTTTGGCAAATTGCGCTGTACCCCAGTTTTGCGTATCGGCGGAGAGCGGCGAGCCTGTTGTGCCCAGTGCTCTGATTTTTGATAAATTACAGGCTGGATCATCAATTTTTGACAAATCGATACCCGCTTTTTGGCAATTCGCGAAAAACGCCGCACCTGCGCCAAAGTAGGTCACGCCCAGTTCGGCGGCAAAGCGCCACAGGGTGGTGTAGTCGGGCGGGAGCTTGTTGCCAGCCGCGTCCACCGTCGCACCGCCTGGGCTGCCGTCAAAAATACAGCAGGTTGTGCCGTTCAGCAAACCGCTCATCTGCGCGTTCCACATCACCCAGCCGGTGGAGCTGTACCAGTGGAAGCGCTCGCCCAAGCTGTTGGGCGCGTAACTGCATGCCACGTCGTTGTGCAGCACTTTGCTAGCCAGCGCGACAATAACGATGCCGCCGTGGCTGTGGACGATGGGCTTGGGTAGCCCTGTTGTACCGCTGGAATAGACAATCCACAGCGGGTGGTCAAAAGGTAGCCAAAGTGGTTCAAATGCCAAAGTTTGATGGTCATTTTGGCATATAGCCAGCGTATATATTGCCTGAGTAGCTATGATATTAGTAGCATTTTTCGGGTCTGCAAGGTACGAATCTAAAGAGCCTAAATTGTCTTGCAAAACTACATGCTTCACACTTGGCAGCGCGGCGCAGAGTTCTGCCACCACGGCTAGGCGGTCGTGGTCTTTGCCGCCAAAAGTCACGCCGTCGCAGGCAATCAGCACTTTGGGCTCGATTTGCTTGAAGCGGTCTAAAACGGCGTTGGTCCCCATATCTGGCGCGCAAATGCTCCACACGCCGCCAATGCTCACTGTGGCCAAAAACGCCACCATCGCCTCAGGAATATTTGGCAAATACGCCGCGACCCTGTCCCCCGGCTGCACACCCTGCGCTTGCAGGTGCAAGGCGAGGGAGGCGACTTGTTGTTTCAGCTGTGGCCAAGTCATTTCTTTCGCTGGCTGCTTGCCCAAGCTTTTCTCGTTGTGGCTGATGATGGCAGGCAAGCCCGCAGAATCTGCAGCATCAACATGGCGAAACACCTGCTGCGCATAATTGCCCGTCGCACCCGTGAACCATTTCACATCAATCATCCGCGAGATACCATCAACTTTGGCAGAACGGTCACACACAGCGGAGTAGGGCTTGGATGAGCGCAAGTCAAAATAATCCCAAATACTCTGCCAAAACGCATCTAAATCCGTCGTTGACCACTGCCAGAGTGCATCGTATGAGTCAAACTTCAAGCCGCGTTTGTCGCGCAACCAGCGCTGGTAGATGGTGATTTGAGGCAGAAATGGAGGTGACAAAGTTTTTTGCATGGTGATATGTTGCCATAAAGTTGCAGGGTCTTTTTAACTTGCGCGACAGCCAGCCTGTGCTTTTCATACAATTTGAGTATGTCAAAACCCGAAACCACATTCACCGCTGGTGACGCATCCCGAATCATCGAAATGGCATGGGAAGACCGCACGCCGTTTGAAGCGATAGAACGCACATATGGGCTAAACGAATCAGCGGTGATCAATTTCATGCGCACCAACATGAAACCCAGCTCTTTCAGAATGTGGCGCAAACGCATGACCAACCGAGTCACCAAGCATGCAGCGCTGCGATCAGAGGGCGTTAAGCGGGCTTATTGTCCGACGCAATATAAGCGGATGTGATGGATCGATCGTTCTTTAATGTCGGGTCAGACTTCGACTCAGTATTTTGTTTAGGCTGGCACATTTTCTCTCCATCCCATTGCTGGCCGCACCAGCATCGCCCTTCGGCATTGATCATGCAGTGACCTGTGCCACAGCAGCGCTCATCTTCACTCATGGCTGACTCCTAATTTTCGATACCTGTGTTGATTTGTATTTTTATATGACTAAATTGCCAAACCAAGTCGATTCTTTCAAAACAACTATGCCGCAAATTATCCCGCCAATCGTTGCTTGGTTGGGTTATGGGGGCTTGTTGCCGTTTGTTGTAATAGCTGCAGCTACGTGGTTTGATATCAATCACAGTAGTTTGTGGCGCGACGCACTTTTGGGCTACGGTGCTGTGATTTTGAGCTTTGTAGGTGCGCTGCACTGGGGTTTTGCGATGAGCCAAAACGATATGTCGCCGAATCAACGTACCAACAGTTTTGTTTGGAGCGTGGTGCCGTCTTTACTTGCTTGGGTCGCACTGTTGATGACGCCGAAATTTGCAACCTTGCTGCTAGTCGCTGGTTTTTTGGCTCATTTTTGGCAAGACAGGCGGTTGGTTCAGCTGGTGAATTTGCCTGATTGGTATTTGCCATTGCGATTAAGGCTGACTTTCATAGCCATTTTTTCATTGATTGCAAGTTACTTTTCGTAGCGCGAAGCTGTCGGAAACATGGTTTGCAGCGCCCCTTGCACTGCAGCCAAACGCGGGTCTAGGTTGTCAGCGTCGTCAGTGGTGTCGTTGATGCAAAAGAAGTCGAGCTGGCCATCCGCGGCGATCAAGCGGTTGATTTGAGCCATGTTTTGCTCATCGCCCGTCGATAAATAGATGTGAGAATAGTCGCGCAAAGTGGCTTGGCCATGAGCCAACGCCCAGCGCAGCACAAAATCTGAGACGATGGTGGGCTTGTCCCAGGCGCGGAAAACAGTAGAGCGCACAGATTCAAACAAATCTCCAGCTTCGCTTTCTAGCGCGAACAGCATAGATTTCATCATGGGTCTGGGGGAGTGGGCAAAGGTGCGGTAAGTGTGTTTGTAGGTTGGCGCTTTGGTGGCGTGATCTTCTAGCCATTGAATCGACAGGCGGCAAGCGTTTTCTAGTGCGGTGGCGTCGGGCTGCAAAGCTTGGTTACTAACGGGCAATTCGTCTGACCATCCAACATAAATGCCAGATGGACGAAACCAATATCTTAAATTGACAGACGAGCCGAAGAAAACATCATCATTCAGGTAGAAATAACGCTCAGTCAAGTTGGGAATGCGGTGAATGTAGGACTCAATGTTTGCAGAATCGAAGGTCGGCAGTTTTCCAGCAGGTATCAGGTCTTTGTGGTCAACGACAGAAATGTGCGCTGAATTTTTCAGCCAAGCCGGCGTTTGCAAGTCGGTGACGATGTAAACATGACCGCAGTCGGGGAAATACCGCTCCAGCGCGCGCAAACTGTAGCGCAGTTCGTCATTGTCACGAAACCGACCTTCCACATTGCCGTATTTGGCAATGCTGTTTCGGTTGTTAGCATCTAATTGATTTAAGGCTTTTTCTCGTTTTTGGCGCCAAACGGGGTCATTGCCATCTACCCACAAATATACGATATCAATTTTTTCATAATCGTGGGCTGTTTGACTAGATTGCACTGGGAGCATATTGAAAAATTCTCTGAAAATACGCTCTAAAAAATGACCGTAAATGCCTTATTTATTGCTTGAGCAGCTATAAAAAATATAGCTATATAAGCATTATTTTATTCGAGTTGGGCGTCTTTGTCCGTTAGCCTAATGATGACCTTTTTTAAGGCAGCAAGCGCGGTAAACCGCTCTTTGGACAAATTTATTGTGTGTAACTGCATCGAAACTAGCGTTTCCCCTAATATTTGCAGGAAGAAAATAGTGGATACTTCGTTTTCTTGCTGAACTAAATAGCTTTAGCTGTTGAAAACGGCAGGTTTTAGCTAAAACTTAACGCCCTTCGGGGTTTATTAACTGGAGATAAAGAATGCAATTTAAACGTACTCTGACCGCTTTGGCTTTGGCCATGGCAGCTGGTTCATCTTTCGCGCAATTGGTTGTTGGCGTAAGTTTTGACGCTTACCAAGAAGAGCGTTGGAAGACTGACGAAGCAGCTATCAAGGCTGAATTGGCAAAATCAGGCGCGAAATACATCTACTCTGACGCTGGCGCTTCTGCTGAAAAGCAATTGGCGGACATCGACGGTTTGATCACCAAAGGCGCAAAAGTATTGATCATCTTGGCAAAAGACAAAGACGCTATCTTGCCAGCTGTTAACAAAGCAGCACAGCAAAAAATCCCAGTCATCGCGTATGACCGTTTGTTTGAAGCAGCAGGCACAACTTACATCACTTTCGATAACAAAGAAGTGGGGCGTATGACTGCTCGTGAAATCTTGAAGGCCAAGCCAAAAGGTAACTACGCCATCATCAAGGGCGACCCAGGTGATAACAATGCTGCATTCTTGCGCGAAGGCCAAGGCGAAGTGTTGGCTGACGCTATCAAAAAGGGCGACGTGAAGATTGTTGGCGAAGAGTTCACATCTGGCTGGAACCCACAAAATGCTCAGAAAAACATGGAGCAAATCCTGACTAAGAACGCCAACAAGGTTGACGCTGTTGTGGCACAAAACGACGGCATGGCCGGCGGTGTTGTGGCTGCTTTGACAGCTAAAGGCTTGCAAGGTATTCCAGTTTCAGGTCAAGACGGCGACCACGCTGCTTTGAACCGTGTTGCAGCTGGTACACAAACCGTGTCAGTTTGGAAAAACTCTGCTGACCTCGGCACTGCTGCAGCTAAAGCTGCTGTTGAGTTGGGCGCTGGCAAGGCTGTGACTGGCGCTGCTGACTGGGCAGGTGGCCCTAAGAAAATGACTATGAAGTCAATTTTCTTGAAGCCAATCCCAGTGACCAAAGACAACTTGGATGTTGTTTTGAAAGCTGGCTATATCAAGAAAGATGCCTTGTGCAAAGGTATCGACGGCGCGAAAGTTGCTGTGTGTAAATAAACCATTCGGTTAGCTGAAGTAGGTTCACGCCGCGGGCCTAGCGCCCGCGGTGTCGTTTGTGGCTTATGAAAATTAAGCAAAAAAAAATGGTTTTAGTTATTTATTTTTGAATATTGTAGGTAGGAGCGCGATATGAATGATGCAATTCAATCTATCAAACGTGCCCAGCTCGACTGGCGCATGGTGTTGATGTCCGGCGTGTTGATTTTGGTCGCACTTGTTTTTAATTTTCTTTCAGACGGCATTTTCTTGTCGCCTGAAAACTTGTACAACATCGCCCAACAAACCGCGGTGGTCGGCATTTTAGCTACCATCATGGTGCTCATCATTGTTGCGCGACATATTGATTTGTCTGTCGGCTCAGTCATGGGTTTTGTGGGTGTTTTGATTGCATTTTTGATGTACACCGCCAATTGGACTTGGCCAGCAGCGTGTTTGGCTGGACTAGCTGCGGCTCTTGCAGTGTCGATGTACCAAGGGGCTTTGACCGCATACATTGGCGTACCCACATTTGTGGTTACTTTGGGTGGATTGATGTCGTTTCGAGGTGCTGCATATTTGGTAGCTGACGGTAAAACACAGCCCCTTGCAGATGAGTTTTTTCTTAAGCTCGGTGGAGGTTACAACGGCGGTATTGGTACCAAAGCAAGCTGGGTCATTGGTGGCTTGATGTGTATTGCTTTGGTTTATGCCATGTTGAGTAAGCGAAATGCCAAAAAAGCCTATGGCGTTCCGACAAATTCGCTCTTAACAGATTCATTAATCGTGTTAGTGCCAGTCATCATCATCATGGCTTTTGTTGCGGTGATGAATGCGTACCACATTCCCAATAAGCCAGAAGCTCAGGGCATTCCTATACCTGTACTCATTTGGGGAGCTGTTGCGTTGTTTGTGTCATTTTTGGTGCATCGCACACGTTTTGGTCGCTATGTTTTTGCAATCGGCGGTAACCCAGATGCGGCAGAGCTGGTCGGTATTCCTGTCAAGCGCGTAACTATGCTGATGTTCTTGTTATTGGCGATTTTGATCACTATCGCTGCCATCGTATCTATATCACGATTGAATGCCGGTACCAATTCGTTGGGAAATAACTTGGAGTTATTGGTTATTGCCGCAACAGTGATTGGTGGAACAGCATTGGCAGGTGGTAGCGGCACGATTATTGGTTCAGTCTTGGGTGCCTTAATCATGCAATGTATCGATAGCGGCATGCTGTTGTTAGATGTTTCTATCGGTACCCGTTACATCATCATTGGGCAAGTTTTGATTGCTGCCGTCGTTTTCGACGTGGCTTACCGTAAGTGGACAGGAGACACAGTATGAGTAACTTAACCTCTTCCGTTAATTCTTCAGCAAACACATCCGTAGATACTTCCAAATGTTTGGTAGAGCTTCGCAATATTAAAAAAGCTTTCGGTGGTGTGAAAGCCGTTGACGATGTCAGTATGAATTTGTACCCCGGCGAGGTGGTCGCTGTGTTGGGCCATAACGGCGCTGGTAAATCTACATTGATGAAAATGCTGGCTGGTGCGTACCCAATTGACAGTGGCGACGTGGTCATTTCTGGTGAAAAAGTGCAAGTTAAAACGCCAGCAGATGCTCAGAACCTGGGTATTGAAACCATTTATCAAACTTTGGCGCTGGCAGACAATTTGGACTCTGTCTCAAATTTGTTTTTAGGGCGAGAGCTACTCACCAAATGGCGTACGCTTGATGACCACCGCATGGATGCAGAAGCGCGTAAGGTGTTTCATCGTTTAAATAAAAATTTTACAAACGTTCGCATTCCCGTGCGCCGTTTGTCGGGTGGTCAACGTCAAGTGGTGGCGATATCACGCGCTATTTACTTCAATGCTCGTATTTTGATCATGGATGAGCCAACCGCAGCGCTCGGCCCTGAGGAAACCGCGATGGTCGGCAACTTGGTGCGTCAGCTCAAAGCTGAGGGCGTGGGCATTTTCTTGATCAGCCACGACATGCACGATGTCTTCGCTTTGAGCGATCGCTTAGTTGTCATGAAAAACGGCAAATCGTTAGGCATGTACAAAACGGCTGATGTGACAGAAGACGAAGTATTGGGCATGATTATTACAGGCAAACAGCCCGTAGGTAAACCTAAAACAGAGCGTTTGACCGGTTAAGAAAAACGATGAAATCTACGGGTGATCAGCAGTTACTCAAACGCATTAACCGCAGTGTTTTACTGCGGTTAATGCGCTCTGAGTCTGGTCAGTCGCGAGCGGATTTATCGCGTAAAAGTGGGTTGACCAAGTCAACTGTCAGCGCTTTGGTGAAAGAGCTTGTCGCTGAAAAATGGATGGCAGAAGCGCACGCTCCAGTCGCTGTTGAGGGCATGGGACGCCCTTCAACACCTTTGCAGTTAGATGCTCAAACGCGTGTGTTGATGGGTGTTGAAATAGCGGTGGAATGCCTTCGCGTCGTGTGTGTAACGCTTACAGGCGTGGTAGTTTTACGTGCGCAAGTGCCCTTGGTTTCAAACTTGCCAGCCCGTGTGTGTCAACAAACTGCTGAGTTGGTATTTGAACAATGCCAGCAACTAGCCGCCAAAAAATTATTATTGTCAGGTGTTGGTGTTTGTTTGCCAGGTGCCATCAATGAAGAAGCCGGCATGGTTAGGTTTGCACCGAATTTAGGTTGGCGGGAAGTGCCCTTTTTAAGCATGATTTCCAACGCATTTAGCAATATTGGTGTTCCTCAATTGCCTATCTATCTTCAAAATGATGCAGATGCTGCTGCTTTGAGTGAGTATGAGTTTTCTACCAATGAGGGCGAAGATCCCTTGATTTTTGTCAGTTGTGATGTGGGCGTAGGCGCTGGCATTATTTTGAACGATAGGTTGTTTGTCGGCGCGATGGGCATGGCAGGCGAAATTGGGCACACCACCTTGCAAATTGATGGACCGCTTTGTTCTTGTGGCCGACTTGGTTGTGCTGAAACTTTCATCGGTGCACGCGCTTTGAAAGCTGCAAAAAATACGGATCAAGCTGGTAGATATTTGGGTGTTTTAATTCAAAACTTAGACGTGATGTTTAACCCACGCACCATTGTGTTGGGCGGGCAATCATGTGTTAACAACCCTGAAATGATCGACAAAGCAGTCTCAACACTAGCGAACTATTCAAAATTAGCGGATATGCCACTGACGACTGTTCGTTCTGCGAAATACGGTTTGTTGGCTGCAGCAGTCGGCTCTGCCGCATTGGTTTGGCATCGTTTTTTACGCCCTATGCCAGTTGGAAAGACTGCGCCACTGCAGCAGATGATAGTAAACGAAGTGGATGCGGCAGTTGAAGTGAAAGTAAAAGAAAAAGCTAAATTTGTAGCCTCACTGAATTCACAAGCTGGTGTATATATGGCGCCAACAAAGTCTCTCAAACGTCGCATCTCATCCACGCAAGTTCAGGAGTATTGAATGTTTTTAGGTATCGATGTAGGTACGTCAGAAGTTAAGGTTTTATTGCTTGATTCCAATCATCACGTTATTGGTGTCAGTGGTTCATCGCTAGAAATATCTCGCCCGCACTCTGGCCATAGTGAGCAAGAGCCTGCAGCATGGTGGACTGCGACTCAGCTTGCTTTGAGCGAATTGAAGAGTAAGTTCCCTCCACAATATGCAGCTATCAAGGCCATAGGTTTGTCTGGACAAATGCATGGCGCGGTATTGCTTGATGCCAACAACAAAGTTTTGCGCCCTGCGATTTTATGGAACGACACCCGTTCAGCTAAAGAATGCGAAGAGATGATGGCAGATTTGCCAGCGTTGCCACAAATTGCCGGTAGCTTAGCCATGCCAGGCTTCACAGCACCAAAATTACGCTGGCTGGCAAAGCGCGAGCCTGACGTGTTTAAACAAATTGCCAAAGTCATTCTTCCCAAAGATTACATCCGCTTCATGCTCACGGGTGAACATGTGTGCGATATGTCAGATGCTAGCGGCAGCATGTGGCTTGATGTTGAAAAGCGTGCTTGGTCCCAAGACTTGCTCAAGCTCACCGGTTTAACTGAGGCGCACATGCCCCATTTGGTTGAGGGTAGCGCTACAAGTGGTAATTTAACTCCACAAGCCGCATTAACATTGGGTCTGGAAGCCGGTATCGTCGTTGCTGGCGGCGCGGGCGACAATGCCTCTAGTGCTGTAGGCATGGGTGCAGTTAATGCGGGTGAGGGCTTTCTATCCCTTGGCACGAGCGGTGTTTTGTTTGTCGTCACCCCGACATACCAACCAAATGCTGCTAGTGCAACCCATGCTTTTTGCCACGCCATACCGGGCCGTTGGCACCAAATGAGCGTGATGTTGTCAGCCGCTAGTTGCCTGCAGTGGGTGGCCAAACTTTTAGGTGCAAGCTCTGAAGCAGTATTAGAGGCGCAAGCCAGTGGATTAAGCGCTGCGCAACGCGCAAGCGCACCTCTGTTTTTGCCGTATTTGAGCGGTGAGCGCACGCCGCATAACGATGCCGTGACGCGTGGCAGTTTTCATGAATTGAGCAACGATACAGATGCTGCAGCACTGGCTTATGCTGTGATTGAGGGTGTCAGCTTCGGACTTGCAGATGGCATGCGTGCCTTACAAGCAGCTGGTTGCGATGTGAAGCAGCTTTCACTTGTGGGTGGCGGCGCGCGCAGCGCCTTGTGGGCACAGCAATTGGCTACTTTGTTGAATATCAATATCGTGACGCATGAAGAATCTGCCGCTGGTGGTGCGCTGGGAGCAGCACGACTGGGTTGGCTAGCTAACGGTGCTTCCGTAGCTGATGTGTGTTTGGCGCCAAAAATATCAAGAACTTACAAGCCAGATGTCGAAGAATTGAAACTTTTAGCGCCTAGGTATCAACGTTTTCGTGCTATTTATCCGGCTTTAAAAGCTATTCAAAAATAAAAATAACTTTTAACAATTTATAAAAAGAAAACAGAAAAACTGTTCTCAGAGACTGCAAAACTTTTACTTAACGACAACTACTTCATCAAGGACAAGAAATGAGCTCGTATTTCAACGCTGTCGCCCCCATCAAATTTGAGGGTCCCGAATCTGAAAATCCTCTAGCCTTCAAATGGTACGACAAAGACCGCATGGTGTTGGGTAAACGTATGGAAGACCAATTACGTTTTGCGGTTTGCTACTGGCACAGCTACTGCTGGAATGGTTTTGACCCATTTGGCTACGATGGCACTTTTGAGCGCCCTTGGCAACAGATTGCAGACCCGATGGCCGCAGCCAAGGCCAAGGCAGATGCTGCATTTGAGTTTTTTCAAAAACTGGGTGCGCCTTATTATTGTTTCCATGACCGCGACGTCGCGCCAGAGGGTGCTACACCGCGCGACAGTGTCAATAATCTGCACGCAATGGTTGATGAGTTGGCCGCTAAACAGCAAGAAACCGGCATGAAGCTGTTGTGGGGAACCGCCAACCTATTCAGCCACCGCCGATTCATGTCAGGCGCTTCAACGAATCCAGATCCAGAGATTTTTGCACTGGCTGCTTTGCAGGTTAAAGAAGCCATGGATGCTACGCTCAAGCTCGGTGGTGAAAACTATGTGCTGTGGGGTGGCCGTGAAGGTTACGAAACTTTGTTGAACACGCTGATGGGGCAAGAATTGGACCAAATGGGTCGATTCTTGAACATGGTGGTGGACTACAAACACAAAATCGGTTTCAAAGGTGCGATTTTGCTAGAGCCAAAACCACGTGAACCGACCAAGCACCAGTACGATTTTGACGTGGCGACCGTCTATGGCTTCTTGCTAAAGCACGGCTTAGAAAAAGAAGTCAAAGTCAACATCGAAGCCAACCACGCCACTTTAGCTGGCCACAGCTTTGAGCATGAAATTGCAACCTCCATTGACATGGGACTTTTTGGCTCTATTGATATGAACCGTGGCGACATGCAGTGCCAGTGGGATACTGACCAGTTCCCTAACAGCATTCCTGAAACTGCTTTGGTGATGTATCAAATCATGCAAGCCGGTGGTTTCACCACGGGTGGTGTCAATTTCGACAGCAAAGTACGCCGTCAATCGATCGATCCTGAAGATATGTTCTACGGCCACATCGGTGGCATGGATGTGACAGCGCGTGCCTTGTTGATTGCAGAAAAAATGATTCAAGACGGTCGCTTTGAGAAAGCACGTCAAGACCGTTATGCGGGCTGGAAGTCTAGCTTTGGTGGTGATGTCATGGCTGGCAAGTTAAGCTTAGATGCTGTGGCGGCACGTGTGTTGCAAAGCAATACAGATACGCGCCCAGTTTCTGGTCGTCAAGAAAATCTAGAGAATTTATTGAATTCGTTTATCTAAAAAGATTTCAAAATATTTTAAGCTAATTTAACGTGTTGTATTTGACGCTGGTTATAAGCAAAATTCGCTTGTAGCCGGCGTTTTCATTGGTAATATAGCTATGAAAAAAGTAGTATGGGGCGTTTTGAGTACGGCCAAAATTGGATGGGAAAAAGTCATTCCTGCACTTCAGCAAAGCGAGTTTTGCAATGTGCGAGCCATCGCCTCGCGAGCGCCCGGCAAAGCAGATGAATGGGCTGCTAAGCTGGGTATTCCCAAAGCTTACGGCTCGTATGAGGCATTGTTGGCTGACCCTGAGATTGAAGCTATTTACAACCCATTGCCTAACGATTTGCATGTGCCGCTAACCTTGCAAGCGGCACGTGCGGGTAAGCACGTTCTCTGCGAAAAGCCATTTGCTATTAACGCCAATGAAGCCGCGCAGCTGCGCGAAGTGGCGGACAAAGTACACATCATGGAAGCCTTCATGGTGCGCTTTCACCCGCAGTGGTTGCAAGTGCGTGAACATGTGCGTAGTGGAGAACTGGGTGATGTGCGAAGTGTGCAAGCTTTCTTTTCATACTTTAATCGCGATACCAACAATATCCGAAACAAGTATGAAATTGGCGGCGGAGCTTTGTACGACATTGGCTGCTATCCGATTGTGATTGGCCGTTTCTTGTTCAATGCTGAACCCAAACGCGTGATCGCCTTGGTTGACCGTGACCCAGATTTTAAAGTTGACCGAACCGTGAGCGCTTTACTAGATTTTGGGGATGGCAGACGCTTAGATTTCACGGTGTCAACCCAATCTGCGTCGCACCAGCGCGTGCAAGTGGTGGGAACTAAAAAGCGTATCGAGGTTCAAATTCCTTTCAACGCCCCTTTGGGCGGGGAAACGGATTACTTTGTGGATGACGGTAGTGCGTTGAACGGCGCTTCCATGCAAAAAACGACCGTGCCAGCCTGTAACATGTATGGCTTGCAGGGTGATGCATTTTCAAAAGTCGTGCGTGGTGAAATGGCCTTGCCTTATGGTGTGGAAGATGCGATTTTGAACATGAAGGTGATTGATGCTTTGTTTGCTTCTGAAAAAACGGGTGCTTGGGTGAATGTCTAAATTGCGTTTAAAGCATGTCTAAATTTATAAAAACCATTCTGATAAGTTCTATAGTTTTTCAAATGACTATGGCCCCCGTTTTTGCACAAGTTGCTGCGCCAGTTCCTGTAATTCCTAAATTTGTAGAAGAAACCGACAGCGCAGGCTTGCAAAGCCGTTTTGAAGGAGAAGATGAGTTTATGGTGGGTGGCGGTGTGGCTACGTTTGACTGCGATGCTGACGGCTTGCCTGAAATCTACGTCACCGCTGGTGTGAACAAAGCCAAGTTTTATCGCAACAAAAGTGCCCGTGGTGGTGCCATCAAGCTGCAAGAAGAGCGCACAGGTTTGGAGTTGACCAATGCAGTGGGCGCTTACCCTTTGGATATAGACAGCGATGGCAACACAGATTTGGTCGTCTTGCGCGTGGGTGAAGTTGAAGTCTTCAAAGGCTTAGGCGCTTGCAAATTTGAACGTGCTACAGCCATGTGGGGCGTGAAAACGGCTAATGAGTGGCACACGGCTTTTTCAGCAACTTGGGAAAAAGACCAAAAATGGCCAACCTTGGCGATTGGTACTTATATTGACCGTGCCAAGTTGGCAGAGTTTCCATGGGGAAGTTGCACCCCTGGTGTTTTGCTCAGACCCAACAGCGCGGGCAACGGATTCGCAGAACCGGTGAAGCTTGAGCCTGCATATTGCGCATTGTCGATGCTATTTTCAGACTGGGGTCGAACAGGAGCACCAGATCTACGCGTGAGCAACGACCGCGAGTTTTACAAGGGCGGGCAAGAACAGCTGTGGAAAATTGCCACTGGCCAGCCGCCAACGCTGTATACCGAGGCGCAGGGCTGGAAGCCTATGCAAATTTGGGGCATGGGCATCGCCAGCCAAGATATTGATGGCGATGGCTATCCCGAGCTGTATTTAACCAGTATGGCTGACAACAAATTGCAAAAACTGCAGCTTGACGCGTCTGGCAAAGCATCTAAGCCTGAGTATTCGGATATTGCTTACAAACGTGGCGTTACGGCGCATCGCCCTTATGTTGGCGGTGATATTCACCCCTCTACCGCATGGCATTCGCAGTTTGCGGATGTGAACCATGATGGCTTGGCCGATATCTTTATTGTTAAAGGCAATATCTCCACCATGCCCGATTTTGCAGCGCTTGATCCGAATAATCTGCTGCTGCAGCAAACCGATGGTCGGTTTTATGAAGCGGGTCAACTGGCCAATATAGCCAGTGTGCGACGTGGTCGTGGAGGTATGTTGGCTGATTTGAATGGCGATGGTTTGTTGGACATGGTTGTCGTCAATCGTTGGGACAAAGCACAACTTTGGCGCAATGTGGGCGCAGGCACAGCGGATAAACCACAGCAAATGGGTAGTACGGGAGGAATAGGGCATTGGTTGCAACTCAAATTGAAGCAAAGCGGCAGTAATAAAGACGCAGTGGGCGCGTGGGTTGAAGTTGACTTGGGCGATGCCATGAAGCACTTGGGCAAGCAAAGCATCATCCGCCAAGAGCTCACCGTGGGCGGTGGTCATGCCAGCGGACATTTAGGCTGGATGCACTTTGGCTTAGGTGCAGCAACGACTGTCAAAGTCCGCGTGCAGTGGCCGTTCTCTGAGTTTGGTCCGTGGCAAACTGTGTCTGCAGATGGTTTTTATGTGATCGACAAAGCTGGTGGTGCATCTTCTTGGAAGGCTCAATAGTATGATAAAGCGTTTTACAGCCAGCGTTTTAATTGCATTATTTGCTACATTTTCAATAGCTCAAGCTCCAAACTTAGGGCGTCCTGCAGATGCTTACAGCAACGCAGTGGTGACTGAGTGGATGACTCTATCCTTATCACTTGCGCAGCAAACACCCGGTTTTAGCCCGCCTGTTGTCGCACGCGCTTTGGGTTATCTGGGTGTGACTGCTTACGAATCTGTAGTCGCTGGGATGCCGGGTTACATCTCACTCGCGGGGCAGTTGAACGAGCTCAGCTCGTTACCGTTGACGCAACCAGACGAACCCTTGCACTGGCCAACCGTTGCAAATGCCTCGATGGCTACCATGACGCGCATGATGTTCAGCAACGCTACAGCCGAAAACAAGGGACGTATTGATCAGCTTGAGCGCAGTTTGCCGCTGAAATACGGCCAAGATTTTGACCCCAACACTTACACGCCTGAAATCACCAACCGTTCAAACTCATACGGCAAACTCATGGCTATGGCCATCATGACTTGGGCGCGCACTGACGGCGGTCATGAAGCGTGGGGCCCGTTGCGTCGCAACCGCGCCAACTATGTGCCACCTAGCGGAGCTGGGCGCTGGTCTGCGACGCCCCCGGCATTTGCCAAACCGTTGTTGCCCTATTGGGGTGAAAATCGCCCCTTTGCTTTAAAGTCCGTACAAGACTGCCCCGCACCACAGCCGCCTGAGTATTCTGAAGACGCTAATTCCAAGTTCTACAAAGATGCCCAAGAGGTTTACAAAATCAGCAACGCAGCCACGCAGGAGCAACGTCAATTTGCCTTGTATTGGGCAGATGACCCGGGTAAAACACCCACGCCAGCGGGACATTGGTCATTCATCGCCAACGATTTGCTTAAAGTCCGCAAAGCCAACTTGGCTGAAGCCGCAGCCACCCATGTGCGCCTGAATATCGCCATGGCAGACGCTTTCACCGCAGGTTGGGCCACTAAATATGCCACCAATGTGCTGCGCCCCGTGACTTATGTACAAGGCTCTTTTGACAGCAATTGGGTTCCCAGCTTGATGGCTACTCCGCCGTTTCCAGAATATCCGTCTGGCCACTCCGTCCAATCCAGCGCAGCATCAGGCGTTTTAAGCCAAATCTTCGGCGCAAATATGTCCTTCACCGACAACACCCACAACGACAGAGGCTGGGGGCCGCGCACATTCCCTAACTTCAACGCCGCAGCCAACGAAGCTGCCTTGTCGCGTCTGTACGCTGGTATCCATTACAGATTCGGAGTTGAGGGTGGTCAAGTACAGGGTAAGTGCGTTGCAGCTAAAGTACTGGCTTTGAAGTTCAAAAATAATTAAGCTTTTAAACTTAAAAAATTACTCATAAATAGCCCTCTAGCCCACGTATTTATTGCCTCAATAGCTATTAAAAATATAGCAAATTTGGTCTTTTCCGGCTTTCGCTAGCTGTTGGATTCTGTAAATTCCTACTTGACTCTTTCTTGATTTTTAAGCAAAATACAAGTCATCAGACAACCGATGACTATAATCGGCAGTATTTTCTAGATTCACTAAAAGATCGAACTTTCATTCATGAAGATTTTCGCTGTCCGTGTCACCCCCATCGCCATCAAAGACCCTGCTTTGCTGAACGCTGCCGGTGTGCACGAGCCATTTGGCTTGCGATCCATCATCGAAGTTGTAGGTGCAAATGGCTTGGTTGGCTTGGGTGAAACCTATGGTGATGCACCTGTACTAGATTTGCTGACAAGGGTCAAAGACAGTTTGGTGGGTTTGTCTGCGTTTGATTTAAATGGCTTGCTGGCTAAAGTTATTGCCGAGTCCAAACTCAACAAAACTTCGCATATTGAGATGGAACTCGCGCCTGGCTCCATGGGCGACAACCTGACAAGCAGCGTATTTTCAGGCTTTGAAGTGGCATTTTTAGACTTGCAAGCCCGCACATTGGGTATTCCGTTGGTGGAATTATTGGGTGGGGCAGTACGCAACAAAGTGGCGTATTCAGCCTACTTGTTTTACAAATGGGACGCTAGTGTTGACCCTGAGTACGCGCCTGACCCCTATGGTGAAGCGGTGAACGCCGCGCAAATCGTCGCGCAAGCCAAGAAGATGATTGACCAGTATGGTTTTGAAAGTATCAAGCTGAAAGCGGGCGTTTTTCCACCGGATGAAGAAGCAGATGCCATCAAAGCGCTCAAAGCTGCTTATCCAAACCACCAGCTACGGATTGACCCCAATGGCAATTGGTCAATTCCCACCAGTATCCGCATTGCCAAGCGGCTGGCGAATGACTTGGAATATTACGAAGATCCGACGCCGGGTTTGGAGGGCATGTCTGAGGTTTACAAAGCCACCGGTTTGCTGCAAGCGACGAACATGGTCGTCACATCTTGGGACCATTTGCAGCGCAGTGTGGCATTGAACTCTGTGCAAATTGTGCTGTCAGACCACCACTATTGGGGTGGTTTGCGGGCGACGCAGGCTTTAGCGCGCACTTGCCAAGCTTTTGGCATGGGTTTGTCCATGCATTCAAATTCGCACTTGGGCATCAGCATGATGGCGATGACGCATTTGGCCGCTTCGGTGCATCATTTGACCTACGCTTGTGATACACATTACCCGTGGCAAAGCGACGAGGTTTTGGTGGGTGGTAAAGTGCCTATCGTGGGTGGCTGTGTGCATTTGACGGACAAACCGGGCTTGGGTGTAGAGTTAGACCAAGTCAAACTGGCTGAGCTGCACCAAGCGTTTTTAAATTGCCGTATTCGCACCCGCAACGATGTGACGCAGATGCAAAAGTTCAGACCCGATTGGTCAACCGTCAAGCCACGGTTTTAATTGAAGTTTTGGTTGAATAATTAGTTAAAGAGTTATTTTTATAAATAGGAGACAAAAAATGGAGCTAACGATGAAGAAAACATGGTTAAAACTGGTCAGTGCAGCAGCCGTTGGCTTGATTGCGATGAGCGCTTTGGCGCAAAGTGACTACCCCAATAAACCCATCAAGCTGATCGTGCCATTCCCACCTGGTGGCACTAGCGATGTGATGGGGCGCATGGTCAATGATGAACTAGGTAAAATTTTGAAGCAGCCTGTCATCGTTGAAAACGTGGGTGGTGCAGGGGGTGTCGTAGGTACTGAGCGCGCTAGCAAAGCGTCAGCCGACGGCTATACCATTATTCAAACTGGTGTTGGCCAAAACGCAGTGGCACATGGCTTAGATCCGAATTTGAAATACAACTCAAACACAGATTTCATTCACCTCACGCAAGTACATACGGGGCCTAATGTGTTGTTGGTACATCCTAGCTTGCCTTTTAAAACCCTCAAAGACTTGGTCGATTTTGCCAAGGCTAACCCAGGAAAGCTTGATTACGGCTACACCCATGCATCTTCAGGGCACATGGCGATGGAACTCTTCAAGCAAACAGCGGGTATCTTTTTAACGGGCATTCCTTACCGTGGCGGTGGTCCGATGATGACTGACTTGCTAGGTGGAACGATCAAAATCATGTTCATCAACCAAGACGTAGCCTTGCAGCATGTCAAGGCTGGTAAGCTGCGCCCACTGGCGGTAACGACAGTCAAACGCAATCCGCTCTATCCAGATGTGCCTTCTATCGCTGAATCTGGCTACAAAGGGTTCGAGTCTTTGTCGTGGTCTGGCTTGTCCATTCAAAAGGGTACGCCGCCCGCTGTGGTTGAAAAGTTAGAAGCAGCCATGGTTCAGGTGATGAATTCACCAGCGATCAGGCAGCGTTTGGAATCGCAAGGTTTTGTTGTTCCAACGCTAGGCTCAAAAGCCTACACTGCGTTTGTGGCAAATGAAATTCCGCGTTGGACCAAAGTAATTAAAACGGCGGGGATTACGGCGCAATAATACTTTAGCCAAGCTAGTAAGCAAAAAATCGGGTAGCTTGCAAGAGTATCCGATTTTTTTATGCCATTTATGCCTGTAGCCGGCGTATTTATTTACTTAATAGCTACTAAAATGATAGTAAATTGATATTTAAAACCGCCACGATAAACTTGCAATGTCAATTTTGTGTAAGTAAATTCCCGTCAATACTAGGGTTTTCACGTACAAAATGTGCTCGTACTAAACTGATGTATCGGATATAGTTATAGTCGTTTTAGTGAATAACTATATATAAAATTGCATATAAACATTACTGGAGACTCAGCATGATGAATAAGCGAATGAAAATTCAGCTAGCTACGACTTTAGTAGCTAGCTTAGCAGCATTTACGGGGGCAACAGCCTCAGCGCAAAGCAAAGATGAATTGTATGTGGCTAGCGTTTCTGCCACTTGTGCCACTTGTCATGGCACGCAGGGCAGAGCGACGAATGGCTCTGCAGTTGTCTCTTTGGCCGGCATGCCTGCAGCCAATATTATTTTGCAAATGAAAGCCTTCAAAGACGGCACACGTCCAGCCACAGTGATGCATCAGCTCAGCAAGGGCTACAGCGATGCGCAAGTCGTCATGATTGCTAACTATTTTGCAGCTCAAAAGAAATAAGGATGAGACTGACATGACAACTACAAACAATCTACAGCGCCGTCAAATTTTGCAATCCGCCGCAGCATTGAGCTTGTTGGGCTTGGCCGGCTGCGCAACAACATCTATGCCATCCAAGGCAAAAGTCGTCATCGTGGGCGGTGGTTTTGGTGGCGCTACAGCGGCTAAGTACATCCGCTTGCTGTCACAGTACAAAATCGATGTGGTGCTGATCGAACCCAACGCATCCTTCATCTCTTGCCCCGTGTCCAATATGGTGCTGGGTGGTCATAAGTCGATGGCGGACATCACCAGCTCTTACGAGCATTTGTCTAAAAAGCATGGCGTGACCATGGTGAAAGACATGGTAAGCAAGATTGACGCTGCTAAGAAAACTGTAACATTAGCAAGCGGTGGCAGCATCGCGTATGACAAATTGGTTGTATCCCCAGGCATTGATTTGATGATGGGCAGCATCGAAGGCTTGGCTGCTGCCAATGCAAGTGGCCAAATCGTTCAGGCTTGGAAAGCTGGCGCTGAAACTGCGACTTTGCGCAAGCAGTTAGAAGCCATGCCGGACGGCGGCACCTACGCCATCACCATCCCTGTAGCACCATACCGCTGCCCGCCTGGCCCGTACGAACGTGCTAGCCAGATAGCGTCATACTTCAAAGTGGCTAAGCCAAAGAGCAAAATTTTGATTTTGGACGGTAACCCAGACGTGACATCTAAAGGCCCGTTGTTCAAAAAAGTATGGGCCAACGATTACAAAGGCATGATTGAGTACCGTGGTGACCACAAAGTAACGGCGGTTGACGCCAAAACTGGCACCATCAAGTTTGAGATTCAAGAAGACGTGAAAGTTAACGTCATCAATGCTTTGCCAAACATGCGCGCTGGTTTGATCGCGGTTAACTCCGGTCTGAACAACATGGCTAATGGCCGCTGGTGTGGTGTGAATTACCTTACCTTTGAGTCGACGGCTGCCAAAGATGTGCATGTTTTGGGTGACTCCATTCAAATCGCGCCTGGTATGCCTAAGAGTGGTCATATGGCCAATGCGCAAGCGAAAGTGGCAGCAGCTGCCATCGTCGCGCAGCTCAACGGCTGGGAAGTTAACCCTAACCCTATGCTGACCAACACCTGCTACAGCATGGTTGATGCGAAAAACTGTATCCATGTGGCTAGTGTGCACGAGTATGTCGCGGCTGAGAAGACGTTCAAGACAGTTGCGGGCTCAGGTGGCGTGTCTTCGATAGATTTGAAGCCAGAAGTGACCATGCTAGAAGGCGCTTACGCTGAGAGCTGGGCGCAAAATATTTGGGCTGATACCTTGGATTGATACTAAGTTATACGAAATGCTAAAAAAGACGCTTACCAGCGTCTTTTTTTTTAGAAAAAAAATGTTCCTAGAATTATTACCAAGGGTATACCCTAGTTGTATTGATCCTGTCAAAATTTAGAATAAGCTTATTCTTATACCGATATATTTATATTCATATACTTTTATTTATATTTAAATCAATCATGACATACTCAAAAATTATTTCAAAATGCGCAGCCGTTGCAGTGCTTGGAGCTGCATTTTCAAGTTCAGCTTGGGCGGATTTGGCATTGGCGCAAAAAAATGCGTGTATGGCTTGCCACGCGGTAGATAAAAAATTAGTGGGTCCGGCATATCAGGCTGTGGCTGAGAAATACGCCAAAGAGAAAGATTACGTTGCCAAATTGGCGGCAAGCATCAAGGCGGGTGGTTCGGGCAAATACGGCCCTATCCCTATGCCTGCGCAAGCGGCTCTGTCTGATGCAGATGCTACTAAGCTGGCTAAGTGGATTTTGGCAGGTTCCAAGTAAAAAGATTCAGCCATGAGAAATAACCGTTTTATTCAAGCATCTCCCGAGGGTTTCCTCGGCAGTGAGCAAATCAAATCTGTTTATGCAGGCAGACGCGGATTCATGGCTGGTGCGTTTGCTGCAGCAATGGCGGGTGCAACTGCTGCACGTGCGCAGTCGTCAAAAGACGATCCAAATATTGTTAACTTACCGGCTCATACAAAAGGTTTGGGGCAGGGCGTTGCTGCGCGCGGCTATGGCGTACCAAGTATTTACGAAAAAAACTTGCAGCGTCGTGAAAGCCCAGGCTTGACGGCGGTTAGTGCTGCTGGCGTTAGCTTTGCACCATTGCAAGGATTGTTTGGTATTGTGACGCCAAGTGGCTTGCATTTTGAGCGTCATCACCAGGGTTGGTGGGATATTGAGCCTGACAAACACCGTTTGATGGTGAATGGCAGTGATGAAAAGATGCTCAAAAAGCCAATGGTCTTTACCATGGATGACTTGATGCGTTTGCCATCAGTCAGCCGCTTCCACTTTATTGAATGTGGTGCTAACACGGGTATGGAGTGGGGAAATACTGCTGTACCGACTGTGCAATACACGCACGGTATGGTGAGTTGTAGCGAATTTACAGGCGTGCCTTTGCGTTTGCTACTTGAAATGTGCGGTGCAGATTTCAAACGTGGCAAGTTCGTTTTGGCTGAGGGTGCTGACGGGTCTAGTATGACGCGCACGATTCCTATGAGTCTCATCATGAACGATGAGGTACTGGTCGCCTATGGTATGAATGGCGAAATGCTGCGTCCAGAAAACGGCTACCCATTGCGCCTGGTTGTACCGGGTGTCCAGGGGGTGAGCTGGGTGAAGTACTTGCGTCGCATTGAGTTGGGCGACGAGGCTTATGGCACAAAAGATGAAACCATCCATTACATTGATTTGCTGCCAAGTGGCATGCATCGCCAGTACAGCAGCACACAAGAGGTGAAATCTGTGATCACAACGCCTAGCGGTGGTCAAGTGTTATTGGACAAGGGCTTTTTGAATGTGACTGGACTTGCCTGGAGCGGTCGCGGGAAGATTAAAAAAGTCGACATATCTGTCGATGGTGGCCGTAATTGGAAGGTCGCACGTTTAGAGGGGCAAGTTATGTCCAAGTGCTTAACGCGCTTCAACATGGATTGGTCGTGGGATGGCAAGCCAGCTTTGCTGATGAGCCGTGCAACCGATGATACGGGGCATATTCAGCCAACATACGCTGAAAACAGAAAAGTTCGCGGAACTCGCAGCATTTATCACAACAACTCCATTCAAACATGGTTGTTGCAAGAATCTGGTGAGGTGAAAAATGTTCAGTTATCGTAAATTAACTTTCGCGATTTTAGCTGCTACGTCATTGTCATGTGCTGTGTCTGCTTTTGCTCAAGGTAGCAAGATTGAGGGCGTTGGGCGTACCGCTACAGCAAATGAGGTAGCTGCATGGGACATCGATGTTCGACCTGATTTCAAAGGGTTGCCTAAAGGTGCAGGCAGTGTCGCAATGGGCGAAAAGGTTTGGGAAGCGCAGTGTTCATCTTGTCATGGTAGCTTTGGCGAAAACAACACTGTTTTCAGCGCTTTAGTCGGTTACACAACCAAAAAAGACGTTGAAACTGGCCGCGTAGCTAGTTTGATGCCAGAGGCTGCAACGCCAACGCGTACAACGATGATGAAGGTGTCGCAACTGTCAACGTTGTGGGACTACATCAACCGTGCAATGCCTTGGACAGCTCCTAAATCGTTGAAACCAGATGAGGTTTATGCGGTAACTGCGTACTTGTTAAATATCGCTAATGTAGTGCCAGACAATTTCACTTTAAGTGATAAAAACATGGCAGAAACTCAAGGCAAAATACCAAATCGTAACGGCATGATGACCAAGCATGCGATGTGGCCTGGTAAAGAGTTTGGAGGCGTCGCTAAACCTGACACGCAAGGTTCTAACTGCATGGCTAATTGTGCGACTGAGTCAAAAGTGGCAAGTTTACTGCCGGAACATGCGCGCAATGCGCACGGTAATTTGGCTGAGCAGACGCGCGCTTTCGGGCCTTCTGTGGGAGCGGATACAACCAAGCCAGCGGCTAACTCTGGTGCAGAAGTGAAAAAAACAGTGGCTGCGCCAGCTGCGGTCGCTAAGGCAGCAGAAAAATCAGCTGAAACAGTGGGGCCACTTAAAAGCGCTGACGTTTCTGGAATTTTGAGTAAAAATGCATGCTCTGCTTGCCATGGTATTGACAATAAAATTGTAGGACCCTCTTTTAAAGAAATCGTTGCTAAGCAAGGCAGCAAGCCAGATGCTGTTGCCTATTTAACAGGAAAAATTAAAAGCGGTGGATCAGGTGTTTACGGTTCAATGCCAATGCCTGCACAAAGCTTGAGCGATGCGGATGCTAAAAAAGTGGCTCTTTGGATATCGCAAGGTGCTGTTAAGTAATATCCATGTCAACGTATAAGCAAGAAATGTGTTAACTTGAGCAGGTAAGAGAAAAGTTTTTTGAAGATTTCTAATCAGGAGTAAATTATGAAGCGTCGTGAATTTGTACAAAGCACATCGGGTGTCGCTGCCTTAGGTTTGGCCGCAAGTGTTGGTTTGTTCCCTGCTGCAGCCTCCGCGCAAACAGCTTGGAATAAAGCAGCCTTTGAAGCCAAGAACCTGGCTGATGTTGTCAAAGCGTTGGGTGGCACTAGTGCTGCAACAGAGAGTAAAGATGTTACTTTGAGTGCCCCAGAAATTGCGGAAAACGGAAACGTTGTTCGTTTGGGTGCACAAAGTGCAGCTGCTGGTACAACATGGTTAGGCTTGGTTGTGGAAAAAAATCCCGCAGCTTTGACAGCTGGTTTTGATGTTATGCCAGGTACTGATGCAAACATGTCTACCAATGTCAAGATGGGACAATCCACAAATGTCTACGCACTCGCGAAAGTAGGCGATAAATTTTTCTACGCAGTTAAAGAGGTCAAAGTCACGCTCGGTGGCTGCGGCGGTTAATTCGCATTAAGTCTTTAAACATTAGCTATTAGAAAATTAGGAGTTCAAGATGAGTGATCCAATGCGCATTCGTGCAGCTGCAACTGGCGATAAAGTGACTGTACGTGTTTTAGTGAGCCATGAGATGGAAACAGGTTTGCGTAAAGATGCTGCTGGCAAAGTTGTGTCAGCACTGTTTATTCAAACCATCAGTGCTGTACACAACGGCAAAACAGTGATGAGTGCTCAATGGGGGCCCGCAGTGTCTAAAAACCCATTCATTCAATTTACATTCACCGGCGGTAAAGCTGGCGAAAAAGTGGAGGTGACTTGGGTTGATAATACCGGTGATAAACGTACCGACGAAGCGACTATTTCTTAAGCTCTTTGCTCGGAACTTTAAAACAAAGCCAGTAAACTACATGCGTGGATTACTGGCTTTTGTTTTCGTGCTTAGCTTGGAAAGCTGTAAACAAAATATTCAATTCGAATGGAGACAATAATGAGTTTTGAAAAGAGATTTTTAAATTTACGACAGCTAGCAATCGCCAACCTAATTCTGGCTACTGTAGCTTGTACTGCTGCGAATGCGCAGCAAAAGTCAGCCAAAGATGCGATTGACGATTACCGAGCGAGCTTGCAAGATGGTAATCCAGCTGATTTGAACGCGGCCAGAGGTGAAGCCCTATGGAAAGCCAAACGTGGTCCAAAAAACGCTAGTTTAGAAG
This sequence comes from Polaromonas sp., assembly GCA_013298945.1. GTDB lineage: Bacteria > Pseudomonadota > Gammaproteobacteria > Burkholderiales > Burkholderiaceae_C > Aalborgiella. The sequence continues at coordinate 284,057 of JAAFJR010000002.1, forward strand.
CGTGTGATTTGGGTCTGGGTGCTGGCAAAGTTAAAGGTGCTGTAACTTCACTGCCAAAATATTTTTCAGACACCAACCAAGTTATGGATTTAGAGAGCCGCTTGGTGCATTGTATGGTGTCATTGCAAGGCGCAAACAAGAATGATTTTAGTGCTGGAACGGTTTATAGCCGCGAGGGGCAAAAGGCCACAGCAGTAGAAGACTTGGTAGCTTACATATATGATGAATCGCGTGGTATGACCATCAACATTCCACAAAATCATGGTACGGAAAAAGCTTCTTACGCTCGTGGAAAAGAGGCGTTTTACTTTAAAGGTGGTCCGTTTGACTTCAGCTGCGCCAGTTGCCACAGCGAAGACGGTAAACGCATCCGCTTGCAAGACTTGCCTAATTTGACAAAACAAGGTCCAGCGCAAGCAGCGTTCAGTCAATGGCCTGCGTATCGCGTGAGTCAAGGCGCGGTGAGAACCATGCAATGGAGACTTTACGATTGTTTCCGGCAACAGCGCTTTCCTGAGTTGCAATATTTAAGCCAAACCTCTGTTGATTTAATCACCTTCATGGGCGTGAATGCCAATGGTGGAAAAATGGCGGCACCCGCTCTAAAGAGATAAATTTTTAACATATTGATATTGAGAATATATATGAAAAATAAGCATGTAGCCAGCGTATTTATTGCCCCTTTTGCTATTAAAAATATAGCAAAATTATTTATTTTGATGTCAGGTGTTGCTTTGCTAGCAAGCTGTGCATCAACCACAACGCAAAAGCAAAGCGCTGCCGAAGTGCTCGCCACCATCAAGGGAAGTTTTTCAGAGCGTGGTCTCGCAAAACTTGATCGCTTAGACCAGACTGAGATTCAAAAAGTTTGTTCAGAGTCAAATGCCAGTGGTAAAGATATTCCAAAAGAGACTCGTGAAAAGATGGAGCAAGCCATTTATGCCGCTATTCCATATCCGAAAGACGGCAAGTACACCGGTGATTGGACAGAAGGTGAAAAAATTGCCCAAAACGGACGTGGATTGCAATTCAGCGACGTTGCGGGTGTTCCAAATGGTGCCAATTGCTACGCCTGCCACCAGTTGACACCGACTGAAATCAGCTTTGGGAACCAAGGTCCTTCGCTTTTGAAATACGGCACGATTCGTGGCGTTAAAGATGTTGCCTCCAAAGATTCAGAAGCAATCGTCAAATATACATGGGCACGGATTTGGAACACGCATTCTGTCAATTTATGCAGCAATATGCCTAGGTTTGGTGATGCCGGTATTTTGACCGAGCAACAAGTGAAGCATGTGATGGCGTTATTGCTTGATCCGCAATCACCGGTGAACAAGTAAATATTCATTATCTGTTTGCAACACCAACTCAATTTATTACAAGTAATAGAAGTACGTTAATCTAAGTCATGAATTTATCACGCCGTGAATTTACATCCGTTTTAACAGCAGCCGTTGTTGCTGGTTTTCCTCTTGGTCGTGAGGCTAGTGCACAGGAAGCAGATCAGCTCTACAGCGTCCCCAAAACGGGCAATGTACATTTGTTGCACATGACAGATTGCCATGCTCAGTTGTTGCCTATCTATTTCCGCGAACCCAATGTCAATATTGGTATTGCGGGGATGACGGGCAACGTGCCGCATTTGGTGGGAGAGCATTTGCTCAAGTATGCAGGCTTGAAGGCGGGTAGCGCCAATGCACATGCGCACACATACTTGGATTTTGAGCGAGCTGCTAAGCAGTATGGCAAAGTTGGCGGTTTTGCGCATTTGTCTACGTTGGTCAAACAATTGCGCAGTAGCCGACCAGGAGCTTTGCTGCTTGACGGCGGCGACACATGGCAAGGAAGTGCAACCAGCTTGTGGACGAATGCACAAGACATGGTTGACGCTTGCAAGTTATTGGGTATCAATGTGATGACGGCGCATTGGGAGTTCACTTATGGCGAAAAGCGGATGATGGAAATCATCGAAAAAGACTTTGCTGGCAAGATAGATTTTGTGGCGCAAAACGTCAAAACTCGTGACTTTGAAGACCCAGTCTTTAAGCCATATGTACTTAAAGAAATGAATGGTGTGACGGTTGCTATCGTTGGTCAAGCCTTCCCATATACGCCTATCGCAAATCCCAGCTGGCAAGTGCCGAATTGGACGTTTGGCATTCAAGACGAAACCATGCAAAAAGCAGTCAACGAAGCACGTGCTAAAGGTGCGCAAGCAGTTGTTTTGCTGTCGCACAACGGTATGGATGTCGATTTAAAAATGGCATCTCGCGTGACAGGTATTGACGTGATCTTAGGTGGTCATACGCATGATGGCGTGCCAGTACCCACCATGGTCAAAAATGCTAGCGGTCAAACTTTAGTGACCAATGCTGGCAGTAACGGAAAGTTTTTAGGTGTACTCGACTTAGATGTGCGTGACAAAAAAGTTGTCAACATCAATTACAAACTACTTCCTATTTTTGCTAATTTTTTGCCAGCTGACAAAGAGATGACGACTTTGATTGAGAAGGTTCGCGCGCCTTATCTTTCAAAATTGACTGAAAAATTAGCTGTAACTGAAGGCTTGTTGTACCGCCGGGGCAATTTCAATGGCACGTTTGATCAGTTGATTACCGATGCACTGATCAACGTGCGCGGTGCTCAAATTGCCTTTTCTCCAGGTTTCCGTTGGGGCACATCATTGTTGTCCGGTCAAGCTATTACGCGTGAACATGTGATGGATCAAACGGCAATTACCTATCCTTGGACGACGGTGTCGGATTTAACGGGTGAAGCCATTAAAACGATATTAGAAGATGTCTGCGACAACTTGTTCAACCCCGATCCCTATTACCAACAAGGTGGTGATATGGTACGAACTGGTGGTATGACTTATACCTGCAATCCAACGGGTAAAGCTGGCTCACGTATCAGTGATATGCGATTTGGTGGCCAACTGATGGATGCCAGCAAAACATACAAAGTAGCTGGTTGGGCGCCAGTGCAGGAGGCGAGTAAAAATGCTGGTCCACCTGCGTGGGAAGTTGTTGAGACCTACCTTAAGCATAAAAAAACAATTGAGCCTATTAAGTTATACAACCCAAAATTGCTCGGATTAGATGGTAATCCTGGCGTAGTTTTGTAATTCAAATAGAAGAAATACATGAAATCTATATTTAAAGTTTTAGCTGTAAAAATATTGCTCCTTTCCAGTATAGGTTTGGCTTTTGCACAAGATAACGTGGTTTATCACATCGACAATGCGGAGGCACAGGCGACCAAAGGTTTGCGCAATATTCGCAATCATTTAGATGTCGCGCCAGACACAAAAATCACTGTAGTTACCCATGCAAATGGCGTTGACTTTTTGATGGAAGGTGCTAAAGACAAAGCTAGCCCAAATGTAGATTACGCTGCCTTGGTCAACGCTTTGAAGGCACGCGGTGTGAAGTTTGAGGTATGTGAAATTACGCTCAAAAATAGAAATTTAACTAAAAATCAGTTCATCTTGGATGCTGAATTCACGCCCTCTGGTGTGGTTCGCATTGCACAATTGCAATCGCGCGAAAAGTTTGCATATATCAAACCCTGATTTTTACAGTAGTTTGTAAAATGGCTTTGATACTGAATGGTCAATGCCGAACACTATGAATTTCTTTCGTTTTTTATTAGCAATAAGCTGTACCTTTTGCATATCTGCTTATTCACAAGAATCGAAAAATATAACGCTGACACCTAAACAAATCAGTTCGTCTGTTTGGTATGTTGAAGGACTGACAGCACTTGGAAGTGCTGAGAATAAAAATTTCATTTCCAATGCAGCCTTCATTGTGGGGCCAGATGGTATTGTGGTGATTGATGCTTTGGGATCGCCTGCGTTGGCCGAAGCGTTGATAAGTGCAATTGGCAAAATCAGCCCCAAAAGAATCAATTCAGTGATAGTGACGCACTACCATGCAGACCATATATATGGACTTCAGGCTTTTCAAAAAATTGGCGCAAAAATAATTGCACATCCTGCTGCTAAAGAGTATTTGAATTCTGAAACGGCAACGCAAAGATTGTCGGCCTCACGCGTAGAACTATCGCCATGGGTGGATGACGATACAAAATTGATTGAAGCAAATTCTTGGGTATCCAATGAAGTTAAACTCAATCTATCGGGCATAGACCTGATCGTGAAGCCCGTCGGGCCGGCACACACACCTGAAGATTTGGTGATATTTTTCCCTCAAGATAAAGTCCTATTCGCTGGGGATTTACTATTTAGAGGCCGGCTGCCTTTCATAGGCGGAACAGCCGATACAGAACCTTGGATACAAGCTTTGAATTCCTTTTTAGACTTCAAAGCGACTGTGGCAATTCCTGGACATGGCTCAGTCTCTGAAAATGCAACGGCAGACATCGAGCTTTTACGCGATTATTTGACATACCTTAGAAAAATGATGGGCAAAGCGGTGGAAGAACTTGAGCTTTTTGATGAGGCGTATGCGGCAATAGATTGGCGAAAGTACGAGAATATTCCGATGTTTAAATTCGCAAACAGGATGAATGCTTACAACACCTACTTGCGGCTGTTGAATCCTAAAAGATGATTTTTTATTCTATTCCTCAACATGCTTGAAAATCGTTCCACGCGCCGAAACTTTCCTGTTCGTTTGAGTGCAATGTTTGTTGGATTACTTTCATTAGATGCAAAATCTGCAGCTATTAAAGAGATTCCGGTCGCAAAGTCTTTGCAAACAGAAATATTGCAAGCGCTAAAAACAGCTTCTCCATTGCTCGTTTTTGTAAGTCTAGATAATTGTCCTTTTTGCAAAATTGCGCGTGAGAACTATTTACTGCCGTTGATGAATGAACAGTCTATTCCTATTGTTCAAGTGAATTTTCGTTATTCTGCTTCTGTCATAGATTCGCGTGGTCATGTGCTTACGCAGGATCAATTGATACGTGCTTGGGGTGTCAAAGTAGCACCAACCATGTTATTTTTAGGCAAAGAGGGCAAAGAAGTTGCGCCACGGCTCACGGGTGGCTCAACTTCAGACTTTTACGGCGTCTATCTCGATGAACGCATACGTATTGCTCAATCTGTAATCCAGCATGATGCAATTAAAAAATGATCCCAATTAAAACGGAATCAGCTTGGCGCGGAACTTCTGATTGTCGAAACTGCGGTATTCGCGCTATGGTGCTGTTTGCTGATCTGAATGAGCATGATTTTGGGATGATTCATGTACCTATTGATGATTTGGCGTTTAAGTTAGGCACTGATTTGTACAATGTAGGGCAAGCAGCAGTCGGTTTGTTTACTTAACGTACAGGCATGGTTAAACTCGTTTGGACAACTGCATGAGCCCTTAAAACTGTTGTCGGAGTACAAGCGTTTTGCTGGCTAATCGCCGGTCATTCGCTGGCAAACAAACTGCCGATATTTAAAATCTCATAAGCAATATTTGGCTGCTGTTCCAAACTTCGTTTGATCGCTGCTGGTATAGCTTGGCGAGTTTTCTTGCATAAACCGAGCTGTTCATGCACCAAGATGGTGATTCCGCGAAGACTACGAACCTCGTTTGGACTTGTGTTGATGCTCAGTTGAATGCCAAGCTGCTGTTGCATACGCTCTTGCATATGCTTTAGATCGCTGAGGCTACTCAAATTCTCCAAGCGGCGTAACAGCTGCTTTTCGTCCTCTCTTGTCAAACGCAACACGCGCGGGTCGCCATCTGGGCTTTGCAATAGCTCGTCACGCCTGCAGTTGCAGGCGCCTGGTGGGCATTCTGTGCGAATAGGGAACGAACGGATTGCAGGTTTGCCGACCAATTTCGATGTCCTAACATTACAAGTTTGGCGATTACTTATAAATATTTATAAAAAAAGCCCCGACGATTTCTCGTAAGGGCTTGATTTAATTAATATTTTTGGCTCCTCGACCTGGGCTCGAACCAGGGACCTACGGATTAACAGTCCGGCGCTCTACCAACTGAGCTATCGAGGAACAAGCCTCAAATTATAGCGTGATTTTTTGCTACTTTCAACTGTTGTGTAAGTTTACAGCGCGATTTGTACAGAAAGTCGTGCTGTACGCGGTGTACCTGGGAACAAATACACGTGACTGAACTGGTAGGGTGACTCTTTGAAATAACTTTTGTTCATGACGTTTTCAATTCCAAGTGACCAAGTCGCTGGCATATTGCCGATTTTTGTGACGTAACTCGCGCCTAAATCAAGACGTGTCCACTCGGGAATGCTGACACTGTTATCTGGTAACACTGCTCGTTTGCCTTCATGCGAGAGATGCGCGTTCAAAGTTAACCCAGCAATAGCTGTGATTTTGTAAGCGGCGTTCAAGCGCAAAATCCAGTTTGGTACGTTGGTCGGTTTTAAGCCGTTCTGCGATGTGTCAATGACGCTGCCTTGGCGTTTGGCGTTGATGATGGTGATGCCACCATCTAGATGCCACGGTTGTGTAGCGCTGGCGGTGGGTGTGGCTGCTGTGAGTTCTAGGCCACTATGCTTTGAGGAGCCATCTGCTTGGCGTGTGCAGGAAGCCGTTTTGCTGCAGCTGCCCAAGTCGCCAAACATGGGGCGGGTGATGTCAAACCATGCCGCGCTCCAGCGCAATTGTTCTAGTTCTCCTTTCACACCGATTTCATATTGTTTACTTGTCATCGCGGGTAAGGCTTCACCTGCATTTGTATAGCGCGAACGGCCTGGGGTGACCTCAGATTCAACGCCTCGACCGAAACTCGCGTACACCATGTGTGCTTGGTTAATTTGATAGCTGGCAGCTAAGAAACGCGTGGTCAAGTTTTGATCATAATCAGTCGCACGAGATCCATCGGTTCGTACACTTTGGCGCGACAAGCGGGTGTGGCGTACGCCAGACCAAGTGGTAAAGTCGGCTGTCCAGTTATGCGAGTTGTTAAAGTAAAACTCGGTGCTTCGTTCGTCTCGGTTGGTGTTTTCACCCGTCAACGACGCATCTGCTGGCAGGGCTACAAAGCTGTTCAGATTGCCTGCACCAGCGTAATTGTAGGCTTGCTTGTCGAAACGGTCTTTGACTCGATTGACCAAAACGCCCAAGCTTGGGTTGATTTTGGCAAATGCTGTGTCCAACTGGCCTTTGATTTCCAATTTGGCACTGCTCGTTGAGCGGCTTTCGTTATCGCTGCGAAAGTCATACACATCAAAGTTACCGCTAGGGCAATAGGTATTAGTGTAATAGTTGTCGCCATCAGTGCAGCCAAAGGGAAAAGCTACACGGTCTTGTGATGATAATTTTTGAGTGCCAGCTTGCGCAGACCAGCGCCAGTTGCTGTTGATAGCTTGTTCAAATTTCACAGTTCCCGTTAAACCATCTAGCACGACAGGTTGAGACCATGACTGGCTGTTGATATTGAGTTTCGAATTTGGAGAAGGCAATTGGCTTCCCATTAAACTCATACCTGGCACACTTGGTTGTGAGCGGTGCGAGTACTCAAACTCAGCTTCCAAAATACTGTCTTTGTTGATTCGCCAATCAGATGCTATTGCCAAAAGCTGTCTGTTCCCATTAGATGCTGGCGTGTAATGATCCACCTTTTCAGCCGCAGCGTTGATGCGGTAGCCAAACTCTTTATTTGCGCCAGATCTGCCCGCTAAATCAATAGACGCCAAAGCATTGCCGTAGCTGTTTCCCTCTAAACGGACCGTACGCAGATCTTTTACAGTGGGGCGTTTGACGTTGTAATTGATCAAACCACCGGGTGAGCTTGAGCCGGCTTGAATGCCGCTAGTACCCTTGAGGATTTCAACGCTGTCTTTGTTATCCAAGGCAATGAAGGTTTCAGCATTGATGGGCAAGCCTTCGCGGCGGTAGTTAAATTTGTTGTCGATCACAAAACCGCGCACTGTTGCGTAATCCCAATAGCCAGCGGTGTTATAGGCGTCACTCATTGATGCATCAAACTTGGTCAAATCAGCCAAGCGTTTTGCACCTACGGCCTCAATTTGCTGTGCATCAATCACATTCGCACTGATAGGGGTACGGCTTAATGGCGCATCGCCTATGTTGACAATGGCTGATACTGTGTTGTCGCTGGTGTTTGCAGTCACGACCACAGCTTTTAAGCTTGCTACAGGCTTTTCAAGCGTTGTTTGCGCTGAAGTAGAGGCGTTTTGAGCCCATGTTGTGGTGGGTAAAATTGCCAATAATGCTATATTTGTAGTAGCGCTACAGGCAATAAATACACCGGATATGGCAATATTAATGCGTGATTTTTTGAAAAATTTACTGGATGTTTTAGTAGCTGGTGATGCCATAACGTGTTGTCTTTCGTCATAGCAGGAAGGCCGCGCTCTCAAACCACGTGGGAAAAGCTGAGATGTTGCTTAAAAAAATAAGCAGAATTTCCCGGTTTTAGAGCTGTGCTTCCCTGCGCGAGGATTACCTCAATCAGGTTCAAAGGGACTTTCTCAGTCGCAGTAGCTATTTAAAAGCTACCGCAACACCCCTAGCGTTTGTCAATTTAATAGATTACTTTTGAAAGCAAGCTTTGAATTCACAGTCTGATTGTATTTCAGAAATTAAATCGCAATCGATGCGGTCTAAGCAATGCGGTCTAACAAATGCGGTCAAATTTTTACAGCCGTTTGATCGGTTTTTTTCGCCAAACCAGCCGGTAATACGTGGTTTGCAATGCCAGCATCGCTAAAAAGGTGATTGGATAAGCCGCCCAAATGCCATTGATGCCGTAGCTGTTGCTCAGCGCCCAAGCTGTAGGAATTTCAATACAAAGAATACAAAACATGGTGATGGCTGTGGGCATAACCACTTCGCCGCTAGCGCGCATCAAGCCCGACAGCACCATGGACATGCCCATGATCACGCTGCTCCATAGCATGATGTGTAATAGCGTCTGTGCCAAATCCACAACAGCGGGGTCGGTGATGAAAAGTCCAATGATGTTGCGTGAAAACAGCAAGCCAATGATGACCAGCGAACCTGTTAGCACCAAGTTAAGTATTATGCCTGTTTTAGCGATGTTGCCCAGTGTGTGACCTTGGCCAGCGCCAATAGCCTGTGCACCCAAAATGGAGGCGGCAATGGCAATTGAAATAGCCGGGAACTGCACGTAATTCACTATTTGGTTGACTGCGCCATAGGCTGCGGTAGCTTGCGAGCCATAGCGGTTCACCAAAAACAATACCGCAATTTCCGCCAAGGAGATCGTGATCATCGACATGCCCGTAGGCAGGCCAATTTTTAAAACCTTGGCAAGTATGAGTCGGTCTATTCGCAAGTGCTTCAAAAACTCAGCATCGGGTGCGAGTGGGTGTTTGACTTTGGGTTGTGCCAGCACATACACGGCAGATGAATACGCGTCGTTTTTCGGTGTAGCTGAGCCACGTAAATACCAAACTCCCCATCCCATAGCTATCAAAAAAGAAGCTCCTGCAGCATAAGCACCGCTGGTGACGCCCATTTGCGGTAATCCTAGCCAGCCACGTATCAAGGCTGGTGTCAGGATAAAGCTGAGAATCGTTGAAATCAACAAAATGAACAAAGGCGTCTTCGTGTCGCCCACGCCGCGCAGCATAGATGTGGCGAGTAAGAAGACAAAGATAGCGGGTGTGGCAATCAGCATGACACGTGCATAAGCCGTTGCACCAGGCAAAATGTCTGCGGGCGTACCAAGTGCTCGCAACATGGTTTCGGTAAACGTGCCACCGAAAATAGTAACGGTCAAACCTGCCAGCAAGCCCACCATCAAGGTTGTGCCTGCGATAGCTTTAACGCGATCAAGCTCTTTCGCCCCCCAAGCTTGCCCGATCAACACGGCCGCGCCTGAGCCCAAACCAATCATGAAAGCGATCAAGAAGAAAAATACTGGGAAGAAAGCTGATACAGAAGCCATTGCCCCCACACCTAGCATTTGTCCTAAATAAATATTATTCGCCGTTCCTGAAAGCGCTTGCAGCATGTTGCTGATGATCATGGGAACCAAAAACGTGAGGTAACTTCTCCACAAAACGGGGCGGTTTTGTGGAAAAGTTGATGCAGTAATATTAAAGTGTGAAGAATTCATGCATGTAATAGCGTAAGACAACTATTAGAGCAGCATTTTTTCGATTTCACAGAAATTTAAGTTGATTTTTAGGTCTATTTATGTGAATATTCACACGAATGTTGGTATAAAAAGTATGCTATGAAAATATTAGTAATTTTTTAAGTCTAAATACGCCACTAGCCGGCGTATTTATTGCCTTATATGCTATCAAAAGAATAGCAAATATGCATATATTTTAATACTAAAGTAGCATATTTAAAATCAAGCAATTGCTTTGAGTAATTTGAGCGATGCTATATCTGCAGCCTCAACGCCTAATTCTTTTAAGACTGCCTCCGTATGTTCTCCTTTGGTCGGTGGGTTGAGTCGAACACCTAGGCGCTGACCTGCCATGGTGAAGGGGAAAAGGGCGGTTTGGGTGGTTTCGCCTGCACGGCTACCATCTGGCAACACAATATCTGCCAAGCCGCCGCTGGCGATCAAGTGTTCGTCGTCATACAACTCTTCTGGCCGTGTGATGGGGGCGAAGGGCAAGCCTTTGGATTCAAATATCGCTGCAATTTCTGTAACCTCGTAGTCTGCTAACCGCGCACGTAAATCGGGCATCATGATTGGACGCATGCGAACACGGTCATTGTTTGTAGCTAATTGAGGATCTGTTTTTAAGTCTGTGAAGCCAAATGCGTTGCAAAAGGTGTGCCATTGCGCGTCTGACACTGTGGCCAGGAAAATTTGCGCATTGTTTTTTACGGTAAATACATCGTACAGCGCCCAAGGTGATATGCGGTCGGGCATTGGGGCCGCTGGTTTGCCTGTGATGGCGTATTGCAACATGTGTTGACCGACCAGAAACACGTTGTTTTCAAACAGAGCTGATTGCACTTCTTGCCCACGCCCTGTGATACCTCGCTGCACCAATGCCCCCAAGGTGCCAATCGCACCAAACATGCCGCCCATGATGTCGTTCACGCTGCTGCCTGCGCGTAGTGGGTCACCCGGGCGCCCTGTCATATAGGCTAAACCACCCATCATTTGCACTACCTCGTCTAAGGCTGTGCGGTGCTCGTAGGGACCGGGTAAAAAGCCTTTGTGGGCAACGTAGATGAGTTTTGGGTTGCTTGCCGACAAACTTGCATAGTCCAAGCCGTATTTGACCATGGTGCCGGGTTTGAAGTTTTCCAAAACCACGTCTGCAGAGTTGGCTAGTTTTCTGGCTATTGCTGCACCTTCAGGTTTTTGCAGATCAATGGAGATACTTTTTTTGTTGCGGTTAAACATAGGGAAGAAACCAGCACCGGCACCTAGCAAATGCCGCGTGCGATCTCCCTCAATCGGTTCTACTTTGATAACCTCAGCACCCATGTCAGCCAGCACCATGCCGCAAGTAGGTCCCATGACCATGTGGGTGAATTCAACGACGCGTAAGCCAGTCAGAGGTAAGCTCTGGGGCATGCTTTGAGATAAATGTGGGGGCAAACTATTCATTACCCTAGTTTAGCGGAAGGCACTATCTAGCCGAACCACCAAAGCGATTCTCAGCTTGCTTGCGAAACTCAGTGGGCGTGGTGCCTTTGAGTTCTAAAAACCGACGGTTGAAATTGGCTACATTGTTAAAACCAACGTCATAGCAAATGTTGGTGACGTAGCGGTCTGAACTCATCAAGAGCTGGCATGCGCGGTGAATGCGTACTTGGTTAACGAAGTCTGTGAACGTATGGCCCGTTGAGCGTTTGAAGAAACGCGAAAACCGAGTTTCGCTCATGCCGATGACATCAGCCATTTCTGCAGCAGTGAGGGGTGATGCAATGTTATCTGTGATGCGATTAACCACGACGTTAATCTGATCCAATTCTGCTGGGTTGTCCATACCTTGCATTTGAATGTTGGACAACATGCGGTAGTCAGTACAGCGTGCTAAATCAGTCATCAACTCTAGAAAAGCGGCCAAGCGACGTGCACCTTTGGATTCTTTAACGTGATGCCAATGGGTTTGTCCGCTTTGCGAGAGCCCGAAAAACTCGATGCCGTGCCGGGCACGCTCTAAAAGCGGCAGCAATTCCGCAAATTCTGGAATTGTTTGACTTGCTTGTTCAATAGGAGCGTGCTGAAACTGAATTACCAAATCTCGGTGTTCAACACCTTCGGGCGGAATGTCGAGTGAAATCCAGTTGTGCGGCAATTTAGGACCACATAAAACAACATGACCAGGCTCAAACGGTCCAATCCAGTCACCTACAAACGCTTTGCCTGAAGTTGCCGTGATCATGTGCAACTCATACTCTTCATGGCAGTGCCAGCGTGCCAGAGGAGTAGGGTAGCCATGGTCAAGACAGCGAATGAAACCGATTTTATCTGTCGGCTCATAGCCAAGTGCTGTGCTACGGTTGTAATCAGCTTCTAATTCAGGTGGTCGTGTTTTATGACGGACTTGTTTTGAGCTAAAAGGTATGCTTTGTGTCGTTGTCATGGCATCATGCGATTTTGATACATCATAAACTTTAGCTCATCACATTGCCACCATCAACATTAAGGGTTTGTGCGGTGATGTAGGAAGCCTCGTCGCTAGCTAAGAATATGGCGGCACCACAAATATCTGTAGGGTCGCCCATGTAACCCAAAGGTACCGCAAGGCCGACTTGCTTCTTTTTTTCACCTAAGGGTAAATTTTCGTATTTGGCAAATAATGCATCAACATGCTTCCACATTGGCGTAGCAATCACCCCAGGCGCAATGCCGTTCACGCGGATGTGGTGTGGTGCCATCGCTAAAGCTGCGCTTTGTGTGTAGCTGATGATGGCGGCTTTGGTGGCGCAGTAGTGTGATACCAATGCCTCGCCACGTCGTCCAGCTTGTGACGCCATGTTGACAACAGACCCACGCGTTTTGTGCGCGACCATATGTGCCAACACTTTTTGCATCACGAAGAATGCACCTTTGACGTTGACGGCAAACATTTTGTCGTACATGGCCTCATCGCTCTCTAGCAAGGGTGCCATGTCAAAAATAGCTGCATTGTTGTAAAGCACATGAATAGGGCCAAATGCGTCGCTGGCTTCTTGCACCAAGCGGTCAATATCTGCTGAATTGGTCACATTGGCTGAAATGTATTTGACTTTTCCAGGGTATTGCACAGCTAGGGTTTGCACCTCTTCAGATGCTGTAGCTGGTAAATCAATCACGCTACAAAATGCTCCCTCACGCAAGTAAGAGCCAGCAACTGCAGCACCAATGCCACCACCAGCTCCTGTTAAAACAGCGTGTCGATCCAGTAAACGTTTGCTAACTTTCACACTCATGATTGATGACTTTCTATAAATTGGGTAACTTGTTGATATGCTTGCCGCATCGCTGCTACCAGCCTTGAATCGTTTGCCAATTCGCCCCACAAGACGGCATCGCTGCAGTAAGTAGCAATAGGATCAGCAGCTTCGCACATGGCGTGTGCTGCATCCACGTCCATAGCTTGATCTTGGTAAACGTAAGAGATTTGGCCTTTGTGCCAGCGCTGTAGATAGGCTAAAAAGAGCGCTGGTAAAACGGTAACACTGGCTATGGATTCATGACGAGCTAGTCTTTCACGAATGGTTGGCGCTATAAAGCCTGGGATTTTTGAGTACCCATCCATCGCTACGCGTTGGTTGGTATCGCGAATGGCAGGGTTGCCGAAGCGGTCTAAAACAACATCGCGGTAAGCGGCCAAATCAATGGGACTGGGCTTTTCTGGCTTGTTGAGAACAGGAATCACGTCGTTAGTTGCATAGTCAAAAGCAAACTTGCGAATGGCAGCGTCGTGCGTACCTTCATGGATGTATTGATAACCCACCAAAGTGCCTGCCCAAGCGATACAGCTGTGCGCGGCGTTGAGCAGGCGAATTTTTGCTTCTTCGTAAGGCGCAACAGATGTCACCATCTCAACGCCAACATTTTCCCAGGCAGGACGACCAGCGCAGAAATTTTCTTCAATCACCCACTGAATAAAACTTTCACCCATCACAGGCACGGTGTCTGCCCAGCCTGTGGCTTTGAGCACGCGCTGCGCCACATCTGCTGTTGGACGCGGTGTGATGCGGTCCACCATCGCATTGGGGCTGGTCGTGTTGGCTGTTACCCATGACAGCAATTCTGCGTCGCCCAATAAAATGATGAATTGCAACAAGCCGCTGCGCGATCGATCACCGTTGTGCCTCAGGTTATCGCAGTTGAGCAGAGTCACTGAGCCGCTTTGATTTAACATACGTTGTCGCAGCATGGCTGTGAGCGCACCGTAAATCGTGCTGCCTGCACTGCCTTTGCGGGCTTGCTCTAAATCTGTAGCTAGATCGGCTATGGACGTATCTAGAACATTGTTGGCATCGAGGTAGTAACCGGCTTCAGTCACAGTGAACGAGATAATGCAGGTGCTTGGATTTGCCGCTACAGCTATAAGTTTTGCGAGCGTTGGTTCATAAGCAATCACTTGGCTGATGGCCTTTACCCGTGTGTAAGCATGCACCCCTGATGGGGTAATGGTTTCTAGCGTGTACTCGCCGTTTTGTGCGGCTAATGCAGCCATGGTCTCAGCCATCTCTGCACGAATATTGCCTCCCGCCAATTGCCAGCTAAGATCGCCAGAGGCTTGCAAGTTGTGGACGTACAAAGCTTGGTGCGCTCGGTGAAACGAGCCAACACCCAAGTGCAACATCACATGCGTTTGAGTTGCCGCCGTTGTCATGATGCTTTCGCTACCGAAGTGACACGACCTTTCGCATCAAAAAAGTGTGCCGTTTCAACATCAATGCTGACGCCTACATCTGATCCAACGCTGAGATGTGTACGCGTGTTTTGACGTGCCACCAGCTGTATGCCACGAGCTGTTGCCACATAGATCAAAGTTTCAGCGCCCAAGGCTTCTATCAATTCAACTTTCGCTTGAAATTGGCCTTGACCCACACCAGTTAGGATCACATTCTCAGGGCGCAAACCAACAAAACCGTCAGCAGGTGCTGTGATGCCTGGAATATTGCCAACTTGCGTTAAATCAGCAACAGACACAATGTTCATTTGCGGCGTACCAATGAATTGCGCGACAAACTGGTTGGCTGGCTTGTCATACAACTCAAGTGGCGTGCCGACTTGCTCAATCAAACCATCACGCAACACAACAACACGGTCTGCCAAGGTCATCGCTTCAACTTGGTCATGTGTCACGTAAATGGTGGTTGCACCTAAATCACGGTGCAATTTAGCGATTTCAATACGTGTTTGACCGCGCAGTGCAGCATCTAAGTTTGACAAAGGCTCGTCAAATAAAAAAACCTTGGGTGCACGAACGATGGCGCGACCAATGGCCACGCGCTGACGCTGACCTCCTGAGAGTTCTTTAGGTGTCCTGTGCAGGTAATCGGTCAAATTTAAAATCTTTGCAGCCTTGCTGACTTTGTCTTGAATAACAGCTGGGTCAGCCTTGGCTAATTTCAGAGCAAAACTCATGTTTTCAAAAACACTCATGTGCGGATACAGGGCGTAGCTTTGGAAAACCATGGCCAAGTCGCGCTGGCTGGAAGGTAGTCTCGTGATGTCACGACCTTCAAGTTCAAGCGTGCCACCGTCGATGTGCTCTAGACCAGCAATCAAACGCAGCAAGGTTGATTTGCCACAGCCAGATGGGCCAACAAACACGACAAATTCACCTGGGTTGATTGACAAGTCAATGCCTTTTATGGCGCGGTGTTCGCCGAAGAATTTCTCGACGTTTTTTAGTTGCAGATAAGCCATATAAACTTTCTATGTATCAATTTGGGTTTTAATTTATTGAATATGAATTGATTTACTTCACAGCACCAAAGGTCAAGCCTTGGATCAATTGCTTTTGACTGAACCAGCCGAATACCACAATAGGTGCAATCGCCATCAAAGAAGCAGCTGATAACTTGGCCCAAAACAAACCTTCAGGGCTAGAGTAAGAGGCAATCAATGTCGCTAAAGTACCTGATTTTGCAGCGCTCAAATTCAGCGCCCAAAAGGCTTCATTCCAGCTTAAAACCAAACACAGCAAACCGGTTGAAGCCAAACCACCCATGGCCAGAGGCATCAACACATGGCGGAATTCTTGGTGCAAAGTTGCGCCATCCATGCGTGAAGCTTCCAAGATTTCAGATGGAATGTCTTTGAAATTCGAGTACATCATCCACACCATGATGGGCAAGTTACTCATGGTAAATACGATGATCAAAGCCGTGCGTGAATCTAGCAAGCCAGACCATTGCGCCATCACGTAGATTGGTACAAGCGCCCCAACAGCAGGCATCATTTTTGTAGACAACATCCACATCAAAATATCTTTGGTGCGTTTGCTTTTGAAAAACGCCATCGAATATGCCGCTGGTGTTGCCAAAGTCAAACCTAACACTGTTGACGCGACGCTGGTAATCACTGAGTTCCATGCGTAGCTTAGGTAGTCGCTTCGTTCTTGCACCTCATGGAAGTTCTCCATGGTAGGAGTAAAAACAAACAACGGCGGGACTGAAATAGCTTGTAACTCTGTTTTAAAGGCCATCAATGCCAGCCACCCCAACGGGAAAAAGAGCAGTAATGTTAAAAACCAAGCCACAAATGTTCGCAATGCGAGCATGGGCGTCATTGTGGATTTAGGTGCAGAAGTCATGATGTATTACTTATCTAGGTTTTTACCGACCATGCGGATTAAAAATATCGCTGCTATGTTGGCTAATACGACGGCAAACAACGCACCAGCAGAGGCCACACCTGCATCAAAACTCAGCAAGGCATGTTTAAAAATCAAGAACGCGACATTGGTGCTAGCGTCACCTGGTCCGCCACCCGTGGTGGTATAGATTTCTGCAAAGACGCTGAGCAAGAAAATCATCTCAATCATGACAACCACAGCGATAGAACGTCCTAGGTGGGGGATGTAGAGATATCGCAATTGCTGCAAATACGTCGCGCCGTCCATGCGTGAGGCTTCTAGCTGCTCACGGCTCATGGATTGCAGGGCGGTGATAAAAATCAAGGTGGCAAAAGGCAACCATTGCCATGACACCATGATGATGACGCTGAACAACGGGAAGTCGGTTAACCAGTCTACAGGTGTAGCCCCAAAGAACTGCCAAACCTGTGCCAATACGCCATAGATGGGGTTCATCATCATGTGCTTCCAAAGCAAAGCATTGACGGTTGGCATGACGAAAAACGGCGAAATTAATAAGATACGAACCAAGCCACGGCCTGGAAACGGGTCGTCAATCAACAAAGCCAAACCGATACCACCGATAACAGTAATTAGAATCACACTGCCTAATAGCAGCAATGTGTTTTTCACTGCCTCACCAAAAGATGGGTCGGTGACGAAGTATTCAAAATTTTCAAGGCCGATAAAACCGACCGCTTCCGGCTGCATTAGGTTGTAGCGGATCAGTGAGAAATAGATGGTCATCACCAGCGGCACGATCATCCACAAGAAGAGCGTGGTTACAGCTGGCGCCATTAAGAGACGGGGTAAAAAACGATTCATGGTGCAAGCCCAGAGTGGGTGATTAAACTATTCACCTGACGCACTTCGCATGCAATTAACGAAGTGCGCCAGTGAGTAAATTTAGCTGAAAAATACCAAAAAATACCAAACAATACTCTCTTGAATACACTGGAAAATACACCGACTAATTTGATTCTAGCCGGCGTATTTATTGCCTAAGCTGCTACATTATTTGTAGTAACCGGCTTTCTTCATTTCACGATCAGCAGCCACTTGAGATGCTTTCAAAGCCTTGTCAATGGTGGTTTTGCCAGCTAAAGCAGAGCTCATTTGCTGACCCACTGCGATACCAATCGCTTGGAACTCAGGAATAGCAGCAAACTGAACACCGACGTATGGGCTCTTTGGCAAAGTGCTGTCGTTCGGATTAGCGCTGTCAATAGCGGCTTTCTCTGCGGCAGCAAATTTAGCGGCTTTTAAGAAGTTTTCGTTGGTGTAAGTGCTCTTGCGAGTACCTGTTGGCACATTGCCCCAGCCCACTTCTTTGCCGATCAAGTTGATGTACTCTTTAGAAGTAGACCACTCAATGAACTTTTGCGCAGCAGCTGCATTTTTAGTACCAGCTGGTACTGCCAAAGCCCATGCCCACAACCAGTTAGCGCCTTTTGGTGTCACCATGGTTGGTGCTTGTGCAAAAGCCACTTTGTCAGCTACTTTAGATTGTTTTGGATCTGTGATGAAAGATGCTGCGATGGTCGCGTCAATCCACATACCGCATTTACCTTCGTTGTACAAAGCCAAAATTTCGTTGAAGCTGTTGTTCGCTGAGCCTGGTGGGCCGTATTTTGTCAACAAATCAACGTAAAACGTGATCGCGTCTTTCCAAGGCTTAGACTCCAACTGTGGTTTCCACTTCATGTCAAACCATTGACCGCCAGAGGTATTAACCAATGTCGTCAATAATGCCATGTTGTCGCCCCAGCCTGGTTTGCCGCGCAAGCAGATACCATAAACGCCAGCCTTCGGATCGTGAATCTTAGCTGCCAAGTCTTTCACTTGAGCCCATGTTGGGTTGCTAGGAACAGTCATACCAGCTTTGTCTGCCAAGTCCTTACGGTACATCAGCATTGAGCTTTCGCCGTAGAACGGTGCTGCGTACATTTTGCCGTCAACAGACAAACCATTGCGCATCGCCGGCAAGATGTCATCTGCGTCATACTTCGCATCTGTCTTCAACTCTTTCAACCAACCTTTTTTGCCCCAAATCGGTGTTTCGTACATACCGATGGTCATCACGTCAAATTGACCGCCTTTGGTAGCGATGTCAGTGGTAACGCGAGCGCGCAACGCACCTTCTTCTAAGGTGACCCACTTCACTTTGATATCCGGATTCGCGGCTTCAAAGTGTTTGGTTTGTTTTTGCATCTCGATCATATGACCGTTGTTCACGGTAGCAACGACGATTTCAGTTGCAGCCATTGCTGTAGCGGCCATCAAGCCAAATGCAATGGCTAGGGAAGCTTTCAATTTCATGAGTCTATCTCCTGGTTTAAGTTAAGGTGCTATATCGATGACAGTTGTGCACCGATAGGAGGCAATCTTAAGTAAAACCGATTCATGGCTTTGATACATCCAAGACCAATGTATGTACTTTCATGCACCAATAGGGCATGGTTTTCCCTAATTTTCGCCAGAACGTATCAGTAGATGGTGAAAGTTATGAAATTGGTGCCAAGGGCTGGCTTGTCGCTAACCAGACTTCGCTAGCGTAAATCAGGCAACTCGATTTTGACTTCGAGTACTTCAAGGTTATCTTGGCGCTCCAAATTCACCTTGATGTCGGTGGGGTTGATTTTGACGTATTTGCAAATCACCGCAATCAATTCGCGTTGCAAATCAGGCAGGTAATCCGGCTCAGCAGCATTGCGACCACTGCGCTCGTGCGCTAGGATGATTTGCAGCCGTTCTTTAGCGACATTGGCGGTTTTCTTTTTCTCGCCCAAGAAAAAAGATAAAAATGACATCACTTTATTTCCCTCCAAACAGACGACTCAGCAAGCCCTGTTTAGGAGCTTCAGTGAAGCGCATCGCTTTTTCAGTACCTAAAAAGCGCTCGATGACATCTTTGTACGCTTCTGAGACATCACTCCCCTTGATATGCACCGCTGGCACGCCTTGGTTCGAGGCTTGCAGTACAGATTCGCTTTCGGGAATCACGCCAATTAGCTTGATACGCAAAATGTCTTGTATGTCATCCAGCGATAGCATTTGGCCTTGGTTGACGCGGGTCGGGTTATAGCGGGTGATGAGTAAATGCTCTTTGATAGGGTCTTTACCTTCAATTGCACGCTTGGTTTTACTCGATAGCATGCCCAAAATACGGTCCGAGTCGCGCACCGAAGAGACTTCAGGGTTAGTCACCACTAGCGCTTCATCGGCAAAATACATCGCCATCATCGCACCAGTTTCAATGCCGGCGGGTGAGTCACAAACGATATATTCAAAGTCCATAGCCGCTAAATCGGTCAGCACCTTTTCAACGCCGTCTTGTGTCAGTGCATCTTTGTCGCGTGTTTGAGATGCGGCCAGCACATACAGGTTATCGCACTGCTTGTCTTTGATCAGCGCTTGGTTCAAATTAGCTTCACCTTGAATCACGTTGATCAGGTCATACACCACGCGGCGCTCACAGCCCATGATCAAGTCTAGGTTGCGCAAGCCAACATCAAAATCGATGACAGCGGTTTTGTGCCCGCGCAGAGCCAAGCCTGTTGCAAAACTGGCGCTGGTAGTTGTTTTACCAACGCCACCTTTGCCGGAAGTCACCACTATGATTTTTGCCATATGTCAAACGTCTTTCAAGTATAAAAAATTAAGTCTGTTATTGAATCTCTAAGGCTTTAAGGCTTCAAGTTTTCAAAGCTTCAATAAGCAGTTTGTCCTGCCCATCGTTACTTAAGCGTACCTGTGCAGCCTTGCCGCGCACGTCTTCAGCTAATGGCTTCTCGCTGGTACGGTAGATACCTGCAATAGAAATCAACTCTGGCTCTAAACAGGTTGAAAAAATGCGAGCGTGTACATTGCCACTGGCACCAGCCATCGCCCTGCCGCGCAAAGGAGCGTACACATGAATATTGCCATCGGCCACCACTTCAGCACCTTGGTTGACCATGGCCAAAATAACTAAATCAGCACCGCGTGCATAGATTTTTTGACCAGAACGTAGCGGCTTGTCAATCACCATCGTGGCGGCTGCCGTAACTACACGCAATTCTTGAAGGTCTGCTAGTTGCGGGGCTGGTACTTGGGTGAACACTTCTGGCGATGAAATCTCGGGTTGTGTTGTCTCGGGCGCTGCCTCTGTTGTCGTCTCTGTTGCTTGTGTAGTATTGGTGGCAATTGGAGCAACTGGCGTAGCTAAGCGCGGCATATCCACTGGTGCTTCAACCAGGTTAAAAGTGCGTGCTGATTCAACCCAAGATGCATTTGCACCACGTATTGCGACAGGTTCCAGTCGACAAGATTTGAGCACCTTCAACAAGGGTGCTAAATCCTGTAGAGGCAGATTTGCTTCTAAGTTTGAGAAATCAAGGATCAGTGCGTCGTGGTCAAAAAAATCGGGACTTTCTCCTAATGGACCAAATTTTTCTGATAAATCGTTAATCAGTGCGTTCCAGTCAACAGTTTTAATCATCAATGCGACCGTATGCAACTGAGCGCTTTTGATCTTGAAAGATTCTTGAGTTTGCTTTTTCTGTTTGACTGCGGAGGTAACTGCGGAATTGACGTGCATGTAGAAATCAGGGGAAGTTAGACCGCAAAAGTGCGAGCGTTGAAAAGCAAATGTTGAGGGGTGATCTCGTGCTGGATTTGATTTTACTAGATTGAAAAGCAGTTGCTCACCTACGAGTTGTCGCTAGACGTTACGGATGCGTTACGCCCAAGCGCTGGTGCAACTGCGTACTCGTCGTGGTGTATTGAAGGAGTGTTGGTGTATCAGGAAAAACAATCGCTGCCGCCGCAAACGAGGCCAAAGCTGCCTCGTGGAAACCGCACAAAATCAGCTTCTTTTTACCGGGGTAGGTGTTGATATCTCCCACAGCAAAAATGCCTGCTTCGCTGGTTTGGAACTTTTCAGTATCAACCTTGAGTTGCTTGCGTTCAATATCTAAGCCCCAATCTGCAACTGGACCAAGTTTGGGTGACAAACCTTGTAGCACCAGCAGAGTATCAACTGGCAGCTGGGCAGTTTTGCCATCAACATCCGTCACTTGCAATGCTTTGAGTTGACTATCATGTTCGTCAAAACCCGCAATCTGCCCGATGCGGAGCTGCAGTTTGCCCGCTGCGATCAGGTGACGCATCGTCTCCAACTTGTCTGGCGCAGCCTTGAACACGTCGCGGCGGTGCAGCAGTGTGAGCTTGGGTGACTCTACGCTTGAAGGCAAATTGGCCAATTGAATGGCTGTTTCAACCGCTGTTTCTTCGCTGCCCACAATCGTGACTTGTTTGCCCGCATAGTCAGCTTCGACATCCAAATGGTAGAAAAGTTGCGTTCCCGCAAAAGCATCCAAACCCGCAATCGCTAGCTTTTTGGGCTGAAAAGCACCCACACCGGCGGCGATGAAGATGGTTTTGGTCAAAAATGTCGTTTTGGTTGAGGTTGTGACCAAAAATCGTCCATCCGCCTGTTTTTCCAGGGTATTGACTTGCTGGTTCAGGTGAAATTGCGGCTTGAATGGCTTGAGTTGTTCTAAGAGCGACGCCACCAACTGCCGCCCCGTGGTGGCGATGGTGCCGGGAATATCGTAAATCGGCTTATCGGGGTAAAGCTCTATGCATTGCCCGCCCGCATAGGGCAGGGCGTCGACGATGTGCGAATGAATGCCTAGTAAACCCAGCTCAAAAGCCTGAAACAAACCCACTGGCCCCGCCCCAATGATGAGAGCATCGGTTTCAATGGGTTTATCCATGTGGGTGCTGATAGTGGGATTTATCAGCGAACCAACATACCAATCTTGCTTTTCACGTCTTTCCAGTCGTCTGCATCCGGCAGGGCTGGTTTACGCTTTGTGATGCTTTTCCAGCCTTCAGCGCGTGCTAATTCAACGTTCAACTTGATGAAAGCGAGTTGGTCTGCAGGCACGTCTTCTTCGGCATAAATGGCGTTAACTGGGCATTCTGGGATGCAGACCGCGCAATCGATACACTCATCCGGGTCAATGACCAGCATGTTTGGGCCTTCGCGGAAGCAGTCAACTGGGCACACGTCCACACAGTCGGTGTATTTGCATTTGATACAGGATTCAGAAACAATATGGGTCATGGTGTGCTCAGAGGGAAGGTGTCAGTAGTTTCAGTAAAAAAAAGGAGCAATTTGCTGCCAACCCCATATTTTACGAGATTGGCTGGTGGAATCATTAGGATATCAACACAGCCCCAGAGGTTTTGTGGCTAGCCGTATCGACCAACACCAACGAGCCCATGCCACGCGACAGCTTGTAGGGTACGGCGGCTATCGGCTCTTGCAGGCTGATTTCAACGTGACCGATGGCGTTCGGGTCAAGTTGCGTGGCTTCCAGTTCGGCCAGCGTGTTGATGTCTAGCTTGTGGACGACGCGCTTGATCTTGGCTTTGACCCAGCGGTGGCCATGCAGTGCCCAGTAGGCGCGGCCAGCAATCAGCGGCTCATCATCCAGCCAAGCGATGGTGGCTTTGATCTCGCGACTAGGTGTGAACGTATCCACCGCCAGCAACCAGTCCCCACGCGACACATCCACTTCGCGGTCTAGCACGATCCCTGCACTCTGGTTGGCATCTACGCTGCCGGGGCGGCGGGCGCGGTCCAGTACCTGCGCCACGGTGGCGGTTTGGCCGCTTGGCAAAATGCTGATCTGTTGACCCACGCTCACGCTACCCGTGGCCACGCGGCCCCAGAACACGCGGCGACCTTGGGATGTGTCTGCGCTGGACGAGAACTTCTCGACCCACTGCACTGGAAAGGCAAACGGTTGCTCAATCTCTGCGGCCGTGGTCGGCAAAGACTCCAAAATTTGTAGCAAACTTGGTCCGTTATATGCTGCCCATTGCGGTTTTGAGTCAACAACGTTCCAGCCTTTGAGGGCGGAAATCGGCACAATCGACGCTACGGTGATGTTAGCTGCAGATGCAAATTTGCTCAAAGCGGCGCTGATATTGGCAAAAGCCAGCTCGGCATTGTCAACTGCATCCAATTTGTTAACCGTGAAAACGATGGAACGCACGCGCAGCAAAGAGGTTAGCAAGCTGTGGCGGCGGGTTTGTGGGAGCAGCTCCAAAGCTGGATTTTGCCAATCCAGCTTGCTGGCATCGACCAAAACGACCGCAGCGTCGGCACTTGAGGCGGCGGTCACCATGTTGCGGGTGTACTGCTCGTGCCCGGGCGCGTCACCGATGATGAATTTGCGGTTTTCAGTGGCGAAATAACGGTAGGCCACGTCAATCGTGATGCCTTGCTCGCGTTCAGCCGACAGTCCATCGGTCAACAACGCCAGATCGGTCTCGCCCGAGCGTTGCACGCCAGCCAAGTGGTCTTGTAGCACGGCTTTGGTGTCAACCAGTAGGCGGCCAATCAGCGTGCTTTTGCCATCATCCACGCTGCCGCAGGTGATGAATTTGAGCGCACCTTGAATGTCATGTTGTGCGTCATTTTGAGAGGTATTTTTACCTGTAGCCAGCGTATTTGTTGCCTGAGCAGCTATTAAATTTGTAGTGTTATTCATGTTTGTCGTTCAAAATTCCAAATTTAGAAATAGCCGTCTTTTTTGCGCTTTTCCATAGACGCTTCGCTGGTTTTATCGTCCATTCGCGTCGCTCCGCGCTCGCTCATGTCGGCGGCTAGGGTCTCAATCACCACATCGGCGGCGTTGGCGGCTAGGCTTTCTACGGGGCAGGTGCAGGTGATGTCGCCCACGGTGCGGAAGCGCACATCGCGCATTTCAGATGTTTCACCGGCTTTGAGCGGCGTTAACTCAGTCACTGGCACCAGCAAACCTTTGCGCTCCACCACTTCACGTTGGTGGGTGTAATACAGCGACGGCAGGGCGATTTGCTCACGCTCGATGTATTGCCACACGTCCAGCTCGGTCCAGTTGCTGATCGGGAAGACGCGGAAATGCTCGCCCGGCTGCAGCTTGGTGTTGAACAGGTTCCACAATTCAGGGCGCTGCGCCTTCGGCTGCCACTGACCAAAGCTGTCGCGGTGGCTGAAAATACGCTCTTTGGCGCGGGCTTTTTCTTCGTCGCGGCGCGCACCGCCAATCAGCGCATCAAAGCGGAATTCGTCAATCGCCTCCAACAAGGTGACAGATTGATGCACATTGCGCGATTCACCCGGATGCGCCAAACGCACTGTGCCACGTTTCATCGAGTCTTCGACGCTGCGAACAATCAGCTCTGCGCCCAGCTCAGCGGCTCTGAAGTCGCGAAAATCCGTCACTTCATGGAAGTTGTGGCCGGTGTCTATCATCAACAGAGGGTACGGAATCTTGCCGGTTTTGGCATTGCCGTGGTTGCCTAAAAACGCTTTTTCAGCGCATTTCAGCAACACCAGCGAGTCTTTACCCCCCGAAAACAGCAAGGTCGGGCGCTCAAAGGTGGCGGCTACTTCGCGCAGGATGAAGATGGTTTCCTCTTCCAGCGCGTCCAAATGGGCGTTGCTCAGGTGCAAATCCGTCAAATGCATGTCGGTCAGCTGCTTGTTCGATAACTCTTCACGTTCTAATGTTTTAGCGTTCATTCTGTGCTTTTAATTTCAAATAATCTAATAAATCCCGTTCGGGCTGGGCTCAATGCGAACGGACAGGAAGTGCGCTGACTTCAATATCAGCATCCGCCGACACATGCAGCCCGCATTCCTTCGCCGCTTCATCTTCCCACCACCAGCGCCCAGCACGGAAATCCTCACCCAAACTGATGGCACGGGTGCAAGGCGCACAGCCTATGCTGGGGAAAAACTGGTCGTGCAGCGGGTTGTAGGCCACGTGATGCAATTGTATGTAATGCCACACATCGCCCCAGGTCCAATTGGCCAGTGGGTTGAATTTGACGCGACCTTTGGTTGCCAAATCAGCTTCATCTAACAGTGGAACTTCGGCACGCGCGCCAGATTGCTCACGGCGTAAACCCGTCACCCAGGCAGTTTTACCTGCCAGTGCACGGTCCAGCGGCTCCATTTTGCGGATGTTGCAGCAGGCTTTGCGCAGCTCAATGCTTTTGTACATGGGCTCCAAGCCTTCTTTGGCGACAAACTGGATGACAGCCTCGTTTTTTGGCGTAAAAATCGTGAACTTGTCGCCCAGCTCGGCCTTCATCTTGTCCATCAACGCCAAGGTTTCAGGGTTCAGACGACCAGTTTCCAGTACAAAGGCGGGAATATCCACGTTTAGCGCTTTCACCAAATGCGCAATCACCACATCTTCAGCGCCCAGGCTGTTGGCTTGGGTGATTTTGCCAGCGTGTGAAGTGGCGGCTTGTTGCAATAAAGCCTTTGTTTCCGCCAACTTAGCCGCAAAAGTCGCGGAGGCTCTGGCGTTTAAGTCAATCGCACTCATGCATGTTCCTTTGCTGCAGCTTTCGCCACAGTATTGGCAAAATGCGGCGCTTTTTGCACCACGTCGGCTTGGTAAAACTCGGCGTAACGGTCGAGTTGGCGCTGCCCAGCGGCCAAATCTTGATCAGCCCGCAGTTCAGCCACGTCAAACCCGCTGCGTGCCATTTGTTGCAGTTGGTCGATCAACACGTCACCTGTGGCGCGGATTTCGCCTTTAAAACCCGCCCGTTTACGCAGCATCACGGCTTGGGTGAAGGCGCGGCCATCGGTGAATTTTGGGAAGTGCAGGATGATGCGGGTCACGCCTGTGAGGTCAGATTCCAGCGGATTCACGTCGTTTGGAAGGGTCAAATCACCGTTTTTAACAGCTAAAGTGCCGTTTTCAGTGCTATTTTCGCCTGTAGCCAGCGTATTTGTTGCCTGAGCAGCTATTAATTTCATAGTAAATTTACCTAACTTTTATTCTTAATTATTGTTTTATAAATTCAAGCCTCTTGCCCATCTTTGGCAAAACCGCCAATTTTAGGCATCTGGTGCAGCTCTTCGTGCTTATCAGCCAATCGCGCAGCATTTGCCGCCGTTTTGAAGGGCTCCATGCCGATGCGTTTGAAAGCGTCGATGAAGGTTTCACGACCTTGACGGTTCAGGCGGAAGGTGTCCAGCAGCGCCTCGATCACGCCCGGCACTTCAAGCGCGCCAAACGACGGGCCGACGACCTTGCCGGCCACCGCGTCGCCACTTAAAGCCGAGCCGTCCGAGCCGCCCAATGACACTTGGTACCACTCTTTGCCGTCCTTATCCACCCCCAAAATGCCGATATGGCCACTGTGGTGGTGGCCGCAGGAGTTGATGCAGCCGCTGATGTGAAGGTCGATCTCGCCCAAGTCGTGCAGCTCGTCCATGTCTTGGTAACGCTCGGTGATTTGTGCCGCAATCGGGATAGAGCGGGCGTTCGCCAGCGCACAAAAGTCGCCGCCCGGGCAGGCAATCATGTCAGTTAGTAAACGAATATTGCTGCGTGCCAAACCGGCGTGGCTGGCCGCTACCCACAAAGCAGGTAGATCTTCAACGCGCACCCACGGCAACAACAGGTTTTGGTCATGCGTGACGCGGGCTTCACCGGCGGAGAACTGGTCGGCAAAGGCGGCAGCGGTGTCCAACTGGTCCGCATCCGCATCGCCAGGCGCTTGGCCTAGGCGTTTGAATGACAGCGTGACGGCGCGCAGTTTAGGGTTTTTGTGCGCAGCCACGTTTTGCTGCAACCAGCGGTCGTAGTCTTTTTGGCGCTCTGGCGGTACGGTAGCAGCCTTGGTTTCAGAGGCTTCAGCCAATTTGGGCGGCACGAAACAGGCGGTCACTCGGTCCAACTCGGCTTGCGTGATGGTGTGCGGCGCACCGTCTTGCGTCAAGATGTTTTGGTACTCGGCTTCCACCTCGTCGATGTAGCGTTGGCCTTCGGCTTTGACCAAAATTTTGATACGCGCCTTGTAAATGTTGTCGCGGCGGCCCCAGCGGTTGTACACACGCACCACGGCTTCCAAGAAGTTCATGATCTGGTTCCACGGCAAAAAGGCGCGGATTTCGGTGCCGATCACCGGTGTACGACCCATGCCACCACCGACCAGAACGCGGAAACCGAGTTCCCCTTTGTCGTTCTTAATGAGATACAAGCCCACATCGTGCCAACGCACTGCAGCGCGGTCGTCGGTCGCGCCAGTGATGGCGATTTTGAACTTGCGCGGCAAAAATGCGAACTCGGGGTGAAGCGTGCTCCATTGGCGCAAAATTTCAGCAAACGGGCGCGGGTCGGCAATCTCGTCTGCGGCCACACCGGCCAGCTCGTCGGTGGTGATGTTGCGAATGCAGTTACCGCTGGTCTGGATGCCGTGCATATTGACGGTGGCCAGCAAATCCATCACATCTGCGCTGTCGGTCAGCGGAATCCAGTTGAACTGCACGTTTTGGCGGGTGGTGAAGTGGCCGTAGCCGACTGGTAAATGCGTTGTACCCCAAGTAGCTTGCGTGCCAATGGCTTTGTCAAACACAGCTTTGCTCGGTTGGTCAAACTCGCGGGCGATGCGGCCCATCACGCGCAGTTGGTCGGCAGAGATCTCGCCATACGGCACAGCCACGCGCAGCATAGGCGCGTAACGCTGCACATACCAGCCGTTTTGCAGCCGCAGCGGGCGAAACTCTTCGTCGCTCAGCGTGCCAGCAAGGTTGCGCTCCAACTGGTCGCGGTGCTGTGCGGCGCGGAGTTTGACGAACTGTTTGTCGAAATCTGTGTATTGGTACATTTTTTATTCTAGAAAAACAAAGGAAAAAGGAGAATATCGTTATTTTTCAAGCACTTGGCTTGAAAAGACTACAAAGCAAGGAGTTTAAACCCCGCATAAGCCAGCAGCAGGGACAAAACACCGCGAATCACGCGATCAGGCGTTTTTAATACCATGTGCGAACCCAGCCAAACGCCAGGCAACGAGCCCAGCAGCAGCATACCCAGCAGCGACCAGTCGACTGACCCTAAACCTGCATGCCCCAAGCCCGCTACCAGCGTCAATGGCACGGCATAAGCAATATCTGCCGCCACAATGCGCGGCAGTGGCAGCAGTGGGTAAAGCAGCATCAGCACCGTCACGCCAATCGCACCCGCACCCACAGACGTGAGTGTGACCAACGTACCTATGAAAGCGCCAAACAACAGCGGCAAACTCCAGTGCCTAGGCGTGGCAGCCTTGTACAAGTCAGCATCAGCAATATCGCGCGGCGCGTTTTTGCCGCGAACGGCTTTGTAAAACGTAGCCATTGCCGTCAGCAGCAGCGCAACGCCTAAAGTAGAAGTCATGACTTTTTGCACCGCAGGGTCAGCAGGGCCAACTTGGTGCAGCATCCACAGCGTAGCCAACGAAGCCGGTACGCTGCCAGCGCACAGCGTAGCCACAATCCGCCAATTAACCAAGCCTGAACGCGCCATCTTGACCGTGCCCCCCATTTTGGTGAAGCAAGCAAACAGCAAGTCCGTGCCAATAGCCAAGTGCGGCTTGATCCCAAAAAAGAAAATCAAAATAGGCGTCATCAACGACCCCCCGCCCACACCCGTCAACCCGACGACGAAGCCCACAAAGAAACCAGCGAGTACAAAAGCTAAATCATGCATGAGGGTGACTGTAAGCATGATTCTATATATCTCAAAATACTTTGTTATTGGTTTGATATGTGATTTGGTTATATGAGGAGGTGGTTTAAGGTAAAAACAAGTGTTTAGAATGATTGGATGGATACAAATCTAGTTCATCAATTTAACGAAATTGCTCGAATCAATGACTTTAATAAAAGCACGCGATTCAACAATGCATATGGGTATGGGCCTAAAGGTCAACATTCTCGCTTGCAATGGCAGCGGGAATGTTTGAGTTATTTACTAAATAAAAACAAAGACGAATTTAAAGAATGGCAGCAGTCTTGGTTAGGCGTTGAGTATGGAGGAATCTGTGAAGATTACGATTGCAGGGCGACATCGCATGATGAAATGCGGGACGGCTTACCCCAACCAATGCATGATCTATATCCTTGCTCACTTGATTTTTCTGAATGTGATTTTACGAATTTACAAGTAAATAAATATGAATTTTTAGTACCTGTGAATTTTCAAAATTCAAAATTTAAAGCAATTTCTAGTTTTCATAAATCCAAATTTAATTCAAATGTTAGTTTTAATAATGCAGTATTTGAATTCAATGTTCTTTTTACTGAAGTAGATATAAATGGAGTATCGAACTTTAAAGTAGTTCAATTTAATGGGGCAGCAAATTTCGCAAATGCTAAATTCAGGTCCGCTGCATATTTTGAGGGCGCTAAATTTTTAAGCCTAACTGATTTCAATACTGCAATATTCAGCCGTAACTCAGAGTTTACTAATGTGCTTTTCCAAGGAGATTCAAATTTTAGAAATGTAGTTTTTCATGGTGACGCTAGATTTAATAAATCGAGTTTTAAGCAAAATTCATTTTTTTCTAATATAGCTTTTCTTGATGTCGCTGATTTCAAAGAAGCCACATTTTCAGGTTTTACAGATTTTTCAGACGCTAATTTTAAGACCACGGCTATATTTTCGGATGTAAATTTTTATAATGATGTAAATTATGGTGGCTCTCAATTTCAAAACGAAACTGAATTTAGCCACGCAATTTTTCACAAACAATGTAGATTTGATATTGAATTTGGTTCTCGAATTTTAATTCCAAGTAAAAAAAGAATTAAAACAAGTTTTGCATCAAGTGCTAACTTCGAAAACACTGTTTTTAAAAAGGGAGGGCATTTTGAGGATGCTAGCTTTAAAACTACTCCACCTAGTTTTCGAGGCGTAGATATTGGAAAAACAAGGCTTGAATTTTCTGAAGAAGAATTCTTTCCTAAAAGCTATGCTGGTAAGTTCAATTTAGAAGGCGTAATTAGAGACATTAGCTTTTTAAAAAGGTTGTCGGACGAGCATGGGCAGGTCGATCAATCGCTGACGTTCAATGCGCTGGAGCTAAGAGCAAAAAGACTGCAATTGCTAATTCAGTCAAAACGGAAAAGAGAGAGATGGTGGTCTGCGAAGCGCTGGCAGGCTCGTGTAACGTATTTGTATGACCTACTTTCTGACTTTGGGCGGTCATTTTTGAAGCCGTTAGAAGCATATTTCTGTTTATTGACAGTCACTTACGTTTTGGCACTTAGTAACGCTGCATACAATTCACCAAAGGAGTGCAACGGAGACAAATATTGGCTTTTTAGTGATCTAGAACGAAATGTGAAACCATGCAATCAAGCCGAAATAGATAAATTAAAGGATAAATTGCAGCTTAGCGGCTACCGTGCTGCAGCGGAATACTCCCTGTACCGCGCAGCTGGGGTGTTAGATTTTGCTGACAATGACAAGCAAACCGCCTCTGTAGCCAGCCGCTTATTCGGGCAAGAGATTGAGCCTTGGTACATGCGAATTTGGGGTGTTATCAAAGCAATCGCCTGCACCGCGCTGCTTTTCCTCGCCGCACTGGGTTTGCGCAATAAATACCGCATAAAATAGAGGTAAAAATGGCTGTAGACAGCGTATTTATTGCCTAAGAAGCTATGAAAATTATAGTGAAACTAAAGCGCTGTCATTCCCGCGAAGGCGGGAATCCATCTGGGTCTACGACGTTGCTTTTTCCATTGGGGGATGGATTCCCGCCTGCGCGGGAATGACGGGTTTGAGACAGGGAAGTCACTGGTTAAGGTTCTAAATTTGACTTAAATTCGTTAAAAAACGAAAATTGTGGACTGAATGGGAGAATTTACGATGAAAAATAGCGTACCGCACGATGAAGTAATGGCGGAAATGTACCGCAATGACCCTGAATTAGCTCGCGACATGCTCAATTCCATCCTAGAAGACGGCGATCAAGGTGAATTACTCATCGTTTTGCGCCAAATGACCAAAGCTTTTGGCGGGGTGCAAGCGGTGGCTGAGAAGGCGAATTTGAATCCTACGCAGCTGTATCGCACGCTGTCATCAGACGGCAACCCTGCACTCAGTAGTTTTACCGCGATTGTGAAGGCTATGGGGATGAAAATATGCCTGCAGCCGGCGTGATTATTGCCTAAACAGCTATAGAATAAATAGCAGCTATAAGTGGTAATTTAGTTTAGAATGCGTCATCAAATCATCTGGAGCGTCATGTGAGCATATTAATCATTGGGTTGGTTATTTTCTTGGGTCTGCACTCTGTGCGCATAGTTGCTGAGGGCTGGCGGACGGATAAGCGGGCGCAATTGGGTGAGGGCGCTTGGAAGGGGCTGTATTCTGTGGCGTCCCTCATCGGATTTGCGCTGATAGTTTGGGGCTACTCGCTGGCTAGGCAGCAGCCAGTGGTGCTGTGGGTGCCGCCTGTGGCTATGCGGCATATCGCGGCGACGTTGATGCTGATTGCCTTCATCATGCTGGTGGCTGCTTATGTGCCAGGCAACGCGATCAAATCTAAACTTCGCCACCCCATGACTTTGAGCGTAAAAACATGGGCATTTGCACATTTGCTGGCGAACGGCAACTTGGCTGATGTGGTGCTATTTGGATCATTTTTGGCTTGGGCGGTGGCCTGTTTCATAGCCGCACGCAAGCGTGACCGCGCGGCTGGCACGGTTTATCCAGCTGGCAAAACCGTGCCAACTGTGATGACCATGGTCATCGGATTGGTGGCTTATGGCGTTTTTGCGATGGCTTTGCACAAATTAATAATTGGCGTGCCGGTTTTTGGGGGGTAAGAAGTTAAGAAGGTTTAAAGGTTTAAAAGGCTAAAAGATTTGAAAGGCGAATTTATAGTGCTGTATTCATCATTTATGCTTCTAGCCGGCGTATTTATTGCCTGAGGTGCTATGAAAATTATAGTAATATTCATCGCAATTTTAGCTTTTAATCTGACTGCCTGCGCACAAAAGCCAGCTGAATCTGGTAAGGCAGAGAATATCTCCGCCAAACTAGATACTACTTTGCCATGGCTGCAAGCCAAGATTTGGGAGTATCAAAGCCGGCCAGTATCTAACCCTGCACGTAGCGTTGTTAAAACCACGTTTGAAGGTAAGCCCGTTTATTATGTGCCGCCGGTTTGCTGTGATATTCCCAGTGAACTTTATGCAGAGGATGGCAAATTGATGTGTTACCCGAGCGGTGGGTTCACGGGGTCGGGGGATTTGAAGTGTCCGAAGTTTAAGTTGGAATATCCTGATTATGTCAAAGATAATAAAACCAATATTATTTGGCAAGACAAAAGAAAACCCGCTGTTGAAAATAAATCAACGCTGGTAGTTCCTGATTTGAAGTAATTAATTGGTAATCAGTCATACTTTATTTGCAATTTTCATCTGCAATTTCCTATATTTCAACGTCTATTGGCATGAAATATGCCTGAAGCTTACAAGATTAGATGAATAATGGACTATGAAATTTTTATCAGATGCGTGGGCGATTTTTAAGACTGAGTTAACGCTGTTTCAGCGTTTCCCCAAGCTGCGGTTGTCGGCCATTGGGGTGGTGGTTATTCCAGCCATTTATGCCTTGGTTTACCTGTCAAGCGTGCGTGACCCGGCTGCGCACACGGGGGAGCTGAAGGTGGCTGTGGTTAATTTAGACCAAGGGCTGGTGTACCGTGGGCAGGACGTCAACGTTGGCAAAGACGTCGTCAAAGCTGTCAAAGAAAAGAAGACGTTCAATTTTGTGGATTTTCAGGATGCAGAGGCAGCTCGGCTGGCTGTGCGTCAAGGCAATCTTAGCTTTGCGTTGATTATTCCCTACGATTTCAGCGCCAATGCTGTACCAGGGATGGAGGCAGCTGGTGGCCGGCTGGTGATGTATGCTTCAGAAGGCAACAACTACAACGCTGCAAATTTGGCCAAACGTTTTGCAGCTGAACTGGGGCACCAAGTCAACATCAATTTGAATGAAAAACGCTGGTCTTTGGTGTTGACGACGGCGACAGGCTCTGTTGACAAATTGACGCAGTTGCGCAATGGAGCGCTCGAGCTTAATGAGGGCGCCAAAAAGCTAACTTTAGGGATAGTAATGGCAGGCGCGGGGTCTGAGACCTTGGCAAAGGGTGCAGATGGCTTGAGCGGTGGTGTGCAGCAACTCGCAGACGGTGTGAAACA
The DNA here is from genome assembly GCA_013298945.1 of Polaromonas sp. Classification (GTDB taxonomy): domain Bacteria; phylum Pseudomonadota; class Gammaproteobacteria; order Burkholderiales; family Burkholderiaceae_C; genus Aalborgiella. The sequence goes on from JAAFJR010000002.1 coordinate 317,811, forward strand.
ACTGGGTAGCGGATTGCGCAGCATGGACGCACAGCGACCACCAGCGCAAGAGTTGGCTGCTTTAAAAAGCGGCGCAGCCGAATTGGTGTCTGGCCAAGCTGCTCTAGGCCATGGCCTGCAAGAGTTGCAAACGAATGCTGGCAAGCTGGCTGCTGGCAGCGCTAAGCTTTCGGAGGAAACCAAAGATATTTTGCTGGTAGGTGGTCGAATTGCTGAAGGTATTGACCCATTGACCGAAGGTGCCAAGCAGTTGGGTGATGGGTTGCAAAGTGCTAAAAATGGCCAATCGCAGCTGGCTGAGGGCACGCAAAGACTTCAGGTTGGCGTGGGCAAACTGGCAGACGGCGTGGCCGCATTCGGCGGCGGCGTGCACACCGCGGTGGCCAAACTGCCGCCAGACGCCAAATTGGACGAGCTGACCGCTGGTAGCCGTAGCCTGGCTGGTGGTGCGCAAGAGATGAAAAAGGGGCTGGCGCAACTGCAAACGGGTGCGAAAGAACTGGCTTCAGGCCTGAATTTGCTCTACACCAGCTTGCCCGCCAACGTTGACACGCCTGACGGCAGTGCGCGGGGCTTGGCTGATTCTGTGGAGCCAGCGCTTGAAATGGTGGCACTTGTGCCCAACAACGGTGCTGGTTTTGCGCCTAACTTTTTGGCCACCTCGCTGTGGTTAGGCGCTGTGATGACTGCATATATCTTCCACCTGCGGCGCTTGCCGCTGATGGCCGCACCAGCGTCTAACCCAGCGAAATTCTTGGGCAAACTAGGTATTTTGGGCGCAATAGTCGTGTTACAAGCGCTGGTGATTTTGCTGATGTCGCAGTTTTTGTTGGATTTACATGTGGTTAATCTGTTGCCTTACATGCTGACCTTGGTGACCACATCACTCACGTTTTTGTGCATTATCTTGGCTTTGACCCGTGCTTTTGGCGATACAGGTAAAGCGGCAGCGCTGCTATTGATGGTGTTGCAGTTGTCGTCAGCGGGAGGCGTGTTGCCGGTGGAGCTCTCAGGCGGTATTTACCAAGCGGTCAGCCCGTATTTGCCGTTCACATGGGTGATCAAAACGCTGCGCGCTTGCTTGTTTGGCGCTTTTGACGGTGATTGGTTTCACCCTTGGCTCATCATTGCGATGATAGGGGGCATCGCTGGTTTGTCAGCGATGTTCATTGGTAAGTGGAATTATGTGACGCAAGATGAACACCGGCCAGCCATGGATATTTAGTTAAATTTAGTCTGAAGCGCGCATATTTTATGCCTAAGAAGCTATCGTATTAATAGCAACTTAGGCTTGAATAATATTACTTAGCAGCCTTCTTTGCAGCCACCAAAGCCGCCAGCTCACTGCCAGAGTTGTAATATGGCACTTTGAAGACCATGCGTTTTAGGCGCTGGTAGAAGCTGTTGCTGCCTTTGATCTCGGTGTTCCACATTTTGTCGGAAGTGGCGTAGTTGTCATGCAGATTCAACTCCCACGCGTCTTTGGAACTTTGGCCGCCAAAGATGTAGAGTTTGCCGTCTTTCAAGGTCCAGGTGTCCGCATCGCCACCCCATGGGATACCGTACAAAATGCCGTCAGCACAGTAGCCGCCGTATTGGGGAAGGTATTTGGTGGGCTCTTTGTCGAACAGGGCTTTGTGTTCTGCCGTGGCGAACTGGAAGGTGACGCCTTCATGCACACTGCGAAATTCTGGTTTGCCCATGGCGTGCTTGTTTTGGGTGAAATAGCTCACCACGTCGTGGCCTTTGAGCATCAGGCGACTTTGGCCGTCTTGCTCGTGCGCGTTGACGGGGCTGTATGCGCCGCCTGGGTTTTGTGCGGTGTTGGCGCTGATGGTGGAGCAGCCGGCCACACAAACTAGGGCTAGGGTGGCTAGCCATGAGGCTAAGCCTTTGAGGATATTGAGGTTTTTGGGGTTGATATTTTTAAGGGTCATGCAGTTAATCTCCGGTTAGATAGCAGGGTTGAGTCGGTTTGAGTAGCTTGGATATGAAAAGTTGCAGTTGGGTAGCTTTCGGCCAGAGGCGCTGGCCAGCCCAGCAGTTGGCTGGCTTGGTCTAAACGAGATTTTAAGTCGGTATCGCTTTGCCCACCCAAGTGCAAAATGCCGTAGCGGTAGCTGCCCAGCCATTTGAAATCGCGTGCGGTGGAGCCACCGGTTTTGGGGAAGGTTAGCAGCAGGTGGTCGGGAAAATGTTTTTTCAAATCAAACAGTTGCGCGTCATCTGGCATGGCTGGAATGGTTTGCTGCAGCAGTGGCTGGGCGCTGTCAAACACGCGGTAGACGGCGCTGGTGGAGGCTTGGGCTGTGGGCACGGTGCGTGGGAGCAACCACGGGTCGCGTCCGTGGGCGAGTTCTAAGGCCATGGCGTAGAGGTCTACGCCGTCCACCCGCAGGTACAAATCAGCAAATTGCGAGGCCATGCGTGGGTTGAACTCGATCACGGTGAGCTTGTCGGTCACGGTATCGTAAAAGAACTCCATGTTGAACAAACCATGACTGTAGCCAATCGCTGTCAAAAACCGCGTTGCCACATCTAAGGCACGGTTTTGGATATGAACTGACAATTTGCTGGGGTAATCAAACCGCATGAAAGACTGCGTGCCGGGGTACATGACGGAATCAACCACGCCCAGCGGCTTGATGTTGCCTTGAAAAGCCACGCCATCTAAGCTGTATTGCAGCGCGGTTTCGGAATTTGCAGGCTCTTCCAAAATCATGCTGTGCGCTGTGCCAGCTTGTGGAAGCAACTTTTTGGCGATGCGCTCAAAGGGTTCGACCAAGCGTTTGATGACCCACAGCTCATACGCGCCAAAGCGGGTGAACTGGTGCAGCTCGTCCTGCGACTGAACGGTTTTGGCCAATACCGAGAAAGCGGCTTTGACGGGTTTGACAAAAAAGGGGTAGTTCAACCCATCGGGCACAGGCTCGCCATAGGCTGCCGGCATTCGCTGGAATTCAACATTGGCTTCGGGGCAAACCTGCTGCAGCACTTGCCGTGCGTACAGCTTGTGTTGGCATGCGACAACCGCCGCAGCCGGCGTGCCTGGCCAGCCCATTTTTTCAGCCAGCATGGCGGCGGCGAGTGTGCCGAATTGTTCATGTTGTGACGAAACCGCCGTCCAACCTGCACTTTTGGCTTGTTTGGCTAGCTTGTTGACGAAGCGGTCTAAATCGAAAAAAACCAAATTTGCGTTGCTGGGGAAGGAAAACAAATCAAACCCACGACTGGCAAATTGCTTCTCCCAAGGTTTCTCATGTGCTGCAGCTAAGCGAGCGAAGCCTTTGGCATCCCAGTCGTAGTTGAACAAAAGCAGTGTTTTCATATCAGGCTATACGTTGGCTGCAGGTGATTAGATTCAATAAATTCAGGGTTGAACAACAATATCACTTACATAGCCCAGGCTGGTGTCTTGCGTGTTGTCAGCATCTGCTCCCACAATGATAGCGGTCACGGCAGGGACGGATGAGGATTCAGCGCCAAATGCTTTTAAGAAGTCGTCAGATAAATTGCGTTTGTGTGACTTCCACGATTTCAGGGGCGAAGACGCGTTATCGAGCGACATGTAGCGGACGCGCGCTGTTGTTGGGCTGTGGTGGATACTGCCTAGTTCTTCAGCGTTCGCCCACACGTAGCACAACGTCGCGGTGGGGAGCTTTTCACGGCTGAAAAATTGAGCGAGTTTGAACAAAGTGCGCTCAGTCGCTGGCATGCGATCTGCAGGCATGTCAAAACTGGCACACACTTTCAGCGCAGTGTCTTCCGTTGCCTTGGTTTTGAAGCTGGCTTGCGATAGCGGTTTGTCTAGCCGCCACTGAAAATCAATCGTTTTTGCCGCTCCCGTCCACGGGTGAGCTACTGTTCCCCACGATTTATCTGCCCGCAATCGCAGGGTCTTTTTGCCATCCAGCGATTGAATATCTATAGCAGTCAATGGTTTGGCGTAGCGCTCTGGCAGGGCGATGTACTGCCATGGGGCGGGTGCGGTTGTTCCTGTTGCTGACGAAAACGGAGTTACCTCAGCCGCATGGACTGAGTGAACCATCAGACTCGCGAACAGTAGTTTAGCGACCTTGGTCATTCAATGACCAGTCGTAATCGAGGTGGCTGATAGACACCGTTTTGGCACGAATTTGTGCTATGGCAGCAGCATCATTGGTCAAAACGTCAGCGTATTTGGCAAAAACGTCTTCAACTTTGCTAAATCCTTTGTAACCTTTTTCAAAATCGTCTTTGAACCATTTGAAGATGCTGGAAACTTGCAGTTTGCCATCGGCAAAACGGTTGCGGGTTTTGTCGCCTACGAAACGCGCCATGCCAGCGTCGAGTTGCGCATCAAGCTTGGTAGCGGTGAAAGCCTCAGGCGGCAGGGCAGGACAGCCAATGCTGGCGCAGACGATAGCAACGTGGATGCGCGGGTCTTGGTAGCCGCCATTCACAATGTTTTTACCGGTGGGGCGTAGTTTGTCGTGCTCAATCCAGTCCAAATTGCGCTCTTCGCCCAAGAGTTTGAAAAAGCTTTTTTTCCATGGGCTAGAAAAAGTTGCCCCTAAGTCTTTGATGGATTTGACATCGGGGTACTTGGTCAAAATCAGCTCAATGGTGAAAGCGTTGTAAGCGTTGATTAAAAACGCCATTTGCTGCTCTTTGTTGAATGCGTTGAATTGGGTGGGTGTGACGGCGATGAAGGCGTCTAGGGTTTTGGTCAATTCGGCACGTTCTGCTGCCAAGCCTTTGTAGTTGACGCGGCTTTGTTTGCCGTCTGGCAGCCATTTAACGTGTTTTTTCAGTTGTGCGTCGTAAGCGGAGTAATTGTGGTCAAAATTTTGTGCAAATACGTCTTTAGCCGGCGTGATTACTGCCGATAAAGCTATTAAAAGTGTAGCTAAAAATTTCATAATAGTCTTTCTAATAATTTCTAAAGCGCAGCCTTTTTTAGCCTCTGCGCCAATCGTGGTATTTCTTCACCCATTCCAGCAGCTTCACAGGCTGGTGCGCCCGTTTCCACTCGCCCGCCACGTATTTGTTGGTCTCAGCTAGCGTGGGGTAGGCATGGATAGTTCCCAAAATCTTGTTCAAACCCAAGCCATGTTTCATGGCCAGCACATACTCGGCCAGCAAATCTCCCGCGTGCACACCCACGATGGTGACGCCCAAGATTTTGTCTTTACCTGGCACGGTCAGCACCTTGATAAAGCCATGCGCTTCGCTATCAGCAATGGCTCGGTCTAGGTCGTCAATGCCATATTTGGTGACTTCGTAAGCGATGTTTTGGGCTTTGGCTTCCAGCTCATTCAAACCGACACGTGCCACTTCGGGGTCAATAAACGTTGCAGCGGGGATGATGCGGTAGTCAGCCTTGAACTTTTTAAATGTGCCAAACAGTGCATTCACAGCGGCATACCAAGCTTGGTGCGCGGCGGTGTGGGTGAATTGGTAAGGGCCAGCCACGTCGCCAGCCGCGTAAATGTTGGGGTAAATGGTTTCTAAATACTCGTTGGTATCCACCGTGCGCTGGGTAGGAATGCCCAAGTCTTCCAAGCCGTAGCCTTTGAGGCGAGCTATGCGACCGACGGCGCAAATGACCTCGTCGTACTCAATGCGTTTTTCTGCCCCTGCATATTCAACTACCAGAGTTTTAATGCCATTGACATTCTCAAACCGCAGCGCTTTGTGCGATGTCAGCACTTGCACGCCATCGGCTGTAAGTGATTTTTGGGCAAAGGCGGACACTTCTTCGTCTTCCCGAATCAAAATGCGCGGTGCCATTTCCACTTGTGACACCACAGAGCCAAGCCGTGCAAAGCTTTGCGCTAGCTCACAGCCAATAGGACCGCCGCCCAGCACTACCAAGCGTTTGGGCAGCACATCTAGCTTCGCAAAAGCGTCCCACAAAGTGTCGCTGGTGACGTAGTCAGATTGTTCGATACCTGGCAGTGGCGGTACAACGGGGCTAGCGCCTGCGGCGATGACGATGCTGCGCGTGGTCAGCGTTTGTTTACTGCCATCGTTCAGAGCGATTTCAACTGTCCACGGGTTCACGATTTTGGCGTAGCCTTGCACCACATCAACTCCCAAACCGGTGAAGCGCTCTACGCTGTCATGCGGGGCGATGGCGGCAATAATGTCGTGCACGCGCTGCATCACGGCTTTGAAATCAAAAGCAGGGAAGGCCGTTTTTAAGCCATATTTGTCCGCATGGCGCATTTGGTGCGCTAGTTTGGCTGATTTGATGATGGCTTTGCTCGGCACGCAGCCAAAGTTCAAGCAGTCACCACCCATTTTGTGGGCCTCCACCAAAGTCACCTTGGCTTTCACGGCAGCTCCAATCAAGGCTGTCACCAAACCGCCAGCACCAGCACCGATGACTATAAGGTTGCGGTCAAAAGTTTTGGGTTTTACGCTGTTCCAGCGGGCGTAGACTTTGCGTTTTTTAAAGAAATCCAATACCTTTTTCATCAAAAGTGGAAACAAACCTAGCAAAACGAAAGAGCCAATCAATCCGGGCGACAAAATGGAACGTAGAGAGTCAATTTTGGCAATTTCAGTACCCGCGTTGACATAAGCCACTGTGCCTGCCAACATGCCCAATTGGCTGACCCAAAAGAAAGTCCAAGTTTTCATCTTGGTCAAACCCATCAGCACATTCAGCACGAAAAATGGAATCAACGGCAGCAAGCGCAACGTGAATAAGTAAAACGCACCTTCTTTTTCCATGCCTTTGTTTAAGTCAGCTAGCTTTGCACCAAAACGCTTTTCAATACTGTCGCGCAGCACGTATCGGGAAATCAGCATCGCCAAAGTTGCGCCCAACGTGGAAGCAAACGAGACCACCACCGTGCCCCAAACCAAGCCAAAGCTCGCACCTGCGGCCAAAGTCATGATGGCTGCACCAGGCAATGACAAAGCCGTGATGGCCACATAAATAGCGAAAAATACGGCGGTAATGAAAGCGGGGCGTTCTTTATACAGCGCAGAAAACGATTGCTGGCTTTCTTTGATGTAGGCGAGGCTGAAGAACCGCCCCAAGTCGAACACGTAAAAAGCAACAGCAGTGGCTATGACGGCCAATAAGATGGATAGTTTTTTAATGTTCATATGGTTTATGTCTGAATAGGTGCTTGATTCTTACACTTATACAGCTTTTTGGGGTTATTTCTTACTAAACCGCAGTGGGCTTAGCGCTTTGACCAGACGCGGGTTTAGTGGCAGTTCCTCGCCATGCAGCTGGGCGGCTACTAGCTCGGCGCACAGCGGCGCAAACGTCAAACCGCGCGACGCCATGGCTGTGCATAACCACAGTCCTGGCGAGATTTCCCCCACGATGGGTAATCTGTCTGTTGTCGCACAGCGTATGCCCACCCAGTTTTTCACCAAACCGCGTTCAAACTCGGTTTTAAGCCGCGTGGCAATGTCGGGTACCAAGTTTTCTAAACGTTCGAAATTGTCGACTTGATCGCGAATACTGGGCTCTAAACTCAGGTTGTGTCTGTCATACGTTGCACCAATCAGCCACGCAGTATTCGTTTCAAGGTAACTACCGCCACCGTTTATGGGGTGGGATGGGGTTTTGGCATCTTTTAAATCACCGTATGTCACTTGCCCGCGAACGGCTTGGAAGTTGAGTTTGGGTGCATTGGGGATGTCTTGCAGTAACCCAGCACTTTGGTTAGACGCTGCTACGACGACCATGTCTGTACGCAGCAAAACTTGGTTGTCACTGTCAAAATCGTCTTTGCCAAGCAGCGTCCATTGCCCATCTTCACGAACAAGACGTTTTACATTGCAATTGCCTCGCCAAGAGATGTTTGGTTGAGCTAAACAAGCTTTTACCAAGGCTGTCGGTTTGATCCAACCAGCATCAGCGTGCCACTGCTCAGTTTCACCATATTTGCGAGTTAGGACACCGCTGGGCTGCCAATCAACGCCTTCAACTAACAGCTTACTGGCGAGTTTCTGCGTAAATTGCACCCCGACAGCGGAAATCTGCGACGTAAAGTTGTTGTCTGCAGAGATATAGGGTGCGTACAAGCCGACCGGTAAGCCTGATGCGCCACTCGCTGGTTCAGCCGCAGCATCTAAAACGGTGACTTGCCAGCCACGTCGCGCCAAGCTGGCAGCAGAACACGCGCCAGCTATTCCTGCACCGATAACAACACAGTGAGCGATTTCGGTTCTCAGAGTTCAGCTTAATTCAGCTTATTCCGGATTAAGCGCTAGGTGGCACATAGCCCTGCGCAGCATCTGCGCCATTGCCAAAAAAGTGAGCTTCCATTTGGCGTGCCAAGTACTGGCGTGCACGTAAATCGCCCAAATTGAGGCGGTTTTCATTGACTAGCATGGTTTGGTGTTTCATCCAGTCGGCCCAAGCTTGCTTGCTCACGCCTTCCCACAACTTTTTACCCAGCTCGCCCGGATAAGGCGGAAAATCTAAACCCTCAGCTTCTTTACCTAACTTGATACAGTTGACCATGCGTGCCATATGATTGCCTATCTTTCTATTTTTCTATCTATTAAATATTAGAACTTTTTATAATTTTCGAAATCTAGTTGTTTTCGATATACGTTTGATTTTACCGTGGAGTCGTTATTTTGATTGTTTTGAAATTTTTAGCCGGTTTTAGTTTTAGGCAAACCATGGCGTATATAGCTCTGGGCTGTATTGCAATGCTGTGTTTCGGGTTTTATTTGCAGCATGTTGGCGGTTTAGAGCCGTGTCCGATGTGCATTGTGCAGCGTTATGCTATGATTTTGATAGTAATATGGGCAATCATTGCGTCGGCTACAGGCATAAAAGGTGTTCAAATCAGTGCTGCTTGGTTGGTTGTTATCACGGCATTGGGGGGCGCGTTTGTGGCTGCACGCCAAAGCTGGTTGCAATGGTATCCGCCTGAAATCGTCAGCTGTGGGCGCGATGTGTATGGAATGATTGAGATGTTTCCCCTACAAAAGCTTGTTCCTATGATTTTGAAAGGCTCAGGCGATTGCACAAAAATAGATTGGACTTTTCTAGGCGGCTCAATCGCTAATTGGTCATTTTTATGCTTTTGTGGGCTTGCACTGATAGCCATCTTAAGTATCTTCCGAATTAAATCTGCAAGTAGTCAAAAGATTGCTTAATGTAGTTTTATGCCGATAGCGTGAAAAAAGTCACGCGCTTTAATCACAGTATTGTTACTCAATGGTGCAAAAACCGGCTTATTTACGTAACTATCTGTATACTTTTGTTTGTATTCTGTTTCTATTTCAATTAATATAGATATTAATCGAAAGACGGAATTTTAAGCTTGCTTTTATTTTGCATAAATCGAAGTAAGTATCAACAAATTTAACAATCTTTACGCGAGTGGCTCATGGCAGTTGCAATATCGAAGAATATGACTTCAGCGGCAGATTGGAGTATTGCTTATGCAGTCACGATCCGACGTTTGGACAGCCAGTTCATGCTGTGCCTGCTTCGTTTAGATACATGGCCCAACCTGAGCAATATGCACGGTGATTTGGTTGATGCCATGAAAATGATTTGCGCTTTGTTAGAAAAGCGTCCCATGGTCGGTTTTTTGGTGGCACGTCGTTTGAAATTGCCGGTCGACAAAACTTATGCCTTGCTAAGTGTGCTTCAGACAAAAGGACATATTGTCACGGTAGGCGCTGAGCTTGTGGACGATCATTTAGCATTTAAAAATGCCAATGAAGCAGCTGACGCGGAAGATGAGTTGGCGCTTGCTGTAAAAAATGCAAATTTAGGCGCAACTGGTTCTGACGTAATAGCTAAAGACAGTGGCGATGTGCTGAATCAACTTTGGCGAGTGCTTAATACGGATATCGCTTGGACTAAATCTGCGAATGCCAGCAAAGACCCAGATAACACAAGTGATAAAGATGCAGGCGATGTCTTGGGTCAACTGTGGCGCGTGCTGAATACAGATATTGTTCTTAAAACAGACGAAAACAACCAACCTATACCGGCGACTGAGGCCGAGCTTAAAGTACATCAAGACAAACTTGATGAAGCTGCTGGTGTGATGGGGCAGCTTTGGTCGGTGCTAAACACGGACATCGCCTTTAAGCGACAAGCTGGAACCAGCGGCAAAGAGGGTGGTGTTGAGGAGAAAACAAAAGAGGTCTCAACTGTGCTGCGTCAACTGTGGCGCGTTTTGAATACTGAAATTGCGAACAAGCGGCAAGCTAATGCTGTAAATGGGACAGTTGCCGCTACGGACACTACCATAGAAGCCAACGACAAGTTGAGCAAACTATGGCGTATTTTGGATACTGAGATCACGTTGAAGAAAAAATCTAAAACTTACGTTATGAAAGATGCTGCAGGGCACTCACCCAAGCCTGCCGGACAAGACACATCGGCAGAGGCGGTCAGCCGCTTGAACCAACTGTGGCAAGTTTTGAACTCAGAAATCGCGGTAACTGTGCCGCCAGAGCGACGCGCTACAGCCGTCATCCACCGGTAAATCCATTCAGTGCATTTCAGCTCACCCATAGATGCTAGATGCGCTGGTATTGAAACCGACTATCAAGATTTGGTTGACCCTAAGAATATCAGCATGTCAGACACGGTGGCGATCATGACGGGCGCAAAACCCGTTGAAGATATTCCGCGAGAAGCCTTGGCGTAAAAAGTTAACTGACTTTTTTAACCAAAACTTGACTCTTCCTGTCCCAGTTGTACTTGCGCTTGCGAGCTTCTGGGAGCCAATCAGGGTCAACTAGTTTGAAGCCGCGTTTTAAAAACCAGTGCGTGGTGCGCGTGGTCAGCACAAAAATGCTTTCTAAGCCGGCTGCCTTGGCGCGGTGTTCAATGCGCTTGAGCACACGTTCACCATCACCATGACCTTGCACTTGTGGTGATACGGTAAGCGCTGCCATCTCAGCCGTTTTGGATTCAGGGTAGGGGTACAGCGCCGCGCAAGCAAAAATCACGCCGTCGTGCTCAATGATGCTGTAGTTGCTTGCATCGCGTTCAATTTCGGTGGGGCTGCGTTTCACTAGCGTGCCGTCTTTTTCAAACGGCTCAATGAGTTGCAAAATACCACTCACATCATCGGCGGTTGCTTCGCGCAAGCTCTCCAACTTTTCGTCCACAACCATCGTACCAATACCATCGTGCACATAAACTTCCAATAGTAGCGAGCCATCCACATCGAACGGCAAAATATGGCTGCGTTCCACGCCTTCTTCGCACGCTTTCACACAGTGCTGCAAGTAAAACGCTGTATCCGAAGGATCGCTTGCTAACGGCAAACCCGCAAGTAAAGCTTTGGCTGCATCAAGTGGCAGCTCGGTATCAATCGGGTTTTCCGCGCTCGCTGGCTCGTCAGGATTCATTCTTATGCCAGGAATCTCACTCATGAAAATCAGTTTATCCGCCTGCAAAGCTATCGCAACCGAAGTCGCCACTTCTTCCATCGTCAAGTTAAAAGCTTCACCCGTTGGTGAAAAACCAAATGGCGACAACAGCACCATCGCCCCAAAATCTAGTGTTTTGATAATGCCCGCCGTGTCTACCTTGCGCACCAAGCCAGAGTGCTGAAAATCTACACCATCCACGATCCCGACGGGACGAGCGGTGATGAAGTTGCCCGAAATCACCCGCACGGTTGACCCTGCCATTGGCGTATTGGGCAAGCCTTGGCTAAATGCCGCTTCAATCTCATAGCGCAATTGCCCAGCCGCCTCTTGGGCGCAATCTAAAGCCACTTCGTCCGTGATACGCATACCGTGCGAATAGCGTGGCGTATGCCCCTTTGCCATTAGCTGCTCGTTCACCTGCGGTCTGAAGCCGTGCACCAGCACCACTTTGACGCCCATACTTTGAATCAAAGCCAAATCTTGTGCCAAATTCTGCAATTTGCCCGCAGCAATGGCCTCACCCGCAATGCCGACTACAAAGGTTTTACCTCGGTGCATGTGGATGTAGGGTGCGACTGAGCGAAACCAGGGTACAAAATGATTATTAATAGTGTTTGGCATGTGTTTCGGCTAGATTTGATTTCTAAAACGCCTATCATAATGGCACATTCAGCGGCTCAATAAGCGACTCAATAAGCGACTTAAAGAGCGGCACAACCTAGCGACAAAATTAACACCTAAACATTCTATGAATACAACATCAGAAATTGGCTCAGATATTGGTTTAGTAGGCTTGGCCGTCATGGGTCAAAACTTAGCACTGAATATCGCAGACCATGGTTACAACATCGCCGTTTTTAACCGCAACCCAGAGCGCACGACTGACTTCATCGCCCAGTGCCTAGCCAGCGAGCCCTGCGCACCACGCGTCGCTGGTTTTACCGACGTGGCAGCATTCGTGCAAAGCATCAAACGCCCGCGCAAAATCATTCTGCTCGTCAAAGCTGGCAAAGCGACGGATGACACGATTGCAACATTGTTGCCACATTTAGAAGCGGACGATATCATCATCGACGGCGGTAACGCCTTGTGGGGTGACACCATTCGTCGTGAAAAAGAATTAAGCGCCAAAGGCTTTGCTTTCATCGGTTCGGGTGTTTCCGGCGGTGAAACAGGCGCACGCTTTGGCCCTTCGTTGATGCCGGGCGGCTCTGCCAAAGCTTGGGCATCGTTAGAACCCATTTGGCGCGACATTGCCGCCAAGGTTGACCCTGTAACTGGCGCGCAACTAGAAGGCGCGACACCGGGTCACCCATTGGTCGGCGGCGTGCCCTGTACGGCACACATTGGACCTGATGGCGCAGGCCATTACGTCAAAATGGTGCACAACGGCATTGAGTACATCGACATGCAGCTCATATGCGAAGCCTATGCTTTGATGAAAAACATGCTGGGCATGACGGCGGGCGAGATTGGCAAAATCTTTGAAACGTGGAATAAAGAAACGCTATCGAGCTTCCTGATCGAAATCACCGCGGACATCTTGCAGCAAAAAGACCCTGAAGACACCAGTGGACAAACCTATTTGGTCGATAAAGTGCTAGACACCGCAGGGCAAAAAGGAACGGGTATGTGGACGGCTGCGAATGCGCTAGAGCTGGGCGCGCCTGCCAATGCGATTGCCGAAGCCGTGTTTGCCCGTGCTTTGTCCGCCCTCAAAGCCGAGCGCGTCGCAGCTAGCCAAATCCTGAAAGGCCCTGAACTACCGGCAGAAAAAGACCGTGAAGCCATCATCGCCGCTATCCACGACGCCTTGTATTGCTCCAAAATCTGTGCCTACGCACAGGGCTTTCAGCTCATGAAGGAGGCGGAGAAAGAATACAAGTGGACGTTAAATTTTGCGACCATTGCCCAAATTTGGCGCGGCGGCTGCATCATCCGTGCGCGATTCCTGCAAAAAATCACCGATGCCTACAACACACAGCCGGATTTGAAGAACTTGATGCTGGACAACTATTTCACCACTGCTCTGCACGACGCGCAAAACAACTGGCGTAAAGTCATTGGCATGGCCGTGCAACACGGAGTTGCAGTGCCCGCTTTCAGCTCAGCTTTGGCGTATTTCGACGGCTACCGTAGCGCCAACTTACCGGCAAACTTGCTGCAGGGTCAGCGCGATTACTTTGGCGCTCACACCTATGAGCGTACCGACAAACCGCGCGGTGAATTCTTCCACCTCGATTGGCCTAAATCACCAAGATTGCAGGCTAAAGTTTAGTAAGTTTACTATATTTTTTATAGCTGCTTAGGCAATAAATACGCCGGCTACAGCGTATTTATGCCTTAAATTGATCATTTTAAGACGATTTTTAGTCAATTTCCGGCAAAACCGCCTCACGTGCCATCACGCGCTGCCAGCGGAAGCTTGCCTCTGGCAACAGCCATTGCACGCCAAAGCGGGCGGTTTTGAGCTTGTCTGCATACCAAACATCAGCCACTTTAGGCAATGCTACCCGCGCACTGCGTGCCCAGGCCCAGGCCAGCAGCGTGAAACCTAATCCGCGCAAAAAGTCATCTGCCACGCGCAGTGACCATTCTGCGTCAGCCTCCTGCGCTGCCAGTAGTGCGCCTACTGCCTCGCGTGTGGCTGCAATCTGGGCGCTTAGCGCTTCTGCGAATTCTTCCAATGCCGGTTCGCCCGAACACGCGTCAATTTCCAGCTCTAAAACCGCCAGTAAATCAATCAATTTCGCACCACCGTCTGACATGATCTTGCGTTGCAGCAGATCAATGGCTTGGATTTCATTGGTGCCCTCGTAAATCATGGCAATACGGCTGTCGCGCACGGTTTGTTCAATGCCGAATTCATGCACATAGCCGTAGCCGCCCCACACCTGCAGCGCTTCGTTTGCACCCCGGTTACCGTTATCCGTAAAAAACGCTTTGGCAACGGGGGTGAGCAGAGCGACCATGTCTTCCGCTTTGGCGCGTTGCGCTGCGACAGCGTGGCTGTGCGCTTGGTCTAGCAACTGTGCTGTCCAGTAAGCAAGGACGCGTTCGCCTTCACACAGAGATCGCAAATTCCACAAATTACGGCGCACAGCGGGGTGCTGGTCAATTGTGCCGGGTTTGCCATCAATCTTAGTTTTGACTTTGCCTTGCACGCGCTCGTTAGCATAGGCATGGGCGTTTTGCTGGGCGATTTCTAAGTGCCCCAGCCCTTGCATGGCCACATGCAGGCGGGCAGAGTTCATCATCACAAACATGGCGGTCAAGCCCTTGTGCGGCTCGCCCACCAGCCAGCCGGTTGCGCTTTCAAAGCTCATGGCACAGGTCGCGCTGCCTTTGATACCCATTTTTTTCTCAATGCCATCGCAACGAATCTTGTTGCGCGAGCCATCCGGCAAAAATTTGGGCGCTAACATCAGCGACAAACCTTTGTTGCCCGCAGGCGCATCGGGCAGGCGGCACAGCACGAGGTGGACGATGTTGTCCGTCATGTCTTGGTCGCCACCTGAAATCCATATTTTGCTGCCCGTGATCAGCCAGCTAGCGCCGTCAGCGGTCATGGGGCCTGCTTCGGCCTTGGTACGCACTTGGCTCAGGTCGCTACCGGCTTGCGGTTCGCTTAAATTCATGGTTGCCAGCCACTCGCCGCTGGTCAGTTTTTCTAAGTAGCGTGCTTTGAGCGCGTCGCTGCCATGCGCTTTGATGCAGTCATAAGCGCCGTGCAGCAAGCCAGGGTACATGGTCCAGCCGTGGTTGGCCGCAGCAATCATCTCGTTCAGTGCCGCGTTTAGCAGTTGCGGCAAGCCTTGGCCACCGTAGGCGGGGTCGCAAGCCAGCGCTGGCCAGCCGCCTTCCACATAGGCTTTGTAGGCAGCGGGGTAGCCTTGTGGGGTGGTGACATTGCCGTCGTGCCAGCTACAGCCTTGCAGATCGGCGGCGCTGTTGATGGGCGCTAAGACGCCATTGGCAAATTTGCCGGCTTCTTCCAAAATTTGGCGCGATGTGTCGGCATCCAAGTCCTCAAAAGCGGGTGTCTGCGCCCAAGCGTCGGGCGCTTGCAAGACTTCTTCAATCACAAAGTGCATGTCCCGCAATGGGGCGTTGTATGTCCACATGGTTGTCTCCATTTGTGCAATATTGATTATTAATCATAACTATTTTGAATGTTTTTCGCAAGAAATAAGTACACATATTTTTAAATCGTCGAAATTGGACCGCAAATTTCTCACCACAAACCACCATAAATCCACTATGTGAAACAGTAAAACGCAGCATGAAATTTGCAAGCGTCGCTGCGTGGTTAAGGTTGACCAGCATCAATTTTTTGGAAAATACTGAGTCTAATATCTTATGTCTTATATAAGACTTTCGATATTTTTAAGTATTTACCCGTATCATTTACGCATGAGTACCAAACTTTCATTCAATATCTTAATTTTGGGTGCCTCTTACGGGTCACTTTTCGCCCTCAAATGCTTGGCGGCGGGGCACAACGTCACGATGACGTGCCGCACGGCCACTGCAAACATCATCAATGCTGAGGGGATTCGTGTCCGTTTACCCATCAAAGGCCGGCGCGATGTTGGTGTGAATGGCTTGCTGGAAGTCAAATCAAGCGCGTTAACGGGGCGCTTGAATGCTTGCACGCCTGAACAAGTTAGCAATTTAGAAAGGTTTGATTTGGTCGTACTGGCCATGCAAGAGCCGCAATATCGGCAAGACGGCATTCGTGATTTGATGCAGCAAATCGCAGCAGCTAAGCTGCCATGCATGCCTATCATGAACATGCCGCCATTGCCGTATTTGGCGCGATTGCTGAAGCAAAATAGCCTCAGCAAAATTGACATCGACTTGAATAATTTCCGTAGTGCTTACGTGCAAGCAGACGTTTGGGATGCATTCGCCCCCGCATGCATGACCTTGTCCAGTCCAGACCCACAAGCTTTCCGTCCAGTCGATGAGCCAGTTAATGTGTTGCAAGTGGCGCTGCCGACAAACTTCAAAGTAGCACGCTTTGAATCTGAAAAGCACACACAAATATTGCAGCAGCTCGAAAATGACATTGAAGCTGTGCGCTATGAGCATAAAGGCGAATCCTTAGAGTTGCCCGTGAAACTCAAAGTGTTTGACTCTTTATTCGTGCCTTTAGCCAAGTGGAGCATGTTGTTAACGGGCAATTACCGTTGCATTCAAGCGGACGGTATGCGACCTATTAAAGAAGCTGTTTTAGGTGATTTGGATCAATCTAAGAATGTTTATGAATGGGTGGCAGAGTTATGCGTAAAAATGGGCGCATCGCCAGAAGACCTCGTGCCGTTTGACAAATATGCCGCCGCCGCTGATGGTTTGGCCAAGCCTTCCTCAGCCGCGCGTGCTTTGGCCGCCGGTGCTACGCACATTGAACGTGTTGATATGATTGTTCAAACCTTTGCAGCGCAGTTGGGCATGCAAAATGTCAGTGTTGACCAAACTGTTAGCGTTGTGAATGGTTGGCTGGCTAAAAACAGAGCAGCTTAAAGAATATTTAGAAATATTTCAGATTTTTTTTAGAATTTTTAACTTTGGTATAGGGTAAATTTTATGAGTAAAGCATTAGACGGTGTGCGAATCTTAGACTTCACGCACGTGCAATCTGGCCCCACTTGCACGCAATTGCTGGCGTGGTTTGGCGCAGACGTCATCAAGGTCGAACGTGCGGGCGAGGGCGACGCCACACGCGGCCAATTGCGCGATATCCCGGGCGTGGACAGCTTGTATTTCACGATGCTGAACCACAACAAACGCTCCATCACGCTCAATACCAAAAGCGTCAAAGGCAAAGAGGTGTTGGATACTTTGATTAAAACTTGCGATGTCATGGTTGAAAACTTTGCGCCTGGCGCGCTTGACCGCATGGGCATCACTTGGGCACACATTCAAGAACTGAACCCGCGCATGATTGTGGCGTCGGTCAAAGGCTTTGGCCCAGGCCCGTACGAAGACTGCAAAGTGTACGAAAACGTGGCGCAATGTGCGGGTGGTGCAGCTTCTACCACTGGTTTTGACGATGGACCACCAGTGGTGACAGGCGCTCAAATTGGCGACAGCGGCACAGGTTTGCATTTGGCATTGGGCATTGTTGCTGCTTTGTATCAGCGCAATTCCACAGGTCGTGGTCAAAAAGTATTGGCACCTATGCAAGACGCGGTGTTGAACCTTTGCCGCGTCAAGTTGCGCGACCAGCAGCGCTTGGAGCGCACAGGCACCATGCACGAATACCCACAATACCCAGACGGCAAGTTTGGTGATGCCGTGCCGCGTGCTGGTAACGCTTCAGGCGGCGGTCAGCCAGGGTCGATTTTGAAATGCAAGGGTTGGGAGACCGATCCGAACGCCTATATTTACTTCATCACCCAGGGCGCAGTGTGGCCTGCGGTGTGCAAAGTGATTGGTGAAGAGGGCTGGATTGACGACGAAGCATACGCCACGCCAGCCGCACGCTTGCTGCACTTAGGTCCGATTTTCAAACGCATCGAACAATGGACGATGACCAAAACCAAATTCGAAGCTATGGATATTTTGAACAAGTTCGATATTCCATGCGGCCCTATCTTGTCCATGAAAGAAATTGCAGAAGAGCCAGCGTTGCGCGAAACAGGCACGATTGTAGAAGTGGATCACCCAACGCGCGGCAAGTATTTAACCGTGGGTAACCCCATCAAAATGTCCGATAGCGAAACTGTGGTGACACGTTCACCGCTGTTGGGTGAGCATACCGATGAGGTGCTACAACAGTTGGGTTACAGCATGGACACGATCAACCAACTCCGAGCTGAAAAAGTGATTTAAATCGGGGGATTTAAGTCGGTTTATACAACGTCTTTCACAGCCTTTTCATAATGGCTGCTTAAGCTGCTGGTGATATCCAGCAGCCGTTCGCTAGACACCGCCACATCGTCCATCACAAAGGGTCGACTTCGTGGCTTGTCGATAGACGTTTCAAACAAATACCACTGCATAGCGCACAATTCAATATCTTGGCGAATGTTGGCTGTTGAAATGGGTGCATCCTTCAACATCGTCAAACCCGCTTTGAATTCAGCGCGGTCGCTGGCCAATTGTTGCCGTACAGCTGCTGTGTTGAGATTCGCTGCCTGCAGAAAGTAGTTTTTAGCAAGTCGTTGCGACAGCATCCGCTGCTTGTCGGCGATAGCCACAATTTTTGCGTTGCCAGATTTCGTTTGGTTGGCCAGTAACTCCGTGGTTTTGTTGGCTTGCTCAGTCAATTTATCAGCCTGAACTGACACGGCAACCAGCATATCGCGTTTGGGTGCAGTCGCTAAAAGCGCGTTTAAAACTGCGGCTTCAACTTTGATCGCTGCAATATTTTGCGATACTTCAGCACTGTAATTGCCCAAAGCCAACTCATCAAGACTGGACAACATCAAGCGTTGAGAAGTTGCAATGGTGTTTTTTGTCGCATCGGGTAAGATATTTAGAACAAGTTGCACATACCCTTTTGCACTTCTCTGCGACAAAGCACGGAATCTTGCGGTTCGATTTATTGATGTAGCTAAAGCAACTTCAGCGTGTGTGGCAAAAGCCGCTGGTAAGCACAACCCAGCGACTGATACTTGCACAAATGTACGTCTCGATAAATATAGTTGTTGTGACATTTGCAATCCTTTAAATTCAAAATTGCTACATTTGTAATAAATATTACATGTACAAGTTTGATATTAATTACTTTGGACTACATTTGTGCTGTTTTGTTGTAATTTTGGCGTGTGAATATTCACATAATCTCATTTCGTTACATATAAGTGCGTTCACGTATCCACTTGGTAGCAATCCATTTTTCACCATCGACAACCGGGGATCCTCCATGCAAGGTTGACGGGTCAACTTGCCCTTTTGAGTTGAAGTACGAAAAGTACAACGCAGAGCCCTTTTTGGGGTAAACGCTGAGATTAATCTCAGGCAACACTGTCGCGCCACCAGCTTTGACATCGTTCAAATACATGATCACGGTGATGATGCGTTGTCCACTCTTTGCCGTGTGCACGCGGCCACCCGTATTGTCTGGGAAGTAATCAAAATGCGGCCTGTATTCGCCGCCGCTTGCGTAATTCAAAATTTGAATGCCTTCACCGTTTGGAACGGGTGTGCCAGTAATTTCTGCAATGCGAGCCTCGATTTTTTTCACCAAATCGTTTTGTCCAAGCGTGAAATAAGTTCCCATGCTCGTGCGATGCTCGTGCCCTACGTGTGCTCCTGTGGCGTCATCCACCACGGTAGATTTGGTCAATGTGCTTTTTGATAATTCACAAAAAGCATCGCACTCAGCATGCGTCATGAATTTATCCAGTAACACCACATCGGGGGCAGTTACCCGCATCGCAACTTGAATCTGCTGTCCATCTTGGGTGACTATGGTGTTGT
Source organism: Polaromonas sp. (assembly GCA_013298945.1). Taxonomy (GTDB): domain Bacteria; phylum Pseudomonadota; class Gammaproteobacteria; order Burkholderiales; family Burkholderiaceae_C; genus Aalborgiella. Next base: position 337,611 of record JAAFJR010000002.1, read on the forward strand.
CATGCTGAAACAGATAACTTGCTTCTTGCTCGTACGGACCGGTTTGTTGATTAGAAACACCTTGACCCTCAACGCTCGTCGCGTTAGAACGATTGTTCAAATTAAACACCGCTACATCTTTGGCGATGCCCGCTTTCAACATATCCGCCAGCATGGCTTCATAGGCACATCCGCGCGCGACATTTTCATTGATCCAGTTTTGCCACGGTTTGTCTAATATTTGCATTTTCAAATTACCAATTTATTATTCAGTAATATAAATATACATTAACTTTTAAGTGATTATTTAGTAAAAATTTTACTAAAATTTATACTGAAATATTTTCTTAAAATGCTATAAATATGATAGCTTTTTAGGCAATAAATACGCTAGCTAGGTGCCAATAAGAGCGGGGTAATCTGTATACCCTTTCGCGCCGCCGCCGTAAAACGTCATGCGATCTGGTGTGTTCATTTCAGCGCCTTCGCGCAAGCGGCGGGTCAAGTCGGGGTTGGCGATGAAGGGGCGGCCAAAGGCGACCAAGTCGTCTCCTTTTGCCAGCGCGTTATCTGCAAGAGATTTATCAAATCCGTTGTTCACCATCCACGCCGCATTTCCGCCAGCATCTTTGTAGGCTGCGCGCAGAGAAAAGTAGTCAAAAGGCTTGTCGCCTTGTTCGTAGTCGCGAGCTGCACCAGTCGCGCCTTCGATGATATGAACATACGCTAAGTTCAGCGGTGCGAGTTGCTTCACCACATATTCGAACAAGGGTTGCGGATGCGGGTCATGTGCGTCATTGGCGGGTGTGACGGGGGACAGGCGCAACCCAACACTGTCGCCGCCAATTTCCTGGCTCACAGCGGTCATCACCTCTACTAGCAAACGGGCTCGGTTTTCAATGCTGCCGCCATACGCGTCGGTGCGGGTATTGGAGCCGCTGCGCATGAACTGGTCCAGCAAATAGCCATTCGCTGCGTGCACTTCAACACCGTCAAACCCAGCGGCGATGGCGTTTTTGGCAGCGTGTCGGTAATCAGCCACAATGCCTGGCAACTCGCTCAGTTCCAAGGCTCGGGGCATGGATGTGTCCACAAACGATGGCACGCCATCGTGAATCAGCACTGTTTTAGTCTTGGCTTGAATGGCAGATGGCGCAACGGGTGCCTGCTCATTCGGTTGCAACTCGGTGTGCGACACTCGCCCCACATGCCACAGTTGGATGACAATTTTGCCGCCAGCTGCGTGCACAGAATCTGTCACTTTGCGCCATGCGGCTACTTGCGCATCACTCCAAATGCCAGGAACATCTGAATAGCCTTGGCCTTGGTGGCTGATAGCGGTGGCTTCTGTGATGATGAGCCCCGCGCCGTTTTTCGGGTCGGCGCGTTGGGTGTAGTAGGCCACCATCAGGTCGTTGGGCATCGCACTAGGAGCACGATTGCGCGTCAAGGGTGCCATCACCACACGGTTGGCAAGGTGCATGCGGCCGGCTTGGGTGGGTTCAAAAAGGGAGGTCATGGTTATGTCTTAATATTTACAGTGGTGTATGAGGTTTTTACATGAAGGCAGTATTGCTCAATACAATGTCTTTACCGAATCAAAATTTTAATCAAGAGACACAAAAGTGACACTCAAACAAAACTTAAGCTCATGGCAGCCCCCTTTAATAGGCGCTTTCGACGACCCGAAAAAAAAGGGAGTGAAATCCTTCAAATTGTCAGATTGTGACCCATCATATAAACCATTTTCAAGTGCCAACAAGCAAAGCGACAAAGCGGCCGTTGAAGCGTTGGCGATAGAACTTGATGAGCTACAAAACCTGTTTTATGCAGACAAACGCTTCAAACTTCTGATCGTTTTGCAAGGCATGGACGCATCTGGGAAAGACGGCACCTTGCGCGGCGTTTTTAACCGCGTCACACCCTTGGGTGTTCACACGATGGCATGGAAAGCCCCGTCCGAAGATGAGCGCGCACATGACTACTTATGGCGTATCCACCAGCACATGCCCCGTGCTGGTGAATTCATGGTTTTCAACCGCAGCCATTACGAAGACGTCTTGGTGCCATCTGTGAATGGCTGGATTACCCCTGAACAGACCCAGCAGCGCTTCGCCCAGATCAACGACTTTGAACGCATGCTCAGTGAAAACGGCACCGTCATCCTAAAATTTATGCTGCACATCAGCTATGAAGAGCAAGGCATACGGCTACAAGAGCGCATTGATGATGTAACCAAGCACTGGAAGTTCAGCATGGGCGACCTAGAGGTACGCAAACAGTGGAAGGAGTATCAGCAAGCCTATGAAAACTTACTCAACGCCACCAGCACCCCATGGGCACCGTGGACAGTGGTTCCCGCCGATTCCAAGACCCACCGTAACCTGATGGTTGCCAGCGTGATTAAAGACGCGCTTGAAAAGCTAAATTTGCGTTACCCGCCAGCTGACCCTGCATTGAAGGGTTTGAAAGTTAGTTGACCGTTAAATTTATTTGTTTTATAGCTATATTTTCAATAGCTGCTTAGGCAATAAATACGCTGGCTAGGTGCCTATTTGAGGGGTGAAAATAGGGTTTATTGGTCTTTGCGTAGCGCCAACCACGTCCAAACCGCGCCTGCAAGCTCCACAACGCCAAACATAATCAAGGCTTTGTTGACCAAGCCCAGCGCCACAAATGCCGCAAAAGCGATAAACACAAAGCCCCTCGCATAAACCGTGGCTTCAAAAAACGCCTTAGCCTCGCACTTGGCGGCGTACCAGTAGTAAACGCCAATGTTGAACGCCAGCACGCCGACAACGCGAATCCACACTTCGTTGGTGGCGGGTATGCCAAACATTCCCAGTAGCATATTGGGCGCAAACATCAAGTTCAAGCCTGTAAGCAGGGCGTAAACGCCGAAGAACTTGACGCTGAAAGCTGATTTGGACATGTGGAACTCCTAAGTAATGCTTGTCGTGGTTAATCAGGTTGTGTCTGGCGATTATCCCCCCATCATCCCCGATAATCTAGCCCTATGTCTGTGCCCCAAAACCCTGTCAATCCCGTCAAAAAAACGAATCTAGTCATCGATTTCCCCGAAAACCTCCCCGTATCCGGCAAGCGTGACGAGATCATGGCGGCGCTGCAGAATCATCAGGTCATCATTGTGTGTGGCGAAACGGGGTCTGGCAAGACGACGCAGCTGCCCAAAATCGCCCTCGCCATGGGACGCGGCAAGCTCAATCACGCACCTGGTCAACATGCCAAACTCATCGGTCACACCCAGCCGCGCCGGATCGCCGCCAGCTCGGTTGCCAAGCGGATTGCCGAGGAACTGAAAACGCCGCTGGGCGAGGTGGTGGGTTTCAAGGTGCGGTTTCAAGATAGGTTGAGCCGCGATGCGTCCGTCAAGCTGATGACCGACGGTATTTTGCTGGCCGAAACGCAAACCGATCCGCTCCTGAAAGCCTACGACACCATCATCATCGACGAGGCGCACGAGCGTAGCCTGAACATCGACTTCCTGCTTGGCTACTTGCGCCAAATCTTGCCGCGCCGTCCTGACCTAAAAATCATCGTCACCTCAGCCACGATTGATGCTGATCGTTTTGCGAATCACTTTGCATCTAAACACGGTCCTGCGCCCGTCATCATGGTCTCGGGGCGTATGTTCCCGGTCGAACAGCGCTACCGGCCCTATGAAGAATCCCGCGATTACGGGCTCAACAACGCGATTGCTGATGCAGTGGATGAGTTGTGGACCAACCCTAGCCATGCTGGTGATATATTGGTTTTTTTACCGGGTGAGCGCGAAATCCGCGAAGCCGCAGACCACCTGCGCGGGCACCTGAGCCATCAACCGATAATGCGCAATGCCGAGGTGTTGCCGCTGTTTGCACGGCTTAGCCAAGCTGAGCAGGACCGCATTTTCGACGGTCACACCGGGCGGCGTATTGTCTTGGCGACCAACGTAGCTGAAACTTCGCTCACCGTGCCTGGCATCCGCTACGTCATCGATGCAGGCACGGCGCGTATGAAGCGCTATAGTTTTAGAAGCAAGGTGGAGCAGTTGCTGGTCGAGCCGATCAGCCAGTCCTCTGCTAACCAACGTGCTGGCCGCTGCGGTCGGGTTGCGGACGGTATCTGCATTCGGCTGTACGACCAAAATGATTTTGACGGCAGACCGCGCTTTACCGAGCCAGAAATTTTGCGAAGCTCTTTGGCAGGTGTGATTTTGCGGATGAAGTCTTTGCACTTGGGTGTGGTGGAAGATTTCCCGTTTTTAGAAGCTCCTTCTGGTCGAGCGATCAGCGACGGCTACCAATTGCTGAATGAACTCGGCGCGATGGACGATGCCAATGAGCTGACTGCGATGGGCGCTGAACTCGCCAAACTGCCGCTAGACCCCCGCGTGGGTCGCATGATTGTGGAAGCGCGCGAGCGTGGCGCGTTGGATGAAGTGCTGGTGATTGCCAGCGCCCTGAGCGTGCAGGACGTGCGCGATCGCCCCATGGAGGCACAGCAAGCCGCTGACCAAGCACATGTGAAGTTTGACGACGAGAAGAGTGAGTTTTCAGGGTATTTGAAGCTCTGGACGTGGTTGGAGACGTCGCGGGGCGGGCAAGCAGAGCACAAACTCAGCAACCGCCAATACGAGCAGCTGCTGCGGCAAAACTTCGTCAACATCCGCCGCGTACGCGAGTGGCGCGACATTCACAGCCAGCTGGTCACCGTGGTGGCAGAGCACAAATGGCGTGTTAACAGTAAACCTGCGAGCTATGAAGAGCTGCATATGTCCATGCTGGCTGGATTGTTGGGCAATGTCGGCTGGAAGATTGAGACAGAGGCGGCGACAGGTGGGCGAGAAGAAAAAGGCCAGCGCGGTGAATACCTAGGCGCACGCGGCATCAAGTTCTTTGCCCACCCAGGAGCGCACTTGGCCAAAAAGCCCGGGCGCTGGATTGTCGCGGCGGAACTGGTCGAAACCACGCGACTTTTCGGCCGTGGTTTGGCCAATATCGAGCCGCAGTGGTTGGAAAAAGTGGCGGGGCACTTGCTAAAGAAGCAATTGTTAGACCCACATTGGGAGAAAAAAGCCGCTGAAGTTGTCGCTTTAGAACGTGCCACGCTGTACGGCTTGGTTGTTTACAGTGGCCGAAAAGTCAACTTTGGCCGTGTCGACATGGTCGCAGCGCGGGAGATTTTCATCCGCGAGGCGCTTGTGGCGAACAACTGGCCTTCTGAGTGGGAAAGGAAGCTGCCGTTTCTCGCCGCCAACGAGAAGCTGATCGCCCAAGTCGAAGAGCTAGAGCACAAGTCCCGCCGGCAGGACGTGCTGGTGGACGACGAGCTGATCTACGCCTTTTACGACCAGCAACTCCCCGCCGATGTGTGCAGTGGCTACAGTTTTGAGAACTGGTATCGGGAGGAGATTAAGCGTCAACCCAAGCTGCTGATGCTGACCCGCGACGAGCTGATGCGGCACGAAGCCGCCGGCATCACCACCCAGTCCTTCCCCAAAACTATCCGCCTAGGCGGTGTGGACTGCCAAACCACTTACCTGCACGAGCCGGGTGACGCCAAAGACGGCATGACGGTGACGGTGCCGCTTTTTGTGCTGAACCAGGTCAATGACGAGCGCTGCGAGTGGCTGGTGCCCGGCATGTTGAAAGACAAAATTCAAGCGCTGCTCAAATCCCTGCATCAACGCCCGCGTTCGCGTCTCGTGCCGTTGCCTGAGAGTGCGGCGCGTATGGCGGCAGAGCTGAACGTGCCCGAAGCCTATGGCGCGACCGGTCTGGTCGAAGCCTTGCTCAAAAAAGTCCGCGACGCCACGCAGGTGGATGTGCAGCGCGCCGATTTCAAGCTCGACATGCTTAGCCCGCACCTGTTCATGAACTTCCGCGTGGTGGACGAGCATGGCCGCCAACTAGGCACAGGTCGCAACCTAGGCGCACTCAAAGCCGAGCTTGGCGCGAAGGCGCGGGGGGCGTTTCAGGCCTTAGCAGGATTGAAGCTTTCGGGGTTGAATTCGACTCAAAATGCTCCTCAAAACGCGGTTTTAAGCTCAAATACATCAAAAGATGGGTCAAAAAATGGGTTAAATCAGCCTCTAGCCATCGTATCTATTGCCTCACCAGCTACTAAAAATATAGCGAAATCTAGCTCTTCAGATTCTCCAGTTTCCCCTGCAGGCCAGCGCTACACCGCATGGACCTTCGGCGAACTCCCTGAACTCATGGAAATCAACAAAGGCGGCCAGACGCTGATTGGCTTCCCAGCGCTGATTGACCTGCAAGACGCTGTCGGCATTGAAGTTTTTGACGAGCCGGACGTCGCAGCAGCCAAACACCAAGCTGGCTTGCGCCGCCTGTTTGCGCTGCATATCAAAGACGCGCTCAAGTATTTAGAGAAAAACATCCCTGACCTCACCAAAATGGCGGCTGCCTACATGCTGGTAGGCAGAAACTTGGATGCTAAAGCGGCCGACAACACTGGCGGCGGGACGGTTGAAGAGCTGCGCGAGCAAATCATCGCCAAAGCGTTGGATCGTGCGTTTTTGCTAGACCCGCTGCCAACCAACGCCGCTGAATTCACCAAACGTTTGGAAGAGGGCAGAGGTCGTTTGACCCTGATTTCCAGCGAAATTGCTAGGTTAGTAGCTATCATTTTGCAAGAATACGCCACCGCCGCCCGCAAACTCAAAGACACCAAAAACGCGCCTGAAGCCACGGCAGATGTCGCGGCCCAGCTGGCGCGGCTCATGCCCAAACGCTTCATCGCGCAAACGCCTTTTACCCAATTGCACCACTTCGCCCGCTACCTCAAAGCCATCACCGCAAGACTAGACAAGTACCGCGCCGACCCCGCCCGTGACGCCAACAAGTCTGCCGAGCTGCGTCCGTCCGAGCAAAACTACTGGCGCTTGGTTGCAGAGCGCAAAGGTGCAGTCGATGACCGGATGATGGAATTCCGCTGGCTGCTGGAAGAACTCCGCGTCAGCTTCTTCGCCCAAGAGCTGCGCACCCCGCAGCCGGTGAGCGTGAAGCGGCTGGACAAGCTGTGGGTGCAGATTAAGAGCTGAAATTTAGTAGAAAAATGGATGTAGACGTCGTATTTATTGCCTAAACAGCTATTAAATTTGTAGTAAATTTATAGCAAATTTATAATAAAACGACTAAATAGATACCGTGAAATCTGTCACCAACCCTATATTTACCCGTCTAGCCACACTGGCAGACCTTGCCAGCATCGCACCTTTGTTTAACGCTTACAGGCAGTTTTATGAGCAGGCGGATGATTTGAAGGCTGCCACTGCGTTTATCCAAGAGCGGCTTGCAAATGCCGAATCGGTGATCATTTTGGCACTGGATGATGCGCAAGCTGCAATCGGGTTTTGCCAGCTGTACCCAACTTTTTGCTCGGTAGAGGTAGCGCCAATCTATACCTTGTACGACCTGTTTGTTTCGTCACAAGCGCGGCGTACTGGCGCTGCCAAGGCGCTTTTACGGGCGGCACACGCCCATGCGGCGCAAACGGGGCGGGTGCGCATGGATTTGACGACGGCACGAACAAACTTTGCAGCGCAAGCCTTGTACGAATCAGAAGGCTGGGTGCAGGATGCGTTGTTTTTGACGTACAACAAACGGGTTTGATGCAAAACGCATCGACCTTAGGCAACTTATTTGCACCCAATGCCCTGTCTTGTCGCTAAACCAGCACACCGCTGTGCTAAAGTTTGTTTAACGATTACTTAATTTGGGGAATTTATGTTGCTGCAGAAAATGCTGAGTGGGCGGTTTTTATTGTCTTTAGCGTTGTTTTTTGCGGCCATGACAAGTTCAGTAACTCATGCGGGTATCCAATACGGCTACGCTTGGGGTGGTTTTTACGTGAATCCCAATCCTGATCCTTTTGTTGTTTGCGCTAATCTGGGGGGTGAGTTCGGCTATGGTCCAAGTGGTTGCATATTTCCTAGTGGTCACGAAGCCTGTCAAGCTGTTGTTAATGTTTGGCACGCCTTGCCTTATGACAGTGACTATAAACAATATGAGTTTGTAAGTTATGGAATTCCGTATTCGGATTATTGGGGCAACGCCGTACATCCAAGTGTTTGTGTATTGCGTTCCACTAAACATACGTTTCCATTTACTGTTAATGGTTCAACATATCCTTTGATAAGTGCAGGTGAGTGGGCTAGGTGTGTTCGAAATGGTGTCCCCGATTTAGTATGGAATAACCCAGCTGCGTTAAATTGCCCAGTTGAAGAACCCAAGCCCCCCTGCAACCCCGCCATGACCTGCTGCACAGGCAAACCACAAGCTGGCATGTCAGCAGGCAACCCCATCCTCCCCGCCACAGCCGAAAAGCTCCTCAGCAAAACCGACTTCAGCGACGCCTCACCACACGGCTTAGACTTCAGCCGGCACTACCGCACCAAATGGGGCGATGTGCTGCCCAAGGCGGGGATGGGGGATTATTGGAATCATCGGTTTGCGGTGCAACTCACAGGGTCGGGTAACACCAAAACCATCCAACACGCTGACGGCAGCCAAAGCCGGTTTACGCGCACGTCCAGCACCGCGCCGTGGGTGAATACTGACGGCAACGACACACTGGTTGAAACCACAGTAGGTGCTACTACCACTACTGTCTACACTCGTGTTGCAGACGACAGCAAGCTGACATTCAGCGCCGCAGGCAAGCTCATCACCCAAACCGCGCGTAACGGCTGGGTGTACACCTTGAGTTACAGCGCCACTAACAACGCGGCTAACCCGAACCAGCTGACAACGGTGACTAATCAATTTGGCCGCAGCCTCACATTCAGCTACGACGCAGCGGGCAAGTTAAGCACCGTTAGCACCCCTGATGGACAGCAAATTAGCTATCAATACAATAGCTACTCAGGCATAATATACGCCGGCTACAGTGGAAATAATAGCCAAAATAATGCTTCAAACACCACTTCTAGCATTCAATACCTCTACGAAAACGCCGCCTTCCCCAACCACCTGACTGGCATCATTGACGAAAACGGCAACCGCTTCGCTACCTATGCGTATGACAGTGCAGGCCGCGCCACTAGCTCTGAGCACGCAGGCGGGGCGGACAAGTACCAAGTTAGCTACGGCAGTAATGCAACCACCGCTGCGCTCAATACAAGTGCCACCATCACCGACCCGCTGGGCACAGCCCGCAGCTACAACTACAGCAACACCGCAGGCAAACTCGCCGTCACGGGCGCGAATCTGCCCTCCAATGGTCAAATGCCGGGTACTGGGTCTGGTTCAGACGCCGCCAGCCGCGTACAAAACAGCACAGGTTTGATAGATGCAGAGACCGACTACCTAGGCGTGCAAACCACGACCACTTGGGACTTGAGCCGCCGCCTGCCCCTGTCCACCACCGCAGCCGCCAACACCCCCGCCGCGCAAACGACAACCACCGCGTGGCACGCTACCCTGCGTTTACCCGTATCAATCACCGAAGCAGGTAGGTTGACAAACTACACCTACGACGCAACAGGCAACAAACTCAGCGAAAGCGTGACCGACACGGCCACAAACCAAGTCAAAACTACCACGTGGACGTACAACGCTCAAGGCTTGGTCAGTAGTGAGACCGCCCCGAATGGCGCAGTCACCACTTACACCTACGACAGCGCAGGCAACATCGCCACTGTCAAAAACGCCCTCAACCAAACCACCAGCTACGTCAACGACAGCGCAGGCAACATCGCCACTGTCAAAAACGCCCTCAACCAAACCACCAGCTACGTCAACGACAACGCAGGCCGCGTCACCCGCGAAACCGCGCCAAATGGTTTGATTACCACCTACAGCTACGACAGCCGTGGCCGATTATTAAGCATGAACCGTGGCGGCATGGCAAGTTTCTACACCTACACCCCTAGCGGCCAACTCGCCACCAGCACCCAGCCCAGCGGTCACCAAGTCAGCTACACGTACGACGCTGCACAGCGTTTATCAGGCTGGGCAGACAACCGTGGCGCATCTGGCAGCTACACGCTTGATGCGATGGGTAACCGCGTGGCAGAGACTATCAACAACGCCGGCCAGCTGGCGTGGCAAACCGTGCGCAGCATCAACAGCATCAACCGCGTGGTTGGCGAAACGGTAGGCACGATGGGAAACAACATCTCCAGCGGCATGGGCTACAACGCCAATGGTGACTTGGTGCAAGAGACCAACGGCTTGGGTCAAAGTACTACCTATGGCCTAGACGGCTTAAAGCGATTAAGCACCATCACCAACGCACAAAACGCGACGGCTCAACTGGCCTACAACGCCCTAGACAGCGTGGTTGCCGCCAGCGACTTCAAAGGCGCCGTCACCAGCTACCAGCGTGACGCCGCAGGCAACGCCCGCCAAACCAGCAGCGCAGACGCAGGCTTGCAAAGCGCGCAATATGACCAACTGGGCTTGCCCAGCAGCGTGACCGACGCGCTAGGCCAAGCCACCACCATCCAGCGCGACCTACTGGGTCGCCCCACCAGCATCACCTACGCGGATGATGGCAACACTGCCACTTCTAAGACAACGACCATCACTTACGACAACGCAGGCTTCGCACAAACCATCACCGACCCCGCCGCCAAAACCACCTACGTGCGCGACGCCCTAGGCCGCGTCACCCGCAAAACCCAGCTCCTCAGCAGCGGTGCAAGCAGCGTCGTCAACACGACCTACGTGCCTGCTGGCACGGCTGGGGCAGGGCAAATCAGCAGCCAAAGCTACCCCAATGGCGGTGTTTTGAGCTACGTTTACAGCGCCACAGGCCAACTCAGCGGCCTGAACTGGGCTACCAGCACCACCGCAGCCGCCTTGCCCCTCATCAGCAACATCACATGGAGCCCACTCGGCCAGCCCTTGACCTGGAACTGGGACTTTGGCGATGCGGCTAGTACGACGGGAACACCCACGACAACCCAAACAGCAGCGCGAACCTTCGACACCGCAGGGCGCATGACGGCCAATGAATTCGCCGCCTACCAATACGACCCAGCCGGCCGCATCACCCAAATCACCCAAAAACTCAGCAAACCCACGTTGACGACGGCAGGCGTTATCGCCACAGGTTCTGCTGTCACACAAGTCCCCGTCACCTACAACGTCAGCTACGACCCCACAGGCCGCGTCACCGCGTTCACGCAAGCCGGCACGGCTACCGTTTCAACACCGCTGTCCAGCATCACCTTCACCTACGACGCCAACGGCAACCGTCAAACCAGCGTACAAACCACCACCACCCTGAGCAAAACAGGCGGCACCACAGCCGCCCCCATCCTCACCCCCAGCACCACAACCACCACGCGCAACTACCAAATCGACCCCGCTGGCAACAAACTCCTAGGTTTCAGCCAAACCATGGCACAGACTGGCGGCGCAACATCCACAGCCAACGTCACCTACACCTACGACGCCAATGGCGCACTCTTAAGCGACGGCCTGCGCCGCTACGCCTACGACTCAGAAGGCCGCCTAGCCGCAGCCAGCTTAGGCTGGGGCACCCCAACAGGCGCTACAACTAGCGCCACAGACGACGACAGCATCACCAAATACGCCCACAATCACCTGGGCCAACGCGTCTTCAAAACCGCCCCCCTGTACGCCATCACCAACCCCGACCCTGCAGAATCCGCCAACCCCTTCCTAGCCTTCTTTGAAAGCCTATGGAGCCCCCTTACTTCCCAAAACACAGCCACCGCAGAAAAAGCCGGCATGAGCTACGTCTACGACGAAGACGGAACATTGGTCTCGCAAACACTCACAGGCGGCGCGCAAACCAGCTGGGGGCAAAGTGCGAGATATGTCTATCTGCCCACAGCATCTGGGCCAATGCCAATAGCAGCAATTTATGGGACAAAGCATTACGCGATTCAGTCCGACCATTTGAATACGCCACGCAGATTGATCCAAAGCGACGGCCAAGTGGCATGGCAATGGGCGTACAGCGCCTTTGGCGAAGAAAAGCCAACGATAGCGAAAAACAGGTTTGCGAATACTGATTTGAACCAAAGCTTTGGGACAACATCTGTGCCAGCAGTTACTTTCAACCTGCGGTATCCGGGGCAATACTACGACCAAGAGACGGGTTTGCATTACAACTGGCATAGGTCGTATGATGCTGGGCGTGGAAGGTATACGCAAGCGGATCCGATTGGGTTGGATGGGGGGTGGAATCGGTTTGGGTACTTAGACGCAGATTCGATTAATTTTTTCGATACAGATGGACTAGCTAAGAATGATCCAAAACCAACTCCCACCCCAATAGTTCCATATCCGGGAGGTGGTAAGCCAAATAATACAGGTGGAGCTTTCAAACCGATACCATTCCCGCCTCCATTTGTAGGCGGAGGTACAGGAGGTGGAGCTTCGCGTGTGGGCGGTACGCCTAGTACTGGACAACCTGGCTCTTGGTATACAAACCCCGGAAATGGAAAGCCAGGCAATGGACAAGAGAGGCTGTACGGACCTAATGGCAGACCTATGTGCGATATAGATTGGCATCCTGACCACGGGGCAGGCAAACCGCATGGACATAATTGGGGGGTAGATGGACGTGGTCCAGGTGTACCTCTTTCGCCTTGGCCTCAAGGTCGCACAACTAACTAATAGTAAAAGCAGAATAGGATCACATATGAGTACAGTTATTCCTGAACTTCACGACGCTGAATTGATTGAAATGCGTCACGACTCTAAGTCTAAAACTATGGAACTGAGATTCCTTGATGCTGGCGAACAGCCCGTTGACCTTACTTTAAGCCAGATTAAACAGTTTCGATGCACCGATTTTGGTTTGCAAAATGTGGTTTTCCAATTTGTTGTGCATGGTGTCAATGAGGCACTCACAGAAAGTGAAATTAATTCAAATCTTACTTGGATGTACACAAACGATTCTAGAGAAATACTTGCAACTACAGAGGAAATTGATTCAATTGTTGAGCTTGTTATGAAACGAGAAGTTTTGATGGTTGTGTTAACTCCGTCTTTTGGGGCGCAGTTCGTGGCCATAACAAATGATATTTTGTAGGTATCTGAATAATGGGTGTCAGATTTTAATGAATCCAAATGCGAGTATCTAATTGCTATTTTTATGATAGCTGCTCAGGCAATAAAATATGCGGCTACAGCCATTTTTATTCCTTAAAACGAGGTCTAAACCGAGTTTGCAGAAAAATCCACCGTAAACTGGCCAATGAATTTGCCACCTACCAATACGACGCAGCCGGGCGCATCACCCAAATCACCCAAAAACTCAGCAAACCCACCCTAGCTGCCACAGGGCTAGTTACCACAGGCACTGCTGCCACGGCCAACCCCGTCACGCAAGTCCCCGTCACCTACAACATCAGCTACGACCCCACAGGCCGCGTCACCGCCTTCACACAAGCTGGCACGGCTACCGTCTCAACACCGCTCTCCAGCATCACCTTCACCTACGACGCCAATGGCAACCGCCAAACCAGCATCCAAACCACCACCACCCTGAGCAAAACAGGCGGCACCACAGCCGCCCCCATCCTCACCCCCAGCACCACAACCACCACGCGCAACTACCAAATCGACCCCGCTGGCAACAAACTGCTTGGCTTTACGCAAACGATGGCTCAGACTGGTGGTGCTACAGGCGGCGCAACATCCACAGCCAACGTCGCTTACAGCTACGACGCCAACGGCGCACTGCTGAACGACGGCCTGCGCCAATACGCCTACGACGCAGAAGGCCGCCTAGCCGCAGCCAGCCTAGGCTGGAGTACCCCGACGGGAGCAACCACCACAGCCACCACAGACGACAGCATCACCAAATACGCCCACAACCACCTGGGCCAACGCGTCTTCAAAACCGCGCCCCTGTACGCCGTCACCAACCCTGCCCCTGCAGAATCCGCCAACCCCTTCCTAGCCTTCTTTGAAAGCCTGTGGAGCCCAGCCACAACAGCCACAGAAAAAGCCGGCATGAGCTACGTCTACGACGACAGCGAGGCAATGGGCGGAACATTGGTCTCGCAAACCCTCACAGGCGGCGCGCAAACCAGCTGGGGGCAAAGTGCGAGATATGTCTACCTACCCACAGCATCTGGGCCAATGCCAATAGCAGCAATTTATGGGACAAAGCATTACGCGATTCAGTCCGACCATTTGAATACGCCACGCAGATTGATTCAAAGTGATGGTCAAGTGGCTTGGCAATGGGCTTACAGCGCCTTTGGTGAAGAAAAGCCAACGATAGCGAAGAACAGGTTTGCGAATACGGATTTGAATCAGAGCTTTGGGACAACATCTGTGCCAGCAGTCACCTTCAACCTGCGCTATCCGGGGCAGTATTTTGACCAAGAGACGGGTTTGCATTACAACTGGCATAGGTCGTATGATGCGGGGAGAGGGCGGTATACGCAGAGTGATCCGATTGGACTTGATGGGGGGTGGAATCGATTTGGGTATGCTGAGCAGAATCCACTTGAGTTTACCGATCCTTTAGGGCTAGATGCAAGATGTGGTGGTGGCAAAATTGCTGTTGCTACAGGCCAGTCAGGTGTCTACAAATGTGTTGACGATGGAAGTAATCCAAATGCAAAGGTCTGCGCTACTGCGGAATGCGCTGCTGGATTATTGCCACCAATTTGCGACAACAGAACTATTGATGAAATTGATGATTCGTTAGATAAAAGTAACTGCAAACGCGTTTGTAAACCTATAGTTTCATCAGTTATGCAGGTTTCGCCAGTTCCTGGATCATCTTACGTGGCTAAAAAAGTTATTTGCAGTAAGGTTTGCTCAAAATGAAATTTCACATTTCAAAATTATTTATATTGATAATATTTCTATGTGGTTTAGTCGGATGTGATAAAAAAGTTTCCGATACTCCTACGATTGCGATTCAAACAACTAAACCATCAGGTGAAGTACTGTTGTTAACGGGCGATGAGATTAATTTTGACGTTACTGTTCTAACTCGACATGCACCAGAAGGTAGCAGCGTTGGTGTAATTATTCAAGCTTCTGATGACGCATTACTTGGTATAGCAGAGCCTATTCAAGTAAAAAATGGCCAAGAAATTAAACTTAGCGCTAAAGCAGTGATTCCTGCTACGACTTCAATCAATATATACGCTGCATTATATGGGAATGTAAATAAGGACAGTATTGCGGTCGATTCGCGAACATTTCGAGTTATTGGTGTAAAAAAATAATCCTGAAAAATATAAAATTTGTAGCGCCTTAAGAAAAAAATACGCCGACTACAGCCATTTTCACCTCTCAAAAAGAAGTTTAAACCGCGTTTGCAGCAAACCCCATCGCGCAGCCACCAAAAAATCCGGCATGAGCTGCGTCAACGACGAAGACGGCACAAAGCACTACGCCATCCAAAGCAACCACCTGAACACGCCGCGTCTGTTATGAGTAAGTTTTTATTGTAAAAATTACAAAAACTTGTATAATTAAGACAAATGCAAACTACTGTAAAGCCTTTGAATTTCCGTGCAAGTAGCTTGCAAGATTTGAGAACTTTTCCTGACAGTGCCATCCGCAGAGCGGGTTTTGAGTTGGATAAAGTGCAGCATGGAAAGCAGCCCAGTGACTCCAAGCCCATGCCCAGCATTGGCAAAGGGGTTGAGGAAATCAGGGTGCGTGACGCGGCGGGTGCATTTCGGGTCGTTTATGTTGCGCGGCTGGTTGAAGCGGTTTATGTTTTGCACTGTTTTCAAAAGAAAACCCAGAAAACCGCAAAACGAGACTTAGACCTAGCGACCCAAAGGCTCAAAGAATTGTTGATTGAAAGAGGGTAAGGATATGATTGCAAATACGAAGGCAAGTGGACAAACTTTTACCAGTGTTTGGGACGCTATTGAAGCCACGCCGCAAGCGGCTGCAAATATGCGGGCGAAATCTGCGTTATTGATGGCTTTGCAGAACTGGCTGGCAAGTTATTCAGGCACACAAAAAGAAGCTGCTAAGGCGCTGAATATGACGCAACCCCGATTGTCAGACCTCAAGCGCGGACATATCGATTTGTTTTCATTGGATATGTTGCTAAACTTAGCCGAAAGTGCAGGGCTAGCACCGACTATTCATGTGCGCAGCAAACCTGTTCGCCGCTTAGTTAACGTACCGCCTCGCGCTAGTAAACTGCAGGAATTGGCTGCAGTTTGAGTATTTTTGGGCGAGTATTTGTATGGATTCAATAGCAAACAATTGAACAAATACGCCGGCTACAGCCATTTTCACCTCTCAAAACGAGGTTTAAATCGAGTTTGTAGCAAACTCCATCGCAGACGACGGCCAAGTCGCATGGCAATGGCCGTACAGCGCCTTTGGCGAAGAAAAGCCAACGATAGCGAAGAACAGGTTTGCGAATACTGATTTGAACCAGAGCTTTGGCACGATAAGCGTAGCTGCGGTGACGTTTAACCTGCGGTATCCGGGGCAGTATTTTGGCCAAAGTGAATGTCGGTTGTTTCCTTAAAGCGTTAAACTGGTGCGTTTACATCATTCAACCTAGGACTTTTATATGCTACTTGCCGCCAATATCGTCGTTGCACTGATCGCGCTTTTGCACGTTTACATTTTGGTTTTAGAGATGTTTTTGTGGGATACGCCGAAAGGTCACAAAGCTTTTAATTTGACGCCTAAATTAGCTGCCGACACCAAAGTGCTTGCAGCTAACCAAGGTTTGTACAACGGGTTTTTGGCGGCTGGTTTATTTTGGGGTTTGTATTTGGGGCTGGGTGGTAACCACATCAAATTCTTTTTTCTGCTTTGCGTTTTAGTAGCTGGTATTTATGGTGCTGCTACTTCTAGCAAGCGGATTTTGTATATTCAAGCTATTCCCGCTTTGATTGGTTTGGCGCTGCTGTATTTGGCAGTAAACTGATGCAATTTCATATAAAATCGGGCTGTAGCCGGCGTATTTATTGCCAGAGCAGCTATAAAATTCATAGTAAATATTGGTAAAAATGCAAACAAAAAAGCGCCATGCAATCTCTTGCATGGCGCTTTTTTAAATCAGAGAGATTAGAGTTTAGCTTTTCTTTTGCACCATACCGTAGATGATGAGCAAAATCACAGCACCAACCACGGATGCGATCCAACCCGCTGCGCTGCCCGCACCGTATAAGCCGAGTGCTTGACCTGCAAATGTCGCAACAAATGAACCTGCTACGCCGAGCACGGCAGTCATGATCCAGCCTAGCTTTTGCTCACCCGGCATGACAGCGCGAGCGATCAAGCCGACGACCAAACCAATGAGAAGTGTGTACAAAATACCCATGTGCTTTCCTTTAAAAATTATTTGGCAAGGTTAATAAAAACTTTCAGAAGTGAATATAACTCCAAAATGTGACATTACAAGGCAAATCCACTTATGTAGCACGCTTATGTTGCACTTTCAATCTCTTGTGATAGTTCTAGCCAGCGGGCTTCTAAAGTTTCAATTTCTTGCTGCACCGTTTTCAGTCGCTTGCCAGCCTGGGCCAAATCTGCGGGTTGAAGCGGTTTTGAAAGCCGATTTTCTAAATCTTTACCCTCATGATTCAGCGCTGCTAGCGCGTCGTCCACTTTTTGCAAATCGCGTTTCAAGGGCGTGAGCGACTTGGTTTTTTCACCTTTTGGCAATTTTGGAGTCGCTTTCGCAGCTTTGGCCGCAGCAGCAGCTTCGGTTTTGATGGCTTGTTGCTCTTCTTTGACGGCTTCGCGGGCGCGTTTGGCTTCGTCTAGCAGGTATTTTTGGTAGTCGTCCAAGTCGCCATCAAATGGCTCCACGCCACCGCGTGTGACCATCCAGAATTCGTCGCATACGGCGCGAAGCAATGCGCGGTCATGGCTGACCAACATGACAGTGCCTTCAAACTCGTTCAGCGCCATCGCCAGCGCTTCGCGTGTGGCCAGGTCCAAATGGTTGGTTGGTTCGTCAAGCAGCAAGAGGTTAGGACGCTGCCACACAATCATGCACAACACCAAGCGGGCTTTTTCGCCACCGCTCATGCTGCCCACAGCCTGCTTGACCATATCGCCGCTGAAGTTGAAGGTGCCTAAAAAGCTGCGCAATGATTGCTCATTGGTCTGCTGGTTGCTCAGTTTACCTGCGGCCTGGGTTTCGCGGGCGAGACGGATCATGTGCTCCAGCGGTGTGTCCTGCGGGCGCAGCACGTCTAGCTCCTGTTGGGCAAAGTAGCCGATGTTCAGGCCCTTGCCTTCAATAATCTCACCTTTGATTGGCGCTAAAGCACGTGCAATGGTTTTCACCACGGTCGATTTACCTTGACCATTCGCACCCAAAATGCCGATGCGCTGACCTGCCAGCACGGACTTGTTGACGCGTTGCACGATCACCGTGGGCGGTGTGCCGTCGGGCGCGTCGTCAGGCGGCGGGTAGCCAAAAGAGCAATCCGTCATCGACAGCATGGGGTTGGGCAAATTCGCGGGTTCTTTGAACTCGAAGGTGAACTCCGCCTCGGCCAATAGTGGCGCGAGTTTTTCCATGCGGTCTAGCGCCTTCACACGGCTTTGCGCTTGCTTGGCTTTGCTGGCCTGCGCTTTGAAGCGGGTGATGAACTTTTGCAGATGGGCGATTTTGTCCTGCTGTTTGGAAAACTGCGCTTGCTGCTGCTCCAGCTGCTCGGCGCGCATGTCTTCAAACTTGCTGTAGTTGCCGCCAAATCGGTTCAACTTGCCCATTTCGACCTGCACGGTTACGCCTGTCACCGCATCCAAGAACTCGCGGTCATGGCTGATGACCAGCATGGTGCCTTCGTAGCGTTTCAACCAAGCTTCCAGCCAGACTAGCGCGTCTAAGTCCAAATGGTTGGTCGGCTCGTCGAGTAAGAGCAGGTCAGACGGGCACATCAGCGCGCGCGCCAGTTGCAAGCGCATGCGCCAGCCGCCTGAGAAGCTGTTGACCGGGTTGTCCAGCTCGGTGGTTTTGAAGCCCAAGCCCAAAATCAACGCTTGCGCACGGGCAGGTGCGTCGTACGCACCGCAATCTGCCATGGCGGTGTAGGCGTTGGCCATACGCTCGTAGTCTTCGGTTTGCTCGGCTGCGTCGACTTCTTTTTGTGCTTCTAACAAAGGCGTATCGCCTTCAATCACAAATTGGGTGGCGCTTTGCTCGGTTTCGGGCATGTCCTGCGCGACCTGGCCCATGCGCCACTGAGCCGGAATGAAGTATTCGCCACCGTCTTCGTGCAGCGTGCCGTTCAAGAGCGCAAACAGGGTAGATTTACCGGCACCGTTACGCCCCACAATGCCCACGTTTTCACCGGGGTTGATGGTCACATTGGCGCTGTCAAGCAGGACTTTGGCACTGCGACGCAGCACCACGTTTTTTAGAGTAATCATGGGAACTAGTAATTGAGGTCGCCAAGCTGTATGGTTTCAAGAGCTTAGGCGTAACTAAGTATTATCCCTTACTTCTACATTTTTCTTGTTTTCTACGGATTTTCACCCATAGCCTCAGCCGTGATCGCTGCTTGTGAAATCAACCATTCGCAAAAAGCTTGCACTTCGGGGCGCTGCCCACTGCGTGGGCCAACGATCAACCAGTATGCCAAAGGCGTTTCCATTCGCTCGGTTGGGAGTAGTTCTATCAAATCACCCTTAGCCAAATGGTCAGAAATCAAGGGCAAACGACACAGCGCGATGCCTTGGCCGGTGAGGGCGGCTTGCACGATTTGGTGCGAGTAATTGAAGTACAGCCAACGCTTGGGTTCTAAATCGGGCAGTTTTTGTGCAACGAGCCAACGCTCCCATGTCAACCATTCGTTGTGTTTGAAACGGTTGTCGTGGTCAGCTTCAATCAATGAGAAATATGCTAGATCAGCCGCTTTCTTGATTGTTCGACTGCTTTTGAGTAACAACGGGTTTGCCACTAGGGCTAGTTGCTCGCCAAACAACCGCGTGGCGTGCTTGGGTACAGAGCCAGGTTTGGCATAGCGCAGCACCAAATCGACGTCGCTCGTTTCTAAATTAACAGCGTTGTCTGTGGCTTCAATACGCAGGTCAATATCAGGGTGGTCGTGCTGGAAAGCTTCCATGCGTGGAATCAGCCACTGGGTCGATAATGATGCCCAAGTTGAAATCGACACAATTTTGCGACCCGATGTGCGGCGAATCTGCCGGACTGCACCGTCAATATTCTCCAGCGACGGCATCACTGCCCGTAACAATTGCTGACCTGCGCCAGTCAGCTCCACCGAGCGCGTGTGGCGCAAAAACAAGCTAACGCCGACTTCATCTTCCAATCCTTGAATTTGCCGACTGATGGCAGATTGCGTCAACGCCAGTTCTTCGGACGCAATCCGAAAGTTCAAATGCCGCGCCACCGCCTCAAAAGCACGCAAATGCCCGACAGAAAGAGCGCGGGTGCGTAGCTTGATTTTGGGTTGTGTAGGTGTTTCCATGCGAATAATTCTAAGCCATCAGCGTCATCGATTCATTCTAATTCTGCATGAATACGTGTCAATCATTTCATTGGACGCAAAGCTTGTATCAACGGATCATTGAGACTCATTCATTCACACATTCATACAACGGTGAATTTTTTTAAGGAGTTTCAAATGAGCCATTCACAAGCTGTTAGTTTACAAACCGTAAGTCCACAAGTCGTCAGTTTATTTGCAGAACAAGACAGCGAACTTTGCATCAAACAAGGTCGCGTATGGGCAACGGTAGGAACAGGGGGCGAGAACGAGGAAGATAACTATGGCGATCACTTCTTGACTGTTGGCCAAACATTGCGCGTTGCCAAGGGGCGAAACCTTGTTTTTGAGTCTATGAACGCTGATATGCCTGTATTTTTCGATTTTTTGACCGTTTAGGGGCTTTTTTTGGTTATTTTGGTATTTAGCTGGCGTATTTATTGCCTAAGCAGCTATTAAAAATATAGCATATTAGATTTTTATTAGGATGACGGGTTTGTTATTTTCTTTGAAATCATGACGATATGGAATCAATGATGCAGTTTAGGCGTGTTGGCAGAGCTAAATTTTGAAAATGATTTGTTCAAATTCATAAATCTAATTGAGAATCGTTCTTATTTGCATTACAATACAGACATAATTGCTTAACTAAGTTTTATTCGTGTCTTTCTTGTAATTTAAACGGAGGTTCTCTTGGCTCATTCAACACACCGCAACCGTCAAAACACCCGTGAGTGCTTGTACCAGCGCACGGCGCAACAATTCGTCATGTTGCCGATTGCGGCAGTCGTGCTCACTGCAAGTTCATCAATTTGGGCACAAAGTGCTGCGACGGCTAATGTGACAACTGCAGCACCTGAAAAAACCTTGGCACCGGTGTTGGTCATCGAAAAAGCCATTGCACCAGAAGGTAAAGATTCTGTGCGTGCCACCGAAACTAGCATTGGCAAAGGCAAACAAGCTTTGCGTGACATTCCGCAGTCCATCACGGTGGTGACAGAAAAATTGATCGATGATAGAAATTTAGACACCTTGAAAGAGGCCTTGCACAACACGGCTGGTATTTCTTTCTTGGCGGCTGAGGGTGGGGAGGAAGACATTCGCTTGCGTGGTTTCTCATTGGCTGCAACGGGTGACATTTTTGTAGATGGCATGCGCGACCCTGCGTTTTATGACCGTGACACGTTTAACAATGACCGTATCGAGCTGTTGCGCGGCTCGGCTTCTATGCTGTTTGGACGTGGATCTACAGGCGGTGCGGTGAATCAAGTGAGTAAGCCAGCGCGTGCAATGGATGAAAGCTCGGTTGATGTGACCCTCAGCAGCCATAATTACAAGCGTGCTGTGGGTGATTTCAACATCCAAACCGGCGAAAACGCAGGCTTGCGCATCACCGCCATGGCGACCAAGGCGGACAGCAATGGTGCGGGAAGCAGCATCGATAAAAAAGGCGTGGCAGCCACTTATCGCCTTGGCATTGGTACCAAAGACGAGTTTTCAGCCAGCTTGTACTACTTGGACAACAACAACGGCATGAACTACGGATTGCCGTGGATTCGTGCCAATGGTAACGAAACCAGCAATGTCGGGTTGATGACCAATGTCGATCCGAATGCTTATTACGGTATGGCCAGCGACTACAACCGTGGCGGAGCTAAAGCGGCTACGCTGACGCACACGCACCGTTTTGACGACGGCGGTGAGTTAAAAACCAGCGCCCGCCAAGGCGCGTATGAGCGCGACCAACGCGCCAGCGCCGTGCGCCGCCAGCCAACGAATGCTGAGAACAAGACGTCATGTAATGCGGCATTTGTGGCAGGTTCAACAACAACGCGACAAACGGCGGTGTTTGGCGCGTTGACGGACAGTTCGGTGCTGTGCCGTGGCACAAACAACAAAATCCAAGACATGGACACCACCTATGTGCAAAGCGACTACAGCAAAAAGTTTGAAGCTGCAGGCTTGAAGCATGAAGTGCTGACTGGTATTGATTACGCGCACGAAAAATTCCGTAATTACAACGCTACTAACACTTTGGTGAAAGCAACGACAACTGTAGGTACACCAAGCAGCAGCGCTGGTGTTGATGAAGCCTCACGGGTTTTAAGCGTGGGCCGCACTTTTGATGCCACGGCTTTGGGTTTGTATGCACAAGACATGGTGCAGCTCACACCAGAAGTGAAAGTTCTTGGTGGCTTGCGTTTGGATAACTTCAAAGGCAAATACACAGCCAGCGGCTCAACGGTAACAGCCGCAGCCGCTGCATACAACGAGCGCTCAGACACCTTGCTCAGCAAGCGTTTGGGTGTGTTGTACCAGCCATCTGCAACCACATCGTTCCATGCGTCTTACGGCACATCGTTCAACACGTCTGGCGACACTTATCAGTACGACAACCAAACCGCCAACACAGGGCCAGAAGGCAGTGTGAACTACGAAATCGGCGCAAAAATTGATTCTGCAGACAAGCGCTTCACCACCCGTTTAGCCATGTTCTACGCCATCAAAAACAACGAACGTAACCGTGACCCTGATTCTGCTGCGACACAAAACTTGCTCTCAGGCAAGCGCCATGCGGCAGGTTTTGAGATTGATGTGACTGGTCAATTGACCAAAGATTTGGAGATTTACGGCTCCTACGCCTTTACACCGATTGCCAAAATCGATGTGGGTGCGCCGGGTTCAACATCCATCAACGGTGTGGGTGAAGGTGCTGGTGCGCGTTCATCGTTGACGCCTAAGCACAGTGGCACAGTGTGGGCTACATACCAGCTCACGTCGCAGTTCCGTTTTGGTGCCGGTCTAAATTTCCGTAGCGAACAAACGCCAAACCGCAACCCAGGTTGGGCCGCACCTAGCTTTGTGACAGCTGATTTAATGGCTGAGTACAAGTTCAACGAGAAGTTCACCTTGAAAGCCAACGTGACAAATGTAACGAACAAGCTCTACGCTGACGCGCTTTATACTGGACATTACATTCCAGGTGCAGGCCGCGTGTATGCGTTGACTGGATCTGTGAAGTTTTAATCACACTCCAGTTCAAGGAAAATTTGCCCATGCTCCAGCACATTAAACAAGTTCTGACACCCGCAGAAGTGCGTTACGCGCAAGATTTACTGGTTGATGCACCATGGAGCGACGGTCGCGCCAGTGCGGGCACGCAAGCCGCACTGGTTAAAAACAACACGCAACTTCCGCATGAATGTGAAGTTGCAAGAACACTTCGCGAATTTGTGCTTAAAGCTTTGGATAGACACCCGATGTTTTTTGCAGCATCTTTACCCAAAAAACTCTTCACACCGCGCTTTAACCGCTATGGACAGTCCGTCAATGCAGAGCCCATGTTTTACGGTCCGCACATAGACAATGCCATCCGCTTTGCGCCGGATACCGGGCTACGTGTGCGTACTGACATATCGGCCACTTTGTTTTTGTCAGACCCTGACAGCTACGAGGGTGGCGAGCTGGTGGTGCATGACAGCACAGGCGTGCAACGCATCAAACTGGCTGCGGGTGACTTGGTTTTGTACCCCAGTACCAGCGTGCACCAGGTTACGCCAGTGACAGGTGGCACGCGTTTGGCATGTTTTTTTTGGATAGAAAGTATGGTTCGCAGCGACGAAAAGCGCAGCTTACTCATCGATTTAGACAATACCATACAAGCGTTGCGTACCAAACACGGCGAAACTGCAGAAGCGGTGGCGCTGACTGGCACCTACCATAACTTATTGCGGCAGTGGGCAGACTCGTGATACCTACAAGTATGAATACAACATTGCGTTCTGTTGGTGCTGGTTCCGCTGTGCCTAAAGTCGCGGCTATTCCTGCTGGCGTGGTGACTTTGGCAGACCACGAAAATCACGCCCGCAAAGTATTGGACGAAAACGCACAAGCTTATTTTTGCGGTGGTGCTGGTGATGAGTTGACCATGCACACCAACAGCTATGCATGGTCAACCCTCAGGCTACAGCCTCGCGTGCTACAGCCAATGGCTGGTGGCCATACACGTATTCAATTGCTAGGCAAAACACTGGCGCATCCTATTCTGTTAGCACCCGTTGCCTACCAGCGCATGGCGCACCCTGATGGTGAACTGGCCACGGCGCACGCAGCAGCAGCGTTAGGCGCAGGCATGGTGTTGAGCACGCAATCTAGTACGTCGTTGGAATCAGTTGCCTCCACCGTTTTGCATCCTAGCAACAGCGCTACACGCGGTCCGCTGTGGTTTCAGTTGTACATGCTAAATGGCCGTGGTTTTACCAAAGACTTGGTGCAGCGTGCAGAGGCTGCGGGTTATGAGGCATTGGTTGTTACTGTAGACGCGCCAACGCAAGGCTACCGTGACCGAGAGCGACGCGCGAACTTCAAATTGCCAGTGGGGGTGTCGGCCGTGAATTTGTCAGGTCTGCCAGTCGCGCAAAATGCAGTCTTAAAACCTGGTCAAAGCGCTTTGTTTGATGGCTTATTAACCACAGCGCCAACGTGGGATGACATTGCTTGGCTGCAAAGCATCACCCGCTTGCCCATTATTCTCAAAGGCATCTTGCACGAAGACGATGCGCGACAAGCCGCAAACATGGGGCTGGCTGGTATTGTGGTTTCCAACCACGGCGGTCGTACTTTGGACACTGCGGTTGCGACTGCCGATGTGTTGCCACGTATTGCGCAAAAGCTGGCTGGCGATTTGCCTATTTTGGTCGATGGCGGCATTCGCCGTGGCACAGATGTGCTCAAAGCGATTGCTTTGGGCGCTACTGCCGTGATGGTGGGGCGACCCTATGTTTACGGCTTGGCCAACGCCGGCGCGGTGGGCGTGGCGCATGTGCTGCGTTTGCTGCGAGATGAGCTTGAGGTGGCGATGGCTTTGTGCGGCTGCGCAATCCTGTCGCAAGTCACCGCCAAAGTTGTTTATCAATCTACAAAACTATAACTGCTCTTTCTTTGATGTCTGCTTCAATGCCATTACAGCTATCTAAGTCTTCCCTTTTCGCTGCAAACCGCAATGTCGTTATTGCTGGCTCGGTGCTGCTGTTCCATGCTTTGGCTATTTGGGCTCTGCAGACGGGTTTGCTGATGCGGGCTGTGGAGATGATTGTGCCTATTGAAATACAGGCACAAATGGTCGAATTACCGACACCTAAAAGTGATCCTGCACCACAAAAACCACCTGAGCCCGTCAAACAGGTGGTGAGTAAGCCTAAGCAGGTCACGCAAGTTGCTCCCACCCTATTAGCGGTGGCGGATGCGACGCCTGCACCCAATGCGCCGTCTGTGCAGCCCGTGTCACCGCCAGCACCCTATGTGCCGACTGTCGTTGTGGCAGCAGTAGCCGCCCCCGCACCACCTGCGCCGCCCGCAGCACCAAAAATTGTGTTGCCATCTAGCGATGCTGATTATTTGAGCAACCCGAAACCGCCGTATCCACCGATAAGCAAGCGATTAAGTGAGCAAGGTAAAGTAATTGTGCGAGTTTTGATCAGTGCAGAAGGGCAAGCTTTGAAAGCCGAACTGCGCCAAAGCAGTGGCTTTGAGCGATTGGATCAGTCTGCGCTTGCAACGGTGATGAAATGGCGATATGTGCCTGGAAAACGTGATGGCGTTGCTGAAGCAATGTCATTTAATGTGCCGATCACGTTTCAGCTGGAACAATGAAACTATTTTTTTTGATTTTTTGATAATTTGTACTTTGGAGTTAGTTAAATGAATTCGCAATTTGGTTTGATGAACGTGTGGTCTCAGGGTGATTTGGTCACCAAAACGGTGGCTTTGTTGCTTTTGTTGATGTCATTGGCGTCGTGGATGGTCATCATCATCAAGACTTTGGACATCATGAAATTTAAGCGTTTGGCTACTGAGGCCGAAGGCTTTTGGCACAGTGAAGACTTCTCCAAGGGTGTTTCACAATTGGGCGGTGGGGCTGAAAACCCGCTGCGCCAGTTGGCGCTGGAAGGCCGCGAAGCAACAGCGCATATTTTGAACACGGATGGAACACCCGCAAAGGCGCAGCTGCACGACAGCTTGGACAAAAGTGACTGGATTACCCGTAGCCTGCGCAACACGCTGGACGAAATCACCGCGAAGCTGCAATCTGGCTTGGCGATTTTGGCCTCCGTCGGCTCTACCGCGCCATTTGTCGGCTTGTTTGGCACAGTTTGGGGCATTTACCATGCACTCTTGAGCATTGGTGCAGCCGGTCAAGCCACCATCGATAAAGTGGCTGGCCCGATTGGCGAGTCCCTCATCATGACAGCATTGGGCTTGGCTGTCGCCATTCCTGCCGTTTTGGGTTACAACGCTTTGGTTCGCGGTAACAAAGGGATTTTGATGAAGTTGAACCGCTTTGCACATGACTTGCATGCTTACTTCGTCACTGGCGCTCGCGTCGGTAAAACGCAATGAACCACGGGATTGGAGCTTAAACCATGGCCTTTGGAACCCAAGACGACCAAGACGAAGTGATGAACGAAATCAACATGACGCCCATGGTGGACGTGATGTTGGTGCTCTTGATCATCTTCATCATCACCGTACCCGTGATGAAACACGCGGTCAATATTGACCTGCCTCGCGCCAGCAACGTGCCGCAAGACGCGAAGCCAGAGACGATTCGGCTGTCTGTGGACGCAGCGGGCGACTACTATTGGAATGAAAACAAGGTGACAGAAGAGGCCATGCTGCTGCAACTCAAAGCTGCTGCGACCCAAAACCCGCAACCCGAGCTGCATATTCGCGGCGACAAAGCCGTCCGCTACGAGCGGGTCGCCACGGCGATGGCGGCTGCGCAGCAGGCGGGTGTTCGGAAAATTGGGTTTGTGACTGAGCCTAAGTTATAGACCTCTTCATTTTAAGCGCATTTGTGACTGTTAACTATGCATTTGCTGCCTATGTTGCTATTGAATATATAGCAAAATAAGCTTCAAAAATAGGCTGCAAAAGTAAGCTTCAAAAACAAGCCTCAATTAAATTAAAAAATTACGGTTGAACATTAAGCCAAATCTCGTTTTTCCGTAAAAACCACGGTGTCATCGGCCCGTTGTAACGTGAATACATCGGCTCGCCCTGGGTTTTGACGCCGGCTTTGGTCAGCGCGGCTTTGAGGATATTCAGGTGTTCATCGTAATTACTTTGCGACCAGCCGCCTGAATATTGGAGCGCCGCCACGGTTTTTCCGGCGACCTGACGTAACTTGACTTTGGCGTCTGTTGGCTCAGGTAAGGTTGCCAAGGTAAACGCAGTTGGCATCATGAATTGCACCAAAAAGCCGTTTTGGGTCGGCGTTTGCACGACTGGAGCGGTCATTTCTATTTTGGTCGAGCTTGCTGGCGCAGCAACTGGTGTTTGAACCACGGGCGCGGTCATTTCTAACTTACGCTCACCCTTGTTTTTGCCAAAAATATAGCCACCCAACAAGCTAAAAGCTTGTCCGCCCGCTTCAGATTCAGGCCCTGGCACGACCACTTCAGCCACGATGTAAGGCTCGTATTTGCGAATTTCATACAACTCGCTCTTTTGAATAACGGTGTATTGGGGCTGTTCAAGCGCTTGGGCAGCAGGAGAAGTCATCAAAAAGCCTCCTATTGCAGTGGCGAGAGTAGCTGACATTAAAGCCGTCGATTTGAAAATTTGAAGTGATTTCATAAAATAATTACCTTTCAGTCATTATTTGATTCTATTCGTCTATTTTGCAAGCCAAATCGGGTTTTTAAATCAATACAGAATGTAATTCAAGTTTTAGCCGGCTTAGGTTTAGGTTTAGGTTTAGGTTTAAACATGGGCTTAGTCTTCGCTTTGGCATCCAGCGCCACGTTCAACGCCAGCCGCGCCCACGGCAGCATGGCATCGGGCGACTCCATCGTTTCATCGGGCGTGGTGTAGTAGTTCATGCCCAAATGTTTACCGTCTTTGGATAGCATTTCAAAGCGCTTACCGCCCGCCGCTTCAAATTGTGTCTTCGTCATCTCGTCTACTTTGAGATACAACTTCTGATTGCTGCCGCCCAGCTTACCCAAGTCCGCAATCACAGCTATCGTCACCCCATCCACACTGATGCCCCAACCACCAAACATCCGTTTAGGCACAGGCTTACCCACACCGCTGAGGAGTTCGCAGCAGTAGTCAGCGAAGTCTTTTGAGATAGCCATACGTTTAAAAGTTAGTTGATTTCATATCAAATTCACTATCAAAATAATAGCTGCTCAGGCAATAAATAAGCCGGCTGGAGGCATAAATTGGCACTGAAAATTAATGATGCTAAATAAGCTTTTTAAATAAGCGGTTGTTCACTCGCTCCAAACCGCAAATTCATTCCCGCTAGGCTCAATAAAGTGAAAACGCCGCCCGCCGGGGAAGGTGAAAATGGGCAAGTTCACCTTGCCACCCGCTTTTTCAACCTTGGCTAAGGTGGCTTCAAGCTTCTCGCTGTAAAAAACCAGCAAAGCGCCCCCGGCTGACGAACTAGAGTGAAGCGGCGCAGCGTAAAAGCCACCGTCTAAACCCTCGTTGTTAAAGGCCGCATAGTCAGGGCCATAGTCGGTAAACGCCCAATTGAAGGCCGCTTTGAAAAACGCCTTGGTCGCGCTTAAGTCTTTGGCTGCGTATTCAACATAATTGAGCTTTTCATGTTGGTTCATGTCTTCTCCAAATTAAGCCAATTCAATATAAGCTATTGAAAAAATAGCAATTTCAATTTTTTATACTAAGTCCAACTAAGCCAAGCAGAACTATGATTCCAGCAATAATGCTTGCCGTCGTGAGGAGCATACTATCTTTATTCGTGAAGTTATATATCACAGCAATCAGGATAATTGAAATCAAATAGCTTGGAATCAGTGCCATCACAAATGAGTAACCGCCACCAGGTGATATGTATTCATATGCAAAAGCTAAAAGTAGAGTGATAAAAGGAGATGCAAAAAAAGCTATTACCCAGAACAAAATGCGTTGACTAAGCGTTGGTGACACAGAAGATTCATTGATGGTAGTCAGGGAGTTCACTATTTGCCTTTCAGTAATATCGCCTTAACGAATAGCTCAGTGCGCAATTTTGTGTAGTCTAATTTGTTTTATCTTCTTATCGTCAATAAAACAGTCCTACGAAAGTATTATCCTGAAAACTAGCCTTCTCGACTCAGACTCGAAGGATTCATCTCAGCCAACTGCACTTCATGTAGCGTCTTCAACCACAGCATCGCCGATTGTCCCTAAAGTTTTAGTTTTAAGGTCAATTTTGCTATTTATTCATAGCTTCTTAGGCAATAAATACGCCAGCTACAGAAGATTTAGTCTCCAAAAACGACTTCTAATGCCGTTTTCGTGATCAACAGCACTGAATCCGCCCCAGCACTCGTTTCCATCCAAAAAATCTCCAAATCTGGGAAGGCGGCTTCGAAGAAGGCGCGTTCGTTGCCGATTTCTAGGATCATCACGGCGTGTTCGCTCATGTGGGCGGGGGCGGCTTGCAGGAGGTGGCGGATGAAGTCCATGCCATCGTAGCCGCCAGCTAGGGCGAGTTCAGGTTCAGCCAAATACTCAGCGGGCAAGGCGGCCATGCTGGTGCTGTTGACGTAGGGTGGGTTGCATAGGATGAGGTCGAACACAAGTGCTTGGTTTTGCTCATCTTTTAAGCCTGCCCAGCAGTCAGACTCAATCAGTTGGATGCGGTCTTGCAAGCCGTGTTTAGCCACATTGATTTTGGCGACTTCTAAAGCATCAGCAGAAATGTCTGCGCCAGCCACGGTGGTTTCAGGGTAAGTCATCGCCGCCAGTACGGCCAAGCTGCCGTTGCCGGTGCATAAATCTAGCACTTTTTGGGTGTGGCTGCCTAGCCAGTCGTCAAAGCTGCCGTCTGCCAAAAGCTCAGCAATGAAGCTGCGCGGCACGATGGCGCGTTCGTCGACGTAGAAGGGGATGCCCTGCAACCAGGCTTCTTGGGTGAGGTAGGCGGCGGGTTTTCGGGATTCAATTCTTGCTATGAATAAAGTAGCTATTGAGGCAACTAAATCTCTGGCTAGAGGTCTGTTTGCTACTGAATTTTCATCAATTTTAGGATCTTCTAGCGATGAGTCTAAGGGCAAACCCATTTTCCAAAGCACCAGCCAAGCCGCTTCGTCAAAGGCATTTGTCGTGCCGTGGCCGAAGGCTACGTTTGCATCGGTCAGCTGTTTTGCACCCGCTTGGATGGCTTCTAGAACGGTTGTCATATTATCGTGGCATGGATTCCCGCCTTCGCGGGAATGACGGGAAGTGATCGCATGGATTTTTTCGGCTTCATCGAGATTTCAACCCAGCTTCCAAGTTCTCAATCGTCCTGCGGTAAATGTTTTTCAGCGGCTCAATATCGGCAACCACGATGTGCTCGTCGATTTTGTGAATGGTCGCGTTCGGAGGGCCGCATTCTATGACTTGTTCGCAGATTTTGGCGATGAAGCGGCCATCGCTTGTGCCGCCCGTCGTTGACAGTTGGGTTTCTAGGCCGGTTTCAGCCCGAATTGCGGCTTGCACTGCATGAACCAGCTCACCGGGACGGGTCAAGAACGGCAAACCGCCAACCGTCCATTGCAAGTCAAAGTCCTTTTCGGGTTGTAAACCAGATGAAATCAGCACATCAACGAGACGCTTTTGCAGCGATTCTGGGGTAGATTCAGTGGAAAAGCGGAAGTTGAAATCGACGACTGCGTGACCTGGAATCACATTGCTCGCGCCCGTGCCACCATGGATATTACTGATTTGCCAAGTCGTGGCTGGGAAAAACTCGTTGCCTTTGTCCCACTCCGTGTTAACCAAAGCCGCCATCGCTGGGGCGAATTTGTGAATCGGGTTTTCAGCCAAATGCGGGTAGGCAATGTGGCCTTGAATACCTTTGACGGTCAACTTGCCGCTCATAGTGCCTCGGCGACCGTTTTTGATCATGTCACCGGTTTTTTCGACGGAAGTTGGCTCGCCCACGATGCAGTAATCCAGCTTTTCGCCACGCTTGGTGAGCCAGTCGCACATGATGACCGTGCCATCAACAGACGGACCTTCTTCGTCGCTGGTGAGTAAAAAAGCCAATGACAACGCGGGGTTAGGATTCGCAGCCAAGAATTCTTCCACAGCGACGACAAAGGCCGCAATAGAGGTTTTCATGTCACTTGCGCCACGGCCGTAAAGTTTGCCGTCGCGGTGGCTGGGCACGAAGGGGTTGCTTGTCCACTGCTCCAGCGGGCCTGTGGGGACGACATCTGTGTGGCCTGCAAATACCAGTAATTTGGATGTTGTAGAATTTGATTCTGCTATATTTTTAGTAGCTGTTGAGGCAGATAATACGCCGGCTACATGTAAATTCGAGGGCCTTTTTGCCCATAAATTGACGACCCTGAAGTCTGCTGGACCGCTTTCTACCGTTTCGCACACAAAACCCAACGGTGTGAGCCGTTCGGCAATCAGTTTCTGGCAATCGCCATCTAGCGGGGTGACAGAGGGGCGGGCGATGAGTTGTTCGGCCAGAATCAGGGTGCGGTGCATGGGGGAGTTTGGGGTCAGTGAATTGCAATGTCTTCGAAAGAAGCGGGTTCGTAAACCGGCTCCACCGGTGCGGCGGGCATGATGTCTTTGCCTCTGGCGGTGTTGTCCAAACGCCAAATCAGGTTGGTAGGCGAGTCGGCGTAGGACAAGCCTTCTTCGCGGGTGATGATTTCTTCACGAATCATGCGCGCCAAGTCGTCCTCAAAGGTTTGCGAGCCAGGTGCCATGGACTTTTCCATCGCGTCTTTCACGCCTGCAAAGTCACCTTTGGCGACCATTTCGGCCACGTACTGGGTGTTGAGCATGATTTCAACGGCAGGGCGGCGCTCGTTTCGCGTGGTTTTGACCAAACGTTGGGAAATCACGGCTTTCAGCGTGGTGGACAAATCGCCTAAGAGTGTGGGGCGTACTTCCACGGGGTAGAAACTCAAAATGCGGTTCAGTGCGTGGTAGCTGTTGTTGGCATGCAGTGTGGCGATGCACAAGTGACCTGTTTGAGCGTAGGCGATGGCGGCAGTCATGGTTTCGCGGTCGCGAATCTCGCCAATGAAAAACACGTCAGGCGCTTGGCGCAAGCCGTTTTTAAGCGCTGTTTGCAGCGTCATCGTATCGGTGCCAACTTCACGCTGGTTAACGACGCTGCGTTTGGATGTGAACAGGTATTCAACGGGGTCTTCCACCGTCAAAATATGGCCGGTGATGCGCTCGTTGCGGTATTCCAGCATAGATGCCAGCGTGGTGCTTTTGCCCGAGCCTGTGGAGCCCACCATCAGCACCAGTCCCAGTTTGGCCATCACCAAATGGGTGAGCTGCGATGGCAAGTGCAAGGTGTCAAATGGGGGAATGACCAGTGGAATGTAACGTATCACTACCGCATAGCTGCCGCGCTGGCGCATGGCGCTGATGCGGAAATTGCCCAAATCAGGCATCTGAATCGACATGTTCAGCTCGCCGGTTTCTTTGAGCTCTTCGATTTGTGCGCTGGTGACGATTTCAGACAGCAAGTTCAACGGCGTAGTTGCGCCTAGCACTTGGTTGTTAAACGACACGCTGGTGCCGTTGATTTTGATCAGCGCCACCGCATTGGCTGACAAGTAAACGTCTGAGGCATGTTTTTCAACCATCAGTTCCAAAATTCGTTTCATTGCGCTCATGGGTGGCCTTTTTTGAGTTGTCTAAATTTTCATAATAAATTTTTATAACAAATTTATAAATAAATTAAAAAATTAGTCACGCAGCAAGTCATTGATGCTGGTTTTAGAGCGCGTTTGCGCATCCACTTTTTTTACGATCACCGCGCAATACAAGCTGTATTTACCACCGGCTTTAGGCAAGTTGCCGCTCACCACGACTGAGCCACTTGGCACGCGGCCGTAGCTGATGGTGTCAGCCTCGCGGTCATAAATCGGGGTGCTTTGGCCGATGTAAACGCCCATACCAAGCACTGAGTTTTCTTCTACCACCACGCCTTCAACCACTTCTGAGCGTGCGCCAATAAAGCAGTTGTCTTCAATGATGGTCGGGCCCGCTTGCATAGGTTCCAAAACGCCGCCAATGCCAACGCCACCGGATAAATGCACATGCTTACCGATCTGCGCGCAAGAGCCTACGGTGGCCCAAGCATCAACCATCGTTCCTTCATCGACATACGCGCCGATGTTGACAAAACTAGGCATCAAAATCGCACCTTTGGCAATGTAGCTGCCACGGCGTGCCACAGCGGGTGGCACCACGCGCACGCCAGTGGCTTTGAGTTCTGCCTCAGACAAATGGGCGAACTTGGTCGGCACTTTGTCGTAAAAAGCCAAGTCGCCAGATTGCATGACGACGTTGTCTTTCAAGCGGAAGCTCAGCAACACTGCTTTTTTGATCCATTGGTGAACTGTCCACTGACCGACAGCTTGCTTGGTGGCAACGCGCAATTGACCATTGTTCAGGCTGGCAATTACGTGTTCGACGGCGTCTTGAATTTCGGCAGATGCGCTGCCGATAGAAATGTTGGCGCGGTCGTCCCAAGCGGCGTCGATGATGTTTTGTAGTTGTTGTGTCATGATAATTTGCTGTAAATAATAAAGAAAAACTATAAAGAAAAACTAAAAATGAAAAACTTTAAAGAAACTAAAAAAATTGTAAAAAGAAAATTTATAAAGATTTAACGAATTGAACGATACGTTGCGCAGCTTCCACGCATTCTTCCGTGCTTGCCACCAAAGCCATACGAATAAAGTTGTCGCCGGGGTTGATGCCATTGGCTTCACGCGCTAAATAGCTGCCAGGCAATACCGTCACATTGTATTGGGCAAGCAGCGCTTTGGCGAATGCTGCGTCGTCTAATTTCAGCTTCGCTGGAATTTTGGCCCACAAGTAAAAGCCTGCGTCAGGCAGGGCGACTTTCAGTACGTCTGCCAAAAGCGGGGTGACTTTCATGAATTTGTCGCGGTAAAGGGCGCGGTTGGCCACCACATGCTCCTCATCGCTCCAAGCGGCTTTGCTGGCGGCCTGCACCACCAAGCTCATGGCGCTGCCGTGGTAGGTGCGGTACAAGGCAAACTGTTTCATGATAGCCGCGTCACCCGCCACAAAACCACTGCGCATGCCCGGCACATTGCTGCGTTTGGACAAGCTGGTGAAGGAAACGATATTTTTGAAGTCAGTTCTGCCTAATTTATGAGCAGCTTCCAAGCCGCCCAACGGTGGCGGCACGCCGTCCTGGAAGTAAATTTCACTGTAGCACTCGTCACTGGCGATGACAAAACCGTACTGGTCTGACAAGGTAAACAGCTTTTGCCACTCGTCAAGCGGCATCACCGCACCAGCTGGGTTGCCGGGTGAGCAAACGAAGATCATCTGCGTGCGTTCCCAAATGGCTGCAGGAACTTTGTCCCAATCCACGCCAAAGTTGCGTGCGGGGTCGCTGTTGACGTAATACGGCTCCGCTCCCGCTAAAAGCGCTGCGCCTTCGTAGATTTGGTAAAACGGGTTAGGACAGACGACGATAGGGAGCTTTGTGACACCTTCTGCAACAGAGGTTTTCGTCGGGTCGACGATGACTTGGGTAAACGCAAACAAGGCCTCGCGTGAGCCGTTGACGGGTAAAACCTGTGTCGTGGGGTTGGCAGTTAAGTTATAGCGTTTCAGCAACCAAGCAGTAAAAGCCTCGCGTAAAGCGGGTTCTCCGGCTGTTGCTGGGTAGGCGGCCAAGCCATTTAATGAGTTTGAGAGCGCCGTTTTGATAAATTCAGGGGTTGGGTGCTTGGGTTCACCAATGCCTAAACTGATGGGTTTGAAGGCTGGATTGGGCGTGACAAACTGAAATAGTTGCTTGAGGCGCTCAAAGGGGTAAGGCTGTAATTTTGTAAGCAATGGATTCATAAGTCGCCATTATCCCGTCTGGGTAAGGTCTTTTTGGTTTATCGGGACTTTTTTGGCTGTTTTTGAGCTTTTTTGAACTTTTGGAAAGAAGTGCCTCAGGTAAAATTCAAAAAAATTCAGGGATTAAATACTGGGATTAACTAGGAATTATCAGTGCGCCTTTCTTCTATCAAGCTCTCAGGATTCAAATCCTTCGCCGAACCTACTACTTTTCATCTACCAGGTCAGCTAGTCGGGGTGGTCGGTCCTAACGGTTGCGGCAAATCCAACATCATGGATGCCGTGCGCTGGGTGCTGGGCGAAAGCAGGGCGTCTGAGTTGCGTGGCGAGTCCATGCAAGACGTTATTTTCAACGGTACAAACACCCGAAAACCATCTAGCCGCTCCAGCGTTGAGCTGGTGTTTGAAAACAGCGACCACCGCGCAGGTGGGCAGTGGAGCCAGTTTCCTGAAATTGCAGTTAAGCGTGTGTTAACGCGAGATGGCAATTCCAGCTACTACATCAACAACCAATCGGTTCGCCGCCGTGACGTGCAAGACGTGTTCTTGGGAACAGGCTTGGGGCCACGTGCCTACGCCATCATCGGTCAGGGCACGATTGCCAAAATCATTGAATCTAAGCCTGAAGAGCTGAGATTGTTTTTAGAAGAAGCCGCTGGCGTTTCTAAATACAAAGAGCGCCGACGCGAGACAGAAAATCGCTTGTCGGACACTCGCGAAAACTTGACGCGTGTGGATGACATCATGCGCGAGCTGAATACAAATCTCGAAAAGCTTGAAAAGCAAGCCGAAGTCGCCCAAAAATACAACCAGCTACAAGCAGATGTGACGCTGAAGCAGCAACAGCTGTGGTTTTTAAAACGCGCTGAGAGCGAAGCCGATCAAGCCAAAGTCAAAGCCGATGCTTTACAGGCTACGAATGCGTTGGAGAGCCGGATTGCAGATTTGCGGCATATTGAATCAGATTTGGAAACGATTCGCCAGGCGCACTACAGCGCGGGCGACCAAGTGAACCAATCGCAAGGCTTGCTGTACGAGGCCAGCGCGGAGGTAGGTCGCTTGGAAGCTGAAATTCGTTTCGTAGTAGAAGGTCGTCAGCGTGTTGAGCAACGTTTAGCAACTTTGAAAGAACAAACGACGCATTGGGCGACTCGCAAAGATGATGCTTTGCTGGAGTCTGAAACTCTCGCAGCACAAATTTTGGAGGCTGAAGAAAAAGATGCTTTAACTTCTGCACAAGTCGAAGAGCAAGTTGGGCAATTGCCAGAGCTAGAAGACGCGCTTCGCCAAGCGCAACGCGTGGCGAACGAGCAGCGCAGCACCGTAGGGCAAGTTCAGCAGCAAATTCAAGTTTTAGCTGCCGACCAGCGCAATATAGAAGACCAATCGCGCCAACTCAACACACGACACGAACGCTTGACAGCGGACCGCAACGCCTTGTCTGCGCCTGATGAGCAGCGTTTGGTCAATATGCAAAATCAGCTTGCTTCAGCAGTTGAAGCGCAAGCGGTTGCTGAAGCTCGCTTGCACGAGTTGCAAGACAGCGTGCCACAGTTGGATGATGCCCGCCGTGCGCAACAGCAGTTTGTGAACGCAGAATCTGCCAAACATGCTGGCTTGGCTGCGCGTATGGAGGCTTTAAAGGCTTTGCAAGACAAAGTTAAAACCGACGGTAAATTGAAGCCTTGGCTAGCCAAACATGGTTTAGATGGTTTGTCTGGTTTGTGGAGCAAAATTCACATTGAGCAAGGTTGGGAAAATGCTTTAGAAGCTGCTTTACGAGAGCGTTTGGGCGCACTTGAAGTGTCACGCTTAGACATGGTGCGCGGCTTTTTTGGGGCAACAGGTGCTGATGCACCGCCAGCGAAGTTGGCTTTTTACAGCCCACCACAAGCCGGTTTGCCAGAAGCTAAAAGCGCGATGCCGCGTTTGTCTGATTTGCTCAGGCTGCACGATGCGGGTCAAAAAGCATTGCTGAGTGATTGGTTGCATGGCTGCTATACCGCATCATCGTTTGATGAAGCACTGGCTAACCGCAGCAAGTTGCAAGCGGGTGAGGTGATTTACGTTCAAAGCGGTCACGCTGTTACTTTGCATAGCGTCAGTTTTTATTCGCCAGATTCCGAGCAATCCGGCATGTTGGCACGAGCGCAAGAAATTGAGAGTTTGGAAAAGCAGTTGCGTGCGCAAGTGCTGATTGGGGAAGAATCGCGCTCTGCGTTGATTCGTGCGGAGGCTGCCTACACCGAGGCATCTAACAAGTTATCAGCTTTGCGTCGCGAAGCTGCAGAAGGTCAATCTCGCACACACAGTTTGCAGGTTGAAACTTTGCGCATGTCGCAAATTGCCGAGCAAACCAAGGCGCGTAGTGACCAAATCAGTACAGATTTGGCCGAGATCAACGTGCAACTAGAGGGTTTGCAAGAGCGCCGCGTGACTGCTGAGGGCCGTTTTGAAGAGCTGGATATGCAGCTGGCCGATACGCAAGAGCGCCATGCACAGTTGGACGAACACGTCATCACCGCAGAGCGAAAATTGAACGAATCGCGCGAACAGCAGCGTAGCTTAGAGCGCTCAGCGCAGGAAGCGTTGTTTGCAAAACGCAGTTTGCAAGCACGCTTAGCTGAGTTACAGCGTGCTATTGAAACTGCAGCACAGCAGGCATTGTCTTTAGCATCTGAAGAGGTCATAGCGAATGACGAACTAAGTCGATTAAGTGCGGTCGCAGCACAAACAGGCTTGCAAACTGCACTTTCAACCAAACTAAACCGTGAGTCCGCTTTGTCTGCCAAGCGCAGCGAATACGACGATTTAACGACTAAGCTACGTGCTACTGACGAGCGCCGTTTACAGCTTGAGCGCGAACTGGAGCCGCTGCGTTCGAAGCTAACAGACTTTGCTTTGAAAGAACAAGCAGCGCGATTAGGTCTTGAGCAATACACGCAGCTGTTGCTTGATGCGCAAGCGGTCTTGGAAGCTGTTGCGCTGTCTATCACCGAAGGAAGCGTTCGTTTAACGGGTTTGCAATCTGAAATTGACCGATTTAACCGCGAAGTGGCTGCCTTAGGTGCGGTGAACTTGGCTGCATTAGATGAATTGGCTACAGCCCGCGAACGCAAGCAATTTTTAGATGCGCAAACGGCTGATTTGATAGACGCGATGACCACGCTTGAAGATGCGATCAAGAAAATTGATGCTGAAACACGTGAATTGTTGTCGGGAACTTTCAATACTGTCAACGAGCATTTTGGGAAAATGTTCCCTGTACTCTTTGGTGGTGGTAATGCCAAATTGGTAATTACTGGCGATGAAATTTTGGACTCGGGCGTGCAAGTAGTCGCGCAACCACCGGGTAAGAAAAATCAAACAATTCACTTGCTATCGGGCGGTGAAAAAGCGTTGACTGCGATTGCACTGGTTTTTGCTATCTTCCAATTGAATCCAGCTCCGTTTTGCTTGCTGGATGAGGTTGATGCGCCGCTGGACGATGCAAATACAGAACGCTATGCAAAGCTAGTTAAAGCGATGAGTGCAGAGACGCAGTTTTTATTCATCAGTCACAATAAAATTGCGATGGAAATGGCCGAGCAATTGATTGGGGTAACTATGCAAGAGCAAGGCGTGTCGCGCATCGTTGCGGTTGATATGCAAGACGTCGTCGCACTGGCAGAGGCAAGCTATGAATAATTTATTGTTAGGTTTATCTATCGCAGGGGGCGTTGTACTCGCAGGGGTTGTTGCGCATGGCGCGTGGACTGCGCGAAAGAGTGCTCCTAAGTTGGCGGATGCAGATGACAACCCAAACTCAAAACTTGATAATTCAGAATCTTCGGGTTTGTCTGGTTTATTCAATCCCGAGGACAAAGTAGAGCCTTCATTGCATGTGCAAATCAGAGAAAGTTTGAATGAAAATTCTAGAGAAAATTTACCAGTTGAACCAGAGTTTGATGCCGCACAGTTTGATGCTGACTTGGCTGTCTTGCCCGTTCCTGAAAGGAAGCCATCGCTTGATCCTTTGATAGACGTTATAGCGACGATAGATTTAGACGCGCCACTGTCAGGTGACGCTATTTTGGCCGCAATGCCGGTGACTAGACGTGTAGGTAGCAAGCCTTTTGCGGTAGAAGGTTTGCGCGAAGATGGACTCGAGTGGGAAGTTCCTAGACCTGGGCAGCGCTATACGTCGCTGCAAGCTGGCGTGCAATTGGCAAATAGAACAGGTGCGTTGAACGATATTGAATACTCAGAATTTGTCATCAAAGCGCAAACCTTTGCCGACACTGTGGGAGGTGAGCCAGAGTTCCCAGAAATGCATGAAGAAGTGGCCAGAGCGCGTGAGCTAGATGCCTTTGCTGCAGCGCATGATGCGCAACTGCGATTCGTTTTACGAGCCGTTGGCGTGGCTTGGAGCACTGGGTATGTGGCTCAGAATGCAGCGCGCATTGGTTTTGTGGCTGGCGCTTTACCTGGTCGCATGGTGTTGCCCAATCCGGTTACAAGTTTGCCACAGTTGATTACTTTGACCTTTGATTCACAGGCGGCCATGGCTGAAGATGCATCGCAATCAGCTATTCGTGAGTTGACTTTGAGTTTGGAAGTGTCCCATGTGTCGCGCGCTGAGCGACCATTTGCACGTATGCGTGAG
Organism: Polaromonas sp.; assembly: GCA_013298945.1. Classification (GTDB taxonomy): domain Bacteria; phylum Pseudomonadota; class Gammaproteobacteria; order Burkholderiales; family Burkholderiaceae_C; genus Aalborgiella. Next base: position 377,531 of record JAAFJR010000002.1, read on the forward strand.
TGCGCCAGCGCTTTGGCTGCTGCCATGGAAGGTCGTTTGTGCGATGACCAAGGCCATCTCATGAGTGAGCCTGCACTTGATGGCTTGGCTGTCGATATTGAGCGTTTGTACGACGCGTTAGATGAGAGAGATTTAAGCGCAGGTTCCATGCTTGCTCGTCGTCTATTTTCTTGATATGAACTCTCAAGCTTCATTGCCGATGTTCGAGACCTTAGAAAAAAGCGATCATCAAAACACTGATTTTCAAGAGCGAGTCAGAGCGTTGCACAATGTTTTGCATAAGCATGCGCACAGCTACTATGTGATTGATGAGCCTAGCATTCCGGATACAGAATACGACAAATTATTTGCTGAACTGCAAAGCTTAGAGGAAGCTCACCCCGCGTTGCGCACATCTGATTCTCCGACGCAACGCGTAGGCGGAAAACCCATGGCCGAGTTTGCAACTGTGCGCCATACGGTTCCAATGCTTAGTATCCGTACTGAAACTGATACCGAAGCCAGCGGTGCTGAGAGCTTTGATGCGCGTATTCGCAAAGAGCTACGTTTGCAAGAGGGCGATGCTGTCGTTGAGTATGTTGCTGAACTTAAATTCGATGGCCTAGCCATGAGTTTGCGCTATGAAAAAGGTATTCTCGTTCAAGCTGCGACACGTGGCGATGGTGAATTTGGCGAAGATGTCACGCACAACATTCGTACGATTGGTCAAATTCCCTTAAAGTTGCCAGAAACTGCGCCAGATGTTCTTGAGGTTCGTGGCGAAGTTTACATGCGACGTGATGATTTTGAGCGTTTGAATGCGCGCCAGCGAGCCAAAATCGCAGCCGGAGCCAAGGGTGAAAAAACCTTTGTCAATCCGCGAAATGCAGCTGCAGGCGCAGTCCGCCAGCTTGACCCGGGCATCGCGGCGCAACGACCTTTAAGTTTCTTTGCTTATGGGGTTGGCGAAGTTAGTGATGTGAGTTGGTTGACGCATTATGATCTTCTGAAAATGTTGAAAAATTTAGGATTTCCAGTTTCAGCCGAAGTAAATATTGCTAAGGGTGCTACTGAATTAATAGCGTATCATCAAAAAATAGGTAAACTCAGAGATGCACTGCCGTTTGATATTGATGGTGTCGTTTACAAAGTAAATAGTTTAGCGTTACAGCAGCAACTCGGTTTTGTCAGCCGCGAGCCCCGCTGGGCAGTGGCACACAAATACCCTGCGCAAGAACAATTAACAACCGTTTTAGCGATTGAAGTGCAAGTGGGCAGGACGGGTAAGCTAACTCCAGTCGCAAAGCTAGCTCCCGTGTTTGTGGGCGGAGTTACTGTCACCAATGCAACACTTCACAACGAAGATGAAGCGCGTCGAAAAGATGTGCGTGTAGGCGATACAGTGATTGTTCGCCGTGCAGGGGACGTGATTCCAGAGGTTGTGTCCGTGCTGATTGAGAAGCGCCAGAACGATGCACCCATGTTCACCATGCCACATGTGTGCCCAGTGTGCGATAGCGCGGCAGTTCGCGAAGAAGGCGAGGCTGATTACCGTTGCACCGGTGGACTATTTTGCAGAGCACAGCGCAAGCAAGCTATTTTGCATTTTGCCCAAAAGCGTGCGGTTGAGGTGGATGGTTTGGGTGACAAGTTGGTTGACCAAATGGTCGAAGCAGGTATTGTTCGTACCTTGCCTGATTTGTATAAATTGGGTCTAACCGCGTTGTCTGAGTTAGATCGCATGGCTGAAAAGTCAGCACAGAATATAATTACTGCGCTACAAAATTCAAAGCAAACCACGCTGCCGAGATTTCTTTATGGACTTGGTATTCGCCACGTTGGTGAAGCGACTGCTAAAGCTTTGGTGAAGCACTTTGGTAAGTTGGATGCCATCATGGATGCGCCATTGGAGCAGCTGACACAAGTGGCTGATGTGGGGCCTGTTGTCGCATTAAGTTTGCGAACATTTTTCGATCAAGCACACAATCGTGAGGTGATTGAACAGCTGCGTGCTTGCGGCGTAACCTGGGCTGAGGGCGAGCCATCACCAGCAGCATTATTGGCTTTGTCCGGCAAAACATTTGTGATTACAGGCACGCTGCCGACCTTGGGACGTGAAGAGTTGAAGGAAAAGTTAGAAGCAGCAGGCGCAAAGGTTGCTGGAAGTGTTAGCAAGAAAACGCATTTTTTAGTGGCTGGCAGTGAAGCTGGCAGCAAGCTAGACAAAGCGCGAGAGCTTGATATTCCCATACTGGATGAAGCTGGGGCACTGGCCTTGTTGAACGAAACGACTGCGGGAGGTGGTGTATGACTGTGCGTGAGATTTTGAAAATGGGTGACCCACGTTTGCTGCGCATTGCACCACCAATAACCCAGTTTGACACGGATCAATTGCACTTGCTCATCACTGACATGCTGGACACCATGGCTGCAGCCAATGGCGCTGGATTGGCTGCTCCGCAGATTGGTGTTGATCGGCAACTGGTGATTTTTGGCACAGATTCTGTTAACCCTCGTTATCCTGAGGCACCTGTCATTCCCCATACTGTGCTGATTAACCCCGTTATCACAGCTTTAGACACAGACTTGGAAGATGGCTGGGAAGGCTGCTTATCCGTGCCTGGCATGCGTGGTCTTGTTCCGCGCCATTCGCGTATTCGCTACACTGGGTTTGACCAATATGGCGATGCTATTGACCGCACTGTTGATGGTTTTCACGCCCGTGTTGTGCAACACGAATGCGACCATTTGATAGGCAAACTCTACCCCATGCGCATGACGGATTTCACGCAATTCGGCTTTACTGAAATACTGTTTCCCGAGCTAGATACTTCAGCTGATGACTAAACTGTTTTTGATGGTTAGTTGGCGATAGCTTCTAGCAGCTCAGTTTCAATCCCAATTTGCGCCTTGTTGTGTTGCAAAGCTGCACCCGCTATCAAAAACGTATCTTCAACGCGCTCACCTAAGGTGGTGACTTTGGCAAGCTGCAAATTGAGCTTGTGCTTTGCTAAAACCCGCGCTACGCAATAGAGCAAGCCAGCTCGATCACTGGCTGAGATATTCAGCAGCCAGCGCTGCGCCTTTTCATCCGGCTTCAGATCTACACGCGGAGTGATGGGGAAGCTTTTCACGCGGCGCGACACTCTGCCACGCATAGGCTGTGGCAGCACGCCCTGCGCTTCAATGGTGCGTGTGAGCTCAGCTTCCACCATGTTGGTGAGCTCGCGGTAATGCTCAGGCAGCGTTGCGGTGACGATTTGAAAGGTGTCAAGCGCATGGCCATCATTCGCGGTATGCACTTTGGCGTCCAAAATACTGAAGCCGGCTTGGTCAAAATAGCCACAAATACGGGCAAACAAATCACTTTGGTCTGGCGTATACACCACCACCTGCAAACCTTCGCCCAAAGGTGATGCACGGGCGCGCACAATGGGTTTTTCGCTGCCAACCAATCGTGATAACTGCCGCGTATGCCAAGCAATGTCTTGTGCATCGTGGCGCATGAAATAACTCACATCCAGTGTGTCCCACAGCGCTTTGTGGCCTTCAAACGGCTCAGCGTACAGGGCAAGATTCACCAAGGCTTCGTTCTTGCGCAATTGTGCTTCAGCGTCTGGGTCAGGAGCACGGCCGCCCAGCGAGCGCAATGTCATGCGGTAGGCGTCTTCAAGAAGCTTGCCTTTCCATGCGTTCCACACTTTGGGCGAGGTACCGCGAATATCGGCCACCGTTAACAAATACAGCGCCGTTAAATTTCGCTCATTGCCCACACGATTGGCAAAGCTAGCCACTACATCAGGGTCGCTCATGTCTTCTTTTTGGGCAATGTGGCTCATGGTCAAATGCTCAGAGACTAAAAACTCTATCAGCTTCGCGTCTGCTTTTTCAATGCCGTGTTGCTTGCAAAATTTACGCACCTCCAGCCGCCCCAGTTGCGAGTGGTCGCCACCACGGCCTTTGGCAATATCATGAAACAGTGCTGCTGCGTACAAAATCCAAGGTTTGTCCCAGCCAGCAGCCAGTTGTGAGCAAAACGGGTATTCATGTGCATGTTCGGCAATGAAGAAGCGGCGCATATTGCGCAGCACCATCAAAATATGCTGATCTACCGTGTAAACGTGGAATAAATCATGCTGCATTTGTCCCACAATTTTGCGGAACACCCACAGGTAGCGCCCTAAAACCGATGTCTGGTTCATCAGCCGCAACGCATGCGTCAAACCATCTTTTTCCTGCAAAATTTGCATGAATGTGGCGTGGTTCACGGGGTCATTGCGGTAGGCTGTGTTCATCACGTGCCGTGCGTTGAATAGCGCACGCAGCGTACGGGCTGACAAACCTTTCAAGCCTGGCGTCGTTTGGTAGAGTAAAAATGTTTGCAAAATAGCATGTGGGTGCTGGATATAAACGTCATCGTTGAGCACTTCCACCATGCCCGCTTTTTCGCCGAAATAAGCGTTGATAGGCCGAATCTCTTGTGCGCCCTGATTCAAGCTTTCATGTATGCGTTCTTCAATGTTCAGCAGCAAAATCTGGTTTAACTGCGTCACCGCTTTGGCTGCCCAGTAGTACCGGCGCATCAGCTGTTCGCTGGCACGCTTGCCAGCTTTGGTGCTATCAGTTATGTAATTGAATGATTCTGCTACTGCCGTCTGCAAGTCAAAAACCAAACGATCTTCACGCCGTCCTGAGATGATATGCAAGCGCGCACGAATCAAGTTAATCAACGCCACATTGCGTTTGATTTGCGACACTTCAAAAGCTGTTGCCAAACCATTGCGTGCCAAATCATCCCAATTCTTGCCCAAATTGGCAGCATTTGACACCCATAGAATGATTTGCAAATCGCGCAAACCACCAGGCGATTCTTTGCAATTGGGCTCAAGCGAGTAGGGCGTGTCTTCAAATTTGTGATGCCGCTGACGCATTTCCAACGTTTTAGCGACGAAAAAGGCCTTGGGGTCTATACAGGCCCTGAATTGTTGCGAAAACCGCGCATACAGCGTTTTGCTGCCCACAATCAGGCGCGATTCCAGCAGGCTTGTTTGCACCGTGACGTCGTTTTCAGCTTGAGCGACGCAATCTGCCACATTCCGTACCGATGAGCCAATCTCCAACCCTGCGTCCCAGCAACTGCTGATAAAGGTTTCAATACGTGTTTTGACGTCCTCATCAGCTTCTGGGGCGACCCCATCGGGCAACAACAAAAGCACATCGATGTCTGAGTGCGGAAAGAGCTCAGCACGGCCAAAACCGCCAACGGCCAACAGCGCGTAACTGGCTGGAAATTCAGCTGCTTCCCAAAGTGATTTCAGCGTATCGTCGGCGATGTGTGACAGCTTTTGCAGGTAGCCATTGATGCCGCGCGTGGACGCACCCGTCTGTAACAATGCGTCTAAAACAACGCGCTTTTTATTTTGGTGAATGTCTCTTAAGTTAAGCACTTATAATAAGCATGTAGCCGGCGTATTTATTGTCTTTGTAGCTATAAAAAAAATAGCAAAAATAAACTTTTACTTGATGAAAGTTGGCGGCGGTGGGCTGCCTGCAGACACGGTTAACACTTCATAACCCGTGGGCGTCACCAAAATCGTGTGTTCCCACTGCGCGGACAGTGAGCGGTCTTTGGTCACAATCGTCCAGCCGTCTTTTTCAGGCCCGTCTTTGATCTCTTTTTTGCCCAAATTAATCATCGGTTCAATGGTGAAGGTCATGCCCACTTTCAGCTCTTCCAGCGTGCCAGGCTTGCCGTAGTGCAGCACTTGCGGCTCTTCATGAAAAATGCGGCCGATGCCGTGACCGCAAAACTCGCGCACCACGCTGAAGCCATTGCTTTCAGCAAATTTTTGAATTGCAGCACCAATATCGCCCAAATGCGCACCCGGTTTAACCTGTTGAATGCCAATCCACATCGCGTCGTAGGTCAATGCGCTAAGTCTATTTGCCGCAATGGACACTTCGCCCACGCCAAACATGCGGCTGGTGTCGCCGTGCCAGCCGTCTTTGATGACGGTCACGTCGATATTGACGGTGTCGCCCTTTTTCAGCGGTTTGTCGTTCGGAATGCCGTGGCATACTTGGTGATTCACCGAGGTGCAAATCGATTTTGGGTACGGAATATCACCGCCGCCCGTGTAGTTCAGTGGGGCGGGGATAGCGCCTTGCACTTGGGTGATGTAGTCGTGCGCCAGCTTGTCCAGCTCATTGGTCGTCACGCCAGGTTTCACAAACGGGGTCAAATAATCTAGCACCTCAGAGGCCAATTTACCCGCCACGCGCATGCCCGCTATGCCTTGTTCGTCTTTGTATGTAATCGTCATACCCGTATTATCCCATCACTATCCAGTCAATAAGGTATGTTGATCACAACACCCCGTCTCAGGCAAGTTTTACTAATAAAAGGTAGGTTTTTCGGTAGATGTGGATACTGGCGCTGCGCGGCGGCGTGGTGTGACGCTTAATTGCATTTTGACCTGTGCAGGCGTAGCACTCAGGGTAGTTTGCATCGGTTTTAAGTCCACAAACTGAGCGGCATGCCAGACCTTGACCGTTGCAGCTCCGTCCGGTAAATCCGTAAATGTGGCCACACCATTGGCATCGGTTTTAACTGCCCATGGTGTGTCGCTTACCACCACATGCCCCATCATGGAGCCATGTAAATGACAACCCAGCAGGACAACGCCAGCTTTTTCCATTGTCACCACACTGGCTTTGCCTGCACTGCCGGCACTTTTGCCCGCTAACCGGAAGGTGAAGCCGTTTTCGTCGTTGCTGCTGAACTGCGCCGCCCCTGCTGCCGAACCGCGCACATGGTGCTCCCACGGGTCGTTATTGACAAAGCTCACCTTCGCACCGGGCTGCACAATGGTGACCGCAGGGATAAACTGCATGCTGGCTTGAGACGCAGAGGCTGTTGTGGGCAGCGGTGTTTTAGGCGACGACACACTGCTGGTGACGACCATCACCACAGCGTCCGGCGTGGGTTTGCCGTCTTTATCGACGACATTGACAGACAGTGTTGCTGCATGGCTAAAAGTGGCTGTAGCCAGCGTAAATATTGCCTGAGTTGCTATGTTTTTAATAGTAAATATTGATTTAAATTTCAGCATCAAGAGCCCTTTAAAAGTAATTTTCCTACACATCATACGCACAACAAGCCAGTTTGGATGCAAAAAACCTTTTAAACCCCTGCATAAACCCATGCATCTACAGCGGCCATCACATGCGTCAATGCATCAGGTGCATCGCAGGCCACCACGTGTCGCTGCGGCATGGATCGCAGCCAAGTCAGCTGGCGTTTGCACAGCTGCCTTGTCGCTGCAATGCCTTTTTCACGTAACTCAAAAGCTGTTTTTTTATCCAGTTCTTGGTCGTCGCTGGTATCTAAAGCTTCCCACATTTGGCGGTAACCCACACAGCGTATAGAGGGTGTGTCCAAGTGCAAATCTCCCCGCATGCGCAGGCGGCGCACTTCATCTTCAAAACCGCTTTGCAGCATCACATCAAAGCGCTGGGCGATGCGCTCGTGCAGCCAAGCGCGGTTTTCAGGTTCCAAGCTGATAAAAAGGCAGTTTTTTAGCCTATTTTCGTCTGTAGCCGGCGTATTTATTGCCTGAGCAGCTATATTATTTATAACGTTATTTTTTGCATGATGAAACGACGATATCGGCTGCCCAGAGATGCGATACACCTCCAGCGCACGCTGAATGCGCTGTGCATCGTTAGGCTGCAACCGTGCTGCGGTCATGGGGTCAATTTGCGCTAATTTTGCATGCATCGCAGGCCAGCCCGATTGTGCTGCTTCAAGCTCTAAAGCCGCGCGAATGTCTGCATTGGCAGTGGGCATGTCGTCCAAACCTTCAAACAGCGCTTTGAAGTACAGCATGGTGCCACCCACCAGCAGTGGTAGCTTGCCGCGTTGGGTGATGTCTGCCATCAACCGCGCCGCGTCTTTGACAAATTCTGCCGCAGAGTAGGGTTGCAGTGGGTCACGAATATCAATCAAATGGTGCGGCACGCTGGCTAATTCAGTAGCACTGGGCTTGGCCGTGCCAATGTCCATGCCTTTGTAAACCAAGGCTGAATCTACACTGATGATTTCGACAGGCATTTTGCCTCGCAAGTGCTTTGAAATAGCCAATGCTGCAGCCGTTTTGCCCGAAGCTGTAGGGCCAGCTAAGCAAATACAGTGGGGTAGTAGGGTGGGCTTATGAGTGTTCATGCTCGTGCTGCGCGTCCTGATGGCCATACTTCTGCACTGCAAACCAAGCAACAGCAGCAATACAGGTCGTCCAAAACCACATCCCCACCACCATGGGCAGCACGCTGCCGTCGCTATGCTGGCTGAGCCACGTACCTGTAGCGAATGCCAAAATCATCATCAAAAAACCATTCACCGCAGATGCCGTGCCCGCCGCTTTGCCAAAAGGCGCAATCGACCCGGTTTGGCCACAGGGTTGGTGGATGCCATGCCCCACGGCGATCACATAAACCGGTAACAAAATAGCCCAAATGCTGTGAATACCCGCCAGCCACAGCACCCCCATCAACGTGCCACCAAACAGTGACAACCCGCCCGCAATCGCCACGGTTCGCTTCATGCCCAAATTTGTAAGCAGCCAGCGGCACAAAAACGTGCCGGTGATGTAGCTGCTAGACATGCCAAACATGATCAAACCGTATTGGGCGCTAGAAAACCCAAACAGCTTGATAAAAACAAAAGACGACGTAGCCAAAAATACAAACAAAACCGCGAAAGAGGCTGATGAGAGCGCTGAATAAGTCAAAAAAGTAGGGTTTTTCAAAATCATCCACCAGTTGCGCACTAGACTAGACGGTACCAAAGCACGCAGGTTTTTATGCCGCACGCTTTCCTTGAAAAAAGCAGCTACGAATACAAGTGATAGCAAACCAAAAACCGCCATCGCCAGTAAGGCCGCCTTGGCGTTGATGTGGCCTGATAAAAAGCCGCCCAGCGGCGGGCTCATGCATGCCAGCACGCCCAAGCCAGTTAAGCCTTTTGACATCACTTGCGCACCGTTGATCGGGTTATACAAATCGCGCACCAGCGCACGCCCGCACATCACCACTGCGCCCATGGCTAAACCCTGCCAAATACGCCAAGTGATGAGCAGTTGAATCGAATCCGCCCAAGCCGCACCCACAGCGGCAAGCGTGTACATACTTAAACCCGCTAAAAGAATTGGTTTGCGCCCAAACCGGTCAGACAGCGGCCCCCAAATCAGCTGCGACACACCAAAAGACAATAAAAGTGCTGAAAGCGTGTACTGCGCCTGCGCCATCGAGGCTCCAAAACCCTCGGTAATCGATGGCAGGGCAGGTAAATACAAATCCGTTGTGACAGGTTGTATGCCCATGAGTAGAGCTAGGAGGAAGACGACTGTGGTTGGTGGCATGCGGGTAGCGGGGCAGCTGGTTAAATCTAAAAGGTGGTGCTAAGTGTCATATTAACTTAGCAAAGGTGCGTACACTTATCTTTCGTCTCGATAACTAACCTCTTAGTCAATTTAAGTGATGGGTGAATTATGGTGACTTACAAAGTACTAAAAAAAATGAAGTAATTTTCTTTTTTAAAAATTAAATGTTATGAGAAACATAAAGATGTGCCAAAGTTGGCTTTTTCGGACGATTAGAGATTCAATTTGTCGTTTTTGTGATAAGCATATATGTATCTAATTGTGTGTCTGAGTTAGACTACTGTATCTAATTGAATTATTGAAATTTAAGGCATATAGTTGTTTTTGATTTCTTTATACACAGAAGAATATGAAAAAGTTTAATTTCCGAAATTTTGTTCCCCTCCTATGTTCATGGTTTGTTGTAGCAATCTTGTTCATGCCATCAATTAGCAGTGCACAGTTTGCTACAGGCGGAACAGGCTTATATAAAGGAAGTATATTTTGGGTGGATTGGGGTAACAACAACGACCTTATCACTAACGGTATAACCATAACCAGAGGTTTTAACGTTGACACCCCTGCCACTGCTGCGAATAGGCTAAATATTACTTGCACAGCTAACAATATTGTTGGTACGGGAGGCAGTGCTTTGAGAGTTTATACGCCTGGTAGTTGGCAAGGTGACGGTTTAGACGAACTCTACAATATAGGTGGTAACCAACCCGGAACTGGTACTAACCCCAACACATTGTCAATTGGCATGGTGACAGGTGGTGGGCCTACATCATTCACTTTCTCTTGCACAGGTTCTTTAGGTGGGAATAACTTTCCTTTATCTGGCTTGGTTTTTGCAGATGCCGAAGCATCCGGTGGCTCGGAATATGTTGCTGCGCAAGTGCCTAACGGAACTGTAGTACGTGTTATTGATCAGATATCACAATGTGCAAGAGATTCTGTAGTAACAGTAACTCCTGGCGCAACGACAGAATATAGATTTTCAGGGCCTACTGCAGGTTCGTGCGAGGGTAATGCAAATCCTGCTTTGCGCGGCGGATCCGCTCTTATAGGTTTTTTACAGGGAGTTACATCGGCTACTGTAGTTGCTCGAGGTGGTGGTCAATCGGCTGTGGCGGTAGGCGTGATGGTTGATATTGATTTCTCAGAAGCAATTCCGAATTCTTACGGTAACGCAGCACATGTCATGACTGCACAGTGGACTGGTGGTGTAGCATCAACTGGAGCTACTTACAACACAACCCCAGCAAATCTTGCAGTTAAATCTTTTTCAGGACCACGACTTGGCTTGACAATCACGCCAGATGCTGATGCAAACGGTGCTGTAGGAGGAGCTGACGTTGATGCATTGCCGAAAACTACCGGCCTGCTAGGTGCTGGCTATGCCAATGTTGCTTACCCTATTCCTGGAACAACGTATACGATTAGTAATGTCGCGTGCAGTGGTTCTGGCGCAGTGGCAGGGTGGATAGACTTTAATGGTAACGGTGTTTTTGATGCTGGTGAAAAATCAAATGTAGCGACTTGTGGTGCAGCAGCAGGTAGTACCGTTACGTTGAGCTGGGCGGTTCCTACCTATGCGGCTGGCTTTACCACCAATGCATCGACATACATGCGTTTGCGTACGGCTACGTTGGCTGCAGATATTGCGAATCCTTCTGGAATAGCACAAACTGGTGAAGCAGAAGACTATCGCTTGGCGCTGCCGCCAAAATTAACAGTTAATAAGGTCACGGTTGGGACCCCAGGCGGGCCATTTTCCTTTACTTCTACTAATACATCTGGTGTTTTCTCAGGAGTAACAACAACTTCTGCAACACCTGTATCTGCTGGTACAGTTGCGTTAACTGCTAGTGCTGCCACTGTTGTTTTTGAGCCACCGGTTACTGGCTATGAATTAACGAGTATCAGTTGTACGGGTATAGGTAGTGGCACGGCAACGCCATCTATTAACGCAGGTGGAGCGGGCGGTAGCATTGCATTGGATGCCGCGGCAGTTCCAACTGGCGCAAATGTTGTTTGTACTTTTACAAATACTCGCAAGCCAGTTTTAAGCGTGACTAAGACAGCCAGCCAAACGCCGTTGGTGGTAGGAAAAACAGGGCAGTTTTACACCATAACCATTGCAGTCTCAGGTTCAGCCACAACAGCACCAATTACGATTGCTGATGTGTTACCGGTAGGTATATCTACAAGCGGCGCAATAACGGCGAGCGGGGGCACCATCAGCGGTTGCCCTGTTGCTGGCGCTGCGAACTTGACTGGCTGCTCTATTGCATCAGGGGCGGCAGTTGGCAATATTGTTGTTACAGTACCAGTAAGTGTGTCTGCGACAGCAGTCAGTCCTAGTACCAACACTGCAACGGTTTCTGGCGGCGGCGATGCGAGTTGTCCAGCAGGGTCAAATTGCACTGGAAATGTGACTACGCCTATTCTTGATGCAGTCAACGACACTATCAACAAGCAACCATCAATACCAACAACCACTGATGTTTCGGGTAATGATAAATATCCCACTGGTTCAACGTTTACACAAACAGCCACGACCTGCACACCGGCTGGAACAATGACGCCAGCAGGGGTGGCAAGTTATACAACTCCAACGGCCAACAGCAGCTGCACGGTGACCTACCAAGTCTGCGCACCAACACCCAACAACACTGTTTGTGACACAGCTATCTTGACAGTGCTGACAGGTCCAGCACCTGCTTTAACAGTGACAAAAACAGCTAGTCAAACACCATTGGTGGTTGGCAAAGCAGGGCAAACTTACACCATCACCATTGCGGTTGCGAACGGTCCAACGACTGCCCCCATCACCATCAATGACAGTTTGCCAAGTGGCATTACTCTGAGTGGTTCGCCACTTGCAACAGGTGGCACCATGACAAGTTGCCCAAGTAGTGGAAGCAGCTTGGCAGGTTGTTCTATTGCAGCAGGTGCAGCCACAGGCAACATAGTAGTAACAGTACCGGTCAATGTTGCAGCAGCGGCGATCAGCCCAAGTGTCAACACTGCAACAGCGGTGGGTGGCGGCGATCCTTTGTGTACCGGGACTGCCCCTGCATGTACGGGTACTGTATCAACCCCGATATTGGATGCTGTTGATGACAGTGTTACCAAACAGCCAAATATTCCAGCATCGACTGATGTAACGACGAACGATAAGTTCCCTGTCGGCTCTAGTTTTACCCAAACAGCGACAACTTGTACACCTGCTGGTACCATGAGCGTCTCAGGTGTTGCAAGTTATACATCACCAGCACCAAGCAGCAGTTGTACAGTCACATACCAGGTATGTGCACCATCACCTAGTAACACAGTATGTGATACAGCTGTATTGCTCATCAATTCGAGCCTAGCACCCTCATTGAACGTTACTAAGACAGTCAGCCAGTCGCCACTGATTGTGGGCAAAACGGGACAGTTCTATACCATCAATATCGTAGTTTCTAATGGCCCTACTACTGCACCAATTCTTGTGACCGATGCATTGCCAGCAGGTATTAGCTTGAGTGCCGTACCAACTGCTTCGGGTGGAACAATGACAGGTTGCCCAGCTTCAGGTAGCAATTTGACTGGTTGTTCTATCGCAAACCCAGTAGCAAATGGAACAATTCAAGTTACAGTTCCAATAACTGTAACCGCAACTGCTGCGAACGGAAATAACACAGCAAATGTTAGCGGTGGTGGCGATCCGTTGTGTACAGTTGCTACACCTTGTACGGGCTCGGTTACAGTAGCTGTTACTGATACTTTTGCTGTAAATGACACTTATACCGGCATCAATGGTGCGCTGGGTAATTCGAATGTGGGTAATGCGCTTGTCAATGATACGGTCAGCGGTTCGCCAGCGACGGTAGGTTCAACAGGTAATGCTACATTAGCGATAAATACACCAGCATCACCAGTGCCAGGCGCACCAGTAGGTGCACCAGTTCCAGTACTTAATCCAGCAACAGGTGTGGTTTCTGTACCAGCAGGGACGCCAGCGGGCACCTACACCATCAGCTACAAGTTGTGTGACAAGATTAATCCAACCATTTGCAAAGACGCCACCATCACCGTCACGGTGAATCCTGCGCCGATAGTTGCCAGCCCAGACACGTACACTGTTCCCAACGGTGCCACAGGAAACCCCAATGTAGGCAATGTCTTGGTCAATGACAGCGTCAACGGCATCAACCCGCCGACTCTTGGGTCAACTGGCAATGCGACCCTTACGGTGACCACACCAGCGACACCCTTGACCCCAGGCGCACCTGTACCTGCAATTGATCCAGCCACAGGCCAAGTCAGCGTACCGCCAGGCACGCCAGCAGGCACCTACCCAATCACTTACCAGTTGTGTGAAAAACTCAACCCAACAAATTGCGCTACTACCACAGCGACAGTCACCGTTGGTGCTGCACTCATAGATGCGGTTAATGATGTTTTACCATCCACCAATGGTGTGACGGGCAACCCTAGTGCAGGCAGTGCCTTTACCGGTGACACTTTAAACAGCGCTGCAGCAACATCAACGACCACGAACTTATCGGTGACGGGCACAACCTTTAACGGTAACCCAGCCACGGGCACAGTACCTACCTTGAATACAACTACGGGTGTAGTGAGCGTTCCACCGGGTACACCCGCAGGCACTTACGTCATCGCCTACACACTGTGTGAAAAGCTCAACCCAACGAACTGCGACACCGCCACCATCACCGTGCCTGTAACAGCGGCGCCAATCGTTGCATCGCCAGACACCCTGAATGTCCCCAACGGCACCACAGGCAGCCCGAATGCTGGCAACATAACCACCAACGACACGCTCAACGGCACACCAATCACGGTAGGGCCATCGGGTAACACCAACATCACCAACGTGACCCTGACTTCGGGACAAACTGGCACAGTACCGACGATAAATACCGCAACTGGCGTTGTCACAGTACCACCCAATACGCCAGCGGGTAGCTATGTATACAGCTACACGATTTGCGAGAAACTCAATCCGGCGAACTGCGCGACAACCACAGCAACAGTCGTCGTAGCAGCGCCACCGATAGTGGCTGCGGATGACAGCTATACGGGTGCTGCTGGTGCTGGTGTCGTTGGCAACGCCATCACGAATGACACATTGAACAGTGCTCCAGCCACAGTGGGCGCTTCAGGCAATTCCACGATGACAGTTGGTGCCACCACTTTCAACGGTAACCCTGCAACGGGCACTATTCCAGTCGTAGATCCAAACACTGGCAGCGTAACTATTCCTGTTGGCACACCAGCGGGTGCGTACGTCATCAACTACACCTTGTGTGAAAAACTCAATCCCACCAATTGCGACCCTGCAACGATCACGGTCACCGTCGGTGCGCCACCGATAGTTGCCAATAACGACACCTATACGGGCATCAATGGTGCATTAGGCAACTCCAACGTTGGTAATGCTTTGAACAATGACACATTGAACGGTTCGCCAGCTACAGTAGGTTCATCAGGTAATGCAACTTTGTCAGTCAATACTCCTGCCTCGCCAGTGTCAGGCGCACCAGTAGGTGCACCTGTACCCGTGTTAGACCCAGCCACTGGTATTGTTGCGGTACCTGCAGGCACACCAGCGGGTACATACACCATCAGCTACAAGCTGTGTGACAAAATCAACACGACTAACTGCAAAGACGCCACCATCACCGTCACGGTGAATCCTGCGCCGATAGTTGCCAGCCCAGACACGTACACTGTTCCCAACGGTGCCACAGGAAACCCCAATGTAGGCAATGTCTTGGTCAATGACAGCGTCAACGGCATCAACCCGCCGACTCTTGGGTCAACTGGCAATGCGACCCTTACGGTGACCACACCAGCGACACCCTTGACCCCAGGCGCACCTGTACCTGCAATTGATCCAGCCACAGGCCAAGTCAGCGTACCGCCAGGCACGCCAGCAGGCACCTACCCAATCACTTACCAGTTGTGTGAAAAACTCAACCCAACAAATTGCGCTACTACCACAGCGACAGTCACCGTTGGTGCTGCACTCATAGATGCGGTTAATGATGTTTTACCATCCACCAATGGTGTGACGGGCAACCCTAGTGCAGGCAGTGCCTTTACCGGTGACACTTTAAACAGCGCTGCAGCAACATCAACGACCACGAACTTATCGGTGACGGGCACAACCTTTAACGGTAACCCAGCCACGGGCACAGTACCTACCTTGAATACAACTACGGGTGTAGTGAGCGTTCCACCGGGTACACCCGCAGGCACTTACGTCATCGCCTACACACTGTGTGAAAAGCTCAACCCAACGAACTGCGACACCGCCACCATCACCGTGCCTGTAACAGCGGCGCCAATCGTTGCATCGCCAGACACCCTGAATGTCCCCAACGGCACCACAGGCAGCCCGAATGCTGGCAACATAACCACCAACGACACGCTCAACGGCACACCAATCACGGTAGGGCCATCGGGTAACACCAACATCACCAACGTGACCCTGACTTCGGGACAAACTGGCACAGTACCGACGATAAATACCGCAACTGGCGTTGTCACAGTACCACCCAATACGCCAGCGGGTAGCTATGTATACAGCTACACGATTTGCGAGAAACTCAATCCGGCGAACTGCGCGACAACCACAGCAACAGTCGTCGTAGCAGCGCCACCGATAGTGGCTGCGGATGACAGCTATACGGGTATCAATGGCGCTACAGGTAACGCCAACGTGGGTAATGCTGTGAGTAACGATACGTTGAATGGCGCAACTGCAACAGTGGGTACTACAGGAAATTCAAATTTAACGGTTACTACCCCAGCTACACCTGCTTCGCTTGGAGCACCAGTGCCATCTGTAGATGCTTCGACGGGTATTGTGAGTGTACCTGCGGGTACGCCAGCGGGTGCATACACAATTAGCTATAACTTGTGCGAAAAACTTAACCTGACCAATTGCGATCCAGCAACGATAACGGTAACAGTTGGTGCGCCTCCAATTGTTGCGACTAACGATACCTACACAGGAATAAATGGCGCATTGGGTAATAGCAATGTGGGCAATGCACTGACAAACGATACCGTCAATGGTTCGCTAGCGACAGTTGGTGCATCTGGCAATGCGATATTAACTGTCAATACACCTGCATCGCCTGTGTCTGGAGCGCCTGTTGGAGCGCCAGTACCCGTGTTAGACCCCGCAACAGGTATTGTGGCCGTTCCAGCTGGCACACCTGCAGGGACTTACACCATCAGCTATAAGCTCTGCGACAAGATCAATCCAACTAACTGCAAAGACGCCACCATCACCGTCACGGTTGATCCATCGCCTATTGTGGCAACTAATGATGTATTTACCGGCGTCAATGGCGCAACTGGAAACGCCTCTGTAGGCAATGCATTTTTGGCAGACACTATAAACGGCGCGCCAGCGACTACGGGTAACGCGAATTTAGCAGTTAATATACCTGCTACACCTTTACCTACAGCTCCACCTGGTAATACGAATGTTCCGGTGATGGATCCGACCACTGGCAATGTCAGTGTTCCACCAAATACACCAGCAGGCACCTACACTATCAGCTACAAGTTATGTGAGAAGTTAAATCCAAGCAACTGTAAAGATGCAACGATTACTGTAACTGTAGATCCTACACCCATCGTTGCGACGAACGACATCTTCAGTGGTGTCAACGGAGCGACAGGCAATACCAACGTAGGCAACGCCTTCTTGGCTGACACTGTTAACGGCGCGCCAGCAACAACAACGAACGCGACATTGACGGTCAACACCTTAGCTACGCCTTTGGTGCCGGGTGCACCCGTACCAAGCATGAACCCAACCGATGGCGTGGTATCCGTACCGCCAGGCACGCCAGCGGGAACTTATACCATCAGCTACAAACTGTGTGAGAAGTTGAACTCAAGCAACTGCAAAGACGCCACAATCACTGTAACGGTAAATGCGGCAGTCATAGATGCTAAAGACGACACCTACACAGCCATCAATGGAGCGACAGGTAACACCAATGTAGGCAATGTTGTGACGGGAACAGGCGCAGGCTCTGTAGCAGACACGTTAAATGGTGCACCAACCACCTTGACTAACACCACATTGAGTGTTGTGACACCGGCGGTGTCAGTGCCTGGTGCGCCAGTAGGTGCGCCGGTACCGGTGCTGGATACAACCACAGGCACATTGGTGGTACCGCCAGGCACACCAGCGGGTGTGTACAACATCACCTACAGACTGTGTGAGAAGTTGAACCCAAGCAACTGCGACAACGCGGTTGCCAGTGTGACGGTTGATCCATCACCGATTGTGGCTGGTAATGACAGTTATACGGGGATTAATGGTACGACAGGCAACCCTAACGTGGGCAGTACATTGGTGAACGACACAGTCAATGGTCAACCAGCCACCGTGGGTCCTACAGGTAATGCAATTTTGGCTATCAATGCACCAGCAACACCGTTGCCTTCAGCGCCACCAGGCAACACCAATGTTCCTGCGATGGATCCAGCTACAGGCACCGTCAGCGTACCGCCCAATACACCAGCGGGTGTATACACCATCAGCTACAAGCTGTGTGAAAAATTGAATCCAAGCAACTGCAAGGATGCGACGATCACAGTGAACGTGGATGCCCCACCAATTGTTGCAACGAACGACAACTTCGCAGGCGTCAATGGTGCTACGGGTAACCCGAACGTAGGCAGCGCCTTCTTGGCCGACACCGTCAACGGCGTGCAAGCAACGGCAGCTAATGCGAGTTTGGCAGTCAACACACCAGCCACACCTATTAGTGGTGGTCCAGTACCGACTTTGATCACAACACCAGGTTCGACTTATGGTGATGTATCCGTGCCAGCAGGCACGCCAGCGGGTGTTTACACCATCAGCTACAAACTGTGTCAATCGCCAACCAACCCGACCAACTGCAAAGATGCCACCATCACAGTGACGGTGGTTCCGCCAGTTATCGATGCGGTGAACGATACGTTCTCTGCTGCCAACGGCGCGACAGGCAACCCCAACGTGGGCAATGCGATCAGTGCCAACGACTTACTTAATGGTGCAACACCAACAGTGGGTGCCACAGGCAATTCTGTGATGACAGTTGTGACACCTGCTGCGCCAATATTCGGTGCACCAGCTGGCTCGTTTGTACCTGTTGTTGACCCAACAACAGGCATAGTGAGTGTTCCAGCGGGTACGCCGGCTGGTGCATACACCATCAATTACAGGTTGTGTGAGAAATTGAACCCTACAAACTGTGACAATGCAACTATCACCATTAATGTGGCAGCTGCACCCATAGTTGCGGCGAACGATCCATTGCCATCGACAAATGGCGCAACGGGCAATCCGACTGCTGGCAATGCCTTTACGGGCGACACCATCAACGGTCAACCAGCGACTACAAGCAACGCCACTGTAGTGGTCAAGACACCAGCAACAGCCATCAATGGCGGGCCGGTGCCAAGCATGAATCCAGCAACGGGAGTTGTATCAGTGCCAGCGGGTACGCCAGCGGGAAGTTACACTATTGTGTACACCTTGTGTGAGAAGTTGAACCCGACCAACTGTCAAGACGCGACCATCACAGTTCCTGTGGGAGCAGCACCAATTGATGCTAAAGACGACACCTACACAGCCATCAATGGAGCGACAGGTAACACCAATGTAGGCAATGTTGTGACGGGAACAGGCGCAGGCTCTGTAGCAGACACGTTAAATGGTGCACCAACCACCTTGACTAACACCACATTGAGTGTTGTGACACCGGCGGTGTCAGTGCCTGGTGCGCCAGTAGGTGCGCCGGTACCGGTGCTGGATACAACCACAGGCACATTGGTGGTACCGCCAGGCACACCAGCGGGTGTGTACAACATCACCTACAGACTGTGTGAGAAGTTGAACCCAAGCAACTGCGACAACGCGGTTGCCAGTGTGACGGTTGATCCATCACCGATTGTGGCTGGTAATGACAGTTATACGGGGATTAATGGAGCAACAGGAAATCCAAACGTAGGCAGCGCTCTTGTGAACGACGCTATCAACGGTGCACCAGCGACAGTTGGCTCGGCTGGGAACGCGACTTTAGCGGTCAACACACCTGCTGCATCAATAGGTGGTGGACCAGTGCCGTTATTAGATATTGCTACTGGTTTGGTAAGTGTCCCAGCGGGAACACCGGCTGGTTTATATGTGATTAACTATAAATTATGCGAAAAATTAAACCCAACGAACTGCAAAGATGCTGTTGTTACTGTTAGTGTGGACGCTTCTCCACTAGTTGCAACTAATGATAGTTATCCCGGTATCAATGGTGCGGTTGGCAATCCAAACGTTGGAAATGCGTTGACAAATGACACGGTAAATGGATCACTAGCAACGGTAGGCTCTGCTGGCAACGCGGTCATGACAGTACTAGAACCTGCGGTTTCAGCCGTTTCTGGCGCTCCGGTACCGTCAGTTGATCCAGCTACAGGTATTGTGAGTGTGCCTCCTGGAACTCCTGGCGGCGCTTATGTAATCAAGTACAGATTATGCGAAAAGCTGAACCCAACAAATTGCAAAGAGGCTACGATTACCGTTCCCATCTCGGCAATTGACACAGTTAAAGCGGTCGGTGTACCCAAACAGATTAGCCCTAAAGTTTTTGAAGTGTCTTACAGTATTGTTGTAGCAAACGTATGTGCTGCAGCGCCTACAGGTTGTTCTGGGACACCTACTTCATTTAATGTGCAAGTCAATGACAATTTGAAGACAACATTCCCTACTGCTGCAGCTATTACTGTGAGTAACTATTCCGTATCTAGCGGTGCTAATGGGGCAACGTGTACGCCAGCAAGTACGCCGTACCAAGGTACAGCAGTTGCGAGCGCGTTGTTCTCGGGAACCAACGATCTAACCGGTGGTCAGTCTTGCATTGCGACATTCAAAGTAACTGTGGATTTTGGTGCTGGACAGTTACCATCTAGTTCACAAAATAACTTGGCTTATGCTAGTGCAGTAGCAAGTGACTCTGTAGTCAATGCTGGCTATACATATTCTGCATCTGGCACGCCAATACCGCCCGCGAATGCTGTTGCGACAGATATTTCAACAACAGCGCCTGCAACTTCTGGACCACCAGGAACCTTACCTGCAACGCCATTGCCACCAACTACCGTGGGCGGTGACTCTGCATCAGGTGTTCCAACCGGTGTTATCTTTGCATTGGAAGATGATGGTGCGTTGAGCATTAGAAAATCCACCGTTACAAAAATAACAACTGCCGGTGAAGTTGTAGAGTATTCAGTTGTTGTGAGTAGCTCAAGTTCAAGTCCTACGAAGACCAAAGTTACTGATAAACCACCTGTTGGGTTTGAATATGTCGCAGGCACGGCAAAAGTAAATGGCGCAGCTTCTAGCGCGCCGACACCTTCTAATGATGAGTTGATATTCGACGTTGGAACTATTCCAGCAAAGAGCAGTATCGAATTACGTTATCAAATGAAGCTTGGAGATGCAGTTGTAGGTGGTGAAGCGACCAATTGCGTATCAGCAAAAGGTACAAGCTCATTAACTGGCACAGATAAAGATAGTGCGCAGAGTTGTGCTACTGTGATAGTTCAAACAGGTTTGTTCTTAGAGAAGCGTGTAGGCGTTAAAACCGCAGAACTAGGTGATTCAGTTGAGTACTCATTGAGAGTGAAATCTGTCGGCGGAACGACCAAAAACGTGATTATTTCAGACAAGCTGCCCCTCGGGTTTAAGCTGATCGAAGGTACTGTCAAGTTGGTTCGTGCTGGCGTGATATCTGCGATGGCCAACCCAGCTGGTTCACCTGGCCCTGCTGTGACCTACAACGTGGGGACTGTTGCGAACAAGGAAATTGTTGAAATTCGCTACCGTGTTCGATTAGGCGTTGGCGCGGACTTGGGAGATGGTATAAATCGTGCGCAGGCAAAGGCACCGTTTGCAACATCATCCTTGGTGGCTACAGCGAAAGTCTTAGTTACACGTGGTGTCTTTACTCGCGAGGCTTGCGTGGCTGGTAAAGTCTTTGTCGATTGCAACCAAAATGGCGGTCAAGACAAAGGTGAGCGCAATGGTGTTCAAGACAAGGGCGAGCCTGGTATTCCGGGTGTTCGCTTGTACATGGAAGATGGTACAAACATCACCACGGACGTCAACGGTCAATACAGCATCTGCGGCGTGCGAGCTATCAGCCATGTGATGCAAGTTGATACAACCACCATGCCAACGGGAAGTCGTATGGGCATCACCAGCAACCGTAACTTGGGCGATGGCGTCAGCCTGCTGATGAACATCAAAGCGGGCGAACTATACCGAGCTGATTTCATTGAAGGATCTTGCACACCAAACATCTTGGAGCAAGTCAATCAACGTATTAAAACTGGTGTTGTGAATGTCCCTGTGACCATGGCTGTGCCGCAGCCTAAAGAGTTTGATTCTAGTCAGCAAGGCTATTCGATACCGTTCTTATGCACGACACAGCCAGACTCGATGGAATGTAGAAACGCAGGGAGTGTGAAATGAACTGCCAACCAATGACACCATCGACACAACCTGTTCAAGACCTTGCTTTGAGTTCTTCTATGATTAAGATCGCTAAAAATGTAGCATTGAAGCCTGTGGCTACTGCAGTCATGGTTTTGCTGACGGCTGGGTTCTCTGGCCATACCTTTGCACAAACTGCGACGGCGAGCAATCCTGTCACCTCGGCTTCGGTTTCCACTCAAGTATCTACTCAGGCATCCGCCTGCGTTACAAATGGTACTACAAACGGCGTAGCCTTTAAGAACACTGATGGCTCAGACTTAGATCAACTTACCGCCAGTAACTCGCATTTACCACTTGCTGCAGATTTAGGTTTGTGGAGCGAGAGCAAGGGTTTGCCTGTTGGTTCAAAGCTACTTTTATCTGTGTCCGATGTCAAAGCACCGGCAGATGGACGCTCGCTTTTAAAAATAGGCGTAAAAGCCTATGACGCGAAAGGTGTATTGATTACCACGCCTGTCAAATTGTTGATAGAGGCCAGTCTAGGACGGCTGCAAGTCGAGGGCTACGCATCCCAAGTGCAGACACTTGAAGTCGCCACCAAAACCGGCGAAGCATGCTTTAACTTGGTTGCACCGACAATAGCAGGCGAGTCATTGGTTCGTGTCAGCTCGGGTGCAGTGAAAGTGCAGGGCATCGTTGATTTCGTGCCAGATTTGCGCCCAATGTTGGTGGTTGGTTTAGTCGAAGGTGCCATTAGCCTGACTAAGTTCAAAAAAGACGCCTTGACGCCTAATATTGCGACCACAGACTTTGACGAGACACTTCGAAATTTCGCTAAAACTACGGAATCAGACGACGGTAACAAGCGTCAGACTGCTGCTGGTCGCGTTGCCATGTTTATCAAAGGCACGATCAAGGGTGAGTATTTGCTCACGGCAGCTTATGACAGTGACAAAATTGTTCAGCAAAAACTATTCCGTGACATTGATCCGAATACTTACTATCCAGTTTTTGGTGATGCTTCAGTCAAAAACTTCGATGCGCAAAGCACCAGCCGTCTTTATGTGCGTGTAGACAAAGACAAGAGCTACTTGTTGTATGGAGACTACACCACCGCAGCAGCAGATGAAGCTATCAAACTGGCAAGCTACAGCCGCAGTTTGACAGGCGGTAAATATCATTTTGAGAATGAAACAGTCAAAGTAAACGCTTGGGCAGCACGAGATACGTTGCGCGCTTATGTGGACGAGCAACCAGGACTAGGTGTCAGCGGCCCGTATGCAGTGGGGCAACCCAATGCCGTTGCTAATTCTGAAAAAGTAGAGCTTCTGGTGCGTGATAGAAATCAAAACTCTATCATTTTGAAGCGCGAATTATTGACACGCTTTGTGGACTACGACTTCGAACCATTCACCGGAAAGATACTGTTTCGTAAGCCAGTTCCATCAGTTGATGAAAACCTCAACCCAATTTCAATTCGTACCACTTACGAAGTTGATGAGGGGGGAGAAAAATTCTGGGTGGGCGGTGTTGATGCGAAGCTTAAAATGGGCTCGGTCAGCATTGGTGCTTCTCATGTTGAAGACAAAAACACCTTTGCACCATACAAGCTGAGTGGCTTGAATGCTGAAATCAAGCTGGGCACACAAACTTACTTTGTGGCTGAAGTTGCCAAGAGTACGGGTACACAGTTCTATAACCAAAGCATTGAAGCTATAACTTCCGCCACCAGCGGCTCGCCAACCTCTTTAGGTGGTGTTGTGCCATCTGCGGTGAAACAAACAGGGCAAGCTGCACGCCTAGAGCTGCGCCATACCACCGACGATGTGCAAGCGCGTGCCTATGTCAGCAAGGCTGATGCTGACTTCCAAAACAGCAATGCGGGTGTCACCGCTGGCAGAGAAGAAGCTGGTGCAAATGTTTCCTACAAAATCAACGAAAAAATTGTTGTTACAGCTGAAGCAACACACACCAAAGATACAGCTACCGATTCCAAACGTGATGCTGGTAGCTTGAGTGTGAACTACAAAATTTCTGACATGTTCATGCTTGATGTAGGTGTGAGCCACGTCAAAGAACTCGGAAAATCAGGCGCACTCAGCGTCACAACCCTGCAAAACTCTCAATCCAGTGTGCCTGGACTTGGTTTCGCCAGCACCACGGGTTATGGCATTAGTACTGGAAACGGCGCTAGTCTGCTGCCGTCATTGACCAGCACAACAGCGAATCCGGCTGCGACGGGTCAAATCGACAACGAATACACCAGCTTACGTGCAAGGTTAACGGCAAAAGTGACCGAAGATGTTAGCGTCTATGGTGAGTATGAGCGCGCAACAGACGACACCGGCCGCCAGCGCTCTGCCATTGGTGCTGAATACCGTATCAATGAGAAAAGCCGGCTTTATGGCCGCTATGAGTTTGAAAATACCCTCAGCGGTAATGTTGATGGCCGTAGCCTAGATGGAACCAATACGCGTACTTCGGTTATTGGTATTGATACTGAATATATGAAAGATGGCCAACTCTTCAGTGAATACCGTTTAACAGGCAATTCAAACAGCTTTGACGCAGCAGCAGCAGTAGGTGTGCGTAACCAATGGAATATCGCAGAAGGTCTGGTCATCAACACCAGTGCTGAGCGACAAGCCTTACGACCGTTTGAGGGTGCAAAAGGAGATGCCGTAGCGATGAGTTTGGGTGCTGTGTACAGTGCCAATCCTATCTACAAGTTAGGTGGGAAATTGGAATACCGTACGTCGCGTCCAACCGACCAATGGAATGCCACTTTCGCCTATGATCGCAAGCTCGACAGCAACTGGTCTGCCATCGTGCGTGACCTGCACATGTATACCCACGACAAATGGAATACTGGGGCAGGCGATCAAACGCAAAATCGCTTCCAGCTGGGTGTTGCTTATCGTGATTTAGAGTCTAACAAGTTTAATGCCTTAGCGCGAATGGAGTACCGCACAGATATTAATACCGCCGTTGCTGACCCCAAAGACAGCACAACCTCTATCTTCAGCCTGCATGGCAACTACCACCCAAGCAGACCACTAACCCTAAACGGTCAAGCTGCCTTCAAATACGTGAATGAAACCTTCGGCAACGTCACCTCCAAGTGGCAGGGCACACTGCTCTCAGGACGCTTCACCTACGACATCACCGACCGCATAGATGCTAGCATCATGGCCAGCCGCATGTGGGGTACAGGTGCATCGGTGTCTGGCTTAGGTGTAGAAGTCGGCACACGTTTGGTAGATAACATGTGGCTGGGTCTGAGCTATAACAAAGGCAAGTTTGTGGATACAGAGCTGTTCAGCTCAAATGCTAGCTGGACAGGTTGGCATCTCAGACTGAACTTTAAGTTTCACTAGGATTTAGTTGAATTGATTACCAACCGAACCCTGTAAACAGTAGTGTTTACAGGGTTTGGTTTTTTTGAGCTACTTAAAAGCCGTGACATAATTTATCGCATGACGCAACATACTCAACAAAAATCGCGTAATCCAATTCGCCAAGACTTCCGCTTCAGTACCCGTTTGCGAGTACGCTGGGCAGAGGTTGATTTGCAAAAAATAGTATTCAATGCCCACTATTTGATGTACTTTGACACAGCTATCAGCGACTACTGGCGCGCCATGGCTATTCCCTATGAAGAAACCATGCACCAGTGGGGTGGCGATTTGTACGTCAAAAAAGCCAGCGTTGAGTACTTCGCCAGTGCCCTTTATGAAGACCAGCTAGACGTAATGCTCAAATGCGTCAAAGTGGGCAACTCTTCCATCGTCTTTCATGGCGCGATATTCCGCTCAGATCAACTCTTGGTAACTTGTGAATTGATTTACGTCTACGCCAACCCTGCAACGCAGACATCGCAACCCGTCCCACCTGAATTTCGTGAACTCTTGACCGCTTTTGAAGCTGGCGAGCCCATGACAAGTTTGAAAACTGGGGACATGACCGCATTAGGTGCAGATGCTTTTGCCATCCGTGAAGAGGTTTTCGTCAACGAGCAAGGCTTTGCTTTAGAGATTGAAAAGGACGCTTATGACGCGGCCAGCGTCCATGCTGTCGCCTACAACCGCCTAGGTAGACCACTGGCAACAGGTCGTTTGCTACCGACCAGTGTGGTAGATGGTGTTTCAACCAGCAAAATTGGTCGCATGGCGGTACACCGTGTCATGCGTGGCTCTAAACTGGGGCGAGATATCCTAAACGGCCTCGTCGCCACTGCAAAAGCGCGGGGAGATGCGCAGGTTTTGCTAAATGCACAGTGGAATGCGCAAAATTTCTATGCAAAACAAGGATTTACAGCGCAGGGCAAGCCTTTTGATGACGAAGGTATGCCGCATATTGAGATGGTGAAGAAGCTTTAATCGCCACAATCCGCTGCACAAATCGGTCTGGATTGGTTAAAAAACCATCTTCGTAGGCGACGATGCGTAAATTGGCGCAAACGCTAAGTAATTCGCCGTTTTGCAGCAAAAAGTCGGGTCTTGAGGGTTTGCCGACAGTTTCATTGCCCGCTGCAAAAGTCTCATAGATCAACACCCCGCCGAGCGCTAGCGATTGGAGGATAGTCGGAAAGAGTGGGCGCCACAGATAGTTCGTCACCACAATGGCGGAAAATTCGCGCCCAGGCAGCGGCCAAGCGTCGTTTTCAATATCTGCAACGATGAGTTCGGCGCGTTTTGTTTCTTCGGCAGAGATACTATTTGCTATATTATTAATAGCTTCATAGGCAATATCTACGCCGGCTACAGCCAAATTTATACCTAAAAGATAGCGCGTATGCCGTCCAAAGCCGCAAGCTAAATCTAGCACTTGGCCACTCGGAGGTATCAAATGTGCCCAGCGCGCCACCCACGGGGAAACTGCTTCAGTGCCGTGGGTTTTGGGGGCGTTGTGGGTATTAAGGGTGCTGAGGCTCAAATGTCTTCCAAAAGTGGATAGGGCAGCGGCAGCAGGGTGATCTTTGCGCTGTTTTTTTCGCCATTTACAGATCCTAAACTCAGCTTGCCGCCATCCGCAGCCGACGTTTGCATAGAAACTATTGCAGAAAAGCCACCGCCTGGATTGGCT
This sequence comes from Polaromonas sp., assembly GCA_013298945.1. Lineage (GTDB taxonomy): Bacteria > Pseudomonadota > Gammaproteobacteria > Burkholderiales > Burkholderiaceae_C > Aalborgiella. The sequence goes on from JAAFJR010000002.1 coordinate 404,537, forward strand.
GCCACTTGCACCACAGTTCCACACGGCTGTTCAGCATCAGAATCATGAAAAACTTCTTGTCCGACAAAGGGTTGCAGATTTTTAGTCATGTCATTCTGCATGTCGGTGGCATCAATCTGCACAACATAAGCACGTCGCTTTAGCGTGCCCCGAAACTGACTCCGCGCCACCACTTCTTGCCCAGGATAGCAGCCTTTTTTAAAGTTCACACCGCCCACAGACTCGTAATTCAGCATTTGCGGCACAAAGGCTTCTACGACTGGCGCGGTAATGGTGGCGATGCCGACGTGCACCTCGCCCCAGTGCCACAGCTCGGCAGAAAGCTCGTCACCAGCTGGACTGGCATCTGACACTGGTGTGATGCACAGCGCACGCCTTTGGCCTAGGGCGGGGCGTAGTGCTATGAGTATAGAGGTGTTAAATATGGCTATAGCCGGCGTATTTATTGAATTAGCAGCTATTGAAATAATAGCATTACCCGTTAACCCAAAGATGTTAAATTCATCCGTCACATCCGTTAACTTCGCCTTCGCCCGCATCACAAACATGCTTAAACGCTTCAAGGTCTGAGCCAAAATGTCACGGCTGCAGACCATGTAAATTTCGGGTGTGGTTTGCGTTGCATCAATCGCAGGGCGCTTGTAAATGGTGAACGAAGCCTGCATGCGCCCCTTAGCGGAGCAAAAAGCTGCCAAACGTGACTCGTTCATGCCTAAAAGCGCCACATCGTTGGTCAGCTGACCTTGCAAAAACGAGGCTGCGTCCGCACCGGTCACACGGATGATGCCTAAATGTTCTAACTTGGCTACGCCTGAGGGTAAATGTGTCATAGGTGAATTATCATCGTAGATTGGTGCTTTTATATTTTTAGGGCAATGTGCTGATGTTCAAGAGGCTTTTTACCGTTATCGCGCTGTTGGCAATTTTTGCCGCTGCAGGCGTGGGCGCACTGGCTTGGTGGGTCAATCAGCCTTTAGATTTGGCGTATTCCACCGTGGAATTCACCTTAGACAAGTCCAATACCGCAGCTTCAGGCAAATCCGTCGCTCAGCAGCTTGTAGAGGCGGGCGTGCAAACCCAGCCCAATTTGCTGCAACTGTGGTTTCGTATCTCCGGCGATGCTCGCAAAATCAAAGCCGGCAGCTACGAACTAGAAGCCGGTGTGACGCCTCGCAGCTTGTTGAAAAAGCTGGTTAGTGGCGACCAAGCTTTCAAAACAGTCACGCTGGTAGAAGGTTGGACGTTTAACCAGCTACGCCAAGCACTATCAAAAGCAGAGCACCTCAGGCAAGAAACACGCGGGTTAAGTCCTGAAATCATCATGGAGAAGCTGGGTAAGCCGGGTTTGAAACCCGAAGGCCGCTTTTTCCCCGACACCTACACCTACACCAAAGGCAACAGCGATTGGGTTGTTTTGAAAAGCGCATTTCAAGCCATGAACAAGCACTTAGACGCAGCTTGGGAGATGCGCGCCAGTGATTCGCCGCTCAAATCCATGGACGAGGCTTTGGTTCTAGCCAGCATTGTCGAAAAAGAAACCGGCAGCCCAGACGACCGCCCCATGGTCGGCAGCGTGTTTAACAACCGCTTACGCATCGGCATGATGCTGCAAACCGACCCGACTGTGACCTATGGCGCGGGCCCTGCCAAAGGCAAAGAATACGACGGCAATTGGCTCAAAGCCAAAGCGGACGACAACCCGTGGAACACCTACCAGCGCACCGGCCTGCCACCCACGCCCATCGCCATGCCCGGCAAAGCTGCGCTGTTAGCGGCAGTGCAGCCCAAACCCAGCAGCGCCCTGTATTTTGTGGCCAAAGGCGATGGCACAGGCGCTAGCCAGTTCAGCGACACGTTGGAAGAGCACAATCGGGCGGTGAATAAATATATTCGGGGTAAATGACGTGTTAAGTGACGTGTTAAGTCAGTTGAAAACCGCAGAACAAGGACTCTTCATCAGCTTTGAAGGCATAGATGGTGCTGGCAAATCGACTCATATTGAGGCCTTGGTCGCAGCTTTCAATGCAGAACACGGCGCTGACAAAGTGATCCATACCCGCGAACCTGGTGGTACGCCCTTGGCTGAAAAGCTGCGCCAGCTGATTTTGAACGACCCCATGGACGCGCTGACCGAGTCGTTTTTAGTCTTCGCCGCCCGCCGCGACCACCTGAACCAAGTCATAGAACCCGCCTTGGCGCGTGGCGACGTCGTTTTGTGCGACCGCTTCACCGATGCCACCTTTGCCTACCAAGGAGGAGGGCGCGGGTTTGACCTTAAAACGCTATCAATATTAGAGCGGTTTACGCAACAAATACGAAGGCTAGAGCCTGAAAATGCTTATAATTTGGATGATTTACTGATTCGACAACCCGATTTAACGATTTGGTTCGACCTGCCGCCCGAAATCGCCGCTGAACGACTCGCCGGAGCGCGCGTACCCGACAAATTCGAAGCCCAGCCGGTTGAATTTTTCCGCCAAGTAGCCGCTGGCTACCAACATCGAATGGACGAGAACCCAGCGCGTTTCGCCAAAATCAACGCCCACCAAAGCCGCGAAGCGGTCTGGGCCGATGTGCTGGCCGCTGTTAAATCTAAAGGCTTTCTAGCGTGAGCGCCGAAGAAACCGCAACCCCGATGCCACCTGCGCCGTGGATAGCCGCGCAAACGGCGCAATTGCTCAAACAGCGCGGCCATGCTTGGCTGCTGCAAGGTCCGTCGGGCTTGGGGCAATACGAATTGGCGCTGGAAATGGTTAGGGCATGGTTGTGCGACGCCCCTACCCAGGCCGGCGCATGCAACACTTGCACCAGCTGCCACGCCATTGATGTGCGAACACATGCCGATTTGTGTGTTTTGATGCCTGAAACTATGTGCATGGAGCTTGGCTGGCCCATTGAAGAAGGTGCGTTAAAAGAAATTGATGATAAAAAACGGAAAGCTAGCAAGCAAATCAGGGTCGAAGCCGCGCGTGAAGCAGTAGTATTCTCGCAATTTACACGCTCGCGCGGGAAAACCAAAGTCATACTTGTTTATCCTGCTGAAAGGATGAATAACGTCACAGCCAATACCTTGCTTAAAACGCTAGAAGAACCACCTGGTGAGCTTAAATTCGTTTTGGTTACTGAAGCCGCCCACATGCTGTTGCCTACCATTCGCAGCCGTTGTTTGAGTTACACACTCACTTGGCCGACATCGGAAGAATCTTTAGCTTGGCTGGGTTCTCAAGGCGTAAAAAAAATAGAAGCAGATGTGTTTTTACGAGCTGCCGGTGGTCGTCCCGCCGATGCGCTGGGTTTTGCCAATTCTGGCCGCAACCCCTCAGATTGGCAGGCTTTCCCCAAAGCCATGGCGAAAGGCGATGTAGGCGCCGTCTCAAATTGGCTGCCCGCTGACCTGCTAGACGCCCTGCAAAAGCTCTGCCACGACCTCATGGCCAGCAAATCCGGCGCAGCGCCACGGTTCTTCAAACCCGCAGATTTGCCGACAGCGATGCCCAGCTATTCGGCACTGGCAGCATGGCACAAAACCCTGTCCGCCACCGCCCGAACTGTAGAGCATCCGTTCAATGCCGGCTTGATGCTGGAAGCGTTGGTGAGTGGTGCTCAGCGGGTAATGGCTGCAAAAAATAATGCAAAATGCTATCAATAACATAGCTAATTAGGCAATAAATACGCCGGATATAGCCATATTTGACCCCTAAATAATCGATTTCTTCTAAATACACCTGATTGCCATGTTCACCGACTCCCATTGCCACCTCGTCTTCCCTGAACTGATGTCCCAGCTACCCCAAATCCGCACGGCGATGGCAGAGGCGCGGGTGACGCGGGCTTTGTGTATTTGTACGACGATGGAAGAGTTTGAGTCTGTGCACAATTTGGCGACTAGCTTTGACAACTTTTGGGCAACGGTGGGGGTGCATCCGGATAACGAAGCGAGTGACGAAGCGGGTAAAGAGTTGCGTGAGCCGACGTTTGATGACCTGGTGCAGCGCGCTGGACTGCCGCGTGTGGTGGGTATTGGCGAGACGGGTTTGGACTATTTTCGGCTCGGTGACCGCACGGTGGCCGATATGGAATGGCAGCGCGAGCGCTTTCGCACCCATATTCGCGCGGCGCAGGCGGTGAAGAAACCGCTGGTGATCCATACCCGTGCGTCGTCTGCCGATACGATTGCAATTCTCAAAGAAGAGGGTGAAACCGAGGGACACTTAGGCGCTAAATCTGCGGGTGGTGTGTTCCATTGCTTTACCGAAACCGCCGAAGTCGCCCGTGCAGCCTTGGATTTGGGCTTTTACATCTCGCTTTCGGGGATTTTGACTTTCAAATCCGCCCAAGATTTGCGTGATGTTGCGGCTTTTGTGCCCATGGATAGACTGCTGATAGAAACAGACAGCCCCTACCTAGCTCCCATGCCGCACCGAGGCAAGACGAATAACCCGTCTTATGTGCCTTTTGTGGCAAAAAAGATTGCTGAAATAAAAGGTTTAGAGACGGAAGAAGTTGGGCGTATCACCAGTAGCAATTTTGACAATTTGTTTCAGGGCGTTTTAGTATGAAGCGAGTGATTAGCTTGTAAGCTGTGGCATGATGAAAACTATGAAAATATTGAAATCGTTATTAAAAACAAGGGCTTGCGGCTTGGTTGCAGCACTTATGTTCCCACTCGTGGTTTTGTCCGCACCGATTGATGATTACTTCACCGCCATCAAAAACGACAACGACGGCGCTTTGGTCACCGTATTGTTTCGCGGTTTTGATGCGAACACCTTGGACAGCGAAGGCCGACACGGCTTGCACATCGCCATGATGGAGGGCTCGTTCAAAGTAGCCAAAACCTTGTTGGATTTGTCGGGCACAAAAGTAGACACCCGCAGCAAAAACGACGAAACCCCGTTGATGATTGCCGCGTTAAAAGGCCACACAGCCTTTGCCAAACGCATGATTGATAAGGGCGCGGATGTGAATAAAACCGGCTGGACAGCGTTGCATTACGCTGCCACAGGCGGGCATGTGGAGATGATCAAGCTGCTGCTTGAAAACCACGCCTACATAGACACCGAGTCACCCAACAAAACCACGCCGCTGATGATGGCGGCGCAATATGGCAATGCTAAGTCAGTTAAATTGTTGATTGATGAAGGCGCGGACATGGCCGCTAAAAATGCGGTTGGTATGACGGCTTTAGATTTTTCGCGTTTGGGTGAAAACCGTGAGAGTTTCGACCTGCTCACTGCCGAGCTGGCGGAGTTTGACAAACCTGCACCAGTGGCACAACCTGCCAGACCAATTGCTCCAGTTACATCAGTAGTAGCGCCACCGGCTGCTACTGCAGAAACAGCTAAAAAACAGCCTTTTAAGACCCGATTTGATTGATGTTTAAGCTGAAGTCTTTATATTTATTGCCTAAGAAGCTATAAAATTAGTAGCATTAAATGCGGCGCTGAAAAAATCAACCACCGCGTCGCATCATCTCAAAAAACTCAGAGTTGTTCTTAGTAGCACGCATCTGTTTTAGCACCATTTCCATAGATTCGATCTCGTCCATGTTGTACATGAACTGACGCAGAATGCGGGTTTTTTGCAGGATTTCTGGTGCGAGTAGCAGCTCTTCGCGGCGGGTACCGCTGCGGTTGAGCTGAATACTTGGGAACACGCGTTTCTCGTACAAGCGGCGATCCAAATGAATTTCAGAGTTGCCAGTGCCTTTGAACTCTTCAAAAATCACCTCATCCATGCGGCTGCCGGTATCGATCAAGGCGGTGGCGATGATGGTCAAGCTACCGCCTTCTTCGACGTTACGGGCGGCACCCAAGAAGCGTTTTGGCCGTTGAAGTGCGTTAGCGTCCACACCGCCGGTCAAGACCTTGCCAGAACTTGGCACGACGTTGTTGTAAGCGCGGGCGAGGCGGGTGATGGAGTCCAGCAAAATCACCACGTCTTTTTTCAGTTCAACCAAGCGCTTAGCGCGCTCAATCACCATTTCGGCAACGTGCACGTGGCGAGCCGCCGGCTCGTCGAAGGTTGAGGCAATCACTTCGCCTTTGACGGTGCGCTGCATCTCGGTAACCTCTTCTGGGCGCTCGTCAATCAGTAAAACCATCAAATAACTGTCGGGATAATTAGCAGAAATCGCGTGAGCGATGTGCTGCATCATCACGGTTTTACCGCTTTTCGGCTGCGCCACGATCAAAGCGCGTTGGCCTTTGCCGATGGGGGCGATGATGTCGATGATGCGGCTGGTGATGTTTTCGTTGTTCTTCTCGTCACCCTTGACTTCGCGCTCCAAGCGCATTTGCTCTTTAGGGAACAGCGGTGTCAAGTTTTCAAACATGACCTTGTGTTTGTTCTCATCCGCACCGCCGCCGTTGACCTTGTCCAACTTGTTCAACGCAAAGTAGCGTTCACCGTCTTTCGGGGTGCGAACTTCGCCTTCGATCATGTCGCCGGTGTGCAGGTTGAAGCGGCGCACTTGGCTTGGGCTGATATAGATGTCGTCGGTGGAAGCGGTATAGCTGGTGTCTGGGCTACGCAAAAAGCCAAAACCGTCGGGCAAAATTTCCAAAACGCCGTCGGCAAACACCTGCTCGCCAGCGCGGGCGCGTTTTTTGATGATGGCAAACATCAGCTCTTGCTTGCGCATGCGGCCCGTGTTTTCGATTTCAAGCTCTTCGGCTTGTTTGAGGACTTCAGAGACGTGTAGGGCTTTGAGTTCGTTTAAATGCATGTGAGGATGTATTGATGTTTGAAGAGGAAACCCTATTCGGGTGTTGCAAGAAAAAATTCAGAATCTAAAAGAAAAAGGGAAAAATTTGGGGGATTTTTAGAGCGCCTGTTTTGGCAACTCAGAAGGTATAACTAGGAACGGGGTTAGTTCAAAGTGCCGTTTGGGAAACTTTGGTTTCTACGGCTAAAACTTGGTATGCGAGAATTATGACAGATTTTTGCGCTAATTCGACCAGACGTAAAAAAGGGCGAAAAACCGAAGTTTTCGCCCTTAGATGATTCAAAAGTACGTTTTACGCCATCTGCTGGTCAATAAACGCTGTCAATTGTGATTTGCTCAAAGCGCCCACTTTGGTCGCTGCCAATTGGCCGTCTTTGAACAACATCAGTGTCGGAATGCCACGAATGCCAAATTTGGCTGGAATGTCACGGTTCTCATCAACGTTCATCTTGGCGATTTGCAGTTTTGAGCCGTAAGCGGCAGCCACTTCGTCCAAAATGGGTGCAATCATTTTGCAAGGACCGCACCACTCAGCCCAATAATCCACCAACACAGGCGTTTTAGAACCTAAAACTTCGGTTTCAAAAGTTGCGTCGGAAACGTGTTTGATGAGATCGCTGGCCATGGTGAAATCCTTATAAATTGGCAAAATAGAAAAAAGAATGCTGTAGAGAATGCTAAAACTACAGATACATTAGGAGTTAAGACCATTGTGACAGAAAGCAAGACCCTCAGTGTCAAATACATTGTCAAATAATCAGTCAGATTTTGATGCCCTTGACTTAAACGACCTTAAAACGCCTGTTTTTTGGCGGCAACTGTGCCTCGATATCCATACAATTTGTAAGGAAAAAGGCATTCACTTGTCGCGCTGCGTGGTCTTGCTGCCTTTTGCCCAGCTCATGCCCTTGGCCAGACGCCATTGGGCGCAGATTTACCCCTCAGGATTTTTACCGCAGTTTCAAACCACGTCAAACTGGGCTATCCAGTTGCGGCCTTTCGCGCCTGAAATTGGCGATATCAGCTTAGAGATGGCGCAAGATGTGCTCAAAGCGGCGCAGTTGCTGAAAACGGCCAAATTGGACGTTTTTGCCGGTTTGGACACTACGCAGCAAGAGTTGATCACCATCCGCTTGGTCGAAGCTGCGCATCAGTTGGCCGCCAGCGCCGCTGCCATTCATCCGCAAAAACGATTGACTTGGGCGGACGAGATGAGGAGCAATGTTTTTGGAGGCACCATGTCGCCTACGTTTGCCAACGAATCATCCATTGCTCAGTTGGCACTGTATTGGGCATCCACCAGCAACTACGCCAGCGACGTGTTGTTTGATGATGCTTTGGCGAAATCTCAAACGGACTACCTGTTCGTTTTAGAAGGCTTGCAACGCGACCCGCTGGCACGTGCTTTGATGCTGCATTGGGAGAAAAAGACGGCATTTTTGTCGCCACCTCCGACTGAAATTCCTGAAAATCTGTCTGGCATCACCTTGCACCCCGCGAAGGACGCCCACGACGAAGCGCAACTCGCCGCCGCCTGTGTGCTGCGCCATATTGAAGCGGGGCGAATTCCCGTTGCTTTAGCGGCCACCGACCGCGCCTTGACCCGCCGCATCCGCGCTATGCTGGCGACGCAAAATGTGCAAGTGCGTGACGAAAACGGCTGGATTCTGTCCACCACCCGCGCAGCCGCCAAATTGATGGCGTATTTGAAAGCCTGTGCTTGGAACGCCAGTACCGATAGTGTTCTGGATTTTTTGAAGAACAGCGATGGACATGTTGTTGATGCTGACGAGTTAGCTGTGCTTGAAAAAGCAGTGCGCAAGGCTAACCGAGCGTCCTGGGCTAGCTGGGTAGCGTTGATTTCGCTGGATGCTGAACAAGCCGCTCTGCAAGCCACAACGGGGAAAATAGAAGCTACCCGCACAAGCTTGCATTCCCCCCGCATTTTGAGCGCGTGGCTGCTTGCGTTGCGAGTGGCTTTGGAAAACAGCGGCTTGCTGCAAGAGCTGCAAGATGATTTGGCGGGCGTTAAAGTCATAGAAACTTTGCACTTAGAGGGAAAAGCGCATTTTCAAGGACTTAACCTTCGTTGGAGCTTGGCCGAATTCACCGCTTGGGTGAACACAGCCTTAGAGTCAACCAGCTTCAAACCGCCGTATCCTGACCTCGCGCAAGTGGCGATTCTGCCGATGAGCCAACTCCTAGCACGCCCCTTTGCCGCCGCCGTCTTGGCGGGGTGTGACGAAGCACGGTTCGACCCATCGCCCCTGCTGCCCGGTCAGTGGTCGCCCTCTGAACGCTTGGCGCTGAATCTCATTACCCGAGACGAACAAGACGCCGCCACCCGTGCCGCTTGGCACATCGCCCTGCAAACGCCAGTGTGCGAAGTGCTGTGGCGAAAATCTGAAACCTCAGGTGAACCTGTTTTGCCTAGTAGTTTGGTGCAGAGTTTGCAGTTGAAATTGAAACAGCAGTCGAAGTTAAATCAGACAGTGGCTGAATCAACCGAACCTCGTATCAAGCAAACCTTAGAAGCCAAGTCAACGCCCAGACCGCTGCCCAACGGCAGCCAGTTACCCGTTACCCGCCTGTCCGCCAGCGGCTACAGCAAGCTGCGCACCTGCCCCTACCAGTTTTTTGCGCTGCAGCAGCTGGGCTTGAAAGAAGACGATGAACTGCAAGAAACACTGGACAAGCGCGAATTCGGCCTGTGGCTGCACGCCGTTCTGCGCCATTTTCATGAACAACTTCAAAAATCGTCTGAAATTGATGTAAATATGCCTGTAGCCGTCGTAATTATTGCCTATACAGCTATGTTAAATATAGCATTTGAAGAGGTCACAAAAGCCCAGCAATTGCCAGAAGACGCGTTTTTACCGTTTGCAGCAACCTGGCCTAAGCTGCGTGATGGCTACATAGATTGGCTGTTAGCGCACCAAGCTGCGGGCTGGACGTTTGACCAAGCCGAGGTTTGGCGAGAGTTGCCTGTTGGTAATTTTGGCCTGAAACTGGTGGGGCAGTTAGACCGTATTGATAAAGCACCAGATGGCACAAAAATGGTGCTGGACTACAAAACCGAGAGTGATAGCAAAACCAAAGATCGTCTCAAAAATCCGATGGAAGACACGCAGCTCGCGTTTTACGCAGCGCTAGTGGGTGACGAAACATTGGAAGCGGCGTATGTCAATGTCAGCGAAAAAGAAAGTAAAACCTATGCCCAGAAAGACATAGACCACAGCCGCAGCGCCTTGATTGAAGGCATTTTGGACGATATGCAAGGCATTAGCCAAGGCAAACCGCTGCCCGCCTTGGGTGAGGGCGCGGCGTGCGACTACTGCGCGGCGCGAGGGTTTTGTCGCAAGGATTTTTGGCATGAATAAGCTTAAATTCCCCCTAATCTCTCTTTTCCAAAGTGGGGGACAAGTCTTGTGACCGCCGCCTACGAGCACAACGGCAAAGCCGTCTCCAGCACCCAGTTTTACGCCATCGCTTGCGATCCACAGCGAAGCGTGGCGGTGGAGGCTTGCGCGGGAGCGGGGAAGACTTGGATGTTGGTGTCGCGGATGATTCGTGCCTTGCTAGAGGAGGATGCGCAACATGGTGAGGTCAAGCCACACGAAATCCTAGCCATCACCTTCACCAAAAAAGCCGCCGGTGAGATGCGGCAGCGTTTGCAGGAGTGGCTGGCTGAGTTTGCCTTTGCGACGCCTGAGAAGTTAGAGCAAGAACTAGCAATTCGTGGCATCACCAAAGAGCATTTAACAAGGCCAAATTTAAATACTAAAAATGGCCTCCAGCCGGCACATTCATTGACTGAGCAGCTACAAAATTTATATCAAAAAACACTCTCGCAGGGGCGTGGTGTACAGATCAAAACCTTTCATGGCTGGTTTGCATCACTATTGCGCACCGCGCCGCTGTCTGTGCTGGAAGGGCTGAATCTACCTGCCAATTACACGCTATTGGAGGACGACAAACTGGCCGTGCCCAGCGTGTGGCGGCGGTTTTTTGGCACATTGTTGAAAGATGAGCATGCCAAGCGTGATTTTGAAGCGCTGGTGACTGCGCACGGCAAATCGCAGGCTTTGAAGGCTTTGGACGAGGCACTGTCTAAGCGGGTTGAGTTTGAATTGGCGGATCAAAAGGGCTTGGTTGATGCTTCTGTGCCGCATTTTTCGGTGTATTTTGCTGATTTTGCAGGCTGTGAATCGCCAGAGGCTGACTTTTTGAGTAGCGAAAGCCGTCGCCACATCTTGACCGAAGCAGCCAAAGTCTTGGGCGCGGCAACGCAAAAAACCTTTAGCGCAAAAGGCGTGGAGCTAGAAAAATCTATCACTGACAACGACTTAGCGGGCGCAATAGCTGCTTTATTGACCGACAAAGGCCTGCCGCGCAAGTTCAACGGTACTTTGACGGATAACGAATTCGTTGCTAGAGCGCAAGATTTAGCGCTTAGATTCCAAGCTGCCATTGCTCAACACGCCGCTTGGCTGCACCAGCAGCGCATGGCTAGATTAACCAGATTGTTAATTAACGAATTTGGCAACTTAAAGCGCCAACGTGGCTGGGTGGACATGAACGATGTGGAACGGGCGGCGCTGGTGATGCTGTCCAGCTCGGAGTTGAGCGGTTGGGTGCAAGAGCGCTTGGATGCACGGGTGAAACACCTGATGATTGACGAATTTCAAGACACCAGCCCGTTGCAGTGGCAGGCTTTGTACGCTTGGTTGTCGGGCTACGCTGGTGCGGGGAGCAAGCCACCGGTGGTGTTTATCGTGGGCGATCCTAAGCAGAGTATTTACCGCTTTCGCCGAGCTGAGCCGCAAGTGTTTATCGCAGCACAAAAATTTGTTCGAGACGGCTTAGATGGCGATTTGCTCAGCTGCGACCATACGCGGCGCAATGCCGTGCAGGTGGTGGAAGCGGTGAATACTGTAATGCTGCAAGCGCAAGATGTGAAGCAGTATTCGGACTACAGAGCGCACAGCACAGAGATTGCGGTGGCGGGAGCCGTTGTGCGGTTGCCGCAAATTGAACGCCCCGCTAAAGAAGCTAAGGAAGCTAAAGATGAATCGGTGAACGATTCTGCAGAACCCTTGTGGCGCGATAGCTTGACCGAGCCGAAAGAGGAAATCGAAGAAAAAATTGTGACTTTGGAATGCCGCCAAGCTGCTGAGTTCATCCAGCAGTTACTGCAATCGGGTAAAAAACCCAATGAAATCATGGTCTTGGCCCGAAAACGTTCGCGACTGGCGTTGATGCAAACCGAGTTACAAACGCTCAGCATCGCCAGCCAGCAGCCTGAAAAAACTAACTTGGCCGATGCGCCCGAGGTGCAAGACATCGTTGCGTTGCTGGATGTGCTGGTGTCGCCAACGCATGATTTATCTCTCGCCCGCGCTTTGAAGTCGCCGCTTTTTGGTTTGACGGACGATGATTTGGTGGAGATTGCTTTGGCGCACAAATCATCGAAAAATAACAACGAAGCTTTAGCGATATCGTGGTTCAATTTACTACTAAATTCAGAGCATCTAAGGCAAGAAATACGCCGGCTAGGGGCTAAATTAGCGCTATGGAAGAGCTGGATTGACAGCTTGCCACCGCACGATGCGTTGGACGCTATTTTTCACGATGGCGATGTGCTTGGCCGCTACGCCAGCGCTGCACCGGCGACGCGGCGCGAGAGCATTTTGGCGAACTTGAATGCTTTGCTCAGCGCTGCGCTAGACATTGACCAAGCGCGGTATTTGACGCCGTACGCCTTTGTTCGCGCCATGAAGGCTGGACTCAGTGCAGCAAATTCAGATGGGGAATCTGACATGGCAGATGTCACCCAAACCGTGAAATCGCCCATGACAAGTGACGACAGCGCGATTCGGCTGTTGACCATCCACGGCGCGAAAGGGCTGGAGGCGGATGTCGTCATCATCTTGGACACCGACGCAGAAGCTGGCAAGTCCAAAAGCATGCGCGTCTTGGTTGATTGGCCGGGCGAGACGGAAACGCCGATCAGCTTCGTCTTTCTAGCCAGTGAAAGCCGCCCCGCACCTAGCGCCGCTGCTGCGTTTGAGGTCGAAAAACAGGCACGGTTGCGTGAGGAGTTGAACGCTTTGTATGTGGCGATGACGCGTGCGCGTGAACAGTTGGTCATCTCTAGCTCGCAGCCTAGAAACTCAAATACCGATAGCTGGTGGCAGCGGATGCAAATTGTTGCAGTGCCAGCTCCTGCGCCGTCTAAACCCGTTCGCCCTGAGCCTGTCGAAGGGTTTTTCACTGAAAATGATGCTGCGATTGAGCTGTTGGTGCTGCCCACTCTGGGAAATAGTAAAAATACATCAAAAATAGCATCTAATTCGCCTGTAGCCTTTGAATTTATTGCCTATGATGCTATTGAAAGTATAGTAAATTCAGAGATCACTACTGTCATAGTGGATGCTGACGAATCCTTGGAATCACGTTTAGGTCAAGCCATGCACAGACTACTGCAGCGGGCGGATTTGACTCAGGTTGATACCGTAGCGTTGGAGTTTAAGCTGAGCAGTCAAGAAGCCGAGCAAGCCGCGCAGATGGCGCAGCGCATCATGGCGGGTGAGGGTGCTTGGGTGTGGGACGATGCGATAGTTAGCTGGCAAGGCAACGAAATCGAACTAACTGCACAAGGTAAACTCCTGCGCCTAGACCGCTTGGTGCGACGCAAAGACACTGGGGATTGGTGGGTACTGGATTACAAATCAGAATCTCAACCTCAACTGAAACCCGAACTGCTTGCACAAATGCGTGCTTATGTCGCAGCGGTGCAAGCTTGTTATTTAGTTGAAGCCGTGAAAGCGGCGTTTTTGACGGCTGCAGGCAAGTTCATTGAAGTTTATTGAAAGTTATTGTGGAAAAAACGAAGAGCATGAAGAAATCAGTAGCCATCATCGGTGGTGGCCCAGCGGGGCTGATGGCGGCGCAAGAAGCAGTTAAAGCTGGTTTGCAGGTGGATGTGTACGACGCGATGCCGTCGGTAGGTCGCAAGTTTTTATTGGCAGGCAAGGGCGGTTTGAATTTGACGCATTCAGAGGCTGCGGAGCCATTTATCTCGCGCTATGGGGCGAGAAATGGCGAAATTGGGGCTTTGTTGCAGCAATTTGGCGCTGCTGAGGTGCAAGCTTGGGCGCATGGGCTGGGAGTCGAGACCTTTGTGGGGTCGTCTGGGCGGGTATTTCCAAAGGACATGAAGGCTGCGCCGCTTTTGCGGGCTTGGCTGCATCAGTTGCGAGTTGCAGGGGTGCGGTTTCACATGCGGCATCGGTGGCTGGGTTGGGTGGATTCGGCCCCATCCGATGAATCTGAAAAAACCAGTGATGCTGCGCATGGTTTGCAGTTTGCAACGCCAACGGGCAATGTCACGGTATGTGCTGATGTAGTGGTGTTGGCGCTGGGCGGTGGCAGCTGGGCGCGGCTGGGGTCGGATGGGGCTTGGGTGCCTGTGTTGCAGCACCAAAGCGTCAATGTCAAACCGCTTTTGCCATCGAACTGCGGGTTTGATGTGGGTTGGAGTGCGTATTTTTCGGATAAGTTTGCGGGGCAGCCGTTCAAGACGGTTGCGATCACCGTGCCTTCTTCAGACGGTTCACCTCCGCGTTTTCAAAAGCAGGGCGAGTTTGTAGCGACCACGACGGGTGTTGAGGGTAGCTTGGTTTACGCGGCTTCTAGCTGGCTGCGCGACGATATCACTTCACATGGAACGGCGACTTTTCACCTTGATTTGCTGCCTGATAGATCGGCAGAGCAAGTCTTGGCCGAAGTGCGGCATCCGCGAGGGTCACGGTCACTGGTAAGTCATTTAAAAAGTCGACTGCGATTGGATGGCATCAAAGTTGCGCTACTGTATGAAATTTTGGGTAAGGAGGCTGTGAATGATGCTGTTGCGTTGGCTGCAGGCATCAAGGCTTTACCGATCGCGTTGAAAGCCGCGCGACCGATAGACGAGGCGATCAGCAGTGCGGGCGGCGTGGTGTTTGAGGGAATGGATACAGCGTTGATGTTGCAAGCGAGCGAAAAATTACCCAAAGGCGTATTTTGCGCAGGAGAGATGCTGGACTGGGAAGCGCCTACAGGCGGCTATTTGCTGACGGCTTGTTTGTCCAGCGGATTCGTCGCTGGGCAGGGTGCGGCAAAATATTTATCGAGTTAGCAAGCTCAAAAACGCCTATCTCCTAACTTGTAATGCACCTGGATTCACAATATTGGTTGGCGTGCCTTTGACGAAATTGAGAATGTTTTCAAAGGCGGCGCTGAAGTACATTTCGTAAGTGTCTTGCTCGACATACCCAATATGCGGTGTGCAAATACAGTTTTCCAAGCGCAGCAGGGCTTGGCCTTGCAGCACAGGTTCGCTTTCATAGACATCGACTGCAGCCATGCCAGGGCGGCCACGGTTGAGGGCGGAGATCAAGGCATCAGGTTCGATCAATTCAGCGCGTGAGGTGTTGACAATCAAGGACGTTGGCTTCATCAGCGAGAGCAATGACGAGGTAACCAAACCACGCGTAGCATCATGCAGGCGCAAATGTAGCGTGAGCACATCACAAGCTGAGAAAAAGGCTTCCACAGACGTGGCAGAAGCATAGCCATCGCTCCTGGCTTTTTGACGCGACTCTTCGCTGCCCCAAACCATCACGTTCATGCCAAAAGCTTGGCCATAACCTGCAACCAATTGTCCAATTTTGCCGTAACCCCAAATACCCAAAGTGCGGCCTTTGAGGTTCATCCCTAGCCCAAAGTTGGGGGGCATAGCGGTTGTTTTTAAGCCTGATTGTTGCCAGCCGCCATGCTTGAGTGTGGCTATATATTGGGGCAAACGGCGCATGGCCGCCATGATGAGCGCCCAAGTCATTTCTGCTGGGGCTGTGGGTGAGCCCGTGCCATCAGCAACAGCGATACCGCGCTCTGTGCAAGCGTTAACATCAATATGAGCGCCAACTTTGCCGGTTTGAACAATCAGTTTGAGCTTTGGCAGTTTTTCAATGAGCTGTCGGCTCAAGGGAGTACGCTCGCGTATCAGCACAATGATGTCTGCGTCTTTCAGTCGCAAAGAGAGCTGGCCAACACCTTTGACGGTGTTGGTATATACCTTGGCGTTAAAAGCATCTAACTTGGCTGCACATTCCAACTTGCGCACGGCATCTTGGTAGTCGTCTAGGATCACAATATTCATCATTCTATGCGCTTTCGTAAGTTGTTGTTTTTATTGGATTTATTGTTGTAAACCCTTGATTTATTGGAATATTTTTTCAATTCAGCGTAGTTTTTAGCGTAACATTAAACCCGTCTACACACGCTAAAACCCGTTTACACTTGCCACTTGGCGTAGGTTTTGGCGTAGGTTTTTTACGTCCTCTGTTCGCTTCCAGAAAAGGTTGTACATGTATTTTGACGCAAGAGCGGCTAAGCTTCTAAAACCAGGTATGCATATTGTCGTCGATGGCTGTACAGGGCTACGTTTGATTGCATCAGAAACGCGTCGCACTTGGGCCTACCGCTACAAAGATCCAGCGACAGATCTCATGAAACAAATCAAGATCGGCTCGTGGCCAGCCATGCCAGTGGCCGAAGCTGCGGCAGAGTGGCAGGAGCTAAGGGCTCGTCGTGATAACGGCGAAGACCTGACTGCAACCAAGCGCAAGGCGAAGTTTGCCATCAAAATCGGCCCAGAGTTGGGCTACACGTTGGGGCAGATGGTGGATGACTACGCCAGCGGCTATTTGGAGAGGCGGCGGGAACCCAAAGGTGCGAAGGCTGTCTATGCACGGCTGAAAAACGCACTGGCTGACTACCTCGATGTGCCGGCCAACATAGTCAATCGTCGTTTTGTGTTTGATCTTGTCGAAACGCTTTCAGACCGACCCGTGATGGCAGGGAGTGTAAAGAGTGAGATGGGAGCCGCATGGGATTATGCGCTGGATGCTGGTCGCATCCCCGACGACCTGCCGAACTGGTGGCGACTGGTCGCAGTTCGTAAGTTACGCAGTTTGGGAGCGGTACGAGATGGTGTGCATAAGGGTACGACTAAACGAACGCTGTCGGAAGTTGAAATATTTAAGCTATTTCATATAGATATGAAAAGATTTAGCCAGCAGGTGCAGGATTTTTTGACTGTTCAGCTTTGGACTTGTACACGAGGCGCAGAGATTGTGCAAATGCGGCGTGAGCAAATCACAGAGGAAAAAGATGGGTGGTGGTGGACAATGCCCAAGTCCATGACTAAAGGTAAACATCAGGCCGCTGCGACCGATTTGCGCGTGCCACTTTTTGGTCGTGTCTTGGAGATTGTGCAGCGGCTGATTGCTGTAAATGATGAATGGCTGTTTCCTAGCGTTTCACGACAAGGTTTAATAGGTCATCAGCAGCAGACTTACATGCAGACCAAGGTGCATTATTTTCAACCCTATTGCAAGGTCAAGCCAGATCATTTGCGAGATCGCTTGGCGGTGACGCATTGGAGTCCACATGATTTACGCCGCACTGGGCGAACCATGCTGGCTGCGATGGGTTGCCCTAATGAGATCGGCGAGGCGATTCTAGGGCATGTACAGCCGGGTGTAGTTGGTGTCTATAACACCTATGGATACGACAAAGAGCGCAGAATTTGGCTTGCGATGCTTGCTGAAAAGCTTGAAAGCTTGGTGCAATCGGTTTAAATTCACAGCACTCAATGCTTGCATCTTCAACAGCAAAGGCAGTGTCTTGTTTTATTGACGCAAAAATAACGGGAACGTGCCTACATATTCCATCTGTTTACTCGGGTTCTAGATTTTCTGGATTTGGTAGCTATTCCTAAAATTTACAGCATTCATAACTCATACTGTCGCACTCTTTCTGGCACCTGTATTTGGCGGCGGAAGCAAGTTGCTGACTGGGCGTGATTCGGCCCAAGCCTCGAGTTCACGAACCAAAAATCCAACTCGACGGGTAGATAGTACACGGGGCTTTGGGAATTGACCTTTGCGTACAAGTTCATCAAGTGTCGTCGCCTTAATGGACACGAAAGCGCAAGCCCCATGCTTGTCAAGATATACGGGTTTCAACAATATTTGTGCAGACATCTAGTATTCGCCAGTAGGTTTTTGCGGTGTTGAGTGGGGGCGTTGTGAGAAGCTAATGAAAAAAGTATAAATTCCTACAGATGTTTTGCAATTTCAAAAGCGAGGATAAACCCATGGTCTTTTGCTTTTGATGTGCTCTTATCCAATTTCAATGCTGACAGACCAATGAAATCGGAATCAACACGGACACAATTTCGCCGATGGACACGACTAGAGTCGCTTACAAGTGACTCATCGCTTTGCTTCAAAATGCAAATGACCATAAGTAATGGGATCGAAGTTGAAATCGATGCTAGACTGAAATGTCAAAAAACTAAAGTAAATTATTAACTTACGACGCCCTGATGTGAAAACGTCAGGACACTACTGATTCCAGATATTAAGATGAAAAAATTGTTTTTTCAGTAAAAGGCCAAAGACTCGATCCTGTTCTTTCTGTCACAAGATCACGCATCATTGCAAGAGAAAAAGTCATTCGATACTCTTGCGATCTCAGCATTGCTTACAGTTTCTGTTGTGAAAATTGACCACCGAGTAATCATCAGATTTTTAAACAGGCTATTTTTTTAAATGGTGTGACACGCGTGTCACACGTAAAAAAACGGCAGCAATTTGGCTTCACTAATTTCAAACTGACCCTCCACACCCACAACTCCCTCCATCCCCGCAAGCTGCTCCCGACCCATCCGCAGCACCTTCAGACCGTGAAAGCATTGCCTCAGCCTTCTTCACATCAAAATTCGCCAAACTTTTCATAAATTCCGAAGAATAGGAAAAACCATCATGAATTCGCAATCGCTCGTCAATCGAAAACAACACAGGCACTGCCAAGACAGCATTCGTTGCATGACGCAAAGATCCTTGGTATGCACGTGCATTAGCTAACATCAGCACTTGATTGCGTTCGGAAGCATTGATCTTTTGCAATTCACTGGCGGTAGGCGGTTCGTGGTGCAGAAATCTTCCAAAAACAGCCTCACAAAACTGGGCATAGTTACGCGTATCGCAAATAAACACATGCCAACACGCATCTACCAGTTTTGAGGGCATCGCGACCAATCGCTTCTCACATTGCCAACAAATCCGAAAATACAGTCGCAATTGTTCAAAAGCTTCAACGACATCAGACTCATTCAAGTGCGGATATTGCAGCAACACTTCCTTGATGTATGCCTCATCAAAGCACCAATCCGCCAAAGTCATCTTCTGCTTACTCCACTGCCGACCTTCTTGCGCGACGACAGTCACTGCCATAAACAAGACCAAAATAAGAGCTCCAAAAAATTGCCCCATAGGTGCTAGCCACGGAAACGTATCGGTAAAGTATGCATAGTTCATTGCACACCCCCTTCGTTCCTCAAAGCTATCGCCCTTTGCTTTAACGCTGGCCATTCCCCAGAAAACGGCAAATCTACAAACGTTGCCAAAGTGACCAGCACATCTTCTTGGGCTTGGGGCGTAGGTTCCAAACTGATTTGATTGTCTAAACCATGCTGGCAGATGTCCGTCAAGCAAGTTGCGACAGCGCCATAAACCGCATCCGTTTGCTGCTGTAAAGCTAACTCAATCGATTGGGTGTGATTGTCTTTCCAGCGCTCTTGCAGCAATTGCAGCCGTTTTAAACAAGCAGCAAACAGCAATTCGGGTTGGATGGAGCTATCTACACCATATTCAGCAGCAGACAAGTCCATAGCCGCAGCATAAGCATGTACCTGCTGTAAAGAAATTTGCAGATTAGCTTGCAAATTTTCGTTATCGGGGAATTCAGCAGCCAAGCCAAGAGCCAGTAAATACGCAGACAGGCAAGAATACAAGTCCTGCATGTTCAAACGATAGGTATCAAGTAAAGCCTCATAAGATGTCGCACATTCGGCTACTTTTTGGTGCAACTCAGATTTTTTGAACTGCATAGCCGCAAAGTTATCAAGGGATAAATGCGCCAGTTCCGGCGCTAAAGCTGCTAGATGTTTGGCTAGCGGTTGAGCAGCTACTAAATTGACATTGACAGATATTGGCACGAAGGGAACAAACAAATTGTTTGCCGCAAGTGGCTTGGCAGCTGTTGATGTTGATGTTGATGTTGATGTTGCAGGATTGCACGGATTAAAAGTATGCATGATGAAGTTCCTTGTAAAACACCAACCACTCAAAACGAATGGTTGAAGTGCTGTACTTAGAATCTCACGCCGAATCGTTTGCGCAAGTCGTGAGTTTGTGTTTTGAAATAGATGGACTAAAACCCTGACGAACCTGCTGAAAATGCGTCTTAGTCATTACTTTTACGCAATAATATAAGATGATTTACTATTTTCGACACTGAACAATTAAAACGGCCATGACAGACCAATTCAGATTAATAAAATTAAGCTCTTTCTGTTGATTTTCACTTAGAACTGACCCCCGGTCTACCGATATTCAGTGACCCACCCAGATACCGCTGAGAGCCTTGTCCCATGCCGGCTGGTGAACCACCATGGCGGATCAATCAAAAGTCGGCACCTGAGTCAAAAACATGTCGGCATCAACAACTAGCAAGCTCAAGCGATTTGGTGACTACCCAACTGACCTGAATCTCGAGCCGATGCCGACTCGGACGGCGTTACCTACATAGGATTTGGGCTATGTAGCAGGTTTTCACACGAATCTTACTGACGGGCCTCTACCTGCATCTGCGCAATGTGACTACTTTGAAGGGCTTTTACAATCGCAGTCGTCGCTATAGTCACCTTGGCGGCATCAGTACTGAAACATTTGCACGTACCTCTGTTTGAGGCCGGGATATGTCAACCGTTGCGTGGGAAGTCCACTGTTGTTCACAGACTTGGCGATGTTTAGCCAAAAAATGAGTGATTGGCTGGTGTTCTACAACACCGAACTTCCGCATCTATCGACCAAGCCGAATCCAAAGAAATCAGCCTCCTTGACCAACCTGCCTGTCACCCCAGTAGAATTTCTTCTTCAATCTCATCCTCAGTCCAGAATGTATTGGACCAATACACGGCGTTGAAGCGTGTATCTTCTTGTGGCATAATGTACATGCAAAATTGTAAAGTCAATACAATTGCCGCCTGAGCAAGGCGCATTATGAAACAAGTGTCGCTTGTCGGCTGCGTGGAATTACTATAGGAGTCTCGTGAATTCGGTCATTCTCAAACAGGTCGATAAGACCTATCGCCTGGGCGCAGTTACTGTGCCGGCTTTGGCGAATATAAATCTCGAAATTCGTCCCAATTGTTTCACCGTCATATCCGGCGCTTCCGGTAGCGGCAAGACGACCTTGTTGAATATGATCGGCTGTATCGATCGCCCGGATGCCGGAGAAATTATCCTAGCGGGGCGTGCCGTCAACACCATGTCGGACAATGAATTGTCCGATTTCCGGGTGCGCCACCTTGGTTTCGTTTTCCAGAGCTTCAATCTGATGCCGGTATTAACGGCGTATGAAAACGTCGAATATCCACTGTTGCTGGCCAAGATGCTAGCGCGCGAGCGCAAGCAGCGCGTGATGTCCCTGCTCGACGCGGTGGGTCTCGCGGACAAGGCCGGGAACCAGCCCGGGCAGTTGTCCGGCGGCCAGCGCCAGCGCGTGGCCATTGCCCGCGCGCTGGTGATGTCGCCGCAACTGGTGCTGGCCGACGAGCCGACCGCCAATCTCGACAGCGAGACCGGTGCGGCCATCATTGTCTTGATGCGCAAGATGCAGCACGAGCACAAGGTCTCGTTCGTTTTTTCTTCCCACGATCCCAAGGTGTTGGCCGAGGCCGACGATGCGGTATTCATTCGCGACGGCCGCATTACCGGTATCGAGCGGCGCGAAACGGTGTTGGAAAGGTCTTCATGATGGTGTTTTCACTCGCACTGCGCAATTTGTTACGCAATCGGCGGCGTTCGATGACGACTTTGGCCGCGATGGTGGTTGGGCTGGTGTCTATGCTGATATTCGGCGGCTATGCACGCAATGCCATTCTCGCCACCCAGACCGGGTACGTGCAATACCACGGCCACCTGCAGATCCAGCACAAAGGCTATTTCCTGTACGGCAGCGGCAATCCCGTCGCCTACGGAATTACGGATTATCAGCGCATTATCGACGCGGTAAAAAAAGATCCGGTACTGCAGCCGATGCTGGCGGTCGTCACGCCAAGTTTGCGGCTCAACGGCATCGCGGGAAACTTTTCAAATGGCGTCTCGAAGGGTGTGGTCGCCGCCGGCGTGGTGGTGGACGAGCAAAACAAGATGCGTAAATGGGATGATTACGGTAGCCTCAGTTATGCTCCCCCGATTGCGCTGGCCGGCACGCCTGCCGATTCGGTCGTCATGGGTACCGGTGTCGCCCGGCTGCTGCAAATGTGCGCGCCACTCAAGCTCAAGGACTGCCCGACGGCGGAAGATATGGGCGCTTCGGACAGCGCAGGCGAAAATGGGCCGGCCGCGCCGGACCACATTGCGGCCTTGTCGGCGCTCGAGCAGGCTGGCGCGCCCGATGCGGGCGACACGCACATCGAACTGCTGGCGGCCAGTGTGCGCGGTGCTCCCAACGTCACCGGCCTGAACGTAGTGCGGGCCGATAACTGGGGCGTCAAGGAAATCGACGACTCGCTGATCGTAATGCATCTGGACCAGGCGCAGCGCTTGGTGTTCGGCGGCGCTGCGCCGCAGGTGACGGCGATCCAGATTCAACTGGCGCATACGGCACAGATGCCGGCGGCTAGGGCGCGGCTCGACCAATTGCTGGCAGCCGAATTCAAGGCTCTGAAGCTCGAAGTGCTGGATTACGAAACCTTATCGCCGATCTACAAACAGGTGATCCAATTCTTCGACTCGATGTTCGGCTTCATCTCGATCCTGATTTACATGATCGTGCTGTTTACCGTCGGTAACACGATGAGCACGGCGGTGGTCGAGCGCACCACGGAAATCGGCACCCTGCGGGCCATCGGCCAGCGACGCGCCGGCATTCGCAGCCTATTTGTCAGCGAAGGTTTGTTGCTGGGCCTGATCGGTGCGGGACTGGGCATCGCGATCGCCTTGCCGATCGCCTATGTGATCAATCACAGCGGCATGACTTGGGCGCCGCCCGGCTATTCGTACGAATACCCGGTTATGGTGCGGGTGTGGGGCGATAACAAGCTGATATTCGGCAGCGCGCTCAGCCTGGCCTTCCTGACCGTCGTCTCGGCGTGGTGGCCGGCCAACCGCGCTGCGAAGCTCAACATCGTCGACGCCTTGCGCCATGTATAGTTGACCAGTCAGTACTTTTGTTTCATTATTCGGGAAATAACTTGATATGAAAAAGCGACAATTTATCACCGCAGTCTTGTCTGCGGTCCTCGGATGCAGTGCATCTGCTGCTGTTGCCAAACCCAGTGCGCAGGAAATTCTTGCCGCTAGCGATGCCATCCGCAATCCCGATCATCCATTCGGTTTAACGACCACGCTGACCGAGTACCGCGACGGCAAGCAGACCGATGTCAGCACGCTGGCCGTGTATTCGAGGGCGGACAAGGAGAGCGGTCAGTTCCGCAGCCTGATCCGCTTCATCGCGCCGGCGCGCGACGCCAACAAGCTGATGCTCAAGACGGGCAACGACCTGTGGTTCTACGATCCGTCCAACAAGGCCAGCATCCGGATTTCGCCGCAGCAGCGCCTGCTCGGCCAGGCCGCCAACGGCGACGTGGTGACATTCAATCTGGCCAAGGACTACCGCGCCACCCTGTCCGGCGAGGAAGAAGTGCTCGACGCCGACCGCCAGAAGCGCAACAGCTACAAGCTGACGCTCGCAGCGACCAAGCCGGACGTCACCTACCACCATATCGAAGCGTGGATCGACAGCGCCAACAATCGCCCGGTCAAGGCCCGCTTTTACAGCGAAAGCAATCGCCTGCTGAAAACGGCCTATTACCGCCAGTACGAAAACCAGCTGGGCGCCGAGCGCCCCACCGAAACGGTGATCATCGACGGCCTCGATCCGAAATGGGTGACGGTGCTGCGTTTCACCAACTGGGCAGTGAGGGATGTGCCGGAAGCCTGGCTGCAGCGCGACTATCTGCCGCGCTTCAAGCCGCAATAACCGTGCGGGCCACCTTCGCGTTGGTGACAACGCTGCTGACCGGCGCGGCCTGCGCGCAAGACCTGGATGCGGCGGCCTTGTCGCTGCCCGGCTCGGCGCCGCAGGCGGCGCAAAGTGCGCGTGCCTGGCAATTGTTCGTCGAGGGGGCGGCCGGCCGTGCGCAGATACGCAATGCGGCGTTCTCCGAAGAGACGAGCGCCACCGAACTCGTCTCGATCGACCTGCAGGTCGACGCGACGCTGGCGCCCGGCCTGCGTGGCATCCTGGCCAACCGGCTCGATGTCGATTGGCTGCACCGCTTTGATCAGCGCAAAGAGGTCAATACGCTCAAGGAAGCCTATCTCAGCTGGCAGCCGCGCCACGACGTCATTCTCGACTTTGGTCGCGTGAATCAGTATTCGGGCGTCGCCAACGGCTATAACCCGACTGACTTCTTGCGCGATGGCGCATTGCGTTCCTCGGTGTCGCTCGATCCGGCCAGCATCAAGAAAAACCGCCAGGGCAGCGTGATGTTGCGCGGACAGGCGCTGTGGGACGGCGCCTCGCTGACGGCGCTGTATTCCCCGGCGCTGAGCGAAGCGCCCAATGCATCGGCCTTCAATCCCGACTGGGGCGCGACCAATGCGCGCGATCGCGCCTTGCTGATCTTCAGCAAGCGCCTGAGCGAAGACTTGAACCCTCAGTGGTTGTTGTACAAGGATCAGGGCGCATCGCCGCAGTTCGGCATGAACTTGACCAAGCTTGTCAATGATGCGACGGTGGCCTATGTCGAGTGGTCTGGCGGGCGCAGCCCGTCGCTGCTAGCACAAGCCCTGGGGCAAAAGGGCGGAGAGGCGTTCCGTAACCGGGTTGCGACCGGTGTTACCTACACCACCAGCAACAAGCTCTCGCTGAGCCTTGAATATCAGTACAACGGCACCGGCCTCGACAAAACGCAGTGGGATGCATTGTCGCGCGCGTCGCTGCCGGCCTACGACCGTTATCGGCAGTTCGCGCACGCGGCGCAGGAAATGCCGACCCGCCATGCGGCGTTTTTCTACGCCACCTGGCAAGACCTGTTGATAAACCATCTTGACCTGACGGCAATGATGCGCCGCAATAGCGATGATCATAGTCGCGTTGCCTGGGTTGAACTGCGCTACCGCTGGAAGCGCGACGAAGTCGCGTTGCAATGGCAGGGCAACAGCGGCAGCTTGCTCAGCGATTACGGCGCTTCACCTCTGCGCAAGGCCTGGCAAGTTTCCTACCGGCATTTCTATTGACGGTCGGGAAATCTTGGAGGGCCGCCACGCGTCCTGCCCGTTGTAAAGTGCGCACACGACATTTAGTTTAGGACACTGTGAACAACTCACCCCAGCAAGTGGCATAAAGCCACCGAGCCGCGTGGGTTGCGTTTTCTATGCGGTCAAGCCAGCAAAACACCGCTTTTGACCCCACTTTTGGCGCAGCAGTCCCTGCGTAAGCCCACTTTCTCGCGTTGCGGGCGCACTCATTCCCGCATTCCCTGCAATGTGTGCCGCACCATCCACACATTGGACAGCGCAAACAACGTCACCAGCTGCGCCGTGTTCTTCTTGAGCCCTCGGTAGCGCACCTTCACATACCCAAACTGGCGCTTGATCACCCGAAACGGATGCTCCACCTTCGCCCGGATACTGGCTTTGGCCTTTTCAATCTTTTCCGTGATCTGATCGAGTGGGTCTTCCTTGTTCAATTTGCGCCGCTTTCCGGGGCGCATCGTCACGTGCCATGTCACACCCGCCATGGCATCCGGGCGCTTGTCTATCCCCTGATAATCCGCATCCCCAAACGCTTGCGTCTCTTGTCCGTGCAACTAGCCGTTGCCCGCGGTCACGTCATTGACATTGCCCGACGTGCCAAGCACCGTGTGCTCCAGCCCTGAGTCGGCATCCGCACCAATGTGGGCCTTCATGCCAAAGTGCCATTAGTTTCCTTTTTGGCTCGAGTGCATCTCGGGGTCTCGGGCCTTGTCCTTGTTTTTGGTGGAGCTGGGCGCTGCAATGAGTGTGGCGTCCACCACCGTGCCCGCCTTGAGCAGCAAGCCGCGCGCAATCAACAAGTCGTTGACTGTGGCCAAGATCTGCTCGGCCAGTTTGTGTTTTTCTAGCCGGTGGCGGAACCGCAAGATGGTGCTCTCGTCTGGCAAGCGGCCAAACTCTTGGAGCTGTGCAAATTCGCGGTACATGGGCACGTCAAAGAAGGCTTCTTCCATGCCGAGGTCTGACAGGGTGAACCACTGCTGCAAGAAGTGCGTTCGCAGCATGGTTTGCAATGAAAACGGTGGCCGTCCGGTTTTGCCCTCTGGGTAGTAGGGGGCGATGAGGGCGACCAGTGCAGACCACGGCACGACTTGCTCCATCTGGTCTAGAAAGACTTGTTTGCGCGCTTTTTTTTGCACTGAGGCTGAGCTGGAGGCTGGCTTGATTCATGGGCTCGATTGTCTCAGCCAGGGGTTACGCCTGCCATACGGGGTGGGGGGGATTACCGCACCGCAGTTTGAAACGAAATACGCAAACGATCCGGAGAAACAAGCGGCGGCAAGCATTCGTCAATGGGAAGAACTCTTGTCTGTATTGCCTAGTACAGCGCTTACTTCATCCACCGCAGCCAAAACGACGTTGTCCTCGGCCAAGCTAGTTCGCGATTACATTGAAGATACAAATACAGAAGACATAAAAATTTATCTGAATCACTTGGTGGAGCAATATGACGACTACGAAAGAGATTCAAGAGGTGATGAGCAGGACATTTCAATAGGGAAAAGGTTTCCTTGGCGACCGTCGCCAGTGCATGGTGGCGATACGGTTTTTTCACTGCCAGCCTCGATCGAGGATCAATACATAGCCTGGTTGTATTCAGACCCTGATCAAATAACCAGAAAGAGAGCGATTTGTCTAGAAGTAACGTTCTTGGCAGAAAATTTAGAAAGATTGGGCGTTAGGTACAGCTAGGGTTTTCGTTCGTACTTATCCAAATCGGGACTTTCATCCTATATACATAACTGCAACAGGAGGCGATAATTAAAATAAATAGTATGCCTTCTAAATTTTATAAATTAATTTCATGTCGCTAAAAAATAATTGTCGTGTTGTTGTAACTGGATATGGGGCTATATGTTCACTGGGTGGACTTCCCACGCAACGGTTGACACATCCTGGCCTCAAATTGAGGCACGTTCAAATGCCTCAGGACTGATGCCGCCCAGATGACTATGGCGACGACTGCGATTGTAAAACCCTTCAATGTAGTCAAAGACATCCGCACGGGCTAGGTCACGGGTTTTGTAGATGCGTTTGCGGATGCGTTCTTTCTTCAAACTGCTAAAGAAAGATTCAGCTACTGCATTGTCCCAGCAATTACCACGCCGGCTCATACTGGGCTCCAGGTTGTTAGCATCACAGAAACGTTTCCAGTCATCGCTACCGTACTGGCTGCCCTGATCTGAGTGGACGAGAACACTTTGCGTAGGTCGCCGCCTCCAAACGGCCATCATCAACGCATCCAGAACGATTTCTCGGGCGATGGTGGGCTTCATTGACCATCCTACGATCTTTCGCGCATGCAAGTCCATGACCACGGCCAGGTAAAGCCATCCCTGCCAAGTGCGAATGTACGTGATGTCTGTCACCCATACCCGATCAGGTGCATCCACCGTAAATTGCCGGTTCAGCTTGTTGGGCGAGAGGATGGATGGACGCCCACTGACCGAGCGCGGTGACTTGTACCCGCGTATCGCCTTGATCCTGTTGGTTTGCATGATCCTAGCCACACGGTGTTTGCCACACGTTTGGCCAGCTTCACGCAGGTCAGCAAAGACGCGTGGTGAGCCGTAAACACCACCATAGGAGTCTCTGATCAGGCTCAGTAGACGCTGATCCTCCATGGCTCTGTCTGACAAGGGTTTGTGCAGCCAGTCATAGAAACCAGCGCGAGCCACCTTTAAAACGCGGCACATGGTCGCAACCCGGTGTTCATGACGATGTTCATTGATGAAGTGGTACTTTACTCGTGCTCCCTTGCAAAGTACCGAGCGGCCTTTTTTAGAATATCGCGCTCCTCCTCGGTTCGGTGAAGTTGAGCCCGAAGTCTAAGTATTTCACTCTTAGCTGTAATTAACTCAGTTGCATGTTGCTCGGATTTATCAGGTTTGATCGCCTTCACCCATTTGTAAAGACTGTGGGCGGAGACGCCTAATCGAGCCGATACTTCAGCGACCGAGTAACCTCGCTCGACGATTTGGCGTACGGCCTCTTCTTTAAATTCCGCTGGAAAACGTTGAATACTCATGACTTCCTCCTATGAATAAATCATAGACCCGGACTGTCTACCAGACCGTGGGAAGTCCAAGACACAATACGGTGCAGCAGGTCAAATCGCACAAACGATAGAACAAATCGAAAAGCTCAAAGCCAGCATACGCGCCAAGGTGGAACACCCATTTCACATCATCAAGAATTTATTCAAGTACAGAAAAGTTAGCTACAAAGGCATTGCCAAGAACGCAGCACGTCACACGATGCTGTTTGCATTGGCGAACTTGGTGATTGTTAAAAAAGCGCTGCTGAGTCAAGGGCATAACTACGTCTCGAAAGCTGCAAGAGCATGAAAAACATAGGAATAAAGGCTCAAATTATGAAAAATAAGATCAACAACTCAGAAATCAAACACGTTGAGTCAAAAATTCATCACGCCGATTGTCTGCTTTGAATTTACGGCGATTTAATTAGCGCTTTCTTAACATGGTGAATACATCTATATAATCCTTTCAAGAATTTAGCTTTTTATGCATAACGATGCCACCCTAAATTCCCTGTGGGAACTAATAACAGCTTGCCTGTGTCCGCCTGCGGTGTAACGCTGCTGCACCCTCGTCCCTTTGTGGTA
This sequence comes from Polaromonas sp., assembly GCA_013298945.1. Lineage (GTDB taxonomy): Bacteria > Pseudomonadota > Gammaproteobacteria > Burkholderiales > Burkholderiaceae_C > Aalborgiella. Next base: position 433,329 of record JAAFJR010000002.1, read on the forward strand.
ACTAGATCAACACTTGCGCGTGCGCGTCGTACTCGAGGATTCGTAATGTCAGTCTTTGTGTTTCCAGGTCAAGGCTCTCAGATCAAGGGAATGGGGCGGGAGTTGTTTGACAGCGTGCAGCAGTTCATGGACGCGGAAAACGACATCAACGACATCCTAGGCTATTCGCTGCGCGAACTTTGCCTGGATAACCGTGACAACCTGATGCAGCAGACGCAGTACACGCAGCCTTGCCTGTATGTCGTCAATTGCCTGCACTACTTCCAGGCGATTGCTGCCGGACGGGGTCCGGCCTATTTTGCGGGGCATAGTCTCGGCGAATACTCCGCACTGTCGGCCGCAGGCGCTTTCGGCATGGTCGATGGGCTGCGCCTGGTCAAGCGGCGCGGGGAATTGATGGCGCAGGCGCGCCAGGGCGCAATGGCGGCCGTGCTTGGGTTATCGGCAGCCGGGGTCGCGCGCGTGATGAGCGAGCATGGCCTGGCGTCGATCGACGTCGCCAATTTCAACTCCCCGACCCAGGTCGTCATTTCGGGGCCGAGTGCGGACATCAAGCGGGCGGGCGCCCATTTCACCGATGCGGGAGCGAGGCTATACGTGCCGCTGCAGGTCAGTGCCGCTTTCCATTCCCGCTACATGGCCGACGCGGCGCAGCAATTTGCACGGTTTTTGGCGGATTTCGTCTTTCAGCCATTGCGCGTGCCGGTCGTAGCCAACGTCACCGCGCGGCCTTATCCGGCAGGTGATCCATCCAAGGTGATCCCGGCATTCCTGGTCGCGCAGATCACCCGTCCGGTGCTGTGGAGCGAATCGGTTTCCTGGCTGATCCGGGCGGGGCAGTCGGAATTCGCCGAGATGGGGCCCGGGCGGGTGCTTACCAAGCTGGCGAACGAAGTGGGGCAATCGATGGCGGCCCCCGGCCTGATAGCGGGGAGGCAGGCAACAGAACTGGTCAACGCAGCAAATACTTTGGGGGTGTAATTGGTCACAGAACTGGCGGAACACATCAAGGGCTTTGTTGCGGTACCCGTGATCGAGGTTTGCAGAGCAGCAGGGTTGTTTGGCCGCATGCGGCCGGGCAAGCGGTTTGCCGTCGATGCGCTGGCGGCGCAGCTGCTCCTGAATGCCGACGGCCTGGCGCGCGCCTTGCGCGTGCTCGAGTCGATCGGCTGGGCCGAAGCAATTGATGCGGGCCACTGGCGGCTGACCGCTGCGGCCGGATCGGTCCAGCAAGTGCCGCCCCAGGGGCTTGGGCTGCTGGTGGCGTTCTGGGCCGGCGCCCCGTCCCCCTTGCTCAGCGAGTGCCTGGCGCTGTACCAGCGGCGCTGGGATGTGCGCGATCCGGCCTTTGCCGGGTTGATCGACGGCCTGCTGTTGCTGCCATTGCTGCACGGATTACGGCAGGCTGCGGCAGGCGCGAACCGGGACTGCCTGGTCGATGTGCTGCAGCATTTGCAGCCTGCCACGGCAAGCGAGCTGGAAGCTTTTTTTGTCGGACTGCGGTGGCTGGAGCGGGTCGGTGCCGCTCTAGTGCTCACTCCCGCCGGTGAGCAGGGCTGGCGTGCGGCAGGGGACGCTTCTCTGCTGCTGCACCATGCGCCATTGTTGGCCGGCCTGGAGCGCGTGCTGGCGGTGGACCACGTTGCAGCGCACCCTGCAACGGCGGCCATTGACGACCCTCGGATTGACGCCATGTGGCCGGAAATCGAACAGTGCGTGCTGGCGGCGTTCGATCAGCTGCCCGTCTCGGCGCAGCCGAAATACCTGGCCTGCTGGCATGTCGGAGATCCTCAACGGATCGTGCGGCTGGCCGCCGCCATTCGCAACCGGACCCGGCGCGGCGTCATGCTGGACGAGCATCCGCTGGTGCTGCTTGCGGTGCAAAGCAACGCCGCGCCGGACACCGACGCCGCTGCAGCAACGGAAGGCATTCAGATCCGGGTCGTGGAGGGCGATTGCCTGAGCCCGGAAGCGACGCTGCACAGTACAGCCGAGGTCGGCGCAACCGATGGCGGGCTGCATCTGGTGAACCTGCCGGGTCGGCGCATGCTGGCCGACCGTCCGCACATCGACCAGGCGCAACTGCTGGCCGGATGGATGGCCGTGGCCTCGCACCATGGCTGCGTGCTGATCGAGGAACATGCGAGCGAACGGCACGCGATCGCGCTGCCGCACGACGCCGCGACGGCCCAGCTCGACCGCGCCCTGGAAAGCCTGCAGGGGTTCGAGCAGCTGGATCTGCACAGCGCCGACGACTGGCTCATGGCCGCGGCCGGCTGCGGCCTGTTTCCGATGGCCGGCGCCGGCGTCAGCTGCCCGGGCGGACTGCCCCTGACCCGCTGGAGCATGCATCGCTTCGAGCCGCGCGACTACCGGATTCGCCGTGCCCAAGTATCGGACCTGCCGGCGCTGCTGGCGCTGGAGCAGCTGTGCTGGGGCAGCGAGCTGGCCGCCCCCGAGGCGATCTTGTGCGAGCGGATGCGCCGTCATCCGGACGGCCAGATGGCCCTGGAAATCGACGGGCACCTGGGCGGCGCCATGTATTCGCAGCGGGTTCACAGCCGCGACGACGTGGTGTCGGCCACCGCGCGCACCGCCATCAAGCGGCACGCGCCCGATGGCCTCATGGTCCAGTTGCTGGCCGTCAACGTGCAGCCGGAACTGCAGAACCGCAGCCTGGGCGACCAGTTGCTCGAATTCATGCTGCACCGCTGCGCGGTGATGGACGGCGTACGCACCGTGCTGGCCGTCACCCGCTGCAAGGATTATCCGCAACATCGCGACGTCGACGCGGCCAGTTACCTGCGCCTGCGCAACGAGCGGGGCAGCCTGGTCGATTCGGTGCTGCGCTTCCATGAACTGCACGGCGCCAGTATCGAGCAATTGGTGCCGCGCTACCGCCCGAAAGACAGCATCAACCTGGGCAATGGCGTACTGGTTGCCTATGACATCCGGCACCGGGCCCGCGACGAGGTCACCGTTTCCGAGCAGGCGCAGGGCGATGGGCACGACGCCGGGCGCACTGAACCGGCCGCCATCGAGCGCGACGTCGCGCAGCATATCCTGTCGCTGCTGGCCGAGCCGGACAGCTTTGCCGTGTCCCGGCCTTTGATCGAAATGGGGCTCGATTCGGCGGACCTGCTGCAGCTGACCGAAGCGCTGTCGCACCGCTACGGCATCAAGCTGGGCAGCGCTTTCTTCTTCGAGTTCAATACTTGCGCCGACGTTGTGCAGGAACTGGCGGCTCGGCTCGGCCAGCGCGTCGACGACGAGCGGGCGGCGCCATCGGCTCCGCCGGCAACGGACGGCCACGACTCGGTGGCCATTGTCGGCATCGCCTTGCGCCTTCCCGGCGGCGTGCGCGACCTCGACGGCCTCTGGTCGCTGCTGATCGAAGGACGCGACGCGATCGGCACGCTGCCGCGCGAGCGCTGGAACTGGCCCGCAGGGATCGACCCGGCCTCGAGCCACCAGGGCATCGACCGTTGCGGCATCATGCGCGATGTCGGGCATTTCGATGCGGAATTTTTCCGCTTGTCGCCGCGCGAAGCGGAGCTGATGGACCCGCAGCAACGCATCCTGCTGGAACTTGCGTGGGAGTGCGTCGAGGATGCCGGCTACCAGGCCAGCGAGCTCGCCGGCGGCGCCACCGGCGTCTATGTCGGCGCCAGCGGCTCCGACTACCAGTATCTGCTGCAACAACAACCCGAGGTCGCGGCGCAGTATGGCTTGGCCAAGTCGATGGCGATCCTGGCCAACCGCATCTCGTATTTCTTCGATTTCCAGGGTCCCAGCCTGCAGATCGACACCGCTTGTTCGAGCTCGCTGGTGGCAATCCATCAAGCGGTGCACGCCTTGCGCGACGGCACTTGCACGCACGCGCTGGTGGCGGGCATCAACCTGATGGCCGACCCGTCGACCACGATTGCCTACTACAAGGCCGGGATGCTGTCGAAAGACGGGCTGTGCCGCACCTTCGACGCCGGCGCCGATGGCTACGTCAGGTCGGAGGGGGCGGTTGCGATGCTGCTCAAGCCGCTGGCGCAGGCGCGCCTGGACGGCGACCACGTCTACGCGCTGATCCGCGGCGGCGCGGTGAACCACGGCGGACGCGCCGGCGGCCTGACCGTGCCGCACCCGATCCGCCAGGCCGAACTGCTGGTCGAGGCCTACGCAGATGCCGCCGTTGAGCCGCAGCGGCTGAACTATATTGAAGCCCACGGGACCGGCACCCCGCTGGGCGACCCGGTGGAAGTGCAGGGCATCAAGGAAGCGCTGCGGCGCATGGGGGGAGCGCATAGCGCCCCCCAAGTCTGCGCCGTGGGATCGATCAAGACCAATCTGGGCCATCTGGAAGCGGCCGCCGGCATGGCCGGCATGCTGAAGGTCGTGCTCGGCATGCGGCACCGGATATTGCCGGCGAATGCCCATTTCCAGAGCCTCAATCCGAAGATCGATCTTGGCGACAGCGCGCTATTCGTGCTGGACCATGCGCGGGCCTGGCACAGCCACGATGGCGACGGCCCCCTGCTGGCCGGCGTCAGTAGTTTCGGCTCCGGCGGCACCAATGCCCATATCGTGCTCGAGGAAGCGCCGCCGTCCGCGCGCGGGCCGGCCGGACGGACGGACATGCTGCTACCTCTGTCGGCGGCAACGCGCGACCAGGTTCGCCAGTACGCTGCCAGCATGGCTGCCTTCATCCGCGCAAGCAGCCCGGACCTCGCGCCACTGTGCCACACGATGCAGGTGGGCCGCACGCCGATGCGTTCGCGCGTCGTGTTCCTGGCCCCGCAGCCGGACACATTGCTGCGCCAGCTCGACGCCTATGCGGCTGGCCAAACATCGATCGAAGGCGTGATAGAAACGCCCGACATGCTGGCCTCGGGTTCGCTGATCCACGTGGGCTTGAGCGAAAGCGCCAGCGCCAAGGAACTGAGCCGGGCCTGCCTGGCATGGGTGCAGGGCGCGGACGTGGATTGGCAGGCGCTGCATGGCGACGCGGCGCCTGCACGCATCAGCCTCCCAACCTATCCATTCGCCCGTGAACACCACTGGTTGCAACCGACGACGGCGGCCGTGGTGCCGGCGGCCCTACATCCGCTGGTGCACCGCAATATCTCCACTCTGGCCGGGCTGCGCTACAGCACGCACCTCGATGGGCATGACTTTGTGCTGCGCGATCACGTGGTGTTTGGACGCAAGGTGTTGCCCGGCGCGGCGCACCTGGAGCTTGCGCGAGCGGCTGTGGCGCTGGCGCAAGATGGCGCCGTCGAGGCCATGCAGGTGGTGCTGCACGACGTGGTGTTCCTGCGCCCGGCCGCCGCAAGCGAGGCTGGCCTGGATCTGCACATCGCCTTGCGCCCTGGTGCGAACGGGGAAGCGGACTATGAAATTTCCGGTGCAAGCGGCGATGACGCGCCTGTGGTGTATTCGCGCGGCCGCGCACGGATCCTGACGCCCCCGCCCGCAGAATTGCTGGACCTAGCGGCGCTGGAGGCGCACTGCGACTGGAGCTGGGAAGTGTCCGAACGTTATGCCGCGTTCGAACGCTCGGGGCTCAGTTACGGCCCGGGTTTCCGCGCCCTGGCGGCCTTGCGCACCGGGCGCGACGCCCATGGCGAACTGGCCTTGGCCCGGCTGGCGCTGCCGGCCGCGCTGCCCGCGCAGCCATCTTACCTGCTGCACCCGAGCCTGGTCGATGCGGCAATCCAGGCCGGCCTGGCGGCCATGCTTGGCCAGAGCCGGCCGGGAACGCTGCTGCCGTTCGCGCTGGAACAGCTGGAAATATGGGCGGCCCTGCCTGCGCAGGGCGCGGTGGTGGTGCGGCGCAGTGCGGGCCAGGAGGGCCCGGTGTTCAAACTGGACTTGACGCTGACCGATCAGGCTGGTCGTGTTTGCGCCCGGCTGACAGGGCTCAGCTGCCGCGAACTGCAGGGTGAGGTCGCAACCCCGCCACAGCCAGTCATGCCCGCGCTGCGCTGCTTGCTGGCGGCGCCGCGCTGGATGAGTAGCGCGGCGCTGGCCGACGGCGCCGCGCATGAGGGCCATGTTGTCATCCTGTGCGAAGTCGACGAAGCCGAGGCGCGCGCGCAGGCCGGTGCCCGCTGGGCCGGCGCGACCGTCAAGCGTCTGCAGGCAAATCCGGCGGAGGCGCTGGCGGAACGGTATGAGTCTTATGCCGAGCAACTTTTGCAACTGACGCAGGAGGTCGTGCGCGGCCAGGGTGCGGTGCTGCTGCAACTGGTGGTCGAACAGCATGGCGACGGCGAAGTGCTGCGCGGCCTGGGCGCATTGCTGAAAAGCGCTGCCCACGAGAACCCGCGGCTGCGGGTGCAGCTATTGGCCCCGAGCAGCGGCGGCCTGCAGTCGCTGGTGCAGGGCTTCGCTCCGGAACACATCCGGGACCAGACCGTTACCGAGCAAGACCGCCGTTTGGGGCCGCTCCTGGCGCGCGACGGCGGCGTCTACCTGATCACCGGCGGCCTGGGCGGGGTAGGCATGCTGTTGGCGCAGGCAATGGCCGTCCAGGCCAAAGTGCTGACGCTGGTGCTGATCGGCCGGCGCGCCGTCACTGCCGACGATGCGCGCTTGCAGAGCTTGCGCATCTTGGGCGCGAGGGTCGACTACCTTGCCATCGACGTCAGCGACGGGGCCGCCGTACAAGAACTGATGCAGCACGTCGCTGCCCACCACGGCGTGCTGACAGGGGTGGTGCATAACGCCGGCGTGCTGCGCGACGGCTTCCTGCTGCACAAGAGCGTGGAGCAACTGCGGCAGGTGCTCGCGCCCAAGGTGCGGGCGCTGCAACTGCTAGATGACGCGACCCGTGCGCAGCCGCTGGATTATTTCATCGCGTTTTCGTCAGTGGCCGGCGTGTTCGGCAACGTCGGGCAAGCCGACTATGCCGCGGCCAATGCCTTTATGGACGGCTACATGCTTCAACGCGCGGCGCGCGTCAGGCAAGGCGTGGCGACCGGCCGCACGCTGTCTGTGAATTGGCCCCTGTGGGCGGACGGCGGCATGCAAATCGACGCGGCGACCTTGCAGCGCATGCAGCGCAGCACCGGTATGGCGCCGCTGCCTGCGGCAGCCGCATTGCAGGCTTTGCGCGCGCTGCTGTCCAGCGACGACGCGCAGTATGTGGTGCTGTATGGCGAACCGGTGCAGCTGGCGGGAAGCCTGCTGCGCACGCCGGGCGCTGGCTCGCTCACGTCGCAGCAAGCCGTGCCGGCCATGGCCCCGGCCCCGGTCAATGCAGCGCTGGCCGACGGCTTGCGCGACAAGGCCCGCCGCTGGGTCAGTGAAGTGCTGGCGCGGCGCCTGAAGCTGCCGCTGGCGCGGATCGACGCCAGCGCCCCGGTCGAACGCTACGGCATCGACTCGATCATGATGACGGAGTTGGTCGACCAGTTCGAGCACAGCTTGGGCGCCTTGCCTAAAACCTTGTTTTTCGAGCATTCGACGGTCGACGCGCTGGTCGACTATTTTGCTGGTAATCACTTCGAACGGCTGACCGGCTTGCTGGGCGTCGAAGCCGCTCCCTTGGCGTCGGCCATCCCTTCGGGCCTGGCCATGGCGCCGCTTGCAGCAGCTGCCGGCGCACGGCAAGCGCATAGCGTGCAACAGTCGTCCGACATCGCCATCATCGGCATCAGCGGGCGCTACCCACAGGCAGCCGACCTAGAGCAATTTTGGGCCAATCTGCTGGCAGGGCGCGATTGCATCACCGAAGTGCCACCCGAGCGCTGGGACAGTCGCGACTATTTCGATCCCCGCAAAGGCGTGCCGGGCAAGAGCTATTGCAAGTGGGGCGGTTTCATCGACGCGGTCGAGCGCTTCGACGCCGCGCTGTTCAATCTGGCGCCGCGCGATGCCGCCGCGCTCGATCCGCAGTGCCGGATTTTCCTGGAACTCACCTGGGAACTGCTGGAGAACGGCGGCTATACGCACGATGCCCTGCGCACCCGCCATCCGGGCCGCGTCGGCCTGTACGTCGGCTCGATGTACCAGCAGTACCGCTCGTCGTATCCGGAAACGTCGTTCAATCCGGCGATGCAGATCACGTCGTTTAGCGCGATCGCCAACCGGGTGTCTTCCTACTTCGGCTTCGAGGGGCCGAGCGTGGCGCTCGACACCATGTGCTCGTCGTCGGCGATGGCAATTCATATGGCATGCCAGGCGCTGGCCAGCGGCGAGTGCGCGGTGGCGGTCGCCGGCGGCGTCAATCTGTCGATCCATCCCTACAAGTACGTTGGCCTGAGCCAGTGGCAACTGTTGGGCAGTCACGCGGCTTCGCGCAGTTTCAGCGACGGCGACGGCTACCTGCCGGCAGAAGGCGCCGGGGCCGTGCTGCTCAAGCCGCTGGCCGACGCGCAGCGCGACGGCGACACCATTCTGGCCGTGATCAAGGGCACAGCCACCCGCCACAGCGGGCACAGCAGCAGCTACATGCAACCCAATTTGCAGACCCAGGCCGGGGTGATGGCGGCCGCTCTGGCGCAAGCCAGCCTTGGCGCCGGCGACATCGGATACGTCGAAGCGGCTGCCAATGGCGGAGCGATCGGCGACGCCATCGAGGTGCTGGCTCTGAAAAAGGTGTTTGCCCAGCGGACGCAGCGCTTGCCGCTCGGGTCCGTCAAGTCGGGCATCGGCCACTGCGAGGCCGCTTCCGGCATTTCCCAGCTCACCAAGCTGGTGTTCCAGCTGCGGCATCGCAAACTGGTGCCGACCATCGTGCCGGGCAGGCCCAATCCGAACATCGACTTGGAAAACAGTCCGTTCCACCTGCAGACCGAACTGGCGGACTGGGAGCTGCCGGCCACCGGCCCAGGCGCGCCGCCGGCGCGCCGGGCGCTGGTCAACTCCTTCGGCGCAGGCGGAACCTGCGTCAGCATGGTGGTTGAGGAATACGTTGCGGCGAGCGCCGTGGCAGCGGACGGGCCGCAGGTTGTGGTTTTGTCGGCCCTGGCCCGTCAACCCTTGCTGGCCCATGCGCAGCGTCTACTGCAACACGTCGAAGAGCATCCGGAACTGGCGCTGGCCGACATCGCCTGCACCTTGCAGACGGCGCGCCAGCCGATGCGGATGCGTCTGGCGTGGGTGGCCTCCGATCGCGACGGGTTGCTGGCCGGATTGCGCGCGTTCGTCGCCGATGGCGGCCAACTGGGCGCGTCGATGTTGCATTACGCCGACGTTGATCAGGTGCCCGAGGCGTTTGGACGCCTGCTGGGCGGCGGCGTGGCCGAGGCGGTGGTGGACCAACTGCTCGCGAGGCGCGACCTCGACGCCCTAGCGCTGTATTGGACGCAGGGCGGCACAATACCGTGGGAGCGGCTCAGTGCAGGCCTTGGAGCGCACCCGATTGCGCTGCCGACGTATCCGTTTGAGCGCCAGCGCCACTGGGTGCCGCTGCTGTTGGAAGGGCAAAGCGCCTCGCAGGCGCCGGCAGCCCTGGCGTTGCCGTACGCGGCCGACACCGCGCAAGCCGTGCTGGCCGCTCTGGGCGACGTGCTGGGCCTGGCGCCCGATGGGATCTCGTCTTCCCACACCCTGCGCCAGCTGGGTTTCAATTCGATCCATGCGCTAACGCTGAAACACACGCTCGAAAGAAGCTTCGGGCGCGACATTCCGGTCGCTGCGCTGGCCGATCCGCGCCAGAGCGCCGGCCAGTTGGCCACTGCCGTCGAGGCGCTGGTGGGGCCGCTGACGGCTCTGCCGCAGGCCGGGACCGACCCGGCAGCGGCCGCCACGCGGCAAATGACGTCGCGGCCCGAGCAGCGCTACCAGCCGTTCCCGCTCACCGACGTCCAGGAAGCCTTCTACGTCGGCCGTGCGCTGGGCGCGCCGGGCGAGGGCGCCACCATCTACTTCGAGCTGGAGCTTGGCGGCGGCGCGGATCATGCCGCCTTGTCGAACAGTTGGGATCGCCTGGTCGCGCGCCATGACATGCTGCGCGCGGTGATCGATTCGGATGGCTCGCAGCGGATTCTGGAGCAGGTCCCAGGCTATCGCGTCCGGGTCGCCGATTTGCGCCGCATGGATCAGCGCCGGCGTTAGGAGAGCCATATCGCGTTGCGCAGCAGAATGGAACGCCTGGCGACCGACGTTGCCGCCTGGCCGCGCTTCGATATCCGTGTTTCGCTGCACGACGGTGAGCGCCAGGTACTGCACGTGAGTATCGACGAATTGATTGCCGACGGACCGTCGGCCTACCAGTTGATGCGCGAATGGGCGCAGGCCTACCGCATGCCGGAGCTGGTTCCGGCGCCGCTGGAGGCAACTTTCCGCGATTACGTCTTTGCGCTGAAGGAGCAAGAAGATCAACCGGGCGCCGCCGCCGACCTGGCCTACTGGATAGCGCGCCTGGAGCGGCTCCCTGCGGCCCCGGCGCTGCCCGTGCACACAGCGCCGACCGCGGGCCATCGGCCCGTGCGCCTGGTTCACCACATGTCGCAGCGGCAGCGCGCGGTGCTTGAAGAGAAGGCGCACGCTACTGATGTGTCGCTGACCGTCCTGTTGCTCAGCTTGTTCAGTGAATTGCTGCGGAACTGGAGCGCCAATCCGGACTTCACGCTGGTGCTGACCTATGCCAATCGCCTGCCGCTGCATCCGCAGGTGCCCGAGATCGTCGGCCCGGCCATCTCCACGGCCTTCTTCGTGGCCGATGCCGCTTCCGGCGCCAGCTTCGACGAGCTGACCCTGGCCTACCAGCAAGCGCTGTGGCAGGGTCTTGATCATATGCGGGTCAGCGGTGTGCGCGTGCTGCGCGAACTGAAGGCACGCAAGCGTGTGCCGGTCGGCGCCAGCTTTCCGGTGGTGTTTACGTCCATGCTCAACAGCGCTGCGGCGCACGGCTGGCCGATTTCCTACACCGTCAATCAGACGCCGCAGGTGTTTCTGGACCATCAGGTGCTGGATCAGGATGGCGCACTGCAGCTCAGTTGGGACGTGGCCGATGGCTACTACGCGCCGGGGATGGTGGAGCGAATGTTCGATGCCTACCGCCGCTGCCTGGACGACTTGGCAGCAGGCCGGCGCGATTGGGAGCGCGATTTGTTCGGTGAGAAAGCAGGGATGAAAGGCGCGCATGGCAGTTTGCGCGGCTTGACCGTGCGCAGCCTGCCCGACGCCGGTTTCGAGCCGTTTCCATTGACCGACCAGCAGAATGCATATGCCTTAGGGCGCGCCGCACAAGCGGGCGACGCACCGGGTCAGCTTAGTTGTCAGTACTACCAGGAAATCGACACTGGCGCACTGGATATCGATCGGCTCTCGCGTGCCTGGGCCGGCCTGATGGCGCGGCACCCGATGCTGCGCGCGGTCGTGGGCTCGGACGGTACGCAACACGTGTTGCAACAGGCGCTGGCCTGGCAGCTAGTCAACGCCGACTTGAGCGCGCTCGACGCATCGGCACGCGAGCACGCACTTGACGCCACCCGGCAACAGATGGTGGAACGCAACGCACCGCTGGACAACTGGCCCTTCTTCGAACTGCGCGTGTCGCGCCTGTCGGCGTTGAGCTGCCGCATCCACCTGACGCTGGACATGCTCGTTGCCGATGGCAACAGCATCGTGCAGGTATTGAACGAATTGCTCGCCGCTTACCAGTATCCGGAGCGCACCGCCGCCGTGCCGGCGTTGAGTTTCCGCGACTACCAGATGGCGCTGCAAGAGTTCAAAGGCAGTACAGCCCAGCGCGACAGCCTGGCGTACTGGAGCGCCAAGTTCGCCCGACTGCCGGGCGGCCCGCGCCTGCCTGGCACGGACCAGCAAGGGGCGGCTGGCCACGCGCGCTTGGAAGGCATGCTCGCCTCGTGGCCAGCCTTGCGCGACCGCGCGCGCGCGCTTGGCGTGGCGCCCGACGTGGTGCTGCTGGCCGCCTATCTGGAAATTCTGTCCGAATGGAGCAGCCGGGTACCGCTTGCCGTGGTGGTGCCGAACTGGGACCGCCTGCCGGTGCATCCCGACGTCGACCAGGTCATCGGCGATTTCACTGCCCTGGCCTGGGTCGCGCACGACGGCGCCCGGCTCCCGCTGCGCGAACGGGTACTCGACGTCGCCGTGCAGTTGAACGCCGACCTCGCCCAGCGCCCGGTCAGCGGCTTGACGGCGCTGCGCCGGCGCGCGCTGCAGCAGGGCGCGCCGGCGCTGCGCTTCCCGGTGGTGTTCACCGCAGAAATGCCGAGCGTGGCGCTGCCCGCCGAAGGGCGCTGGTCGGTGACGGTAGCGCAGAGCAAGACGCCCGGCGTGCATCTCGACAACATCAGTGCCGAGCGCGATGGCGCGCTGCATTGCGCCTGGGACTACCAGCCGTCGATCTATCCGCAGCAACTGATCGAGCCGATGTTCCGGGCCTATCTGCAACTGCTGGACACGCTGGCCGCTGCCGGCGCCGCGCATTGGCAACAACTTAATTCACACCAATAATGAAAAAGAAGGTTAGCGACATGATCGACGTATCCGGTTCGGGACAATGGCTTGGCGGTAAAGCGGCGTGGGAAGTGTGCCTGCACGAGTTGATCGAGGCGCAAGTTGCGCGCACGCCCGAGCTGGAGGCGGTCTGGGACGCGCAGCAGGCGTTCAGCTATGCCGAACTGGACGCCAGGGCTAACCGGTGTGCGCATTTTCTGCGCGAAATGGGCGTCGGACCGGATGTGGTGGTCGGCGTCACGCTCGAACGCAGTGTGCATCTGATGGTGGCCTTGCTGGCGATCCTGAAAGCGGGCGGCGCCTACCTGCCGCTCGACGCCGCGCTGCCGCAGGCGCGCCGCTCGTTCATGGCCGAAGATGCCGCAGTGTCGGTGGTGCTGACGCAGCAGTCGCACGCCGCGTTATGGGCCGGCCAAGGCGGGGCCGACACGGTGCTGTGCCTGGACAGCGAGGCGCACTTCCTCGGCGGCTACCCGGCAACGCCGGTCGCCCCGCGCTCGTCGCCGACAGATCTGGCCTACGTGTTGTACACCTCCGGCTCCACCGGCCAGCCGAAGGGCTGCATGTTGGCGCACGGAGCGATCGCCAACCGCCTGGTCTGGATGCAGGAACGCTATGCCCTGCAGGCTAGTGAGCGGGTGCTGCAAAAGACACCAATCACCTTCGACGTCTCGGTCTGGGAGTTGTTCTGGCCGCTGCTGGTGGGCGCCACCGTGGTGATGGCAGCGCCGGGCGCGCACAAGGACAATCACTATCTGGCAACCATCGTGCGGGAACAACGCATCGGGCTGTGCCACTTCGTGCCGTCGATGCTGCGCTTTTTCCTGGAAGAGCCGGCGGCGGCGGCCTGCACCGGCCTGCGCGACGTGTTCGTCAGCGGCGAAGCGTTGACGCTGTCGGTCATGCAGCGCTTTTTCGAGGTGCTGCCGGCCCGGCTGCACAATCTGTACGGACCGACTGAAGCGGCCGTTGACGTCAGCCACTGGACGTGCGAAGCGCGCGCCGACGGCATCGTGCCGATAGGGCGCGCCATCAGCAACGTGCTGCTCAAGGTGCTCGACCCGCAACGTCGGCCAGTGGCGCCGGGCGAGGAGGGCGAACTTTACATCGGCGGCGTGGCGCTGGCGCGCGGTTACCTGAACCGGCCGGACCTGACCGACAGCAGCTTCGTGCCCGATCCCGGGCAGCCGGGCGCGTGCCTGTACCGCACCGGCGACCGGGTGCGCGAACTTGCCGACGGCAACCTCGACTACCTGGGCCGGATCGACTTTCAGGTAAAGCTGCGTGGCCAGCGGCTGGAACTGGGCGAAATCGAGGCCACGCTGCGCCGCTTTCCGGGTGTGCGCGAAGCGGCGGTGATGGTGCGTGGCGAGGAGGAGGGCGACGCGCGCCTAGTGGCGTATCTTGACATGGCCGAGGCGCCAGTCGGTACGGGACACGCCAAGGAGATTCGCAGCTTTGTTGCTCAATACCTGCCGGACTACATGGTGCCCAATCAGGTCGTCGTGCTCCCGGCGCTGCCGGTGAGCGCGCATGGCAAGCTCGATCGCGGTGCCTTGCCCTGGCCGGTGCCGCAAGCGGCTGGCGCTCCGGCGCAAGTCGTCACGCCGCCGGCGACGCGCGCTCTGACGGCGCAACTGCGCGAGCTCGTGCAAAAACTGCTCGGTGTCAAGCGGGTGGACGACGACGCCGATCTTTTCGATCTCGGTGCCACGTCGCTGACGCTAGTGCGCATCGTCGGCGCGGTGCGCGAGCTGACCGGGATGACGGTGCCGGTGGACGTGCTGCTGAACAGCCCCACGCTCGGGCATCTTATCCGGCACGTCGGCGGCGACGCCGCCGCTGCCGCCGCTGCGGAAGGCGGGCCGGCGATGGCAGACCTGCACAATATGGTGTGCCGCCTGATGCAGCGCGACGCGATCGGACTCGACGACGATCTTTTCGACCTTGGCGCGACCTCGCTCACGCTGGTCAAGCTCGCGCAGGCCCTGCGCGAGGCGTATGGCATCAGCGTGTCGGTGGAGCTGCTGCTCAATGCGCCAACCTTGAATGGCCTGGCCGGCCACCTGCTGGCGCAAGCCGTCCCCCCCGCCCGGAAGCCTGCGGCGCCATCGCCAGGCCGTGCGCAGGCCGTGGCATTGCCGGAACCCGCGCTGCAAGCATGGGCGGCGGGTGCGCGCCCGCCGCAAGCGTGTAAAAAGATCGCTTCAGGGCAATTCGGCGCCTGGCTTGGCCTGCTGCGCGCGGGCGTGCCCGGCGGCGACGCCAGCCTGGAATCGGTGAAGTACCTGTACCCGTCCACCGGCGGCCTGAATGCCTTGCGCACCTACGTGGTGGTGCGCGGGGGGGCGGTGCAGGACGTGCCGGCCGGCGTGTTTTACTATGATCCGATGCAGCACCAGCTGATCAGCGCCGGCCTGCCGAGCGGCGCCGAGTCTGCCATCCTGGACGCAGCCAATTTCAGCGCCTATGACGGCGCGCTGAGCGGCGCGGCCGGCGTCGCCGTGTTCTTCGTTGCCGCGATGCCGGCCATTGCACCCCTGTACGGGGCGGCCAGCGCGCTGCTGCTCACGGTCGAAGCCGGCTACATGCAGCAATTGCTGCGCGATCCGCGTTCGGCCGGCGACATCCAGGCCGAGCCTGCGGCCGGGTTCGACGCAGAGCGTCTCCACGCCCGGCTGGGCTTGAGCGACGACGAACAACTCGTCAGTTGCCTGTTGGGCGGCGTCGTCGGCCGGCTGCCGGCACGCGGCGCGCTGAGCGCCTACCTGAGCGCAGGCGGCTACCTGCCGGCTGCGCCGCAGGGCACAGCGCAGCCTGACCGGCGTGTGCGCCACGGCGCTCACGCGCAATGGGGTAGTGTACTGGCCAACAAGATGGAAGGCAGCGACATCCGCGCCCAACTGCGCCACCTGCGCCGCATGCCTGCCAACGCCGACCGCGTTCAACTGGCGGGCCCCGCTTTCGACTGGGCGGAGCACCGGCTGCGCGCCAGTCAGCGGCGCTTCGGCCCCGGCGTGGTGTCGCTGGCCGCGCTCGCCGGCTTGCTCGGCCTGGCCCGGCAACGCGACAGCGAGGGGCGCGAACTGGCGCTGCGTCAGGATGCGCTGGGAACAAGTGCCCAGGGAATTTACCTGTGGGTGCGCGAAGGCGGCGTGGAGTCACTGGCCGAAGGCGTCTACGTCTACGACCCGGTACAGCACGCGTTGACGCGCAGCGCCGGGCTTGCGGCCGAACGCATGGCGCTGGCCTACCTGCCCTCCAATCGCAAGCATTTCAAGGCTGCTGCCTTTGTGATCGTGCTGGTGTCCCCTGCGGCCCGGCCGCAAGGGCTGGACGACGAACAATGGGCGCAGCTTTGCATGATCGAGGCGGGTGCGCTTGGGCAGGCGATGATGCGCTACCAGGCCGACTTTGGTGTGGGCTTGTGCCCGATCGGCGGCTTGCTGTTCGACTCGGTGGCCGAAGTGTTTGGCCTGCCGGCCGGCTGCACGCCGGTGCACAGTTTCGTCGGCGGCACCCACCTCGACGCTGTGGGCCACTTGCGCCCGCTGCTGCTGCAACCGGCCGCCGCGGCCGGAAGTGGGGAGGGCATTGCGATCATCGGCCTGTCCGGCCGCCTGCCGGGCGCCGATTCGCTGGACCACTACGCCGACCTGTTGCGTGACGGCGTCAGCGCCATCACGGCGCTGCCTGACGCGCGCGGCGCCTTGCTGGCGCGCCAGGGAGTGGCGCCCGAGGGCATGCCCGCAGGCGGCTATCTGCCCGATATCGATTGCTTCGACAGCCTGCTGTTCGGCATCGCGCCGGCGGAAGCGCGCCGGCTCGACCCGCAGGAACGGCTGCTGCTGGAAACCGCGTGGGCCACGCTCGAAGAGGCAGGCTACAGCGCCGAGACGCTGCGCGGCCAGCATGCGCGGGTCGGCGTGTTCGTCGGCGCCATGTGGAACGACTACCAGAGCCACGGCGTGCAGGCATGGCAGGCCGATGGCCGGGTGGGCGAAACGTCGCACCACGCCTCGCTGGCCAACCGCATCTCGCACGTGTTCGACTTCTCCGGGCCGAGCGTGGCGATCAATACTTCCTGTTCGTCGGCGATGACGGCGATGCACTTTGCCTGCGAGAGCTTGCGGCGCGGCGAGTGCGACGTGGCGCTGGTGGCCGGCGTCAATCTGGTGGGCCACGCCTACCACGCCAGCATGTTGTCCGAGATCGACTATCTCGCCAAGGACGGCGTTTGCCGGCCATTTTCGGCCGACGCCAGTGGCTGGGTGCTGGGCGAGGGCGTGGGTGCGGTGCTGCTCAAGCCACTGCTGCGCGCTCGCGCGGACGGCGACCATGTCCACGCTGCGATTCTAGGCAGTGCGATCGGCCACAGCGGCCGTACCCAGCGTTACGGCGTCCCCAGTTCGGCCCAGCAGGAACACTGCATGCGTCAAGCCCTGGACAACGCGGGTGTGCTCCCGGCGCAGGTCAGCTACATTGAGGCGGCGGCGCCCGGCGCCAGCCTGGCCGATGCCGCCGAAATGGCGGCCCTGCAGGCTGTCTTCGGCACCTCGCAGCGGCCCTCGCCCTGCCTGGTCGGCAGCGTCAAGGCCAATGTCGGCCACCTTGAATCGGCGTCGCTGATGTCGCAGTTGTTCAAGGTGGTGGCGCAGTTCGGCCGGCGTACTTTGCTGCCGACTTTGCACAGCGAACCGCCCAATCCGCTGATCGACTTCGCCAGCGGCCGGCTTGCCGTCGTCAACACGGCGCAACCGTGGCACGCCGATGGCGCGCGGCGCATTGCGCTGATCAACGTGCAGGGCGCGGCCGGTTCGGGCGGGCAACTGGTGCTGGCCGAAGCCGGGGCGCTTGAAGCGCGCTGCAGCGTTGCGGCGCCAGCCCTGGTTCCGCTCAGCGCAGCCAATTCCGAGCGGCTGCGTGAAGTGGCGCAACTCCTGCACGACCGCCTGGCCGAATGCGCCGACACCGATCTGGCCGACTTTGCGTTTACGCTGCAAACAGGGCGCGCCGCGCTGCCCGAGCGGCTGGCCATCGTGGCCGAGTCCACGGCCGGCCTGCAAATCGCTCTGGCGGCCTGGATGCGCGATGGCGACGTCCGGCAAGGGCCGGGCTTCTCGCTTGAGCGCGCGCGGGCACTTGCGGCAAATCCGGCGCGCTGCGCGGCGCAGGATTTGCCAACGCTGGCCCGTGCCTGGGTGGCCGGCGAGCAGGTCGACTGGCCGGCCGGCGCCAATCCTGCGGACCGCCGCCGCTTGTCGCTGCCGACGTATCCATTTGAACCGGTCCGCCACTGGATCGGCCGCAACCTGGCCGCGCCGGCGGAGCAGGCAAATTCGCGCCTGCAGCAGGAAATCGGCGTCGAACTAATCCAGTTAGTCGCGACCGCGACCGAAATTCCAGAATCCATCATCGAACTCGGCGCCCCGCTGGAGGCGCTGGGCCTGAACTCGATGATGATCGAGGGCTTGAACGTGCGTCTGGCGCAGCGCTTCGGTGCGGTGCCCAAGACATTGTTCTTCGAATGCCGCAGCCTGGCCGAGGTGGCGGCGCGGCTGGCACGCAGCCAGGGCGTGCGCGCACCCGCCCCTCCGCCGGCGCCGGTTGGCGACAGCCGGGCGCCGATCGCCATTGTCGGCCTGAGCGGGCGCTATCCACAGGCCGAAACGCTGGCCGAGTTCTGGGCCAAGCTGGCCGGCGGCGTCGATTGCATCGAAGAGATTCCGTCCGGGCGCTGGGACCATGCGCGCTACTTCGATCCGAAGCCGGGCCAGAGCGGTAAAACATACAGCAAGTGGGGCGGTTTCCTGACCGATGTCGACGCCTTCGACCCGATGTTCTTCAACCTGTCGCCGCGCGAGGCGGAGCTGCTCGATCCGCAGGCCCGGCTGTTCCTGCAGACGGCATGGCACGCGGTGGAAGACGCCGGCTACAATCGCGCCGCCATCCGCAGCGCCTGCGAGAGCCGGGTCGGTGTGTTCGTCGGCGTCATGTACGGCGAATACCAGCTCTATCCAAGCCTAGGCGAAACCGTGTCGTTCAGCGGCTCGTTCTCGGCTATTGCCAACCGCGTTTCGTACGCGCTGGACTTGAAGGGCCCGAGCCTGGCGGTGGACACCATGTGTTCGTCCTCGCTGACAGCGCTGCACCTGGCGGTGGATGCGATCCGCTCGGGCGACTGCGCCTGGGCCATCGCGGGCGGAGTGAACCTGTCCCTGCACCCGAGCAAATACATTTCCCAGGCGCTGATGACGATGTCGTCCAGCGACGGGCGCTGCCACAGCTTCGGCGAAGACGGCGACGGTTTCGTGCCGTCCGAGGGCGTGGGCGCGGTGCTGCTCAAGCCGCTGGACCAGGCTGTGGCCGACGGCGACCACATTTACGGGCTGATCCGCGGCAGCGCCATCAACCATGGCGGGCGCACTAATGGCTACACCGTGCCCGATCCGGCGGCGCACGCCGAAGTGATCGGCAGTGCCCTGCGGCGCGCCGGCATGACGCCGCACGACATCAGCTACGTCGAGGCGCATGGCACCGGCACCTCGCTCGGCGATCCGATCGAGATCGCAGGCCTCGGCCTGGCCTTCGGCGAAGACCACGCCGGCGCCGGTTCATGTGCGATTGGCTCAGTGAAGGCGAATATCGGCCACGCCGAAAGCGCCGCCGGTATTGCCGGTTTGACCAAGGTGCTGCTGCAGATGCAGGCCGGCCAGCTGGCGCCCAGCCTGCACAGCGCGCGCGTCAACCCGCGCATCGACTTTGCCAACACGCCATTTAAGTTGCAGCAGCAGCTGCAAGCATGGGAGCGGCCTAAAGTGCTGGTCGCAGGCGCGTACCGCGAGCTGCCGCGCGCTGCCGGCATCTCTTCCTTCGGCGCGGGCGGCTCCAACGCGCACTTGATCGTGCAGGAGTATCTGCCTGCGACGCCGCAGGCGCACCAGAGCGGGGCCGCCGGGCCGGTGCTGGTGGTGCTCTCGGCGCGCGACGAAGAACGCTTGCAGGTGTATGCGGCACAGTTGCGCGACACCTTGCGCGAAGGCGCCGACTTGCCACGCATCGCCTACACGTTGCAAGTGGGGCGCGAACCGATGCGTGCGCGGCTGGCCCTGCTGGCGTCGACACTGGACGAATTGCGTGAGGGCCTGGCGGCCTTTGCTAACGGCACCGGCTGCGCGCAGTTGTTCGTCGGCCGCAGCGCTCGCGAGGGCGAAGCGCGCTCGGACGAAGCAAGCGCCATGTTGCAAGCGCTGGATGGCCAACCAACGCAGCAGATGCTCGCCGGCCTCGCCGGCCTGTGGGTGCAGGGTGGCCGGGTCGACTGGGCGCTGCTGCATCAACAACGAACCCCACCGCTGCAGCGCATCAGCCTGCCGACCTATCCGTTCGCCAAGGTGCGTTGCTGGGTCCCATCTGGCTTGACCGCCGATTCGTTGCCGATCCCGGCAGCCGATCAGGACCCCGCGCTGGTATTCGAGGAAATCTGGCAAGCGCAGCCATTGCCGGCGCTTGCCGACGATGCGCCTGCAACCGTGCTGTGCCTGGTATCGTCGCCGGCCCAACAAGCGTTGTTGCAACGCATCGCCGCCGACCGCTCGCCGGGCACGGTACTCGTGTTCGCAACCGATCCCGAGATTGCGGCGGGGGCAGCGCCCGATGCCGTGCTGTACCTGATGCCGCTGGACGAGGCGGGGTTCGCGGGTGACAGCGGGCCGATTTTCCGGCTGCTGCGCCAGCTGCCGGCTTCCTGCAAGACGCTGCTGCTGGCCGGCTGCGCAAGCAACGACCATCAGCAGGCACTGCTGGAATCCTGGGGCGGCTATGAACGCACCCTGGGCCGGCAGACCTTGCCGGGCCTGCAGGTACGCTGCGTCACTAGCGTCGGCACGGCCGATCTCGAACAAATCTGGGCGGAGCTTTGCCACGGCGGTGCGCGCAGCGTGCTCTACAACGGCGGCCAGCGCCACATTGCCGCGGTGCGTCCGGTTGCGCGCCAGGCCGGGGCAACTGTGCTGCGCCAGGGCGGCGCTTATCTCGTCACGGGTGGCCTGGGCAGCATCGGCCGCCTGATCAGCCGTTACCTCGCATCGGCCTTTGGCGCACGCTTGATCCTGACCGGAACCGGTGCGCTGGAGCAGGCGCGCCAGGCCGAGCTCGACCAGCTGCATGGTCTGGGCGGCGAGGCGCTGTACTACTCGGCCGACGTCGCCGACGAGGCGGCGATGCGCAAGGTCGTGGCCGAGGCTAAGGCGCGCTTCGGCGGCCTCAATGGCGTGATCCACGCGGCCGGCAAGATCCATCACGGCGCTCTGGCCGAAGCCGACGCCGACCAGCAGGCTAGCGTGCTGGCCGCCAAGGTGGCCGGCGCGGTGGTGCTCGACCGGGTTACCGAAGACCAGCCGCTTGACTTTTTCTGCCATTTTTCGTCCGTTTCCGCAGTGCTGGGCGATTTCGGCTCCTGCGATTACGCCGTTGCCAACCGTTTCCTGCTGGCGCACGCGCGCTTGCGGCAAGAACGCGTCGAGCGTGGCGAAGCGCGTGGCCGTTCGCTGGCGATCGCCTGGCCGGTTTGGGCCGAGGGCGGCATGCAGCAATCGGCCGCGCACACCGCGCGCTACCTGGAGGCCAGCGGCCTGCGCTCCCTGACGTCGGCCGAAGGCGTCGCCCTGTTCGCCGAGTTGCTCGGCGCCGGCAGCGCGAATCCGATCGTGATGGCCGGTGCGCACGAGCGCATCGCGCAACGCTTGATGCCGCAAAGCGCCGCCTCGCGCCAGCCTGGCCGGCAGTCGCAGCGCGCCGAACTCAAAGGCTTGAGCCTTGAAGAATGCATCGTCTGGGACCTGAAGACCAAGGCGGGAGAATTGTTGAAGCTGCAGCGCTCGCATATCGACGCCGACGAAAACCTCACGGAGTTCGGCTTCGATTCGATCAGCCTGACTCAGCTTGCGGGCGCGGTGAACGATCTGTATGGCACAGCCATCACGCCGGACGTGTTCTATTCCCATCAGAGCATGAACCGGGTCGCCGCTCATCTGGCGGCCAGTCACGGCGCTGCCGTGGTGGCCTGCTACCGGGCGGGCGAACCCTCCGCCGCCCAGCATTCGGTGAGTGCGCAGTGGGAGCATTTCCTGGCCGGCGCCGTTGCCGCCGGGTCCGCCCATTTGCCGGCGGACGATCTCGAGCCCATCGCCATCATCGGCATGAGTGGCCGTTTCCCCGGCGCGCGCACGGTCGGCGAGCTGTGGCAAATCCTCAAGGATGGCAGCGACGTGGTGCAGGACATTCCCGCCGGGCGCTTCGACTGGCGCGAGATCTTCGGCGATCCGGCCAAGGATGCGCGCAAGACCAACGGCAAGTGGCTGGGCGCCTTGCCCGGCGTTGACGAATTCGATCCGCTGTTCTTCGAAGTGTCGCCGCGCGACGCGCTGGCGATGGACCCGCGCCAGCGCCTGCTGCTGCAGGAAGCCTGGCGCGCGCTGGAAGACGCGGCGCTCGGCGGCGAGCGGCTGGCCCGCAGCCGCGTCGGCATGTACGTCGGTGTCGAAAAGGGCGACTACCAGGAATTGCTGGCACCCGGTGCCGGCAACGTCACCTCCAACCACGATGGCATTTTGGCCGCGCGGCTGGCCTACGCGCTCAACCTGAGCGGGCCGGTGATGGCGATCAATACCGCCTGTTCGTCCGGCCTGGTGGCGCTGCACCAGGCTTGCTCCGGCCTGCGCCTTGGCGAGTGCGATACGGCGCTTGCCGCCGCCGCCAATTTGCTGCTGGCGCCAAATGTCTTCATCGGCCTGGGCCAGGCCGGCATGCTCTCGACCGACGGGCGCAGCTACGCGTTCGACCGCCGCGCCAATGGCCTGGTGCCGGGCGAGGCTGTGGTGGCGGTAGTGCTCAAGCGCTTGTCGCAGGCACAGGCCGACGGTGATCCGATCCACGCGGTCATTCGCGGCAGCGGCATCAACTACGACGGCAAGACCAACGGCATCATGGCGCCGGGAGGCGCTGCCCAGACCGATCTGCTACGCGACACCTACGCCAGGTTCGGGGTCGATGCAGGGCAGCTCGATTACGTCATCGCGCACGGCACCGGTACCCGGCTGGGCGATCCGATCGAGATTAATGCGCTGAACGACGCTTTCCGCCAATCCGGCAGTATGGCCAACGGCCACTGCGCGGTGACGTCCGTCAAGCCCAACCTGGGCCACACCTTCGCCGCCTCGGGACTGGTGAACCTGGTGGCGCTGGTGCAGGCGCTGCGGCACGAGATGATTCCGCCTAGCCTGCACTGCGAGCAGGAGAGCGACTACATCGCCTGGGATAGCAGTCCCTTTTACGTGAACAAGAGCGCGCGCGCCTGGCCGGCGCACAACGCGCCGCGCCTCGGTGCGGTAAGCTCGTTCGGCATGAGCGGCACCAATGCGCACGTGGTGGTGCAAAGCCATCGGCAGGCTGAAGTGCCGGCGACTAAGGCGCCGCCGGTCTTCCTGCTGGCGCTGTCGGCCCGTACGACGGAGGCGTTGCAGCGCAAGGTGAGCGAGCTTTGCGCCGTGCTGGGCGAGGGCGGCCGGGAAGCGGCGCAACTGTGGCAGATGAGCCGCACGCTGCTGTCGGGCAGGCAGCATTTCAGCCATCGCGCCGCGGTGGTGGTGCAGGATGGGGCGCATGCCCTGCACGCCCTGGGGCAACTGGGGTCGCGCGACGCCTTGCCGTTCGTGTTCAAGGGCAAGGTAGCCCACGATTTCGCCGAGCAGAAGGCGCTTGGCCGCTACGGCCGGCAAATGCTGGGGCAGTGCGCCGCCGAGATGGACGACGCCGAGGCATACCAGGAGCAATTGCTGGCGCTGGCCGACCTGTATTGCCAGGGTTACCAGCTCGACTGGGACGTGCTGTTCGGCGCTTGCCCGCCGCCGATGATCCATTTGCCGGCTTACCCGTTTGCGCGGGAACGCTACTGGATCGAGACCAAGTCGCCTGCCGTGGCGGCGGTGAGCATGCTGCACCCGCTGGCGCAGCGCAACACATCGACGCTTGCCGAGCAGCGCTTCAGCGCGCGCCTGGCGGCGGATCATTTCGTGCTCAAGGATCACGTGGTGCGCGGGCGCGGCGTGTTGCCGGGAGCGGCGCATCTGGAACTGGCTCGGGCGGCGGTGCTGCTGGCGCTGGGCGAAGCGGCGCAGGGGGCCGCCGTGGTGCTGCAAGGCGTGGTGTTCCTGCGTCCGGCATGTGCCGACGCGTCCGGCCTCGAGCTGCACATCGGTTTGCAGAGCGGCGACGACGGACAACTGGAATACGAGATCTACGGTCCGGACGAGAGCGGCGAGGACATGGTGTTCAGCCGCGGCCGGGCCATGGCGGTGGCCGCCGAACCGGCGCCGGTGGTGGCGTTGACGGAGCTGGAAGCGCAATGCGACCGGGTGCTCGATGCGGGCGAGTGTTATGCCATGTTCGAACGAATGGGCCTCAGTTACGGCCCCGCCTTCCGCGGTTTGCAATCATTGCGCACCGCGGGGGAACTGTTGGTGGCGCGGCTGGCCTTGCCGCAAGCGGCATTGGCGGGCGCGGATGACTACCTGCTGCACCCGGGCCTGCTGGACGCGGCCTTGCAGGCTTGTGTCGGACTGTATGAGCAGTTGGACGGCGGCGCCACGTGGCTGCCGTTTGCGCTGGAGCGGCTGGAGATCTGGTCGGCGCTGCCGGCCCGGGCCGCCGTGGTGATTCGGCGCGTGCAGGGCCAGGTTGGGCCGGTGCAAAAATTCGACTTGACGCTCACCGACGACACTGGCCGGGTATGCGCGCGCCTGAGCGGCTTTAGCAGCCGGATGGTGGCCGATGAGGTCGAACCGGCTGCAGCCACCATGCTGGCCGCAGCGCGCTGGGCCGCCGGTGGCACGCCGTGCGACGGCAGCCGCTTCGCGCGCCATCACGTCGTGCTGTGCGAAGTCGATGAAGCCGAAGCGCGCTCGCTGGCCGGTTCCGGCTGGGCAGCGGCGCAGGTGACGGCACTGCAGGCCGACGCGGGCGCCAGCCTGGCCGACCGGTACGGCGACTATGCCGAGCAGTTACTGCAGCAGGTGCAGGAGCTGGTCCGCAATCAGGCATCTGGCACGGTGCTGCTGCAACTTGTGGTGGGCACGGACGGCGACGCTGACGTGCTGCGCGGCCTTGGGGCACTGCTGAAATCGGCAAGCCAGGAAAGCAGCCACCTGCAGGTCGAGATGCTGGTACAGCACGGCGGCCTGCTGGAGCGGCTGGAACTCCGATTCGAGCAGGAACAGGTAACGGCGGCGGCCGGACAGCGTCTGGCACGCGACGGCGGCGTGTACCTCATCACCGGCGGTCTGGGCGCGCTGGGACTACTGGCCGCGCGGGCGATCGCCGAACAGGCGCAGGACGTGACGCTGGTCCTGACCGGACGGCGCGCCGTGCCCTCGGACGATCCGCGGCTGCAGTCGCTGCGCGATCTGGGCGCCCGGGTCGATTACCGGGCGGTGGACGTCGGCGACGCTGCCGCGATGCAGGCGCTGGTGCCGGAATTGGCTGGTCAATACGGCACCTTGGCCGGTGTGATGCACAGCGCCGGCGTGCTGCGCGACAGCTTCGTGGTGAACAAGACGGCGGAGCAATTGCGCGACGTGCTGGCGCCGAAAGTGCGCGCACTGCAGGTGCTTGACCAGGCGACGCAGTCGCAGCCATTGGATTATTTCGTCGTTTTTTCGTCGGTTGCGGGCGTGTTTGGCAATGTCGGACAAGCCGATTATGCCGCCGCCAACGCTTTCATGGACGGGTACGTTCGCCAGCGCGAGGCTAGGGTCAGGCAAGGTGTAGCGTCTGGCCGCAGCTTGACGGTCAACTGGCCGCTTTGGGCCGACGGCGGCATGCAGATCGACGCCGCCGCGCAGCAGCGCTTGCAGCGGCTGACCGGGATGGTGCCGCTGCCGGCTGCGGCCGGACTGCGGGTGCTGGAACAACTGCTGGCCGGCGACGGCGCGCAGTGGGTGGTGCTGCACGGCGCGCTCGGGCAGTTGCGGCAGGTGCTGCGGCAGGGCGATTTTGTGCGCGCACCGCAGCTTGAAGCGGCGCCGGCTACCGATACGGACGACGGCCAATTGCGCGACAAGGTGGAAGTGGCCTTGATGCGCGAAGTAAGCCAGTTGCTCAAGGTGCCGGTCGCCGATCTGGAACTTGACGCGGCGCTGCAGGAATTCGGTTTCGAGTCGATTTCCCTGACCCAGTTCGGCAATGAACTCAACACCAGGTACGGCCTGGAGTTGAGTCCAACCCAGTTCTTCGAGACGCCCACGCTGCGTGGCCTGGCGCAATACCTGGTGCAACAATACCGCACGGTACTGCTGCGCAGTTTTCATCTGAATACGGCGCCGGTAGCGGCGCCGCAGCTAGCGCTCTCCGAAGTAGTCGAGCGGCCAGGCGGCCGGGTGAAACCGGCAATGCGGCGCATGAGCGCCGTGCAGCCCCTGCACACCGCGCAGCCGGCGCTTGACCCGGTGGCGATCATTGGCGTCAGCGGGCGCTTTCCGCAGGCGGCCGACATCGATCAGCTGTGGCAGCGCCTGCTGGCCGGGGCTGATTGTATCGGCGAGATCCCCGACAGCCGCTGGGACAGCGAGCAGCTCGGCGCCCAACTGGGGCTCAATCTGGTGAAGCGAGCCGGGATGATGGAAGGCATGGATGAATTCGATCCGTTGTTCTTTAATATTTCGCCGCGCGAAGCCCAGGAAATGGACCCGCAACAGCGGCTCCTGATGACCTATGTGTGGAAAGCACTGGAAGACGCCGGCTATTCGGCGCAGAGCATGGCGGGCAGCCGCACCGCGCTGTATGTCGGCACCGGCAGCAGCGGCTACGGCGAACTGCTGACCGACGCCGGTATGGCAGTCGAAGGTTTCAGTGCGGCGGCCCGGGTGCCGTCGATGGGCCCGAACCGGATGAGCTACTGGATGGACTGGCACGGTCCGAGCGAACCGATCGACACCGCCTGCTCCAGTTCGCTAGTGGCAATCCACCGGGCGGTGATGGCATTGCAGGCCGGCCTGTGCGAGCAAGCCGTGGTGGGCGGCGTCAATACGCTCGTCGCGCCGCTGGCGCACATCAGCTTTGCCAAGGCCGGCATGCTGAGCGAAGACGGCCGCTGCAAGACGTTCTCGAAAGACGCCAACGGCTATGTGCGGGGCGAAGGCGTCGGCATGCTGGTGCTCAAGCGCTTGAGCGCGGCCGAGCGCGATGGCGACCATATCTATGGACTGATCCGCGGCAGCGCGGAGAATCATGGCGGCAAGACCAGCTCGCTGACCGCACCCAATCCGCGCGCACAGGCTGACTTGATCATGGAAGCACTTGAAAGTGCCGGCGTCGATCCGGCGACCGTCAGCTACATCGAAGCGCACGGTACCGGTACGCCGCTCGGCGATCCGATCGAAGTGCAGGGCTTGAAGACGGCGTTCACGGAACTTGCGCAGCGCCAGAGACAGGCGCTGCCGGCGGGCTATTGCGGCCTGGGTTCCATTAAGACCAACATCGGGCACCTGGAACTGGCGGCTGGCGTGGCCGGCGTGATCAAGGTGCTGCTGCAATTGCGGCACAAGACGCTGGTCAAGAGCTTGCATAGCGAGCAGATCAATCCCTATATCGCGCTCGAAGGCAGTCCTTTCTACGTGGTGCGGGAGATGCGCGAATGGGACACGATGCATGATTCCCAGGGCAGGGCGTTGCCGCGCCGCGGCGGCGTCAGCTCGTTCGGTTTCGGTGGCGTCAATGCGCACGTGGTTCTCGAGGAATACCTGGCGCCTTCGCGTGCGCCGACACCATTGTCCGGCCCTGCCGTGATCGTCCTGTCGGCCAAGGATGACGAGCGGCTCGGCGAGCAGGTGCAGCAATTGCTGGCCGCCCTAGAATCGGGGCGCTACGCACAGGAAGACCTGGCCGACATCGCCTACACCTTGCAGGTCGGGCGCGAGCCGCTCGGCGTGCGCCTGGCCTGCAGCGCCGTCACGCTAGGGGACCTGCAGGACAAGCTGCGGCGCTACGCCGCAGGCGAACGCAGCATCGATGACCTGTACCACGGCGAAGTCAAGCGCAACAAGGAAGCCCTGGAAACCTTCAGCGCCGACGATGAGTTGCAAGAAGCCATCGCCAAGTGGATCCAGCGCGGCAAGCTGCACAAGCTGCTGGACCTGTGGGTCAAGGGGCTGGCGCTGGACTGGTCGCTGCTGCACGGTCCGGTGAAGCCGTGCCGGCTCAGCCTGCCGACTTACCCGTTTGCGCGCGAGCGCTATTGGGCCGAACCGGTTGCGCTGGGCCGGGCAGGGCGGCTCGGATCACCGCTGGCCGCTACTTCAGCGCCGGCCATGCTGCATCCGCTGGTGCACCGCAACACCTCGACCCTGGCGCAACAGCGCTATAGTTCGACCTTTAGCGGTGACGAATTCTTCTTTGCCGAGCACGTGGTGCAAGGGCAGCGCATTTTGCCCGGCGTGGCGCACCTGGAACTGGCGCGCGCCGCGGTTGCGGCCGCGTTCGAGCTCGACGGGACCGGCTGCGGCATCAGCCTGGAAGGCGTGGTATTCCTGCGTCCGATCCTGGCGCAGGGCGAGCCGGTGCAAGTGCATGCGGCGCTGGCGATCGGCCAGGACGGCGCGATTGACTACCGCATCGAAGGCGAAGGCGGCGCCGATGGCGAGCCGCTGCTGTACAGCCAGGGCCGGGCTTTGGTGGTGGAGCAGGAAACCATGCCGGCGCTGGATCTGGCCGCTTTGGCGGCCGGTGCAGCGCAGGAAACGTCTGCCCAGCAGCACCACGCGTTGTACGTCGCCCTCGGTTTCGGCTACGGTCCGCAATTCGAACTGCTCAAACGGGTGCGCGTGGGACGCGACGCTGCCGGCCCATGGGCGCTGGGCGAACTGGATCAGTCGCGCGCGGCGCGGCTGGAGGCCGGTTTCGCGCTGCATCCCGGCATGATGGATTGTGCGCTGCAAGTCTCGACCGAACTGCTGATGAGCCTGCAAGGCGAGCGCGAACAGCGCCTGGCGCTGCCGTTCGCCATGGAACGGGTGGAGATTCTGGCGCCGGTGCCGGCGCGGGCGCGCGTGGTGGCGCGCCTGAGCCCGGGGAGCGATCCGGACGGCGCAGTGCAAAAGGTCGACCTTCAGATTACCGACGAGGCCGGCGTGGTAAGCGTGCGGCTATCGGGTTTTAGCAGCCGGGTTCTGGAAAGCACGGCCGTAACGGCAAGCACGCAATTGCTGCAAGCGGGCTGGCGTGCAGCGGAAGGGCCGCTGCGCGCCGCCGCCCGCCACCATGTTGTGCTCTGTGACGTTGACGCCGCCGTGCGTCGCCGGGCCGAGCTGCAATGGCCGGGTGCGCACATGCTGGCGCTGAAAACCGGCGCCAGCGACCCGGCAGAACGCTACGGCGCTTATGCAGAACAACTGCTGGAACTTGTGCAAAGCTTGGCGGGGCTTGAGGACGAAACGCTGTTGGTGAGCCTGGTGGTCCCTGACGCCGGTACCGGCCGGATCTGGCGCGCCCTGGCCGGCCTGTTGCGCAGCGCGGCGCAGGAAAATGCGCGGCTGGACGTTCAACTGGTGGCCGGCATGCAGGTGCTGCGGCGCAGCTTCGACCCGGTAAACCCAAGCACCCCGGTACCGCTGAGCAAGCAGGGCGGCGTGTACCTGATCACCGGCGGCCTGGGCGGTCTGGGGCGCATCGTCGCCCAAGCGATGGCCGAGCAGGCGCAGGGCATCACCCTGGTGCTGACCGGCCGCACGGCCGCGCCGCCAGAGCTGATTGCCTTGGGCGAACGCCTGGGCGGGACAGTGCAACTGGCTTACCACGCGCTGGACGTGGCCGACGCGCCGGCAGTGGAGGCACTGGTCGCCGACATTCGCGCCCGTTACGGACGGCTCGACGGCGTGCTGCACAGCGCCGGCGTGTTGCGCGACGGCCTGGCATTGAACCAGACGGCGCAGCAATTGCAACAAGTGCTGGCGCCGAAAGTGCGCGGCACGCTTGCATTGGAACGGGCCACACGCGGCGAAGCGCTCGATTATTTCATCGCCTTCTCGTCGAACAGCGGCGTGTTCGGCAATCTCGGCCAAACCAGCTATAGCGCCGCCAACGCCTTCCTGGACGAGTGCATGGTCCAGCGGCGCGAGCAGGTCGCACAGGGCCAGGCGCACGGGCGCAGCCTGTCGGTCAGCTGGCCTTTATGGGCCGAAGGCGGCATGCAGGTCGACGCCGTAACCCAGGCGCAGCTGTGGCGCAGCGCCGGGCTGGCGCCGTTGCCGACGGCGGCCGGGGTGCAGGCGCTGCGCGACGCGTTGGACCAAGATGCAGCACACGTGGTGGTGCTGCACGGCGATGCGGCCCGCTTGCGCCAGCTGCGCGAGCGGCTCGATGCGCCGGTGCGCGCAGTAGCATCGGCAGCAGCGCAGTCCACCGCCACGGACGACGACAACGCGCTGCTGGCCAAGACCGAGCGGGCGCTGATCCGGGAAGCCGGCGCGCTGCTGAAACTGCCGGCGCAACGCATTGCGCTGGACACCCAGCTTACCCAGTTTGGCTTCGACTCGATCACGCAAACCAGCTTCGGCAACCAACTCAATAAGAAGTACGGCCTGGCGCTCAATCCGACCCAGTTCTTCGAGACCACCACGCTCGGCGCGCTGGCGCGTTACCTGGTGCGGGCTTATCGGACGCAGATGGCGCAGGCCTTGAATGTGGCCGCGCCGGCCAGTAAGGCCGCTGTGGTGCAGGCAGTGGCGCGCTCGGTCGTGGCGCCGCGGCGCTTTGCCCACGCTGGGGCGGCGAAAGCCATGCCGGCGAGGTCGGCAACAACGCTGGAACCGGTGGCGGTGATCGGCATGAGCGGGGTATTCCCGCTGGCGCCGGACCTGGCGGCGCTGTGGGACAACCTGCACGGCGGACGCGACTGCATCACCGAAGTGCCGAAGCACCGCTGGGACTGGGAGCAACTGGCACCTGAGCTTGGCTTGGAGCCGGGCCAAAAGATCAACAGCCGCGCTGGCGTGATCGACAGCCTGGCCGAATTCGATCCGCTGTTCTTTCGCATTTCGCCGCGCGAGGCACTGACCATGGACCCGCAGCAACGGCTCCTGATGACCTACGTCTGGAAAGCCGTGGAAGACGCCGGCTATTCGGCGCACAGCCTGGCCGGCAGCAAGACTGCCTTGTTCGTGGGCACCGCCGCCAGCGGCTATACGAGCCTGCTGGCGCGCTCGCGCACGCCGATCGAGGGTTACAGCACGGCCGGTACGGTGCCCTCGATGGGGCCGAACCGCATGAGCTACTGGATGGACTGGCATGGGCCGAGCGAGCCGATCGACACGGCCTGCTCCAGCGCGCTGGTGGCGATCCACCGCGCGGTGGCGTTGCTGCAGATGGGGCAGTGCGAGCTGGCCGTGGTCGGCGGCGTGAACACGCTCATCGCGCCGGAAGCGCACATCAGTTTCAACAAGGCCGGCATGCTGAGCGACGACGGCCTGTGCAAGACGTTTTCGAAGGATGCCAACGGTTACGTCCGGGGCGAAGGCGCCGGCATGCTGATGTTGAAGCCCCTCTCGGCGGCTGAACGCGACGGCGACCATATCTACGGTTTGATCCGGGGCAGCGCCGAAAACCACGGCGGCAAGGCCAGTTCGCTGACCGCGCCCAATCCGCGCGCGCAAGCGGACTTGATCAAGGAAGCATTCGAGCGCAGCGGCGTCGATCCAGCCACGGTCGGTTACATCGAAGCGCACGGCACCGGCACGCCGCTGGGTGACCCGATCGAAGTGCAGGGGCTCAAGACGGCGTTCTCGGAACTGGCGCAAGGGCCGCTGGCGGCCGCTTATTGCGGCCTTGGCTCGATCAAGACCAACATCGGGCACCTGGAATTGGCGGCCGGAGTGGCCGGCGTGATCAAGGTGCTGCTGCAAATGCAGCACAAGACGCTGGTGCCGAGTTTGCACAGCGAGCACATCAATCCCTACGTCCAGCTGGAAGGCAGCCCGTTCTACATCGTGCGCGAGACGCAGGATTGGCCGCAACTGCAGGACGCGCAGGGGCGCGCGCTGCCGCGCCGCGCCGGCGTATCCTCGTTCGGCTTTGGCGGGGCCAATGCCCACGTGGTGCTGGAGGAATATCTGCCGCAGAACAGGTCCGCGCCGGTGGCGGTAGACCAGGATCACCCGGCATTGATCGTGCTGTCGGCCAAGGATGGGGAGCGCTTGCAGGACCAGGTGCGGCAATTGCTCGACGCGGTCCGGCACGGCGGCATCACGGCCGACAATCTGCTCGACGCTGCGTACACCCTGCAGGTTGGGCGTGACGCGATGGACGTGCGGCTGGCGCTGGTGACAAGTTCGGTGGACGATCTGGCGGCCAAGCTGGAAGCGCTGGCGGCCGGCGAAACCGCGCTCGAAGACGTCTACCAGGGCGAAGTGAAGCGTCAGAACGACGAGCTCGCGCTATTCGCCGATGAAGACCTGGCCGGGGCGCTCGACGCATGGCTTGCCAAGCGCAAGTACAGCAAGCTGCTGGAGTTGTGGGTCAAGGGTCTGGCCTTCGACTGGCACCGGCTGTACGGCGAAAACAAACCGCAGCGCATCAGTTTGCCGACTTATCCGTTCGCGAAGGATACTTACTGGGTGTCCGGCGTTGCCGAGGCTTTGCCCCGATTGGCCAGCGCAATGGCCGCCGCGGTGCTGCATCCGCTGGTGCATCGCAACACCTCCGGTTTGTCGGAGCAGCGTTTCAGCACGCAATTTAGCGGTGACGAGTTTTTCCTGGTCGACCACGTCGTGCAGGGCAAACGTGTGTTGCCCGGCGTGGCCTACCTGGAAATGGCGCGCGAGGCGCTGGTGCAGGCCGGCGGCGCCGATGCCGGCGCGCCAGTGCGCTTGAAGGACGTGGTCTGGGCGCGGCCGGTCGTGGTCGATCAGCCGCTAGAGGTCCACGTTGGCCTGTATCCGGAAGAAGACGGCACGATCGGATTCGAAATCTACAGTGGCGAAAACGTCGTGCACAGCCAGGGCATGATCGAAGCCGTGGCGCTGGAAGGCGAAGGGCGGCTCGACCTTGATGCGCTGCGCACGGTTTGCGCGCAAACAATGCTGACCGCTGCCGATTGCTACCACCGCTTTGCCGCGCTGGGCCTGGAATACGGTCCGGCGCAGCAGGCGATAGAAGCGATTCATGTCGGCGCCGGCCAGGCGCTGGCCCGGCTGCAATTGCCGGCCAAGGTGGCGGCTACTGTGCACGACTACGTGCTGCATCCGAGCCTGCTCGACGCGGCACTGCAGTCGGTCATTGGTCTGGCCGGCAACGAACTGGCGCTGGCCTTGCCGTTTGCTGTGGAGAGTGTGGAAATCACTAGTCGCTGCAGCGATCGGATGTGGGCGTTGGTGGCCGCAAGCGGTGAGCCAGGGCTGGTCCGCAAATACGACATCACATTGTGCGACGACAATGGCATCGTTTGCGTCCGCCTGAAAGGCTTTGCCACGCGCCCGGCCGACGCCGACCAGCTTGCCGGTGCGGAGCGGCTTACGCTGCTGGCCCCCGTCTGGGACGTCGATACACCCGCACTGGGCGAACCGGCGTCGGGGCGCGTACTTGTGCTCGGCGGCACGCCGGCGCAGCAAGACATGCTGCGCCGTCATTGCGCGCAGGCGCAGATGGCCGACATTGCCGACATCGGGGCGGAAGAATTCGAACATCTGGTCTGGATCGCTCCGGACACCGGGTTGATCGGCCCGGCTGATGAACGCATGATCGGCGCCCAGCAAGGCGGCGTGCTGCACGGCTTCCGGCTGGTCAAGGCCCTGCTCGAAGCAGGTTATGGCCGCAAGGCGCTGGACTGGAGCATCTTCACCACCCAAACCCAGGCACTCCGCCCGCACGAGACGGCCCACCCCGCCCACGCGGGCGTGCATGGCCTGATCGGCACACTGGCCAAGGAATACCCCAACTGGAAAATCAGGCTGGCAGATTTGCCGCAGGACGAAGCCTGGCCCTGGGCCGACCTGTTGCGCCTGGCGCCGGATGCCCAGGGCAACGGCCTGGCCTTGCGCGACGGCCAATGGTACCGGCAGCAACTGCTGCCGGCGCAAGTGGCCGTTGATCAGGCGGCACCGTACCGCCAGGGCGGCGTATACGTCGTCATCGGCGGCGCCGGCGGCATCGGCGAAGTTTGGAGCGAACACGTTATTCGCCACCACGCCGCGCAAGTGGTCTGGATCGGGCGGCGGCCGCAGGACGCCGATATCGCGAGCAAGATCGACCGTCTGGCCCAGTTCGGACCGGCGCCGCTCTACATCGCCGCCGACGCGACCGCCCGCCAGGCACTGGAACAGGCCTATCAACAGATCAAGCAACGCTTCGGCGCCATGCACGGCGTAATACACGCGGCCATCGTGCTGCGCGACCAAAGCTTGGCCAACATGGACGAAGCGCGCTTTGCCGCCAGTTTGTCGGCCAAGGTCGACGTCAGCGTGCGCTTGGCCCAGGTGTTTGCCGGCGAGGCGCTCGACTTCGTCCTGTTCTTCTCCTCGCTGCAAAGCTTCACCAAGTCCGCCGGACAAGGCAACTACGCCGCCGGCTGCACCTTCAAGGACGCGTTCGCACAACAGCTCGGCCAGCATTGGCCCTGCCGCGTACGGGTCATGAACTGGGGCTGGTGGGGCAGTGTGGGCATTGTCGCCACCGACGCCTACCGCGAACGCATGGCGCAACAAGGCCTGGCCTCGATCGAAGCGAACGAAGGCATGGCTGCACTGGAAACACTGCTGGGAGGCAGCGCTAACCAGCTCGCGCTCCTGAAAACCACACCGCAGGCGGCGCACAAAGCGCTGTTCGCGGAAACGATTCAGGTGTTCAAGCAGGAATACCCGTCCATCATCGGCACCATCGACAGTTGCGCAGGCAAGACAATGGCGCTGGCGGGACAAAGCGAAGCCGAAGCCTTCGACAGCGCGCTGCAAGCGATGCTCGGCCGGCTGCTGTGCGGCCAGCTGCAGCACCTGGGATGGCGCGCCGGCCAGCAAGGCTCGGCCAGCGAGATCGGCGCCGCGCTCGGATTGCAAGACAGATACGTCCGCTGGTTGGAACAAACGCTGCGGCTGCTGGCCGAACAAGGCTACCTGCAGGACGGCATGCCGTCCATCGACCTGGCGGCAGCCTGGTCCGAATGGGACAGCCGCAAGAGTTCATGGCTGGAAAATCCTGCGGCCCGCGCCCAGGTAACCCTAGTTGAAACCATGCTGCGCGCGCTGCCGGATATTCTCAACGGCAAAGTACCTGCCACCGACGTCATGTTCCCCGGCTCGTCGATGCGCCTGGTTGAGGGCATCTACAAGCACAACCCGGTCGCCGATTACTTCAACGCCGTGCTGGCCGACGCCGTGGTCGCGTTCGTCGCGGAGCGGCTGCGGCAAGATCCGCAGGCACAAGTGCGGATCCTCGAAATCGGCGCCGGCACCGGCGGCACCAGCGCCGTGCTGTTCGAACGGCTGCGGCCTTACGCGGCCAATATCGGCCAATACTGCTACACCGACCTGTCCAAAGCCTTCCTGTTCCACGCCGAAAAGCAGTTCGGACCGGCAAATCCTTACCTGCGCTATCAACTGCTGGACGTCGGCCGGCCGCTGGCCGAGCAAGACCTGACACCAGGCAGTTACGACCTTGTGGTGGCCACCAACGTACTGCACGCAACGCGCAACATCCGCCAAAGCGTGCGCAACGCCAAGGCCGCGCTGCGTCCCAACGGCTTGCTGCTGCTTAACGAAATCAGCCGTAGCCATATCTTCACGCACCTGACCTTCGGCTTGCTCGAAGGCTGGTGGCTGTACGAGGATGCCGCGTTGCGCATCCCCGGCTGCCCCGGGCTGTCGGCGGCAGGCTGGCGCACGGTGCTCCAGGATGAAGGCTTCTCAACGGTGCTGTACCCGGCCGGCGACAAGGAAACGCTGGGACAGCAGATCATCGCTGCCGACAGCGATGGCGTGGCGCGCCAGCAAGCCAAAGTGGCTGCGGCGTCGAGCCCGACACCAGCCCCGGCGGCGGCGCCCGTGCCCGTCAAGCTGGCGCCTTCAGTGGCTCCTGCAGGCGACGACGCGGCTGCGCTGCGCGAGAAGGCCGTTGCCTATTTCAAGGACTTGCTGGCCGAAACGCTCAGGCTGCCTGGCCACAAGATCAGTGCCGCCGAGCCACTGGAAAAATACGGCATCGACTCGATCCTGGTGGTGCAGTTGACCAGTGTATTGCGCGATGTTTTCGGCAGTGTCAGCAGCACCTTGTTCTTCGAATACCGGACCATCGACGAATTGGCGGATCACTTCCTCAAAACGCAGCGCGCAGCCCTACTCAAGGTGTTGCACGTAACGCCGGCGGCGCATGTGCCGCAAGCAGTGGCACCGTCGCCCTCACCGGCAGCGGTTGTCCGCACCACCGCGTTCGCGCGGCGCCCGCGCCCGCAAGAGAAGGCCCCGGCAGCACGGCTTGCCGGCAAGATGGACGTTGCCGTCATCGGCGTATCTGGCCGTTATGCGCAGGCTCAGGACATCCACCAGTTTTGGGACAACCTGCAACAAGGGAAGAACTGCATTACTGAAGTTCCCCGCGAGCGTTGGGACCATGGCCTGTATTTCGACCCGCAGAAGGGTGTAGCGGGCAAGTCCTACAGTAAATGGGGCGGCTTTATCGACGGCGTGGACCAGTTCGATCCGCTGTTCTTCAACATCGCGCCGCGCGAAGCGGAGTTCATGGACCCGCAGGAGCGGCTGTTCCTGGCCGAAGCGTAC
This sequence comes from Polaromonas sp., assembly GCA_013298945.1. Lineage (GTDB taxonomy): Bacteria > Pseudomonadota > Gammaproteobacteria > Burkholderiales > Burkholderiaceae_C > Aalborgiella. The sequence continues at coordinate 469,568 of JAAFJR010000002.1, forward strand.
GCCAGCATCGAGGATGCCGGTTACACGCCTGCCCGTCTGAGCCCGAGCGGCAAAGTCGGCGTGTTTGCCGGCGTGATGAACAGCAATTACGGCACCGGCACGCGTTACTGGTCGGTCGCCAACCGGGTGTCCTACCTGTTCAATTTCCAGGGGCCGAGCCTGGCGGTCGATACCGCTTGTTCGGCGTCGTTGACCGCGATCCACCTGGCAGTGGAAAGCCTGCGCTCCGGCGCCTGCGACACGGCAATCGCCGGTGGCGTGAACCTGATCATCGATCCGGTGCAGTTCACGGCCTTGTCGGCGATGAATATGCTGTCGGCGGGCGAGCGTTGCCGCTCGTTCGGCGACCAGGCCGACGGTTTCGTCGACGGCGAAGGCGTCGGTGCGGTGGTGCTCAAGCCGCTGGATCAGGCAATTGCCGATGGTGATGCCATCTACGGCGTGATCAAGGCGTCGGCGATCAATCACGGCGGCAAGACCAATGGCTACACGGTACCCAACCCGCATGCGCAGGCCGCGGCGGTTACCCGTGCCCTGCAGGACGCAGGCATCGATCCGCGCAGCATCAGTTACATCGAAGCGCACGGCACCGGCACGGCGCTGGGCGACCCGATCGAAATCGCGGGGCTGAGCAAGGCCTTCGGCGAAAGCACCCAGGAGCGCCAGTTCTGCGCGATCGGTTCGGTCAAGTCGAACATCGGCCATTGCGAAAGCGCAGCCGGGATCGCTGGCATCACCAAGGTGCTGTTGCAGCTCAAGCACGGCCAGCTGGCGCCGAGCCTGCACACGGAAGTGCTCAATCCTCATATCGATTTCGCGGTCACGCCATTCGTGGTGCAGCGCGAGCTGGGCGAATGGAAACGGCCGGTGCTGGAGATCGACGGCCGGACGGTGGAAATGCCGCGCCGCGCCGGGATTTCATCTTTCGGCGCGGGCGGCTCGAACGCGCATGTGGTGATCGAAGAGTATGTGGCCCCGGCCGCACAACCACCGTCGCGTTTGATATCGGCGGACCAGCCTGCATTGGTGTTGCTGTCGGGCAAAAATGCCGAACGCCTGCGCGAGCGCGTGCAGCGTCTGCTTGATGCAATCGACCGCAACGGCTGGGGCGATGAAGCGCTGGCCGACCTGGCCTATACGCTGCAGGTGGGGAGGGAAGCGATGGAGGAACGCCTGGCGCTACCGGTCGCGTCGATGGCCGAACTGAAGGAAACACTGACGGCATGGCTGGCAGGACGGGCAGGCAACGGCGAGCTGTACCACGGGCAGGTTAAGCCCAACAGGGAAGCGATGGCGGTGTTCTCTGCCGACGAGGAACTGCGGGAAGCCGTGGTCAAGTGGGTCGAACGGAAGAAGTTCGCGAAAGTGCTGGACCTGTGGGTCAAGGGCTTGGCCTTCGACTGGCGTACCCTGTATGGCAAACAGAAACCGCAGCGGATGAGCCTGCCGACCTATCCGTTTGCTTGCGAGCGCTACTGGTTGAGCCGCACTTCAAGTGTCGCTACCGTCTCGTCTGCTGCCGATGCGCCGGTGGCCGCCGCATATGCCGATCAAACAACGGAGCACCTGCTTCTTCTCGTGCCGGTCTGGCAGATTGATCAGCCCGCCGTCAAGCGGGAGTTGCACATCGGTAGCGATATCCTGATCGTTGGAGGCACGTCGCTGCAGCAGGAGATGCTGCAGCGACAGTACAGCCAGGCGCAGGTTGCCGACTTTGCGACTGACAGCAGCATTGCAGAGATAGCCGCCGCGCTGGCGGCCCATGACGCGTTCGACCACATGGTCTGGATCGCTCCGGACACCGGGTTGATCGGCCCGGCTGATGAACGCATGATCGGCGCCCAGCAAGGCGGCGTGCTGCACGGCTTCCGGCTGGTCAAGGCCCTGCTCGAAGCAGGTTATGGCCGCAAGGCGCTGGACTGGAGCATCTTCACCACCCAAACCCAGGCACTCCGCCCGCACGAGACGGCCCACCCCGCCCACGCGGGCGTGCATGGCCTGATCGGCACACTGGCCAAGGAATACCCCAACTGGAAAATCAGGCTGGCAGATTTGCCGCAGGACGAAGCCTGGCCCTGGGCCGACCTGTTGCGCCTGGCGCCGGATGCCCAGGGCAACGGCCTGGCCTTGCGCGACGGCCAATGGTACCGGCAGCAACTGCTGCCGGCGCAAGTGGCCGTTGATCAGGCGGCACCGTACCGCCAGGGCGGCGTATACGTCGTCATCGGCGGCGCCGGCGGCATCGGCGAAGTTTGGAGCGAACACGTTATTCGCCACCACGCCGCGCAAGTGGTCTGGATCGGGCGGCGGCCGCAGGACGCCGATATCGCGAGCAAGATCGACCGTCTGGCCCAGTTCGGACCGGCGCCGCTCTACATCGCCGCCGACGCGACCGCCCGCCAGGCACTGGAACAGGCCTATCAACAGATCAAGCAACGCTTCGGCGCCATGCACGGCGTAATACACGCGGCCATCGTGCTGCGCGACCAAAGCTTGGCCAACATGGACGAAGCGCGCTTTGCCGCCAGTTTGTCGGCCAAGGTCGACGTCAGCGTGCGCTTGGCCCAGGTGTTTGCCGGCGAGGCGCTCGACTTCGTCCTGTTCTTCTCCTCGCTGCAAAGCTTCACCAAGTCCGCCGGACAAGGCAACTACGCCGCCGGCTGCACCTTCAAGGACGCGTTCGCACAACAGCTCGGCCAGCATTGGCCCTGCCGCGTACGGGTCATGAACTGGGGCTGGTGGGGCAGTGTGGGCATTGTCGCCACCGACGCCTACCGCGAACGCATGGCGCAACAAGGCCTGGCCTCGATCGAAGCGAACGAAGGCATGGCTGCACTGGAAACACTGCTGGGAGGCAGCGCTAACCAGCTCGCGCTCCTGAAAACCACACCGCAGGCGGCGCACAAAGCGCTGTTCGCGGAAACGATTCAGGTGTTCAAGCAGGAATACCCGTCCATCATCGGCACCATCGACAGTTGCGCAGGCAAGACAATGGCGCTGGCGGGACAAAGCGAAGCCGAAGCCTTCGACAGCGCGCTGCAAGCGATGCTCGGCCGGCTGCTGTGCGGCCAGCTGCAGCACCTGGGATGGCGCGCCGGCCAGCAAGGCTCGGCCAGCGAGATCGGCGCCGCGCTCGGATTGCAAGACAGATACGTCCGCTGGTTGGAACAAACGCTGCGGCTGCTGGCCGAACAAGGCTACCTGCAGGACGGCATGCCGTCCATCGACCTGGCGGCAGCCTGGTCCGAATGGGACAGCCGCAAGAGTTCATGGCTGGAAAATCCTGCGGCCCGCGCCCAGGTAACCCTAGTTGAAACCATGCTGCGCGCGCTGCCGGATATTCTCAACGGCAAAGTACCTGCCACCGACGTCATGTTCCCCGGCTCGTCGATGCGCCTGGTTGAGGGCATCTACAAGCACAACCCGGTCGCCGATTACTTCAACGCCGTGCTGGCCGACGCCGTGGTCGCGTTCGTCGCGGAGCGGCTGCGGCAAGATCCGCAGGCACAAGTGCGGATCCTCGAAATCGGCGCCGGCACCGGCGGCACCAGCGCCGTGCTGTTCGAACGGCTGCGGCCTTACGCGGCCAATATCGGCCAATACTGCTACACCGACCTGTCCAAAGCCTTCCTGTTCCACGCCGAAAAGCAGTTCGGACCGGCAAATCCTTACCTGCGCTATCAACTGCTGGACGTCGGCCGGCCGCTGGCCGAGCAAGACCTGACACCAGGCAGTTACGACCTTGTGGTGGCCACCAACGTACTGCACGCAACGCGCAACATCCGCCAAAGCGTGCGCAACGCCAAGGCCGCGCTGCGTCCCAACGGCTTGCTGCTGCTTAACGAAATCAGCCGTAGCCATATCTTCACGCACCTGACCTTCGGCTTGCTCGAAGGCTGGTGGCTGTACGAGGATGCCGCGTTGCGCATCCCCGGCTGCCCCGGGCTGTCGGCGGCAGGCTGGCGCACGGTGCTCCAGGATGAAGGCTTCTCAACGGTGCTGTACCCGGCCGGCGACAAGGAAACGCTGGGACAGCAGATCATCGCTGCCGACAGCGATGGCGTGGCGCGCCAGCCGTTGCAGGCGCAGCATGCGACCCATCAACCAGAGAGGGGAAGCAACAGACCAGCCGAAGCGCGGCTGGCCTCGCCGGCGCGGACATCGGCAGACGTTGCACTCGACGACTCGAAGTTGTGCCAGTTGAGTGTTGCGAAGCTCAAGGGGGTTGTCGGTGGAATGTTGCACGTGCCGGAGCCGCAGCTCGATGCTTCGGAATCGCTGGCCACGTACGGCATGGACTCGATTTTGGTGAATCAACTGAGCAGCCTGCTTACTGATGCATTTGCCGATGTCAACAACGCGCTGTTCTTCGACTACCAGACGATCGACGACTTGGTTGCGCATTTCCTGGCGACGCAGCGCGACGCGCTAGTCGCGTGGGTGAGCGCCGATGCCATGGCGCAGCCGGCGGAGGTCGCTGCTTCGCGGATTCCGGTCGAATTGCCCTCGGCCGTCCAGTCACAAGTTGAGCGCGTCTCGATGCCGGCCATGCCAGCGCCGCGTGCTGCACAGAAATTGGAGACTTCGCTTCACGCCAAAGCCGCCGACATTGCCATTGTCGGCATTGCCTGCCGTTTCCCGGGAGCAGATTCGGTGGATGCGTATTGGCAGATGCTGCTCAGCGGGACCAAGGCGGACAACCGTGGGCCGGCGCGCCGCTGGCCGGAGAGGGTCGCCGGGGCCGGCGAAACTTCGTCGCAGCCGTGGGGTGCGTTCCTCGACGATGTCGAAAGTTTCGACCCGGGTTTCTTTGGAATTCCGCCTTTGCACGCCGAAAGCATCGACCCGCAGGAGCGGCTGTTCCTGATGAGTTGCTGGCATGCACTGGAAGATGCCGGTTACGGCGACGACAAAGTGCTGGCCGAGCGCAGTCGTGCCGGCGAGGATGTTGGAGTGTTCGTCGGCGTCACCTCCGCCACCTACAACCTGATCGGTTTTGAGCAGGCACTGGCCGGCAATTCGCAAGTCACCATTTTATCGTTCGCCTCGATCGCCAATCGCGTATCGCACGCACTGGGGCTGACTGGCCCGAGCCTGTCGGTGGACACCATGTGTTCGTCGTCGCTGGTGGCGTTGCACATGGCTTGCGAGAGTCTGCGGCGCGAGGAATGCGGCATGGCCATTGCCGGCGGCGTGAACCTCAACCTGCATCCGTCGCGGTTAGACGGGATGGCGCGCGGCAAGTTGATCTGCGAAGACGGCGAAAGCCGCAGCTTCGGCGCCGGGGGCAAGGGTTTCCTGGCAGGCGAGGGCGTGGCATCAGTGGTGCTGAAGCCGCTGCATGCGGCATTGCGCGATGGCGACACTATTCACGCCGTGATCAAAGGCAGTGCGGTCGGCCACAGCGGCAGCACGCTGAACTATTTCGCGCCGTCCTCGCGCGGCCAGGGCAGGGTGATCGCCAAGGCGCTGGAGAGCGCCGGCATGGTTCCCGGCCAGGTGGCCTACGTCGAGATGCAATGTGTCGGCGACGAAGTGACCGACGCCACCGAATTCGAGGCGATCAAGAACGTTTACCAGAGTGGCCGGCGCCAAGGCCAGCCTTTGCGGCTGGGATCGGTGAAGCCGAACGTGGGGCACGCGGAAGCGGCCGCCGGTATGGTGCAGTTGATCAAGGTGGTTTTGCAGCTCAAGCATCGGACCTTCGTTTCAACCTTGCTCGACGGCGAGGTCAATCCGCAGCTAAATTTTGCCGGCGCTAACCTCACCATCCAGCGCGACCTTGAGGTGCAGCCGGACGCGTTCGACGACTGCGCGCCACTGTGCATGGCGATCAACGCCTTCGGCGCCGGTGGCACGGCGGCGCATGTGATCGTCGAGGCTGGCCCGGCGCCGGCGCCGGCATTGAACGTGGATGGACCGCAGCTGCTAGTGCTGTCGGCCAGGTCGCGCGCATCACTGCGGCGCTCGGCCGAGGCGTTGGCGCAGCGGCTGGCAGTAGCGCCGCCAGCGCTGGCCGACGCCGCCTACACGCTGCAGGTCGGCCGACGGCCACTCAATCACCGGTTGGCCCTGGTGGCGCAGTCGGTCGAGGACGCGTTAACGCAGCTGCATGGCTGGCTGGCCGACGCTGATGCGACGACCGTTTTAGCCACGTCCGCGGAAGGCATGGTGCCGCTCTCCGGCGAGCTGCCTGCGATCGAGGCCTTGGCTGCTGAGGGCGACCTGTCCGGGCTGGCGCATTGGTGGGTGCGCGGCGCGCCGATTAACTGGCGCAAAACGCTGGCTCGGCGCGGTGGCCGGCGCGTGTCTCTGCCAGGCTACGGGTTCGACTTGCGGCGCTGCTGGCCTGACATCAGTGGCGCGCCGGTAAGTGCGGCCTTAGCGCCTGCGGCGCTGCCATTGGTCGCCAAGCCGGCTGCCGCAAGCGCACTATCTGCAAAAGATCCGGTAGTGACAGGCGGCAAGGCCGGCCTGTTGCAATCGATAGTCACGCCGGTCGACGCCGCCGCCTACCTGGATGAGCAAATCAAGAGCATTGCCGAACACGTGCACCTGGCGACGGTGGGCATCATATATGCGTTGCTGCAAGAAAAAGGCGTGCTGTTCGATGAGCGGCGCGGCGCCGACGGCCGGTTTGCTCTGTATCCTCAGCCGCCGGGCGGCGATGCGGCCGCCACCGAGCGGCTCTTGGAACAACTGAGTGCCGGGGAGTCCAATGGCACTGGCGCAGGTGCGGGCCAAGCGACAGGCGGCTTGGTGGCGCGGATGGCCGGGCGGGCGATGAGCGTTGCTGGGTGGCTGCTGGAACGACTGCCGGGAGGCGGCGACAAGGCGGCCGGGCGGATATTGAAGCTGTTGCCGGGCGCGCGAGGCCTTACCGCGGCCTATCTGTTGAAGTTGCTGGCGAAGACGCCATTCATGGTCACCGACGAAGCCGGCATCCGGCTGGCGTTGCCTGCCGCGATCCGCAGCCGCAGGCAGCTTGACGAGCTGCGCTTGCAATCGGAGATCAGCCTGCGGGCGCTGCCGGAGTACCAGTCGTATTGCGAGCTACTGGTGGCGATTTTGAGCAGTATCCTGGACGGCCGGCAGTCCGGCCCCGAGCAGGTTGAGGCGGCCAGTACGCTGCTGGTGGACATGTTCACGGCGCCGTCCAAGCTGGCCTTCCTCAATCGGCTGACGGCCGACCTGTGCCTGGCAGGACGTTTCGCCGGCCGCGAGACGATCTCGGTGCTGTCGATCGGCGCCGGCGGCTTCGAGATCCTGTCGGCGATCGCCTCGACCGCGCCGCGCGAGGCGCGCATCGACTACCAAGTGGTTGCAGGATGGCCGCAGATCGCCAAAGGGATTTCCGAGTTCGGCAGGGAGCGTTTTCCGGGCGTGTCGTTTGCATCGTTCGTGCCGATGGCGCCGGGCGCGCTCACCGAGCATCTGGGCCAGAACCGGTACGACGTTGTGATCGTGAACTTGCAAGACCCCTGCGCGCAGGAGGCGACCGGCTTGCTGGACAAGCTTGCCGCCGACCGCCGCGAAACCCTGGTATTTGTGACTCAGACCATTGAAACGCAGGGGCTGCAGCTGATCCTCGACCTCACCGGGATGTGGCCGCAAGTGGTGACCAAGCCCGTTGTTGCCGATGGAGAGGCACTCGGTGAGACGCTGCTGCGGGCCGGCTGCGGGCGGCAGGTAATCATCGATCCGGTGTTGACGGTGTACAGCCGTGAAGCGGCGCCAGCCGATGGCAGCGCCGTGCCGGATGATGCGGAGCTGGCGGAAATTCGCCGCTTCCTGCTGCAGACCTTTGCCGCCGCGTTCGACGACGGCAACGCCGTCGATGCGCAGCGCAACCTGGCCGATGCCGGCTTGTCGTCGATGACTTGGGCGCTGATCTTTGCCAAGCTACAGCAGCGTTTTGGCAAGATGATCGAGGCGAGTCTGTTCGCCGAACTTGGGGCAGCGCCGAACATCGAATCGCTGGCCCGGCTGCTGGCGACGAAACTGCATCACGGCAAGGCGCTGCCGGCGGTGCCGCCGATTCCAGATGCGCTGGCTGGCCTGGTGATGGGGCGTCTGGTGGAGGTGGGTCAGACCGAAGTCGTGTTCGACTATGCGGAACAGCTTACACGGGGCGAGTTCACCAGCTCGCGCGGGCAAGTCTACGAGTATTTTGACTATGGCAGCGGACCAGCGCTGATCTTCCTGACTGCGCTGGCCTTCGGCAAGTCGGTCTGGGAAGAGCAGATCCGCGAGTTCGGAGGCCACTACCGGCTGATCTTTCCGCATCTGCCAGGTCACGCTGGCAGCGTCCATACCGGCGTCGGTTTCACGTTCGAGGAAGTGGCCGATGATCTGGTCGGACTGATGGATGCGCTCGACGTCGCTGAGGCGAATCTGGTCGGCTGGTGCCTCGCCGGCAATATCGCGCAACTGCTGGCGCTGCGGCACCCGCAGCGACTCACCTCGCTGGTGCTGGTATGCACCACGCCGACCGACGCCCGCATGCGCGGTATCACCCAAAAGGACCTAGAGGATTACTCGGTGTCGCCGCTGCTGACCTATCAGCTGGAGTTCAACAACATCTACCACGAAGAGTTCCTGGCGCCGGAAGTGGTTCGCAGCCTGGCAATCATCAGGCAGACGCACATGTCGGTCGAACCGCAGGCGCTGTTGAGTTTCATCGGCAGCCTGTTCCAGTTCGATACCCGCGAACGCCTTCAGGAAATCCGGGTGCCGACGCTGGTCGTCGCCGGCAGCCAAGACATTGCCTTCCCGATCGAACAGGTTGCGCTGTTGAAAGACGGCATCCGACATTCCCGCTTCATCGTTTTCGAAAAGGGGGGACACTTGCCATTTCTTAATCAGAGCAGCGAGTTCAATGCGGCTGTGCGGGAATTTTTGAGCGAGGCCCGTGTGCTGCGGTCGTGCGCAGTGCCTTGATTGTTGGCGCAGGGTTGGCGAGCGTCGAGGAATCCCGGCAGGCGATAATGTGGTGAGTGCGAAATGATGAGATCGCTCTAAAACTCATCACTATCGCTCACCACGACGTCAAGAATGGACGCTGTTGTTGCTGCATCGGGAGCATAATAGTGGAGAAATTATCTCCCTTTGCTAATAATAGTTGGCAAAGAAGCTAAACATATTAATATCGTTTCTTTGTTTCCCTGCGACAACTAGGGGCTGTTATTGAAGTAATAGTTGCATGCGCGTATTGCAAAATGGACTTTGATGACCTACCGACACGCACTGACAGACAGCCAATGGGAGCGTATTGTTCCTCACCTCCCACCGGCATTAGGGCGACCTGGGGGGAATGACCGGTTGTTCTTGGATGGTGTACTATGGATAGCCAAGACGGTTTCTCCTTGGCTGGATATGCCAGCGCATTTAGGTGCCTGGGCGCAGGTGTACCAGCGCTTTTCCAACTGGAGTGATTGAGGGTATTTCAATGGCCTATTTGTCGCGTTGCAAGCGCCTGACTACGAGCAGCTGATGGTGGACTCAACTTCGTGCAAGGCGCACCAAGCGTCTGACGGGGCACAAAAAAAGGGGTCTAGGTGATTCAAAGTGGGTAAGCTAGGGATTTTGCCGTGAACAGTGATGCACTATTTGGGATGGCTCTAGGGCTGCAAGAGCCGTGGGAAGTAACAGAAGTCAGCTTCAAAGCAGAAGCTGGGCAAAGACCTGAGCTACATCTTCGAATTGGTTTTGCCAGTGGCAGTAAATTCAAATACGATGCAGGCGTTGACTGCGCTGTACACGACACCTTAGAGCGGCAATGGCAACATCTGAACTTCTTTGAGCACCGCTGCTTCTTACACTGCCGCGTTCCACCCATTAGCACCAGCGATGGACGTGTTCGCAATGCTGATGTACCGTGGTCACGCGCAGGCAGCTGCTTTACGTTGCTGTTTGAAGCCTTTGCGCTGGCGCTGATAGAGCGAGAAATGCCAGTCAGCCGAGTCGCCCAAATACTGGGCGTCACCCCCCAGCGCATCTGGACAGTCTTTGCGCATTGGGTTGATAAAACCAGATTAGCAGATGATCCAAGCAGCATCACCAAGCTGGGCGTGGATGAGACCTCCAGCAAGAAAGGTCACTCTGGAGACTGCACAGACTACGTGTGGGATAGTCGAAACAGATTAGTTCAAATCAAGCAAAACCAGACCATCAGCGCCACCTACAGCCAAGGCTTATACCGAGTCAGTCCAGCAACCCCGCTGCAAATGCATAAAACCCCCGCGCATTCGCCATCACGCTATCACTACTAGCAATGATTTCAAAATCAGGAAACCGCTTGCGCAAAGCCTTTACGTAAAACTTAGCCCCACCACCAGCCATCACAATTCTGTCGAACGGCCTAGTCATATCCAAGGCCGACACAAATTTGTTCACAATTTCAGCTGCAGCATCTTCTGCAATCCCTTTGAACTGCTCAAAAGAATAAATTCGTGATTTGTGTGACAGGACGCCTGTATTTAATGCCTCTTCACATTGCACAAAATCAATCACGCCAATACCAAGCGTTTTGCCAGCTTGAACAGATACTTCCCGAAAAATATGAGCAACACCACCATCAAAGCTACCGCTACGCTGCATATCAGGGCGCATGCCATACGCAGTAACCCAGTCAAACGTGTTGTAACCTGGGTCTACGATCAAGCTGACTGAATTGTCACCGGTCTGCAAGTTGCCAGCAAAGTTGCGTAAAGCACCAATAGGTTGCGGCAATACCAGCACCTTATCGATCAGAACATCGAACGTTGAGCCATACATACTTCGCATGCCCACAGGTGTCGGCAAAGTGTGAATGCCGATTGCCAACTTTAACAATGCATCCCTATGCTCATTAAAATTTGATATTGGCAGCCCAACAGCCAAACCGTCAATTTTGTGCTTTAAAGTGCCTGATTTCTTCATCATGTAATACATTGCACCGCGAAGCAGCGCCATGTATTCGTAATGCTTGATGTAATCCTTGTCCAGAATTGAACTTGTTGACCCGGCCAGATAAGCCTCTGGCCCGACTAAAAAACTGCGATTATTCACGCCAATGGCAACTCTATCCATCGGTTGTGAAAAATCTGCAAGTGCATCATCGATTTGTCTTGTTGTCGGGGCGATTGATTTGAAAAGAAGTTCGCACGATTCATCTCGTGCGGAACCCCAAACCAGTTTTGTGTTGCCGTAACCAACATCGACGGCAAGAATTGTTTTTGACATGAGGCTGAACCTTTAAGTGAATAATAAATTAAAAAATTTATGCAAAAAAATTAAGCGTGTGATTGAAAACCAAAGCCGCTGCTTTGCAGTGCTCGGTCAGCTTCAGAATCGCTGCTTTGCAGTGCTCGGTCAGCTTCAGAATTAATCCTGGGAGGAGGGTGCTCTGGGCTTATGACTTCAGTGACGAGCAAAGATGTTGGTTGAGTCGTTTGGGTCACTATCGCTTTATCTGCAGATGACCAATTTCGGGCTAATTTTGCAGAGTCAGTGTCCGAGCTCAGTCGTGATGGTTCAAAGGCATTGGCACAATAAGTATGCAGAATTTTTAAAAGATGACGACGTTTAAGAGTGTGTATTTGAATCGACGCCAGTCCAGACGCATCAACTTCGATTGCCAGCAACTCTTGGTACAGACGCGTTAACCCCACATCGTCCATCGACAAATTGACGGACAACCTGAGTTCAACACTTTGTGTGGGATTTTTTGTTTTGACCATGCTCCTAGCTTAGACAACCAAACCCGTCATGCAAATTTGAAAAGCGGTGTTAATTGCGAGTCTTTTACGTAAGCGCACGGCAAACGGCGTACATTCACATCGGTACACCATAAATAACCTCAAGCACCACCGTTTTAGTCCAAGTGAAATAAATGCATACTCATTTTTACGTGTGACACGCGTGTCACAACTTTTGATGCGGTACGGTTTTTGCGGAAATCAGAGTTGCTGGGAATCCCAAAGTCGTGCGATTTGGTAGATGGTCATCGGATGGATTTGAATGACGTGTGAAAATCTATACTTTTCAAACGCATTGATCGACACGTATGCTTGAAAATTTACCTATGCACTTTATGTGCAAATGGTTTTCCATGTCCGCTACAGCGGTATAGATAAAAATTTGTGTAGCTCACGCTACTTGCTAAAAAATTTCACGCACTCGCGTGTTTTTTTGTTGCCCCTACAAGGCGGTACAGGCAAAAACTTTCACACTGTGACATAAACGGTTAAACACAGAGTAAGGCACGTCTCCGCTGAGACCCGCATAAATCAATGGTTTCATACCCAAAAGCAAATACAGAACGTTCTCATTTTGAATAAGCCAACTAAAAAACGGATTAAAAGATGAAAAACTGCGTATCAAAACCCCTTCACGTTCATCTGCATATTGACAACAACATTGAGCATTTACAACTGAAGGATCTAGGCGACCAATAAAAGCAATCACAAAACTGACGGGCATTGCACCCGACCCAGCGATGCCAACCAAATCAGGATGGCTATGCTGGGTTAAAAGTATGCCTGCTACTCAAGCTAAGGGCATTTATTTCGATAAGAAGCCGCTGGTGCTCCGAATCTGCAGATGTGCAGACTACCAGTCGTGTTAGGGCAACACGCTAAAACCCAAATTCCTGGCGCCGAATGGCAAAAGGTCACTGAAGCAGCAAGCTTCGGCGAACCAAACGTACAGCACACGTTTGATCCGAAAACCGTATTTTTTTACGTCCAATGTGTTGGTTTAAGAGTTGATTGAAAAAACGATGGATCTTTAGCTGAAATTGAAAACGAGGTGAAAAAATGCATTTTTTGCGCGGAAGTGAACTTTGCTGAAGTCGAAGATAGTGACTTCATCATTAACCGAGTAAACAAGAAATGCCAAGAAAAGCTTACACCAGAAAACACGGCGTCAACCTTGGTCGATTGCCAAACTATGCAATCACCAACAACCCAGATGCCGACCACCATCCCGGTGCTATTGCACTATGTGTGGAAATGTTTAAATTTGTCACGCACAAAGCAGCTGTTCGGGTGAATGGAAAAACTAGTTCAGATCGAACCATTGATGCAGCCAAAGATGTTCTCGGTGAAATGTGCCTGCGTCTATGGCGTTTGGGTTTTCGAGTACAAAGTATTGCCGCTATAAATGGCAAACACATTGAAGCCGTTGTGCGTGACCATTGGGCGTGTGGGGCGAGTCCAAAATATATGTCATCCATCATGACTCAACTCAACAAACTCGACGATTGGTTAAACAAACCTGGCATAGTGAAGTCAAAAGAAACCTATCTGCCAGAGGTTGATCCCAAAGAATTTGCGAACAGCATGGTTGCCGATAAAAGCAAAAGCTGGTCAGAAAATGGCATTGATCTTAGTTTGAAGATTGCTGAAGCAGATAGAAAGGATGCAAGGTTCGGATTGATGCTTCGAATGTGTTTGGCACTTGGTTTGCGGCGTTGTGAGGTTTTGCAAATTACTCCATGGAAGGATGATAGAGGTGTTTACTTCGATATCCGACCAGGCATAGCCAAAGGAGGCCGTGCGCGTACTATTCCATATCTGTCACCAGCACAAAAGGAAGTCGTTCAGTATGTCAAAAGCCAACTCAAGCGAACAGAATTTCTTGGCTGGACAGATCCAGTCTTACATGGTGATGGTGGCTTACTACTGCGAAATGAGAAACGCTATAGCCAATACATGGCAGATATTGGCATCACTAAAGCAGAATCCGGCGTCACTGGCCACGGTTTGCGCGCAGAGTACGCCGAGGATATGTCAATATTGCTGGGTTTGATACCGGCCACGCGAGGTGGAACCAAGGACCAAATGAGCCAGGAAGACGAAGACACGATTCGCTTGCTGGTCAGCGAAAACATGGGTCATTCACGAACGAATGTGACGAATGCCTACTACGGCAAACTCACCAAGAAAGTCCAGAATAGCCGGGGTGAGCGTTTGGGTTCCATATCTCTTAGTGGCGCAAAGCTGGCTACCGTTTACATGAATCCACCGCCGAGAAAGAATATTCATGGTGAATATCCACGCTTGCAAAAACGTACGGTTGACGCTGCAGACATCGTGGTTGTCGTTGAGGCTGTAGTGGATGGATTGTTGGATGAAGTTGTAGAGTTTTCGTTCAAAGATGCGGATACCAAAATTCAATCTACATTTGAAAGATTCAAGGATGACCATAACTTCGAAATTCAACGTGATACGACTGACTTAAAGCGTATAGGTACGGTACTGTTAAGCAAGTTTGGTGTATATACTGCGTGAAGCGTAAGAGGGTTAGGGTTTCAGTTTGAAATTTGACGCGGTTCGTATGAACCACGCTTTAAAGCTACTGGTTCAGGCACTAAACGGGCAATCTCTTCAATGCTCAAAACATGTTCACAGATACCCGCTTCCATAGCTGGCGTTGCCCGTAGAGTTTTATGAATCTTAGCAAAGTTGTAATACATGAAATGCAAAGCAACTGCATTGTAGTGATTCTCGATTTTCTTACTGAAACCATTTGTCAAACGGGTGAAGCGGCACATGTGCATACGCATGGTCAAGTTTTGGCGCTCTACGTGAGACGTTGATACCTTTTCAACCCGTGGCGAACCCGTTACCGCTATTTTTTCAGCGCGTACAAAATCAGCAGAGCTATAACGGTGGTCAGAGCCTTTACCCATTGGTTCGCCATAGACTTTGACCAATTTCGCGTAATCCACTTGATAGCCAAACGCTGTATCAACCGCTTTTAGATAGGCTTTGTGTCCATCAGTCGTAAGCTGTACACGATGGCTTAAACGGCTTGCTACGTCTTGCATAAACTCAGTCGCATACTCGGCATCACGATCACCGACTAAGTAGCTCACAATCAACTTGCTATCAGCGTCAATCGCTGTCCAAGTCCAAGTATCACCCGCTCCATCAGGTGCAGCTAGAGCATTGTTGACGTTCATAGCCTTGGTATAGCAGAATGACCAGATTTCATCACACTGCACGTTTTGCGCTTTGATGTTTCGTACATTCGCCTCATGGTAAGCCGCACACGCAGCACCAACATCACGCAGTAGCTTAGTAACCGTGTTGATTGAACACCCCACAATGCGTTCGATTGATCGCATGGAGTTTCCCTCTACCAAGAGCTGAATGATTTGGACTCTTTTTTCTATTGCTAGAACTCGCATTGCAGATTCCTTTGTTTTATTTCAAAGTGAATTATAAAATAATTTGTTAGCATAAATATAAAAATCTTCAAATCTTGGATTTTTGTTTTAAAATATAGACATGGACAACACTACCCCACAATTTAAAACAGCGGGACAATTAATTTCAGCCTTAATGGATAGTCGAGGCTGGACTAATAAGCTGCTTGCTTCGGTGCTTGGCATCAATGAAACAGAGTTAGGCAAGGTCATTCAAGATAAAAAATCTTTGAGTGCTGAATTAGCAGTTTTACTGGAAGAGGTTTTTAAAGAGCCTGCTGATAGGTTCTTGGAGTTGCAGAAAAATTATGAACTTGCCAAAGCGCGAATAAAAAACATTCCCAATCCCAGACGCGCTAATCAGGCTGAGCTGTTAGGCAATTTACCAATTTCAGAAATGGTTAGCCGTGGATGGATTGCTGTGGAAAATACCAAAGACATAGGTCAAATTGAAAATGCACTTTCCAATTTCTTTAATGTGAACGCTGGCGCTGCCGTTCAACTATTGCCACATGCCGCGAAGAAAACGAATGTTAACGACGATGTTTCCCCAATTCAGTTGGCTTGGCTGTATAGAGTTCAATCCATAGCGCAAGGGATGATTGTGAAGCCTTACACAAGGCAAAAAGCAGAAGAGTTAGTTAAGCAACTAAAACCATTACTCTCCGCGCCACAGGAGGCTAGGAATGTGCCTAAGTTGTTTGCAGAATGTGGAATTCGACTTGTTTTTGTTGAGGCGCTAAAAGCATCAAAAATTGATGGCGTTTGTTTTTGGTTATCTGATAAAAAACCAGTTATCGGTATGTCTATGCGATTTGATCGAATGGATAATTTTTGGTTTGTTTTAAGGCATGAGTTAGAGCACGTTATTCAGAGTCATGGCGTGCATGCTCCAATGCTTGATATTGAGCTTGGGAGTGATTTAAATGATGCAATCTCTGTAGATGACGAAGAATACATTGCTAATTATGCAGCCTCAGAATTCTGTGCTCCAAAAGCAAAGATTGACAGTTTTATTGCTCGAAAAGCACCACTTTTCCCAGAAAAAGATTTTCAGGGATTTGTAAAATTGCTCGGCGTACACCCCTCTTTGGTCGCGGGTCAGATACGGCATAAAACTGGACGCTATGAGTTATTTAATTCGCACAATGTAAAAATTCGTGAGTACGTTATTCCTAGCGGAATTGTTGATGGGTGGGGTGATATTTATCCAGTTGTTTTTTAACTATTTAGAAAGTTGAATATGAGCACTAGAAATGAACGATTACAAAATGTCTACCGCCACTACAAAGAACAGACTGGTAACATTTCAGTAGATGCAGACAAGCTGGCAGAATGGGCGATGGCGCGTGGCATGGCAGCACCACAACCTAAAACGGCAAAAGAACTTTTGGCCGCTCAATTCTCTGATGCTCTTAGGGCTGAATACGAAACTGACGAAGATACAGGGCTTGAATATCGTAAAAATCACAATATACGATACCCAAAATCCGATGGTCGTCAAGGTTCGCTATGGTTCGATATTGATGATGCTTCTTATGCCCACATGAGCGCATCACTAACCAACAGAAGGCAACAAATGGTCGGAGATGCAGTTCACTTAAAAACCGATGAATTCATTTGGAATAAGAAAAATCCAAATGAACAACAAATAAAGTTACATATGGACTTTACAGAAGACGTACAAGAGAACTTTGCCCTAAAAGATGTAATGATCTAAGTTACTTCGATTTTTTCCATCGAGCTAAAGCCCCCAAACGTGCTAAATCAACTCGCTCATCCTTGGTTTGATTTTTAGCGCGAGCCAAACCGCCAGTAGCCCGTTTATCGGACTTCACTGGCGGTTTTTCTTCTTCCCCTGTAGCTTGCTGCACAATTGAAAAAGCTGTTTGATTTACGTCTTTTTTCATACCTTTAAGCATAGCATTTGATGCTTAGTTTGCAAAGATGGTTACATTACAAACTGAGACATTACCAAATTGTCTACGATACATAGTTTTGCCTCACAAAATTTTAAACGAATGTCAGCAAGTGATGCCAACTACTTGTTTTAAGGTCTCTAGGTCAGAGTCCCTGCCTTTATTCGCACCAATGGTGGTGTTGATTTCGTAAAGGTTTTTCGCTTCTGATTTAGTTTACGGCGTATTTTAATGTCAATCTTCAATCTTCAATCTTCAATGCTTTTATCGTTTACTCTGGTGCGGCATACCGTGAATAACCAAAATAGTAGTTAGATGTCCAGAAAAGCACGTTGCTAAATCTGTAGTTAAAGTCAATGGCATCAACACGAGTAAAAGCGTTTTTTCATTGACCAGTAGGGCAACTTGTGGCTTCTAGAAGAAGTCCTTGGTGTACCAGTTGCCAAGAAATTGCGAAATGCACCATCGGACCCAATGGCAGATGGTTTGATGCGATCAAGCAATTTTTTTTTGGCAATGGATCACATAGCTCGTGAATTAGCCTTATGCCTCAAGTAACTTTTTAACAGCAATCGTCAGGTTTGCTAAATTCGGTGTGTGGATTACGGTAAGTTGTACCTCAAGCTCATTGCAAACTGCCTGGGCATGGGTTGACTCTGCTTCGGCCAATTCGGAAATGGACTGAATATCATGTGAGCCTTGGTCTCTCAGCGCCAATCTACTAGCGATGATGTTTGACTCCTCAGTGAGCAGAATCACACCCGTTAGGTTAAGCGCCTTAAACACCGCAGTCTCCAGTGGGGTCAAAGCGCTCTGAACATTTCGCAGTACAAAATGACCATCGAGCAATATGTTTGGATGGGTCAAGCGTCTTTGAGCAACAGCTCGTATCAAAGCCAGTTGGTTGTTATCTAGATCAAAAGTCTTCTTGTCAGTTCCCCACGTAGCCTGTCCCTTTTCATCACGAATAAGTTGACTGGCAGTAAAGTGGCTGATTCCAAGCGCGTTCGCGACAGGTGTACCTAGAAACCCTTTCCCAACACCATGCACGCCTGCTAAGAAGATGACACTCATTTTTTTACCTCTGATTCTAAGAGTTGTTCAAGTTTTTTCAATTCCTTCAGAGTAAGGTATCTGAAAGACTGAGGGGCTGAAAAAGGCTTGAAAACTTTTGTTGGTTTAACTGGTTTGTCATACACGCGAACATTTTCGAGCATGATGGCAAAACCGGTTTTCTTTGAGTCAAAGTAGGCGAACAATTCTGCTTTTGTTAGTCCGCCGCCGTTTCCTTTGGAAATATCCCAGAGTTTGGTTGGGCTAGCTTCAATGATTTCCTTCACATCAGCTAAAGCAATAATCATCTGCACGGGGGATGAAGAATAGATGGCGATGGTGCCTATGTTTTGAGCGGGAATAGTGCGGCGTAGCTCAACCAGCTTGCTACCCGCGACGATGAGGTTGGCAAATTTCGGCTTTACGGAGAGCAAGATGGCACTACCGTTGTGCGTGTTTGAGTATTCTGGAAAAAGAGTCATCTGAAATTTTTGTAATCGATTGAATTGGGCCTGTCACGATGCCTTCTTGTGTCAATGCTTGATATGGAATGGATGAATGAAAGTGAATTGCGAGCCTGAACAGCATCACCTTGGTAGGAGTCCTAGCCATTGTCTCAATGTCCCTTTGGCTGTAAACCGTGCGACGGCTAACGATTTGCATGATGTTCGTGGAGTTGTCGTGTACTTCGTAGCGTTCTACGATGCCTAGTGTTGTTACAGCCTTCTCGTCGCCTGTCCTATAAAAAAGAACAATATCCCCAGGCTTAACTTGGTTTGTTGGCGCTTTACATAAGTAGGCTTGCTTGATCGCGTTACCAGCAACAGAATTGCCACTGAATAGTTGACCTTGGCGTGCCAAATCCGGGAAAAGAATTTGATGGTATTGCGGTTGTATGGGGACAAGAAATTTTTGAACGGAGGCATCATTCCGATAATGGGGAAAGTACAGCTTTGCGTAGTCAAGCGCAGGAACATCTATGACGGGCGGTGAAGATGGGTGAGCTTTAACAAGCATGATGTCAGTACCATACATGCCGCGCCTTTGAAAACCGAAATCGCTCAGTAGTTCCAATAGGTAAAACTGATCGTCGCTTGTATGAGCGAAAATGTTTTCACATCGGTTATCTGTGGCGAATCGAAACGCTGCTTTTAAGAAAAGTTCGCCGATTTTCTGCCCTCGAATTTGCTCCCCAACCTTGAAGGTGCAGAGCTTCAGTGACAACCCATGTAGCGATTCCTTTGCATCGTTGATTACCTCGTTTGTTTGCATTGCATAGATGCAAATTGCCTCAATTGATTCTTGTTTTGTTCGGGCAATCCATGCCTTTCTACCAGTTTGCGCCTTATCGTGAAACCATTTATTGAAACTACGTTCTGGCGTGTCGTAGCTAGAGCGCAGGCTATCAAACAGCGGTGTGTTGAGTTGACTGGTGAGGCTGTACATTGGAACATCCTCAATGTTCGGGAGATGAACTTCCTCTGGTTCGTGCAAACGACGCAGCCAATCCTCAGCCGTTTGGATGTTGTAAATTCGATCACCAAAACCTGCTTGGCGGGCTTTGGTATGTATTTCTTTATCTTCGGTGACAAGGGCATGAACGGCGGAACATTCAAGCGCATGAAGGATATCGTTGTCACATGCGTCATTCACGGAGGTTTGGGCTGTGTTGCGAGGGCTTGAGGGTACCCCCTCAAGTTTTGTGTACTGTTGAAGCCGGGCTAGTGTTCGGTCGCGCCTTTGTATATCTTTGTCACGATCAATATCAATTTTTGATGCCGGGTGGTAGAGCAACTGATGCCCGCCGACCCCGGCCAATCGTACAAAATTGGCCAGGCTTGGCGCTAGAACAAGCATGGAATCCTGAAGCGGTATCAGGATGTTCGTGTCTAGCAGAAAGCGCAGGCGTTGACTCAAGACATTTCCTACTGAGCCAATGAATTGCGTAAATGTATTGGATCACCAGCACGCCCAAGCAACGTAGCTGCATCCAACACTCGGTTCTTGGTTTTGAAGGCGTTCAGCAAAGTACTAAATCCGGGGCATTTCCCCCAGTCGTGTGCGTTACCAATTACAAACACGCGTAACTTGGCTCGTGTAAGGGCCACATTCAGGATGTTTGGCTTTAAAGATGCCCAGTGACGACTTCCGCCACCCTCGTCACCTGGAGCGGAACCCAGCACTATGAATACCACTTCAGCCTCTCGTCCTTGAAAGCGATGAACCGTACCACATGCAGTTGGTTGCTCTTTGTGAAGCAATTTAACCGCTTTAATCACGTCTTCGCATTCCTGAGAGACTTTTCTAAACGGCGAAATGACGAACGTGGTCGAATTCTTTCGGTCCTTGCCGTGTGTTGGCCATCGGTGCTTAAATAGTTCGAGAATGTCGTACAGAGTATGCATTTCGTCATGAACAAGGGGGCCATCAGCTGACTGTCCGCGAACGTCGATCCATGCACTGTCACCCAAGACGCAATCAATACCTGTGGGATCTGTGTTTGCCTGAACCATCTGACCGCAATAGGCAATCTCATTCGCAACGCTGAACATCGGATCAGCACAACGGCGGTGTGCACGCAGTGGCAATCCCGTCCAGACACCGTTCTGCGATGTGGATGCCTCACCGATGTATGCCCCCAAAATCATGGTCCGATCCGCAACGGTCTGAGCGGATGCCTGTATCGGTGACCAACAAATTCCTACGCCCTGGCGTTCGCGCAATCGCGCGACCACCGCATTGGGCACGGTCATGACTGGTTCGACTTGTAAAGGATCGCCGATGATGACAGCACGCTTACTGCGCCATAGGGCACCCGCTACCGATTGTGGTGTCGCCTGTCCTGCCTCGTCGATCAGTAACCATCCCAAATCTTCTTGCCCTAGTTTGCCAAATAGACGGTCAAAAGATGCGAGCGTGGTAGATACGACTGGAACCGTGAAAAACAGTGCGTTCCATAGAGTATTTCGGCTAGCTTCTTCTATCGGTTCTGGCAGTTCGCCGACTAACATGGCATGAACCGCTCGCAAGTTGGGGATTGCTTTATTTTTGCATGCAAGTAAAGTAGTCTCGTGCAATCGTAATGCGGCAAGAAAGAGTTTTGCACGTAGTTCATCAAACGTTGGAGTTACCCATGCACTGGCGAGATGCCAGTTTTGCGCTGGCTGTTCAAAAAACTCTTTGTCAGGAATAACCGACCCTGACCGTCGAAGATCCTTGAGGCACTCTTGATATTGTTTGACCAGATAGCTAGCTTCCGTTGTACGGCTGCCAGCGCTGTCGATTTCCTTGCGCCACTTGGCATCTTCCACACGCTTGCTTTGTTCGTTTTGGGTCAGTTTTTTCTGCGCGTCCACAGCAAGGTGTGATGCCTGTTCTCGCGCATGGAGTGCATCGCGCCAAGCGGCTGCATGGGCTGTTCTGCGAGGCCTTGCCTCGTTGGTGGCCGCGATCCACTGACGCATGCGAGTAGTTTCGAGTCCTATCGCCTTTAGCCAACGATCCCAGATACGTGGCGCATCTTTAATTTCAGCATCTTTCAATTGATCTGATGCAATTTGTGCGTCAAGCCGCGTTGTTTGCTCGCGTGTGTCGGCCTCAGTAGAGGAGGTTTGCGCCGTGCTTAACGCCACATGAGCGTTGAAGATCACAGTATCGCATTGCGCCAAAGCGGAAACATGACTCGCTTTCAAGGCGCTGATCCGTTTTTTTAGTTCGTCCACTTCACTCTCAGCACGATGCAAGTCAAGCGTCGCCTGCTCCCCTGCAGCGAACTGTGAACGTAGTTTCTCGACTTGAGCGAGCGCCGACAAGAATTCATCCTTTGATTCATGCCAAGTTTGTCCGGCAGTTGTGTCGTCTTGATTTTCGAGAACACCTCTTATGTCGCAGGGTTGTCCAGGAGAATAAGCCTTGGCCGATCCGTACCTATTGAACAGTGCATTCGCGAATGTTCGTCGATTATCCTTGCTACCAAGTGCTCCAGCGATCAGTCCCCATGCGGGTTTGATGATTTTGGCTGAGTCGAAAACATGCTGAGCTACGTCCATGAAATAACCCGCATGTGGATGTTCATTGCGGGCAATCTTCACCCATGAAGGCAATTCTTGAGTAATATTCTTGACAGCTGCATCGTTGTTGCTTGCGACGACAATGCCTGTACCGGCGACGATTTCTGCCTTAATCGGATATACATTCATGCCACCAACAATTGTTTTAGGATCAAATGCACGCCACGGATCAGACAGGGCAGCCAACGCATTTGCTCGCTGAACGACTACATCCGCGATTACATCTTGTAGTAGGGTTGTCTTTCCTGTGCCGGGTGGACCGTTCACGGCCAGCACTCCAGCGTGGTCGTGCAATTGTCCGCAAATTTCTCCAACGGCCGCCTGTTGTGCCAACATCAGGTGGTGGTTTTTGGAAGCAGGCCAGCGACCCACCGGCATTTGAGTCGGCGATACGCATCGAGCCATCGCATTGTGCTGCGTTAATGTGTCACGACGGCGGGTTGCGTTTGATTCCGATCCGAGATAACGGCTAAGACCAGAACCGAATGAACGACCGCTGTCGGCTTGGGCAATTAGGCGATCCAGATCATCAAGGTAGAAAGAATTCAAAAACTCAATGTCGGAGTCTATCTTTGCCGAATCGTCATCCTTGCGTCGCTTACGTAGACTGGACTTGACCACTAAGCTGAACTTCATTTTGTCGGTGAGATCTCCCAACGGTTTAAGTGCGCAAGTCAACTCCTCTTCCAGTTCGCGCCAAGTTATCGAACCGCTAGCGGGCGTGTCACTGGTATTGGTCGAAGCGGTAAAGGTCGCGCTGGCTGACCTAGGAGGCAGGATTGGCAACTCGATACGCTCCGTTGCGGGTTCCTCGACAGGTAAATTTCCTCTCCTTGACCTGAAGGCATCTGAGAGGATGTTGATATCGACATTCAACCCATCGAGAGTTTTTTTTGTGCGTAATCGCTCTATGCCGATTGAAAATCCGGCTGGGACGAAAGAATCTGAGACTGCATTTCCCGAGCTTGTCACCACAAATGCGCCCAACCACCCGTGTCCACTGATACGCTGTAAATCATCTTCTTGTAATCGTTCGTTAGGACTTACGGCTCGGAGAATTATTTCAGCCCACGCTTTGGTACTGGCCACCCCAACGTAAACAGCATGCACCCAGTTCTCATCTGGTGAATCAGAGATGAGTGATCTGTTGTGCCCCGCGTGCCACGGTAGTTTTTCGCCAGATGTCAGGTGAAAAATGCGAAGACGTTTGTTGCTGTCTTTTTCCCTGGGTGCGGCGGGAATATTAAATATTTCTGTATCACGCCAGAAACGAAGAACAGCACTTGGAGCATCAGATTTAGCTTTGACCATCAACGTCTTTTCTGCTCCGTTTTCTTAGAAGGGATACGCTGCGATTCCAACATTAGCCGTGTTTTCTCAAGTTCTTTTTGCAACACTTCAGCATCCGGCAGCACGGTCTTATAGTTCGCCGCCATGATTTTGTTGGGTAGTCCGTCCAGCGCATACCGTGCCAAAGCATGTCCTTTGTCCGCGCACAGAATCAAACCAACTGGCGGGTTTTCATCTGGCAGTGTCCAGTTTTCTTTTGCGTAGTTGCAGTACATGTGCATCTGGCCGACATCAGCATGGGTAAGGCTACTGAGTTTCAAGTCGATGATGACCAAACAATGCAAGCGGCGGTGAAAGAATAACAAGTCAACTCGATACCAAGTCTGGTCAATACGCAGGCGGCGTTGCCGACCTACAAATGTGAAGTCGCTACCGAGTTCCAGCAAGAAATCTTCAAGACGATGAATCAGAGCCTCTTCAAGTTCTGCTTCGGAATATTCGTCCTTGAGGTTCAAAAACTCCAGTACATACGGATCTTTGACGGCTTCGTCGGGGCTGATGGCGTCTTCTGGTCTCGCCACAGCACTCTTGGTCAGCATGGCTGTTTTGTTCTTCGACAGGGCAGTGCGTTCGTAGAACTGGCTTCCTATCTGGCGGTCAAGCTGGCGTACGCTCCAGCCGCCGCGCAAAGCTTCAATTTCATAGAATTGGCGTGCATAGGTGTCTTTGACGGACAACAAACGCACGTAAGCAGACCACGGCAGAGAGAAGGTATTAGCCAGTTCAGTCCAACCCAATACCGCAGACGCTGTTTGCTTTTTTCTAGCCATGGTTGTCGTCAACTGGTTTGGCAATTCCGCAGACACCGTCTGCGGAATTGCCCATGTCAGGTAAAACTGGCGCATCTGATCCAAGTTGCGGGCAGAAAATCCACGTCCGAACTGCTGGGTCAAGTCCCGCGACAGCCGCTCAATCAATTGTTCTCCATATTCAGCACGGCGTTTACCTTTCTGTTCTGCTTCCACAATGCGGCGACCAATCTCCCAATAGCTGGCTGTCATCAATGCATTGACGTTGCGAGCGGTGGCTTGTCGTGCAGCATGGAGCAGCTCAAAGATGCCGCTACGAACATCAATATAGGCGGCGGTTAAGGTGGGGGATTGGAGCACAGAATTGAGTTGAGAAAATTAAGTTAATTAATGTTTCAAATTCTAAGGTTAAACCAACCGAAAAACAGAATACAGGTCGAATAAGTATCTCTCTTATCAAGCGTGACAGGTTTAGGCGATTTGGTTATCAGTAATGCCCAGTTGAAATCAGGCAGTATGCTTTACAAACAAACTATTGAGATAATTGATTTCTACATAACCGCTAGAGGTATTGCGTTCCATTAAAAAAAATCAACGACTAAAAATTCAAAAAAGCATGAATATTCACAAATTCGAGTCAATTTGGATCCTTTTTTGGCTGCCCTCAAATTGAAGAAGCCGTCCAAAAAAAGGTGTGACACGCGTGTCACACGCTTTTCTTGGATGTGACAAAAGCTACGTGTGAATTTCAAAAATCAAACCCAACCTGCGTTTTTTGCCTTGTAAGTGCGCACGAACACGCTGGACTCAGCCAAAGCACTTCTTCACGTGGTAACGCGCCATCCTTGCCGCCACCAGCTGAGGCCATGCGTTTGATAGATGTCCATTCGCTTAGAGCCTGATTGTAAATTTGGTTTTCGTACCCGGAAATTATCACCATGCCCTTCAATTTCTTTATTTCATCCAGCATGCCTACGTGTTGTTCGTCCGTCATTTCGTGTCTATAGACGGCTTTGTAGCCGTATGCACGGGATTCTGAGACGTATGGTGGGTCGATGTAATGCAACGCATCTGGCGCATCATGTTGCTTCATCACAGCTAAAGCATCACGGTTTTCGATAATCACACGGCGCAAGCGGTTTGAAATACGTTCAATGGCTGTGGGCAAGCTAGCCCAGTCGTGGACGGGAAGGGTGTTTGTTCTGCTGGAATCATTGCGGAATCCAGATCGAAACCCAGAGGTTGCGCCACTCGTAAAGCCCATCCATGATCTGACCAGCGTCCGTCTTGCTTGTTCCAAGGGAGATTCACTAGGTTCATATGATTGCTCAAATTCTTCACGCGCATAGGGTGTTAGTTTGATTTGGTCGAGCAACTCAGGAAGGTTTGAGCGCGCTACTGAGAAAAGATTGACGATTTCGCTATCAAGGTCGTTGTAGATTTCTGCGTGAACGATAGGCTTGCTCAGTAGGATTGAGCCGCCACCGCCAAACGGTTCAATGTATTTGGTGTGAACTGGAAAATGACTGAGAACCCAAGAAGCTAGCATCCATTTACCGCCGAAATAGCGAAGAAGAGGGCGGTTAGGTGGTTGCGAAACTGAGTTTAAGGTTGATTGTTCGGGCATGCAGTGAAGATAGCAGGAATAAATGCATACACAATCTTAAATGCATTTACGATTAAATCGAGCTTTGTCATGCCTGTCTGCATGAGAGGTGGACTAGCGTATGGCGAGTTTAGATTTTGTTTTTGGTCGTTTTAGGCGTAACTTTTAGCGTAGGTTTTTTGAAAAATTTAATATTACATAAGGGAATACTGTCATCTAGGATCACAATATTCATACCGATATTGTGCCCGAAAGAGCCCGTTGCAAAACCGATACGGTATTAAGCCGCTAATCGATCCAATTCAGCGCAAACGTCAGCCATACGACCTGAAATAAACATGCGGCCAGCCAGTTGACCCGTTGATTGGGTGTTGACGTCTTTGACGCGGATGACGCGCAATGGGTAGACATTGCTGGGCGTTACTTGCGGCGGTGTTTCGGCTGCTTTCACAGCTTGCGAAGGCTTGGTCCAGATGCCGAAACCTGCTAAAACGGCTGCGAAAACATCGGAAGAATGATTGAATCCCATGTGAAACTCCTAAATAGTCAGAGGTAAACTCAGAGCTTAGACATAGGCAGGATTGTTAAAAAATTACTGCAGTAGGGTGATGACAGCCCAGCCCGCGATAAAAAATCGCGAGTTTTGACAACCATACGCCCGCCACCTACTGCGGCAACGGGTGATTTTTTACATCATGAAGGTGTTGCGAATCAAACCTACGGCTAGGCCTTCGATAGCAAACGGTTCTTCAGGGTCAACGGTGATGATTTTGAAGTCAGGATTTTCTGGCAACAATTCGATCAAATTTTGAGTGCGACGGTAGCGCTTGACGGTGACTTCTTCACCCAAACGTGCGACGACGATTTGACCGTTGCGAGCGTCTTTGGCAGACTGCACTGCAAGCAAATCACCGTCCATGATGCCAGCGTCGCGCATGCTCATGCCTTTGACTTTGAGTAAATAGTCAGGCTTGCGGGCAAACATGCTGCTTTCAAAACTGTAGCTTTGCTCAACATGCTCCTGCGCCAAAATAGGGTTGCCCGCAGCGACACGGCCAATCAACGGCAGTTGCAGCAAACTCGCGATTGGGAAAGTAAGCTGTTCTTTGAACTGTTTTGAGCGTGATGCGTTGATCGACTGCAGTGAATCACCCTTGAGACGAATACCGCGAGATGTACCGCTGACCAGTTCAATAGCGCCTTTGCGCGCCAAAGCTTTCAAATGCTCCTCAGACGCATTGGCAGATTTGAAGCCAAACTCGGTCGCGATTTCAGCACGCGTTGGTGGCGAGCCGGTGCGGGCGATGGAGTTTTGAATCAACTCCAAAATTTGCTGTTGACGTGTAGTTAGCTTGATGGTGAACTTGTCACTGAAACTTGGCATGTCGCTGGCAGTATTTTTGGTTGTGGTGGTCATGATTGCTCCTGTAAAACTGGATGTTCAATTCAATTAGGCTGTTTTTTTGCACAGTGACTGTATTTTTAACCAGTTTTACATGCTTTGCAAGCATTTTTTGCAAAATAATCAAAATAAATAGCAAACTGAGCTGTAATTACAGGGTAGTTTTAAAAAGAAACACCATTAGAGATATAGAACGGCATTAAAAATGATCAAACAAACCACTGCTAAACAAATTATTGTGCTGGGCACAGGCGGAACGATTGCTGGCAAATCCGCATCTGCCACTGACAATGTCGATTACAAAGCCTCAGAAGTTGGCGTCGAGACGCTTTTGGCCGCTATTCCTGCCTTAGCGGATTCGAATGGCAAGGCTTCTTATGCTGGTTGCGAACTGGTTTGCGAACAAGTGGCACAGGTTGACAGCAAGGACATGACATTTGAGATTTGGCAGGTTTTACTGGCACGTTGTACGCATTGGCTGGCGCAGCCACAGGTGCAAGGCATTGTGATCACGCACGGCACGGATACCTTGGAGGAAACGGCGTTTTTCTTGCATTCGGTCTTAGAAACCAACAAGCCTGTCGTTTTGACATGCGCGATGCGTCCCTCAACAGCTGTTGCGCCCGATGGTCCTCAGAATTTGCTGGATGCTTTGGCCGCGGCTTCATCTGAGCAAATCAATACCGGATTATCTGGCGTTGTGGTCGTGTGTGCCAGCACGATTCACAGCGCTGTAGATGTGCAAAAAGTGCATAACTACCGCTTGGATGCTTTCAGTTCTGGCGATGCAGGCGTTTTAGGCTATGTGAAAGAAGGGAAACTCGTTATTTATCGAAATTTAGAAGTAAATATGCCTGTAGCCGGCATAAATACTGCCTATTCAGCTATAAATAATATAGCAATTTTAAAGCAATTACCGCGAGTGGAAATCGTTTTAAACCACTCAGGAGCAACGGGCGACATGGTATTGGATTTGTTGGCTCAGCGCTCTGTAGCATCAGTCAACAAACTGGCTGGCATCGTGGTAGCCGCGACGGGTAATGGCACGATCAGTCAAGCTTTAGAGCGTGCTTTACAAAGTGCTGAAGCCGCAGGCGTCGTTGTTTGGCGCAGCTCGCGATGTGCCTTCGGCACTTTGGTAGGTAAGGCGGATGTGCAGTTTGGCGATTCGGGTGGTTTGACACCTGTGAAGGCGCGGATTGCGCTGACGCTGCAACTGGAACTCTTAAAATAATTATTTGGTCAGTTCGCTCAATTAGCCATCAATGAATTCTACTGTAGTAGAATTCATTGATGGCTACTGAAAATATTGCTGAAAATCTACAAGTAGAACGTAAGCTGCGCGGATGGACTTTGGATGATTTGTCTCGGCTTTCGCAAGTTAGCCGTGCGATGATTTCAAAAATTGAAAGAGGCGTTAGCTCGCCAAGTGCAGTATTGCTTGCTAGATTGGCGGATGCAATGGGTTTGCCAATGACTAGCTTAATGTTCAAAAAATCCTCGCAGCTGCGAAGTGTTGAAGTGCTAGATGAACAATCGGTATGGCAAGACCCGGACATTGGGTACACACGACGTCTCGTATCTGCGGCTGTTCAAGAAGGCGATGTTGAAATTGTCGCTATTGATTTACCAGTTGGCGCACGAGTTTGTTTTCCAAAAGCGAAAAAACTTCAAATTTTCGCTAAATTATTACTTTTGGAGGGAAGTTTACAACTCTCATTTGTAGAAAGCAGCATAGGGCTATCTCCAGGCGACTGTGTTCGAATTGCAATTCACGAAGCGCACGAATTACAGAATTTGGGTAACGTGAGCGCACGCTATTTGATTGTGACATATCAGATGCATCAGCCTGTTCTTAAAGTTTGAACGTGAATCAGCTTAGGTATTCACAAAAATTAATCGCCTTTTTGGTGCTTTTACTGTTGCCATTGCTGCTGCAGCAAATGGGTGCGCACTGGGTTCGGATTGCTGACACTTGTCTTTTGTACGTCATGTTGGCGTTAGGTATGAATATCATCGTGGGTTATGCAGGTTTGCTCGACTTGGGTTATGTGGGTTTCTATACGGTGGGCGCATACCTCATGGCGCTTTTAAGCTCACCACACTTAACGGAAAACTTCATCTGGCTATCTGTGCTGTTCCCGGCTGGTTTGCATGTTCCGTTTTGGTTCATTATTCCTCTTGCCGCTGCTGTTGCTGCTTGTTTAGGCGTATTGTTTGGTGCGCCTACGCTAAAGTTGCGCGGCGATTACCTGGCAATCGTGACCCTAGGTTTTGGTGAAATGGTGCGAATACTTATTAATAATCTTGGGCATCCCATCAATATTACCAATGGCGCAATGGGCTTAGGTCCGATAGATTCAATCAATATCTTCGGTTTAGATCTCGGAAAGAGTTTGTATGTGAATTTGTATGGAAGCGCATATGAGATAACTTCAGTAGTGCTCTATTACTATTTATTTTTGGGTATCGCATTCGTTATAGTCATGGCATGTCTTCGTTTACAAGAATCGCGCATGGGTCGCGCATGGATGGCCATACGTGATGACGAAGTGGCGGCGCTTGCAATGGGCGTCAATACAAGAAATATGAAATTACTTGCATTTGCGATTGGTGCAAGTTTTGGTGGTGTCGCAGGAGTAATGTTTGGGGCTTTTCAGGGCTTTATTTCTCCCGAAGCGTTCTCATTGCAAGAGTCCATATTGATTGTTGCAATGGTTGTTTTCGGTGGCACCGGACACATCCGCGGCGTGATTTTGGGCGCTGTCATTCTTACTGCATTGCCTGAAATGTTACGTTATTTAGTAAACCCTATTCAGAACCTAACAGATGGACGAATCGATGCGGGTGTTTTGCGTCAGTTACTTGTGGCATTGGCTATGATTGTGACCATGCTTTTACGACCGCGAGGAATTTGGCCATCGCCTGATCACCAATCATCAAAAAAATAACTCTTACCATTGAATGCCGAGCTTCCCAAACAGCTTGCTCAGTACAAACAACGGCCCCACCCACAGGTATTGAATATCTTCAAAAAACGACGGTTTCTTGCCTTCAATGTGGTGGCCAATGAATTGCGCAATCCACGCGCCTATGAAGATGATGAGCGACGTTTGCCAAACCTGGTCGCCCATCTGCAAAATCAGCCAATATAAAATGGTGCTCCAGACCAGCATTGCTACAAAAAAGATAGTTGAAAGCCTAACGTAATACACCATACTGGCCGCCATGAAAGTGAAAGCCACCCACGGGTGCAGGGCGTACATCAGTCCGACGATGCTGAGCATGATGAGCGGTATGGCGACGAAGTGGATAACTTCGTTGGTGTGGTTGGTGTGGCTTTTGCCGTAATGGGCAAGAAGTTCATCAACTTTGCGAGGCTGTGTTTTTGCAGTTATGGCCATGTTTTTGTCTCCGAGAATCTAAATTTAAGCAGCTTTTTCAGCAATTTTAAGGGCACGTTTCAAATCGTCCAGCAAATCATCGGGATCTTCCAGTCCGATGCTTAGGCGAATTGTCCCTTGGGTGATGCCACCTGCGGCTAGCGCCTCGTCGGTCATACGGAAATGCGTCGTGCTGGCAGGGTGGATCACCAAACTACGGCAGTCGCCCACATTGGCTAGATGGCTGAAGATTTTGAGCGCTTCGACAAAGGCTTTGCCTTGCTCGCGGCTGCCTTTGAGGTCGAAGCTGAACACAGAACCTGCACCGCGAGGCAGCAGTTTATTGGCCAAGACATGGCTGGGGTGCGTTTCCAGCATCGGATGGCCGACACGGGACACAAACGGGTGCTCGGCCAAGAATTCGACGACTTTTTGCGTGTTGCTCATGTGCCGCGCCATGCGCAGGGGCAAGGTTTCAATGCCCTGCAAAATCAACCAAGCTGTGTGCGGGCTCATGCAAGCACCAAAATCGCGCAGACCTTCACGGCGGGCTCGCAGCAAAAACGCACCAACTGTGGATTCTTCGCTGAATACCATGTTGTGAAAGCCATCATAGGCCTGCGTCAATTCGGCGAATTTGCCGGCCGTGCGCGGCCCTTCCCAGTCAAAAGAGCCGCCATCGACGACGATGCCGCCAATCACGGTGCCGTGACCGCTCAAAAACTTGGTCGCCGAGTGGTAAACCAGATCTGCTCCAAAATCCAATGGCTTCATAAGCCATGGGGAGGTGAGGGTACTGTCGACGAGCAGAGGAACGCCTGCTTCGTGCGCTATGGCGCTCACGGTGGGAATATCCAGCACATCCAAACCAGGGTTACCCACGGTTTCGCCAAAAAACAGCTTGGTCGTTCCATCGGGCCGCACGGCATTGCGCCACCCGTCAATGTCGTTGGGTTTAACGAAAGTTGTCTCAATCCCAAAGCGTCGCATCGTGTAATTCAGCAGGTTTTGCGAGCCGCCGTACAGTGCAGTAGAAGCAACAATGTGTGAGCCTGCCCCCATCAGCGTGGCGATGCTGAGGTGCAGCGCCGCCTGGCCGCTGGCGGTGGTGATCGCGCCTATGCCGCCTTCTAGCGCCGACACCCGCTGCTCCAGCACCGCGTTTGTCGGGTTACTGATGCGGCTGTAGACGTGGCCAGAGCGCTCTAAGTTGAACAGTGCTGCGGCATGGTCGCTGGACTCGAAAACGAAGGATGTGGTGAGGTGAATCGGCACCGCCCGCGCACCGGTCATGGGGTCGGGCGCTGCACCAGCGTGCAGGGCGAGGGTGTCAAAATTGGGATCTGAATAGCCGGGCATTTAAATTTCCTCTGCTTTTTCTAAATTGGATGCAATCTGGGCGTTAATTTGTTGGTATTTACTTACGAATAAAACGATAAATAGCTACGCACAACATCATATTGTGGGCTATATTATTCTTATTCTTTTTACAGGAGGCCATCATGAAAGTTAGTGACATTCTTCGAGTCAAAGGCAGCACACTTTACACATGCACGCCGGAAGACAGTTTGTCCAGTGCTGTGAATTTGATGGCAGATAACGATATTGGCTCGTTAGTGGTCATGTCGCATGGCAAAGTCGTCGGTATGTTGTCGTTTCGTGAGGTGATTAAATCTGTCGTCAAGAACGGCGGTAGCATTGGCGACACGACGGTTTGGCGGGCAATGGACAACGGACCTTTGACTTGCACGTTAGAAACTGAGCTCGATGAAGTACGCCGCATGATGTTGGAGCGCCACGCGCGTTACCTGCCGGTGATCGATAACATGATGTTGATGGGGGTGATTAGTTTTTATGACGTTGCCAAGGCCGTGGTTGACAGCCAAAATTTTGAAAACAAAATGCTCAAAGCTTATATCAACGACTGGCCGGCGGATGACGAAAACCAAAGCATAGGTTGATCTCTCGGTACTTACCCTTGGTTTGCACGAATATCATTCAAACTTGACCCGCGTCAATCATTTTTTAGTCAACATGCGAGAGCATGAAGCCGTTGTTAGGTAGTCGGTTACATAGCCGATTTGAATCGAATCTATTAACTACATTTAAATTGGAGACTTTTAGCATGGCACGTTTTACAAAAACACAATCGGTATTTAAAAAAAGCATCGTTGCTATCTTGGCGGTAGGTGCATTTGCTGCTGTCTTGGCGCCTGCGCAAGCGCAATCATGGGAGCCTACCAAGCCGGTGGAGTTTGTGGTGCCAGCAGGCACCGGCGGCGGCGCTGACCAAATGGCTCGTTTCATTCAAGGCGTGATCATCAAGTACAAGTTGATGAAAGAGCCGATGATTGTGGTGAATAAATCGGGTGGCGCAGGCGCTGAAGGCTTTTTGGCAGTTAAAGAAGCCAAAGGCGATCCGCACAAAATCATCATTACTTTGTCAAATTTGTTTACAACCCCATTGGCAACAGGTGTGCCGTTCAATTGGAAGGACATGACGCCAGTTTCCATGATGGCGCTGGATCAGTTTGTATTGTGGGTGAATGCTGATACACCGTATAAATCAGCCAAAGAATACTTTGCTGCGGTTAAAGCGGCTGGTCCAAACAAGATGAAGATGGGTGGTACTGGTTCTAAACAAGAAGACCAGATTTTGACGGTTGGCGCTGAAAAAGCTACTGGCACTAAGTTTATCTACGTGCCATACAAAGGTGGTGGTGAAGTTGCGGTGCAATTGGTCGGTAAGCACGTCGACTCTTCTGTAAACAACCCTATCGAAGCCGTCGCGCAATGGCGCGCCAACCAGTTGCGTGCTTTGTGCGTGTTTGACGATACACGTATGCCTTACAAAACCAAGGTGACTGATACGCAGTCTTGGAATGATATTCCAACTTGCCAAGAAGCTGGTGTCCCAACTGATTACGTAATGTTGCGTGGCATTTTCATGGCGCCTGGCGTGACCAAAGCTCAAACTGATTACTATCTGGATTTGATGAAAAAAGTGCGTGAAACGCCTGATTGGAAAGACTACATGGAGAAGGGTGCTTTCAATCAAACGGCATTGACAGGTGACGCTTTCGTGAAGTGGTTGACTGCGAATGAAACATTGCATCGCAATTTGATGCAAGAAGCTGGTTTTATCGCCAAGTAATGCAATCTGCGCTAGGTGCAATCTGGCTAATCCTGAAATGAGCTCAGATTGCACTAGTGCATATCGAATGCTAAAGCCCCTTGTTTGAGGCACTTTAGTGTGGATTCAAAATAAATATTTTCGAGACATTAATCTAATCGTGGATGTAAGATGACTAACAAGCAAGAAAATGAAGTTGTTCGCCAAGGCGTTGCGACCTATAAAGTTGAGGCTGTTGTAGCCTTTTTGATATTTATTTTGGGTGTCACTGTCATTACTGGCAGCTGGAAATTAGGTTCCGGATGGACATCAGATGGACCTGGCGCTGGCTATTTCCCTTTTTATATTGGCATATTGCTGTGCATTGCTGGTCTAGGTGTGTTATTTCAATCCTTATTCGGGAAAAAGAAAAACACAGACATTTTTGTTGACAACGATCAGCTGAAATTAGTGCTTTCAGTATTCATACCTGCTTGCGTTTATGTGCTTGCTGTGCAGTTCTTGGGTATGTATGTTGCATCTGCCATTTATATCGCCCTGTTTATGATTATTTTGGGCAAATTTTCTAAAGTTAAGAGTATTTTGACTGCGCTAGCGGTCATGGTTTTGTTTTTTCTTATGTTTGAAGTTTGGTTCAAGGTGCCTTTATTCAAGGGAAATTTTGATCCTTTGGCATTTCTTGGCTATTGATTCATTTGCATGAATTTGAATCAATAAAAACAAATTAAGTTAAACAACATTACAAATTACTGGATCAGACAATGGAAGAATTAAACGCACTATTTCACGGCTTCAACGTCATATTGACGCCGATGAATATTTTGTTGATGTTTGTGGGTATCATTTTGGGTGTGCTGATTGGCGTTTTGCCGGGACTGGGTGGCGCTAATGGCGTTGCCATTTTATTGCCGCTGACATTTACGATGTCACCGACCTCAGCGATCATCATGCTGTCTTGCATTTATTGGGGTGCGCTGTTTGGTGGTGCTATCACTTCAATTTTGTTCAATATTCCGGGAGAGCCCTGGTCCGTTGCTACAACTTTTGACGGCTATCCTCTGGCGCAACAAGGTAAAGCCGGTGAGGCATTGACAACTGCCTTTACATCATCGTTCATTGGCGCGTTTGTTGCTGTGGTGATGATCACTTTCTTGGCACCACTTGTAGCCAAGTTTGCCCTCAAGTTTGGACCTGCTGAATACTTTGCAGTTTACCTGCTGACTTTTTGTAGTTTCGTTGGCATGGGTAAGGGCTCTCCGTTCAAAATCTTAGCATCTATGGCGATTGGTTTTTCTCTGGCTGCTGTGGGCATGGATACCGTAACGGGACAATTGCGTTTAACCTTCGGTTTTCCAGAATTGATGCGAGGTTTTGACTTCTTGATTGGTGTGATAGGTCTTTTTGGTATCGGTGAAATTTTGCAATCCATGGAAGAAGGATTGGAGTTCAAAGGTAAAAGTGGCAAGATCGATTCCAAGATCGTTTTGGCAACATGGAAGAAATTGCCTCAGTATTGGATGACTTCAATTCGCAGTTCATTGGTTGGTATCTGGATGGGTATCACACCTGGTGGCGCGACTCCAGCATCGTTTATGAGCTACGGCCTTGCAAAGAAAATGTCAAAAAATGGTGCTAATTTCGGCAAAGGTGAAATGGAAGGCGTCATTGCTCCTGAGACAGCAGCGCATGCTGCAGGAACTGCTGCATTGCTACCTATGCTCGCACTTGGTATTCCAGGGTCACCTACCGCTGCCGTACTGTTGGGTGGTTTGTTGATTTGGGGCTTGCAGCCCGGCCCTTTGTTGTTTGTCGAACAAAAAGACTTTGTTTGGGGTTTGATCGCAAGTATGTACTTGGGCAACTTGGTCGGCTTGATTGTGGTCTTATCTACAGTGCCTTTGTTTGCGTCAATTCTTCGCATTCCTTTTGCGATTATTGCGCCAGTCATCATCGTTATTTGTGCGATCGGTGCCTATACAGTTCACAGTGCGATGCTTGATATTTGGTTCATGCTGTTCTTTGGAGTGATGGGATACTTGTTCAAAAAACTAGATTACCCCTTGGCGCCGCTGGTTTTAGCTTTGGTGTTGGGTGACAAGGCTGAAGACTCATTCCGTCAAGCTATGTTGGTTTCTCAAGGCGAAGTTGGTGTTTTGTGGTCGAACCCGCTTGTTGGTACGATTTCTACTTTGGCTATTCTGCTGTTGGTATGGCCACTCATATCTAAAGTAATCGCTAAAGTTCGCCCACCAAAGGCAAATGAATTTAAAGAAGAGCAGCCTGTAGACTGATAACAATCAAATTCCTGCGCATAAAAAAAATCCCGCTCTGTAGTCATACAGAGCGGGATATTTATTTTGGAGAAATAGCTTAAAAAGCAGCTTAAAAAACAGCCTAAATAAGCGTTTAAATTTTGCCCTTTTGTTTCAGTCTGCTCAGCGTTTCAGCGGACAGATTCAAATAAGAGGCAAGCTCTTTTTTGGGTAAGCGTTCAAACAACTCAGGTTGTTTACGCATAAAGCGATTCACACGACCGGACGCGTCCAGCAAATGCAAGGTAATCGTATGCGCCATGATTTCACTCATCAAACGCATCACACTGTATTCAAACGACGCCTTGATGCTGGGGTGCTTGTCCATAAAGGCTATCCACAGTGGAAGGGGTAGCTTCGCTACACGTGCCTTAGTCACAGAAACGATGCTGTAAGGTGTGGGTGTCCCCAAGCGCCATGCAGCATAGCTGGTTTCCATGTCACGCTCATCAGAAAAACGCAAAATCATTTCCTTGGCTTGGTCGTTGGAAACAACACGTTTCAAAATACCATCCAGCACGAAGTACTGCTCCATGTTGTGCACACCTTGATGCAACAGAAAGTCACCTTTTGGGCAATCAACGACGACAAGTAGTTGCTCTAATTCTTTACGTTCTGAGTCAGTTAGTTCGCTCAGTACGGCGTTTTGCGTTAGTTGTATCCGAATGATATTTTTTTCGGGATGATTCTCAATGGAAGACATGAAGTTATTGACCACGGTCAATGAAAGAGTTCAGTTAGGCATCTATGATAACTCATCAACGTTAATGAAGAGACATAACCTATGACTACTGAAGCTGCTACTACTGAAACCATAGATGGTTTTCAACTCGTTATTGATGCACTCAAGCTAAACGGCGTTAAAAACATATATTGCGTGCCCGGTATTCCTATCACCGATTTGTCGCGCAAGATGCAAAAAGAAGGTTTGCGCGTTATCTCTTTCAGGACTGAACAGCATGCTGGCAACGCGGCGCAAGCCGAAGGTTTTTTAACTAAATTACCCGGTATTGCGCTCACCGTTTCTGCCCCAGGTTTCTTGAACGGCCTGACCGCACTTGCAAACGCAACGACCAACTGCTTCCCCATGATTTTGATCAGTGGCTCGTCAGAGCGTGAAATCGTCGATTTGCAGCAAGGTGATTACGAGGAAATGGACCAGTTGGCGATTGCAAAACCGCTGTGCAAAGCAGCTTTCCGTGTCTTGCACGCCGAAGACATTGGCGTAGGCATTGCTCGCGCCATTCGCGCTGCGGTATCTGGTCGTCCAGGTGGTGTGTATTTAGATTTGCCCGCCAAGTTGATGCCGCAAGAAATGCCAAAAGCAGCAGGTCTTGCTTCGTTGATCAAAGTTGTTGACGCAGCTCCCGCGCAAATTCCATCTGGCGAGAGCATTCAACGTGCGATTGATTTGTTGAAAAACGCCAAGCGTCCTCTGATTATTTTGGGCAAAGGCGCTGCGTATGCCCAAGCCGACGAAGCTGTCAAAGCCATGGTTGAGACCAGTGGCATTCCTTACCTGCCTATGTCCATGGCCAAGGGTTTGTTGCCAGATACACACGCGCAATGTGCGTCAGCAGCACGTTCGTACGTGTTGGCTGAGGCCGATGTTGTCATGCTCATCGGTGCGCGTTTGAACTGGTTGCTGTCACACGGCAAAGGCAAAACTTGGGGTGGCAAAACACCTGCAAGTGCAGGCGCAGGGCGTCAATTCATCCAAATCGATATTTCACCGACTGAGGCAGATAGCAATGTTGCCATCGCTGCACCTGTGGTGGGTGACATTGGCTCTTGCGTCGCTGAGCTGACCAAGGCGATGCAAGCTAGCAATATGGCAAAGCCAAGCGCTGATTGGTTGGGCCCTGTTTATGAAAAACGTGACACCAACGTCACCAAAATGGCGCAAACCTTGACGCTGAACCCAAGCCCGATGAACTACCAAAGCTCATTGGCGGTCATTAAGAAGACGCTGAAAGACTTCCCAGACACGATTTTGGTCAACGAAGGCGCGAACGCGTTGGACTTCACCCGCAGCATTGTGGACATGTACAAACCGCGTAAACGCTTGGACGTGGGCACGTGGGGCATCATGGGCATTGGCATGGGCTTCTCGGTTGCCGCCGCAGTGACAACAGGCCAACAAGTACTGGCAGTTGAGGGCGATAGCGCCTTTGGCTTCAGCGGTATGGAAGTGGAAACCGTTTGCCGCTACAAATTGCCTGTGTGTATTGTCATCATGAACAACAACGGCATTTACAAAGGCACAGACAAAAACCTGAGCGGTGGCGACGACATGGCACCGACACTGTTTGTCAAAGACGCCCGTTACGACCTCATGATGCAAGCCTTCGGTGGCGTTGGCGTCACAGCCAAAACACCGGCTGAGCTAGATGCTGCGATTCAAACCGCGTTTGCTTCACGTTTGCCGACTTTGATCAATGCCGTCATCGACGAAACCGCTGGCACAGAAAGCGGCCGTATCACCAGCTTGAACCCAACGGCAGCTAAAAAGTAAACGTAAGCAATCCATGGATTCCCGCCTTCGCGGGAATGACAGGTTTTTAAGTTATTTCAACAAGTTAATTCAGTAAGTATTTCAACAGGAGCAGAAAAAAATGAGCGACAAACCCCTAGCAGGCATCAAAATTATCGACTTCACCCACGTTCAAGCGGGTCCAGCATGCACACAAATGTTGGCATGGTTCGGTGCAGACGTTATCAAGGTCGAGCGTCCAGGTTCAGGCGACGTGACACGTGGTCAGCTGCGCGATATGCCAGATGCAGACGCGTTGTACTTTACGATGTTGAACTCCAACAAGCGCGGTTTGACGCTGGACACCAAGCAAGCAGCAGGCAAAGAAGTGCTAGAGCGTTTGATCAAAGAATCAGACGTGATGGTTGAAAACTTCGGTCCAGGCGCGTTAGACCGCATGGGCTTCACATGGGAGCACATTCAATCGCTCAACCCAGGCATGATTTTGGCGTCGGTCAAAGGCTTTTCTGACGGCCACCACTACGAAGACCTGAAAGTTTACGAAAACGTCGCGCAGTGCGCGGGCGGTGCAGCATCTACGACGGGTTACTGGAAAGGCGAAAACTCAGGCCCGACCATTTCTTCAGCGGCACTCGGCGACAGCAACACTGGCATGCACCTCGCAATTGGTATTTTGACAGCCTACATTGGCAAGCAAAAAACCGGCAAAGGCCAAAAAGTGGCGGTTTCCATGCAAGATGCCGTGTTGAACCTCTGCCGCGTCAAAATGCGCGACCAGTTGCGTTTGGATAAAGTTGGTTATTTGGAAGAGTACCCACAGTACCCGCACGAAATGGAAGCCTTCAAAGACGGCGTGGTGCCACGCGGTGCGAATGCGGGCGGTGGCGGTCAACCAGGCTGGATTTTGAAGTGCAAGGGCTGGGAGACAGACCCGAACGCTTACATCTATTTCACCGTGCAAGGCCACGCTTGGGGCCCGATTTGCGACGCTTTGGGCAAGCCAGAGTGGAAAGACGACCCAGCGTACAACACGCCACGTGGCCGCCAGCCGCACATCATGGATATTTTTGCGACGATTGAAGACTTCATCAAAGACAAAACCAAGTTTGAAGCAGTCGACATCTTCCGTAAATTCGACATTCCATGTGCACCCGTGCAGTCCATGAAAGAGCTCTTGCACGACAAATCGCTGATCGCCAGCGGCACCATCGTGGAAGTTCCGCATAAAGTGCGCGGCAGCTACACAACCTTGGGCAGCCCAATCAAATACAGCGGCTTCAAGCCTGAAGTTACCGCGTCGCCTATTCTGGGTGAGCACACCGACGACGTGTTGGCAGAGCTGGGCTACAGCAAAGAGCAAATTGCAGCGATGCATACGTCAAAAGCTGTTTAAGATAAAAGCTGTTTAAGATTTTAAATTCAGTTTAAGAAGCCCTAGGGCACAAGACAACGGCGTTCTAACGGAGCGCCGTTGTTGTTTGTAGAACCCGTTTTTAAGACATATTCGCGTTTTTAGTTCATATATTCAGGTTAATCAACATGTCAACAACCATCGATTTTCAAGCCCTAGTCACCTCCGTAGGCGACGGCGTCATGGCATCAGACGCCCAAGGCCTCATCACCCTGTGGAACCCCGCTTGCGAGCGCATGTTTGGGTTTACTGAAGCGGATGCACTGGGCAAATCATTAGATTTAATCATCCCCCAGCGCCAGCAAAAACCGCACTGGGACGGCTACCACAAAACCATGGAAACCGGCAAAACCAAATACGGCAACGACGTCCTACGCGTCCCCGCCGTGCACAAAGACGGCCACACCCTGTCCATAGCCTTCACAGTCTCCATGCTCCACAACCCCGACGGCTCAGTTTCCGCGATAGTTGCGGTCATTCGTGACGAATCCGTGAAGTTTGCAGAAGAGCGGGCGTTGAAAAAGCGGGTTAATGAGTTGGAAATGCAGCTGGCGGCTAAATAAGCGCTTATTTTAGGTAAAAAATGGCTGCAGCCGGCGTATTTATTGCCTAAGACGCTATTATAAGTGTAGCGTTAATACTCCCCGAAGCGAAGTAAATAAATTGGGGTCAGATTCCAATTCAGGACAATTCGCATATCGGCGGACAGTCAAATAACATCGAAATTGGACTCTGACCCCGATTTATGTGGTTTCAATGCAGTGACTTCGATTTCAATCTTCATACGTGAATCTGCTAAGCCAGCCGAAATCATCATCGCTGCAGGTCGCACCTCGCCAAAGTACTTGCGCAACACAGGCCAACAGGCTTCAAAGTCAGTGCCATCAGGTAAAACATAAGTCACGCGAACGACATCTTTCATGCTAGAACCTGCTTGTACCAAAGCAGCGAGGATGTTTTTCAGGCATTGCTCGGTTTGAACAACTAGATCGTCTGAAATCGTCATTTTGTCATAGTCAAATCCTGTTGTCCCTGAAACAAATACCCAGTCTCCAGCAACGACTGCGCGCGAATATCCGATTTGAGCTTCAAAAGTTGAGCCGGAGCTGATAAGTTTTCGATGCATAGTAACTCTTTTTAAAAATTAAAAATAATAGCTGCTTAGGCAATAAATACGCCGGCTACAGCCATTTTTATCTCTATATTTTCGATATTTCAGCGTTTTCAGGCAAATTCAGCCACAGCTTGGTCAGCTCTGCAAATCCCCCCAAATCCCCCGTCGTGAACAGTTTTAAACCGCCTAAAGCTGGTGATGTGTTCAGCGTTCCTGCGGCTTCTAACAATCGGCGAGTTTGGCGGGCTACGGGTTCGCCGGTGTCTATGTAGTGGACGGCTGCACCGGTGTGGACGCGCAGCAGGTGGCTGATGAAGGGGTAGTGGGTGCAGCCTAGCACCAAGGTGTCGATTTGGCCTGATTTAGTGCCAAATTCTCCTATAGCTGGCGTATATTTTGCCAAGAGTGCTATTATTTTAGGAGTGTTTTGGGTTTCAATCGCGGCTGCTAAACCATCGCAGGGCTGGATGATGAAGTCTACTGGGTCGGTTAATGATGCCTTTAACGAGGCAATTAAGGCTGCAAATTTGGCGCTTTCCAGCGTGCCACGCGTTGCCATGACACCGATATTTCGAGTTTTGCTGAGTTGGACGGCGGGTTTCAGGGCGGG
Source organism: Polaromonas sp. (assembly GCA_013298945.1). Lineage (GTDB taxonomy): Bacteria > Pseudomonadota > Gammaproteobacteria > Burkholderiales > Burkholderiaceae_C > Aalborgiella. The sequence goes on from JAAFJR010000002.1 coordinate 511,367, forward strand.
TTCTACGCCTACTAGTGGCAAATCGGGGAATTCAGCGCGTATCAGCTTGGCGGCGGCGGCTGTGGCGGTGTTGCAGGCGACGACCAAGGCTTTCACGTTGTGATCGTCAAGCAGCGTGCGGGTGAGGGCGCGAGAGCGCTCTATGACGAAGGCGTCACCCTTTTCGCCATAGGGCGCGTTGCCGCTGTCGGCGATGTAGACGAAGGATTCGTGCGGCAACTCAGCCCGCAGTGCTTTGAGGATGCTGAGGCCGCCTATACCGGAATCGAAAACGCCGATGGGTTGATTTAAAGTCATTTCAACCTGCTAGACGCTAAAAATGGGGTCAGAGCCCAATTTCGATCAAGATGATTGTCCGTCGAATGCATGATTGTCCTGAATTGGGATCTGACCCCGTTTTTAGCTTGCGGTTACTGAAATGCCTTTGAATTCCCCCGTAGCAATCTTCTTTTGCCACTCGGCTGGCCCAGTGATGTGGGCGCTGGTGCCGCCTGAATCGACGGCAACTGTGACGGGCATATCCACCACGTCAAACTCATAAATCGCTTCCATGCCCAAATCGGCAAAGCCGACGACTTTGGCGGCTTTGATGGCTTTGCTGACCAAGTAGGCTGCGCCGCCAACTGCCATGAGGTAGGCGCTTTTGTGTTTTTTGATGGCTTCAATGGCGACTGGGCCGCGTTCTGCTTTGCCGACCATGCTGATCAAGCCAGTCTCTGCCAGCATCATTTCGGTAAAACCATCCATGCGGGTGGCTGTGGTGGGGCCGGCAGGGCCGACGGCCTCACCTTTGATGGGGTCTACGGGGCCGACGTAGTAAATCACGCGGTTGGTGAAATCTACGGGGAGTTTTTCACCCTTGGCGAGCATGGTTTGTATGCGTTTGTGGGCAGCGTCGCGGCCCGTCAGCATTTTGCCGTTCAGCAGCAAAGTTTGGCCGGGTTTCCAGCTGGCAACTTCTTCTTTGGTCAAGGTGTTCAGGTCAACTTTTTTGCTTTTCACATAGTCAGGTGTCCACTGCACATCTGGCCACAAGTCCAAACTTGGCGGGTCTAGGTAGACCGGGCCGCTGCCGTCGAGCACAAAATGCGCGTGGCGGGTGGCGGCGCAGTTGGGAATCATCGCAATCGGTTTGCTGGCAGCGTGGGTGGGGTACATCTTGATTTTGACGTCCAGCACGGTGGTCAAACCGCCCAAACCCTGTGCGCCTATGCCCAAAGCGTTGACCTTTTCAAAGAGTTCTAAACGCAGTTTTTCAACATTGCTGAGTTCTGAGCCGCTTTGTTGTTTGGCTTGCAGTTCGTACATGTCAATGTCTTCCATCAGGCTTTCTTTGGCCATGAGCACGGCTTTTTCAGCCGTGCCGCCAATGCCAATGCCCAACATGCCCGGTGGGCACCAGCCTGCGCCCATGGTGGGCACGGTTTTGAGCACCCAATCGACGACGTTGTCACCCGGGTTCAGCATGTACATCTTGCTCTTGTTCTCAGAGCCGCCACCTTTGGCCGCAACGGTGATATCGACCGTGTTGCCAGGGACGATTTCGGTAAAAATCACCGCTGGCGTGTTGTCTTTGGTGTTTTTGCGGTCGAATTGCGGATCGGCAACGACCGATGCGCGCAAGGTGTTGTCTGGGTGGTTATAAGCACGGCGCACGCCTTCATTGACAGCGTCGTCCAAGCTACCCGTGAAGCCATCCCATCGCACATCCATACCGACTTTGAGGAAGACGTTGACAATGCCCGTGTCTTGGCAAATCGGGCGGTGGCCGGTGGCGCTCATTTTGCTGTTGGTCAAAATTTGGGCAATGGCGTCTTTGGCGGCAGGGCTTTGCTCGCGCTCATAGGCGCGAGCGAGGTGGGCAATGTAGTCCGTGGGGTGGTAGTAGCTGATGAATTGCAGCGCGGCTGCGACGGATTCAATCAGGTCGGCTTGTTTGATGAAAGTAGCGGTAGTCATGGCGATATTTTGAAGAGTAAAAAATTAGAGAATTAAATTAGATTAAATTAAATGATGCTGGATTTAACCATGTATTCAACACCTTCCAAGCCTTTGAAGTGTGCATCCGAAGTCAAAAGCGTGGCGTTGCTAACTTCTGCGCTGGCGTAAATGATGGAATCTGCAAAAGACAAATTGTGCGACAAACCCAAATCCCCTGCAGTCAGCGCGATGTTTTGCGTCAATGGCAAGACCAGCGCTTGAGTGCTGTAGTTGATGACTCGCATGGCTTCTTCCATGCTGCGCTCACGCAAGAGCCACTTGTAAAGCTCCATTTGAACGGCAGTCGGCACGATCAAATTGTCAACATCGCGCAAAGCAGCTTCAAAACGAGGTGCCAGCGGTGAATCCGTGAGCCACTCAATCCAGCCACAGGTATCGACTAAAACTTTCACAAATGTTTCAAGCGGTCGTTGCGGTCGCTTCTATCACGGTAATTCGCGGTATTCGCGCCACGTGCAATGCCTTTGAGCGCATCCAGTGTCGGAACAGGTAGTAAATGCACCAGCCCAGACTTTTCAACGAAGCTTATTTTTTGCCCCGCTTCTAGGTGCAAACGCTCGCGTACGTCTTTAGGAATGCCGATTTGAAACTTGGTTGAGAGGGTAGCAGTAGACATATTTTCCACCTGTATTCTTACATTTATGTGGTTGCATAAAAATGTAAGAATAGCATAAAAACATCATTGAAACAGCGATTCCTTGTTTGCTTTGAAACGAAATTCATTCTCGAATTCTAAATCCGGGTTTCAAGTTATCTTCTAAAGAAATTTTGCTAGCAATGATTTCAATTTCTGCTTCAGTACAAATTCCGTCAAGAGAGTGCGCGTCAATATAAAAAACTATTAAATGCTCGTTATTTTTAATCAGTTTCGAGGACACATCATTTATGTAACCGTTGGGAATAACTCCCTCTGGCTTAATCGATATATTTCGGACATTTTCAAATACTATGAAACCATTATCTAGGGAAACTCTGCAAAACCCAGCCAACCGCTGAGTCTCGCTAAACGTTGAATGATTATGAAACAAATCAGCCTAGCGACTACGGGATACGAACTGATCACCAAACGCACACGCAAGCGGGTATTTC
>JAAFJR010000003.1 GCA_013298945.1 Polaromonas sp.
AATTTAGCTGCCAAAACAGTGGTAATTGCCGCTGTGAGGGTGGTTTTACCGTGGTCAACGTGACCAATGGTGCCAACGTTCACGTGGGGCTTGGTGCGTACAAATTTCTCTTTTGCCATTTTGAATCCTATAAAAGAACAGTCCCGTGTATTGGTTTAATGTTTACACGATATTGCTGTTTCGCCCCGCACGGGTACAGGGCGGCATATCGTCGTAGACAGCTTAAAATATCAAATAACAGTGCTAGCCAGCGTATTTATTGCCTGAAACGCTATTATTTTTATAACAAACTACAACTTACTTGGCTTACTTTGTGCGTGAAGCCATGATAGCTTCAGACACATTGCGGGGTGCTTCAGAGTAGTGCTTGAATTCCATAGTGTAGGAAGCACGGCCTTGAGACATAGAACGCAACGTGGTTGAGTAGCCAAACATTTCTGACAATGGCACTTCAGCTTTAATAGCCTTACCACCGCCAACCATGTCTTCCATACCTTGAACCATGCCGCGACGTGAGGACAAATCGCCCATCACGTTACCAGCGTAGTCTTCCGGCGTTTCAACTTCAACCGCCATCATTGGCTCCAAAATCACTGGGCTAGCTTTACGGCAACCTTCTTTGAAACCAAAGATAGCCGCCATTTTGAACGCCAATTCATTCGAGTCAACATCGTGGTATGAACCGAAATGCAAAGTCACTTTGACGTCAACGACTGGGTAGCCAGCCAACACGCCTTGCGTTACCGCTTCATTGATACCTTTTTCAACGGCAGGAATGTATTCGCGAGGAACCACACCGCCTTTGATAGCGTCAACGAACTCAATGCCTTTACCCATTTCATTAGGCTCAATTTTGAGCACAACGTGACCGTATTGACCCTTACCACCTGATTGACGAACGAATTTACCTTCGGCATCTTCGATGGTCTTGCGAATCGTTTCGCGGTAGGCCACTTGTGGCTTACCCACGTTGGCTTCAACGCCAAACTCGCGCTTCATACGGTCAACAATAATTTCCAAGTGAAGCTCACCCATACCGGCAATCAGGGTTTGGCCAGATTCTTCATCAGTTTTAACGCGGAAAGACGGATCTTCTTGCGCCAAACGCTGCAAAGCTATGCCCATTTTCTCTTGGTCAGCCTTGGTTTTTGGCTCAACCGCCTGTGTAATCACAGGCTCAGGGAAAATCATACGCTCAAGCGTCACGACAGCTGATGGATCGCACAAGGTTTCGCCAGTAGTAACATCTTTCAAACCGATGCAAGCAGCAATGTCGCCAGCGCGAATCTCAGTGACCTCTTCACGCTCGTTAGCGTGCATTTGCACGATACGACCGATACGCTCTTTTTTGCCTCGCACAGGGTTGTAAATGGTGTCGCCTTTTTGCAATACGCCAGAGTAAACGCGAACGAAAGTCAACTGACCCACAAACGGATCGGTCATCAATTTGAATGCCAATGCTGAAAATTTCTCGCTGTCGTCGGCTTTACGCACAACTGGTGCGTCGTCTTCGTCGATGCCACTCACAGGTGGAATATCGATCGGTGAAGGCATGAAGTCCAACACAGCATCCAACATACGCTGAACACCTTTGTTTTTAAAAGCAGTACCGCACAACATAGGCTGAATTTCGCTAGCGATGGTACGCTTGCGAATACCATCCATGATTTCAGCTTCTGACAAATCACCTTCTTCAAGGTACTTGTTCATGTAGTCTTCGGTGGCTTCAGCAGCTGCTTCAACCATTTTTTCGCGCCACTCTTTAGCCGTCGCCAGCAAGTCAGCAGGAATTTCTTCGTAGGTAAATTTCATACCTTGTGAAGCTTCATCCCAGATAATGGCCTTCATTTTGATGAGGTCAATCACGCCTGTGAAGTTTTCTTCAGCACCGATAGGCAACACGATAGGTACTGGCGACGCTTTCAAGCGCAGCTTCATACCTTCGACAACTTTATAAAAGTTAGCGCCCGTACGATCCATCTTGTTCACAAACGCCAAACGTGGCACTTTGTATTTGTTAGCTTGACGCCACACAGTCTCGGACTGCGGCTGCACACCACCTACAGCACAGTAAACCATCACAGCGCCGTCCAACACACGCATAGAACGTTCAACTTCAATCGTGAAGTCAACGTGGCCAGGGGTGTCAATGATGTTGATGCGGTGATCCAAACGTGAGCCGTCCATACCCTTCCAGAAACAGGTCGTTGCAGCAGAGGTGATGGTGATACCACGCTCTTGCTCTTGCTCCATCCAGTCCATGGTAGCTGCGCCATCATGAACTTCACCAATTTTGTGATTCACGCCAGTGTAAAAAAGGACGCGCTCAGTCGTTGTGGTTTTACCAGCGTCAATGTGCGCTGAAATACCAATATTACGATAGCGCTCGATAGGGGTTACGCGTGCCATATAGGCTCCTTAAAAATTATGTCATTTCGCCAAAATCATCACCCTCATATCAACGAGAGCGAAGCGGCGTAGCGAGAAGGCTTTAGGCTAGCCGAGAGTCCGAGGACAGCACAACAAGTGCGGCAAGGACTCTCAACGACGCATAAAGCCTTCGCAGTAGCCGCTCTTTAGAAGCGGAAGTGAGAGAAGGCCTTATTAGCCTCCGCCATGCGGTGAACTTCGTCACGTTTCTTCATAGCACCGCCACGACCTTCAGTCGCTTCGATCATTTCATTGGCCAAGCGCAAAGCCATAGATTTTTCACCACGCTTTTTAGCGGCTTCTTTAAGCCAACGCATAGACAATGCCAAGCGACGAACAGGGCGCACCTCAACTGGCACTTGGTAGTTTGCACCACCAACGCGTCGAGATTTCACCTCAACCATTGGCTTGATGTTGTTGATGGCGATTGCAAAAGCCTCAACTGGGTCTTTGCCACCAGACTTTTTCTCGATAAAGTCCAGAGCACCGTAAACGATGCGCTCTGCAACTGCTTTTTTCCCGCCTTGCATGATCACGTTCATGAATTTGGCGAGTTCGATATTGCCGTATTTAGGATCCGGCAGAATTTCACGTTTAGGGACTTCGCGACGACGTGGCATGGTTTCACCTCTTATATCTTGCTTCAGTGGACACGAACTTTTCGCATCGATAGGCCATCAGACCTCACTTACTCGATTCGCCCCCGACATTGGGAGTTGGAATCACTACGCTGTTTTGTTTGCGCCACGCAAACTACAGCACCGAAATACACTAGCTAAATTACGTAGCCTATTACTTAGCCTTAGGGCGCTTAGCGCCGTACTTAGAACGAGATTGCTTGCGATCTTTCACGCCTTGCAAATCGAGCGAGCCACGCACAATGTGGTAACGCACACCAGGCAAGTCTTTGACACGACCACCGCGAACCAGCACAACACTGTGCTCTTGCAAGTTGTGACCTTCACCGCCGATGTAAGAAATCACCTCAAAACCATTGGTTAAGCGCACTTTGGCAACTTTACGCAAAGCTGAGTTAGGCTTCTTTGGTGTAGTGGTGTACACACGCGTACACACGCCACGGCGTTGTGGCGAGTTCTGCATAGCAGGACTCTTGGACTTGACGGTTTCGACCTCGCGTCCTTGTCGAATTAACTGATTAATGGTTGGCACTGCAACATCCTAAAAATAAAAACGTTCCTAAACGTGTTAACAAAACGACCTTCTTCGCTAGAATTTTCGTGAACCCATGAAGACGGCTTCCCCTTCGGCAAATTCCGAAAAGCTTTCTATTATAGCAGACTCAAGAGAAATTTAACATTTAATGCCCATTCGAGGAACTGGTAAAAAACACTTGTTTCATCAAAACAACAATTCCATATCTCGCAATAGTACTTAACGTGTCATTTGAAACAATGCATTGGTCACGGCTACTTGGCTTTCATCCTGCGAGGTTTGTATAGTTGAACCGAATGCCATGTTATCGCTTAAAGGCCAAATTGTGCCTACGGTGATGGTTGTGGAATTGGCTAAGGAAGTGTCTCTTAATCGGCCAAATCGGGCGTCACTTCGGCCGTCAATTTGTTGGTCCAACATTGATGCCATTGAAAAAGTAAGACCTCTTAAAACCATGACGTTGCGGGGGCGGGTGACGAAACTCCCCAATGCCGCGCCAGGTTCAGCCCAATCAACGCTTTGGAAACAAACCTGAACTTCTTGGGGATTTCCGTTGCTGTCAAGGTAAGCCGCCCGATCAGGCTGCCCGCTGGATCGCCCTTCGGGTAGCCGTACCCCTGCCGCCAGAAAAGCGTTGACCATGTCAGTATCGCACAAAGCAGTTCCTGCAGGTGTGGTTACACCGTTAACACTGCCAGTGGGGCTAGAAGCAACATCGCCGGGCGGACGACCAACACCGTTGACAAAAGCTTCGTAGGCCAATTGCCATCCTTGCACAAAATCTGTCGATATACGCTGATTTGCAGCAGTGCGTTGTAAATCCCGTCCAATCGCTGCAGCACCAATTAAAAGGCCGATGACCAGCAGAACGATACTCAATTCAACGAGGGAGAATCCTGTTTGTGTTCTAGTTGCTCTGGATATAGTGTTGGAGCGGCCTATTGGTGTCATGTGTGTACTCCCGGGACTGTGCGTGATTAAAAGCCAATGGCATCAGCCAAAAGTGCATTACGGTTGATCGAAATTGTTAAATCGGTTATAGCGGTGGTTCTAGCTGCAAAGTCATTGTGATCGCTTGTTGCATCAACTACTGAAGTAGCGGCTAACGTAAGCCCAGCTGCGGCAGCTGCAACACCAACTACAGCTAAAGCCACGCCAACAGAGGCCAATCCAATCTGAAAAGAACGCGCCCCGGCACTCGCAAAAGCATCCCCCGTTGCAGAAACTACCGCTTGGCCAGAATCAACAACAGCTGCAGCTGCAGTCAATACACCTGCGGAAGCCGCTGCAACATCCGCTTCAGCTAGCTTAATAACGACATACAACTGGTCTCGGTAGTCGTACATTGCGCGCTCAAGCACGAAAGCACCAGTGGCTGCATTAAAGTGTGCATGTGAAGCAGCTGCTAAGCCTTCAGCACAATTTAAAGTACTAAATAGTTCGGCGTGGCTCACTGCCAATACTTTATCATCATAGGTACTAGTTTGCTCAGCGCTTGCTGATTCAAAAGTAGGTACAGTATCCGTGGCCGTGGCATTTGCACCATCAAATTTCTGATTATTACCACTGGCATCAAGCAAACCAGGTGCAACCACTACAAAGGCTACTGCCCGTCGTGTTACGCCAACCTTTACAGCCAAACTACCTGCAGGTGCCACAGTTAAAGCACTGGCTTTGTTTAAAGCTAGGCAAACGTCAATTTGGTTAACTGCAGAACTGCCTAAACTTGCAGCTGGGCAAGGCGGAGAGTTGGCGGCATTGCAGGATGCACTAAGCGGGTCAGAATCAATGCCAGAGTTCGTTGCACCAAGTAGTGTGGGTTGTGCAAGGGGCAATGGCGGTGAATTTCCATTTGGTGCATTTCCATTTTGCGGTTTTGGGTTAGGTGTTCGCACTCTAAGTGGATTCATGCGGTCAACGGTAGCGGCTAGGTCACGATCACTTACAGCGCTAGTGGATGCTTCACGATAAACAGCATAACGCAGACGACCTGCATCGGGGCGGGGTAAGCCAAGTGTTCGCCAAGGTACAAAACCGATCTGCCTCAAGCTGGTTACACTGCCCGTGCAGCTCTCAAAGCCATTGACATCGACAGCAGGGCAAGGCAGCCGATGGTTGGAATACAAAAAACCTATTAGCGCGTCCTTAGATTGCATTTGAGCATTTTGCTGTGCGGCAGCGACTTGGATTCCTACTGATTTTTGCCAGTAAGCCATGGCAGCCAGCATCACTATGCTTAATGCCACCATTGCCACAGCCAAACTTATCAAAGAAAAACCTACATGCGATTTTTTCATGGATTAAGTCCTCGTTGGTCAATCGTAGTGGCCTTACTTAAAGATTCAGCGAGCAGCTCATAAGTCCTAGCCGCGTAGGTGTCGGTAGCGCTTAACTTATTGCGAGAATCGACCAGCGCTGTCTCGGCATCAGCCAAGTCAGCTGCGGCCAAGACATTTTCCGCTACCGCAAGTGCAACACTGGCGATCTGTACAACCACAAAGACTGCGGTAAGGCCCTCAGTATTGAGTGCCGAAGCGGCACCAACCGCAGCGCTTGTAGCAGTGAGAGCCAATCCAATAGCCGCCATAGCTACGCCTACTTTTGCGCCATCGACTGCACTGTCGGCGGCTTGAACATCAAAGTTGCGCAATGACCAATACTCTTGCATCACGCGAGTTACATCGTACTGTGCAAATGCAGCTTGCGATGCGGTTCTAGCTGCGCTCATCCTTGATACGCAACCAAGCCGTGTAGAAAGATCGGCAGAGCCAACCGCTAAAGCGCGATCATCATACCGCGAGTCTTGTGCACGGCCAGGTAGGTCGTACAGAAATCCACCTCCGCCTCCCGCCACGTTATTTCCGTCAAATTGGTTGTTAACACCTGGGTGAACAAGAATGTAGGCTACTGGAATATTGGTAGCTGCGTTTCCAACCCGTAAAACGTTGGCAGCAGCTGTGTTGCTGGCATATTTGCGCAATACAAAGCACCAATCTAAACCGTTGATCACAGTTCGTCTGGCTTGTGCGGTCGTAATGGCCGTTTGCGCCAGTATTGATGCAGTTGTTGACACAGCTGCTGTGGTTGCTAACTGCGGCACACCCGTAAAGTCGATACCAAAATCTGGGGAAATTGCAGCACCTGGATTTTGTGCTAAATCAACACCTCCTCCTCGATTGACGCCATAGTGTAATTGGCCAAGCCGGCTACTTGTGCCTAACGTACGCCAAGGGTAATTTACCGCAGAAAGTACCGAGCAATCTTCAACTCCTCCAGCGCTATTTGAAGCGCAAGGAAGACGATTGTTTGCCAGTACAAATCCTTCTAGAGCAGCTTGAGCCTGCTTTAGTTCAATCTGAATTTCTTGCTCGGTAGCGGGTTCTTTTGTGGCAATAACCCAGCGCCACAAAAACGCCGCCAAAATTCCAACCACTACCAGCGATACGGTTAGTTCAACCAAAGAAAATCCACGTGCGTGCTTATGCATTTTGAATATCACCGCGTCGCCCCCTTCGCATCGGTATTAAGTAAAAGCCCACTAGCAGTTGCAGGCGCCCATGGGCTCACGCCGCTTCCACTGATATTGCAGGCAGGGGGATTCGAAGATTGTGCAAGTAAGTTGTTGTAACTCGCTTGGGCTGAGGTCGCTCTGTCTCTAGCTGCGGTGACTTGACTGCGCAATGCTACTAATTCCTGCTCAAGTTTTTTAGGAAGTCTGAACTTACTGTTTTCATTAGGCTGATTTGCTCCATTATCAAACGGGAATGCGTTGTATCCCATAAGATCAATGACCGTTAAATTTACATTAGCGCTTGTCAACACTGAACCCGCAGGGCAAGCTGGCGTTGGCGGAAGAGGCGGCGTGCAGCCAAAAACCGTGGTTATGATTGTTTGTTGAATGGAATACGGTCCCAAGCTTTGACTATTTACCAAAAAATAGGCGTTTCTGTAGCCATTAAGACTGGTGCTTGCAGCTGCAGATGTGTTGGTAACGGCGGTTTGCGCGGCCGCGAGATCTGTCGCTGCCTGTACACGTTTGGCTTCCGTATCAATTCGCTCTTGCAGTAAAACCGTAAGATTTTTTAGCAGGCTAAGATCTCCATTTTTTCTTGCTAACTGAAGTTGCAAACTCTGTTTTATTGCAGGGTCAGTTTCTGCCGCAATAAGTACTTGCAATGCAGAAATTTCAGACTCTCGCTGCGTGATAAGTGTAGCTCGATTGGCTATCATATTGTCATAGTCTGCCACTTGCGTAACTAGTGAGTTGTACGTAGTTTGGAGACGGTTACGCTCTGTAATAGCTACATCGTAGTCACGTGCACCAGTTATCCAGCCATCAGCGCCTGCAATGACGCCATTGACATAAGTGTCGATGGCGGAGCTCACACCTGCGTTACGTGCCGCCGAATACAGGGCAGCTATAGCAGCAGTTCTGGCTGCATTGGCAGTAGTCAAAGCTGTTTCTTTTTGCGTCAACTGCGTTTCAAGAGCTGTTAATTTAGAGCGCGCGTCAGCCAAATCCGTGCTGCTTGTATTAAGGGCGGGCGTTAAGTCTGGAACAGTACACGGTATGGAGGCTGGTGAACTAGATCTGTCCGCCAAAGCTAACGCATTACCCGCCAAACCCATTGCTACCACATTGGCAGCAATTGAGGCGATATTCAATCCAGCGGCGACGCCCGCAGTAATTGCGGAGCCAACGTGTATAGGTGCAGCAGAACAAAAATTAACAGCAATACCGAGTGATGCCACGCACGCAGCAAATTCAGCAGCCGCATTGCCACTGTCAGAAGCTAACTCGATGATTGATGCAGTGACTTCAATCGCGGTGATGCCAGCACCAAGCCCAGCAAAAGCAACCGCACGTATTGCTGCATCAATATTACCAGTACGCATATCATCGACTTGGGCAACAACGTCTAAACCCAACTCAACCGTGTTGATGGATTGTGCCAGTTGTTCGCAGTGAAATGCTGATCTTAGTCCGCTGAACGACCGCTCTAAAACGAGATCATCGTAAGTTGACAATACTTGTCTACGCCTTGGGTCTTCAAATATATTGTCATTAGCATTATTAGCACCATCAAAAATATTGCCATCTCCATCTGCATCTACTAAGCCAGGGTGCGCCAATGCATAAGCGACAGCGCGTATGGGTGTCGTTGCAACTTGTGCAAAAGAAGCCGTTACCGAGGCGCCCGTGCTTGTCTGGGCTAAATCTAGCCGATGGCACAAGTCGGACATGGTCAATATATTTGCTTGATAATCCCCACCGTTAGCTGTAGTTGGGCGCATATCACTAAATGATGAATCGTATTTGAGTGGCGTCCATGTGTCAGACAAAACGGTAAGGTCGATGTTTGGCGATCCGCGCTGTACGAGGTAGCGTAATTGCCCGACAGATACGCCGGGATCTGCACCTGATAACTGAAGGCTGACAGATGGCAACCACCCTTTTTGACTAGTAGCGGCGCAATCTTCAATCCCATCTCTATTGTTATCAGGGCAAGGTAGCCGATGGTGAACCGTGACAAAAGTCAAAATTGCGGCGTCTGCTTGCGATAAAATCAGGCGCTCTTGTCGGGCCGTTTCTTTGGTTTCACGCTCTCGCCATTGCATAAAACCAACCGCAGTAATGCCACCTATCATCACGATAAAAAGAAGTACCTCAAGCAATCCCAAACCAAATTGGAATCGGTTTTGACGCTGCTGCCTTGAATGGGATGGACTCCGCTTCATAATTTATCCACCACCCAGTGAGTGACTAACAGACTGTCGTACTAGGTCGTAAATAGGCAGTAGCAATGCGACTATCAAAAAAATGAAAAATCCGCCTGCAATCAAAATCAGCGCAGGCTTAATAATTTCCCCAAGTGATGTCACCACCACATCAAGTCGTTTACGGTATTCCGCTGCTAAACGGTCTAGTTGTTTGTTAAGTGAACCCGATTCTTCACCTACTGAAATCATTCGTACTGCCATGGCGGGGAAACCGCCAACACGCCGCATAGAAACGCCAATACCTTCGCCACGTGCGACTGCATCACGCACTCGCAATAGACGTTGGCGATAGTATTGATCAGTCGTCGCGTTGGCAAGAACTTCTAGACTGGTCATAAAATCCAATCCTGCTCGAACTAGCAAAGCCAAATGCTCAGTGATAAAAGCCATGCCTGAAGAGGTACTTAGTGTGCGGGCAATTGGGAGGCTATGTAACATGCTGTGGCAAGCTGATTTGAATCGAGGAAAGTTTTTGTACAACCAAATTAATCCAACGATAGCCAAAACAAAAAGCACAGAAAAAAACAAAATGTATTGCACTAAAGCGTCTGATACTGCAATCAGCCATTTTGTCAGCGGCGGTAGCTTCGCCTGAAGTTGTTTAAACAGCTGCGCCATATTCGGCACTACGTAATACAGCCAGAAAAAGCCCACACCAATGATGGTAACAAATACCATAGTGGGGTAGATAAGTGCTGTTTTAATATCTCGCCGAATGTCAATCAGTCGCTCAATATGCGCAGCTGATTCCAAAAGCATTTGCGGCAAAGAGCCAGACTGGTCACCAATTTCTGCAAGGTTTCGCACCGTTTCAGGAAAAACATCTGGGTGGCGGGCAAAAGACTGCGGTACACGCATGCCCGAGATGAGATCTGTATGAACTCTCTTAGCAATCTCACTGACGCCTTGGTGTCCTGAATCGTCTTCAACCAAGGTTTTAAGGGCTTCCATCATGGGCACACCCGATTCGAGCATGATTCCCATATCTCGAAGGAAACCAGCTTGATCTTGCGGTTGAATATGCCGACGAAAAAGCTTTAGTCTTAAATCATTTAATGCGTTAAACCAAGCCGGTAGTGTGATCAAGCTCAGCACAGCCCCATCAGTTTGCGACTCTAGACGCATACGAACTGAATGATCGCGCTCAACCAACATACGCAAAAAGCCCATCTTAATTTTGCCATGAGGCAACAAAACGCGATAGAAGTAGGTGCGCAAACTTGGGCTCATGATTCATCAAGCCCAATTGCGCGGCGAATCTCTTCCATCGTCGTTTCACCTTGAAGAACACGATGCTTTGCTAGCCCAATCATCGGCTTAAGTCCACCTTCTACGGCATATTCTCTGATTGTGGCGCGAGGTGCATCAGCAACAATCGCATCAGCCAGTTGCCGAGTTACTGTCAAAATTTCATAAACTGGTAACCGACCACGAAAACCGGAACCACGACAATGCTTGCACCCAACACCATGTGACAGAGTTTTCACCTGTTCGCCCAACCATTTTTGCTCAATTGGTGTAGCATGATGCTCAGTTTTGCAATGAGGGCAAATACGACGTACCAAGCGTTGATTGATAACTGCAATAAGGTTTTCAGCCACAGTTTCTGCATCAATACCCAGAAGGCGTAAACGCGGGATGACACCAAAAATTCCACCGACGTGAAGTGTAGAAAGAACAAGATGCCCAGTAGAGGCGGCATCTAGAGCCGCACGCGCAGTTTCTGCGTCACGCACTTCACCCACTAAGATAATATCTGGATCATGACGAAGAAAGTGCCGCATAGCGCTAGCGAAATCATACCCAGATCGACGATTTACCTGAGTTTGGCAGGCTGCCGGGACGCGATATTCGACTGGATCTTCTACGGTTAAAACATTACGCTCAACCAAAGGCTGAACGCGCAGAGCTGCATGCAAAGTTGTACTTTTGCCCGAGCCTGTAGGCCCGGTGATGAGGACCAAACCGTGTGGTCGTGAGAATGCGTCCTCCATGCTCTCGACATCCTCCTGCAAGAAACCCAAGTCTTGGAGGCGATCTAAATCACTTCTCTCCGCCAGCAGTCTCAAAGCCAGCCGTTCACCAAACTCACTAATCATGGTTGAAACGCGAACAGTGTATGTAGCATCCATCAATTTAATGGCAAAGCTTCCATCTTGCGGTAAACGTTGCTCGCTGGCGTCCATTTCTGCAGTTAATTTTATAAATGCAGACAGGCGATCAAGTGAGGGCGGCATAGCAAACATTGGCCGCAATACGCCGTCCACTCGCATTAGTACCGTACGACTGCGCGCGGTTGGTGCAATATGTATGTCTGTAGCGCGTTCTCTGACAGCCGTATGAAGAATTAACTCCATCAAGCGCTCTGGACTGAATGCGTGATCACGGTCATCGCTAAGTCTACGAATCTCAACTTCAATTAATTTATCTACAGGATTGTCCTGAAAATAGTAGTGCTGATGAATTGCGTCTACAACAGCGAAAAAATCACCTTGCCAAAAAACTGCCTCTTGACCCATGCGGCGCTGCACAAGTGCAGCTACTGCGTCAGGCTCAGCATCACCCAGCAGTATGCGAATTTTTTCACCTTCAAGGCCAACGGGCAAAAAATTATGTGTCAAACACAAATTACGGTTGAACGCAAAAGCAACCTCAGGATCAACATGCGATATTTCATGAAACTCTATTCCACGTTGTATTGCAAGTTGCCTGGCCAAGTCTTTAGCACTGATAAATCCGAGATCTACCAGCGTTCGCCCTAGTTTTTGACCTTCGATTGCTTGCTTTTGACGAGCATAATCTATTTCAACTTGCGTCACCAAGCCGTTGGCCGTCAACATCGAACTTAAACTCCGTCGATTTGCATCCGACCCATGCTGGGTTGCATCACTGCTGATGTACATAAAATCTTTCTAAAATTAATCCGCTAAGTGGGTCAAGTTCGCCTGTCAATGGAAGGCCTAAGCTAGATTGAAATTGGTTCATTGCTTTGCGGCTATCGTTACCCCAAATTCCATCGATTCCTACTGATTTCAGACTTCCGAATTTTGCCAAAGCAATCTGAAAACGCGCAGCAGTGTGACGATTTTCTGTGGCCAATTCATTTTCATTTGAAATCCACGTCACCCATGTTTTGCTATTTCTGTCTTGCAAACACACGTCACTTAATTTTCTTAAACGTGCACCTAATAGCTCTTGAGTTTTGTCTGGCAACTGCAGTGACATCGCAGACCTGCCGAATGCGTTTCCTGTTTTAGGTAAACATGCATCGGCTTCAGTTGTAACAACCAATCTTGGTACTTTAGCCAGTGCAGGCGATACGAATGTTGCTGCTGATAACGTTTGCTGCACTTGAGAAGCCTGTGCAGAAAGCGCTGGGAGAGTGCTATTTTGAAATCCGAACCAAACAGCGACTGCAAACAGAAAGGCTGCTGAAGCACCAGCGAAATTTCGTTTCCAATTTAGTTTTTGTTGAGGTGCGGTTTGTATTTTTGCTGCATGAAAATGAGATCGTCCAAGAAGGTCAACTCTACTATCGTCAATAGCTTCTTGCATCAAACTTTTATCTATGAAACTAGAGTTGCGACCAGCCATACCATAAAGACAACGATCCATCGCAAGATGTATTTGCCTAGGAACGCCGTTCGTTTCTTTCCAAAGCAATTGGCAGGCATCGGGTTGAAGTTTTATTGCGTCAGCATTACCGGCTGATGCAAAGCGGTATTTAACATAATCCGACACTTCTGTACTTGCGAGTCCATAGAGTCTGGAATGCTTGACCAGCCGGCTGCGTAGTTGTCGCAAATTATGTTTTGAGAGCGTCTCCTCTAGCTCTGGTTGACCTGCAAGCAAGATTTGCAGCAGTTTTTCTTGGTCCGTTTCTAAATTACACAGTAATCGAACAAGCTCCAATGAACTATCGGACAAATTCTGTGCATCGTCAACTATTAAAAAACATGTTTTACCGTGCGAATGGTTCAACAGCAAAAAGGTGTTCAATTCCGCAATGTCAGCAGATAAGGAATTCGCACTTTTGAGTCCAAAATCATTCAAAATTGCCGCTAAAAGTTCTTGATCTTGCAAAAATGTATTAAAGACTAAAGCACAGACGACATTTTTTTTAGAAAGATCGGTCACAAGCCTTCTCACCAATGTACTCTTACCCATACCGACTTCAGCCGTTAGCAAAGTGAAGCCTTTACGAGACGAGACACAATGCGCAAGCTCGATCATTTGCACTTCAAGATGCTGAGTGAAGAAATAACAGCTTGCATCGGGTGTGTAGGGGAACGGGTTGCGAACCAATCCAAAAGACTCTAAATGAATATTTCGATCAGTCATTTAGAGGTAACTTCACGAAACATTTGATCTAAGGCGGTACGCAATGCTGTGGAATTAGGGTTGAGCTTCAAAGATCCACTCAATACATCAACGGCATTGGAAATGCGCTGGCGATTTCGCTCGAGCACAGCTAAATTTAAACTAGCGAGTTCATCTCCGGGTAATTTATCGAGAATTTTTCGGTATGCTTGTGCACCCTTGTCAAGATCACCGGTTTGCATAAAAAACCATGCCTCCGACCGCAACCTAGCCACCGAACCAACTGGCAGTTGAGCCTGGATATCACGAAGGTGCTCACCTGAAGAAGCTCGATCTTGTTTTTCAAGAGAGCGGTTTAATTTTTCAAATAACTCTCCCAGATTAGCACTGGGGAGTTGACCTAAATCGATTGACGGCTTGAGTTTGACATCAGTTATTGGAACCTCAGAATAACCAGCCATTAGATTAGAGGCAGTTGGTGCTGCTACTAATTCCTGACGCGTATTATTTTGAGGTTTACTAATTTCTTTACGAACTTGGGCTGTTCTGACTGTTTCTAAAACAGATACGGGGGAAACTGACGTCGCGTTTATCCCAGGAACTGGTTGAGTAAAGTTTTTAGTTGATGCGGGCACAAAAATTTTAGGCTGTGCTGTGGCTACAGGCAAAGGTGAATCCATCAAAACTACTGGTGCACCTGAAAGAGTGTCTATATCGCGAATCGAATTGTGATTAGAGGACTTATTAAAACTATTAGCGCTTAATTTAGAGACTTCGGTTGTATTTAAAAATCGTCCGCCCGAATATTTGAGTCCATAACCTAAGGTAAGCCCACATAAAATGACTATGAAACCAAGCATTGTGAATTTTTTTAAGCCGCTATCAGTACGCAGCTTAGCGGGAACTCGAGTTAACGCTCTGTCAACAGGCGCCGTGGTGGACGACTGTAGTTGCTCAGAGCGCTTGAGGGCTTGGTATATCAAACTCATTTAGGTTTAATTTATCTCTGATTTACATCAGACGAGCTCTGAGGACAATAATAAGCTCGCGTGATGACCCAGATTTACGCTCTTGACCCACGAGCCTACCTAGCAATGGAATGTCCGTAAGGTAAGGTAGTCCACTGTCAACACCGCTGCTCTTTTGATCAATTAATCCGCCTACGACAACGACATCACCATCATTTAAGTTGAGAGTTGTTGTTATGCCTTTGTACGCAACCTGCGGAAGACTGATACGGTTTGATTGATTGATGCTCACAAGCTCTAAACTTTTGGGATCAACTTCACTTTGAACAGGGTTGATCAGCAACTCAATTTTTCCATCCTCTCGTATCATGGGTAACACACCTACCATCACACCAGAGAAAACGGCATCTGTCTGGACATCGGAAGAGGTTGTTGAAGAGCCGCCACCTATATTGTTTTGCGTAGAGCTAGATCGTGCTACGTACCGCTGGCTGGTGCCTACAGACAACATGGCCGGAGTGCCGTTACGGACTTGAATATTTGGATTCGACAAAACACGTAAATTTCCAAACGTACGCAATGCATTAATTACTGCAGAGCCATTTTTATCTTGATAGCCAACGCCTCCAGCGACTTGTCCGACTAATGCACCCACCAATCTAGCGGGAATTGTTAAGCTAGCAAGTGGGTTAGCTGCACCACCATTCGGAAGTATCGAATTACCTCCAGAAAGCGCTATCGGTTCTGATCCAAAATTAACTGCGAGATTTTTTCTTAAAACTGTCCAATCGACTCCTAACTGGTAACCATCAGATAGTTGAACATCAATCAATTGCGCTTCTATATAAACTTGCTTAGTCAACATATTTTGCGTTTGCTTGATCATCTGCTCTATAGCTCGCATTTGCGAGGGGCGCGCCTTGACGAATAGAGTGCCTGAAGTTCTGTTGAGTGTAAAACCTTGCTGTTGATTGCGCTGGCGAACTTGAGCTGGATCTTGATTTGCTGCAGACGTCGTGATTGGTTCTGCATCTTGAGCTCTAGATTCTCCCAAGATGGCTTTTAAGTTGTTCTCAATTTCGGAATAGGGGTCCGAACGCGCACCGGCAGCTGCACTCATCGACAGGTTACCTGAGATCGCTGAATTTCCACTCGAATTATTTGAACCAAAAATATTTCCACCCGAACTCAATGACATTTGTGTATTGATATTGAGGAAATTCATCGAAAAAAACTTTTCTTCATGGAGTTTTATTCGAATTGTTTGGTTTCGTATTTCGCCGTTTACGTCATAACTTTTGAGTACTTCATTAAACGCCTCACGCAAGGAGACATCTTTCAAAAACATATCTGTTAACGCGCCTTGCTGCACAACTGCCGGTTCAACCACAAGGTTAACCTTGGCCAAATCAGAAAATGCCGTCAGTATTTGACTGATATTTCCTTTAGCTATAGCAATACTAATTGTTTTACCTTCTAACGGATCGTAGACAGGGGCCGTTGGCTGCACAACTTTTACTGCTGCAGTTTGCTGTAGCTCCTTAAGTAGCATCTCTTGCTGATCTAGCAATTTACGCGATTCCAATTGTGCAATCACTCTTGTCCTCTCCAACGACTGATTGTCCGGATCAGCAAGCATTTTTATGCTTTGCGCTTGTTGTGAAGCACAGCCAGATATGAGTGCTGTAAAAAAAATAATGCTAGCCCCAATGGAGCTTGGCTTGAATGCAGAAGTCTGTTTGTTTTTCATAAAGATAGTTGTTTGCAATAATATTTAAAACCTATTTCACCAAGGTAATGTTTGGCGAAGCCATCCAGCTAATTGAGCAGGTGGTTCCGCGATAACAACATCATCAAAATTTACAGAAATTGCAGTAGCTACAGATGTGGCGCATAGGTTAGTTTTTGTATGAGGTACATCTAAAAGACTCATATCTCCGTCTCGATCGCTGAGTGGCAATACAATCCAATATGCGACATTTGTAACTCTATTTGCAGTACAGTTGACAGCCCCAGCCCTGCCAGCATCTCCTGTGAGGTAAGGGTGTGTAGCGTCTAACGACAGACGCCCTGCATTGTTCAGCGCAACAATCAAATCACTTACGTCCCTGTTTCGCAGATCTCCAGCTTGATCCGATGTCCGCTCTTTAGATATTGCCAGGTCTGCGTCTGTTAGCGGATCTACTGTCCCAGCACGAAACACGGCGTAGCGCGCCCTGAGATCTGCGTTTGGTAATGTCATTCCGAGACTGAGATAGGGAAACCATCCAAGCTGCGTCGCACCATCACAAACTCCGCCCGCTAATGTCTCTAACCCGTTACCGTCTGAACTTGTGTCAGGACAAGGTAGACGTCCATTGCGAAGAGCAAAGGATCGAATATTCGATTGAACTTCCGACGCAGCTGCCATTGCACGATCCCGTTCGCGTTGAACCGCAACCGTTTCATAAGCACTAAACGATGCCCAAGAAAGCAAGCCAAAAATAACGAGAACAACACTTAGCTCAACAAGTGTGACGCCAACTTGCTTCCGCCTTTTGCGTATGCTTGATAGCTTATGGCGTAGAGCGGTCATTTTGCAACTACTTTTAACGGCTCACGAGCATAGCTTTGCAGCGCCTGACTTCCATTGGCAACGCGATCCGAAAGATCGCGCATCTCTTTGAGTATCTCAGCGCGACGTGCATCAGCCTGCTTAGAACGATCTGGTGCAATTTTTGTTAACTCGTTTGAAAGCGCCTGACTGCGTTCAGTTTCCCGAATTATTCCGCGCATAGTTGAGAAATAGCGCGTGTCAAATTCGTTTTTCCCAAGTGCTTCAATTTCATCAAGAAATTTTTGTGTGTCAGCAAGGCTTACATTTTTTCCCTTAGCAAGCAATGCAGACATCTTGGTATGAATTTGCTCTCGTATTTTTTTGCGCTCTTCTTTTGATAGTCGATTTTTCTGTTGCCCAAGAGTATCGGAAGGCTGTTGTTTCGCCCAAGGCGGAGCGGTGTTTGCTCCCGAGTTTGTATCCTTGTTAACATTTGCTAGTGGCTCGTTTTGATTTTCTCGCAATGTACTTTGTGCTGATGTAACCAGATCAGCCGTGCCCGCCACTGTGTTTGCAGCTGAAGAAGAATTGGAGTTCTGTTGAGAACTTAAGCCAGAGACTTCACTGGGCGACGATTTGGTCACAAACCAATAACCCGCCAATAGAATAACCAGCAATAATCCCAAA
The DNA here is from genome assembly GCA_013298945.1 of Polaromonas sp. Classification (GTDB taxonomy): domain Bacteria; phylum Pseudomonadota; class Gammaproteobacteria; order Burkholderiales; family Burkholderiaceae_C; genus Aalborgiella. The sequence continues at coordinate 17,896 of JAAFJR010000003.1, forward strand.
AGAGTTAAAAAAAACGAGCGTTGCTTCATCTAACCGCCTTCACTTGGCTTGGAAAGGCTCCCAAAACACGTAACCGCTCTAATGGAATTCGTATTACCATGTCTTCTTTTGGTGACGAAAACGTCACTGCATCCGTCATAATGGATTTGACTGTTAGTCCATCTGCTATGACATCACCTACACGTACCAAACTACCGTTGATCACGGCGCGCGCTTCACTACCCCCTTGAAGCACTACACTAACATTAGGCAAGGCTATGGCAGAAACGATGTCTTTATTCACAAGCTTAGGCCGAGCAATTCTCGATGAACTACCTATTTCTACTAATGGCGCTGCTGACAAAGCAAATATGCTGGTGTATTGACTCACTTTACCTAAGTCAGAAAGTGATTTTACAGAGACGCCAGGATTACCGTATTGATTTTCTGAGCGGGATGCACTTTGACCAACAGCACTACTCCAAGCTTGTAAAGCACTACGTAATTCAGCCTGATCTCGAACTTGATTCTCACTCAAGGGGGTGAGTGAATTTTGCATCAGCATCGTGGGTCGCACTGGAACCCATAGTGTTTGCACCATTACAAAAACACTTATAGCAAGTATTGCACCGGCAACTGCACTGAGAGTTAAAGCACCATAACGCATTCTTGTACCTGTTTTATTTTATAAATGATCATTTTTAAGTTTTAACTATGTCTTTATAGAAATAGAAACTATTTTTAACTCAGTTTGCTTTTACCGTTGCCAATGGCTTGAGCATGTACGCAAAAGCGCCTAATGAGCTGTCACTAGGTGCAACAGATTCTGCCTGCCAGCCTTGCGCTCTAAGCTGAGAAATAAATCTTCCAAGAGTTGCGTTGGATCCATCGATCACAACACCATCAACTCTAAATATAGGCTTACTTGCTTGATCTGGTTTTGTTAGCTGTAGCCTTTGGATTCGCACACTGGAATCAGCTACTTTTCTAAGGGTAGCAAGCATGAGTACGGGGTCGTTAGACGCCGCAAAGCCAAGTTGTTTTACAAAATTTGAGGTGTCTGAATCTAAACTTGAAACACTTACAGAGTTTGCTTCTGCCTGGCGCGCTTTAAGGTTTTCCAACTCACGAGTTAGTTGCAAACTTTTTTGCGACTCATTAGAAGCCATGGTTTGAACAAACAAGCCCAACGATCCCAAGCCAATTGCAAAAGTGGCAACGATCGCAGCAATACGCATTGATTGGCTCTCACAAAGCCAAGCAAGACGCCGCAACCAGTTAGTCTGCATTACTTTTGTTCCAGCAGAGTCAAGGGCAGGTTGTAGATAAGAAGATACAGTCAAGCCGCCGGCGTCTGTAAATAAATCATGCTTGAGTAATTTTGCATCAAGAATATCCGATTCATTCAGTTTTTTAACCAGCTCGCGATCCAACTCAATGTCATTACTCAGTACAGCACCCCATCTGCCTTTGAGCGCTGCACTGCTTAAGCCTAATGCCTTGAGTTGAATCAATAAAGCTTTAGCTCTGGTCAATAAATCTCCTGCATCGGCACTAAGTGTTGCCGCTACAGCAAAATAAATCTTGCTTTCAGTTATCGCTACAGCATACAACTGAGACTTACCTCGGGTAAGTTGTACTTCCCCTAAGTTAGTATCTGGAGCCAAAACACCTGCTAGAGGTATAAGAAAGCAGTGGTCTTTTTGTGAGTTTGACCAAGCTTGAAGTTTTTGCCATGCATCTAAAGGGATTGCAGTGTACAAGGCCTCCGTGCTTTCAGCATGTCGAATGTATTTATGAATAAAAATCTGTAAAGGGCCCTCAATTGAACCGCTAGATCGAACGACTTTCTCTATTTGGGCTGAAGCATAGTCAAATTTCCCCTTGCATGACTGCACCCCAACCTCAGATTCCGCCAAGTCAATCACAACCAATGTCGTACCTTCAACGTCAGCCCAGGGCGTAATTGAATGAAATCTCCCGTTTGAAAGACAGCTCCATCCCTGCGATGTAATGTATAAGATTTGATCTGGCTTCATTTTGTTTGTAGGGGAAAGTACAAAATCCCAACCATCTCGACGCTAAATCCCTTGTCTTGCGCATTTGCAGGTGTGAATAAGCCAGCAGATTGATCAATGACAGAAACATCAAATCGATCAGCTGCAAACCACTGCCTGCCACCAAAACCTAGCTGTTGCGTAAAGAGTTTTTCGGCGCTTTGCCTCGTGAATACAGCTACTGGTTGCTGCACCTTGCGGTTAGCCCATAAGCTTGGCGAAAGACCGGCACTTACGACTTGTGTTTGCAAAAGTTTAGCTTCTTTACCATATGCTTCGCGTTGCTGAATAGCCGGAATTTGCGCTTTGGTTTTATTAATTTCAAGGCGGTTTGAGGCATTTTCCACTTGTGCGGCTCTCAGTTGAGACAAGGAGTACACTGCAAAACTAGCCGCCAAAACCAGTGTCAAAGCTGCAGCTGCCAACACTCCTAGGCGCGAATGGCGTTGCAGAGTCATCACTGATCCATCATCCAATGCGCTGTTAGTAAAACAACACGATCTTCATCGTATTGACGGCCTGTAGCCACTGCGCCACCGGGGTTGTTGGCACCTGTAGCGGTAGCGTCAGTTCCAGTTTGGTTGTTTCCAGCAATTCCGCTTGCAATAGTATTGTTGGCTTCCCATGAAGTCCCTGGCGCATTGGCATCGGTAGCCTGCGTGTGTCCAGTACGAGCTTGAATCCTAAAACGGCCTTCACGTGAATCTGGTTTGCCGTCAACAATTTGGTCAAGGTAGCGCGCTAAATCAGGCGTTAAACCTCGAATGACCATGACATTACCAGCACCACTTGCTGTGCCAGCAGGATTCCACTGGAAGCAAACTTGAATTTCTGTTGAATTACCGTTAGAGTCTTGATAAACATAACGGTCTTCATGCCCCTCACCACGACCTGGAGGCAAACGTACACCATGGCGGGTCATTAGCGTACGCAAGGTTTGAGCAGCTATGTTGGCGTCCCCAGCACCTACTTGCCCAGCGGCATAACCCTGCCCTTCACAAACTTTAAGACCAGTACCGCCAAAGTTTTCAGGAATGCCAGCCACTGCTTGACCACCCGCTCGCTGGCAGGCATTTGTACCGCCTATAGTTGTCTCTGAACCATTGATCATAAAACTTGGCGCTTGTTGGCAATCACCTACGACAGTTCCCGTGCGTTGGTAGTACTGGTCATACGCCATTTTCCACTGACCCATGAATTTGTTCGACACCTTGGTGTACTCGGCGTTACGCTGAACGTCTTTGCCAATAGCGATAGCGCCAATGATTAAGCCAATGACGGCCAACACCAAGGTCAATTCAATCAATGTAAATCCTGATTGACCAAGCTTACGGGAGGGTGAGATTTTTTTCATAACACGTGATCCTATGCAATAAGAGAATTACTGATTCATTTTATAAATGGCAACAACAGTGGCAACTTGACTTTCGTCTCTACGTAAATTGTCTGCAGTAGCCCCGCCAGCAATGCTGTCGTCGTTCGTGCGATTCCATTGAACACCTGGTGCATTTGCCGTACCATTTGCAATCCCTTGCAATCTGAATCTGCCTTCTTGCGCGTCGGGTTTGCCATCTACCATTTGGTCAAGCATGCGAGCCAAGTCCGGCGTCAAGCCAGAAATAATCATGACGTTGCCAGAGCCGTCCGCGGAGCCTGGCACATTCCACTGAAAGCAGACTTGGATTTCTTGGGGGTTTCCATTACTATCCAGATACACATAGCGATCTTCAAAACCTTCGGCACGACCTGGTGGCATACGTATACCTGTTCTGGTCATTTCCAGACGCAAAGCTGTACCAGCTGTACCATTCGCAGTCATGCCCACACCGTCAGCTTTATCGCACACGCGAGGTGGCGGCGTTACACCACTCATATTGCCGCCAGAGGTTGGGAGACCACCACCAGCGACATAGCTAGTGCCATTCACCATTAATCGGGGTTGTGTTTGACTGTCTCCAACAACAACGCCATTACGCATGTAGTATTGGTTGTAGGACTGTTCCCACTGGTCAACGAACTTATTTTTGATCTTGGTGAATTCAGCATTGCGCTGTACATCTTTACCAATCGCCATAGCTCCTATGATGAGGCCGATTACCGCTAGAACAACGGTCAACTCTACTAATGTAAAACCCTTTTGACGATGTCCAGCTGAGGTGAGTTTGGAATAGTGAATGTTTTTTCGCATGATTTAACCCTTAGAAATTTATGTAAATTAACCTTAGCCGAACATCTTGAAAAACCCCAAATCCAAACGAATTTGTTTGGTTTTGAAGTTGATATTCAGGTAATTTTGCTTTGCGTCCACAGTTATGCTTTTTTTGATAAATATTTCTTGTTTGTAAGTTTTCGTTACAAGAATGTTACTACTTACGCAAAAAAAAACAACACTAAAGGCGACAAATTACCAAGAAAGTCACACTTTTGGTAATATTCACATATTTAATGTGAATTTATTTTAACAATTCACCTATTGGCACAGAAATATGCTGGATTTGTGATGCTTCACTTAATCCACAACCGCAGCGCGTCCCACGCCCGCCCCATCAACCCAGCCTGCGCAACGCCATCAAGAGCCAAAAGTGGCACATCCAGCATGGCTTGGTCACCCACGGATACCTTTAAAACAGCCGCTTGCTGACCTTTAACCAGCGGCGCCAAAAGCGGGTCAGCCCGTGAAATACTGGTTTTCAAGCGAGCCGCACTGCCTGCAGGAAGCGCGACAACAATCGCCTCGTTTCGCCCTAGTTTGACCGTGTTTTCGGTACCCTTCCATACTTTTGGGGTAACAACAGCTTGGCCGGCGTCAAACAATTTGACGGCTTCAAAAGCGGTGTAACCCCAATTGAGAAGTTTTTGCGCTTCATTGGCGCGGTCGTTTTCACTGGCTGTGCCTAAAACGATGGCTAATAAACGGCGGCTGCCAGCCGCATTACCAGCACCAAGCCCGGCAAATTCTCGCTTCGCTGTTGCTATTAAACAGTAACCAGCGGCCTCAGTGTGACCAGTTTTCAGGCCGTCAACTGTGGGATCGCGGAACAGCAGCAAATTGCGGTTGCTGTCATTCGACGTTGGCGTGCCTTGGTAACGGTATTTTTTGATGGCGTAGTAGCTGGTGTATTGCGGGAAATCTGCCATCAAGCGGGTGGCCAAAATACTTAAATCACGCGCGGTGGTGGTGTGACCGGCTTCGGTCAAGCCCTCGGGGTTTTTGTAGCCGGTGTTTTTCAGCCCCAACACTTTAGCTTGCTCGTTCATGAGCTGCACAAAGCGCTCAACACTCCCACCCACGCCTTCAGCCAGCGCCGTTGTGGCGTCGTTACCCGATTGAACAATCATGCCTTTGATCAAATCTTCGACAGGCACTTGCATGGTAGGGTCGATGAACATGCGCGAGCCAGGCATTTTCCAGGCGCGGGTGCTGACGGGCAGAGCCTGCTTCAGATCGATTTTTTTGGCTTTAAGCGCATCAAACACCAAATAAGCCGTCATCAGCTTGGTCAACGAGGCAGGTTCTAAAGGCGAATCAACGTTTTTTGCGGCCAAAATTTGGTTGGCGGTGATGTCCAGCAGCAGGTATGACGTAGCAGCCACTTCTGGCGCAGCCAAGATGGACGGGGGCGCTGAAGATGACGGGGTTACAGCGGCATTTTGCGCATAAACCGAGCCGTTTGCGATTAGAAATACGCCAAATAGTGCCGGAATGATAGTTTTTAGTAATTTTTTCATGAAATGGGAACAGTGTTTTTGCTATATTTTTAATAGCTACTTAGGCAACAAATACGCCGGCTAAATGCTTATTTACTCTCAAAAAGCATCTAAAGTAGACTTTCGGGTATTTTGAACAAAATTATCAATTAAATCAATAAGTTATAAGGATTAACGTCCAATCCCTGCTGGTAAAACCAGCCGATCAACGACTTTACCGCCTTTAAGGTGCGACTCAACAATCTCGTCAATGTCCGAGTTGTCTACAAAGCTGTACCAAACGCCTTCGGGATAAACCACCGCCACAGGTCCACCAGCGCAGCGGTCTAAACAACCTGCTTTATTGACGCGAACTTGGCCTACGCCGCTCAAACCTTCTTTTTTAACGCGCATTTTGCAATGGTCAAAACCAGCTTGGGCATTGTGCAGGGCGCAGGCGTCCTCGCCGGGTTTGCGCTCATTCAGGCAGAAGAAAATGTGGCGTTCGTAATAAGGCTTGGCAGGTGATTTTTCAGCAGTCATGGGAAAAATATGAGAAATATGGGGGAAAGTGTTTTCGATGAAGCTGTATTTTAGTGACCGCAACTGTCAAACCACTGCAAATGAAGCTTCAATTGACATTTGGTTTCGAAATACGCGCCATCACGTACGCCACAGCGGCAAACGGCCACAGCCAGCCCAGCCACTGCACCACGCCATGAAAGCGGATAAACCTGCCCTGCTCCCACGTTTGCAGGGTTTGCGCAAAATACGGGCTGGCAGGCGCTAAATTGAGCACGAACAACTGCACTACCAAAGCCAAAAGTAGCACAGCGATGCAACTTCGGGATGACAGCGCCAAACACAGCACCCCCGCCACTGCAGCACCCAATAAACCTAATTTGACCGGCAATGTCAGCCACGCCAAGGCATGCTCCGGACCAAAACTCAGCCCCGCAGAAATGCCTGATACCAGCACGGATATTGCCAAAGCTGCTATTAAAAAGATAACACGCTGCGCAGTTGTACGCAAAATAGAATAGGCCAGCAAGATCGGTATCAACGCGCCCAGCAGCACACACAGCAGCTCAGCCCCGGGCAACAGCGGCTGCAATTCAATGGTGCGCATGGGCAGCCACTCTAAAAACGGTGTGTCTGACAGGGCTTCTCCCAAGGCTTGTTCCACCCGCTCCAGCACCTGCCCCAGCCCCAAGGGCACAGCGGCAGGAAAGATCACCGCTATTGGCCACAGCGCCAGCAACACCAAGCCGCCACGCGCTTGCGGCACAAACCAAGTGCGCCTGAAATGGCTCCAGCGGTCAATCGCGCCCACTTTTTCAAGCACCCATGCCAGCGTGCCGCCCAAGAAGCCACCCAAAGCGTTGAGCCACAAATCAACATTTGACGCACGCCGTGACGGCAAATAGTTTTGCACCCCTTCTAAGATCATGGAAAGCGTAAATACCAACAGAGTCACGCCCAAGACAGCAAGCCGGCTGTGCCCTGTGCGTAAGGCCGTTAGAACACCCAAAAACCCCAAAGGCGCGTAGCCAGCGATGTTGATCGCTACGTCAAACCCTGTCCAATACTTGGGCAACGGCTGTGTGAAGTAAGCCCAAGGCAAAATACCTTGATTGCGCCAATCGTCAAACGGGTACAAGCTGGCGTAAATAATCAGCGCGATATACGCCAATGTCAGCGGCCAAGCAGCGGTTTTACGTTTGCTTGGCATAGATGTGTGGGGTTGAAACAGCTTTTAAAACGGTTTTACCACAACCAAAATCACCGCAGCCAACAACAAAATCACGGGTACTTCGTTGTACCAGCGAAACCAAACATGGCTGCGAGCAGGAAGGTTTTTCTCAAACTTTTTCAACAAGCTGCCGCAGCTGTGGTGGTAGCCTGCAACCAGCAAAACGATGGCTAACTTTGCGTGCAGCCAGCCATTTCCTGATCCTGCAGGGCCTTTGCCTATGCCGTAATACAACCACAGCAGGAAGCCAAAGACCAACGCTGGAACTGCCAAAATGGTGGTGAATCGGTACAGCTTACGCGCCATCAGCAGCAAACGCGCGCGCTCGGCCGCTGAATCTGCTGGCACCATGGCCAAGTTCACAAAAATACGCGGCAAGTAAAACAAACCAGCAAACCAGCTGGCGACGAAGACGATGTGCAGGGCTTTGATCCAGAGCATGTTTGCCTAATTCGTTAAGTATTTTCGTTACGTATTTAAGAATGCAGGCTCGTCCATCGCAGCATCTTCTAAATGCTGCGCATCGTTCCAACCCACCAGCGTGAATGCTGTCGGACTCCACAGCAAACGGTTAATCACCGCATTGCCCAGCGACCAGGTACGCGGCGCTTGAATACCTTGCCCCGTGGCTGCGCGGTACAGCACATCCATCACGCCACCGTGGGCGACGAGGGCGATTTGTTCGCCCGGATGGCGTGCCGCAAGTGCTTGGCTAGTTGTCAAAATGCGTTCTGAAAATTCAGTCAAGGACTCGCCACCTTGCGGTGAAAAATGCGGGTCGCGCTGCCGCCAGCGTAGTGACTGGTCTGGCCACAACTGGGCGATTTCGTCAAAGGTTTTGCCCTCAAACACGCCAAATCCACGTTCGCGCAATCCCTCTTCAGAAACGATGGGGACATTGATGGCCTGCGATATCGACAGCGCTGTGTCGTACGCACGCCATAAATCGCTGCTGTAGATAGCGGTAATTGGCTCATGCGCATGGTTTTTCGCCAGCGCCGCGCCCAAACGTGCCGCTTGTTTGCGGCCTGTGTCGTTCAAACCAATATCCAACTTGCCTTGAATACGGGTCGCCACATTCCAAGCGGTTTCGCCGTGGCGAATGGCCAGCACCCGTGTTGGTTGATGGTGACTCATAGGCTAACGACCTGCAAACTCGGCATGGAAGTAGAAAAAGATGCTGTTGGAAACTCCTCTGCATCAAAAGCTTTGTCACCCTCAGGGTCGGCGATTCCTGTGGCTTTCAGGTTTTTAAAGTCAAACTTGCTGCCATCCATCAAGTGCGACGGCACGACGTTTTGCAGCGCACTGAACATGTTTTCAATCCGCCCTGGGTACTTGGTTTGCCACTCGCGCAACATGTTGCCGACCTGCACGCGTTGCAGGTTTTGCTGACTGCCGCACAGTGTGCACGGAATGATAGGAAACTGCTGCTGCGCTGCCCAGCGTACGATGTCTTTCTCGTTCACATATGCCATGGGGCGAATGACGATGTGCTTACCCGAATCACTGACCAACTTTGGCGGCATGCCTTTGAGACGACCGCCGAAAAACATGTTCAAAAAGAAGGTTTGCAGCATGTCGTCGCGGTGGTGGCCCAGCGCAATCTTGGTCGCACCCAGCTCTTCAGCCACGCGGTACAAAATACCCCGGCGCAAGCGGCTGCACAGGCTGCACATGGTTTTGCCTTCGGGGATGACGCGTTTGACGATGGAATAGGTGTCTTGATTTTCAATGTGAAACGGCACGCCCAGCTTTTTCAGGTAATCGGGCAAGATGTGCTCAGGGAAGCCGGGTTGCTTTTGGTCTAAGTTCACAGCAATCAAGTCGAAATGAATCGGTGCGCGCTGCTGCATTTTGAGCAAAATATCTAGCATGGCATAGCTGTCTTTACCGCCAGAGACGCAAACCATCACCTTGTCGCCTTCTTCAATCATGTTGAAGTCCACAATCGCTTGGCCTACGTTGCGACACAGGCGTTTTTCTAGCTTTTGGCTTTCCAGCTCTATTTTGCGTTCTTTCTTTTTGTCGATGATCTCGTCATCTACCCATACTGCGCTCATAATTTTCTCCAAATTTCAATCATTGGGACGGATGAATTCACCACTGTCCCGTTTCAATGCGAATCGCCACTTCGCAATCGTCAAATATCTCTAATTTCGCTATTTTCACCCGCACACCCAGCACGCCGGGCAGCTGCATCAGGCGGTGGCTGAGTTTGCCGATCAGACTTTCCAGCAGGTTCACATGCTCTGCCGTGCATTCGTCGATGATGATTTTCCGCACTTTGCGGTAATCCAGCACATGGTTGATATCGTCGTCTCCCGGCAACAGTGGCTGCAAACCCTGATTTAACTCCGCGTCGACCTGAATTGGCTGAGGATCTCGCTTTTCATGCTCCAAAATGCCCAGATTGGCATCAAAACGCAAGCCGGTGAGCGTCAAAATCTGCTGGCCGCTGGTGTGAACCGAAGAATTTGCAATCATTTAGGAGTATCCATCAAAGAGAAATCGCGTTCAAAACGCATCAAATGCTGACCGCCGTCTACCAAAAGGGTCGTGCCGGTGATAGAGCGGTTTTCCAGCGCAAAACGCACCGTATCAGCCACATCTTGCGCGGTAGACGAGCGCCCCAGCGGAGATATTTTATGAAGCTCTTGAAACTTTTCGTCGCTGATCATGTGGCTGGTCAGCGTCAGCCCCGGGGCGACGCCAATAACTCGGACTAAAGGCGCAAGCTCCATCGCCAGCATCGTATTGGCGGCTTCTAAAGCGGCTTTGCTTAGGGTGTAACTTAAAAAGTCGGGGTTTTGGTTCCACAGCTTTTGATCCAGCAAATTGACCACAGCGCCCTGTATTTGGCCATTTACGTCGCCATTTCCAGTGGTTTCACGTGTCTTTTGACGTTCTGCAATATGCGCCTGCAAGGCTTGAGACAACACAATCGCCGCGCCCGTGTTGGTCGCCAAGTGCTTGGACATGGCGCTGTAGCTGAAGGTGGCTGCTGCGTCGTGCTCAAAAATCGCCGCGCTATTGACCACGGCATCCACGCGGCCGAAGTGGGCAATCACTTGCGGCAGCAAAGCGCGAACGGCAGCTTCATCGCTCAAATCGCATTGAAATTTAGTGTGAATTGCTTGAAAAACATCATTTTCAGAGGTATTTTCGCCTCTAGCCGGTATATTTATTGCCAAAGCAGCTATTGTATTAATAGCATCTTGCTCACTCGTATGATAATGTACCGCTACGCGCCAGCCGCGTTTTGCCAACGCCAACGCAATCTCACGCCCCAGCCGCTTGGCAGAGCCGGTGACCAAAACGACCGGTGCAGCGACGGGTTGTTGATGAAGGGAGGACATGCGAGACAATAGGTGAGTTTTGTAAATTCCCTCCATTTTACCGATGCCTCCTGTTTCAGCCGTTTCCGTACTTCAAAACCACATCGCAAGCGCCATCCAAACCAACGGTGGCTGGCTGCCGTTTGACCGTTTTATGGAACTGGCGCTGTACGCACCTGGCTTGGGTTACTACGCGAACGATTTGCGAAAGTTTGGGCTTTTCCCCACCAAAGATGTTGAAACGGGTAGTGACTTTGTCACAGCGCCTGAATTAACGCCTCTTTTCGGCCAAACCCTTGCCAAACAAATCGCCCAAGCCTTACAGCAGACGCAAACGACTGAGATTTGGGAGTTTGGCGCCGGTTCAGGTGCGCTGGCGCTGCAATTACTGAACGCTTTAGAGCAGCTTGGCCAACCCGTCACCCGCTACACGATTGTGGATTTATCTGGCGCTTTACGGCAGCGCCAGATTGAGGCGCTGCTGATTTTTGGTGACAAAGTGCGTTGGGTCAGCGAATTGCCCGACGCGATGCAAGGCGTGGTCGTTGGTAATGAGGTGCTCGATGCGATGCCGGTGAAGTTGCTAGCCCGTGTTAAGGGCAACTGGTTCGAGCGTGGCGTCATTGTTAAATCTGAACACGAATTTGACTGGCAAGACCGCACAACCGAGCTACGCCCACCGCTGGAAGTTGAAGGCGAGCATGATTATTTGACGGAAATTCACCCGCAAGCCGAGGCGTTTATGCGGACTTTGGCGCAGAAATTGTCTGCTAGCGAGCGCGATGGCAAAGGTGGAGGCGCAGCGTTTTTCATCGACTATGGCTTTCCTGAAGCCGAATACTTTCACCCGCAGCGACATATGGGAACGGTCATGTGCCACCAAGGCCACAAGGCGGATGGCGATCCGCTGGCGCAGGTAGGACGCAAAGACATCACCGCGCACGTCAATTTCACCGGCGTGGCTGTGGCAGCACAAGATGAAGGCCTAGCCACATTGGGCTACACCAGCCAAGGGCGGTTTTTACTGAACTGCGGTTTGCATTTAGCCTTAGAAGACGCCGATTTACCCAACCGCGCCAATGCGATGAAACTCATCAACGAGCATGAAATGGGCGAATTGTTTAAAGTGATTGGCTTTTGCACAGGTGAGCCGTGGGATGCCATCGGCTTCAGCGCGGGTGACCGCACCCATACTTTATAAAGAGCTAGCCATGATATTTCGCTGGGCTTTATTCGCCATCCTAGCCGTTTTGTTCTTTGCATGGTTGTTTTCAAAACGACTACCTTGGCTGGAAAAGCTGGGTTTGACGAAATTGAACAGCGATATGTCATTTCGCGCGTTTGGCAAAGTACGACACATCCCAGTTACCTACGTGGTTCTTTTGGCGACTGCAGCGTATTTAGCCATCGCTTTGCTGTATAAATAGCGACATTCCTTTTTGTATACAACACGACGAAACTCGCATGACAGACTTCGCGCCGCCCACCTCCGTTTTTACATCCTTAACCGGGCTGAAAGCCTGCGTGGACTTGGGCGGCACCAAAGTGGCCGTGACCCTGGCGAACAGCACCGGCCTGCACGCAAAATGCGTTGAGCCGACTGCCAAAGAGGGACAAAACGACGCCTTAGCACTACAAATCATCCGCATGATTGGTGAAAGCTGTGCTGAAGCGGGTTTCAAAACACAAGATATTGACGGCGTGGGCGTCTCCAGCTGCGGGCCGTTTGTGCTGAACAAAGGCATGGTTGAGCTGGCAGCCCCCAATATTTGCGGTGGTATGGCGGGCAAGGCGCGTGGCCTGCCCAACGATTGGCAAACCGCCCTTTTGGAAACCCCGCTGCGCGCGCACTTCCCTCATGTCCGCCACATTCGGGTGGAAAACGACGGCATTGGCGCCTTGGAGGCCGAGCGCCGTTGGGGAGCGCTGCAAAGCAATGGCAAACCTTTGGCTAACTGTGCCTATGTGACTTGGAGCACCGGCATTGGAACAGGCTTGTGCGTAGACGGCCATGTGCTGCGAGGCAAAAATGGCAACGCTGGTCATGCAGGGCACATGTTTGTGAGCACCAATAACGATGCACTTTGCGGTTGCGGCAATATCGGTGATTTGGAAGGTTTGGTCGCTGGCAACGCCATACCACGGCGTTTTGAGGCCCAAGGGTTTACCGATGCTGCTACACTTTTGATAGCTGCTCAGGCAGGAAATACGCCGGCTATAACGATAATTGATGTTCTGTGTGATGATATGGGTCGCGCTTTGTACAATCTGATCGTCACGCTAGACCTAGAACGCATCAGCATAGGTGGCAGCGTGTTTTGGCACCACCGTGAGTACCTACTGCCCAAACTCCAAGCCGTCATCCAAGGCAAACTACCAGCACTGACAGCAACTTGCGAGCTTGTGCCAGCGGGCTTGGGGAATCAGGTGGGGGATTGGGGCGCGTTGGCGCTGGTGGCTTAAGGCTCTATTGTTTAGGTGGGCTAGTTGGGGTTAGAGCGCAATCCAAACGTTTTGCCGTTCAGCCACAAGTACTCCGCCCGCAAAATAGCCTCGCCCTTCTCGTCTTTAAAGGTAAACCCTAGCAATGCCACAGTCATGCCTGGCTTGATTTCGGGGACTTTCCAAGCTTCAACCCGTGTCAAAGGCGCGAGCTCGATTTCCCATACTTTATCGCTGCGTTTGGGGACGACCGCTTTAGACAGCAGCGCTTTGCCTTCGACTGGGGCGATTTGCGCAGGCACAGCACGACCAGCCAAATCTGCGGGCAATTTCAAGCCTGAGGAAATGTCTAATATTAATTCGACGTGGGGGTTTTGCCATTTCACGCTTTTTGCAACGCCTTCTAAATAAATCGGACGCTCTTGGTCAAAGCTGCTCCATCCATGGTGGGCGTGGGCAGCACGGCTGAAGGTGAGCGATATAGGCAGCAATGTGCCAGCGAGAAGTAAGGGGCGACGAAGCATAATGTTTCTCCTTAAAAAGCGATCCAGCGGCCACAAACGACCACAGCTATCCACAAAAGCGTAGAAACCACCATTTGCAGCTTGGCCATGTCATCCAGCTTGTCCAACGAGCCGCGCCCGTGAAACCACGCGGCATTGCAAGCCAGCGTGGTTAAAAGTAGTATTTTGATTGTGAACGCACGATTTGCCAATAGTTCCGCCGCTTGGGTTGCAAACATAAGCAAACCCGACGCTGCCGCCATACAAAACCCAAGCGCCACCAAGCTGAGACTTAACTTAGCCAAGTCTTTCATCGGTAAATTAGCGCCTTTGCCAAATACGCGTATCTCCAACAGCGTGAGGTTGCCCAGCAGCAGGCCAATGCCCAGGATGTGAACGACACTTAAGGCGGGATAGGCCCAAGCATGGGATCTGAGTTCAGCAAACATAGATGTTCCAATTTTATATAAAATACGGCTCTAGCCGGCGTATTTATTGCTTAAGCAGCTATGAATAAAATAGCAAAATTGCAAGGATTGCTCTATAACCGCCCTCACCTTAGAAATTACACTCTAAAACGAACGAATTTCCACCATTTGCTCTACAATACTGCAAAATAGCACGACCGTTCGTTTTTATTTTTAGCCGAATTAATATGACCCAAGTTACCAAGTTACCGTTGCGCAGCTCGTCAGTTGAATCAACTTCAGCTACGGAAAGCCGCGCCATGCTCAAGGGGCAGCAAACCAAGGCTACCATCGTGGATGCTGCGATGGGGTTGGCGACGCACCTCGGGCTGGAAGGTCTGAGCATTGGCGTGGTGGCTGAGGTGACGCAGATGAGTAAGTCTGGCGTGTTTGCGCACTTTGGCTCGCGTGAGGAGCTGCAGATTTCTGTGGTGCGTGAGTATTTCAACCAATTTGAGCAAGAGGTGTTTTACCCCGCACTGGCCGCCCCGCGCGGGCTGCCACGGGTGCGGGTGATGTTTGACAACTGGATGCGTCTGATGGTGGGCGAGGTGCAGGCGGGCTGTATTTTCATCAGCGGTGCGGCAGAGTTTGACGACCGGCCTGGACCGGTGCGTGATGCCTTGGCCAGCTCAGTCAAAACCTGGCTGACTGCCGTACGCCGCGCCATTGTGCAAGCCCGCGAGATGGGGCATTTGCCTGCAGATTCTGACGAGTACCAGATTGCGTTTGAGCTGCACGGGCTGATTTTGGCGCTGCATTACGAGGCGCGGTTTTTGAAAGATGCGGGCTCATCTGACCGCACCATGGCTGGGTTTAACCATATTCTGGCGAGACACGGGGTTAAATCAGCCTAAAACTCCATTAAAAATTCATTCAAAACCCACAAAAATAGATAAATTCATTATTTTTAAACAATTTTTCCCACATTTTTAATTTTCAAAGTTATTCAAGGAGCTACCGATATGCCAACTTACACCCCACCGCTACGCGACATGCAATTTGTGATGCACGAGCTGCTCAAGGTTACCGACGATTTGAAGACGATTCCCCGTCATGCCGATATTGATGTGGACACCATCAACGCGGTGTTGGAAGAAGGCGGCAAGTTTGCCTCTGAGGTGATTTTCCCACTCAACATCAGTGGCGACACCGAAGGTTGCACCCACGACAAGGTGACGCACGCTGTCACCACGCCAAAAGGCTTCAAAGAGGCTTACCACAAGTACATTGAGGGCGGCTGGGCGGCATTGAGCTGCGACCCTGAGTTTGGTGGTCAAGGCTTGCCGCTGGTGGTGAACCAGTGTTTTTACGAGATGATGAACTCGGCCAACCAAGCTTGGACCATGTACCCGGGTCTCACACATGGCGCTTACGCCTCCTTGGCAGCCCACGGCACCGACGAGCAAAAGAAAACCTATTTGCACAAAATGACCAGCGGCGAATGGACGGGAACCATGTGCTTGACCGAGCCGCATTGCGGCACCGACCTAGGGCTCATGCGCACCAAAGCCGAACCACAGCCAGACGGCAGCTACCGCATCACAGGCAACAAGATTTTCATCAGCGCGGGTGAGCATGACATCACCGACAACATCATCCATCTCGTGCTGGCACGTCTGCCAGATGCGCCTCCGGGCATCAAAGGGGTGAGTTTGTTCATCGTACCGAAGTTCCGCGTCAACGCGGATGGCTCTTTGGGTGAGCGCAATGGTATTTATTGCGGCGGTTTAGAGCACAAAATGGGCATCCATGGCAACGCGACGGCTCAAATCGTCATCGACAACGCCTATGGCACCATGGTCGGCCAGCCAAACAAAGGTATGCAGGGCATGTTTGTGATGATGAACGCGGCGCGCTTAGGCGTGGGCAACCAGTCACTCGGTTTGACCGAAGTGGCTTACCAAAATGCACTGGCTTACGCGAAAGACCGCATCCAGATGCGCTCGCTGTCTGGTGCGAAAGCCAAAGACAAGCCGGCCGACCCGATCATTGTTCACCCGGATGTGCGCAAAATGCTGCTGACGGCCAAAGCCTATGCCGAAGGTGGCCGTGCTCTGTCAGTGTTCTGCTCAGTATTGCTAGACAAAGCACACTACCACCCAGACGAGAAAACACGCAAAGATAGCGATGAGATGCTGTCGCTGCTGACGCCTATTGTCAAAGCCTTTATCACCGACAACGGCCAAATCTCCACCAATGCCTGCATGCAGGTATTTGGCGGCCATGGCTTTATCAAAGAGTGGGGCATGGAGCAGTTTGTGCGCGACAACCGCATCAACATGATTTATGAGGGTACGAACACCATCCAGTCGCTGGATTTGCTGGGCCGCAAGATTTTGGGCAACAACGGTGCGACGTTGAAGAAATTCGGCAAACTGATTGCCGCTTTGGTGGAAGAAGAAGGCGTAAACGAAAAGATGTCTGAGTTCATCAACCCGATTGCGTATTTGGGTGACAAAGTGACCAAATTCACCACGGAAATCGGCTTTAAAGGCTTCCAAAACCCAGACGAAGTGGGCGCGGCAGCAGTGGACTACCTGCGCGTGGTCGGCCACATGGTGTTTGGCTACTTTTGGGCGCGTATGGCGCATGTGGCGTTGCGCGAAATTGCCAACGGCAATACCGATCCGTTCTATGTCGCCAAGCTGCAAACCGCACGCTTCTACTTTGCACGCTTGTTCCCTGAGACGGCCTCGTTGATGTTGACAGCACGTACGGGCAGCAAAGTGTTGTTGGATACTGACGCTGCACTGGCTTAATTTTTAAACCTTTTTTGTCGCTTAGTCGTTTGTTTGACCATTTTTTAGAGACCAATCATGTTTCAACGTACTTTATTAACAGTAGCATTCCTAACAGCTAGTGGATTTGCATGTGCCCAAATGTCTCCCATCGGCACGTGGAACACGATTGACGATGTCACCAAAGCCATCAAATCTGAAATCGTTGTGACAGAAACTGCTGGTGTACTCAGTGGCAAAGTAACCAAGTTATTGCGTAAAGACGTGGATCAAAAAGCCGTTTGCAAAGAATGCACCGATGACAGAAAGGACAAGCCATTCGTTGGCTTAGAAATCATTCGTGGTGCGAAAAAAGCAGATGGCAAAGACGTCTGGGAAGACGGCAAGATTCTGGATCCTGAAAATGGCAAAAACTACACGCTGCGCTTGACGCCGATTGAAGGCGGCAAAAGGTTGGAAGTGCGCGGCTCTGTGTTTGGCATGGGCCGCACGCAGACCTGGGTGCGTGTGCAATAAATTATTTGAGGGTAAGTCATGTCTCGTTTTCAAGTTAAAAAAGTCGCCGTTTTAGGCGCAGGTGTGATGGGCGCACAAATCGCTGCTCATTTGGTGAATTGCAAAATTCCCGTCATTTTGTTTGATTTGCCAGCCAAAGAAGGTCCTAAAAATGGCATCGTCATCAAAGCCATCGAAGGTTTGAAAAAACTCAAGCCTGCACCATTAGGCGTGCCGGAAGATGCAGCGCTGATTCAAGCGGCTAACTATGAGGAGCATATGGAGTTGCTCACGGGCTGCGACCTCATCATTGAAGCCATTGCCGAGCGTATGGATTGGAAGACTGACCTATACCACAAGATTGCCCCCTTCGTCGCTGAAGGCACGATTGTGGCCAGCAATACATCCGGCTTGAGCATCACGAAGTTGTCTGAAGCGTTGCCTGAAGCCATCAAACCGCGCTTTTGCGGCATCCACTTTTTCAACCCACCACGCTATATGTATTTGGTGGAGCTGATCAACACGCCAACTACTCAGCCGCAGATTTTGGATGACCTGGAAAGTTTCGTTACCAGCGGTTTGGGCAAAGGCGTTGTTCGCGCCCATGACACGCCCAACTTTATCGCCAATCGCGTCGGTATCGCAGGCATGCTGGCCACCATGAAGCAGGTGGAAAACTTTGGCTTGACCTATGACGTGGTAGACGATTTGACCGGTAAAAAGTTGGGTCGTGCTAGCTCAGGTACTTTCCGCACCGCAGACGTGGTGGGTTTAGACACCATGACGCACGTGATCAAGACCTTGCAAGACAACTTGACGATCGACAGTGACCCGTTTTATGGCAACTTTGCGACACCAGCAGTATTAGCCAAACTGCTGGAGCAGGGGAATTTGGGTCAAAAAACCGGTGCTGGTTTCTATAAAAAAGCCGGTCGTGACATTTTGCGCTTTGACGCTGATGAGCAAGACTACGTGCCCAGCGGCAAAAAAGCCGATGAAGTTGTTGGGCGCATGCTCAAAAAGCCCGCAGCTGAGCGCTTGAAGCTGTTGCGCAACGCCGAAGGTGCAGAGCCGCGCTTTTTGTGGGCCATCATTCGCGACCAGTTGCACTATGCCGCTGTGCACTTGCATACCGTGGCCGAAACCGCACGCGACATTGACCTCGCGCTGCGCTGGGGTTTTGGCATGAAACAAGGGCCGTTTGAGCTGTGGCAAGAAGCCGGTTGGTTAACGGTCGCTAATATGATCAAGGAAGACATTGCGGCTGGCAAAGCCTTGTGCAATACGCCGTTACCTGAATGGGTTTTCAAGGGCCCAGTCGCTGATGCTGGTGGCGTGCACACGCCAGATGGTTCTTGGAGCGCTTCGAGCAACAAGTTCATTCCACGCCGGAATCTGCTGGTTTATACACGTCAACATTTCCCAGAAGATGTGGCCGGCTCAGTGACTCTCAAGGCGGAAACTGCGGGTAAAACGCTGCATGAGGACGATGCGATTCGTTTATGGACCTTAGATGACGACGTATTGCTCGCCAGCATCAAAACCAAAATGCACGCCATCAGCCCAGATGTGGCAGAAGGCTTGAGTTTGGCGGTGGACATGGCTGAGAAAGATTTTCAAGGTTTGGTGATTTGGTCACCTGACGAGATGTTCTCTGCAGGCGCTGATTTGCAAGCCATGCTGCCAGCCTTCATGATGGCTGGCGTGGGCGCGATCAACGAAGTCGAGCATGAGCTGCAAAAGGTCATGCTCAAGCTGCGCTACGCCAGTGTGCCCACCATCTCTGCGGTGCGTGGCTTGGCGCTGGGTGGTGGCTGCGAGATGGCGGTGTACTCTGCCAAACGCGTCGCGGCGATGGAGAGCTACATTGGTTTGGTTGAAGTGGGCGTGGGACTCGTCCCTGGCGCTGGCGGCTTGGCCTACATTGCACGCCGCGCGGCTGAGGCAGCATCCACCAGTACCAACAAAGACATTGTGCCGTTTTTAACCGAAGGTTTTACCGCTGCGGCTATGGCTAAAGTCGGCACAAGTGCAATTGAGTCGCGCAAACTGGGCTACTTGCTAGACACTGATGTGATTGTTCCCAACAAAGACGAGCTGCTGTTTGTGGCCATCAATGAAGCCAAAGCTTTGTACAAGAGCGGCTATCGCGCACCGCACAAGCGCAGCTTTGCCGTAGCAGGACGTAATGGCATTGCCACCATCAAAGGCTCATTGGTCAATATGCGCGATGGTGGATTCATCAGCACGCATGACTTCCACATTGCGTCGTTGATTGCCCATGTGGTGTGTGGGGGCGATGTTGATGCAGGAACTTTAGTCACCGAGGAATACCTGATGACTTTGGAGCGCCAGGCATTCTGCTCGCTTCTCACTCACCCCAAAACCCAAGAGCGCATCATGGGCATGATGGCGACTGGCAAACCTGTCCGCAACTAAAGCTGACTGAAAGAAATACACCATGAAACAAGTACAAGAAGCCTACATCGTTGCCGCCACGCGCACGCCGATTGGGCGCTCGCACCGCGGGTTTTTCCGAAACACACGTCCTGACGATCTGCTGGTCAAAACCTTACAAGCCGCATTGGCGCAGGTACCCACGCTAGACCCAAGAGCGATTGAAGATTTGATTTGTGGCTGCGCGATTCCCGAAGCATCCCAAGGCCTGAACATCGCCCGTATTGGTGCGGTACTGGCAGGCTTACCGCACAGCGTGGGGGGCATCACCGTGAACCGCTTTTGCGCCTCTGGCCTGTCTGCCGTGCAGATGGCGGCAGACCGTATCCGCGTTGGAGAAGCTGACGTGATGATTGCCGCTGGTGTGGAAAGCATGAGCATGGTGCCAATGATGGGCAACAACCCGTCGCTGTCGCCTGCCATGTTTGACCACGACGAAAACATTGGCATTGCCTACGGCATGGGCTTGACCGCTGAGAAAGTGGCCAACCAATGGAAAATCAGCCGCGATGCGCAAGACGAATTTGCTTACCAGTCACACATAAAAGCCATCGCAGCCATGAAGGCAGGCGAGTTCACGAATGAAATCACACCCGTGGAAGTGACCGAGCGCACACCTGACTTGGAAACTGGCGAAGTCAACATCAAAACGCGGACAGTGAGCCTAGATGAAGGCGCGCGCCCTGATACGACGGTTGAAGGTTTGGGCAAACTGAAAACCGTGTTTGCAGCACGCGGCTCTGTCACCGCAGGCAACAGTTCACAAACATCTGATGGCGCTGGTGCACTGATTTTGGCCAGTGAAAGCGCCATCAAACGCTTTGGACTCACACCGCTAGCCAAATTTGTCAGCTTTGCCAGCAAAGGCGTGCCACCGCACA
The DNA here is from genome assembly GCA_013298945.1 of Polaromonas sp. GTDB lineage: Bacteria > Pseudomonadota > Gammaproteobacteria > Burkholderiales > Burkholderiaceae_C > Aalborgiella. The sequence continues at coordinate 38,696 of JAAFJR010000003.1, forward strand.
TCATGGGTATTGGTCCGATTGAGGCGATTCCGGCGGCGTTGCGTTATGCAGGCTTGAAGCAGGATGATATTGACTGGTTTGAATTGAACGAGGCGTTTGCGGCACAGTCACTGGCCGTGTTGAATACCTTGAAACTTGACCCGAGTAAGGTGAACCCTATGGGTGGTGCAATTGCACTGGGGCACCCGTTGGGGGCAACTGGCGCAATTCGTTCTGCCACAGTGATACATGCGTTACACCGAAAGCAACTGAAATACGGTATGGTCACTATGTGCGTCGGTATGGGGCAAGGTGCAGCAGGGATTTTTGAGCGGGTTTAAGTGAATGAGAGTTTTATACAACCCTGCATGCAGTATGTATAAAAAATAGTTTTGCTATGCTTTTAATTTTCTGTTCGTGTCCTATTTTTTAAATTGCGAGCATCATGACAGAATATTACTTTGACCAAGCTATTGCTTTACAAAGCTTAAGCACAGGCCACTACTGTGGCAGCACACATGCTGCTTGGCAAAACATGGTTGGCCCGTTTGGCGGCATCACGGCTGCAGTTATGCTGCAAGCAGTGATGCAACACGATGATCGTTTGGGCAACCCTGTATCGATCACCGTAAATTTTTGCGCCGGAGTAGCCGAAGGTGCTTTTGAGATCTACGCCAAGCCGGCACGTACAAATCGCTCTACTCAGCATTGGCAAATGGAGTTGTTGCAGGCCGGCGAAATCGTAATTACAGCGACTGCAGTCACCGCCAATCGACGTAACACCTTTAGCAGCAATGAATCTCCCGTTCCCTCAGTTGTCAAGGCGCAGACTTTATCGCGTGCAGAACCCCCAAAACTGCCTTGGACACAACGATATGACATGCGATCTATCAATGGACATATACCTGCTGTTTGGGACGGTTCAGAAGGTGACACACTCACTCAAATGTGGGTGCGAGACGTGCAAGAACGTGCTATCGATTTTGTGTCGCTAACCGCCATTGCAGACAGTTTTTTTCCTCGCGTATTTTTACGTCGTAAAACAATGGTACCCATTGGCACTGTATCGATGACAGTATATTTACACGCGGATGCCGCTGAGCTAAGCGCTTTAGATAGCGGCTTTATACTGGGGCAAGCTCGGGCTCAGTGCTTTTTTAACGGATTTTTTGATCAGCACGCTCAACTGTGGTCTGAATCAGGTGCACTCTTAGCCTCGACCCAACAAGTGGTGTACTTTAAGGAATAACTCTTCATGATTTCTAATATTAAAAGCAGTGATTCAGTTCGCGGCGTGTGTTTGGTCATTGGTGCTGGTGATGCTACCGGTGGTGCCATCGCCAGGCGCTTTGCGCGGGAAGGCTATGCGTCATGCGTAACGCGCCGAAACGCAGAGAAACTTCAACCGCTCAAAGACGCCATTGAGGCTGATGGCGGCATCTGCCATGCTTTTGGCAGCGATGCGCGGAAAGAAGAGGAAGTTATCGCTCTCGTTGAGCAGATTGAATCAACTATCGGACCTATCGAAGTGCTGGTGTTCAATATAGGCGCTAACGCACCCAGCAGCGTGTTGGACGAAACCGCACGCAAATATTTCAAAATCTGGGAGATGGCTTGCTTCAGTGGTTTTTTAAATGGCCGAGAAGTGGCTAAACGGATGGTGCCCCGTGCAACGCCAAGCCGCAAGCAAAGTATTATTTTCACTGGTGCGACAGCTTCTTTGCGTGGCGGCGCTAGTTTTGCGGCATTTTCAGGCGCAAAAATGGCGTTACGCGCCTTGGCGCAGAGCATGGCGCGCGAACTTGGTCCGCAAGGTATTCATGTCGCTCACAGCATCATTGACGGCGCCATTGATACGGCCTTTATCCGCGATACCTTTCCAGAGCGCTATGCTCTCAAAGAACAAGACGGTATTCTCAATCCAGATCATATTGCCGATGCGTATTGGATGCTTCACCTGCAGCCGCGCGATACATGGACGCATGAACTTGATTTACGCCCTTATATGGAAAAATTTTAAGGAGACTTATCGATGAGAACTTTTGAGTTCTGGTTCGACTTTGGCAGCCCTGCTGCTTATTTAGCATTCACCCAAATCCCAAGCATTGAAGCGGCGACTGGCGCAAAGGCCATTTACCGTCCTATGCTGCTTGGCGGTGTTTTTCAGGCTACGGGTAACCATTCGCCAGCGACGATACCCGCTAAAGGCAAATACATCTTCAATGACTTCAATCGGTATTCAAAGCGTTATGGTGTGCCGTTCAACAACAATCCGCACTTCCCGATCAACACTTTGCTACTTATGCGCGGTGCAATTGGTATGCAGCTGCAACATCCCGAACAATTCTTAGCATATTGCAGCGCAGTGTTCCAAGTAATTTGGATTGACGCTTTAAATATGAACGACCCAGCTACCGTAGGCACAGCTTTGCATAAAGCGGGTTTTGACCCACACAAGCTGATGGCGATTGCAAACGACCCAGCAACCAAAGATGCTTTGAAAGCCGCCACTACTGAAGCCGTATCGCGAGGTGTCTTTGGTGCACCTACATTTTTTGTTGACAACCAGATGTATTGGGGTCAAGACCGTTTAGATTTTGTAAAGGAAGCATTAGCATGAACAGTAAGGACAACGATATTTTGATCCACGCAGAATCAGGCGTGATGACGATCACATTCAACCGGGTAGAAAAGAAAAACTCTATTTCGTCTGCCATGTATGCAACCATGGCGGATGCCTTGGTTGAAGCCGAAAAAAGCAGCGTAGTTCGTGTGGTCGTGTTCCAAGGGCATGAAGCTGTTTTCAGTGCAGGCAACGATATTGGTGATTTTTTAAATGGACCACCAGCTACAGAGGAATCACCGGTATATCGATTTTTGCATGCCATCAGCACATTCCCTAAGCCTGTACTAGCTTCTGTATGTGGGCCAGCCGTAGGGATTGGCACAACCATGCTATTTCATTGTGATTTGGTCTATGCTGGGGACAATGCAGCGTTTTCAATGCCTTTTGTCAATTTAGGTTTGTGTCCTGAAGCTGCATCCAGTCTCTTGGTACCGCAAATGATGGGGTATCACCGCGCTGCAGAAGCACTGTTGCTTGGCGAGCCTTTTATGGCTGAAGCTGCTTTAGAAGTAGGTCTGGTTAATCGGGTGCTTCCACCGCTTGAGGCTAATAACTATGCGCAAGCTATTGCCAAGAAATTAGCTGCAAAGCCGTTAAGTTCACTTGTAGAGACCAAGCGTTTGATGAAAAAAGGACTTGCAACCACCGTCAGAGCACAAATGAGCGAAGAGGGCACAAGCTTTGGCCGTATGCTGCGTGAACCAGCCGCAAAAGAAGCGTTTGGAGCTTTTTTAGAAAAACGTAAACCAGATTTTACTCAAATGTAAATCTGAAAGTAGCAATTAATAAACTGGCATGCTATTAAATTAATAGCATGCTAGGCAATAAATACGCCGGCCAGAGGCATTTTTAAATCTATTTCACCAACGATTGGCCGTAAATCTCAACCTCTACGCGCCTATTAGGCAGCAGGCAAGCACGGAAGTTTTCCATGTCCTTCAAGCTAGCGCGAGATTGCGTGACGCCAATAGCTGTTCTAGCGGCGCCTTTTGGCAATGCACAATCAGTTTTGACTGGTTGCTGACCACCCAAACCAGCGACAGAAACATTTTTCACATCGAATCCCTGGCTAGATAAGTAGGTTTTCACAGATATCGCACGCTCTAAACTCAACTTATCGTTGTATTTTGCATCGCCTGTGCCATTTGTAATGTCCGCATGACCAGTGATAGTGATGCGCTCTACATTGCTAACCGCTTTGAGTTTTGCAGCTAGCTCATTCAGCTGCGTACGACCTTCAGGCAAAATTTGATCGGCGCCAGATTTGTTGTGTCCAAAAAGAGCGCCTGCAGCAAGCGTTATTTTTTCATATTTTGGTGCAACAACTATTGCAGGTATTGGCGAAGCAAGTGGAGTTATCACTGGCTCAATGATTGGCGCAGCAGGCTTTTCCAATGCCGCTTCAATAGCTGCAACTGGTTTGACTTCATCATCACGTTTAGTCGCCAAGCCTAAGCTATTTTCATCAAATTTGTAACGCAAGCGTGCATGCCAACCACTCCAGCTTGTATTAGCACTGAATTGGTCTACATCAGCAAATTTGCCTTTTGTATAACCGACCGAGAACCAGAGGTTTTGTATGACTTTTGCACCCAACTCTAGGCCATAACCGCTAACTCGTTGCCCATTATCACGACCAAGGCTTCCGTAAAGACTTGCATCAAATCGCTCATTGATGTCCCAAATAGCGCGAGCGCTGAATAGTTGACCGTTATACGTGCTGTAAGTACCATCGTTTAAGATAGTTTGAGAGCCACGTTTGGCCGCCAATTGTCCAGCAAATGTCCAGTCTCGCACTGGATGATAAGTACCATGCACACTCAAGATCCAGGTATCTTCATCTTTGAGGTCAGCCGTTAATGATGAACGGTTGACTCTATTTTCAAGACGGAATAGACCATTCCAACGATGACGCTCAATGTCTCTGTAGGCCAACCCCATTTGGAATTGATTTTGAACTTGGATACCTTTGGATAAATCTACGCCCACACCTTCAGAACGGGTGTATGCATCTCGCATAATGCCGGACCAATTGTCTGACAAAGTACGTGTATAGGCCAAAGTACCTAACCATTGATTTTGGATATCTGAGGTGCGATATTCCAACTTGCCAGCAACCTTGTTAACAGGGTCTGCCGTGTAATCGGCAGCCAAACTTACAGCTGTCGCTTCATGTTTTACCCCGTCTGCCTGAAGAACTTCTTGTCGCTCCAGTCCTGCGCTCAGGCCAAGTCCAGGCTTAATCTGCCAAAGGTTACGGACACCGGCTACGGCCGCTATGTCTCTATTACCCACGCCGCCAGCTGTGCGGTACTCACCATAAACTTGACCATCTGGTAGAAAAGGAACGCTTACTGCGGTAGATAGTCCGACAATAGTGCTTGCATTGCGAGTACCGTCACTTGACAAGCCATAAACACCAGTCAAAGAATTTTCAATTTCGTGACTTGCGTACAATCGCGTTCTCTCAGAAACGCGATACTCTCCACCAACTGAAAGTCTTCTGCGAGAACCATCACCCACAGCTTGCTCGTATTCACCATATAAACTTGCTTCTGGTGTTAGCTTACCAAGCAATTTGATACGACCGCTTGTATAAGCGTTATCTACAATGGCAGGCGCATCTGTAGGACTGGAGAGCAATGTCGCTGGGCTTGCCAGCAAGCCCGTTCCATTGAAACCCCAACCTGGCAATGAGCTAGACGATGTGGTTTGCGTGCTCACAGAATTAAGCGCACCACCTGAGCCGTTGACCAAATGTTCTTTGACAGAATTGACACCCACTTCAACTTTAAAAACATCATTCAGTTTCACGGCAGCAGTAACACCAGCAGCATTTCGACTTGCACCATCAGTTAAGCCACCTGATTGATCTTTTGTTTGCAAAGCATTTGCACTTAGTTCAACCGAAGGATTAAGTTGATAGCTAGCATTTAACCCAGCCTCTTGCCGACCAGCTATAACGCCGGCACTCGCATTTTGGAAATCAGCTTCAGATCGAGAACCATACACACGCGCTTTAATTTGCTCGCCATCATGACGTAACTCCACCCGCGCAGCATTGCCCTTTTTAGTTACCAGCGGATTCGCATCCGTAATGACTGAAAAATTCTGGTTATAGGCGTTCGTTCCACGGCTGCTAGCAGCTTCAGCAACAAAATAAGTGCGGTCACCCAATTTCATCTCGAGATTGGCACCAGCAATCTCATATGGACTTTGCTCGTCTTTGTCTTTTGCATAGCTAGCACCAATCGCAATATTTTCTGCAATATTAACTTTTGCACTGATGCCACCAACCCAGTGCTTATCTCCCGTGAACTCTTCTACTTCATAAGAGATTCGAATGGACACTGGGTTGTTGTTTTCATCAACAGAAGGCACGGGCTGTCGAAACAATACACGCCCACTGAAGGGTTCAAAATCGTAATCCGCAAAGCGTGTTAAGGTTTTTCTGCTCAAAACAATGGCAGGCTGATTGCGGTCACGTATCAAAAGCTCAATAGTTTCAGTATTTGCTATCGCATTGGGTCTAGCTAATGCGTATGGCCCGCTGATCCCGCGAGCCGGCTGCTCATCCACGTATCCCTTGTTTGCAGTTTGCGCAGCAAAACCATTTATCTTGACACTCGTATTTTCATAAATAAACTGACCGCCAGTCAACGCACGCGACATACTCGCAAGTTTGTTGGCTTGGTCGGTCGTACCGGAATTGAAGTCTCCGTATAACACATAGCTCTTATTTTTGTCTATCCGAACATATATGCGGCTTGCACTTTGTGCATCAAATCGCTTAACAGATGAGTCACCGTATATCGGATAAAAAGTATTTGGATCTATGTCGCGAAATAACTTTTGACTGGTAATCTTATCTGTATCAACCGCAGCAGTCAGCAAATACTCGCCCTTAATGGCGCCTTTTGCAAACAAAGCAACACGACCAGCTACAGTTTTGTACTCAACGCCATCACTGCCGATAGTCGTCGTAGTTTTCTCCCAGTTTCTTAAGTTATCGCTAAAGCCAATTTCTTTTATGTCTGATGCGCTTGGACCTTTGACTTTGGAAAGATTGATGGCACCTTCAACAATACCTACAACAAGCATGTCACGAAGGTCTGGCAAAAAAGCAATTTCACCTTGCACAGCAATCGCGCCACTTGAAGCGCGCAACAGTGCATCTCCAGGTATTGACGATGCTTGCAATACCAATTCTGCTACGCCATTATTTGTGGCAATTTCTAAACTAGAAAGTTCACCCTTTTTCCCGACACCAAAAGCATCCCCAGTCGAGAACGCGCCATTTACGGCTTTGAAGCTTCCCAAACTAGTTTCCAGTAAAAGCTTTGTGGGCTTCAGATATGGTTTACCTGTTGCATCAAATACTTGGATTTTGATTTGTAATTGACTTACACCGTCTGCAGGTGCTTGTGCAGCAGAAACACCAAGCAATATCTTGCTGCCAAATGGAAGCCCTAAGCTCTCTCGCCACAAACCTTCATCGGCAGTCACCGCTAGATTGCTGTTTGAAGCACTCAAACTTACACCATCGATACGACGATATGCCACAGAAGAGCCCGCAATTTGAATCCCGCCGACAACCGTGGTTTTCCCTGCAATATCGAATTGTGCCTGCCCAGAATTCTCGAGAGGTAAACTGGTATTTCCTTGAGCATTTGCTTGTAATGTAAACAGGCTCCCTCCTAATACTGCCCCATACGTGAGCATCTGAAGAGCACTTTGCAATGCTTTTATATTCGACTTCATAATAAACATAGATTCTTTGCAATTCATCAAAGTATTATTTGGTGAAGCTATTTGAGAGACAACTATTGGTGAGCTAGTCTTTTTCATTGCTTGCTCCCAGCTTCAACAGTTTTTGCAACCGACGGCGACAAGCTACTACCAGTTATCTTCGGCTGCGTACTATCAAATTGAATCCCCCCAGTAGTTCCACTGGCGCTAGGTACATTCTTTTGTCGGGTGTCAATTGACTGCTGTAGCTGAGGACTGCAGCTATCAATACGGAATTCCGTGTTGTGCAACTGTCCCGCCAAAACATCTACGAACAGAGAGTTTGGATCTCCCGCATTCCGATTTCCAGTAATGCCAAGCTTGGCTCCTTTTGGCAATGTTTTACTATCAACTTTAAGAACGTGCGTAATGGCACGCACACCGCAAATACTGTACAAGCCATTTACGTCTGTAGTCATACTTGTACCGTCCTCCAAGTAGAGTGCTACGCCTGATATACCTATTTCGCCATTGTCTTGAACAGCGTTTCCATTGCAATCTGCATATACCTTACCGACGATACATGCTTCACGCGTAAATACGCCTCCAGATATTTTTACTTTAGCCTTGGCAATCAAGGATTGCAGTCTTCCACGCAACATGCTTGCCTGCGCAGTATTGGTGCCATCACCTCTATCAGAGCCTAAGCCTACACGGACCTTGTATTCAATTTCAACATCTTGATCAATAGCAGGGATCTGAACAGTAAATGTCAAGTCTGGGCCTGGTGCACCTGCTGGATCAGGAGCTGCAACCAAGGTACCGTTTCTGCTAACGCGAGTCGTATTAGCTATTAACTTGAAGCCAAATGGTAAGTGATCTTTAACAATAGCTGCACCTTTGATCTTCGTACTGCGTACCGTAACTTTGTAGGTAATAACATCACCGACTTCTCCTGTCGATCGATCTGCAACTTTGCGTATAAACAATGCACCCAGATCACCATATATAACCGCAACCGTACCAGTACTACCTATACAGCTTGATGAAACTGGGCATAAAGGATCACCTCCACCAGAAGCCGTTACTGTATTGTTACCACCAGACGGGCCTTCAGCTGAGTCATCAACCAAGATCGGTACATTAATGTACACAGTTCCTGTAACTCCCGGTTCAATTTGGCAACCTGTCAATGAAGTTGCACCCGCAGAACTAGCTGCTGCACACGTGCCCGGTTTGAAATTGCCGCCACTGATAGTTACTGGACCACTTGTTGTTATACCAGTCGCAAAGTTATCATTTAAAGTAATTGGCTCAATCGTTGGTCCGTTCGTTACCGTAACAGATATTGAATAGAATTGGTTTACCGCACCAATTATCAATGGGTTGGCACTAACTGTCTTTGCGACAGAGAGTGAAGATACAGTGCTTATCAATTCACCATCATTATTCGTACTCACAGAATCACCATCAGCCCCTGTCACGACCTTCGCTTTAATTGCGACAGTAACTGTTGGTGTACCACTTATCGTACAGATAATTTTTTCACCTGCCGGTAATAAAGCTACCGGAGAAGCAGGAGAGCATGTGCTTATCAAACCTTGTGGCAAATCAGTCACTGTACAGAAAGCGTTGGCAGCATCTACTGTACTGATATTGGTACAAGTAACCGTTTGGTTAGGCGGATAAGGAATATCCTTAACTGCTGGAGGCAATGAAGTATTTGGATTTACTTGCATATCCGGATTGGCAACTGTTGAAGTAACAGTGCCAGTGCAATGTGCAGCTGCAGGGCAAGTTAGATCACCACCTCCACTTACAGTTGCAGAATTAACCGCAGGATTGCCAGCTGCTGCAGCTCCAACAATTACTGGGACGGTGATAACAACAGGACCGTTCGTGTTTGCGGCAATCGTACAGCCAGCTAGAGATGATCCACTTACTGGGCAGGAAGTCATCACCCCACCAACCGCTGTAGGTGCAGCACTAAGAGTAATTCCCGTAGGCATAACATCTGCAACCGTCATTATTGCAGTTGTCGGTCCATTAGCAACATTAATAGTAATAGTGTAAAACTGTCCTGATTTTCCAACAGCCAAGGGCGATTGACTTACAGTTTTGACAACAGTCAATTCAATCTGAGCACTAATCGTGTTTTGAATTGATTGCGCTCCTGCGCCAAGTACGGCTCCAACAGGCGAACTAATCGTAATCGAGAACGTTTCTGCAGGCTCAGCAACAGCATCAACCACGGTCGCTGTGCGTACTTGTACCGCTGTCACACCTGCCGGTATCGTGATGATGCCGCTGGCTGGCACGGGCAGGAAGTTCGCTCCACCGTCTACTGAGTAGGTTTGCGCACCCAAGTCGGCCGCAACTGTCGGGTTCGCGCCGCTACCAGCTGTCGCGAGTGTCACGGTCACTGGGCTGGCCGATGGCGCGCTCAACTGGATCACGTTCTGGGTCGCTGTGCCTTCGGCTACCGTCTGAGGGGTGATGATCGTGATCACTGGCGCAGCTGTGCTGTCGCTGATTTGTCCTGTGCCTGTCGCTGTGCCTATGGTCGCGCCGTTGCCTGTCACTGCGCTGATGGTGGCTGTGAAGTTCTCTACCGGCTCGCCTGGCAAGGCGTCTGCAATCGTCGGGACGCTGAAGTTGGCTGTGGTTTGACCTGCTGGAATCGTCACGGTCACCGCTGTTTGCGCTGTGTAGTCGCCTGGCGCAATGGCTGTGCCGTTGGCTGTGCTGATGGTCACAACCGTGTCTACGGAACTTGGGTTGCTCAAGGTCACCGCAAAGACCGATGGTGTGCCTTCTGCAACTGTCGGTGCGTTGGCAATCGAGACCACCGGTGCGTCGTTGGCGCTGATGATGTTCTGTACGGTCGCGGTGCCCAAGGTCGCTCCTGTCGGGGCACTCAGCGTCAAACTAAAGGTCTCGGCTGGCTCAGCTGTCGTGTCGTCCACGGTCGCTGTGCGTACTTGTACCGCTGTCACACCTGCCGGTATCGTGATGATGCCGCTGGCTGGCACGGGTGCGAAGGTCGCTCCGCCGTCTACTGAGTAAGTTTGTGCACCCAAGTCGGCCGCAACTGTCGGGTTCGCGCCGCTACCAGCTGTCGCGAGTGTCACGGTCACTGGGCTGGCCGATGGCGCGCTCAACTGGATCACGTTCTGGGTCGCTGTGCCTTCGGCTACCGTCTGAGGGGTGATGATCGTGATCACTGGCGCGGACGACGTAACCGTCAACGTTGCTGTATCACAAATTGATGCATTTGGCGATGGCGCACATAACTGGTAAATAACAGTGCAACTACTGTTACCAATAGGGCTGGTGTAGCTCAGGATGCCCGTTGTGTTGGTCGCTGGACTTGCTGGGGATGCGCCTGTACAAGTGCCTCCTGTCACGGTTACGGTGGAGTCGACTGGGAATTTGTCGTTCCCTGTCACCGTCGTCGTGCTCGGCACGTTAGGTTGTTTTGTGTCGGTGTCGTTCACCGCGTCAATGACCGGAGTCGTCACGGTGCTTGTACAGTTCGCACCCGCTGGGCACGATGGATCACCACCGCCAGTCACTGTCGCTGTGTTGTTGCTTGGGTTGGCTGCCGAGGCCGCAACCGTCACAGGTACGGTCACAACAATGTTGCCTGTGGCTGCGCCTGCTGCGATCGAGCAGCCCGCCAAACTAGTGGCGCCAGATGCCGGGCAGCCGCTGATGGTGCCGCCAGTCGCTGTGATCGCGCCGCTGGTGCTGATGCCCGCTGGTAAGGTGTCCGCGATCGTGATTGCCGCTGTTGTCGGTCCGTTCGCTACCGCTATCGTGATTCTGTAGAACTGGCCCGTTTGACCAACCACCAACACGGCTGGGATGGCTGTCTTGGTGACTGTCAATCTTGGATTCGGCAAATCACTATCCGTTGCCGAGCAACTCGCAGGGGCGCCACTTGCATATGACAAACCAGTACCAGCTGGACCATTCACGCAAGTTAAAACTAAACCTGCTGGTCGCGTTACAGTCGCAGTATTTACAGTTTGCGCAAACAATTGACTAGAGGTCAAAAGCGCAGCAAAAGCTAAATATGCGCCGACTTTGCCTTTGGTTTTGATGAAAGATAGGAAATGACTCATACTTGTAATCACTTTTGGATTTGAATTTATTGTGCGGCCGCGATTAATTGCTTGTTACAGTTAATTGACATTGCATGTGTATGTAAACTGGAGCGAGCCAGTCACGGGCAATGTTGCAACTGTTATACCTGCACCAGTTAATGTAGCGATCGTTGAAGGAGCAGGGCAAACGGCACCGTTAACTGCACCCGAGCAAGTTACGGCGTTAGCGCCAGGGCAAGTCAAACCAGCACCCACAACATCAGTAACTATTACACCGTTTGCGACAGAGGGCCCTTGGTTTGTCAAAGTGACAACATAGCTGTTTGTTCCGCCAGATGTAGCGATTGTCTTGCTGTCAGTTTTAGTGATAACCACGCTGGCTGCTGCAGTTATCGGCGTGGTCTCAAAGCCACAACCAGCATTTACAACAGCGCCAGCCAAGCTATCAGACGGACAAGCGGAAATTGCACCTGTGGTTGTTTCAGCCGGTTTATTAGGATCGTTACCACCAAAAACTTTCGCTCTATTGGTAAGCGTTGTTCCACCTGCAGTAGCCGCTACCGACACCGGCAATGTAAATGAGCTTGTGCCAGCTGCCGCAATCACTGTCGTAGAAGTACAAGTTGCCGTGTCGTTTGCATTGGTTGTCGTTGATACTACGCACGCCCATGCAGCTGCGTTCGTACCACCTGGAGTCAAGGGCGCTCCAAAAGACATGCCGACTGGAAGAATATCTTTAACCGTCGTTGTACCGCTTGTGGCTGCCGAGCCGACATTGCTCACAGTAAACGTGTAAGTACCCGTAGTACCCGCAACAAAGCTTGAGCCGGCATCATCTTTTACCAAAGCCAAGTCTGGGTTTTGAACGCAAAAGCCTAAAGCCGCCAAACCAACGCCTTGACCTGGCGGATTACCAAAAGCGGAAGGTCCATTGCCATAGGTATATGTAAAAGATGTAATTGGTTGCGGAAATGAGTATGTTGCATTACACAAATTCGAAGTTGCAGCGCAGTTTTCTGCATTGTTTGTACTGGTAGAAGTGGCAACGTTTCCTACTACAGATACCGCAGCACTCGAAGCAACAGCCGTAGGCGTCACCGTTCCAGTAGGGCCAGTTCCAACAATCGTGACTCGATCTTGATAAGCACCTGCCCCGTCGTTAAAGTAATCCAGATCAGTAGCGACCAACTGTAATTTGCTGATCGGCTTGCTGAATGTGATCGTGACCGTATTGTTGGCTCCTATTGCAGGACGATCAACGACATACCAGTAAGTATCTGCAAAACCGCCTGATTGCGCTGTGTCTGGAAAAGTTGCAACAATATTTGTAAGCGACGCAGTACCATTTACATTGATTGAGCCGGCCCCGGCTCCTAAGGTAATTGGCAACCCAGTAGTTTTAAGCGTTGCAGAGCCAGAATCCCAATCGTTCGGAACTCCAAATGAATAGGTCAACTGAATCTCATTCGCAGCACAAGTGGATGACTGTGCATGGGCAACATTTGCACTAAACAGCGCGAAAACAAGCGCAAAAGAAGCAGCAACAGCCCTGCTGGGTAGCATAGCTGACGGCACGAATAATTCAGCCTTTTGTTTAGATATCAGGCAAAAAGCGGCTATAGGAGCCACGCAAGCGAGGCGCCTAGTTAAATTCTTAGTTAATGTAAAAACTGAAGTATTGATGCCCATGTTGTTGTTATTGCTCCGAAAATTTCTATGCATGGAATTTGAAGTATTGGGATTACACCATCTTTTGTATACAAACGTAACTGGTAAAAGCCTATTTTGTCGTTTTTTTAGGAGCTTTTCGCCGTTTTTTTGGTGAAAATGTGACTTTCCACACAGATTTTTCTAACACCTAAGTACTACTTTCTTGGAATTTCCCGAGGATGACCTCTTTCGTCGATTGCAACATAAGTGACAGAAGCTTCCGTAACCTTGATATAAGAGCCTTGATTGGTATAGCGTTCTGCATACACCTCCACTTTCACCGTGATGGATGTGCGACCGATACGCGTCACTGCGGAAAAAAACGACAAAATATCGCCCACACGTACCGGTTGTTTGAATATGAACTCGTTCACCGCCACCGTTGCCATGCGGCCTTGCGTGTGTCTTGCAGGGATAACGCTACCAGCCAAGTCGACCTGGGCCATCACCCAGCCGCCAAAAATATCGCCATTGGCATTGCAGTCAGCCGGCATGGGGATAACTTTGAGCACCAGTTCCTTATCAAGAGGTAACGCCACGTTGGGGGCCATTGTGGGGGCCATTGAAGAATTTTGGTTCGCGCTGCTTGCAATTGTGGACATCAGAGACAATCTATAGTTAAAAGTACATCCAAGTACGCAACAGCGCTACTAGTAGATGTCACAAACTTCACATACCCGAGATTATCCAAGATGCGCGGTTATAACCACCATAATATTACGAATGTTGCACCTAATTCTGTAGCATCGACACCACTAGAGAAAACACCTCGCTCCGACTGGAACACATTAGCGCGATTGTTTCCCTATCTCTGGCGTTACAAATGGCGCGTAATGGCAGCGCTAGGGTTCATGGTGGGTGCCAAAGTTGCCAACGTCGGCGTGCCGCTGCTGCTCAAACAGTTGGTCGATGCCATGAACCCCAACCAAATCTCGGGCACAAACGCCCTGTTAGTCGTGCCAGTTGCACTGCTGATAGGCTACGGATTATTGAGGTTATCCACAAGTCTTTTCACGGAATTACGTGAGCTGGTGTTTTCCAAAGCCACAGAAGGTGCGGCACGTAGCATTTCGCTGGAAGTTTTCCGCCATTTGCACAATTTAAGCCTGCGTTTCCATTTAGAGCGCCAAACCGGGGGTATGACACGGGATATCGAGCGCGGCACCCGCGCTGTACGCACTTTGATAGGCTTCACACTGTTCAATATCGCCCCCACTTTGATAGAAATGGCGTTGGTGTTGACACTGTTGGCGGTTAAATTTGACGCTTGGTTTGCTTGGATCACTGTCGCCGCCTTAATTTTGTACATTACTTTTACAATCACCGTGACAGAATGGCGCACCCAATTTCGCATCAAAATGAACGAAATGGACGGTCAAGCCCACACCCGAGCCATTGATTCCCTGCTTAACTACGAAACCGTCAAATACTTCAACAACGAAGAATTTGAAGCCAGGCGCTACGACGAGAATCTAGAGAAATTCCGAGCCGCCTCGGTCAAAAGCCAAACCACGCTAAGTCTGCTCAACACTGGGCAGCAGCTCATCATCGCCACCGCCTTGGTCGCCATGCTGTGGCGCGCCACCCAAGGCGTTGTCGATGGTCGCATGACGCTGGGCGACTTGGTGATGGTCAACGCCTTCATGATTCAGCTGTACATTCCGCTGAACTTTTTAGGTGTCATTTACCGCGAAATCAAGCAAAGTTTGACCGATTTGGACAAAATGTTCACCCTGTTGGAACGGGAACGCGAGATTGCGGACATGCCTGGCGCGCAAAATCTAGTCATAAATTCAAAAATCGGCTCAAATATGCCTTTTTTAGAGAAAAATATGCCTCTAGCCGCCGTATTTACTGCCTCAGTAGCTACAAATAATATAGTAAGTTCGAATATTAGAAGCAGTAAAAGTCCTGAATCTGCTGAATTTTCACCCGAAATCAGCTTCCAAAACGTCCATTTTGCCTACGACCCCAGCCGCCCCATCTTGCACGGCATTAGTTTTACCGTGCCAGCGGGCAAAACGGTGGCCGTGGTGGGGCCGTCGGGTGCGGGTAAATCGACGCTAGCAAGGCTACTTTTCAGGTTTTATGACGTCCAAGAAGGCAGCATCACCATTGCTGGCCAAGACATCAAAACAGTGACCCAAACCAGCGTGCGTGAAGCGATTGGCATCGTGCCGCAGGACACCGTGCTGTTTAACGACACCGTGGCGTACAACATTGCGTACGGCAGACCTGGCGCGACGCAAGTGCAGGTGGAAGAAGCCGCCAAATCAGCCCGAATTCACGACTTCATCGCCGCCACACCGTTGGGTTACCAAACCATGGTGGGCGAGCGCGGACTGAAGCTATCAGGTGGCGAAAAACAACGCGTCGCCATTGCCCGCACCTTGCTGAAAAACCCACCGATTTTGATTTTTGACGAAGCGACGTCAGCGTTAGACAGCGCCAACGAACGCGCGATTCAAGCCGAGCTGCAAAGCGTTGCTCAAAACAAGACGACACTGGTGATTGCACACAGGTTATCCACAGTTGTAGATGCGCATGAGATTTTGGTGATGGATGCGGGTCATATCGTCGAACGGGGTAACCATTTAGAGCTTTTGGCACGTAACAATGTGTACGCGCAAATGTGGGCGATGCAGCAAAGTGGCGGGGAATGAGTTACCTGCAAGAAATTTGCTTAGTTCACATTACATGAGTAAACGAATTGCAGTGTACTGCTGGGCGGAAACACGGCTAGCGAAATACCTGAAATAAGATCAGCAAACGTCAGTGGGCTTACAGGACAGGCTGCACCGGCTGCGATGACCGTGCAGGCCACCGAGTTAGCCGGCGGGCACGTTAACCCCACACCAACCGCATCCGTCAACACTGCACCATGAGCCGATGCGGGACCCAAATTGGACAAAGTGATGACATAGGAATTGATACCGCCAGAAGTAGCAACCGTTTTTGAATCTGTTTTTGTGATACTTATGGCGGCAAGTATGCTTTTATTGGTATAGGTGCACACAATAGCGGTGTCTGCACTACCCACTGTCAGCGTACTTCCCACCAAGCCAGATGTACCCGTACAAGCCAATGCGGATGTATAGTTACCCGCCGTACCTATGGTGAAGAGTTCTGACAGCGTTAAAACACTGCCGACTGCTACCGATTGCACAGCACCGGTGTCTGTTTCGTTGGCTGTGTTGGCGACCGATAACAAACTGGTAAGACCTGTAGCGGACACGGTTACTGCATCGTTAGGCAAGGCATCGACCCATGTCTTTGCTAATGAGATGTCTACATACCGGGTGTTTGTTAGCGAACAATTGAATTGTGAGGTATGCAACACATTGGCAGCTGGAATAGTTATTGTGTTACCCGAGAAGCTGGCTAAATTCGTGGTGGGATTGGTATTGCCTAGTTGTGCGTTGCCTGCATTTGCGTCAATACAGCTGGCGGCAGTTAATCGCCATTGTGTAGTAGGCTGTGTTTCTGTGAAACTGACAGCAACGCCGTCAGTTGTGATGGGCAAATTAGTGAGCGCAGCAACACTGGCAGGTGTATTGTCCGATGTTGTCGCAATATTCGTCACAGCGGCAGGTACACCGTTGGTACCAGAAATACCAAAATTGACAGTATCTGCGCCGTTAATGCGTGTTTTATTGATACTTAGGGTTGGCCTGTCGTCGTCAAGGATGGTGTAAGTCGTTGATAAAGCGGTTACTCCGCCACAAGTGCTGGTTGAAGCAGTCACATATGCGGAAGTCGTTGTACTTGGTGCTATTGCAAAAGTAATGGTTTCGTTAGTTTCAGCAATCGTGTCATTGATGATCACAACTCCTAAAGGAATGGTCGTTGCGCTGGTGTAATTACCCACAGGAATTGTGACGTTAAAAGTGCTAGTACCTCCTGGCGTGGTGAAATCTACGCCTAAAGTGGCTGTGCCCCCTGTAACAGTGATTGGAAGCGTGATAGCAGTCGATACATTCCCAACAACTTTAATGCCTAAATTTGTAGGGCTAGCGACTGACTCAGCTCCACTTGAAGGGGGTGTACTAAATTCAAGATAGGGTTTTAAACTAAGCGTAATAGCATCTAGCAAATTACCCGCACTGGTTCCACCTGCTGCACTGATCGCACCAAAACCCACCGATTTCACGCCTGAAGTGCCATTCCAAATAAATGAACCACGGTAGTCAGCCCATGTATTTGTAGTAGAAGTCGTACAAGTTGTAGTTGTACCTACCGAGCTGCCGCTTTGACAACTCACGATTGTTCCAGCACCAGTAGTATCTGTACTGGCACGCAAAATACCGCCTACGATTTCCGTGGTCTCAATATTGGCTGGCGACAAGCTTGCTGGAGAATCTCCCAAAACAAACGCCATCGTATCTACGCCTGACCGGCCGCGGTGGCTGAGCGCCCAAGATACCGTTTCACCAGCGTTAATGCACACGTTTTGATACAGCGCAGACTGTTGATTCGCATTAAGCTCTGCAAACTGTGCGCCGTCACGTGCGGGAACGCCTTGAAAATTGTTAGTCCACAGCTCAATCAAGCCGCTTGATGTTCCCCCAGGCAAGGTGCAGGTACCATTTGGCACTCCCACCGTTGCGGTTGTTGTCCAAAAGGGCACGCTGTTGTCATAAACTTGCGCAAAGCATGGGCCGCCTAGCAGCGCTGGCTGCTCAAAGCTAGTGTTTAGAAAACTGCGCTGTACCTGAGCTTGGACACAAAAGCCCAACATCAAAGCAACCAAGCCAATAATAAACTTAGACGTAGTCAATAATATCCTTTAATCGTTTTTTAAAAAATCATCCCTCTGCGGAGGATATTTTTTTCTTGTCCAGAAACTTTGTAATTCAATTTACAAATTTCGAAGACTATATGCTTACATGTTTTTCTATGTTTAGAGAATATTAAATACGTCATACAACGCTAAATTCGTGAATTTTTCCACGGATTTAGCGTTGGTCTAACGCGTTTGTCCAATACCGCCAAGCGAAATCGAACTTGATTAACTATTTTGTTTGCAATAGTGATCGAGGAGAATCTTCAGACTTTGTCTGTACCTTCTCCCCCATCCACCTTAGCAAATCCACCCACATTTGACGGGTTTCGCTATCCAAAGGGATGCGTTGCGCGTTGGGCAGTTCAATCGTGACCACAGGCATGCCTTTGTGCACACCGCCGTAGTTGCCCAGCGAACCAGGGAAGATGCCCACTTGGTCAAGGTACAAGCGCCCCAGCTTAGAGGGTGGCACGGTCGGGCCATCAAAATCGAGCACGCCGTAGGGTGCATGGATGCTTACGATCAAATTCGGCTTGAAACTGGCCATTTCGTCGTGCAAAAACTTGGATTCTGGCTCTGACAAAGGCTCTGGCCCCGGCCAACGGCGGGGGTCTTTTTTGGTTTTTTGCTCCCAATAAACTTTGGCGTCTCGTGCCCAGTTGGGGGTGGGGAAATTGCGATTCAAGTCAACACCATGCGCGTTCACCCGCTTAGCGGGCTGTGCGGTTAGCCCGTCAGGGTTGAGCATGGGGATAAAGCGCCAATGGATGCCGCCTGCAAAGCTGGCCGGCGTGTTGGAAATGGCGTTGCTGGGCGCTTGTGTGGCCAGTTTGATCCAGTTCAGCGCTAGGGCGCTAGAGGACAGTTCGTCCCCATGAATGCCACCCACCACCATGACCTTGAGTTTAGCCGGACTGGCTTGGTCATCTCCCATGGTGATCACATCCCGTTTTAAAAGTGGGACGCCTTTGACGGAGCGAGCGCCGGTATCAACCAAATTAGCTTGCAAACACAGGTTTTGCGACACGCCCGGCAGGTGGCGCGCCATATTTTTGCAGAAATTGGCATTTTTAGGGGTGTTTTCGACCTTGTTTTGAGCTATAGCCTGCGTATTTATTGTCTGAGCAGCTATGAATATTATAGCAAAATTGAGTTTAAATAAGATTCTAAACTTGTTCATTGCGTGATTTCTCGATATTTTTTTTAAGCGTCCGATGATGCGTCCAAAACATCTTCAGGCTCAACGCTTTGCCGTGCCATGCGCTCACTTTTCCAATACACATCGTCGCCACCGTCCATTCGGTTCAAGACCCGAGACAGCACAAACATCAGGTCGCTCAGCCGATTTAGATACTGGCGGGGTGAGTCGTTGATGGCCTCAAGCTCGCCCAGTGCCACCACCGCCCGCTCCGCCCGCCGTGCCACGGTGCGACACACATGGGCTTGGCTAGCAGCACGGTTACCGGCTGGCAAGATGAATTCGGCTAACTTGGGCAAGGTGGCGTTGTAGGTTTCAAGTGCGTCATCCAGATCGACAATCGCCTCTTTTTTAAGCAACTCGAAGCCTGGAATTGACAATTCACCGCCTAAGTTGAACAGTTGATGCTGGATTTCAACCAAGACCTCGCGCACACCGTCTGGCAGCTTTTCACAAAGCAACACGCCGATGTGCGAGTTCAGCTCATCCACATCGCCCATGGCGTGTACACGCAGGTGATGCTTGGAAACGCGGGTGTTGTCACCCAGCCCCGTGGTGCCAGCGTCACCCGTGCGGGTGGCGATTTGTGAGAGTCTATTGCCCATAATGTGCTGCTTTGTATAACTTTGCCTAAAGTGGCAAAGTTACCACAAAACAAGCACCCTGCCCTGACCCTGAACCGGAAGATGACGCCTCACAGCGCACGCTGCCACCATGGCGTTGTGCGATGGATTTGACTAAGGCCAAGCCCAAACCAACGCCGCCGTCGCGCTCACTCGCACCCGGGGCGCGGTAAAACGGCTCGAAAATGCGCTCGCGCAGCTCTGCGGGCACACCAGGGCCGTTGTCTGTAACGCGAAGAACGATCTGTTTGTCTTCAATGTTGAGACTCAAAACCGCTGGTTGTGCTGCCCCCGCCTTGGCATAGCGGTTCGCGTTTTCCAACAAATTGCGCATCAAGCGGCGCAGTAATTTGGGCACGCCTTGCACAGCGATGGCAGATTCTGACAACACCTGCAGCTCTGCGCCAGATTTAGCGCACTCTTCAGCGGCCAAGCCCGTCAAATCAACCGTTTCAAACGTGCCCACATCTGCCTGCGCAGAATCTAATCGGCTAGCGAGCAAAATTTCAGCGATCAACTGGTCTAACTCATTGATATTGCGGGAAATTTCGTCTTTCAAGCGTTGAATTGACGCTTCGGATTGCGAGCCATTCAGCAGTTCTAGCCCCATTTTGATTCGCGTTAAGGGTGAGCGCAGCTCGTGCGACGCATTCGCCAGTAATGATTTGTGCGAACCGACCAAGGCTTCAATCCGGCTGGCTGCCGTGTTAAAGCGCTCAGCCAAAAACGCCACTTCGTCATTGCCGCTCACCTTGACGCGGGTAGACAAATCGCCCTGCCCCCATTGCTCCACGCCACTTTGCAGGGTGTTCAAGCGCTTGGTCAAACGGCGAATCAACGGGTAAGTGCCCAACGCCACGGCTAGACCGACCAACAACAACATCCAGACAAAGCCAAACGGTGGCTTGAACCAGCTTTTGTCCGCAGGGCTGCCAGGCGGAACGCCTACACCGAAAGTGTGGTCTGGGCGATCTGATCTCTCTTTCTCTCGCTCTCTGTCTCTGCCCCACTCTTTGTCTCTGTTCATGCGCCCCATGCGACCCATGCGTTCACGAAGTTCTTCTGGAGAAATCTGCTCCAATTCGCCCGTTTGCGGGTTCATACGACGCGGTCGCGGCATTTGCAGGTTGACCACGTCGCCAGAAGCTAGCGGTTGTGTTAACTTCAGCGAAAACTCCGTTCCCATACCTGGTACACGCGGCGCAGCGGTGGCTGTGCCAATCACATCGCCCGCGGCATTGCGCACCACCACTTCGCGCACCACGGGCGACGAGCTGTAGTCCGCCAGCTTGCGCTCTGCACTCTCGCGCCAAGCCCAGCCGACTAAAAAAATCAGCACCGCGACCGACAGTACCACCGCCAGCCATATGCGGACATAGAGGCGGTTGAAGAAAGGCTGATTGGGGGTTGACGACATGGCTTCTAAAGTTAGCTAAGTGAGCGCTTACCAGCGTAGAAAGTGCGCAGCGCTGGGCCGCCCCAAGCAAGCACAGCCCCCTTGGGGGGCAGCGCAGCACACGCAGTGGCAAGCGTGGGGGTCATATACCTAGTCTTGCTGCTTAGCAAACACGTAACCCACGCCGCGCACCGTCAAAATCCGCTTCGGATCTTTCGCATCCACCTCAATCGCCGCACGAATTCGGCCCATGTGCACGTCGATGGAGCGGTCAAACGCCTCCAGTTCACGGCCACGCACGGCTTCCATGATTTGGTCACGCGTCAGCACACGGCCCGCACGCTCGGCCACCGCGAGCAGCAAATCAAACTGGTACGACGTCAAATCAACCTCTTTGCCAGCCAAACTGACGATGCGTGCATCGCGGTCAATATCTAAGCTACCAAAACGCAAAATCGGCTGCGCCTCATCCGAATCAGAAGTCGATGCAACCTCCGCACTACGACGCAAAATCGCACGAATACGGGCGAGTAATTCGCGCGGCTCAAAAGGTTTAGCCAAATAATCGTCTGCGCCAACTTCTAAGCCAATCACGCGATCCATGGGGTCGCCCTTCGCCGTCAGCATCAATATCGGTGTTCTGGCCAAGCTGCCGCCTAGAGCACGAATACGGCGGCAAATTTCTAGACCGTCCATATCGGGCAGCATCAAATCCAACACCACCAAGGCCGGCGGCGATTGCTGAAGCGCTGCCAAGCCACTCGCGCCATCCAGTGCATGCGCGACTTCAAAACCGCCTTGGCGCAGGTACTCGCTGACCATATTGGCTAGACGGGCGTCGTCTTCAATCATCAATAGCTGTTGTGACATGGTGTTTATCGTTTTTTATGGGCGTTTTTAGACAAAGTTATTTTTTTCTACGGAATAGCTTTAACGTTGCATCATGCGCTTAGAGCTTGTTTCATGCGATGTCGCGGCGGTAAAGTTATGTAAACGCTGTTACCACTCAATTTAAGCAATTTTTACTATGTTTTTTATAGCTACTAAGGCAATAAATACGCCGGCTATAGGTATATTTAGGCATATTTAGGCATTAAATTCAACCACTTCAACTGTTTTCAGAGGTTTTGATGCGACTTGCCAGCCAAATCAGCAGCAGCACAGGCGCACCTAACATAGCGGTCGCATTGAAAAAATCCACATAACCAAATGCATCGACAAATTTGCCCGAATAACCCGCTAAAAACTTAGGAAAAAGCAACATCATGGAGCTGAACAATGCGTATTGCGTGGCGGAATAGTTGATATTCGTTAAGCTGGACAAATAAGCAATAAACGCTGCCGAGGCAATGCCGCTGGACAAATTGTCCGCTGAAATCACCCAAATCAGCGCCGTTAAATCATGCCCACGGCCACCCAGCCAAGCAAACAACAAGTTGCTGACAGCGCTCAAAATAGCGCCCAACATCAAAATTCGCATCACTCCAAAGCGCATGGACAATACGCCGCCAATGAAAGCGCCTACCAGCGTCATGATGACGCCGAAGACTTTGGTCACATTCGCCACTTCCAGCTTGGTGTAGCCCATATCCACATAAAACGGGTTCGCCATGATGCCCATGACTACGTCGGAAATGCGGTAGGTGGCGATCAGCGCCAGAATCAGCGCGGCCTGCCATTTGTAACGGCGAACAAAGTCAGCAAACGGCTCGATCAACGCGCCTTTGAGCCAATCTGCGGCATTTTTAGCCGGCACAAACGCACGTTCAGCTGGTTTGGGCGACCAAAACACAGTAATCACGCCCAAAAGCATGGATGCTGCCATGACCAAATACGCCGTTTGCCAAGCGCTGTGTTGGTAAACCACTTTTGCAGCTTCGCCAGCAGCACCCGCAACAGCCGCCGCCGCTGGAATGATTGGCGTAACTTCAACGAAAGCTGCCACCCAAAAAACGCCAGCCCCCGCCCAAATCATCGCAATGCGGTAACCCGTCATATACGCGCTGGCCATGGCGGCTTGGCGGTCAACGTCGGCAGATTCAATGCGGTAGGCGTCCAGCGCAATGTCTTGTGTGGCAGAGCCAAACGCCACCGCCACGGCAAACCACACCATGCTTTGTAAGTCATTTTGCGGATTCGTCAATGCCATACCGACCAAGCCTGCGATGATGACGATTTGTGACAACAACAGCCAGCTACGACGGCGACCTAGCCAATGCGTCAGCAGCGGAATCGGCATCCTGTCCACCAGGGGCGACCAGACCCATTTGAAGCCGTAAGCCAAGCCCACCCAGCTTAAAAAACCAATGGTGGTGCGGTCAATGCCCGCTTCGCGCAGACGAAAGCTGAGCGTGCCAAGCACCAAAAGCAGCGGCAAACCGGCTGCAAAACCCAGCAGCAGCATGCGCAGCGTGGGCGGCTCTAAATAAACTTTGAGGGTTTGCGCCCAGCTGCGCTTGACAATTGCGGCAGCATCGGACGAGTTTGAATCAGTAGTTGCGGTATAGCTGGTAGTCATACCGCCATCATAAAGGCTCAGCCAATCAAACTACCGATGGGTGACAACACGAAATTTTTGCTAAATTTTCGTTAGATTTTTGTAGCAGGAATGATGGTGTTTTTATAGTAATCGATGGTGATGATGGTGTTTGCCGCTGGCTTGTCTTTGTAAGCTGTGCAAGTGGCGTTGAAGCCTACACCAGCGTGTACCGTGGCATCACCCGTAGCAGTGCTTTTGTAAAATTGACGCAAACGCGACACGGTCTCCTTGGCTTCGTTACCGTTTGGAGAAATCAGCGCACCATCAATGCAAACATTGCCTACCGCAGGCGTGATAGCGTCAGCTTGGAAAAACGAGTCGTCAATGCTGCCCCCACATGCCACCAAGGCTGTCACAGCGACACTAGCAAAAAAGAGATTGAATGTTTTTTTCATACGAGGTTTTCTCCAAAATAATAGGAACAATTAGCTTTCTATCATGCCACCAAAGCAACTTAACATGCGTAGTCAAATCACCAATACAACAGTTAAAAGCTGGAAAAATCGTAACTGATCGTCATTGGCGCATGGTCAGAGAAGCGTTCAGTTTTATAGATTTCTTCATGTTTCGCCAAAATTGCTACTTTTGGCGTTGCTAAATGGTAGTCCAAACGCCAACCCACGTTGTTCGCATACGCTTGGCCACGGTTGCTCCACCAGGTGTAACAAGTCTCTGTGGTGTCGGGCTGCAGCAGGCGGTAAACGTCTTTCAAGCCGCCATTTTCCTCATGCAACAGTTGCGTCATCCAAGCGCGCTCTTCGGGCAAAAAGCCGCTGTTTTTCTTGTTGCCTTTGTAGTTTTTCAAGTCGGCCTCTTGGTGAGCAATGTTGATGTCGCCGCACAAAATAAACTCGCGCTCAGCCTTCAGCTGCATCAAATGGGGGTAAATCAGCGCTAAAAACCGAAACTTCGCCTGCTGCCGCTCTTCACCCGACGAGCCGCTGGGGTAGTAGCAGCTGATGATGGAGAATTTGCGTGACGGTGTGTCAAAACGCAGCTCCACATAGCGGCCTTCAGCGTTGAACTCGGCAAATTTCGGGTTGTCGATGCCAACAATCACCTCAGTTGGCGTCTCTTTGGTGTACACGCCGACACCTGAGTAACCTTTTTTCTCGGCAAAGTGAAAATAGCCCTTCATGCCAGCGATTTCCTCAAACTTGTCTTTCACGTCCTCATACTGGGCTTTGACCTCTTGGACACAAATACAATGCGGTTGTGACTTTTCAATCCAAGCGGCCAAGCCCTTGCTGCTGGCGGAGCGGATACCGTTAAGGTTGAGGCTGGTGAGTTTGAAAAGTTTTTTAGTCATTAGATGCTCGGAAAATACAATGAATAACAAATTAGCGCAGAAAGATTTAGCCCAAGATTTCGTCAAATTCGCCCTAGAATGCGGCGTTTTGGGATTTGGTGAGTTTAAAACCAAAGCGGGCCGCATGAGCCCTTATTTTTTTAACGCCGGTTTGTTTGACGACGGCGCGAAATTGGGCAAATTGGCCGAGTTTTACGCCAAAAGCTTGATCGCCAGCGCTATTGAGTTCGACATGATATTTGGCCCTGCGTACAAAGGCATCCCGCTGGGCGCGGCCGTGGCAGTGGAACTGGCGCGCCAAGGCCGCAACGTACCTTTTGCCTACAACCGCAAAGAAGCCAAAGACCACGGCGAAGGCGGCTCACTGGTAGGTGCAAAACTGCAAGGCCGCGTGCTGATTGTGGACGACGTGATGTCCGCAGGCACCGCCACCCGCGAGTCCATCGCCCTCATCAAAGCAGCTGGTGCGATACCCGCAGCGGTGGCGATTGCCTTGGATAGACAAGAAAAAGCGACTGAAAAAGACGCGAATGGCGTCGTCACCGATGTTCCCTACAGCGCCGTGCAATATGTGCGCAACCAGCTGGGGATGCAGGTTTGCAATATTGCGGGTTTGAGTGATTTGCTGGACTACCTAGCCACCACCGCCAGCCCCGCGCAGAAGTCGCACGAAGCCGCGATCAAGGCCTACCGCGACCGCTACGGGGTGTAAAAGCATCTAAAACCTTCATTTTAGAGGCTATTTTTGGCTGTAGCCGGCGTATTTATTGCCTAAACAGCTATAAATAAAATAGCAAAATACACCAATTTATCCAAGTTTTTTCTTCAACAACTCATTCACCTGCGCCGGGTTGCCTTTGCCTTTGGTGGCTTTCATGGCTTGACCGACCAAGGCGTTGAACGCTTTGGCATTGCCAGCGCGGTATTCTTCGACAGATTTGATATTGGCGGCGATGACGGTGTCGAGGATGGCTTCGAGTTCGCCGGAGTCACTCATTTGTTTGAGACCTTTGGCTTCTATGATGGCGTCAACTACGTTGCCTTCACCCGTCCACAAAGCGTCAAAAACCTGCTTGGCTGCATTATTGGAAATTGTGCCGTCTGAAATACGCGCAATCAATTGGGCCAAGCCAGCAGCATATACCGGTGACTGGCCTATAGTGAGCTCGTCCGTATTCAATCGACGTGACAACTCCCCCATCACCCAATTGCAAACCAATTTCGGCTGCCCACAAACTTTGGCCGCCTCTTCAAAATATGCCGCCGTGTCTTTGCTCTGCGTCAACTGCGTAGCATCGTACTCCGACAAGCCGTAATCCGCCACAAACCGAGCCGACATGACACGCGGTAATTCCGTCATTTGCTGGCGTGTTTGTTCAATCCATTGCTCTGAAATACAGAGCGGCGGCAGGTCGGGGTCTGGGAAATAGCGGTAATCTGCGGCGTCTTCCTTGGTGCGCATGGCGCGGGTTTCGCCAGTGTCGGGGTTGAACAAAACCGTGGCTTGCTGGATGGCGATGCCGTCTTCGATTTGCTCGATTTGCCAGCGCACCTCATAGTCAATCGCTTGCTGCATGAACTTGAAGCTGTTCAAGTTTTTAATCTCGCGGCGTGTGCCAAACTTCTCGCCCGGCTTGCGTACCGAGACATTGGCATCACAGCGGAAGCTACCTTCTTGCATGTTGCCGTCGCAAATGCCAATCCAGGTGACGATTTTGTGCAGCTCTTTGGCGTAGGCCACAGCCTCGCTGCTTGAGCGCATGTCAGGCTCGGTGACGATTTCCAACAAAGGCGTGCCAGCGCGGTTCAAGTCGATGCCAGACTGACCGACAAAATCTTCATGCAGCGATTTGCCAGCGTCTTCTTCGAGGTGAGCGCGGACTAAACGGACTGATTTTTTAGTCCGCTCTGAGCTTGCCGAAGACGTTCCTGTTGAATCGAGAAAAAACTCAACCGAACCGCCCTGCACCACTGGAATCTCAAACTGGCTGATCTGGTAGCCCTTGGGCAGATCGGGATAAAAGTAGTTTTTACGCGCAAACACGCTGCGCGGGGCGATGTGGGCACCAATGGCCAGGCCAAATTGAATCGCCCGCTCAACCGCACCTTTGTTCATGACCGGCAGCGTGCCCGGCAGCGCCAGGTCAACCGCGCAGGCTTGGGTGTTGGCCTCTGCGCCAAAAGCGGTAGAGGCGCGGCTGAAGATTTTGCTGTTGGTGGAGAGCTGGGCATGGGTTTCAAAGCCGATGACGACTTCATAGCCGCGCACCAACAAGGTTTTGTCGAGCACGCGGTCGTCTCTGAACTCGGTGGTGGATGTCGGTGCTTCGGTTGTTTGTGGTGAGGTGCTCATGGTTAAATGCCCTCCGGTTTTTGCGTATGAAAGTCAGTCGCTTGCTGCAAGCGGTGCGCCATGTTGAGTAGTTTCGCTTCTGAAAAGTAGTTGCCGATGAGTTGCAGACCGACTGGCATGTTGCCCTCGCCAAAGCCAGCGGGGACACTCATACCAGGCAAGCCGGCCAGTGATGCAGGCAAAGTAAAGATATCGGCCAAGTAATTGGCGACGGGGTCGCTGGACTTTTCGCCCAGTTTCCACGCCACGGTGGGGGCGACGGGGCCGGCAATGACATCGCATAACTGGAAAGCCTGCTGAAAATCATCCGCAATCATGCGGCGAATCTTTTGGGCTTGCAGGTAATAGGCATCGTAATAACCGTGGCTGAGCACGTAGGTACCAATCATGATGCGGCGTTTCACCTCGTCGCCAAAGCCCTCAGCACGGGTTTTTTTGTACATGTCGTTCAAATCGGTGTAATTTTGAGCGCGGTGGCCGAATTTCACGCCGTCAAAACGGCTCAAATTGCTGGAAGCCTCGGCAGCGGCAACAATGTAATAGACCGGAATCGACAACTCGGTGCGCGGCAGGCTGATAGGGACGAGTTTTGCGCCCAGTTTTTCGTATTCTTTGAGTGCCGCATCGACGGCGGCGCGCACATCTGCAGACAAGCCATCGCCAAAGAACTCTTTGGGGATGCCAATGCGCAGGCCTTCAATGCTATCGTTCAAGGAGCGGGTGTAATCTTCCGCAGGTACATCCAACGACGTGGAATCGCGGTCTAAATCAGGGCCACACATGGCGGAGAGCAGCAAAGCGCAGTCTTCTGCGGTGCGGGCCATGGGGCCGGCCTGGTCTAAGCTGGAGGCAAAAGCGATCATGCCGTAACGGGAGGCGCGGCCATAGGTGGGCTTGATGCCGGTGATGCCGCAAAACGCGGCGGGCTGGCGGATGGAGCCGCCGGTGTCTGTACCCGTTGCCGCTGGCGTCAGCCGTGCGGCGACTGCTGCTGCGCTACCGCCGGATGAGCCGCCGGGAATGCGCGACATATCCCACGGGTTGAGCACTTTTTTGTAGGCTGAGTTTTCATTACCCGAACCCATAGCGAACTCATCACAATTGAGTTTTCCAAGAGAAATCATGCCTTCGCCGGCGAATTTATTAACAACAGTGCTATCAAAAGATGAGTAAAAGCCACCCAACATTTTGGCGCCAGCGGTGCTGGGGAAGTCTTTGGTAACGAAAATATCTTTGTGCGCGATGGGTACGCCTGTCAAGGGGGAAAGGTCTCCTGCTGCAATGCGCACATCTGCGGCTTTGGCTTGAGACAGGCTGAACTCGTCGTTGAACGCCAAATAAGCGCCCAAATGCTCAGCCGCGTGAGAGCGGGCGAGGAAATGCTGGGTGACTTCGACGGCAGAGACGTCTTTGTTGCGCAGCTTGTAAGCCAGATGCGCAACAGTTAAATCATGAAGATTGGATGAAGTTATGGACATATTCGATGATTTCTTCGATGACTTATTCAATGACTTTGGGCACTAAAAACAGCCCGTTTTCTACTGCTGGTGCTGTTTGCTGGTTAGCTTCACGGTTATTCGGCTCGCTGGCAACATCATCTCGTAGACGCAAGGACATGGTTTGGATGGCGTCTAACGGATGCGCTAGAGGCTCGATACCCGTCGTATCAACCGCCCGCATTTTCTCCACAATGTTGAAAAAATCATTGGCTTGTGTCAGCAAACGTTCACTTTCGGCAAGACTTAGCTCAAGGCGAGCCAAATTGGCGATTCGGGCAATATCTTGGGAGTTTAAGGACATAGTGAGGAAGGGTGAAATGGGCTAGCAGCCTAGAACAAAATTATACAAATAAGAGCACAAAACACTGAGTTTTCAATGCGGATACGGTATTATCCTGTGTTTGGTGGCTAGATTGTGTGCATTTGCACGATTTTGATGCTTTCTCCAGATTAATCGCCGATTTTAATAATCGGTTTATTAATCGGTTTATTACAAATTTATTTATCAGTTTTTAAGCGACGACGCTACCCAAGTTGGTGCCGTGCTTTTGAGGAATTTTTTATTATGTTCGGATCTTTTCGTCGCTATTTTGCGACTGATTTGGCTATCGATTTAGGTACTGCCAACACGCTTATCGTCGCGCGCGACAAAGGCATTGTTCTTGACGAGCCTTCCGTCGTCGCCATTCGCCACGAAGGCGGCCCTCACGGCAAAAAAGTCATTCAAGCGGTTGGCCGCGAAGCCAAAGCCATGTTGGGCAAAGTGCCAGGCAACATTGAGGCGATTCGCCCCATGAAAGATGGCGTGATTGCCGACTTTGTGATTACCGAACAGATGATCAAGCAGTTCATCAAAATGGTGCATCCGCGCAGCTTTTTTACACCCAGCCCACGCATCATCATCTGCGTGCCTTGCGGCTCAACCCAAGTAGAGCGTCGTGCTATCAAAGACGCTGCAGAAGCAGCAGGCGCATCAACCGTTTATTTGATTGAAGAGCCGATGGCTGCGGCCATTGGTGCAGGTTTGCCCGTATCAGAAGCCAGTGGTTCTATGGTGGTGGACATTGGTGGCGGCACAACGGAAGTCGGTGTGATTTCACTAGGCGGCATGGTCTACAAAGGTAGCGTGCGCGTGGGTGGTGACAAATTTGATGAAGCCATCATCAACTACATCCGCCGTAACTACGGCATGTTGATTGGCGAGCCAACGGCTGAGATGATCAAGAAAAACATTGGCTCGGCTTTCCCTGGTAGCGAAGTGCGTGAGATGGAAGTCCGTGGGCGTAACTTGGCAGAAGGCGTGCCACGCAGCTTCACCATCTCCAGCAACGAAGTGCTGGAAGCCTTGACTGACCCGCTGAACAACATTGTTTCTGCCGTTAAAAACGCATTGGAACAAACACCACCTGAATTAGGCGCGGATATCGCCGAACGCGGCATGATGTTGACCGGTGGTGGTGCGCTCCTGCGTGACTTGAACCGCTTGTTGTCTGAAGAAACTGGCTTGCCAGTGTTCGTAGCAGAAGACCCGCTGACTTGTGTGGTGCGTGGTTGCGGCATTGCATTAGATCGCATGGATCGCTTAGGAAGCATCTTCACGTCGGAATGAACGCAACAGACGTAGGCTGATCCCATGCCATACGGTTCGCTCGACAGAACACCGCCGCCCTTTTTCAAACAAGGGCCAACCTCACTTTCTAAACTTCTATTGCTCAGTGCATTAGCGCTATTTTTGATGGTGGCAGACAAACGCTTTGAGTTTGGCAAGATCGTTCGCGCCAGCTTGGCAACTGCATTGAATCCGGTTGTAAACACAGTTCTCCAACCTGTTGCTGCGGTGCAAGACAGTTTCAAGTATCTGGATACGATCAAAAGCGTTAAATCTTCTGAGCAAGAAGCGCACAAAAAACTTTTGTTGTTGTCCCAGCGTGCCAACCAAGTGGAAATACTTGCATTGGAAAACTCTCGTTTACGTCAACTACTAAACTTGAAAGAAACCCTGTCAACACCTGCGCAAGCAGCTGAAGTTTTGTACGACGCGCCGGATCCGTATTCCCGCAAAATTATTGTCAACAGAGGCAGTGTGCATTCGGTTCAACTGGGCTCGCCTGTGATTGATGAGCTGGGCGTTTTAGGACAAGTGGTTCGGGTGTTTCCTTTAACCAGCGAAGTAGCCATGATCATTGACCGTGAGCAAACAACGCCTGTGCTAAATACCCGCACAGGTGTGCGCAGTGTGGCATATGGCAACCCTTCAGCGAATGGCGATGTGCTGGAATTACGATTTATATCAGGCAATGCGGATGTGTTAGCTGGTGATGTACTGACCACCAGTGGTGTGGATGGCGTTTATCCGGCGGGATTGCTGGTTGCAAAAATTGAAAAAGTGGAACGCCGTGCCGATTCTGGTTTTGCAAAAATCATATGCACACCAAAAGCCAATGTGCTGGGGGCAAAGCATGTCATGATATTAAACCCATTGAGCACTGCCGACACGCCAAGACCCGCTGAAAGCATCCCTGCAGCACCCAAGCGAGGGGCTAAAAAATGATCATGCTACGCGGCCAGCAGTTGCTTTTGCCTGTCAATGCTTTCTTTATGTGGGGCAGTCTGTTTGCGGCTTTGCTGTTCACCATGTTACCGTTCGGTCGTACGCCTTGGATGCCTGACGTCATCGCTTTGGTACTGGTGTTTTGGAGTGTCCATCAGCCACATCGCATCGGCATGCTGTCGGCTTTTTTCATGGGTTTACTCGTAGATGTGCATCAATCATCCATGTTGGGGCAACATGCTTTGGCCTACACCGTACTAAGTTTTTTGGCGCTAACTATTCACCGCCGCTTGGTTTGGTATACCGTTTTTTCACAGGCGATTCAAATTTTGCCACTGTTTGCTTTATCCCACGCTATTGAATTGATTATTCGGCTCATTGCTGGAGGCGTGTTTCCAGGGTATTCGCTGGCGTTTGCACCCCTACTTGAAGCCATACTATGGCCCCTTGCCAGCGTTGTCTTGTTTGCACCGCAAAGGCGTGCGCCCGATCGCGATGCGCACCGTCCGCTTTAACGTCTATTAAATGTGCGCAAAACAAGGACAGTTACTAGATCATGTCTGAATTAAGAAACGTTCAAGCCGACTTATCACGCTTTCGCAGCCGTGTGTTAGTAGCGGGCTTGTTGGTTTGCTTTGCGTTTATTTTGCTAGCCGCTAGACTTGTTTATTTGCAAATCTTCAGGCATGACGACCTACTACAGCAAGCGGACAACAACCGCATCACGGCTGTGCCAATTGTGCCAAATCGTGGTTTGATTTTGGACAGAAATGGCGTGGTCGTCGCAACAAACTACTCTGCTTACACGTTGGAAATCACGCCATCCAAGGTTACAAACTTAGACCAAGTTATTGAAGACTTGTCGCACTTGATTGAAGTTCATCCCCGCGATAAAAAACGGCTAAAAAAACTCTTGGAAGAATCTAAAGGACTAGAGTCTTTGCCACTTAGAACACGCTTAACGGATGAAGAAGTTGCAAAGTTTTCTGCACAACGCTTTCGCTTTCCTGGCGTAGAAGTCAAAGCGCGCTTGTATCGCAACTACCCATACGGCGAAACAGCTAGCCATGTGATTGGTTACATTGGTCGCATCAACCAAGCCGACAAAGAAAAACTAGAAGAATCCGAAGACGACGGCAACTATCGTGGCACGGATTACATGGGCAAATTGGGCGTTGAGCAAAGCTTTGAGAAAAAATTGCATGGCATCACTGGCGTAGAAGATTTAGAAACGTCTGCCGGCGGACGTGCTGTGCGCAAGTTGGCCAGCAGCCCAGCAACGCCAGGGGATACCATCGTGTTGTCTATCGACATGAAGCTGCAAAAAATGATTGAAGACATGTTTGGCGAACGGCGTGGTGCAGTTGTGGCACTAGATCCTAAGTCTGGCGAAGTATTAGCCTTTGTGAGCAAGCCCACTTTTGATCCTAATTTGTTTGTTGAAGGGATTGATTCTGAGAGCTGGAAAGAGCTTAGCGAATCCATCGACAAACCACTCCTCAATCGTGCTTTGCGCGGCACCTACCCGCCTGGTTCGACCTACAAGCCCTTCATGGCCATGGCAGCACTGCAAAGCGGGAAGCGCTCCGCAAGCACCGTTATCAACGATGCTGGCTCTTGGACGTTTGGCGGACATACCTTCAGGAGCCATGGCGATGGTGGTTTGGGCTCTGTGGACATGTACCGCAGTATCGTTAAATCAAGCAATGTGTATTACTACTCCTTAGCAAATGAGCTGGGAGTCGATGCCATGCATGACTTCATGAAACCATTGGGTTTCGGGCAACTGACTGGCATTGATGTCAATGGCGAAGTACGGGGTGTGTTGCCCAGTACAGACTGGAAGCGAAATGCCTACAAACGGACAGAACAGAAAAAGTGGTACGCCGGTGAGACCATTTCGCTGGGTATTGGCCAAGGCTATAACAACTTTACGATGCTGCAACTTGCGCAAGCGACATCCACCTTGGCCAATGGTGGCTACAAGTACAAGCCTAAGCTTGTGATTGCAACCCAAGATGCCGTCACGCGAACAAAGCAACCCATACCATCCGCAACACCCGAAAACCTTGGTTTTTCGCCTGAGAACGTAGCCGTTGTACGCAATGCCATGGTCGGCGTGACCAAAGAGGGCACGTCAGTGCGCTCATTTGTAGGTGCTGGTTATATAAGTGGCGGCAAAACCGGCACGGCGCAGGCTGTGGGCATTGGGAAGAACGAAAAGTATGATGCACGACGTATTGATGAACACCAGCGCGACCATGCTTTGTACGTCGCTTTTGCGCCAGCGGATGACCCAAAGATTGCCTTAGCCATTGTTGTTGAAAATGCAGGTTTTGGCTCTGACAGTGCAGCCCCTATCACACGCCGTATTTTTGACTATTGGCTGCTGAACCAATACCCAAGCTTAGAAGATATGGCATCTTTGCAAAGCGGCAAAGGCGGCGCACCTATTGGGAAACCGCGAATGTCTGTTGATGTGCCATTGATACCAACTGCGCAAGCAGTGGCGGATGAAATCGTCAATGCAGCGACGCAGACCACGAAACCAGCTATTGCAGTAACGAAACCAGCCTCTCAATCAGCGCCTATTCCAGTTGTAAACAGCAGGCCTCAAAAATCACCATAATTATGCACTTAACCGACGTATTTATTGCCTAATTAGCTATTATTTTTATAGCGTATTTTTAAAATAAGCATCGTAGCTAGTTTTCAGTATGAGCGCGCTGACGACAACAATAAACATCACACGGACGAAGCCAGAGCCGTGCTTCATGGCAAGTCGTGTCCCCAGCAAGCTGCCCATCACATTGGCAACAGCCATAGGCAACACCAGATGCCACCACACATGCCCTTTGGCGGCAAACAAGGCAACGGCAGCAATATTGGTCGCGACATTGAGCACTTTGGCAGACGCAGAGGCGTTTAAAAAATCATAGCCCAGCCAACGAACGAAGATAAAAACCAAAAAACTGCCCGTACCTGGCCCAAAAAAACCATCGTAGAACCCTATAACCAATCCCACGCCGCTCATTGCCCACATTTCAGCACGGCCTTGAAATCGTGGTTCATGGCGGTGTCCAAGATCTTTTTTTGCCAAGGTGTAGAGCAAAATCAAAACCAAAATTGCAGGCAAACTTTTGCGCAAAAACTCAGATGAAATCGCTGTCACCAGCCATGCACCCAAAAATGAACCTGTGAGAGCAAGAATCAAGGCTGGTAACAAAGCGCGCCATCGAATCTCAACCCTGCGGCTGTATTGCCAGCCTGCAAACAGCGAACCCCAAACCGAAGCGCCTTTGTTCGTGCCCAATAATGTCGCAGGCGCAGCACTGGGGTAAACCGCGAACAATGTGGGCACCAAAATCAAACCGCCACCGCCAACAATAGCGTCTACAAAACCAGCTAGCAAAGATGCCAGCGTCACAATAAATATATCCATGGAGAGTATTGTCGCAGGCAAAAAAAAAGCACCAGCGCTGCTGATGCTTTTGATTGCTCTAAAACTGCCGTTTAGATGCTCTTATAAATGTCCCCTTCGCTCCTCGTGGTAGCAGTGCAAGTTAACCAATTGTGTCAGCTCTTGCCCACTAACGATGGCAGTAATTTAACCGTACTGATTAGCTGCTCGTATTAGGAGTTTCCCGCGCTTTGACTTGTTTTTCGACTGTTTTAAGCACTTACAAGTCTAATTAGCGATTTTCAGCATCTTTCGTAATCCATTCTGCAGCTTTTTCAGCCATCATCAAGGTTGGGGAGTTGGTATTGCCACTGGTGATGAGCGGCATCACGCTGGCATCTACGACGCGTAAGCCAGCGATTCCATGAACTTTTAAGCGCGAATCAACCACTGCCATGGGGTCATGCCGCAATCCCATTTTGGCCGTGCCTACGGGGTGGAAAATAGTTGTAGCGATGTCGCCCGCTAGCTTGGCTAATTCTTCATCGGTTTGGTATTGCAAGCCTGGTTTGAATTCCTCGGGTTGGTATTTGGCCAACGCACTTTGTGAAACAATTTTGCGGGTCACGCGCAATGAGTCTGCAGCTACTTGCTTATCCTCAGCTGTGCTGAAGTAGTTTGGTGCAATGGCTGGGGCATCAGTAAACTTGTTGCTCTTAATATGTACGCTGCCACGGCTGGTAGGATTCAAATTGCACACACTGGCAGTAAACGCGGCAAAGTTGTGCAAAGGCTCACCAAAAGCATCCAAACTCAGCGGTTGAACGTGGTATTCAATATTTGGATACGGCTGGTCTGGCGAGCTACGCGTAAACGCACCCAGCTGTGATGGCGCCATGCTCATGGGGCCCGTTTGCTTGAATAAATACTCCAAACCGATCTTGGCTTTGCCTAGCAAGCTGTTTGCCTGCGTGTTGAGACTGATGTCTTTGCCATCAGGCGATTTCACTTTGTAGACGCTACGAATTTGCAAATGGTCTTGCAAGTTTTCACCCACACCTGGCAGGTCATACACCACATTAACGCCCTTGTCGCGCAAAAAAGCACTCGGTCCAATACCAGACAACTGCAAAAGTTGCGGTGAGCCGATGCTGCCAGCGCTCAAAATCACCTCACCCCTGCACTGCACTGTCACCAATTCAGTCCCGCTCCAAACTTGTACACCCGTGCAACGCTGCTGTGTTCCATCAGCACCGGCTTGTGTCTCAACAACAAGCTTGGCCACTTGCGTGCCCGTCCACATCTCAAAATTTGGTCGAGCATAACAAGTGGGGCGTAAAAACGCTTTGGCTGTGTTCCAGCGCCAGCCATTTCTTTGATTAACTTCAAAGTAGCCCACACCCTCGTTATCGCCACGGTTGAAATCATCGCTTGCAGGAACACCCGCTTGTTGCGCAGCTTGAGAGAAAGCATCCAAAATATCCCATCGCAACCGTTGCTTTTCAATGCGCCATTCACCGCCCGCTTTGCGATGGCGAAGCACTTTTTGATATTCATTGCCGTTTGGCGGCAGCAGGTCAGATGCCACACCGCGTGCGCCATGAAGTGCATCACCACCATTGTAATGGTCTTCGTGCAGTTTGAAATACGGCAAGGCGTTGTCCCACGTCCAGGTGTCGTCACCCGTCAGCTTTGCCCACTGGTCATAGTCACGCGCTTGGCCACGCATGTAGATCATGCCATTGATGCTGCTACAACCACCTAGCACCTTGCCACGCGGGTAACGCAGTTGGCGGCCATTCAAGCCAGCATCGGGCTCGGTGTTGTAAAGCCAATCAGTGCGCGGGTTACCGATGCAATAGAGGTAGCCCACAGGGATGTGAATCCAGTGGTAGTCGTCCTTACGACCAGCTTCTATAAGTAAAACGCGCTTGGACGCATTGGCACTTAAACGGTTAGCCAGCAGGCAGCCAGCTGTACCAGCGCCGATGATGATGTAATCAAAAATTGGTTCAGACATAGGCTGTATTAGAACCGAAAGTCACAACATATAGCTGACGCCGCAGCGCAGTACACGCAGTGACAAGCGTGGGGGCAATTTACTTAGATGTAGGCATCACAAACTCAGCGCCTTTGGCAATACTCGCCGGCCAGCGCTGCATGATAGATTTTTGCTTGGTGTAGAAGCGCACGCCCTCTTCGCCATAGGCATGCATGTCGCCAAACAAGCTGCGCTTCCAACCACCAAAGCCGTGCCAAGCCATAGGCACAGGAATTGGCACGTTGATGCCGACCATGCCAACTTGGATACGACGTGAAAATTCGCGCGCCACATTGCCATCACTGGTGAAACAGCTCACGCCGTTACCAAACTCATGCGCGTTGATCAAATCTACTGCACTGGCGAAGTCAGGCACGCGCACACAACTCAATACTGGGCCGAAGATTTCTTCTTTGTAAATACGCATATCTGGGGTGACATTGTCAAACAATGTGCCGCCCATCCAGTAACCATTTTCAGAGCCTGCGCCCGCATCTTTACCTGTAAATTTACGACCGTCAACCAGTAAATCAGCGCCTTGCATTTCACCGGCCATGATGTAACCACTGATACGCTCGTAGGCCGCTTTTGTCACGATAGGACCCATTTCAGCATCCAAATGGATGCCGTTTTTGATTTTCAGAGTTTTGGCGCGAGCAGCAATCATAGGGATGATTTTGTCTGCCACGTCGCCCACCAGAACGGCGACAGAAATCGCCATGCAACGCTCGCCTGCTGAGCCGTATGCCGCACCGATCAAAGCGTCTACAGCTTGCTCTAGATCCGCATCAGGCATGACAACCATGTGGTTTTTTGCACCGCCTAAAGCTTGCACGCGCTTGCCGTGGTGCGCGCCAGTTTCGTAAATATAATTGGCAATCGGCGTGGAGCCGACGAAACTCACTGCTTTGACGTCTGGATGCACCAAGAGCGCATCAACAGCCTCTTTGTCGCCCTGCACGACGTTAAACACGCCATCTGGCAAACCGGCTTGCTTGAGCAACTCCGCCATGAACAACGATGGCGTTGGGTCAATCGGGCTAGGCTTCAAAACAAAGGTGTTGCCAGCGGCGATGGCTACGGGGAACATCCACATCGGCACCATGACGGGGAAGTTGAACGGCGTGATGCCAGCACAGACCCCCAGCGGCTGGCGCAATGTCCAGTTGTCCATGCCAGTGGAAACCTGGTCAGTGAAATCTCCCTTAAGTAATTGCGGCATACCACATGCAAACTCAACGATATCAATACCGCGAGCGACTTCGCCTTGCGCATCAGTAAACACTTTGCCATGCTCGGCGGTGATCATGTGCGCCAATTTGTCTTTGTTCGCGTTCAACAGTTCCAAAAACTTGAACATTACCCGCGCACGGCGCAATGGCGGCGTGTCTGACCAAGCTGGGAAGGCGGCTTGCGCAGAGGCTACTGCGGCGTCGACTGCGGCACTATCAGCCAAGGCCACGCAACCAGTAACTGCACCCGTAGCAGGGTTAAAAACGTCTTGGCTACGGTGCTGGCCAGCAACCGGCTGGCCTGAAATGTAATGACCAATATTAGTAACTGCAGATGAACTCATGAAAGCACCTTGAAATATAAAAATACAAAATTTATAGTAAAAATAAGCATGTAGCCGGCGTATTGATTGCCTAAGCAGCTATTAATAATATAGCAAATAAATGCCGTTGAAGCACTACTATTTGAGCATCCATTCATGGTCTGGATCGTTTTTAAACACCCAAAACCTATTCGGACCGGCCATCACATTGAGATAATACAAATCGTAGCCATGCGGTGCGGTCACAGGATGGTAGCCGCGCGGCACCATCACAACGTCATGATTTTCCACCGCGCACGCCTCATCAATACTTCGATCGTAAGTATACACACGTTGAAATGCAAAGCCTTGTGGCGGATTCAAACGGTGGTAGTAGGTTTCTTCCAGCAAGGTTTCCACTGGCGGTTGCTCCACATCATGCTTATGCGGCGGGTAGCTAGACGAATGGCTGGCTGGCGTGACCACTTCGACCACCAACAAGTGGTCCGCTGTTGGATCGTCGTGCGGCAAGATGTCGCAAATATAGCGAGTGTTTGTGCCTTTGCCACGCACACTGCGGCGCATACTGGCGGGGTCAATCACCTTGACTGGATGATTTTTTTCGCCCGCAGGTGCCGTACAGAAAGCAACTTCTGAATCACGCTCGGCCCGAACAACGACCGTTTTACCGCTAGGCACAAAGACGGCTGCGGGAGAAATTTCATCAAAAACACTACTCCGCGTTCCCAGGTGGTTATAAGTTTGCGAGTCAACACTAACTTCAACAGTTCCAGTCAGAACAACGACGCACAGCTCACGGCTGCCGGTTTCCACTATTTCAGTCTCGCCCGTTTTCAAGCGAAGGGCACGGAAGCCTACATGCGTCCATCCCGCGCGCTCAGGCGTCACGTTAACAATTTCACGCCCTTGCGAGGCGGCTTTGGCAAGCAGTGGGCTGACCATATTAAGCCTCCTGATTCAAACGGTGAACAATCGCTTGCAAGGTGTCAAAACCCTTTTTAGCGTATTGGTAGCTAGGCGCGACTGCGGGGTCTTGCTCTGCTTCAACCACCAACCAGCCTTCGTAGCCTGCGCTTTTCAGAGTTGACAAAATAGCGCCATAGTCAATCACGCCGTCGCCAGGCACGGTGAAAGTGCCGTTGAGAACACCGGTCAAAAAGCTCCACCCGTCGTTGCGAGACTGCGCGATCACTTTGGGGCGCACGTCTTTGCAATGCACATGAACGATGCGTTGGATGTGCTTTTTAAGTGGCAAGAGCGGATCAACCGCACCACCGAAATAAGCGTGGCCAGTGTCATACAGCAAGCCCACGGATTGCGGGTCTGTGACTGATATCAAATGATCCACATCCTCTGGCGACTCGACATATGCACCCATGTGGTGATGGTAGGCCAAGGTGATGCCGTAGGTGGACTTTAAATGCGCGCCAAAAGCGTCCAAGCGCTTGCCATAGGCGACCCACAATGCTTCGTTTGCAAAACGCGGGCGTTTGGATACAGGTGTATCAATCTGCCCCTGAATCGTGCCTGCGCATTCGCCGTACACCACGACTTTGACGCCGTTGTATTGAAGCTTACTCATGTGCTGTTTGCAACGCTCGATCTCTAAGGCAACGCAATCTGCATCAGTTTGACCAGCGGGTACTTCCGCCAAAAACCCAGAGTACCAACCAGAAACGCATGCCAATCCAAACTCGTCTAATTTGGCTTTCAGGCTAGGACCATCTTTGGGGAACTTGTTACCCAGTTCAAAGCCCGCATAGCCAATTTCTTTACCCTCTTTCAAAGCCGTTTCCAACAAGGTCTCACCGCCCAAAGCAGGCAAGTCATCATTCATCCAGCTGATCGGGTTGATACCGATGCGTACGTTCCAAGTCATGGTTAAATTTCTTTCGATATAAATATTAAAGTTTAAGGATTAAAGTTAAATTTTTAAAACTAATTTATGGCCGTTGCGATACTTTTGAACTGACATAGCGATGATGAGCTTCGCGAACTTCTGCACGCTCTGACACTTCTGGAATAGCCACTTCCCACCAGCAACCACCCTCAGCCGTCACACGGGTGTGCGTGGTGTTAATCACAAGTACTTGCGTTGTCGTTGCTGCCCGCGCTTTGACCATAGCAGCTTTTAGTTCAGCGATGTTTTTGACGTGAACAGCCTGAGCGCCCATGCTTCTGGCGTGCATGGCAAAGTCGATTTGGCTTGAGCTGCCGCCCTCTGGCACGCAATCGTCCAACATATTGTTAAAGCTAGGTGTGCCTGAGGCATTTTGCAATCTGTTGATGCAACCATAGCCCCGGTTATCTAACACCACGATGATGAGTTTTTTACCCAGCATTACCGTGGTCGCAATTTCAGAGTTCATCATCATGTACGAGCCATCACCCACCATGACAATGACCTCTTGATCGGGACGCGCCATCTTAGCACCCAGCGCACCTGCTATCTCATAACCCATACAAGAAAAGCCATATTCCACGTGGCAATTTCCAGGTGAGCTTGCACGCCATAGTTTGTGCAATTCAGCAGGTAAAGTGCCGGCGGCGCAAACGACAACATCTTTAACACCACTATTGTTAGCGCTGTCGTCATGATTGTCATTCAACGAATCACGCACCGCGCCAATAACTTCAGCATCGTATGGCAATACATCTTTGGGCACATGCGTCGTCAATTCAGTGACACGCTTTACCCAACTCGCGGCCAGCGTTTTGCTATGTTCCGTCCACTGCGCATCAGCTTTCCACTCGCCAACAGCTTCTTTGAGTTGAACCAAGCCAACACGCGCATCTGCCACCATAGGAGCGCTATGCCATTTAGTTGCGTCGAAGCTTTGCACGTTCAAACTCAACAACTTGGCTTTAGCAAACAGAGCATGGGAGCCCGTTGTGAAGTCTTGCAAACGTGTTCCGATAGCCAAAATGACGTCCGCCTCAGCAGCCAAAGCATTAGCTGCAGGGCCACCGTCAACACCAATGCCGCCAACATTCAACGGATGATCCCACGGCAAGCTACTCTTACCACCATGCGTTTCAGCAACTGGGATGCCATACAACTCTGCGGTATCACGCAACTCATCACACGCTTGGCTATACAAAACACCACCACCGGCAATGATGAGCGGCTTTTTAGCCGTTCTTAGCCATTTCGCAACGCGGCACAACTCTCGCTCATCCGCGGGCGGACGCCTAAATCGAACGAGTTTGGGCTGCAAAAATTCTTCAGGACAATCAAACGCATGCGTTTGCACATCTTGCGGTAGCGCTAGACAAACTGGACCGCAATTTGCGGGGTCGGTCATGACAGATATTGCTCTAGGCAAAGCCGTCAAAATTTGTTCCGCACGGGTGATGCGGTCAAAGTAACGGGTGACTGGGCGAAGCGTGTCATTCGCGCTCCAATCTCCGTTCTGAAAACTCTCAAGTTGTTGCAACACAGGGTCAGGTGCACGTGAGGCAAACGTATCGCCTGGCAACAGCAGCACGGGCATACGGTTTACATGCGCCACGGCAGCTGCAGTCACCAAGTTAGTCGCTCCAGGACCAATGCTGGTGCTGACAGCCATGATGCGCTGTCGAAATTGCGCCTTGCTGTACGCAATAGCCGCCAAAGCCATGCCTTGCTCATTGTGCGCGCGGTATGTCGGAAGCTCAGCACGTTGTTGCCAAAGCGCTTCACCCAAACCTGCCACATTGCCGTGTCCGAAAATTGCGAACGTGCCTGCACAGTAGGGAACTATGCTGCCATCATTCAGTTCAACCCTTAGCGCAGCTAAATGTTGCACCAAGGCCTGTGCCATGGTGAGTCGTATAGTTTTCATACTTTGTTCTTTCGCTTACTTACTCTCACTTACGCTTACGCCACGCGTCAACCAATGTTGCGTAATTGTGAGCTACTTGCTTCACGAATGCATCATCACTCACCTCGTTTTTAAACCAACTTAAAGATGCCGTTGCCCACAAAGTACGTCCGACCATGAAGCCCTTCACAATCGGATTTGTGGCTGCCGCAAAACTATCCGCCAAAACCTGCAAGGGTTGGTTCAAACCTAATATAACGGCACCTCTGCAATGTGGGTCACGCTCTGCCACCAAAGCTTCCAAATCAGCCCACCCTTGCACCTGCATGGGCGCGATCTTCCACCACTCAGGCTTCACCCCAATGTTGTAGAAACGCTTGATGGAGCGCAGCACAGCTGCGTCTTGCGTACCTGCTGGCTTCATGGCTGTTGGGCAAATGATTTCTAACAGCAATTCGTTGCCACTTTCTCGCGTAGCCTCCCACAGCTCCAGCACTTTTTGCTCTTGCTCCAAGCGCAACTCAAACGCATCGTCAGGGTGGTAGTGAACCAAGCACTTCACCACCTGTTCAGTCGGCCAATGGATCAAAGCGCTACCGATAGAACGTGTGCCATCAAAGCGTAAAGGGCGCGAGCCTGGCAACTCAACTGGCCGCCCCACCCACCAGCCACGACCGGTTGCACTGGCCAGCGCATCTGCGCCATATGCGCCGCCATCGATCAAAACACCCGTATGGCCTTGCATCTGATGGCTACGCTCAACTTGCTCCGCCGCTTTGACCAATAATTTCTTCAATGCTGGAATGCGCGCTTCACTGACTCCAGCCTCTCGCACCATATCTAAAAACTGGCTTCGGTGGTCAAACGCCATCACGCACAACTCGTTCCAATTTGGCCTTGCCGCTGTCACACGGTGCAGATGTGACAATTGCTGGTCCGCATCCACTTTGGGGTTACGCGTGCCACTAAACCAGTGCGACAATTCTGCTGGCGTGGGCATTGCTGCCGAGCACGCGTGGCGCGACACCACAATGGCGCCACAAGCATTGGCAACTTGCGTTGACTCTGCCCAGGTTTTGCCCTGCAACAGGCTTGCCATCAAGCCAGATAAAAATGCATCTCCCGCACCCAGCACATTGAGGACTTCAACGTTTTCGCCCTTGTAAGTGGGTGCATCGTTGATGTTTGCTGGAATCTCGCCCTCAATCACACAGCAACCCAGTGAACCGCGCTTCACCACCAAGGTCGCTTGGCTCAAGCCACGCACGACGCGCAAACTGGCGATCAAATCATCCGCGCCTGTTCCGCTTGCGCCGCCAGCAATGAAGAACTCTTCTTCCGTGCCCACCAGCAAATCAAACTCTGGCAGTACTTCTTGAAGCTGTTGGGTAACGTGGGCATCTGCCACATAGCGATTTTCTCCCGCACCGCGCGAGGTTAAGCCCCACAGCACGGGCCGGTAGTCAATATCAAGAATGCGAATAAGCTTGTGGCGTTTGGCATATGCCAAAGCTGTCAAAGAAGCCTTGCGCGTCACTGGTGTAGACAAATGCGTACCTGTGATGGCAAGCGAACGGCATGAAGCAATGAAAGACTCATCGATCAAACTCGCATCAACCGCCATGTCTGCACAGTTTTCACGCACAAAGAGCAAAGGGAAAGTATCTTTGTCTTTCAAGCCCAGCAATACAAGTGCCGTCAACCGCTCTGGATCCACCTGAACTTGGCTAATATCGCAGCCTTCTTGCTGCAACGATTCCGTCAAAAACCGCCCCATTTGCTCGTTGCCCACACGCGAAATCATGGCACTTTTCAGCCCCAAACGAGCCACGCCAAAGGCTAGATTCGCCGAGCTGCCGCCCAAATACATTGCCATACTGCGAGCGTCTTCTAGGCGACTGCCAAACTGCTGTGCATACAAATCGACAGCCAGCCGACCTAAACAAGCGATATCAATATAGCGACCAGAGGGAAAATTAAAAGTTTGTGACATAACGAGAAATTATACGGAAATATATTTCTCTTTGCAAAATTATTTAGCAAATTTTTTCTATTTATCA
This sequence comes from Polaromonas sp., assembly GCA_013298945.1. Taxonomy (GTDB): domain Bacteria; phylum Pseudomonadota; class Gammaproteobacteria; order Burkholderiales; family Burkholderiaceae_C; genus Aalborgiella. The sequence continues at coordinate 82,958 of JAAFJR010000003.1, forward strand.
GCTTCACACCACTGGCCAAACCATAGACCGAGGCAATACGGAAGCATCAACACATCGATGGGATGGGCATCATCAACATGAATGGCAGGATTTATGACCCGCTGATTGGCATAAGATGATTAGAATTTATCCTGAAATTATTATTCTTATTTCAAATATTTATCACACATGACCCAAGCGGTAGCTCTTGAAAGGAGTAAGTAGTGCAATGAAATTTTTTTACTTAAAATTTTCTTTTACATTCGTATTGTTAATTTTTTTAACTAATTCGTATGCTGCAACTAAAAATAGTGATACGGACAAATTTGTACGTGGAGAAATTGGAGATATTTTTCTTGGTATGAATTTAAGTGATCTAGAGAAAAATTTGCAACGTAAATTAGATATTGACTTTATGGGAGACTTTCAATACGGTGTAGCTATATCTGATGCAATTGATTTTGAAAAATTAAATTTAAAAACCTTTCTGGGTATTCGTCAAGATGCTATTGAATTAATCTTTAATTCTAAAACTGATACAGTTAAACTAATTGCTGTACCACTGTTGTGCACAGCAATGAGTAGATTCAACCCAAAAGTACAATACAAAAAAAACATCGATAAATTCGGTAGCTGGATTGCAGTAAATAACACCAAACGAATAGGCAAAATTATTAAACCTACGTGTCATGTATTTGTTGGGTATAAATAATAACTAGTTACGCCCATGCTCAAACAATTTCTCGTCCCCCGAACTACTCGCACTCCACGTTTTAGCCGCCATAGTAACGGTATTAATAGCCAACGCAATGGGTTGGGTAGACACGAGTGAGATTATCGAGAAATTTTAGCTATTTCAAGAGCATAAAACGGCTGTAGCCGGCGTATTTATTGCCTGAGCAGCTATGAAATAAATAGCATTTCTACCGAAAAATAACAGTTTTATGTCCGCTGATCAACACGCGGTGCTCGCTATGCCATTTCACAGCACGCGCCAAGACTTGGCTTTCCGTGTCGCGCCCCTGCGCGGTCAGGTCTTCCACCGTTAGGCTGTGGTCAACTCGGGCGACATCTTGCTCGATGATGGGGCCTTCATCCAAGTCCGCTGTGACGTAATGGGCAGTAGCACCAATCAGCTTCACGCCTCTGTCATGCGCTTGAAAATAGGGTTTTGCACCTTTAAAACTTGGTAAAAAACTGTGGTGGATGTTGATGGCGCGACCATTCAAAGCTTTGCACATATCATTTGACAGCACCTGCATATACCGCGCCAAAATCACCAGCTCTGCGCCTTCTGCTTGGATGATTTCAAGCTGTTTTGCTTCTGCCGCAGCCTTAGTTTCCGCCGTCCCTTTGATGTGGTGAAACGGCACGTTGTAGTTGGCTGCCAGCTGGTAAAAGTCGCGGTGGTTGCTGATGATAGCTTTGATATCTACGGGTAACAGGCCAGATTTCCAGCGGAACAGCAAATCATTCAAACAATGGCCTTGCTGGCTGACCATGATGACGATGGGCATTTTTTGCGACGCAGGGTGCAAATTAAAAGTCATATTCCAGCTTGCCGCGAGCTGCCGAATGGCTGCATCAATATCACCCTGAATAGCTTCTTGACTGGCAAATTGCACGCGCATGAAAAACAAGCCTGTTTGCGCATCGTTAAACTGCGCCGCCTCCTCAATATTCGCCCCATGCTCAAGCAGCAGACCAGATACCGCGTGTACGATGCCCGATTTGTCTGGGCAAGAGAGCGTGAGGATGTAGGTATTTTTCATGCTTTCATTGTACTTTTAGGCGTTTACCATACAAATCTATAATAGAAAAATATTTCCAAACCGAATAACCCATGTCTAAACAAGCTGCAGCAACTTCTACCGCAACCACTGTTGAGCAGCTTATTCGCCGTATTTCCAACGACTATGAGGGTCTCAGCAAACAGCTGAAAATCATCGCACGCTACATTGAGCAGCACAAAGACCATATTGGCTTAGACGGCATTCAGCAAGTTGCGTTGCAATGTGATGTGCAGCCATCGGCGGTTGTACGCTTTGCCAAACATTTTGGCTTTTCGGGCTTTTCTGAAATGCAAGCTATTTTCAGAGAAGGCATCTCCAAGCAGCTTGCACCTAGCCGCACTTACCAATCGCGCATCCGAGACATCATCGCCACAGACAAAGATGGCGAAGGCGGCAACAGCTTGTCCAGCACCGAGATTGCCAGCGAATTTTTGACAGGCAGTTTGGCGGGCATGCAAGAGCTGAAAAACAGCATTCATACGCCTAGTTTCAAAAATGCGGTGGATTTATTAGCCGCCAGCGACACCATATGGATAGCCGCGTCGCGCCGATCCTTCCCCGTCGCCGCCTATTTGGACTACGCCTTACAACATACGGACAAACGGATAGGTTTAGTAAGCGGCATTGGTGGCATGCAACTGGGGCAAATGCGCTCGGTGCGCCAAGACGATGTGATGATTGCCATCTCGTTTTCACCCTACGCTGAGGAAACCGTCTCGGTGGCCAAATTAGCCGTTGAACGCGGTGCAAAGCTCATTGCAATGACCGATAGCCAAATGAGTCCATTAGCCAAATTGGCGAAAACAACGCTGATCGTGCAGGACAACTCAACCTTTGGCTTTCGCTCACTCACCAGCACCATGAGCATGGCGCAAAGCTTGTTTATTGCCTTGGCGTACACGCTGGAGTTACCCTATAAATCAAGCAGTTCAGGCAATGCAAGTCGCACTGATGCAAATTAATTCGATTTTCAAATATAATCGAAAATAATTTCTATATTTAAGCTATTTTCGCCTTTTCCACAACTCATTTTTTGGACTCAACATGACAAACGTCGCAGTTTTCGGCGCAGGCCGCATTGGTCGCATTCACGCATCTAACATTGCCGCACTTCCTGGCGTGAAACTCAAATACGTCAGCGACCCAGTGCCGACTTATGCAGCAGAACTTGCGGGTCAACTTGGCGCTGAAGTTGCCAGCATTGAAGCCGCACTGGCTGACAAAAGCGTGGATGTGGTCGCCATTTGCTCGTCAACCGATACGCACAGCGACTTGATCACCCGAGCCGCAGCGGCAGGCAAGCATATTTTTTGCGAAAAACCGGTGGATTTGTCCGTCCCCCGCGCTGAAGCCTGCGCCCAAGCCGTGAAGGACGCTAATGTCGCCTGCATGATTGGTTTCCAGCGCCGCTTTGACCCCACGTTTAACGATGCCAGCCGCCGCTTGGCTGCGGGTGACATCGGCAACCCAGAAATGCTCATCATCACCAGCCGCGACCCAGGCGCGCCACCGGCCGAGTACATCAAAGCCTCTGGCGGCATTTTTCGCGACATGTTGATTCACGATTTTGACGTTTTCCGCTGGATTTTGTGTGCCGATGGCGACGAAGCTGAGTGGTTAAGCGCCACCGGCTCGGTGCTGACTGACCCTGCCATCACCGCCACAGGCGATGTGGACAGCACGGCTGTGACCATTCGCACCCGCAAAGGCCGCTTATGCCAAATCAACACCAGCCGCCGCGCCGCCTATGGCTACGACCAGCGCTTTGAAGTCATGGGATCGCTTGGGCTTTTGCAATGCGGTAACCACACACCCACTGAGGTAGTGCAATGGAACGCCAACGGCATCCACGCCGACAAGCCAGAAGCCTTCTTTTTGCAACGCTATGCAGCGGCTTACCGCTTAGAAATCGCCCATTTCTTTGAGACTTTGCAATCTGGAGGTGTTTTCAAAAGCACAGTTGCCGATGGCGTGGCCGCGCAGAAGCTGGCAGACGCTGCAGCCGCGAGCTGGAAGAGCGGGCAAGCAGTCACATTTTGAGTAGATTTGTCTTTAATTCCCCTTCAGCATGAAGGGGTGGCGCGAAGCGACGGGGTAGTTGCAGGCAAACAAGAAACTACCCCGCCCGTTGGGCACCCCTTCGCAACGAAGGGGAATTTAGGCAGTGGTTTTCGTGTTTATGTTTGCTATTTATTTTATAGCTGCTTAGGCAATAAATATGCCGACTACAGGAATATTTGATGGAATATTTGCAAGATGATCTGTTGTGCTATGCAAATTAGATTACAAAATATTTCGTGGATCAGCTAAATACTGCTCCATGAACTCACTAAAAGAAGACGCCATTTGTTCACCTGGAGGGTCTGATGCCGTCACGCGAAACACCGGAGCTGGTTGATTCGGGTCGGATGTGAGCTTCACAGCATAGAGCCAACAATTCATACAATGGTCAGCAAAAACGAAACATTGTGGATACGAGAAACGATCAGAATAAGTAAAACCATCAACACCAGATAGCTCCTCTTCCACTGGCTTCAGTTCGCACAATGGCCAAAACCTGTACAAAAGCTCTCCAACCATATCATCACCAGTACCGTTAACGGTCTCAAAATAAAGCCGTACCGATGGTGGCAATACGACCTTATACCTGTCTTGAAACGTAGAAATCTCGCTCGTAGTTACGCCTGGTTCGATTTGCAAGCTCTCCTTGCGCCAATACGTGACGAGTCGACCCGAAAGAAAATCTGTTTTCAGCGTACCAAGAATATCTTCTCGCAGTTGCGGTACGGCTTGATTTTTAAAATGATTTCTCGCTGCTGTAATTAGCCATTTAATTGGATTCATCATTTTTCTAATATTTGAATTGGAATTTTTTTTAATTTATTAATGACAAAAATTCCCTTTAGCACTATAAAAATAATAGCTGCTTAGGCAACAAATACGCCGGTTACATCCGAAAATGCCATAAAATCAGCACTATTGACCCGTCCACAACGGTTTGCGCTTCTCTTGAAAGGCTTTTTGGCCTTCTTTAGCGTCTTGCGTCAGGGTAAACAGGGCGATTTGGCTTTCGCAAAACGACATCGCCTCCTCAAACGACATCGCCTCTGCCTTCTTCATGGTGTACAAACCACGGCGAATGGCGGCGGGTGATTTGTCCAGTACGCGGTCTAGCAACCATTGCAGCTTGCTGTCCAAGCTTTCTAAGCCAGATTCATCGCTGATGTAGTTGATCAAACCGATTTCTAAAGCCTGAGCCGAGGTGATGGGTTCGCCAGTGATGCACATTTCGGCCAGTTTTCGCTTAGGAATCAAGTGCTGCAACACCGCCAGCACTTGCGCGGGGAAGACGCCAACTTTGACTTCGGGCAGACCAAAGACAGCGTCCGGCGTGGAAACGGCCATGTCGCACATCGCCATCAGCCCCATGCCGCCGGCCATGCAGGCGCCGTTGACCCGCGCGAACAGCGGGATGTGGCTGGCTTTGGCGCTGCGCAGCACGCGTGCTAGGTGGCCAGTGGGGTCCGAATAATCGGTGGTAAACGCGTTGGCAGACTGCAAATCAGCCCCAGCGCAGAAGGCTTTTGTACCCGCGCCAGTGATCACTATCGCCAAAATGCTGCGGTTCGTTTGCGCTGCGTCAATCGCCTGCTGCATCCCTGCCAGCACGCTGTGACTCATGGCGTTGCGCCGTGCTTCGCGGTTGATGGTGAGCCAAAGTACAGCGTCACGCTGCTCAATCAACAGTTCAGATGAAATCGCTTGCTCTGATGTGCTCATTTTTAAACCTTGAAAACGCTAAATCTAAAGACTGAGATTGATGACCGAATTTAACGACCGAGAATCGGGAAAATCTTGTGCAAGCCCTCAGCAATCAGCTCCACCGCCAGCGCCGTCAAAATCAAACCCATCAATCGGGTCATGATGTTGATGCCGGTTTTACCTAAAAACTTCGCTATGGGCTGGGCTAAGGCAAAACAAAGGGCAGTGGCCAAACCAATCACCACGCCGTAACCCACGAGCGTGAGGATTTGAACGTAGTTTTGCGCCTTATCGGCATAAATCACCACGGTAGACATGGTGGCGGGGCCGGTTAACAGCGGAATCGTGAGGGGTACGACGGCAATGCTCGCGCCTATGGCAGATTTGACCTCCGCCTCTTGCAGTTCGTCGGGGTTTGAGCGTGAATCCGCCGGCTGTGCATTCAACATGCTCAAAGCGGACGTCATTAGCAACAAACCACCGCCCACTTGAAAGCTGGCCAGTGAAATGCCGAAGAAACCCAAAATCTCTAAACCCAAGAGCGCACTCACGGCAATCACCACAAAAGCGCTGAATGAGGCGACAAGGATGGTGTGTTTGCGTTGCTGCTTCGAGAAGTTTTGTGTGTAATGGATAAAAAATGGCACACAAGCTAGCGGGTTGACGATGGCCAGCAACGTCACCAGCGGTTTTAAGTCCACAGCCATCAACGACCTCCCGTTACGTCAACGATAGAACCTGTCGTGTAGCTTGACGATTCTGACAACAACCAAAAAATAGCTTCGGCCACTTCGTGCGCCGTACCTGCACGCTGCATGGGCACCAAGGGCGCGACTTGCGACACGCGGTCTGGCAAACCACCCGAGGCATGAATGTCTGTATCAATCACCCCTGGGCGAACAGCATTGACACGAATGCCTTCAAGCGCCACTTCTTTCGCCAAGCCCATGGTGAAAGTGTCAATCGCCGCTTTGCTAGCCGCATAGTCCACATATTGACCGGGAGACCCTAAACGCGCTGCCGCGCTGGACAAATTCACGATGCTTCCGCCAGCGCCACCGTACTTGGTGCTCATGCGTTTAACCGCTTCCCGAGCGCAGACAAAGCTGCTGGTGATGTTGGTTGTCCACATGCGGGTTAAGCGCTCAACTGTCATGGCGTCTACGCGTGAGGGCATATCGACCACGCCAGCGTTGTTCACCAAACCGCTGATACGACCGAGTTTGGCGTCCACAGTTTCAAACAAACGCAATGCTTGGGCTTCAATAGCCACATCGGCTTGAACCGCCATAGCCGTGCCGCCAGTAGCGCGAATTTGCCGCACCACTTCGTCGGCCGCCAAAGAGTTGGCGACATAGTTCACTGCAACCGCCCAGTCGTGCTTGGCGCAAAGCAAGGCAGTAGCTGCGCCTATGCCACGCGAAGCTCCGGTGATTAAAACAATTTTTTTATGCATCATTTGTATTTATTTTTGTCGTTACTTTTGTGCTTAAGTTATCGCCCTGTTCGAGCTAAATAACGCTTGCGCCAGAACACCACGCCCATAGTGATGGCGATAAGCACCATCACGCCCATGGTCCACCACAGCGCGTTTTTATCGTGAATGAGCGGGAAAGTCTCAAAATTCATGCCAAAAAAGCCAGTGATCAAATTCAATGGCAAAAAGATGGCAGTCAAAGCCGTCAATGTTCGCATGATGTCATTGGTACGGTTGCCTTGTGCGCCAAAGTAGATTTGAATCGCCGATTCAGCCGATTGCTCCAACCGTCGTACGTGGTGCACCACACGATCAATATGCTCAATCACATCGCGGGCGCGGGCGATCAATGCGTCATGCTCTGCTTGGCTGATCACTGGGCTCGTTGAACTGACCGAATTTGCGATCAAAGGCTGCTCGCGCAAGGTATCCAGCCATTCTTGCATGGCGTCATGCTGTTCTTCGCACAAATCTTCTAAGGTGTGCAGTTGGCTGCGAATACCGGTCAGGGCGGACCAATTGTTGAATCTAGAGTGTGGTTTTAGCAACTCGGTTTGCCAGTTATCCAACTGCACCGTTAACTCTTTACGCAAATCCAAATAGCTGTCTACCATGGCGTTAACCATGCGTAATACCAAATCGACTGGGCTGGTGGGGATACGGCTACGCGCATTTGCTGCATCGAGACCAGCGCTTGCATCGGCTAAAAAACGCTGAATAAAGCTTTTCGCAGCGTAGCAGTTACGCGGATGCACGCTGATCAACAAGCGGTCAAACACCGCAAAACCGACGGCTTTGGAGCTGATACGGCTCAAGCTTGGCAGCGTGTTGATAGCTTTGATGCGCCGTTTGCCACCTTGGCCGTGGTAGGCCTCGATAGCAGCTTCGTACTCGGCCTCAGCCTGCATTTCAAGCTGTGTTGCCAATCGGCGAAAGATGATTAGATCGTAAACTGAGGTGTAGTCGTAGTGCGACGGGTGCACGGCAGAGGCCAAATCTTGGTAATGCAAATCCAGCAAGGTGGAGCCACCTACTTGTTGGGCCAAGGTTTGCAGACTAGGAAAATCCGTCTGAACTGTTTCGCGATCTGTAAACACCCACACAAAGCCATCACTAGGCGCTATGCTGGGCAGCTGATCTGCAAACTGCAAGCTACCTTGGGTGAAAATGACGATTTGCATAAATTTAACTTTTGGATGTAATTTAGTTTTGGCGAATCAACCGTGCTACATCTAACGCAAAATACGTCAATATGCCATCTGCACCTGCGCGTTTGAAGGCTAGCAGACTTTCCATCATTACCTCATCGTGATCTAACCAGCCGTTTTGGGCAGCGGCCTTGAGCATGGCGTATTCACCGCTGACTTGGTAGGCAAATGTCGGCACTTTGAACTCGTCTTTGACGCGGCGAACGATATCTAGGTAAGGCATGCCAGGCTTAACCATCACCATGTCTGCGCCTTCGGCGATGTCTAGCGCTACTTCGCGCAGGGCTTCGTCGCTGTTGCCGGGGTCCATTTGATAAACTTTTTTATTGGCTGTGCCCAAGTTGGCCGCTGAGCCTACTGCATCTCGAAACGGACCATAAAATGCCGACGCGTACTTGGCGCTATAGGCCATGATGCGGGTGTGAATGAAACCGTTAGTTTCTAACGCGTTGCGAATCGCGCCAATACGACCATCCATCATGTCGCTAGGCGCAACAACATCTACGCCAGCTGCGGCCTGAGTGAGCGCTTGCTTACATAGAACTTCAACCGTTTCATCGTTCATGATGTAGTTGTTCTCTGACGGGTTAGGGTCTAGCAATCCGTCTTGGCCGTGGCTTGTGAAAGGATCAAGCGCCACGTCTGTCATCACGCCCAGTTCAGGGAAGCGCTTTTTCAATTCACGCACCACACGCGGCACAAGACCGTCTGGGTTGAAGGCTTCGCGGCCATCGGGGGTTTTCAGGCTTGCGTCTATAACCGGGAACAGCGCCATGACCGGAATGCCCAGCTTTACGCACTCCTCGGCGACCGGTAGCAGCAAATCTAAGCTCACACGGTCGACGCCGGGCATTGATTTGACAACTTCGCGACGGTTTTGGCCATCCAACACAAATACGGGATAAATCAGGTCATTCGTAGTTACCGCGTTTTCTCGAACCAAGTTACGCGTAAAGGCGTCGCGTCGCAGGCGGCGGGGGCGGTTGCTGGGGAAAGCGGCAAATGGCGTCATGTTGAACTCTTAATTTTTAAGATTAATTTTGTTGGTGATTTGTAGACAACTTGTTGGCTATGTGTTGGATTTAACCGACACCATGCCGATCTTAGCAATGATACCTTCTAAGCCTCACTTTGCTTAGACCCAATAACGACCCTTATGACGACCCTAGCCTACTGCCAAGAACTTGACGTAAACGACGCTTTACGCCCTCTTAAAGACCAATTTTCTCTACCGCCCGGCGTGATCTATCTGGACGGCAACTCGCTGGGCGTACTGCCCAAAGCCACCGCAGCACGCGTTGCCGAGGTGGTGACGCAAGAATGGGGAGTGGGTCTCATCCGCAGCTGGAACACAGCTGGCTGGTTTGCCATGCCCCAAAAAATAGGCAACAAAATCGCCAAACTGATTGGCGCGAACGCTGGAGAAGTAGTCGCAACCGACACTACCTCAATCAACTTGTACAAGGTGCTAAGTGCGGCGCTAAATATCGCTGCCGCAGATTCGCCTACTCGAAAACTCATCGTCAGCGAGCGTAGCAACTTCCCGACTGACTTGTACATTGCCGAAGCACTATGTCAAGAACGCGGCTACACCCTGAAACTGGTTGAATCTGACGATAAATCGGACGAGATTGCCGCATCCTTGACTGCCGATGTGGCGATTTTGATGCTCACCCACGTCAACTACCGTACCGGCGCAATGCATGACATGGCTGCCGTGACGCAGGCCGCGCACACCGCTGGTATTTTGACCGTTTGGGATTTGGCGCACAGCGCAGGTGCTGTGCATGTAGATTTGACCGCATCTAAGGCTGATTTTTCTATCGGTTGCGGCTACAAATACCTCAATGGTGGCCCAGGTGCGCCAGCGTTTGTATGGGTCAACCCAAAACACGCAGGGCGCTTCTGGCAACCGCTGGCTGGCTGGTGGGGCCACGCCACCCCGTTTGATTTCACCCCAGACTATCGCCCTGCCCCAGGCGTGAACCGCTATTTGTGTGGCACCCAGCCCATCATCAACATGGCGGCTCTGGATTGCGGGCTGGAAGTGTACATGGCAGCCGAACCGTTTGGCGGCATGGCAGCATTGCGGGTCAAATCACTGGCGTTGACAGATCTGTTCATTGCTTTGGTAGAAGAGCGCTGCGCAGGTTTCGGTATAGGTTTGGCGACCCCTCGTGCACACGCGCATCGTGGCTCGCAGGTGTGCCTCACACGTGAGCATGGTGCGGGTTTGGAAGGTGGCTCGGGTGCTTTCGCCATCGTGCAAGCGCTGATCGCCCGTGGCGTGATTGGCGACTACCGTGCTGGCGATGGCAAAACGCACAAAGACATCATGCGCTTTGGCTTCACACCGCTGTATATTGGGTTTGAAAACGTCTGGCACGCGGTTGAACACTTGCGCCAAGTCCTCGTTTCTGAAGAATGGAAACGCCCTGAATTCAACCAAAAACACGCAGTGACATGATGAGCGGTTGTCCTTACACCCCACCTGATCCAGCTCAGCACGGCGCACAGCTGGATTTCAGCAAAGACATGAGCTACGGCGACTATCTCCAGCTGGACGCGATTTTGAACGCGCAAAAACCGCTCTCGCCCGATCACAACGAGATGCTCTTCATCATCCAGCACCAGACCAGCGAGCTGTGGATGAAGCTGATGCTGCACGAGCTGCACGCTGCCATCCGCTGCGTAGCTACCGACGATTTGCACAGCGCCTTCAAAATGCTGGCGCGGGTCAGCCGCATCATGGGGCAACTGGTGACGGCATGGGACGTGCTGGCAACCATGACGCCGCCAGAATACAGCGCCATTCGACCGTATTTGGCGCAATCCAGCGGCTTTCAAAGCGCGCAATACCGCTGTATTGAATTCGCGCTGGGCAACAAAAACGCCGCCATGCTCAAACCACACGCGCACCGGCCCGACTTGTTGGCACAGGTGCAAGTGGCGTTTGAAGCACCGTCGCTGTACGACGAATCGCTCAAGTTGCTGGCGCGATACGGCTTGGCAGTGCCAGATTCACACACCCAACGCGACTGGCCCCAGCCGTATCAGGCCAGCGACGCTGTCGAGCAAGCCTGGCTGGTAGCCTACCGCGACCCGAAACAGCATTGGGAGTTGTACCAATTGGGTGAAAAACTGACCGATTTGGAAGACAGCTTCCGCCTTTGGCGCTTTAGGCATGTGACAACAGTTGAGCGCATCATCGGCTTCAAACGCGGCACGGGTGGCACGGGCGGCGTGAGCTACCTGCGCAGCATGCTGGATGTGGTGCTGTTTCCTGAAATCTGGAAGCTGCGCACGGATTTGTAATCTCAACAATTTGGAGAACTTGATGGGTAATTTTCAAAACATCACCTCATCCGACGGCTTCGTCTTTCCGGCCTACGTCGCCCAGCCCGTCGGTACAGCCAAAGCGGCGATTGTGGTGCTGCAGGAGATTTTTGGCGTCAACAGCCACATTCAAGCGGTGACGGATGCTTATGCCGCACAAGGCTATTTGGCCATCGCGCCGAGCACCTTTCACCGGGTGAAAAAAGGTGTAAATTTGGGCTACACGGCTGAGGATGTCGACGCTGGCAAAGCCCTGAAAGCTGCGGCCGAAGCTATACCAGCACAGATCATGCAAGACGTGCAAGCCACCGTCGACTTTGCCGCTGTACAACTCCCAAAGGGCCAGAAAATCGGCATCACGGGCTACTGTTGGGGCGGCATGCTGACTTGGCGTGCAGCATCTTTGGTCAACGGCATCAGCGCCGCAGCGCCTTACTACGGCGCAGGTATGACGGTAGGCGCAGAGCTAGCACGGCAGCCGCGTTGTCCCGTGATGGTTCATTTTGGCGATCAAGACACCAGCATCCCCATGGACACCGTGCAGGCCTTTACTGCCGCGCAACCTGCCGTTGACGTACAAATTTACGCCGCTAACCATGGTTTCAACTGCGACCAGCGGGGCGCTTATGACGCCGCATCAGCCAAGCTTGCTTTGGCTAGAAATTTATCATTTTTTACTATAAATTTAATAGCTGCTTAGGCAATAAATACGCTGACTATATTATAATTTATAGTCATTTTTAATCTTTTTCCTCTTAATGAAAAAACTCCCAGAAAATCTATCCCCCAACAACTTCGAATGGGGCTGCGCGACCTCTTCATTTCAAATCGAAGGAGGTACGACTGCGGGTGGTCGAGTTGCTACTATTTGGGACGATTTTTGTGCACAACCTGGCCGCATCAAAGACGCAAGTGATGGCTCCGTTGCTTGCGATCACTTCCACCGCTATGCAGGCGATGTGAAACTGATGGCAGACTTGGGCTTCAAGCATTACAGGTTTTCAATTGCCTGGGCTCGCGTTGTGAATGCGGACAACACCGTGAACATGGCTGGCATCGACTTCTATAGCCGTTTGTTAGATGAATTAGCAAAATACGACATCACCCCCAATGCGACGCTATTTCATTGGGATTTACCTTCACACCTAGAAGGGGGCTGGCTGAATCGCGACACCGCTTACCGTTTTGCAGATTACACAGCTTTGGTCGCTGAGCGTTTGGGCGACAGATTACCCCGCGTGGCAACCTTGAATGAACCATGGTGCTCGGCATTTTTGGGTTACGACTTGGGCGTTTTTGCGCCTGGTCATAAAAATCGTGAAAGCTCACTGAGCGTCGCTCATCATTTGATGTTGGCACACGGTTTGGGCATTCAAGCATGGCGCAGTCGCTTATCGCAAACCTCATTGGGCATTGTGCTGAACCCCGAGTTATGCGACCCGTTGACCACTAAACCAGAAGACGTACAGGCGGCCAAAATGGCAGAGTATGAGCGCAATGACAGTTTTTTAAATCCACTCTTTGGTAGAGAATGGCCTAGTATGTTGCTTGACCAAATGGGGTCGAGCTTATCTGACCGCCAGGCAGGAGATTTAGCAATCACCTCTGAGCCGTTAGATTTCATTGGTTTGAATTACTACACGCGCTCTATTGCTAGAGCACCAAGTAGCTCTGAAGATGCCAAACGTGGTTATACATTTGTTCCCCCAGATGCTGCTGACAAAACCAAACAGCTCACAGACATCGGATGGGAAATTTACCCCGAAGGTTTAAAGCGAGTGGTAAACAACTTAACCCAAAACTGGCCGTTACCTCCGATTTGGATCACAGAAAATGGCGCAGCTGACAACACACCCGTTATCAACGGCAGCTGTGATGACGACATGAGGTGCTCCTATATCACGCAACATTTAGAAAAGATGTCTGAACTCATTGCCGAAGGGACAGACATCCGTGGCTACTATGTTTGGAGTTTGTTAGATAACTTTGAATGGGCGCACGGCTACAGTGAACGATTTGGTGTTGTGCATGTTGACTTTGAAACACAAGTGAGAACTCCGAAAAAAAGCGCCTTGATGGTGAAGGCGCTTTTGAAGTCTTAAGGACAAATGCTATTGAAATAAAAAAAAGGGGCTTGTAAGCCCCTTTTTTAACGTCCATATAAAAACCAATGAATCGCTTTTAGCCGCCTTTGACAGAGCCGGCCAACAAGCCTCTAACAAAGAAGCGTTGCAAAGAGAAGAATACGGCGACTGGCACAGCGATGGACACAAAAGCCGTTGCTGTCAAAATCTCCCAACTCTCACCTCGTGAACCCAATAAGTCATTCAATTTGATTGTCAACACCACTTGATCTGGCGCCTTACCCAAAAACACCAGCGCAATCAAAAAGTCATTCCAAACCCATAAAAACTGGAAGATGGCAAAACTAGCTAGCGCAGGGATTGACAGTGGCAGCACGATGCTGGTGAAGATTTGGAAATGAGATGCACCATCCATATGGGCACTGTCAATGATGTCTCTGGGCAAAGCAGCGATGTAGTTTCGCAGCAAATAAATCGCCAATGGCAAACCAAAAGCCGTATGTGCCAGCCACACACTCCAATAATCTTTAGAAGGTATCCCTAAAGCATCGCCTATGCCGTTGTACATTTTCAACAGCGGTATCAAAGACATTTGCAGTGGCACAACAAGTAAACCCACCACCACAATAAACAGCCATTTGCGGCCAGGAAACTCCATCCAACTAAAAGCATATGCCGCAAACGCAGCTATCAAAATCGGTATGAATGTCGCAGGAATCGTCACTTTAAAAGTATTCAAAAACGCTTGGCCTACGCCCTCAGAAGCAATCACCTTTTTGTAGTTGTTCGTATTGAAAACAGGAGGTGTTTCCGCCACATAGAAAATCCGGATGCCTTTGTCTTTGTCATAGGCTTTGTTTAACTCTAAGCGATAGGTACCATCCGCTTTCACGGTCAAATTACCATCCGGAGCGCCATCTTCTTCATCAAACACTTGGCCATCCGCAACTTGAATCGTTTCGCCAACTTTGAATTCACTGGGTTTTGATGATTTCAATGAAAAGCTTTTGATCTGTATTTTTGCTTCTGTTCCAAAGAGCCGGCCATTGATCACAAATTTATCGCCCTCTTGCACAGCACTTTGCGCGCCAGCCGTTCTGCGCATATCTGCACGCGTTTGCGTTGACATCGATGTCCACCAACCGCTAGAGGCTAACTGCTCTTTTTCGCGGAAACTTGAAACGAATAAGCCAAATGTTGGCAACACCCACATGGCGACAATCAGCAGCAGCATCAATGAAGCAAATATCGATGCGAAATTAAAATGTTTTTTCATCGTTTTACCTTTGCGACTCTTCCGTACGGAAACGTCGAATATTGAAAGCCATCACAGGTATCACAGCAAACATCAGCACCATGGCCAAAGTTGAGCTTCGGCCGTAATCGCCACCTCCACGGAACATCCAGTCGTACATTAAGTTTGCCAAAACACCGGTATCCCATTGGCCACCCGTCATCGCCATCACGATATCAAAAACCTTCAACACGGTGATGGTGATCGTTGTCCAAACCACCAAAATAGTTGACATCACTTGAGGCACCATGATTTCAAAAAAGATGTGCAACTCGCTTGCACCATCAATGCGCGCTGCTTCTATGGTTTCTGTCGGCACGCCACGCAGCGCAGCAGAAAGAATTACCATCGCAAAACCGGTTTGAATCCAAATTAGGATAGCCATCAAAAAGAAATTATTCCAAAATGGCACGGTAACCCAAGCTTGTGGTTGCATGCCTAGCCCCGTAACGATCGCATTCACAATTCCTATTTGGTCTGAATCTGCGCCGCGAAAATCGTACACAAATTTCCAAATAACACTTGCTCCAACAAAGCTAATAGCCATGGGCATAAACACCATTGATTTTGCAAAGTTACCCCACCAAACTTTATCGGCAAGCACAGCAACTATCAAACCAAATATGGTCGCCATCGTAGGCACTACCACCAACCAAAGAAAATTATTCCGGATAGTGATCAGAAAATTTTGATCCGCAAACACCCATAGATAGTTTGAGAAGCCAACAAAGTTTTCTCCCGTTGAATCATAAAAGCTCAACCGAAAAGTTTCAATTAAAGGGTACAACAAATAGATGCTCAGCAATAACAAAGCAGGCGCCAAGAAAATCCAAGGGCGTAACTTGTTTTGAAATTGCTCAAGCGTTGATTTTGAAGCCATCGGCATATGAATCACTTTGTCAACAACAAAGTTAGAGCCAGCAAAATACAGCAAACAAAACGCTATGCTGATCACAACGGCTAGTAAAGTTTGTCCTATTTGTTCAATCATAGTGCTCTGCTTTATAAATATCTAAATTTCAAACGTACCCAGTGATTTCTACAAACCACTGGGTACTTGCCCTATGCGCTTTTAAGCAAAAGAACTTAGGTTTTTACTTTGCTCACTTCTTAATAGCATCCCAGCTCTTTTGAATTTCGTCAGCAACTTGTTGTGCTGATTGACCGCCAGAGTAGTTGACCATGCCTTTCCAGAAGCTACCAGCGCCGATAGCGCCAGGCATCAAGTCAGAGCCGTCAAAACGGAAGGTTGTTGCGCCCAACAAAATTTCGCCTTGCTTTTTCAAAGCCTTGTTTTTGTATTTGTTGATGTCAGCACCTTTGTGCGGCGTCAAGAAACCACCTTCAGCCATCCAAGTCTCATGCGCTTGTGGATGTTGTAAGAACTCCATGAACGCGCGCGAACCTTTACTGTCTTTGGTGATCGTCATGATCGTGCCGCCACCCAAAACTGGGTTGCCCAATTTCTTGCCAGCATAAGATGGGAAGTAGAAGAAGTCAGCCTCGTCTGCCTTGCCTTCTGGGAAGAAAGCAGGGATAAAGCTGGCTTGACGGTGCATGTAGCACTTTGGTGGTGAACCAAACATGCCTTTAGGGCTGTCTTTGAAACTCACAGTTGCAACAGCTTTAGCGCCACCATCTACATAAGCATCATTTTTAGCAAATGCACCGTAGGCTTCGATAGCTTCAACAACACGTTTGTCGTTGAATTTGATACTGTTGTCAACCCAGCCGTCATAAACCGCTGGCGTTTGTGTACGCAACATGAAGTCTTCAACCCAGTCAGTTGCTGGCCAGCCAGTAGCAGCATCGCTACCTAAACCGATACACCATGGCTTTGCACCACCGTCAGCAGCCATTTTCTTGGTCAAGTCTTGCAACTCTTCCATAGATTTTGGAACTTTGTACCCTTTTTCCTTGAAGTTTTCAGGGATGTACCACACCAAGCTCTTCACGTTAACGTTATAGAACAAGCCAAAAAATTCTTTTTTGCCAGCTTTGTTGGCATAAGTACCGAGGTCAGCCCATGAGCTACCAGCGGCAAAGTTTGTTTTCACCCAGTTGCTGGTTTTGTCGCCCAACGGCACCAAGCCACCGATAGCTGCCATGTTGGCTGCCAAACCTGGCTGTGGGAATACGGAAATATTTGAAGGTGAACCGGCTTTGATGTCGATCACGATTTGCTGCTCAGAGCTTTGTGAGCAAGAATGCTTCACGGTAGCGCCCGTCGATTTTTCAAAAACGCTAATCACTTTTTTGAATATAACTTCTTCAGCCCCTGTCCATGGGCAAGTGATGGTAACCACTTCGCCTTTGAGATCTGGACCTTTGTAATCTGCCGCCATGACAGAGCTTGCCATAGAAGCCAAAGCTAAAGCAGATGCTCCAGCAATGAGAGTTTTCTTAATCATTCACTTTTCTCCTTTAAACACTTCATGGCCCATCCACAAAGCAATTCTTACTTTTAATTAAGCCTATTGCGCCCGCAATAAACTATTCGATCCGCTTACCGGAACTGTCGAATTTGTATATGTGTTGCGACTCAAACCCCAGCTCAATGGTTTGGCCAGGCTCTGCTGCCAAAGTACCATCGATACGTGCCGTGATATCGCCCAACACACCTGCATGGATATACGCAAAAGTCTCATTACCCAGCTTTTCTGCGTGTTTTAAAGTACCCTTGATCGCACCGCCTGCCTCCACGCGGAAATGCTCAGGTCGTACGCCGACCGTGTTTGCGCCATAGCGCTCTGCGAACTCTTTAGGTAAAAAATTAATTTGCGGGGAACCAATAAAGCCCGCAACAAACAAGCTGGCTGGTTTGTTGTACAAATCTAGAGGGCGACCAACCTGTTCAATTTTTCCCTTGTTAAGCACCACGATTTTGTCTGCCAGCGTCATGGCTTCGACTTGGTCGTGCGTCACATAAATCATGGTTGCGCCTAAACGACGGTGCAGTGTTGCCAGCTCGACGCGCATTTTGGTACGCAAGGCCGCATCAAGGTTTGACAAAGGCTCGTCAAATAAAAATACTTTAGGATCGCGCACGATAGCGCGACCAATCGCGACGCGCTGGCGCTGACCGCCTGACAAAGCCTTGGGTAATCTATCCAAATAATCCGTGATCTGCAAAATCTCTGACGCTTCCCGGACCCTGCGATCAATCTCAGCCTTTGGCGTTTTGGCAATTTTCAAACCAAAGGCCATGTTGTCATACACCGTTTTGTGCGGATAGAGCGCATAACTTTGAAACACCATCGCAACACCACGTTTTGACGAAGGCAAGTCATTCGACAAAACGCCATCAATCATCAGCTCTCCAGACGTGATGTCCTCCAAACCAGCAATCATGCGCAGCAACGTTGTCTTACCACAACCTGATGGACCAACAAACACTACAAATTCGCCTGGCTTGATATCTAAGTCGATGCCATGGAGCACGTGCGTTTCACCAAAACTCTTTTTGATGTTGTTTAATTTAACTTCGGTTTGAATCATTAAAACTCCAAATAAATAATTTGCGTTGCGTTTTCAGCTATTTAAACGCTCGCAGGGCCAATCGTCTTACCGTCAACAAACTGCGGTTGCATCAACACGTGCTGACCCTCTTTAGGTACTTTGCCCTCGATAATTTGAAGCAGCATTTCAGCCATGGTCTTACCCGATTCGCGTGGAGTTGGCTGCATCACGACAGCCACATCAATTTGATGAAGCATCGTATCGGTTGGATTTCCGCCATCGACAACCACCGATACATCACGCCCCAAAACAAGCCCCGCCTCTAGCAACGCATGAATCACGCCAACGCCGCCAACACTGTTATCTACCAAAATAGCTGTTGGACGCACAGGTAAACGCAACAACTTTTCTACTGCAATAAAGCCAGAACGTCTATCTCGGCCTACTTTCACGATGGCATTCTGGTGAACGTGCAAACCCAAACACTTCATCGACGTGATAAACCCTGTATGACGCTGCGTGGCATAGTTAAATTCGAGTGACGTATGTACATAAGCAATATGTTTATGCCCAAGTGCAGCAAGCCTTTCAACTGCCAAGCGACTTCCCGCTTCATTGTCAAAATCGTACCAAGCAAAATCATTTCTATTCCCAGATCTTCCGTAACATAAAAATGGAATGCTCGCTTTTTGTAAAAAATCAATCCGCGGATCATTGACTTTTGTATCTGCCAACAAGATCGCATCTACGCGTCCGCCACGCACCAAACGACCATACGTCGCCATTTCGCTTGCCTCGCCAGCGGCTGCCAGCAGCAAATCGATACCACTGCTTTCCAGTCGAGCTGAAAACGTTGAAATCATTTCCAAAAACTTTGGATTACCCACATAGCCGTTATCAAAAGGGTAAACAATGCCAACCGCATCTGCGCGACCTTTGGCTAAACGCTGCGCCCTTAAGTTGGGATGGTAGTTCAACTCGTTCGCCCGCTTGACAATGCGCTCCCGTGTTTCCGCCTTGATGTCGGTATAGCCATTCAACGCGCGGCTCACTGTGGATGCAGAAACACCCAGTCCAGCCGCTAATTGTTTGATATCTACGCCCATGTTATTTATTCAACACTCGCAAACAAACCGCCCCACGGGCTTAATTGAACAGACTTATCTTGCAAAGTGCCACCGGATAAACCACTACCCGTTAACTCAAACACATTCGCAAAATGTTTGGGTAGTTCAAAAATAGCTTTTTCTGCGCTGAAGTTGAAAACGCAAAGCACCTTCACACCACGATGCTCTCGCACAAAAGCGAGTACCTGCGGGTCTTTTGGTAACAATTTCATGCTGCCTTTGACCAACACTGGCATGTCACGACGCCACATCAACAGCTGGGTGTAATACTTTAATAATGATTTCTCATCTGATACTTGTTTATCGACAGCCAAAGTTAAATGTGTTTTAGCGACAGGCAACCATGTACCAGCCGCTGCGCTAAAGCCCGCGTGCTGTTTTGAGGAATTCCAAGGCATTGGCGTTCTACAGCCATCACGCCCTTTGAATTCCGGCCACATTTCTTTGCCATACGGGTCTTGCAAGTCTTCAAATGAGATATCTACTTCAGGCAAACCCAACTCATCACCCTGATACAAAGATGGCGAACCTCGCAGACTCATTTGAAGCGCTGCGGCTATCCGCAGCAAGGCTTGGTTTGGTTTTTCACCACCCCAACGCGTTGCAAGCCTTGGCACATCGTGATTGCTTAGCGCCCAGCATGGCCAACCGTCACCCACAACTTCTGCAAATCTGCTCAACACACCATGTAAATAGGGTGCATCGTGTGGATTGCCCAGCAAATCAAAGCAATACGCCATATGCAGCTTGTCGCCACCACTCGTGTACTCGGCCAGACGTGCCAAGCCGTCATCGTCACCAATTTCACCCACCATGGTGGTATTGGGGTACTGATTGAGCAAACCACGCAGCTTCTTCAAAAACACCAAGTTTTCAGGCTGGCTTTTGTCATGCTTGTGCCATTGCCAAGCATACGGATTGACCGAACTCACCGCCGGGTCTTCACCCGTAGGTTCGCCACGCGGTGGGTTGTTACGTAACTGCGCGTCATGCACATAAAAATTTGCCGTGTCTAAACGGTAGCCGTCCACACCCAAATCCAGCCAAAATTTGACTGTTCCCAGCAAGGCTTCTTGTACAGCAGGGCAATGAAAGTTCAAATCTGGCTGCGACGTCAAAAAATTGTGCAAGTAATACTGCTTGCGGCGTGTGTCCCACTGCCAAGCGCTACCGCCAAAAATGCTCAGCCAGTTATTCGGCGGATTACCATCGTCCTTGGCGTCTGCCCACACATACCAGTCTGACTTGGCGTTGTCGCGGCTTGAGCGGCTCTCAACAAACCACGGGTGCTCTGCAGCGCTGTGTGATAGCACCTGGTCGATCATGACTTTGAGACCCAACTCATGCGCACGCTGCAACAACTCTTTGAAATCCGCCATGCTGCCGAACATCGGGTCAACATCGCAGTAATCGCTCACGTCGTAACCAAAATCCTTCATCGGGCTTTTGAAGAAGGGTGACAGCCAAATCGCATCAACACCCAAGTTAGCCACATAGTCCAAACGATCGGTGATACCCTTCAAGTCGCCAATACCGTCGCCATTGCTGTCTTGAAACGAACGTGGATAAATTTGGTACACCACCCCACCGCGCCACCATTCGTTGTTGGGCGCTACTTTTCGAACTTCGGTTTGCGGGGCTGATGTCATTTTTCTAGCGGTTTACTTTCTTAATAGACTGGATTGTTTCCGAAAGCGCTTTCGGAAACTATTGGTGTTTTCCCTATTTCTAAATTTTTTCTAAAAATGCTCGAAAATACGAACTCCTCAAAAAATATCACCGCTTGTCACATGTCCCAAACCCTGCGCCCCCTTCGTCTCGCCCCTTCCATCCTCTCCGCCGACTTTGCCAAACTGGGCGAAGAAGTCCGCGCCATCGAAGCTGCCGGTGCAGATTTGGTTCATTTCGACGTGATGGACAACCATTACGTGCCCAATTTGACGATTGGCCCCTTGGTTTGCGAAGCTATTCGCCCGCATGTGAGCATCCCAATCGACGTGCATTTGATGGTTGAGCCCGTCGACGCCATCATTCCGCTGTTCGCCAAAGCGGGTGCCAACATCATCACTTTTCATCCCGAAGCGTCCAAACACGTAGATCGCACCCTGTCCATGATTCGTGAACTGGGCTGCAAAGCGGGCTTGGTGCTGAATCCTGCGACTTCCATCGAATGGTTAGATCACGTCATGGACAAGCTGGATATCGTCTTGTTGATGAGCGTCAACCCTGGTTTTGGGGGGCAAAAGTTCATTCCCAGCACGTTGAAGAAACTCCAGCAAGTCCGCGCCCGCATCGATGCGCACATGGCCGCTGGCGGGCAACCCATTTGGCTAGAAGTGGACGGCGGCGTGAAAGCCGACAACATTGGCGATATTGTCCGCGCCGGTGCGGACACCTGTGTGGCGGGCAGCGCGGTGTTTGGCGCACCAGATGCTGGTGGCGGCTACACAGGCATCATGCAAACCTTACGCCAAAACGCTGCTGTGTAATCGCATCAAAAATGCCTCTATTTTTAATGAATGAATATGCTTTTAGCCGGCGTATTTGCTGACTAACTAGCTATTAAATCAATAGCAATATTAAGGCATGTATTTAGGTACGTAACCAACACAAACTTAAGCCCCCGTTTTGTAAGCTAACAACCTCCGCAAAGTGTTTAAAATTCAGGGTTTCCCCTAGATACCCTTTCGTCGTCATTTTTTCGAACTCTGGAGCACTTTCCTCATGGCTGATCACAACCTCATGGCGAATGCCATTCGCGCACTCGCAATGGACGCCGTCCAACAAGCCAATTCTGGCCACCCCGGGGCACCTATGGGTATGGCCGATATGGCCGTGGCGCTGTGGTCAGAGCATTTGAAGCACAACCCGACTAATCCACAGTGGGCCAACCGTGACCGTTTCATCCTCTCCAACGGCCACGCGTCGATGTTGAATTACGCCGTGCTGCACTTGACGGGCTACAAACTGCCCATGGCCGAGCTGAAAAACTTCCGCCAATTGCACAGCAAAACGGCTGGTCACCCTGAAGTAGGCGTGACACCGGGCGTGGAAACCACCACAGGTCCTTTGGGCCAAGGCATCACCAACGCGGTCGGCTTTGCACTGGCTGAGAAATTACTCGCCAAAGAATTCAACCGTACCTATATCGACAATACAGCCGACGAAGCCAACGGTGAAACAAAATTAAACATCGTAGACCACCACACCTACGTTTTCATGGGTGACGGCTGTTTGATGGAAGGCATCAGCCACGAAGCTGTTTCTCTGGCTGGCGCTTGGAAGCTGAACAAACTGATCGCCCTGTACGACGACAACGGCATTTCTATTGACGGCCAAGTCACCCCATGGTTCATCGACAACACAGCGTTACGCTTTGCAGCCTGCGGCTGGAATGTGGTTGGCCCTGTTGACGGCCACAACGCTGCTGCTGTCAGCCAAGCAATCACTGAGGCTAAAACCAGTGCAGACAAGCCAACTTTGGTGATTTGCAAAACCCACATCGGCAAAGGTAGCCCTAACCGCGCCAACACCTCCAAAGCCCATGGTGAGCCGCTGGGCGCTGAAGAAATTAAGCTGACCCGCGAATCTATCGGCTGGAACCACCCACCGTTCACCATCCCTAAAGAAGTCTATGCAGACTGGGACGCCAAATCCGCCGGCAAATCTAATGAAGAAGCCTGGAATGCAACCTTTGCCGCCTACAAAGCCAAGTTCCCTGACCTCGCCAAAGAGTTCTTGCGCCGCATGAAGGGCGATTTGCCGAAAAACTTCAACCAAACAGCGTTTGACACCGTGGTTGCTGCCCACACCAAGGCCGAAACCGTCGCTTCCCGCAAGGCATCACAGTTGGCATTGGAATCTTTCACCGCAGCTTTACCTGAAATGTTAGGCGGCTCGGCTGATTTGACAGGCTCTAACCTGACCAACACCAAATCAACCCCAAGCTTGCGATTTGACTTGAACGGCGATGTGGTTGTCAATGAAGCTGGCCAAGGTGGTCGCCATATCAACTACGGCGTGCGCGAGTTCGGCATGGCCGCCATCATGAACGGCGTGGCGCTGCATGGCGGCTACATCCCTTACGGCGGCACGTTTTTGACGTTTAGCGACTATTCGCGCAACGCCATCCGCATGGCAGCGCTGATGAAGCTGCGTGTGATTCACGTGTTCACCCATGACAGCATCGGCTTGGGCGAAGATGGCCCAACCCACCAGTCCATCGAACACGCCGCCAGCCTGCGTTTGATTCCGAATTTAGACGTGTGGCGTCCAGCTGACACGGCTGAAACTGCCGTGGCTTGGGCTGTTGCGCTGCAAAACAAGAGCAAACCAACGGCTTTGTTGCTCAGCCGTCAAAACATCGCCTACATTCCAAAAACAGATTTAGAAGACATCAGCAAAGGTGCTTACGTCTTGTCTGTGCCGCGCGATGTGGGTTTGAACAAAGCGGCGCAAGCCGTCATTATTGCGACTGGCTCTGAAGTTCAATTGGCAATTGCTGCACAAAAGCTACTTGCAACTAAAAAAATAGCTGTTCAGGTTGTTTCTATGCCTAGTAAAACCACTTTCGACCACCAATCTACTGAGTATAAAACCGCTGTATTACCCGCCAAACTGCCGCGCATCGCCGTGGAAATGGGCGTGACGGACGGCTGGTGGAAGTATGGCTGTGCAGCCGTGGTCGGTATCGACACCTATGGCGAATCAGCCCCAGCGCCTGAATTGTTCAAGCACTTCGGATTCACAGCTGAAAACGTTGCTGAAACAGTGCAAAAAGTGTTGCAAAAAAAATAATCCTCACCAGTAAGTATTTTTTAACTTTAAGGAAATCATCATGACCATCAAAATCGGCATCAACGGCTTTGGCCGCATCGGACGCAACGTGTTTCGCTCAGCGATCCAAAGCTTCAGCGACATTGAAATTGTCGGCATTAACGACTTGCTAGAGCCAGAATACCTGGCCTACATGCTGCAATACGACTCTGTGCACGGCCGCTTCAAAGGCGACGTGTCGGTTGAAGGCAACACTTTGATCGTCAACGGCAAGAAAATCCGCCTAACCCAAGAGCGCGACCCAGCAGCTTTGAAGTGGAACGAAGTCGGCGCTACCGTCGTCATCGAATCGACTGGTTTGTTTTTGGACAAAGCCGGCGCTGAAAAGCACATCGTTGCCGGCGCCAGCAAAGTCATCATCTCTGCTCCATCCAAAGACGACACACCAATGTTCGTTTTCGGCGTGAACGACAGCACCTACGCCGACCAAGCGATTATTTCTAACGCGTCTTGCACCACCAACTGCTTGGCACCTGTGGCTAAAGTGTTAAACGACAAATGGGGCATCAAGCGCGGTTTGATGACGACTGTGCATGCCGCCACAGCGACGCAAAAGACCGTCGATGGCCCTTCCAACAAAGACTGGCGCGGTGGCCGTGGTATTTTGGAAAACATCATTCCATCCAGCACTGGCGCTGCCAAAGCGGTGGGCGTGGTCATTCCTGAGCTGAACAAAAAGCTCACCGGCATGGCTTTCCGCGTGCCAACCTCTGACGTCTCTGTGGTCGATTTGACCTGCGAACTCAACAACCCAGCCACCATGGCTGAAATCTGCGCTGAAATGAAAGCCCAATCACAAGGCGCTTTGAAAGGCGTTTTGGGCTACACCGAAGACAAAGTCGTCGCGACCGACTTCCGTGGCGACACCCGCACATCGATTTTTGATGCTGACGCTTCTATTGCCTTGGATGGCACGTTCGTCAAAATCGTCAGTTGGTATGACAACGAGTGGGGTTACTCGAACAAGTGCTTAGAGATGGTGCGCGTGGTTTCTAAGTAATTGTCGACTTAGCGCTAACCGTTCAAAAACGCACCTTCGGGTGCGTTTTTTTATGGTTGATCTATTCACGAACTCTATTAAGTTATTGAAATTATTAACTTTAATGTAGAATTTATTTATTCATTTATCTATTCATATTTCTATTTACTAAATTATTCATGACACAAACCTATCCACTCGCAGCTTCAACGCTTCTAGCGATACGTAAGCAGGGAAGCGTCGCCTCTGCCGCTGAGTTGCAAGTCGCGCTGGGCGTGAGCCAGCCCACGGTATCGCGGGCGCTGAAGGCTCTGATTCAGTCGGGGCAAGTCCTAAAGGTAGGTTCAACACGGCATCAGCGCTACGTTGTACCGCGCACGGTGGCAAGCGTAGGGCAAACAGTGCCTATCATGCGCATTGATGTGCGCGGCCAAGCCTCGCCATTTGCTCGCATGGTGTTACTGGAAGGCGGTGGCGTGTGGTTGGATGAAGCCGATGGTGTGAGTCAAAAACACGACGGCTTGCCTTGGTTTTTAGACGATATGCGACCGCAGGGTTTCATAGGGCGCACCTTTGCCTACGCCCACCCCGAGCTGCAACTAGGTGCTGACCCAGGCAAATGGAATGATGACGATGTGTTGCGCGCCATGGTCTTGTTTGGTGAGGACTTGCCTGGTAACCTGATTGTGGGCGAAGCCGCTTTTGCCCGCTTCCATACCCTGCCAGAACGAGCTAGCCGTGCTGGGTCTGAGCTTGATTACCCCGTTTTTGCCGAGCGTGCCATGCAAGGCACGGTGGGTGGCTCTTCCGCTGGCGGCGAACAGCCCAAGTTTTGCACGATTCGCAATGAGCAGCATGTGTTGGTCAAATTCTCCCCCGCTGGCGATTCACCCACCGATCAACGCACCCGCGACCTGCTGGTTTGCGAACATTTAGCGCTGCAAACGCTTACTGGAGCCGGTCTGCCTGCGGCACAAACCCAATTGTTTGCCGTCGCTGGGCGCGTGTTTTTAGAATCTATCCGCTTTGATCGCCCTGCCATCAGCCCCAACAACCCACAAGGATTGGGTAGGCAAGGCATGGTGTCGCTGCAAGTCTACGATGCTGAATACATTGGCAACGAAGATAATTGGGCCGCCACGGCCGAGCGAATGCAAGCACGCGGGCTGTTGACTGCGCAAGATGCTCGCCATTTGTGCTTTTTAGAAGCGTTTGGCCAGCTCATCGCCAACACCGACCGCCATTACGGCAACATCTCGCTGCTGCTTGAAGGCAGTCAAAACGGCGATAACGGGGGAGGAGACTGGGCGCTGTCCCCCACCTACGACATGTTGCCCATGTTCTACGCCCCCATAGGCGGCGAGCTGGTGCAGCGCGACTTTGCAGCCAAGGGCAAGCCGCAACCGACCTCGGCCACCTTGCCCGAATGGCCACGCGCGCTGGCTTTGGCGATTCAGTTTTGGCAGACAGTGGCGGCAGACACACGCATTTCAGCCGCTTTTCGGGCGATTGCGGCTGAAAACGCAGTCAAATTGACCTAAATCTACTTTTAACACCAAAAATATGCCTATTTTGGCACTTAGCCGGCGTATTTACTGCCTAAACAGCTATTAAATTGATAGCAAATTCGCAGCAATCGTTTGACTAATCGGTGTCGTCCCGCGCCCAATCAGCTGGCTCAACTGCTTGCCATCGTCAAACAAACCACCATTGGCCGCTGCAGCATCTGAATCGGCCAGTAGCGCAGCAAATCCTTCTGGCAGCCCCACTTTGACCAACTCTGCCGCATACACAGCTTGCGGCATATCCGCATATTTCACGGGTTTGCCAGATTGCTTGGCGATTTCAGCCGCAAACTCTGCCATCGTGAACGATGTATCGCCCGCCAATTCATACACTTTGCCAGCCTGACCGTCTTTGACGAGCACGGCAGCGGCGGCGGCGGCGTAGTCTGCGCGTGAGGCTGCGGCAATACGGCCCTCGCGGGCAGCGCCCATCACCGCGCCATATTGCACGGCTGTAGCGACGACGCCTGCATAGTTTTCGGTGTACCAACCATTGCGCAACAACACAAAGGGTACGCCAGACGCTTGCAACGCAGCTTCGGTTTCTTTATGTTCAGCCGCCAAACCCAAGGCAGACGTGTCGGCACGCAAAATGCTGGTGTAGGCAATCAGCTTCACGCCTGCAGCTTTTGCCGCGTCAATCACCGCGCTGTGTTGCGAGAAGCGCTGGCCGACTTCGCTGGACGAAATCAGCAGCAACTTGTCCACACCCGCAAACGCAGCTTGCAAGGTAGCGGGCTGCGCGTAGTCGGCTTGGCGAACTTGCACACCCAATGCTGCCAGGTCTTGTGCCTTGGCGGGGCTGCGCACAGCGGCGATGACTTGGTTGGCTGGCACACTTTGTAGCAACGCTTGAACAACGAGACGACCCAGTTGGCCAGTGGCTCCGGTAATTGCAATCATGAAAAACTCCTTGTGAAAATTTGAACAGGTGGCGATAATAGCTTTTAAGCAAACTTTTAGTAAGTACATACAAAAAGGTAAGTGTAAAAAGGTAAATATCCATGAACAACACCGAAACACTAGATCAACCACAGCGCGGCGAGCTGTTCGCCGTCGCCTGCCCCTCGCGCCAAGTGCTGCAAAACGTCACCAGCCGCTGGGGCGTGCTGGTGCTGGTGGCGCTGATGTCGGGCACGTACCGATTCAGCGACCTGCGCCGCAAAATTGGTGGTGTGAGCGAAAAAATGCTGGCACAAACCCTGCAAGCACTGGAAGCAGACGGCTTTGTTCTGCGCACCGCCCGCCCCGTGGTGCCGCCGTATGTGGAATACAGCCTGACCCACATGGGGCAAGAGGTCGCGCGTGAGGTTGAAAGCTTGGCCGATTGGATTGAGGGCAACCTCTACCGCATCATGGCGCAGCGCCAAGCCCGTGAATCAGAACTACAAGCCGCTTAAAAGCAACTTGTAACTCCTCTTTAGGCCGCCTTAGGCGCTCTGTGCATCCCGCATAGCTTGTTGCCATCTGGATCGCGCACATAACACAGGTACATTTTGCCAACCGAGCCATCGCGCCAGCCTGGCGGGTCCTCACAGGTCGTGCCGCCGTTGGCCACGCCAGCATCGTGAAAGGCATCCGCCTGTTCGGTGGATTGCATAGCAAAACCAATCGTGCTGCCATTACCGTGCGTTGCCGCTTCGCCATTGATGGGGTTGGTGATGCCAAAACTGCCCGTCGCGCTGCGGTAAAAATAGCGCTTCACGCCACTGGTCGTGGTGTTGGCAACGCCGGGCGCCATGCCTAACGCGCCAAAGACCGCATCGTAAAACTGCTTAGACTTTTCGAGGTCATTAACCCCCAAGATGACGTGACTGAACATGGCTTCTCCTTGTTTATTAGTTATTTACTGTGCAGCAATGATAAAACGACTTCTTTCTTGCTCATGGCGCTTTCGCGACAAAATCAACCACTAGCCCGCGCTCGGTCACCGTGATGCTGCCTGGCTGCATGTCCAAACCTTCGACCATGCCCAAATCTTGCGGCTTTAAAGTGTGCAGCACGACTTCCAAGAGCGCCTTTTCACTCAAAGTTTGACCGTACAAATTCAGCATGTCAGACGCCATGGGCTGCAGCCCCGGAAAGCTCAAACGCTTGAATCGTAAGGCTTTGGCACGAAGTGTGCGGTCGCTCACTTCGTAACGCAAGGCAAATTCCACCTCAAACGTGCCGGTTTGTTTGCGGTTCAAAGCTGCGCCGCTGGCTTCCACCGCCATGGTCGCGTTCAACCGGTTTTGCTCGGGTAGCAGCCGAATTTCAGGCGCTTGCACTTCCAAATTGAGCAACCCCACAACGGGATAACGCAGCGGAAAGCGCTTGCCCACCACCTGCTGCAGCTGGTCTTTAGACACCACAAAGCGCGGTTGTGCGGTCAGGGTGCTGCAGGCCAAGGTGCTTAGCGCCAACAGGGTGACGGCAAGGGTGCGGCTAGCGTTCAGAAAGATTCGACGATGCATTCAGGGTTCTCCGTGGGCCATTGTTTGACACAATGGATTGGCATTGTGCCTGAATCATGTAAAGCACTGTTTAAGAGGTCAATTTATAGAACTAGCCGGCGTATTTATTACCTAAGTTGCTACTAAAAATATAGTGAAATTAGACTTGCTTTTGCAACCGCCGCTGCGCCGCCAGCGCCACACCCATTTGCTTGATCGTCGCCTCGCCCTGCTGCAAAGCCTCTGTGCTAGTGTGGACGGAATAGCGCCCCAGCACCAATGCATGCGCATGCGGCACGGCGGAGCCGATTACAAACTCCGCATCTTCCAGCGCTTTGAAGCTGATGCCACCCACGCTTTGGTCAAACACCACCAGCTCCCCTGCCGCCATAGGCGCATCGGCCAATTCCCCAACAGCAACCGTGCCCCGACTCAGCGCCGCCCACGCCACACTGTGCCCAGCGGGTGGCAGATACGTCCAGCTTTCACCCGCTTTGAGGTTCACGGCTAGGTAATTCATGTTTGACGGTGGCGCAACCGTGCTTTTCGCGCTGCCATACTGACCCATCAGAATGCGCGCTGGGCCGTCTTGCTCAATCTCCTCGGGCGCCATGTAGCTGCTGTATGCGTCAGCATTCTCATACTTAGGCGGCAGCGCGACCCACAGCTGAAAGCCCCGCATAGGCGTGCCCGCTGTCGGGCTGCTGCTGTGCCATACCCCGCCGCCCGCCTGCATCCACTCTACCCCGCCCACGGGCAAAACGCCCTCTTTACCGGTCGTGTCTTCATAGCTGACGGAGCCTTGCATCATCCACGTCAGCGTGGCGATGCCCGAATGCGGGTGCATGCCAAAGCCGCCAAAACTAGACGATTCCGCCTCAAAATGGTCCAAAAACACAAAAGGCTTGAGATGTTCGCCCAAGTCAGATGGGCTCATCAAGCGGGTGATGGGGCCGTGTTTGCTGCCTAGGGTGCGGTAAACGATGGCTCGGTTGGATGTAGTTAGTGCGGTATTCAAGGTTCAAATTCTCCGTTTTTTATTGTGCCACCGAACGAATGAACGTGAATTTGCTATATATTTGATAGCTGCTTAGGCAATAAATACGCAGGCTAGGCACATATTTAAGGCATAAATACCCCTAAAAATTGAAGTTTTAACCCCTTCGCGCCCCCGGCACCACCGACCAGCCCGCGTCCATCTTCACCTTGTTGTTCTCATAATCCCAAGCCGTGCCGCAGCGCTCACACCAGTAGCGGGTGATCGTCACCTGCCCATGGCTACGCTCCGCCTTGCGGTTCACCCCCTGAATCAACTCCATATGCCCAGGCGCCTTTCGCCAGTTTTGCTGAATCCCAGCGCAGGGTTCGCACAGGTTAGGATTTCTGGCGGCGTTGGCTTGGGTTGGGGTTGAATCTTGGGTCATTTGGGAGTTCTTGATGAGTGAATTTTGCTATTTATTTTATAGCTGTTTAGGCAATAAATATGCAGGCCAAGTGCATATTTGATACATAAAAACATCATTTTATCGTACTTGTTTGGATTTTGTGATTTACTGTTTTTAAATACAGTAAAATAAACTGAGCAGCTATGGTGCAAAAACACACTGATGGCAAATCATCGACTTTTATGATAATCTGAACTTATGAACGCTCATATTTACCAAGAACTGCAACACCTCAGTGCCGCTGAAAAGCGTGAGCTGGGCATGGCTTTGATTGGTAGCTCAGAGAGCGATGCCACCAACGCGCCCATCACAGCGGCGCAAAGACTTGAACTCAATAGCCGCTTAGCGCACCACAGAGCCAACCCTACTGAGGTAGGGGTTAGCTTTGCGCAGCTAAAAAAAGAACTTCTCAGCCCTAGCCTCTGAGCATAGCTTTCAGTGTTGTTTACAAGCCTTTGGCATTGCTAGAGGCTAAAGAAGCGTACGACTGGTATGCCCAAAATCACATCAGCATGCAGTCGGCTTTTTTGGAGCAACTAGAGCGAACAGACCGATTCTTAGCTGCAAACCCCTACCTCTTCCCCTATGTAGAACAATCCATACGCCGCGCCAATCTCAACCAGTTTCCGTATGCTTTGTTTTATGTGATTGATGAAGACACCGTCAACGTGTTGTCTTGCTTTCATCAGAATCGTGAGCCTAAGAGTTGGGGGTGATGGTTTTGTTAATATTATGCTAAGAATTTCAACTTCTTTTGGAGATTTATGGCGACAAATGCAAAACTTGCGGTTCTTATTGATGCTGATAACGACGGTGCATCCGTCATTCAGGAACTATTGGCTGAAGTTTCAAGATACGGCACAGCAACCATCAAACGCGCTTATGGCAATTGGACAACGCCGCAATTGCAAGGTTGGAAAGAAGTACTCAATAAGCTCGCCATTCAGCCGATACAGCAATTTAGCTACACGACTGGTAAAAATGCATCCGACTCAGCACTAATTATTGACGCCATGGACGTGCTGCACTCTAAGCAAGTCGACGGATTTTGTATATTTTCATCTGACAGTGATTTCACTCGCTTGGCTACTCGCATACGTGAATCGGGCTTAGTTGTCTATGGTTTTGGGCGACGCACAACACCTGAAGCTTTTGTTGCAGCTTGCGATAAATTTGTATATACCGAGATTTTGAAATCCAGCACCGCACCTGAACCTGATACCAAACCACAGGAGTTTCCGCAACTCAAACCGATGATCTTGGAGGCCATAGAAGCAAGCTC
The DNA here is from genome assembly GCA_013298945.1 of Polaromonas sp. Taxonomy (GTDB): domain Bacteria; phylum Pseudomonadota; class Gammaproteobacteria; order Burkholderiales; family Burkholderiaceae_C; genus Aalborgiella. Next base: position 115,019 of record JAAFJR010000003.1, read on the forward strand.
TAGAGATGACGGATGGGCACCTTTAGGCCCCGTTGGCAGTCATATCACTAAAAATAACTCAGCTTTTGACGCCAGAAATTACGGATTTACAAAACTGAGCGACTTAGTACGCAAACAAACTTACTTAGAGTTCAAAGATGTTTCCACGACTCGTCCAGATGGGATAACGAACAGCCATCTGCACATACGCGGAAAACAAAAATAACTAACTCACCCACCCCAAAACCACCCCCTTCTCCTTAGCAAACTTCCCCGCCTGCTCCGTCACCGCACTCAAACAAACATACATCGCCCCATCCGCCCCCAGCGCTTCTTGCTGGCTAACCAAGGCTTGCAGCGCTTCGATGCCGTGGGTGGCGGCTTTGTAGCGTTTGGCGGCAACCAGGGTGGTGTGGCCTTGTTTGGTGAGGCGAAAATCGGCTGCGCCTTCTTTCAAACGTTCAACCTCAAAGCCTTGCTTGACGAATTTGGCTTCTAGCTCGGCTGAAAAGTCGCGCCAAGACAGGGCGGATAGACGGGTTAGCTCGGCTTCTAATTCTGCGGCTTTGGGTTTACCCCATTGGCGTTTGAAGGAGACGATACCCGTGATGAAGAAGGGGAAGGTGCCCATCATGCCAAAAATGCGCAGATCTTTGGGCAAAATCGCCATGCACAGCAGGCAAAAGACGATGACGATGAGTAGACTGATCCACCATGGGTTGCGCATGAGGATGGCAAACAGGGAGTTTTCGGCCATTTTGAATTTCATACAAACTTTCTGAATGTTTTTAAATTAGCCACGATTGTCTACTAAGCGGTTCGATACCTCGCGCGAACGGTAAAAGAATCACAGCGGTAAATACACCACTTGCCGCATGATGCGCTGGGCTTGGGGGCAATCGGGGCCAAAGGCGCGCATAGATGTTGCGCCCTGCGTGGCATCTATGCCAAATTGTCGCAATTGGATGACGATGTTTGCTGGCTCCGTGGCTGAATCTGTCACCAAAACGGGCATAAGCCAATGGGCGTTTTGTTGGGCGGCGTTGCCTAGGGTTTCAAAAGCGATGTGGGGGAGCAGCTTTTGCACGGTTTGCAGAATTTGGGATGCTGCTGCACTGCGGGATTCAGTGTGTTTTGCCGCACTTAATCTGCGCTCTAAAAGGCGCTGCTGGCGCGGACTGGGTTGAAACTCAAGCTGCGGGGTGATGCGCCCTGCCTGAAAACCACGGGCGATGCTGCCGATGATGGCGTCTGCGTCTTTGCCCAGTGCGGACAAACTACGCATCAAAGCGGTGTAAACCAGCGGGGTGGAGACGAGTTTGAGTACCAAAAACTTCAATGTGCGCTTGAAAAACCACGCCTTTGACTTGCGCGGCCAAGCTTGAATAGTTTGGGCGATTTTGTCTAATGCCAGCTTGTCTTTACCCACAATGATGCCGCCGCCCAGCGCGGTGAAGCGTTTGATGGGGCCGAAGGAGAAGAGCGAGAAGTCTGCCGCAGGGTCACCCAAGTGGAAATCGCCTGAGAAGGCTTGTGCGCAGTCTTCCACCAGCAGCGCGCCGTGCTTTTTACAAACATCGCCATGCGCTTTGAGTGAGGACACGCAGCCAAACAATTGCGCGATGACGACGACTTTTGCGCCGGTTTTGGTGAGCAAAGCGTCTAAATCTGCCGCGCTGGGCAGCATGGTGGCTGGGTCGATATCGACGAAATGGGGCGCTAAACCGTGCGTTAAGCCATGCTCTTGCGCAATGGCGACCATGGTTTCTATGGTGATGGCGCTGTAGATGATGGGTGCGGCTGGCGGCAAAGCGAGCGTTTTCAGCAAGGCGTGGAAGGCGCTGCGGGCGGAGAGGCAAATAACGCTTTGGGGGAAGAGTTTGATGAAGGGTTTGATGTTGGCTGGACTGACAACTTCGTTCAGCGGCGTGAAAACAGAAAGCAGGTCGGCGTAGCTGATGTCTAAGAGAAGTCTGGGGCGCATAGACTCATTATTCTTTATTTTTCAAAGCAGGTTTACAGCAGGTTTTGAGGAATCTGTACCGGCATGTCCAGCACCATCTGCGCCATGCCTTTGCCCAGCGGGTCGTTGCGCAGCGAGCTCATGCCGCCGCCGCCCAGCGCTTGTTCGCAGACGAAGTTGACTGCGTTGATGCCGGGCAAGTCATAGCGGGTGACGGGGCCTTTGACGAGGTGTGCCAGCCAATCTGCCACCGTTTCTTCAGTGACTGACGCTTTGATGTAGGGCAGAAAGGCACTCTGGCGGGCGATGATGCCGATGTTGGACGTGTCGCCTTTGTCGCCGCTGCGGGCGTAAGCGAGCTGGATGAGAGGGACGGTTACTGTGTCGCCTTGCAGCCCTTCGACAGGCTCAGGACGAACGGAGGTGGGCGCTTCAGAACGAACGGATTGGGGTTCGGCTGCGAAATTGGTGGCAACTTCAACCAAAGTCCGCTCGCCATCCATCACCACGGCGGGCTGCAAAGCCGTTTTATCCAGCAAAAACGCATACTGCCGGATCATGGGCGACGGGCTGGGGCGACCGCCAGCGCCAGTGGTGCCGGGCGACCAGCTGGTGCCGGCGGGAGCGATTTCGCGGGCGAACAGAGCGAGCGCCTCTTTGCTGCTGTGGGTGACGGTGAGGCGCAGCACGGCTTCGCGGCTGGTTTGAACATACACATTTTGGTGAGCGCCGTAGCAAGATTCTGCACCTAGGATTTCGATGAGGCTGTCGCCGTAGTCGCTAAACCCCGCATCTAGGAGCAAACGGCGGGTACGGGTGAGAATCGCTTCACCCGTGCGCTGTGCTTTGGCGACGGCGTCCAAGCCCACAATGGTGAGCTGGCCGCTGCAGCGAAAGCCGTGGGCATAGGTGGTAGAGACTTTGTAGTGCGGCGGCGGCGTTTTGCCACGTGCGCCCCGTACGAAAACCTGATGTTCGCCGACCTGCGTCAATTCAACTTGCGTGAAATCACACACGACATCGGGCAGGAGGTAGTTGGCAGGGTCGCCAATTTCATAGACCAGTTGCTCAGCCACCGTGGCGACGTTGACCAAGCCGCCCGTCTGCGGCGGCTTTTCAACCACGAAGCTGCCGTCGGCGCTGCACGTCAACACGGGATAGCCAATGTTGTCCCACTCGGGCACGTTTTGCCAGTCGGTGTGCAAACCGCCTGTGGCCTGGCAGCCGCATTCGATCAAATGGCCTGCCAGGCTGCCCTGGGCTAGTTTGTCTAAGTCGTCCTGATTTCCGTCAAATTTCCAGTCAAACTCATGCATCAACACGCCCAGCGTAACCGCGCTGTCCACGCAACGGCCTGTGATGACGACTTGCGCACCGGCGTCCAGCGCCTGCTTGATGGGCGCGGCGCCTAGGTAGGCATTGGCGCTGAGCAGGCGCTCGGGCAAAGGTGCGCCGGATTGCCCAGACTCAAAACTTTTGACACCTTTTTCACGCAAAGCTGGGATGAGCGGCAACACGTCGTCACCTTCCACCACCGCAATCTTGATGGCCACGCCTTGCTCGGCGGCGATGGCGGCCAACGCAGCGGCGCAGGCATGGGGGTTCATGCCGCCGGCGTTGCTGACAATTTTGATGTTTTTAGCCACCACGTCTTTGAGGATGGCTTTCATGGTGACCGTCACAAAGTCGGTGGCATAGCCTAGGTCTGGGTTTTTCATGCGGGCGGCGGCGAGGACGGACATGGTGAGTTCGGCCAAGTAGTCAAACACCACGTAATCGACCTTGCCCATCTGCACCAGCTGAGGCGCACCTACGCTGCTGTCACCCCAAAAGCCGGAAGCACCACCAATGCGGATGGACGTCTTGGTTGCCGAATTTGTCATTGAAAACTCCTGCCAAAATAGTTTTGCCTAATTTTACCAAGCAACCGCTTGCTAAAATTATTTTTTTTTGTTATCGTGCCATTTATATGAATCTTGATGTAGACACTTCCATGCCTTCTACCGCGTCAGCCACTGCGGTTGCCAAACCCCGTGGCCGCCCCCGCAAAACGCTGGAAGAACGCGAAGACGGCAACCGCAAAGGCGACTTGATCGCCGCCGCCGCCAAACTGTTTCGGCAAAAAGGGTTTGACGCCACCAGCACCCGCGACATCGCCGCCGCCGTGGGCATGCGCAGCGGCTCGCCCTTTTACCACTTCAAAAGCAAGGGTGATTTGCTGTACGCAGTGATGGCCGAGGGGATGCGGTCGGCGATTGAAAAGCAGCAATTGACGCTCAAAAACGCCAATATTTCACTATCAAATAGTGAGCAAACCAAGCAAGAAGCACGCCGGCTACTGCATGTTTTGATCCGCCACCATTTTGAGGTGATGCTGGGTGCGGGCAGCGACTTTATTCCGGTGATGCTGTACGAATGGCGCTCGCTCACGCCGCGTCAGCGCACCACCATGGCGAAGATGCAGCGCGATTACGAGGCGGTGTGGCTGCCGGTGTTGGAGGCGTTGTTTGCCTCCGGCCAACTGAAATGCCCCGTCAAACTGGCGCGGCTGCTGATTTTTGGTGCACTTAACTGGTCGGTGCAGTGGTTTGACGCCAAAAAGGAAGCCAGTCTGGATGATTTGACCGAAGCGGCGATGGCGCTGTTCATCAAAGATTGACATAAAAGACTGAGCTAGGAAACGAAAAAATGACTTACACATCAGTTTTTAAAGACAAGCTGTTTGCCGGCCAAGTAGTTTTGGTCACCGGCGGTGGCTCGGGCATTGGGCGCTGCACGGCGCACGAGCTGGCGGCGCTGGGGGCGCAGGTTGTGCTTTTGGGGCGTAATCTGGAAAAGCTGCAGGCGGTGACGACTGAAATCGAACTGGATGGCGGCTTGGTGAGTTACCAGGTCTGCGATATCCGCAACGAGGACACAGTGAAAGCCGCGATTAGCGAGATTGTGGAGGCGCATGGTCAGATCGATGGCTTGGTCAACAACGCGGGTGGCCAGTACATCACGCCGCTGGAAAACATCAGTGCCAAAGGCTGGGAGGCGGTGATCAACACCAATTTGACCGGCGGCTTTTTGGTGGCGCGGGAGTGCTATGTGCAGTCTATGCAGGCGCATGGCGGCGCGATTGTCAACATCGTGGCGGATATCTGGGGCTCGATGCCGGGCATGGGGCACAGCGGTGCGGCTCGAGCGGGGATGGTCAGTTTGACCGAGACGGCGGCGCTGGAATGGGCGCAGGCGGGCGTGCGGGTCAACGCCGTGGCACCGGGCTACATCGCGTCCAGCGGCATGGACCACTACCCGCCTGAAGCTGGACCTATGCTGCGCGAAATGCGTGAGACTGTGCCTTTGGGGCGCTTTGGCACTGAGGCAGAAACGTCAGCGGCGATTGTGTTTTTGCTCAGCCCAGCGGCGAGTTTTATCAGCGGCACGACGCTTCGTGTCGATGGCGCACGGCCCCAGGTTCGGGTGGGCTGGGGGGCGATTGCAGCACCTGCAGCGGTGCGCGGTCGGGCAGCGATTGCGCCGTTTGAAGGGTTTCATCTCGCACAGACGCCGAAAGTGTTCCAGTCATGAGCGTTTTTCAATCTTCTTGGAACGCACAAAGCCCTGTCGCTTTGGAAAGACGCGCCGCCATGCTGGCGCGGATCGCGTCGCTCAGGGCGCTGGAAGACCGTTCGGCCCAAGCTTCAGCCAAATCCAAACCGGTTTTTGACAAGCGCGGCCAGTTATTGCCGCGTGAACGCGTCGCCCTGCTGCTGGATGCTGGCACGCCCTATCTGCCACTGTGTTCATTGGCTGGCTATATGCAAGACCACAAAGACCCCGAAAAATCCATCCCCGGCGGTGGCTTGGTCGCGGGCATCGGCTTTGTCAGCGGCACCCGTTGTATGGTGATGGCGAGCGACTCGGGCATTGACGCTGGGGCGATTGGGCCCATGGGACTGGACAAGATTTTGCGGGTGCAAGAGATTGCGTTGCAAAACAAGCTGCCCTTTATCCACTTGGTAGAAAGCGCAGGTGCCAATCTGACGCGCTACCGTGTGGAAGGCTTTGTGCATGGCGGAGCGCTGTTTCGCAATTTGGCGCGGCTGTCTGCCGCTGGCATTCCGGTCATCACCGTGCAGCACGGCTCGGGCACGGCGGGCGGCGCCTACATGCCGGGGTTGAGCGATGTGGTCGTGATGGTGCGCAAGCGATCGCGGGCTTTTTTAGCGGGGCCACCGCTGTTAAAAGCCGCCACGGGTGAAATTGCCACCGAAGAAGAACTGGGCGGGGCGGAAATGCACACCAGTGTGTCCGGGCTGGGCGAATATCTGGTCGAGGACGATAGACACGCGCTGGGACTGGCAAAAGAGGTTGTAGCCGGCATGAAGTATACCGAATCAGCTATTAAAAACATAGCAAAATCACCAGTCTTGCACAGTGATGATTTGCTCGGCTTGATGTCAGACGATTTACGACAACCTGTGGACATGCGGGAAGTGATCGCACGGCTAGTGGATGGCTCAGATTTTCTGGAATTCAAACCGCTCTACGGTGCTGCAACTGTCTGCGCGCAGGGTGCAATCGACGGGCATACGGTGGGTTTTATTACCAACAACGGGCCGATTGACGTGGCGGGTGCCAACAAGGCGACGCATTTCATCCAGCGCTGCTGCCAACTGGGTCACCCCATCATCTACCTACAAAACACCACCGGTTACATGGTGGGGGTGGACAGCGAACAAGGCGGGATGATCAAGCATGGCTCAAAGATGATCCAAGCCGTGGCGAACGCGGATGTGCCACAAATCACCATTCATTGCGGTGCGTCGTTTGGCGCAGGCAATTACGGCATGTGTGGGCGCGGTTATGCACCCCGCTTTCTGTTCAGCTGGCCGAATGCCAAAACCGCCGTCATGGGTGGCGAACAAGCGGCCAAAACCATGCAAATCGTCGCCGAGGCGGGCTTGGCACGCAAGGGTCTGACGGCAGACCCGGTCGAGTCGCAAGCGCAGTTTGACAAGATCGTGGCCCTTTTCAACGCGCAGGCGGATGCGTTTTACACCTCGGGTCTGCTGCTGGACGATGGCGTGATCGACCCACGCGACACCCGCGCCGTGTTGGCGCAGTGCCTTGCGATGTTTGCGGAAGCGGATGCCAAGCAACTGCGACCGATGCAGTTTGGCGTGGCGCGGATGTAAATCGGATGCAATCCTCCATTTAGCCAGTTTCAATAAATTCCTTGAAAGCACCCCATGAATTACACCCACGAACACCTTGAAATCCAAAAGACGCTGAAACGCTTGATTGATGAAGAAATCAACCCGCATGTGGACGAGTGGGAAGCGGCGGAGATCTTCCCCGCGCATGAGGTGTTCAAAAAGCTCGGTAACTTGGGGTTGCTGGGGCTGACCAAGCCAGAAGAATATGGTGGTGCGGGTCTGGATTATTCCTACGCACTGGCGATGGCGGAAACGCTGGGCCACATCCACTGCGGTGGTGTGCCAATGGCGATTGGCGTGCAGACCGATATGTGCACGCCTGCGCTGGCGCGCTTTGGCAGCGATGCACTTAAGCGAGAGTTTTTGGCACCCGCCGTAGCCGGCGACATGGTGGGCTGCATCGGCGTGAGCGAGCCGGGTGCGGGCAGCGATGTGGCATCCATCAAGAGCTATGCGCGCAAGGATGGGGACGATTACGTGATCACCGGGCAAAAAATGTGGATCACCAACAGCCTGCAAGCCGACTGGATGTGCATGCTGGTGAATACGGGTGACAGCGTTAATGTAGGAAGTGCAGTGGGCAATCAACACAAAAACAAAAGTCTGATTATGGTGCCCATGCGCGACGGACCCGGCGGCAAGCTCACCAAAGGCATTGAGGTGGCGAAGAAAATCCGCAAGATCGGCATGAACTCAAGTGACACGGGCTTGATCTATTTTGACGAAGTGCGGGTACCGCAGCGCAACTTGATTGGTCAAGAAGGCGCCGGCTTTATGTACCAGATGATGCAATTTCAAGAAGAGCGGCTCTGGGCGGCGGCGAGTTGCTTGCAAAGCCTGACCAACTGCATCGACTGGACAGTGGAATGGGCGCAGGAACGCAAGCTGTTTGGTGCGACGCTGGCGGACCAGCAATGGGTGCAGTTCAAACTGGCGGAGATGAAAACCGAAGTAGAAAGCCTGCGCGCCCTGACCTACCGCGCCTGCGAGCTGTATGTGCAAGGACAAGACGTGACGGAACTGGCGTCCATGGCCAAACTCAAGGCGGGGCGGTTGAACCGCATCGTGCCCGACGGCTGTCTGCAGTTTTGGGGCGGCATGGGTTACACGCTGGAAAACAAAGTCTCACGCATGTTCCGCGATGGACGGCTTGGCTCGATTGGCGGTGGTGCGGACGAGGTAATGTTAGGCATTTTGGCTAAGATCATGGGGATTGCGAAAAAGCCACCCAAGCAAGCTTAAACCTCTCGTCATCAAATGCCGTCTATTAAAAAACTACTCATCGCCAACCGTGGCGAAATTGCGCGACGCGTGATCCGCACCGCGCAGCGTATGGTAATAAAAACAGTCGCGGTGTATTCAGAGGCAGATGCCCAGGCCTTGCATGTAAGCGAGGCAAGCTGTGCTGTCGCCTTGGGTGGCAACACCTCGCCCGAATCTTACTTACGCATTGACAAACTCATCGCCGCTGCTCGCACCACCGGCGCTGATGCCGTGCATCCAGGCTACGGATTTTTGAGTGAGAACGCTGAATTTGCACAGGCCGTGGTGGATGCGGGTCTGACTTGGGTTGGGCCACCTGCTGCTGCGATTCAAGCATTGGGCAACAAATCACGCGCCAAAGAACTGGCCCTGTCGCGCGGTGTGCCTTGCTTGCCGGGTTACAACGGCAGTACGGATGTGGATGGGCAATCGGATGAATGCTTCGCCCTGGAAGCCAAGCGCATTGGCTACCCCTTGATGGTCAAAGCCACAGCGGGCGGGGGCGGACGGGGCATTAGGGTGGTACTGGAGGAATCTGCGCTCATGGCAGCTTTGCACAGTGCACGCTCTGAGGCGCAGTCTGCCTTTGGCAGTGCAGAGTTGTTGATCGAGCGGGCACTTTTGCAGCCGCGTCATGTGGAAGTGCAGATCTTTGCCGACCAGCAGGGGCATTGCATCCATTTGGGTGAGCGGGATTGCTCGGTCCAGCGGAGTCACCAGAAAATCATCGAAGAATCCCCCAGTCCGGCGGTGGATGCAGTCTTGCGGGAACGCATGGGACGTTGCGCGGTGGAGCTGGCATTAGCAGCGGGCTATGTGGGTGCGGGTACGGTGGAGTTTTTGCTAGACGACAGCACTAACGACAAAGATACACCCTCTTTCTACTTAATGGAGATGAACACAAGGCTGCAAGTGGAGCACCCGGTGACAGAAACCGTAACGGGTTTAGACCTGGTTGAATGGCAATTGCGGGTGGCGCAAGGTGAAGCGCTACCGCTGACGCAAGAACAAGTCGTCTTTACTGGCCACGCCATTGAAGTGCGTCTGTGCGCTGAAGATGCGCAGTACACACCGCACTCAGGAACTGTGATGCATTTTTCTGAGCCACCCGCTGACACACGTTTCGACCACGCCATTTACAACGGTATGGCAGTTGCACCTTATTACGACTCCATGCTGGGCAAGCTGATTGCGCATGCGACTACACGCCAGCAAGCGATTGAGCAGCTGAGTAATGCTTTGGCGCAAACACAGTTGCTGGGGCTGCCGAGCAACCGGTCATTTTTGCGAGCCATTTTGCTAGACGCGGAGTTTCAGGCTGGTCAGGCGCGGATTCCGTATCTAGCTCACAAGGCGGCTAGCTTGCGACAACTATTGCAAGCGGATGAGCAAGAAGCTTTGTTATATGCGGCTGTCGCGATGTATTTTGCGGGGCACAGGCAGCCAGCTGAACAACTCGTTTGCCCTTTTGAGAAATCATTGCGGCTGCAGCACAAGGAAACCCAGCACGTGCTAAGTCTGCAAGAAGTTGGTGGCGGCAAAGTCAAGCTTACATACAAGGATGGCGAACATTTAGCCCGCTACCAAGCCGGCAAGTACGACCAAAACTTTGTCACCATAGACGGCCTGCAAAAACGCATCTGTGATGTGGAACAGGCGGATCAGCGATGGCATGTGCAAGTAGGCGCAGTAGACTTGTGGCTGGAGGACAGCACGTTGACCGCCCCCTCAACCAGCGCGGGAGCTGCAGGGTCAACCGAAATACGCGCAAAATTCAACGGCAAGGTGATTGCGATTCAAACCGAAGTGGGCGCAACCGTAAAATACGGCGATACGCTGCTTGTAATTGAATCCATGAAACTTGAGCACGCGATTGCAGCGACTCAGGACGGCACTGTAACGGCCATTGAAGTTGTACAGGGACAACAGGCTACGACCGGTCAAATTTTAGTGAGATTAAACGCATGAACGCCGCGACCAGCATGATCGATGCCAAACAGCGAAAGATATCATGAAAGAATTGGCTGCAAGGCAGTTCAGTCAGTGACACTATCCTATATGCCTCTTCAAAAATCAAACAAATCCACCACATCTTCTCTTGCGTCAGCTCCGATTGAATTTGAGCCTGAATTCGTCATCAACCTAAAAAAGATATTTGAAGAGAACATCGTTTTCAACCAAGTTCTGGGACTCAAAATTACCGAGCTATTGCCTGAATCTGCCCATGGACGTATTGAGATGCGGCATGAGCTTATTGGTCACTACAGCTACAAGCGGGTGCATGGTGGCGTGATCAGCGCCGCACTGGATGCCATGGGCGGCTTGGCGGTGATGGCTGCTATTGGTGCACGGCACATGGATGAGCCTGTTGCGGCTCGACTGCACCGGTTCGGTAAACTAGGGACGATTGACTTGCGCATTGACTATCTGCGTCCCGCCATTGGGGACTTTTTTACCATGAAAGCCGAGGTATTGCGCCTTGGCTCGCGCGTAGCCTCTACGCGCATGGAGTTTCACGGGCCAGACGGCAAATTGCTTGCCGCTGGCTCGGGAGCCTACATTGTGTCGTAGGCTATTTCTTAGCTTGTGAATCTCTTATTTGAAGTAAGCAGATACAGGCTTCCATTTGCCGTCTGTAATTTGTGACAAACGAGATGCATCGCTACCCAAACGCTTGGTTGGGCTGAAGGTCGCTTCTGCGCTGCCAAAAATATCTGGCGGAATCGTCATGGTATCCATCGCTTTGATAAATGACTCTGTTGACAAATTAGCGCCTGATTTGCCTGCCGCTTTAGCAAAAGTATCAATGATGTTGTACCCGTAAACAGAGAACACTGTTGGATCTTCGCTAAATTTTGTTTGGTATTTTTTAGCCCAGAAGCTGATCGCTGGCGAGGCATCATCCAAATAAGGATTTTGTACCGTGCTGGTCGCATACAGACCATTCATAGCAGGGCCACCAAGCTTGTGAATCAAATCTGTATAAGCGGCGCTAGAGCCTAAAAATATTGGGTTATAACCCATTTTTTTAGCTGTTCCAATCGCACCAATGGTTTCACGAATGATGGTTCCCAAAACGACCAAATCGCATCCAGTCGCTTGCAGTTTAGAAATTTGGGAAGAGAAATCAGTTGCTCCACGTTTGTAAGTCGTTTTTTCCGCAAAGTCCATGCCTATAGTTTTCAAGCCGGCTTCTGCACCACGGAAAACTTCTAGACCAAACTCGTCATCTTGATACAAAGTGCAAACCTTTTTGGCTCCTTTTTCTTTGGTCACCTTAGGCACAGCATTTCGCATTTGATCGAAATAAGTTGCTGCAAACGAGTATTTCAACTTATGAAAAGGCTCATACATTTCGCGCGCAGCAGTGATAGGGAAAAAATTGATCACATTCTTTTCAAACTGTACAGGCATCGCCGCCAAGTTTTGAGCCGTGCCGATATGCCCAACCATCATGAAAATTTTGTCTTGGTTAACCAATTTTTGAGCAGCCAAAACCGCCTTTTTAGGGTCATAACCTGAGTCTTCAACAATCAATTTCAATTTTCGTCCGTTGATGCCACCTTGCTCGTTGATTTCATCCACACGCAACATCATTCCCAAACGGGCTTGCTTTCCAAAACCGGCCAATGGACCAGATAAATCTTGAATTGAGCCTAAAGTGATGTCAGCTTTGCTCACACCTTGTTGGGCACTGGCTATGGCTGCACTGAAAGCTAGCGTCGTCAGCAAACCTAGTGATTTCAATTTCAGGGATATCTTCATTGTCAACTCCTTTTAAAAATAATAGCGTTACTTGTACATCGCACTGATCTGCGGCTCGTATTTCTTTTCGACCAGCTTGCGTTTGAGTTTCATCGTGGGCGTGAGTTCCTCATCTTCTGCTGTCAATTGCGTTTCCAACAGGAAGAATTTTTTGATCTGCTCAACCCGCGCAAATTTCTTGTTAACGCGATCAATCACAAGCTGTATCAATTCTTGCACTTCTGCAGCGCGCGTCAAGCTGGTGTAATTACTGAAAGGGACATCCCTATCTTGGGCGAACTTTTCGACGTTTTCTTGATCGATCATGATGATGACCGTCAAATAAGGACGTTTGTCGCCAATCACCACAGCATCTGTGATGAAAGGTGAAAACTTCAAATCGTTTTCCAGCTCGCTCGGCGTGACGTTTTTACCACCCGCAGTGATGATGATGTCTTTCATGCGGTCGGTGATTTTGAAATAACCATCGTTGTCTACCACGCCAACGTCACCTGTGTGCAGCCAACCGTCTGGCGTGATGGTTTCAGCTGTTTTGTCGGGTAAATTCAAATACCCCATGAACACGTTTTTGCCACGCACCAAGATTTCGTTTGTTTCAGGATCAAGCCTCACCTCGTTGAACTCGGCCGCAGGGCCAATCGATCCGGGTTTCATTTTGGTCAAGGGCACGCCGGTTGAGGCGCCGCAGGTCTCGGTCATACCCCAAACCTCCAGCATAGGGACACCCAAGGCCAAATACCAACGCACCAAATCAGGAGAAATAGGTGCAGCGCCTGTCACCAAGAAGCGTGCACGGTGGATGCCTATCAATTTGCGTACATTGTTAAGCACCAGCCACTGCGCGATCTGGAACTTCAGTTTCAGCCAGCCGCTGACGGGTTGGTCAGCAAGCACCTTGTCGGCAATCGTTGTTCCCACGCCAATGCCCCAGGCATAGGCGGCTTGTTGAACGGATCCCGCTTCTTTGAGCGAAATCATCACCCCAGAATAAAACTTCTCCCACACGCGCGGTACGGCAGTAAACACCGTTGGCGCAATCTCGCGCACGTTTTCGGGGATTGTCTCAGGGTTTTCGACAAAGTTGAGCTTGGCACCTGTATATAGCGCGTGGTATTCACCGCCAACCCGCTCAGCAATGTGGCACAGCGGCAGGAAGCACATGCGCTCATCAGCTGCCGTTTGCGACACTAGCGTGTTATAACCGCGCACGGTGAACACCAAGCCTTCATGGCTGTGCATCGCCCCTTTGGGTTTGCCCGTTGTACCCGAGGTGTAAACCAAAATAGCCAGATCTTGCGGCTGCACTTCGGCAACGCGCTGTTTGATCGCATCTGCTTGTTTGGCCAGATACTCACGCCCCAAAGCCCGTAAACCATCTAAACTGATGATGCCGGGGTCTTGCAGATTGCTCAAGCCCTCCATGTCAAACACCACAATTTTGCGCAACAAGGGCAGCTGGTCGCGCACTTCCAACGCTTTGTCAAGCTGTTCGTCGTCTTCCACAAACAAGACGGTGGTTCGGGAATCTTCGCAAAGGTACTGCACCTGGCTAGAAGCATCTGTAGGGTAGATGCCGTTGGCCACACCAGCGGCCGACAACACCGCCAAGTCCGTCCAGACCCATTCCACCACGGTGTTGGCCAAGATGGATGCGCACTCGCCTTTGGCAAACCCCAAAGACATCAAACCCGCTGCAATTTCGCCAACAGCGACACCCGTTTGTTGCCAGCTGGCACTGCGCCAGATACCCAAGTGCTTTTGTCGCAGCCAAGTGGTGTCGCCGCGCTGCGCAACAGCGTTCCAAAACATCGCCGGAATCGTCTCTCCCGGCATCGCAATGTCGCGATTGGGTGCCAAATCAGGGTCAGTGGCAAGGTTCCAAAGCTTAGCCATGCATCATCTCCACGTTTTTTTCTTTTTCCAGCGGCGCTCACTGCGCATACCTTCTTCTTTCATGCCCAAGTAGAACTCCTTGATGTCGTCTTTTTCCCGCAATCTGGCACAGGTGTCTTCCATCACGATGCGGCCATTTTCCAGCACATAGCCGTAGTCCGACGCATTGAGCGCCATGTTGGCGTTTTGCTCGACCAGCAAAATAGTCGTACCGCGCTCACGGTTGATGCGCACTACGATCTCAAAAATCTCTTTCGTCAGCTTCGGCGAAAGCCCTAGACTCGGCTCGTCCAGCAAAATCAGGTCGGGATTTGCCATCAAAGCGCGCGAAATCGACAGCATCTGTTGCTGCCCGCCCGACAGCAAGCCGGCGTCTTGTGCCGCACGCTCTTTCAAAATCGGGAAATAGCCAAAAACGGCCTCGATGTCTTTGGCGACGCCATCGCTGTCTTTGCGGGTGTACGCCCCCATCAACAAGTTGTCGCGCACGCTGAGCAGAGGGAAGACCTCACGGCCCTCGGGAACATGGCTCAAACCCTGTTGCACGATGAAAGCTGGGTCTCGCGCGGTGATGTTTTGGCCTTTGAATTCGACCGTGCCCTTGCGCGGGTCGATGATGCCTGAAATGGTCTTCAAAATTGTGGTCTTGCCCGCCCCGTTGGAGCCTAGCACCGTGCCGATTTCGCCCTTTTTAACCTGCAAACTCACGCCACGAATCGCTTTGATCGGGCCATACGCGCTTTCGACGTTGAGTAGTTTGAGCATAGGCTGCTCTGCTGTGGATTCAGCGCCCATGGCGTTGTTTTCAGTCAATTGACTCATACCGCCCTCCGTAATGAGGACACATCGTCGATAGAGCCCAGATACGCCTCGATCACGCCTGGGTCGTTTTGCACCTCACGCGGCGTACCCATAGCCAAGACCGCTCCTTGATTCATAGCAACCACGCGATCAGACACCTTGGACACCAAGCTCATGTCATGCTCCACCATCAGCACCGTGATGCCGAGTTCGTTTTTGATATCCTGAATCCAGAACGCCATGTCGTCGGTTTCTTCGACGTTTAAGCCAGACGAAGGCTCATCCAACAGCAGCAATTTCGGCTCGGTACACAATGCGCGTCCCATTTCCACCACCTTGCGCACACCGTAGGGCAAGCCTGCCACCAGGGAATCGCGATGGTGCTGCAAATCCAGAAACTCGATGATTTTTTCGGCCTTCTCGCGTGCTTCAACTTCGGCTTTGAAGGTTTGCGGGGTAAAAAAGACCTCGCTCCAAAAGCCAGTTTTTTTATGAGTATGGCCACCAATCAACAGGTTGTGCATCACCGTGGCGTGCTCAAACAATTCGATGTTCTGGAACGTGCGCGCAATGCCCAACGCGGCGATGTTGTGCGGCGCTTGGTCGGTCAGCTTCTTGCCTAAATAAGTAATCTCGCCACTGGTAGGGGTGTAGATGCGGCTGATGAGGTTGAAGACCGTCGTTTTGCCCGCTCCGTTAGGGCCGATCAAGGTGAAAACTTCGCCCTGCTTAACGTCAAAACTCACGTTGTTGACCGCCAAGACGCCGCCAAAGCGCACGCTCAGGTTTTTTGCGGAAAGTAAAAGGTCTGTCATAGATGGTTCGATCATTTCAAGCGATCCGACTTCTGGAATGATTTTTGCCGCTTGAACATGCCTTTGCGGTAGAACGGGAAGGTTTGCAAGTAAGTGCGAATCTTCAACCAACGCCCGTACAAGCCCAACGGTTCAAACATCACAAACGCAATCAGCACCGCGCCGTAAACCACCGATTGCAAACCCGGCGCTTGCCCGATAACCGCTGGCAAATAGTCTTTGCTCAAAGCAATCAGCTGCGGCATGGCGATGAGGAAGATAGCGCCCAAAAACGCACCATGCACCGAGCCCAGCCCGCCAATCACAACTAAAAGCAGCAAATCAATCGACTGCAAAATATTGAACTGATCCGGAGAAATAAACTGCAACTTGTGCGCATACAGCGCCCCTGCCACGCCCGCCAGCGCTGCAGAAATGGAAAATGACAGTGTTTTGTAACGCGCCAAATGAATACCCATGCTTTGCGCAGAGATTTCAGAGTCGCGAATGGCAACAAACGCTCTACCTGTGGACGAGCGCAGCAGGTTCAAAATTCCCAACGTCACCACCACGGTAATAAAGAGGCACAGCAGATAAAACTCAATGCCCGAACTCAGCTTCCAGCCAAAAATATCAGGCGCTTTGATGTGGATGCCTGAATTACCACCCGTCACAGACTCCCAGCGAGCAAACACCTCTTCTACGATAAAGCCAAACGAAATAGTCGCAATGCCTAAATAGATGCCCTTCACCCGCAGCGCTGGCAAACCCACCACCACGCCAACCGCAGCAGAAAAGGTACCCGCCAGCGCCAGCGCAACCGGAAACGGCACACCCATATTGGTAAACACAGCCTGCGTGTATGCACCTACACCCAAAAAGGCCGCATGCCCCATCGAAAACTGCCCAGTAAAGCCCGCCAACAACATCAACCCCAGCCCTGCGATGGCATATATCAAAATAAATGTAAGCTGCGCAAGCCAATATTCGGCAATGATCCAAGGTGCGGCAATCAATAGCAGCAATAGCAAGCCATACCAAAAAACATGGCCACCATGTTTGGCCAGCTTGATGTCTTGCGCGTAGTCGGTTTTAAAAATAAAGCGCATGATTAAACTTTTTTCCGCAATTTTTCGCCAAACAAACCGTTCGGCTTGACCATCAGCATGACCAACACGACGATGTAGGCGGCAATGTCCTTAAAGCCGTCTGGCAAATAAAAGCCCGAGAACGACTCCACAATCCCGATAATCAGCCCACCCACAATCGCACCTGGCAAGCTACCAAAGCCACCAACAACCGCCGCGGGGAACGCTTTCAAACCGATAAAACCCATGTTTGCGTGCACAAAGGTGATGGGCGCGAGCAGTAAACCTGCAATCGCCGCCACCGCAGCCGCCAAGCCCCAAACTAAGCCATTGATACGCTTAACCGGGATGCCCATGTAATACGCCGCCAGTTGGTTTTGCGACGATGCCTGCATCGCAATGCCGATTTTGCTGTATTTAAATACAGCAAATAATACTGCAGACAGCACGGCTGTGGCAGCAATCACCACCATTTGCTCAACATTCAACACTAGGCCGCCCAGTTTCCAAATTTGGTCTTTGTAAGGCACGGGCAGCGTATGGGTTTCAGTGCCAATGCCCGGAATCATGGTGATCAGTCCGCGCGCTACGTAGCCGATACCGATGGTCAACATGACAATAGAGAACGCTGGTTGCCCCAAAATAGGCCGAATCACAACACGCTCCAGCAGCATGCCAAAAACCGCCATGCCCGCAATCGCACAAAGCACAGACAACCAGTAAGGAAACCCCAGCAGCGTCATCCCCGCCAGCCCGCCAAACGCGCCCAGCATCATCAGCTCGCCCTGCGCGAAGCTTACCGTCTCTGTCGCTTTATAAATCAGCACAAAACCGAGTGCAATCAGCCCGTAAATGCACCCTTGCGCGATGCCGCTGATTAACAATTGAAGAACTTGCACGCTATATCCTGCTTCCAAGAAATTGAACTAGCATGTTTATAGACGGAAATATGCTTTTTAAGCATAGGGTTGCACCTGATGTAAGGCTGTGGCAACCGATTAAGTGTCGCCTAGATGACATCTTTAGAACATCAAATGTATGTGCCAAAATATGTCTCTAGCCGGCGTATTTATTGCCTAAGCAGCTACTATATTTATAGCGTTTTGTGGCTATGCAAGCTGGTTTGTTTTCCCCCGCTCTCCCCCAACCCCTCTCACCCCGCCGGGTGAGAGGGGAGCTTTCATCTGGGGGCTGGCGGTCGAGTGAAGCTTCTACTAGCAGAGGTGAAGAACACAGCGCTTGCTGCCTGCCGCTTGTTGCGTGGTGCGCAACAGCGTATAATCCAACCATGATTGTTTCATTTCGCCATAAAGGGCTGCAAAAGTACTTTGAGACGGGCAGTTTTGCAGGCATTCAGGCCGTTCACGCTAAAAGGCTGAAGATGCAATTAGCCGCGCTTGAGACGGCGCATGTGATTGACGATATGGATATCCCAGGTTTTCGTCTGCATTCGCTCAAAGGCGACGCCAAGGGGCGCTGGTTTGTCGCGGTGAGTGGCAATTGGCGAATGACATTTGAATTTATCAACGGCAATGCGCACGTTTTAGATTACGAGGATTATCACTAATGACCATGTTTAACCCACCCCATCCCGGCGCGTTTATTCAAGAGGTTTACTTAGAACCAAACGGCATGAGCGGACGCGAGCTGGCGCTCAAGCTGGGTGTAGCCGCCTCTACCCTGAGCCGTGTTTTGAACGAAGCCAGCGGCGTTAGCCCAGAAATGGCATTGCGACTGAGCAAAGCGCTCGGCCGCTCAGCTGAGAGCTGGCTCACCATGCAAGACAATTACGACCTGTGGCAAGCCAAGCAGACGCTGGATTTAGCCAATGTCACCAAAATTGAGTTTAAATACGCTTAAAACACCATTTTTCGCATCAAATATGGCTGTAGCCAGTGTATTTATTGCCTAAGCAGCTACTTTATTTGTAGCAAATTTACTGCGCAAGCTGGTTTGCTTCCCCCACTCTCATCCCCCGCCTTCTATGGCCCCGCCGTTTTAGCGAAGCAGCTTTCATTTGAGGGTTTGCCTTCGAGTGAAGCTTCTACCAGCCGAGGTAAAGAAAATAGGGTCAGATTCCAATTCAGGACAATTTGCACATCGGCGGACAGCAGCATCACATCGAAATTGGACTCTGACCCTATTTTCTGGTATCAGTTGGGATCGAATTGATGCTTGAATAGGTTTTAAAATGAAATTTAAAAAAATTGATCTTATAGTCCTTGTAGGGGCTGTCATTATTTTAGGCCCGCCTTATTTCAATTACTGGCCCGGTAATTGGTGGTATGGCGTGATGTTAATTACTAGTGTTTTAATGATGATTGTGGGTAAAGGTGCGTTGATGGATCAACTTGGTCAGGGTGACACAGGCGAAGACTTATTGCGGGAAATATGGAGTGCAATTAAAAAAACATGTCGCAAAGTGCGAGATGTATTTCGATCCAGTAGCAAGATGTAATTTATTAAAAAATAGTCTACAGCCGGCGTATTTATTGCCTAGTTAGCCATGAAATTCATAGCATTTACCACTATTTCCCCAACCCCATACTCCGCGTAATCACCTCTTTCATGATCTCGTTCGTGCCGCCGTAGATGCGCTGGACGCGGGCGTCGGCGTAGGCGCGGGTGATGGGGTATTCCCACATGAAGCCGTAGCCGCCGAAGAGCTGCAGGCATTCGTCCATCACCTTGCATTGCAGGTCGGTCGTCCAATATTTCGCCATGCTGGCGGTGGCGGTGTCTAGCGCGTTTTGCAGGAGCAATTCCATGCATTTATCGACAAAAACTTGCGCGATTTGTACCTGCGTTTGCAGCTCGGCCAAGGTAAAACGCGTGTTTTGGTAGCTGGCAACCGCTTGTCCGAAGACTTTGCGGTCTTTCACGTAGGCGACTGTCCAATCAATCGCCGCCTGCGCCGCCGCCGCTGCGGTAACGGCGATTTGCAGGCGCTCCCACGGGAGCTGCTCCATCAGGCAGATGAAACCTTTGTTTTCCATAGACGCGCCGCCCAGCAGGTTGTCAGCCGGTACGCGCACGTTGTCGAAGAACAGTTCAGAGGTGTCCTGCGCCCGCAAGCCCAGCTTTTTTAAGCGCTTGCCAACCGAAAAACCCGCCATACCGCGCTCGACCAGTAGCAAACTCGTGCCTTTACCACCCGCCGCAGGATTCGTTTTCGCCACCACGATGACCAAATCAGCATGCCAGCCGTTGGTGATGAAGGTTTTGCTGCCGTTCAAGAGGTAGCTGCCATCAGCTTGTTTGATTGCCGTGGCTTTGATGCCCTGCAAATCTGACCCCGCTGCTGGCTCGCTCATGGCAATCGCGCCAATCATTTCGCCACTGGCCAGTTTGGGCAGGTAGTGGCTTTTTTGCGCTTCGGTGCCGTAATGCAAGATGTAGGGCGCGACGATTTCGCTGTGCAAGCTGTAGCCGATGCCCGACGTGCCCGCTCGCGCCAGCTCTTCCATCTGGATCACCGAATACAGCTTATCCGCATCCGCGCCGCCGTAGGTTTCGGGCATGGAGGTACACAAAAAGCCGTTCTCGCCCGCTTTGTTCCACACCTCGCGCGCCACATAGCCCTGCTCTTCCCACGCCTCGTGAAAAGGGACGACTTCATTGGCGATGAAGCGACGGAAGCTGTCGCGAAAGGCTTCGTGGTCGGGGGTAAATAGTGTGCGTTCAATCATGGGTGTCACCTTCTATGTCACATTGAGGACTGAGTTTTTGAATATTACAAAGCAATTGCTTGGTGAAAAGACTATACTAGATTTTTGCGATTTGTTCGATTCATTTAAACATCTGTTTCCGCACAGCATTCAAGGAGGTTGGCATGACCCAAGCATTCGTATACGACGCCATCCGCACCCCGCGCGGCAAGGGCAAGAAGGACGGCAGCCTTTATGAGGTCAAGCCTGTGACTTTGCTGTCTGGCCTGCTATCAAATCTGAAGCAGCGCAATGGCTTTGACACGGCGGCTGTGGATGACGTGGTGATGGGCATCGTCTCGCCGATTGGGGAGCAGGGCTCGGTCTTGCCCAAAATTGCAGCGCTGAAAGCAGGCTGGGACTTCCGCGCCTCTGGGGTGCAGATCAACCGCTTTTGCGCCTCGGGCCTGGAAGCCGTCAACATGGCGGCGCAAAAAGTGGCGTCGGGCTGGGAAGACCTGGTCGTCGCCGGTGGCGTAGAAAGTATGAGCCGCGTGCCGATTGGCTCTGACGGTGGCGCGTGGGCGCAAGATCCGGACACCAATTCGAGCATCGGCTTTGTGCCGCAGGGCATTGGCGCGGACTTGATTGCGACGATTGAAGGTTTCAGCCGCACTGATGTGGACGCTTTTGCCATGGAATCGCAAAAACGTGCCGCCTTAGCGCAAAGCGCGGGTTATTTCAATGACTCGGTTATCCCGGTGACCGACTTTTTGGGCCAAACCATCTTGGTGCAGGACGAGTTCATCAAGCCCCGCACCACGCTGGAAGGGCTGGCCGCGCTGAAGCCGGCCTTTGAGCAAATGGGCGCCATGGGTTTTGACCAGGTCGCCCTGAGCCGCTACCCGCAGGTGGCACGTATCAACCACGTGCACCATGCCGGCAACTCGTCTGGCATTGTGGACGGCGCGGCTGCCGTGCTGATTGGCTCGGAACAAGCCGGCAAAACTCACAAGCTGACACCGCGCGCGCGCATCGTCTCGGTGGCGTTGAGCGGTGCTGACCCGACCATCATGTTGACTGGCCCCATGCCCGCCGCCCGCAAGGCGCTGACCAAGGCGGGGCTGACGATGGACCAGATGGACTTGGTGGAGATCAACGAAGCCTTTGCAGCCGTGGCCATGCGCTTCATGAAAGAGATGAAAGTGCCGCACGAGAAGACCAACGTCAACGGCGGCGCGATTGCCATGGGCCACCCGCTGGGTGCGACTGGCGCGATGATTTTGGGGATTTTGATCGATGAGCTGCACCGCAGAAAACTGCGCTATGGCATGGCAACGCTGTGTGTAGGCGGTGGCATGGGCATCGCGACCATCGTTGAAAGAATCTAAGAATTTACCCTTCAAATAGCACTCTAGCCTGCGTATTTATTGCCTAAGTAGCTATTGAATTTATAGTAATTTTAACGACATTTGCCCCAAAATGACCATGAAAACCATCCAATACGAACTCAGCAACGGCATCGCCACCCTCACTTTTGACGAGCCCGATTCCGCCGTTAACACCATGTGCCTGCAGTGGCAGAGCGATTTGACCGAGGCGACCGCGCAGGTCGTCAAAGACAAAGACGCCATCACCGGCATCGTCTTGGCATCCAACAAAACCACCTTTTTCGCGGGTGCAGATTTGAAGGGTCTGATGCGCAACAAAGCGACGGATGCGGGCGCGATTTTTACCGAAATCGAGCGCATGAAAAAGAACTTCCGCACCCTGGAAACATTGGGCAAGCCTGTCGTTAGCTGCCTGAACGGCGCAGCGCTGGGCGGCGGCTGGGAAGTGGCGCTGGTGGGCCACTACCGCGTGGCGGTGGACGACAAAAAGATCCAGTTTGGCATGCCCGAGGTGAGCTTGGGGCTGATTCCGGGCGCGTCTGGCATCACCAAAACGACGCGGCTGCTGGGTTTGATGGGTGCGCAGCCCTACATTTTGGAAGGCAAACTGTTCAATCCACGTGAAGGCCTAGACTTGGGACTGATCCATGAATTGATCGCGAACGAGGGAGATATGGCCTCTGCTTTACGCGCTGCCGCGCTGGCTTGGATAGCGGCCAACCCCGTCAGCGCCCAACCGTGGGACAGCAAAGATTACAAAATCCCGGGCGGTACACCGGCCAACCCGAAAATCGCCATGGCGCTGACCGTTGCGCCAGCGATGATGAAAAAAGCCTCTCGCGGCCTCTACCCCGCCCCCGAAGCGGCGCTGGCCGCGATGGTGGAAGGTGCGCAGGTCGATTTCGACACTGCGCTACGGATTGAAAGCCGTTATTTGGCGCGGTTAGCCGTTGATCCGGTAGCCAAAAACATGATCAACACCTTTTTCTTCAACATGAACGCGGTGAAAGCTGGCCAATCTCGCCCTAAAGGCGTGCCGCGGTACATGCCGCAAAAAGTCGGTATTTTGGGCGCCGGCATGATGGGCGCAGGCATCGCCTACAGCCAGGCGGCACGCGGCATCGCCACGGTGTTGAAAGATGTGACGCAAGAACAAGCCGACAACGGCAAAGCCTACAGCGCCAAAATCACCCAGCCTCGCGTGGACAAAGGGAAAATGTCGCCGCACGACCAAGTGGCGTTGCTTAGTCGCATCACCGCGACGGCCAGTTATGACGACCTCAAAAATTGCGACCTCATCATTGAAGCGGTTTTCGAGCAGCGCCAGCTCAAAGCTTTGGTGACCAAGGAGGCTGAGCCGATGTTGGCGGCAGGTGGCTTTTTCGCCTCCAACACCTCCACGTTGCCGATTTCTGGCTTGGCAACGGCAAGTAGCAAGCCCGAAAAATACATCGGCATCCATTTTTTCAGCCCGGTGGACAAGATGAAGCTGGTCGAGATCATTCGCGGCAAGCAGACGGACGACGAAACCGTGGCGCGGGCGTTTGACTACGTGCAGGCGCTGGGCAAAATCCCGATTGTGGTGAACGACTCACGCGGCTTTTACACCAGCCGCACCTTTGGCACGTTTGTGCGTGAGGGCGCGGCCATGCTGAGCGAGGGCATTCCGGCAGCGGTGATTGAAAACGCCGGCATCCAGTGCGGCATGCCGGTGGGGCCGCTGGCGGTGATTGACGAAACCTCGCTACGCCTTAGCACCCATGTGATGGACCAAACCCGTGCCGACTTTGCCGCTGAGGGCAAAACCTTTGTGCCCACCCCAGGCGATCTGCTGATAGAACGCATGGTCAAAGAACTCAAACGCCCTGGCCGTGCTTTGGGTGGCGGATTTTATGACTACCCACAAGGCGAGAAAAAAGTGCTGTGGCCACAGCTACAAACCCTGTTTGAAAAGCCAAATGTGGCGTGGAACATCCAAGACATCAAAGACCGCCTGCTCTACCGCCAAGCCGTCGAGACCGCCCGTTGCCTCCATGAGGGCGTCCTTACCACCGTGCATGACGCCAACATCGGCTCCATTTTCGGCATCGGCTTCCCGGCCTACACCGGCGGTGCGATGCAGTTTATCTACGGCATGGGAGTGGATGCGTTTGTGAAACGCAGCGCCGAGCTTGCGACCAAGTTTGGCGAAGGGTTTGTAGTGACGGATGACGTTGTTAAGACGATTCGGGAATTTCAGCCGACTTATTGAAAGCCAACTTATAATCGAGCCTCTGGTCGGATTGAGTTACCAAGCGGTTACCAAAAGTCTGTGATAAGGGCTTTTACACTTTAATCTTGACCAATCTTGCAAGTATTAAAGCCTTAAATCACTATGTCCACTACGCCTGCGCTCTCCGTTATTCGCCTCTCAGACCTCATCGCCAAGGGGCAGCTCAAAGGCAAACGCGTCTTTATTCGTGCCGACCTGAACGTGCCGCAAGACGACAATGGCAATATCACCGAAGACACCCGCATCCGCGCCTCCATCCCATGCATTCAAATGGCGCTGGACGCTGGTGCGGCGGTGATGGTGACGTCGCATTTGGGTCGTCCAAAGGAAGGGGACTTCCAACCGGCAGATTCGTTAGACCCCGTGGCCGAGCGCATGGGCGAGTTGATGGGGATGGATATTCCTGTGGTTTCTGATTGGGTAGATGGCGTGGAAGTTGCTCCTGGCCACCTCGTCATGCTAGAAAACTGCCGCGTTAACGTCGGTGAAAAGAAAAACAACGCCGATTTAGCAAAAAAGATGGCTGCTTTGTGCGATATTTTTGTGCATGACGCCTTTGGCACGGCACACCGCGCCGAAGCATCCACCTACGGTATCGCCCAATTTGCACCCATTGCCTGCGCTGGCCCTCTCTTGGCGGCGGAGATGGATGCTATTTCTAAAGCACTCACTGCACCGAAGCGCCCACTGGTGGCAATTGTGGCGGGCTCAAAAGTCTCAACCAAACTCACGATTTTGGAGAGTTTGGCTAACAATGTAGACCAACTCATCGTAGGTGGCGGCATTGCCAACACCTTCATGCTGGCTGCGGGGCTGAAAATCGGCAAAAGCTTGGCGGAGCCAGATTTGCTGGATCAAGCCAAAGCCGTCATTGCGGCGATGAAAGCGCGTGGTGCAGAAGTGCCGATTCCGACCGATGTGGTGACAGCTAAGACCTTTTCACCAGACGCCGAAGCAACCGTCAAAGCTGCAACCGATGTGGCAGATGACGATTTGATCTTAGACATTGGCCCTGTAACCGCGAAGAAACTGGCCGAACAACTGCTCAAAGCGGGCACGATTGTGTGGAACGGCCCTGTGGGCGTGTTTGAATTCGCCAAGTTTGAGAACGGCACAAAAGTCATCGCCCAAGCGATTGCAGACAGCAGCGCCTTTAGCATCGCCGGCGGTGGCGACACCTTGGCTGCGATTGCTAAGTACGGCATTGAGGACAAGGTCGGTTACATCTCAACCGGTGGCGGGGCGTTTTTGGAGGTGCTGGAAGGTAAGACCTTGCCAGCTTTTGAGATTTTGGCGAAACGAGCGGCAAACTAATTTGCTATATATTTTATAGCTACTTAGGAAATAAATACGCCGGATACAGACGTTTTTAACCCATATTTATCCATATAAAACCATATTTTGACGATTTTTAAACTTCATAGGAGCACTTCATGGCTTTAATCACTTTGCGACAATTGCTAGACCATGCTGCCGAAAACAGCTACGGCCTGCCCGCCTTCAACGTCAACAACATGGAGCAGGTGCAAGCCATCATGCAGGCGGCGGATGCAACTAATTCACCAGTCATCTTGCAGGGTTCAGCCGGTGCCCGCCAGTACGCTGGTGAGCCGTTTTTGCGCCATTTGATTTTGGCCGCGCTGGAAGCCTACCCGCACATCCCCGTGTGTATGCACCAAGACCATGGCGCGTCGCCCGGCATTTGCTTTCGTTCCATCCAGTCCGGTTTTAGCTCGGTGATGATGGACGGCTCGCTCGGTGAAGACGGCAAAACCCCCACCAGCTACGAGTACAACGTCAACACAACGGCCAGCGTGGTGGCGATGGCGCACGCCACCGGCGTGTCGGTTGAGGGTGAATTAGGTTGCTTGGGTTCTTTGGAATCCGGCATGGCCGGCGAAGAAGACGGCCACGGCGCGGAAGGCAAGCTGACGCACGATATGATGCTGACCGACCCCAACGAAGCAGCAGACTTTGTCGCCAAAACCAAGGTAGACGCGCTGGCCATCGCCATCGGTACCAGCCACGGTGCTTATAAATTCAGCAAAAAACCCACGGGCGCGGTGTTGCGCATTGACCGTATCCGCGAGATTCACGCACGCATCCCCAACGTGCATTTGGTCATGCATGGCTCCAGCAGCGTGCCGGAAGACTGGTTGGCCATCATCAACGAGTTTGGTGGCGACATGGGTCAAACCTACGGCGTGCCAGTGTCTGAAATCGTTGAAGGTATCAAAAACGGCGTTCGTAAAATCAACATCGATACCGACCTGCGCATGGCCTCCACCGGCTCCATCCGCCGCCACTTGGCGCAAAACAAGTCAAATTTTGACCCACGTAAGTACCTCAAAGTCGCTACTGAGAGCATGGCAGGCATCTGTCGTGACCGCTACCAAGCCTTTGGCGCAGCGGGTATGGCCAGCAAAATTGGCAAAATCCACAGCCTAGAAGACATGCAAAAGCGCTATGCGACCGGGAGTTTGGATCCGCAGGTGAAGTAAATTCAGCTTCGCAAACCATAAAAAAGCCAGCTTCAAGCTGGCTTTTTTGCTTCTAGATCGATGAAATCACCACTGCACCAACACCCGTCCACCCACCACGTTGGCGGGATATCGCTGCAGCGGCGAGCCGCCGGGTTTGTGGCAGACGCCGGTTTTGACGTCGAAGGTCCATTGGTGTTTGGGGCAGGTCAAAGTGCAGTCGTCTAGTGCGGATAAAGGGACGTCGGTGCGCTGGTGGCTGCAGTGGCTGTCGAACACGGCGAAGGTGTCGCCTTCACGAGAGATGAACAGGCCACGTCCGTGGCTGTCGACGCGGGTGGTTTGGCCATCGGCCAGAGCGCTGGTGGTCATTACGTCGTGCCAAGTTCCTTCTGCACTATCTGATTCTGCTTTTTCTGACTCGCCTGTAAGCTGTGCTTTCATCGTCAGAGGGTCAAAACCGGGCAAATTCATGCTCAAAATGATGTTGGTTGCCCAGATGATTTTGGTCAGACCCAGCGTGGGGAAGGCCATGAGCAAGGCGTCAATCACCTCGACTGGAGTGCAACCGTCACGCAGGGCGCGTTTGAGGTATTGCTTGAAGCCGGGCTCGGTTTGGGCGTCGACTTTGGTGATGACGGAGATGAGGTTACGGGTTTTAGGGTCTAGGTGTTTGCCGGCGTCTTTAAGGAAGGCAAAGTAGTGCGTCATCGCCTCGGGGCGAGCGGCTAGAAGGTAGTTGAGGGCATCGCTCATCGTGCATTCAGACCTTCAAAGCAGGTTTTGAGCACCAAATCGATGATGGCGTCGTCTTTCAGCTGGTCATTGAGCCTCAAAAACTCCAAAACAGGGTCGCAAGCGCGGGCATACAAGGTGTAAAGCACGGCGATGGGCGGTAGCGTGGTGTTAAGGCTGCCATTTGCTTGCGCGGCTTCAATCCAGCCGCCTAAGTGGTCGCTTGCTTCCATCACGCCATCCATATAGGCTTTGTTGCCCATCAAAGTGGCGCGTAGGGTGGAATTTTGGCTGGGCAGTGAGGGCATTTCGCCAGCGAGTTTGAGCTGCATCATCCAGCGGGCGGCAGCGCGCAGATTGGCTATGGGCGCAGCATCCGCCGGCAAGCTGCTCAAAAACGCTTGCGCGCGCTGCATCACATGCACCATGGCGGCGGCGGCGAGTTCTTCTTTGCTGGAAAAATGCTTGTACAGACTGGCTTTAGCGATGCCGACATTGGCGGCCACTTCGTCTACCGTCATGGCGTCAAAGCCTTTTTCCGCAAGCAGGCGGTTCACGGCTTGGACGATGGCGTCTTCCCGGGCCAGCAGCATTTGCGCTTTGAAAGAAACTTTGGCGGGCTTGGCCGAGGCTTTTGTGGTGGATGCAGAGGGGGCGGCTGGCATTTTATTAGGCTTCATGTCTAAATTATAGTCATCATGGTCACAAAATGATAGCTCTGAACAAATTATGACGCTGATGTTGTAACTGATGATAAAGCAGGTGTGTACCAAGCCAACTCGCGGTGCAAATTAACGACTTCACCCACGATGATGAGGCAGGGCGAGGTGAAACCACTGGCTTTGACGCGTTCGGGCAAGTCGGTCAAGGTGCCAGTCAACACTTTTTGGGTGGCTGTGGTGCCGTCTTGCACGATGGCGATGGGGAAATCAGGTTTGGCACCGTGGGCGATAAGTTGACGGCAAATGTCTCTCAAACCAGACAATCCCATGTAAATCACCACGGTTTGATGGGGACGCGTCAGCGCGACCCAATCTAAATCGGCGCTGACAAAGTCGTTGGTTTCTTTGAGGTGCCCGGTCACAAACAAGCAAGTTTGCGCGTAGTCGCGGTGCGTCAGCGGAATGCCCGCGTAATTGGATACACCACTGGCAGCGGTGATGCCAGGCACGACCTCAAATGCGACGCCAGCTTTGACTAATTCTTGCAACTCTTCGCCACCGCGTCCGAAAATGAAAGGGTCGCCCCCTTTGAGGCGCACCACTTGTTTGCCCTCTTTGGCTAATTTGACCAGCAGGGCATTGATTTGCTCTTGCCGCAAGGTGTGCTCGTTACGTCGCTTGCCAGCGTAAATGCGCTCGGCGCTAGGTGGTAAAAAAGCCAGAACACCATCTGATACCAAGTGGTCGTAAACGACGACATCGGCTGCCGCCATGATGCGAACGGCGCGCAGGGTGAGCAGGTCTGGGTCGCCTGGTCCTGCTCCCACTAGGTAAACACGGCCTTGGCCTACAGTGGAAGCAATGCCGGAAGTAGAAGAAATGGTCATATGGCGCAAAATAAGGTAGACAATAGCTTACCCGAAGACGTTATGACTACGAGGTCTAACTTTATTCAAATAGCTTATTCATATTGGACAACTTATGCTTTTCAAATTCAAATCCAAAGCCACTGGCGACTTGATCATGCTGGAACCCAATGGCCGCCGCGTGCTGCAAATCATTGGCAAAGACCCAAGCACCACCGGCATTATTTTGCCAGCACAAATGCCAGCGGCTTTGGCTGCGCTGGAAAGTGCTGTTGCGGCAGAAGAAGCTGCCATCGAAGCTGCAAAAAATGCAAAAGTAGACGAGGAATGCATCAATCCGGCCGTGGTTGATGCTGTACCGCTACGCCAACGGGCTTTGCCGTTTATGGAGCTGTTAAAAAAATGCCGTGAAGCAAATGTAGAAATCGTTTGGGGCGTTTAAATCACTGATTTGATTTGGCCAAATCAATCGACCTTTGCGCCAGAGACCTTCACCACTTGCGCCCATTTTTTAATTTCTGCAGAAATCATTTTGCTGAAATCTTGCGGACTGTTGCCGCCCGGAATCGCGCCTTGTGCCAAAAGCTTTTCTTTCACAGCTGCTGAATTGAGCGCCTTGGCCGACTCTTGTTGAATGCGATTGACAATATCTGGCGGCGTGCCGGCTGGTGCTAACAGTCCAAACCAGCTGCTGGCGTCAAAACCTTTCAACTTGCCTGCTTCTTCGATGGTCGGCACATCGGGCAACACGGCAGACCTTTGGGCGCTGGTGACAGCCAAGGCTTTCAGTTTGCCAGCTTTGATTTGCGGCAAAGCGCTGGGCAAGTTGTCAAACATCACATCCATCGTACCGCCAACCAAATCCAACAAGGCAGGGCCTGAGCCACGGTAGGGGAAATGGACGAGATAGGTGCCGCTCATGCTTTTGAACAGCTCACCCGCCAAATGGATGGACGTGCCATTGCCGCTGGAAGCCATGTTCAACTTGCCCGGGTTGGATTTGGCGTATTTGATGAAATCTGCCACGCTGTTGATGTTCAGCGCTTTAGCTTTGTCGGCGTTCATCACCATGACGTTGGGAACACCTGCGACCAAGGTAATCGGTGCAAAGTCTTTGACAGGGTCAAACGGCATTTTGTCGTACAGAGCGACATTAATGCCGTGCGTACCTACCGTGCCCATGAGCAAGGTGTAGCCATCGGCGGGAGATTTGGCGACGGCATCAGCGCCCACATTGCCGCCAGCGCCGGCTTTGTTTTCAACAATAAAGGTTTGACCAAATGCTTTGGACAGCTCGGGGGCCATAGCGCGAGCCAGTAAATCGGTCGTGCCGCCGGGCGCAAATGGGACTATGATTTTGACAGGTTTTGTGGGCCAAGCAGTCTGACTATATGTCTGAATTGCTATTAAATTAGTAGCAAATAAGCAGCTTGTCGCAATAAATTTCAATGCGCCGCGTTTCTGGACAGATGTTTTCAATGCCATTGGTGTATCTCCCGTATCGTTGAATATATTGGTTTGCTATCTCTGAATCATCTTGCCATAAAAAAAGCCGCAAATTTGCGGCTTTTTTGAGATTAACTAGCTAACGTGTTTAGTCAGCGTACACACCAGCAGCTTTGATGATCGGTGTCCACTTGGCGATTTCAGAAGCGACAAATTTTTTGTGCTCTGCTGGCTCAGTGCGTTTGTCAGTTACAACAACTGCGCCCAAACCTTCTTGTTTCTTGATGAACTCAGGGTCTTTCAAAGCAACTTTCAAAGCAGCGTTGATTTTGGCGAGCACGTCAGCAGGTGTGCCTTTAGGCGCGTACAAACCGTGCCAAATCGTCACTTCAAAACCTTTGAGGCCAGATTCTTGCAAGGTTGGCAAGTCTTTCAACGCTGGTGTAGTCAAACGCTTACCAGTTGTAACGGCAAACGCTTTGACTTTTTTAGCTTCAATTTGCGTTGTAGTATTGGTGGTTTGGTCACACATCAAGTCGATCTGGCCACCCATCAAATCCGTCATGGCTGGAGCTGTACCTTTATACGGCACGGTTGTCATATCAATTTGCACAGCGCTTTGAAACAGCAAGCCGCACAAATGCGATGCTGATCCAACACCTGCATTGCCGAGATTGATTTTGCCTTTGTTAGCCGTTAGCCAAGTTGAGAGTTCTTTGAAGTTCGCAGCTGGCAGTGTAGGCTTAGAAATCAGCGTCATTGGCACATCATTGATCATGCCCAAGTATTCAAAGTCGCTTTCGACTTTGAATGGCATATTGCGAACCAAGCCTGGCATGGTTGACATAGCAATATGGTGCACCATAAGCGTGTACCCATCAGGTGTGGCTTTAGCTAGTTTGTTGGCACCGATAGAGCCACCAGCACCGGCAGCACTGTCAATGATGATGCTGTTACCACCCAGAGGTTTGCGCATGGCTTCAGCCAAATCGCGCGCAACACGGTCAGTAGGACCTCCTGCTGCAAACGGCACCACGATGGTGATGACTTTGTCTTTCAAGGGATAGTCGGTAGCTTGAGCACTAAACGAAGCTCCTACCAAAGCTGCACAAGCAAGCGTTACTGCTAATAATTTTTTCATCGAAATATCCTAAATAAGTGGCAATTAAGCGGTAATTGAAAATCAATGCCATAGGTAAAAAGCACCGAGCCAGTACCATAACGGTCTCGAGTCCCTTTTGTGACTAGCACTAACCCTATGTATTGGCTACTATTTTAGCTTCGCGCGTCAAACTTCACGGATACTCTACTTATAGCTACGGGCATCCTCAATCACCCGACCGTCGTTAGGCAAGCTGCCAGGTGCGAAAAGGGTTACCGTTCCACGAAGTTTGGTGACATCTCGGATGGCTTCGCTGATTTTCTCAAGCAAATCTTCAGCTTCGTTGTGCTTTGCAGTTTCAACTTGCAAGGTCATGCGGTCATCGGCCATTTCACCGCTGACCACCAAACGGGCTTTCACAACGTCTGGAAACCGCTTGGCAATGGTTGCAACTTGGCTAGGATGCACAAACATGCCGCGAATTTTGGTAGTTTGATCAGCACGCCCCATCCAGCCTTTGATGCGGGTATTGGTGCGGCCGGTGGGGCAATGACCTGGCAAAACGGCAGACAAATCGCCAGTGCCAAAGCGAATCAAGGGGTAATCGGTATTGAAGGTTGTGACCACCAACTCGCCAACTTCGCCTTCAGCAACCGGGTCACCTGTTCCAGGGGTGACGATTTCAACAAGTACGCCCTCGTCAATCACCAAGCCTTCGCGGGCACTAGTTTCATAAGCAATCAAACCCAAATCAGCGGTAGCGTAACACTGGTAAGCTGCGACGCCGCGCTCAGCAAACCAATCGCGCAAACTCGGTGGGCAAGCTTCGCCAGAGACCAAGGCTTTGGTCACACTGGGAAGTGCCACACCCATTTCAGCGGCTTTTTCTAGGATGATTTTCAGAAAACTAGGTGTACCGACATAACCAGCCGGTTCCAGCTCTGCCATGGCTTGCACTTGTTGCTCGGTTTGCCCCGTTCCCGCCGGAAAAACGGTACAACCCAACGCATGTGCGCCAGACTCCATCATCGCGCCAGCTGGCGTGAAGTGGTAGCTAAAACAGTTATGAATCAAGTCCCCGGCTTTAAAGCCAGCGGCGGCCAAGGCTCTTGCCGAACGCCAATAATCCAATTGCTTGCCTTCGGGTTCATAAATCGTGCCTGGACTGGCAAACACCCGCAACATATTCGCACCAAAACCGATTCTGCTAAAGCCGCCAAAAACATGGCTTGCCGTCACTTCGCTATCGGCACTACGTTTACTACGTGCAGCTTTTTGTCGCTCTAACAACTCGGTTTTACGCGTCACCGGCAACCGCGCCAAAGCAGCTCTGCTAGTAACCGCCGTCGCATCTAACCCGGCCAATATCTCCGCAAACGCCTCACTGGTCTGCTGCGCGTGTTTGATTTGCTGCGACAAGGCTTGGAGTTGGACGCGCTCGCGGTCTGCATGGGGTCGCTTTTCTGCTGCAAGGAGCATGCTGTAAAAATCACTCATGCTAACCAACGTTTTCTACGTTTATAGCTCTTACCGTCTTTGAACGATTTACGCTCGCCGCCGCCTACGCCCAAGTAAAACTCTTTCACGTCTTCGTTGTTGGCAAGGTCGCTGGCTTTACCGTCCATCACCACACGACCACTTTCCATGATGTAGCCGTAGTCCGCATATTTCAAAGCCATGTTGGTGTTTTGTTCTGCCAACAAAAAGGTTACTTTTTCGCGTTGGTTCAGGTCTTTCACAATCTCAAAAACCTCCTCTACAATTTGCGGCGCCAAGCCCATGGAGGGTTCATCAAGCAACACCATGGTTGGATTGGCCATCAGTGCACGACCAATGGCGCACATTTGCTGCTCACCACCGGAGGTATATGCCGCTTGGCTGGTTCGGCGCGTTTTGAGACGCGGAAAATAGTTGTAAACTTTTTCTAAGCTAGCCTCAACCTCTGCTTTGTTTTTACGGGTGTAGCCGCCTGTGAGCAGATTTTCTTCAATGGTTAAATGCGCAAAGCAATGGCGGCCTTCCATAACTTGGACGACGCCGCGTTGCACCAAGTCCGCTGGACTTAAATTTTCAATGCGCTCACCCCTCAGCTCAATCGTACCTTTGGTGACTGCACCGCGCTCACCTTGAAGCAAATTTGAAACTGCTCGCAAAGTCGTTGTTTTACCTGCGCCATTGCCGCCTAAAATGGCGACAATTTTGCCTTCAGGCACGTTCAGCGAGACGCCTTTGAGAACCAAGATAACGTGGTTATAAATAACCTCGATACCGTTCACGTTTAATACGATATTCGGCTCAGTCGTTCCCGCCAAGGGCGTTGATGTTTGGGGTGTAGTCATAGTGTCATACGTGAAAAATTTTCAAACCAAACGACAGCACTCTAATTTCAAGTTAAAAGAAATTTAATGGAATCAAAGCGCTGGCATTTGTTGGCTGACAAATCGTTAAATTTGCCAGCCACACAAAATCTCAAATCATCTGATTACGATTGGCAATCAGCCGGTGTACGAGGCGT
This sequence comes from Polaromonas sp., assembly GCA_013298945.1. Classification (GTDB taxonomy): domain Bacteria; phylum Pseudomonadota; class Gammaproteobacteria; order Burkholderiales; family Burkholderiaceae_C; genus Aalborgiella. The sequence goes on from JAAFJR010000003.1 coordinate 148,885, forward strand.
CAACTTCTTGTCGGCTGCGTACTTTGCCGCTGTGGCTTTCACCAATGGCTTCAAGATTTGCTCATCCGCTTGCAACCAGTCAGACGTGAAGCCCCACTTTTTGCCATCCCATGTGTGTACACGCGCCCAGTTAGAGCCCATGTGGTCCACACACGATGTGCTGATTGGGCGCATGACGCCAGCGAAACCTAAGCCATCAAGCTTAGACTGAGTCAAATTCAAGTTTTCTAAGCCCCAACGCACTTGCTCACCCGACATAACTTTGCCTTTGCCGAAACGCTCTTGTGCAGAGCGGACGCCCTCGATTGCCATCATGGCGCTCATCGCCCCGCGCATATAGAGCACTTGACCGACTTCGTCTTTAGGGCCAGTGCCTACGCCTTTGTCATGCACCATGGCCAAAATGTCTTTCACAACTTTTGAATTTGGCTCTGCACCGTGCTGCATGGTCACCGCGTTGTAGCCTTTAGCGCCTTCGCCTACGTCTTTCACATCTGGCTCAGCACCCGACCACCACACACCGTACATTTTTTCACGTGGATAGCCCGTGGCTTGCGCTTCTTTGAGGGCGGTGGAATTCATCACGCCCCAGCCCCACAACAGGGTGAAATCTGGCTTAGATTGGCGCACTTGCAACCATGTCGCTTTTTGTTCAACGCCCGGCGCAGTCACGGGTAGCAATTGCAACTCAAAACCCAGCTGACGGCTACGCTCTTGCAACAAAGCGATTGGCTCTTTGCCGTAGGGGCTGTCGTGGTAAACCAAGGCAATCTTTTTGCCTTTGAGCTTGTCCAAGCCGCCTTCTTTTTTACCGATGTGCTGCACCAGCGCATCAGCTGCGAGCCAATAAGTTCCAGCCAATGGGAAGTTCCACTTAAACACTGTCCCGTCTTGGCTCTCGCTGCGACCATAGCCTGCTGTAACCAATGGAATTTTGTCGCCAGGTGCTTTTTCAGTCAATGCAAAAGTCGCGCCTGTAGACAAGGGCTGGAACACAGTTGCCCCACCATTTTTTCCCTTCAAGCGCTCGTAACATTCCACGCTACGCGCTGTATCGTAGCCTGTTTCGCACTCTTCAAACGACACCATCACTTTGTTAATGCCGCCTCGCGCATTGACCAATTTCAAATAGTCAACGTAACCGTTGGCGAAAGGCACGCCGTTAGGAGCGTAAGCACCTGTGCGGTAGGACAGCACAGGGAAAAATTGCTCTTTGGCCTGAGCGAAGGCTGTGGCACCAACAGCGACCAAAGTGGCAGCAAGTGCAAGGCTACGAAGTTTCATTTTTAAAATCTCCAAATGTAATAGCACAAGTGTGCTTATGGTTAACGAACGAAAAAGAACAAACGAAATCAGTACATACCCGCAATCGCATGGCTAAGATTCAATGCGCTTAGAACTCAATGAGGGAAGGGCCACAGACGCAATTTTTGCTTACCGACGGCCCACAACTTTGCCAAGCCATGGGGCTCAACTATCAAAAACCACACAATCAGCGCACCAAAAATCATCAACTCAGCATGAGATGCTGCAGCTGTCGAAACATCTATTCCGAACAAGCCGCCCAAAAAGGGTAAAAATTGATTCAAAAATATCGGAAGCAGTACGATAAACGCGGCTCCAAAGAAGCTGCCCATGATGGAGCCCATGCCGCCGATGATGACCATGAACAACAGTCGGAACGACATGTCTACAGAAAACGCCGCTGGCTCCCACGCTCCTAGGTATACAAATCCCCACAATGCGCCCGCAATCCCAATTATGAATGAGCTAACAGCAAACGCGCTCAGCTTGGCGTACATGGGGCGAATACCGATCACGGCAGCGGCTACATCCATATCCCGAATCGCCATCCACTCGCGCCCAATAGCACTGCGAACTAGATTTTTTGCCATCAAGCCTAATACGCTTAAGACTGCCAAACAGAATAAATATTTAGAAACTGGGCTTTCAATTTGGAAGCCAAATACTTGTAAGCCCGACACAGAGACTGAGCCCGAAGGCGAATCGTTGGTAAACCATTTGATGCGCAAAAACATCCAATCGCTAAAGAATTGCGCAGCCAAAGTTGCCACCGCCAAATACAAGCCTTTAACGCGCAAACTTGGCAAACCAAACAAAATACCAAAGGCTGTAGAGCACAAGCCACCCAGAATCAAAGCGGGAATCAGTGGCATGTTAGGAACACGCACAAAGAAGTTAAACGCAGCATAAGCACCCACCGCCATAAACGCGCCCGAGCCCAAAGAAATTTGACCGCAATAACCAACCAAGATGTTCACCCCAAGAGCTGCTAAGGCCATTATCAAAAAGGGTATAAAAATGGCGCGAAACATGTAGTCACTGCCCAGCAAAGGCACCGCTATAAATGCAAACGCCATAAGTGCAAGAACCGCCCAGCGGTCTTGCGCAATCGGAAAGATTTGCTGGTCAGCGCGGTAATTGGTCTTGAATTGACCGTTTTCTCTGTAAAACATTTTTTAAACTGCTTTTAATTTAGATATGTAAGGGTAGTTTTGCGTTTGATAAGTTCAATCATTTACACGCGATCAATGATTTTTTCACCGAACAAACCTTGTGGGCGGAACAGCAAGAAAACCAAGGCAAGTACGTAGGCAAACCAAATCTCTATGCCTCCACCCACATAGGGACCAAGAAAGACCTCAGACAATTTTTCACCAACACCAATAATCAAACCACCAATAATCGCACCAGGTACAGATGTCAAGCCACCCAAAATCACAACCGGTAAAGCACGCAAAGCAACCGTGGTTAACGAAAATTGCACACCCAATTTAGAGCCCCAAATCATGCCAGCCACCAAGGCCACAATACCGGCCACAAACCAAACAATCACCCAAATACGGTTTAACGGAATGCCAATACTTTGTGCTGCTTGGTGGTCATCCGCTACAGCACGAAGTGCGCGACCGGTTGCCGTTTTTTGAAAAAACATGCTGAGCGCAGCGACCAATACAGCAGCAATTAAGGCGGCATAAAGATCTTCTTTGTTGATCAAAATACCCCCTTCAAACATTTTCTCGAACGCCATGATGGGCTCTTTGGGCATACCGATATCAATTTTGTAAATATCACTGCCAAAGATAGTCTGCCCTAAGCCATCCAAAAAGTAGCTGATGCCCAAGGTTGCCATCAGCAACGTTGTGCCTTCTTGATTGACTAAATGTCTCAATGCAAGTTTTTCAATTGCCCACGCTACCACAAACATGATCAGGCTGGCAATGACAAAGGCAGCGATATTGGCAAAAACGGGACTGTTGATACCCGTCCATGCGGGAATCCAAACAGCAAACCGTGCCATGGCTAACGCTGCAAACAGAACCATTGCACCTTGCGAAAAATTAAACACGCCAGAGGCTTTGAAAATCAACACAAAGCCCAGAGCGACCAATGAGTACAACATGCCAGCCATCAGGCCGCCCAATAATGTTTCTAGAAAAAATGCCATGATATTGGTTGTCCTAATGAGTCCTAATGTGATGTGCCGAGGTAAGCGCTGATCACCTCTGGGTTGTTGCGCACCTCGTCGGGCGTGCCATCACCAATTTTTTTACCGTAATCGAGTACCACGACGCGGTCGGAAATATCCATCACCACGCCCATGTCATGCTCAATCAACACCACTGTGGTGCCATATTCGTCATTGATGTCTAATACAAAGCGACACATGTCTTGCTTTTCTTCCAAATTCATGCCCGCCATGGGCTCGTCAAGCAACAGCACTTGCGGCTCCATCGCCAAAGCACGGCCCAAGTCAACACGCTTTTGCAAACCATAAGGCAACTGACCCACTGGTGTTTTGCGGTAGGCTTGAATTTCCAAAAAGTCGATGATGTGCTCCACAAACTCGCGATGACGAACTTCCTCTCGCTCAGCTGGGCCGATACGCAAGGCTTGCATCAAAATATTGCTTTTGATGCGTAGGTTGCGGCCAGACATGATGTTGTCAATCACACTCATACCTTTGAACAAGGCCAAGTTTTGAAAGGTGCGAGCAATGCCCATGGTCGCCACTTGGTGGCTGTCCATGTGACCAAAAGTTTGTCCTTTAAAAGTAATGCTGCCTTGCTGCGGTGTATATACACCGTTGATACAGTTCAGCATCGAACTTTTACCAGCACCGTTAGGGCCAATGATGGCGCGCACCTCATGCTCACGCACGTTGAAGGAAATATCGCTCAGTGCTTTGACGCCACCGAACGCTAAGCTGATGTTTTTGACGTCAAGAATAACGTCGCCGATTTTTTTAGTTGCCATGGTTGTTCTTTAACTCTTCAAGCTGCCGCTTTGACTGGTGCATAAATCGTGGCATCAGATAACTTCAATGTTGCGCTCACGCTACCTGTGCGGCCATCTTCAAACTTCACTACAGTTTCGATAAATTGCTCGGTTTTGCCGGCATACAAACCATCCACCAAAGCTGAGTATTTGTCTGCAATGAAACCGCGCCGTACTTTGTTGGTGCGCGTTAACTCGCCATCATCAGCGTCAAGCTCTTTGTGCAAAATCAGGAAGCGGCTGACCTGGCTTCCTGCCAACATGGTGTCCGTACTCAAATCGACATTGACTTTTTCAACGCATTCTTTGATGAGCTGGTACACCTCAGGTTTCTGCGCCAAATCAGAGTAGCCGGCATAAGACAAATTACGACGCTCTGCCCAATTTCCCACTGCATCAAAATCGACGTTGATCATGACGCACACTTTTTCGCGACCATCACCGTAGGCAACAACTTCTTTAATATGCTGGAAGAACTTGAGCTTGTTTTCAACATACTTGGGCGCAAACATCGCACCATCAAACGCACCGCCCTTGATGCGGCCTACATCTTTCACGCGGTCAATAATTTTCAAGTGCCCATGCGCATCCAAAAAGCCGGCATCGCTGGTGTGGTACCAGCCGCCATCGGTCAACACCTCGTCCGTTGCCGCTTTATTTTTGTAATACTCTTTGAACAAACCCGGCGACTTCACCAATACCTCGCCGTTGTCTGCGACTTTGATTTCAACACCGTTGCTTGGAATACCTACTGTGTCTGCCCACGCTTGGTTATCGGGCTGCTGGCAGACAAACACCGCCGTTTCAGTTGAGCCGTACAACTGCTTCAAGTTGATGCCGATGGAGCGGTAAAAGGTGAACAAATCTGGGCCAATCGCCTCGCCTGCCGTGTAAGCGACACGTACACGGCTCATACCTAGGTTGTTACGCAGTGGGCCATAAACCATCCAATTGCCCACCGCATATTTCAAACTATCAACCAAGCCAACAGATGTCCCATCCGTCTTCGCAGGGCCGACTTTTTTAGCGACGTGCATAAAGTAACTGAACATCTTGCGTTTGAAAGCGCCTGCATCTTCCATGCGAATCATCACACTGGTGAGCAAGCCTTCAAACACGCGCGGCGGTGCGAAATAGTAGGTAGGCCCCACTTCCTTCAAGTCGATAGTTGTGGTTCCGACCGACTCTGGGCAGTTAACCACATAACCACAAGCCAGCCATTGCGAGTAGCTGAAAATGTTTTGCCCAATCCAAGCCGGTGGCAAATAGGCTAAAACCTCTTCGTTATTGCTTAATTTATCAAAATTTGCGCCGGATTCTGCGGCATTCAGCAAGCTGTTATGCGTATGAACAACGCCTTTCGGGTTGCCCGTTGTACCTGAGGTAAAAAACATCGCAGCAACATCACTTGGCTGCGCTTTTTCGATTTCAGCCTTGAAAAACCCAGAATGTTTTACTGCAAATGCTTTACCGCTGTCGAGTAAGGCTTCCAAACTAGCCAAACCCGGCTCGTCGTATTTGCGCAGACCACGTGGGTCATCAAAGTAAATATTGCTTAACTGTGGACACTGTGGACGAATTTCCAACAACTTGTCGACCTGCTCTTGGTCTTCCGCAAAAGCAAATTTAACGTCTGCATTGTTGATAGGAAACACACACTCCAGCGCAGCAGCGTCCTGGTACAAAGGAATCGGCACAGCACCCAGCGCCTGAACCGCCAGCATCGTGGCATACAAACGTGGGCGATTCGCGCCGACCACCACCATGTGATCACCCCGCTTCAGCCCCGCATCATGCAAGCCGCAAGCCAAGTGCTCAACCAGCGTTGCTAAGTCCGCCCAAGTCAGCGCTTGCCAAATGCCGTATTCCTTTTCGCGCATGGCAGCGACTTGAGGGCGCTCTGCGGCGTGCTTTAACAATAATCGGGCAAATGTGGTCTGCATCTCAATAGTTCCCAAAGATCTATGGTCTTGTTTGTCGTCTGATGGGTTGAATATTAGGCTAATATTTGACGCTATGTTGTCGTTTGGACGACAATTGGAACTCACTTCGCCTAGGACTTTCCCTGATTATTTTCTGATCATTCTTCAATTTACAGCACCCATGACACGCTCAAGCTCTCAAGAATTAACGCTGCACCAGCGCCGCCGTAACCCCACAGATTACGAGCTCGCGGGCATCCCTTGGCTGGCATTTTTGACTGACAAACAGCGCGAAAAAGCCATCAACGATATTGACGTGACCGATGCAGAACCGGGCGACTACGTCTGCCGCACAGGCAGACCCGTCACCTACTGGTTTGGCTTGGTACAAGGCTTGCTGAAAATGAGCAGCGACAACGCCCAAGGCCAAACCATCACCTTCACCGGCGTACCGCCTGGCGGCTGGTTTGGCGAGGGTACCGTGATGAAGCGCGAGCCATACCGCTACAACATCCAGGCGCTGCGCAAAAGCACTGTCGCTGGACTACCCGTGGCAACATTTGACTGGCTGCTGGACAACTCCATCGGCTTTAACCGCTTTGTGATGAGCCAGCTCAACGAGCGCCTGGGCCAATTCATCGCCGCCCGTGAAATTGACCGCATGACCAACCCCGACATCCGCGTCGCCCGCAGCCTAGCCTCCCTTTTCAACCCCGTGCTCTACCCCGGCGTAGGCGAAGTTTTGCGCATCACCCAGCAAGAACTCGCCTACTTGGTCGGCCTATCGCGCCAACGCGTCAACGAAGCGCTGACCAATTTGTCTGACCAAGGGACGATTAAAGTGGAATATGGGGGGCTGCGGGTACTGGATATTCATGCGCTGCGGACGCGGAACTTCTAAAAGTTTAATTTATAGATCAAATATGGCTGTAGCCGGCGTATTTATTGCCTGATAAGCTATTTTATTTATAGCAAAATTACTCTTAATTCCCCTTCATCATGAAGGGGTGCCCAACGGGTGGGGTAGTAACTTTCACGCCTACAACTACCCCGTCGCTTCGCGCCACGCCTTCAGAGTGAAGCTTCTACCAGCCGAGGTAAAGAAAATAGGGTCAGATTCCAATTCAGGACAATTTGCACATCGACGGACAACAGCACCTCGTCGAAATTGGACTCTGACCCTATTTTCTGACTCAAGTTTGAAGCCCAAGGATTCGCTCCAGCTGACGGAATTGCAACATTGGGAATGCGTGTTCCCCCCATTTCTCAGCATAGCCTGCCTCTCCATATTCGCGGAGAACCTGCTGTGCGGCATTGAAGACCGCTCTAGCAAACATGTCTGGCTGGCACTTTGTCTTAAAAAGTGATCTGCCAGCTGAGTCTGGTTTTCCACCCCAAGATTCATCGAAGTCAATGATCTCAAGTTCTATCTCGTTCATTCGCGGACTTGTAATGACCCAGCGGTACTCACCTGGTTCTTCCTCAAAGCTGAACGTGATCCGCCCAAACAATGATGCTACTGCAGTGGCCGCCAGTAGCAGATGGCATAGGGCGTCTGATAAGTACGAAGCCGTAACAGTGCAGCTATCCTCCCTGTCAGACACGACGCACTCCGACCAACCGAGGCCAGTAATGCGGTAGGCAACGTGAAACTGCATTTGTGTAATGTCTAGCATATTTTATTTGTCATATCCACAATATAGCAGCTAAAACATCAGACTTTTAAACAACTTTTCCGACTTGCAAGCAACTACATAGTCACTATTCACCACATCTTGGGCGATAAGGAATTTTGTTAAAAATAGCATCAAATATGCTCGTAGCCGGCTTATTTACTTCCTAAGCAGCTATAAATTAAATAGCAAATAGCATCTCACAACCCTCAATCACTTCTCCACAAACGCCCGCTCAATCACATAATCACCCGCTTGGCCTATGCCTGAGGAGATGGTGAAGCCTAGGCCGTCTAGCACGACTCGTAGGTCTTTGAGCATCGCTGGGCCGCCGCAGATCATGGCGCGGTCGGTTTGGGGGTTGATTTGGGGCAGGCCAATGTCTGCGCAGAGTTTGCCGTTTTCAATCAGCACCGGCAGGCGGCCTGAGTTGCGGAACTCTTCGCGGGTGACGGCGGGGTAGTAGATGAGCTTCTTTTTGACTTCTTCGCCTAAAAATTCGTCGTGCGGCAGCTCTTTGGTGATGAATTCTTCGTAGGCCAATTCGCTCACAAAACGCACGCCGTGCACCAAGATGACTTTTTCAAACTTTTCGTAGGTGTCTGGGTCGCGGATGACGCTCATGAAAGGCGCTAAGCCCGTGCCCGTGGCGAACAAGAACAAGTTTTTGCCAGGTAGCAAGTCGCTCAACACCAGCGTGCCCGTGGGTTTACGGCCAATGAGCACGTCGTCGCCCACCTTTAAATGCTGCAAACGCGAGGTCAGCGGACCGTTTTCAACCTTGATACTGAAAAACTCCAGCTCCTCCGCGTAATGTGGGCTGGCGATACTGTAGGCGCGCAGCAGCGGCTTGCCATCTACTTCCAAACCGACCATGACGAAATGCCCGCTTTCAAACTTCAAGCTCGCGCCGCGGGTAGTGGTGAAGGTGAAGAGGGTTTCGTTCCAGTGGTGAACAGAGAGGACTTTTTCTTTTTCGAACGCGGCCATGATGAAATCTTTTGAACTGGTTTAACTTATCAAAGTTGTTTGTTAGTGTGTTTTTGGTATATAGAATACCGATTTACTAACTATTTTAACCTAAAGGCGGTTTTCCGCCTATGCCGCTGAACCACTTTCTGCGAGATTCTTCTATTTTCTGCGCATATCTATATGTACTCCTAGACGTTGGTAATAAACTCAACCCCCTATGACCGAACCAACATCACCAGCGCCAGCCCCTGTGTTTAGGCGTGCCCTATCACCCGGCGCAGCCAAAGCCATCGCGGGTGGTAAAAAGCCCCTTCCCGATTCAGCGAACGCACCCCCGCCCAAAGCCACCACCCGCCTGAATAAACGCATGGCCGAGATGGGCATCTGCTCACGCCGCGAAGCTGATGAGTGGGTCGCCAACGGTTGGGTCAAGGTCAATGGCGTGGTTGCCGAGATGGGCTTACAGGTACAGCAGCACGACAAAATCGAGATTGACCGCGCCGCCAAAGGCAAACAAGCCAATCAGGTGACGATACTCATCAACAAGCCCATGGGCTTTGTGAGCAGCCAAGCCGAAGACGGCCACGAGCCAGCTGTGACGCTGTTCACCCCGCAAAACCGCTGGGCGGATGACAACGCCCGCTTCTTCTGGAACCACTCGCAATTGCCGGGTTTAGCGCCCTGCGGACGCTTAGATATTGACTCGATTGGTTTGCTTGTCATGACACAAGACGGCCGCATCGCCCGCCAGCTGATTGGCGAAGACTCGGTGATGGAAAAAGAATATTTGGTGCGGGTGGAATACTACGCTGATGGCAACTTGGCCGCCCAAAACACCGTGCCACCAGTCACACTGGACGTGCAAAGCGCCTTCCCACCTGCCCTGCTCACCAAACTACGCTTCGGCCTGAGCCTAGACGGCCAGCTCCTAAAACGTGCAAAGGTAGATTGGCAAAACCCCGAGCAGCTCCGTTTTGTACTTACTGAAGGCAAAAAACGCCAAATCCGCCGCATGTGTGAGCAGGTTGGACTGAAGGTGGTTGGCCTGAAGCGGGTGCGGATTGGCAACGTGGTGCTAGGAAACCTGCCAGTTGGCCAATGGCGGTATTTAGCGCCGCATGAGAAGTTTTGAGTCGATTCTAAGTTGCTATATATTCAATAGCTGTATAAGCAATAAATACGCCGGCTGAAAGGCATTTTTCATATTTCGGCATCAAAAACTCTTATGCCGAGACAGAACTGCCACCAAACACAGCATATTGTCGCAGTGCTGGCGTGAACAAGCTGTAGAGCATCTTGGGGTCGGGCAAACTCACGGCGTCTAGCGCTGCCCTGTGCTCTGCAGACAATTTAATGTCGATTGCGGCGATGTTGTCAGCCACTTGCTCGACGCGGCTCACGCCCATCAAGGTTGATGTCACATTGGCGTGGCCTAGCACCCAAGCTAATGCTACGCGCGTAGGGCTTTGGCCGGCTTCTTGGGCAATGCCTTTCAAAGCATCGACAATGCGCCAATTACGCTCTGTAAACAAGGTGTCTCCAAACGGGTTTGCACCATCTAGTCTTTTGTCGTCGCTGGGTCGCGCTTCGCCTGTTTTGGCGGCATCGCGCGGTAGACCACCAGCTCTGGGTGCGGCGGCTTCTACGGCGTTGCGGTCGTATTTGCCGGTGAGCAAGCCATATGCCAGTGGGCTCCAAGGCATCATGCCCATGCCAAACTCTGCGGCCAGCGGGATGTGCTCATCTTCAATATCGCGATTGACCAGTGAATAAAAATACTGCATCGCAATTGGTCCTGGCAAACCGCGCACCTTAGCCAGCGTTGCAACTTTAGCGACATACCAAGCGGGTGAGTTTGACATGCCCCAGTAGCGGATTTTGCCGCTGCGCACTAAATTTGTCATGGTTTCCAGCAATTCTTCGGCGGGGGTGACACTGTCCCACACGTGCACCCAATACAAATCAATAAAGTCAGTTTGCAATCGTTTGAGTGAGCAGTTCAATGCCGCATGCACGTGCTTTGCGCCGTTGCCGCCTACGTGGGGGCCTTGTCCAAAGGCAAAACCACTTTTGGTCGATAGCACGATGTTGTCCCGCAACGAGCGTTCTGCAATGAAACTGCCGATCATTTCTTCGCTGCGTCCGCTTGAATACACATCTGCCGTATCCACAAAGTTGCCCCCTGCTTCAACGTAGGCGTTGAAAACATCCCGCGATACCGCGTCGCCCGAGCCCCAGCGAGACGTGCCAAACGTCATCGTCCCCAATGCCAGTGGGCTGACCCCTAGGCCGGATTTTCCTAGGGTGCGGTAGCTGCTTAGAGATTGTGGATTTGACATAACTTTACTTTCGTAGTGATTGATAGGATAATAATGTAACCTCAATTTATATATTTTCCTAGTGACCACTACAAATGTGAGTGAATTAACCCATTCACCAAAACTCAGCCAGATTCCGCGCAAAAAAGGTCGCCCTTTGTCTTTTGACCGCGACCGCGCTTTGCACCAAGCCATGCTGCTGTTTTGGCGGCACGGTTATGAATCCACTTCGCTGAACGACTTAACCACAGCGCTCAATGTGCCGCCATCGAGCATTTATGCTGTTTTTAAAGACAAAAAAAGCTTGTTTTTAGAATCAGTCGCGCTGTATGTCTCTGGTCCTATCACCTCCAAAACGATCATCGACGATGCGGCTACAGGCTTTGAGGCTGCCTTCAATTTGCTGCAAGCGGCAGCTGTAGGTTTTACGGGCACTGACACACCCGCAGGTTGTTTGCTCGCCACGTCTGCGATCAGTTGCTCAAACGCCGCCAGCGATGTGCAAAGCGCACTAGCAGCTATCAGGCACGACGTTGAGATGCAATTGCGCGACAAAATCGAACAATCTATCCATCAAGGCAACTTGCCAAAGGATGCAGACGCTGAAGTTTTGGCTGCGCACACCTTGGCGATCATCCAAGGGCTTTCAACCCTTGCACGCGACGGCGCGCCACGCAACAAGTTACTGAAAATAGCCGAAACAGCGATGCAAGCTTGGCCTAAAAACTCTTAAACTTATCAAAGTTTGTATATATTCGTTATATATATTTGCTATATATTTAATAGCTTTTTAGACAACAAATACGACGGCTAAAGGCTTATTTAGCCCCAAAAAATCAGTATCATTTTGATAGCAAAGGCAAACCCACATAGTTCTCCGCCAAAACGGTAGATGCCGCCTGTGAGTTAACTAAATATTCCAACTCAGCCTCTTGCATGCGCTGCCCAAATGCGCCTGTGTCGGGGAATCTATGCATCAGCGACGTTAACCACCAAGAGAATCGTTCGGCTTTCCAAATGCGTGACAGAGCGCGTTGGGAGTAGGTATCGATGCCTGCGCTGCTTTTCACGCCGTCTTTGCCATAAAACTCAATCAACGCGCTGGACAGGTATTTCACGTCGCTGGCCGCTAAATTTAGCCCTTTCGCCCCCGTGGGTGGCACGATGTGGGCGGCGTCACCGGCTAAGAACATGCTGCCAAAGCGCATCGGTTCGGCCACAAAGCTGCGCAACGGGGCGATGCTTTTCTCGATGGACGGGCCGGTGATGATTTGCTCGGCCAGCTCAGGGTCTAGCCGCAAGCGCAGTTCGTCCCAAAAACGCTGATCGCTCCAGTCGGCTACTTTGTCGTCCACCGGGCACTGCACATAGTAGCGGCTGCGGGTCAGGCTACGCATGCTGCACAGCGAAAAGCCGCGCTCGCTGTTGCCGTACACAATAGCATGCGGCGAGACGGGTGGCACATCGGCCAGCACGCCCAGCCAGCCGAAGGGGTAGACTTTTTCGTACTCGGTCACCGCGCCTTCGGGAACGCTGGCGCGGCAAACGCCGTGGAAACCGTCGCAGCCGGCGATGAAATCACAGGCTAACTCATAGTTTTGACCGTCTTTTTGGTAGCGCACTACGGGTTTTGTGGTGTCGAAATCGTGCACGCTAACGTCTTTGGCTTCATAGATAGTCATCAAACCTGCCGCGCTGCGAGCTGCCATCAAGTCCCGCGTCACCTCGGTTTGTCCATAGGCGGTTACGGCTTTTCCGCCAGTCAAGCCATGCACATCAATGCCATGACGCTTGCCGCCAAACACCAAGTCAATGCTGTGGTGGACGATGCCCTCTGTGCTAACGCCAGCGCCCACGCTCGCCTCATGTAGCATATCCACCGTGGTTTGTTCCAAAATGCCAGCACGGATGCGGCCCAACACATAGTCTGGGCTTTGCCGCTCGATGATGATGGCGTCAATGCCCGCTTTGTAAAGCAATTGACCGAGCAACAGCCCAGAAGGGCCAGCGCCAATGATGGCGACTTGGGTGCGTTTTTGATGTGTTTGAGCATTTAAAGTCATCCTTGAAGAATAGGAGAACGGCGCAAGTTCAGCCAGCTTGAGATTGACAATTTGCGCGATGATCGCCATCATTGCGCGATGAACGCACAAATTCAAAGACCGCCAATAGCTTCGGCTGACTTCATCGCTGGCATGGCCAAAGGCATGGCGGTGCTGGAGAGTTTTGACACCGAACGCCAGCGCTTGAATGCCACTTTAGCCGCACAACGCGCAGGCATCACACGCGCGGCAGCACGCCGGCATTTGTTGACTTTGTCGCATTTGGGCTATTTAGAAACGGATGGCAGTTTTTATTGGTTATCCAGCAAAGTGCTGCGGTTTTCAGGCAGTTATCTAGCATCGGCACGGCTACCGCGTGTTTTGCAGCAGACGCTGAGCCGGTTGGCAGCACAAACGGGGGAGTCATTCTCAGCCGTGGTGCGGGATGCTGATGAGGTCGTTATCGTAGCAAGAAGCAATAATTATAGTCAAAATTACTATCAAAAAAGTAGCGATAAAATCAATAAATACGTCGGCTACACGCCTTATGGCTTGCATTTGGGGGCAAGGTTGCCGATGTATGCCACATCCACGGGGCGTGTGTTGCTGGCGGCGTTGAACGATGCCGAGTTTGAGGCTTGGGCGCAAAATCGAACCTTGCCGCGCCTCACCGCACATACATGTACAGATATGGAGACGTTTCGCAGTGCCATTGCGCAAATCAAAATCAACGATTACGCCGTCGCCAGCCAAGAGCACGAGCTGGGTGTGCATGCTTTGGCTGTGCCTGTGCGCAACATGGCTGGCAACACCGTGGCGGCGCTGAACGTGGTCACGCAACCCAGCCGCTTAGAGCCGCAGATACTACAGCGGGAGCTGCTGCCTATGTTGCAAGAAGCGGTGCGTGAGCTTAGAGGCTTGCTTTAGTCATTTAGCCGCTTAGTAATTTAGACCTTTAGCCCTTTAGCCCTTTAGTCGTCACTCTGCCGCGTGAACGATACGCCGCCGTCCACTACCAGCGTCGCACCCACCACGTAGTCGCCCGCGCGCGAGGCTAGGTAAATCGCCGCACCAGCCATGTCTTCGTCCACGCCCACGCGTCCTGCGGGCACACGCTTAGAGACCATATCGCCATGGTCGCGGGCTACCTTGTTCATCTCAGAAGCAAAAGCGCCAGGTGCAATCGCTGTGACGGCGATGTTGTCCATCGCCAAACGCAGCGCCATGCGCTTAGTCAAGTGAATCAAGCCGGCTTTGCTGGCGGCATACGAGTAAGTTTCTTGTGCGTTGATGGAAATACCGTCGATAGATGCGATGTTAATCACCTTGGCAACCTGTGTTTTGGCGGCTTTGCGCAAAGCGGGGGTCAAAATTTGCGTCAAAAAGAAAGGAGCTTTCAGGTTCAAGTCCACCACTTTGTCCCAACCAGATTCGGGGAAGGTGTCGTAATCAGCGCCCCAAGCCGCGCCCGCGTTGTTCACCAAAATATCCAGTTGCGGCTCCATTGCTAAGTAAGCGTCCGCCAAAGCCTGCGCGCCGGCCACGGTAGACACATCACCCGGAATGGCGATGCAAGTGCCAAATTGCGACAGTTCTTTGGCAGTGTCGATACAAGCTTGGGCTTTGCGAGCAGAGATATAGACTTTGGCGCCTTGTGCCAAAAAGCCTTTGGCAATCATGCGGCCAATACCGCGTGAACCGCCTGTAACCAGTGCGGTACGCCCTTTGAGGGTGAAAAGATCGGTCATTTCTGTGCTCATGCAGTCTCCTTTTACTGAATAATTGGGTGAAATCTTGCAAAAATCAAAGCATAGCGGCTTGACTTCTAAAGCTGCGTCGCCAAGGTGCTAAAAGCGCAAACATAGAAACCATCATAAAAACTGAGATAATAGACGGTTAATTTCCACCAACCCCGTTTAATGGAGCCCATCATGGCAAAAGTATTCAGAACCGAAGCAGACCGTAAAGCAACACCGCGCCCAGTCGCGCCAAAAGGCGTTTGTTACACAACCGGCAAAGGTCAAAAGATCAGCTTAGAGCGCGGCTCACACACAAACAACAAGAAAAACCCAGGTAAGCGTGCGCACCAAGGCTAAACAAGCTTTTCGGTAACTACTAGCCAGATTCTAAAAAGCGCTCTTGAGAGCGCTTTTTTTGTTGCTTTAATCAACTGTGCCATTACATTTGTAGCTAAAAAGCTACTAAAACTAGTATTTAGTATTCTTTTGAATTACACTGATTCTCTAAATTAATGTTAATAGAACATTCAATTTGGTTTTTTGAAGAATAAAGTACACATAAAAGAGGAGTAAAAAATGCGTGAACTCAATGTAAAAGAAATGGAAGTTGTTTCCGGTGGCTGGGGTTGCTGGACGCGTCGCTCATATACTTACAACTGCCAGCCAAAACCGACATGCACACCGACCCCCCCGCCTTCTTGCACGCCGCCGCCATCCTGCACGCCTGCGCCTGTACCTACACCATATTAAATTAGAAAACAACGGAGATATTGCGTAAGCAGTTTCTAGTTGTTAAATCATGGATCCAACAAACGACGCTTCTGCGTCGTTTGTTGTTTTTGGTAACAAACTTACAATCCATGCAGTATGAAACATCAAACTACTGAAGAGTTGCACACTTCGTTGTTTCGCCAAGAAGCAGTAAACGCGATTCGCCCACAGCAATTCAGCGAAATTACGCTGGTTCCTGGCGCATCTTCGCGCTGGCTGGCTATTGTAGGTTTGTGTGTGATTGTTAGTTTGGGTGCACTGATGGGGCTTGGCAGCTACACGCGCCGTACCACTGTGGGCGGCCAAGTTTATCCCTCAGAAGGGTTGATACGTGTCACCGCAACGCAGCCTGGTATCGTCGTCGAGCAGTTGGTGCGTGATGGTCAGGTGGTAAAGCGCGGCAGCGTTCTGTTCGTGCTTTCGAGCGATCGTCTGGGCGCAGATAATACCGACTACCAACGGGGCATAGCCACGCAGATTGAATCGCGGCGCCGTTCATTAGAAGACGATTTAAAACGCTCCACACAGTCAGAACAGCAAGAGGCCGAGCAGCTCAAGCGGCGTTTGGCATCACTACGTGCAGAGCAAGAACAAGTTACAAGGCAAGCGCAGCAGTTGACCGTTCGCGTTTCGGGCGCTGAAGAAGCGTTGAAACGTTACGAAAGTTTATACAAGCAGGAGTTCGTTTCTAAAGACGAGCTGCTCGCCAAGGAAACAGAAACCGCAGAAATGCGTAGCCGCCAACAAGGTAACCGCCGAGACATGCTGGCTTTAGAGCGTGATATCGTTGCAGCTCAACGCGATTTGGAAGCTGTGCGTACGCGGTTTGTGAGCCAGCGCTCAGAGCTAGATCGATCCATTCTTTCAACACGCCAAGAGTTTTCAGAGCTAGAAGCCAAACGCCGAATGGTCATTACAGCGCCGACGGATGGACAAATCACGCTACTGCAGTCTGAATTAGGTCAAAGTGTCGACATGGGGCGGACTTTGGCGCAAATCGTTCCACTCAATAACCAATTAACGGTGCGGTTATATGCGCCCAGCAAAGCTGCAGGCTTCGTGCAAGTAGGCGCACCCGTCTTGCTGAGGTTTGATGCTTTTCCTTATCAAAAATACGGTCAACTAACGGGAAAAGTGCTGTCCTTATCCAAGGCCGCCGTCAACGCAACTGACATTCAGGGTTATATCCCACGCGCAGATGCTGCAGGTGAATCTTTGTTCGCCATCACGGTGAGCTTGCCAGAGCAAATGTTGGGTGAAGGCGTACAAAAGTTGCAGTTGCAAGCGGGTATGCGGGTAGAGGCCGATTTGCTGCATGAAACACGGTATTTGTATGAGTGGATTTTGGAGCCACTGCAAGCGGCTCGTTCTCGCCTTTAAGAATTTACTCTACTACACGTTAACCGTTATACACATATTCACATCATGTCTCTGCTTGACCGATTACAACTGAACTGGGGTTCGCGAATCCCAGTGATTCTGCAAACCGAAGCTTCCGAATGTGGCTTGGCCTGCATCGCCATGCTTTTGGCGCAGCATGGTACGGTCACCGATCTGGCCACACTGCGAAGAAGACATGGTGCAGTTCCGCAAGGCATGACTTTGCTAGATTTGGGTAGAGTCGCAAAAGCAGAACAACTGACAACTCGCGCGGTTCGTGTCGATATGTCTGAGCTGAAACAGCTGCGTTTACCCGCCATTTTGCATTGGAGCATGGGGCACTTTGTGGTGCTGCGTGAAATTAGCGGCAACAAACACCATGTCATCGATCCTGCGCATGGCGAACGCGTTTTTTCGCAAGAAGAGATGTCGCGCGAGTTTACAGGTGTGGCTATGGAGGCATGGCCTGCGAACGATTTCGTGGCTAAACAGGAAGCTCAGAGCGTCTCATTAAAAGCCTTGGTCGGCCGTGTCAGCGGGCTGTGGCCAACGCTATGGCGGGTGCTTGCAGTTTCACTTACTTTAGAAGTGCTGGGGCTGATTTTTCCTTTGTTCATGCAGTGGGTAGTTGATAACGTGGTTGTGACGCGTGACGTAGGTTTGCTGACGACGCTGGCATTGGGATTTTTGCTATTGCTAGTCATTCAGCAACTGTTTACGGTGATGCGCTCCTGGTTGGTGCTGAAGGTAGGTACGCAGCTTCGTGTGCAATGGCGCTCAAACGTGCTTAGTCATTTGCTGATGTTGCCATTGGACTACTTTGCACGCAGGCATTTAGGCGATGTGATGTCGCGCTTTGAATCAGTTGACCGTATCCAAAAAGTATTGACGGACACGTTTGTAGAAACGGCACTTGATGGTTTGATGGTTGTTTTGACGCTGGGTTTGATGCTGCTGTACAGCCCAGTTTTAACCGTCATCGCTGTGTTTTCTGTTTTGCTTTATGCAGGGGTTCGTTGGTTGTGGTTTGGCCCGATGCGTAATGCTATGGCTGAGCACCTCGTGCGCAACGCAAACGAGTCCAGTTTTTTACTCGAAACGGTGCGTGGCATGCGGACTATTCGTCTATTTTCACGCCACACAGAGCGCTTAAGTGCGTGGCAATCGCTGATGATCGCTGATGTCAATACTAACTTGAAGGTTCAAAAACTCGAAGTTTTTTACCGTTTGATGCGCGGCACTTTATCCGGCGCGTTTGCGTTATTGCTGTTGTGGTGGGGTGCACGTGATGTCATGACGGGTACTTTAAGTATGGGCATGTTGCTGGCATTTTTGGCTTACAGAAACCAGTTTGACAGCCGCTTTACTGAGCTGGTTAACAAATGGGTTGATTTGCGCATGCTAGGTTTGGACGCACAACGGTTAGCCGATATTGTGCTAACCGCACCCGAATCAGTACCTGCAGGTGTAGTATCCAGATCACCCATAATACCACCCAGCATTGAGATCAAAGATCTTCATTTTCGATACTCAGAAGGTACGCCTAATGTGCTCGCAAACCTGAGCTTGACGATTCCCGCTGGTCAGTCAATAGCTATTGCAGGCGCTTCAGGGGGTGGTAAAACGACGCTGGTTAACTTGCTATTGGGTGTATACCATCCTCAGCGCGGTGATATCCGTATTGATGGTGTGCCGCTAGAGCAGCTGGGTGTGACGCAATGGCGCAATCAAGTCGCCACCGTCATGCAAGACGATGTGCTATTCGCAGGTTCAATAGCCGACAACATCAGTTTTTTTGATCCAACGCCAGATTTGGAATGGTTAGAAAATTGCGCAGTAATGGCCGCCATTCATGAAGACATTGCAAAAATGCCTATGGCTTACCAAACGCTGGTGGGCGATATGGGCAGTACTCTGTCGGGTGGTCAAAAACAGCGTGTCCTGTTGGCTCGGGCTTTGTATCGCCGTCCGCTCGTGCTCATACTTGATGAAGCAACCAGCCATTTGGATATTGCCCGTGAAAGCGACGTTAACAACGCCATTGCCAGCATGCCATTGACGCGTATTGTGGTTGCACATAGAAAGCAAACCTTGTCTTCAGTTGATCGTGTGATTGAGCTAGATAATGGCTGCGTATTGCGTGATGAAACCGCCAAGGAGTTTGCACAACGCATGACGCAAGTTTCCCCAGGACAAATAGCATGATGCGTTGGGTGCGTTTGCCGAGCTGTCTTGCAATGGGCTTTCTAATTTGTGCAATCGGCGCAAAAGCACAACCAGTCCAACAAAGTGCAGCTGTACAGCTGAGACTCACCAACACACTGTATGAGATTGCAGCTGGGAAACTTGAAGCCCTGCAAGTGTCAGCACCTCTGATTAACTATGACGGATTGACGCGTACATTGAGCCAAACGCCAAACTGCGGTGCGTCAAATTCAAGTCCCGTGACTGGGGTTTTACGTATGGCAGCCGTTGTCAATCAAGTCATTTGCCATCGCTTAGGTGTGCGCGAAGGTTTCGGATTGACTGAACAAGCCCGCGCAGCATTAGAGCTTGCAGAAAGCCGGGGTCAACCCTCACTCAATCTTGTCGTCGGTTTAGACGCTGAGCGCGGCGGTAACACCAATGGTACTGTTGCACTGCGAATGGAGTGGCTGCTGTTTGATTTTGGAGCTAGCAATGCAGGCATACAACAATCGCGGCTAGCCTTGGCGGCTGTGTTGGACGACCAGCGCGCAGAAGTTTTGTTAGCCTTGGCAGATGCCGCTCAGTTGTTTGCTACAGCTAAAACATCATTTGGCAGGTTAGATTCTGCAGTAATCAATTTACGAACGGCGCAAGACAGCCTTCGTATGACCGAGGCGCGCCAAGCTGAAGGTGCCAGTTCTTTAGCCGAAAAGGTACAAGCGCAAACGGCTTTAGCGCAAGCTCGCTTGGAAGAAGTGCGCGCCAAAAGCCAGTGGTTGTCCGCGAACGGATCCTTAGCGATAGCGATGGGGTTAAGTGCCAACCAAACTTTTGAGTTTGATGCTGCAGAAGCTGATGACGACTCGTTTTTCGATCGAAGTTTGGACATCAAAGCACTCATTGATGAAGCACGCTCCCGCCATCCTCGCATAACTGCAGCCCGAGCGCGACTGGCTGAAACGCAAGCACGATTCAAATCAATCGACGCAGAACGTTGGGGAAATGTCAGCCTAAGCGGCGTAGCAGGCAGAATTCGTACCAGTGGATACACCGACCTGCGCGACACGGGTTCTGCCTCTGTATTGTGGACCTTGCCTTTGTTTGACCGTGGCGTAACAACCTCTCTTCAGCGTGACATTCAAGCTCAAATTCAAATTCGCAATGCATCAGTTGATGATGCATTGAACCAAATCGAATTACAAGTTTGGCAACAAAGCCAAGAGTTGATCGCCGACAGAGACATCTTGCGCGAAGCCCGCGCGGTACGTAACACTGCCGAGCTGTCTTTGCGCGTCAACAGCGAACGCTATCGCTCTGGGGTCGGTTTGTTCAGCGACGTTTTAACAGCTCAAAACGTGGTGGCTAACGCCCGCTTCCAATGGGTAGAAGCGCGCGCTAATTTGCTCAAATCACAACTTAAACTAGCTGCCTCGATTGGGCGTTTTGGGCCTATAGCACCCAGCTAGTGTGACTTAACTCATTCTGCTCTACGGCGATGTAGCTGATGTTGGCCGACAGTAGCAAATTTTATAGTTAATCTATGCCTTAAAGCACTTGCAAAACTATTTTTACTAAAGTCTTGATGACCAAGAGTAGCGAAATTTGTAGTTTGATGGCCAAGAGTTTTTGAATGAAATCAATTGCTTACGTTGAAGCGATCACAAATAACCCAAAGTTTGGCCACGAGTTTTAGCAAAAATTTATAAAAATCAAATTTGAAATCAATAACGCGCTTAACTACCTTCGTTTTATAGGGCATAGTCAGCACAAGAGAAATGAGTTGCATAAACAGTAGGAAATAAAAGCGATGACAACGATGCTTGAATTTTTATCATCTGACCCACGGTTCATTGAATTAGAACAAAAAATCGTAAGCACAATAACCAATGCAGTGACTACTGCTAAAGCGGTTGAGGTCTATCGAGAAATGCAATCATTGATTTCTGATTGGACTTTCATCTTTGCATCTAGCTCAGGAGTCACGCCCGGACTTGCTGTGAATAAGATGTTTTCTTGTGGCACAGCAGTTGTTAGTCCTTTTTCATCTGACAAAGTTTGGATTCTTGATTCGAAGACTTTGTATGAAATGGATTACAACGGTCAAGCAAAATTAAAAATAGATTACTCAATCGCGCTAGATACGCAAGCAATGAGCTATTTGGTACCTTTCTTGGGTGCTGGCTCTGACAAATTGCCAAAGGATATGGGTGAAGTGTTTGCATTTTTGGCTCAAGATAATGTGTTTGTTGATCCCATGCCTTACGTCATTGAAAATCTAGAAAAGATTAATTCAGATGAGGGACGTCAAAAAATCATTAATAACATTGCGGCATACGAAAAGTTTCGGAATATGGACACCGGACATTTCAACTTACATGGCGTGGTTCAAGCAAGGCTGACAGATTTAGAGCTACAGCAAAGTGCAGAAACTTTTGTAAATGGAATTTATAAAACCCCGGATTTTGCTGATCATGTTGGAACTGTCGAACATCGGCAGAAAATTATGTTTGTAATTTTGTTGAAAACTGTAGCAATTCAACTGATACATCCTAGTTGGCCGCATTATAAAAAAGTGTCTAGCTTGTTAGATTTTATGAACGATCGCTTGAATTGCATCTTTCAGCGTGAAGTAATTACTGCATCAAAATATTTTTTATATGGGCAAAAGTTTCGCTTCTTTAGTCGGATACAAAGAAATAAGCCGCTATTAGAAATCCTTTCTGAGTTATCAACAATGTCTTGGGATTACTGGCATATTCGACACATTGAAGAAAGTATGAGTTTACGACCTGATATTAGTGGGGGATATTTTTTCACGGCGCTACTAACGTTTGATAAAAGATACATTGAACTTTTAACTAGTTGCCCGTTACAAGCATATGCAACTAAACCTGGAAAAGGGTTCCCGCATCCTGTTTACACAGATCTTATGTTTGGCGAGGGTACAACAAGCTTTGAGGCTGAACTTCATGCACGATATTTCAACGAGTCAGCATTGAAAAATCGTATGGCAAACATTGGTAATACTTGGTTAAAGAAAGAATTGCCGGGATTGGAGACTGAATTGATTAAGGTTTTGACGACAATATGCAAGTCGTAACAAGTCTGATTTTTAAGGAAATAAAAATTAATTGAGGTCTAAATTTGGTCAATCCTAAACTGACATTGACATTGACATTGACATTGACATTGAATCATGCTGAGTATAGATATCGCTAGCCAGTTCTTAATATTAGTGATTTTATAACCTGTAAATGACAGTATCAGCTCATTTCGATCCAAAGATGACGTATATTGATGTCGCAAAGCTCTTGCCCACGCGAATGTAACGAACGAAGAGTTGTTAGGCCTACTTTCACATCTACACGCTCAATACTCAACAAGTCCTCCTTAAACCAACTAAAGGGCGGTGATATTCCTAATTCTCTAATCCAAGCATTCAAGCGCTCATGCCAAGTTTTTGGAGATTCATTTTGAACGTAGGCAATCATGGCAACAAGGGAATGCGCTGCCCCATGATTTCCCTCCTTGAAGCGTTGAATACCACCTGTTGATGCGTGTCGATTGAAGATGTACTCGCGCTCATCACGGCCGTTGTCCTTGGGCGTTGGTAGTCGCTTACACTCGATAGGCAACAAGATATCGAACTGAGTGCAACGTCGACCCTCAATCCAGACAGTCGGGCTACATGGCGAAGCAACCAGATCAATTTTTCTCCCCTTTTTATGTTCGTCAGGCTCCTCGATACGGAACTGCATAAAATCCCATCCTCGCGAAAGGCGAGCAGCAGTATTCAGGTGACCACACAGTTGCGAAGTGAGGGCTGTTTCTGCTGTTTTCTTTGAGCGATCTGGGTGATCTCTCCACCTTGGTAACTCGTCGGCAATGAAATCAATCAGTTCATGAATTGACGCCGAATTCATGTGCAAATCTCTGCTGAGAGAGCCAATGGGAGTGTAATGGTCTGGAGAATTCGCGAGCATAAGGCGATGTGCTAAAAACCCTGCAACCTTAGATCCGCCAATGTTTCATCGGCATCACGTAATGCAACGGATCGCATCCAAAATCGCAAACGATCTGGCTTCAATAGAAATACGAAATTGCCGTCATAGATACGTGCGATACGGGTGACTTGGAGTGTCGAGCCCTGCTGTTCATGCATAAGTAAATTCAGTTTATCTCTCAACGTATCCGCACCACTCCAATCCACCGTGCCCTTGCCGAAGATGAATGGCTGGCAGATTACACCAGGCCAAGCCTGCGGAGGGAGTGCCTGCGCTGGTTTTTTTTTGTAGATGGCGTTAATCTGGTGCATGTACACATCATTGAATTCAGCTATCGTCGGCAAGCCACTACGTTTCATGACAGAGGAGTCCTCGCCCAAGCGGACGAATTCACGATAGTAATCGACAATATCATCAACTAAGATAGTTTCATTTAAACTAAGTTCGAGACTCTTCGCTTCAGGAAATGGAATAGAAAATACATCATCTGCAAGCAGGGATGTCGCTTTCTGAGCAAATAGTCGATGGCTAGTCAATGCAATATATGCTTGCAACGCCCGTTTTTCACTTGATATCCATGTGTTGACTTTTTGGAGTTCAACAAAATCTCTTTTTGGTGCACAAAACCCAACAATTTGATTTTTATATGTTAGGTTCGATTCTGTCCATAAAGTATGCGCTAAATCCATATGCTCTCGAATCAATAACATCGGTGGTGCGTACCGGCTACTTGGTCGAGGTGCGTTGAAAAATTCACCTGTGGCAACAGTTAATTGGTCACGATCAATTCCATTTTCAAGAAGTGCCTCTGATGGCAGGTATTTTTCCCCAGTGATATGACTTGCCGGTATGCGTTTGCCCGTATTGCCTTCGATAAAGCCTTCACCAAAGTCCCATTTTCTTACTCTAGCGAAGTCGGCTAGCGTCCTGTAATCTTTTAAACGATCCACTAGCGCTAGTGTACGCCCGCCCCCCAGCAAATTGGCACGCCACACAGCGTCATTTTCCAAAGCGAGTTGACGAGGTAGCCAATGCAGGTCGTAATAGTCGATATCAAAACCTTGCTCAGCATCGGAACGCCCACTGCGACGAAATGTAGCATGCAAAATTTGACGATCTGCAGAAATCTGCTGTGCTTCGGCGACGATCACTATGGCCTTTGTATCTGCTTTGAAGAGCCCACGCACAGAGATGAAATCGAGAATCTCCCTAACATCCCATCTATTGATAAAGTTGCGACGGAAAGGACGGGACTGCTGGTTGTATAGGAAGTTGTACTGCTGAAGCATGCACAGCACGCCCCCTTCTGCGATCATCTCTATCGCTTCATGCAAAAACAGATAAGCAAGCTGCTTGTCTGGAAGTGTTCCGTTCTTGGCGTTGTATAGCGCGTAGCTGCGTTCGGCACCAGGAGTGGTCAGTTTAGATGTGAACGGCGGGTTCCCGACAACAACCCCGATTGGAGCCTTGATTAAGTTTTTCTCTTTTGCATCGAAGAAGCATGACAAATGCAGTGTCTTTCCTGCCAGCGGCGGGAAAAGTTTAATCGTGGCTCTGATAGCCTCAGGTTCCAGTGCATCACACAGCGCCAAACACAGGCTGAATGCTGCCAACTCGATGGCGCCCTCTTCGTTATCAATGCCATGCACACACTTCAATAAATTCTTGAGAACAGTTACACCCGGCTTCTTCCATTGATTTCGGCTACGCCAATGTAGCACCAATCGTTTGTAAGCTTCAACGAGAAAGACGCCCGAACCGCACGATGGGTCCAAAATGACTTCGCCACGATGTTGCAATCGATCCAGCCGCTCCCAACTGAGGGACTCTTCTAACATCAAGCGGACTAAAAATGGTGGCGTATATACAGAGCTATCCGTATCTTTAACAAAAAGTTCGTAGATGTGACTGATTAGCTCTACCGGCAGATCCTTGAATGAATAGAGCTGCCACAGAGTCAGTTGTCCACCCACTTCTTCGCGTCCCTCTATGAGTCGAGAAAATCGGGTCAATTGTTGACTGTCTCGCAGGCGTTCACGGTCAGAATCGCTGAAAGTGAAGACGTGGCCATTGAAGCGGCGCTCTAAAGCTTCTAATAGCGATACAAGCGCAGGACCATTGGCGAGCACTTGGAAGAATTTCTCAGCATCCGGCAAAAATTGCGCAAGATAGCCATCTTCAAATGCCTCACGTTGCTCTAAATAAGCAATCAACAACGAAAGTATCAGCAGCTTTCGGCGCAGTGGTTTAGGCAAGATGTTCTTGGCATTTAGCTCTGCACTGATTTCCTCTACAGCTTTTATGAGGCCCTTGTGAGCGGATTTGTTGGATGAAAGCAAAACCTTACAAGCATCCGTATCGTCCCACAACGTGCCGTTGTGCAGTTGATCTGCACTCCACCATGGATCGGCGGCGATCGCCGATGCAAACGACAAAGTACGAATGGGATTGCAAATCAACTCGCCAGATGCGGATACGAAGTCAGGACCATGCGCGCATCTGAAAAGCTGCAGTTGACCTGGCAACTTTCTGTAGACCAGAGGCACGCCACCCCAACTCCACAATTTTTTGTGTATCTCTGCAAACTCCTGATTTGCTTCAGGACCCTCTGCGAGGAATACGAAGGCCTGAGCCACAGAGCGTTTGCCATTCCGGCCTGCCTCGAAGAATACTGCCTGTGCGCCGTACTCACGTGCCTTTTCCATCAAAACCACCTCTTCTGGAGGGCGTCCGGCATGTTGATACAATTTAACGAGCACAAGGCCATCCACTGCCGCATTTTGCTCGGCAATTTCCAGTTGATCCCACCAAATTTGATGCTCGCTTGTCAGCATCTACTCTCCAAAAAAATAAGATATTGGTCTGTCGCTGCACACACCGATGGTACTAAATGCACAGCTGTATCCGAATATTTCTATCACTCAGTTGTACATTGGTAATGCTCTGGGCATTCAGTTGGTACATTCTTGTGCCCAATTCTCAGATTTCAGTGTCTTTATTTGCAAATAAATGAGAATATCTGTCAAGACACATTCAAGCGTTTGATAAGCGTAACCAATTGTACGTCGTTAAATCCATATGGGTTGCTGCTTATAGCATCATGACGCCTCATTTCTAACGTAAGTTTCGTCTAACCAATTGATCAAGGTGTTGAGTCTCACCCAAAATTAACCACTTGGGGTCAGTTCTAAGTGAAAATCAACACCGGTATTTACTAAGCACATGTTCGAGCCGACAGTGTCGCAATAGCTGAACCATCCATACACATCTCAATCGCTGAAGTTGGAAACGACATTCCGCAAAATATCGCCACTTATTTAGTGATCTATTTTGCAGGCGTGACTATCGGTACAACATCAGTTGATCGAATGCAAAAAGAATCAGAGCTCATTGCTGATGAGTTGGTCAAGCTAGCCAAGGAAGTTTAATTCGACCGACATCAACGAGTAAGAGCGCTAAACACTTAATTGTTTTTGGCAGAACCTAGCGATTCGGAATCCCAATCGCGAATGATCGCAATTGCAGTCTGGCATTAGAAAATGGGTGGCATAAAACAGCTTCAATAGCTTAGGATTTGGGTGGCGCGATAAGTATTGGGGTAATTTCGCGATAAGAATAATTTAAGATTTAAGCGTCGAACATTAACATTTCAATCCCAACCTTGATGCATATGGAAATAGTTAGCCAAGTGTAAATATAGAAGTCTGCATCAAGTCCAACCCTGATACATCATCTAATGACTATGCGCCTCGCTTGCGCATTGAAGTCATGGCCGCCAAAATGATTTGATGAGCGCTAACGGATGCGCTTGCCAGTTATTAATGATTAAAAGAAACAAAGCTCCTTAATACATAAGTAGTAACCTAAAACGCACTCACCTTTAAAAGCATAAGACCAGTACGCATTTACTTACAAATACAGTGATTCCTCGATTAATTCACACCTCAAAGGTTAACAATCATTAAGCATGTCGCTTATGATTGTTTTATGAAATACGCTAGTACGTAACAAATGCTCTTATCACTTTGGTGGTGAGAGGATGTACTCAATTCTACAAATAACTAAATTTCGCTATTCACCCATGCATTCCTTATCAAACATTAACCTCCGAGCTCTTTTTGCTGCCGTATTGGCTTCCTTTTTAGCGGTTGGTTGTGGCGGTGGCGGTAGTTCATCGAGTCAAATTCGCCCTACCAAAGCTATGTATGACCAGATAAATGTGGGGATGTCATATACGCAAGTTGTTTCAATTGTTGGTGGTTCTGGTGACCGTGGAACTGGCGGCTTTGGTGGAGAGGCTAATAAAGTTACATGGTCAATTACTGACCCATATGCCCGATTGGTCGTGTATTTGCAAGATGAAAAAGTGACGATTAAATTTTATGAGGGCGTGGAAACCGGTGGCAAAGGCATTGCGTTTCCATGAAAGCAAACATTTACTCCAAGCAAATTGCGTTCGAAGTTGTAGTTTGCCTTCCTGATAGTTGCTTAGGCAGCAAATACGCTGACTGTGGCTCAAAAACTGATGATTTTATGCACAATTCAGCGAATGATGATCTTTGGGAGATTGCGGCATGAGTTCCTTCCAAATAACTTCGCCAAAATCTTACTTAAAGCCTTGGTGGAGAAAATACAGCAATGCCTTGATTGTATTTCTAGGCTCATTTTCTTTTGCTGGTTACCTCATTGCATTTCATTTAAGCAATCCAATACCCAATAAAGAAAATTTGATAAAAATTCCAATCAAAGTGATTAGTGTACAAAATCTTGATCCCCATTTGCAGGTGCAATTGGAAGATGGCACAAAGCAAACCATGGAGTTTCCTGTAGTTCAATTTTTAAAAGGAAAAACATACTATGGAATTGATGATGACGCCAAGAAAAGATTGCAAAATTGTATGGGCTACACCAGAGGTGTTAAAGTTAAATTAGCATTATCGGAGCGGTTTAGAGTTTGGGAAATTTCGTGTGGTGACGTTAACTTGACTTATGAAGAAGCGTCTAGTTATTGGCATAAACGTGATGCTCGTTTGTTTGAATGGTCAATATTTGGTTACTTAATACTTATGACATTTGTTTCCGCATTGTTGGTTTGGATGGAACGGAGAAAAAAATGAGTGGCACTAAATTTTCAACCTATTTGATTGCTAAAGGCAATGCTATCGTTAACACTGGAAATACGAGCACGGGCACAGTTGATGCAAGTGGTAATCCGAATGTTTCTGGTACGGTTATCGGAACGGCTCAAACAGTGCATTCATTTGTGGAGTTAGGTACTGTTGGGTTTTCTAAAGTTAGTTCTTTGATA
Organism: Polaromonas sp.; assembly: GCA_013298945.1. Lineage (GTDB taxonomy): Bacteria > Pseudomonadota > Gammaproteobacteria > Burkholderiales > Burkholderiaceae_C > Aalborgiella. The sequence goes on from JAAFJR010000003.1 coordinate 177,500, forward strand.
CCTGGTGTTGGTGTTGTCTTGTCTGGTGCTGCAATTACTGATAGTGGAATAAACATTGGCGCAAATATTTCAGATGGTAAACCAGTCCAAGTAAGCGATATAGCAGGCGTAGCATCAAGCACATTGGCGGGCGCTGCAGGCGTGTTGGTACTAATGGGCATTAGTGGACCTATAGTCGTTGCTTTAGGCGCGACTGCCTTGGTCGCAGGGGGCATGCAACTATACGCAGGATTAACGGGTTGGACAACGGATGTATTTGGCAATCCAAAGGAAATTCCATTAACCGCTTCACAAATTCGCGATGTTAATTCTCATCTAACGACAATTGACAGTAGTTACGTCAAACCGATTGAAGTTAAAACCATAGAAATCAAAAACGGCGATAGCACCACACGCATAGAGCAAGTTATTGACTCAAAGACTGGCAAAGTCGTTCAAGAAAACACCTACGAACGTGGCCTTCAAGACGCACCCGATGGCTTCAAGCTAGTAGGTGCAATAGATCATCAAACAGGTGTTGGTTGGGCAATGAATCGTGAAACTGGAAAAATGGAGCAAGTACCGGTTTCTGCACCGTGGACACTTGAGCCCGCCCCCACAACCGTCTTCAACCCCACCACAGCGCTACCCAACAGCAAAAGCGAATACACCATCACCGTCCAACCCGGTGACACCGTCAGCTCTATTGCAGCCAAGTTAGGCATGAGCACCAAGGAATACAGTGACTTTTTGAAATATGAATATGGTGCTGACGCCGATTTAAACAGCATTGTCGCTGGCAGACCGCTGCCCATTCCCAAAGAAGTTCATGACAAACTAACGGGTACGGATATTGACCCTACCAACCCCACTGGTAAAAACGCTGTTAACGGCTCAGACAAACAAAGCGACGATGCAGCAGCCAAGCGCGAAGGTGATGAAGCAGGTCAAAAGTGGGGCGACTTTGGTGAGGATTTAACGCAAACCGATACGCCTATCTTCACCCCAATAGTCGCCACCAAAGACCTCCCACCCGATCAAGTCCTCACCCTAGCCGCAGCAGACACAGACGACGGTGTAGTCTCCGATGCAGGCTCTGGCGGCTATGTAGCCGGCGTAAATACTGCCATAGACGCTCCCAATACAATAGCAAATTCAGTCATTCCAGCCACTCCCGTCACCGCCCCAACCCTTAACGACCTACAAAACACCGCCCTCAACGACGCTCTAGCAGCAGCTGGCCTAAACCTAGACGGCAACAACCCCATCACAGCCCTGCCACCCGTCAACGGCATGGTCATCTTGGCGAACGCTGATGGCGACATCGTGGGCTCAATTGATGTCAGCAACGCTGGCAGCGGTGGCACAGCAAACTTGCAAATCATCGGCCAGCCACCCCAAGTGGTAGACCGACTGGGCAACAGCTTTGATCTTGACACATCCGCAACCATGGGCACAGCCACCGGCGTGTTGGGCTTGGGCAACACCCTACTAGGCCTAGCCAACTGGGACAACGCCAGCGACCTAAGCCATGTGCAGACCGTGGTCAGCATCTACAACCAAATCAATGGCTTGGCTAATTTAGGCATGCCAAACATGGGCGGTGTCGGCTCGGTACTGAGCTTTTTAAGCGCCTGTGACAGTGGCGACGCAGGCGGCATCGTCTACAGCGGCTTGCAGATGGTGGACACCTTGACCTCCAGCGCTGGCAACCTAGGCATGATCAGCGCCATTAACCCCAACATCATCCCTGGTCTGGGCATGATCTTGGCGCTGACCAACATTGAAGACAATCCCTTGGGCGTCGTCACCGCAGCCCTGAACTTCTTCCCACCTGCAGGTCCTTTGATAGGCGCGGTGCTGTCTATTGTTCAAATGATAGTCACCCACGCCCCCATTTCTGAGGGTGAAGCGCATGCCAGCTTTGACGATGCGGGCAACCTCATCGTCACCACAGACAGCGAGAAACACGGTGGCGGCGGTACAGCCAACTACTGGATGGAGCAGCTAGCTAAGGGCGCGCAGATGGCAGGGCTGCAAACCCCGCAAGCTGGCGCTTACACCGTGGGCATGCCAACGGTGGGCTACAAATACAACCCAGAGGGGTTTAACGACCAAGACAAAGACGGCGAACAAATCAACGGACACTTAACCTTACGTTGGGTTGACCCTAATGGCGTTGCGCATTCGCGGGTATACACCGCTGATGGCAATGGCGCACTTGCATGGGGAGATGAAAAAGACAACAGCATCGGTGAAGACTTCTTCTTGCTCATGCAAGACGCCACCAAACGCTACCCACCACTGGCTTATGAGCAGATAGATGGCGGTGTGGTGCAGTTTGACTACGGCGTTGCCACCGTGGTGTATGCCACCAACACCCACAAGTTTGATGGCATGGCTGAGCATACGCAAGGGGGCGATGAGGATACCGATGCGGCGCAAGATGACAATTGTTATATATTTAATAGCTGTACAGGCAATAAATACACCGGCTACGGCCTAAAGACTCCCTCTAAATACGGGTTTATAGATGTAGATGCTGCTAATGATGATGTTTGGGGGATAGCGGCGTGAAACAAAAAAATTATTGGCGCACCATATTTGCAACCCCAAGTCATGCGAGAACAGCAACACTGGCGATGGTAGCAATGTGGATGATTGCTGCTATCTGGGGTTGGTGTTTTGTAGAGCCTACGGTACTACGAGACAGCCAAGCTGCGCGAGATTACGTGGACTGGGCTACCAAGGTTTTTCCTTGGTTAGAGAACATTAGAAAACTAGTGCCACAAGCTGAAAAAGGCTTGTATTTGCACTGCGTTTATACGGTGGCACTGGCTCCGCTTAGTATTATTTGTACTTGGTTCATTGGAAAAAGGCCAGAAGCGATAGAGTTTGAAAATAGCAAATCATTCTTTGAAGTTTGCGTTTCGCCTTTCATAGCTTTTGCGGGCCTAGTAATATTGATATTTATGTACTACGGCTTGCTGCAACCCAGTTTTGGGAAGTTACATAGAACAGGATACGCTTTCGTGATGAGTCATCTGACCGTACCCATATTTGCTCCATTCTTTATTATGGGGATTTGGTCTTGTGTGACAGGTATTCTATATTTCACTCATCTTTCAATTCGACGATTCAAGGAGTTAACCCGTGGCTAGTCCAATTATTTATCAAATAAACAATGGCAGCACAGTTCAACCTACAACTGGTACGGGTCAAGCTATTGGGGCAAACCTATCTTCAGGTTTGCAGAATACAACAACCAATGCGCATCTTGGCTTACTTGAATCTATCGACAAGTCTGTAAAAGAAGCGGTCAAAGGTACTGAAGCGTGGCACGGTAGTGGTGGTTTAGGCTCTACGAGTACGGCAGGCAGTCTTGGCATAGTGGCAGGTGCAATAGCTAAAATTGATGATGTAACGGCTATTGGGAACAATTTATTTGCAGGTAAATTTCTCGAAACTTCAATGGAAGCGGTTGGCGCGCTAGCTGGACCTGTAGGAGGTGGTGTAGCGGGATGGGCGACTGAGGGTTTAACGCAGCTATTAGGTTCCTTTCCAAATATTAGAGCAGGTTTGATAGGCGCGAGCATTTTCTTAGGCGACAAATACGCAGGCGACCTAGCCAAAGAAGCCACTTATGGCGAATGGGTACAGAGCACAGCGCCTGTTATTCCAGCCGATGCTGGTTTAATGCCTTCTCAAACAATTAACGGTGTAAATTACTACGTTGTCAGTTCGCCTGATCAAAACGGTACGCCACGTACTTATGTTTATACCGACAGTGGTAACAGTGCTGGAAGCGATCCACTGCTTTTTCCAAATCAACCCCGCTACATGCCTGTTGTAAATCAAGACATTAGTAAACAGGTTGTTTCTGAGGTGCTGACGGGCGTTGGGTTTGATTCCAAAATAAGTTTGCAACAATACAACGTCATGCAAGGTGTAAGCCCTACAGGTTACCCAATTGACAGCGTTAACTACGCATCTACAGGCACAACAACAACCGCTGGAACCGGCGCTAATACCGAACGTCGCGAACCTGTCACCCAAGTCAGCACCTATAAAGACCCGTTAACTGGTGCAATCATGGAAACCCGTACTCAAGGCGTACTGGTTAACGGCGAATTTCAAGCAACACCAAATAGCACTAGTACCGCCGGTATGGATATTGCTGGCAGACTTGTACTAACGGGTGATGCGGCTATCAGTCTTCTCAGAGAGAAGGCCAACCCCCAAGCATACCCTGATGGCGAAACGAATACTGATGTTACTAATCATAGTAACTCTACCCCTTCGACACCAACAAGCTTGCCAGAAGTTGTTGTTACTGCAGCTGCAATTTCCACAAGCGTCGTTATCCAAATTCATGAAAATGGTCAACAAAGCTTGGAATTTACTCATTCCGACGGTTCACGCACCTATGTTCTTGAAAACGCTGAAACGGGAGGGCGGACAGTTGTATTTGAAGATGCAAGCAGTGAAAGTCTTTTCCCTCTGACAATCTACCATTTAGACAAAGATGGTTATCAAGTTGCTCCAGCACAAAGTTTTGATAAATCGGGGCTTGAAATTGATTCAAAAGGCACGCCTATTGTTAATGGTCAAACCATTCCATTGGTGCAAAATGGTGACGAATTCCTAGACGCTCTCGTCAATGCTTTTAACAACATACCCGCGACCAAAGACCTCCCCGCTGGCGAAGTCCTCACCCTAGCCGCCGCAGACACAGACGACGGCGTAGTCTCCGATGCTGGGTCTGGCAGCTATGGCAGCGGCTCAAATAGCTCAAGTCCTACAACCCCAGTTGCACCCCCTGCAGCCACCCCCGTCACCGCCCCAACCCTCAACCCCTCACAAAACCAAACCCTCAACGACGCATTAGCAGCAGCCGGCCTAAACCTAGACGGCAACAACCCCATCACCGCCCTGCCACCCGTCAACGGCATGGTCATCTTGGCGAACGCTGATGGCGACATTGTGGGAACAATTGATGTCAGCAACGCTGGCAGCGGTGGCACAGCAAACTTGCAAATCATCGGCCAGCCACCCCAAGTCGTTGACCGCCTAGGCAATAGCTTTGATCTTGACACAGCCGCAACCATGGGCACAGCCACAGGCGTGTTGGGCTTGGGCAACACCCTACTAGGCCTAGCCAACTGGGACAACGCCAGCGACCTAAGCCATGTGCAGACCGTGGTCAGCATCTACAACCAAATCAACGGCTTAGCCAATTTAGGCATGCCCAACATGGGCGGTGTCGGCTCGGTACTGAGCTTTTTAAGCGCCTGTGACAGTGGCGACGCAGGCGGCATCGTCTACAGCGGCTTGCAGATGGTGGACACCTTGACCTCCAGTGCTGGCAACCTAGGCATGATCAGCGCCATCAACCCCAACATCATTCCCGGCTTAGGCATGATCTTGGCGTTGACCAACATTGAAGACAATCCCCTAGGCGTCGTCACCGCAGCCCTGAACTTCTTCCCACCCGCAGGCCCTTTGATAGGTGCATTCCTATCCATCGCACAAGTCATCTTCACCCACGCCCCCATCTCAGAGGGTGAAGCACATGCCAGCTTTGACGATGCGGGCAACCTCATTGTCACCACCGATTCTGAGAAGCATGGTGGTGGTAGCACCGCCAACTACTGGATGGAGCAGTTGGCTAAGGGCGCGCAGATGGCAGGGCTGCAAACCCCGCAAGCCGGTGCAGCAATCATGGGCATGCCTACTGTGGGCTATAAATACAACCCAGAGGGGTTTAACGACGAAGACAAAGACGGCCAACAAATCAACGGACACTTAACCTTACGCTGGGTTGACCCTAATGGCGTTGCGCATTCGCGGGTATACACCGCTGATGGCAATGGCGCACTTGCATGGGGAGATGAAAAAGACAACAGCATAGGTGAAGACTTCTTCTTGCTCATGCAAGACGCCACCAAACGCTACCCACCACTGGCTTATGAGCAGATAGATGGCGGCGTGGTGCAGTTTGACTATGGTGTTGCCACAGTGGTCTATGCCACCAACACCCACAAGTTTGATGGCATGGCTGAGCATACGCAAGGGGGCGATGAGGAGACGGATGCGGCGCAGGATGCAGCTATTGAGATTGCAGAAGGTGACAAACGGCTGCTGCAAGACCACAGCAATACCATCAAGAACACCAGTACGCAGACCCATATCAAAGTCGCGGCGAGCAACTTGCACACGGTGGTAGCGCCTATCATTGCGCCAATTCAGACAAAAGGTGAGTTGATTGGAGTGGGCAGCAACAAAGTTGTTAGCAATGGCATAGTCACTCGCCCTTTAGGCTTCGTACCGTTAGGCGGCACAGACAGCCTAACTCAAGACAAAAAGAATGCCACAGCGGCAATGATTAAAAGCGCAGACAATGGTTTGTTTGGCGCTAACAACATCACCAGCACCGCCATGGCAGCGGCGGCCATCATTCAGTGGCCAAACCTAGCCAGTGCCGGTTCGCCCAACGCGACAAACACCTTGCCCACCGTTGAGCGTAGGTATGGCGTTTCAGATTTACAACCATGGGATGAAGGCAATGGCAGCGGCGCAGACAACAACGGTAGTGCCAACAAAGTACAAGAGATTGTTCGCCCGACGCTGACCAGCAACCCAGCCGGCAAAGGTACGGTTCAGCAGGATATTAATACGGTTGATGCATCGACAGTACAACTTGGTACTATTTTGGGTGATGCACCTTCAAGCACGACAAATGGTTATTTGATCCCAAGCGGTGTAGCGGCCTCCAGCCTGGCGGGCGAAGGTGCACAAGCGGTCAAAGATGCAGGCATCAATGCAGACTTGATCTTGACCTATCCTAAAGTCACAGGTGAACTGGTCGCTGGCACAGAAGACACAGGCTTGCGTTTCAGCAGTGAAATGCTCCTAGCCAATGACAGCACAGACAATGGCAGGGCCTACTCAAACATGCCTAGTTTACGCATCAGCGCTGTAGGTAGCCCGACCCATGGGCAAGTGGCACTCAAAGACGGACAAGTCATCTTTATTCCTGATGCTAATTTCCATGGAACAGCCACGTTTAAGTACACCGTGACAGATCAGTTTGGCTTGTCTAGCGTGGTAACGGCCAGTATTTTTGTCGAGGCAGTGAACGATGCGCCCATCACAGCGGGTGAATCGGCCACTGCGAATGAGGACAATATTCAAGTATTCAGCGCATCCAGCCTATTGGCAAATGACTGGGACGAGGATGGCGCAACGGATGGTCAGAGCCTCAGCATTGTGGCTGTTCAGGGCGCAACCCATGGTACGGTTACCTTAGAGAACGGGCAAATCAAGTTCATACCAGATGCCAATTACCATGGCCCTGCCAGCTTTACCTACATGGTCAGTGACGGCATCACCCAAATTCCGACTACCGTCAACCTAACCATTACCGCCGTCAACGATGCGCCCGTGACCCAAGATGAAGCCGCTACAGGTGACGAAGATATCGTGATGGTGTACAGCCAAGCTGCTTTGCTTGCCAACGACACAGACGTAGATACGGCCATCGATGGCGACGTGTTGCGCATCAGCCGTGTAAGCAATGCTACCAATGGCACAGTGACCATGGATGCCAATGGCGATGTTCGGTTTGTACCTGATGCCAACTTCCACGGGCAAGCCAGCTATACCTACTGGGTCAGCGATGGCCAAGCCGAAACACCGGCTACCCTGCATATCACAGTTAATGCGATCAACGATGCTCCAGTTACCACCGACGAAACCGCTACGGCTAGTGAAGATGCCACCTTGATGTTCACATCAGCGGCGCTGTTGGCAAATGATAGCGATGTGGATACCGCGACCGATGGCGATGTCCTGAGCATTAGCAGTGTTGGTCAAGCTGAGTATGGCATAGTATTTTTAGATGCGAATGGCGATGTGCGTTTTGTGCCAGATGCCAATTACAACGGTCCTGCCAGTTATACCTACTGGGTGACTGATGGGCGAAATGGCTTGGATGGTGTACAACCTGTGCCAGCGACTGTTCACTTGAACATCTTGCAAGTCAATGACTTACCGGTCGTTACGGGTGAATTGATCGCCAGCGACGAGGATGTGGTACTTAGCATTGCTCCGGGCTTGCTTTTGGCCAATGACCATGATATTGACACCGATGCCACATTAAACCAAGCATCAGGTGCGCTACAAACGTTGTCCATCAGTGCCGTGGGGGGTGCTCAGCATGGCACGGTGGCCTTGTTAGCGGACGGAACGATACAGTTCACCCCAGAGCCGAATTACTTCGGCGCAGCCAGCTTTACGTACACGGTGGATGATGGTGCGGGCGGTCAAGTGCAAGCCACAGCAGTGGTGAACCTCGCACCCGTGAACGATGCGCCTGATGTGGTGGGTGAAACCATCAGTATCAACGAAGATGAGATCCAAACCATCAGCACGGCTGCTCTGCTGGCGAACGACAGCGATGTGGACAACCCGCATGCAGACCTGAGAATCGTCGCTGTGGATAGTTTAGGTGCAGCCACCCATGGCACGGTCACACTGAACGCCAATGGCACCTTCAGCTATGTACCAGATGCTGACTATTTTGGCCCAGCGCAGTTCACCTACACGGTGAGCGACGGCGCAGGCGGCTTTAATGTGGGCACAGCGGATTTGAACATTGCGCCTGTGAACGATGCACCACGTGTGCTTAGCGAAAGCACTACCACTGACGAAGACCAGATATTGCACATCAGCAAGGCCAACCTGCTAGCTAACGACCATGATGTGGACAACCCAGACAGCGCTTTAGCGATCACGGGTGTGTCCAACGCTAGCCATGGTACTGTGTCTATGGTGGGGACAGAGATTGTCTTTACCCCAGATTTGAACTACAACGGTGCGGCAAGCTTTAGTTATACCGTGAGTGATGGTGCAGGTGGCAGTAGCATCGCTACTGTCAGTCTCACAATTAATTCGATAAACGATGTCCCGGTGGTGAATGACGAGCTGCTGCTTGGCAAGCGTGACCATACCTACACCTTGAGCCAAGCTGCGCTGCTGAGCAACGACACGGATGTGGAAACACCAAGAGCTAACTTGACCATCGTTGAGGTTAAGAATGCTGAAAACGGGACAGCAACACTAAATGCAGACCACTCCGTCACCTTTGTACCTAATGCAGGTTATGCAGGCCGTGGTACGTTTGAGTATGTGGTGCAAGACGCGGATGGTGGGCAAAGCACAGCCACATCCTACATTGACTTCTCAGCCGTCAACATCAATCCTATTGCGGTGGATGACAGTTTAGGCGGCTACCAAGATGCACCTTCAGTCATATCAACGGCGCAACTGTTGGCGAATGATTCTGACCCCGATGGCACAGCCGCAACGACCTTGACAGTGGATCAAGTGGGCAATGCGCAGAACGGCACTGTGTCATTAGGTGCAGACGGTAATGTCACATTTACACCTACAGCTGGGTTCTATGGAACCGCTAGTTTTGGATACAGGGTGAATGACAGCGAAGGCGGTACGACTTGGGCAACAGGCTTTGTGACAGTGCAAAAAGCTAACAGTGCGCCAGTGTTTACCAATTTGTGGGGTGATAACGGTAACACTCTCAATGCAACCAGTACAGCATACGATAATGAAGGAACACCTATAAGCACATCGCTGGTGGTAGATCCAACGCGGCATTGGGGTGGTTTTGAAGCTTATGATCCAGATGGTGATGCTATCACTTACTCGGTCAATAAGTTTTTTACTTTAGACAATGGTACGCATTGGGATACAAAAGGGGTTGTGAGACTTAACTACTACGTTCCAGAAACCGCTCCTGATCATTTATCAGCCAATCAACTAATAAATGGCGGCTACCCAGTTCAAGAGCAGGGAAGGTGGCAATACGTAGCAAATTTTGGCAACAGCTATGATGGCTTAGACTATTTTCAAATTGTTGCTACAGATAGTCATGGCGCATCTACAGTTGTTACAGCAGGCACGCACCACAAAGGCGCAGCAGGTGGTGGCGGTTGTTTCCCTGTGGTTGTGGACACTACGGGCAATGGTATTGACTTGGTCAAACCCGAAGACTCAAAAATGTTTGCCGACATCAACAAAGATGGCTGGCGCGACCAGATCGGTTGGGCTGCCAGCACCGATGCTGTACTGGGTTATGACGCCAATATGGATGGCAAGATTGATCAAAGCAATGAAGTGAGTTTCACCAGCTACTTGGATGGTGCTAAAACCGACTTAGAAGGATTGGCTGCGTTTGATACGGATGGCGATGGCAAGATTACTAGCCTAGATGCAGAATGGTCTAAGTTCGGATTGGTGCAGGATGCCAATAACAATGGCAAACAAGACGAGGGTGAATTTGTCAGCCTAGACCAGCAAGGCATTGTGTCTATCGACTTACACCGTGAGGGCACGCCCGAGTTGAATAACGGCAATGTGGTGTTTGGTACAACCACAGTGACTTACGCTGATGGTCGCACGACGCAAGCCGGTGATGTGATGTTCGCGGGCAATGGCATTGCATTGCCTGACGACGTTCAGGCCTTGCTACAAGCCGAGAAAGACAAAGCGGCGCTTTTAGCTGAGCAAAAAGATCAAGATTTGGCACTTGAGCGTTTACAAGCCGAAGCTAAAGCCATCGCTGACAAAGAGGCTGCTGAATTGCTGGTGGCACAAGAACTTGCAAAAGCCGAGGCGCAGGCCCTAGCAGCTGCTGAAGCGCAAGCCAAGGCAGAAGCTGAAGCCAAACTGCTTGCAGAGCGTGCAGAAGAATTGCGACTGGCTGAAGTAGCAGCCAAAGAAGCTGCCGAAAAACTGGCTGCAGAGCAAGCTGAACAACTTGCCATCCAGCAGGCGAAAGAGGCGGCTGAGGCCTTGGCCGCCGCACAGGCTGCTGAAGCGGCGGCACAAGCTTTGGCTGCACAGCAAGCAGCAGAGGCACAAGCTGCAGCTGAAGCCGCTGCAAAAGCGGCAGAAGAAGCGGCAAAGGAAGCCGCCTTGGCCGAGGAAGCAGAATTACGCCGACAAGCCTTGTTGTTCAACCAAATGGTCAACACATCTGTCGATAATCATCCAGCCTTGGGTTTTGTACCAAGCCACGATGCTGTCACGGGTTATGTGGTTGATCCGACCGGCACGCATACAGCAGCAAACGAGGATCTTCACTTAACGACACCTACATTGGTCGTTGTAAATAAGTAATTTCAACGCATGAAAATCAGATTAGCAACATCATCAGATACGGTCGCTATGATGGATTTGGGTTTGCAAATGCACCAAGAGTCTCGCTTTGCCCACTATCCTATGGCGCACGAAAAAATACGTGAAACTATCCAGCAGATCGTTTCTGAACCGAAAGCCAACTGCATTTTGCTGGCAGAGCATGATCGTGCAGGTTTGGTGGGTATGTTGGCCGGTTGCGTGTCCAGTTTGTTTTTTACAGACGTGTTGATTGCACAAGACCGTTGGTTCTATGTGGCTAAAGAACACCGAGGCAGCCCAGCGGCATTGAAGCTGTTGGTCGCTTTCAGGCGTTGGGCAGAAAACCGTCAAGCACGAGAACTCAATATCAACATGAGTGTTGATATTGATCAGGCGAAATTTAACCAATTTATGACTCACATGGATTTCAAATCTTGTGGTTCAAACTTTGTGTTACCTCTTGCCTTGGTCAAGCGAGAGCCAGTAGCACAGGTTATGAAGAGCGCTTGATTGTCATGCGGCTCTACAGGCTTTAGCGAGCCGTAACTCACATATCACCTCCCCCTTTTACGTACAGCAGGAATTTCATGACGACAGACAACAAGACCACCACGGGTCAGGAAACTAGCTTTGCCTCAAAGCTTGAACTATTCAAACTGTATTGCACTTTACAAGGCTTGCATTTAGATGCTGGCCAGTTAAAGCACCAGTTTGCAACGGCTGAAGGTAAATTCGAGACTGCCGATTTAAACCAAGCCTTGGTTGCTGTCGGTTTTGACAGCCAACTCAAAAAAGGCAGTTTAGAAGCCTTGAGCAAAGCGGCAAGTCCTTTGTTGGTGGTCACCCAAGACCAAAGTGATGCTCAGAGCTTTACCCAGAGCTTTGCAATTGTGGGTGGCGTGGATGCCAATTCGGTCGTGATACAGCGTCCGGGTCAGGCCAGTCCACAACGCATGACCGTAGCAGAATTCAAAAAACTGTGGACAGGACAATGGCTGCAAACCCAGCGAAATACAAGCTCGGTCAACAATGAGGCTGGCAACAACACCCCTGAAACATCCAAATTTGGCGTGGGCTGGTTTTGGTATTCCTTGAAGAAGTACAAGGGTTTGATGGGCGAAATTCTGCTCGCGTCGTTCTTCGTTCAAATATTTGCTTTGATCACCCCATTGATCTTTCAGGTGGTGATTGATAAGGTACTGACGCACCGAAGCTTGAATACCTTGGATGTGATGGTGATTGCCCTGTTAGGTGTATCTCTGTTTGAAGTGATATTGGGTGCGATGCGCCACTACCTGTTCAGCCACACCACCAATCGCATCGATGTGGAACTGGGTGCAAAGTTGTTCAAACACCTGATGCACTTACCCCTGAGTTACTTTGAAAGCCGCCGCGCGGGTGACACCGTCGCACGCGTGCGAGAGCTGGAAAACGCCAGAAACTTTATGACTGGTCAAGCTTTGACCAGCTGGCTAGATCTGTTCTTTGCCGTGGTTTATTTGGCGGTGATGTTCTATTACAGTCCCATGCTGACGTTTATCGTCTTGGCAGCTTTGCCCGTATTTTTTGGCGCCTCATGGATCATCACCCCTATTTTGCGTAAAAATCTAGAAGACAAGTTTGCCATGGGTGCAGAAAACCAAGCCTTTTTGGTGGAAACCGTGACCTCCATGGAAACCCTCAAAGGTCAAGCGGTAGAGCCGCATTGGCAACGCGAGTGGGAGCGTCGCTTGGCCGATTACGTCAATGTATCATTCAACTCCGGGCATATCGCCAATGCCACCAACCAATTCATCAGCTTTGCCAGCAAACTCATGACCGTGTTCCTATTGTGGTTTGGTGCCAAGTCTGTGATAGATGGTGATTTGACTGTGGGCGGCTTGATCGCCTTCAACATGCTCAGTGGTCGCGTCAACGCACCGATTTTGAAACTGGCCTCGCTCTGGCAGGACTTCACACAAATGAAGGTTTCTATCAAACGCTTGGGCGACATCATGGATGCGCCCGCTGAGCCAGCCTTTCAGGCGGAGCGTGCGACACCACCAGCCATCCAAGGCCGCATTACCTTCGACCATGTGAACTTCAGGTACTCCCCCAAGAGTCCAGAAATCGTGAGTGATATGAGCTTCGATGTGCAGCCCGGTGAAATCATCGGCGTTGTCGGCGTCTCAGGTGCCGGTAAAACCACCCTGATGCGCTTGATCCAACGCCTGTACACCCCGGAGCGAGGACGTATTTTGATCGATGGCATGGATTTGAACTTGGTGGATACCAGCTGGTTGCGCCGTCAAATCGGTGTGGTCGGTCAAGACACGGTGCTCTTCAACCGCTCTGTTCGAGAAAACATTGCCTTCTCTGACCTGAGCTTGAGCATGGACAAAGTCATGGAAGCGGCCAAACTGGCAGGTGCCCATGAGTTCATCTCTGAGTTACCTGAAGGTTATGACACGGTGATAGGCGAGCGCGGCAGTAAACTCAGTGGCGGTCAACGCTCACGCATTGCCATCGCCCGAGCCTTGGTCACAGATCCGCGCTTGCTGCTGTTGGATGAAGCCACCGCCTCGCTGGACTACGAAAGCGAACGTGTGATTCATGACAACATGGCTCACATCACCAAAAACCGTACCGTCTTTATCGTGGCACACCGCCTGCCCACCTTGCGTTTGGCGAACCGTATTCTGGTCATTGAACGGGGTCGTTTGATTGAAGTCGGTAACCACGCCAGCTTGATGCAGCAAGGTGGCCGCTATGCAGACCTTTACCGTGCCCATCAAGTCTTGGACTTAGCCCTCAACCATGCTGTAGATAACAGTTCGATCAAGCAAACTGTCAAAGAGACCCGCTATGTCTAAACCCACGAAAAACGACATGAACCCTTCCGTCCAATTCAACCCCTTCTCTACCGCTGCTTTGGCGTTGCAGCTTAAACCCCCTGCTTTTGTCGCACGCATGGTGACCTTAGCTATTTGCTGTATGGCAGTAGCTGCCATTGCATTCGCCTACTTTGCCATGATGGACATTGTGGTGACGACGCAAGGCCGCGTCATCCCGTCTGGTAAAAGTAAGGTCATCCAGCCCTTAGAAGCCGGTATCGTCAAAACAATTGCTGTGAAAGATGGTCAAAAAGTCAAAGCAGGTGACATCTTGGTGGAGCTTGACCCGACCACCACAGGAGCAGACCGCGACCGTTTGCAACGCGAGTTGTGGGAAACCGAGGCCGATGCAGAGCGTCTCAACGCCATGTTGGCAGGCCAAAGCAGTTTCAAACCGACCGCAGAATTGCCAGCTGATATTGCGGCCAATGGACAAGCCATGCTGATCAACCGCCAAAGTGAGCAGCGTTCCAAGTTGGCGGCTTTGGATGCCGACATTGCCAAGCGACGTGCTGACCAAGATGCTATCCAAGCCAACCTGACCCAAATCCGCAACAGCCTACCCTTGGTCAGAAAAAAACATGAAATGCGTGAAGACCTCGCTAAAACAGGTCATATTGCAGAAACAGGTGTCATAGAAACCAAACTAGAACTCATCAACCTAGAAAAAGAAATGAACGTGCAAACCAACCGTTTGCAAGAATCTGCGGCAAGCCTGAATGCCTCGACCCAGCAACGTGCACAAGCTGTAGCCGAGTTTCGCAGTCGCGCTAGCAGCGAATTGGCCGAGGTCAGCAAAAAACGCGATGCAGCCAAGCAAGAACTGATCAAAGCCAACCAACGGCGCGATCTGCAGGTACTCAAAGCACCGATTGACGGCATCGTACAGCAAATGGTGGTATCCACCGTGGGCGGTGTGGTCACGCAGGCACAGGCTTTGATGACCATCGTCCCAGACAACACGCCATTGGAAGTCGAAGCACAAGTGATGAACCGTGATATCGGCCATGTCAAAGTCGGCCAACGTGTCATCAACAAAGTCGAGACCTTTGATTTCACCCGCTATGGTTACCTTGAAGGTGAAGTCTTATGGGTAGGCACTGACGCAGTTCTTGACCAAAAACTAGGTCCAGTTTACCCCGTTCGTATCAAATTGGGCGGACGAGAGACGCCCAACATTGTCAATGGTCGCAAAGGCTTGGTCACGGCGGGTATGAATATCACCGCCGATATTAAAACTGATCAGCGTCGGATGATTGAGTACTTCTTAGCGCCTATGTTGCGCTACAAAGAAGAAAGCCTGCGGGAGCGTTGATATGGCATTGAACTCAAAAAAATACGCCATTGCAAGCACCATCCACAAGCCTTCCGCTATTTGTTTGGCTGCGATGATGGCTTGGTCTGTACAGAGCATGCCAGCGTATGCAGAGGATTTGATAACGATTTATCGTCAAGCACTGAGTCAAGACCCTGTCTTACAAGCCGCGAAATTTGCGCTGGAGGCGGCGCATCAAAAGATACCGCAAGCGCGTGCAGGTTTTTTGCCAACCATCAATTGGACGGCCAACAAAACCAAGCAGCTGGGTTTGACGCGATTAACGCCAGCGGCCACGACGACTGACACTCAAGCCACGACTGGCACCGCTGCTGTGTCAGGGGTTCAACCCGCAGCAAGTGACACTGTGTCAGATTCTGGATTCACTTCGCCATCCCTAGAAGATGCCGCCAATGCGGGAGACTCAGTCGCCGCGCCACAGACGACCAATTCAACACCTGAGCCAGAACCTTTGAATCGGGTGGTTAGAAGTTATGGCTGGACATTGCAGCTCACGCAACCCATCATCCGACCGGTTGCATGGATCACCTACGCGCAAGCTGGTGCACAGGTTCGGCAGGCGCAAGCGCAGTACAGCCAAGCCCAGCAAGACCTTATTCTGCGGGTAGCGCAAGCCTATTTTGATGTTGTTGTTGCTGACAACAATGTGCGGGTGGCCTTGGCGCAAGACAACTCGGTTGACATGCAGTTAACACTAGCCAAGCGAAATTTTGAGGTTGGCACATCAACCGTCACCGATGTGCATGAAGCCAAGTCACGCTTTGAACTGTCTAAAGCCCAGCGCATTGGTGCTGAGAATGAATTACAGGCCAAGCAAGCTGAGTTAGAACGCATCACCGGCAACATGCCCGCGAAACTAGCAGCTCTTCAAACACAGGTGATCCCCCCTTTGCCTTCACCACCGGAATTGGCATCGTGGATCACCAAAGCCAAAGAACAACACCCTATGGTACTGGTTCAAATCGAAGCACAGGAGGTGGCGAGCAAAGAAATCTCAAAGAACAGAGCTGGGCATCTGCCGACCTTGGACTTCACAGCTTCACGCAGTGCCAACTATTCATCGGGCAGCTTAAGCTCGCCCACTGATTTAGAGACACGGGCAAAGACCAATCAGTACAGCTTGCAATTGTCGATACCCATCTACTCAGGTGGCATGATTGATTCACGCGTGAAAGAATCAGCCGCCATGCTAAACAAGACCCAAGCTGAATTAGAGAGCGCACGTCGTCAAGTCGCTACGATGGCAAGACAAGCCTTTAATGGTGTGATGAACGGGCACGCCCAGATAGAGGCATTGACAGTAGCTGTTACTGCTAGCAAAAGCTCTGTGAATGCCAACAAAATCGGTTACAAAATTGGAACACGTATCAATATTGATGTATTGAACGCTGAACAGCAACTGTTTGCGGCCATGCGCGACTTGTCCAAGGCACGGGTGGAAACATTCATGCAAGGTTTGCGTTTGAAAGCATCCATTGGGATACTGAGCGAAGCAGATTTGGCGGAACTGAATCAATCGTTAGAGATGGTTGACCATGGTATAAAAGTACCAGATACCGCTAAAGTCCAAGTGCTTGAGACTAATAAAGTGCCATAAATCTTATAGATGGCTATAACTAATACACCCAGAAAAATACAGTTCATACGGAGCAATCATGACCAACACCTTTGACAAATCGACAAGTGCTCAACCTAAAGTCGCAGATATGAGTCCTGCTGAAGTAGCTCGCTTGCTGGATCAAGCCAAGACGCAAGCCAGTAAAGTTTTTAAGAAGATTCCTCTGTTAGGGCCATTGACATGGCTAATGATGCAGCAATCCGCCACCAAACATACCTTAATAAGTGAATTGGAATGGCGCGTCATGCCGCCCTTGATGATGGAGCAAGCGAAGCTGTACATGCGTGAGGAATCACCGCTGGCCTTTGTCACGTGGGCAAAAATGTCCCCCGCTGCTAGCGACCGCTATCGCAAAGCGCCACATCACCTGATGTTCTCAGATTGGAATTCTGGTGATCAAATTTGGTTGATCGACATCGTGACGCCTTTTGGGGGGGCTCAAGAGATCATGAAAGACCTTCGCGAAAATGTGTTTGCTGGTCAGACGATCCATCAATTGGTGCCTATGCCTGATGAGCCGCAGAAGATGTTGACTTGGCCGGCGGTGGGAACCGTACCTGCCAAGCATTGACTGGATCAGTCACTGCTTGTCTTGAGCAGTGCAAGCAACCAAATATATTAACTGTATAGAAACACCGATGTCATATTTTTCGACTTTTAAAAGCTTTTCAACCTTACTTTCTGTTTTACTTTTGCAGGCATGCACCACGCTTGTCGCGAATGAAAAAATGCACAGCTCCGTCAAGGCTCCGGCATCTACCGTGCGTATTACCTTGACGGAAACTGCCATTCGAGGTCGACTCAGCGCCTATTTGAGTGCAGGGTCAAAAATTTCAAAAGGCACCCCGGTGCAAATCAAACTCGATGCTCAGGCACAAAGAGATGTCCCCAAAATGCTGCAGTTAGCCAAAACGGGAGTGAGTACTTCCTTGACACCTCTTTTACAAAAACGTGGAATCACGGTATTGGGCGACTCAGAGAATCTTCCTAGCAATGGCAACATCAACATCATTACGAAATCCTATGTGGTTGAGTGCGGTCAAGGAACAGTTATTTGCCAAACTTCTGTGATTTTTGAAGTTTGGTTTGTAGATAACGTGCATGGTGAGCCAGTTTGGTCCGCGGACTTCAAAGTAGGCGCGCCTATGGGCGGTGAGCAAAATGAACAAGTATTTGAAAATTTCTATGGTTCTGTCCTGGATAAATTGACCTCACTTAAGCTAATTAAGTAGCTGATGTTCTACCAACCTTCGTCACAACGCATCATCTGAGACTTAATGCAGCTTCACGCTAAATGTCAATACTTACAAACACACGGTAAAAAATGCGGCGATGATGCATACATAGTTTTAAAGACGTCCTTACGATACCAGCCATAGCTCCAAAACATTGGGCGCAACTTCGTATCGATAGCGTTCCATTGGAGGAGTTACACGAAGTTTGTTTTGCTCAAAAAGCGCTGGTTTTATTGCTTTTAAATTTGATTCCAAGGCATCTGCCTTTTTCTTTTCTTCATGATAAACAAATCGCACTTGGCTTGCAGATTTTGGCATTTTCGTTTTATCTAGGAGTTGAACTGCAGGCACGAGATACCCAGCCTCGAGCAATCGTTTTCGTATTTCAACAGCTTCATTTTCTAATTGTTGGTTGCCCAGCTCTAGGTGTATGAACACAGTTGGCGTCAAATTGCTGGATAGCCGAATTTGCTCATCAATCAAAGATTTTTTTTCATTGCTAATAAATTTCAGGTTGGGTTGACTATTGCGTTCTGTAGTAGCATCGCTTGCACTTACTTCAACTTTTTTTATATAACCTTGGCTAAAGCAAAGACCCAATTCATTAATTCTGGATTTATCGGATTCTTTGAGTATTGTTTTGGTAGCGAAATCTGCTAGCAACTTACTGACATCCGGAATGCATCTATTGGCTTGTATCACCGCCAACTCATTGTTTTTAAGTTGGGTTATTTTGTTTTTCAAGCTTGAATCCACTTCTTCAATCTTTGAAGTTAAGGATGCTTGTTTTATGGACAATTCTTTAAATTCCATATCTGCTCTCAAATTCTCTTTTGCTAGGTCATCATTACGCTTACGATATACATTAAACTCTGCCTTGACTAAGCCATTTTGGATTTTTTGTTGTTCTAAGCCCGCTGCTTCACGTTTAATTTCTTCCTGAATGGTTTTTACTCTTTGCTGTGCAACTTGCTCTGCTTGTTCAGCGCGTTGATATTGATGTGTAGCGGTTGCAAGACTAGCAACAGTGCTAATGATGGCAACCATATTGAAACCAAACTTAGGATTTGACTGTGTTGTATCTCTCATCTTCACTGTTTCTCATTTGAGTTTGAGAGATTCTCTTGTGGTTTCAGACTGGTTCTCAGCTTGAGTAACCCCTTCGTACTGTCAAACCAAAACTGAGAGCCAGGTAAAACCAGTAACGCGCTAATCAAAAAGCCAAGGAATTTTAGAAGAACATATGAATATGAAAGTCTACTGATTAGTGATGGTGTTTCTGAATTGTGGGAAACGCGATTAGTTTCAGCAGGCATAATTTTTTGGAATTCTGTAATTCTTTGTTCAAATGGATTGCAAATGATGCTTACATTCTTTTTTTGATCATCTGATAACTGTATTTTTGTGACATTCATCAATTCTTTGACGTTGGCACTCAAGCAGACAGAATGCTGCAGCTTTAATCTTTCAAGATCATCGTCATGATTAAGCTGGAGTGCCTTTTCAATCGACTTGCTTTTAAGACAGTCAAGGGAATCTTTCTCTTGGCAAGCAATCAAACTTTGAAATCCAAATCGTTTTGATACATCAAGCCATCCAATCGGAAATGTGAATTCTTCAATCACTAGTGCATTAGCCTCTGCGACATCTAATTTTGTGTATGTCTGAGCAAGATTGACAAACTCAGAACGAGCGTTGTCATTGCTCCATAAGTGAGCAGTAAGGTCTATCGCATCCAAGTTAATCACAACGGCAACAAGAAAACCCATTACTAACGTAATGACCTTTATACGCTTTTTATACCATCCACTGGTGCGATCCATTTGTTGATTGAACCAGTATTGCAATTGGAGATCGAACCTCTTCAAGGTCGGCTCTTCGTGCAAAAGTAAGCTTCGCAGTGATGTCTTCAAATGAGTATCAGGCAATTTTTCAATTTCTTCGCTTATACGCTTTATATCAAATGGTCTCGTCATTTCATCATTGCTTTTTTCTTTATCCGAATTTAATAAGGAATCAATGACGGCGGTCGAAAACTGTTGACTGGGTAGATAGGATTGCCATGCGCCCTGATCACTAGGTGACTTGGCGCTGGTTAGAAAAGGATGATTGCAGATTGCGATTCCTAAGGTGGAATTGTTATCTTTGCTATCGTTTTTCGATATTTCAATTAATTTCCGTAATAGAGTTTTGTTTTTTTCTTTGTAGTCAATACCTAGCAGCTTGAGTATCCCCAATTGCAAGAAGTGGCCTCGCAGCATTAACTTGCTTGAAAATCCCTCTACGATTGCACTAACCAAGACTGCATATATAAAATATACGACGGCAAGCCCGATCACAACTTCTAGAAGTTTCAGCATACTTTGACTTTCTACATGTGTGCACTGCGCGTGATTAGGAAGCTAAATATAGAAATAAAAATCAAGCTATTTTTGTTTCTATATTTTCTGATTGATAAAAAGCAACGTAACTTTCATCCAGTTTTAAAGATATTGGTCTGTACGGTTCGAAAACATCATGGTGCAAAACATGTTCGCATTCAAATCGATGCTTAACCGACTCATGAAGAGTAGCACCCCGTGCTTCAACTCTTGTTTTTTCTGGCCAAGTAAAGTGAAGCCATTTAGGAATCCAAGTTGGGTATAAATCTCTCATTGCCTTTACTTCACAGTGCTGCGCTCCATCAGCGTACGGAAAAAGCTTCAGCTTTGTCATGTCGATCTCAATTGGGTATGGTGTATTTTTTATTTCTTCAAGCATCCAATGCAATGTGATGTCAGAAAGTCGAGATTCTTCTTCTGGATAGCTTCCGCCAATATCTGAATGATTTCCAGCAAACCAGATTTGTTTAAGCCATGTGGTTTCACCCTCCGTGCGCGGAGATGTCGTATCTTTTACACCCCATGGCACGCGCGCAAAATCAATTCGTGTTTCATCGATAGCTATTGCATGACGACCGAAACGGACTTTGGTATCCAAGAATTTATCGTAGAAGCTGGCCTCCCATTTAGAAATATGCCAACTGTAATCGCCTCGATTCGGGAAATCTTTGATACTTTTTAAGGTCGAAAAAAATGCATATGTCAATGCAATCATCGACAGCACAGCTGAGGTTATCCAGAAAGTTTGTCGGACTGGATAGCTGAATATCCATGAAGCTAAATTTGAAATTGCATAAGCAAGTGCAAATATAGAGACTAACAGTAGAAGTCGCAAAAACCACTTTTTAAGACCAGTTGCACCCAGTGAGGCTACAGTATCGAAAACGCCGATAAAGTAAGGTACAACATTCGCCTCCCCCTTCAGATCAGAAATATATTTGGATCTAAATCGTCGGCCCAACTCCTCTCTTTCCGCTTCGAATTGCGCCCTGTCACGCCCCGCGCCATGTTCATAAACCTTTTTAACCGCCTCCACAGCGATTGCCCTAACTGCTCGACCTTGTCTTGGCAGTGTTGCCTGATCTCCTCCCGAAGTTGGTACACCACATAAATTTAGCACGCCCGCCAGAGATCTAACCGTGTAAGCACCACGGCTGAAGCCAAACAAATAGATTCGATCTCCTGGCTCATAGACTTTTAGTATTGCCTCATAGCAATCGGTGATATTCCGACTGATCCCGGTACCAAGTGCAGAGCTAATGAGTTTTCGGACGAACTGAAGACCCTCAATCGGCAAACTTCCAGCATCATTTGACGTTCCCAAGCCAGGGTCGTAGAAAGCAACTTGTTTTCTAGGATCAATATCATTGTCAGGGCTAATTCTTGTTGCCCTGTAAAGTTTGTAAATATTGCTCAAACGTTGATCTGGTTTTAAGCCGCCAGCTTGACCTGTGCCATCAGAAAATATCAATATGTTTTTTGCCATGTGTTCAAACTCTTTTGAAGTTAGTTAATTTAGTTTTGATGCAAAGGCATAAAATTAAAAATAAAGTTTCAATGTGATGGATCAAAGAGGTCTTCTGCACGAGATTCAATTTTCATTGAGCCAGCATCAGGCAAAGCCTTGTCTAATAGCGCAGATGCGTCAATTTTCCCCGCACCATACCCGACACTACCGGATGTTCCTGGCACCCAAGGACTAGCACTGCGTTTTACTAAATATTTAAATGCTGCTGGTATCATCCATTCTTGACCCGCATACTTTGTCCGTAGAGTCTTGACGCCATGCCAAGAAAGCCACATTGCTGCAATCCCAGATGTAATAGCTGTAGCATAAGAAGTCCCATCACCATCAGCTTTTGGATTTATCCCAGTCGTGTAACCGTTCGCATTTGGTTGAACTTTGAGTCTTCGAATTTCATCTGCTGGAGCACACCAATCTACATATGATCCACATGCGGCACTTCCCCAAGGGGTGCCGTTAGGACCAAAACCGCTGACGGTCATGACTCTGTTAAACCGACCCGGATATATGACCCAAGGCCAAATTTGACCAGCGGCACACACAACTATGATTCCTTTTTCATAAGCACGATTTATAGCATCGGCCACTCGTCTACTGCCACGCAATGCGCCCAAGCAAATTGTGATGATTTGACAGTCATTGCTTATGGCAAGATCGATACCATTAGCAATATTGTTCGGAACATGATCAATAATGACCGAGTCAGTAACGCGGTAGGGAATTATTTGAACGCCCGGCGCAGCTCCATAAAATGGGTGTAACTTGTCGCGAGGATCGAATCCAGCAAGGGCACCATCTATTCGCGTTCCGTGCCCTGGATAGCCAGGAAGCCAAGCATCCTTAGGGTCGGCGTCTTGAGGAATTTCAAAATAATCATATCCTCGTTGGTGCAAAACAGTACTACTTGAAGTTCCGTCCCAGGCTAGAGCTTCGTGCGGAATGTAGCCAGTATCTAAATGCCCTACTAAAATGTCTTTCCAAGGAAGTTCATTAGATACTGGATTTATGTCAATAAATTTTTTCCATGCTGCAACAATATTCGCTCCACGCTTATCTAAATGCCAGTCAATTGCCGCGTTTTTGTTTACAGGCAATAAATCTAATCTAGATGGACTAGACTTAAATTTGGGCGTGATGATAGGCTTTGATGCTTGAGGTTTAGTAGGCAGAAATACCTTGGGTGGAGCTGATTCTTGCAAAGATACACGACGACTATCGAGCAGTGATTTAAACGCATCAGTTGCTAAGACTTGGGGGTTGATAGCTCCCCATAGCGCTAGCCGTTTGCACCAAGCAAGATCATTTTTCTCACCTTGCAATTTAAGTTTTTTTCTAATATACCGCTCACTAGCACTTCCAATCGCATGTCCTTCGTGCTCTGGAACAGGGGTTAGAGCTGCTTCTGAAAATTGCCCAGCCAAGTTTTTGTGCAAATGCTTCATGAATCTCGATCGCGCTTCTTGATTCTCAGATAATTGCACAATTGTTATCCGTGTAGAGCTGGCATCTTCACCCTGCTCGTGAGTGGGTAATATGTCATCAAACAATTCATCTATGGGCATGTAAGTACTCCTAATAAATAGTCAGGCCGTAAATTTAATTTATCTTGATTCAAATTAAAAGACCTCAAAAAGGATGGTTTCAAACTAAACATAGCCGATTCAAGTGTTGATAGATTCTGAGCGGATCAGGGTCTCAACTGGCTATTTGCAAAACTATCTTACTAACCGCTACAGCATCCTTGTGCTGCTGAGTTTTTTATCTTTGTTGCAGGCGTTGCCAAAGCGACAAGATCGGAAACAGAGTCGTTTTCCCCATTCAAAACAAGTTCTTTGAATTTATTCCAGTCAAAATTTGAACCTGGGTCTGCCCGTCGATCCGGGTCGAGTCTTGCATGCGATACAACATGGGCAAGATTGGGATACTTTGCCCAGCAATATCTAACAATGCGAGCGGTTGCTTCAATTTGCCAAGTCGAGAAAGGGTCGCTAATTTGGGTGTTTACGACTTCAATTCCTAACGACCAGTGATTTACCTTTTTCGCATTTTCATTTACATCTTTATGAGAGACACTATTTCTAACATGCCACGCTGCAAGCGCTTCGGGCACGCAAGCCCAAACAAAATAACCATGCTGTGGCTCATTTTCGTCCGGAACTAGCCAGTGGAATGATGCTGGCTCTGGTTGCTTCATCACTGAGATAGCACCTTCGGAAGAGGATCCTGCTGTTGCGTGAATGACCACAGCTTTGATTCCTAAAATAGGATCCACGGAGCGCTTGGTTGTACAGCTAGACCAATACTTCTGAATGCCTGGGTACCAAGGTTCATTTAAAATAACTTCACTTGGCCTTCCTTTTTTAGGTAAGTCAAATTGATATTGTGTTGGATTAGCCATCAAACTTCCTTATCTGAGTTTATCGTGAATGTAGTTTCAAGAATTTTTCAGATTAAGTCAAGCTAGTAAACGCGATCATTTAGTAATAACCTACGTTAAAAATACCCTTCTTGATATATTGCACTGTTTCTAAATTTTGAAATTCTTCACTAAATCAGTATTTTTTAATGATATGGCCATATTTGCATTTGAAAGTATTGGTACAACATTAGTTGAACGTAGGAAAAAGGAGCAAAACGCATCGCTGATGAAACTGTTCATGTGGCAAAGCTATCGAACTCGATCTATATCTAGCTAAAGAGGTCTTAACGCAGAGTCGAAGTAGGTGGCGGAAAACAATCCGCAAACGTCTCATACAAATGCGTCATTTGATTCATCAATGCTTGCGAGCCTGCAAGGCTTGTCAGCATGCGATAGCCAAAGTGCATGAGACCATTTGAATTTCGAACAAGCTGCAATGCAAGTACTTCAGGAAAACCCTCTTTGATTCGCGTTAAAGGATGAATGCCACCATGCACAAACGAGTTCAAACCCTTCATGGCCACGACTTTAAATTCATTCAGTGGTTGGAGTAAGCCAACGGGCGCTTTGGTTTCAAGAGCCTTTAGCATATCCGCCGGACCAGGCAGATTATTGGCTGCGTGCTCTGAATCGATATCAAGTTGAGTTGTTAACTTGGAAAGTTGAAGTTCATTAGCCGCATAAAGTACCCAAGCGGCTCGCAGTAAGGCTTCGTATTGAAGGCGGAGTAATCCTGTTGCGGAATGAGGTGCATCTGCAGCAAACAGGATGCGCACAGATCTAGCATGCTCTAGCGAAAGCAGGCAAGCATGGGCACAAATTGAAAGTTTAGGCGTGTCATCAAACAGTCTAAAAGCACTATCATTCAAAGCTTCATTCAATGCTGTTTCGAATTCATCAGACCGCTTGAGTAGTTTGTGCATTCAATGATGATATCTAAATAAACTTGGATCTTCGAGAATCATTTTTACAACAGAAATCCTTGCAATCTCGCGATTTAGTAGACGTTGCTGCCGAGTTTGAGTAATCTAAAAACAGCCGTTTTTTGACCTGATCTGCGAATACGAAAACTTCAGATACGACGTGATTCGAAGTACGATTCAACAGCTGCAATCCCAGCGTCAAAAGGTGATACTTGCTCGCATTGCTAACTAATTGATGGCGAAAACGTTGATATATACCGTTTGCAGAGCATACAGACCCGTCAACTCAGTTCAATATGTAGCAGTCAAATCCATCGCAGAATGGCGAATGAGTCGTCTAAACTTGACGGCTCTGATTTTTGAAAGACTGTGATGCCTATTTTTGAATAACGATAAGAAGTTAGCACAATTGTCATTGAAGTTTACTTCCTAAGACTTTAATTCAATACAAATTTAAATTACAGAACCAGTCAGCGTTGCTTTTTTCCAGCGTGGATCTTTGGATTGATCCCAATCAATGTGCCCAAAGGTCATGCCAGGATTTGGTGAGACCGTTGCCATAAGTCTGCCTTGCTGAAAATCTTTTTTCGATGGGTCCCGTGGACCAACACAAAATCCACATTCCTCCAGCGCGAGGGGGTCCGAGGGCTGAAACGATGTGCTGTTGGCCGCCAAATAGCGCGTTTGCGCTTCTGTACTGAGCCCAAACTCCTGCTGATGTCCCCATCTGCCTTCAAATTTTCCTCCGTCGAGGATAGGCACAATGACTAAATCAGGCTGAAATTCAGAAATGACCATCGAAACAATGGGCTCACACACCAAATCTTGACAGATCAAGATTACACATCTGCCTACCGTATCAATGTCTATAACATACAGTTTGTCACCATTCGCATAAGCTTCATGGGCTTCATCCGAAGTGGCATCAATACCATAGACGCTAAATCTATTCTTTGCAATGATTGCTGGCCATAACTTTCTCTGTCGCCAAAGAACAGCGCCCGAACTATTTAACACACGGGCTTCGTTCCAAGGGAATCCTGTCGCACTGTCAACGTCAATCGTGGCGCCTGTGCCTGCGACCATCATTCGAGGTACATTTTTTTGTTTTCTGTACTCTTCACAAAGTTTAGTTTCCTTAGACTGGGGCATTACAAATTCTGGTGCAATACCGATATCGCAAACTGGGGCCTTTTCCAAACTGAACATCAATTTGTTGATTACATCGTGAGTCGGTGCAAAGCTCACATAGCATTTATCATTTTCTATGGAAGTCTTGACTTCAATATGTGTTTTTTCTGTCGCAACCGGGAAAAACCCAATTTTTGACGCCGCTCAACCGGCCAAAGCAGCGACGCCGCGAGTCTTATCATTTGAAACAGTAAAATGCTCTACTTTTATTTTTCGAGCTTTATGCATGTAGTGCGAAGCAACTACAGACAGGGCTGAAAATCTGTCAGCGAAAGCTTCTCCGCCTGCTGCATATTTCGCTCTGTTCTCACGCAACAAGGGCCCGCGTGTTATCAATTTCCCATCTTGAAGCGTTGCATAGTGCCCCGATTTTTTGCGTGTTAGTTCGTAGGCGCGCAACCATTCTGGTGAGATTTCGCCGAGGTTGTGCATGAGCGTTCGGGGATGGATCTTCAGGAAGAGAAGATCAATTTTTTCCATCACATACAACTTCTTGGCGATCAGTTGAGATCCATCATCACAATCCAAATATCGAGAAACTTCTTCAACAACTCCCTGCTCATTTTTTAAGTGTTCAAAAACAGTATCAAGCCTATCTTTGAACGTGTTACAACATACAGTGGACTGTTGCGTCAAAACCATTGAAGCAGTTCCTGATATTTCGTGCCATAAACTCAGGAACACGACAGCCAAACTTTGGATTATTGTCTCGGTACTGTTTTCACTTGCCATTTATTTTGCTATTTTTAAAATTTTTGTGAATGCATCAATTATTGCTGCCACCAAACACTCAAAACTTTATGAGTCGAGCAAAGATTTAACCTTTTCCAACTGTTTCATTAGTAATTTGTATGAGTTCGCTTTGGCCGTTGCCGAATGACGTCGCTCGACAGTGCGCTCAAAAAGATCGAGCGTTTGCAATAAATTTACGGATATTTCACCTAAGCCAATATTTGCATTTGGTTCTAAAAACAAAACCAAAAGCTCAATGCGATCTAAAAAACTCTTTGAGGAATTGATAGATCGAGAGACTGTTGAAACTAAAGCAGAGCGTTGACCACGACCTTGATCGAAGAAAACTGCTGTGCAGAATCTAAAAATCGGTGTTGGATTTGTTTTTTCGGTTAAAAGTACGATGTCAATTAGTGTCTGGAATCGAAAACTAGCAAACTGAAAACCTCGGCCCGCCTCGGCAGCGTCGACCGCATACATCACTCTGACCTCAGTCGGCACCAGACCCTCACTACAAGTGGCTAAGTTGAAATTAAAATCGAATTTAAGTCTGTGTGCATCATGTTTGTTCGGATGCGGCTCTGCCAGTTTAACTCTGTACAAACCTGCTTCGAATTCAACTATTGCTTTTTGAGGCATCCTTTCTTTCAGGTATACATCTCCAAGAATTAAAAACGCTTCTGCATCGCTTAATATAAGTGACGACTTTTGATCCATGGCCAACGAATCGATGTCTATCAGCGAAGCGATCAAAGCACGAACCTGTCCAATAGTTCGTTTTGCCGCATCCAGTCTCTCGGCTTCTTCCAGCATCCGCGCTGATTTTAGCCTATATCCAATTCTCTCGATTTTTAAATTGCTACTAAGCTCCACGCCTGACAACACATCATCGAGCTCTTCCAGTATGGAAAGTCCCTCATCTTGGCCGAAATAAGTTTGAACTAGATCCAAGCCACGCTTTAACTCATTGACAAGGTCATTACGCCAAACGTCATGTGACCTTCCATATTTGACTCTCAGTAATTCCAACGCTTTTTCAGTCAGTAGATATTCGCTCTCAACATCGTCGAACCGACTTGAAATCAACTCACATGCGTGAACCAACGCTCTTATATGCGAATCATCAATGGGGGTTTCGTCAATTTCCGCCTCTATAGCGCCATCAATGAAGCCAATGATTTCATTCATAGCCCGAGTTGGCTCCGCTTCTTTAAGTGCTTCAATATATTCGGGCGTAGCTTTTTGAGGACGTAAACGACGGCGTACAGTGGCCATCAACTCTTGTTCGACATTGGGGACGGGTAAAGACAAACCAAGAAGCTGGTTTGTCAACCCCACATACGTCAGCGTCAAGACATCGAGTTTGGGATCCGTCACGCCGGAAGCGAACATGGCCAGAGTTTCGATGAAAGGAACCCCATCAGTTTGTGGAAGAGCTAATTTATTGATATCCGCATTCGCGGCTTCCAATGAAAATCCGCCTACTTTAACCAATTGATCAACCACAAGCGCCTTTGCATCGCTTTCTTCGCTAGTCCCTAATTTCAATACGCGTGTTGGAATGGCTCGTATCGGGATTAAATCCCTCCGATGCTTGCGTATTGCCGCTGCAACTTTTGCAGTTCCTTCGATATTTTGTCGATTCAAAACAAAAAACATGGCAACCAAGTCAGGCAAATACATGGTGCAAATTCCCGCTATATCGGCAAGCCCAGTTCGACTATCAACCAAAACGAAATCATACTCATGGATAGCCCACGATTTAAGTTGCTCAATAAATATCGAGCCAAACTCATCACTAATGAAGCTATTCCAGTCAAACGCAGATAAGGCCGCTTCGTAGGAAAGTTCGCCATCACGAGTGGCTATTGTTAGACTCCCGGCACCAATAAGGTCAAGTCGCCCCTCTTTGGGCAATTTAATGTTTTTGCTCAAGTTGGAAACATGCGACTCAAAACTGCCCTTGTCGCTTAAGTATGCTTCTAGGTTTGAAATATCTTTCTCCGAGTGAAGTTTGGCCACCTCGGATTTCCAACGCCAAAGCATATCAAGCACCCCTGCCTTTTCTTTGACTGCTTTGAATTCAGATACATCGACAAGTCCTCGAAAATAATGATGCAAACCCGGAGCCTCTAGATCCCAATCCATAATCAGTACTTTTTTCCCGCTCAGTGCGGCTAGGAAAGCAACATTGGCCAATGCCATCGTTCGTCCTACGCCACCTTTAAATGAGTAGAACGTGACGATTTGACCAATTTTTTTCAAGTGCGCACCTCAAGAACTTTTTGGGTTTGCGTTATCCGGATCGGTGGTGCGAAACTTGGGGAGCAAGTCATAAAAGAAGGCAGTTTTTTTAGTTTACCACCCAAATACGCTTGAATTTCAGAAGATAGTACGCCTTTTGAAGTAGCAAGACGCGCACTATTCATGTTGCTAGCCAATACAGAACGAGCTGCTGAAGTTAGAAAATTTTGCCTAGATCGCCCAGCGCTTCTGAACTCGACAACACCTAGTTTCGTCAAGCTGCTCATTTTGCGACTCACCGTCTCCTCAGTTTCGCCACAAACATCGCTCAAAGTCTTGTTGGTCATATCACCAGCAAATAGACATTCGATATATTGCTGATATCTGTCATCCCTCAGTGTATTTAGAAAATCTGCATCAATGAGCTTTTCGCCCGCTTGTGAGGATAAAATTTGTGCAAGATTGAGGTATCCCAATAACTGCGCTGTTGTATAGGGACTGGCCGCTCCTTCCAACGTGGTTACAGCAACTGCCACCTCATTTGAAGCGGCTCTGATAATGTCTTCAATCAACTCAAGAAGCTTGTCATTCAGAGCAGCCAAGTCCTGCTTGGACGATGTTGCAATGGCATCTATAAGTACCGTCGACAACGCGGAGATCAAATTTGGAGGCACAACTCGTTCTTCAGAAAAATTCTCTTGAATTTCTTTCAGTAGATGTGCAATATTCGACATGATGTTGGCCTTGAAATTATTGTGTCTTCTAAATCCTAGACTCTGTAGCAGTTCCCCCAGCCTAGCTCTGAATTTTATACAACTATGATCAACTCATGATCATTGATTGAAGGTTGACCACAACTAATTTGCGACATTAGCAGCAAAAAATACCTAATTTATATTTTTTTTGGCATAAAAAAATCATTTTTATAAAATTTTTGATATATGAAGTCATTAAAGTTGCTGATTCCATGTACAAAAATAGCTATAAAGTTCTATATTTTGTCGTTTGTTGGCATCGCCACAGTTAAGCAAAATTTGAAGTTAAGAGGATCAATAACGTACGAACTTACTAACCAAAGAAGCGAGTCAGGAATAACCATAGTAAGACAGTTCGCAACTTTTAAGAAGGTTATCACTATTTAAAAAATGTTGACCTTGTTCCAGAAAATGGACCATAGGAGCGACCTGTGAACGCAGTTGCCACCGTAGCAAACCACATGGTTGAAGGGGGTACAAGCAATGTAAGAGTACCCACATTGAGAATCGAATTCAAGGCTGTTTCGAATTCATCAGAACGTAGGAGTAGTTGGTTCATTGAAAGATGATAGTTACCAAAGCCAAAATCTTCGAAAGCATTTTTACAACAGAAATCCTCTCAATTTCGTGATTTGACTGCGTTTTTCCGAATAAACAATATCGTTAAATACGCCTTCAAAAAATAATTCAAAATAGTTCTTGCACAGCAAATTATTCTGTTGTACCTTAGCGTTTCTGTCATATCAAACGTATAGAAACTCACCACCATGTTTAACGCCAAAAGCCTAGCTAACTACTCACAACTGCATCCCGCCAGCATCCTCGTGTCGGTGATGGCTGTAACCGTTGTCAATCGCGTCATAAACATAAATACGTAGAACTCAAATGACAACCGCATCCATATCCACCGCATCTCAACGAATTCCAGCCAGGAGTTCGGGCACACCTTACCAGCTGCCGCCGGTCTCGTACTAACTATGACGGGCGGCAGCGCCGCCCGGGCTCCTGACATGTGTCATGTCTCAGGAGCCTTTCATGTCGAACAACAAAGCTAACCAAGTACGCAAACTTTCTCAATCGTTCTTTGCACCTTTCCCTTCACGTTCTGACCCATCAGAACAAGAGTTGTTAGCCAGTGACGGTGATTTCAAACCTCGTACCCAAGCCAAGCACACTGAGCGGCTCAACCCCCCACAAGGCTACACCGTCATCAACAGACCGGTGCACAACGGCTTGGCATCGCCAAGCTACGTCCAGCTCCTAGTACCCCTGAAGGTCAAAGCAGACATCAAAGAAGAAGCCAGGCTAGACTTTGAGCGACGCACAGCGCTGGCTATCCAAGAACAGATTGACCAGCTTGAGCAAGAGCGCTTGCGCCAAGAAATGATCGCAAAAGGCAAAGCTGCTGTAGAGGACAAGCAATTGCAGACTGAGCCGACAGCGCCAGCAAAGCCAGCAAATGGTACAGAGCCAAAAACCGTCAAACCCGGTTTCAATGAGTTCATGCCGCCCCGAGAGCTTGCAGCCGGGACAGACTACGACCCCAAACTGCAGTACCCCGTGTATGCCTTCGATGCTCCAGGGAAACTGTTTGCCAGATCAAGTCTGAACACCCCAGACAAGGATGTCCGCAAGCGGGATGACGAAATCCACAGAAAGATGATCGCTTCAACCATGCTGCGTGATATCGCCATGCCTCAAGATATCGTGCAAGCGCTTGATGCCCTGCGTTTGAGCCAACCCCACTTTGGGGCGGTCATTGACCTGATCCGAGGTCAACTCCTGCTGGGTGAGCGTACCAACAAGACCGTCCGCATCCCACCTATCCTGCTGGACGGTGCCCCCGGTTTGGGTAAAACCCACTTTGCCATGGAACTGGCCAAGGCTTTGGGTACAACCATCAAGCGTATCTCCTTTGACAGCGCCGTCACCAGCGCCACCTTGATGGGTTCTGAGCGCCGGTGGAGCAATACCCAGTTTGGTGCTGTGTTTGAACTGATTTGTTTGGGTCAATATGCCAATCCCATCATCGTCTTGGATGAGGTTGACAAAATTGACAGTCTACGAGATTGGAACCCTCTGGCACCTTTGCATACCTTGCTGGAGCCCAGTACTGCCAAATGTGTCAGAGACATCTCGGTCGACTTTGAGTTTGATGCCTCCTTGATCACTTGGATTGCCACTTCCAACAGAAAACGCCTGTTACCCGACTCGCTGCGTTCTCGCTTCCGAGAGTTCGAGATCGTCAAACCCAGCGCCCAGGAAGCCATTCAGCTGGCAACTGCCGTGGTCGCCAAGTCGTTTGCTGACATGCAACTGGCTGACTTTGAGCCACCGGACAAACAATGGGTTGTTTCTCTGGCGCATTTGACTGCCAGAGAGATCTCCCAGGCCATGGAGCAGGCTTTAGCGACTGCAGTAGATCAAGGTCGGAATCGGCTCACGCTAGCAGACTTGCCTGCAGATGTGCGCGCTGATGATGTTGATGAAAGTCCAGAAACAGCAGATGGCAAGTGTCAAACAGGCTCGGATAAGACATGGTTGCACTGAAACCAACAGAACGAAACAACGACACATGAAAGAAAGTACATCATGATTCTGTTCCAAGACTTTGACGGCGTGACTCATCCAGAACCTTGTTATGCCAAAGACGCCTTTCGCTGTTTGCCCTTGATTGAAACCATCCTGCGGGACTTCCCACAGGTGGAAATCGTCATTTCGTCGACCTGGCGGCTGACTTGGAAGTACGAGGAAGAATCCATTCCCCAGATGCGTAAGCATTTCTCCACCGATATTGCCCAGCGGGTGGTTGGTGTTACACCGGATTACCGCTACCTGGAGCGTGATACCGCACCTGATGGGCTGAGTAATTACCAGAGGGAGTGGGAATGCGTGTCATGGATGCGCACCCACAGAGACCCTTGGACACCTTGGTTGGCTTTGGATGACAGACCTTACTGGTTCAAACCCTTCTCACCCAACCTGATGGTGACGGATAACAAGACGGGCTTTGTGCCCAGCAATGAGGCGGAGTTGAGAAGAAGGCTGAGTGGGTTCGCAGATGTCTAAGGCATATCGATAGCAACATACAAATTTATAGCGGCTGTAACAGGCCTAGCAACCAAACCGAATGAAATAAACAAAGCAAAGCAAAGCAAATCAAGCAACCAAAACAAGAAGAGGTTTCCCATGAAAATTCTAGTTCTATCCGATTTACACGTTGAATACGCAGCCTTTGAGCCAGATGCTGAAGCAGTAAAGCAAGCGGATGTGGTGGTACTGGCTGGTGACATCCATAAAGGGGTGATTGGACTCAATTGGGCCAGAATGACCTTTCCTGAGAAAGAAATCATTTATGTGACTGGCAACCATGAGTTCTATGGCATGCATTGGGATATGCATTTGACGCAGTTACGTTTGCATGCTGCTATCCACAGGATTCACTTCTTAGAAAACGACGCCGTCATCATCAACGGCATCCGTTTCCTAGGAGCTACGCTGTGGACAAACTATGAGTTCTTTGGGCAATCCATGCGGTCTCAGGCAATGCGACTTGCTGAAAACAGCATGAGTGACTTTCGGTTGATTGAAGCTGATCAATTGAAGGTCAAATTGGTTGGGGTGGCAGGAGAAGAAAATCAAATTCTCTCGCATGAGGTTCAGATCAGACCTTTGTTAACACCTACCCACACAGTCCTAAGGCATAGGGAGAGTATTGCTTGGATACAGGGTGAGTTAGAACAAGAAAAATTAGACACAAACCAAGGTACTTTCAAAAAAACAGTGGTGGTGACACACCACTATCCAAGCAAGCGCTCAACCGCACTCAGATGGACGAATGATCCTTTAACGGCTGCTTTCGGGTCTAAGCTGAGTTTGGATCTGCTGACCCAAGCCAATCTTTGGATCCATGGCCACACGCATGATTCGTGTGATTACAGACTAGGCGATTCTAAGAAGTCAGTACGGGTGGTCTGTAACCCACGGGGTTATCCCATGGGTTGGCACAGGGGTGACTTTGAGAATCCGAATTTCAATCCAGGATTGTTGATTGAGATTTGATGTTGACGATGAAAACTTATGAAATCCGATTGAATAAACCTAAACAAAAGGAGTTGCTATGACTATGCCAGATGAAAGAACCCGGGCACTAAGGTGGGCCGGTGAGTTTCTGCTCAAGGTACAACGGGGTGATGAATTCTCAGAGGCTATCAAACGGGAGGCCAAAGTGATTCTTAGGCACTACCCGAGGGATTTTGAGATCAAGTGGCAGGCGGAGTTTGATGCTGGACGGGCTAAGCATGTGGGGGAGCAGTGGCTGGGGCCTGAACATCATGTTAAATTATAAAAAACTTGATAAGTTGCGCAAAGGTTAAGCAGCAAAGCAGCTTTGTTTAATGAATCAACTTTTTCGCATTGTGATGTCTAAATGAGTCAGTTAAAAAAAGCTAAAAAGTTTGAGTCAACTCTATTGTTGCTTTTTCCATTTCCAATGCAGATCACCTAATATCTTCGGCATTTTTTGATTAAGAAATTCAAGTTCTTTCACTGGTAATAAAAGACGGATAAATTGGTCATTCGCAGAAACTGCAATATCAATTTTCGCTAATATTTTTGTACCCATTGCGGTCAACGTGTATTTTGGTTTTTTCCCTGGCAATTCAATTACACGGATTAACTTTCTTTCCGCTAATGCGGCAAGGTTGCTCGTAATACTGGGACGCTTGTGTACAAGAAGGCGAGCAATCGAAGTCGGTCCAGCCTCGTCTATGGGCAACTCTCGAATTGCAAGCATGACCAGCATTTGAGTAATGTTTAACCCTAGTTTCGTAATTCGTGTCTCAAGAAAAAGGGTAACCAGGTTGCCTACCGTTATCAATTGCAAGGTATGCGGCTGTTTTCTTTGCGCTTCAGTTGCAGCAGTCCGCGATCTGTGGGCTTTAGTGTCCAATTGAGTGACTAAGGTTGCGCGTATACAACGCAAAAAGAATTATAAAGATTAAAACTAAAAAAAGAAAAATAGTCAAATTTGACGTTGTTTCTAAATAGCTGCATTGTAATTGTCAATTCTTACGCGGAAGCCTTTTCTACGGAATAAATACCGCTGCATATTAGTGCAAAGCATGATGAAAAATCGCTTGAGATCCACAAAAAAATAAGCGAGACTAGCTTTGATTCAGATGAGGAATAGATCACATGAACGCCAGAATTGAACGCGCAGAAAAGATAAAAATAGGAAAAAAGCAAGAGCAAATAACACTGCATCTTTTGCAAACCTATGGCCCCGTCATTGGGGGTGATAAGTTGTGGCAAATCTTGACTTACAAATCTCGCCAAGCTTTTGATCGATCCGTCCAGCGTAAACGCATTGCGTTGCCGCTTTTTAGACCAGATGGAAGAGATGGTGTTTTTGTATTAGCGCCAGATCTGGCTGAGCACCTTGTGACCTTGTCACAGGCATCGCTCATACAGCGAAATGAGCAACCGATCACAGAATAAATATGAAATTTTCTTGTCGGTTAAGTTACCCAGAAACCGGCATTAAAAAAGGAGCGTGGAATTTGAAGTAACAGTCAAAAATTAATGTTGATTTGAAAAACAGAAAAGCCCGTCATGGCAGTTAGCGCTGCTATGACGGGCTGGGATGTATCTGCACTTGGTTTCCGTACCTCAGGCATTTACTTTAACACGGCGGACTCGCTCGCACAAGTTCGTTGGTGGAAAACTTCCCACTTGTTTCTCTAGTCCTCACTGGTCGTCTTCGGTCGTCAAAAACTGTTGCAATTTTGCAATGATGAAT
Source organism: Polaromonas sp. (assembly GCA_013298945.1). Taxonomy (GTDB): domain Bacteria; phylum Pseudomonadota; class Gammaproteobacteria; order Burkholderiales; family Burkholderiaceae_C; genus Aalborgiella. The sequence continues at coordinate 213,710 of JAAFJR010000003.1, forward strand.
TGACCCGAGCGGGACAACTGTTGCCCAAATTTCCTCGCAAACACTCGATAGGGTATTTTTTGAAGGAGCTAGAGATGGAAAATGAAAATAAGGAATGTCATATGCCTTTGTGGGAGAAATTTCCAGCAGGTTTTCACAACCGCGTGCAAAGCATCATGACAAAACTGGCATTGCCCAGCATAGGAAAAAACTACGTATATAGGGCACTGGCAGACCCATCACGACGAACAAAAAGCGGCGTCGCGAACGTGAGTGGTGTTTACCCATCGCAAAAAATGGGAATGACTATTGGTTTTGAATCTCGGACGTTAGAGTATGCTAGGATCATTCACAATGAAGCTGACCCACAGGTGCTGGGTTACGTTGCACAGCTGCCGCAGATCAAGATTAGTTATAAATGCGGGAAGACTGGGCGAAAAATTTCGTATCTAACGAAGCCCGACCTTTTAGAGATTTATGACAATGAAATTGTTGTGGTCGAGTGCAAGCCAGTAAGCAAATTGCGTGAATGGATAGTCGAACGACCTGGCTTCGTTGTTAAGGAAAACGACAACGAATGGCGGTGCCCACCAGCTGAAGCTGCTTGTGCAGCCTTGGGCTTGAAACATCGCATCATTTGTGAACAAAATCTGCCGCCCAAGCGCATCAAAAACCTCGGCGTGCTGATCGACTATATCCATACGGGATATGCACATGGTCGAGAGGCGGCTATTCGAGCTATTACCAAGTTACTTGGAGCAGAGCGGCGTTTGTCTATTGAAAATGTAATGCAAGAGCTCACGGGCGTTGTCACGGTTGACGATATCTATAGAGCCCTGGCAACTGGCATTGCTGTCGTTGACCTTGACGACTGTTCAATCATAGACCACCAGCGTACTTTTATGTATGCAAGTCAGACCGCCATGGAAGCCTACAAAATCTCAGTCGGTGCAATTTCACGCGCTGCGACGTGGATGCGCGGCGGCATGCTGGATTTAAAACCTGACAGCTTACTCAATTGGGATGGAACTCATTGCCGTTTAATCAACATGGGCGTAACCAAGGTTACCTTGAACAAAGGTGCTCAATTACAAGAGTTGGATCGCATAGTTTTCGACCAGTTGATTCGTGACTGTTCGATCGTTATGGCTGAGGCCGCGGAGTCACCGACAGAATTCAAATGCAACCAATCGCATGAGATGTTGCAAGCCGCATCTCCTAACGACCTCACACGCGCGTTAAAAGTCTATAAGCAAATTCTCCCGTATCTGAATCAAACAGCCAAAACATCACCTGATCGGACGGATAGGCGACATCTTTGCCGATGGAAAAAGGCAGAGGCAGGTCTTGGAAATGGTTTCGTTGGATTACTACGTCACTTTTCAAGCTCTGGTAATCGGGAGAGTCGTATTGAGCCTGAGGTGATGGCTATCGTTCGAAAAGAAACGAGAGAGCATTACGCAACGACTAAAAAAAGTCGCAAAATTCACGTGCATGAACGCATCGTTGCCGAATGTGAACGGGAGTCACTTCCCCCGCCGTCTTATGCTTGGTTCTGCCATTACATTAAGCGTCTGCCTGCATATGAACTTATGAAGTCACGCGAAGGGAGAAAGGCTGCTTATAACCTCGAGCCGCGTCAGGAAAACGATGGTTCTCTGACCGACGCACGAGCCGAAGCAGCATGGCAGAAGGCTTACCTTGATCACACAGAAATTGAACTTGAAACACGTTGCAGTACCACCTCGGTGTTGTTGGGACGACCATGGCTGACAACTTTAGTAGACGATCATTCTGCAGATATTTTGGCGTGGCATTTGACTTGGGATCCTCCGAGTTACCGAAGTGTGATGATGGTCATGCGAGATTGCGTCGAACGACATGGCAGACTACCTGACGAAATCGTAGTTGACGGCGGCAAAGACATGGCATCGACTTGGTTTGAGGTGTGCTGTGCATTTTATTGCGTCACGATTACGCGTCGGCCTGCAGGGAAAGCCAGGTTTGGTTCGCGTGGTGAGCGAGCCTTCGGTACTATCGACACCACATTTTTGGGCAATTGTCTCGGCAACACTCAACTACGGAAAAACGTTCGCCAGATGACCCCTGAAGTCGACCCCAATCACACAGCAGTCTGGACGATGGAAGCATTGATCAATGCGTTTGAAATGTACTTTGACCACTATCGCAATCTAGTGCACCGTGGGTTACTTGTTTGTCCACGTGTTGCGCGAGAGCGCAGTGTGATTGCTGGAAGCGGACGCACTGAGCGTCGAATTATTTATGATCGGAATTTTTTGATCAATACGTGCCCGACTACCAAAACGGGTCAGGCAAAAGTGCAGCCGGATGGCGTAAAAATCAATTACCTTTATTACACGGCACCAGTTTTAAGATTGTCCTATGGAAAGAAGGTGCCCATACGCTTTGAGCCGTTTGACATGTCGATCGCATACGCACTCGTCGATGGTAAATGGATTGAATTGACCTCAAAGTTTGCCAACTGTCTCAGAGGTCGTACTGAACGTGAATTAAAGCTTGCACGTGATGAATATTTTCGTCATCGCAGTTTGGTCGAGAAGACGCGCTTAACTGAAAAAACGTTTATTAATTTTCTAGAGTTTCTCGATCGAACGGAAGAGATGCTGATTGATCACCATCGTGCTATCGAAATGCGTCGTGCAACGGGAGCGACGGGTGGCGTTGAGCATGAAGAAACAGATTGTGAAACTGGTGAAATTTTCGAATTGAATTCAACAGTTCTATCGTCTCAATCCACATCACGCTTCGCATTTGCAGGCATGAACATTGAAACTTTGGAGGTGGAATAAATGAGCATTATTACCTTTAAAGATTTCGCACGTGACTTCACAAGGTTAAGTACTGCAGATTTCAAAGCAGCTAGTGATCGGTATTTCCAATACCGGGGAATGAATGGAAACCATGAGATGGTCGAAAAGCATTTCATTGACTTCTTGCACTACTTAGACCTTGAAGCCATCTTCCGCTCGTATTCGCTTACTTTGAGTAGGTCATCTGAAATCGACGAATTGATAGACGTCAAGGTTCAGAAATCTGGTGAATTTGGTATTTGTAGCGAGTCGCACAGTTACTCACTACCCACGCCAATCGTGCTCATCGCGTGCTTATAAAAAATGAATAACTTATAGGATAACTGAAATGAACAATATTGAATATCAAAAACGAGCAGCAGAATTTGCTAAGTTGACGGTCAAACACCAGAAGCAAAATGATGCGCTACTTGAAGCAAAATTTCAATTGACGATGTGTGCCAACGTACAGGTTGTGATCATAGAGGGGCCAACTGGTTCTGGAAAAAGCCACCTTTTAAAGTGTTTGCAAAAAGACGTAAATCAATTCTATAGTTCTCAAGTTAATGAATTTCCTTCCATGGTTCCCTACTTGTCGACGGTGGCGGTTGCTGATGGCGCAAAAAAGTTTGGATGGAAACGATGTTGGAGCGATGCAAGTATAGGTCTACACGATCCGTTCGCAGAAGCTCGCTCGTGGCGAACATCGAGCCACTCAACGGTTCGATATCCAGGCGAAACACTCACCACAAGCGTGGCGAGACAGGATTTTGAGCGCGAGCTACAGTTGCGTCGAACAAAAGTATGGGGCATTGACGAGGCGCATCATATATTGCTTGGTGGTTTAGCTGGAGCACCCTCTGATCAATTTGAAGTCCTTAAAAGCGTCAGTCAAACCACCACCGTTAAATTAGTGTTGTGCGGAACTTACCAATTGCCGCGGTTGTTAAATTATTCTGGGCAAGTGATGCGACGGAGTGCGACAGTCACCTTAGCACCATATTCTCTGAAGAAAAAATCCGATATCTCGCAATTTGTTAGTGTGTGCAAAACGCTTTTAGACAATTTGCCAACCAACACAGCGCTTGATCCCGCAAATTGTGCAGAAGAACTTTTTTTCGGAACCTTAGGCTGTGTTGGCGTATTAAAAGACTGGATTGCGCGAGCATGGGCCAATGCTTACTTTAAAAATGCTCCATCTATGACGATGGATCACTTAATGGCCACGCGGCTTCCCGCCGAAACACTTTTGTCAATGCATACTGAAATTGTTGCTGGAGAAAGACTAAATTCAGAAACTACAGAGGCGCTCTATCGGCAAAAAGTTAAAGAGCATGCGGATGGATTGCCTTCCAAAAGTGAATTTGCAATACCAATCCAAACGACTCTCACTAAGAAAAAACGCAAAGTTTCAGGAGTCCCCCACAAACCTGGCGTTCGTCTTCCAGGACGAGACCCGGTCAAGTCATCTTCAGTGCGTAAGTTCTTAAATAAGGATGCTAGCTATGTATGAAATAAATTCAAAAGCACTGCTTAATCTTGAGCCGATCAATTTGGGTACTGATATGGCGGAATCACTTGAAAGTTATGGTCAAAGACTAGCGAATGCCCATGACGTTCCGCGTTATTTCGTTGACATGCTGGTGGAAAGTAATGCTGACGTACTTCAGCAGCCGAAACGTGCCCAAAATCCTACTTGTTTAAATACGCCTTCAGATATGACGAAAAGGTACGTACAACGCTTGGTAGAACTTACGGGGCGATCAGATGTTCGCAGTTTAGGTCTAGGTGTTTTCAGTGGTGCGCTGAGTCAATTGAAAGTCAATCGTAGCCACAAAGCGTGGTGTGTCACCTGTCTAGCAGAATGGAAAGAGGATCAAAAAACTGCTTACTGGCCACAGGTGTGGTCGTTTCCTCAATACTCCGTTTGTCATGTACACAATGTAAAGTTGGAGAGTAAATGTAAAAAATGTGGTGCATCCTTTCCGCCTGAAAGGCCGTGGCGAGTTGAGCTAGATAGGTGTCCGGTTTGTCGCACACCGCTTTACAGTCAAACTAACTGCGGCGAGACAAAAAGTCAGGGAGTCATAAACGAGGGTCAAAAAATTCCTGAGTATGTCGATTTGGTGGCATATGCTTTGGGTGAACTGGTTGCGAATATCAAAACAATTGCGGAAAACGATCTAGAAGTTGGAACTCAGTTCTCGTTACTTATGGATCACTGTCAGCAGTACGGAATTGCCAACATGCCAGCCGATCTTGCTAGGATCGCTCAATTGTCTCGGCCAACCTTGCATAACTTGCAGCATAACGAGCATGCTCCAAGTATGGATAATTTGCTGCGTATTGCAGTAATAGCAGAAGTGTCACTCGCTGGGCTATTGTGTCCAAAGCTTTGGAGAACAAGTGCGAGTGGTTTCCAAATCCAAGAAAAGGATGTAAAACTTCCAAAAGCTAGTAAGCGTATCTACTATGATTGGGATGCCATAGGTGAACAAGTTTTAGCATCTATCAATGCAGGAACTGCAGAAGTTCCTTGGAAGATGGCTCGATCTATGGGATTATGCGAAAAGCAGTTTTGTCTAAAGTTGGGAAAAACTGTTCATCGGTTGCGTAGCGCAGCGCTAAGTCGAAAGTTGTCTGAAAATGCAGACGCATACGAAGTGATGAAGGCAAGGCTGACTAAAGAACTGGAGCTAGCCACATTGAAACGGCAGAAAAAAGGACGAATATCGATGGCTAAAAAATTAAACGTAGGCGTTCATAATCCTTTATTAGTTCGCGCTTTTGCCGAAGTTAATTTTTCACTAATGAAAAGACGTTCGATACCTATTTTGTAAAAAAGCAGCCAAATAAATAATAGCCCATTAGGGCTATTATTTTGAGCGGTTCACGGTGTTTAAAATTTTTCAATCGTTTCTAAAGCATAGTTTGACCGAGAGTTAAATAAAGTTAATTCCACTATTTTGGCCAAACTATGGGTTAAGTCACAGCTAGCTCTGAGTTAATCTACATATTCCGCCTGTATTGGCCTCCGACCTCAAACAACGCGTTGGTGATTTGGCCTAACGAGCAAACCCGCACGGCATCCATCAGCACCTCAAACACATTGGCATTGGCGATCACGGCTTGTTGCAGGCGTTTCAACATCGCAGGTGATTCGTTAGCGTGCAGAGCGTGGAAATCATTTAGCCGCTTCAGCTGACTTTGCTTCTCTTCGTCCGTCGAACGGGCCAGCTCCAGCTTGTCCAGTACCACATCTCCCTTGGGGTTTCTGAAGGTATTGACGCCGATGATGGGCAGTTCGCCAGTGTGTTTCAGCATCTCGTAGTGCATGGACTCGTCCTGGATGCGGCCGCGCTGGTAGCCGGTTTCCATCGCACCCAACACGCCGCCACGCTCGGCGATACGTTCAAACTCCGCTAAAACGGCTTCTTCCAGCAACTCGGTGAGTTCTTCGATGATGAATGCACCTTGGCTTGGGTTTTCGTTCTTCGCCAAACCCCATTCTCGGTTGATAATGAGCTGGATTGCCATCGCCCGTCGCACCGAGTCTTCGGTGGGTGTGGTGATGGCTTCATCAAAGGCGTTGGTGTGCAGGCTGTTGCAGTTGTCGTAGATCGCAATTAGCGCTTGCAAGGTAGTGCGGATATCGTTGAACTGGATTTCTTGTGCATGCAGGCTACGGCCACTGGTTTGGATGTGGTACTTCAGCTTCTGGCTACGCTCGTTCGCACCGTATTTCTCTTTCATCGCCACCGCCCAGATGCGGCGCGCGACGCGGCCCATCACGGTGTATTCCGGGTCCATGCCGTTGCTAAAGAAGAAGCTCAAGTTAGGCGCAAAGTCATCGATGTGCATGCCGCGTGCCAGGTAAGCTTCAACAAAGGTGAAGCCATTGCTGAGCGTGAACGCCAGCTGGCTGATTGGGTTGGCACCCGCCTCGGCGATGTGGTAGCCAGAAATCGAGACGCTGTAGAAGTTGCGCACTCGGTTGTGGACAAAGTATTCGGCAATGTCACCCATCACTTTTAGGCTGAACTCGGTCGAGAAGATACAGGTGTTCTGCCCCTGGTCTTCTTTCAGGATATCCGCCTGCACCGTGCCGCGCACGTTTTCTTGCACCCATTCTTTGATCTTAGCAGTCTCGGTTTCAGTCGGCTCTCTTCCGTTATCGGTTTTGAACTTGGCGATGTTCTGGTCAATCGCCGTGTTCATAAACATCGCCAGAATGCTGGGTGCCGGGCCGTTGATGGTCATCGACACGGACGTGGAAGGGCTGCACAGATCAAAACCATCGTACAGCCCCTTCATGTCGTCCAGTGTGGCGATGGAGACGCCGCTGTTGCCAACTTTTCCGTAAATATCAGGACGCAAATCAGGATCGTTGCCATACAGCGTCACCGAGTCAAACGCTGTTGATAGTCGCTTGGCCGCCATACCTGAGCTGAGCAGTTTGAAGCGGGTGTTGGTGCGGAAGGCGTCACCTTCACCGGCAAACATGCGGGTCGGGTCTTCACCCTCGCGCTTGAAGGCAAAAGTGCCAGCGGTGTAGGGGTAGCTGCCGGGCACGTTGTCCAGCATCAACCATTTCAGCACTTCTCCATGGTCTTCATACTGTGGCAGGGCGACTTTGCGGATGGTGGTGCCGCTAAGGGATTTGCTAGTTAAGGCGGTGCGGATTTCTTTGTCGCGAATTTTGACTACGTACTCGTCACCCGCGTAGGCTTTTTGCATGTCTGGCCATTGGGCAATCAGGTGGCGGGCGTCGGCGTCCATGCGTGCTTTTCGTTTGCCAGCTAGGTCTAGCGCCGCCTCTGATGCAGGTGCGCGGTTTGGCTTGTCAATCTTCAGCATCTCAGCCGCTGCTTTGAGTTGCTGCACTTCACGTGCTAGCTGCGCTTGCTCACGGGCACGCTTTTTGTAACCACGCACGGTGTCGCTGATCTCAGCCAAATAGCGGGTGCGAGCGGCAGGTACAACCGGTGTTTGGTTGGTGCTGTAGCGTACATTCACCGGTGGTAATTGGTTAGCTGTAGCCGGCAGCTTCAAACCCAGTTCAACCAATCGAGTTTTGAGCGCTTGGTAGAGTGCCGTCACACCGTCGTCGTTAAATCTTGCGGCCATCGTGCCAAAAACGGGCATTTGGTCAGCAGGTGTGGTCCACGCTTCTTTGTTGCGCTGCACTTGTTTAGAGACATCGCGCAGCGCGTCCAGCGCTCCTTTGCGGTCAAACTTGTTGATCGCGACAAACTCGGCAAAATCGAGCATGTCGATTTTTTCCAGCTGACTGGCTGCGCCGAATTCTGGTGTCATCACGTACATCGGCACATCGACATGCGGCACGATGGCGGCGTCGCCTTGGCCGATACCTGAGGTTTCGACAATCACCAAATCGAACCCAGCGCACTTGCAGGCGGCAATCACGCCGGGCAGAGCGGGACTGATTTCGGAGCCGAATTCGCGGGTGGCCAAGCTGCGCATGAAGACACGCTGGCCAGAATCGGTCGCTGATTTGGACGTGGTATTCCAAGGCGAAATCGCATTCATGCGGATGCGGTCACCCAAGAGTGCGCCGCCGGTTTTTCGGCGTGATGGGTCAATGCTGATGACTGCGATGCGCAAGCTGTCGCCCAGATCGAGCCGGAAGCGGCGGATCAACTCGTCAGTAAGGCTGGATTTGCCTGCTCCGCCAGTGCCAGTAATGCCTAATACTGCTATTTTTTTAGTAGCTGCATGAGCAATCAATTCGCCGGCTAGAACTTGATTTTCCTTGCCATTTTCAAGTGCGGTGATGAGCTGGCTCAGCGCACGCCAGCTGGCATCTGTGTGGCCTTGGATGGCTGCTAAGCTAGTCGGTGCGTAGCCTGTCAAGTCTTTGTCGCACCGCATCACCATCTCGCCAATCATGCCCTGCAAACCCATGCGCTGGCCGTCTTCGGGGCTAAAGATGCGGGAGACGCCGTAGGCGTGCAATTCACGAATTTCAGGCGGCACAATCACGCCACCGCCACCGCCAAAGACCTGAATGTGCGCACCACCCCGAGCTTTGAGCAGGTCAATCATGTACTTGAAATACTCGACATGACCACCCTGGTAGGAGCTGATAGCGATGCCCTGCGCGTCTTCTTGCAAGGCTGCTGTGACGACTTCTTCGACGCTGCGGTTATGCCCTAGGTGAATCACCTCCGCCCCCATGCCCATGATGATACGACGCATGATGTTGATGGCGGCGTCGTGCCCGTCAAACAAGCTAGCGGCTGTCACGAAGCGCACTTTGTTGGTGGGGCGATAGTTAGCAAGGGCTTTGTAGTCTGCTGACAGCTCGGTCATGGGGAGTCTCCAAGTCTATATTTGATTGACGTTTACGTAAACGTCAATTGTAGGGTATTGAGCAAAAAAAGTAAAAAAGGACGCCGAAACGTCCTTTTTTATCTTAAGTAACTCGTTACTTGTACAACACGCTTGGCAACCACATGCCGATGGCGGGGAATATGTACAACAAAGCCAGTGCAAACACTTGAATCGCCATAAATGGTAGCATGCCTGCAAAAATCTGGTTCAAAGTCACATGCGGTGGCGAAACACCTTTCAGATAGAAAGCAGCCATTGCTACCGGTGGTGAAAGGAAAGCTGTTTGCAAATTCAAGGCAACCAGCAGTCCGAAAAATAGCGGGTCAATACCAAAGTGCGGCAATAGAGGAATAAAGATGGGCATAAAAATCACAATAATCTCCGTCCACTCCAAAGGCCAGCCCAACAAGAAAATGATGGCTTGTGCCAGCAGCATGAACTGCACCGGCGTTAAATCCATAGACAACACCCATGCATTGATGATTTCTTGACCACCCAGCAAAGCAAATGCAGCCGAAAAAATGCTGGAGCCCACAAACAACCAACACACCATCGCGCTTGTTTTCGCGGTTAGATAAACCGATTCGCGCACTACTTGTACATTGAGTCGACGATAGGCAGCGGCCAATATCAAGCCACCCATCGATCCCATAGCGGCAGCTTCTGTCGGTGTGGCCAAGCCAAACACAATCGTGCCTAGCACGGCAATGATCAACATGGCTAATGGGAAGAAAGAACCTAATAGCATTTTGAAAATTTCTAACCGCGCGAAGCTGAAAATAGCATAGAAGGCCGCCAATGCTGCTGCGCCTAGTCCTAGTACGATCCAATAACTGGTTGGGGCGGCTAGCCGTTCGTTCGTGGCATCAGCCGTGGGCGCTGCCTTTGCGGTGGCTGCTGGCAGTGCCTCAACAACGGGTTTTGTTTCTGTAGTTGGCGCTACTTTTGCAGCATCGCCCAAAGCTTCTACTGGTGGTTCTTTTAAGCCACCATCCGATGGTGGTTCCTGCAATCCACCCGCTTCTTGTTTCGCATCATCACTTGCAAAGCCGCCGCCCATTTGCACAACATCGGTAGAAACTGCGGCTACAGGCGCGGTGACTGCGCGATAAGTCAACCCCATCGCCACAGTGAACGCAATCGCAGGTAACAAAGCAATCAACAACTCTTTGACCAAGATGCCCTTTGGCGCATCGGGCATGTCCTTTCCCTTTAGACCAGTGAATAACCCACGCACAACATTTTTGCCAAACGTCTTCGACACTGCCTCGTTATGTACTGGTAGTATTACTTTGCGGTCTTCTTCTGACAAAGGTGGTGCCCACTGTGGCTTGATCTTTGCAATGATGATGATGTAGCCGACATAAAGTGTTGCCAACATAATGCCTGGAAAAAATGCACCCGCATAAAGTTTGACGACTGAAACGCCAGCAGTAGCGCCATACACAATCAATAAAACAGAAGGTGGAATCAAAATGCCCAAGCAACCACCCGCTGTAATGGCACCCGCAGCCAGCTTAGTGTTGTAGCCAGCTTTCAACATCGCTGGGAAGGCTAGCAAACCCATTAGCGTGACCACCGCACCAACAATACCCGTCGCTGTAGCAAATATTGCGCAGGTAATAACTGTTGCAACAGCCAGCGAGCCCGGCACGCGTGCCATAGCAAGATGCAAGCTCTTAAAAAGCTTTTCGATCAAATTTGCACGCTCGACCAAGTAACCCATGAAAACGAACAGCGGAATAGATATCAACACATCATTTGACATGACTGAATAGGCGCGTTGAACCATCAAATCCAGTGTTTGTTGCACAGCCAAATCCGGATTGCGACTTCGGAACGCTAACCAAGCAAACATCATGCCCATACCCATGAGGGTAAAAGCTGTTGGGAAGCCAAGCATGATGGCAACAACGATCAAACCCAGCATCAACAAACCCAAATGGCCATTGGTCATTTGAGAAGGTGCAGGCATCAACACAAAAACACTAATAACGACGGCCACCAAGATGGACAAACCAAACCAAATTTCTTTTTTCACAGCAGTTATCCCTTATTTGGTTGTAGATTTTGAGGTGAGGAGTTCGCCAAGTTTTGCGATATCTTCATCTTTCACGTGAACCATGTCTTTGAGTTTGTCCACATCGACTTCTTCGACGTCGTCAGCGCGTTTTGGCCACGCACCGTCTTTCAAGCAGACAATGCAGCGCAAGAGTTCAACCACACCCTGAATCAAAAGCATGCCGCCAGCAATTGGAATGATGGTTTTAAAAGGATAAATTGGTGGCCCATCAGACGTGATGTTTGATATTTCTTTGATCGCCCAAGACTCGCCAGCATAGAAATACCCAGCATAAGCCAGCGCGATCACGCCTGGAAAGAAAAATAAAATATACAAGACCAAATCCAGACCCGCTTGCAAGCGCGGTGGGAAAAATCCATATAAAACGTCACCACGAACGTGACCGTTTTTTGACAAGGTATAGGCCCCCGCCATCATGAACATGGAGCCGTACATCATGATCATGATGTCAAAAGCCCATGAATGTGGACTATCCAGCACATAGCGCGAAAACACCTCATAGGTGATAAGTAGCGTCATGGCCAACACCAACCAAGAAAAGTAGTGACCTAGCTTGGTACTGATTTTGTCGACCAAAAGAAAAAAGTTTTGCATAGGTAGATATTTTTTAAAAATAATAAAAAATTATTTTTACGAGAATTGAAACACTAAAAAAAACAACCGTCTAGCATTGCCTAGACGGTTGCTTTATAAGTTCACTTGAAACCTTAGGCCTTGCCGCCAAAGAAGTGATTCACCGCCATACGGCGATTGACAATTGTGTCTTGCTCCCACTTCACGGCGCGCTGGGCGAAAGCGCGTTGTGATGCAACGATTTCTTTGAACAATGGATTCTCGGCCGATTTCTTCTCGACGATCGCGGACCATAATTTCAGTTGATCTTGCAAAATCGAATCAGGCGTTTTGTAAAACTTAACTTTGTCTTTGCTCTGCAATTCGATGTAATCTTTAGAGTAACGATCAATTGCCTTCCAAGACATATCTGCCGATGAAGCCTCTACCGCGCCAGCGATGATCGCCTTCATTTTTGCTGGCAGTGCGTCGTATTTCGGCTTGTTGAACATAATTTCAAATGTCTCTGCGCTCTGATGGTAGCTTTGTAGCATGCACACTTTAGACACGTCTGGAAATCCGAGTAAACGGTCAGACGATGCATTGTTAAACTCTGCGCCGTCTAGCAAGCCGCGATCCAGCGCCGGCACAATCTCGCCGCCTGGCAGCGCGTTAACTGCTGCACCCATGGCGGTGAACAAATCAATGGCCAAACCGTTGGTACGGAACTTCAAGCCTTTAAAGTCATCGGACTTGGTGATTGGCTTTTTGAACCAGCCTAGTGGCTGAGTCGCCATAGGGCCATACAAGAATGACTGCACGGAACCCATGCCAATAGACGCATACAGCTTAGACAACAATTCAGCGCCACCGCCGTATTTGTGCCAAGACAGCAACATGTTTGCATCCATACCAAACGCAGGGCCAGAGTTCCAAAGCGCCAAGGCGTTTTGCTTACCGTAGTGATAACCCAACACGCCATGCCCACCGTCAAGCGTGCCTTTTGACACAGCCTCTAGCAAGCCGAAAGCTGGTACCACGGCACCTGCAGGCAAGACTTCAATTTTTAAATCGCCACCGGTCATGTCGTTGACCTTTTTTGCGAAATCTAAGGCGTACTCGTGAAAGATATCTTTTGACGGCCATGTACTTTGCCAGCGCATGTTGATCGGACCAGATTGTGCCTTTGCAATCATAGGTGCTGACATAGCACCAGCAGCAACAGCCACACCCTTGAGCAGGCTGCGACGACGAGGGGTTTTAGAATCAGTCAAGATAGTCTCCTGGTTAAAGTTACACGGTAAGCAAGCTAACTATTATTTGCCTTTAATCAAAGAAACGCATTAGTGTTTTTACTTAGACCATAAAAGCAGTCTTGACCTAGATCAATTTGTTGGCAAACTAGATCTGCACCAATCAGAGTTTGGAGAACGCCTCAGAAAATTTAGACTCTGAGCTTTTTCGCGAACAATAAACCCGTCAACATAGCAGCCACAAAAACCAGTGCATCAACTCCGCCAGAAATTATCGATGCCATAGCTGGTCCTGGGCAATACCCTGCCAAACCCCAGCCCATACCAAACACAGCGGCACCAGCCACGAGTTTGAAATCAATGTCTTTGCGTGTTGGTAAGTCAAATTTTTCTGAAACCCACGGTTTCCGACCTTGCGTTGGTGTGACGGCAAAAGCCACGAATGTAATCATCAGCGCACCGCCCATGACAAAGGCGAGGCTAGCGTCCCATGCGCCAAACCGCTCTGGGGCAAAGATTCCGCCAAAGTTTAAAAAGTTGATCACCTTAGCGGTTTGCGTCATGCCTGAAACCACCAAGCCAGCGGCAAACAAAGCGCCTGCAGCCAAGCCAAATGCTATTTTTTTAATCATTTTGAATCTTTTTTTGTATCTTATTTTTAACTATATTTTTATGCAAAAAGCTTAACCAGTGTGACAGTTGCAAAGCCTGCCGCCATAAAAACTACCGTTGACACGATGGATCGCGCCGATCGTCTGCCAATACCGCAAACGCCATGCCCGCTGGTGCAACCTGAACCCATCACCGTGCCAAAACCAACGAGCAAACCCGCCAAAATTAACAAAGGAAAGGGTCGTGGCGTTGAAAGCGTCGGTGTGCCCAAGGTAAAAGCGGCAAGTCCACCCATACCAATCAACCCAACTACGAAAGCCCAGCGCCAAGCGCGCTCATCTTTAGCCACGCCGTTAAACGGTGCTAAAGCGCCACCCAAAATGCCAGTGATGCCCGCAACACGCCCCAACGAAGCTAGTAACAGCCAACTTGCAAAGCCAATCATCACGCCACCAATGGCAGATTGAACAAATGGGTGCAAGCCTAATAAATTTGAAATCATGAAACACCTTTTTAAAATTAGAAGAAACTTGAAGAACTTTTGACATAGAGCAAGCAACGCTCTATTGCTAGGTTTGGCTAGATTTGATTTTCGATGTAGTATAGTATACTCCAGCCAGTATATAAGCAAAGTACTTTTTAAACAAGGAATCAGCATGTCAAAGCTTTCAGACCCTATCAAGAAAAAAGCAATCCGCTCGCGCTTGGCCCGTGTGGAGGGGCAATTGCGTGGCGTTCAGCGCTTGATAGATGACGAACAAGATTGCGAAAAAATCGCGCAGCAACTCTCTGCCGCCCGCAAAGCCTTGGACAAAGCCTTTTTCGCCATGGTCGGCTGCATGATGGAGCAGGGCAACTTGCCACCTGACCATGTGGCAAAAATGTTAACGAAATTTGCTTAATCTTTATTTTTTTGATTTTCTAAAGGCTTTCCCCATGAACCCCATTCAGCTTTTTGATTCTGCTTCCAGCACGTTCACTTACGTACTTTTCGATGAAAGTTCGACCGAATCGCCGCGTCCAGCCATCATCATTGATCCGGTTGATGATCAATTAGAGCGCGACTTAGAGGTTTTACGTCACAACAATCTCAAACTCGTTTGGGCGCTTGAAACCCATGCTCATGCCGACCACATCACCAGCGCAGGGCGCTTGGCCGAGCACGCAGGCGCACAAACCGCAGCGCCAGACGCTTGTGGCATCACCACAGCAAGCAAGCTGCTTGTTGATGGCGATATGCTTCACTTCGGCAGCCAACACATCACCGCTTTGCACACGCCGGGTCATACCGCAGGTAGTATGAGCTTTGTGTGGGAACATGGTTCCGACAGTACTGCACAAACTCATGCTTTCACAGGAGACACTCTGCTCATAGGTGGTTGCGGCCGCTCAGATTTCCAGTCGGGCAGCGCCACCGCCTTGTACAACAGCATCACCAAAGTGCTGTTTTCAATGCCGGGCAGCACTACCGTGTGGCCTGGGCACGACTACAAAGGCCAAACCCAATCCACCATCGGTGCTGAAAAAGTGGGCAATGCACGTGTCACGGGCCGCAGTTTGGAAGAATTTGTTGCACTCATGGGTGCATTAGATTTGCCAAAACCCAAGCGCTTAGAAGAAGCCGTGCCTGCGAACCAGCGCTCAGGCTTGGCGCAAACCGTTCGCCATGACGCAGGCGATGCCAATACGCCATTAAGCATTGGGAAGGCTAAATTAGCGGATGCCGTCCAGCCCGCTGATGGCTACGCTGGCAACGTTTCCCCTCAATTAGCCTTCGACTGGTGGCAGTCGGGCGATGCCGTTCTGGTCGATATCCGCACCGATGCCGAACGTGCATGGGTCGGCTTCATCCCTGGCGCAGTCGATTTAGCTTGGAAACAATGGCCCGGTATGGTGATGAACCCTGCTTACGATGACGGCATCGTTGCAGCCATTCCAAAAGGTAAAAAAGCCGTTTTCCTGTGCCGCAGCGGTTTGCGCTCAGTCCCTGCAGCCAAACGCGCTGCTGAGCTGGGCATAGAAGCCTACAATATCCTAGAAGGCTTTGAAGGCGACCCAAACACCAGCGCACACCGTAATCAGGTGGCTGGCTGGCGCTACCGTGGGCTGCCTTGGCGTCAAAACTAAAACCCCTTAGCCGGATTTAGAAAAAAAAAGCGCTAAGTCACAACTTAGCGCTTTTACTTAGAATAACTTGCTATGTATTTAATAGCTGTTTAGGCAGTAAATACGCCGGCTAGAGGCGTATTTTATGTTATAAGAACCAATTAATCAGCCAATGCAGGAATACGCAGTTTTTGGCCTGGGTAAATCTTGTCTGGGTGGCTCAACATTGGCTTGTTGGCTTCGAAAATCACTGGGTATTTGCCAGCATTGCCGTAGTATTCTTTAGCGATGGCAGACAGCGTATCACCGCGCACCACGTCGTGGAATTGTGATTCGCCAGCTGAGTCAGACACAGCGATCAAGTTGTTCACCGCAGACACACCGCCCACGTTACCGCAGCACAAAGCCGCTTTTTCGCTGTCTTCTTGTGAAGATGCGGTACCTTGCAAGGTGACGGTGCCGGTTGCGCCATCAAAGTCCACAGCCAAGCCTTCAATATCCAAGCTTTGCGCTTCAATGTAAGTGGCAATACCTTGTGCCGCGCCAGCGTTGAGCTGGGCTAGCTTTTCAGCAGCTGCTGCGTCAGTCGCAGCGGCTGCAGCTGTGTCTTCAACTTCTTTACGGCCAAACAATTTTTCACCAGCTTCTTTGATAAAACTAAACATACCCATGTGATAACTCCTATATTAAAAAAACAAGTTTGCAAAACTGCACAACAACCTACCGAGCGATTGAAATCAATCGGAAAGCTACTGTATCCTGAAAGCTGTTACAAAGGCGTGACCAAACGTGAATTGGCATCGGGAAAACCCTGGTACATTGAAATAAGTGGGTGAAATGTGCAGTACATCACGCTTGCAGCGCATATAAGCAGGGCTAGAATCCGTCAAGCTTTATGTATTTAGAGTATTTAGTTTTCACACCTCGATTTAACCTATGAGCTTTCTCGCACTTGATGTTGGTAACACGCGCCTCAAATGGGCGCTGTACGATGCGCCCCAACCAGGTGCGATGCTCATAGCGCATGGCGCAGAGTTTTTAGAAAACATCGACAAACTAGCGGAAGGCCCTTGGAGCGAGTTGCCTGAGCCTAGCCACATTTTGGGCTGCATCGTAGCGGGTGACGCCATCCGCCGCCGTGTTTCTGCCCAGCTGGAGTTGTGGGAGGCTGCACCGCAATGGGTAGTGGCGAGCCCTGCAGAAGCCGGCTTGACCAACGGCTATGACCATCCGACGCGCCTGGGCGCAGACCGCTGGGTGGCGATGATAGGCGCACGGCATCGCATGCTGGCGCGTGGCGAAAAACGCCCTTTAGTTGTGGTTATGGTTGGCACAGCCGTAACCGTAGAAGCCATTGATACAGATGGCAAATTTTTGGGTGGCATCATCATTCCTGGCCACGGCATCATGCTGCGGGCTTTGGAGTCTGGCACGGCAGGCTTGCATGTACCCACTGGAGAGGTGGTTGATTTCCCTACCAATACCAGTGACGCGCTCACCAGTGGTGGTACCTTTGCCATCGCAGGTGCTGTTGAACGCATGATTCAGCATGTGGCCAAACACTGTGGTACCACACCGGTGTGCGTCATGACGGGCGGTGCTGGCTGGAAAATGGCGCCCAGCATGAGTGTGCCGTTTGAGCTTGTAGATAGTTTGATTTTTGATGGTCTGCTGGTAATTGCGAAATCGCGTTTTATTCAGTAACGACCATCAAGTAATCTTACCGCACGCATCCCGCAAGCAGCGCGCTAGGTACTCTGCGGCAGGTGTGAGTGGCACATCTGGCAAGCTAAGTTGTACCAAATTCACATTATCAGGCTGAAGTTGTGGTGCGCTAATTGCAACTATGCCGTGGCTCTCGGGTTGTTCAAGTAACGGTAAAGGAAACACGCTGACCACATCTGAGCTACGAACCAAAGCGATAGTCGCCATGGCATCACATCGGCTCATCACTGCAGGTGGTGGAACACCAGCGTGTTCAAACATAGGGCGCAAATAGTCGCCTGCTTGGGGTTGTTGGTGTGTCAAGGGGCCGGGTAACACCCATTCGTAATTCACCAACAGCGCAGCGCTAGGATTTTTCAGTACTGGGTGGCCCAGTCGCACAACCAAGGTTTGTTGATGCTGTGCTAATTGTTGTGTGGTGAATTCACCGGCAGGTACATCGTTGCTCTGTGCCACGATGGCGAAATCTAAAGCGCCGCTGCGCAAGCCAGGTAGCACCCGGCTAACCAAGCCTTCCATCACCTGAATCGTCACGTTGGGGTAGCGCTTTCTAAACCATTTGAAAGCTTCACCCAGTGCGTTCAGCGTTAGATAGGGCGTGAGTCCCACGCACACCATGCCTGGTTGTTCGCCCAAAGCTTGGCGTATTTCGTCATGGGCCAAGTCAAGCTGCCGCGTAATCAACCGTGCGCGAATGAGTAGGCGGTTGCCCGCCTCGGTCAGAACAACCCCGCTGGCCTTGCGTAGCAGCAAAGCAAGTCCCGTTTCTTCCTCAAGCGAGCGAAGCGATTTTGTCAACGCTGCCTGTGACAGATGCAAGGCACGAGCAGCAGCACGAATACTGCCGTTGTCGACCACGGCTACCATGGCGCGCAACTGATGCAGGCGGACGTTGAGGTTGTTCATTACATACTAGTGTACGCAAAGTGCACGCAAAACACGTGCTTTTGTAGAACTTAGGCAGCGAGACGAATGTTTTTTGAGTCAGCAGCTGGCTTACGGTTTAATTGGCCGAACAGGTTTTTCGGGTCAGCCATCTCAGGCACCAAATGGATACTTTCGCCCAGCCCCAGTTCTTCAGCAGCTTGGCGCATGAAGCGCAGCGCCGAAAAGTCTTCCAAGGCAAAACCGACCGAATCAAACACTGTGATTTGTTTAGCCTCAGTACGCCCCACTTGCTGACCTGCCAATACTTGCCACAGCTCGGTAACGGCGAAGTCAGCCGGCATTTGCTGGATTTCGCCTTCAATGCGGGTTTGAGGTGGGTATTCCACAAAGACCTTGCCCATGCGCAACACGTCCGCATGCAGTTCGGTTTTGCCGGGGCAGTCCCCCCCGACAGCATTGATGTGCATGCCGGGCTCTATCATGTCCGGCGTGATGATGGTGGCCAAGGCTTTATCCGCAGTGACGGTGGTCACAATGTCTGCACCACGCACGGCTTCGGCTACGCTGGCACATACGGTGATGTGCATGCTCGTACCCTGCAAATTGGCGACCAATTTAGCCGTGGCTTGCGGGTCTGTGTCAAACAAGCGAAGCGCCTGAATGCCTAAAAGATGATGAAAGGCGTGGGCTTGAAACTCGCTCTGAGCGCCATTGCCTATCAGCGCCATGGTGCGGCTGTCTGGCCGGGCAAGCGCCTTGGCAGCCACGGCCGAGGTGGCGGCCGTGCGCAGTGCCGTGGTCAGGGTCAGTTCGCTCAAAAGCAAGGGAGCGCCTGTGTCCACATCAGCCAAAACACCAAAAGCCATGACGGTGGGCAGGCCGTTTTGCGTGTTGTTGGGGTGGCCGTTGACGTATTTGAAGCTGTAGTGGTGGGCGTCTGAAATCGGCATCAATTCAATCACGCCATCAGGCGAGTGGTTAGCCACACGGGCGGATTTGTCAAAGTCGTTCCAGCGCAAGAAGTCTTCACGAATCGCCTGGGCCATACCCGCCAAGCAGGCTTGCAAGCCCTTGCGGTTGATGATGTCAACCACGGTGGATACGCTGAGATAGGTGGTGCGTTTGTTGGTAGTGAGCAGATGCATAACGAGGTCTTTCAAGCTGGTTTTAGGTTGAAATGAAGTGTCATGCATCTCGATGTTAATGAAAATAGTCAAAAACTTCTCAAAATAGTGAATCATTTGACAAAATGGCAGAAACTTTTGACAATATGGCAATGGACAGCACCGACCAAGCCCTGATTGCCTTGTTACGACAAGACGCGCGTATGAACGTGGCCGACTTGGCTTACAAGCTCAAAGTCTCACGCGGCACGGTGACGAACCGCATTCGCCGCCTCGAAGACAAGCAGGTGATCGTGGGTTACACCGTGCGACTAAGGCCCGAGGACGAGCCCGAACGCATCAAAGCGTGGATGGGTGTGCAGGTGGAAGGCAACCAGACCCGGTTGGTGATTGCAACTTTGTTGGGTGAGCCCGGTGTTGCAGCTCTTCACGACACCAACGGCCGCTGGGACTTGCTCGCAGAACTGGAAGCACGCTCTATGGTGGAGTTGTCGCAAGTCTTAGAGCGCATTCGACTCATCAGTGGCATCCGCAATACCGAAACGAATATTCATTTAGCGACTTATCGCTGATTTTTGATCAAAGACAACCAAAAGTTGTCTAGAACGCAATTTAGCGTCTTGTGGTTGCTTTTAAGCTGCACTAGCATCTGGTTTCCCACCCTTTGGGGTTAACCTGATCTGGAGACACCATGAAATTTACTCGCCGCACAGCGCTGCTGTTGTCTAGCCTCTGCCTCACGGGTGCTGCCCTGGCGCAGACTTATCCATCTAAACCGGTGACTCTTTTAGTGCCTTACCCACCAGGTGGCGTATCAGATGTGATCGCGCGCAAGGTAAACGTGCCTTTGCAAAAAGCATTGAACCAAACGGTGCTTGTGGACAATTTGGGCGGCGCTAGCGGCTCGATCGCGGCGCAAAAAGTGTTGAATGCTCCTTCAGATGGCGTGTTGGTTTTTCAAGGCTCGCCGAATGAATTGATTTTGGCTCCGCTTGCTATCAGCGCCGTGAAGTACAAGAGCGAAGACTTTCGCTTGGTGCACAACATTGGCGTGTCGCCTCTTGCGATTTTTGCCCGCTCAGATTTGCCGGCCAACAACGGTGACGAGCTGGCTGCATACATCATCAAGATGGCCAAAGAGGGTAAACCCCTTACCTACGCCAGCGTCGGTAATGGTACTTTTTATCACCTGCTGGGTGAGCAGATGTCCAAAGTCGTTGGTGCACCTATGACGCACGTGCCGTACAAAGGCGGCGCGCCTATCGTGGCCGACTTGATGGGTAAACAAATTGATATTTTTATGACCCCTTATGCCGCACCACACATTGAAATGGCAAAGACTGGTAAGCTGAAAATCATAGGAGCTTTGAGCGCGACGCGTCAGCGTATGTTGCCGGATGTCCCAGCGGTAGACGAAAGCAAAGCGCTCAAAGGTTTTCATTACACCATCGGGACTGGCTACTACGTGAAAAAAGACACACCTGAAGCTGTTGTGCAAACACTGAATAAAGCTCTGTCGGAAGTTTTAACGGATGCTGAATTACGTACCAGCCTGCAATCGCAAGGTAGTGAAATGGCGCCTGCCATGAACCTCGAGGCAGCGGCCAAGGCCTACGCTGCCGATATGACCCAATTCCGCGCAATTGCCAAGTCCATTAACTTGCAACCACAGTAACCGCAACTCCTTGAAAAGAGGGCCAGCTCATGACACAAAAGCTTTGGAAGCTCTCTGCCACCGAGCTAGGCTCGTTCATCCAAAAGGGTGAGGTTTCAGCGCGTCAAGCGACGCAGTCTGTGCTGGAGCGCATAGCCGCCGTTAACCCGCGCATCAATGCTTTGGCGGAGGTGATGGCGCAAGAAGCTATGGCTGCCGCTGAAGAGGCTGATGCTGCGCAAGCACGCGGCGATAAGCTAGGCGTCTTGCACGGCGTGCCAGTCACCATCAAGGTCAATGTTGATGTGGCTGGCCATGCGACAACCGAGGGCTTGGTTGCGCTGAAAGACAATATCGCTCGCGAAGATTCACCACTGGTAAGCGCCATGCGCAAGGCAGGTGCGATCATTGTTGGCCGTAACAACACGCCAGCGTTTTCTTTGCGCTGGTTTACAGACAACGACGTGCATGGCCGCACATTGAACCCGTGGAACCCAGCCGTCACGCCAGGTGGCTCCAGCGGTGGCGCAGCTGCGGCTGTGGCTACTGGCATGGGGCCTATCGCGCATGGCAATGACTATGGTGGTTCTATTCGCTACCCAGCGTGGGCTTGTGGCGTGGTGGGGTTGCGCACCACCGCCGGGCGAGTACCTTCATACAAACAAAGTGGCCCAAACCGCATCTTGAGCAACCAGATGATGAGCGTGCAAGGGCCGTTGACCCGTACGGTTGCGGATGCACGCTTAGTCTTAAGCGTCATGGCACAAGGTAGTCCGCTGGACCCCAATTGGGTGCCAGCTCCGTTGGAATACGCTGACAGTGCGCAACCTAAGCGTGTAGCCGTGTTCCGCAAACATGCCGCTTATGACGTTGACCCCAGTGTGTCGGCGGCCGTAGACCAAGCCGCCAAATGGCTGGCGCAAGCCGGTTATACGGTAGAAGAGGTTGAGCCACCACATTTCGAAGAAGGCGCAAACATGTGGCGCCAGCTAGTCATGGATGACATGCGCCGTGGTGGCCAAGCTGCCATAGCTGCCATGGGAGATAACGCCGTGAAAGCAACAATGCATGGCTACTTAGCAGGTTTACCGTCCTTGGGCCGAGACCAAACGCTAGACATGCTGACGCGTCGCTTAACGATTTGCCGTGACTGGGCGATGTTTTTCGAAAAACATCCAGTGCTGTTGATGCCAAATTCATGGCAGCGCCAGTTTCCCATAGATGCTGATTTAGCCGGTGACAGCGCCGTACACAAATTAACAGCTGCGCAAGCACCCTTATTGGGCACAGCGATGATGGGTTTGCCTGGTTTGTCAGTGCCTACCGGAGTTGTAGGCGGTTTGCCAGTCGGTGTGCAACTGGTATCGTCGCGCTTTCGCGAAGACTTGATTTTGCGTGCAGGTGAATGTATCGAGCAAGCCGCGAAATACGATGTGCTGGCGAAGTTAATGGAAGCTGGCCATTGTTAGATTTGGTTTTTTGATTGTGGTTTACATCACCCGTGCTCGGACACTCTTGCCTTTGACGCGGCCGTTGTTCAGCTTCAGCATCGCCTCCTTGGCGATGTCGCGTTTCACGGCGACAAAGGTTGAAAACTCAGTCACACTGATTTTGCCAATCTGCTCGCGCATGAAGGCCGCGCCATCCTCATTATTCGTCAAAGCACCGAGCACGTCACCGGGGCGGATTTTTTCTTTGCGGCCACCTAAAATGTGAATCGTCGCCATCGGGGGCACCAGTCGCTCGTTGCTGGCTGGTGTCAGCTCTTCTAGCTTGTGCCAAACGGATTCACGGTTTTGGTATTGCTCAATCTTGCCAACAAAGCCCATCTCGTCCATGCTGGCCAAGTTCAGCGCCAAACCCGACTCGCCTGCACGGCCGGTGCGGCCAATGCGGTGGATGTGGATTTCGGCATCTGGCGTCACATCGACGTTGATGACCGCCTCCAGCTGGTCAATATCCAGCCCACGTGAGGCCACATCGGTAGCCACCAGCACCGAGCAGCTGCGGTTGGCAAACTGCACCAGCACCTGGTCGCGCTCACGTTGTTCCAGCTCGCCATACAGCGCCAGTGCGCTGAAACCCTGTGCCTGCAGCAGCGTTACCAATTCGCGGCATTGGTTTTTGGTGTTGCAAAACGCCAGTGTGCTGATAGGGCGGAAATGATTGAGCAGAAGTGCGACAGTGGGCAAGCGGTTCGCACGGGTGACTTGGTAAAAGCGCTGCTCAATCAGGTTTTCGGCGTGTTGCGATTCAACCTTGATGGTTTGTGGGTCGCGCATGAACTTGTTGGCGATGCCTGCAATTCCCTCGGGGTAGGTGGCTGAGAACAGCAGGGTTTGACGCTCTTTCGGGCATTGTTTGACCACGGTCACGATATCATCCAAAAAGCCCATGTCCAACATGCGGTCAGCTTCGTCCAGTACCAGCGTGTTGAGCGCTTCCATTGACAAGTATTCGCGTTCAAGGAGGTCCATGATGCGACCTGGGGTGCCGACAACGATATGCGCACCGTGTTCTAAGCTGGCACGCTGCCCCCGCAGTGGCACACCACCGCACAAGGTCACGATTTTGATGTTTTCTTCAGCGCGTGCCAAGCGGCGCAGCTCCGTGGTCACTTGGTCAGCCAGTTCACGAGTTGGACACAACACCAGCGCTTGAACCGCAAAACGACGTGGGTTCAGGTTTGCCAGCAGCGCCAAGGCAAAAGCAGCCGTTTTGCCACTGCCAGTTTTGGCTTGGGCAATCAAATCTTTGCCCAACAGCGCGATAGGTAAACTGGCCGCTTGAATGGCTGTCATCTCGGTGTAGCCGAGCTTTTCTAGGTTGGCTAGGGTGGCAGGATTAAGGGGTAGGGAGGAGAAGTTATTTGCTTTTGTAGTGGAAGTCATCCCTCTATTATCGTGAAAGGTCATAATCACGGGAAATCAAAGAAAATCACTGAAATAACGAGAGCGTCATGACAACCTTTAACCCTCAAAAAACCGTCAGCTTGATAGGCGTCCCTACCGATATTGGCGCGGGTACTCTGGGCGCACGCATGGGGCCTGAGGCACTAAGGGTTGCGGGTGTTGCTAGTGCGATTAAGCAATTTGGCTTGACAGTGAAAGATTGCGGCAACCTGAGCGGGCCTGCCAACCCGTGTCAAGTTGCCGTTAACGGCTTCAGGCATTTGCCGGAAGTTGTGCAGTGGAATCAATCGCTGCACGACGCTATGTATGCCGAGCTCAAAGCTGGGCGTTTACCCATCATGCTGGGTGGTGACCATTGTTTGGGCATAGGCAGCATCAGCGCTGTCGCCAAATATTGCCGCGAAACGGGTAAAAAGCTGCGTGTGCTGTGGTTTGATGCGCATGCCGACTTCAACACCGCCACTTTGACGCCCAGCGGCAATATTCACGGCATGCCTGTAGCGTGTTTGTGCGGACACGGACCCAAAGAATTGGTCGAAATCGGGGGCTTTAGCGCTGACAGACCTGCCTTGAATCCGAAAGAAATCCGACAAATCGGTATCCGCAGCGTCGATGAAGGTGAAAAACGACTCGTACACGATATGGGCATCGAGGTGTTTGACATGCGCTATATCGACGAGATGGGCATGCGTCATGCGATGGAGTTAGCATTGGCGCTGGTCGACGCTAACACGCATTTGCACGTCAGTTTGGATGTCGACTTTCTTGACCCCGACATTGCGCCCGGTGTAGGCACCACGGTGCGTGGTGGCCCAACTTACCGCGAAGCTCAACTGTGCATGGAAATGGTCGCTGATACAGGGCGTTTGGCATCACTTGATGTGGTGGAACTGAATCCAGCGCTTGATGTACGCAACCAAACCGCTGAGCTGGCAGTCGATTTAATTGAAAGCTTATTTGGTAAAAGTACCTTGATGCGTGCGACACGCCTCTAAGCAGATCTGATTGTTTTGCTATGATTCAAGCTTCTATGGAAGCACTCTACATCTCTACTGGCGTGGTCGCTTTGGCCGAAATGGGCGACAAAACGCAGCTTTTGGCCTTTATTCTTGCCGCCCGTTTTAAAAAACCAGTTCCTATCATTCTCGGTATTTTGCTAGCAACGATTGTGAATCACGGTTTGGCAGGCGCTTTGGGCGCTTGGATTACATCCGTTATCAGTCCCGACACCATGTGTTGGGTACTGGGTTTGTCGTTTATAGGAATGGCAATTTGGACGCTGATTCCAGACAAAATTGAAGAGGAAGAAACGCAAGTTGCACAAAAAATGGGAGTTTTTGGTGCAACTTTGGTCACGTTTTTCCTTGCCGAGATGGGTGACAAGACTCAAATTGCTACGGTTGCACTTGCTGCGCATTATGCAGCCCCATTGATGGTGGTCATCGGAACGACCTTGGGTATGTTGATAGCTGATGTGCCCGCTGTGTTAGTCGGTAACAAGTTTGCAGCCAAAATCCCGATGAAGCTTGTTCACTCCATCGCTGCTGCCATATTTGCGATTATGGGTGTGTTGACGCTACTAAAAGCTGAAAAGCTATTTCAATGAATTGTAAGGTTTGCTAGGCCGCTTTCATGCCGCTGTCCACGCGCCGTCAGCTTGGCTAGATTTAATCACTGCAGCCACAAACTTCACACCCAGCAAACCATCCAAAGAGTTCGGGAAATGCAGCGCCAATGGGTTTACAACTTGTCCAGAGCGCCGCGCCGCAATGGCCTCTGCTGCATCTGAGTACAAATTAGCAAAGCCTTCATGAAAACCTTCAGGATGCCCAGCCACGATTCGTGATGACCGAGCCGCCAAAGGCAAGGTTCCAGGGCCGTTGGGTGTGCGGTTTTGTGAAGGCGCTCCCAAGGGTTTGAATGTCAACGCTTGCGGGCATTCTTGTTGCCATTCCAAACTGCCCAGCGAGCCGCTCACTCGGATACGCAACGCATTTTCAACGCCTGCAGCTGCCTGCGTCACCCAAAAGCTACCACGGGCGCCGTTGCTCATCCGCAGCAGTGCGCCTGCAAAATCATGGGTAATGCGTTCTGGCACGATGCTACCGACCTCAGCCGCCACTTGGCTAACCTCCAGCCCGGTGATGAAACGCAGTAAATTGTGTGCGTGTGTGCCAATGTCGCCCATCACCAATGACGGGCCGCCACGTGCTGGGTCTTCTTTCCAGGCTTTTTTACCTGGCCCTGCAGCCGCGCGGCCACCTTGTACGTATTCTGCCTGCACTAAGCGAATCTCACCCAATTCGCCATTCGCCACCATCGCTTTGGCTTGGCGCACCATGGGGTAGCCGGTGTAATTGTGCGTCAAGCAAAAAACCAAACCTGTGTCGCTCACTCGCTGGTGCAATTGAGTGGCTTCTTGTAGAGTGTTGGTCATCGGTTTGTCACAAATCACATCAAAGCCCAGCGCCAAGGCTGCAAACGCAAATTTAAAATGGCTGTCATTCGGCGTCATGATGGCCACCACATCGGCACCGTCATCTGCGCCATTTTGCGTATCACGGTTGCGTTTAGATTCTGCGTGCAACAGGGCCATGCCATCCGCATAACAACGCTCTGCTGCCAAGCCCAATTCACGCCCTGCGGCGATAGATTTTTCAGGGTTGGACGACAGCGCAGCAGCTACCAATTCATAGCGGTCATCCAGCCGCGCAGCTTGTCGGTGCATGGCGCCGATGAACGAGCCAGGCCCGCCGCCAATCACTGCTAAGCGCAAGCGACGACCGAGCATTGAAATGACGGGGTTCAATGATGCATTGTTTGACATATCAATTCCAGCCTGCATCAACTTTAAACTCTTGCGCTGTACACATGGCGCCATCGTCAGACGCTAAAAACAGCGCCATACGCGCCACTTCTGCTGGCTGCAATTTGTCCGGAAGGCACTGCATTTGTTTGATGGTTTCTTCTCCCTCAGCATTCAGCCACAGCTTGATTTGTCGCTCCGTCATCACCCAGCCAGGGGAAATGGTGTTGATGCGAATCCGATCCGCGCCCAGCTCATCAGCCAAACCCCGTGTCAAACCGTTCACCGACGATTTGGCGATGGAATAGCACGGAAACGCGCCGCCTTTTGTTTGCCAACCGGTTGAGCCAAAGTTAATGACAGCACCACCCCCCAAGCGCTTCATGCTAGGAACGATAGCTTGGATCGCAAAAAACGCTGGCCTTTGGTTCACCGCCATGCGCTCGTCGTAGTACTCTGGCGTCACCTCCGCCATGCTGTGCCTGTCATCTCGCGCAACATTGTTGATCAGGGTAGAAAAGTCACCCAGTTCGGCGATGGCTTTTGCAACGCTGGCTTGCAATGCTTTTACATCTCGCACGTCACACATTTGAAACCACGTCTTTGGGTAACCAGCTTGTGCCAATCGCTCAACCAAAGCTGCGCTCTCAGCTTGTGCCACATCTACAAAGGCCACTTGCGAACCCTGCTGCGCAAACGCCTCTACCATTGCCGCGCCTATGCCTGTTCCCCCGCCAGTGATAAAAACGCGCTGCCCGCGCAGGCTGGGGTAAATGGCAAAGTGGTGATTTGTAGGTGTCATAGTGCAATCAATCAAAAGTAGTTTGTAGTTATGATAACTAGTCTAAATTGAGTCTGGTAAAAGCACATGCGCAACCCCAACAAGCCCTTCGTCGCCGTCGATTGGGGCACGTCATCATTTCGTGCCGCTTTGATAGCCCCAAATGGCGATGTGTTGGACGAGTTGTCCACGCCGCGCGGTATTTTGGGCTTCAAGTCAGACGAGTTCGTGCCGTATTTGGTCGCCACTTGTGCTGGTTTTATGGCTGCAGGTGGCAAGATGTTTTTGCTCTCAGGAATGATTGGCAGTAAAAACGGCCTGCTAGAAGTGCCTTACTGCCCCTGCCCCGCGACAGCATCAAACATCGCCGCCGCGCTCGGTTGGGTTGATACGGGCATTGCCGATCTCAGCATTGCCATCGTTCCCGGTGTGCGCCATGGGTTCGAGGATGTTATGCGTGGTGAAGAAACTCAAGTCTTCGGTGCAGCAGCTGTGCTCGGCTTGCAAGACGCAGTCATGGTGCTGCCCGGCACGCATAGCAAATGGGTGCAATTACAAGACGGCGCTATTATGAAGTTCAACACCTTCATGACCGGCGAGTTTTACGCGCTGCTGGCGCAGCACTCCATCTTGGCCAAAAGCTTGCCTGAGCCGACTGATAAGCCTCCCGCCCTAGATCCATCCGCCTTCTTACAAGGCATAGAACGCGCTATGAAAAGCAGTGCTTCGGGTCAAAGTTTGCTGGGCAACGCCTTCAGCACCCGCGTCAAATCGTTATTCAACGAATTACAACCCGCTCAGGCAGCCAGCTATTTGTCGGGTTTGGTCATCGGCGACGAGCTGGCCGCCATGCGGTTGCCAGCCGGCAGCCAAGTCATTATCATCGGCTCACCCATCTTGTGCGAGCGCTACAACCTAGCCTTAGACCACCTAGGCGTGCAAACCCGCGCCATCGGCAACCAAGCCGCTTGGGCGGGGTTGCACAGCATTTATGGCCAACTTTCAGCATCTGCTCCTTTATGACTTCAAAAACCTACACCCCTGCTGCGTTGACCTTGCGCCGCCACCTTGCCGATTGCAGACTGGTCGCCATCCTGCGCGGCTTAACGCCAGCCGAAGCTCTGCCCGTGGGCGAGGTGCTGTGGCAAGCCGGTTTTCGCATCCTTGAAGTGCCGCTCAACTCACCGTCGCCTATGGAAAGCATACACATCCTGCGCCAATCGCTACCGCACGCCCTGGTCGGCGCTGGCACGGTGATGACCGTGGCCGACGTGCAAGCCGTCCACGGCGCAGGCGGTCAGCTTATCGTGTCGCCCAATTGCAATGTTGAGGTTATACGCGCGGCAGTTGGTTTGGGCATGGTCTGCTTGCCAGGCGTCGTCACCCCCACAGAGGCCTTTGCCGCGCTAGACGCAGGCGCGCAAGGCCTCAAGTTCTTCCCCGCAGACCTCGTCCCCCCCAGCGCCGTCAAAGCCATGCGCGCCGTGCTCCCTGCCGACTGCCTGCTCATTCCCGTAGGCGGCATTAGCCCTAGCAACATGCCCGCCTACCTGCAAGCCGGTGCCAGTGGTTTTGGCATGGGCTCAAACCTGTACACAGCTGGCAAATCGCTCGAAGCAATACGCCAATCTGCTATTGAATTAATAGCTGTTTAGGCAATAAATACGCTGGCTAGAGGCGTATTTAAGCATTAAACACTCGTCATCGCCACCGTCTTAACATTCAAATACGACTCCAGCGCCTCTGGCCCACCCTCAGAGCCGTAGCCTGAATCCTTCACGCCGCCGAAAGGCAACTCTGGCCACGGCATCGCTGGCTGGTTAATCCACAGCATGCCAGTTTGCATTTGGCTGCTTAGCTGGTGGGCGGTTTTGATGCTGCTGGTGAAGGCGTAGGCAGACAGACCAAAGGGCAGACGGTTGGCTTCCGCGATGGCTTCGTCTAGGGTTTTGACGCTGCGCAAGACGGCCATGGGGCCGAAAGGCTCGGTGTTGAAGACATCGCTGTCCAGTGGGGCGTCCAAAATCAGCGTAGGGGCGAAGAAGTTGCCGGCTGTACCAATGCGCTCACCACCGGCGGCGACTGTCGCACCGCGCTTCACGGCGTCTTCGGTCAACTGCTGCATGGCGGTGACGCGGCGCGGGTTGGCCAGCGGGCCCATGGCGTTGGCGGCTTCTAGGCCAGAGCCAACTGTCAATTTTTGGGCATAGGCCAAGAAGCCAGCGACGAATTCTTCGCGGACGGACTCGTCCACCAAAAAACGCGTTGGTGAAATGCACACTTGCCCAGCGTTGCGGAATTTGAACGCTGCTGCTATTTTGATAGCGTGTGCGACATTCGCGTCTGCCGCCACAATCACCGGCGCGTGACCGCCCAACTCCATGGTGGCGCGTTTCATGTGTTTACCGGCGAGAGCTGCGAGCTGTTTGCCCACGGGCGTGGAGCCCGTGAAGGTGATTTTTCGGATGACGGGGTGAGCAATCAGGTAGCTGCTGATTTCAGCCGGGTCGCCATAGACCAAGCCAATCACGCCAGCCGGCACGCCCGCGTCCATGAAGACCTTGATCAACTCAGCAGGTGATGCGGGGGTTTCTTCTGGCGCTTTCACAATCATGGAGCAGCCTGTCGCCAAAGCGGCAGAGAGTTTGCGCACAATTTGGTTGACTGGGAAGTTCCACGGCGTGAAGGCCGCGACCGGGCCGACCGGCTCTTTCAAGACCATTTGCTGCACATTCGCCATGCGCGGCGGCACAATGCGGCCATAAACGCGGCGGCCTTCTTCGGCAAACCAATCGATGATCTCGGCCGACATGCCCAACTCGGCTTTCGCCTCTGCCAGCGGTTTGCCTTGTTCCAAAGTCATCAATTCGGCTATCGCCGGCGTGCGCTCACGCAGCAAAGCTGCTGCTGCACGCATCGTTTCTGCGCGTTTGTTGGCGGGTGTGTTTTTCCAGATTTCAAAGCCTTTGGCCGTCGCTGCCAGCGCGTCGTCCAAATCCGTAATCGTCGCGTGCGCCACGCTGCCAATCACGTCGCCCGTGGCGGGATTGTGCACTGGAATGACCGCGCCGCCTTTGGCAGCGCGCCATTCGTTGTTGATCATGAGCTGGACGTGTGGGTAGGCGGTGGTGGTTGTCATGGCGATGTGGGGAGTAAGTTAAAAAAAGAGGGGTAAAGGAGGAGTAGTTAAGGCAAATCATCTATCTTACGACGAACCCCCGTTTAGAGCAGTTGTTTTGGTCGCGCTTGAGACTAAAAAATATTCTTTTTGAATATACTGACATAGCAAAAACCCTATATCTAAAACTTAAATTAAGCCACCTATGAGCACCCAAAAAAAAATCGCCATCCGTATTTCAACGCAATTTGATTCAGGCGCGATTGAAGTCGTTAGCCTTGCCGACCCACAAGATATCCAGTTGAATATTCGCGCGGATCAGGGCGTGAGCGGTCCTGCAGAATTTGCTCAGTGGTTTCACTTTAGGCTGCAGGGCGCAGCGGGTGTGCCACTAAAGCTGCGGTTTTTGAACGCGGCGCAATGTGCGTATCCCAAAGGCTGGGAAGGCTATCGAGTGGTGGCCAGTTACGACCGACAGCTGTGGTTTCGCATTGACACCCAGTTTGATGCTGCATCCGACAATAAGGTCATGACAGCAACGATCACGCCTGATACAAACAGCATCTACTTTGCCTATTTCGAGCCGTATTCTTATGAGCGACACCTCGATTTACTGGGTTCGGCTGCAGAATCTGAGCATGTACAGAGCGAATTCTTAGGCCACACCATCGATGGCCGCGACATGAATGTGCTGCACATCACGGACGTGTCTTGCGCTGTGGAGCATAAGAAGAACATCTGGCTTATCTCCCGCCAACACCCCGGCGAAACGATGGCCGAATGGTTTGTGGAAGGCTTTTTGGAGCGTCTGTTGGATGTGGACGACCCAGTCAGCCGCGTGCTGCTGGCCAAATGCGTCTTTCACGTCGTGCCCAATATGAACCCCGACGGTGCCGTTCGCGGCAACTTGCGCACCAACGCCGCCGGTGCCAATTTAAACCGCGAATGGCAAACCCCCACGATGACGCGCTCGCCAGAAGTGTTTTTGGTTCGCCAAAAAATGTTGGAAACCGGCGTTGACCTGTGCTTAGATGCGCATGGCGATGAAGGCCTGCCCTACAACTTTGTCGCCGGTTCTGAGGGCAACCCCGGCTACACCGCCAAGATTGAAGCGCTAGAAAACGCCTTCAAAACCGCATGGTTGGCGACCAGTCCAGACTTTCAAACCGAGCAAGGCTACGGCAAAGCCGCCAAAGGCAGCGCCAACCCCACCTTGGCCACCAATTGGATTGCCCAGCAGTTCAACTGCCTGGCGTTCACCATAGAGATGCCCTTCAAAGACAACGCTAACCTGCCTGATGCAGGCGAGGGCTGGAGTGGTGAGCGGTCTAGAAAGCTTGGGGCTGGTGTATTGCTGCCAATTTTATCGGTTATAAATGAGCTGTAGCCGGTGTATTTATTGCCTTAACAGCTATTATTTTTATAGTAATTTTCTTTGTAATTTATGCAGAATTAATCTCAACAACACTAGGCAAAGCACCCAGTAGCCGAATCAGTTCTTGCTGCCGCGTCGTCCCCGTTTTGGCAAAAATATTGGACAGCTGGCTGCGAACGGTTGGCAACTTCAGCTCTAGAATTTGTGCAATCTCAGCGGGTGTTTTGCCTTGCAACAAAAGCGGAATCAGTCGCGCTTCTGCTTTTGAGAGGGTAAAAGCGTTGCTTACAAATTCTGCCGCAGCATCAGGCCGTTTTTCAGGATCCACCAAGATGAGCATGACCGAAGCGCGCGTTTCACCAGCGGTATTGCGCACGGGGGCTGAGACTGGCAGCGTCAACAGCATGGTACGTGCTTTGCCGAAAACCGCCGCACCGCCTTCGCCTTTAGCTGCTGCGTCAATACATTGAGCCACCGCACCAGTTGTCGGCAAACCGTTTGACAAAATGTCTGCTGCCAAGCTTTTCGCGGCACGGTTGGCATGCTGCACGCGCCGCGCGGGGTTGATGAACATTACCCCGAAATCCATGCTGTCCAAGCTGGCGTGGTAGGTCACCAACTGTTCGCGCATGCTGCGCCATTCCCAGTGCAGTGAAAATGCGCGTTGAATGTGTGGATAAATTAAACGTAGCGCATCGGCATCTGCTTGGTTAAATGCGGCAGCACCGGGTGGACGAAAGAAATTCAGCGTCATCGGTGGTGTCTCAAAAGCATTGCTGCTTTCTAGCATCGTAGCTGTCATCAAATGTTCTGCCGGCATGGTGACCAAGAAATCGCTGTAGAAAGCCGTTCGCTTTAATTCGGCTGTGCTGACGTGCTCAGTGCCAATCAAAACGGCGCCTTTGACAAACAAACCTTTTTCAGTCCCAGTAGCAAGCCAAATATTGTGTTGCCACCAATACTCAGAATATTCTTTAGCACAGGTTTCGCTGAAATTGTGTGTGGCGTAAAAATCTTGCTCATATTGACCTTGACCTATGAACACGAAAAAGCCGATGTTGGCGTCAAGATATTCGCACAACATTTTGACGATATTGCTCCAAGCCGCGTCTTTTCCAACAGCTTCATACAAACTTGAAATGATGTGAATATTACCGTCGAAGTTTTTTTTCATTCACATGAATGTATCGGAATCGATGCATTGTGTAAACAATCGTGAGTTTCATGGCGGATTTGTCGCCAATTAAAACAACAAAGGTGTTTATGAGGCAGAGTAAAAAATCTCATCTTTCTCGTTTGTGCAATTGGCTATGCGCGTTGGCGATGATCAGTTTAGTTTGCTTGCCTCAGCAGGCCACGGCGGCTGAGCCTTTAGGTCAAATCAAGCAATGTGTCTCCGAATTGTGGGATTGCGGTACAAGCGCCTTGAAAACGTATGCAAAGGGGATTGAAGCGGCAGGGAATGTATTGTGGTTTATGGCGAGTAATCCAGATTGTGTCGCCGGCATGATAAGCGGTAACCCGGTGACCGTGGGTGCTACCGGTTTGATCGTTGGTTTGGGCGCTGCTGGCGTGATTAACAAGAATCAGTGTGAGGGAGATATCTATGGCGTAGCCATGCAGCCTATCGCTGCTGCTTTGGATGAAATAATCCCTAAGTCGTTGCTAACGCCCAATCTTAAGAGCGGCTTTGTCAATGTTCTGAAAACGCAAGGTACTGAGGTTTTGAAAGGTTTCGCGCAACCGCTACCTGTACCAGCAGTACCGCCTAGCCTGGGTGGCATCATTACTTGTGGCTGTAATGCTTTGCAGTCAGGAGCGGAAGCTCTAGAAGATATTAAAACCGTGGCTAGATTGGCCAAAGAAACTGCACAATCCTGCAAAAGTGCTGCTAACAGTTGCCCTGGCTTAAAGCAAGTTCTGCAGGTTGGTGGCTATGTCGTCCAAGCCGTAACGGATCCATCAAGTATTGTCCAAGACTGCGACAGCATGTCGCGCCAGCAATATGTTGCAGCTAGGTTGAGACCTCTGATTCCTGAGCTTGTCAATCAATTTAAGGAGAACCGACCTTGGGCTAACTCATACGGCGAAAGCCTTTTGTCCAGTGCCTTTGAGACCTGCCGCAGCTATTACGACAGCCACTGCTACAAAGAAAAAGCAGCGGTAGATTTCTGTCAAGGTCCTGTTAACGATCAAAACTTTGATCCTGAGTTATGGGCAGAGATAGGCAAACTGCTCAACGGCCCAGTGTTTGATGCTTACTTTAGCGAAAACTGGTCCAAGTTGTTGGCGCTTCCTGCATGCCCTGCGGCAGCGGGTATATCCATCGGTAAAAATAACGCGACTGGTGAAACTGATGCGCTGGCTATGCGCAATCAAAACGCCGAACAGTGTAAACAAGAACTTCCAAGCTTGGTTTTTGGCGGGAGTGGCAGTTACAAGGCTGCCGTGCGCGACATGTTACCGCAAAGTCGTGAAGCGTGGGCTGCTGCAGGCGTTCGTGGCGTGCAAGACAAGCCGCCACTTGACCAAGCTCGGCTGTACTTTCGCCGCATCATGACGTCAGCTGCGGTGGTCAGTCGCATCAAAATTAAACAACGCATCGATAATTACGCTCAGCGTGACTCTGAGATCAAGGTATCTGGCGCAACGCTGGCGATGCCAACCACCGTGTTGAATCGTTCTTATGGGCTTTGGGCCAAAACCATCGTGGCTTTTAATGCGAATAAGTGCCCAAAAGATGCCAAAGGCTGGTCGGGCTTCGGCAGCAAAGACAAATTGGACTATGTGTGCCTGAAAGATTTAGCAAACAGTTTGGGGCTTGAAACCGAAGAGAAACTTGTAAGCCAAGAGTTTGGCGTTATCGTTGCGGAAAACCACATGGTTGAAGGTAACTTTAAAGGGGCTTCGCCGTATGTAAAGGCATCGCAAAAATATTTCCAAGCTGCCAAATCTTTACCCCCTAAAGATGAGAGCGATGCGAATGAGCATTGGAAGGTGGCCAAACCCATCGCCGACGCAGAGTTTGTTAACTTGGCGGCCAACATGTTTCCCAAACATGCAGCGCGCGTTGCTGCCAATAGCGAAAGCCGTAAAAAACAAAATGAAAATTTTGATGCTTTCTTAACAGTGGCCGAGGTTGAAAGCAAGGATCAAATGACACGTTGCGAAAAAACCAACAAGGCCGAGGCCTGCAAGAGCGATATGGTCAAGCTACTGCAAGACGAGAAGGCGGATATGACGGCCATCATCAATGTGGCCTACGTTGGCTTAAAAACAACGACAGAGCCAGTAGAAGATAAGGTCTATGCTGCCACCATCAGCAAGCTGAGTGAGCGTTTGAAAAAAACGGAAAAACTGTATCTCAGCTCGGCTTTGCTCTACCCAGTGGATATGGGTAAAGGTGATAGCAGGGGTTTAAAAGGTATGACGACTACCACCCCAGGTGTATTGCCATATGTGACAGGTGCGATTGACAAAGGTGGCACTGGCGCAATGCCACCCAAAGCAGGTGAGTCGTTAGCGCCTAAAACGGCGGTCGCCGTCCCGCCGATAAGTACCAGCTCTCCATTTGGCATGCGCGCTGCACCAACGATGGTTTCAAGCAAAAATAGCACACCCGTTGTCACTATCGCACCTGCGCCAGTTAACAATGTCGTCATAGACAAGAATCCAAACCCCAATATTGGACAAAATGCAGGTGCTGTGTTAGCAGCAGGCACACCTTCACAACCAAAACAGGAGAGCGTCGTAGCAATTTCACCTATGAACCCTATCGGTCCTGTCGGTCCTATTGGTGTCGGTCAGCCAGGAACTCCCAAAACTGTGGTGCCCATTAGCCCAACAACCACTACCAGCCCAATAGGTAACAATCCGACCACAATAGTCAAAGCTGCTGTGCCAAATACACCTAGCTCATTTGCACCAGCCGTTCTCCCTTTCAACGAAAAACAATACCGCGACAACCGCTCAAAAGAGTTTTTGACACAATGGCTAAACCGTTGCAAAGACAACGATTGCCGACGCGATGTGAGCGCATTACTTGCAAAACAGCTCGACGAAGAAGTCGCTCAAATTAAAGCCAGCGTGAATGCGTGGCATGACAAAGCGTTTCAAGAGCGGATCCAGGATATCGTTGAGAAGCGATATGAGGCGCAATTGAAGGCTGAAATGGCGTCGCCTGCTCCTGCAATTGTTACCCCCCCTGTTATCCCATCTGTACCTGTCAAGGCAGGATCACTTACTACGCCGCGCATTACAAATACACCAGCAAATGCGCGCTAATTTTTGCACTTTGCTAACTTTGGAGTTTTTATGACTGAGACTAACCCTAGCCTTGGCCGCAATCAGCTGCGTTCTCTTCGACATGGTCTCGCACTGACATTAAGCACGATTGCGCTTGTTTGCCCTCAGGTTTTTGCGCAAACTTTAGAGCAAATGCCAGCACAGGAAAATGGAAATGCCAATCAGCAGGTTCTGCAAAAATGGCAATCACAAACAGGTCAAACAGGTGCGGTCAATGCGCAAGGACAAGTAGAGTTTCATGGTGATGCAACTCTTGACGTTTATCGTAGCAGTGTGTCGAACCCTAGTGGAAAAGCAGACTTAACACCCCTCAAAGCAGGTACATTTGAAAAAATCGTCTTGCAGGGTGATGTGCGCAGTACTTCTGCTGATGACGATGTAATTTACGCACAGGGTGTGATAACGGGATCTAACGATCGTTCCGTTTTGGCTCGTTATGCCAATGTTGTAAACAGTGTGCAAATTGGACGAAGTGGTGTGGGTTATCAGCTTTCGTTTGGGGATGTTGTCGCAGCATTTTCGAGTTTAGGCTCTAATTTGGGCTTGCGCGGCACGATAGGTACAAAAGAGCTAGGGGGTTTGACTGTTACAGGCTTTGCAGGGACTGTGGCAGAAAGCTGGGAGGCTTTGACCAATCGTGCAGCTTTGGATGGTTTGCAGACCCGTACACGCTATTTACGTGATGTGATCGGTGCAAAGGCTGAATATAAAATTTCTAACGAATTTACGGGTTTCATGACGCTTCAAAACTACCATGACCGCATGGATTCGGCTGAGTTATCGTCGGGCTCTGCCGCATTAGAGGGACGCATTACCAGTTTAGGTTCGAAATATGTGAACGGAAATTTTCAGGCCACTGCAGAGGTAGCCCGCAGTGAAAAAAAAGACCTACTATCCAATGCAAACGTCAGCGGAAATGCACTGGTTCTTGATGCGACATATCGTGTTGATTCAGTCGCTTTGCGCGCAGGGCATCATGACCTTGATGCCAACTTTGCATCGTTAGCACAAACAACGACAGCCGGAATACGAGAGTGGTACGTTGGTGCAGATTGGTCTATCACGCCTCAGCTAACTTATGGGGTAGATGTGCGAGATGCTGTGACGCGTGTGGCAGCCCAAGGCAAAACACCTAGTAGCCAGTCGTCTTTACAATCATTTACCAACAGAATCAATTACAACGTCTTAACCATGCCGGGCTTTACGTTTTCAGTTTCAGACACACGAAATAAAGGCAAAGATGCGCTTCTAAACAGCACTTTGAATGACTCTACTCAATTTGTCACGAGCTATGCCAACGCTGATTGGTCTGCGAATGCCTTGGTAGGTATAGGTCGGGCTAGAAATCCTGCAAATGAAGCTGCTGATAGTAAAAATAAAAATTGGCAAATGACTATAGGAAGAAATTTAAGCAATGCTAATGCTGAAAAGCAAGCAGACTGGACACTGGGGCTACAGGCGACAGCGGGGCGGCAATTACAAGCACTTATTACAACAAGTTCTGAAACAAGAACCAGCAATATAGGCATCAATTTGTCCGGTACATCGCAGAGTTATGGTAATTTGAACTTGGGTTGGCTGCGCCAGCGCAGTACGCAGCCCATTGAAGGCGCAGCAAGCTTAACCACGGATACTTTGAATATAGATTGGAGCAAATCGTTTGGCCAGCAGCTGACCATGAAAGCTTACGCTAAAGTCAACCGTCGCAATCATGGTGATTTACTTCTGCAGGTTGATGAGCGCATCATAGGTGTGCAAGGAGCTTTCAAATGGTAAGCATCAAAACATCACTGCGCTGGAAAAACATTATGAAAAAAATTTCTTTTTTGAGTCTCGCCATCGGATGTTTGAGTGCTGCCTGGCATCCTGTTTGGGCACAAGACTTAGTGAAAGGTACAGAAGTTGCCGCACCTGATAGTGCATCAAAAGGGAGCTTGAGCGAACAAGGGAATCCTAAAATTTCTACACAATGCATGCCAAATTCATCTGCACAGCAAGCGTTAGATGCGTTGCTGCGTGCGTATGAGCAAGGCAATATTGGGTTTTTTCAGCAACGTCTAGACCCAGCCATGATCGGCTTTAGCAGTTTTATCAACGATCTCATAACGATGAATAACGCGCAACGCCAAACGCGTCTGCATGTGCTGGATCGTCAAATGCAATGCGGTCCTGATGTGGCTGTTATTGATTTTGCTTGGGAGAAATACTATTTAGACAACGCTAGTTTTCGTCCCACTGTTACACGTGGGCGCGGCTCAGTGTTAATTTCGGGACTCGCAGGCGGTGTTTCTGGGCAATGGCGTGTCAGCGGACTGGTTGGGGATACCCCATTTAAACCAAGCTATTCAGATGGTTCTGTAACTGTAAGTCCAAATATCGTGAGTTACGGTAGCACACCATCTGGATGTGTGGCTGGCTCATCCATCAGTATTGCCGTGGCATCCTTGGGGGCGACGGCTAATGGCTCTGCCTTAGTAAACGCGCCGCCTGCATGCATGTTTCCAATTGCACCAATCCCAGTAAGTTGTACAGTCAGTTCCCCCGGTTTTTTCCCACCTACTGTTGGCGTAGCTACACCCAGCTCCATAAGCCCGAGCTGCAGTGCCATTGCTATAGGCTCGCCACTAGGAACAGGTTTGGCGCCTTTAAGTTACACCTTGACAGGTAGCCAAAACTTCTCAGCAGTTCCTGGCAGCACAGTGACTATTTCAGTGCCGTCGGTGTTGTCAGCCACTGGGTCTGCGACGGCAGGGCCAGGCAGTTACACAGTCTCCTCGTCCGCTGCGGTTACATGCACAGTAACTGTTGCAATCTCAGCAAGCGCACCGCCAGCTGCAGCCGTTTGCACGCCAAGTACATCGTCTGTCAGCGCTTCCATCGAAGTACGGGATGGTGATTTAACTTCTGCCACGGTTCAGGTGCAGGTCTCAGCAAGTAACGGCGATAGCGAAGCATTCATTCTGCCGAGGGTGTCAGCTGGTATTTATCGCCTTTCTACGCTGCCTATCACGCGTAGCGCAACTCGAGTGCAAGCTGGTAGCGGCAGAATTGAACTGGTAGGCGCAAGTCCCACTGCTGTGAGTTTGACGATTCGCTATACAGATGCTCAGTCCAGTACAGGTGCGAGTGCTGTGCGTCAAACGACGATGACGCTGGTGCCTTAATAATCACTTATATAGGTAATGAAAACGATGAA
Source organism: Polaromonas sp. (assembly GCA_013298945.1). Taxonomy (GTDB): domain Bacteria; phylum Pseudomonadota; class Gammaproteobacteria; order Burkholderiales; family Burkholderiaceae_C; genus Aalborgiella. The sequence continues at coordinate 253,364 of JAAFJR010000003.1, forward strand.
AATATTAGATACCTTATCTGCGGCTATCGCTTTTAGATTGTCTTCCCTTTGCTAGTAATAAGGAGTACGAATGAAAACATCACTTTTTAAGTATTTAACCCAATTCAGTCTAGCCGCAACGCTGTGTTTGGGCGCTGCTGGGACATGGGCGCTTGAGGATGTGCCTACGCAAGATTTAGCCAATTTCAGTGACCTGCCCACCATCAAACGCTTTGCTGATTCTGCGTTGGTGTGGCGCGACGAGGTAAGTTATGACGAAGTAGCCTTTCCAGCAGGCAAAGTCAGCTACAGTGGAGAAAGGTTATCGGCCAGCAAATCGGTGAAGCGCGACGGTGCGCGGAACATGCTGGTTTACATCACGCCCGTAGGCAAGTCGCCACTGGAAGTGCTCCGAAACTACCAAAATGAGTTGAAAGCCAGCGGCTTTAAGAGTCTATTCGAATGCGCTGAAACTGCTTGCGGCGAGGCTACAGCCTTGACTGGAGGCAACAATTTCAACTTTGCCAATACATTGTTTAAAGACGCCGCATACAGTACTTCGCGAAGCGAGGCACATGTATGTGCTGCCGGTTACCCAATCACAGGCTTTCGCTACACGTTGATGGAAAACGCTAAAACTGGTGAAACCGTGGCTGTCATGACTTGGCGCCCGATTGTGAAAGGCTACGCCTTGCCCTGTCCAGATGAAATTGAAAAGCACACCTCAGTGATGGTATTTCATGTTCAAAGCAAGTAGTTTATCAATGAAATAGGCTTTTGCCCTCGTATTTATTGCCTTAACAGCTATTAAATTTATAGTAAAACGATATCAACTGGGCGGTGCTTTACTCAATTGCTTAATCTATCGTTTACTCAAAATACTTAGCCACATAAGCTTCAAAACTCATGGTGTCCGCTGCTTCTAGCGCCGTCTGTTCAGCCAAAGAATCCGCCACGATGGCTTCAAACTCAGCCGCTGTGGCAGCATCCAGCGGGTTGGCTAGCAAGTTGGCATGGTGCTGCTCCGCCATTTTTTTTGCGTATTTGAAGTAGCCGCCGGTTTCACGCGCTGCCGCTAGCACTTGAGCTGAAGGCGTCAAATTTGGGTTGTCAACGCGCTGGCGCAACGTTGCCATGGTTTTCACATAATTGTCGCCACCATAGGCAGCATCCAGCATCTGTGCGAACGATGCCATGTCGTCAAACAACGCGTGTGCAATCGGGCGGAAAGGTTGTTCGCGGTTGTGGACGAGCAAATGCAAGTCTGGCTGTCGGCCGCGGTTGACGATGCGGCGCTTGTTTTCGTCGTTCTCTGCTTGCTCGCGGGCAGAAATCGGCGGACTGTCGCGGAACAGGCACATCAACAAGAGCACATCGGCAAAGGTGCTTTGCTCAGGCAAGATGCCAATGTCGACCATAGGGTTCAGGTCAAACAAGCGCATTTCGATGTATTCCACACCGTAAGTTTGCAAAGCTTTAGCAGGGCGCTCGCCATGTTTACCCACACGTTTGGGGCGAATGCCAGCGTAAAACTCGTTTTCAACCTGCAGCAAGTTGGCACTGAGCTGCTGCCAGTGGCCATCTGCATGCTTCACGCCCAGCTCGGCGTAAAAAGGGTCAGGGGTGCGAATGGCGGTTTCTAAGGCGCTGGTGTATTCCAGCAGTGAGTTGAAGCTGACGTGCAGGTTGTCTTGAGCCGTGTTTTGGTAGCCCAAGTCGCTCATACGCAAACTGGTGGCGTAGGGGCCGTAAAAAGTGCCCGGTACCAAGGTGTCCAAATCGACCTTGCGGCCTTGCAAGAACGATTCGCAAATTGCAGGTGACGCGCCAAAGAGGTAAGGAATCAGCCAGCCGAAGCGCAAAAAGTTGCGAATCAGGCCGAAATAGCGTTCAGATATGAAATCTTGCAGGCTGAGTTTAGATTGGCATTGCTGGTGCAAATGCTCCCAAAACGCCTGCGGTAATGACCAGTTGTAGTGCGCCCCAGCGATGGTTTGCATGTGCCGGCCATAGCGCAGCCCCAAGCCTTCGCGGTACACATACTTCATTTTTCCAGAGTTGGATGTACCGTAATCGGCCAACGGAATGTCAGCCTCTTTGCTCAAAACGCAGGGCATGGAGCCTGCCCACATCACCTGTTTGGCTGGTAATTGTTCCAATTTTGCTGCGCTGAAGCGGTGAATCTCACGCAAAAAAGCCAACGGAAATGCAGGGTCGGCTGACGGCGGGGTGATGAATTCAAGCAGCGCTTCCGAGTAATCTGTCGTGATCCACGGATGCGTCAATTTAGAACCCAAGGCACTTGGGTGAAAAGTAAGTGCTAACTTACCGCTGGCATCCACCCGCAAACACTCACGCTCATACCCGCGCTGGATACCGCGCAAGAGCTGGGTTTTCTCCGTTATGGATTGAGCGCTCTCTTTGCCGCAGCAGCTGAAGGTCAACATCTTGCGAATTATTTACCGTTGATGCCAAGCAGTTCAACTTCAAAATGCAGCGTCGCGTTCGGCGGAATCACGCCACCCGCACCGTTTGCGCCGTAAGCAATGCCTGGTGGGCAAGTCAACTTGGCTTTGCCGCCAACTTTCATGAGCTGCACACCCTCTGTCCAGCAAGGGATCACGCGGTTCAGTGGGAAATCAATCGGCGCGTTGCGCTTGTACGAGCTGTCAAATTCTGTACCGTTAGGCAGTGTGCCACGGTAATGCACCTTGACCACATCACTAGGGCTGCCAGGCTGTGCGCCCGTGCCGTCTTTGAGTGAGCGGTACACCAAGCCACTGGCTTTAACCACGGCACCAGCTTCTTTGGCAGCGGCAGCAGCAGCGTCGGATTGGGCGAATGCAGGTGTAATGGCTGCGCAAGCGAGCAATGTGGCGGTGCAAATGAGGGATTTGAGTTGAAACGACATATGAGTACTTATGGATAAATGGCTACGGAATAAAAGAGTTGGGAAATAAAGCTTGCATCAAGCGCACAAACTTACAGATGGTGATTTTGACGCAAAATGCAAGATTACGTCAGAAAGCCCTGCAGAAAACTGAACAGAAAGTAAATTGTATGAACATTTTTGAATTCGACCTCTTCGTCATCGGCGGCGGCAGTGGTGGCGTGCACGGCAGCTATGGCGAAGATGGTGGTTTGACCGGCGCGGGGCTGGGCGGCACTTGTGTCAACGTGGGTTGCATCCCCAAAAAACTCTACAGTTACGCCGCACATTTTGCTGAGAGTTTTGAGGAATCGCACGGTTTTGGCTGGGAGGGCGAAGCCCCCACGCTTAATTGGGAAACACTTAAAACCAACCGCGCCAAAGAAATTAGCCGCTTGAACGGCATCTACGGCAACTTGTTGAGTGGTGCGGGCGTGACGATGATTTTGCAACACGCCAAGCTGGTCGATGCGCACACGGTGGAAATGGCCGATGGCGCACGCCACACCGCCAAAAACATCCTGATCGCCACTGGCGGCCACCCCAGCGTGCCGGATATCGCGGGTCGGGAGCTGGTTGTCACTTCCAACGAGATGTTTGACCTCAAAACTTTCCCCAAGCGCCTGCTGATCGTGGGGGGCGGTTATATCGCATGCGAATTTGCGTCGATTTTCAATGGTCTAGGCTCGAAAGTAACGCAGTTGTACCGAGGTGAGCAGGTCTTGCGTGGTTTTGACGACGAAGTGCGGCATTTTGCGGCTGGGGAAATGGTCAAAGCTGGCGTGGATTTGCGCTTGGGCGCCGATGTGGCTGCCATTGAGCGCACGGCAGACGGTTTGCAGGTGATTTTGGCGGGTGACGCCAAAGAGAAAGTTACCGTTGACACCATTCTTTATGCCACAGGCCGCGTGCCGAATGTAAACGATTTGGGGCTGGAAGCCTTGCAAGTCAAACAGGGAAAAGACGGTGCTATCGTGGTAAATGCCGACTACCAAACCAGTGTTTCCAGCATTTATGCTTTAGGCGATGTGACAGCGCGGGTGCAGCTCACGCCCGTGGCGTTGGGCGAGGCTATGGTTTTGGTCGATCATTTGTTTGGCCCGCCAACCGGTAAAACCGCCCGCAGCATGAGCTACCAGTTCATCCCCACCGCCGTGTTCACCCACCCCAATATCGGCACCGTGGGTTACTCGGAAGCCGATGCGCGCAAAGAATTTGGAGATGAATCTGGCGGCAGTATCACCGTCTTCAAAAGCGAATTCAAAGCGCTAAAACACACTTTGAGCGGCAGCACCGAGCGCACTTTCATGAAATTACTGATTGAAACCGCCACAGACCGTGTGGTCGGCCTACACATGGTCGGCCCCGATGCGGGCGAAATCGTCCAAGGCTTTGCGGTCGCCATGAAAGCCGGTGCGACCAAGGCCATGTTTGACAGCACCATCGGCATCCACCCCACAGCGGCGGAGGAGTTTGTGACGATGCGGGAGCCGGCTAAAGGGTGAGGCTATAAATATAAGAGATTTATGCCTCTAGCCAGCGTACTTTTTGCCTAAGCAGCTATATTTTTAATAGCGTTTGTGCCGCATACATGGCAAAATTTAGAAAACGCGCTCTTGCGGGCGTTGCAAGGCGTGCAGTGGTCAAACAGGCTGATGCCACAGTGGGGGCAAAAGTCGATCTCTGGGTTTTTCAAATCTACCGCTCGCTCGCAGCCTGGGCACACGGCTTTGGACAGGCGCGTCAGCGCGGTGTCGTAGCTCAGTTCCTCACGGCGTTGCACATCGGGTAATTGTTCCGCTAGTTTTTGCTTTTCCAAGTAACGGTTCAGCGACACAATAGCCTGCCGCCCGACCAGCACCGTGATGATGATGCCCACCACATAACGCACATAGCCACCGTAGCTGGGCAAGTAGGGCACGAGTTCGACGAAAAAAGCGAACAGCGCAAAGAAGATAAACCCCCAAACAAAGGGCCAATAAGTGCCCTTGCGCTTTTTCACAAACAACCAGCCGGCGATAGCCAGCAGGGGCAACGTCAAGGCTAAGCGGTACAAAAATACCCGCAATTCCAGCTGGCGTGATTCGCTGTCCAGCTTCTTCTGGGCGGCTTGTTCTTGCTCACCCAAAAAAATTTGAGCACGTTGTGAAGCTTGCTGCGCGTTCAAGATCAGCTGTTGCTGGGCTTCGACCGTGCCACCTGCGGCGCGTTCTTTGGCTTTTAGGGCGTCCAGCGCTTGGGTGCGGGAGATTAATTCAGCATCTTGGTCGGCCTGCTGTGTCACGCGGCGGGTGGCTAGCCAGTTGTTGAAGGTTTCACGGGCGGCGACAGTGTCAGCTCTTGCAACGCTGAGTTTGAGTTGGGATTGCTCTAAGACATCTCCCGCCTCTTTCACCGCTTTGTCAGATGCTTTGATGGTGTTGCGCAACGCTTCGCTGGCGGTTTTGTCCATAAAGTCGCTCAGCTGAAGCTGCTTTTCGACTTTAGGCAAATCGTCCACCACCGTGCCACCCAAGCCGATCAAAAAGCTAGCAAACACCAGTGCCACCAGCCACAGGCCACGGTGAAACCATTTTTCAGAAAGGCGTAAAGATTTGCTCATATCGACTCCTTTGATACTAATTATTGATTCAACAATGCGGCAACGCGCGCATGCAAAGTGTCGGTTTGAACTTGTGCGGGCTGCAAAGCCGCGCCCACATTTAACCCAACACGGCTAAACACGCCGCGTCTGAACGGCCTTACCATCGCGCCGTCTTTTTCAATGCGGCTGAAGTACGAGCCCCACAAATTCGTTAGAGCCATAGGGATGACGGGTGCAGTCACGCCGTCGCGTTCTGCATTGCCCAAGATTTTCATAATCCCGCCTTTGAAGGGCTGCAGCGTACCGTCTTTGGTGATGCCGCCTTCGGGGAAAATGGCTAGCAAATCACCGTCGCGCAGTACTTTGGCAGCAGCTTCAAAAGCGGCTTCGTAGGCGGCGGGGTCTTCAGAACGGGGGGCAATCGGTATCGCTTTGGCGAGCTTGAACAATGCGCCTAGGACAGGCTGTTTGAAGATGCGGTAATCCATCACAAAATAAATCGGGCGTGGGCTGGCGGCCATCAACAGCACAGCGTCCACGTAGCTGACGTGGTTGCAGGTCAAAATCGCCGCGCCTTCTAGCGGAATATGTTCATCACGCGTGACTTTGAAGCGATACACCAGTCGCGACATGATCCAGGCAACAAAGCGCAGCAAATACTCCGGCACCAGCAAGAAAATATAAGCCGCGACGATGGCATTGGCAATGCCTACAAATAAGAAGATCTGTGGGATGGTGAAAGCCGCTTTGAGCAAAGCCCCTGCCAAGATAGAGCTCATAATCATGAAGAGCGCATTCAAAATATTATTGGCTGCAATGATGCGCGCACGGTGTGTGGCTTGGCTGCGCAGCTGAATCAACGCATACATGGGTACGCTGTAAAGCCCTGCAAATAGGCTGAGTAAGGCTAAATCTGCCAGCACGCGCCAATGCGCCGGCTGCGACATGAAGGCAGAGACACCCATCACCCCAGACGCAGGCAAGCTGCGCGACGCAAAATAAAGGTCAATCGCGAACACACTCATTCCAATCGCGCCAAACGGTACCAGCCCAATTTCAACATGGCGTTTGCTCAGTACCTCGCACAAAAGCGAACCGGTTGCAATGCCGATAGAGAAAACAACCAGCAGCAAAGATGCTACTTGCGCGTCGCCATGTAGCACTTCTTTGGCAAAACTAGGGAATTGGCTTAAAAATACGGCGCCAAAAAACCACATCCAGCTGATGCCCAGCATCGAGCGAAAAACCACGATGTTTTCATGCGCCAGTTTCAGGTTACGCCAAGTCTCTGTCAGTGGGTTCCAGTTGATTTTTAAACCAGGGTCTGTCGCAGGCGCAGTGGGAATAAATTGCGACACGGCACGCCCCAGCAAAGCCAAAACAACGCAACCAATCGCCACATACTGCGGCCCCACGCTGGGTATAGCTACCAGCAAGCCGCCCACCACTTGCCCAAGCAAAATCGCCACAAAAGTGCCCATTTCCACCATGCCGTTGCCGCCAGTCAGCTCGCGTTCACTCAAAGCTTGCGGTAAGTAAGCAAATTTAACCGGGCCAAACAAAGTAGAGTGCAAGCCCATCAAAAAAGTGCAACCCAGTAAAACAGGGACTTGCACATTGACGTTGCTGCTGGTGAAGCCCCAAGCAGCAATCAGCATGATCACAATTTCAAGGTTCTTCACGAAGCGAATCATCTGCGTTTTTTCAAACTTGTCCGTCAACTGCCCACTGGTGGCAGAGAACAACAAAAACGGCAAAATAAACAAAGCGCCAATCGCCAAACCAGCCATCGCTGGTGGTAACCAACTGACGCTGAGCTGGTAAGTCACCATCACCGTAAAGGCAAATTTAAACAAGTTATCGTTCGCCGCGCCAGAAAACTGCGTCCAAAAGAAAGGTGCAAAGCGGCGTTGTTTGAGAAGCGCGAATTGGTTGGGGTGTTCGTTTTGCATATTCTTTAATATAACCTGAGTTAGTTTGAGTTGGTCTGCGATTTAGCGTGTGTCCGCAGCGCTGAAATAACCGGCCAAGCAGCAAAACTAGCCACGATGTGCTTGAGGCTATGGCCAGAGATGATGTGTGACGTCAGGTCATACACAGCGTGATCGGTCAGCTCAAAGGCTTTCGCAATGGCGTAAATCAGAATCACTACGGCCCAATTCACGGCCAGCGCGCCGCGCACGGGCCGTCGTGTAGCCAAACAAAGCACCAAGGCCATGCCGCCAAATTGTAGAACCAGCCAAGGCAAGACATTGCCTGACACCGACCATAACCAAACGCTAAAGGCGCCGCAAAGTAATACCAGCCAGCACAAGCTTGCACCCGCTCGTAGGCTAACGCGATCTGCTACCGCCAAGCCCATTAAGCCCGCGAAGGCAAAAACCATCCCCCAGCGGTCTATGGCTAGGTTAGCGTTAGTGGGTGCTAAGTGATACCAACTTGAGGCAAATGCAGTCAGGATGAGCCCAAAGAAGAAAAGAGCACATAAGCTGGCGTTTGTCCGGTTTAATTTAACACTTGGCAAGGACATTAACCCCGCAAGCCCCCAAAGTGCAAACGGCAAGTTGCTAAGTACATCAGCTGCGTTAGGAAAATAGCCAAAAAATCGTTGATCCGCAAAATCATGCTGTTGCACAGGTTGAGAAATTGCGGGACCCAAAAGGGCGAAGAGCGTGAGTGCGCAGATAGCTAACAACAGTTTGTGTTCAGCGCCTTCAAGTTTGAGAGTCATCTTTAGCCTTTCAATAAATCCTTTGATATGCGGATTCTGTTCAGGTGATTCATAAATAGGGCTTAATATCAATACAATATAAGAAAACAATCTGTTAAGTATTAATATTCGATACTAAATTCGTCAGAAAGAACGCCATGAGCACCAGTGCAGACCTTGTCGTCGCGATAAAAAAAGAACTCAAAGCCGTGCAAATGACGTATGCAGATTTGGCGGTGGCGCTGGACATGGCGGAGTCCAGCGTGAAGCGAATGTTGGCGAAAGGGGACATGCCGTTGTCACGCATCGACGCCATTTGCCGTGCGTTGAAACTGGATTTTGCCGAGCTGGCGCGGCGTGTGGCAGATGCTCAGCCGCTGCTGGCGCAGTTGACCGAGGCACAAGAAAAGGCGGTGGTCGCTGATAAAAAGTTGTTACTTGCCGCTATTTGCGTGTTGTCGCAGTGGACACTCGAACAAATCACAAGCAGCTACCGGTTGACTGAGGCCGAATGCATCCAGTATTTAGCACAGCTTGACAGAATTGGCATCATCGAACTCAAACCCATGAGCCGTTATCGCCTGAAATTAGCAAAAACCTTTCGCTGGCGGCCGCATGGCGCGGTGATGAATTATTTTCGTGAAAACGCGCTACTGGATTATTTCGCGGGTGGTTTTGACGGCGAAGGCGAAGGCTTGCTACTCGTACATGGCTCTATCAGCAAAAGCCTGGCGCCTTCGTTTTTGGAGCGTATGCAACGTGTGGCGCAAGATTTCGCACAGCAACATCAAGCAGATCAAAAACTGGCTGACAAAGACCGCGAAGGCTACACGCTTTTGCTGGCGATGCGAAGCTGGGAGTTTGAGGCGTTTGAAGCCCTGCGCAGAAAAAAGTAATGGTTGTTTGTCACACCCTTGTAACCCGTCCGTAGCACAATAGTCACATGCCTAAACATTTGCCAAGCTTATTACCCGCATTTATTGCGCCAGCACAATTTACCGACGCAGCGAGCGCCATCGCGCAAGTGCAAACAATTTATAACGCCCAAATCGAGCATTTACGCACAGCGATGCAGCGTTTTGTCTCTGAAGGCGATGCAGATATTGATTTAACAAAATTACAAAAAGTCAGGGCGTTTTACCCGTTTGTACGTATCCACACTGATACCATGCTGCGCTCGCAGCTGCCAGATTTGGCCCGTCTGAGCTTTGGCTTTGTTGCCGAGCCTGGTCGGTACGAAACCACCTTGACGCGGCCAGATTTGTATGCCAACTATTATTTAGAGCAATTTCGTTTGCTACTGCAAAACCACAAAGTTGTACTTGAAATCGGCACGAGCACGCAGCCGATACCGATTCACTTTTCGTTTGCTGAGCATGACCATGTTGAAGGCAATATGAGCGCAGAGCGCCGTAGTTTGATGCGCGATGTGTTTGATTTGCCAGATTTAGCGTCTATGGATGACGGCATAGCCAACGGCACGTTTGAACCCAAGGCGGGCGAGGCGATGCCGCTGTCGCTTTTCACCGCGCCGCGCGTGGACTACTCCTTGCACCGGCTGCGCCACTACACAGGCACAGCGCCCGAGTGGTTTCAAAACTTTGTGTTGTTTACCAATTACCAGTTTTACATCGACGAGTTTGTAAAGCTTGGCCATGAGGAAATGGCTAACCCAAACAGCGAGTACATCGCTTTTATTGAGCCTGGGAATGTGGTGACGCGGCGCTTAGGTTTTGCTGCAGAGCAAAATGATGACCTGGGTTCGCCTCCTCCACGCTTACCACAGATGCCCGGCTACCACCTGGTGCGGACCGATAGAACCGGCATCAGCATGGTCAACATCGGTGTCGGCCCAGCGAATGCCAAAAATATCACCGACCACATCGCTGTGCTGCGCCCGCATGCTTGGATCATGCTGGGCCACTGCGCTGGCCTGCGTAACACACAGCAGCTGGGCGACTATGTGCTGGCGCACGGCTATGTGCGCGAAGACCATGTGCTGGACGAAGAGCTGCCGCTGTGGGTGCCGATTCCGGCTTTGGCTGAAATTCAGCTGGCACTGGAACGTGCCGTGGCCGATGTGACTCAAATCAAGGGCGCTGAGCTCAAACGCATCATGCGCACTGGTACGGTGGCATCCACCGATAACCGTAACTGGGAGCTGCTGCCCGACAACACGCCACAGCGCCGCTTCAGCCAAAGCCGCGCCGTAGCGCTGGACATGGAAAGCGCAACAATAGCGGCCAACGGCTTTCGCTTCCGCGTCCCCTACGGCACTTTGCTGTGCGTGAGCGACAAACCGCTGCACGGTGAGATCAAGTTGCCGGGCATGGCCAACCACTTCTATCGCGAGCGGGTTGATCAACATCTACGTATCGGTATCCGCACCATCGAATTACTGCGTGAACAAGGTGTTGACCAGCTGCATAGTCGCAAGTTACGAAGCTTTGCCGAAGTGGCATTTCAGTAAAAGGTAGTTATACGTTATACTGAATTTATAGCATTCATTTATGCCTCTATCCGGCGTATTTATTGCCTAAGTAGCTATTAAAATCATAGCAATTCAGCGATGGTATCCCACAACTCTGGTGGTATGCGCCCGTTGCTACGCTCAACCAGATTACCGGTTTTGTCAATCAAATAAGTCACGGGCAATTGGCTGCGCAGAAGTTGCGCAGTACCAAGGTTGTCTTTGAAACTAGGATCACCCGCCCAAAGCTGGGCGAAGCGCTGTTTGGTGGGTACGGACGCGTTGAGAGTCGCGTTATAGCTGTCAACATCCTGCATGCGCTTGTCTACGCTGACCAATACATCAGCATGAGCACCTTGCCTTTGAGTGATCCAAAAGAAGCGAGAACGGCGTTAAACAAATTTAAAGAGGATGACTTGTTCATTGATTTTTCAGATACGGCGTTAGCAGCCAGAAAATAGCGCTCATTTTGGCACTAGCCAACGTATTTCAGCACTTATTAGCTATTAAAAATATAGCATATCGCTTACTCATGTTGGGCTAAGTTTGCAAGGTGAATATTCACATTTCGTTGTGAATTTGCGCACAATCGGTAGGCATGACAACGAAGCAGTTCTAAAATGTAACAACACTGTTTTGATCTGGGGAGTTGCATGTCCAATATCGCTGGTAAAGCCTATGCCATCAATGTCATCACACCGATTCGGTGGTGGACGACGTGGCTAAATAAGTTGATTTTTTGGTTTGCCCTCAAGCGCCCAAAATTTCTGAATGGCTTGCAGACTCTGTCGTTGATTCATTATGCGCGCTGGGTGATTGTGGGGCGCAATGAGTTCCCCTTGTTGTCGCCTGATCAACCCAAAGAAAATTTGCGTTACAGCTACATGCTGTTTTTCAGCAACTTCAATGGCAGCTGGGAGCAGTATGTTGATTCCTTCACCTTTGCCATCCCCAGCGGTTTAGATATGTTTTGGAAGTGGAATATCCGTTATCCCAAATCGGTGCCGCTAACGCCGTTTCACGATTACATACGCTACAACCAAATTCAAACGGATCATTATTACAACGCTTACCCGATAGCGACGGCTAATGATGTGAAAAGTGCCAAGAAGCTACATCTCGCTTTGATGGATTTTGATGCTCGCCTTGATGTGCAAGCCAGTGACGATGCATTTCAAAAAAGCTTTTATAAATTACTGCGTGATTTGCAACATGATATGGCGACAATGCGGCACACGCCTATCGTCAGCATGGCGGCACAAAATGTGCAAATGCGATTGGCTGCAGATCGTCTGCGCCGCGAAAATGCTACATACGAATGAGGTGCACATGAACAGAAATATATCTGGCAACGCATATGCACTCACCATGCTTTGCCCTATCAAACAAGGTGTTGAGGCAAATAGGATTTATGCGGATTTGATTCGCGATAGGCTTGAATCTTGGAATCTTGAAGGTATTAGCCCGTTGGCGAAAGTCCCGAATACATATTTGTGTCGCTTTTTCGTATTGGATGACATTTACACAGAATCTTTACCAGGAGCCAGCATTTGGGATGCTTTGTCTGACATACGCATCATCCCGTCTAACAAACAACGCTTAGCAGCTTTGCCGCATACCGACCATTTGCAGTCACGTTATTTGGTTTTTACGAGTAATTTGCACGGCGATGTCGACACTTACTTGCAGGGCATGTGGCAAAACATGCAAACTGAAATTCAATCTATTTGGCAATATTGTTATGGTTTTGAAGATGTGAAAGATGCGGTAAGTTTTGTCGCATATGCCAAGAAATGCTGCATGGATACAGCGTTGTTTTTCGTTGGGTCCAATGACGATTCCTTAACAGCACAGCTCAAAGCCTTGTATGTCAAGCAAGAGTTTTCACGCTTTGCGCAAGAAACACAAGACATGCCAGCAGCTGAACTGAGGCAAGCTTATACAGCGTTTATGCAACGCATTAAGCCTAGAAATGTTGATGAGCCAACTTGGAAAGCTGGAGATAAGCATGCTGGCTTATAGAAAACAAAATTGCACAGATAGAGTGAGATAAAAACATGACCAAAGCGCTCGACTTATGTGATATTCAGGGCAACGTTGTTCGTGCCTATGGGCGATTCGGTTTTCCGATCGCTCGGTACTTGCTACTCAATATCAGTGATGGACCAGGTGGCAGAAGTTGGCTGACGTCTATCATTCCAAACGTTACCAACTCTGAAACATGGAGCAACGAGCCAGACGGTGTGGTTAGGCCGAAAGTGACGCTGAATATAGCCATCAACCATGCCGGTTTAGCAGCGCTAGAGTTACCTTTAGAAAGTCTCAATAGTTTTTCTACCGAATTTTCTATGGGCATGAAAAAGCGCAAAGACATCACGGGAGATGTCGGCTCCAGCAGTCCAGAACATTGGGATCCAGTCTGGCAAAGTGATGAACCTGGCAAAGCTGTGCATCTATTGCTGACCTTAAATGCGGTCACACGTGAGTCACTTGAGGCTCAATATAACTGGATGATCGAGCAAATTGCATGCAGTTCAGGGGCCGTCAGCTTGTTGGATGGTCACAGAGGGCCAAATGGTACTTTGCTCCCCTACCAAGAAGCGCACATCATTTTTGAAAATGGTTTGCCCACATCCAAAGAGCATTTTGGCTATACCGATGGCATTGGCGACCCTTACTTCGAAGGTATTCAGGATGCCCGTACGCGTGTAGAAGGGCGTGGCAAACAGATGTCGGATGGTACTTGGCAGCCATTGGCCACAGGCGAATTTCTGCATGGGCACCTAGATGAAGCCAGAGAATATCCTCCAGCGGCGGCGCCTATTTTGTTGTCGCGTAACGGCACGTATTTGGTGTATCGAAAATTGCACCAAAACGTAACCTCGTTTGACGCATTATTGGCACGCGAAGGTGCTTCATACCCCGGTGGTCCAGAGTTGATGGCTGCTAAATTTGTGGGGCGCTGGCGTGACAATGGTGCGCCATTGGTGAATGCACCAGATGCAGACTCAAAATTGAAATGGGATACTGATTTTGCAAAAGCAAGCCCAGAAGAGAAAGACGCCATGCTGAGCAACTTTACCTACGATGAAGATATGAGTGGCGCACGTTGCCCATTGAGCGGCCATATGCGACGTGTCAACCCTCGCGCGTCGTTAGAGTTAAAAGCAGGTGTTTGCCCAGGCCAATTTGTAAAAAATCCCGGCGCATTTGATACGCCAGGGGCACTTGCAAATCGGCGTCGTATCTTGCGTCGTGGCTTGCCGTATGGTGACAGCACACAAAGAGACAACGACAAGGGTGACCACGGTGTCATCATGATGATGTTGAATGCTGATATTGGCCGGCAGTATGAGTTTATCCAACAACAGTGGGTGAATTACGGCAACGATTTCAGAGAAGCGAATGACAAAGATGTCATCTTGGGAAATCGCTCCAAGCATCAGCCAAACAGTGTTATCCACCAAACTGACCCAGAAGGGGATGCACCGCCTAGATTTGTACGAAATATTCCATCACTGGTGGAAACGCGGGGAGGAGACTATTTCTTTGTGCCTAGCATGACGGCATTGCGCTTGATCGCACGTGGGCTTATAGATCCAACATGATGAGCAGCGTGAAACTTGAAGCCAATAAGGCTGGTTAACCAATTAACCAACTAACCAACGCCATTAACGCGACGGCGTAACTCAGAAATGCTGTGATAAACAATGCGTCTGGCGCGATTAATACTGCCTAAGGGGCGGTGAACTGTCAAGCTATGCCAAGGTGAAAATCGCATATTCTCACCTAGTTGATTTCTCTCGTGTGTATCGAAATTTTGCATGGGAATACGCAATGTCGCCACAGGCATAAACGGCGATTGCGTCTCTTTCCAAAGTACACTGGCGTCTTCAATCGGCATGGTGTTTGGGTTTGCTTGCCGTTGAATGCCAAACACAAACTCAGCAGGTGCATTGAGAAGCTGCTGTTTCATAGCAAGACGTAAAAAATTATCTGCCGGCTCAGGTGGCACAAAGTCGCACGTTTGGATCACTGGCGTGAGGCAATATTTCACAGCGTGGTTGCCAAGCAAATAGGGCGTGCAGCTGAAGTATCGAATCTGCAACGGGTTGGCAAAAACCTTGAACGATGTCACTAATTTCCAAACAACACTGGGATGCGTTACAAAAAAACCGAGTTTTTGCCACAAAGATCCTTGAATAGCCTTAACCATCCCATCAAAGGTTTGAATGCCATCGCAAAGAAAACTGTCAGTGCTGATGAGTAGAAAATCTTGATTTTCAAAACAGTCTGGCTCGTCAGTCAATTTTTCGCCGACAACCTGTTTAAGCTTGAGCGCAATGCCACGTATGTCTCGTTTCAGATCTGGTTGTGCGGCGCCATTGGCGTTTGAAAATCGCACCCCTGCTTTGAATGTTTTTACTTGGCTGAATACGCCGATCTTGTAGTCGTCGGGTAAGTCGTCATGAATAACAAATTCGGCCTCCACCAGGCCATGCATTTTGGGGTGAGCATCTCGCGGCATGGTTCCACTTGGGTGCTCCTCAACGAGTTGTGACTTTAGTCGCGCTAGAACATCAGCAATATACTGAACTTCAAACGAGGAAACAACTTCTTGTGGGTGTAAATTCATTTCATGAATTCAGAGTTGATAAATTTCTCAGACAATTTCAACATATTGATGTCACGCAAAATATCATCAACAAAAACAAGTGCGCCTTGTTTGTTCGCCAATGCATGCGCTGTTTCTAACTCAATTAAAACCGCTTCAGCATCCGTGATGGAAAGAGCATATTTAAAATTTGCGACAAGACGAATATATTCAGCATTCATCCATCGCTCACCAGATTCCACACGTTTTTCCACGCGCGCCAATACATTTAAACCACTCTCATATTCACTGTGAAGTAAGCACGCTCGTGCGTACATCGTTGCCCACACAGTCATGTAAGGACCATTTTGTTCGAGCAATATCTCTATGTTTTGTGCCGCAGTTGTTAGCGCATGCCGCTCGTTTGACGCGTCATGATTCGTCACGAGCTGGCTTAACGCCATGCTCAATTCAATGTAAGGCACCCAAATACTCAGCTGATGTTTATTCGCGTAATGATGTGCCTGCGTCATGTACTCCATCATCTCATCAGCGCGTCGCTGCAAACCTGCTATAAAACCGCCTGAAAAAACCAAACTTTGACAAATGGCAACTTGATTATGGCTGCGCAAAGCCCATGCCAAGGCTTTGTCCCGCCACTGGTTAGCGGTTTCGGGTTGTTTTCTTAGCAAGCAAATAGTTGCCATGGCTAGCGCAGAGCCGCTGACATCGTTCATAGAGCTAAATTGAAAACTTACAGATTTGGCATACTTTTCATAATCAAAGAGCTCGAAGAAATGCTCAAACTCATCGTGCGCCTTTTCAAGCTTGCCTTGAAGCATGCATGTAAAACCCATCGCCCTGTGGGTCAATAGGTTTACAACCTCATCATCTCCATTGCTAAACGCTCGAATTTTTTCAACCGTTAGATGTAGATCTCCGATTTCACTACCACTGTGCAGAACCGTCCACTTCAAGTACTGAACGGCTGCTAAATGATTTTTGTTTGCAGTGCTCACGCATAGGCTGTGCGCGCGCTCAGTAAGTTGCGCAAGTTTGCGTGAGCCGGAACCACGAATCGCAATCAAAGGCTCGGCAATTGCCATACAGAGTTGAAGTTCAATCTCATCGCGCTCATTACTTGGCGGCATGTCTGCCAGAAGTGTTAGCGCACGGTTGTAACTGGAAAAAGCCTCATGGTGTGCAAGTTGGTTGATAGCCAAATCGCCAGCCCTCTGCCAACAATGGACAGCACGCTCAATGTTGTTTGATTCTGAATAATGCAAAGCCAAAATATGCGGTGCAATTTTTTTTGATGCTTCAAACTGCTGTTCCAGCACTTGTGCAGCTTTCGCATGCAACTTTTCTCTGTCACTGCGCAGCATTCTTTGGTATACAGCATCCCTTACCAGTGCATGATCAAAACTCAGCAAATGGTCATTTGGAGGTGGTTGGTGTACAAACAGCTGTGCATTTGTTAATTCCTCGATAGCCGCATCTATGTCTTCAGACAGATCTTGGGTACATGCATGCAGCAAAGAAATTTCAAACTCACGACCTAAAACAGCAGCCTGCTCAACCGTCTTTCTTCCATATTGCAAGCGATCTAAACGAACAAGCAAAATCTCGCTGAGTGATTGCGGAATGGCTTTTTCATTTAAAAATGGTGAAAACCCATCTTTAGAAATAAAACTACGCGTCAATTCGGTTGCAAAAATTGGCACACCGTCTGAGCGCTCCACAATCAAACGCAACGTCTGCTCAGAAATAGTATGCGGTGCAGCGATAGCAATAACCATGGCACGAATATCGGCTTCAGGCAGTCGATCTAAATGCAAAACGTTTATGTGGTTGCCTTTGTCTAGAATATCATTCAATGTTGGGCGTGTCGTTGCAATTAACATGGCATGCCTACGCGGCAACTCGCTGACAAATTTGCGCATTAAGTTCATCGTACTTGGGTCAGCCCAATGCAAGTCTTCGACCAAAAGCAACATGTTATCGCGCGTCAAACTATGTAGCCAGCGCAACAAAGCTGCTTGTATCCGCTCACGCACATCATCAGGGCTGAGTGTTTGCATCCGCTTGCTGCTAAGGTTTTTAAAACCCAGCAAATCAGCCAAGGCGTAATAATCGCCTTCACTTTCCAAACCATATTCTTCAGTAAAAGTGGTCAATTTTTGTTGCTGTAGAGCTGGATCATCCGCGTTGTGAAACTTCCCTAATGCTGTAATAAAGTTGATCAGCGGATACAAAGGTGCATCGCTGTGATCTGGCGAACACTGCAGTAACGGTGCTAACGGCAAACCTGAGCGAACATCTTCTTGAAATCGAGCTAACAAATGTGACTTACCTGTACCTGCATCGCCACTAAGTAATACTGCCGCGCCGCGCCCCGTACGGGAACGATCAAATTGTTGACGCAAAAAGGCTAATTCAGCGTCTCTGCCAACCAGAGTTGTGGTGCTTCCTTTTAGACGCTTAGCGCGAAAACGGCTGAGGCTTTTTTGTTCAGACAGTACTTCCCATGCGCTATGTGATTGTGAAAATCCCTTGAGTTGAAAATTCCCCAAGTTTCGAAAGACAAACAAGTCTCCAACCATAGCTCGAGTAGATTCAGAGGCGACAATGCCCCCTACTGGTGCAAGGCCTTGCATACGTGCAGCAATATTGGGTGTTTCACCGATTGCGCCCACTTCTTCCGTGTTTCCAGCGCCAACTAATTTTCCAATGACTACCATGCCAGTAGCTAAACCTACGCGAACCTGCAACTTCACACCGGCCACCAAAGGTAGATCTTGCACTGCAGTTATCGCATCCAAAGCCGCCCTAAGTGCGCGCTCACAATCCGACTCCTGTGTTTCTGGGTATCCAAAATACACCAACAAACCATCGCCTAAATATTGCGCAATGTAGCCCTTGTGTTTTTGAATCACATCTCGCAAACAAAGGCGATAGGCTTGTAACAGACGTTGTAAATCTTCGGTATCAAGCTGCGCTGACATTTCCGTAGAACCCACCAAATCGCAAAACATCACTGTCAGCAAGCGGTGCTGGTGGTTGGTGTCGGCTTGCGTTAGCTCTTGTGTCGCAAGCTGCGCATTTGCTATGGTCGACTCAGGAGAGACCGTTTTACCTGAATCATCTTTTAACTTTGCGATAGCTGAGAGCAAAACTCTTCTGTGCCCGACGGAGCTGATACCCATGTCGCGCAAATCGTCTGCGGTAATGTCTTGTAACAGCGCAAAGTCAATGTGGTTGTCAGTAAAAAGTGGCTCGTAATCCTGCAAATCAAGCGCGCGCAACCAATCAATGATTGTTTGAGATTGATTTGTCGCAAGCATAGCCTGCATTTTTACACCAAATGCGTACTTTTGTAACCTTTTTAATCTTTAAAAATGAATCACTGCGCGAATTGATTTACCTTCATGCATCAAGTCAAAAGCTTCGTTAATCTGAGCGAGCGGCATGTTATGGGTGATAAAGGGGTCCAAGTCAATATCGCCCCGCATAGCATCTTCAACCATGCCAGGCAACTGCGTGCGGCCTTTTACACCGCCAAAAGCACTACCGCGCCAGACACGGCCTGTGACCAATTGGAATGGGCGGGTCGCAATCTCCTGCCCCGCACCCGCCACACCAATGATCACGGATTCGCCCCAGCCTTTGTGGCAGCATTCCAAAGCAGCGCGCATCACGTGAACATTGCCAATGCATTCAAAGCTGAATTCCACGCCGCCATCGGTCATGGCCACAATCACGTCTTGAATCGGCTTGTCAAAGTCTTTCGGGTTGATGCAATCCGTCGCGCCCATCGTTTTGGCCAAGTCGAACTTACCGGCGTTGGTGTCAATCGCGATGATGCGACCGGCCTTTGCTTGGCGCGCACCTTGAATCACGGCCAAACCAATCGCACCTAGGCCAAACACGGCAACGGTATCACCTTCTTTGACTTTGGCCGTGTTGTGCACCGCGCCAATGCCCGTGGTCACGCCACAGCCCAGCAAGCACATCACACCCAGAGGTGCAGCGGGGTTGATTTTGGCCAATGAGATTTCGGCCACCACGGTGTACTCGCTAAACGTACTCGTGCCCATGTAGTGATACAGCGGTTTTCCTTCATAAGAAAAGCGCGTCGTGCCATCTGGCATCAAGCCTTTGCCCTGTGTTGCACGGATTTTCTGGCACAGATTGGTTTTGCCAGACAGGCAAAATTTGCACATGCGGCATTCTGGGGTATAAAGCGGAATCACGTGGTCGCCTACCGCCACGCTGGTCACGCCTTCACCAATTTGCACCACGATGCCACCACCCTCATGGCCCAATACAGCGGGGAACACGCCTTCCGGGTCATCGCCACTCAAGGTGTAGGCATCTGTATGGCAAACCGCGGTGTGGGTGATTTTCACCATCACCTCACCCGCTTGCGGTGGCGCGACGTCGATTTCAACGATTTGTAGGGGTTCGCCTTTGGCAAAGGCAACGGCTGCGCGTGATTTCATGAAAGAGCTTTCGGGATAAATAGTTGTCGGCAACTATAAACGAGCTTTGTGGCAGCCACCTCCGCGAAAGTGCTTCAGAATGAGAAAAGCAGCCAGACGCTGAATGGCGCTTGGCTGCTTGAGTGCAGATACAGATGGAAATTACTTCGGCAAAATCACGCTGTCGATCACGTGAATCACACCGTTGTCAGCCACAATGTCTACGGCAGTCACTTTCGCGCCGTCCACCATCACGCCATTTGCTGTGGTCACAGTGATTTCTGAACCTTGCACTGATTTAACCTTGCCCGCTTTCACATCCGCTGCCATTACTTTGCCGCCTACCACGTGGTAGGTCAGCACGGCTGTCAATTTAGCTTTGTCTTTGAGTAAAGCATCCAAATCTGCCTTGGGGATTTTGGCAAATGCTGCGTCAGTTGGCGCAAACACGGTGAACGGGCCTGGGCCTTTGAGCGTGTCAATCAAGCCTGCAGCTGTCAAAGCTGTCGCCAATGTTTTGAAGGTGCCAGCACCTACAGCGGTATCAACAATGTCTTTGGCTTGTACAGAAAATGCTGCGCTGATAGCCAATACGGAAGCAATGATAGATTTTTTCATGATGATCTCCAAGTGGTTTACTGATAAAGCAAATGCGCCAAAAAACGTTGGCGTGATGAAATTATATAGACCGCATAGTATCCATACAAACTAAATGGTATTTAATATTACCAAATAGTAACAATCAGCAAATTAAACACGTTATCGTAAAAATCCACCCGTCTCCAGTAAATCATGCACCAGCTCTAGTCGAATCAAGGGGTTATCCAGCGTCAGCAGCCGGTAGCGCTGCGCAGGCTGCATGGGAATCAGCTCGCACCATCGGTTAGCCACCCAGCCGCAATCGTCAAAAAGATAAGGCTTGGCTATTGGCATGAAGCTGTTATCAGTTGCTTGGCCTGCTAACGTGGTGATCACATGGCGCAACGCTGTAACAGCTCCTAAAAGCTCAGCTGGTACGGGAATAACGAGGTCTGACTCTATGATTTGCACCTGCGCAACCCACAATCCGCCCGTTTGCTGCTGTGTGCTAACAATTGAAAAGCGCTGACCACCCACACAATCAATCCGTATCAGCCCTGGTTGCGGCACAAAGTGTGAGATTATTTTGGCGCTTGTGCCTATAGCAGTGAACGTTTCTTGGCTCATAGGCAAAGCCGGCGCATTGGCTTCCGATGCTGCTGGTGATTCGGTTGCCGCATCGGGGCGTGCCGTATTTTGACGCACGGTTTGCGCCACAACGCCAAATTCCGTACCATCGGCAATGCATTTTTTAACCATGTTGAGGTAACGGAGTTCAAAAATTTGTAGCGGCAATAAACCATCGGGAAACAGCATCGTGCTTAGCGGAAACAGGGGTATCGTTGTTAAATTCATGCTTAGATAATGCCACGATGCGGCAATGCTCCACATTCGTAGTGTTAATAAGGGTCAAATTACCGTCATTCAAATCTTCGCCATAATCAAACGATGCAAACCACACATTCAAGCGCCTTATTTTCAGCAAAAGGCCTCATCAAACGTTACGGCAGCAGCACCGTGGTGGACGATTTATCGTTCAGCATTGCCCCCGGAGAATGCCTGGGCGTGATCGGCCCCAATGGCGCTGGCAAAACCACCACCATTCGCATGTGCTTGGGGCTGACTGCGCCTGATGCTGGCAGCATCACCGCGTTTGACATGCCCATGCCGAAAGAAGCGCTGGCCATCAAA
Organism: Polaromonas sp.; assembly: GCA_013298945.1. Classification (GTDB taxonomy): domain Bacteria; phylum Pseudomonadota; class Gammaproteobacteria; order Burkholderiales; family Burkholderiaceae_C; genus Aalborgiella. The sequence continues at coordinate 274,881 of JAAFJR010000003.1, forward strand.
GCGCTGATGGGCGTGGTCAACCAAAACGACACGCTGGACCCAGACTTCAGCTGCGCCGAGAATTTGCTGGTCTATGGCCGCTATTTCGGCATGAAAAAGACTGATATTCAGGCCCGCATCCCGCAGTTGCTGGAATTTGCCTCCCTCACCAGTAAAGCCGGTAGCAAGCCGGGCGAATTATCGGGTGGCATGAAGCGCCGCCTGAGCTTGGCGCGCGCCTTGGTCAACGATCCCAAATTGTTGCTGTTAGACGAACCCACCACCGGCCTAGACCCGCAAGCCCGCCATTTGATGTGGGAGCGCTTGCAACTGCTGTTGCAGCAAGGCAAATCCATCTTGCTGACCACCCATTTCATGGACGAAGCCGAGCGCCTGTGCTCACGGCTGTTGGTGTTAGACCACGGCAAAAAAATCGCCGAAGGCAAACCGCGTGATTTGATCAAAGAGCATTTAGAGCCTGACGTGGTCGAGGTCTACGGCACAGGCGCACTGGCGCTGCAAGATTCGCCATTGGCCAAACTCGCCGCGCGGGTTGAAATCAGCGGCGAAACCCTGTTTTTCTACACCCAAGACGCCAAACCTCTGCTGGAAGCCCTGCAAGCCCACCCGCAACTGCGCACCCTGCACCGCCCAGCCAACTTGGAAGATTTATTCCTCAAACTCACTGGCCGACAAATTCGGGAAGATGCATGAACTATAAAACCCCCACGCTCCGCCGTTGCACGGGTCGCTGCCCCCCGAGGGGGCGCGGCTTTGCTTGGGGCGGCCCGGCGCTGCAGCCCATTTCTCAAACAAGGTCTTCACATGCTTGATTCGACGTCCATTTGGCGCTTACCCAACCTCTCCAGCCGCTGGTGGCCGGTGTTTTTACGCAATCTGCTGGTGTGGCGCAAGCTGGCCATCCCCAGCTTGGTCGGCAACATCGCCGAGCCGTTGATGTGGCTGGTTGCGTTCGGCTACGGCATGGGTGCGTTGGTGGGCGAGGTCGCGCCCACGTCCGGCGGTGCCAAAGTGCCGTACATTTTGTTTCTAGCCAGCGGCAGCATCTGCATGAGCGCCATGCAAGCGGCATCGTTTGAAGCCCTGTACTCCGCCTTTTCACGCATGCACGTGCAAAAAACCTGGGACGGCATCATGAACGCCCCCGTCAGCCTAGACAACGTCGTCATGGCCGAAATGCTCTGGGCCGCCTTCAAATCGCTCTTCACCGTCACGGCGATTTTGGGCGTCATGCTGGCCTTGGGCATCAGCCACAGCCCCAAGCTGCTGCTGGCCTGGCCCATTTTGCTGGGCGTAGGCATCACCTTCAGCTGCATCGCGCTAATTTTCAACGCCTTGGCCAAGGGTTACGACTTTTTCACCTACTACTTCACCCTGTTTTTAACCCCCATGATGTTCCTAAGCGGCATCTTCTTCCCCCGCGACCAGCTGCCCCACGTCGTCAAAGTCATCTCAGACTGGCTCCCCCTCACCAACGCCGTAGAACTCGTCCGCCCCCTGTTCATGGACCAATGGCCGGTGAATGCGTGGTTACATGTTGCGGTTTTGGCGGCTTATGCGGTGTTTGGGTTTTGGCTGGCGTTGGCGCTGACGCGGAAGAGGTTTAGGGCTTGAAAGGGGTTATATTGCTATGTATTCAGTAGCTGGTTGGTCAATAAATGTAGAAACTATTGAAGTGTTAATTTTTTTATTTCAAGGCTTAAGCTTACTGAAAAATATGATTTTGAAAGTCGTTGGCTTTCACTCATTTGCAAACGAAACTAAAACTCATTTTGAGTTCCTACTGTGGCAATTATAAAAGACTAATCGCGGATCAAAAGGGCATCTATGAATATTGACTTACATGATCAAGCCGCGCTGATCGACGCAATAACAGTGGGTGCCGATAAGCCGGTTGCATTCTTGGTAGGGTCGCCACTTTCTTGGGATGCTGGTGGAGGCGTCCCGGGGGTTGATTCCATGGTTGATATTGCAAAGGAGTTGGTCAGATCCAAACTGCCAAATCGCGTCTCCGACTTCGAGACTGCAATCAAGGTAGCTGCTGGAGCGGATGCCTATCAGGCAGCCATGAAATGGATTCACGGCTCACTACTACAGAAAGGCGTGAACGAAGTAATCCGTACGGCAGTAATGAAGACTAGACTACCAGGAACTCGAACCGACATTCAAGGTGACGGGGAACCTATTGATTGGTATCTACCCAAAGGGACAAAGAATCTTGCAGAACTATTGGTACGCGGCGGTGAACGGTTCCCTGGGCCAATTCTCACGACCAACTTCGACCCACTAATTTCTCTTTCAATCCGAGCAGCAGGCGGTCGTCGGCGTTTGAGGGTAATTGATACCGACGGAAATCTGCCCTATGAAGTTGAAGCTGATCCAGGTGAGACCGATGTGATTCACTTACATGGCTACTGGCAAAGCGCAAACACTCTGCACACACCAGCCCAGCTTACGTCAGCGCGCCCCAAGTTGACGGCCTCACTTCGCAGGCTTCTGCAGCAGCGGACTCTCGTTGTGGTGGCCTATAGTGGCTGGGACGATGTGTTCACTAGGGCTCTCGTCGATGTGTTGCAGGATGCGGAGGCACAAGTTGCCGTGCTTTGGTGTTTTAGGGAAGCGGATAGCGCAGTAATACAAGCCAAATACGGCACTTTATTGGGAAGAGCTCAAGCAGCAATCACCTCTGGGGCGCTACATCTTTACGGTGGGATCGATTGCCGTTCGATTTTCGGAGATATTTACCACGCTCTAAACGTTGCCTTGGTTACGCCAACCGCCCAGATATTAGCCAGCCCCATGCCCGGCTGGGAGTTGATTACAAGCGATTTTCTTGGTGGCTTGCCTCAGTTGGATTCGGCAGAAGCTGTTCGTTACTTCGATGGTGCGAATCCGTCATGGCGTCATGCCGCATCTGTTGCTATTCCTCGCCGACATGTTTTAAGAAAAATTACGACTGGGTGGACGAATTTGCCCGATGGCCAATGCTCGTTGCAACTGATTCGAGCGGCTGGCGGTGAGGGCAAATCAACGTTGTTGATGCAAGCTGCAATGGAAGCTGTCACCCAAAATGATTGTGGTGTCCTTTTTCGCCCCACACCGCAAGCAGGACTGTCGCCTGATGTTGTTACGACCCTCGACGAAACCAAGCAATGGCTGATAGTTATCGACGATGCTGACAACGTCGTAGAGTCCATTTATCAATGCCTGTCTGCGTTGCACCGTGCTCGCCGCGCGAATGTTGATTTTCTTGTCGCCGCACGTGATACCGACTGGCATAGCGCAGGCGGCGACAGTCGCCCATGGGGACAGTTGTGCGCGCGCTTGCCAGACATAGTATTACGGGGCATTGAGGACGAAGTTGATGCACGCGCTATCGTCAACGCATGGGCAGCCTTTGGAGACGAGGGTTTGCGTGGTCTTGTCAACCGAGGTACTCTCGCGGAGATGGCCACAGAGCTGCGGCGAAGTGTCTACGCTTCACCAAGCGATCGAAACGATGGTTCTCTTTTGGGTGGACTGCTGGATGTGCGCTTTTCCCCGCAGGCTTTGCGCGATCATGTGCGGGAACTATTGTCCCGGCTGGGTGGGCAAACAATCAAGAGGTCAACGCATACGTTGCAAGACGCGCTGGTCTATGTGGCGGCCTGCCATAGTGCAGGTATTTCTGGCATTAGTGCAAACGTCCTTGCGGACCTACTGAAGGTTCCACGTGAGTGGCTTAACTCGATGGTGATTCGGCCTTTGGGTGACGAAGCCGCAGGTACCGTTTCCGGCGGTCATGTATTCACCCGTCACCGTAAAGTTGCGGATGCCATATTGGCTGAGGCTGAGCTTCGCTTGGGGATTGACCTCGGGGAGGTTTGGGCAGCGATCATCAAGCAGACGATCAAGACCGGTGAGTCAAGAGAAGTTGGCTACACGCATGGGGCAATCCTTCACATTGGTCCGAACCTCGAACGCGCCTTACCTTCTGTAATTCCAGAAGATCGTCGCCGCGAAATTGCCATTGCAGCAGCCAAATGCGCAGCAGAAAAGATGACGGTTTGGCTTGGATGCATCGTTGATTTAGGTAAAACGTATCGCAACGCGAAGATGCCCAAGGAGGCTGCCGAAGCGCTTCGACATGGACTGGCCCGTGCGGAGAAAACAAGCGATTACGCTGAAGTCATTAGAGGGTACTGGCATGAATGGGCCGTTTGTGAAGGCTTGCGGACTGATGGCGTCATTGATCCAGTAGCGAGTGCTTGGTTGGAAAGTATTGCATTGTCTGACCAGCTGAATCCAGCAGACATAACCATGAATCAATTGAAACTAGGGTTCGCTGGTCTTGGTGTCGCCTTTGGCAAGCTAGCTCAATCTAAGTCAGATTGTGAGTTTGCGCTTGGTCGCAGAGCAGTTGCCTATCTTGGAATGGTTTCGACTACTGACCCAAAAGCAGTTGGATATTTCACTAAATATGACTGGGAGGCCGATAAGTTGGGTACACCTAAGCCCCAAAACAAATTCGAGGCACTGGGATGGTTTCGTAATGGTGCAGCTGCGGCCGGCCGGCGATTGAGCGATATTCAACTTGCCGGACTTGCTGATCCGGAAAAGCTAAGTTTTGAGCAATTGCGTGCTAAGTTAAGCTAAGAAAATTATGGCGGACTCAAACTAAGTATTGTTTTTGAATTCATCTTGTTTCCTGTGAGCCTAAAAATAATGCTTGTAACCTTGTCATTCCAATTTTAATTATTTCTAGCCATCACGTACCTCACTAATCATATCCCGCTGATCTTTCCCGTCATCCTGCAGGATGCAGAAAATAGGGTCAGAGTCCAATTTCGATGTGGTGCTACTGCCCGTCGATGTACAAATTGTCCTGAATTGGAATCTGACCCTATTTTCTTTACCTCGGCTGGTAGAAGCTTCACTCGATACGTCTGCTCCTCAAATTCCCCTTCACTCTGAAGGGGTGGCGCGAAGCGACGGGGTAGTTGTAGGCGGTACATTTGCTACCCCGCCCGTTGGGCACCCCTTCATCATGAAGGGGAATTAAGAGTAAATTTGCTATAAATAGTATAGCTATTCAGGCAATAAATACGCCGGCTAAAGCCATATTTGCCTCTATTTTGCCATTTTTAGCTATTTCTAGCCATTCTGCACCGCTTTGATCATATCTGCCGCCTTTTCCGCAATCATGATCACCGGCGCATTGGTGTTACCCGCCACGATGCGGGGCATGATGGAGGCGTCTACCACGCGCAGGTTGCGCATGCCGTGGACGCGCAGTTCGCTGTCCACCACGTTTAACCGGTTGGCTTGCGCGCCTTCCTGCGGTCCCATGCGGCAGGTGCCTACTGGGTGGTAGATGGTGTCGGCGTAGTTGCGGATGACGGTTTCAATTTCAATGTCGGTTTTTGCTTCAGCTGTAGTGGCCAGCTCCTGACCACGGTAGCCGGCGAGCGCAGGCTGGCTCAAAATCGTGCGCATTTGCTTGAAGCCTTGCACCATGCGGCGCATGTCGTCGGGGTCGGCAAAGAAATTGGGGTCTATCAGCGGCGCTGCCATAGCGTCGGCGCTGGCTAGGGTGACGCGGCCTCGGCTTTTTGGGCGCATCAGGCAAATATGGCTGGAATAGCCGTGGCCGAAGGTGGGTTTGCGGCCATGATCGACCAGTTTGCCGATGACGAAGTGCAGTTGCAGGTCTGGCGTTTCTTCCTCGGGGCTGGTTTTGATGAAGCCGCCAGCTTCGGCAAAATTGGTCGTCAGCATGCCGGTGCGGTGTTTGCGCCACTCGAAAATGGCTTTGATGGCACGCGGCAAAAAGCTGAGTGACACGCCAAACAGGTCTTTCAAATGCGGCGCGTTGACCACTTGAACCACGTCGATGTGGTCGTGCAGGTTTTCACCCACGCCGGGCAAGTCATGCACCACGGGGATGCCGTGTTTTTGCAATTCTGCGGCTGGGCCTATGCCAGATAGCTTCAAAATTTGGGGTGACTGGAATGCACCTGCGCAAACCAGAACTTCACGGGAGGCTTTGATTTGTTTGGTTTCCGTACCTTGGCGGTATTCCACGCCAACAGCGCGCTTAATACCTGAATTTTCTTCTATCAAAATGCGAGTGGTGTGGGCGCTGGTGATGACGGTCAGGTTAGTGCGAGCTAAATTAGGGGCTAAATGGGGAGTTAAGTACGCTTTGGCGGCGCTGAAGCGTTCACCGTTTTTGTGGGTGACTTGGTGCATGCCGACGCCGTGTTGCTCTGCGCCGTTGAAGTCTTTGCTTTCAGGGTGACCCGCTTGTTTGGCGGCTTCTATGAAAATAGCGCCGTATTTGCTGGGGCTGCGCAAGTCCATCACGTTCAGCGGGCCGCCTTTGCCGTGGAATTCAGCATCTTTGGGGTCAAACGTGCGCTCGTTGTGCTCGGCTTTTTTGAAGTAGGGCAGCACGTCGGTGTAGCGCCAGCCTGGGTTGCCTTGCTCGGCCCAGTGGTCGTAGTCAGCTTTGTGGCCACGCATATAAACCATGGCGTTGATAGAGCTAGAGCCGCCCAGCACTTTGCCGCGTGGCTGGTAACCTTTGCGCCCGTTCAGCCCCGCTTGCGGCGTGGTATCAAAACCCCAACCCGCAGCGCCTGTGCGCGCCAACAGTGCCAAACCCGCAGGGCAGTGAATCAGCACGCTGTTGTCAACCGGTCCAGCTTCCAATAAAGCCACGTTGATGGCTGGGTCTTCGCTGAGCCGAGATGCCAAAACGCAGCCTGCAGAGCCGCCGCCGATGATGATGTAGTCGTACATGGGTTCAAGTTGCCTAAAAACTAATCTAACAAGCAATATATATGACGGTTTAGAAAATATTTAAGGAGGTCATACCAATGATTGCCCCGATTTACCCTGATGCAATGATTTTTAGAAATTAAATTGCACACAATTTAATTGTGTGCTACAATTCATCTATGAACACAGTAACCCAAGCCAATCAGCCTAACAGCAACCCCGCGTTGCTGTTGGACAACCAGTTGTGCTTCGCCTTGTATTCCACCTCGCTGGCGATGACCAAGCTATACAAACCGCTGCTAGAAACGCTGGGGCTGACGTATCCGCAATATTTGGTCATGTTGGTGCTGTGGGAGCGTGATGGGTTGATGGTGTCTGAGCTGGGCGAACGCCTGTTTTTAGACTCTGGCACGCTGACGCCCTTGCTGAAACGCTTGGAATCAGCCAGCTTGATAGCCCGCATTCGCGACGTGCAAGACGAGCGTCGGGTTCACATCACCTTAACAACAGCTGGGCGTGACCTGAAAACCCAAGCAGCAGAGATCCCAAACTGTATTTTGAAATCCAGCCAATGCAGCTTGCCCGACATTATGGGGCTGACGCAGCAAGTGCAAGCGCTGAGAAAAAACTTGAATACCACTGAAATTTAAACCCGCCTTACTGAGGCTTAACCTGAGAAAAGAGAAAACCATGACCACGAAAATCGAAAAAGTTTTGTACAAAGCCAACGCCACAGCAACCGGTGGCCGTGACGGTCACGCTGTCAGCTCAGATGGTTTGTTGAATGTCAAACTCGCGCCACCAAAAGAATTAGGCGGCATGGGCGGCGCGACCAACCCTGAGCAATTGTTTGCCGCAGGCTACAGCGCCTGCTTCATGGGTGCGATGAAGCATGTGGCTGGCATGAAAAAATTGACAGTGCCTGCCGATGCAAGCGTTAACGCCACCGTCGGCATTGGCCAAATTCCAGCAGGTTTTGGTATTGAAGCGCAACTGGTGGTGAGCTTGCCAGGTATGGACCGCGAAGTCGCCCAAAATCTGATTGAAACGGCGCATCAAGTGTGCCCGTACTCAAACGCCACACGTGGCAATATTGAAGTGAGCGTGACTTTGGCGTAAGTTTGTAAAAACGTGTCGCCAACGCAGCCTGCCCGACTGGTCGCGGCAGGCTGTTTCGTTTAGAGTGTGGCTCATAAAGAAAACACGGAAACCCGCCATGAGCACACAATTTTTAGTCAGCCAAGACCCGCAAGATCAACTGCAGCGCACAAAAATTCGCACCACCGAGGATGCGCCCTTGGCAGAAGGTCAAATTCGTCTGCGCGTGAATCACTTTGCCTTAACCTCCAACAACATCACCTACGCCGCCTTTGGTGGTGCGATGAACTACTGGAATTTTTACCCAAGTGGAGAAGCCGGCTGGGGCATCATACCCGTGTGGGGTTTTGCCACGGTGACGCAGTCTTTGCACCCTGGTGTGGCAGTGGGTGAAAAGCTGTACGGCTATTACCCCATGGCCAGCAGCGTGGTGTTAGAGCCTATTAAATTAAGCGAAAAAAGCTTTGTTGACGGGGCGGCCCACCGCACAGAGCTGCATCCGGTCTACAACCAATATATGCGCACGGCGAGTGACCCGTTTTACAAACCAGACACCGAAGCCGTTCAAGCGCTGCTGCGTCCGCTGTTCATCACCTCTTGGTTGATAGATGACTTTTTTGATGACAATAAGTTTTTCGATGCAAATACGGCCATTTTGTCCAGCGCATCCAGCAAAACAGCGTATGGCACAGCGTTTCAACTTAAACAACGTGCTGGCATAGAAGTGATTGGTTTAACTTCGGCTAGCAACGTGGCATTTTGTGAAAGCCTAGGCTGCTACAACCGTGTGTTGACCTACGAACAACTCGACCAGATCAAAGCAGATGCCACTTGTGTCTACATTGATTTTGCTGGCAATGCAGGTTTGCGTACCGATATTCACACGCGTTTTACGAATTTGAAATACAGCTGCTCAATTGGCGGCACACATGTTGAAAACTTAGGTGGCTCTAAAGGCTTGGCGGGCCCTAAAGCGATTTTGTTTTTCGCACCTGCACAAATCAAAAAGCGTATGGAAGAGTGGGGTGGCGCTGAATTTGGCAAGCGCATGGTGCAAGCCTGGGAAAGCTTCACAACAGAAGTCACACAATCCACGCCAGCTTGGTTGTCAACAAAGCAGCACGTGGGTGCTGAGGAAGTAACGCGTGCTTATGCCCAAGTCTTAGCTGGACGTGGTGATCCGCGAGTGGGTCATATTTTGTCGTTGAGCTGAGCGCGTAGCTCATCGCGCAGACTTCGGACTTCTGCGCGTAAAGAGCCGATTTCTTGCATCAAATCACGCTCAATTTGGCGCTCTTCCGTTTCTACAAATATGGCAGCCACCGAAGCTGTGACCAATGACAGCACTGCCAAGCCGAATAAAACGACAATGACTGAAAATGCGCGTGACGCATGCGTGCTTGGGACAATATCGCCATAACCTACTGTGGCTGCAGTTGTGAAAGCAAGCCAAAGACCATCACTAAAAGTAAGTGCGCGGGGCTCTAAGATCCAAAACCCTAGGCCACCAAAAAATAAAATCAATAAGCAAAGCACCAGCGAATACAACAAACCACGGCGTGTGATGAGTTGAGTTCGGTCTTGCCAGCGCTTCATACTTCACACTCTACAGTCTTGCACAGGGCTGTGGTTGACTTTAATCAAAATTACTTCATCAACGATGGGAGCCACAAGCTAAGTTGTGGAAACGCGATTAACAATCCCAGTACAAAAATCATCACCAAAACGAATGGCCAACAGCCTTTAAAAATGTTGCCCAAGCCAACTTTGGGCAGCAAAGTGTTGATGACAAACAGGTTCATGCCCACGGGGGGTGAAATCAAGCCGATTTGCACAATCATCACAATCAGCACACCAAACCAGACGGGGTCAAAACCGAGCGCGGTGACGATTGGAAAAAACAGCGGAATGGTCAATAACACCATGGTCAACTCTTCCATCACCGTGCCAAGTACGATGTAAATAAACATCATAGCCGTGATGATTAAGACCGGAGACAAACCTAAATGTGTGATCCACTCCTTCAAGTCACTCGGCATGGTCGTGAAGTTCACAAAATTGGCGAAAATAGTCGCCGCAATGAGCAGGGTGAACAACATCGCGGTGGTGCGGGCAGACTCGACCAGCACTTGAAACAAAATCGCCCAAGTCAGTCGGCGACGCGCTAATGCAAACAAAAAAGCGCCTGCGGCACCAAAACCAGCGCCCTCAGTGGCGGTAAATAAGCCACCATAAATACCGCCTAATACGACGAAGACCAGTAGAACTACGCCCCAAATGCCGCGCAACGCCGCCCAACGCTCGGGCCAGGTGCTGCGTTTGCCTGCGGGTGCATGCTCTGGGTCTTTACTTGTCATATAGACAATTGCGCCCATCATCAGCAGTGCCGTCAAAATACCAGGAATCACACCCGCAGCAAACAATTTACCGATATTAGTTTCGGTGATGATGCCATAAATCACCATGATAGTTGAGGGCGGAATCATGATGCCCAACGTACCGCCAGCCGCCATGACACCTGTAGAGAGTGAGTCGCTGTAACCCATTTTCTTCATGCTGGGGTAGGCAACCTTGCTCATGGTCGCTGCAGTGGCGATGGACGAACCGCAAATCGCGCCAAAGCCAGCGCAGGCCGCCACTGTTGCATGTGCCAAGCCTCCCCGAAAATGGCCGATGAAAGCATACGCAGCTGCAAACAGCTCGTGTGCTAGGCCAGCGCGAGCCACAAAATTACCCATCAAGATGAACAAGGGAATCACGCTAAGCGTGTAGGCAAAGCCAGTTTCATGAACTACTTGTGCGGTACTGGCGAACGCCGGATCCCAGCCACGCGTCAAACCAATCCCCACAATACCAACCAAGCCCATGCTGAATGCCAGAGGCATGCGTAGCAGCGCCAGAGCAAAAATAGCTACAAAACCTAACAGTGCTTCAATCACAATGCAGCCCCTTCGCCTTCAGCCAGTTCAGGGGCTGGGTTATACATCAAACCAAAGTGAACCAACCCGGTGACAGCACTTAAAACCCCCATGCCATAAATAAAGGGGGCTTTGTCAATTTTTAGCTGAGCGGTGTTGTCGCCGTTGATGGCAAATTGCTGTCCTGTTTTGAACATCAGGTAACCAAGAGCTACGAGCGCAGCGCCAATCAAAAAATGCACGATGATGCCTTGGGCACGACGCACGTCTTCAGGCAAGACACTATCTAAAGAGTCAAAAACCACATGCTCGCCGCGCTGTGATACCAAAGGCAATGCACCGAATATCACCACAACCATCAATAGCTCAGTCAACTCTAACGAGCCAGGAATAGATTGACTCAGAATTTTTCGTCCACCCACATCAAAAAAAGTCAGCGCCATGATGGCGAACAAAGCCGTTCCTGAGAGTAAACCACACGCCATTTCAAGAAATTTTTTCAAAACTCACCTCACATAATAACTATCAACATGACTTTACCGCAAACCACTGCCATGTAACGGGCAATAAAAAGTGCGGCACTCATACAAAGACGAGGCCGCACACAAAACAAAACCTAAAAACGGGGCAGATTATTTTTCTTGCTTAGCAATCTCAGCGCGGAATTCAGCCAGCACTTTGTCGGCGTTTTTCAAGCCTTTGGCTTCAGCATCTTTTACCCATTTGGCTTCCAAAGCGGATGTTTTAGATTTCACTTCGGCTACAAATTTGGCATCAGCCTTCGTCACTTGCACGCCATTGGCTTGCATCAGTGCAAAAGCGCGGGTGTCCACTTTATCCCAGCCACGTCCAAAAATACGAGCCGCCGTTTCACCAGAAATGGCATCTATCGCTTTCTTTTCTTCAGCCGTTAATTTGTCGTATTTGGCTTGGTTCATTGCAAACACAAAACTGGTGTTGTACAAACCGCCTGGAAAAGTCGTGGCGTGTTTGATGATTTTGTCGATGCGGAACGACTCAGTTGACTCTGCCGGGAACAGCGTGCCGTCCATCACACCACCAGAGAGCAATTCATATGAATCTGGCGCGGGCTTCAAGGTCACATTCATTCCCAATGTTTTGGAGATTTCGTTGACCATGCCGCCGCCAATGCGGAATTTCAAGCCATCCAAATCAGCTACTTTAGCGATCGGACGCTTGGTATTGAACACAATGCCAGGGCCGTGGGTAAAGAGCGCCAAAACCTTCACGCCAGCATTTTCAGCTTCGAATTGAGGATATTTAGAAGTCACTTTACTGAAAGCCACAGAAATCGACTCAGCCGAGTTGCCCAAAAACGGAAACTCACCCATTTGCGTCAGCACAAATCGGCCTGGGGTGTAGCCGTGAACGGTGTATGACACGTCAGCCAAGCCATTTTTCACAGCATCGTAGGTGCCAGGTGCTGGCGATACACCACGCGGCAAAATGTTGCATTTCATTTTGCCAGCAGTGTTTTTTGCTAATAAGTCACACCATTCTTGTTGTGCCTTGCTAGCGGTATGGGTGGGTGGCAGCCAAGTCGAAACTGTCAATACAGTTTGCGCTGATACTGCCCCAGCAATCAAGGCCAAGGGTAAAAATGCAAGTGTTTTCAGCTTCATATAGTTACTTTCCATAATTAATGAGATACTGATTACTGTACGTTAAATCTGTTTGCAAACCCATAGGATTTACCCCAATATTCCCGACCAGTTGGTCGAATTTGTCTTGCATGCGTCTTTCTTGGGCGTTTATCCCAAACGGAAGATGCTTAGCTGTACGCGGTCAGGAAACCGCGCCCCTGTCCCTACAAAAATGCTTTGAGTCAGCCATTCCAGAGCGGGTGAGGAGACCTCAAAGGTGGGCACACAGCGAAAGTAAATCGCCTCGGGCGCAACGGGTTCACCACGTACCAGTTTGGCGATATCTGCCGCTGAGCCACGACGCAAAGCACGGTTTTGCAAAAAAATATGCTCCCCGTTGTCCAGTTCAATCATGTAGCGGGCGTCTAGATCTGCAGTCGTTTCAGACACAACGATTTGAAAGTCTGCCCCGCCGGGCAGCACTTTGCCGTTGACTTGCCCAGAAACCATGCCGCCAGTGATGGGGATGATGCGGCGCTTGCCTCGGCTGTTTAGCCCAACGACATTGCCAGCTTCAATCGGTGCTGCAACGTAAACCGTTAAATCTAAGACATGCTGCAAAGCTGGCGCTGGAAGCGAAAATGCGTTCATAGTGGTGATTAAAATTTCAATCACAACATTATGAACGCATCACTGGCTTTATCAAGCTGCCATAGCTGCATGCATATTAGCTACCGATTTGCCCGCCATCCAGCTTGGTAATCACAATGGTCGCAGAGCGTGGACGTTTACCCGCGCCATAGCCCACATTGGCTGGCCATTGGCTTTCGTAGTTGGCTGGGTTGTTGATGTCTGCCATCTTGGTGTTTTCACCTGGATGTTGAATGTTCACAAACATAGCCTTGCCGTCTGGCGTCTCGCACCAACCAGTGATTTCAGCGCCTTTAGGGCCGACCAAAAAGCGTTTGAAAGTAGCTTCTGTCGGTGTTTTGCCAATGTAGGTATCTACCGCTTTTTCGCTGCCATCACTGCGTTTGTACGTGAGGGTTTTCTTATTTCCATCTCCCACATTCCCAGGAATGGCTGCCATGAGCATGCAGTTGGTCACGTCGGTGTAAGCGCCATCGTCGGTTTGAATCCAGCAAATACCCGTGGCTTGGCTGAACACCAAACCGTCGGGTGACGATAAATCGTTGGCATCGGTCAGGTTTGACAAGTTAATCTTGCCTTTGTCAGCGCCCGCTTCAGCAGCTGTCAAATACAAATCCCATTTGAACGAGGTATCTGCTGGCTTGCCTTGTGCCAACCGGATGATGTGGCCATTCACATTGCCACCGTTCTCTTTTGTACCTTTCATATCCTTGTAAACGCGCGGATTGGCAGCGTCCACACCAAATTCGCCATCCAAGGTGCGGTTGGCATTGTTGGTGAGGGTGATGTAAACCTCGCCATTGCGTGGATTCACACCCGCCCACTCTGGTCTGTCCATTTTGGTCGCGCCCACAGCGTCTGCAGCCAAACGGGTAAAAATAGCAACGTCAGCGTCAGACTTGAACTCAAAATCAGGGTTAAACGCGACGATTGGGTTTTTCATCGACAACTCCAACCACTCACCCGTACCATCCGCTTTGAATTTGGCAACAAACAAAGTGCCCTTGTCCAAATATTTGTCGCCAACGGCGAGTTTGTCGTCGGCATTTGCATCACTTGCAATCCACAAAGCGTCGGACACAAATTTGTAGATGTACTCACCGCGCGAGTCGTCACCCATGTATCCGACCACAGGTTGTCCCACCACGGGTTTTGCAAATGTCACGTTTTCATGCCCCATGCGACCCAGCGCTGTGCGTTTGCGCAAAGCTTGAGTGGGTTTGTACGGGTCAAGTTCAACGATGTAGCCGAATGTGTTCATCTCGTTGCGGTAGTCGTCTTTGGCGCTTGCGCCTATCGCACCGTTGTTCCAGCGCACATATTGGTCGCTGCTGCCCGCGCTTTCCCAGCCGTGGCGGCTGGCTGCGCCGGCTCTGCGGCCGTAACGGTTCAAAGCTGCAACGGCTTTGTCTTTCGCGCCGCGTTTGGCATCGTCTTTGTCGTCACGTGTGAAGTAGCCAAACCAGTTTTCTTCACCCGAAGCGTAGGTTCCCCAAGGGGTTTTGCCCGTACCGCAGTTGTTCAAGGTGCCACGTACTTTTGTGCCGTCAGTGCTGTATTTGGTAATCAAGTGTTCGCTGCCACGTGCTGGGCCGTGGATAACAGCTTCAGACATCGTCGTCACACGGCGGTTGAAGTTTGAGGCGGACTTGTAGCGCCATTTGCCACCTTCTGTAGCCACTTCAATGACGGACAGCCCGTGAATCATCAACTCTTTGTCCACCTCAGCTGCTTTGCGGGGCAGCGTGGACGTGCCACCATCTGCGTGGATAAAGAAAGATGACAGCTTTTCGTCTGTCGTCGCTTCGTGGTTCATGGCAATCAGGCCGCGTGCGCTGTGGGTTGTGGATGCTTTACCGTTCGCATCTAAGCTAAACCACTCCATGCCGTCATGGTGGTCACCCGCGCGTTTGTCAAAATCAGTGTCCGAGCCGTCGTTTTTAAACGCTGCTGCGCCTGCCAAAATAGGGTCGCCCAGCGCATAAAACACCTCGGCTTTGTAGCCAGCTGGCACGCTCACCATGTCTGCTAAGCTCTTTGCCACCGGCGTAAAGCCAAGTGTGCTCAAAGGTGTGTTTGCAGCCATAGCGCCTTGGCCAGAAGTTGCACATCCCGCTAAACCTGCCAAACCCGCACCACCCAGCAGCACCGATCCCGCAGCGCCCACGCCGCCACGCAACATGTTGCGGCGGCTTAAACGCAAGTTCAGAACCGCATCAAAATCTTGATTTTTAGAGGTGTTTGAGTCTTCGTTGTTGAAAATATCACTAGCGCGGGTATTGTTTGAATTCATGAATTAGCTTTCCTGAGCAGATTAAAAATCAAAATAATGCCGCAGTCCTGTGTCAATTCAATGACAATGACCCTATGAATCGCAGTAAAAACAATAGCGCCGACCACCCGCGCCACGCTTTCGAGACCTTAACTCCAGACGTGGTGCTAGACGCCCTGGCTAGCGTAGGTTTGTACGGCGATGGGCGATTAACAGCTTTGAGCTCTTACGAAAACCGCGTGTATCAAGTGCATTTGGAGCACGGTTTAGCTAGAGACGCTGCCGCACCCAGCTCTGTCGTCGTCAAGTTTTACCGCCCCGAGCGCTGGACAGACGCGCAAATCCGCGAAGAGCACAGCTTCAGTTTTGAGCTGATGTCGGCTGAAATCCCCGTCGTTGGCCCTTTGGTATTGCAAGGCGAACACCTTCATCATTTCGGCGGCTTCGCCTTCAGCGTCAGCCCGCAGCGCGGTGGCAGACCCCCCGAGCTGGACGATTTTGAGGTGTTGGAATGGATAGGCTGCTTCCTCGCCCGCATCCACACAGTGGGCGCTGCCAAGCCCTTTGTGCACCGACCGGCTTTAAATGTGCAAAGCTTTGGCTTTGAGTCTATGGAATGGCTGCTCAGCCACGACATGGTGCCATTAGATGTACAGGGCGCATGGCAAAAAACATGCCAAAATGCTATTGATTTAATAGCTGCTCAGGCAATAAATACGCCGACTATAGGCAAAAATGAGCCTCAAAAAATTGATAAAAATGATAGCAGCTCTGACATAGCCATCATCCGCCTACACGGCGACTGTCACCCTGGCAACATCTTGTGGACGCCGACCGACGCTCCCCACGGTGGCCCACATTTTGTCGATTTGGACGACGCCCGCAGCGGCCCTGCTGTGCAAGATTTGTGGATGCTGCTCAGTGGCGACCGCCGTCAGCGCACAACGCAATTGAGCGCTTTGATAGACGGCTACGAGCAATTCCGCCCCTTTGATCGCCGCGAGCTTGCACTCATCGAACCGCTGAGAACTTTAAGACTCATCCATTACAGCGCTTGGTTGGCCCGCCGCTGGCAAGACCCCACTTTTCCCGTCAACTTCCCATGGTTTGGCACAAGTGACTACTGGAAATCGCAAATTAATACGCTTGAAGAGCAAATTGAAGCGATGCAGGAAGCACCTTTAAATATTTAATGCTAATATTAAGTTACACATGTGACAAAAATCGCGTAATTTGTCTTTTAATAAGGTGAATTAGTGGTGAATTAATTTTGAGGTAAAAACTGAGTATGTCAACCCATCCTCAAGATGCTGACCACCGCCAAGCGAGGCGAGGCGAGTGGATTGCACTCAAAAAAACCAACTTGCTCATGGTGCCGCGTCCCCGAACGGTGGACTATATTCTACGCTTCGGTATCGCACTCGCACTTGTTTATCAAACCAATACGTTATTGATAGCAACTATCTGGCTGCTGGTCTCTATATCTGTCGATGTGTTGATTTCCAACACGATGCGGCTCTACAGAGAGCAGGTGACTGATGTCACATCTCTGGCTGGTAAAGAATTTATCTATCGGCGTTTTAAATATTTGTGGTACTTCAATACCATGTGGTTTGGCATCACTTCATTTGTTTTCGCTGGAGACAAAACAGTTGAAAGTCAGTTTGTGATGATTTGCCTTCTAAATTTGGTTGCCTTATTGTGCGTTGCCAAAACAAGTGTACACCCAGAGTTTTGTTACCGAATCATATTTATTATCACTTTTAGTCAAATCGCAGGTATTGTGTGGAATATTGCTAGCGTATTCGACTCTCTCGGACCTATCAAGCACAACATTTATGGTGTTTATTTGCTGCTTCAATATCTGGTTTTATTAAGAATCTGCAATGTATTTTTTAAATATGTGAAACGTAATTTCGAGCTGTTGTTTGATAACAATGAGTTGATCAATAATTTATCAACCAAATCAATACAACTAGACCATGAACGCAAAGTCGCCATATCTGCCAATGAAACCATTCAGCGGTTTTACAGCAATGCAGCGCACGATGTCAGGCAGCCCGTTTATGCCATGCAAATGTACGCTTCGATGTTGCACGAGGATGCATCTTTAGGCGAAATCTTGCTGCCTAAAATTCAACAGTCATGCATTGGTATTAATTCACTCTTTAATTCTTTGTTTGATTTTCAGCAGCTAAAGCTTGGAACGATTGCTTACCAACCTCGCCACGTCCAAATCCATCGACTACTGCAAGAGTTAAATATTCAGTTCATGCCATTAGCGCAAAACAAGCAGCTGAAATTAAAACTTAAGCCAGTCGATGGTGATGTGCTTGTGGACGAAATACTCATCAAACGCGTTTTAGGCAATTTCATCGTCAACGCTATCCGGTACACCAGTAAAGGCGGGATATTGGTTGCTGTTCGCCATGAAAAAAGCAAAAAAATGCTTA
This sequence comes from Polaromonas sp., assembly GCA_013298945.1. GTDB lineage: Bacteria > Pseudomonadota > Gammaproteobacteria > Burkholderiales > Burkholderiaceae_C > Aalborgiella. Next base: position 292,639 of record JAAFJR010000003.1, read on the forward strand.
ACTTTGAAGTTTGGGATACTGGTCAAGGCATTGCAGATGAAAATAAGATGTTGATATTCAACGAGTTTTTCAAGGTTCCGGAGCAAGAAGTCCAAGACGACGAGGGCTTCGGCTTAGGCTTAGCCATTGTCAGGCAGCTCGCACAGCTTGTAGAGGGTAGCCATATCTCGGTTAAATCAAAATTGAATCGCGGCAGTGTGTTCATATTCAGTGTGCCTGACACTTTGTACAGTACTGCTTGGAAACATTCGAAGGCATCGTCTAGCCTAAAAGTAAAGTAATGTAGTTCGCTGTTTTGTGGATAAAAATCACCAAACTTCTAGCTTCAAATCTTCTGTACAAACTTCAACAAATAAAAAAAGCGCCCAATGGCGCTTTTTTTCAAACCGTGTTGATTTGTTATACCAACAATGCATTCACCCGTCGCACATAGGCTGCTGGGTCAGTTGGCATACCGCCTTCAGCCAACAGCGCTTGGTCAAACAGAATGTGCGCTAGGTCGTTGAAATTGACGGAGCCTTCCAGTTTCTTCACCAGCGGGTGATCGGCATTCACTTCCAGCACGGGTTTGACTTCAGGGGCGGTTTGGCCGGCTTGCTTGAGCATGCGTGCCAGTTGCGTGCTCATGCCGTGGTCTTGCACCACCAAGCAGGCGGGTGAGTCGACCAAGCGGGTGGTCACGCGCACGTCTTCGGCTTTGTCTTTCAGGGCTTCTTTGAGCTTGGCGAGCAGGGGTTTGAAAGTTTCGGCGGCTTCTTCAGCGGCTTTCTTTTCTTCTTCGTCTTGCAATTTGCCCAGATCGACCGCGCCTTTGGCAACGCTTTGCAGCGGTGTGCCGTCGAACTCGTTCACATAGTTCAGCGCCCACTCGTCCACGCGGTCGGTCATCAAGAGCACTTCAATGCCTTTTTTCTTGAACACTTCCAGTTGCGGGCTGTTTTTGGCAGCGGCGGCGTTGTCGGCGGTGATGTAGTAAATCGCTTCTTGGCCTTCTTTCATGCGGGCTTTGTAGTCAGCAAAGCTGACCGTAACTGTGTCAGTTGTGGTTGACGAAAAGCGCATCAGCTTGGCCAGGCGATCTTTGTTGGTAAAGTCTTCGCCCAAACCTTCTTTGAGCACCGCACCAAACTCTGTGTAGAACGCGTCATATTTGCCTAATCCAGCTTCTTGCTCGGCTTTTTCTTCCGCAGACAACACGTCGGTTACGCCTTCTTCGGTTTTTGGCAAGGCATTGTGTTTGGCCAAGTCTTCCAGCATGCCCAAAACGCGCTTGGTGCAGCCTTCGCGGATGGCTTTCACGTCGCGGCTTTCTTGCAGCAGCTCGCGGCTCACGTTCAGCGGCAGGTCGTTGGAATCGACCACGCCTTTGACGAAGCGCAAGTAGCCCGGCAACAACGCTTCGGCATCGTCCATGATGAAGACGCGTTTAACGTACAGCTTCAGGCCCGAGTTGCGCTCGCGGTTGTACAAGTCCATAGGCGCTTTGCTGGGGATGTACAGCAGCTGGGTGTATTCTTGGTTGCCTTCGACGCGGTTGTGCGTATGCGCTAGTGCGTCCGTATGGTCGTGGCTGATTTGTTTGTAAAAGTCCTGGTATTGCTCAGGCGTGATGTCTTTTTTAGCACGCGTCCACAGGGCGCTGGCTTGGTTCACGGTTTCCCATTCGCCGGTCATCACCATACCGCCGCCGGTGGTTCCTTTGGATGGGTCGTCCTTGTCGATAGGCTCGCCCTCTTTCCACTCTTCCTTTTCCATCAAAATCGGCAGGCTGATGTGGTCGGAATACTTGGCGATGATGCCTTTGAGCTTCCAGTTGTTGGCGTACTCCAGCGCATCGTCACGCAGGTGCAGGGTCACGCTGGTGCCGCGTTGGGCGCGCTCAATGCTCTCCACCTCAAAGTCGCCCGAGCCACCACTTACCCATCTGACGCCTTCGGCCGTTGGCAAACCTGCGCGGCGCGATTCGACCGTGATTTTGTCCGCCACGATGAAGCCCGAGTAAAAGCCCACGCCGAATTGACCGATCAGCTGCGAGTCCGCCTTTTGGTCGCCCGACAGTTTGGAGACGAAATCTTTGGTGCCGCTTTTGGCGATGGTGCCGAGGTTGGCGATGGCTTCTTCTTGGCTCAAACCGATGCCGTTGTCGGCAATCGTTAGCGTTTTGGCATCTTTGTTGAAGCTGACGCGAACTTCCAATGTTGGCGCTTCTTCTAACAAAGCAGGCTTGTCCAGCGCTTCAAAACGCAGCTTGTCGCAAGCGTCCGAGGCGTTGGAGATCAGCTCGCGCATGAAAATCTCTTTGTTGGAGTACAGCGCGTGGGTGACGAGGTGCAGCAGTTGGGCTACTTCGGCTTGGAAGGACAGGGTTTGCTTGGTCATGGTGTCAATTTTTTAGTTTTAGATATTAAATTTGGCCACTTTTCATCAGAGCATCAGAAAAGAGCAGCCTCCGAGTTTAGCGCGGCTTGCAGCGGGTTGGCTGCAGTACCGACCGAGCAGATATGGGGCTGGCGGCTGACATTTCAACGCTTGGCTTGTTGATGGCTCAAAAAGCGGTAAAAACTGCTCAAAACTGGTAAAAAGGGCGTTTTTAGGGCTCTAATATGACTCTAGCCGGCGTATTTACTGCCTAAACAGCTATTAAAAATATAGCAAAATTAGCAACCTAACGACTCAACCCAACCAAACCACCAACTGCTCCCCCACCTCCGCGCTCCCTAGTAGCGCCATGTGGTTCGTTTTGTAAACAACCATTTGTGACGACTTGGCAAATGTTAGGCTGCGAGTGGCATCGTTGTGAATGCCCAGTGCGCTGTTGAGCGGCACCAGTCCGTCGCCTACCAAGCGGTCGGCCAGCAGGCTGCGTTTGCTCGCCAAAGTTGCCGCCACGGTGAAACAGGCCACGCCATCTGGCAGCGGTAGATGTTCGCGGGCGTCTTGTTCCTGCTGGGTTTTGCGTTTAAAGCGGTCTTGATCTTGCCAGTCGCTGTCTAAAACATGGCCAAAACGCAAATCGGTGATCCCGGCGCTGCGCAGCTCGACCAGTCTTTTGAACGGAGCGCTGTAGGGGGTTGCGCCCAAAAGCACATCAATCCAGTTGCCTGCTTTCTCCAGCGGTGCGCCATGGTGTGGTGTGCCTAGGAAAACGATGTTTTTGAGTTTCTTCACCCACAGCCGCTTGTTCTGCTGCGCCGCATACACGGCTGAGCGAGTCACCAATCCGCCCATGCTGTGGACCAGCACGGAGATTTCCGTCAGGGGCACTGGCCACAGGGCGCTGAACAATTCGAGTTGATTCGATAGCGTCAGCCCATTTTGCGAGGTGTGCAAGCCCGTGTTGTATCGCACATAAACCGGCGTATAGCCTAGCTCGGCAGCTAAAGTTTCAGCATGATTGAAGGATTCACCTTCATGTTGAACCGTCCACTGCAAATCATTCATGCACAAACCGTGCACGACGATCAGCACTTTGCCTGTCAGAAGCGCTTTGTCGGGCAAGCTTTCCCAAGTCAAAGCCTTATTTTGAAAACGCAGGGTCATAGGCGTCGCCAGCGGGTTGTCACTGTCCATCAGCCTGTCGCCCATCACGCCATTCAGCGCGGCTAAAACCGCTTCGCGCGGGGCTGATTCTTGGGGTTCGCTTTCAATTCTTGCCAAAAGTGGCTGCAAGCTCGTCAGCAGCGATTCTGTGCCTTTACCTACCAACTGCGCCACGCTTTGAATGCTTTTGTAAACCAAGCCAGTGATGCCTCGAGTTTGATCTTTGTCTTTCCAGCTGGGTGCACCCAAGGTGCTCCAAACCGATTGCGTCACGCCTTCGGCTATTTTGGTCACACTCACCGTGGCTTGCGTCGCCAGCTTGGCCAAGCCCGGCAAATCTTTAGCTCTCAGATACCTCAATGGATTCTGCGAATTCTGCGGATTGGGCTTAGCCATGATGTGTTTTAATTAGGTTCGTTTGACGATCACACTACCAATCGAATACCCCGCACCGAACGAGCAAATTACGCCGATGTCACCCGATTTGATGTCCTCGTGGTGGCGGTGAAAAGCGATGATGGAGCCGGCAGACGCGGTGTTGGCAAACTCGTCCAAAATGATAGGCGCTTCGTCTGGCGTCGGGTCGCGACCTATCAGTTTGCGGGTGACGAATTGGTTCATATTGATATTGGCTTGGTGTAGCCAGAAGCGACGCGTTTGCGTGGGCGTATAGCCAAACATCGCCAAATGCGCGCTGATATGCTCAGCCGCCAGTGGACAAACCTCTTTGAACACCTTGCGGCCTTCTTGTTGAAACAGCTGGTCGCGGTCGTTCACATCACGGTCTTCAGCGTGCGACATGAAACCAAAGTTGTTGCGAATGTTGTTTGAAAACTGCGTGAAGCAATGCGTACCCAAAATCTCAAACGCGCCTTTAGGGGCGACTTCCAAACGCTCCACCAAAATGGCGGTGCACACATCGCCAAAAATGAAGTGACAATCGCGGTCTTTCCAAGCCAAATGGGCAGAGGTGATTTCAGGGTTGACGACCAGAACGGCCTTGGACGCGCCGGATTTTACGGCGTTGTAAGCCATTTCCAAACCAAAGGTGGCCGACGAGCAGGCCACATTCATGTCAAAACCAAAGCCCTTGATGCCCAGCGCAGTTTGAATCTCAATCGCCATTGCGGGGTAAGCGCGTTGCATGTTGGCGCTGGCGCAGATGACAAAATCCACATCCGTAGCGGTTTTGCCAGCACAATTCAAAGCGTCTTGCGCAGCTGCCACACCGATTTCAGCCATCAAGCTGATTTGGTCGTCCGGCCGTTTGACAAAGTTGGGGCGCATGCGCTTGGGGTCCAGCACACCGGTCTTTTCAAGCACATAGCGGCGTTTGATGCCAGAGGCTTTTTCGATAAATTCGACGTTCGACGGCGTCAATGCAGTAAACGTGCCAGCCGCAATCTCGCTCGCATGTTCCGCGTTCTGTAGCTCGGCATATTGGTTGTATGAGGCGACCAACTCTTCGTTGGTGATGACGTACGGTGGCGTAAAAAGGCCTGTGCTGCTGATGGCGACGCGATGCATGTGGTTTGTCTCCGAGATTGTGTTTTTATAGATAAACAATGCCAAATAGGTGGTTATACCTCATTCGCAGCTTACATAAATTACATTGAAAAAAAGATGAAGAATCCATCACAAGTTTCAAAACCATCTCACGAAATGCAGTCACGCCTAACCAAGGGCATGATAAGGCCATACCTGTGCGATTGTGTAGCTTTATATCGCACTCCTCAAAGCCCGCCTATACTGCATCGCCTCTGCCACATGCGTGACTTGGGTGAATTCTGAGCCGGCCAAATCGGCGATCGTCCTCGCTACTTTTAAGGTGCGGTGCGTCGCGCGGGCGGACCAGCCCAGGCGGGCGGCTGCAATGTTGAGAAACTTGGTTGCGCCATCGTCCAGCAGCACATGGTTGTCGATTTCAACACCTTGCAGGGCGTGGTTAGGTTTTTTTTGACGCGTTAAGCTGCGGTTTCTGGCGGCAATGCAGCGGTCACGTATGCTTTTAGTGGACTCGCCGGCGGGAGCGTTGATGAGCTCGGCTGCAGGCAAAGTGGGCACATCGATATGCAAATCTATCCTATCCAACAAAGGGCCGCTGAGCTTGCCTTGGTAGCGCGACACTTGGTCGGGCGAGCAGCGGCAAGAGCGTGGCGTACTGCCGATGACAGCGCCTAGGTAGCCACACGGACAAGGGTTCATGGCCGCCATGAGTTGGAAACGGGCGGGGAAATCGGCTCGGCGGGCGGCTCTGGAAATAGTAATTTGCCCTGTTTCAAGCGGCTCGCGCAGGGCTTCAAGGGCGGCTCTAGGTAGTTCTGGGAGCTCATCTAAAAATAAAACGCCGTTGTGCGCGAGTGAAATTTCACCCGGGCGCGGAGGTGAACCGCCCCCCACCAAAGCCACCGCACTGGCCGAGTGGTGCGGGCTTCTGGTAGGACGCTGCGCCCAACTCTCTAATAAAAAGCGTCCAGCCAGCGACGCAATCGCGGCACTTTCTAGGGCTTCGTCGGTGCTCATAGGCGGTAACAGTCCGGCAAATCGCTGTGCCAACATGGATTTGCCCGAACCAGGCGGCCCCACCAATAAGGCGCTGTGCCCACCCGCAGCCGCTATTTCAAGGGCGCGCTTTGCACCTGCTTGGCCTTTGACGTCTAAAAAATCTAGGTATTTGGACACATTGACTTCGGTGCTGATGGGCTCGGCATGCGCTTGGCTCCAACCTTCCACGGGCTCTATAGCAGGATCGCGCACAAACTGTGCGACAACGTCTAATAAGTGCCTAGCGCGAAAGACCACCGCGTCTGGCACAAGGGCGGCTTCGGCGGCGCTGGCCTCGGGAAGCACCAATTTGGGGCAGATTGCCATTTTGCGTAACGCCAAGCTCATGGCTAAAGCGCCGCGTACAGGTCGTAACTCGCCGCCCAAAGACAATTCGCCGGCAAATTCAAAAGACTCTAGTTTTGAAGCTTCAATTTGTCCGCTCGCCGCCAAAATGCCCAAAGCGATGGGCAAATCGAAGCGCCCAGAGTCTTTGGGTAAGTCTGCGGGGGCTAAATTCACAGTGATGCGCTTGTTAGAGGGGAAGTCTAAGCCTGAGTTTTGCAAAGCGGAGCGTACGCGTTCTCTAGCCTCTTTCACCTCGGTCTCCGCCAAACCGACCAAGGTAAAGCTTGGCAAGCCATTGGCCAAATGCACCTCAACCGTGACGGATGGTGCGTCTAGCCCCAAAACAGCGCGACTTTGCACCATTGCGAAACCTGTCATGATTTTCTCCCTGTTTTGGTGCGTTGATTGTTTTGAACAAATCAAGCATGAATACTGGCTGATTGAAATACGTATTAAATGGATAAAAACATCTGACTATTTTTACAGCTGTTATTTTATACAGTTTTGAGCTTAGCGCATTTTTTATCGCTTAGCAAGCACTCAAATTAACATTTATGCACCAAAGGAGCGATAAATTGGCACGCAATCTGCTTTATTGATACATCATTTTGATAAAGGAGAATCTATGAAACTTGTAACTGCCATCATCAAACCCTTTAAGTTGGACGAAGTGCGTGAAGCGCTCTCCGCGATTGGGGTGCAGGGCATCACCGTGACTGAAGTTAAAGGCTTTGGCCGCCAAAAAGGCCACACTGAGCTGTATCGCGGCGCGGAATACGTGGTCGACTTTTTGCCTAAGGTCAAAATCGAAGCTGCTATAGACGACCCTTTGGTTGACCAAGTGATTGAGGCGATTGAAACCGCTGCACGTACCGGAAAAATCGGCGACGGCAAGATTTTTGTCTACAACTTAGAGCAAGTCGTTCGTATTCGCACTGGCGAAACCGGCAAAGAAGCGCTTTAAGTCAGCACATTAACTTTAGAAAAGAGAGACTTACACCATGAAAAAATACCTCCTCCCCCTTAGCCTAGGCTTAGGCCTGTGGCTGGCCAGCAACTTTGCGATGGCACAAGCTGTGCCAGCAGCAACTGCAGCAGCGCCTGCCGTTGTGACCACCACTGTTGAAGCGTCTAAGCCTGCTGATGCAGCTAAACCAGCAGAAGCAGCGGCCTCTGTAGCTGCACCAGCGGCCGCTGCCGCAGCACCTCAGGCTCCTGCAGCTCCTGCTGCAGCACCAGCCCCTGTGCCTAACAAAGGCGACACCACGTGGATGATGGTTTCAACCTTGCTCGTGATTTTGATGACGATACCAGGCTTGGCTTTGTTCTATGGCGGTTTGGTGCGTAGCAAAAACATGCTGTCGGTGTTGATGCAAGTGATGGTTACCTTCTCGCTCATCGTTGTACTTTGGGTGATTTACGGTTACAGCTTTGCGTTTACCGAAGGCAACCAATTCATTGGCGGCACTGATCGTTTGATGATGAAAGGTGTTTGGGACAATGTTGCCGGCACTTTTGCCAACGCAGCCACTTTCAGCAAGGGTGTTTACATTCCTGAAATCGTGTTTGCGGCATTCCAAGCCACTTTTGCTGGTATCACTTGCTGTTTGATCGTGGGTGCTTTCGCTGAGCGTGCCAAGTTCTCTGCAGTGTTGGCTTTCATGGTCTTATGGTTCACATTCAGCTACTTGCCTGTGGCTCACATGGTGTGGTTCTGGATGGGTCCTGACGCTTACGCCAGCAAGGAAGTGGCTGATGCGATGAATGCAAAAGCTGGCATGTTGTGGCAATGGGGTGCTTTGGACTTCGCTGGCGGTACGGTGGTTCACATCAATGCTGCGGTTGCTGGCTTGGTAGGTGCCATCATGATTGGTAAGCGCGTGGGTTATGGCAAAGAGTCTATGACACCTCACAGCTTGACATTGACCATGGTTGGCGCTGCGCTCTTGTGGGTGGGTTGGTTTGGCTTCAACGCTGGCTCAGCTTTGGAAGCGAATGGTTTTGCAGCTTTGGCATTTATCAACACATTCGTGGCAACCGCTGCTGCAGTGCTGGCATGGTGCGTTGGCGAAGCATTGCACAAAGGTAAGGCGTCTATGTTGGGAGCCGCTTCTGGCGCAGTGGCGGGTTTGGTTGCCATCACACCAGCAGCAGGTAACGTCGGTATTGGTGGCGCGTTGATCATTGGTGCTGTCGCTGGCTTCTTGTGCTTGTGGGGCGTCAGCGGCTTGAAGAAGATGATTGGTGCTGACGACTCTTTGGACGTGTTTGGCGTTCACGGAGTTGGCGGTATCGTGGGCGCTTTGCTCACTGGCGTGTTTGCCTCCCCTTCATTAGGCGGCCCTAGCGCCATGGGCGACTGGGTGACAGCAACCATGTTGACACCAGATGCGTATAGCATTTCCACACAAGTGATGACGCAGCTCAAAGCCGTATTGGTGACCATTGTTTGGTCAGGCGTTGTTTCTGTGATTGCGTACAAGTTGGTTGATTTGGTCATCGGCTTGCGCGTCCCTGAAGAAGAAGAGCGCGAAGGCTTGGACATCACATCACACGGTGAAACAGCTTATAGCCGTTAATTCTTAATGGCTCAAATTTAGTCTCCTAGCCGCGATTAGATTAGCTAACACGGTCTTCCAAAAGCCCACAGCAATGTGGGCTTTTTTTTGCTTGTGTTTATACTGGAGTCTGTACCGATCATTCTGCGCTATTACGACTTTTTATATCTATGAATATTTGGAAAAAACTTGTCTCTGTTGACATCCTCACCAAAGCCCATTTTGATACGGCGGTTGACCGCTTGGGCATGGAGTTTTTAGAAGTAGGCGACGACTTCATCCGCGCCCGCGTGCCTGTGGACAAACGCACACAACAACCCTATGGTTTGCTGCACGGCGGCGTTTCTGTTGTTTTGGCGGAAACGCTGGGGTCGTGCGGGGCGATGTACTCTTGTCCTGAAGGGCACAAAGCTGTCGGCTTGGACATCAATGCCAACCACCTCAAAGGCGTCAAAGCGGGCTGGGTCACGGGCATCGCATACCCTGTGCACATTGGTCGAACCACGCACGTTTGGCAAATCGACATGAGTAACGACGCGGGTGAAATGTGCTGCGTCTCCCGTATCACCATGGCTATCTTGTCATAACGATAACTAGAGAAGTTAAAACATGAACGCACCTACACATGCCTCTCACGTATTGCCCGAAGTTGTCCAACGTAGCACGCCACAAGCGTTGATTGACGCGCTCAAAGAACGCTTTGGCGAGCGTTGCTCCACCGCACTGGCGGTGCGCGAACACCACGGTAAAGACGAGTCTTCGTTCAGCGTGCCACCACCAAGTGCGGTTGTTTTTGCGGAATCTACGGCAGATGTTTCCAACGCCATCAAACTCGCGGCGCAGTACAAAACACCGGTGATTCCATTCGGCGTGGGTTCGTCTTTAGAAGGCCATTTGCTGGCGATACAAGGCGGCATCAGCGTCGACGTCAGCCGCATGAACCAAGTGCTACGCATCAATGCCGAAGATTTAACGGTAACTGTACAACCTGGCGTGACGCGTAAAGCTGTCAACGAAGCGGTCAAATCTGAAGGCTTATTTTTCCCGATTGACCCGGGTGCTGACGCCTCCATTGGCGGCATGAGCGCCACCCGCGCCAGCGGCACCAATGCCGTGCGTTATGGCACGATGCGCGAAAACGTGTTGGCACTGGAAGTGGTCACCGCCAGTGGTGAGGTGGTTCGCACCGGTACGCGGGCCAAAAAATCATCTGCGGGCTACGATTTGACGCGGCTCATGGTCGGCTCTGAAGGCACGCTGGGCGTGATGACTGAAATCACGCTCAAGCTCTACCCTTTGCCTGAAGCGATTTCTGCCGCCGTTTGCTCTTTCCCTAGCATCGAAGCTGCTGTGCGCACCACCATTCAAATCATCCAAATGGGCATCCCGATTGCGCGAGTGGAGTTGATTGACATCAACACCGTTCGCATGGTGAACGCCTATTCCAAGCTCGGGTTGCAAGAAGCGCCCATGCTGCTGATGGAATTCCACGGCTCACCCGCTGGTGTGAAAGAGCAAGCCGAGCTGGTGCAAGACATCGCCTCTGAGCACGGTGGCACCTCTTTTGACTGGGCGACTACGCCCGAAGCCCGTACCAAGCTGTGGACGGCGCGGCACAATGCCTATTTTGCCGCCATCCAGTCCAAACCAGGTTGCCGCGCAATTTCTACCGATACCTGCGTGCCGATTTCTAAACTGGCAGAATGCCTGCTGGAGTCGGTTGCCGAAGTCGACGCCAGTGGTTTGCCTTACTTCTTGGTCGGCCACGTGGGTGATGGCAATTTCCACTTCGGTTATTTGATAGACCCCAACAACCCGCAAGAACGCGAAACTGCAGACGCCTTGAATGACCAACTCGTTGCCCGCGCTCTGCGCTTAGAAGGCACTTGCACGGGCGAGCACGGCATTGGCCTGCACAAAATGGATTACCTGAAAACCGAAACCGGCTTGGGCGCGGTAGACATGATGCGCACCATCAAACACGCGCTGGACCCAGACAACATCATGAATCCTGGCAAGATTTTCAGTTGGTGAGTGCTTTGACCATTGCAAACCACACAACTGTTTGGCTTGAGCACCTAGGCAACACTGGCAAGCAAAAACTAGGTCTGATACCGACGTTGGGCGGATCACTTGCAGCTTGGCAGCTTGTGCGGGACGGTTTTACGCCCTTTGATTTGTTTCGCTCATGGGATGGCTTGGACTATCCTGCAGAACCACTACGCGTTGCACAATCGTCTTACCCCTTGGTGCCGTGGTCAAACCGCATAAGTCAAGGCGGGTTTACAGTTAACCAGCAGTTTCATGCCATCGCCCTTAATGCGGCAGGTCAGGCTTACCCCATCCATGGGGACGGTTTTCTACAAACTTGGGCATTTAATCAGGCAGACACAAGCAGCTTGGAGATGCGCTTGACGTCTAAACAATTCAACCGCAACCCGCACCATTACAGCGCCACACAAACCTTCAAACTGGTTGATGGCGGCATGGACCAAAGCTTGACCGTCACCCACTTGGGCGATACGCCACTGCCCTACGGCTTGGGCTTGCACCCGTGGCTGCCGCGCAACGAACTGACAACCCTGCAAGCCAACGTAGGCGGTGTTTGGCTCAGCCACGCTGACTGCTTACCCAAAGAACACACCACCGATTTTCCGCCCAGCTGGGATTTGAATGCGGGTATTTCTGCAGCCGGAAGCTTGATTGACAACTGCTTCACCGGCTGGGATGGCACCGCTCGCGTGACTTGGCCAGATCAAGCACTACAGCTCAGCTTGGAACATCGGCCAATGAAATCAAGCCACTCAGAAGAAGTAAGTGCTCACGTAGTGCCGCCATGCTACCTGCTGGTGTTCCGCAAAGTTGAAGGAAACTACTTTTGCCTAGAACCCGTGAGCCACCCCATTGATGCCTTTCACCTGCCCGGTCAGCCTGGCTTGCAGGTGCTGAAAAAAGGCGAATCATTGACCTTGGCGGTCAGCTGGCGATTTGCTTCTACTTCAACGTCTACTTCTCTGCCGCCGCTTTGAGCTTGGCCAAACCCGACTCAAAATCAGGCCCCACCATTTTGTCCATGCTGAACAAGGTCGTCATCACCTTGCTCATGTAATTCGCTGGGCCAAACATAGACCAAGTCAGTTTGGTGTTTTCGCCTTCTGGTTGCAGGGTGAATTCAGCCGTGTTGTGCGCTTCAAAAGGCGCTAAAAAGTCCAGCTTGATCGAGACCTTTTGCGCTTGCACGTCCAATATTTCCATGCTGCCTGTGCCCACATTTTTATTGCCTACCCAGCCATAAGTCGCGCCCTTGCCTGCCGCTGCGCCGCCATAGCTGCGCTTCATGGCAGGGTCTTTTTCTTCCCAAGGTGACCAAACTGCCCATTGTTTGAAGTCGGTCAAATACGCGCTGACTTTTTCAGGCGATGCCTTGATGGTGGCGCTGCGCTCAATGCGGAAGCTGTCTGGCTTGGTGGCGGCATAAATTAAAACAGCCGCGATGAGCAATACGATGATGATTGCGATAGTTTTTAACATGATGTCTCCTTTTTATGCTTTTTTTGTTTATTTTAATACAAAATCACCTGTAATCGGCATATTTACCGCCTAAACAGCTATTATATTTATAGCAACTTAAATTTCTACTCTTTGCCTCGCAAGCGCTCAATCAAGCCGTTCAACTCGTCCATAGAGCCAAACTGCACGCTGAGTTCACCCATTTCTTCAAACTTGCCGTGGCGTTTCACGGGTTTTTTGACGCGGATCTCGACTTGGGCGGTTAACAGGTCTGACAGCTCTTCCTCCACACGCTTCAAATCACGGGATTTCTCTTTTTTCGGCTTGGTTGCTACCAAGTTGAACTCGGCACTGAGCTTTTTGACCAAGCTTTCAGCCTCTCGTACCGACATTTTTTTGGCGCTGATTTGATTGGCAGCACTGATCTGGTTTGCGCGGTCCAAAGCGAGCAAGGCACGGGCGTGGCCCATATCGATGTCGCCCGCCATCAACATGGTTTGCACGGGGTCGGCCAAGTTCAAGAGGCGCATCAAGTTGCTGGCAGCCGCGCGGGAGCGGCCTACGGCTTGGGCGGCTTGCTCATGCGTGAGGGCGAATTCTTTGACCAAACGCTGCAAACCTTGCGCTTCTTCCAGCGGGTTCAGGTCTTCGCGCTGGATGTTTTCAATCAGCGCCATCGCCGCTGCGGCTTCGTCTGGCACGTCACGCACCAAGACGGGTACGCTGTCCAAACCAGCTAATTTGGAGGCACGAAAGCGGCGTTCTCCAGCAATAATCTCGTATTTGCCACTGTTCGCGCCACTAGAGAGGCGACGCACCAGTATCGGTTGCATGATGCCTTGGGCTTTGATCGACTCTGCCAACTCGTACAAAGCGCCCTCGTCCATGCGGGTGCGGGGCTGGTATTGGCCTGCCACCATGTCGGTCAGCATCAGTGTTGACGGCGTGCCTGGGTTGGCCATCTCAGCGGCTTTTGCGGCAGCTAAGTTTGCCGCGTTGGTCGCAGCGTTTTCGTCAAAAGTGGGGCCTAGCAATGCTTCTAAGCCACGGCCTAGGCCTTTGGGTCGTTTGGTAACCATGTTTTTTATCCGTTGTTATCGTATTTGATGGGTTGTTGATTGCAACAATTCGCGTCCTGCTGGCCAGTCACCCAGCCCTGATTCGGCATTGATATGCCCACGTTCGCCAACATTGACGAGGTTTGCGCCCCAGCTCTGCGCCAGTTGTTGCGCCGCTTCGACACTGCAAAAGGGGTCATTCGATGAAGCTACCAGCTTGGTTTGAAAAGGCAATGTGTTCAGCACAGGTTTACGCCAACTGTGCAACTGCGGTGGCAAGTTGGCCTGCAGCGGGTCTGGCGGGGCGACCAAGAGCGCGCCGGCCACCTTGCTGACATTGGGCGACAAGGCCGCCCAACTCGCCACCAAATGGCAACCCAAGCTGTGCGCTACAAAAGCAATCGGCACGTCTGGCTGCTTTTTGAGCTGGCTCTGCACCACGTCTTCCAAGCGCGTGATCCAGTCACCGCGCAGAGGCTGCATCCAGTCATGCTGCTCCACCACATCGTCGCCAAACAACGCAGACCAGCGCATTTGCCAATGCTGCGCCCCGCTGCCCTGCCAGCCTGGGAGTGTGAAAATGTGCATGGACTTTGAAATCGTCATGGAAGCTATTATGCTATATTTTTAATAGCTGCTTAGGCAATAAATACGCCGGCTACAGCCATTTTTATATGTTTTTACATGGTTTTAATGCGTTCCACCATCTCGCTGGCGAATTCGACGAAAGCTTGGCTACCACGCGCTGACGGGTCAAACACCACTCCCGGCAAACCGTAGCTGGGCGCTTCAGCCAAGCGCACGTTGCGCGGAATGACGGTATTGAACACTTTGTTGCCAAAGTGGTTTTTGAGCTGCTCACTCACCTGCTGCTGCAGTGTAATGCGCGGGTCAAACATCACACGCAAGAGGCCGATGATTTGCAAATCAGGGTTCAAATTGGCATGCACTTGCTTGATGGTGTTGACCAAATCCGTCAAACCCTCAAGCGCAAAATACTCGCACTGCATGGGCACAATCACGCCATTGGCGCAGCACAGACCGTTCAAAGTGAGCATGGAGAGGCTGGGTGGACAGTCGATCAGCACAAAGTCGTACTCGCTATCCACGGCGGCGATGGCGGTTTTGATGCGCTTTTCGCGGCGCTCCACGTCAACCAGCTCCACCTCCGCACCGGCCAAATCGCGATTCGCACCGAGAATGTCATAACTGCACCCGCCGGCTATCAATTTATCGCTTTTCACCCGCGCCTCGGCGATGGATGCGTTTTCAAGCAGCACGTCGTAAATCGTCAGCTCTAACGTGCGCTTGTCCACCCCCGAACCCATGGTGGCATTGCCCTGCGGGTCAAGGTCAATCATCAGCACCCGTTGACCGATTTTGGCCAAACCAGCAGCCAAATTGACAGTCGTTGTGGTTTTGCCGACACCACCTTTTTGATTTGCGACGCAGAAGATTTTTGCCATTTTCTTTTACTTTTTTCTTTAATTTATTCTTTTATTTTCCTAGGGCAAGCTTGACGCCAAAACCGATGAGAAAAACACCCGCCACTTTTTGAAGCACATCCGTCACCCGCGGATTGGCTCGAATACGTTCAGCCAAGTAATGCGTCAACAAGACAGCAATGACGCCATACAAGAAAAGCAACACAAAGATTGTCACAGATAGCAAGGTGTAGGTTTTCCAACCTTGATGCGTAGCCGGGTCAATGAATTGCGGGAAAAACGCCAAGTAAAACATGACGGCTTTGGGGTTGAGCAAGGTGATGGCCAGCGATTGCCTGAAATAGTGACCTGCCGTGATATTCAACAGCGGTTTATCGCCCGCTTTAGCCGTGAGCATTTTGAACCCCAACCACGCTAAATACCCTGCCCCCAACCATTGCAGCCCCTGAAATAAAACGGGGTTTGCAGAAAGTAAGGTGGCAACCCCTGCAACGGTCAACCACATCAAAACTTGATCGCCCGCCATGATGCCCAGAGTTGCCGCCAAACCACCTTTCAAGCCACCTTTGCTGGTGGACGTGATTAACGCCAAATTGCCCGGGCCAGGCAACAGCAAAAGCAAGATAAAAGCGATAACAAATGCGCCGTAATTAGTAACACCAAACATGCAGTGAGTTTACGCGAGAATTTATCGATAAATTTAGGCGTTATTTATCTGTTGCTTATCTGTTATTTAGGCACATCCAAACAATACACCGCTCTGCATCCAAGCCAGGAACAGTGAGCTGTTCCACGTGAAACACAGCCACATCTGCGGGCAACTCAGCCACCTCAGTCGCCGTATCTTTGGCCTTCATCGCCAACCAGACACCTGTATTTGGCTTGATCGCTGCACGCGAGCCCACAACAAAATCCAACAAGGTGGCGAACGCACGTGAGGTGATGATGTCGTATTTATCGCTCAATGTCTCCACCCGAGCATGCAGCGCCCTCAAGTTTGGCAGCTTTAACTCCGTCGCCACCTGCTGCACAAAGGCCATTTTCTTAGCGACAGCATCCACGCAGGTCACGTGAATGTCCGGACAGCAAATCGCCAGCACCACGCCAGGCAAACCAGCGCCCGCGCCAACATCTAGCAATGTGTATAAATATTGGCTCTTGGTGTCGTCATTTTCACCATCTTGCTCATAGGCCAATCCAGCCAAGCGTATGCGCAGTGGTGCAACGATGGCCAAGCTATCCAGCAAATGGTGGGTCAACATCTCGGCGGGGTCACGTATTGCCGTCAGGTTATAGACCTTATTCCACTTTTGAATCAAGGCGTGATATCCCAAAAGCTGGGTGATTTGGGCGTCGTTGAGCGTTAGCCCAAGCGCCTCTGCACCCTGCCGTAATGGCAACTCAAAGGCGTTTGCCGTCATTCTGAAGCAAGCTCTTGTGCAGCCTCTACAACACCATCCCGCTTTTTGTCAGAAAAGCCTTTGTAGCCATTCTTCTTCAAATACACCAGTAACAACGAAACTGTGGCGGGCGTGATGCCTGAGATGCGTGATGCCAAACCCAAAGTCTCGGGCTTGTGCTTGTTCAGCTTCTGCCGCGCTTCAATACTCAGCGCGGACACTTGTGAGTAATCCATGTCTGGCGGCAATTTGAATTGCTCAAAATGCAGCGCTTTTTCAACTTCTGCATGCTGGCGGTCAATATAGCCGGCGTATTTGGCGACGATTTCGATTTGCTCGACAACTGTCGCGTCTTGGGTAATTGACGCATTAACTTCTGGATCGGCAAACCTTCCCGACTCCAAACTCATCAATCCAGCATAGTTAACGTCTGGTCTTCGCAGTAACTCATGCAAGTTATATTCATGCTCCAAAGCTTTGCCGAAAACGCGCTCAGCTTCTGCAGCAGAAACATTTTTGGGGCTTGCCCACAGCGCTTTCAAGCGTTGTGTTTCACGTGAAACAGCATCACGCTTGCGGCTGAATGCATCCCAACGGACGTCGTCAACCAAGCCCAGCTGACGCCCTACTTCGGTCAACCGCACGTCAGCATTGTCTTCGCGCAACTGCAAGCGAAACTCCGCACGGCTGGTGAACATGCGGTAAGGCTCGGTCACGCCCTTGCTGATCAAGTCATCCACCAGCACGCCCAAATAGGCTTCGTCACGGCGTGGCAGCCATGTATCGCCTACGTAGCTGGCGCTGCCTGCGGCACTCAATGCGGCATCGCCAAAACCCAAGCTACGGCATTGCAAAGCAGCATTGATACCCGCAAACATGCCCTGCGCCGCAGCTTCCTCGTAGCCGGTCGTGCCATTGATCTGGCCGGCAAAAAACAAGCCGCCAATGGCGCGGGTCTCGAAGCTGGTTTTCAGGGCACGTGGGTCAAAGTAATCGTATTCAATCGCGTATCCGGGGCGCAAGATGTGCACATTCTCCAAGCCTTGCATAGAGCGAACTAGGTCGTACTGAATGTCAAACGGCAAGCTGGTGCTGATGCCGTTGGGGTAATACTCGTTGGTGGTCAGGCCTTCGGGCTCTAGGAAAATCTGGTGGCTTTCTTTGTCGGCAAAGCGGTTAATCTTGTCTTCTACGCTGGGGCAATAGCGCGGGCCCACGCCCTCGATCTTGCCGGTGAACATGGGGCTGCGGTCGAAGCCAGAGCGGATGATCTCGTGCGTGCGCTCGTTGGTGTGGGTGATCCAGCACGGCACTTGGTGCGGGTGCATGGATGCTTTACCCAAGAAGCTGAACACGGGCATAGGTGTCACCGTGCCATCCAGCTGTTTAACCCCATCGCCCGGCTGCTCTAGGCACTTGCTGAAATCGATGCTGCGACCATCCAAACGCGGCGGTGTGCCGGTTTTCAGGCGACCTTGTGGCAGCTTGAGTTCTTTGAGCCGAGCACTCAGCGACACCGCCGGCGGGTCACCTGCCCTGCCCGCTGCATAGTTGTTCAAGCCGACATGAATTTTGCCGTCCAAAAACGTCCCCGCCGTCAACACCACAGTCTTGCTACGAAAACGCACGCCGACTTGGGTCACAGCACCGACGACTCTGTCGCCTTCCACCATCAAATCGTCCACCGCCTGCTGAAACAGCCATAGATTCGGCTGGTTCTCTAGCTTATGGCGAATCGCCGCTTTGTACAGCACACGGTCGGCTTGCGCACGGGTCGCCCGCACGGCAGGGCCTTTGGAACTGTTGAGGATGCGGAACTGGATGCCGGCTTCGTCGGTGGCCAAGGCCATCGCGCCACCCATGGCATCGACTTCTTTGACCAAGTGGCCTTTGCCGATACCGCCAATCGAGGGGTTGCAGCTCATCTGCCCCAGCGTCTCGATATTGTGCGACAGGAGCAGGGTTTTGCAGCCCATGCGGGCGCTGGCCAGTGCGGCCTCGGTGCCAGCGTGGCCGCCACCGACGACGATGACGTCAAATTCTTGGGGATAGTTCATCCCTCCATTTTAATTTACTTCACCTTTCTTAGCCCATCTATTCTGCATTCTCAGTTTTACTAGGTCGTGAATACCACTAATAAGACCGTCAAATCTATTAACAAGCCGGCTTATTTGGTCAATACTTCGCTATCAATTTATTCAAGCTGAGATTTACCATGCGCCTACCCCACCCCTATCGCCCAGAAGCCACCATCGTCGCCCAGCGCCTCAACACACTCACCAACAGCTTAGACTGGGCCAGCGCCGCCAAAGCTGCTGCCCCCTGGGTGCAGGCCGTGCGGGACAACCCGCCGCCGTTTTGGGCGATGGAAAGTTTGTTGAAGGAATACCCGATTTCCAGCGCTGAAGGTTTGGCATTGATGCGTTTGGCTGAGGCACTGTTGCGCGTCCCCGACGCCGAAACCGCCATTGCGTTGACCGCCGACCAACTGGGGCGGGCAGACTTTGACGGTGCGGCGGATTCGGCCTCTACTTCCTCATTAGCCCGCTTGTCCAGCGCGGCGATTGCAATGTCTAAGAAGTTTTTACCCGAATCCAGCAACCCTGCGACAGGCAAAGCAGAATCCCCCGGGCTGATGACCAAGCTGGGCGCGAAAACCGTGGTCGCCGCCACGCTGCGTGCTGTGCAACTGCTGGGTCACCAGTTCGTGCTCGGTCAAACCATCGCCGAGGCGATGAAGGTGGCAGACAGCAGCCGCAAAAAAATCAAAGGTCTGCGCTTCAGTTACGACATGCTGGGTGAAGGCGCACGCACGGATGCGGATGCGTTGGGTTACCTTGAAAGTTACAAAAACGCTATTATTTCAATAGCTGCACAGGCATCAAATACGCCGACTACAGAGCGAAGTGCTATTAAAAATGATGGAATTTCTATCAAACTGAGTGCATTGCACCCGCGCTACGAAGATGCGCAGCACAGCCGCGTCATGGCCGAGCTGGTGCCGCGCGTCTGGGGGCTGTGTGAATTGGCGGCCAACGCAAACATCAATCTGACCATCGATGCAGAGGAAGTGGACCGACTGGAATTGTCGCTGGAGGTGTTTGAGGCATTGGCCGCCCAGGTCGCCACCCACTTCCCACAGTGGGGCGGCTTCGGCTTGGCCATGCAGGCCTACCAAACCCGTGCTCTGGAGCTGATCGAGCATGTGACCGCGCTCGCCCGCAAATACCGCATCAAGCTCATGTGTCGCCTGGTCAAAGGCGCGTACTGGGACAGTGAAATCAAGCGCGCCCAAGAGCTGGGTTTGCCGCACTACCCCGTCTTTACCCACAAACACCACACCGACGTGTCCTACCTCGCCTGCGCCAAAGCACTGCTGGACGCGCCCGATGCGATCTACCCGCAGTTTGCGACGCACAACGCCGCCACGATTGCCGCCATCCTGCAAATGGCCGCCAAATCTGGCGCGCCCTTTGAATTGCAACGCCTGCACGGCATGGGCGAAGGTGTATATCGTGAGGTTTTGAAAAACCCGCTTATCAGCTGCCGCGTCTACGCCCCTGTGGGTGCGCACCGTGACCTGCTGGCTTACCTCGTACGCCGCCTGCTGGAAAACGGCGCGAATTCATCGTTTGTGCATCAACTCACCGACGAATCGGTGGGGATGAACGAGTTGCTGATTTCTCCCCTGCGCCTTGAGCCGCACAGCGCGTTTAACCTGCCGCCGCAGCTCTTTGGCACATCGTCCACGGCACGTAAAAACAGTAGCGGTGTGGATTTGACGGTGGACACCATGCGTGCGCCCTTGCTGGCGGCCTATGCGACAACGACCGTTCCACAAGTTACTGAATATGCGGTATCGGCCATCCCCGAAGCGCTTACAACCAGCCTGCACAGCTACAAAACGTGGAGCAAAACAGCCGTTTCGGAACGTGCAAAGATCCTGCGACAAGCTGCCGACGATTTAGATGCGCAATTGCCGCATTTCTGCGCCCTCTTGGTCAAAGAAGCCTTCAAAACCTGGGGCGACGCCGTTTCTGAAGTGCGCGAAGCCGTGGACTTTTTGCGCTACTACGCCGATGAGGCCGAGCGCATCATGGCACCAATTGCTTTGCCCGGCCAGAACACGGGTGTGACACTAGGCGTCACGGGTGAAACCAATGAACTGCGCTTGATTGCACGCGGCCCGTGGGTCTGCATCAGCCCGTGGAACTTCCCGTTGGCGATTTTTGCAGGCCAGGTCGCCGCTGCTTTAGCGACTGGTAACACCGTGTTGGCCAAACCCGCCGAGCAAACGCCAGCCGTGGCGCAGGCTATGGTGGCGTTGTTGCACCACGCGGGTGTACCTAGCGGCGCATTGCAGCTGCTGCACGGCGCGGGGGAGACGGTTGGTGCAGCGCTGGTGGCCGCCCCCGGCGTGGCTGGTGTGGTGTTCACCGGATCGACGCAGGTTGCCAAGATCATCAACCGCGCCTTAGCCGCCAAGGATGGCCCGATTGTCCCGCTGATTGCCGAAACTGGTGGCATCAACGCCATTCTGGTCGACAGCACCGCCCTGCCCGAGCAGGTGGCCGACGCCGTGGTGCAAAGCGCCTTCCGCTCGGCAGGTCAACGCTGCTCAGCGCTGCGGCTGCTGTGCGTGCATGAACGAATAGCCGATGGGGTGATTGAGATGATTCAAGGCGCAGCCCAAGAGCTGGTCGTCGGCGACACCTTTGACTTGGCCACCGACGTTGGCCCCGTGATTGACAAAGAGGCCTTCGACAGCATTCAAAATCACCTCAAAAGACTAAATTTAGAGTCAAAATCACTTTTAGCCGACGTATTTATTGCCTCAACAGCTGCAAATACCATAGCAAATGAAACATCAAACCTGATTCCACCCCAGGCCTTTGAGCTGAACGCCATCAGCGACATCGGTGCAGAAATCTTCGGCCCGGTGTTGCACGTGGTGCGCTGGAGCGGCGACCCTGCGGATGTGATCGCGCAGATCAACGCCTTGGGCTACGGGCTGACGCTGGGCATCCAAACCCGCATCGACTCCCGTGCGCAAAGCTTGGCGCGGGCGGCACACGTCGGCAACGTCTACATCAACCGCAACATGATAGGCGCTGTGGTGGGGGTGCAGCCCTTTGGCGGCGAAGGTTTGAGTGGTACGGGGCCGAAAGCTGGCGGGCCGCACTATTTGTACCGCTTTTGCGCGGAGCAGACGCTGACGGTCAACACCACGGCGGCGGGCGGGAATGTTCAACTGCTGGCTTAAATGCCCTCAGAAGTTCAATTGCCGCTCTAAACCTATGTAAGACACGTAACGGCATGCTATCAATTTAGGTGATAGATGCCATGTTTGTTACCTCACTTACATCGCTGTGCATTTGCTTGAGCAATGCGATTTAGGATGGCTTTGTCTATATGTGTAGATGATTCAAAAGGAACTCCCCATGGCACTAGCATCCCCTTTTTTCGGCAAACGCGACCCCGAACCGGCACCAGCACCCTACTCGCCCAGCAGCGGACGCAACCTCAACGGCACAGTCAGAACAGAGCCGATCAACAACTTGACGCCAACAGGCTTGCGCAGCGAGACCACTACCGCAACAGCTGCTGCAACATCGACCGCCAGCGCCTCAACATCTGCAACGACAAACGCAGGTCTGGAGGGCGGGAGTCGACTCATTGTTGGCCCCAATATCAAACTCAAGGGTGTTGAGATCACCGATTGCGATACTTTGGTAGTAGAAGGCACGGTCGAAGCGACGATGGACTCCCGTGTGATCCAAATCATGGCCAATGGCGCGTTCAAAGGCTCGGCAGACATAGATATCGCCGAAATTCATGGCCAGTTTGACGGCAATTTGACTGTGCGCGACAAGTTAGTCATCTTCTCGCAGGGCAAGGTAAATGGCACGATTCGCTACGGCAAGGTCATCATTGAAGAAGGTGGGCAGCTCTCTGGAGATGTGCTATTTGGTACAAAAGCCGCTGCATCAGCAACCACTTCAGCCTCGAATCAGAAAATGGGTATCCATGTAGCGCAGTAGAACTCAGTGCTAGCAAATACCTAGTAATCATTCGGTATTTGTCTGTACACTGAGAGCATGAGCCCCTCGCCATCCTTACCCTCACCTGTAAGAAAAAAGAAAACTGCGGTTACGGAAGCACAGTGGGTGAGATCCGAGTGCATTCGCCACGTGATGGCCAGCGTGCTGGAGACGCAGCTGCTGATGTTTTGTGCCATGGTTTTCACAACAGCCCTGCTGTATGGCCACACATCAACGTTGGTGCTGATGATTTGGTTCACCCTCAACAGCATCGTTAGTGCCCTGCGGCTATGGCTGTTACAAAGCTACATAAAAAGCGACCAGGCTAACCACCTTGCAGAGCGCGCTGTGTACTTTCAACGTTACACCAAATTAGCGCCCGTGAATGGCTTTATTTGGGGTATTTCAGTTTATCTGTTCAACGGCATTCCTGCGCCAAATATTGCCATCTTTTGTCTGATAGTCGTTTTGATATTTGGCATGTTCTCGGTGTCAAACTTATCCAGCTATATACGTTTGATGAATCGGTTTATATGGGCTTACTGCGCAGGCCTATTCACTGCTGTTTTGCTACACATTGCCATTGTGCAAAACTTCAAGCCTGATTCCGTGCAATTGTGGTACTTGACCATGATTGCTATCTTTGTGTTTATGCAGTTTCGAGTGGGCGCACGTATGAATACGACGTATGTGGATGGTTTAAAACTGCAGTACCGCAATCGCAACTTGATCGCGTCTTTGACCGAACAACGTGAAACGGCGCTAACAGCCGTTGCCACCAAAAATCGCATGCTCGCCAGCGCTGCGCACGATATGCGACAGCCTGTTTTAGCCTTAGATTTATATGCCGGCTGGCTGATTGAGGATCCAACAGCCTCACAAGACATTGCTCCCAAAATTGCAGCTTCAACGAAAGCTGTCATCAACTTATTTGACTCTCTGTTTGATATGTCGCGACTGACTGAGGGGCAAGTAGGCACCAACTTGGAGATGGTCGACTTGGAAGTATTGATGTATGAATTGTTCAGTCAATATCACCCCATTGCGAAGTCCAAAAATTTAGAACTACGAACCCGCGTCCTTCAAGAAACTGTTTTTACCGATCATGTTTTGCTAGTCCGTATTTTAGGAAATCTTGTCTCGAATGCGCTCAAATACACGCAATCTGGTGGTGTGCTCATAGCCTGCAGAAATGCTAAACAAGGTATCGTCATAGAAGTTTGGGATACGGGCGTTGGCATTTCTGCCGACCAACACAGTTTGGTATTCAAAGAGTTTTACAAAAGCCCTTCCAATGCGGGAACCAGTGACGGTTTTGGGCTTGGTTTAGCCATCGTTGCACAGTTGGCGGATCTCATAGGCGCCGAATTGAAGTTAAGGTCACGCCCTGGGCGCGGTACGGTTGTCTCTATACAGCTTGGTCATTCAGTTTGAGGTTTCATGCTTTTCAATGCTAAAGTGTATTTTTGATGACTCAATAAAAGACAAGCTGGTATTTCATTGGTATGAAAAAAAATAAAGACATTGAAAAACCCGCTTCGGCTGAAGCGCTATGGATTGAACAAGAATCTCTGCAAAAAATTGCAGTTAAAGCGCTGCAAACTACGCTGATTGTCATCTTGATTCTTCACATGCTAACGCTTTTGATTTATTTCAACATCACCTCAAAAGTAGCGCTTGGTATTTGGTATTTGTTCGGTCTATTTGTCTCTGCTTGGCGTTTGAAGAGCATAACTTCCGCTGAGATTCAAACCTCTCACAAAAGTAAATCCACCTCATTTGTTTTTCTCAAATTTTTCACCGGTTTGATGTGGGGCTCTTTTGCCTTTGTCTTTTTTGACAAAGTACCTGCTAACGTACAGACGCTTTGCATGCTCATTACCTTAGGAATTGGCATCTTCACCATGACCATGCTGTACAGCCACCTACCTTCTTTTCATTTAACCCTGGCTGGTTATGCCGTTGGTTTGTTAAGCTCCATCTTGTTTCAAATAGCATTTATTGACAACCGGCCTGTTTTTGAAAACTACTGGATACTCGGACTCGTTATTGTTTACGTCTATATTTTAAAAACACAAGGGCATCAAATGCACTTGGAATACACCAAAAGCCTGCAAACGCAATATCACAATACACAACTCATCAAATCGTTAACCGTGCAAAGTCAAACCGCTTTGGAAGCAGTTTCAACCAAGAATCGGTTTTTTGCGAGTGCCGCTCATGACATGCGGCAACCTGTTCTCGCATTGGATATTTACGCAGAGTGGCTGGACAAGGAGCCGAATATGTCGGCCGTACTTAGTCCCAAAATAGCGTTGGCGACAAAATCTGTCACCGCTTTGTTTGACTCCATGTTTGACATGGCCAGAATTGCAGAAGGGCAGGTCAAAGTTGAAGTTTCAACGGTAAATTTGCGCGTCTTTTTTGAGACTCTAGCGATGCAATACAGACCTATCTTGCTTAAGAAAAATCTATTTCTTCGCATACATGTCATCGATGGCGAGATTCAGACTGACCCAACACTGCTCAACCGGATTCTTTGGAACCTTATTTCAAACGCTAGTAAATTCACCTTCTCGGGTGGTATTTTGGTGGCCTGCAGAAACAAAGCACAAGGCTGCCGCATTGAGGTATGGGACACTGGCATAGGCATTGCAGCAGACGAGCAAGAGCTGATATTTGACGAGTTTTATAAAAGCAAAAACAACCCCGGCACTAGCGATGGCTTTGGCTTAGGGCTAGCCATTGTGAGTGAAATAGCTTCACTTCTGGGCGGCTCAATGTCCATCAAGTCAACATTAGGCAAAGGAACAGCCATGGCATTGCAGCTCAATACAGCGATCATGCTCATTTCACACACCTGAATCAAACCCATCTACAAGAATGATGTGCTTACATAGGCTGTCGTGCACCGAGTAGTCCATGCGACTCAGTAATTTTCACGACAGACGTGTTGCATTTTGAGAATTCCTGCGTACAAAACGCACCAAACAAGGGCTTACCCTGAGTTGATATACACGCTGCGTTTGTATGCTTCGCCTTGAATCTAAATTCATTTGTCACCCTTTTTTGGAGATCTCACCATGAGCGTCAAGTTTCACATCAATGGCAAAGCCGTCAGTGCCAATGCCGAACCAGATACCCCACTCTTGTGGGTCATCCGTGATGAGTTGGGCATGACTGGCACGAAATTTGGTTGCGGTGCGGCCTTGTGCGGCGCGTGTACGGTGCATTTGAATGGCGCACCGATTCGCGCCTGCCAAACACCACTGTCTGCCGTTTCTGGCAAAAAAGTCGGCACGGTTGAAGGCTTGTCCAAAAACAACGACCACGCCCTGCAAGTCGCTTGGATCAAACACGATGTGCCACAGTGCGGCTACTGCCAGTCCGGCCAGCTCATGAGTGCTGCGGCTTTGCTTAAAACCAATAAAAACCCGTCTGACGCTGACATTGATGCCGCCATGAGTGGCAACATCTGCCGCTGCGGCACCTATCCCCGCATACGCGCCGCCATCAAAGACGCCGCTGCAACATTGCGCACAGCATAAGGAGCCATACCATGACAAACATGACAACCTCAAGCGTGACCACCTCACGTCGTAACTTCTTAAAAACAACGGCTGTCACCAGCCTAGCCACCAGCGGCTTCATGTTCGGCATCGCTTTGCCAAGCACCCAAGCCATCGCTGCTGGCTTGGTCCATACGCCCAACGCCTGGGTGCATATTGCAGACGACAACACCATCACCCTGCTGTCCGCCCGCTCAGAAATGGGACAAGGCGTGTACACCTCCATGCCGATGCTGATTGCTGAAGAGCTGAATGTTGACCTCAAAACCATCAAGGTCGCCATTGCACCGCCAAACGCCAAACTCTACGGCAACCCGCTGCTGGGTGGCCCGCAGCTCACAGGTGGCTCGACCTCGGTGCGCGATGGTTGGGAAAAACTGCGCATCGCTGGTGCACAAGTCCGCGAAATGTTAATCAGCGCGGCAGCTACCAAATGGAATGTTGACCGCTCCACCCTGCGTGCTGAAAAAGGCATGGTGATAGGAGCGAATGGCAAAAAGGCGACTTATGGCAGCTTGGCCGAAGCCGCTTCTAAACTGCCCGTACCAGAAAAAGTCACCCTCAAAGACCCGAAAGATTTCACCATCGTCGGTAAAAAAACCAAGCGCCTAGACACACCCGCCAAAACCAATGGTACCGCCGTCTTTGGTATCGACGTCAAAATGCCAGGCATGGTTTACGCTGCGTTAGAGCAATGCCCCGTCATTGGCGGCACAGTCACCTCATTTGATGCCGCCAAAGCCAAAGCCATGCCCGGTGTGATCGACGTGGTGCAAATCCCCGATGGCGTCGCTGTCGTGGCCAACAGCTGGTGGCGGGCTAACATGGCACGCAAAGCGCTGACCATTGTGTGGAACGAAGGCACAGGCGCGGCGCTGGACGATAAAAGCATGCTGGAAGGCATTCGAGCCGCTTCAAAGACCGGCAAACCTTTACCGATCAAAGCCGTGGGCGATGCCGAGGCTGTGATTGCCGCGTCTAGCAAAGTTGTGCGCGCTGAATACGTCAGCCAACTGCTGTCGCACTCGCCGCTGGAGCCCATGAACTTCACCGCGTTTTACGACAAAGGCAAAGTCACGCTGATCGGGCCCACCCAATGGCAAGACGCGGCGCAAGGCGAAGTCGCCAAAGCGGTAGGCGCGAAAGTGGAAGACGTCTCGCTGACCACCACCTTCTTAGGCGGTGGTTTTGGTCGCCGCATCGACATCGACTTCATCATTCAAGCCGCACAAATCTCCAAAGCCGTCGGCAAGCCCGTCAAACTCGTTTGGTCGCGTGAAGACGACATGACGCACGACTTCTACCGCCCACAATCCGTCAGCACCATGGCCGCCAGCCTGGGTGCAGATGGCAAACCGACGGCGATGACTTACCGGCTCACGTCGCAATCTGTCACTGGCCGCGTGTTTGGCCTGCCAGGCGAGGTGCAAGACCCGCTGATGACCGAAGCCGCCATTGCCGGCTACGAGATCCCTGCCACCAAGCACGACACCGTCAAGCACGATGCAGGCTTGCGTGTCGGCTATTGGCGCTCCGTCAGCCACGCGCTCAATGTGTTTGCCAATGAAGGCTTTGTAGACGAATTGGCAGCCGCTGCAGGGCAAGACCCCTACGCCTACCGCATGAGCTTGCTCGGCAAAGAGCCACGCTATGCCAACGTGCTCAAAATGGTGGCGGACAAGGCCGGTTGGGGCAAAGCCCTGCCAGCAGGTCGCGCGCACGGCATCGCGTTGATGGAGGGCTACGGCACGTACATGGCCATGGTGGCAGAAATCAGCTTGGTCGGTGGCGAGGTCAAAGTCCACAAAGTCACCGTCGCGTCGGACGCGGGCCACATGGTCAACCCCGACACGGTGGAAGCACAAATCCAATCCAGCGTGGTCTTTGGCTTAGGTGCAGCGGTGATGCAGCAAATCACCTTGGTGAAAGGCCGCGTGCAGCAAACCAACTATGGCGCGTTCCCAGTCGTTCGCATGCACGAAACGCCGGTGATGGACATCATGCTGGTGCAAAGCACCGAAAAACCCGGCGGCATTGGCGAGCCCGCAACCGCTTTGGTCGCACCCGCCATTGCCAACGCGGTGTTCAAGTTGACAGGTAAGCGCCTGCGCAGCCTGCCGATGAACGAAGCTGCGTTGAAATCAGCATAAATCGGCAAAAAGGAACGCTACAAACCATGGAAAGCCTAGACCTGCGGGTACTTGACGATGTGCTGGCGTGGCGACGCGCCGGCCATGCCGTCACCTTGGTCACGGTGGTAGAAACCTGGGGCAGCGCGCCCAGACCACCGGGCGCTTTGCTGGCTGTGCGGGACGATGGCATGGTCAGCGGCTCCGTCTCTGGCGGTTGTATTGAAGACGATTTGATTGCTAGAACCAAAGCAGATTTCAATAAAAATATCGATACAGCCGGCGTATTTATTGCCTATGAAGCTACTAAAAAAATAGCAAAACCAGCCATGATCGCTTATGGCGTGACAAAGGACGAAGCCGCCCGCTTTGGTCTGCCCTGCGGTGGCACGCTGCGTTTGGTGCAAGAATCAGTGCATGACGTGACGTGGATTGAGCAAGTGTTGACTCGCACCACCGCTCACCAACTGGTCGCACGCACGCTAAGCTTATCCACAGGTTTGGTGACTTTGACCGATGCCAAACGTGACCAAGCCATGACGTTTGACGGGCTGACCTTGACTACGCTTTTTGGCCCCAAATGGCGGCTTTTGCTGATAGGCGCTGGCCAACTCAGCCAAGCCGTTGCGCAAATGGCCGCACTGCTCGACTTTGAAGTGCTGGTTTGCGACCCGCGTGAGGAATATGCCTTCGATCCGGCTCAAGTCGGTGCCCTCCGCATTGCAGGTATGCCAGACGACGTGGTGCGCGAACTCATCCCCGACGCCCACACCGCCATTGTTGCCCTCACGCACGACTCCAAGTTAGATGACATGGCCTTGATGGAAGCGCTGCAGTCCGACGCTTTTTACGTGGGTGCACTGGGCTCTAAACGCAACCAAGTCACGCGCAAAGAACGCATGATCGAGCATTTTGGTATGACCGAGGCGCAACTGTCTAGGTTACACGGCCCCGTTGGTTTGAATATCCACGCCAAAACACCAGCTGAAATAGCGGTATCCATCGTCGCGCAAATCATTGCGGTGAAAAATTCAAACGAGATTAGGATTAAAGATACCGTCATTACCACGCAGACGGGAATCCGTGGCGACTAGTGTGGATTCCCGCATGCGCGGGAATGACGGCTTGCACTGTTTATCTCGCATAATGCTTTCATGGATTGGCCAGCGGCACGCACCTCATTACTACTCGCATTCTTGACGGCAGCGCTGCTGCTGCCCATAGGCGTCGCTTTGGCGCGTTGGTTAGCCACAACTTCTTGGCGCGGCAAACCGCTGTTGGAAGCCTTGGTCACACTGCCACTGCTGCTGCCCCCCACCGTCATCGGTTTTTACCTGCTCACGGCTTTTGGGCAAAACTCAGCTTTGGGAGCTTGGCTGGCGAAGCACTTAAACGTACATCTTGTTTTCAGCTTCGAAGGTCTGCTACTCGCCAGCTTGTTGGTGAACCTGCCCTTCATGGTGCAACCCATTCAACGCACTTTTGCCAGCATTCCGCACAACCTGCGGGAAGCCGCATGGGTCTCTGGCCTGTCCACTTGGCGCACGTTTTGGCAAATTGAGCTGCCTTTGGCCTGGCCCGGGTTGCTGGCAGGCGTGGCGCTCACCGCAGCCCACACACTGGGTGAATTTGGTGTGGTATTGATGGTTGGTGGCGCGATTTCAGGCGAAACCAAGACCTTGTCGATTGCCATTTATGATCGCGTGCAAGCTTTTGACGCCAGCGGGGCACACGTTATGGCCTTGGCTTTGGTGTGCTTTTCGCTGTTGGCGCTGGCGCTGGTGTTTGCGGCTGATCGCTTTAGCTTGAATAAGAAACATATAAAAACATGACAGGCAAGCTAAGCGTCAACCTAAGCAACACCACACCCATGCCGCTTAACGTGCAGTTTGACTGCGCCGCCGGCGAGCTAGTCGCATTGGTTGGCCCCTCTGGCAGCGGCAAAACCAGCGTGTTGCGGGCGATTGCAGGCTTGCTCAAAACTCCTAGTTTGCACGGCCGCATCACCGTGGAAAATACCGTCGGTAATGCAGTGGGTGAAAAGGTTTGGTTCGAGAAAACCGTCGGCTCAAAACAACACACCAACCTGACCCCACAAGACCGCCGCGTTGGTTTGGTGTTTCAAAATTATGCGCTTTTCCCACACTTGTCCGCTATAAAAAACATAGCTATCTCGGCCATAAATACCTCAGACACAGACATAAATGACCTCATTCATCGGCTCGGATTAAACGGTTTAACGCATCGCTTGCCAAGCGAACTTTCGGGTGGGCAGCAGCAGCGCGTAGCACTGGCGCGTGCCTTGGTGCGCAAGCCGTCTGTGCTGCTGTTGGACGAGCCCTTCTCGGCGGTAGACGCACCAAGCAGAATCCAGCTTTACCGCGAGCTGGCGCATTTACGTCAATCCATTTCCACGCCCATGGTTTTGGTGACGCATGATTTGCAGGAGGCACGGCGCTTGGCGGATCGCGTTGTCATCTTGGACAAAGGCGATGCACTGCAACAAGGCACGCCCGAGCAAGTGTTCAGCCGCCCACGTAACGCCCGCGTGGCCGAGCTTGTGGGTATTCAAAACCACTTTCAGGGCGTTTTTGTCAAAGACGCTGACCCTTTGGGCTGGGGCAAACTGGTTTGGACGGGCGGGGCAGATTCCGTAACATTAGAGGTGAAACTCAACGATTCACCACAACTCACCGTAGTCGATAAGAACAAACTAAGTGACGGTGCACGCGTTAGCTGGGTACTAGCAGCAGAATATTTAGACATCACTTCTGCTGGTTTTCAAGGGCAAGGCAGCGCCTGTGAACAAAACCTACCCGCCAACTCTGTAGCGTGCCAATTTTTAGAGGTTTTGTCTTTGGGAGAAACCAGTATTTGTACCCTCGCACCTCTTCGCTGGGGCGCTTTGGCAAATGTGCGCTTGACGCTCACGCTATCCAGCGCGCAGGTCAGGGCTTTGATGGATCAGGGAAATAGCACAGTCAATGTAAACATTCCGCCGCATAGCATTCATATCATGCCGATGCGGAACTGAAGGTGTTGCTATAAATTATATAGCTTAGAGACCAATAAATACGCCGGCTACAGGCGATTTATACAGATTATCAATCTGCTTAAGCAACCACCACAGCGATAAAGGCCAGCAAGAAAATCAAAACAGCGCCAGCAACTGGCAACATGAAGTGCATTTTGTGTGCCACGGTTTCAATCACGTCTTCTGCGTGCTCAGTAGCGTGGTCGTGGCTGGTTGGTGTAGGGTTTGACATCGTATAACTTTCACTTAAGATGTCTCTATTTTAACGTATTCCAAGCAAACATAGGCTTTAGCTATTTTTACCTTCAGGTTGTGGATAATCAGGGGATAAGTTACACTGAACATTCAGAACCACTAAAAATATCCACAGCATTTTAAGAAAACAACATGACCTCGGCCAGCAACCCTTCCTCTTCTTCACCCGCTGGCAGCCAAGTTTCCACAACCGACGACGACCAAGCCCTCAGCAGCAGCCTGTGGCAAGCCTGCATGGACGTGCTCGCGCAAGAGCTGCCTGAGCAGCAGTTCAACACTTGGATCAAACCTTTGGTCGTGCAAAGCAGCAACGACCTGTCCAAAGTCACCATCTTTATCGCCAACCGCTTTAAGCTGGACTGGGTACGCGCCCAATACGCCAGCCGCATCAGTGTGTTGCTTGAAAAAATGTATGGCCAGCCGATTGCCTTAGAACTCGCTTTGATGCAGCGCGAAGCCGCGCCCAGAACGACGATGGACGTCAAAAACGCCGAATTCGGCAGCGTTGCTGAACCTATTGACATGGTGGCAGAAAGTGGTTCTGGAGGTGCCAGTGCAGCCAACGGCATCATGGGCAACAAGCCGCGCCTGAACACCGCATTGACATTTGATGCGCTGGTTGAGGGAACGGCCAACCGCATGGCGCGTGCGGCTGCATTGCACGTCTCTGGCACACCTGGCCAGCTGTACAACCCGCTCTTCATTTACGGCGGCGTTGGCTTGGGTAAAACCCACTTGATGCACGCTATCGGTAACCGCCTGCTGCATGACCGCCCAAACGCCAAAGTGCTTTACATCCACGCCGAGCAATTCGTCACCGATGTGGTCAAAGCCTACCAGCGTAAGACCTTTGACGAGTTCAAAGAACGCTACCACTCGCTGGATTTGTTGTTGATTGACGATGTGCAGTTCTTCGCCAACAAGGAGCGCACGCAAGAAGAGTTTTTCAATGCGTTTGAAGCACTCCTGGCCCGCAAATCGCACTTGGTCATGACCAGCGACACCTATCCCAAGGGTTTGACCGACATCCACGAACGCTTGGTCTCGCGTTTTGACTCAGGTCTCACCGTCGCCATCGAGCCGCCTGAGCTGGAAATGCGCGTCGCGATTTTGATCAACAAAGCCAAAGCCGAAGGCACAGAAATGCCCGAAGAAGTGGCGTTTTTTGTCGCCAAAAACGTGCGCTCCAACGTGCGTGAGTTAGAAGGCGCACTGCGCAAAATCTTGGCTTACTCCCGCTTCAACCAAAAAGAAATTTCAATCGCCCTAGCAAGAGAGGCGTTGCGCGACTTGTTGTCGATTCAGAATCGGCAAATTTCAGTCGAAAACATCCAAAAAACCGTCGCCGACTATTACAAAATCAAGATCGCCGATATGTATTCCAAAAAGCGTCCCGCCAGCATTGCGCGGCCACGCCAAATTGCGATGTATTTGGCCAAAGAATTGACCCAAAAAAGTCTGCCCGAAATCGGCGAATTGTTTGGTGGCCGTGACCACACCACAGTCTTGCATGCGGTGCGCAAAATGACGGCCGAAAGACAGCTTTTGAGCGAACTGAACCAGCAACTGCACGTACTGGAACAGACCCTGAAAGGTTAAGTGTTAGGGTAGGTTTTCAGGGTAGCAAAAGGTTAAAATAGTAAGTTAATGTAGAAGCGAATATAAAAGCACATTTTTAAAGAGGCAAACATGATCGTTCTCAAGGCAACACAAGACAAAGTACTCGCCGCGCTGCAATCCGTCGCGGGCATCGTCGAGCGGCGTCACACGCTGCCGATTTTGGCCAACGTCTTGATTCGCAAAACTGGTAACCGCCTTGAGTTGACCACCAGCGACTTAGAAATCCAAATCCGCACCAGTGCCGAGTTTGATGGCGATGCGGGCGACTTCACCACCACCGTAGGTGCACGCAAAGTGATCGACATTTTGCGCACCATGCCAGGCGACCAAACCGTCTCTTTAGAATC
Organism: Polaromonas sp.; assembly: GCA_013298945.1. Taxonomy (GTDB): domain Bacteria; phylum Pseudomonadota; class Gammaproteobacteria; order Burkholderiales; family Burkholderiaceae_C; genus Aalborgiella. The sequence continues at coordinate 326,037 of JAAFJR010000003.1, forward strand.
CAGCGCGTCCAAGTTGATTTTGAAAGGTGGCAAGAGCAAGTTCACACTGCAAACCCTGCCTGCTGAAGACTTCCCTCTCGTGCAAGAATCCGCAAACCTTGGCCCAGCTTTCAGCGTGCCACAAAAGGTCTTGAAAGATTTGCTTGGCCAAGTCGCTTTCGCCATGGCCGTGCACGACATTCGCTACTACCTCAACGGTATTTTGTTCGTTGCCGAAGGCACGCAACTCAGCATCGTCGCCACCGACGGCCACCGTTTGGCCTTCGCCACCGCCACGCTGGATGTGGAAGTGCCGAAACAAGAAGTCATCTTGCCGCGCAAAACTGTCATCGAAATGCAACGTTTGCTCAGCGACAAAGAAGGTGCGATTGAGTTCCAATTCGCCGCAAACCAAGCCAAGTTCAGCTTTGAAGGCATGGAATTTGTGACCAAACTGGTCGAAGGCAAGTTCCCCGACTACAACCGCGTGATCCCGAAAAACCACAAAAACGCCATCGTCTTGGGCCGCGTGCCCTTCTTGGCATCACTGCAGCGCACCGCGATTTTGACCAGCGACAAGTTTAAAGGAGTGCGCCTGAACATCGAGCCGGGCACCCTGCGCGTGGCTTCCAACAACGCCGAACAAGAAGAAGCCGTGGACGAGTTGGACATTGATTACGGCGGCGACGAAATCGAGATCGGTTTCAACGTCACCTACCTCATCGATGCTTTGAGCAACATGAGCCAAGAGATGGTGAAGCTGGAATTGTCTGACGGCAACAGCTCAGCACTTTTGACCATTCCAGACAACACCTCGTTCAAGTACGTAGTGATGCCGATGCGGATTTAATGCTATTAATACAATAGCTGTTCAGGCAAAAAATACGCCGGCTACAGCCTAATTTAGCCTACTAACCAACCCCCTCTTAAACAGGGGGTTTGGTGTTTTTAAAGATACTGAAAAATCGAGAAAAATTTGCCATGACCGAAGAAATCAAACCCGTTGCAAATGCAGAAAATACCGTAGAAACTACGCCCGAAGTCGTAGAACGCGCTATTGGCGAAGGCGTCAACCTGGGCGATGTCAGCGGCGACAGCGCCAACTTCCAACCCACCATTGACACCAACCAAGCCGGCGCGACCGAGGCTTATGGCGAAGGCTCAATCCAGATTCTCGAAGGCCTGGAAGCCGTGCGCAAACGCCCTGGCATGTACATTGGCGACACGTCTGACGGCACCGGCCTGCACCATTTGGTGTTTGAGGTGGTGGACAACTCGATTGACGAATCCCTGGCTGGCCATTGCGACGACATTTTGGTCACCATCCACACCGACAACTCGGTGAGCGTGGTCGACAACGGCCGTGGCATCCCCACAGGCGTGAAGATGGACGACAAACACGAGCCAAAACGCTCCGCAGCCGAAATCGCACTCACCGAACTGCACGCCGGCGGCAAGTTCAACCAAAACAGCTACAAAGTCTCTGGCGGCTTGCACGGCGTGGGCGTCAGCTGCGTCAACGCGCTGTCCACCATGCTGCGTTTGACGATCCGTCGTGACAGTAAAGTGCATGTCATGGAATTCTCACGCGGATTTGTGCAAAACCGAATTACAGAAACGGTTGATGGCGTGGAAGTCTCCCCGATGAAGGTCATAGGCGACACCGAAAAGCGTGGCACCGAAGTCCACTTTTTGCCAGACACCAGCATCTTCCAAACCAACAACGACTTCCATTACGAAATTTTGAGCAAGCGCCTGCGCGAACTCAGCTTTTTGAACAACGGCGTCAAAATCCGCCTTAAGGATGAGCGCAGCGGCAAAGAAGACGACTTCTCAGGTGCAGGCGGCGTCAAAGGCTTCGTCAACTTCATCAACAAAGGCAAGCAGGTGTTGAACCCCAACATCTTCCACGCCATGGGCGACCGCCAGTCTGACCAAAACACCAACATCGGCGTTGAAGTGGCCATGCAGTGGAACAGCGGCTACAACGAGCAGGTGCTCTGCTTCACCAACAACATCCCACAGCGCGACGGTGGCACGCATTTGACCGGCCTACGCGCCGCGATGACCCGCGTCATCAACAAGTACATCGACGACTCTGAAATCGCCAAAAAAGCCAAGGTCGAAGTGACCGGCGACGACATGCGCGAGGGCTTGTGCTGTGTCTTGAGCGTCAAGGTGCCTGAACCTAAATTCTCCAGCCAAACCAAAGACAAACTGGTCAGCTCCGAAGTACGCGGCCCGGTGGAAGACATCGTCAGCAAGCTGCTGTTTGACTACCTGCAAGAGCGCCCGGCCGATGCCAAAATCATCGTCGGCAAAATCATCGAAGCCGCCCGCGCCCGCGAGGCCGCGCGCAAAGCACGCGACATGACGCGTCGTAAAGGCGTCTTGGACGGCATGGGCTTGCCCGGCAAATTGGCCGACTGCCAAGAAAAAGACCCCGCCGAGTGCGAAATCTACATCGTCGAGGGTGACTCCGCCGGCGGCTCTGCCAAGCAAGGCCGAGACCGCAAATTCCAAGCGATTTTGCCTTTGCGCGGCAAGATTTTGAACGTTGAAAAAGCACGCTACGAAAAGCTCTTGACCAGCAACGAGATTTTGACGCTCATCACCGCCCTGGGCACCGGCATCGGCAAAGCTGGTGGAACGACAGGCAATGACGACTTCAACGTCGCCAAGCTGCGCTACCACCGCATCATCATCATGACCGATGCCGACGTTGACGGCGCACACATCCGCACCCTGCTGCTCACCTTCTTCTACCGCCAAATGACCGAGCTGGTCGAGCGCGGCCACATCTACATCGCGCAACCACCGCTGTACAAGGTCAAAGCCGGTAAAGAAGAGCTCTACCTCAAGGACGCCCCCGCGCTAGACAGTTTCTTGCTGCGCATCGCCATGAAAGACGCTAGCGTCTACACCGGCGGTGCAAACCCAACGACCTTGACTGGCGACACACTGAACGAACTCGCCCGCAAGCACGCGCTGGCCGAAGCCGTCATCGCCCGCTTGCGCAATTTCATGGACGACGAAGCGCTCAGAGCCATTGCCGACGGCGTCGATTTGAACCTTGATACGGTTGAAGACGCTGAAAAATCAGCTGTCGCGCTGCAAGCCTTCCTCCTCACCATCGGCAGCCATGCCGAAGTCGCCGGCGAGTTTGACGTTCGCACCGACAAACCCATCCTACGCATCAGCCGCCGCCACCACGGCAACGTGAAAAGCAGCGTCTTGACGCAAGACTTCGTCCACGGCTCCGACTACGCCGCCTTGGCCGAAGCGGCAGACACCTTCCGTGGCCTGCTGGGCGAAGGCGCCAAGGTCATGCGCGGTGAAGGCGAGCGCCAAAAAGAAGAACGCGTGGCAGACTTCCGCATCGCCATGAAATGGCTCATCAGTGAAGCCGAACGCACCACCAGCCGCCAGCGCTACAAAGGTTTGGGCGAGATGAACCCCGCCCAACTCTGGGAAACCACCATGGACCCCACCGTCCGCCGCCTCCTACGCGTCCAAATCGACGACGCCATCGAAGCCGACCGCGTCTTCACCATGCTCATGGGCGACGAAGTCGAACCGCGCAGAGACTTTATTGAGACAAATGCGTTGAGGGCGGGGAATATTGACGTTTGAGCGTATTGATTATTAATACTTGATACTCAATGCTTCATAACTCTCAACTAAAAATATTATCTAAACTATTTTTAGTTGCCGCTTTGTCGTTCTTGTTGAATAGTTTTGCACATGCCCATGGCGGCGGAGTAGACAGCAACGGTTGCCACGTGCAAAAGAGCACAGGTAAAGAGCACTGTCACGGCATAAAGAAAAGCACCCGAGATGCCAGAGACGTAGAACTGGCCGATTCAAAAGAACGTCACCGCAAGTTTTGCAGAGGCATCCCAGACGTACCCAACAGCGCGCCCCCTTACGATGCGTATGGCAAACCCTGCAGAAACATGAAAGATTAGCAAAAAGCCCTCAAACGAGGGCTTTTCTGCTTTTTGATGCTCAAATATGGCTCTAGCCGGCGTATTTATTGCCTAGACAGCTATATTATTTGTAGTGATTATAAATGTTCAAGGGTCAATTTCTCATACAATTGCGATAGCTTTGAGATACTTATTCGAAATTGGCTTCTAGCTTTAATCTTAGATTTATTCGTATTTGCATCCGTAACTTTTGATCCTGGATCAAATATTACCGAACCATTGCATAGAGCAGCCAAATATTTTTGAAAATCCGTATGCTCGCCCATTAAAACAGGATTATTGTATTTATACGAGACTGGCATTTTTTGCAATGTATAAGGTACATAAGCTGCGAAAGCATGTTTTCGATTCCAATGAGATAAAAGTTCAGTAAATGACCAAATGGCTGCGTCATTACCCTTGGAATCAATAAGTACAATATTTCCGTCCACATTCAATTGCTTGGGATTTAATAGGTTAAATCCGTGAACTTGCAGCTTCATGCCAGTAGTTGATGAAACTATGCCAACCTTGTGCGAACCAGTAAAGTACATCGACCCATCGTCTCTACCATGGCCATAGTGCTCTACAAATGCTTTTGCACCATGCTTACCGTAGTAACCGCCTTTGGGCTCTGGTGTCATTAAAGTGATTCTGTCTTTGCTGTAAGACTTTATCTCCCAACCAAGATAATCAGGCTCTGATCGTCCATTCGGAATAATGCCCAAAAGCGCTTCAAGCGTGTAGCCGCCGCCATTAAGTGCGGCGTAATCTTTAATAATTCCAAATTTATCTAACCTTCGGGAAGTATGAAATCCTTGATTCTGAATACTTCTAAGCGCATCCATCACAAGCAGTTTATTTTGACTCGAACCGATAGGAACAGTTAACTCCAGAAACAAACCATTTGGCGGTACTGATAAGAATTTAATAGCAATATCATTGGCCAATGATGAAAACTCTGGTGCAAGATGAGCCAATGTTTTACCATCAGAAGTAGTACCGAATATTAAAAATCTTCCATCTTTCTTATCGCGCGATTCCTTTGGGATTGGTTGTAGATGCTTTGAGGGTGCAGATTTACATCCAGCCAAAAAACCTGACAGTCGAACTTCTGGATATTTAGGGTACAAGATAAGCTGCGCACCCTCAGCTTTTTCAGCATTTGTTTGGTCAACCCAATAAAACTCCAGCGGAGCTTTAAAGTTAGGTTCTTTTAGTTCTGAGTGGGCAGTTATTTCACCAAAAGGGAAAAAAGATAAAACTTCAAAATTACCGCCTAGGTAAATTTGCTGTTTTGTATTGTCATTCTCCGATAGACGCTTGCAAAAAATTCGTGTAGCGCCGAGGTCAGAGAATCGCGCTTCTAATTGCGCGATAGTTTGAAAATCCATTTGCCACCCTTTAAATCTACGCTAGATAAGAAGGATAGTAACTGACAAATCAATGTACGATCATTTGCATAAGCTGTTTGTGAGTGTGTTTGAACGCAACTTCGCAAACTTTATCGCCATGTATTTCAAACATAATGTCGATTATCTGATCTAACATGACGCACTCTTCTGTTGAAAAAATAGGTTCCCCAGAGTTTATTTCAACAATATCGACGGGTCGATCTTCAGGATTGAAAAATAAACCGCTAGCTTGCATGTTTGCAAACCATTTATCCATCGAAGAATAAGAATTACTCAAAGGAGTAGGAATTCGTGATTGTGTTTGCATGGTATTACTCCAAAAAAATTAGACTTTGGCACGAACAAAACGCGGTTTTTTGACTTCTTCTTGCAAAATGAATGGTTGCATCGCTTGAGCAACTTTTTCCATAACTGGTACAACTACGGAATTACCAAATTGTTTATACGCACGGGTATCAGAAACATTAATTTTGAAGGTATCTGGAAAACCCATAAGCCGAGCGCATTCACGAGGCGTTAAACGTCGTGGGTTCTTTTTAGCGCCTTGACTAAATAGAATTTCAGAACCGTCTTTGTAATATCGTGCTGACAAAGTTCTGGTAACACTTTCAGGCGTTACTAACCCAAATCCAAAGCCATTGCCAGCAGCGCTATGCTTTTTCTTGTAGTTTTGTAAATACAGCCAGAGATTGTCAGTCAAGGTGTATTTATCGAGCACCTTCTTTTTTGAATGATCAAAATAATTCGATCCATCCCATTCAAGAAACGGTTCATTAGCTTTTGCATGAATGATTTTGCTTAATACATGATCACCTTTTCCTGGCAATTCAATGTTTTTAACATCGAAATCAACCTCATCACGGAACCCGACAATGATGATCCGCTCACGGTGCTGAGGCACAAAATGAGCACCGTCAATAACGCTGTAAGTGACGTGATAACCAAGTTCTTCGTTTAACGTTTTATAAATAACGTCAAAAGTCCGACCTTTGTCATGTGACCGAAGATTTTTGACGTTTTCCAACATAAATGCACGGGGACGCTTTTTAGCAATGATTCGCGCAACGTCAAAGAATAAAGTGCCTTGAGTTTCATCTGCGAATCCATGTGCCTTACCAAGCGAATTTTTTTTAGAGACACCTGCAATAGAAAACGGCTGGCACGGAAATCCACCAATTAAGACGTCGTGATCCGGAATATCATCTTCATGGATTTGAGTGATGTCACCGTTCATCACATGATCTGTAGAAAAGTTCATGGCGTAGCTTTTTTGAGCAAATGTGTCCCACTCACTCGTAAACACGCATTCACCGCCAATAGCTTCGAAAGCTAATCGGATTCCTCCGATGCCAGCAAAAAGATCCGCAAAGGTAAATTTTCCTTTTGTCGCTGCTGGAACACCAAAATTTAAAAACTTTTGCAGTTCTGCTGCGATATTTTCTGGCGGTAACTGTTCTCCATTTTCCCAGCGCCGAATCTGACGAGCGCTAAAATTTAGCTGTTTAGCAAGTGCTTCTTGGGAATGGGTTTTACGAGCTGCTGCTAAGTAAGCGAGAGCGGCTGAATGGTCGGCAGATGAAATTGATGAGTTCATCGGCGGGAATAATACAGGACATTTGTCCTATTTTTGTCCCTCTGTTAAAATAAACAGTAAATAAATCAATTACCTTTGAATTATTTTTTCTAAATATGTCTCTAACCGGCGTATTTATTGCCTAAATAGCTATAAAAATCATAGTAATAAACCAGCCAAAAAAGTGAAATTTAGCAAGCATTAGACTTTTAAACGCGAAAAAACCACGCGCGGAAAGTTATCTGAAAGCACGCAAACCAAGGCGGCACTTGTACTTCTCTTATTCTTCTAATTCTTTATTTAAAGATAGTAGTAGTAGTTAAGGCTTGCAGGTATGTGTGGATAAGGCCTTAAAGTTCAATCGCATCAGTCACTTAGCTTGCTTCTGTGGGTGTGGGTAGACTTGGTTTTTTGGTGTCATCGTTTTCTGGATAACTTAGAGTTGAGTGACTAATCTGTGGATAACTAGCTATTTGTTAAAAAGTTATCAACAGGTTTGTACAAAAAAAGACGAAAAATAAAAATCGCGCTACCGCATCGATAGACTTCTGCTTTCATTATTCTTTGGCAACTATTCTTCCAGTAAAATAAGCCTAACTCAAGGAGCGCTGCAGCGCCGCATTTATTTCGCGGCGTCAGGCTTGGGTTGCTGCTTCGTATTTCGGGGCAACCAACGGCGCTCACCAGCTTTTAATGATTCTTTGCTAGGTGAGCTATGACGACCGTTACTACAACTTCCACACAAACATCCACTTTTGCTAACTCGGTTGACCACAGCAAGGTGCAACCCATGCGCTTGTCTGGGCTGGAGCCGATATTTATCGACGCGAAAACACTGTTTGTTAACGTGGGTGAACGCACCAACGTCACAGGTTCTAAAGCGTTTGCGCGCATGATTTTGAATGGCGAGTTTGAGCAAGCGCTGTCGGTTGCCCGCCAGCAGGTTGAAAACGGCGCACAGATCATCGACGTCAACATGGATGAGGCCATGTTGGACAGCCTAGCAGCGATGGTGAAATTTTTGAACCTGATGGCGTCTGAGCCCGATATCTCCCGCGTGCCGGTGATGATTGACAGCTCCAAATGGAGCGTGATTGAAGCTGGGCTGCGCTGTGTGCAAGGCAAAGCCGTGGTGAACTCCATCAGCATGAAAGAGGGCGAAGAACAATTTTTGCACCAGGCCAAGCTGTTACGACGCTACGGCGCAGCAGCGGTGGTGATGGCGTTTGACGAAAAAGGCCAGGCAGACACCTACGAACGCAAGATTGAGATTTGCGAACGGGCTTACCGCTTGCTGGTCGACACCGTGGACTTTCCACCCGAAGACATCATTTTTGACCCGAATATCTTCGCCATCGCCACCGGGATTGAAGAGCACAACAACTACGCCGTCGATTTCATCAACGCGACGCGCTGGATCAAGCAAAACCTGCCGGGTGCCAAGGTCTCGGGTGGCGTGTCCAACGTGTCTTTCAGCTTCCGTGGCAATGACGCGGTGCGCGAGGCGATTCACACCGTGTTTTTGTACCACGCCATTGCGGCGGGCATGGACATGGGCATCGTCAACGCTGGCATGGTCGGCGTGTATGACGATTTAGAGCCCGAATTGCGCGAACGTGTGGAAGATGTGGTGCTGAACCGCCGCGCTGATGCGGGTGAGCGCTTGGTCGAAGTCGCCGAAAACGCCAAGGGCGCCGCCAAGGACGAGAGCCAAAAGTTAGCTTGGCGCGGCACGCCGGAAGCGCCGGTCAGTGTCAACGCCCGCCTCAGCCACGCGCTGGTGCACGGCATCACCGACTTCATCAACGAAGACACCGAAGAAGCCTACCAAATCGTTCTTAAAAACGGCGGCCGTCCGCTGCACGTCATCGAAGGCCCGTTGATGGATGGCATGAACGTGGTGGGCGACCTGTTTGGTCAAGGCAAGATGTTCTTGCCGCAGGTCGTTAAGTCTGCCCGCGTGATGAAGCAGGCTGTAGCGCATTTGATTCCCTATATCGAGGAAGAAAAACGCCTGCAAGCCGAAGCCGGTGAAGATGTCAAAGCCAAAGGCAAGATCATCATCGCCACCGTCAAGGGCGATGTGCATGACATTGGCAAAAACATTGTCACCGTAGTGCTTCAGTGCAACAACTTTGAAGTCATCAACATGGGCGTGATGGTGCCTTGCCACGAGATTTTGGCGCGCGCCAAGGTTGAGGGCGTTGATATCGTCGGCTTATCGGGGCTGATCACGCCAAGCTTGGAAGAAATGCAATACGTCGCCGCCGAGATGCAAAAAGACGATTACTTCCGCATGAAGAAAATTCCGCTGTTGATTGGTGGCGCAACTTGTAGCCGCGTTCACACCGCCGTCAAAATCGCCCCGCATTACGAAGGCCCTGTGGTTTACGTCCCCGATGCCTCCCGCAGCGTGGGCGTTGCTCAAAGCTTGCTGAGCGATCAAGCGACCGCCTACATTGACGAGCTGAATGCAGATTACGACAAAGTCCGCACCCAGCATGCCAACAAAAAGCAAGTGCCACTGTGGCCGCTGCAGCATGCGCGTGCCAACAAAACGCCGATTGATTGGGATGCCTACCACCCCACCAAACCAAAGTTCATCGGTCGTCGAGTGTTCAAAAACTTCGACTTGATGGAATTAGCCAATTACATCGACTGGGGCCCGTTCTTCCAAACCTGGGATTTGGCTGGCCCCTACCCCGCGATTTTGAAGGACGAGATTGTGGGCACAGAAGCCGTGCGCGTGCTGTCCGATGGCAAACGTATGCTGAAGCGCCTGATCGAAGGCCGCTGGCTGCAGGCCAATGGCGTGGTGGCGTTTTACCCGGCCAATAGCGTCAACGATGATGACATTGAAATCTACACCGACGAGACACGCACCGAGGTGGCGATGACCTGGTACGGCCTGCGCCAGCAAGCCGAAAAGGCCACTATTGATGGCATAACGCGACCGAGCCGCTGCTTGGCCGACTTTATTGCACCCAAAAACGCTATTAAAGATATAGCTTCTCAGGCAACAAATACACTGTCTACAGCCGATAATATGGCTAAAAATGGGCATGAAAACGCTGCTAAAAACAACAGCATCCACCCGCATGCCATCAGCCACGGCATGAAGCAAGATTACATCGGCCTGTTTGCCGTGACGGCAGGTTTGGGCGCTGAGAAGAAAGAAAAGTACTTCCAAGACGACTTGGACGACTACTCCAGCATCATGCTCAAAGCCCTTGCTGACCGCTTGGCCGAAGCCTTTGCCGAATGCATGCACCACCGCGCCCGTACCGACCTGTGGGGATACGCGCCCGACGAGGCGCTGGGCATGGACGACATGATTGGCGAGAAATACACCGGTATCCGCCCCGCGCCCGGCTACCCAGCATGCCCAGACCACAGCGTCAAAGCCGATATGTTCAAACTTTTGCAGTGCGACGAAATCGGCATGAGCCTGACCGAAAGTTTGGCCATGCTGCCGGCAGCCAGCGTCAGCGGCTTTTTCATGGCGCACCCCGAGGCGACCTATTTCAACGTCGGCAAAGTGGGTGATGACCAGCTCAAAGACATGGTGGCGCGCCGAGGCATGGAAGAAAAAGCCTTGTCGCGGTTGCTGGCGCCGATTTTGTAGCGCTATTCAAAACCGTCATTCCCGCGCAGGCGGGAATCCATGGTTCAAGGGCGGGTGGCGAAAGTTTAAATGAAAAGCGATGCGTATAAACAGCTCAAATTGCTATAAATTAAATAGCTGCTTAGGCAATAAATACGACGGCTATCGATAATTTTTTATTTTCTAGCGGCGACGGCAGTGTCAGGAAAATCACTGAACAATCCATCGACACCCATTTTATAAAACTTCATATATTCCGCTTTTGGGTCACCAGCAAAGTCTGACAGCAATCGTTTTCCTTCATTGCGAAACGTGAACGCATGGACGAATAACCCAGCAGCATGCGCATCTTTCACAACCGAAGTCGGTGGCAAAGCGACGCGATCACGATCGTCAATTTTTCCATCGCCGTTCAAGTCTTTAGGCTTACCGTCTGTGCCCGGCACATGTGCACCGCTTGCCAGATAAGGCTTCCATGGGCCAATGCCGTCGGCATAAGTTTTGATTTCTCTTAAACCAGCGGGCGTTAACATGTCTGCAAAATTGCGTGAGTCCTTATTAACAACAAAGTCATAGGGCTGCGCTGATGGTGCAGCAAGCGTGACTTTACCTGCCGAGTCGACATCATCACCGTCTATCAACTGAACCAATCTCACTGGCGTGAGTTTCCTAAGCTCTTTGAGGTTGTTAACCTCAAACGATTGGATAACAACAGCCGAATCTTTTTTATTTAGACCGTAAGCATTCAATGTTGCTAACAGGCGGGGCTCAATAGCCAAACCTGCTTGAATGTGATAGGTCGGATGCTTGGTTTCAGGGTACACCCCCACTGTTCGGCCGCTGTTTGCTTTTTCGGCCTTAACCAGCTCTAAGATTTCTCGAAAGGTAGGTATTTCAAATTTTCCATTGAACGACTGGTCACGATCGGCCATGGTTTGCTTAGCGCGCAACGTTTTAAGTTCGGCCAAGGTAAAGTCGGTTACAAACCAACCTGTTTCTTCAATGCCGTCAACCTTGCGTGTCGTTTTGCGAGCAGCAAACTCAGGATGTTGTTCAACATCTGTCGTCGCGGTTATGTTTGGCTCATGGCGTGCCACGAGTTCGCCATCTTTGGTTACCACCAGATCAGGCTCAATAAAATCCGCCCCCAACTCAATCGCTCTTTTATAAGATGCCAATGTATGCTCAGGCAAGTAACCACAAGCACCGCGATGGCCAATCACCAGTGGCATTGCGCCATCTAAAGTTGGGTATTGAGAGTTCATCTTGCCAATCACCTGTTGCGGTGAGCTGTTGTGCGAACAACCCATCAAAAAAGCAACGCTGGCTATAGAAATAGCACTTAATCCAACTTTAATCGACTTCATAAACTTTCTCCAAGTAAAGATTAACTTCGTCTGCAATTATTCATACCGATTGTGTCTGTGCTGTGACAATGCGAGCGCCATTAGACGCAAGAATCACGATAAGCCCGCTCTCAAATTCTTTTTCATCATAGATGTAAAAAAGAGAGATTTAGCTATAAATATAATAGCTGCTTAGGCAACAAATATGATGGCTACAACGAAAATTGCACTAAAAAAGAGCCTAAAATGCGCTCAAACTGACTTTTCTGGCAAGCGCGGTATGGATTCCCGCCTACGCGGGAATGAAGGGGTTATGAGGGGGTTTTTGGGGCCTTAAGCTAACTAAATTATCCCAACCAAACTTACCCCAACCAAGCCCGCACTTGCGCCACCATTTCAGGCAAGGGCGTATTGGCATCCACGGTTAACACGCCCTCCTCACCCGTTGGCACTTCCAAGGTTGCAAACTGGTTGTCCACCAGCGTGGCGGGGAAAAAGTGACCGTCTGAGGCGGCGCGAGACGACACACGCGCTAAAGCGGTTGCGGGGCTGATGTCTAGGTAGACGAAGCGCAAGTTAGGTTTGTAGCTGCGCAAGGTGTCGCGATAGCTTTTTTTCAAAGCCGAGCAGCTTAAAACGACGGTTTTATCGGTGTTTTGCAACAACGCTTCACCCAAACTAAGCAGCCAGCCCGCGCGATCTTGGTCGGTCAGCGGTGTGCCTTGTGCCATTTTTTCTTGGCTGGCGGTGGGGTGAAAAGCGTCACCTTCCAGCATGTTGCACGCCAAACTTTGCGCAATCGCCATCGCTAGGGATGATTTGCCACAGCCTGAAACGCCCATCACGACCACTGCCAGTGCAGGATCTAAGGCTTGGGCTGTAACTATTTTTGACATAGTTACAGAGGATAACTCAATTCAACAAGGCCTAAACTGCGAGTAACTGCGCTTAAACTACGCCCCATGGCTAAATACAATCTGGCTCCGGCTATTCCGCGCATCCCCGTCATCGCCGCTGTGGTGGCTGTGATGATTTACACCCTCACCCGTTTGGGCTTGGCGGTTTTTACCAGCTTTGAGGGTGTTGGTACAACGATGCAATTCAAAAGTTTTGAAGCCGTGCCGCTACCGCTGTGGCCCGAAATATTCTTTAAGGGTTTTTGGTTTGACCTGTGTGTGGTCAGCGTGTTGATTGCGCCGATTTGTTTGTATGAAGCTGTGATTCCAAATACTTGGCGTAAAAAGTCATGGCACAAAGCACTTAGGTTTACGTACCTATGGTTGGCAATTGCGCTGTTGCTGTTTGGCGCTGTGGCAGAGGCTACCTTTTGGTTGGAGTTTTCAACCCGCTTTAACTTCATCGCCTTAGATTATTTGATTTACACCTCAGAGGTGATTGGCAATATCCGCGAATCCTACCCTGTCGGCCAAATCTTGGCAGGTATTGGCGCGATTGCAGCGGTCATTTTGGTCATCATCAGCGGCCGCGTTAACCAAGCGGACAGCTATGGCATTACCGTGGTACAACGCATTTGCTTAGCGTTGTTCGCCTGCACTGTGCCCGCGCTGATGATGTATTTCGGCAACGTTGACCAGATGGAAAAGCAATATCTGCCCTTGGTCAGTTCAGAAACAAACACGTCCTTGCCTGCCGAAGTGCGCAGACTTGCGGGTATTCCACAAGACGGCGCCATCAACCCTAAAAACGCTTTTGCTGCTGAGTTGTCGGGCAACGGCCTGTTCACCATCGCCGCCGCGCAGCGCCGCAACGAGCTGGATTACGACAAGTTTTACCGCACCATTCCCCAGCCACAGGCTAACACAGCTTTGGTAGCCATGGGCGTGAAGCGCACCTCTTTGGGCGATGCGCGCAAAACCGACATCAAAGACGAACCAGCCACGAACGTCACCCCCTTCAGCAGCAAGCCTAAAAACATCATCATGATTTCGGTGGAAAGCCTATCGGCTGAGTTTATGGATTCGTATGGCGGGAATAAGGGCTTAACGCCTGAGCTAGACAAACTCGGCAAAGCCGGCATGAAGTTTGATCGCATGTTTGCCACCGGCACACGCACTGTGCGTGGCCTAGAGGCGCTGTCGCTCGGCACACCGCCCATTCCTGGCCAAGCCATCGTGCGCCGCCCCAAGCACGACCACCTGTCCACCATGGGTGAATTGCTCAAGCACCAAGGTTTTTCGACCTTCTTTTTCTATGGCGGCTATGGTTATTTTGACAATATGAACGCCTACTACGCGGCCAATAACTACCGCGTGGTGGACCGCACCGACATCCCCAAAGACAAAGTCGGTTTTGAAAACGTCTGGGGCGTGGCCGACGAGTATTTGTTTGACCACGTGATACGCACGCTGGACGAAAAAGGTGATAAAGGCACGCAAGACAAGCCGTTCTTCGCCCAAGTCATGACCACCTCCAACCACCGCCCTTACACCTATCCTTCAGGCCGTATCGACATTCCCTCACCCGGCGGGCGTGATGGCGCGGTGAAATATACCGACTATGCCATTGGCAAATTCATCAAAGACGCGTCTAAAAAGTCGTGGTTCAAAGACACTCTGTTTGTCATCGTGGCCGACCATTGCGCCTCTGCCGCTGGCAAAACCCGCCTACCGGTAACCGGTTACCACATCCCGCTGATTTTTTATGCCCCAGCCTTGCTCAAGCCAGCCGTGTTTAGCCCCATGATCAGCCAAATCGATATTGCGCCTACATTGATGGAGGTTTTAGGCAAAAACGGCAGCGCCCAGTTTTTTGGCCGCTCGGTGTTTGAGCCCGGCCCCGTAACAGAGCGCGCCTTCATTAGCAACTACCAAGCGCTGGGCTACATGAAAGACAACTTGCTCACCGTGCTGCTACCTAAGCAAGTTGTTGAGAGCTACAACGTCGACCCCAAAACACTGGCCACCACGCCCGCCCCCATCAACACGCAGCTGATGAACGAGGCCATCGCTTATTACCAAACGGCATCCAAAGCCTTCAAAACTGGCGCTTTGAAAGCCCCGTTTTACATCAACCCTGCCGAGATGACCGAGGGCGGCAAGCCGTTTCAGAAGCCGTAAAGGCTACTAAAATATTCAAGCCATAGATTTTTGCTATAAATAATATAGCTATTGAGGCAATAAATGCGGCGGCTAGATGCCGATTCGTGTTTTTTGGGCTGCTACGCAACGATTTTGAGCATTTTTAGCTCCAAACCCGCTTTGTGTGGCGCTACCAAGTGCTTGAGCAGCAGGCGGTAGGTATCTAGGTCAAAAGCCAGGGGCGTGCGGGACGAGATGACATCGTCCAACTCTGCTTCGTTTTGCACGGTGGCTAGGTGACACCACTGGTCAAAAACATGCATCTCGGACCGGCCTGTTGTTGGGTTGTACTCCCGCAAACCAATTTTGCCAGCATGCGGCCAGACGCGCAGTTGCTGCTGCTTCAGCGCCAGTTTCAGGCGCAAATGGTGCAATTCGGGCTTTTCGCCCCCGCAGCACACGCCTTTGCAACGGCCAATTTGGTGGGCAAAGCAGCGTCCTTTGCCGCTTTCAAGCCCCAGCGACTGATGGCACAAACTGTGTGTATCCGCTAGTTCACGCAAGCCGCTCAAGGCTTGGTTTTTGGAGCGGTATACACCGTACATCTGCCCAAATTCGCGCGGCTCAAGGTCGTCGCCACGCACCAATGTCACCAACGGCTTCGCACTCGGGTTTTCGTCCAACCGCCAAGCGCATAGCGTGCGTTCGCGGCGCAATTGGCGGTTGTGCAGCGGTTGCAGCTCTTTGACCAACCGCGCTTCCAAGAGCAGCGCACCCAGCTCGCCCGCTGTTTCAACCCACTCCACACGCCGAATCTCCTGCGCAATCCGCATCTCCCGCGCTTCCCGTCCAGCGGCTTGAAAGTGCGACATCACGCGGCTGCGTAGCTTGATGCTTTTGCCGACGTACAGCGGGATTTGCGCTGCCTTAGAGTTTTGCGCCGGTGGTTCGCCATAAAATAGATACACCCCCGCTGTTTCAGGAATATCCGCCACATTGGTCTCCAAATGCGGCGGCACAGCAGCGCTGCCTTGCAGCAAAATTTGCGCTTGTTGGGCGACGGCTTCTGCGCCAAGCTCCAGCGTGGCTACCTGCAAAAAGCCTTGTACCAAATCCACATCACCCATGGCGCGGTGGCGCGACAAAGTGGTCAGGCCATGCCGCTGCATGATCGCATCCAACCCGTGCCCCTTGTGCTGTGGGTAAAGCTTGCGCGACAGCCGCACCGTGCACAGCGTTTTCACACGCAGTGCCACGTCCATGCGGGCATATTCTTGCAGCAAAAAGCCGTGGTCAAACCGCACATTGTGGGCCACCAGCACAGCACCGTTCAGCAGTTTCAGCAGCGTGGCGCCCACTTCGTTAAACGGCGGTGCATCAGCCACCATCGCGTCGCTGATACCTGTGAGTCCTTGAATCAACGACGGAATCCGCGTACCCGGGTTGACCAGCGTGCTCCACCGCGCCACCTCCAGCCCGTTTTCCACCCGCACGGCGGCGATTTCAGTGATGCGGCAATCCAACGGGTTGCCACCGGTGGTTTCAAGGTCTAAGAGGACGTAGCAGGGGAGCATGTGTTGATTAAGCACTAAACCCAAACTTAGCTAACACCGCCTTTGCCGCAGGCGTTTGTAAGTAATCAAACAGGGTTTTTGCAGCGGGCTGGGCGGATTTCAGCAACACCATGCGTTGCTTCAAAGGGGTATGCAGGTTGGCGGGCATGAGCCAGTAGCCGCCAGCTTGCGCGGCAACTTCAGGCGCTAGTGCGAGCGATAGCGCGGTGATGCCCGCTTGCGCCGCCCCGCTGGTGACGAACTGGGTGGCTTGGCTGATGTTGTCGCCCAGTACTAATTTAGTTTGCAATGGCTCCCACAGACTTAGGCTTTGCAGCGCTTCTTTGGCGGCGCGGCCATATGGGGCGTGCTCGGGGTTGGCGATGGCGAATTTACGGACCGTTTTAAGTTGATTTGTCAGCGTTAAACGAGCTTCAGCTTCGCTTTTGGGCAGCTGAACTGCCGAATTTTTAGGCAGTATCCAAGCAATCCGCCCCGTGGCGTACAACGCCCCAGTGTCTTGCACGCCGCCTTGTGTTAGCCCCACTTTCGCTAGCGTCACCACATAGCCTTCATCCGCCGATAAAAACAAATCCAAAGGCAAACCTTGTTGAATTTGCTGGGTGAAATTGCCTGACGAACCAAATTGCACATCAATTTCTATGCCGGTAACTGATGTGAAACTTTTTGCTAAAGCAGTGAGTGCAAATTTCAGGTCGCTGGCAGCGGCTACGCGCAATTTGACGGGCGCAGCAAGGCTTGCTGCACTCACTAATGAAGCAAGAGCAGCACTTGTTTTGATCAATTGACGTCTGTTGACTGGTAGGCCGTTGTGCATAACCTTATGCAAATAATGCATCAAATATTCATGTAACTTGTAGGTAACCCGCAAGCTTGGTTCATAGAATCGACTCTCTGGGAATTCGGATAGTCAACTCCAGCGTCAGAAGCGTCGCGTTTTCAAAGCAGATTTTAGGTGTTTGCCAAGATACCTAGCAAAGATGTTTTGAAAAAACGATTTTTTAAAGAATTATTAACTACGGGCATCCTTGGATGTATTTTTTTCTATGAACGCACGCACCACAATGGGCTTGGAAATCAACCCTCCCGCTTATGTCAAAAACGCCAAGCTGATCGCTTGGGTGGCCGAAATGGCCGCGCTGACTAAACCCGCCGCCATTTATTGGTGCGACGGTAGCGAGGAAGAATACCAGCGCCTGTGCCAGCAATTGGTCGACGCAGGTACCTTTATCAAACTCAACCCCGCCAAGCGCCCCAACAGCTTTTTGGCACGCTCCAACCCCAGCGACGTGGCGCGTGTGGAAGACCGCACTTTCATTTGCTCAGAAAAGCAAGAGGACGCGGGCCCGACCAACTACTGGAAAGCCCCCGCAGAGATGCGCGCGACGCTGAACCCGCTGTTCGACGGCTGCATGCGCGGCCGCACCATGTACGTGGTGCCCTTCTCCATGGGCCCGCTGGGCAGCCCGATTGCGCACATTGGCATTGAGCTGTCAGACAGCGCCTATGTCGCCGTCAACCAAAAAATCATGACCCGCATGGGCAAAGCTGTTTACGACGTGTTGGGTGCTGAGGGCGAGTTTGTGCCCTGCGTTCACACCGTGGGCGTGCCTTTGGCCGAAGGTCAAAAAGACGTAACTTGGCCGTGCAATGACACCAAATACATCGTGCATTACCCCGAAACCCGCGAAATCTGGAGTTATGGCTCTGGCTATGGCGGCAATGCTTTGTTGGGTAAAAAGTGCTTTGCGCTGCGGATTGCCTCCAACATGGGCCGTGACGAAGGCTGGTTGGCTGAGCACATGTTGATTTTGGGTGTGACCAATCCACAGGGTCGTAAGTACCACGTCGCAGCGGCATTCCCGTCAGCTTGCGGCAAAACCAATTTTTCTATGCTCGTGCCACCCGCTGGTTTTGAGGGCTGGAAAGTCACAACCATTGGTGATGACATCGCCTGGGTCAAACCCAACGCAGACGGCAAAATGTACGCCATCAACCCCGAAGCGGGCTACTTCGGCGTTGCACCTGGCACCAACATGCTGACCAACCCGAACTGCATGTTGAGCCTGAACAAAGACACGATTTTCACCAATGTCGGTTTGACCGACGACGGCGATATCTGGTGGGAAGGCATGGAAGCAGATTTGCCTGTCCCTGCACATTTGATCGACTGGCAAGGCAAAGACTGGACACCGCAAATAGCCAAAGAAACTGGCGCAAAAGCTGCCCACCCGAACTCACGCTTCACCGTTGCCGCCACCAATAACCCTGCGCTAGACCCAGAGTGGAACAACCCCGCTGGCGTGGCGATTGACGCCTTCATCTTCGGCGGTCGCCGCTCTACCACTGTGCCCTTGGTGTCACAAGGCCGTAACTGGGTCGAAGGCGTCTACATGGCCGCAACCATGGGCTCTGAGACGACAGCAGCCATCGCCGGCCAGCAAGGCGTGGTGCGCCGCGACCCGTTTGCGATGATCGCTTTCTGCGGTTACAACATGAGCGATTACTTCCAGCATTGGCTCAATATCGGCGAAAAAGTCAAAGCCACTGGCGGCAAGCAGCCCGCTATTTTCTGCACCAACTGGTTCCGCAAAGACTCGAATGGCAAGTTTGTCTGGCCAGGCTACGGTGAAAACATGCGCGTGTTGGCTTGGATGATTGACCGCATTGAGGGTAAAGCAGCAGGCGTGGATCAACCTTTCGGCGTCAGCCCAACCTATGGCGAACTCAACTGGAACGGCCTGAACTTTACAGAGCAGCAGTTCAACACCGTCACCAGCTTCGACAAAGCCGCGTGGACGGACGAGCTGAAATTGCACGACGAACTCTTCACCAAGCTCGCCTACCACCTGCCGCAAGAGCTGAGCGCCACGAGAGACCAGTTGGCGAAGCGGATTGCGGCTTAATTCGCACTTATCTGTCGATTTTTTGGATTTCCGTCATTCCCGACTCCCTTCCGTCATTCCCGCGAAGGCGGGAATCCATGGCACGCTAACGTGGATTCCCGCCTACGCGGGAATGACAGAGTGCGTGTAATTTCGCTTGTATCCTGCGTATTTATTGTCTAAACAGCTATTAAATTTATAGCATAAACCGGTCAAATTATTTGCTCTTAGCGTGGTAACTACCCGTACCACGGCTGAACAATCTGTCCTGCGCCGACAGTTGCCCTGCAGCGATGTCTGGCAAGCCTACAACCTGCGCATATAGCGGCGCAAAGTCTATTTTGGCAAGCTCAAGCAAGTCGTCCAAACTGTTGATGACGAAGTAAGTTTCCTGAAAATCGTCAATCCGGTAATCGGTTTGCATCACCCGTGGCAGATCAAAAGCGACGCGGTTGGGTGAGGCATCTTGCAGAGCGAAGATGCTCTCAGCGTAAGACGAAGCAATGCCTGCCCCATAAATGCGTAAGCCCTCATCCTGTTGCACCAGGCCAAATTCCACCGTGTACCAATACACCCGCGCCAAATGCGCCAGTTTGCCCAACTTTTGCGCTCGCAAACCGCCAACGCCATAGGCCTGAATGAAGTCGGCAATGGCAGGGTTCATCAACATGGGCACATGGCCAAACACGTCGTGAAACACATCGGGCTCTTCCAAGTAATCCAGCTCATGGGGCTTGCGGATGAACTGCCCCGCTGGGAAACGGCGGTTTGCTAAGTGTTCAAAGAAAACCTCATCGGGCACCAAGCCCGGCACGGCAACTATTTGCCAGCCCGTGCGTGGCATCAACACCTCGTTCAAGCGTGCGAAATTTGGAATCTCAGCTGCGCCCATCGGCAAGTCACGCATGCCTTGCACAAATTCATCGCAAGCGCGGCCTGGTAGCAGCTGGGTTTGGCGCTCAAACAGGGTTTTCCAAGTGGCGTGCTCGGTGGCGGTGTAGCTGTGCCAGTCTTGGTCAATCGTCCAGTCTGGGCGCGTGGCTGGCTGTGGTTTCATCGTCGGCTAAAGTTTTCAAAAGCAGCGTCTGCATAACGCGCCAGCTCGATATCCCGCTGCGACAAGCCGTTCACATCATGCGTTGTCAGGGTGATGTTGACGCGGTTGTACACATTGAACCATTCTGGGTGGTGGTTGCTTTTTTCAGCTTGAATCGCGATTTGCGTCATGAAGGCGAAAGCTTGCGCGAAGTCTGCAAACACGAATTCGCGGTTGATCGCATCACGCTGTGCATCGTGCTTCCAATGCTTCAGCGTTGTGAGCGATTCAGCAGCGGCTTGGGGGCTTAGTTTTTCAGTCATGTTTCTGCCTATGCATAAATAAATTAATCAATCAATCAATCAATCTTAATCCCCGCAGCCTTGATCAACGCCCCATATTTCGCATGCTCAGCCTGCACAAACTTGGTAAATTCAGCGGGGCTGAGGCGCTCGGGCGTGAAACCCATTTTGCTGAACTTTTCTTTGTTTTCTTGAGCGTTCATCGTGTCGGCAAATGCGGCGGCGTATTTTTGAACGTCTGCATCTGCCACATGGCTGGGCGCAAAAATACCAAACCAAGTGGACACGTTGAAGCCTTTGATACTGTCGTTGATGGGCGGGACATCGGGCAATGCCTCGCTGCGCTTTTGCGTGGTCACGCCCAACGCCAGCAGCTTGCCGGCGCGGATTTGCGGCAACGCGGAGGCTAAGTTGTCAAACATCACATCGACTTGACCCGACAGCAGCCCCAGCTGGGCTGGCCCTGCGCCCAAGTAAGGAATATGCACCATGCTGGATTTGGTGAGCGATTTCAGCATCTCCCCCGCAATGTGCCCAATGCTGCCATTACCGCCCGAGCTGTAATTCAGCCGTCCAGGGTTCTTTTTGATGTGCGCCACCAGGTCTGCCGTGCTGCGAATGTTGAGTTTGGCGGCGACGTCAGCGTTGATGACCAGCACATTGGGGATTTGCGCCACCAAGCTCACGGGTTTGAAGTCTTTCAGTGGATCAAAAGGGTAGTTGGGCATCAGCCACGGGTTCGCCGCGTGTGTGGCAACTGCGCCCATCAGCAACTGGTTGCTACCAACGGCAGATTTAGCTACTTGGTTCGCTCCAATCGTGCCGCCAGCGCCGGGTTTGTTCTCGACGATAACGGCGCTGTCCAATTTGCCGCGCGTGCCCTCTGCCAAGATGCGGGCAGAAATATCTAACGGACCACCAGCGGGGTAAGGCACAACGATGGAGGTGGTTTTGCCACCACTTTGGGCAAATAGAGCTACAGGCAATGCGACCAAGCATGCAGTTAAAAATTTAGACAGTGAGGCAACTTGCATTAAAGATCCTTCAATAAATGGCGTGAATGCCGAGTACTACCATCGTAAATGCAAAACACCCCATCAAAAGTGTCGAAATTGAGCTGGCTTAGACATCAAAATGCGCATAAAGTCACTTGTTCCGAGAGTGTTACGTCTAGAAAGCGTCATATTTTGCTGCATTGCAACAAAATAGCTGGTAAATTAAGGGGAAACCCGTATATTGGAGCTATGGATAAAACCAACAACCCTTCAGTTACACGCTCAAGCTTTCCGCTGGTGCCGATTCGCTCCTTGGGGCCGCGCCATCGCGACCGCATTGCTGCGCATTTGCTGGCGCTGGATGAGTCGGATCGGTACTTGCGCTTTGGTTATGCCGCGTCGGACGAGCAAGTCAACCGCTATGCGGATGGCTTGAATTTTGAGCGCGACGACATTTATGGCATTTTCAACCGCAAGCTGGCGCTGATTGCTATGGCGCATTTGGCAGTGTCGGATGACCCCGTGCAAGCGAAAGCGGCAGAATTTGGCGTTTCTGTGCTCAAAGCAGCTCGGGGTCGGGGTTATGGTGCGCGTTTGTTTGATCGCGCGGTGATGCACGCTCGCAACGAAGGGCGGGATACCATGTTTATCCACGCCCTGAGTGAAAACACCGCGATGCTGAAAATCGCTCGTAATGCAGGTGCAACGGTGGAGCGCAGTGGTTCAGAATCGGACGCCTACCTCAAGCTACCTGAAGCCACTTTGGCCACACGTTTGACGGAAATGGTGGAAGACCAGATGGCAGAGCTTGACTACGGTTTTAAGCAGCAAGCTAAGCATATTCAAGAACTGCTATCCTAGAGGCTTCGCAACAACAGCGCTCAGAGCATTAATCAGTGAGCGCCACGCAAGTGTCAGAACCCAGTTCTTCGTCTGTCAATTCGTCGTCGGGCAGCCACAACCCAAATGCGGTGCAGGTAGATAAACGCTCGCTGTTTCAAAAAATAGTTGAATTCATCAACCCCGGTCCAGACTCCAAAGACGAGCTCTTTGAAACACTCGCGGAGGCCGAGGATAACGATGTGATTGGTGCGCAAAGTCGCGCTATGCTCGAAGGCGTGATCCGCATGGCTGACATGACGGCGGGTGACGTGATGGTGCCAGTGACGCGCATTGACCTGCTGGACATCGATTCAAGCCCTGACGAGCTGATGCACCAAGTCATAGACACCGCGCACTCGCGCTTCCCTGTGTTTGAGCGCGAAAAAGACAACATCATTGGCATTTTGATGGCCAAAGACCTGCTGAAGTTGCAGCGCGCGCCCGAATTGAACATTCGCGCGCTGTTGCGCCCGCCTGTGTTTGTGCCCGAAACCAAGGGCTTGAACGATTTGTTGCGCGAATTCCGTGGCAACCGCAACCACTTGGCTATCGTCATCGACGAATTTGGCCGCATGGCGGGTTTGTTGACGATTGAGGACGTGCTGGAAGAAATCGTCGGCGAAATCGAAGACGAATTTGATGTCGCAGAAGACGATGGCGACATCTTTGGCTTGGCCGACAAAACCTACCGCATAAGCGGCGATACGGCGATTGAGCGCGTCAACGACACATTTGACGTCAAACTGCTGGAGTCAGACTCTGACAACCAGTTTGACACCATTGGCGGCCTGATTGCCCACGAAATGGGCCATGTACCCAAGCGCGGTGAGCGCATGGTGCTCAACGGTCTGAGCTTCACCGTACTGCATACCAAAGGTGGCGCAGTGAAGTGGTTCAAGGTGATGCCGGCGGACATGCTGGAATAAGATGAAAAAAAAGTAGCTTCTACCCATGCAATTTATAGTTCTTGTGATGGCGGGCTGGGCGCAATCGCTCAGTTTGGCGTGGCCTTTCGGCGTTGAAATACCGTTTTTAGGCATCCAAAATGGCAAAGCGGTTTGGTGGCTGCAAATCTTAGCGATGATGGTGTTTGCGCAATCGCTCTTGCGTGCAGCAACCGTTAAGCAAGCGGCGTGGCGCACTTGGGTGTTCAGTACGGCATGGTTGTGCGGCAGCATTTGGTGGCTGTATGTTTCCATGCACACCTATGGCGGTCTGCACAGCTGGCTGGCGGCTTTTGCGGTGCTGTTGCTCAGCGGCTGCTTGGGGCTGTTTTACATGCTGGTGGGCATGATTTTTCATCAAATCACGGTAAAAAACGCTAAAAACAAGCAAAATATGGCTGCAGCCGTCGTATTTTATGCCTACGCAGCTATCATTTTTGCAGTATGTTGGATGCTGGCAGAGCTGGCACGTGGTACGTGGTTGACGGGTTTTCCGTGGGGTGCAGTGGGTTACGCTCATTTAGACGGACCGTTGGCTGTTTTGGCGCCCTATGTGGGCGTTTATGGCATGAGTTTTGTGGCGGCTTTTTCAGCCGTTTTGCTGCTTCAGTTGTGGAAATCTGTTTTACGCAAGCCCAACAATCCAGTCATTTTTCAAAGTGCTGCCGTAGCTGCTTTGTTGTTGGTATTGCCAAAATTGGCAGTTAATTGGTTGCCTACGGCGGCTGACAACGCAAATCCGCTTCAAGTCACGCTGCTGCAAGGCAATATTCCTCAAAACGAGAAATTCCAAGCGGGTTCGGGCGTTGCAACAGCGCTTACATGGTACGCTGAGCAGTTAGACAAAGTCCAAACAGGCTTGGTTGTCACGCCAGAAACTGCTATTCCCCTATTGCCGCAATACCTGCCGCCCGAGTATTGGCGCAATCTACAGCAAGCGTTTAAAGACGAAAATGGTCAAAAAGCAGCGCTTATCGGTATTCCTATGGGCAGTCGAACCGAGGGTTTCAGTAACAGTGTGATTGGTTTCAAGCCCAACTCGCAGGTGTTTTCTGCACCCTACCAGTACAACAAAGACCACCTCGTCCCCTTTGGCGAATTCATCCCGCCCTTTGCGCAATGGTTTATCGATTTGATGAAAATTCCGCTAGGCGTGTTCAACCAAGGCGGTGTAGACCAGCCCCCGTTTATCTGGCAAGGCCAGCGCTTGGGGCTCAATATTTGCTACGAAGATTTGTTTGGCGAAGAGTTGGCTGGGCGCTTTGCCAACACCGCAACCGCACCCACAATATTGGTGAATTTGACGAATATCGCCTGGTTTGGCAACACAATAGCGATAGATCAGCATTTGAACATCGCCAGATTGCGCTCTATGGAGCTGGCAAAGCCGTCGATTCGGGCGACCAATACGGGTGCAACGGTCATCATCGACGCGCAAGGCAAAGTAACCCATTCGCTAGAGCGTCACACACGTGGTGCACTAGTAGGTCAGGTGTCGGGAAATACAGTTGTGACACCTTACGCTGCGTGGGTGTCTAAGTTTTGGCTGTGGCCGTTGTGGATTTTCGGCATTCTTACCTTGCTTGGAGGCTTTTGGT
The DNA here is from genome assembly GCA_013298945.1 of Polaromonas sp. Taxonomy (GTDB): domain Bacteria; phylum Pseudomonadota; class Gammaproteobacteria; order Burkholderiales; family Burkholderiaceae_C; genus Aalborgiella. The sequence goes on from JAAFJR010000003.1 coordinate 351,176, forward strand.
GTCATTGGCGAGTGGGACGCAAGTAAAATGACACCCCTATGCTTACATTTCAGCAAATCATTCTCAAACTCCAGTCCTACTGGGACGCCCAAGGCTGCGCCCTTTTACAACCATACGACATGGAAGTCGGCGCAGGCACGTCACATACAGCTACATTTTTAAGAGCGCTCGGCCCCGAACCTTGGAAAGCCGCTTACGTGCAGCCCAGCCGCCGCCCAAAAGACGGCCGTTATGGCGAAAACCCAAACCGTTTGCAGCACTATTACCAATACCAAGTGGTGTTGAAGCCCGCACCTGCGAATATTTTGGATTTGTACCTCGGCTCGCTTGAAGCTTTGGGCTTTGATTTGAAGAAAAACGACGTCCGTTTTGTCGAAGACGACTGGGAAAACCCGACACTGGGCGCCTGGGGCTTGGGCTGGGAAGTCTGGCTCAACGGCATGGAGGTGACGCAGTTCACCTACTTCCAGCAAGTCGGCGGCATTGATTGCAAGCCGATTACCGGTGAGATCACCTACGGTTTAGAGCGCTTGGCCATGTATTTGCAGGGTGTGGACAGTGTTTACGACTTGAAATATACGGACACGCTCAGTTATGGTGATGTGTTTTTGCAAAACGAAAAAGAACAATCTGCGTATAACTTTGAGCACAGCGACACCGACTTTTTGTTCACCGCTTTCACCGCGCACGAAAAGCAGGCCAAGTACTTGATGGAGCAGCAGCTCGCCCTGCCCGCCTACGAGCAGGTGCTCAAAGCGGCGCACACCTTCAATTTGCTGGACGCACGCGGCAGCATCAGCGTGACCGAGCGCGCTGCCTACATGGGCCGCATCCGCAACATCTCACGAAGCGTTGCTCAAAGTTATTTGGAAAGCCGTGAGCGGCTGGGTTACCCGATGGCGCCGCGGGACTGGGTGGCGCAAGTCGCGCCCCTGATGCCTGCAACGTCCGCAAAGAAGGCTGAGAAAGCCGCATGAACATGACAACTCAAAATTTATTGGTCGAACTGTTCGTAGAAGAACTGCCCCCCAAAGCCCTGAAAAAACTTGGCGAAGCTTTTGCCAGCACGTTGGCAGCATCCTTACAAAGCCAAGGCTTGGTGGGTACTGACGCCGTAGTGACGCCCTTTGCCACCCCGCGCCGTTTGGCAGCGCACTTGACTGCAGTGTCAGTGCAAGCAGCAGACAAAGCTGTGTCGCAAAAACTCATGCCCGTGAGCGTGGGGTTGGACGCAGCGGGCAACGCGACACCCGCTTTGTTGAAAAAATTGCAGGCTTTGGGTGCTGATATTTCAAATCCAGCATCCGCTGTCGCAGGCTTAAAACGTGCTTTGGACGGCAAAGCCGAAGGCTTGTTCTACGACAGCTTGGTCAAAGGCGCAACGATTACCGAAGGCTTGCAAAAAGCGGTGACTGAGGCGCTAGCCAAGTTGCCTATTCCTAAAGTGATGAGCTACCAGCTCGCACAAAACTGCGACATGCCAGGTTGGAGCAGCGTCAGCTTTGTTCGCCCTGCTCATAAATTAATAGCGCTTATGGCAGATAAAACGCTGGCCATAGAGGTTTTGGGTCTTAAATCAGGGCGTGAAACACTGGGTCATCGGTTTGAAGCGGCCGTGTCTCCCGTTGTCATCAAAGATGCCGATAGTTATGCTGCAACGCTGCTTAAAGACGGCGCGGTGATAGCTAGTTTTGCCGAGCGTCGTGCTGAAATTGAGCGCCAATTGACCACCGCCGCCGCCAAAGCTGGCGCTGCGGATGGCACCACCTACACGCCGATTGACGATGCCGCCCTGTTGGACGAAGTGACCGCCTTGGTTGAGCGCCCCAATGTGCTGACATGTGCGTTTGAAAAAGAATTTTTGGATGTGCCACAAGAGTGCCTGATTTTGACCATGAAGGCGAATCAAAAGTACTTTCCGCTCTTGGATGCTGCGGGCAAACTGAGTAACAAGTTTTTGGTGGTCAGCAACATCAGCCCGGCAGATGCCAGTGCGGTGATCGGTGGTAACGAACGCGTGGTGCGGCCACGTTTGGCGGATGCGAAATTCTTCTTTGACCAAGACCGCAAAAAGACGCTGGAATCTCGCGTGGCGGGGCTGGACAAGGTCGTTTATCACAACAAACTCGGCTCGCAAGGTGAGCGCATACTTCGCGTTAGAGCAATTGCCAGAGCCATTGGACTGCAATTAGGCGGCGATGCCTTGGCTGAGCAGGCTGACCAAGCAGCGAACTTGGCCAAGTCCGACTTGGTGACAGACATGGTGGGCGAGTTCCCCGAGTTGCAAGGCACCATGGGTCGTTACTATGCGCTGAACGATGGTCTGAGCACAGACGTTGCAGACGCCATCGAAGACCACTACAAACCGCGTTTTGCGGGCGATGCTTTGCCGCGCAACCAAGTTGGCGTGGTGGTGGCGTTGGCGGATAAGCTGGAAACGCTGGTGGGTATGTTCGGTATTGGCAATTTACCAACCGGTGACAAAGACCCGTTTGCTTTACGCAGGCATGCGCTGGGTGTAATTCGGATGTTGATTGAAAAAGACTTGCCGCTGAATTTGAGCACCTTGGCGCAAACTGCGGCCGCAGAGTTCAAAGCCGTGGCAGACTTTGACGCTGGCAAGGTGACGACAGAATTGCCAAACTTCATATATGACCGCCTAGCTGGCAGCCTGCGTGAGCAAGGCTACAGTGCACAAGAAGTCGATGCTGTGATGTCGCAACGCCCGCAGTTGCTGGGTGATGTGTCTAAGCGCCTCGCAGCGGTGCGTGCCTTCGCAGCTTTGCCCGAAGCAGCGTCTTTAGCCGCCGCCAACAAGCGCGTCAGCAATATCTTAAAAAAGGTTGACGGCGATGTTAAAGCGCAGGTGGATGAAGGTTTGTTGCAAGAAGATGCTGAAAAGTCGTTGTTAAATGCTCTTAAAATTGTAGCTGTTCAGGCGGATAGCACCTGGGCTACAGGCGATTACACAGGTAATTTGCAGGCTTTGGCGGCGCTTAGAGAGCCGGTGGACGCGTTTTTCGACAAGGTCATGGTCAATGCGGATGATGCGGCGGTTCGGGCGAACCGCCTTGGACTTCTGGCAACTTTGCATGCGGCAATGAACCGCGTGGCGGATTTGTCGAAATTGGCTAGTTAATTTAATCAAGCTATAGCCATGAAGCTCATCATCCTAGACCGCGACGGTACGATCAACGAAGAGCATGCCGACTTCATTAAGTCGCCTGAGGAGTGGATACCGCTGCCTGGCGCTTTGGAGGCAGTGGCCAAGTTGAACCATGCAGGCTGGCGTACCATCATTGCCAGCAACCAGTCGGGCCTAGGGCGTGGACTGTTTGATGTGGCAGCCCTGAACGCGATGCATGCCAAAATGCACAAGCTGTTAAGTGCGCATGGTGGTCGTATGGATGCGGTGTTTTACTGCCCTCACTTGCCGACAGACGGTTGCAGCTGCCGCAAACCGCTGCCAGGGCTTTTTGAGCAAATCATAGAACGCACGGGCGTCGATGCACACACCATTCCTAGCCCCGGTGACAGCTTGCGTGACATGCAAGCGGCCGTGGCGGCTGGTTGCGAGCCGCATTTGGTGTTGACAGGAAATGCCTTGCAATACCGTGGTCAAAAACTACCAGACACGTTTCCCATCAACACCATCACACACCACGATTTCGCGGCGTTTGCTGATTTCATCATTGCGCGTGAAAAAGACCAAGAGAAAAAAGCTTCATGAATCGTGTGATTAATTTTTTACGGGCTGTGCTGCACACCACATTATTAGCAGTGACGGTGGTGCCTTGGGCTTTGGCAGCTGTGTTGCTGCGCTTCTTGGGGCAAGAGAAATGGTGCTACGCCGTTTGCATCAATTGGTTGCGATTGTCGGTTAACAGCGGAACAGCGATATTGGGCATCCACAACCGCGTCACGGGTTGGGAAAATCTGCCTAAGGGTGAGACGGACGCCGCTATTTTGCTGGTCAAACACCAATCTTTGTGGGAAACGTTCACGATGATCGCCATCATGCCGCATCCATTGGCGTACGTGTTTAAAAAAGAGCTACTTCGTATCCCCTTTTTCGGCTGGGCGATTGGCAGTTTGGACATGATTCATATTGATCGCAAGCAGGGTACGCAAGCGTTCGCCAAAGTGGTAGAGCAAGGTAAACGCTTATTGGACAAAGGCACCTGGGTCATCATGTTCCCAGAAGGAACACGCACTGCGCGTGGTCAGCAAGGTGTTTATAAAACAGGTGGCACGCGTTTGGCGATTGAAACGGGTGCGCCTGTTGTACCCGTGGCGGTCACCTCAGCCAAATGCTGGCCAAAAAAAGCCTTCATCAAAACCCCAGGCATTGTGGATATTTCGATTGGCAAACCTATTCCCAGCGCAGGCCGTGAGCCAGCTGAGCTGATGCGCGAAGTAGAAGCTTGGATTGAAGCGGAAATGCGCCGTCTTGATGCTGAGGCCTACAGTTCAGAAGTCAAAAAATAGTCCACCACTTCCTATGCTGCGCTTGTTGAAGTTCACGCTGGATTTGTTTGATGTTCCGCCCGTGTTTGAGCTGCCACCAAAAGCACAACCTAAGCCTGAACCCAAGCCCAAGCCTAAACTGCCGAGAAAAGCATACAAAACGGAATCTGAGCAAGCAGCCTTATTGCTTCCTTCAAGCGACATTTTTTCGCACCATCAACAAGCCAGTCAGCAAACCCGATTAGCTGGCCATACCGTGAATTACGAACTGCTGCGCAGCCGCAGGCGCACCATGACCTTTAGCGTCAGTCCGGCCGGTTTGTCAGTACGCGCACCTTTTGGTATGTCGCAACCCAGCATTGAATCTGCTGTGCAAGAAAAAGGCCCATGGATCGTTCGTAAATTGAGCGGCATGCAACAACGTGAAGAGCGCATTGCCGCGCTAAAGATGGATTGGCAGGCTGGCGCGCAATTGGCGTATTTGGGCGGTACGCTGCAAGTGCGAGTCAATCCGCAAGCGTCCAAGCATACGTTGACAAAATCTGAAGAAGCAGAAAACAAGCAAGTGTTGACATTGGCGTTGCAGCAAGGAGCCAGTGATAAAAAAATCCGCGACGCCACCAAAAAATGGATGCAGCAAGAAGCCACGCAGCTTTACACCGCACGCATGAACCACTATGCCGCCATGCTCTGCGTCAATTGGCGCACCTTGACACTTACCAACGCCAACACCCGCTGGGGCAGCGCCAAGGCCGATGGTTCGATTCGCTTGCATTGGCGCTTGATGCAGTTCAGTCCCGAAGTGATTGATTATGTCGTGGCGCATGAGTTGAGCCATCTGCGTGAGCTCAATCACAGCGCCCGTTTCTGGGCAATTGTTGCCAGCGTCATGCCCGATTATGAAGTGCGGCAAAAGCAGCTCAAGGCGCAGGTTTTACCGCCTTGGGAATGATATAAAGTGAGATTGCTCTCAGTTTTGCCTCGCTGGTCGTACCACCAAGCTCACACCAATTGCTGTCAGTGCAATCCCTATAAGCGTGACAACAGTGATCGCTTCATCAAACAACAGCCAAGCCATTATTGCGGTGGTCGGTGGCACCAAATACAACAAACTCGTCACAGTGGTGGCCGCACCGCGCTGAATCAGCATGAACATCAACGAACTGCCGCCCAAGGTCAAGGCCAGTACCGCCCACGCCATCGCGCCTATGAACGATGTATTCCATGTGATCGCTTCGGCTTCCATCATCGCAAAAGGCAGCGTCACAACAAACGCGGCAGCCAGTTGAATCACATTTGCTGTTCGTACATCGGTTGGGATGACGTGTTGCTTTTGGTACAGAGTCCCAACGGTGATGCTGAATAGTGCAAACACAGCGGCTGCAAAAGTCAGTAACGTGACCTCGTTTGTGGTGCCAAATTTACGTGCAACAACGAGCAATAAACCAGCCAAGCCGAGCAACAAGCCTATCCATTGGCGTTTTGAAACCACAGGTTGGTTTGGATTGTCAGAGGCTTTCGCGCCCAAGCCAGAAAGCCAAAGCGCCGTCAAAACCGGCTGAAAACCCACAATCAGCGCCGCTAAACCAGAGCCCATGCCACCTTTCACCGCTATCCACACCCCGCCTAAGTAGCCGCCGTGCATCAAGATGCCAGTTACGCCCAGATGTAACCATTGCTTTTTATCGCTAGGCCAAACGGCGCGAGTCAACCCAATCCAAACCAAAAAGCAAACGATGGACAGCAAATAGCGAATCGATAAAAACGTCAGCGGCGGCGCAAAAGGCAACCCAAATTTGGCCACAATGAAGCCTGTGCTCCAAATCAGCACGAAAACTGCGGGCATGACCCGAATGAAGGTGCTCGATAGCTGGTTCGATGATTTTTGAGTGTTCAAGCCCCGATTTTAGCTAGGCATTAGGCATTCATTGCTTGCGTTGCACGAACAAATTGTTTTTGGCATCTTGTGGGTAAGCAAAAGTCACCGCACCATTTTTCACCATGCCCATTACCAGCATGTTTTGGGTCGTCGCGTCTTTGTCTTTCGCGCTAAATGGTTGATCATAGGTTGCGACTACGCCGTAGTAGGTACGGATTTTATTTTCTAGTGCGGCCTTTATGGCTGGCCCGCTAAAGTTACCCCCCTTCACATTGAAAAGTGAATACAACAAAATATAAACGGCGTCATATCCTTGTGCAGCAGCCATTGGAACGGGGATTTTATTGACCTTGAACTTGCGCGCGTAGCTGGTTAAAAATGCGGCACGGTACGAGTTGCTTGGCTCGGCTATGAAAGTTTGTGCCATCAGTGCGCCTTCTGCTGCCTCTTTTGCGCCTTCTATGAAAAAAGGGAATGACAATGGCCAAGCCCCTACTTGCGGCACTTTCCAGCCTAAAGCTTGGCGCCCCTTGGCGATCACGGCATTTTCAGAGCCGACGGTATAGCTAAAAATGACGTTTGCTCCCGCAGCTTTAGCAGCCTTCAGTTCTTCGCTGAGATCCTTCACGCCCAAAGCAAAACGAGCGACATACACCGGCTTAATGTTTTTGGCAGCTAATGCTTTTTCAACATCTTGAAAACCAGCCTCACCGTAGCCGCTTGTATCCGCAAAAATGGCAACTTTGTTCCAGCCGCGCTTAACAATATCCTCCACTACAAAGGGTGCTTGAATGGCGTCTTTAGCGGACGTTCTGAAAATGTAGCTTTCCTCAGCTGGAAATTTGGCTGTTAAAGGGGTGCCTGTAGAACAAGGAATGATTAAAGGCAGCTTGTTTGCTTGAAACACTTCAAGCGATTTGGCAGCCACACCCGTGTTACAAAATCCGAGCGTAGCAATGACTTTTTCTGCAACCAGCTCATTGGATAGTTTGAACCCAACATCGGGCTTTGCTTCGTCGTCTTTTTTAACGATTTCCAACTTACGCCCAGAATAGCCGCCCACAGCATTGATTTCGTCAACAGCCATTTGGATGCCGTTCAGCATCGGCACACCAAAATCAGCGGAAGCACCTGAAAACGGGCCAATCACGCCAATTTTTAAGGTGTTTGCGTTGGTTTGTGCAATAGCGGGGCTTGACGTCAAGATTATTCCAATTGCCAAGTAGGCACTTATGGTGCGTAGGGCTATGGCCGATGTTGAGGCTAATAAGACAGTAAGCGGCCTTGTGAGTCGTTTATTCATGCGTTTTTCCTTTTGGTAACTGTTTGGTAACTGATCATAGGAGCTAAAAAACGGGTCACCAGTGTGATTTTCCCTTAGTGCTTTTATCTAAATACTGGCCACGCCTCAAGAATCTGCGATAATCATGGGCTAACTTGAAGCAAGCACGCTTCAAAATGTACCTAGGATGAATCATGAAACGCACTTACCAACCCTCTAAAGTTCGCCGCGCCCGTACCCACGGTTTTTTGACACGCATGAAAACGCCAGGTGGCCGTGCCGTGATCAACGCACGCCGCGCCAAAGGCCGCAAGCGTTTGGCTGTCTAAGTTTTAGCCAAATTTAGCTGCTACAGCTTGCAGCGAATCGTCAGCAAAGCACAGTTTGCAGCTGTGATGAACGGGCAAACCGTATCCCGCACGCCACACTTTGCTTTGCATCGTGTGGCTTTGCCCTCTGCAGTGCCTGTCGCAGTTGAACCACTCAACAAGCCTCTTTTTGCCGTGCAAGACACTTGGCTAGGTGTGATTGTGCCCAAGCGCTGGGCCAAACGTGCGGTGACGCGCAATACCATCAAGCGTCAAATCTATGCTGTTAGCACAGATGCGGGCTGTATGCTGCCCGTTGCGGCGCATGTGGTGCGATTGCGCGCAGGCTTTGATCGCACCAAATTCATCAGTGCTACGTCTGATGTGCTCAAAACAGCTGTTCGTGCTGAGTTGCGGCAGCTTTTTGCGGGTGCTAAGCCATGAGTTTGTTGCAGCAGTTTTTGGTGGGCGTTGTCAAAGCCTACCGCTTGTTCCTCAGCCCGTGGCTGGGTTCGGCTTGCCGGTTTGAGCCGACCTGTTCAATCTATTCGATTCAAGCCCTAGAAACCCATGGCGCAACCAAGGGCAGCTACCTCACGCTTAAGCGTTTGGGGCGCTGCCACCCGTGGTGCGAGGGCGGCGCAGATCCTGTGCCAACCCACTTTTCTCTGTTTTCTAAATTTACCAAAGTGAAGACCTCCTCATGAACGATATTCGCCGGACCATTTTGTGGACGATTTTTGGTTTTTCCATGGTGATGCTGTGGGACAACTACCAAGTCAGCATTGGCCAAAAACCTACTTTCGGGCTCAGTGCAAAACCGCCTGTTGTTGCAACAGCGCCAGCCGCACCTGCTGTTGTTGCAGCCAATACAAGCATCCCATCAGCTAGTGGAAGCTTAAATAACGCTACAAATAATATAGCTGTTCAGGCAATAAATACGCCGGCTATAGCTCAAAATGGCACTACACCAGTGCCTACTGCAGCCAAAGAGCGCTTTGAAGTGCAAACCGATGTGATTAAGCTCACGTTTGACACCGAGGGCGGCTCACTGGTGCATTCAGAGTTTGTGAAGCACGTTGATCTGGAAGACAAAGCTGCCGTCAAAGCCGGTACTGCCAAAGGTGTCGTACTTTTGGACGACAGCAAAGACCGCGTTTACGTGGCGCAAACCGGCTTGGTCGGCGCTGCCAACTTGCCAACGCACAAAACCATCATGACCGTCGCCCCAGGCGCTCGCAAACTGGTGGATAGCGTGAACGAACTCGTCGTGAAATTTGAATCCCCTGAATCAGGCGGCGTCAAATTGGTCAAAACCTACACCCTGAAGCGCGGCGCGTACGACGTGGCTGTGAAGCATGAGGTAGTTAATACGGGCACAGTGGCCGTTTCACCACAGCTGTATTTGCAATTGGTGCGTGATGGCAATAAGCTGCCAGGCGAGTCATCGTTTTACTCCACCTTCACCGGTCCAGCCATTTACACTGCAGCAAAAAAATACCAGAAAGTTGAATTTACTGACATTGAAAAAAACAAAGTCGACGTTGAAAAGCAAGCTAACGAAGGCTACGTTGCCATGGTGCAACACTACTTTGCCAGCGCGTGGATATTGCCTGACGGTATCAAGCGCGAATTATTCACCCGCAAAGTTGACACCAATTTGTACTCTGTGGGCATGATTACGGGCTTAGACAGCATTGCTGCAGGCACGACAAAAACAGTTGAATCCCGCTTTTTTGCAGGTCCTCAGGTTGAAAAATCGATGGAAAGCATCACCCCAGGCTTAGAGTTGGTCAAAGACTACGGCGTTTTGACCATTTTGGCCAAACCGCTTTACTGGTTGCTCGACAAGCTGCACAGCTATATCGGCAACTGGGGCTGGGCGATTATTGCGCTGGTTTTGTTGTTAAAAATCGCTTTCTACTGGCTCAACGCCAAAGCCTACGCCAGCATGGCCAAGATGAAGTCGGTCGCACCGCGCATCGCCACCATGCGCGAGCGCTTGAAAGACAAGCCGCAGGAAATGCAACAAGAGATGATGAAAATCTACCGCGAAGAGAAAATCAACCCTCTAGGCGGTTGCTTTCCGATCATGATCCAAATTCCGGTGTTCATCGCCTTGTACTGGGTGCTTTTAAGCTCTGTCGAGATGCGCAATGCCCCGTGGGCGCTGTGGATTCATGACTTGGCCGCACCTGATCCGTTCTACATTTTGCCGCTGGTCATGACCCTGACCACGCTCTTGCAAACCGCGCTGAACCCAACACCGCCAGACCCATTGCAAGCCAAAATGATGTGGTATATGCCGCTGGCCTTCTCCGTCATGTTCTTCTTCTTCCCTTCTGGCTTGGTGCTGTACTGGATCACCAACAACATCTTGTCCATCGCCCAGCAGTGGCTCATCAATACCCGCATGGGCGTGCCACCACAATTTAACTTACCAAAATTTAAATAATCTGGTTAATCGTTAAAAAAAGGGTCGCTGTTAGCGACCCTTTTTTACGTCTTCCATTTATTGCACAATCGACAACATGAACTCCTTTTCAAGCACTCCCATCGTCGCCATCGCCACCCCACCCGGTCGCGGCGCTGTTGGCATTGTGCGGGTGTCGGGCAAGGACATTGCACCGCTGGTACGCGCTCTGTGTGGTCGCGACTTGAAGCCGCGCGAGGCAACCTATTTACCTTTTGTGGACGCAGCTGGTGAAGCGATTGATCACGGTTTGGCGCTGTACTTCCCTGCTCCGCATTCGTTCACTGGTGAGGACGTGCTGGAGTTGCAAGCCCACGGCGGCCCCGTCGTGATGCAGCTCTTGTTAGCGCGTTGCCTGGAAGCTGGCGCTGAGTTGGATGCTGCGACCCAAAAGCAGCGACTTGCAGGTCTGCGCGTCGCTCAACCCGGCGAGTTCACCCAGCGGGCGTTTTTGAACGACAAAATGGACTTGGCGCAGGCTGAGGCCGTAGCCGATTTGATAGACGCGAGCACTGAAGCGGCAGCCCGCGGTGCAACCCGCAGCTTGTCGGGCGAGTTTTCCAAAGAAGTCCACAGCCTGCGTGATGCCCTCATCCACCTGCGCATGTTAGTTGAGGCGACGCTAGACTTCCCAGAAGAAGAGATCGACTTCCTGCAAAAAGCCGATGCTGCTGGTCAGCTAAGCCGTTTGCAAGCCACTTTAGCCCGCGTCGTGCAGCGCACCAGCCAGGGCGCGTTGTTGCGCGAAGGCATCAAAGTTGTCATCGCAGGCCAGCCGAATGCGGGCAAATCGTCTTTGCTCAACGCGCTGGCAGGCGCAGAACTCGCCATAGTTACCCCGATTGCTGGCACAACGCGCGACAAAGTGCAGCAAACTATACAAATCGACGGCGTGCCGCTGCACATCATCGACACCGCCGGTTTGCGCCATAGTGAGGACGAAGTAGAGAAAATCGGCATTGAACGCGCTTGGGCAGAGATCGAAAACGCAGACGCCGTGCTGTTTTTGCATGACTTGGTGCGCTGGAACGATGTAGCAGAATCCGCCAATTACCAAGCCGCCGACGCTGCTATAGCCAGCCAGCTCGCCAGCTTGCTGCCAGCACGCGTGCCGGTAATCCAAGTGTGGAACAAGGTCGATGCGGCGAAGTCGCAGCAAGCAGAAGTTGCCAACGGTAAAAATGTCGAACTCAACGAAGCAAGCGTCAACATCTCCGTCTCAGCCAAAAATGGCCAAGGCCTAGAAACCCTGCGCCAAACTCTGCTGCAGGTCGCTGGCTGGCAGCCCGCTGCTGAGGGCGTCTACATCGCTCGCGAGCGCCACGTGCAGGCTCTGCGCCAAGTGAGTGCTCACTTGGATTTGGCAGAAGGCCAGCTCAAAGCCAAATCGCAAGCGCTAGATTTGCTGGCAGAAGAGCTGCGATTGGCGCAAAATGACCTGTCAACGATTACCGGAGAGTTCACTTCTGATGATTTACTGGGCGTGATTTTCTCGAAGTTTTGCATCGGAAAATAGCCGTTATCTGGCACGGTCGGGAGAGGCTCTATCACCTCAACCGGCGGCTGGCCGAAAGTGCGGTCTAACCTGAAGACCTTTGTGAAAACTGAAGACACCCTGTCAAGTTTGGCGGCGCATGGAGGGATGCGCCGCGCATGGCGTTGATGTTAAGTAATCAAATCGCTATTAAATAAGTAGCTAGTTTGGCAGTAAATACGCCGGATAGAGGCCAATATTAGGGGGAAATTAGGGTGCTTTAGCTTTTTATTTCCCCCAAATGCCAACTTCGCCTAAACCCGAAATTGCACGGTTTATGATGTACATGCACCAATCCATTACTATATCGGCATGAGAATTGCTTTGCTTTTGGTGCTTCGCTAAGAGCGCAGCGGCTGATTTGCCTGCATTTGCACATCACAATAGATCTAAAACGGGACATCTGAATGGCTATTCGCGTTGCTCTGCACCACAAAACAAGTTACCGGTATGACCGGTTGATCTCGCTGTCGCCGCATGAGGTGCGCCTGCGTCCTGCGCCGCATGCGCGCACGCCGATTCTGTCGTATTCGCTCACCGTCGCGCCGCAAGAGCACTTCATCAATTGGCAGCAAGACCCTTACGGCAATTACATAGGCCGTTTCGTATTTCCTGAAAAATCAGACAATCTGGAGTTCACGGTCGATCTGGTGGCGGACATGACGGTGATCAACCCGTTCGACTTTTTTGTCGAAAAATACGCCGAACACTTCCCCTTCAGTTATCCCGCACAACTTAGCGCAGAGCTCAGCGCGTATTTGAAAACGGATAAACCTGGGGCTTTGCTAACAGAATGGGTCGCCATGGCGCGGCGTGAGGTGCTGAAGAAGGATATGTTGACCAATGACTTTTTGGTCGCTATCAACCAACGTTTGCAAACTGACATCGCCTATCTGCTGCGGATGGAGCCGGGCGTTCAAACCCCTGAGGCAACCCTAGAGAAACGCTCGGGATCTTGCCGTGACACGGGTTGGTTACTGGTGCAAATTTTGCGTGAAATGGGCTTGGCGGCACGTTTTGTTTCGGGTTATTTGATCCAGCTGCGTGCCGATCAAGCGGCACTTGATGGCCCACGCGGTACAGAAGTCGACTTTACCGATCTGCACGCTTGGACCGAGGTGTATATCCCAGGCGCAGGCTGGATTGGGCTGGACCCGACTTCCGGCATGTTGGCTAGTGAAGGCCATATTCCGCTGGCCTGCACCGCGATGCCATCCTCGGCCGCACCGGTGACGGGTTTTACCGACAAAGCTGAAGTCACCTTCGTTCACGAGATGACCATCACGCGCATCCACGAAGATCCGCGCGTGACCAAACCTTATACAGAGGCCGATTGGCTCAAGATTGACCGGCTCGGCCAGCAAGTTGACGCTGACCTAAAGCGGCAAGACGTACGTCTGACCCAAGGCGGCGAGCCGACTTTTGTGTCAATTGACGACATGGATGGCGCGCAATGGAATACCTTGGCGCATGGCGACAAAAAGCGTGAATTGGCGGGGCAGTTGATGTATCGCCTGAAAAACCATTTTGCACCGGGCGGCATGCTGCACTACGGGCAGGGCAAGTGGTATCCTGGCGAGCCTTTGCCGCGCTGGGCTTTGAACATCTTTTGGCGTATTGACGGGCAACCGATGTGGTTAGATGCCACGCTGTTCTCGGATGAGAAGCAGGCCGAGGGTTATGGGCCTGATGAAGCAGCTGTTTTCAGCACGGAGTTGGTTAAAGCCCTTGGTTTGCCAGCAAACAGCCAAATTCCTGCCTATGAAGATGTGCTGTTGCATGCTCAACGCGAGCAAGCGCTGCCCGCCAATCTCGATCCGCTCAAAGCTGATTTGAAGGATTCGGAGGAGCGCCGCCGCTTAGCACGCCTGCTGGAGCAAGGTTTGGGACAAGTCGTGGGTTATGTTCTGCCCTTGAAAGCAAAGGATTTTGACCCGCGCGTCGCCTTAGGTACTGTCTGGCTCACTTCCGCATGGCCGCTCAAGCGTGAGCACCTGTATTTAATAGAAGGTGACTCCCCAATGGGGTTACGACTGCCGCTAAACGCGTTGCCATGGGTGCAGCCTGATGATGTGCCAGTCGAATTCGATGTCGATCCATTCGCACCTAGAGTTGCGCTGGCTGCTGCTCAAAAAAGAGCTACTCTCAGCCTTGACCCTGACAAATCTATCGACAAAAGCCCTGACAAAGCCAGCAAGGCCAACAGCGCTACCCTTGTCAAACCGAAGCCAGTCGAGGCGCAAACAGCACCGCGCGAAGTGATTCATACCGGCTTGTGTGTCCAAGCGCGGGAGGGACGCCTGCATATCTTCATGCCGCCACTCAAACGCATTGAGGATTATTTGGCGCTTGTCACGGTGGTGGAGCATACCGCTGCTAAACTGAAGCTGAAGCTGCGGATTGAGGGATACGCTCCGCCGCGCGACCCGCGCATCAAGTTGCTCAGCGTCACGCCTGATCCGGGCGTGATCGAGGTCAATATCCATCCAGCCGCTAGCTGGAAAGAGCTGGTCTACAACATGACGACGCTTTACGAGGAAGCCCGTCTGACGCGTCTTGGCACAGAAAAATTCATGGTCGATGGCCGCCACACCGGCACTGGCGGCGGTAACCACGCGACGCTTGGCGGGGCTACCGCCGAAGACAGCCCGATGCTGCGACGTCCAGATTTGCTGAAAAGTTTGATCACTTACTGGCAAAACCATCCGGCGCTGTCCTATCTGTTTTCCGGTACATTCATTGGGCCGACCAGCCAGGCTCCCCGCGTGGATGAAGCACGGGACGATAATTTGTACGAACTGGCCATTGCCTTTCAGCAGATGGATCAGGTTTTACCAAACATGAACCCCGGTGACAAGCCTTGGATGGTAGACCGTTTGCTGCGCAACTTGCTGGTGGATTTGACGGGTAACACGCACCGATCCGAATTTTCTATAGACAAGCTCTACTCCCCCGATGGCCCGACTGGCCGCTTGGGTTTGGTCGAATTCCGCGCTTTTGAGATGCCACCGCACGAACGCATGAGCTTGCTGCAAATGCTCTTACTGCGCGCGCTGGTGGCACGGTTTTGGCTCAAACCCTACCAGGCCAAACTGGTGAACTGGGGTACGGCCTTACATGACCGCTGGATGCTGCCGCATTTTGTGGCGCAGGATATTCGCGATGTGGTGAAAGATTTGCGCGCGGCGGGCTATGCGTTTGAAGAGCAGTGGTTCGACCCTTTCATTGAATTCCGCTTCCCCCGTTTTGGAACCGTGGTGTATGAGGGCGTGGAGATGGAGTTACGCCAAGCGATCGAGCCATGGAACGTGCTGGGCGAAGAAATGACTGGCGGCGGCACCGCACGTTATGTCGATTCGTCAGTGGAGCGTATGCAATTGCTAGTGCGCGGCCTAACGGATGGGCGGCACGTGATTGCCTGTAATGGACGCAAGTTGCCACTGCATCCGACAGGTATTCCTGGCGAATATGTGGCTGGTGTGCGTTTCCGTGCCTGGAGCCCATGGTCAGCTTTGCATCCGAGTATCAAAATCCAGGCACCGTTGACGTTCGATCTGGTTGATACGTGGAGTGGCCGCGCTATTGGCGGTTGTACCTACCATGTGGTTCATCCAGGTGGACGCAGTGAAGAGTATTCACCCGTCAATGCGAATGCAGCAGAAGCGCGCCGCTTTGCTCGGTTTTGGCCGCATGGACACACGCCGGGACCGATGGTCGTGTACAAGGAAGATCTCAACCCAAGCTTTCCTATGACACTCGATTTGCGCTGGCAGGCATAATAAGGGGTTGTCAAGCTACTCATGCTAAGCTGTAATAGCATGCGAAACCCAATGGATAAACTTCTCGCCGACTATCATGCGGCGCCCGCATGCTTCAATGAAATGTTGGTTGCAAATAATCAGCCAAGAGCACACTGGCGCACCATGCTGGATGGACTAGCGCAAGAAGAACCAGAAATCATGCATCAGCGGCTTGCATTTGTGCAGTCGCAGGTGCGAGAAAATGGCGTCACCTATAACATCTATGGCGATGCCATGGGTCAGCAGCGTCCTTGGGATTTGAATGTGCTGCCAATGATCATTCCGCAAAACGAATGGGCGGAGATCGAATCAGCAGTGGTGCAAAGAGCCACGTTGTTAAATCGGGTGCTGGGTGATGTTTACTGCCAACAGTCTTTGTTGCAAGAAGGGCTATTGCCTCCAGCATTGATACATGGCCATGCCGGTTTTTTGCGCCCCTGTCATGGCATTAAACACCCTGATGCTGTTGCTTTGCATTTTTATGCAGTCGATCTAGCACGCGCTCCCAATGGACGTTGGTGGGTCGTAGCCGACCGTACTCAAGCCCCTTCCGGAGCTGGTTATGCCTTGGAAAATCGTACGATCATTGGGCGGACTTTTCCTGATTTATTGCGCGATCTGAGGGTGAAGCCACTGGCAGGATTTTTTGACACCATGCGAGAAAGTCTGGTTAATTGGGGGCGTGGCTGTGCTGCGCAGGGTAACGCCCAAAGTCCGTTGCGTGATAGTGAGTTACCGCTTATGGTGCTACTCACCCCAGGCCGTTATAACGAAACTTATTATGAGCAAGCTTATTTGGCGCGCTACCTAGGACTGCCGCTGGTCGAAGGCGGCGATTTAACGGTTCGTGATGGTATCGTCTGGCTTAAATCTTTGGCTGGGTTGCAGCGTGTCCATGTCATAATGCGCCGTGTTGACGATGATTTTTGTGATCCGCTGGAGTTGCGGACTGACTCGGCTTTGGGCGTAGCAGGTTTGACGGAGGCGGCTAGACGCGGCAATGTGTTGATAGCCAATAGTCTAGGTTCAAATTTGTTGGAGTCGGGTGCCTTGCTTGGTTTCTTACCAGCGCTGAGCCAGCGTTTGCTTGGCGAGTCACTGCAAATGCCATCGGTTGCAACTTGGTGGTGCGGAGAACCCGCGGCTTTAGACGAAGTTATTGATAAGTTGGATCAGCTAGTTATCAAACCGACCTTCCCACAATTGAGATTGCCAATTGTATTTGGACAAGATCTCAAAGGCACTACACGAAAATCTTTCATCAATGACTTGCGATCAAATCCAAGTAACTACGTCGCGCAAGAGCTTGTGAAGTTGTCCCAAGCGCCAGTATGGAATTCCGGTAAGGCTGGAGGTTTGAGTGCTCGTGCTATTGGGTTGAGGGTTTATGCCTGTGCCACGCCAAATGGTTATGTGGTGATGCCCGGAGGCTTGACCCGGGTTGCAACAGGTTCGGATGCGCGCATAATCACCATGCAACGTGGCGGAGGCAGTAAAGATACTTGGGTTCTATCTAGTGCTCATGCTGACGCACACAGCACATTAAAGCGCACTATTACCAGCCGCGATTTGATTCGTGATGACACGCATTTGTCGAGTCGGGTGGCAGAAAATCTGTTTTGGTTCGGACGCCATACAGAGCGCTGTGACAATATTGTCCGCTTGCTACGGGTGGCCTTGGGCGTCCTATTCACGGTTGAGCCTGAAAGTCGAAGCGACGAGTGGCCAACGATCGTTAAGCTGTGTATTTGGTTTCAAATTCTCAAGTCAGAGGCGCTGGTTTTGGATAAGTTCGGCGGCCAATCTCAAGTGCAATGCACAAATCAGAATCAGAGTCAAAGTCAACTTGAGAAGCAACGCGTGAGTTTGACAGACGAACAGATCGAAAACGTCTTGTTGCTTTCAGCAGTCTCGCCCGAAGTACCTGGATTAGCTAAACAGAAACAGCAACTATATAAAACAGCAAGCAATTTGCAGGATCGCTTTTCGATTGACAACTGGTGCGCACTTAATCGCATGGTGCAGAAAGAGGCGAACAGCAACCATAAGTTGACGCAGTCCGACGCCATGAGCTTGCTTGACGAAGCGGCGGCCTCCATCATGACCTTGTCTGGCTTCGCATTGGATGGTATGACACGTGATTTGGGTTGGCGTTTTCTTTCGATGGGTCGGCGTTTGGAGCGGCTTCAATTTCAAAGCTTGGCGTTACAACGCGCTTTAGCCATGAGCTCAAACAGCAGGCTAGATTGGTTGCTGGAGTTATCAGACAGTGCGGTCACATACCGTGCTCGGTATCGTGCACAACCCGAATGGCTACCAGTTTTGGATCTGTTGTTGTTGGACGAAAGCAATCCACGCTCGATTGTGTTTCAACTTGACGGCATAGTTCAGAGTCTAAATAAAATCAAGCGTACTTATGGTGCTTTTGGGGATGCTCAACTCGCTGCCCTAAAAGAAGAAGTATCGCAGTTGATTCCAGACACGGATTTTTATTGTGGCAATGTTCTCTTGATTGAGCTGTTGACACGCATTCAAACTGCCAGCGAAAAGATATCAGAAAGTATCAGCGTGCAGTTTTTCAGCTACACCGGCAATAAGTCGTCCGAGCAGCAAAAAACATGAGTGACTTGGAAATGAAGGGCATTCCTTGCAGACGATATCGTGTCGTACATGAGACCAGCTACGTATATCAAAGCACGGTTACTTTGTCTCAACAATACTTGCACATGACGCCTCGGTCATTTTCCTATCAGCAAACCGAGTCGCACTATGTATGGTTTGATCCGGCTGAGGAAAATGGTGTTGATAGAGCAGATTATTTCGGAAATAGCACCAAACATATCGCAATAACCACGCCGCACAACACGCTGCTGGTACATGCTGAATCTACTGTAGTGCTCTCTGCGCGCTACGATCTTGAGCAGATCAAGAAGACACTACCTTGGGAAACATTGCGCGACGCTATGCCGCACGATCAAGATCCCGCCGCTTTGGACGCCTGCCGCTATTTATATGCATCGCCGCATGTCGTTTGCAGCGCTGAGCTGGAAGACTACGCACGTATCAGCTACACACAGGGCAGACCGCTGCTTGATGCTGCACTTGATTTAACGCAGCGAATTTTTGACGACTTTGATTTCGACGATACAGCCACTGAGATTTCAACACCCTTAGAGCAAGTTTTGAAAGGCCGTCGGGGTGTCTGTCAAGACTTTGCGCACCTGATGATTGGTTGCCTTAGAAGTTTAGGTTTGCCAATACGCTATGTTAGCGGGTACATACTGACGCATCCGCCTGAGGGACAAGCGCGCATGATCGGTGCCGATGCTTCACATGCTTGGGTGTCGGTTTTTTGTCCAAGCCAAGGCTGGGTTGATTTTGACCCTACCAATCGTTGTCTTGTGCAGTGCGAGCATATTACCTTGGGTTGGGGGCGAGATTTCAGCGATGTCACCCCCATGCGTGGCGTCGTTCTGGGCGGCGGTGAGCAAGTGCTAGACGTGCGTGTAACAGTCACACCAATAATGCTCACTACACCCTAGTCGCCCTAATTATCTGTAAACGCCAACTTCGCAGATGCCGTAATCGCACCACGCAGCCACTGGTGGGCACTGTTGTGTTGTTGGCGTTTGTGCCACATGGCGTCAACGTGGACGACGGGCATCTCGAACGGTAAGGAGCGTATCACCAGCTCGTTGCCCACGTCAGCTTGGCTAACGAAATGGCGGGGAAGCACGGCTAGCAGGTCCGATTGGGCTACCACGCGGGCTGCTGTGAAAAACTGATTCACTGTCAGTACAATGCGGCGCTGACGCTGTAGGGCGGTTAGGGCTTCGTCCACAAAACCGAAGGGCTTCCCTGAAAAGCTGACTAACATGTGACGTGCGGCGCAAAAGCGGTTGAGCGTGAGCGGACCATTCGCCAGCGGGTTGTTGGCGCGCAAGACGCAGACGTATTCACCATCATACAGCCGCTGGTGTGCAAAGCTAACAGCTCCGCCCGACTGCGCACGCGCCGTTAAATCTGCCAAAACGTTAGGGAAAAGGCCAATCGCTAGGTCCGCTGTTTCGGCGTCTAACAGGGCTCTGGGGTCGCGGGTAGACAGCGGGACCACACGCAAACAGGTGCCGGGTGCTTCACGGGCGACTATGTTGAGCAAACCTGGAATCAACGCCGAAGCAGTCGCATCTGCCATAGCCAAAACAAAGGTGGCTTGTGAGGTTGCGGGGTCAAATGGGCTAGGAACCAAGGTTTCTTGTAATTGGCGCAAGGCTTCGCGAACGGCTGGCCACAAAGCGTTTGCACGGGGCGTGGGCTCAAGGCCTTGGCCGCTTCGGCGAACCAAATCGTCACCTAGCGTTTCGCGTAAACGGCGCATGGCGTTGCTAACGGCTGGCTGCGTTAGCGCTAGGTTGTGTGCGGCCTTGGTCAAGCTACGTTCAGCCATGACTTCGTCAAAGACGCGCAACAAATTGAGGTCTAGCGTTCTAAAATTTGGCGCAGTAGATGGTTTTTGAATTGAATTAATCACTATGGTGAATATACAGTATCACCAATATAAAGTGGAGTCGTACTAGTATTTACCCTATGATTCAGACATTGCACAAGTTGAAGCTATGTTTTTAGTAAGTGTGCAATTAAAGAAAGAGAGAAATACCATGACTAGTTTTGTACAACCTAACTACCCTACCCACCACGAAGGCATTGAGCGCGTGGGAGACGCTATTGATAGCGCAACAGCAGCGTACCGCAAGTTTGATGGTGCACGTGGCTTGGCAACGTTTTTGCTCGCTGCCGTAGTATCTGGCTTGATTTTGGCAGCAAACCAGCTGATCGATACGTGGGCAGACGGCCACTTGCTCGCAGCTTGGATCGCTTTGTGGACAGTTGCATTTGCCGCTTTGGCATTGGCAGCTAGCCCAATTCGCCGTGCTGTTTTGAATGTGAAAAACTTTGACGGCAGCGCTTTGTACGCCGCTTGGAGCGCACGTCGCAAAGCACGCGTTGCTGATGAAAAGATGTGGGATTATGCCCGCCACGACGCCCGCTTGATGGCAGATATCATGCGCGCTGTTGACAACACGCCAGACGCGGCTAAATGGCATTTGCGTGCATAAACGCTAAGCGCAGCTAAAAATAAACCCAGTCTGCAATTTGCACGCTGGGTTTTTTACGCCTCTATTTTTCGGTCTTAACCGCACCCAAGCCGCCCAAAAACAAATCGGCCACCACAGGTGCCATATCAGCATGCGAGAGCTTGCCGTCGGGTTGCAGCCAGGTGAACATCCAGTTCATCATGCCAAACAGCAACATGGCCAGCGGTTTGTGCAAATCTGCGGCAATCAATTCTGGCCGAACTTGTGCAATCGCATTGGCAAACGAGGCGACGACTTGGCGCTGCAGTTCTAAAACACGGGCTTGGTCGGCAGGTACTAAAAACTTCACATCTTCAGTTAGCACGCGGTGGGCATGGCGTGCACCTGCGTATTCGAGCACAAAGCGCTCAATCAAGCGGCGCACATGGGCAGTGGCGTCTGCAGGTGGTGGATTCACCTTGTCTCCAGTGGCTACTTCCTCAATCAAAGCGTGCAAACGCGCCACGTGGGTGGTGGCAATTTCAAACAGCAGCTGTGACTTGTCGCGCACATAGTGGTATAGCGCTGGTTTGGACATGCCGCAGGCGGTAGCGACCTCGTTCATGGAGGTGCCAACAAAGCCTTGGCGAGCAAACAGCTCGGCCGCTTGGGTCAAAATCGCCTCGCGTTGTATGTCGTATCCGGGGGCGCGTCCTCTTGCCATGTGGTGTATATGTTATCCGTGTGTTGTACAGATTGCTGCTTAGCGCTCGTCGAAAGATATCACCATCCGCTCAGTCAGCGGATGGGCTTGGCAGGTTAGCACAAAACCAGCGGCGACTTCATGCGGCTCGAGCGCAAAGTTTCTATCCATGCGTACTTTGCCCTCTATCAACTTAGCACGGCAAGTGCAGCACACGCCAGATTTGCAGGAATAAGGCACTTCTAGCCCCGCGGCTGCCGCAGCGTCTAGCACGTTGCCATGCTCGGTGCGAAATTCGATCTCGCGGTTTAAGCCGTCGCGGATGATTTGAATCCTCGATTGCGGCGCATCGCCCTCTTGTAAAGTGGGTTTGGCTTTGGTTGCCGCGGCATCTACTGGCACACCAAAGCGTTCGATGTGGATGTGTTCTGCAGGCACTCCCGCTGCGAGCAGTGCTGCATCCGCTTCGTCATTAAATCCATGAGGTCCGCATACAAAGACATGGTCCAGTTGCTGGGGCTGAATCAACAAGCTCAAAAACTCGCCTAACTTAGCTTGCGTCAACCGCCCACTGTTGAGCGGTGCATCCATGTGTTCCTGCGAAAAAACGGTGTGCAGCGTCAAGCGCGTCAGATAGCGGTTTTTCAGGTCTTCCAACTCTTCTTTAAACATGGTGGAACTTTGGCGGCGGTTACCGTAGATGAGGGTGAAGCACGACAGAGGCTCACGCGCCAGCACGGTTTTCATGATTGCCAAAATTGGTGTGATACCGCTGCCGCCAGCAATGCCCAAGTAATGCCGCGCTTGTGATGCATCAACCGGCACATAAAAGCGCCCTTCGGGGGGCAAAACGTCAATTTGTTCACCGACTTTCAAGCTTTGGTTTATCCAGCCCGACATCACACCGCCAGTGACATGGCGCACGCCGATACGCAGGTCACAGTCGTCTACGCCCGAGCAGATGGAGTAAGAGCGCCGTTCTTCTTTGCCGTTTAACTGGGTGCGCAGGGTCAAGTGCTGGCCTTGGGTGAATTGGAATTCGTGTTGAAGCGCGGCGGGCACCTCGAAGGAGACGATCACGGCTTCGTCTGTGTCGGGCGTGATGCTTTTGACGCGCAGTGCGTGGAAATGGGTACTCATAAGATTTTTAACGCTGAAAGATGCTTAAAAAGGTTTGAAGTGCTCAAATGGCTCTTTGCAGGATAGGCAACGGAACAAAGCTTTGCATGCGGTGGAGCCAAAGGCGGATAGGCGCTCGGTTTGGCTACTGTCACAGCGCGGGCAGTTCAGCGCGGGTGCTTCTTGTACGGCTTGACGACCTTGCGGCATGTAGCGTAGGACGATGTCTTGGTCAATTTGCACAGGGCCAGGTGGCGCAATGCCGTAGCGGCGCAGCTTGTCGCGGCCCTCAGCGCTGATCCAATCACTGGTCCAAGCAGGTGCGTGCGTTGTAGTTAAATTTATAGGAGTAAATCCGGCTGTAGCCAAGGTATTTACTGCCTGAACAGCTATCATTTCAGTAGCAGGGCAGCCGGAATAGGTGGGCGTTAAAACCACATTCAGCCCACGTTCACCGTGCATTTGCACGTCCCGCACTATGCCCAAGTCGCAAATAGACACCACGGGCACTTCGGGGTCGAGCACGGTGTGCAGGACTTCCCAAGCGTAAGCAACGGTCAATGTGGTAGTAGATTCTGCGTTTGCAATCACCATACACCGCCCGGAAAGCTACGTTGCAAGTGCTGCATGTCCGCCAACAAAAATCCCATGTGCTCGCTATGGCGACCCACTTTGCCAGTGCTGGAGAAGGCGTTCGCTTTGGGTATTTGCAGGGTCGCAGCGGTCAGCACGGCTTCTACATCGGCGAGCCAAGCGGTTTTGACGTCGCCAAAGCGCGTGCCTAAACCCGTGGCGTGTGCCGCTTCGTCCACGGGATCGTTGCTAAACATCTCAGTGGTGTACGGCCAGAGCTGGTTCAGCGCGTCCTGCATACGGCGGTGTGACTCTTGCGTGCCGTCACCCAAACGCACTACCCAGTCGCCCGCGTGTTGCTGGTGGTAGCGTGCTTCTTTTACTGCTTTGCCAGCAACGGCGGCCAGTTCGGCATCGTTGGATGTTTGCAAACGCTGCCACAAAGGTTTGAGGAAGCTCGCCACCGCAAACACACGCAGTATGCTGAAGGCAAAATCGTTCGGCTGCCCCTTGCGGATGCCGTTGGGCAATTCAACCAAGGTGAGGTTCACATAATCGCGCTCATCGCGCAAAAAAGCGAGTTGATCCTCTGTATAGCTATTAGGTGCGCTGAGTGTTCCCGCCAAGGCGTATAAAAGTCGTGATTGACCGACCAGATCGAGCGCGATATTGGTCAGCGCAATGTCTTCTTCCAGCGCCGGCGCGTGGCCGCACCATTCGCCCAAGCGTTGTGCGAGGATCAGACAGGTATCGGCTAGTCGTAAAACGTAACGGAGTTTTGGGTCGGTAGAGATGCTAATCGAAGCTTGCATGAAGTCAATCTCGCTCACATGTGATCCACAGCAGCCGGCAGCTCGTAAAAGCTGGGGTGGCGGTAGACCTTGTCGGCCATAGGATCAAAGTAGATGTCTTTTTGCGCGGGATCGGAGGCGATGATGGCGCTTGATGGCACGACCCAGATGCTCACGCCCTCTTGGCGACGGGTGTAGACGTCGCGTGCCAGCTGAATGGCCATGGTCGCATCGGCGGCGTGCAAGCTACCGCAGTGTTTGTGGTCTAAACCTGCTTTGCTGCGCACAAAAACTTCCCACAGTGGCCATTCTTTGTTGCTGCTGCTGGGTTTGGTAGAGTCTGTCGATGTGCTCATGCTGCTAATTCCTTATTGATGTTTATGGCTACTTGTTTAGCTGCATGAGCCAGCGCCGCTTCGCGCACCCAAGCACCGTTATCCCAGGCGTCCACGCGGGCTGCGAGCCGCTCTTTGTTGCAAGGGCCGTCCCCGCCAACCACTTGCCAAAATTCTGCCCAATCAATCGGTCCCATGTCATAGTGTTGGCGAGTCTCGTTCCATTTCAGCAGCGGGTCGGGCAGGTTGACGCCCAGAATGGAGGCTTGCTCGACCGTAGCATCAACAAACTTTTGTCGCAAATCGTCGTTGCTGATACGTTTGATGCCCCAGCGCATGGATTGCTCAGAGTTGGGTGATTCGGCGTCCGGCGGGCCAAACATCATCAGCGATGGCCACCACCAGCGGTTTACCGCGTCTTGCACCATGGCGCGTTGGGCAGCTGTGCCTTGCTTCATCATAGTCAGCAGTGCTTCATAGCCTTGCCGTTGGTGAAAAGATTCTTCGCGGCAAATCCGCACCATCGCCCTCGCATAGGGCGCGTAGGAGCAGCGGCACAGGGGCACTTGGTTCATGATGGCAGCGCCGTCCACTAGCCAGCCGATCACACCCATGTCCGCCCAGGTCAGGGTCGGGTAGTTGAAGATGGAGCTGTACTTGGCTTTACCGGTGTGCAGCGCGTCCAGCAATTGGTCGCGCGAAGTGCCCAGCGTCTCGGCCGCAGCGTACAAATACAAGCCGTGACCCGCTTCGTCTTGCACCTTGGACAGCAAAATCGCTTTGCGTTTTAACGTCGGCGCACGGCTGATCCAGTTGCCCTCGGGCAGCATGCCCACAAACTCTGAATGCGCGTGTTGGCTGATTTGCCGCACCAGCGTCTTACGGTAGTGCTCAGGCATCCAGTCTTTGGCTTCTATGAAATCGCCTGCGTCGATGCGAGCGTCAAAACGTTCTTGTGATTGCAACTCGTCAGCACTACGAAGCTTTGCTTTTGATGCTGCTTCTAGTGCTTTGTCTTCTGCACTCATGGTGTCCATGGATTGGGTGTACATACAGGCTCCAATAAATTATTTCTTACGTAAATCAACCACGCGCCGCGCTTTGCCCACCAGCGTGCGCTCAATGCTGTTGGGTGCTTCCACGCTGACTTGGGTGGTGATGCCCACCAAGGTTTTGATGCGTTCGGTCAACCACGTTTGCGCCTCTGGTGCGCTGATGTTCGCTGTGGGCAACAGCTCACAACGAACTTGCACCGCATCCAAATGCCCATCGCGGGTCACGACGAGCTGGTACTGACCAGAGAGCTGGCTGTGTTGCAGCACAATTTCTTCAATCTGCGTCGGGAAGACGTTGACGCCGCGGATGATCAGCATGTCGTCACTGCGACCCACAATCTTGCCCATGCGACGCATGCTGCGCGAGGTGGGTGGCAAGAGGCGTGTCAAATCGCGTGTGCGGTAGCGGATGATGGGCAGCGCTTCTTTGGTCAACGAGGTGAAGACCAGTTCGCCCTCCTCGCCATCAGGCAAGAGTTCCCCCGTTTCGGGGTCGATGATTTCGGGGTAAAAATGGTCTTCCCAAATCACAGGGCCATCTTTGCTTTCAATGCATTCGCTGGCCACGCCAGGGCCCATCACTTCAGACAAGCCGTAAATATCCACCGCATCAATGCCTGCGTTGGTTTCAATTTCGTGACGCATGGCCTCGGTCCACGGTTCTGCGCCGAAAATACCTAGCTTCAGGCTGGACGTTTTGGCATCTAAGCCTTGCCGTTCAAATTCTTCAATCACCACTTGCATGTAGCTGGGTGTGCACATGATGATGCTGGGCTGGAAGTCGGTGATCAACTGCACCTGCTTCTCGGTCTGCCCGCCCGACATTGGGATGACGGTGCAACCCGCCCGCTCCACGCCATAATGCGCACCCAAGCCGCCGGTAAACAAGCCGTAGCCGTAAGCCACATGCACCAAATCGCCCGCACGAGCGCCCGCAGCACGAATCGACCTTGCAACCAAATTTGCCCAAGTGTCGATGTCCTTCAAGGTGTAGCCCACCACAGTCGGTTTACCAGTCGTGCCCGACGAGGCATGAATGCGCGCCACCTGCTCGCGCGGCACGGCAAACATGCCAAACGGGTAGTTGGCGCGCAGGTCGTGCTTGGTGGTAAAGGGGAATTTGGCCAAATCGGCCAGTGTTTTCAGGTCGTTGGGATGGATACCAGCAGCGTCAAACGCTTCCTTATAGTGCGGGACGTTGTCGTAGGCGTGCTGCAAGGTTTGCTTCAAACGCGTCAGTTGTAGTGCTTGCAATTCATCTTTGCTGGCGCGTTCAATCGGTTCTAAATCGTTAGGGGCGGGGAATTTAACAGGCATATGACGTATTCCTAAGAGCGTTTTACAGAGCGACCATCTTTTTGTCTTTGAGTCGATACGAGCGCCCGCGCATCACAGCCACGCGCTTACCGTCTTGGTTGCAAACATCAATGTCATACAAACCGGTGCGTCCCGCTAAGTTGATTTCTTTGGCAACGGCGGTCAGCACATCGCCACCTTGGACCGCTGCTATGAACTCAATCCCTAGAGACGAGGCCACGGTCACATCGTTGTACGAATTGCAGGCATAGGCAAACGCCGTGTCCGCCAAAATCGTGATGTAACCGCCGTGGCAGATGGCAAAGCCATTCAACATCCGTTCTTGCACGGTCATGTTCATGGTGGCAAAACCTGCCCCGACTGACACAAGCTGGATATTTAAATCTTGCGCCACGCGGTCTTTGGCGAGCATGGCTTGGCTGACAGCTTGGGCGAGTTGTTGCGGGGAAAATGTAGTCATAGGGTTGAGTATAAGTTACCGACCGGTCGGTAATGTTTACTATAACCCGCTAAATACGCCTCGTCAATAGGGTGAACCTAGGCTTTCTAATCAAGTAAAGCCAACGATTCCTGCATCACTCGCTGGCTAAACGCCATGCTCACATGCCCTTCTGCCGTTACCAACCTGTTATCTGCATCAGGCAACATGGCGGTAGAGGTTGGCACGACAATATTGTCGCAGTTGCTGTACCAGCAGGTGAATTTTGCGTAGCGCGATGCCGGTTCGTCTTTGGCTAATTGCTTCGTCCAAGCCCCCAAACGCTGCATTTGGTGGGTGTTGATAAAGGGCAGAAGCGCTTTTTCAGTCGATAGCGCTGTTCCGAAGTGAGGCGTGCCAATAGTGATGACGCGTTTGATACGATCGTCATTGCCCAAGCTAGACCGCAACCAAGCCCGTGCCGCCAGGCCGCCCATGCTGTGGCAAATTAAGGTGGGTGCTTGCCCTGTGGCTAAAGTAATTTTGGTGACCGCCGCTTCAACAATGATGGCGTAGTCATCTATCGACCCAAAAGCGGGTTCTAGGGTGACGGAGGCAAAAGCACGATTCTGCAACTGAAGCTGGGCCATCCAAGGTGACCAAAATGCTCGATTACAGAAAAAGCCGTGAATAAACACCACACCTGCTTTGTTGGATGGATGCAAAGCATCTGAAATTGCTTGAGTTCGAAACGGTTGCCGCCATAAAAAAACACTTGGCGCGGTGCGGGCTTCTCGCACAAAAGCTAGAAATAATGCCCACAACGTTGAACATGGTTGAGAGTCGTTGCGATTTAGGCAATGAATAACTATAAATAATATAGCTACATAGGCAATATATGCGATGGTTATTGCCGAAAAACCAATGTAAAAACGCGAATAATCGGGCGAAACGTACCAAATCCAGGCGCCTAAGCTGGCTAAGAGTAAAAAAACGACAGTTTGTTGAATTCTTGCAATCATGCGGGTATTCTGCACCATGCCTTGGGATGCCTACAATGTAGGCATGACCTTTAATGCACTCTCTCTAAAATCGTCCACGCCTTCAAATCTAAGCGCTGAGCAAACCCTGCTGCAAAGCAAGCGTCTTGCGCCGCAAATCGAACCGACCGAGCAAAGAATTGCCATCGCCAAAAAGCTACTGCTAACGCCGTTTGGGTTGACCGAATCGCACTTGGCAAAAGCTTTGCACGAAATCAAAGCACACAAGGTGGATGACGCTGATTTGTACTTCCAATACACCCGCTCAGAGGGTTGGAGCTTGGAAGAAGGCATCGTCAAAACCGGTAGCTTCAGTATTGACCAAGGCGTTGGCGTACGTGCCGTGAGTGGCGAGAAGACGGCATTTGCGTACTCTGATGACATTTCCATGGCGTCTTTACTAGATGCAGCGCGTACTGTGAGATCAATTACTGCTGCAGCCACCAATAAATCTGCCAAAGTAGCTACCAAAAAAGTAGCATTAAGTCGCTCACTTTATCCCGATTTAGACCCGATTTCAACACTGGACAGCACCGCCAAAGTGCAGTTGCTTGAAAAGGTGGAGAAACTAGCGCGCTCCAAAGACCCGCGTATCAAGCAAGTCATGGCTGGTTTGGCTAGTGAATACGACGTTGTTTTGGTCGCCCGCGCCAACGGCGTATTGGCGGCTGACGTGCGCCCATTAGTGCGTTTGAGCGTCACCGTCATTGCCGAGCAAACCATCAAAGGCCAAGTACGCCGTGAAACCGGCTCTGGCGGCGGCGGTGGGCGCTTGGGCATGGCGTATTTTGACGATGCACTGATTGAAGAATACGTGTCCAGCGCGGTGAACGCTGCGTTGACCAATTTAGCTTCTCGCCCAGCCCCTGCAGGCGAAATGACGGTGGTTTTAGGCGCCGGCTGGCCGGGCATTTTGCTGCATGAGGCGATTGGACATGGCTTGGAGGGTGATTTCAACCGCAAGGGCTCTAGCGCCTTCAGTGGCAAAATCGGCAAGCGCGTCGCCGCAAAAGGCGTGACCGTGCTGGACGACGGCACCCTGCCGGACCGCCGTGGTTCGCTCAATGTGGACGACGAAGGCAACGCCACCCAGCGCAATGTACTGATTGAAGACGGCATTTTGAAGGGCTATATTCAAGATTCCATGAATGCACGGCTGATGGGTGTCAAACCCACCGGCAACGGCCGCCGCGAGAGCTACGCCCACGTGCCCATGCCGCGCATGACCAACACCTACATGCTGGGCGGCGACAAGGAGCCGGCGGAAATCATCGCCAGCATCAAAAAAGGCCTGTACGCCAGCAACTTTGGTGGCGGTCAGGTCGATATCACTTCAGGCAAGTTCGTATTCTCAGCGTCCGAGGCGTTTTGGGTTGAAAACGGCAAAATCCTCTACCCCGTCACTGGTGCCACCTTGATTGGCAGCGGCCCTGAGTGTCTCAAGCACGTCAGCATGATTGGTAACGATGTGAAGCTGGACAGCGGCGTCGGTACTTGTGGCAAAGAAGGCCAAAGCGTGCCGGTCGGTGTGGGCCAGCCTACGCTAAGGATTGATGGATTGACGGTGGGCGGGACAGCGTAAGTCGAAAGAAAACTATACTGCTATAAATAACATAGCAGTTTAGGCAATAAATACGCCGGCTAGAAGCCGATTTATTTTTTAATGCGAGCGAATCATCGTCCCAAACGCTTGCTCAGTCAAAATCTCCAACAGCATCGCGTGCGGCACGCGGCCGTCGATGATGTGAACGGCTTTCACGCCGCTTTTCGCCGCGTCAATCGCACCGGCAATTTTCGGAATCATGCCGCCGCTGATGGTACCGTCAGCAATCAAAGCGTCTATGTCTTTGATGGAGAGTTCGGTCAGCAGATTCTTTTCTTTGTCTAGCACGCCTGAGATATTCGTCAACATCAGTAGCTTTTCAGCTTGCAGAACGGTGGCCAGTTTGCTGGCAACCACGTCGGCATTGATATTGTAGCTTTCGTTGTGCAAACCAAAACCGATCGGACTAACCACAGGGATGAAGGCATCATCTTGCAGCGCCTTGACCACGCTGGGGTCAATCGACTCAATGTCGCCGACTTGTCCCACATCATGCTCTTTGCTAGCATCGGCCAAATCAACGAGTTTGAGCTTTTTGGCGCGCATCAATCCACCGTCACGCCCTGTCAAGCCCACGGCTTTGCCGCCAGCTTGGTTAATGAGGCCCACAATGTCTTGCTGCACTTCGCCCGCCAGTACCCATTCCACTACTTCCATGGTTTCAGAATCAGTCACGCGCATGCCTTGAATAAACTTACCTTCTTTGCCTAAGCGCTTCAAAGCCGCTTCAATTTGTGGCCCACCGCCATGAACGACGACAGGGTTGATGCCGACCAATTTAAGCAGCACCACATCTTCTGCAAACGCCTGCTGCAGCGCAGGGTCTGTCATCGCGTTACCGCCGTACTTGATGACCATGGTTTTGCCATGGTATTTGCGTATATACGGTAGCGCTTGAGCCAGTATCTCGGCTTTATCGTGTGGCTTCAATGTTTCAGGCGCATTCATCGACTAAGTAGTCCTAAATTTCAAAGTTAAAAGTTCTAAGCTTAGAGTTAAACAGCAAATTCCGCACGGCTACGACCTTGCGCCTCTAAGGCTTTCAACCACTTTGGTGTCAAACCACGGCCGCTCCAGCCCTCACCAGCTGGACCTTTGAACTTGGCGGCTACAGGCACACCAGCTGCTTTAGATTTGCGTACTTTGATAACTTTGCCTGTAGAACCTGACTTGGCAGGACGACCCGCTTTGCTTTTCTTAGCACTAGCTTTGCCGCCCAAATCTTTCACAGTAATACCAAACGCAGCCATTTTGGCGCGAATATCAGCCACAGTGCTGGCGAATTCTTTAGACTTTAATTCCGCAGCTTGTTTTTGCAGTTTTTCGATTTGGCTTTGCAGGTCAATTAAGTTGCTCATAGTGATGCTTTCTAAATGATTAATGAAAGAGTTAGTAAAAGAGTAAATAAACAAGTTATTAAGCGAGAACCGTTAATGTAGTATAAAAAAATAGATAATGTTCTAAATACTTCGTAAATCAATGGTATTGAACCACTAATTATTGGTTTAAATAAAACAAGTTAGTTCATTTAAATGAATTTAAACTTATTTGAAACCTTATCGTCGCAGCCATTTAGGCACTTTAAACCGCACCAACATCATATAAGCAGCCACGTAAGTGATGACAAAGACGGCACAAAATGCCATCAATACCAATGTATTATCCCAAAACAATATCGCTGGCGCAACGGTTAATAATGTGAAACTCCATAACCAAGGCGAAGTGCGGTTATTACGCATCAGCATCCGGCGCGAGGCATCGTCATGAAATACGCCACGCACCAAGCGTCTGTAGATTAACTGGTGAAAATGCAAAGCATCCGCTACACCAGGCGAAACGCCACGCGCCGTCTTGCGGTAAATAGAAAACAAAGTTTCCCATACCGGGTATATCAGCAATAACATGGGAAACCAAGGTGATACCGAGTTGTGTCGTTGCACCAGCACAATACTGGCTACCGCAATCACCACGCCCCACAAATAAGCACCGCCGTCACCCGCGAATATCAAACCTCTCGGGTAATTCCATACTAAAAAGCCCGCCGTAGCAGCGGCTAAACAAATCACAATAGCCGCTAATTGCCTGTCACCCAGCTGCAGCGCCACATGCGCAATTGCTAAACAAATCATCGCAGCCACCGTGCCCGCCAGGCCGTTATACCCATCAATAATATTAAACGCATGTGGCAGACCACAAATAGCAAACACCGCAAGCGCCATACCCAGCCACGGCATCGCTTGCAACCAGCCGTCCAGCATAGGAATACCCAAGCGAGATAATGAAATACCCAAGAGATAACAGGCCAGCGCTGCTGAAAAAGCTGTCAACCCCAGCCGGTATAACACCGACAAACGCTGGGTAATATCTTCATACGCGCCGCCCAGTACGGCAGGCAAGGTTAACACCAGCCAAGGCCAAGTTTGCGGCCAGCTACCTTGTACATTCAAGTTAATACCAAACTGCCCTGACAACGCCGCCGCCAACCAGCCCATGAACAAACCCACGGTGATGGCCAGCCCGCCCAACCGCGGCACGGCGCCTGTGTGAAAGCGTTGCGGTTTGCTGGCGTCATAGCGCTCAGCATGCTCACCCGCCCAGCGGATAAACAGCAAAGATGCCAAAAGCGCAAACGCAGCGCTGATTAAAGTTAATACGATCAAAATAGCTCCAAATAATGCAGCGTTATTTTCAATTAATTTACCTTGAACAAGTTAGTTATTCAAAAATCCCGCTTGGCAGTAATTGTCCTTCAAAAAGTCAATCCATAACCGAACCCGTAGCGCCATATGTTTGCGTTGCGGGAAAACGGCGTAAATGCCGTTCGGCGGCGCAGCAAAATCTTCCAGCAGCGCCACCAGCTGCCCATTGGCAATCTCCGCTTCCACTTCCCAGGTGCTGCGCCAGGCAATTCCATAACTCGCTAAACACCAATCGTGAAGCACCTGGCCGTCCGAGCAGTCCAATGGGCCGTTGGGACGCAAGTAATTGACCTCAATATCACCACTACTGCTGGGAATGTTGAACGCCCAGCCCCGTGTTTGCGAGGCATCGCTGGACAACGTCAAACAGTCAAATTTGCTCAATTCATTGGGGTGCAGCGGCGTGCCGTGGCTTTTAAGGTAAGCTGGTGTCGCCACACACAGCCGCCGGTTGTCCGCCAGCCGCACACTCACCAAGCTCGAATCCGGCATGTCACCCACTCGCACCGCGCAGTCAAAACCCTCGCCCGCAATGTCAATCACCCGGTCTGACAAGTTCAGCGACAGCGTCACATCGCTGTGCAAAGCACGAAATTTCGGCACCAGTGGCGCCACATGCCTGCGACCAAAACCTGCCGGCGCCGTGATGCGTAAGTGACCGCTCGCTTTCACACCACCGGCTGAAACACTGGCCTCCATGTTCGCCACATCCGCCAAAACCCGCTGACAATCTTCCAAAAATGCGCTGCCTTCATGGGTCAACGTCAGTTTTCGCGTGGTTCTGATCAGTAGTTTCACGCCCAGCCGCTCTTCCAACGCATCCAGCCGCCTGCCCATAATCGCAGGCGCGACCCCTTCTGCCATCGCAGCAGCCGTCAAGCTGCCGCGCGTGACGACGGCGACGAAGGATTCGATTTCTTTGAATTTGTCCATCTACAAAATATAGAAAAGGGCGATTTGATACGATTATGTCTATAAAAGTCACAAATAACACAACTTTTGCGATATTAATAAACCTTCAGGGTTCGAATATAGTTCGCATAAAGTTATTCAAACCCTAAAATAAAGAAAAACTGGTAGATGTGTGAGCTTGAATTGCTATATATTTAATAGCTACTCAGGCAGTAAATATGGAATCTAGAGGCTTATTTGACCATAATTTTGATCCCGCATCATCGTTTTTAAGCATTTTTATCTTTCTTGGAGAAACCTATGACCGCATCCGCTACACCCCGTACACAGACGCACAGCCTGCAAGTCGCCACCGTTTTGCACACTTTTTTGAACGAACAAGTGCTACCCGGCACTGGCGTGTCTGCCGATAAATTCTGGAAAGGTTTTGACGCCATCGTCGCCGATTTGTCACCCAAAAACATCGCCCTGTTGGCTGAACGTGACCGCCTGCAAACCGAGCAAGACGCTTGGCACAAAGCCAATCCGGGCCCGATCAGTGATATGAAAGCCTACCGCGCCTTTCTAGAAAAAATCGGCTACCTCGTCCCCGTGCCCAAAAACGTGGCGACCACGACCTCTAATGTCGACGACGAGCTTGCCAAACAAGCCGGCCCGCAGCTTGTTGTACCAGTGTTGAATGCCCGTTATGCCTTAAACGCGGCCAATGCGCGCTGGGGCAGCCTGTATGACGCCTTGTACGGTACAGATGCGTTATCAGAGGAAAACGGTGCTGAAAAAGGTAAGGGATACAACCCAGTGCGTGGTGCCAAAGTCATCAACTACGCCCGCCACGTGCTAGACCGCACTGCGCCGTTGAAATCTGGCTCGCACGTTGATTCCATCGGCTACAGCGTCAAATCTGGCGAACTCGTCGTCAAATTGGCCAATGGCAAATCGTCAAAACTGGACGATAAAAAGCAGTTCCTTGGCTACCAAGGCAAAGCCAGCGATCCAAGCAGTATTTTGTTGATCAACAACGGCTTACACCTAGACATTCAAATCGACCGCAGTACAGCCATTGGCAAAACAGACCCCGCTGGCGTGAGCGACTTGGTGCTCGAAGCTGCACTCTCCACCATCATGGACTTGGAAGACTCGGTCGCCGTGGTCGATGCGGACGACAAAGTGCTGGCCTACAGCAACTGGTTAGGCATTTTGAAAGGCACGTTGACGGAAACCGTTGCCAAGGGTGGCAGCACTTTCACCCGTGGCCTGAACCCAGACCGCGTGTACACCTCTGCCAAGGATTCTAAAAAGCAAGTCCGCTTGCACGGCCGAAGCTTGATGTTTGTGCGCAACGTCGGCCATTTGATGACCAACCCCGCCATTTTGTACACCGACGCCGCCGGCAAAACCCAAGAGATCCCAGAAGGTATTTTGGACGCGGTAGTGACGACGGCGATTGCCTTGCACGACGTGAATCGCCCTAAATCGCAGCAGATTGGTAACTCGCGAAAAGGCAGCATTTACATCGTCAAACCCAAAATGCACGGCCCCGCTGAAGTGGCGTTTGCCTCTGAACTGTTCGCGCGTTGCGAGAAATTGCTGGGGCTCAAAGACAGCACTGTCAAACTCGGCATCATGGACGAAGAGCGCCGCACCAGCGTTAACCTCAAAGCTTGTATCGCTGCCGCTAAGAGCCGCGTCGCCTTCATCAACACCGGCTTTTTAGACCGCACCGGCGACGAAATGCACACCGCCATGCACGCCGGCGCGATGATTCGCAAGGCAGATATGAAATCAAGCGTGTGGATTGCTGCATATGAGAAAAACAACGTCCAAGCCGGCTTGCAAAGCGGCTTGCGCGGCAAAGCCCAAATCGGCAAAGGCATGTGGGCCATGCCGGATTTGATGTCCGCCATGTTGACGCAAAAAATCGCACACCCGCTGGCCGGTGCAAACACCGCCTGGGTGCCAAGCCCTACAGGAGCGACTTTGCACGCACTACATTACCACCAAGTCAACGTTGCCAAGCTGCAAAAGAAAATGGAAGCGGCAGATGCGAAGACCAACCAAAAAGCCGAATACAGCAAAATACTTGAAAATATTT
Source organism: Polaromonas sp. (assembly GCA_013298945.1). GTDB lineage: Bacteria > Pseudomonadota > Gammaproteobacteria > Burkholderiales > Burkholderiaceae_C > Aalborgiella. Next base: position 386,651 of record JAAFJR010000003.1, read on the forward strand.
TGACTATTCCAGTCGCTACGGCTGAAGTCAAAGCCGCTTGGACGCCAGAGCACATCCAACAAGAGCTGGACAACAACGCCCAAGGCATTTTGGGCTACGTCGTGCGCTGGATCGACCAAGGCGTCGGCTGCTCCAAAGTGCCAGACATCCACAACATCGGCCTCATGGAAGACCGCGCCACCCTGCGCATCAGCAGCCAGCACATCGCCAACTGGCTCTTGCACGGCATCACCAACACCGCGCAAGTCAACGCCACGTTTGAGCGCATGGCCGCAGTCGTAGACGGCCAAAACGCTGGCGACCCGCTCTACAAAAACATGGCTGGCAACTTCACAACCAGCGCCGCCTACAAAGCTGCAACAGATTTGGTCTTCAAAGGCTTGGAGCAGCCAAGCGGTTACACCGAGCCGTTGCTGCACGCTTGGCGCTTGAAGGTGAAGGCGGGCGAAGCGTAATTTAGGATGATCGCTAACCCTTTCCTTTCATCCTGAGCTTGTCGAAGGATTGGGCTAGCTGGTGATTACTATAAATTCTATAGTTGCTTAGGAAATAAATACGCTGGCTAGCGGCATAAAATGGCCTCCAAAATGCATAAAACAGCACCTGCGGGTGCTTTTTTTATTTAAGGCCAAGCCATCCACAAAATCGACAGCCCAGACACCAGCATTACACCTTCCATCAGCTGCAAAAACCGCTCTTCGGGTAGTTTTAGCACCAGTCGTTTGGACAAAGTAGAGCCTGCGAACACGAAAACGCCTATCAGCAGGCCTTGCACGATAGCGCGGTTGTCGAGCACGCCGAGTTGGTGAAAGGTTGCGCCTTTGGCGAGAAACATGGCAAGTGAGGCGGCGGCTTCGGTGCCAATGTAGGCGCCTTTTAGCAGGCCGTAGGCTAGGAAAAAAGGCGTGTTGATTGCGCCGGTGGAGGCCACAATGCCAGTGAGGTAGCCAATCACCGCGCCCACCACCGCCATGTGCGGCAAGCGCAGGGTGAAGTTTTGATGGCGCAGCCAGCGGCGGATGGGGATCATCAGTAGCAAAAAGCTGCCCAAAATCAGTTCGATGGCGCGGGGGTTGAACTGCACCAAGGTGTTTGCGCCCAACATGACTGCGGGCACCGACGTGGCGGCGTAAACGGTGGTCACGCGCCAGTCCACACTGCGCCACCACAGCGCCACACGGGTGAGGTTGGCAACAATGGCGACCAGTGCAATCACGGGCACGGCCTGCATGGGGCCGTAGAAATGCACCAAAGGCGGCATCAGCAAAATGGTGGTGCCAAAGCCAATCACTCCGCCCAGCACGCCCGCGCCTAGGCCAACGGCGCAGATAATCAGCATGGGGACAAGGTCTATCATGGTGTTTTGCATGCAGAAATCATACAGGCTATAAAATCTGAATAAATTACCACAAATAGCTATGAATTTAATAGCTACTTTGGCAGCAAATACGCCGGCTATGGTCATATTTGTGTGTTAAAAAGCCTAAAAACTGAGAATACAAGCACATGGACAAACTTCGCATCGACAAATGGCTGTGGGCAGCTCGGTTTTACAAGACGCGGTCGTTGGCGGGGGAGGAGATTGACAAGGGGCGGGTGCGCATCAACGATGTGGAAGCTAAGCCGTCCAAAGAGGTGAAGGTGGGCGATGTGGTGGCCATGCGCTCTGGGCCGACGATTCGCACCGTCACGGTTTTGGGTATCAGCGCCCAGCGTGGTGGTGCGCCAGCGGCGGCATTGCTGTTTTCGGAAACTTTAGAGAGCATTGCTGCAAGAGAGCGGGCTGCCGAGCAGCGGCGATTGAACCCCGAGCCGTCCGCAGCGTTAGAGCATGGCCGCCCAACCAAGCGGGACAGGCGGGATTTAGACAAGGCCAAGCAGGGAAAAGGGGGCTGGGGCGATCGTTGGAGCGCTAGCTATGAGCCTTAAAGCCATTTGCAGCTTTTCGAAATGATCCTCGATCACGGTTTCCAGCGCTTCAACAACAGCGCATTGCTCATCACACTGACCGAGCTCAACGCCATCGCTGCACCTGCGACCACAGGATTCAAGAACCCAAACGCCGCCAGCGGAATACCAGCCACGTTGTAAGCGAAAGCCCAAAACAGGTTTTGCCGGATTTTGGCGACGGTGCGGTCGGAAATGTCCAGCGCGGCTGCCACCAAAGCAGGGTCGCCGCGCATCAGGGTGATGCCGGCGGCGTGCATGGCGACATCGGTGCCGTTGGACATGGCCATGCCCACATCAGCAGCCGCCAGCGCGGGCGCATCGTTCACGCCATCACCGACCATAGCCACGGTGTGACCGCCCTCTTTCAGCTTCGCAATCAAAGCCGCTTTGTCACCCGGCAGTACTTCTGACATGACTTCGCCCTCTTCAGGGCGCAAGCCTAATCTACGTGCCATAGCTTCGGCGGCACCTCGGTTGTCGCCAGACACCATGATGGTTTTGATGCCGCGCTGTCGCAGCAGTGCCAGCGCTTCTTTCGCGCCCGGTTTGGGTTCGTCGCCAAAGGCCATCAGCGCTTTCAGGGTTAATCCTGCCGTGGTGCGCTGCGCCATGGCGGAGACGGTGGCGCCTTGCTGCTGCAGTTCTGCGGCTTGGCTGGCCAATGCACCTAGGTCAATGCTAAGTTCTTGCATCCAGCGCAGGCTGCCTATCAAGTAGCTTTTAACTTCCCCATCCTCGCCAACCTCGCCTTCGCTACCGCGTCCGGGTACGGCACGTACATTGTCGGGGCTGGGGACGGGTAAATCGCGGGCTTTGGCAGCGTCAACCACGGCGCGGGCAAGTGGGTGCTCACTGCCGCTTTGCAGGCTGGCTGCGATATTGAGAAGTTGCGCTTCATCGCTTGTTGCATCAGCCAGAACAAACGCTGTTAAGCGCGGTTTACCTTGAGTCAGCGTGCCGGTTTTGTCAAAGGCAATCACGTTAACTTTGTGCGCCAGTTCCAGTGCTTGTGCATCTTTGATCAGCATGCCGTACTTCGCCGCCACTCCCGTGCCCGCCATGATGGCTGTGGGCGTGGCAAGCCCGAGCGCACAGGGGCATGCGATCACCAGCACGGCGACAGCGCGAATCACGGCAAATTCAAACGAATGTCCCGTGAAATACCAGCCTAAAAGCGTGACCAAAGCGATGCCCAAAACCACGGGAACGAAGATGGCGCTGACCTGGTCCACCAGCCGCTGAATCGGCGCTTTCGCCGATTGCGCGTCCTCAACGAGGCGGATGATGTGCGACAACACCGTCTCAGAGCCCACGGCTTTGACTTGCATCACCAAACGGCCATCACCATTGATGGATCCACCGGTTAATTTGGAAGAAGTTGTTGAATTAGGCTCTTTGTGCACAGGCAAAGATTCACCCGTCAGCATCGATTCATCCACTTGCGAGTGCCCTTCCAGCAGCACGCCGTCCACCGGCAAGCGCTCACCGGGTCGCACCACCAGCTTGTCGCCCACCAGCACTTCGGCCACGGGCACATCGACCTCGCCATCCAAGCCTATCAAATGTGCAATCTCGGGTTTCAAAGCATGCAGCGCCCGAATCGCTGATGTGGTTTGCCGCTTAGCACGGGTTTCCAGCCATTTACCCAGCAACACCAGCGTGATGACGATGGCCGAGCCTTCAAAATACAGGTGCACCATGGTGTCGGGTTCAGCCGTCAGCCAGAGCCACATCGACAGCAGCCAACCCGCCGTGGTGCCAATGGCGACCAGCAAATCCATATTGCCAGACATCGCTTTGACCGCCCCCCAAGCCGCTTTGTAAAACCGTGCGCCTAAGATGAACTGCACCGGTGTCGCCAAAACAAATTGCATCCAAGCTGGCAGCATCCAATGCTTGCCAAACAAATCGCCCACCATCGGCAGTACCAGTGGTGCGGACAGCGCCAAACCGATGGCAATCGGCATGAAACCCGCCCACGGCGAGGCATCTGGCGCATCAATAACCGCATTCGCCGCTACAGGCTCGTAGCCCGCATCACGCACGGCACGGCGCAGTTTGGCTTCTATTTGCTCGGTAGGGACGAAGTGGATACGGGCGGTTTCGGTGGCTAAATTGACTGTAGCAGTGGTGACGCCAGGCACTTTGGCCAGCGCTTTTTCAACCCTCGCAACGCATGACGCGCAGGTCATGCCTTCGATGCCGATGTCGAGTTCAGTGTCGGGCTTAAGCATTGTGCTCATGTTGTCATCCTAGGCTTGTAAATACGTAGTTTGGCGCAATTTATGTTTTAACAAGTTAATCTAAGTCAATTGATGTCAACACATCGGGAGAAATAAGCATGAACCAAACTTTTCAAGTCACGGGAATGACCTGCGGCCACTGCGAAAAAGCCGTCACCCGCGCCATCAAACTAGTCGATCCAGCGGCAGAAGTCACGATTGACCGTACGCAAAACAAGGTAGACGTACTGTCCGACCAGCCGCATGAGGCGCTGGCCAAAGCGATTGCGGAAGAAGGCTACCAAGTTACTGCTTAATTAATACTTAATATGTAATATTAAACAAATAAATGCTATATATTTAATAGCTGATTAGGCAATAAATACGCCGCATATTGGCAAAAATCACCATTTCTGAGCATGATTAGACAAAACATCATGCAAAACGTAAGCATAGTAATTACCCTAGGCTTTGACGGGTAATTAAATCAAACGTTTGATTTATGTTTTAATCTAGGCATGAATGAACCCGCCATGCTTGAAACAAAACCCAGCGCCCGTGTGCCGCGCGCTGACGGCGTCGAAGCCCGCGCCCGCTTGCTGCATACAGCCGTGCATTTGTTTGCCGAAAAAGGCTTCGCCAACACCTCCACCCGTGAATTAGCCACCGCTGCCGGCGTCAACATAGCCGCGATCAGCTACTATTTTGGCGACAAAGCGGGGCTGTACCGCGCCGCTTACACCGAGCCCATGGGCGATTGTGCGGTGATGAATGATGTGGATTTGAGCACCGTGAGCTTGGAGCAGGGCTTGCGCATGATGTTTACGCACATTGCTGAGCCACTCAAGCAGGGCGAAATCGTGCAGTTGTGCACGCGTCTGCACTTTCGCGAAATGCTGGAGCCCACTGGGCTGTGGCAAGAAGAAATCAACACCGATATTCGCCAAGGCCAAGCCGCACTGTCGCAATTGCTCAGTATTCATTTGGGCTTAGACCAGCCGGACGATGACTTGCATACCTTGGCACACTCCATCGTGGCGTTGCCTGTGTATTTATTCATGGGGCGTGATATTTTGATGGCTTTGCAGCCGCATTTGATAGAAACCCCAGCTGCGATAGACGCCTACATTGAGCGACAAATTGGCTATGCCTTGGCCATGGTTGAGGGGGAAAAAACGCGACGTTTCAATCTCTTGAAAGTTAAAAGTTAAAAGTTAAAAATATATTTAAAAACAAACAAAAATATGCATAAAACACGAAAACCTCTCTTGCCACTTTTTTTCCTAAGCCCGCTGTTTTTAGCAGCTTGTGCCGTAACAGCACCTCATGCAACTACCGCGCAATTGGACGCAGCAACGGCCACCAAGTGGTACAGCCCTCTGCCATCTGTCACTGCGGCAGCAGCTGCAAAAGCAGATTTGCCGCATCAAGGCTCGGTCACCGCGCTCGCCAACTGGTGGCAATCCTTTGGCGATCCGCTCCTTGTCGAACTAATCGCCAGCGCCCAAGCCGCCAGCCCGTCCGTCACTGCCGCCGCTAGCCGCATTGCGCAAGCTCGCAGCGCTGTGGTTAACACTGGCGCAGCATCTGGTCCCAATCTCTCTGCCGCTGCCAACGCCAGCCGTGGCATCAACCAGCTCAATGTGCCATTAGCCAGCTTGGGCAACGCGGGCTTGCAAGCCAGTTGGGAGATCGATTTATGGGGTGGTAACCGCGCTGCGCAAGACGCCGCTCAAGCGCGTTTGGCGGGCAGCCAAGCCGGCTGGCACGATGCGCGAGTTTCTGTCGCAGCCGAAGTGGCTAACACGTATTTGAACCTGCGCACCTGCGAGTTGTTGGTTAACGTGGCCAAAGACGACGTGACATCACGCACAGAAACTTCACGCTTGACGGGTTTGTTGGCTAATGCTGGTTTCACTGCCCCAGCCAACGCGGCGCTCGCCCGCGCCAGCAACGCGCAAAGCCAAAGTATGCTGACCATGCAGCGCACCCAGTGCGACATGCAAGTCAAGGCCTTGGTAGCGTTAACCACGTTTACTGAGCCTGAAATAAGGTCGAAAATGAGTAAAAATGACGTATTTACTGCCTCAACAGCTATGAATAGCATAGCAATCCAGGCATTGCCAGCACAGCTGCTGGCGCAACGACCAGACGTGTTTGCAGCGCAGCAAGAGGTAGCCGCAGCCAGTGGCGACGTGGGCAGCGCCCAAGCTGGTAAATACCCACGCTTGGGGTTAAGTGGCTCGCTTGGTTTGCAGGGCATCAGCTCTGGCGGTGTGAGTGTTAACGGCGCGACGTGGTCTATCGGTCCCGTATCAGTAACGCTACCGATTTTGGATGGTGGCCGCAGCAGTGCAGCGGTTGATTTGGCTAATGCCAATTACGAAGCCGCCAGTGCCAACTATCGCGCCAAAGTTCGTAGCGCAGTGCGCGAGGTGGAGGAAGCTCTGCTCAGCTTGCAAAGTGCTAATGATCGCTTGCAAGATGCTGCTATTGCCACAGAGGGCTATGGCGCAGCTTTTGTCGCTTCAGAAGCGCGCTTCAAAAGCGGTTTGGGCAGCTTGAGCGATTTGGAAGATACCCGCAGAACAGCGTTAGCAGCGAAGACCGCCTTGCTCAATGTAGAGCGTGAACGCAGCGCTGCTTGGGTGGCCTTGTACCGCGCGGTAGGCGGCGGTTGGACGCCATCTGCCAAGGCTATGTAAAGATTAAAAAATCAGTAAATAAACGTCATAAGAAACCTAAAAACCATGAACAACACTCAAACTTCACATCCCAAACTACTCGCCGTCGTTGCGGCTATCGCTATTGCACTGGGCGGCGTTGCTTGCTCTGGAAAGTCAGACACAGCAGAGGCTGCAAAGCCCGCTGATGCCACAAAAACAGAAGCCACCAAGCCAGCAGACGCAGCCAAATCTGACAAAGCTGGCGCAGCTCCTGCGGCAGTCAAAGCAGCATTAACCGTAACGGCGGTACAGCCCAGCAACGGCAGTCTCGCGCTCAAGTTACCCGCCAACGGCAACGTGGCAGCGTGGCAAGAAGCCAGCATTGGCGCAGAAGCCAGCGGTTTGCGTTTAACGCAGGTGTTGGTCAACGTGGGCGACACGGTTAAAAAAGGTCAGTTGTTGGCTACTTTTGCAGGTGATGCCGTGCAAGCCGACGTGGCGCAAGCCAAAGCCGCGCTGATGGAAGCACAAGCCAACGCCATGGATGCCACGGCCAATGCCGAGCGGGCACGCACCTTGCAAAACACAGGCGCGTTGAGCACCCAACAAATCAACCAATTTTTGACGGCAGAGAAAACAGCCGCAGCCCGCGTGCAAGCCGCACAAGCAACGCTGAGCGCACAAGGCGTGCGGACCCAAAATACCCAAGTTCGTGCGCCAGACAATGGTGTGATTTCAGCACGTGGCGCAACCGTGGGTGCTGTCGTCGGTGGCGGCACAGAGTTGTTTCGCATGATTCGCGGTGGTCGTCTAGAGTGGCGCGCTGAAGTCACCAGCAATGAAATAGCAAGTATCAAACTAGGTGCTAAAGCGATGGTGACAGCTGCCAGTGGCGCTCAAGTTGAAGGCACAGTGCGAACCGTTGCCCCAACGATAGACGCTGCTACGCGCAACGCCTTGGTGTATGTCGATTTACCTGCGAATGCCGGCGTGAAAGCCGGCATGTTTGCCAAAGGTGAATTTGCTTTGGGTTCTGCCAATGCGCTGACTTTGCCACAGCAAGCCTTGGTGCTGCGTGATGGCTTTACCTACGCCATGCGCGTGGAAGCCAACAACAAAGTTAGCCAAGTCAAGCTAGAAACAGGTCGCCGTGTGGGTGATGCTGTTGAAATCAAGCAAGGTGCGAAATCTGGTGAGCGGTTTGTCGCGAGTGGCGCTAGCTTCTTGGCAGATGGCGATACCGTCAAGATTGTTGAAGCTGCAAAAACTGAAGCCCAACCAGCAGGAGCTAAATAATGAACGTCTCCGCCTGGTGCATCCGCAACCCCATTGCAGCTATCATGTTTTTCGTGATGCTGTGCTTCGCCGGTACTTTAGGCTACAAAAACATGAAAGTTCAAAACTTTCCTGATTTAGAAGTCCCCAACATCATCATCACCGCCAGTCTGCCAGGAGCTTCACCTGCACAGCTTGAAACAGACGTAGCTCGTAAGATTGAAAACTCAATCGCATCGTTGAATGGCTTAAAGAACATCTATACCAAGGTGCAAGATGGTTCAGCAACCATTACGGCAGAATTTCGCTTAGAAAAGCCTACGCAAGAAGCGCTTGACGAAGTACGATCTGCCGTGCAGCAGGTACGGGCAGATTTGCCGTCCGATGTGCGCGACCCAGTGGTCAGCAAAGTCAATATTTCAGGCTCCCCTGTGTTGGCCTATGCCATCAGCAGCAAGACCATGGATGACGAAGCCATGAGCTGGTTCGTTGACGACACTTTGAATCGCCGCTTGTTGGCCGTTAAAGGTGTGGGCTCTGTAACTCGTGTGGGCGGCGTCACACGTGAAGTGCGCGTGGCTTTAGACCAAGGCAAGATGGCGTCTTTGGGTGTTAGTCCAGCAGATGTGTCGCGCCAGCTGCGTTTGGTACAACTAGACACAGCCGGTGGTCGTACCGATTTGGGCAGTAGCGAGCAGCCTGTACGTACCTTAGCCAGTGTCAAATCTGCAGCAGAATTGAGTGCGATTGAGCTGTCCTTAATTGGCCGCAAAATTCGGCTAGATCAAATCGCTGATGTCAAAGACACAGTAGCTGAACAGCGCTCGGCAGCCATGTTGAACGGTAAACCTGTGGTGGGTTTCGAAGTGTCACGCAGCAAGGGCGCTAGTGAAGTGGAAGCAGGTCGAGGCGTGCGCTTGGCGCTAAAAGAGTTACAAGTTGCCCACCCAGACATTGAGTTGACCGAAGCTTTTGACTTCGTGACGCCAGTTGAAGAAGAATACAGCGCATCACTTACCTTGTTGATTGAAGGCGCTATTCTCGCCGTGTTGGTTGTTTGGCTGTTTTTGCGAGACTGGCGTGCAACTTTTGTCTCTGCAGTGGCGCTGCCGTTGTCAGTGATACCTGCTTTTATCGGCATGGATTATTTGGGCTTCTCAATCAACGTTGTAACCTTATTAGCTTTGAGTTTGGTGATTGGTATTTTGGTAGACGATGCGATTGTTGAGGTCGAAAATATTGTCCGCCACCTACGCATGGGTAAAACGCCCTATCAAGCTGCTATGGAAGCTGCAGACGAGATTGGTATGGCGGTGATTGCCACGACTTTTGCTTTAGTGGCCGTGTTTTTGCCACTTGCCTTCATGAGTGGTATTGTGGGTAAATTCTTTAAGCAATTTGGATGGACCGCTTCTTTAGCGGTGATCGCATCATTGGTCGTGGCACGTATGTTGACCCCGATGATGGCGGCATACATTTTGAAGCCTATCGTCAACTACGTTGAAAAAGAAGGTCCTATCATGCGCTGGTACATGAAGGCCAGCCGTTGGTGTATGAGCCACCGTTGGATCACGGGCGCTGCTGCTGGCGCGTTTTTCATAGGCTCGTTGGCGCTCATTCCTTTGTTACCACAAGGCTTCATCCCGCCTGATGACAACAGCCAAACCCAAGTTTATCTAGAGCTGCCGCCAGGAACCAAGCTCGCACAAACCAAGGACTCAGCTGAACTTGCGCGTATGTTGATCAGTAAAGTCGAGCATGTGAAGTCTGTCTACACAACCATTGGTGGAGGCTCGGCAGGCGGTGATGCTTTCGCACCGGGTGGTGCGGCGGAATCACGCAAAGCCACTTTGACCATTGTGCTGGCCGAACGTGGCACTCGCCCGCGCAAGCAGGTGATTGAAAATAATATTCGCAAGGCCATGGAAAACGTGCCCGCTGTGCGCAGCAAGGTGGGCTTGGGCGGCTCGGGTGAAAAATACGTTTTAGCACTCACAAGTGAAGATCCCATGGCTTTGGCTGCAGCAGCCTCGGCGATTGAAAAAGATCTACGAACCATTCCTGGCTTAGGCTCCATTGCTTCAAGTGCTGCTTTGGTGCGCCCAGAGGTGACTATTCGACCTAACTTCTCCCAAATGGCAGACTTGGGCGTGACCAGTGCTGCCATTGGCGAGACCTTGCGTGTTGCCACCGTGGGTGATTATGACGCTGCGTTGCCTAAATTGAATCTATCGCAGCGCCAAGTGCCAATCGTGGTGCGCTTGGCTGACGATGCCAAGACCGATTTGGCAACGCTAGAGCGCCTGATGGTTCCAAGTAACCGTGGTACGGTGATGTTGGGGCAAGTTGCTAGCTTAGAGTTAGCAGGCGGACCAGCAGTTATTGATCGCTTCAACCGCTCACGTAATGTGCAATTTGAGGTTGAGCTGTCCAACGTACCGTTGGGCGAAATGACAGCAGCCGTGGCAAAACTGCCATCTATACAAAATTTACCCGCTAGCGTGAAGCAAGTCACGATTGGTGATGCAGAGGTAATGGGCGAACTGTTCGCAAGCTTTACCTTGGCCATGGGCATTGGTGTTTTGTGTATCTACATTGTTTTGGTGTTGCTGTTCAAAAATTTGCTCTACCCCGTCACTATTTTGGCAGCCTTGCCTCTGTCATTGGGCGGTGCATTTGTGGGTTTGTTGATCGCTCAAAAATCGTTTTCCATGCCATCTTTGATTGGTTTGGTGATGTTGATGGGTGTGGCGACGAAAAACTCTATTTTGCTGGTGGAATACGCAATCGAAGCACGCCGAGGCCGTGAGGCTACTGAAACGCAACCTGCTGTACCGCCTATGTCGCGTGTTGATGCGTTACTTGATGCTTGTCACAAACGGGCACGTCCGATTGTGATGACCACCATCGCCATGGGTGCAGGCATGTTGCCCATTGCGATGAGCTGGGGCAGCGCGGATGGAAGTTTCCGCAGCCCGATGGCTGTGGCGGTGATTGGTGGTTTGATTACGTCAACCTTCCTCAGTTTGTTGGTGATTCCAGCCGTGTTTACCTTGGTGGACGATATTCCGGGCGCAATGAAATGGGTTTGGAATAAACTGACTGGGCGCTCAACAAGTCGTCAGTCAGTGCCGCAAAACGACCTAAATATTGCTATTAAATAAATAGCTGCTTAGGCAATAAATATGAGTTCTACAGCCAATATATGCCCTATTTGTGGGCAAATTAACCAATGCGCTATGGAGATCGAAATAGAGACCGGAATCAAGCAAGTTGAGCCGTGCTGGTGTACGAGGGTTAAGTTTGACGCGGACTTGCTGGCTCGCGTACCACCAGCAAAGCGCAACTTAGCCTGTATTTGTGTGGCTTGCGCTGCTTTAGGTGGCGTGCAAGGGCAGCCTCACGACAGTGTCTAAGCCCATCACTTCGCTATTTTCATATCGGTTGGTCAAGGTGATGGTCCCATTCAAAGCCTTAACCACTTCTAAGCAAATGGCAAGTCCTAGACCAGAGCCGGTGCGTATATCGCCTGCTGAAAAGGGTTGAAACAAACGCTCTTGAAGCTCTGGGGAAATGCCTTGGCCGCTGTCTCGGATGGTGAGTTGCGCAAACTGGTCTAGCGCTTCCAGCCGAACGCTCAATGCGCCATCAACTGGGCTGTATTTGATGGCGTTGTGCAGCAAGTTACGATACAGCTCGCGCAGCATCCAATCGTGCGCATTGATTTTGCAGTCTTCAGTATAGATTTCAAAATCTAAATTCTTCTCTGCTATCAGGGGTGAAATATCTAAAGTAACCTCTCGCAATGACAGTGCCCAGTTCAGCACGCTGGCGTCAGCCTGCTGACGCAATTGTTCTACTTTTGACAGCGCCAGCATTTGATTGGCCAAATATGTTGCCCGTTCCACGGTATGTTTGATTTCTTGCAAAGCGATCATAGGTGCAACATCACCACGCAATGCTGATTGCACTTGTGTCTTCATGACAGCCAAAGGCGTACGTAGTTGATGTGACGTATCGCGCACAAAGCGCTTTTGATGCTTCAGCAAGCTTTTAAGTCTAGTCATCACATCATTAGTAGCGACGATCAAAGGCTGCAGTTCGCGTGGCGCATCGGTTGCGGTAATGGGCGTGAGATCGCCTACGGGCCGCGCTTGTAGCGCCATACTCATGCGCCGCACGGGGCGCGTTGTGCGTTGCACAACCAATATCACCACGACAGCCAGCACTGAAATAAGCAAGGCTTGTCGCCAGAGTGTTTCTATCAATATCTGACGAGCCAAAACTTGGCGCAACTCTAGCGTTTCACCCACTTGAATGATCGCCATGCCTAAGCCTTTTTCACTGGCTACAGGCTGTAATAAGACGGCCATGCGAATGGCATCGCCTCTAAATTGGCTGTCATAAAAATCAACCAAGGCGGCATAAGGTCCTTTGTCTGGCAATTTTCCTTGCCAAAGCGGCAAGTCTTCAAAACCATCAATCAATTTGCCTTGTGTGCTTGATACTCGGTAAAACATGCGACTGCGGTTGTCGGCCTCAAAAGCTTCAAGTGCAGCGTAGGGAATCGTTGCGCTGATTTGGGCTTGATCGCCCACGCCTTCAACCTTGAGTAATTCACCAATTGATTTTGCAGAAGCTAGCAAGGTACGGTCATATGCGGTGTTGATAGCAGACAGTGCTTGGCGGTACAAAAAGAAGGTGTCGATGGCTACAAACAAACAAATCGGTACCAAGATACCTATCAACAAGGTTCGGCGCAAAGAGGTTGTAAGCTTCACGCGTTTGCTTCCTCTTTAAGCAGGTAACCAAGTCCGCGCAGAGTCATCAAATTCACGCCTGTGCCTGAGAGTTTTTTTCGCAGACGGTAAACTACTACTTCGATGGCTTCATATTGCACTTCGGTTGCGTTGGGGAACACCAGCTTGAATAGTTGTTCTTTGCTGACAGCATGTCCGACCTTGCTCATCAAAGGCACGAGTAACGCCAATTCGCGGGGTGTTAAATCAATGACCGTCTCGTTGCAATAGACTGCGCCGCTTTTTTGGTTGTACCTCAACTGCCCTGCTCGAATCATTTCATGGTTAGGTTCAACAAGTGTTGCCACGTTGCGCCTGTGCAATGCCCGCAATCTGGCCTCAAGCTCATCCAAATCAAACGGTTTAGCTAAATAGTCATCAGCGCCAGTGTTTAGTCCAATCACGCGGTCACCTACGGTGCTTCGTGCGGTCAAAATCAGCACAGGTGTTTGAAGCCCAAGTTGACGTGCTTGCGACAGTACTTCTAAGCCATCTAGACTGGGAAGTGTTAAGTCAAGCAAGATAACATCAGGTTGGAGCTGCTTCCACAAAGCCAACGCATGCGACCCATCGCCACAAACAGCAACGGTAATCTCTCGCGAACTAAGCGCACGTTGGAGCGCCGTTTGCATGGCAAGATCGTCTTCAACAATGAGTAATTTCACAGTCAGCACCCTAGCATAAACAAGCAAAATAGGCGATAAAACGCACTTACTAAGTGTTTTCCCTATTAAAAACAGTGGTTTTCGACAGCCAAACGACAGCCAAGCACGGCATCATTTGTAAGTTAGGTAATCCTACCATTCGGTAACAACTAACTGACCTCATTGTCTTTATTAAATCAGGAGCAAAACATGCGTCGCGATACATTCCTCAAGTCTTTAGTTGCTATGGCAGCTGCTGGTGCTTTGCCTTTGACGGCGCAAGCCGCAAGCAATATCAAAATGATGATTCCAGCAAATCCAGGCGGTGGCTGGGACACTACAGGCCGCGCTTTGGGCAAGGCGATGTTGGATGCCAAAGCTGCAGAGACTGTGCAGTATGACAACAAAGGTGGCGCCGCTGGTGTGATTGGCTTGGCGCAATTCGTGAATGCCAGCAAAGGCGATGCGAATTCTTTGATGATGATGGGCGCGGTGATGTTAGGCGGCATTATCAGCGGCAAACCACAAGTTGGCTTAGATAAGGTAACCCCTATTGCACGCTTGACCAGCGAATACAACGTATACGTCGTTCCTGCAAATTCGCCTTTCAAAACCATGAAAGACGTGGTCGAGCAAATGAAGAAAGATCCTGGCAGCGTGACTTGGGGCGGCGGCTCCAAAGGTTCTACGGAGCACATTGCAGCTTCTATGCTGGCTGGTAAAGTGGGCGTTGATCCTAAGAAGGTGAACTATGTCGCTTTCCGTGGCGGTGGCGAGGCGATTGCCGCAGTTTTGGGTGGCAACGTTAAAGTGGGTGGCAGTGGCTACAGCGAATTTGCAGAATACATTACTGCTGGAAAAATGCGCGCTATTGGCGTGACGTCTGAAAAACGCTTGCCTGGTATCAATGTGCCGACCATGAAAGAGCAGGGCTATGACGTCGTGCTCGGCAATTGGCGCGGCGTGTATGCTGCACCTGGTATTACGGCAGAGCAACGTGCTGCGCTGACAGATATCGTCGTCAAAGCAACGAAATCAAAAGCTTGGGCAGAAGCATTGGAGAAGAACGGTTGGACAGCCGCTTTGATGACGGGCAAGGCCTTTGATGATTTTGTCGACAATGAGTTTGCCAGCTTGCGTGGCACCATGCATCTAGCTGGGATGCTGTAATGACCCCGACGCAAGTGTCAAACACGCATCAGGATAAAGTTCAGGCCAAAGGCCAGACGTGGATGGGTTGCGGTATTTTGGCTCTGGGCGTCGTCATGGCGGTCGGGGCTTCTATGATTCCATCGGAAGCTGGCTATTCGGGCGTTGGCCCTAATTTTTTGCCAGCTTTGGTCTCTTTGGTTTTGCTCATTTGCGGTGCGTGGGTGATTTGGGAAGCGCGTAGCGGTGGTTTTCGAAACCTCGAAGAGCCTTCTGGCGCTGACGCAGGTTTTTGGTCTGGCTTTGCATGGATGTCGGCTGGCTTGCTAGCCAATGCTGCTTTGATTACAACCATTGGTTTTATTTTGAGTTGCACACTGTGCTTTGCCTTGGCTGTGCGCGGTTTGCGTACCGCCGAAGCCGACAAAATTGGCGCGTTTAATGTCAAACAGTTCATCAGTGATTTGTTAATAGGAGCTGCTATTTCAGCGCCTGTGTATTGGATGTTTACCAAGCTATTGGCCATTAATTTGCCAGGTTTGACTTCAACGGGGTGGATTTGATGGAAGTTTGGAACCAACTCATGCTGGGGTTTGCAACGGCAGCAACCCCGATTAATTTGTTGTGGTGTTTGATTGGTTGTGCTGTTGGCACAGCCGTTGGTGTATTGCCGGGCATTGGGCCTGCGGTTGCCGTAGCCATGTTGCTACCCATTACGACCAAAGTGGATGCCACAGCGTCTATGATTTTCTTTGCCGGTATCTACTACGGCGCGATGTACGGCGGATCAACAACCTCCATTTTGCTCAATACTCCGGGTGAAACGGGCAGTATGGTCACGGCGATGGAAGGCAATAAAATGGCCAAAAGTGGCCGTGCTGGCGCGGCTTTGGCTACGTCCGCGATTGGTTCTTTTGTAGCTGGCACGATAGCGACTGTGCTGGTGACATTGTTTGCTCCCATGCTGGCAAACTTTGCGGTGCGTCTGGGCCCTCCAGAGTACTTCATGCTGATGTTGCTTGCTTTCACCACGGTTAGCGCTGTTTTGGGAAAAAGCACCTTGCGCGGCATGGTCGCGTTGTTTGTAGGTTTGGCGGTGGGTTTGATTGGCATGGATCAAATTTCAGGCCAAGCGCGTTATACCGGCGGTGTTTCTGAATTGCTGGACGGTATTGAGATTGTGTTGGTTGCTGTGGGTTTGTTTGCCGTAGCTGAAGCTTTGTATGCGGTGCTGTATGAGGGAAAAACAGCGGAAACGCAAAACAAATTAAGCAGCGTGCACATGAGCAAAGACGATTGGCGCAGATCGTGGCCAGCGTGGCTGCGTGGAACTGCGATTGGTTTCCCCTTTGGCACGATCCCTGCTGGCGGTACTGAAATCCCCACTTTTTTAAGCTACGCCACAGAAAAAAAGCTAGCTAAAGACAGCACCGATTTTGGTTCCAAGGGCGCAATTGAAGGCGTTGCAGGCCCAGAGGCAGCTAACAATGCCGCCGTAACAGCGACCCTGATTCCTTTGTTAACTTTAGGAATTCCAACGTCCAATACGGCAGCCATTTTGTTGGGTGCTTTTCAAAGCTACGGTATTCAACCTGGCCCGCAATTGTTCCAAACATCAGGTGCTTTGGTTTGGGCGTTGATTGCATCGCTTTACATTGGCAACGTGATGTTGTTGATTTTGAATTTGCCACTGGTCGGTATGTGGGTCAAACTTCTCAAAATACCCAAGCCTTATTTATACGCTGGCATTTTGATTTTTGCTACGGTTGGTGTGTATGGCATGCGTCAAAGCGCGTTTGATTTGGTGTTGCTTTACGTGATCGGTGTGGTTGGTGTGGTGATGCGCCGTTTTGATTTCCCTACAGCCCCTGTCGTCGTCGGCATGATTTTGGGGCCTTTGGCTGAGGCGCAATTGCGTAACGCACTGTCTATTGGCGAAGGTAAGTGGACAGTGTTTTTAGAGCGCCCCATGTCTTTGACCTTGATCGTTGTCGTTTTGGCTGTACTGGTCTTGCCACGCGCTGCCAAATACTGGTCGAATCGCAGTGCTGCTTAAGCTGGTTAACCATCGTTGTACAAAATAGCCTGCTTGGGGATAAACTAGCAGGCTATGTCGACCTACAAATTTGAAGTTGCAGTTACCACGCAATACATCTCAGAGCAGTCCGAGCCTGAAGAGCACAGCTACGCTTTCGCCTACACCATTACGGTGAACAATACGGGCACTGTGCCTGCGCAGTTGATTTCACGTCATTGGGTGATTATTGATGCTTCGGGTCACACCGAGGAGGTCAAAGGCTTGGGAGTGGTCGGTCACCAACCACTGCTCAAACCCGGCGAGTCATTTCAGTACAGCAGTGGTTGCAGGCTTCGAACAGCGTCCGGAACCATGCATGGTAGTTACTTTTGCGTGGCTGAAGACGGCGAACGGTTCGAAGTGCCAGTGTCACTGTTCGTGCTAGAAGCAGATACGCCAGGCGCACGGGTTCTGCACTAAGCGCAGACGAAGCCTTTTAAGTTTCTTTTTCGTTAAACAGCTCAGCGCTGTTCTTGGGAGGCAGCACTCCAAGGTGTCGATACGCCGCCAGCGTAGCAATGCGTCCTCGCGGTGTGCGCTGCAAGTAACCTTGCTGAATCAAATACGGTTCAATCACGTCTTCAATCGTGTCGCGCTCTTCGCCAATGCTGGCTGCAATATTGTCCAACCCCACTGGTCCGCCATCGAATCGGTGAATCACCGCTTCCAGCATCTTGCGGTCCATGATGTCCAAGCCTTGTGGGTCTACATCTAGCATGGCGAGCGCTTTATTGGCAATCTCTAAGGTAATGCGTCCCTTACCTTTGACGTCGGCATAGTCGCGCACACGGCGCAGCAGGCGGTTGGTAATACGCGGTGTACCGCGTGAGCGGCGGGCAATCTCAAAACCACCTTCTTCGTCGGCTGGCACATTCAGCAAAGCCGCACTACGCTTCACAATTTTTGCCAATTCTTGCGAGGTGTAAAACTCTAGCCGCGAAACAATGCCAAAGCGGTCACGCAGCGGGTTGGTCAGCATGCCCGCGCGGGTGGTCGCCCCTACAAGGGTGAAAGGTTGCAAATCCAGCTTGATAGAACGTGCCGAAGGCCCTTCGCCAATCATGATGTCGATTTGAAAGTCTTCCAGCGCAGGGTACAAAATCTCTTCTACCACGGGGCTGAGGCGGTGAATTTCGTCGATGAACAGCACATCGTTTTTTTCTAAATTGGTCAGCAGTGCAGCCAAATCTTTCGGCTTTTCAAGCACCGGACCGCTGGTTTGACGTAAATTAACGCCTAATTCGTGCGCAATGATGTGCGATAACGTGGTTTTACCCAAACCTGGTGGCCCAAAGAGCAGCACATGGTCCATGGCTTCGTTGCGCATTTTGGCCGCACCAATAAAAATCTCCAACTGCTCGCGCACCTTGGTTTGCCCCACATACTCGTCAAACAGCTTGGGTCGCAAGGCGCGTTCAACTGCCTCTTCGTTGGGCGAAGCTGCAGCGGCAGACATCACCCGCTTGTCAGGTGGCGGAAGTCCGAAATCGTCGGTTTGGATGCTCATATTTCGTTTGATTATTTAGCCAAAGCACGTAAAGCTAATTTGATACCATCGCTCACGCTCACATCCTGCGGCAGTGCTTTCAATGCCAAAGCGGCCTCTTTGTCGCTGTAGCCCAATGCCACCAAGGCCTGCAGAATGTCAATTTGTGCATCGCTGCCCGCATGCACAGCCACGCCAATGTCAGCGCCCATTTTGCCTTTGAGTTCCAAGAGCAGGCGTTCAGCCGTTTTTTTGCCGATACCAGGTACTTTGATCAGTCTGCCCGCTTCTTGCAAGGTGATGGCTTGCGCCAATTCGCCCACGCTCATGCCAGAAAGCACGGACAAAGCGGTGCGCGCACCCACGCCGGAGATTTTAATGAGTTGGCGAAATGCTGAGCGCTCTTGCGCGGTTTGAAAGCCAAACAAGATTTGCGCGTCTTCGCGCACCACAAAATGCGTCAGCAGTGTGACCTGCTCGCCCAATGAAGGCAGGTTGTAAAACGTGCTCATAGGCACATCCACCTCGTAGCCAACGCCGTGGCAGTCGATGACGATTTGTGGCGGGTTTTTGTCGCACAGCGTGCCGGTTAGTTTGCCAATCATGCGGGTTTCGATGTTTATTTTGTAGGGAGCTTTGTATTGGTGTAAATTAGAACACCTAAATACGATTATTCCCTAGGATTCTGCACTTTGATTCTGCGCCACACCTTTTCACCGCCCAACAACACCCGCACTGGCCATTTGTGCGGCCCGCTGGATGTGCATTTGCGAACCATTGAGGCTGAGCTGGATGTCAGCATCGCACACCGGCATGAGCAGTTCAAAATTGATGGAACTAAGCAAAAGGCGACCCTAGCGCTGGAAATGCTACAAGCGCTGTATGAGATGGCGGACAAGCCGATTGCCACCGATATTGTGCAAATCATGCTCGCGGGCGATCCAGATTTGATCAAAACTGCAAAAAATGGAAAAAAAGATGGCGGTTTGGTGACAAAGCGCCTAGATTTACAAGCCAGAACGCCCAACCAACAAACCTATTTAGACAACATTGCCAGCCATGACATCACGCTGGGCATTGGCCCTGCAGGCACCGGCAAAACCTATTTGGCGGTGGCAAGTGCGGTGGATGCGCTGGAGCGCAGCAGCGTTCAACGCATCGTTTTAACCCGCCCAGCCGTTGAAGCCGGCGAGCGTTTGGGTTATTTGCCGGGTGATTTGACGCAAAAAATCGACCCCTACTTGCGCCCCTTGTACGACGCTTTGTACGAGCTGATGGGTTTTGACAAGGTGCAAAAAGCGTTCGAGAGGCAACAATTAGAGGTTGCGCCGCTGGCTTTTATGCGTGGCCGCACGCTGAACAACGCTTTCATCATCTTGGACGAGGCGCAAAATACGACTGCCGAGCAGATGAAAATGTTTTTGACGCGAATCGGTTTTGGTTCTAAAGCGGTGATCACGGGCGACGTGAGCCAAATTGACTTGCCTAAAACGCAGCTCAGTGGTTTGGTGGATGCTGAGAAGGTCTTGAAACGTGTGCAAGGGATTGCGATTTCAAGGTTTACCAGCGCCGACGTGGTGCGCCACCCGCTCGTCGCCCGTATTGTGGATGCGTATGACGCAAAAAAAGCAGCAAAAACACCATCTTAATTCACTATGATTTTTATAGCATCTTAGGCAATAAATACGCCGGCTACAGCCGTAAATAGTACTAAAATTCACTAAAACTAAGTTAAAATATTTTTCAATGCCTCTAAACTTAACGCTTACTCTGCAATTCGCCAAACTCGCTGACGTCGCACGCCATCGCGCCGCTTTGCCGCGTCATGCGGTGACCAAATACCTCAAGCATGCGCTGTTGGCAGATGTTGAATCTGCCGAAATAACGGTGCGCATTGTCGATGCCGAAGAAGGCCAAGCGCTGAACGTCAGCTACCGCAAGAAAGATTACGCCACCAATGTGCTGACGTTTGACTACACCCAAGCGCCCCACGTGGCTGCAGATTTGGTGCTGTGCGCCCCTGTTATCGTGAAAGAGGCAAAAGAGAACAAAAAGACCTTGGCTGCCCACTACGCCCATTTGCTGGTGCACGGTGCGTTACATGCCCAAGGTTTTGACCACGAAACCAGCGATGCTGACGCTGATGCGATGGAAGCCTTAGAAATTCAGATTTTGGCTGATATGGGCGTTGCTAACCCGTATAAATCTAAAGCATCTAAGGCAAAACTTAAAGTTTAAATGACGCATTAAAAGCTGTACACCGCGCCTACAAAAGCAGCCGGTTGCGTCTTTTTCTTCACAATGGGGCTGTTGGCGGCATCTCCCATCAAGCGCTGCATTGAAAGGCTAGAGATGATGTAAATCTCGCGCGATATCGGGAAACCGCCTGTTAAACCCACTTGCGCCATCGCCAAGCCGGCTGATGGTTGATACGCTGCCACGCCAGAAGCGGAAGATTGCGCTGGCGACACGCCAAAATACGATTGCATATAGCTGCTGCTGCCAAATTTGACCGAAGCATTCAAATTGACGCTGACAAAGTTAGCGTTGTAGAGCTTGTAAGTCACGCCTAGGTTAAGTAAGCTGCCGTCACCACCGTCGCCTAAACCTGTGCGAAGTGCAGATTTCAAGGTCAACTCCTCGTTCACGTTGTAGTTGGCAAACACGCCTGGGTTCAAGCGGGCTTTGATTTTTTCAAAACCTGGCAGTGCATCTTCAACCGAGCGCCCTGTATCGATATTGGCTCTAACGCCGTAAATCAAATTCCCAGCGGGTTCAAACACGTAACCAACGCCGTTGAAAGGGTCAGCAAACAAGCCGTTGGATGCTTGCAAAAAAATACCTGGCACAACAGATGACTTTTGCTCATCAGAGCCTTGGTAGCCCGGCGCGTTGAGGGCAATTGCACCCACTCGAACGGCGGTTTTCGTTGGGGGCTTTCCCAAATTGTAAAAATCGCCAAGTTCTGCACTGTTTGCAACTAACGGAAACAAAGAAGCGCTGAAGGCGAGGGTACTCAAAACAAGCTTGCGTGACGCGGTTTTCATAGGCCATGAACCAATCTGTAAAATTAACTAAGTGTAAGTGAATATGGCGAAAAGAAGCATTTAGTGCGTATAAGTCGCAGAACAGGCGCATTCCTTACTACGAATGCGAAAGCAAACGCGTAGAATCAAAAAATAGCTGGAAAACAGCGTGAAAACTGCTAGTTAAGGAGACACTAATATGGCTAAAACTCACCAACCGATATTGGTTCTGCTCACTGTCATAACAGCAGGCCTGATGGCGCTGAGCAGCACACTTGCTATGGCACAAGCGACAGCAAGCTCTGCTTCAGCAGGCATCGCCAAAATTGTCACAGGCGATGTGCGCGTTGTAGACACCCAAGGCGAACGACCCCTGAAAAGCGGCGACGCCGTTTTTGAAAACACACGCTTAGTAGCAGGCAAACAAAGCAGCGCCAGCGTGATATTGCGCGACGGCACCACGCTGGTGCTGTCTGAAAATAGTCAATTCAATGTCGAAAAGTTCGCTTTTGATGCCACTACTCAAAACGGCAGTATCTTGGTCAACCTGCTGCAAGGCTCTATGCGAATGTTGACGGGCTTGATCGCCAAACTCAACCCTGAGGCGATTCAGGTCAAAACAAAAACCCTCAGCGTCGGCATTCGCGGCACAGACTTCATTGTCAACACGGAGGACAAGCCATGAGCAAGCGCGTATCAAATGCAAGCGTGACCACTTTGAGGGGCGCTTTACCTACCTTTTTACCTACCGTTTTACCTACCGCTTTAACTACAGTTTTGTCCGCCTGCGCACCTTTGACGACAGTTATCTTGTTGCCGCAAGCCGATGGTTCAGCTTCCGCTGTGATGGTCAAAACAGTCAAATACGAGCAATTGCTCACCGCGCCTTACCAACTTGTTACAGGGCAGGAAGACAAAGAGCTCAAGTTGGATGCGACAACAGCGGCAGATGTGCAAAAAGCGTATCCGCAGCTTTACGCCGCCATGCCGCCGCGCGCAACCAAATACATTTTGAACTTCATGCCTGGCGGCACGACGCTTACCCCAGAATCACTGGCGCAATTACCCAAAATCTTAGAAGACGCCACCAACCGCAGCGGCGCAGACATGGTGGTGACGGGGCATACCGACTCAATGGGCGCATTGCTAGCGAACGATGCCTTGTCGCTCAGTCGCGCCAAAGTGGTCACACAACTGCTGGTTGACAAAGGGGCGGCAGCGTCGCGGGTTGAAGCGGTGGGACGTGGCAAGCGTGAATTGCTCGTTCCCACGGCTGATGAGGTGGACGAGCCAAAAAATCGCCGCGTAGAAATAGTTGTTCGATAATTGTTTTGCAGTCAATGAAACCACTCAAAGGCGTTCGCGTCCTCAGCTTGAGCTTGAACCTGCCAGGCCCCGCTGCTTTGATGCGTTGTAAAGAGATGGGCGCAAGCTGCGTCAAGCTAGAACCTCCCAGCGGCGACCCCATGGGTTTATACAACCAAAACGCCTACTCACAGCTCCACACTGGCGTACGCATTGCCAAGGCAGACTTGAAAACTGAGCTTGGACAACGTGCTTTGCATCGCGAATTGGCCAAAACCGACGTGCTGCTCACCTCGTTTCGCCCCTCCGCGTTGAAGAAGTTGGGTTTGGTTTGGAGAGATTTGCACAAGCAGTATCCGCAACTCAGCGTGGTGGCAATAGTGGGCGCACCCGGCGCACGAGCCGAAGAACCCGGCCATGATTTGACCTACATGGCAGAAAACGAGCTTGTTCCCGGTCTAGAACTCCCCGCCAGCCTATACGCTGACATGGGCGGCTCGTTGATGGCTTCTGAGGCCGTTTTGCAAGCGGTTTTGACGCAGCGCACCAAATCCAAAGGCATCTATCTAGAAATCGCCCTGTCCGAAGCCGCCGCCTATATTGGCCTACCCCGCACATGGGGCTTGACCAAACCGGGCGCTGCCGTCGGTGGCGGGCATGCCGGTTACAAAGTCTACACCTGCAAAGACGGCCGCGTCGCCGTCGCCGCGCTGGAGTCGCATTTTGCGGTTTCGCTGTGCAAACTGGCTGGGGTCACGGTTGAAAGCATGAAAACCTTGTTTGCGCCGCAAACCCATGCAAGCATTGCAGCGTGGGTAGCCACTAAAACGCGCCGCCAACTAGACGATTTAGCCGTGCAGCACGATATTCCGCTGCATACGCTTCCTAAATAGTCATTTTAGAGGTGAAAATGGCTATATTCGGCATATTTATTGCCTAAAAAGCTATTAATTTAGTAGCATCTTACGATTTTTTTCGTATCGATACATATCCAATGGACCCAGTTGGGCACTGGTATTGATGCAAACGCGCGATTTGCTCATTGGGAATATCGTCAGCAAAGGCTTCTATGTCAGCTTGGTCGCGGTAGATCAAAAACCAATCCATAAATGCCTCAGACCAACCCGTATCTTTAGTGCCTTTTAAAAAATTAGTCAAAATCAGGCGACCGCCAGGGCGTAAAGCAGCAAAAAGAACCGCGCTCAATCGTTTTGCGACCTTATCATCCAAATAGTCGTACAAACCTGCGCTGTATATCAAGTCAAAATCACTGACTTTAGTACGCCCTGCTATCAAATCACGGATAGAAGCTTGCAGGGGTTTAACTGGCATTCCTTGGGCGGTATATCTCTGTTCAACCTCACTCAAACTGACCGGGTCTTGATCTAACGCTACAAGCTCGTCAATCAATCCACGCTGTAATGCAATAGACAGTTCAGCCTCGCGCATGTGACCGCTAGCTACTGCCAAAACCTGCGCTTTGGGGGGTTGCCGTGCGATATCATCAATTTAATGAGCTAAATGCTGCTTTCTCCACGAGACCGCCTGCGCAGGCGGACTTGTAACGGTGTTGCTGTAAATGACTGAACTAAATGAATCCACAGCCGGTTTTGGCGGCAATCTGAAATCTTGGTAAATCCAATCGAGTAGCAAAGCATCGCCCGGATAACTACGCGGTTTCGTGAAGCTGTGCTTTGTGAAAGGGCAAAGCTGCGACAGCTTAAAAAGCTCAGTTTCACGCAACAGCTTGATAACGGCTGCCCAATCATCCCCAGCGTCAGTGCGCATTTTGGTCAGCGCGGCACGTGCAATATCGACAGCTTCTGAGGTGTGGTTGTCTTTAAAAGCTTGCATCGAAGGAGCAAGACGCTCTTCAATATTTATGTGCGTAGTCACCTGAAAAGTCTCCGTTTTAATTATGAATGTACGAATAAGTGTGTGTATGAATTAGTGTACTTTAGCGGTAATTGGCATTGTGTCAATACCTATCAAATCAACATCCGATGTAAGTGCGCTCAGCCCAAAACGAGCTTTCGGCTTACGTATCAAGCAGTTACGTGATGCAGCAGGTTTGTCGCAAGAAGATTTGGCTGACGCTGCAGGGCTGTTTCGTACATATATGAGCCGCATAGAAACGGGCATGGCAAACCCGACCTTGACGGTGATTTGCACCCTTTCAGCGGCGCTAAATATCAGCCCTAGCGAGTTATTACTCCCGCCAGAGGACAGAGTGCCGCCGCGCACCAAGTCAAAAGCAGCGGTTTCAAGAGGGCGAATTCCTAAGTAACATTTAGACATACTGGCGAATATGCCAAGTATTTTGAATGTGCGCATCCCATAAATAGGGGATATGGGTGATTAAGGTTGCGGTAGAGCTTAGAGCATCTATTTTTAGCTTTTTACATGCTATTTCTCCTGTAGCCGGGTTATTTATTGCATAAACAGCTATCAAATTTGTAGTAGTTCTGAGATCTCTTTGTATTTGACAACGCAATTAAATGGTTCTACAATTAATTCATGCAAACCATCATTGAAACCCCAGAATTCCTTGTATGGGCTAAAGCGGTTTGGACGGATGAGGAGCGTGATGACTTCATTGATTGGATGACAGATAACCCACAAGCTGGTGATGTGATACCGCATACCACCGGCTTGCGTAAAGTGCGTTGGACGCGAGCGGGCATGGGCAAGCGCGGTGGTGCGCGGGTGATTTACTTTATTCAGCAACCTCACGGCGAGATTTTGCTATTGCTGGAGTATGCCAAAGCCAAGTTTGACAATATTCGCCCTGAAATTTTGAAGAAACTGAAGGAGAAATACGATGTATGACGACAAATTAAAACCACACACAGACCCTGAAATGCGTAAATTTGAGGAGGCTTTGATGCGCTCCGTCACGCAAGCGATGAGTGGTGAACACGCCCGTGTGACCACCCCAGAGCAAATCGTAGCGCGGCGTAAAGGCCGCCCTGTGGGCACGGTCAAGGCCGATAGTAAGGTGCAAACGGCAATTCGTTTCGATCAAGACGTCTTAGCCGCCCTCAAAGCCACAGGCGCAGGCTGGCAAACGCGGGTTAACGACACCATGCGCGACTGGCTGCGTTCGCGTTCTGCGGTTTGATTGAATAAAATCGGCTGTAGCCGGTGTATTTATTGCCTAAAAAGCTATAAATTAAATAGCAAAATAGGGTGTATTGAAACATAATTAACCCAGCGTTACCTTCGCAAACTTACGCTTCCCCACCTGTAGCACGTAAACGCCAGCGCCCAGCTTTAGGCCTTTGTCGCTCACCACGTTAGAGTCCACCCGCACACCGCCACCGTCTATGAGTCGGTTGCCATCGCCGCTGGAGGTTGCTAAGTTCGCCATTTTGAGCAGTGCGCCTATGCCGACCGCAGCGCCACCATCACCTAAGGGCAGGCTGATTTCGGTGATCTCATCGGGCACGCCGCCGCGCGAACGGTTGATGAAGTCTTGCTCCGCCGCATCAGCCGCTGCTGCGGAGTGAAAACGGGCGGTGATTTCTTTGGCCAAGGCGACTTTGGCATCTTTGGGGTTACGGCCAGCGGCTACTTCGGCTTTGAGGGTTTCGATAGCGGCTTCGGACTTGAAGCTCAAGAGCGTGTACCAGCGCCACATCAGCACGTCAGAAATGCTCAGCACCTTGGCAAACATGGTGTTGGCGTCTTCTGAAATGCCGATGTAGTTGTTTTTGCTTTTCGACATTTTTTCAACGCCGTCCAAGCCTTCCAGCAAAGGCATGGTCAAAATACACTGCGGTTCTTGGCCGTATTCCTGTTGTAAATGGCGACCGACCAATAGGTTGAACTTTTGGTCTGTGCCGCCCAGTTCTAGGTCAGATTTCAGCGCTACAGAATCGTAGCCCTGCATCAGCGGGTACAAAAACTCGTGCACGCTGATGGATTGGCCAGCTTTGAAGCGGTCGTTGAAGTCGTTGCGCTCCATCATGCGTGCCACGGTGTATTTGGCGGACAGCTCAATCATGCCGCGTGCGCCTAGTGGGTCGCTCCATTCGCTGTTGTAGCGAATTTCGGTTTTGGCGGGGTCTAAAACGAGAGAGGCTTGCTTGTAATAGGTCTCCGCATTCACCTTGATTTGCTCTTTGGTCAGCGGCGGGCGTGTGCTGTTGCGGCCGGATGGGTCGCCAATCAAGCTCGTGAAATCGCCGATCAAAAAGATAACCGTGTGGCCCAAATCTTGCAATTGGCGCATTTTGTTCAAAACGACGGTGTGACCGATGTGGATGTCAGGTGCTGTCGGGTCTAAACCTAGTTTGATGCGAAGCGGGGTCTTAGTGGCCTCAGATTTGACTAATTTTTTGATCCAATCGGCTTGCGGCAACAGCTCGTCACAGCCCCGCAAGCTAATACGCAAGGCTTCTTTGACCGAATCAGAGACCGTGTCAGGTAACCCATTTGTATCGGTTTGTGAGCTATGTGATTGATTCATATAATAATTTTGCAAAAATGGGTGATGCCGCTATACTGTAGGATGTTGCCTACTGGCACCCCATTTTATATTCACACACCACGCACGGGCTGCGTTGGTAGATTTTTAGGCGTTATCCGATTTGACACATTTTCAAACCACAGCACAAACTGCGCTGCGAGCAGCTTTAAACCAAGCTGTGCAAAGCATGCACCGCTATCCAAAGCGCCTAGCTGCAGCCGTTGCCGCTGCGTTGTTGTCTATGGGCGGTGGCGCGTTTGCATTGGCTACTATTGATTCCAACAGCAACGATGTTGTGGTGCGAGAGATTCTTGAAGATTTGGCTTTGCCTCAAACGACGCAAGGCAAACAAACATTGGTAGCGATGCCGGTCGTGCCATTGACCCTGTTTCGTACAACCACGACGCGCTCTAACGATACTGCTGAGACGCTTTTAAAGCGTTTGGGATTGTTTGATAGCGCTGCTGCCGCTTATTTGCGTAGCAACAAAGATTTGCACCAATCACTGCTGGGTCGCACGGGTCGCTTGGTGTCAGTCGAAGCCAATGGTAGCCGTGGTCTGCAGAAGTTAACGGCTCGGTGGGTGAATAAAGACGCTGATAACACGTTTCAGCGTTTGACCATTGAGCGTACAGAAGCGGGTTTTGTCACGCGCGTAGAAACAGCGCCTTTGATTGCTGTGCAAGCCTTGGGTAGTGCAACCATCAGTTCATCGCTTTTCGCGGCGACGGACGAGGCAAACATTCCAGATGCCGTAGCTGTGCAATTGGCCGAGATTTTCTCGGGTCAAATCGACTTTAGCCGCTCTTTGCGCAAAGGTGATCGCCTGTCTGTCGTTTACGAAGATTTGCAAGCTGATGGCGAAAGCATGCGCAGCGGTAAGGTGCTGAGCACGGAATTTGTCAGCAATGGAAAATCAAATCAAGCCGTTTTATTCCAAGACGCGGCTAGCAGCAAGGGTCAGTATTACACCTTTGACGGCCAAAGCCTACGAAAGGCATTTTTGGCGTCACCGCTTGAATTTACCCGCATGTCCAGCGGCTATGGTATTCGCGTGCATCCGATTACCAAAGACAAAAAAGCACACAAAGGCATCGATTACGCTGCGCCAACAGGCACGCCTGTTCGCACCGTTGGTGATGGCGTGGTTGAGTTTGCAGGCACACAGCGTGGCTATGGCAATGTGATTGAAATCAAGCACCGTGCAGACATGACAACGGTTTTTGCGCACTTGAGCCGCATTGATGTAAAAAAAGGTCAAAAAGTCGAGCAGGGAGACAAAATTGGTGCTGTAGGTTCTACGGGTTTTAGCACCGGACCCCATTTGCATTTTGAATTCCGCGTCGATGGCGAGCACAGAGACCCGCTCACGTTGGTTGCCGAAGGCGGTGGCGCGCAGCCCTTGTCGGCATCTTCTAAGCTGATGTTTGACAAGACTTCTGCCTTGATGCGCAGCCAGTTGACGCAAGCAGCGTCTGTGAGGCTTGCTAGAGCTGAATAAGCTGAACAAGTCGCCATGACTGAGCGCTTCATCGGCCTGATGTCAGGCACGTCTTTAGATGGTGTTGACGGCGTCATTTATGATTTTTCAGGCCAAGCAGCCCAAACAGCCCAAATAACCGCATTTTCAAGCGCACCTTTCCCCGCAGAACTGCGCTTAGAGCTTCTAGCGCTCAATTCGGCGGGTGACAACGAGCTGCATCGTGCCGCTCTAGCCGCCAACGCTTTGACGCGTGTTTATGCGCAGGTTGTGAGCCAATTACTAGCTCAAACAAACCTCTACCCCACTGATATCCGCGCTATAGGTGTACACGGGCAAACCGTTCGTCATCGCCCGGGCGAGTTTGATGGCACGGGTTACACCCTGCAGTTGAACAATCCGTCTTTACTGGCAGAGCTAACCCAAATCAATGTGGTGGCAGACTTCAGAAGCCGAGATGTAGCTGCCGGTGGTCAGGGTGCACCCTTGGTGCCCGCGTTTCACCAAGGCGTGTTTGGGCATCAAGTTAAATCTGCCGCCGTGTTGAATATTGGGGGGATTTCAAATCTCAGCGTTTTAGGTAAAGATGAACCTCTGTTAGGGTTTGACTGTGGCCCAGGTAACGCTTTGATGGACTATTGGTGTCACTTGCATTTGGGTCAGTTTTTTGACGCAGATGGAGCTTGGGCGGCTTCTGGTCAGGTCAATACGGCATTGCTAACGCAACTGATGTCCGAACCATTTATCGACAAAGCACCACCCAAAAGCACGGGGCGTGATTTGTTCAACCCTGCTTGGTTGACGCAACGTTTGCTAGGATGTGAAAAAGTGACACCCGTAGATGTTCAAGCGACGTTGACAGAATTCACGGCTTTGGCTTGCGCTGAAAACGCCAAGCGCTTTGCAGGCGACTTCAAAAAATTGATAGTTTGCGGCGGTGGTGCGCTGAATGGCCATCTCATGCGGCGATTACAAGCTGCTTTACCAAACAGGATGGTCGTCAGCTCAGAAGCGTTTGGTTTGCCACCTTTGCAGGTCGAAGCAGCGGCGTTTGCTTGGTTAGCAAGAAAAGCCATGTTGCGCGAAACAGCGAGTTTTAAAAGCGTAACGGGAGCGCAAGGCTCCCGTATTTTAGGTGCGATTTACCCAGCCTAGCTGGATAAAAGCAATGTGGTATTTAGGCACTGAAGCTTGAACCACAACCGCAAGTCGTTGTCGCATTTGGGTTTTTGATAACGAATTGCGCACCTTGCAAATCTTCTTTGTAATCGATTTCAGCGCCAACCAAGTATTGGTAGCTCATCGCATCAATCAACAGCGACACACCATTTTTTGACATGGTGGTGTCATCTTCGTTGGTGATTTCATCAAACGTGAAACCATATTGAAAGCCAGAGCAGCCACCACCCTGTACAAACACGCGCAATTTCAAATCAGGATTGCCTTCTTCAGCAATCAAATCAGCCACTTTAGCGGCGGCATTGTCTGTGAACACAATGGGTTCAGGCATTTGGGTTTGAATATTTTCTGCAACGGCACTCATGGCGCTCTCCAAAAAGGAATATCAAAAATAGAACTTCAAAAAAACTTGAAGTTGAGACTAATAGTAAACTAATTTTATCGGGAATAGATGTTTCCTGCAAAACGAGGCGACAAACCACGTTGACCGAAAGGTCTATTTGTTATTTGCGGCCAATTTGAGCGTGGTTTTCACGTCAGCATCGAAACCTTGTAAAGACGGTTGCAATAAACCAGTGATGACGGCGCCTTGGTGCATTTCAAGCGCTTTGTAGAACACATCACCAACAATTTGTGCCTTAGGCTGCAATTCCAGCATCTGCGTGGCATGCACAGGACCATTCACGCGGCCGTTGATGATGACATGGTCAGCAAAAATTTGCCCAGTCACGGTGGCCGTCTCAGAAATCACCAAAATACTCGGTTGGTCTGAGTTTGAGCGGATATCTCCCGTGATTTCTCCATCCACGCGCAAGCCATCGGTGAATTTCAGGTTACCCTCAATGTGGCTGCCTACGGCAATCAAGCTTTTGATCGGTGGTTGTTTCTTTTTTGCAAACATAAATACTCCATTTTTGTCGTTGTGAGCGTCATGCCATGCAGCTAACGCGATTCTATATATTACAACTTTATGGCCAACATGGCTTTAGAAGTGTTGCCATCTAGCACCTTGGCTGAAATGGCTTTCACGATGACCTGTGGTGGTAAATCAACCAAACCTTCTGCGCGTTTGTATTGCGTCAACTGCAATTGCACGGGTCCACTGGGCAAAGTCATGCTCCATGGCTTACCGTTTTGTAAGCCAGAAAAAGTTAATTCGAGCTTGCCTTTGAATTCTGGTGCATTTTTCACAGGTTGAATTACCAAAGCTTGCCACCTGAGTTGATCAACTGCCACCAATTCTGCTTGCAAACTACGTATAGCTAGGCTTTCTGCATTGCCTGTGCTTGTGAGCTTTTCAAAAAATCCCAAGTCGTCGCGCAATGCGCGGTTGTCGATTTCTAATTGTTTGAGCTGCGCGTTAAGTTTGTCTTTTTCGGCTTTTTCAGTAACAAGCGTCAAACCTGAAGTGTTAACAATAGAGAGATTTTTGTCATTTTCTTGGCGCAGTTGAGCTACTTCAGCGCGCAATTTGAGCAATTCTTCTTTGGCGTCTTTGTCCAAACCAGCGATGCTTTTGCCAAACTCAAAAGCCCACAGGCCGATGGCAGCAGAAAATCCCAGCATCAAAGCTAATGCAACCCAGCGCAGCGGCCACGGCAGAGCGCCGCGCACAGTCATACTTGGTGCACTGATGGTTAAACGGCGGCGTAGCAAACGAAAACGCATGGCAGATTATCGAAGAATATTTAGTGAAAGGACACAAATAACAAAGCCGCAGCAAGCTTGACTTGTGCGGCTTTGTAACGAGTGCAGAAACGTTTTAACGCTTGCTGAACTGCTTGCGACGGCGCGCTGAACGCAAACCGACTTTCTTACGCTCAACTTCACGTGAGTCACGTGTCACGAAGCCAGCGTGTGATAACTGTGGCTTCAATGTCAAGTCATAGTCCATCAACGCACGGGTGATACCGTGGCGTGACGCACCAGCTTGACCAGATTCACCGCCGCCTGCAACATTGATCATGATGTCAAATGTTTCTGCATGATTCGTCAACATCAACGGTTGCTTGACGATCATGATAGAAGTTGCACGGCCGAAGTATTCAGCAATGTCTTTACCATTGACCTTGATTTGGCCAGAGCCTTTTTTCAGGAAAACACGGGCGACGCTTGATTTGCGGCGGCCAGTTCCATTGTTCCAATCACCGATCATTTTGCGACTCCTGCGATGTCCAACACTTTAGGTTGCTGTGCCGTGTGCGGGTGCTCAGCACCGCCGTACACTTTGAGCTTCTTGATCATGGCGTAGCCCAATGGGCCTTTTGGCAACATACCTTTGACAGCTTTTTCCAAAGCGCGGCCAGGGTGTTTTGCTTGCATGTCTTTGAAATTGGTTTGGTAAATACCGCCTGGATAACCAGAATGGCGATAGTACATTTTGTCCAAAGTCTTGGCGCCGGTCACACGCAGGTGAGCAGCATTGATGATGACCATGTAGTCACCAGTATCGACGTGAGGCGTATAAATGGCCTTGTGTTTGCCGCGTAAACGGAGAGCAACTTCGCTGGCTACTCGTCCGAGGACCTTGTCGGTCGCGTCAATCACAAACCACTCGTGTACAACCTCAGCGGGTTTTGCGCTGAAAGTAGATGTCATGAGTTTTCTCTTTAAAAAGGAAGGGTTTGTTGGGTTCTTTTCTACGGTCGGTGCTCTTCTAATGAGAGTCTCTTAGGTAGGGTTACGCATTTTTGTTTGACTAAATCTGCGTCGTCGTCGCGGAACCACAAATTCGCTGCGAAGCCTTCTATTATATGAAAAATATGAAAGATAGGGTAAATTTTTCTAAAAACCGCATAATCGAGTCATGTTGCAATATCTTCAAATATTCCGAAAAAGGGTCAATTCGGCGCTCATTTTGCTGCCCTGTATGATGTTCTCAGCTTGCACTCCCGCCCTAAATTGGCGGGAAGTGCGCCTTGAATCAGCCGATGGCAGTGTCCTAAAGGCCTCATTGCCTTGTAAACCCGACACGGCTACGCGCAAACAAGGATTAAGCGATATTCAGGTAGATTTGAGCATGATGGGTTGTGTGGCAAATGAGACAACTTTTACTTTGTCGCGGATCCCAATAGCTAACCCGCTGGACGCGCCTAAGGTGTTGGCTTCGTGGCAAGCTGCTGGCGTGAGGAATATAGGCGGCAAACCAACGCTTATGACATCCGCGAACATTTCAGGTGCTGCAGCTTGGCCGCCCGCAACCCGTGTCACGCTCATTGGTGCTGCCACTCAGGCAGACATGATGTGGTTTGCCAAGCAAACAGCCACGGGCGTGACGCTATACCAAGCTGCCTTGTACAGCAAGCAACCCAGCAATGAGGCAACCACTACCTTTTTTGAAAGCTTGCAATTGCAATGAATAGCACAGTGATAAGTTCTTCTGAAAACCAGCAATTACCCCTGAAACAAGCGATTTTGGTCTTTTTGGCGTTCGCTTTTGCCTATTTCATGTCGTCGCTGATTCGCGCCATCACCGCTACCATTTCCCCCACCTTAACCGTCGAGCTTGGCTTGCAAGCACGTGATTTGGGGCTGTTGTCTGGCGGCTACTTTTTAGGGTTTGCGGCAATGCAGCTGCCACTGGGCAAATGGCTAGACAGATTTGGCCCCAAAAAAGTGATTCTTTGCTTTTTAAGCGTGGCCGTTATTGGCTGCTTGGCGTTTGCCAAGGCGACCAGTTTCACAGGTTTACTCGCTGCGCGTGTGCTGTGCGGCGCGGGCTTGGGTGCGTGTTTGATGGCGCCGCTCACGGGTTACCGCCGCTGGCTAGCGCCCAGCAGCCAAATTCGGGCAAATTCGTGGATGCTGATGTCCGGCTCGTTCGGCTTGGTAGCATCTACCTTGCCTGTTCAGTGGCTGATGCCAATTTGGGGCTGGCGCGGCATATTCGTTGCCTTAGCCGCTATGACATTTGCAGCGATGTTGGCAATTTGGATGCTTGTTCCTGTATGGCGAACAACTGCAACTGACACCGCCATCGATACCTCCACGGATAAGCCTGATAGCGGCTACACACAGGTGTGGGCGCACCCGTACGTTCGTAGCTTGATTCCCTTGGCATTTTTCCTGTACGGCGGCTTGGTCGCGGTGCAAACGCTGTGGGTGTCGCCGTGGATGATCAAGGTGGCGGGCTACAGCGCACAAGAGGCGGCGCAAGGCTTGTTTTCCATCAACGTGTCCATGTTGCTTGCCTTTTGGCTCTGGGGCAGTATCAACCCGTGGCTGTTCCGAAAAAACATCAGTTCTGACCGCTTGATGCTGGTCGGTTTGCCGTTCAGCTTCATCATTTTAGCTATAATTATCATAGCTGTTCAGGCAATAAATACGCCGGCTACAGCCATAAATGCCTCAATACTCACAGAAAATAAGCCATTTTCAGCGATATTAGGCGTTTTGAACACGCATGTAGGCGCGCTGTGGGCGCTGTATTGCGTCAGCTGCACGTTTATTTCGCTTTCGCAGCCAGCTATTGCCTTAGCTTTTCCAGCAGAATTGGCGGGCAGAGCATTGTCAGCCTACAACTTGGTGCTTTTTGCGGGGGTTTTTGCGGTGCAGTGGGGCATTGGTTTGATGATTGATGGCTTCAAGGCGCTGGGTTGGTCAGAGATTGCCGCTTTTCAGGGCGCATTTTCTGTGTTTTTGCTGTGCAATGTGGCTGCTTATGTTTATTTTGCGGTGAAGCGCCCTAGAGCCCTAGGCAGAGCGTCCATGAAAGCATAATTGGGGCATGAACAGCATTTTCATCATCGCCCACGCACCGCTGGCTAGTGCCTTGCGCGCCTGCGCTTTGCACGTGTTTCCGGACGTGCATTCGCAAATCGTGGCCTTTGATGTTCAGCCCAATATGCCGGCGGCTGAAACTCAAGCCAGTGTCGCCATCATGCTGGATCAATTGGCCAAAGCCACAGGCAATGCCAGCACCTTGATGCTGACTGATATTTTTGGTGCAACGCCGTGCAACGTTGCTATGAAGCTGATGGACGGCGCGAACTGCAAACTCATCGCTGGCGTCAATTTGCCTATGTTGATGCGCGCCATGACATACCGACACGAAACGCTGGACATGCTGGTCTCACGCGCGTCGGCAGGCGGTATTCAGGGCGTGATGCCTGTTGCCGTTACTGCTCCACAAAATCAATCTCTTAAATCCTATGATAAAAATAAACACGACCATCAGCAATAAACTGGGCTTGCACGCCCGCGCATCCGCCAAATTAACCAAATTGGCGGGGAGCTTTCCTTGCGAAGTTTGGCTGTCCAAAGGTGAGCGCCGCATCAACGCCAAAAGCATCATGGGTGTGATGATGTTGGCGGCAGGCATTGGTTCTACCGTCGAGCTTGAAACCGACGGCGCACAAGAAGCCGAGGCCAGCGCCGCGATTTTGGCGTTGATTGCCGATAAGTTTGGAGAAGGCGAGTGAGAGGTTTAAGCGCATGACTTTCTCCGTCAGAGGCCTCGCTGTCGCCCAAGGCATCGCCATTGGTCGTGCAGTTCTAATTGCGTCAAGTCGGTTAGATGTTGCGCATTACTTTATTGAAGAAAGTGACGTAGAGGCTGAAATCGAGCGCGTACGCAATGGCCGCGATGCGGTGATTGACGAGCTGGGGCGGCTGCAGCACAGTGTCTCGCAAATGTCTCGTAAAGAAGCGCCGCACGAGTTGGCCGCCATGTTGGATGTGCACCTTATGCTGCTGCAAGACGACATGTTGTCAGATGGCGTGAAGCACTGGATCACCGACCGGCTGTACAACGCTGAGTGGGCACTCACGACGCAGCTGGAGTTAATAGCGCGGCAGTTTGACGACATGGAAGACGAATATTTGCGCGAGCGCAAAGCAGATCTAGAGCAAGTCGTTGAGCGTATCTTGCGCCACATGCAAGGCGTGGCCTTGCCCTTGGTGGATGGTGATGGTCAACCCAAACGTGATACCAAGCGTGAAAATAAGCCCCGCAAAGGGCAACAAGATTTGTTGCTTGATGACACCATTGATGTGCCCTTGATTTTGGTTGCGCACGACCTTTCGCCAGCAGACATGCTGCAGTTCAAGCAAAGCGTGTTTGCCGGTTTTGTGACCGATGTGGGAGGTAAAACATCACACACTGCCATTGTGGCGCGCAGCATGAATATTCCTGCCGTCGTGGGTGCGCGTTCTGCCAGTACCTTGATTAGGCAAGACGACTGGGTGATTATTGACGGCGATGCGGGTGTTGTCATTGTTGATCCTAGCCCAATTATTTTGGCGGAGTATGGCTTCAAGCAACGCCAAGGTGAGCTTGAGCGCGGCCGCTTATCTCGCTTGCGCAACACACCAGCGGTGACGATGGATGGCGAAAAAATTGAGCTGCTAGCAAACATTGAACAACCTGACGATGCTGTTGCTGCGCTCAACGCTGGAGCGGTGGGCGTAGGCTTGTTTCGCAGCGAGTTTTTGTTCATGGGACGCGACGGCAAAGGTCAATCGAAGCTGCCGAACGAAGAAGAGCAATTCCAAGCTTACAAGCGTGCTGTAGATGGCATGCAAGGTTTGCCAGTCACGATTCGAACGGTTGACATTGGGGCAGATAAGCCTTTAGATCGGCAAGAGCGCTTAGAAAAAACGCAAGACACACACCTAAACCCTGCGCTTGGGTTGCGCGCGATTCGCTGGAGTTTGGCAGACCCAGATATGTTTTTAACGCAGCTACGTGCCATTTTTCGCGCCAGTAGTTTTGGGCAAATTAAGTTGATGATTCCTATGCTGTGCGCTGTAGGCGAAATCCACCAAACCTTGGCGCTCATCAAGCAAGCCAAAGCGGATTTAGACGCTAAAAGCATTCCGTATGGTGACGTGAAAATCGGCGCGATGATTGAGATTCCTGCTGCTGCTTTGATATTGCCAACGTTTTTAAAGTATTTCGATTTCTTATCTCTAGGAACCAACGATTTAATCCAATATACCTTGGCCATTGACCGTGCGGATGAAGCCGTCGCACACATGTACGACCCATTGCACCCCGCAGTACTGCATTTGATAGCTAATACGATTCAACAGTGTAAATTGCAGGGAAAAGATGTCAGCGTTTGTGGCGAAATGGCAGGGGATGTGAGTCTTACACGTCTGCTTTTAGGCATGGGCCTGCGGTGTTTTTCAATGCATCCCGCTCAAATATTGACCGTAAAACAACATATCTTGCGCACCGATACGAGCAAGTTGAAAGATTGGGTTCAGCAAGTGCTTACCTCAGAAAATCCTGCAGAAATCGTGTGAAATATCACATTTTCAAACATGAAAATAATTACGTTTGTTTACTCGGGTTTCAAAAAAGTTAACAAAAATACTCATTAGTGTCGTCAATCTAGGTAAGTTTCAGGTAATATTCACCACATTGATGTCCAATAAGGCGCTATATGCGAATACTATTTATTGAAGATGATGTGGCAATTGCCAACGACATGGTTTCTTTCCTGACTGGAAAGGGCTTCACTGTTGCGCATGCGTCCAATATGCAAACTGCAAAAGATTTGCTGCCTACAACCAATTGGGGTGCTGTGTTACTTGAATGGTCTTTACCTGATGGTGAGGGTATCGATTTGCTGCCGATCATTCGTAAGCAAGCCGATCAAGCATCCATCATCATGATCACGTCCAAGGGCCAAATTGCAGATCGCATAAAAGGCTTAGACGCTGGCGCTGACGATTACATGGTTAAACCGTGCGATCCGAATGAACTGCTTGCTCGTCTACGTGCGATTGAGCGCCGACGCAGTGGTGCAGCCAGTGCGATTCTAGACTGTGGCGCGTTGCAAATTGACTTGGGTCGTAACACAGTTACCGCCAATGGCGTGCCAGCCAATTTGACTGGCAAAGAATGGGCGATTTTGCGTGTTTTGGCGTCACGGCCAGACCGCTTGCACTCCAAAGAAGTGCTCACGAGCGCAATCTACACGTTTGACGATGATATTGGCAGCAATACTTTGGAAGTGTTCATCAGTCACCTGCGTCGTAAGTTAGGTCGCGACACCATCCAAACTTACCGTGGCCAAGGCTACCGTTTGTCTGGTTACATCGGTTAATCAACAACTACTCTTAAAAGCCACATACCAATCAAGCCAATTTAAGTTAGCACTTGGTCTGTAGACGGCTTTTGCCATAGATTGATACCGCCTTCAATAGCGTGTTGGTCAATCGCAGCCAGTTCTTCATTTGTAAACGACAACTGCTTCAAAGCACCCACTAGCTCAACGATTTGTAGAGCGCTGCTTGCACCAACCAGTGCCGATGTGACGCGCTTGTCACGCAAAACCCAAGCAACCGCCATTTGCGCCAAGCTTTGCCCGCGCGCCAAAGCCATCTCGTTCAAGGCGCTTACATGCGTCAAATTTTGAGTACTCAGATGCTCGCTCTTGAACGAGCCACCACCCGGTTTGTTGATGCGCGCATCCGACGGAATACCGTTCAAATACTTGTTTGTCAATAAACCTTGTGCCAGTGCGCTAAAGGCGATGCAACCCATGTCGTTGTCTTCCAGTGCGCTCAATAAATCCGGCTCAATCCAACGGTTCAACATGCTGTAAGACGGTTGGTGAATCAAGCATGGCACTTTCAAATCACGCAAAATAGCCGCGGCTTCACGTGTTTTCGTTGCAGAATAGCTAGAGATGCCTACATAAAGCGCTTTGCCTTGTTGCACAGCCGTAGCTAGTGCACCCATGGTTTCTTCCAGCGGGGTGTCTGGGTCGAACCGGTGCGAGTAAAAGATA
Source organism: Polaromonas sp. (assembly GCA_013298945.1). Classification (GTDB taxonomy): domain Bacteria; phylum Pseudomonadota; class Gammaproteobacteria; order Burkholderiales; family Burkholderiaceae_C; genus Aalborgiella. Next base: position 425,121 of record JAAFJR010000003.1, read on the forward strand.
TCGACATAATCTAAATCCATGCGTTTCAGGCTTTGGTCAAGGCTGGCCAACACGTATTTGCGCGAACCACCACCTTGCCCATACGGTCCCGGCCACATGTCGTAGCCCGCTTTGCTGGAGATAATCAACTCATCTCGGTACGGCTTGAAATCACGCCGCATGTGCTCGCCAAAATTGGTCTCAGCGCTGCCATACGGCGGACCATAGTTGTTAGCCAAGTCAAAATGGGTGATGCCTAGGTCAAACGCCGTGCGCAGCATGTCGCGCTGGATGTCCATGGGCGTGCTGTCGCCAAAGTTATGCCAAAGTCCTAAAGTGATGGCTGGCAGTTTCAGTCCGCTGCGCCCGACTGTCCGGTAAAGCATGCTGTCATATCGGGTTGGTGCGGCGAAGTACATGGACATAAATCTTTATTGGTTGGCGATGGCGGAATGCGCATGTTCCGCCTGAATATCTGCGTGATAACTTGATCGAACCATCGCACCCACAGCCGCATGGCTAAAACCCATTTCATACGCCTTGGCTTCAAACATGTTGAAGGTGTCGGGGTGCACGTAACGCTTCACCGTCAAATGCGACATCGAAGGGGCTAAATACTGCCCAATGGTGAGCATGTCGATGTTGTGGTCGCGCATGTCCTGCATCACTTGCAGCACTTCTTCGTCGGTTTCGCCCAGCCCGACCATGATGCCGCTTTTGGTCGGCACATTGGGGTGCAGCTCTTTGAATTTTTTGAGTAAATTCAAGCTGAACTGATAGTCAGACCCTGGTCGGGCCTCTTTGTACAAGCGTGGTGCGGTTTCTAGGTTGTGGTTCATCACATCCGGCGGCGCGGCTTTCAAAATCTCCAGCGCACGGTCGTCGCGACCCCGAAAATCGGGTACCAGCACTTCGATTTCTGTTGTGGGTGACAATTCACGGATATTTTTGATGCAATCGACAAAATGCTGCGCCCCACCGTCGCGCAAATCGTCGCGATCCACGCTGGTAATCACCACGTATTTCAATTTCAACGCCGCAATGGTTTTTGCCAAATTGACGGGTTCGTTCACATCCAAGGGGTCGGGGCGGCCGTGACCCACATCGCAAAACGGGCAGCGGCGGGTGCACTTATCACCCATGATCATGAAAGTTGCCGTGCCTTTGCCAAAACACTCGCCGATGTTCGGGCAGCTGGCTTCCTCACACACCGTGACAAGCTTGTTGGCACGCAAAATATCTTTGATTTCGTAAAAACGGGTTGTTGGCGAACCCGCTTTGACACGGATCCAGTCTGGCTTCTTCAAGACCTCACCCTGCACCACTTTGACAGGGATGCGCGACAGCTTCGCGCCGGCTTTTTGCTTAGCCAGCGGGTTGTAATCGGCTTGAGATTGGGATTCACGAACAATATTTGAGGTAGACATGCTCGTATTTTACGCGGTTGACCGCTGTGACCTCTTACATGGCAGTGTGACGACAAAGTGATATTAGTCATGAAAAACCGGAAAGCTTATGTATCAGCTATCGCCAGTATCACAATTGGTTTGTATACTTGTCAGACCTATCCTTGCGCTTGGGTGCGTAAACTATTAAAACCATGAAAAAAGTCCTTTTTGTTTGTCTGCTACTGTTGATATTCCCAGCTTTGTACGTGTACTGGTATTACTTCAATATTTATAGCGATGGCGATCGCGAAGGTGTGATGATGAAAATCTCCCGTAAAGGCGATATTTTCAAGACCTATGAAGGTGAAATCATGCAACCCGGCTTTCGCTCAGGCGGAGGAAGCATTAACTCCAACAATTTTAAATTCACAGCCAAAGACGAGGTGGTGAGTAAAAAATTGAGCGACGCCACCGGTAAAACGGTGAAAGTTCATTACGTGCAATACCGAAGAACGTTGCCTTGGCGCGGCGAAAATTACAACGCCGACAATGCCGAAACAGGGCAATATGTGGTTGACAGTGTGCTGGAAGTCAGTGCAGCCCCTGCACCTACTCAAAGCCAGCTGCCGCCCATGATGCTGCCCTCTACGGCTGTCACACCAAGCAAGTAAAGCGATTGCATACCTTGGCGATTCACGGCAGTGAGCTAAGGTACAAGACGGCTTTGCAATTGCTTTGCGAAAAGCAGCGCTACATCTTGCACTGAGACTTCAAGTCCCAGGCTGCATAAATCAACAGTCTGTAGCCCAGTATACCCACAGGGGTTGATGTGAGAGAAGGGCTCTAAATCCATAGATACATTCAGTGCCACCCCGTGGTAGCTGAAATGGCGGCTGACTTTGATGCCCAAAGCTGCGATTTTGCCTAAGCCTGCAAAGTTGATAGTGGCTGATTTTTCATCATGTTGGATGCTTGGGTTGCCAACCAACCGTTTTTGCAGCCGCTGGTCCAGTATCGCGTGTGAACTTGGATCATCCAACCGCACGTAAATTCCAGGTGCGCCGCCCACGCGGTGCCCCGTCACGTTGAAGTGCGTCAGCGTGCGGATCACCGCTTCTTCGAGGCGGTACACATATTCTTTGACAAAATAACCTGAACGCTTCAAGTTCAGCAACGGATAGGCCACCACCTGGCCTGGTCCGTGGTAAGTCACCTGACCGCCCCGGTTGGTTTGGATGATGGGGATGCTGCCGGCATTCAAAATATGCTCTGTTTTACCCGCCAAACCTTGAGTAAAGACAGGATTATGCTCACAAATCCATAGCTGATCAGGCAATGAATACAATGGTTCTAGGTCAATTCGACCATTGTTTTGCTGGTATCTTTCGTCCGTGAACGCTTGCATCGCCTCATAGGTGGGCAGGTAGTCGACGCGGCCTAGAAAACGGGTGTCCATGGTGCAAAAAATCAGATCTACAACACCATTTTCACCATCGGGTGCGTCGACAGCGTGCGGTACAGCTCGTCCAGCTGCTCGCGGCTGGTGGCGGTGATGGTGATGGTGATACCTAGGTAGTTACCGCCTTTACTTTCACGCAGCTCCAGCGTTTTGGCGTCAAAAGCGGGGTCAAACTCGTGCGCTACAGCGGTGATGGCGTGGACAAAGCCGTCCACTTTCGCACCCATCACCTTGATAGGGAAAGCGCAGGGGTAGACGATGAGGGATTCTTCGACTACCGAAGAGGTTGAGGCGACAGGTTTTTCAGAATTCATACTGCAATTATCGCGCTGCAACGCTGCTTGCGACTGTGCGTTTAGCAAATTGCTTAGATTCGCCGATGGCTAAAACACCAAAATCAGTTTCTTTGACATTGCTGGCTTGTCGAGCAATAGCCAAATCACGTGGTGGTTGGTCTAGAGGTTCGTCAGTGAGTGAAAACGTGCCCCAATGCACGCCAATGCTGCGTTTAGCCCCCACGTCTTGGTGAATCCGCAATGATTCCATAGGGTTGACGTGCTGCTGCGTCATGAACCAGCGCGGCTCATACGCGCCTACGGGAATCAGCGCGAGGTCAAAACCGCCGCCCAAAGCCTCGGTTTGGCGCGGCGCAAAGTGCTTGGCAGTATCCGCAAAATCGCGGCTGTAGCCGGTGTCTCCTGCGTAATACCAGTGAAAATCAGCGCCTAGCACTGCCCAGCCACCCCATAAAGTATTGCTGCGATCGTTGATGCTGCGGGCTGACCAGTGTTGTACAGGGGTTAAATGGAATTCAACACCTTGAATCTTGTGCTGTTCCCACCAGTCCAACTCAACCACACTGTCAATGCCTATGTCGTTAAACCACGTTTTTAAGCCTAAAGGCACGATAAACAGCGTCGTTTTGCCTTCGGCCTTGGCCTTTTCGTCCAATTGCGCCACGCTGGCGCGGTCAAGGTGATCGTAATGGTTGTGAGAAATCAACACCGCGTCAATATGGGGCAAATCTGCCATGGCCACACCGGGCGGCTGGGCGCGCTTTGGGCCGAAAAGTTGCACGGGAGAGGCACGCTCCGAAAAAATCGGGTCTACCAACACATTCAAACCGTTGGCCTGCACCAAAGCTGTGGCGTGTCCTATCCAAGTAACCGTTGGTGCGGTGGAAGATATGAGCAGTGCCAAATCCGCTTGAATGCTGTGCGTGGCGGTACTCGGCGTTTTGTCTAAACCCCAAGATTCCCACTGCCAACGCATGAAGTCACCAAATGAACGGGTAACCTGCGGCACATAGTTGTTTTTAAAACCAGTGGGCGTGTGGTGCGCTTTGGGTGAGCTACCGCTTTGCGCGGTGGAGTTGTTAAAAAACAACAAAAATGCTATGCTTATGATAGCTGCTAAGGCAATTTTTATGCCGGCTATAGGCCAATTTCGCATATAAAAAAGGAGTTGTGGGGTTTCAATGAAGAAATAGTACAGCAGCAATTGCCAACCAGCCGAGCACGAAATTCGTCTTCACAATCGCCTGAATTTGTCCCAAACGTCGCCCTGCTTCAGGCCAGTCGGACGCGGCAACAGCTTTTTTTAGCCGCTTGAAAGGCCCAAAATACACATGACCAAACAGGGCAAACATCAGCAAACCAATACCTAGCATCATGTGCCAGCCAATCGGTGCAGCCTTCATGCCTACCGTCATCAACATACCCGTGCCAGTGATGAGCAAAGCTGCAATGCTGAGCCATACCAGCGGGAAAAATCGTCCCATCACCCCTGCCATCAGCGGCAATCGCTGCGTCGGCTGCAATTGTGTGGTGGCAATGGGACGCAGAATCCAAAGCATGAAGGTCATGCCGCCTATCCAGGTGATGGCACCTGCAAGGTGGATGAATTTAGAAAAAATGTAAATCATGTCGTGCTTTCAAAATGTGCTTATATTTTGCACCCTAGGGAATTTCTTTGTGTTAACTATGGTCAGTGGGCTTGTTTTGGTGCAAATTTGGCTGACGGGCTAGACATGGGTGCGGGTTTATACGTATAATAGGGAGCTTTTCTAAGTAACATATGCTAACCACTAGGCTTTTAACCAAGTATTTGGCATGGCGTGCTAGGGTTGAGCCGCTTGGAGTTAGCGTAGAAGCTAAAGTTGAGGCAAAACCAAAACCAGAGCCACTTAAAAATGAAGTGCTGGGGCAGGATGATGCCGATCATTTTGAGCCGCTAAGTTTTGAACAGGCGCAGCTAGTGATACAAGGGTTGCGTGCGACTGCATCTTTATTATCGCCTTGGCGGCTAATACAGTGGCAGCTGCTCGTGGGGGTGTTGGCAGTTGCTTTTGCTTATGTTGGGTTTGATGGTGAATCAGTTGCATTGTCGGTGGCGTATGGCGCATTGGCTGTTGTGTTGCCTGCAAGCGTATTTGCTTGGGGTTTGAGGCGAAGTGAGGGGGCGAAGTCTCCATTGCTCGCGAGTGTGGGTTTTTTTGTTTGGGAGGCGGTTAAGGTGGGTTTGACGGTGGCGTTGTTGTTTGCTGCCCCTGCTTTGATTGCAAGTTTAAATTGGCTGGCTTTATTGTCTGGCTTTGTGGTGACTATGAAGGTGTATTGGATCGCTGTTTGGTTGTATCCGATACGTAAGAATTCTTTTAATAATTGATTACATTGGTGACGCATGTCTGCTGAAATCGCAACTACAAAAGCCCCAAATGCTGGTGAATATATCCAGCATCACCTACAGCATTTGCAAAAAGATTTTTCTTTTGGAAGTGTGAAGCAAACCAGTCTTGTTGATTTTTCTATATTCAATTTAGATTCAATTGTTTATTCAATCATTCTTGGTGTGATTGGCTGTTTCTTCTTGTGGCGTGCTGCGCGCAAATCAACATCTGGTGTACCGGGTCGTTTTCAGGCTGCCGTAGAAATATTGGTTGAAATGGTTGATAACCAGGCCAAGGGCGTTATTCATAATGCAAATAGTCGCAAGTTGGTGGCGCCACTTGCTTTGACGGTATTTGTTTGGATCTTCTTGATGAATGCGATGGACATGTTGCCGGTTGATTTGTTGCCTGCAGTGTGGCATGTGGCTGGTCCTGCGCTGGGTTTTAAGGATTACATGCGCGTTGTGCCTACGGCGGATCTTTCGTCCACGCTTGGTATGTCGTTTGGTGTTTTGTTGTTGTGCTTGTTTTACAGCGTAAAAATCAAAGGTTTGGGTGGCTGGACGCATGAGTTGGTGGCCGCGCCTTTCGGTGATAAATTCTACTTATATCCTGTTAATTTCTTGATGCAGATGATTGAATTTGCCGCGAAAACCGTGTCTCACGGAATGCGGTTGTTCGGTAATATGTTTGCTGGTGAATTGATTTTCATGCTGATTGCCTTAATGGGCGGCGCATGGGCCTGGCAGTTTAACCCCCTATCGGGTGGATTCTGGTTGGGATTTGGGCATGTGGTGGCTGGTACAGCTTGGAGTATTTTTCATATTCTGGTGATCACCTTGCAAGCCTTCATCTTCATGATGTTGACGTTGATTTATGTGGGGCAGGCTCACGATTCACACTGATCTTTTTCGTTTTATTTTGTTTGTTTTTGTTTTTTAATTTTTAGGAGTAATCATGGAAAATATTCTCGGCTTGGTAGCTTTGGCGTGCGGTTTGATCGTTGGTTTGGGTGCTTTGGGTGCTTCTATTGGTATCGCTATCATGGGTGGTAAATTTCTTGAGTCTTCAGCTCGCCAGCCTGAATTGATGAATGAACTCCAAACTAAGATGTTCATTTTGGCTGGTTTGATCGATGCTGCGTTCTTGATCGGCGTAGCTATTGCATTGTTGTTTGCATTTGCAAAACCTTTCGCCATCTAATTTTGATCAAGTTTTCAAGCTTGAAAGGAAGTAAGCTGTGAGCATTAATGCAACCTTATTCCTGCAGCTGATCGTCTTTTTAATTTTGGCTTGGTTTACGATGAAATTCGTATGGCCACCAATTACAAAAGCGCTCGACGAGCGGGCAGAAAAAATAGCAAGCGGACTCGCTGCTGCCGATAAGGCCAAGTCTGAGCTCAGCAACGCTAACAAGCGTGTTGAAGACGAGTTGGCTAAATCGCGCACGGAAACCGCAACTCGCTTGGCAGATGCTGAGCGTCGCGGTCAAGCGATTGTCGAAGAGGCAAAGGCTAAAGCTACGGACGAAGGCAATAAAATCATTGCTGCCGCCAAAGCTGAAGCCGAACAACAAACTGTGAAAGCCCGTGAGACGCTGCGTGAGCAAGTCGCTGCATTGGCTGTGAAGGGCGCTGAGCAGATTCTTCATAAAGAAGTGAATGCTGGCGTCCATGCGGATTTGTTGGGTCGTCTGAAGACTGAGCTGTAATTTCGTCTTTGACTGAACTTTTAACCTGAACTACACGAGCACTTTATGGCTGAATTAGCAACCATCGCACGTCCCTACGCGGAGGCGCTTTTCAAAGCAACTTCTAAGGACTTGAACGGCGCTGCCGTTTGGGTGGACGCCCTGTCTGCCGTAGCGCAAAATGCGCAATTGCAGCAATTTGCCGACAGTCCTAAAGCTAGCACAGATCAAGTGTTTGATTTGATCGCTGGCGTGGCTAGAGTGGATTTGCCTGATGCGGCTAAAAACTTTTTGCGTACTGTCATTGAAAACGGGCGTTTGAGTGCTTTGCCAGAAATGGCGGCACAGTTTCGTGCATTGAAAAATGCACAAAGCGGCTCTTCTGATGCTGTCGTGCACAGCGCATTTCCCATTGACGCTGCAGCTTTGGCTGAATTGGCGGTCACATTGGAAAAACAATTCAAGCGCAAACTCAACTTATCCGTTGTGTTGCAGCCTGAGTTGATAGGCGGTGTTCGTGTGGTGGTGGGTGATGAGGTGCTTGACACGTCTGTCAAAGCCCGTTTGGAACAAATGAAAGTGGCTTTGACAGCATAAAGCAGTCAAAAGTCAATTTATCTAGCTAACTAAAGAAAGAAGGAAAGAGTCATGCAACTCAATCCAGCAGAAATCTCTGAACTGATCAAGAGCCGTATTGAAGGTCTCTCAGCCAGCGCGAATATTCGCAACCAAGGCACTGTGGTTTCAGTGACCGACGGCATTTGCCGCATCCACGGTCTCTCTGACGTGATGCAGGGCGAGATGCTGGAATTCCCAGCCGGTAGCGATGGTTTGCCCACCTACGGTCTGGCATTGAACTTGGAGCGTGACTCTGTAGGTTCTGTGATTTTGGGTGAGTACGAGCACATATCTGAAGGCGACACAGTCAAATGTACCGGTCGTATTCTCGAAGTTCCCGTCGGCCCTGAGTTGCTCGGTCGTGTGGTGAACGCATTGGGTCAGCCTATTGATGGCAAAGGCCCGATCAACGCCAAAATGACTGACGTGATCGAAAAAGTCGCGCCAGGCGTGATTGCGCGTAAATCAGTTGACCAGCCGATGCAAACTGGGTTGAAGTCAATCGACTCTATGGTGCCAATTGGTCGCGGGCAACGCGAATTGATCATTGGTGACCGCCAGACAGGTAAAACTGCTGTGGCGATTGACGCCATCATCAACCAAAAAGGCCAAAACGTCCCATGTATTTATGTGGCGATTGGTCAAAAAGCATCTAGCGTGAAAAACGTGGTGCGCTCTTTAGAGCAAGCCGGCGCGATGGAATACACCATTGTGGTTGCTGCAACAGCGTCTGAGTCTGCAGCGATGCAATACGTCAGCGCTTACTCTGGCTGCACCATGGGCGAATACTTCCGCGATCGCGGTCAAGATGCCCTCATCGTGTATGACGATTTGTCCAAGCAAGCCGTTGCTTATCGCCAAGTGTCTTTGCTGTTGCGCCGTCCACCAGGTCGTGAAGCTTACCCTGGCGATGTGTTCTATCTACACAGCCGTTTGTTAGAGCGTGCAGCTCGCGTGAGCGAAAAATACGTTGAAGATTTCACCAAAGGTGAAGTTAAAGGTAAAACAGGTTCATTGACCGCTTTGCCAATCATTGAAACCCAAGCGGGTGACGTGTCTGCATTCGTGCCAACCAACGTGATTTCTATCACTGACGGTCAGATCTTCTTGGAAACATCACTGTTCAACGCCGGTATCCGTCCTGCGATCAACGCTGGTATTTCTGTGTCCCGCGTCGGTGGCGCTGCACAAACCAAGATCATCAAGAGCTTGTCCGGTGGTATCCGTACCGACTTGGCCCAGTACCGTGAATTGGCTGCGTTTGCCCAGTTTGCTTCCGATTTGGACGAGGCCACACGCAAACAGCTCGATCGTGGTGCGCGCGTGACTGAATTGCTGAAGCAAGCCCAGTACAGCCCACAGCCTATCAGCTTGATGGGTGCGACATTGTTTGCCGTGAACAAAGGTTTCATGGATGACATCGCCGTCAATAAGGTGTTGGCTTTTGAGCACGGCTTGCACGGCTACCTCAAAGACAAGCACGCTGGTTTGTTGGCTAAATTGGAAGCTGCAAAAGCCATGGACAAAGAAGCTGAAGCTGAATTGACCACAGCAACGACTGCTTTCAAGAAGTCATTTGCTTAAGTTGCCCCCTATTTAGTCACTAAAACAGACAGCACTAATAAGAGGCAACTATGGCATCAGGTAAGGAACTACGCACCAAGATCAAATCGGTGGAAAACACTAAGAAGATCACCAAGGCGATGGAAATGATTTCCGTCTCCAAGATGCGCAAAGCGCAAGAGCGCATGCGCGCGGCGCGTCCATACAGCGAGAAGATTCGCAACATCGCAGCCAATTTGGGTGAAGCCAACCCTGAGTACGTGCACGCTTTCATGAAGACCAACGACGCTAAATCGGTGGGCTACATTGTGGTGAGTACGGACAAAGGTTTGTGCGGCGGCTTGAACACCAACCTGTTCCGTGCTTTGACCATCCAATTGCGCGATGCGCAAGCAGCAGGTCAAACAGCACAGTCTGTCGCCATTGGCGGCAAAGGCTTGGGTTTCTTGACACGTATGGGCGCTAAAGTGGTGTCACACGTGACGCATTTGGGCGACAAGCCACATCTAGACAAGCTCATTGGGCCTGTCAAGGTGTTGTTAGATGCTTACACGCGTGGCGAAATCAGCTCGGTTGTGCTTTGCTACAACAAGTTTGTCAGCACCATGCGTCAAGAGCCTGTGACAGAGCAGTTGCTGCCACTGTCACAAGCCAAGTTGGAAGAGATGGCGAAAAAGAGCGAAGCTGCAAGTGGCGTGAAGCATGGTTGGGATTACATCTATGAGCCAGACGCACAAGCTGTGATTGACGACTTGTTGGTGCGCTATGCAGAAGCGTTGGTGTACCAAGCAGTTGCTGAAAACATCGCTTCTGAGCATGCGGCTCGTATGGTGGCGATGAAAGCAGCAACCGACAATGCGGGCAATGTGATTGCTGAGTTGAAGTTGATCTACAACAAAACACGTCAAGCAGCAATTACCAAAGAGCTGTCTGAAATCGTCTCTGGTGCAGCAGCGGTGTCGTAAAACACATTCTGATGCAATAACACTTATTTAGTTTTCGTATTAATTTTTTGGAGCAAAAAATGGCTCAAGTCCAAGGCAAAATTGTTCAGTGTATCGGTGCGGTGGTTGACGTGGAATTTCCACGCGATCAAATGCCAAAAATTTATGACGCCCTCAAAATGGACGGCTCCACACTGACGTTGGAAGTCCAACAGCAGTTGGGTGACGGCATTGTGCGTACCATTGCGCTCGGTTCATCTGACGGCTTGCGTCGCGGCATGGTTGTGCAAAACACATCACAACCCATCATGGTTCCCGTTGGCAAAGCCACATTGGGTCGCATTATGGATGTGTTGGGTGCGCCGATTGACGAGCGTGGCCCTGTTGCTGCAACCTTGACCGCTTCTATTCACCGTAAAGCACCTGCTTACGACGAACTCAGCCCATCACAAGAATTGCTGGAAACCGGCATCAAGGTGATTGACTTGGTTTGCCCGTTCGCTAAAGGCGGTAAAGTCGGTTTGTTCGGTGGTGCGGGTGTAGGTAAAACCGTGAACATGATGGAACTGATCAACAACATCGCCAAAGCGCACAGCGGTTTGTCCGTGTTTGCTGGTGTGGGTGAGCGTACGCGTGAGGGTAACGACTTCTACCACGAGATGGCAGACTCAGGCGTCGTGAACTTGGAAAACCTCGAAGACTCTAAAGTTGCGATGGTTTATGGCCAGATGAATGAGCCACCAGGTAACCGTTTGCGCGTGGCCTTGACAGGTTTGACCATTGCTGAATCTTTCCGTGACGAAGGTAAAGACGTCCTGTTCTTCGTTGACAACATCTACCGTTACACCTTGGCCGGTACCGAAGTGTCCGCTTTGTTGGGTCGTATGCCTTCAGCGGTGGGTTACCAGCCTACATTGGCTGAAGAAATGGGCCGTTTGCAAGAGCGTATCACCTCTACCAAAGTCGGTTCTATCACTTCCATCCAAGCCGTTTACGTGCCTGCGGATGACTTGACCGATCCATCACCTGCGACAACCTTTGCTCACTTGGACTCCACCGTTGTGTTGTCTCGTGACATCGCATCTTTGGGTATTTACCCAGCGGTTGATCCTTTGGATTCCACCAGCCGCCAGTTGTCACCTTTGGTGGTGGGCGAAGACCACTACAACACAGCTCGCGCTGTGCAAGGAACCTTGCAACGTTACCGTGAACTGCGCGACATTATCGCGATCATGGGTATGGACGACTTGGCGCCTGAAGACAAACTAGCTGTGGCACGCGCTCGTAAAATTCAGCGTTTCTTGAGCCAACCATTCCACGTGGCTGAGGTGTTTACCGGTTCTCCAGGCAAATACGTACCATTGGCTGAAACCATCCGTGGTTTCAAGATGATTGTTAACGGCGAGTGTGACCACTTGCCAGAGCAAGCGTTCTACATGGTCGGTACCATCGACGAAGCGTTCGAAAAAGCCAAAAAGGTTTAATTAATAAAGGTTTTATCCATGAACACCATCCACGTTGATGTGGTCAGTGCAGAAGAGTCCATCTTCTCTGGTGAAGCCAAATTTGTGGCTTTGCCGGGCGAAGCGGGCGAACTCGGCATTTACCCACGCCACACGCCACTGATTTCGCGCATCAAAGCCGGCTCAGTGCGTATTGAAAAAGCCGATGGTAGCGAAGAGTTTATTTTCGTGGCTGGCGGTATTCTTGAAGTTCAACCTAATTGCGTGACCGTGTTGTCTGACACAGCGATTCGCGGTAAAGACTTGGACGAAGAGAAAGCCAATGAAGCCAAAGCAGCGGCTGAAGAAGCTCTCAAAAACGCCAAGGGTGAACTCGATATTGCCAAAGCGCAATCTGAGTTGTTCGCTATGGCAGCACAAATTGCAGCGTTGCGTAAGTTCCGCCACAATAAATAAGCTGGATTACTTCCTGCTTGAATAAAAAAAGCCCTGCATGCAGGGCTTTTTTATGGGTAAAGCCGAAACAAAAGCGAAAGTCAATCAAGCAATAAAAGGAGCATTCGGCAGCTCATTCGGGTTTTTATCTCCCACTTTGAGCTCAAAATGCCGCATCAAAATCGCAGAAACTTCTTCTAGCGCTTGTGTCAGCCCATCTTCAAACCGGTTTTCATGCAAAGCGCTGCTCAGGCTTTTTACAATCGCTTCCCATTCTGATGGATGAACGAATTGGTTGATGCCACGATCAGCCACCAGCTCAATATCGCGCTCAGCCAAGAGCAAATAAATTAACACGCCATTGTTGTGCTCAGTGTCCCAAATCCGCAGCTTGCTGAACATCATGATGGCGCGCTGGCGCATCACGGTTCGAATCGGTGTTTTGTGCCAAAAGTGACGCCACAAATAACTGGTTGGCAAACCCGCCTCTACACAAATGCGTATTTCGCCGCTATGCCTGTGTTCGCTGGCTACAACGCGTTTTTTGAGCCGATGCAGTAGGTCGTCAGGCAGTGCCCGACGGCTGTCAGACACGTCTAGCCAGCGGTGTTTAAAAAGGGTTAATAATCGGCTAAACATAGTTGTTATCAAATTACCAGCTTCCCGAAGCGCCACCGCCACCAAAATCACCTCCGCCGCCTGAGCTGAATCCACCGCCGCCGCTGAATCCGCCACCACCGAAGCCCCCTCCACCACCAAAACCGCCTCGACCAAAGCCACCGCTACGCCCTCTTGAACCGCCAGATAAGCCGGAAAACAAGGCAAACAACAAAGCTATGACACCTGCAATGCTTCCTATCACCAAGCTCGTCGTCAATAAAAAGGTCATGGTTCCAACGGCTCCTCCGGTTAGCAGCGAACCCAGCTTATGACCGAAAATACTTTTAGCGATCGCACCGCCAATCGGTACTGCAAAAAACATGAAGACGGCTAAATCCATCCACTCAAAACCACCAGAAAGACCGCTACCGCCTGTCGTGCCCGCAGCACCTACTTCAGGTAGTTCTTCACCTTTGATACGTGCTGACAACTGATCAACACCCGCTGAAATACCGCCCGCATAATCGCCAGCTTTGAATCGCGGCGTCACCGCATTGGTGATGATTTGCTTGGCTGCCAAGTCCGGAATCGCGCCTTCCAGGGTTTTTGCGACTTCAATGCGCACCTGCCTGTCTTTGAATGCGACGACAAATAACACGCCATCACCCACATTTTTGCGTCCGATTTTCCACGCATTGCCCACGCGGTTGGCGTAGCTGCTGATGTCCTCAGGCTGTACCGTAGGCACAATCAGCACCACCACTTGCGAGCCCTTGTCCTTTTCTAGAGCATCAAGCTTGGCTTCTATCGAAGCCTGCTGGCTGGCATCTAGTAAGCCCGTGGTGTCAACGACGTGGCTTGTAAGCGGAGGTATCTTTTGCAAGTCCTGCGCAAAAACCGCCGTCTGCAGCAACAAAGCCAGAAACAGCGTTTTAGCAAACAGGGCTAATAATGTGCGCAAAAATAACACCTTAAAACTTATAAACGCTTTAAAACAAATGGCTATAACGAGAGTAATCGCTTACTTCTTTTCAAAACTCACAGCAGGTGGTTTAGAAATAGCTGCTTCATTTTCGACCGTAAAGCCCTCTTTAACTTTGTAGCCAAAAATCATGGCCGTCAAGTTTGTAGGAAAGCTACGCGTCAAAATGTTGTAATCTTTGATGGTCGCGATATAGCGATTGCGCGCCACAGTGATGCGGTTTTCAGTGCCTTCCAATTGCACACGTAAATCGCTAAAACCTTGGTTGGCTTTCAAGTTGGGGTAAGCCTCGCTCACCGCCATCAAGCGGGAGAGTGCGCTGCCCAGTTCACCCTGTGCTGCTTGGAATTTCTTCATCGCTTCTGGATTGTTCAGCAATTCAGGGGTGACTTGAATCGCCGTCGCTTTCGAGCGTGCCTCAATCACCTTGGTCAAGGTTTCTTGCTCAAAATTAGCCTCACCTTTGACGGTGGCGACGATGTTGGGTACCAAATCAGCACGGCGCTGGTATTGGTTCAAAACTTCTTTCCACGCAGCGTTCGATGTTTCGTCCAAGCTTTGGAAGTCGTTGTAGCCGCACCCAGTCATGGCTAAAGAGGTGATGAGTGCAGAAATAATCAATAACCAACGTTTCATAGGAGCTCCTTTAGGGTTGCAAAAAGCACATCAGCCATTTAAAAATCATGCTGAATGTCATTTGTCTTTCAAAAGCGGTACGTTAGCACAAGTGAACGCAAACTTGGGTGATTTAAACCCATAAACCGCTGATTTAAGTGATGTTTTTGTTAAAACCGTGTAAAATTTGGCAAAATGCATCAAAAAATGACTCTAGCCAGCGTATTTACTGTCTAAGCAGCTATGAAATATATAGCGCCAAACTGGTTGCCCGGCGGCAACCTGCAAACCATCTGGCCAGCCCTGATCAGCGCTCGGTCGCTTGAGCAAGCTGCTAGCGTCGCTTATGAACGCGTCCGCTGGAGCACGCCAGATCATGACTTCGTCGATGTTGACTACGGCTCAGCAACAACGCCTAAACTTCAAAATTCAGCGAAACAACCCCTGCTTGTGCTGTTTCACGGACTTGAAGGCTCATCAACCAGCCACTACGCGCTGGCCTTTGCCAAAGTCGCCCAACAACGTGGCTGGGCGTATGCGGTGCCGCACTTTCGCGGCTGCAGTGGCGAAATCAACCGCGCACCCCGCGCCTACCACTCGGGCGACTTTGAGGAAATCGGCTGGATGCTGTCTAAGCTAAAAGCTGCGCATGAATTGGCCGGCGGTGGCTCACTGCTGGCCGTCGGCATTTCCTTGGGTGGCAACGCCTTGATGCGCTGGGCGCAGGAAGCGGGCAGCACAGCGACCCAAACCGTTGAAGCCGTGGCATCCGTCTGCTCGCCCTTAGATTTAGCGGCCAGCGGTGTCGCTATTGGCCAAGGTTTCAACCGCTTGGTCTACACCCGCATGTTTTTAAACAGCATGAAACCCAAAGCTCTGGAACGTTTGGCGCTGAACCCCGGCTTGTTTGACGCCAAAGCGCTGCAAGCCAGCCGCGATTTGTACGAGTTCGACAACATCTTCACCGCACCCGTGCACGGCTTCAAAAATACCGAAGACTATTGGCTGCGCGCCTCCGCCAAACCGC
The DNA here is from genome assembly GCA_013298945.1 of Polaromonas sp. Taxonomy (GTDB): domain Bacteria; phylum Pseudomonadota; class Gammaproteobacteria; order Burkholderiales; family Burkholderiaceae_C; genus Aalborgiella. Next base: position 440,552 of record JAAFJR010000003.1, read on the forward strand.
ACATGAACCGCATCCAGCTGCCAGCCTTGGCACTGAACGCTGTCAACGACCCTTTTATTCCCGCCTGGTCACTGCCCAAAGCCGCTGACGTCAGCAAAAGTGTGACCCTGTGGCACACCGCGCAGGGCGGCCATGTGGGCTTCCCTAAAGGCAAATTCCCCGCGCAGGTGATGGCGATGCCCGAGGCGGTTTCCGGCTGGTTGGCCACGCATTTACCAGCGTAAAAAAATCATTCGACACATATTCACCCTTGGACGACATAGATGGACGGCATAGATGGACGACATAGTTAAACAAGCCATGGCCAAATGGCCCAACGTGCCGCACTGCTACGGCTGGTTGGGCTTGGACGCGCGCGGTAACTGGTACATGCGCGACGACCGCGTGCAAGTGCAGGGCCCGTTCACACAAGTCAAGGGTTCGATGTTGAAGCACGAAAAGCTCATCGACTTCATCAACCGCAATTATTTGTGCGATGACAGTTCTCAAAGCGAAGCCAAAGGCCAATGGTTCTTCCAAAACGGCCCGCAGCGCGTCTACGTTGAGCTAGAAGCCACGCCGCTTGTTTGGCGAGTAAGCGCTAACTTTGAGGTCGTATCCCATACAGGAGAAGCCGCCAGATTGCAGCGCTGCATCATGGACGAACATGGCCGTCTGTACCTAGAAGCCGCCGCCGGTTTTGGCCTCGTCCACACGGCTGATATGTTGTACGCGGCAGACGCCATAGAGCAAGGCCTGTGGGTGACGCAAGAGATGCTGGCGGCTGACTTGCCCAAGCGGTTTGGGTATGTTCGTAGCCCAAAAGCGCTGCAAAACACGCTTTAACAGCATATTTAAATGCTATATTTTTAATAGCTGTTTAGACAATAAATACGCCGACTACAGCGATATTTTGCATTAAAATAAGCAAATTCTGTCATTCCCGCGTAGGCGGGAATCCACAAGCGCCACCATGGATTCCCGCCTTCGCGGGAATGACAGCATCCTGTCTTTGGTATTTATTCCCCTTTTTCAGAAGGGGTGGCGCGTAGCGACGGGGTAGTTGCACCCGCTACACTACCTTGATGAGCCTCTACACCGCCCTCCAAAAAGCCAAATCTGAAGAAGACGTCAAAGACGCTTACATCAAAGCCCTGGGGCTCAAAGGCCATACCAAGGGGTTGATCGACATCCAGTCCAACGAGATTTGGTTTGAGGCCAAAGACACCGGCAAAAACTCCAGCTACGCCATGTTCACCCAGCTGCTGCATTACGTGCAGGTGGCGCTGAACAAGGGTGAGAGCGTGCCGCCGTTTTTGGCCGTTATCGACACCGAAAAGGCTGCGCTCATGAAAAGCGCGGATGTGCTGCCCTTTTTAGCCAAAAAAACCATCAAATGGGGCAAATCTGCCAGCCAATACACCCAAGAGGCGCTGGCCGAGATTTCAGCCCACATCGGCGCGCATTTTGTGTCGTTCAAAATCGCGACTCATGAAGACGAGTTCATCAGCACCGTCAAAGCCGCCATCAAGTCGGGCGACATCATCCGCACCCCCATCACGCCGGATAACTTGAAACAGGTGTTTGACAAATGGGTGGCCATGGTGGGGCGCGAGATCACTGGCGTGGCCGAAGAAGACTACGCACTCTTGTTTTTTGCCGACATCATGCACGACGGCACCGTCTCCACCCACGCCAACCTGCCCGCCGAGCTGCTGCACAAAAATGGCGCGCCCGTGTTCAGCTTGGGTGGCAAAATTTACGAACTGGGCAGCAAAGAGGGCTACCGCCAGTTTTGGGCGATTTACCACAAACCCCCCAAGGCAGAGCACCGCAACTACCTGCTAGAGCGCCGAGACAGCCTGATTCCGCTGGACGAGCGCAGCTTCAAAGGCGCGTATTACACGCCGCTGGCCGTGGTTGATAAGGCGTATGACACGCTTGCCGCCACGCTGGGTAAAAACTGGCAAAAAGACTACATCGTGTGGGACATGTGCTGCGGCGTGGGTAATTTGGAGGTCAAACACAGCAACCCGCGCAATATCTACATGTCCACCTTGGACGAAGCCGACGTAGACGTGATGAAAGCCACTAAAACCTGCGTAGCCGCGCAGCGGTTTCAATACGATTATTTGAACGACGATATTGATGATTTTGGCAACATCGACTACAGCCTGACCAACAAAGTACCCACTGGCTTGCGGCAGGCGATTGCAGAAGGCAAAAAGATACTCGTGCTGATTAATCCGCCGTATGCGGAGGCGGGAAATCGAGGAAATACCGAAATAAAGTTGGGAACTGAAAGTAAATCGGGTGTTGCGACAACGCGAGTTGGAATCAGTATGGCGGATTATGGATATGCTTCCCGCGAGCTATTCGTACAGTTTTTGGCACGTATTGCATCTGAAATTCCGACAGCGACTGTTGCGATGTTTAGCACGATGAAATACGTGAATGCCCCGAATTTTGCAAAGTTCAGAGAAGCATGGAACGCCAAATATTTGGGCGGATACATAGTGCATAACCAAGCTTTTGATGGATTGAGCGGGAAATTCCCAATTGGGTTTTTGATATGGAAAACTGATCAAAATGCAGCGATTAAAACCCCAATCAGTGAAATTACGGTTAATGTTTTGGATAAAAACACGCAAGCCATCGGCGAAAAGAAGTTTTTTAATTTGCCTAACTCTAGCTTGCTTTCAAACTGGATTGGACGGCAAAAAGCTAACGAAATTGATGCATTGCCGCTAATCAATGCCATCACACCAACGACTAAAACGACTGGAGTACGACGAACCAAGTGGGCAGATGGTGCCATTGGCCATTTTTTGTGCGACAGCAATGATTTACAGCATGCAGAGCAGTTGACAGCAGTTTTCTCGTCTGTTCACAGTTTGGGGCATGCTGGAGGTTACTTTATTACCGCTGAAAACCTGCTGCAAGTTGTCGCCGTTTTTTCAGCGCGAAAACTTATACGCCCTACTTGGGTGAACGACCGCGACCAGTTTCTACAACCCACCGCGCCGTTGAGTGACGAGTTCAAGACAGACTGCCTGATCTGGACACTTTTCAACCGTGGCAACCTCACTGCAAGTGCAAAAGATATCGAATGGAACGGCAAAAACTGGTCTATCGTCAACCACTTTATCCCGTTCACCGAAGAAGAAGTCGGTGCAAACGGGCGGTTTGAGTCGGATTTTATGGTCAGGTACTTGGCTGCCCTTCGCCAAGCTCAGGGCGAACGGGCGTATTTGTCCCCTGAGGCAAAAGCCGTTTTAGCCGCTGGCAAAACCCTGTGGCAAGCCTATTTCACAGACATCGACAAAGACGGCCGCACCGTGCTCGACGAGCTGAAGCTGAACCGCCCTGACGTCGGCTGGTACCAAATCCGCAACGCGCTGAAAAAGCGCAACGAAAGCGGCGACACCGTGCCCGTGGACTTCCAAATCTTTGAAGACGCCTACAAAACCCTAGGCGACAAGCTGCGCCCGCAGGTGTACGAGCTGGGGTTTTTGCGGGTTTGAGTGTCGTGGTTGGAAGCTTATATTGCTATATTTTTAATAGCTGCTAAGGCAATAAATACGCCGGCTAAAGAGATATTCAAGCACTAAATAACTGCTGTAACAGCGGATGCAAAACCTTGCGGGCGGCGTAAATCAGATGAAACTCCTCTTGCACCTCGGTGCAAGTAGCGATCTTCTCCAGCTTATGTGTATCCAGCATTTCACGCTCCTGCGATTGCGCGACGGGAAACACACCCATGCCAGCTGCGGCAAACGTCATCAACAATGCATTGTCTTCAAACTCTCCTGCAATTAAAGGTTTGATGCGCTCACGCTCTAGCCAATGGTCGATGCGTAGCCGAGCGGCAGAATGATGTGTCGGCAGCAACAACGGCACATGGGCAAAGCTTTTGGGGTAGTCGTTACGAGCCGCAGCGGCCCAGTTGCTCGGCGCGCACCAAATGATGGGACAGCTAGACAGCCGTTGGCTGGTGATGCGCAATTCCGTCTTGGCCGGTGCAGCACGGTCAGACAAGATCGCGTCCAGTTTATGCACCGCCAATTCGGCCAACAGTTGTTCAAATTCGCCCTCATGGCACAGCAAACGCAGCTTGGGTTCGCTCAAAATGGGAGCCAGTATGCTGTGTACCGCGAGCTTGGCTATGCCGTCTGAAATACCTACGTTAAAACGCACATGGCTTCCGTTGACAGCTTCCAGCACCCGATGCGGCAGCCCTTCGCCTAAGGCGAATATCTGATCCGCCTCATGCATGGCGACAACCCCAGCTTCGGTGAGCACCAGGTTGCGCCCTTGGGCCTTGAGCAGGCTTGCGCCTAGTGATTTCTCTAACTCCCGAACCTGCGTGCTGATCGTGGGCAGCGACATATCCAGCCGCTCTGCCGCGCGAGCCATGCCACCCTCTTTGGCAACGATCCAAAAATAATAAAGATGGCGGTAGTTGAAACTTTGGCTCATATCAGTAAGTTCGTATAAATAAGGCGAGTAAGGGAAAGTTAAGGAGGGCAACGTAAGTAAAGTAAGGTTTATTCTAACCAAAACATAGTTATTTGTTTCTTTTTTACATTCATTCTTGCGTTTAAATTAGCGTCTCGTGTGTTTAACTTTTGGAGCTACAAATGCAGATATTTATTGATGCCAAGCCCGCCGATGCGAAGTCGCTCAAAGACGTTACTGTGGATCGCCTTCGATTTGTCTTTCGCCGCATGTCGCAACAGGTTCAAACCGTACGCGTCAGTTTCACAGATGTGAACGGGCCTCGCGGTGGCATTGACAAGCACGCACAGATTCAATTGCACCTAGATGCCCACGGCACCGTGATTGTGGGAGCAACGCACAGCAACTGGCGCTCGGCGCTGGAAAGCGCGTTGCGTCGCATCGCCGCAAAGGTGGTCAAGACCCTGACGCAGGCCAAGCGCCCCAAACGCCAGCCCTTGAGGGCGCTGTCCCTGAGTACCAGCAGCGAATAAACCAACCCTGATTTCACAAATAACCTGATTCAACAGCAAGTAAGGAGTAACTAGCATGAGCAGCATGAATGATTCAAGTAACAACAACCAAGCTCGCGCCATTGCCTGGCCCGGACACGAGGCACAGCATGCCAACCGCATGGACGGCATTGGCAACCCGGCTGATAGCAGCCCCGCGCTGCAAAACCGTGTGGTACGCAATACATACGCTTTACTGGCGATGACGTTGTTGTTCAGCGCCGGCGTAGCTGCAACGGCGATGGCGCTGAAGCTGCCCAGCCCTGGTATTGTCATCACGCTTGTGGGCTACTTTGGCCTGCTCTATGCGGTGCACAAATTGCAAAACAGTGCTTGGGCCTTGGCTGCGGTGTTCGGCTTGACCGGCTTTATGGGCTACACGCTGGGGCCGATACTTACACGCTACAGCGGCATGCCCAATGGGGGTGAGGTTATCGGCATGGCTTTGGCGGCCACCGGCGCGACCTTCTTGGCACTGTCTGCCTACGTGCTCACCACTCGTAAAGACTTCAGTTTTATGGGCGGTTTTCTGTTTGCCGGTATGGTCATTGCCTTGTTGGCAGGTCTAGGCGCGATGCTGTTCAACATACCTGCGCTGGGCTTGGCGGTCTCGGCCATGGTGGCTTTGCTGTCTGCAGGTTTGATCCTGTTTGAAACTAGCCGCATCGTCAACGGTGGCGAAACCAACTATGTGATGGCGACCGTCGGCTTGTTTGTGTCACTGTTTAACCTGTTTACCAGCTTGCTGAGCCTCTTCGGTATTGGCAGCAACGACTAAACGATTTTTAAGAAACTGCGCGAGGCTGTATGGAAACGATAGGAACTTGGTGGATGTGGGCGGGCTTTGCCGTCTTTGTGGTGGTGGCGATTGCCATTGACTTGTTGGTGATGGAAAAACAAGGTGCGCATAAGGTCACCATGAAAGAAGCCGCCGGGTGGAGCGTTCTTTGGTTTTCATTGGCTTTTGTATTTGTGGGTTTATTGTGGTGGTACCTCAACGGCTCGCAAGGCCGAGAGGTAGCCAACACCGTCTCGATGCAATTCATCACCGGCTACTTGGTGGAAAAAAGTCTGTCCGTTGACAACATTTTTGTCTTCCTGATGATCTTTACCTACTTTGCTGTACCCGAGCAGTATCAAAAGCGCGCGCTGATCATCGGCATCATCGGTGCCATTGTGTTGCGTGCAGTGCTTATTCTGGCCGGCGCATGGCTGTTGGCGACCTTCCATTGGCTGTTGTATGTGTTTGGTGCTTTTCTGATCATCACTGGTGTCAAAATGTGGATTGCAGCCGGTAAAGAGCCGGACATCGCCGATAACCCTGTGCTGAAATTTTTGAAGAAGCACATCAAAATCAGCGATAAGTTTGATGGCGAAAAATTAACCACCATCGTAGGGGGCGTCAAACTCTACACGCCATTGTTTGTGGTCTTGGTCATGATTGGCGCTACCGACGTCATCTTTGCAGTAGACAGCATCCCTGCCATTTTTGCCATCACGAGTGACCCTTTCATTGTGCTCACAGCCAATATTTTTGCGATACTGGGTTTGCGCGCGCTGTACTTTTTGTTGGCAGACATGGCCAGCCGTTTCCACCTACTAGCCTATGGGTTGGCACTGGTCTTGGTGTTCATTGGCGCCAAAATGCTGTTGATTGATTTCTACAAGATCCCAATTGGCATTGCACTGACTGTGACTGCAGGTTTGATTGTGGCCTCTGTCATAGCCTCCGTGGTAACTAGCCGCAACGATGAGACTAGCAATAAGAAAATATGAGCAAGACTCACAGGTTTCGCAGCTGGCTGCGGCATTTGGAGCCCCGCGTTCTTGATTGCTTGAATAATCCTTGGCTGCGTAACTTGCGCCCGTGGTTGGATAAGCATGATGTTTTGAGCTTTACGCGTGAGCCGCTGGCGCGTGGCATAGCCATTGGCATGCTGTGTGGTTTGATTCCAGGGCCTTTGCAGGTGCTGGGATCTATCATTTTGTGTGCATGGCTGCGGGGCAATGTCATTTCAGCCGTACTGGCCACAGCCTACACCAATCCATTGACTATCATGCCGCTGTACTGGCTTGCGTTTCAAATTGGTGCGTTGTTCTTACCCGGGCCGCAAGTGATGCCAAACTTAGCAACACCAAATGGCAACTTGATACAGTGGGCTACGGAGCTGGCTGCGTGGGTAACGGCACTGGGCTGGCCTCTGTTGCTGGGTTTGCCTGTGCTTGGAGCATTGCTCGCAGCCAGCGCTTACGCGCTTGTTCAGATATTTTTTCTAACACCCGTCATCCGGCGAGCCAAACGCATGCATAGAAAATAAAAATACTAATCTTACCCATATTTTGCTACATTTTTAATAGCTGCTTAGGCAATAAATGCGCCTGCTAGAGCCAAAAAATTATTAAAAAAGCCGCTTGAAAGAAGTTCAAGCGGCTTTTTTGAGATGTTAGCAGTAAATTTACTTGGCGGCTACTGGTGCAGCTGCGCCTTCTGCCGCAGGCGCAGCTGCTACAGCGGATTTAGGCTCTTCAAACTTAGCGCCAGCCGCATTGGCCATGTACACCACGGCACGGCCGATTTCTGTGTCTTCAAAATCGCCACCACCCTGTGCGCCCATGGCACCCTTGCCTTTGAGAGCAGATGTCAGCAATGCTTCGTAGCCAGTCTTAATACGTGCGCCCCAAGCGCCAGCGTCGCCAAATTTAGGTGAACCAGCTACACCAGCGCCATGACAAGCTAAACATTGCGCTTTGTAAACTTCTTCACCAGTTTTCAAAGCACGGTTCGCGTCTTTGATTTCAACTGTGCCGACTTTTTGAATCCGTGAAGCAACACCCTTGGCACGGTCAGCATCGCTCAAACCGCTGAAGGTTGTTTTAGACTTGTCGTTCAAGTCACCAGACGGTTTTGCGCCTGTAGAGACGTACCAAACCAAGCCAATGATCATAAAAATAGGGACAACAAACGAGAAAAATGCCATTTGCGCAAATTGCTTAGGCGTTTTAACGGGGCCAGTGTGGTCTTCTTCGTGTTGGGTGCTCATAAGTGTTCTCTAAATTTACAAAAAAAGGCGGCGAAGGTGCAAATGGGTTGCTTAGATCAAATTAACCTGCAATTATAAGGGAGCTAGCGCCTACAATACATGAAGGTTGCGGCTGTAGCTCAGTGGATAGAGTATTGGCCTCCGAAGCCAAGGGTCGTGGGTTCGATCCCCGCCAGCCGCACCATTTCAACTATTACATTTGCATTAGCCTCCAAAAGCGATATCCATCGTCATTTCGTTCGCTAAAGCGTCCAATACACTGCGTAAATCAGCATCAGCGACGGCTTTAGGAACCAGTATTTCGGCGTGAACTTTGAACGAAGTTGCCTTGTTTGTCTGTGTCGCTCCTTGAACCGTCGCCGTTTCAAGGTGTTCGATGCTGATATTGCGCTCGCTCAAAGCGGCGGCCAGCTTGCTGACGATGCCGATTTGGTCGCTGCCGACCAAGTCAACGGTCATCAAACGCATGCCTGCGACGCTGGCTTTGCCTTCACTTTTGGTGATGGCGACGCGCAGGCCGGTGGATTCCAAATCTTTCAAGGCAGCAATCAAACCGTCGGTATTTTCAGGTGGCACTTCTAGTTGCACCATGCCGGCAAATTCACCTGACAAGTGCGACATACGGCTATTGGTCCAACTCGCGCCAAAGCGTTTGGCTTTGTCCGACAGCTGGCTCACAATGCCTGGTCGGTCAGCTCCCAGTACGGTCACTACCAAAGCTGTCGTCGCAGGGGAGGTGGGCGTTGCTGTGTCTTCGTTGAGCTTCAACGATTTACGAATCATAGGCGCCTTGGTCGCAAAGCTCTCGTCTTGTTGCAGATTAGGCAATTCACCCGTATCTCGCGCATGCGCAACCACGTCGCACAGCAGCCTCAAACCCATGGGAGCTAAGGCGCGCTCCCACAAGCTGCGGGCGTCGTCGTTTTTAGCGACAAAGCACCAGTCTTGTGCTGCGATGCCACCTTTGTCCCAACCGTCAGCCAAGTGGTAAACCGAGCCGCCAGCTATCGCGTCGCCGCTCAAAATAGTCCATTCTACGGCTGCGATGCCACGGTGACGCGGCAACAGTGACGGGTGATAGCCAACGCCGCCTAGGCGAGATTTGGCAAGTGCTTCGTCACTGATACGTGCATGTGTGTGCGCGGCAATGATGACGTCAGTCCCTGCAGATATTGCGTCACCCGGCACGGTTTTAGGGTTTTCTAAAATGTGTACAGGAATACCCGCTTTTTGTGCGCCCAAGGCCAAGCGGTCATCCCCAGCGATGGTGACAACGCAAGAAAACTCAACGCCCGGCACTTGCCGCAGGGCTTCTAAAACGCTTGCGCCAAAAAAGCGTGAGCCAACCAAAGCAACTTTCATAGAGAACTCCAGAGAAAACAGGGATACAAACGTAAAAACCGAGACAGGTACAAATCACTAAGCAGATGATAATAAGTTTAAATCACGACAAACACATCAAAATAAAATGACGACAGAGCGTAAAACACACTTAGATGGTATTGCCGTTTCCTTACTGGTCGTTTGCTGCCTGTTTTGGGGCGCTCAGCAAGTGCTTATCAAAGCCACTTTGGCCGAATTGCCACCTTTTTACCAAGCTAGCCTTCGATTCATAGGTGCAACAGCGCTGTTAATGCTGTGGTGCAAGTGGCGAAAGATTCCACTGTGGGGACGCGATGGCAGTTTGAAGCCTGGCGCGATAGCCGGTTTGCTGTTTGCGGTCGAGTTTTCGGCGATTTATATGGGGCTGCAGTTCACCAGCGCCTCGCGGCTGACAGTGTTTTTGTACACCTCGCCATTTTGGGTCGCCGTACTAGTGCCGTTGTGGGTGCCTGCTGAAAAAATAGGCAAATGGCAGTGGCTGGGTTTAATTTTGGCTTTTTGCGGCGTTACTTTGGCGCTGTTTGATGGTTTTAAAAGCGCACAAGCCGGGCATTGGAAGGGTGATTTGCTGGCGCTGGCGGGTGGGCTGGGTTGGGGGCTGACCACGGTGGTTATCAGAACCAGTGTGTTGTCAAAACTAAGCCCTGAAAAGCTGCTCTTTTACCAAATTGCTATCAGTGCCGCACTTTTGCCCGTTGTTTCATTAGCCGTTGGCGAAAGTTGGCAACACAGCTGGAGCACATTTGCCGTTTCCTCCATGGTGATTCAAACGGTTCTGGGCGCTTTCATCAGCTATTTGGCTTGGATGTGGATGTTAAGCCGCTATCCTGCTACCAAAATATCGGGCTTTGTGTTCTTAACCCCATTGTTTGCCCTGCTTCTGGGGAATTTGTGGCTAGGTGAGGCGTTGACCTTGCCTTTGATCTTGGGTTTAGTTGGCGTTGCGGTGGGTATGTTATTGGTAAATCGCAAAAGTTGAAGCTGTGAAAGCTAAGTTAACTCAATTACTTCAATCCAAACAAGTTGGCTCCATTTTTCCAACCAATTTTGCTCGCCACATCAGCAGGCAAACCACCTAGCCACGTGCGGTAACCCGTCATCAGTTCTTCGTAATACGTCCATCGCTGGTTGACCCAAGTGTCAGAGCCGATGAGAAATCGATCGGGAAAATCAAGCGCCAAGCTGCGCCATTCTGGGCACAGTTGTCCACCATCACAAGTCAAACCAGGACGGTAAGATAACTCGCCCATGAGCTTTGGATACTTCGTCAGCAAGCCGCGCACCCGCTCTGCCGATGCACCGCCAATGCCCGTGTGCGCCCAAATAAGTCGCACTTGCGGAGCGTGCGCCATCAGTAGATCAATGGCAGTATCGTCTACGTGGGCAAGTACAGCCAATTGCTTATCTTGTGCAAATCGCATCAGCTTTTTGGCGACTTCACCATTGGCATTGGCGCTGTCGTACAAATGAAATTCGCCAATACCTTTGTACGCACCACTGGCTGTGCCTTTGGCATATTCAGCCAATACCATTTGGTAGATTGATTCATCGGCAAACCAGCCTGTGTAGTCCGCACGGTTGCGGTACAAGCGGATGAATGGTACAACTTTGATGCCTGCGGCCTTCACCTCAGCACTGGCTGCCAAGGTGGTGGTACCCGCATTGGGACGTGAGTTACCAACAAATGCTTTGACGCCGCTGCGCGACAACCGCCCTACAACATCAAGCACGTCGTGCGGCCCTACTTTGCCATTCCACGCTTCTTCGTTGTAATGCAGATGCGCGTCAAATAAAGGGCCGGTGTAAATTGTTTGTGCAAAGACAGCAACGCATGAAAAAAACGCAAAAACAAAAGTACTGAGCCGATGCATTGTTTTTTTCATGATTGTTCCTTTTAATTCACAGTATTTTCCCTTTAATTCACTTTTTGAATCAGTCCGATTTAAATCAACCCCAAACTTCTTGTGCCGTTTCAATCACCAGTCGCAGCTTGGCACGCTGTGCTTCCACGGCGATGTCGTTGCCATGCACGGTGCTGCTGAAGCCGCATTGCGGAGACAAGGCAAGTTGCTCAATCGGTGCGTAGCGGGCAGCATCGTCGATGCGGCGTTTCAAGTCGTCTTTGTTTTCCATCGCGCCAAATTTGGTGGTCACCAAGCCCAGCACCACGGTTTTCCCTTTAGGCAGATAGCGCAAAGGTTTGAAGTCACCACTTCGGTCGTCGTCATATTCCATGAAATAAGCATCGATGTTCATTTCTTTGAGCAAGGCTTCTGCCACTGGCTCGTAGTTGCCTGAAGCCGCGTGCGTACTTTTGAAGTTGCCACGGCACAAATGCATGGCCAAGGTCATGCCAGCGGGTTTTTGAGCGACGACGAGGTTGATGAACTTGGCGTAGCGGTGTGCTAATTCGTTAGGGTCATCGCCCCGGCTTTTGGCAGCTTCGCGCATGTTGACATCGCACAAATACGCCAAATTGGTGTCGTCCATTTGCACATAGTCGCAGCCCGCTGCGCTGAGTGAGCGCAACTCATCGCCATAGGCTTTGGCAACGTCGGTGTAGAAATCTGGCTCTAACTCAGGATAAGCCGTGCGGCTGATGCCAGCGCGCCCACCGCGAAAATGCAGCATGGTGGGGGATGGAATCGTCACTTTGGCTTTGTGCCCAGCGCTGACTTGCGATTTCAAGAAGTTGTAATCCGCCAGTTGAATCTGCTTGGCGTGCGTCACTTTGTCCACCACGTGGATGGCGGGCGGCATCAAATGCTCTTTGCCGTTGGCGTCTATGGACATGGTGACTTCGCCCACCTTTACGCCGCCTAATTGCTCTAAAAAGTCCAAATGGAAGTAGGTGCGTCGAAACTCGCCATCGGTCACGCTTTTCAGGCCCACATCTTCTTGAAACTTCACGATTTCAGCAATCGCTTTGTCTTCCACCAAGCGCAATTGCTCGGCGGTGATGCTGCCTTTGGCTTTTTGCTCACGCGCTTCAAGCAAATATTTAGGACGCAAAAAACTGCCGACGTGGTCGTAATGGGCAGGAAGGTGTGGGGGAAGGTGAGCCATAAAAATCTCCAAATGGTTAAGAGTTATAAGTACCAAACATCATCATAGAGCATATTTTTAAACCAGTAAAAATACAATAAATCAAAAAAACAGCAAAAATCGACTGAAATAAAGACAAATTTCGCATTTATGTATACAATGAAAATGCATGAATGCTGACAAAACAACATTTCCATTAAACGCTTGGTACGCTGCCGCCTACGATGTGGAGCTGGGTCGCAAGCTCATGGCCCGCACGGTTTGCAATCAAAAAATCGTGATGTTCCGCAAGTTAGATGGCTCGGTTGCTGCTTTAGAAGACGCCTGCTGGCATCGACTCATGCCGCTGTCATTGGGGCATTTAGATGGCGATGAAGTCACCTGCGGCTACCACGGCTTGGTGTACAACGCGCAAGGCCGTTGCACCCACATGCCCAGTCAAGAAACTCTGAACCCTTCTGCCTGCGTGCGCAGCTTTCCCGTCGTCGAAAAGCATCGTTTCGTTTGGATTTGGCCAGGTGACCCTGCCAAAGCCGACCCCGCTTTGGTGCCCGACATGCATTGGAACGACGACGCACAGTGGGCGGGCGACGGCAAAATGATTCGCGTGAACTGCGACTACCGTTTGGTGGTCGACAATTTGATGGATTTGACGCACGAAACCTTTGTCCACGGCTCCAGCATTGGCCAGCGCGCCGTGGCAGAAGCGCCCTTTGTCGCCACCCACGGCGACCGCACGGCGACGGTCACGCGTTGGATGGAAAATATCGACGCGCCACCATTTTGGGCTGGGCAAATCAAACATGCGCTTGGTTATGAGGGCAAAGTTGACCGCTGGCAAATCATCAACTTTGAAGCACCTTGCACGGTGAATATCGACGTGGGTGTGGCGCAAGCCGGCAGTGGTGCAGTGCCTGTGGGTGGTAACACGGGTGATAGCCGCACCGGCGACCGCAGCCAAGGCGTGAACGGCTTTGTGCTGAACACCATCACCCCAGAAACTGACACCACCTGCCTGTATTTTTGGGCATTTGCGCGCAATTACTGCACCAACGAACAGCGTTTAACGCACGAACTGCGTGAGGGTGTGGCGAGCATTTTCCGTGAAGATGAGCTGGTTTTGGAGGCTCAACAACAAGCCCTGAATGACCGCCCGAATCACGCTTTTTACAACCTCAACATCGACGCCGGCTCGATGTGGGCACGGCGTTTGATTGATGGCTTGATTGCAAAAGAGAAGCCCGCCAAACAGGTAATTCCGATTCGCCAAAGCGCTTAAATCATGTCAAAACTTTCAGACAAAAGTATTAAAAATAATGCTATTAATATTATAGCTATTCAAGCAGCAAATATGCCGGCTAGAGGCCAATTTGAAGCTCAAAAAAACGTTACAAAAAATAACGATAATGAAATTCAAAACCCCCAGCAAAGTATCCAGCTAAGGGCGCAGTTGCAGTTGCGGGAAATGATTTTGGCTGGCGAGTTACCAGCCGGTTCGCGCATTGCTGAGTTGTTTATCGTAGAAAAACTGGGCTTTTCGCGCACCCCCATTCGCGCTGCTTTGGTGAAGCTGGAGCAAGAAGGTTTGTTGGATGCGTTGCCCAATGGCGGCTATGCAGTCAAGACGTTTTCTGAGCGCGATGTGGCAGAGGCGATTGAATTGCGGGGCACATTGGAAGGTTTGTCTGCCCGTTTGGCGGCAGAGCGCGGTGCAGCGCCTGTGGTGCTGAACGAAGCCCGCGCCTGCTTGCAAGCGATCGACACGGTTTTGAGCGCATCTACTTTAGACGACGAGGCTTTTGCTAATTACGTGAAGCTCAACGAGCAGTTTCATGCGTTGTTGAGCGAGTTGTCTGGCAGCAGTGTGATTGCCAAGGAGTTAGAGCGCGTTTGCGGCCTGCCTTTTGCGTCGCCATCAGGTTTTGTCGTCGTGCAAGCCAACAGCCCCAAAGCGCGTGACATGCTGGTGGTGGCGCAAGACCAGCATTGGCAAGTGTTGGATGCGATTGACAAGCGCGAAGGTTCTCGCGCTGAAAGCTTGATGCGTGAGCACTCCCGCATCGCCCAGCGCAATTTGCGCGAGGTGGTGCAAAGCCAATCGTTGAACCAGTTGCCGGGTGTCAGCTTGATTCGCAGGCGTAACTAAAAATAGTTAAAAATAGTTAAAAGCCACCAAAAGCCATGAAAACAGCACAAATTTGGACTGAAGCTCGCGTACATGCCCTGCGCGAAATCACGCCAACTGTGCGTGAAATCACGCTCAAGCCAACAAATGGCGCTTTGCCGCATCAGGCGGGTGGGCATTTGCAATTGCAGGTTTTGGTCAATCAAGGTGCGGTGGCGCGGCCGCATACCCGTTCGTATTCTTTGATTGGGCAGCCTGACGGCACGTTTTACCGCTTCGCCGTTAAGCGTTTGGACGAGGGACGTGGCGGCTCTAAAGCCATGTGGCAGCTGGCGGTGGGTGACAGATTGCAAATCTCTGAACCGCAAAACCACTTCCCGCTGGATTTGGCAGCACCCGCGTATTTGCTGGTGGCTGGCGGTATTGGCGTGACGCCTTTGGTCGGCATGGCGCAGTTGTTAGCCCAACTCGGAGCAAAAGTGCAGATGTTGTTTGGTGCGAGATCAGAAGCGGAATTGGCTTACTTGAAGCCTCTACAAGCGGTTTTGAAAGATGGCTTGAAGACCGCTATCGCCGAAAAAGGTGAATACTTAAATTTTGAATCTGAAATCGCTCAATTGCCTCCCAAAGCTTTGATGTATGTGTGCGGACCCGTGCCTATGCTGGATGCCGCACGACGGGCATGGACGAAAGCGGGCCGCCCTTTGGCTGATTTGCGTTATGAGACTTTCGGCAGCAGTGGCCGTTTTGCGCCGCAGGCTTTCAGGGTCAAAATTCCTAGGCACAACTTGGATATCACTGTTCCTGCAGACAATGGGTTGCTGGACGAGCTAGAAATGGCTGGTGTTCAAGCCATGTACGACTGCCGACGTGGCGAATGCGGGTTGTGTGCGATGGATGTGTTGGCGGTAGACGGCGAAATCGACCACCGCGATGTGTTTTTGAGCGATGAAGAAAAAGCCAGTAACAAACGCATTTGCGTCTGTGTGTCGCGGGTCGTAGGGGAAATCACCCTTGATTCAGCTTACCGAGCTGATGCATGATGGCAGCAGCATCCTTAGATTGTGTTACATAATTATGTTAATTTTTTAGTTTTTATTTATTTAGGAGACTTGTCATGAAAAAAAGAATGTTTTTATCGACCTCAGCACTCGCGGTGTTGGCTTTGGCTACAAGCGGCGTGTTGGCTCAAGACGGCGCTTTCAAAATCGGCTTGATTTTGCCGATGACCGGCCAGCAAGCCAGTACAGGGCGACAAATTGAGGCAGCTGCTCGTTTGTACATGGCGCAGAACGGCGATACGGTTGCTGGGCGCAAAATTGAGCTGATCGTCAAAGATGACACTAGCGTGCCAGATGTGACCAAGCGCATAGCGCAAGAGTTGGTCGTTAACGACAAGGTCAACGTATTGGCGGGTTTTGGCATCACGCCTTCAGCATTGGCGACAGCACCTATTGCCACGCAATCCAAAACACCGCAAGTGGTAATGGCAGCTGCAACCTCAAGCATCACACTGGCGTCGCCCTACATTGTGCGTACCAGTTTTACCCTGCCGCAAGCGGCGGTGGGCTTGGCTGATTGGGCGCCCAAAAATGGCATCAAAAAAGTCGTTACCTTGGTGAGTGATTATGGTCCGGGCATTGATGCTGAAAAGTATTTTAAAGAGCGTTTTAGCTTCAACGGTGGCACGACAACAGAGTCTCTGCGTGTGCCGTTGCGCAATCCAGACTTTGCGCCATTTTTGCAAAAAGTACGTGACTTGAAGCCAGATGCGCTGTTCGTGTTTGTGCCCTCCGGTGCTGGCGCAGCGGTGATGAAGCAGTTTTTAGAGCGTGGCATGGATAAAGCGGGCATCAAGTTGATTGGTACAGGTGACGTGACTGATGATGATCAATTGAACGACATGGGGGATGGCGCGTTGGGCGTGGTGACATCACATCATTACTCGACAGCGCACCCCTCTGCGACAAATAAAAAGTTTGTTGAAGCTTTCGGTAAAGCCAACAAAGGCCTACGTCCTAACTTCATGGCCGTGGGAGGCTACGACGGTATGCGCGTGATTTACGAAGCGCTCAGAGCGACCAAAGGCAAAGGCGATGGCGATGCATTGTTGGCGGCAATGAAAGGCCAAATTTTTGAAAGCCCACGTGGCCCGATGTTCATCGACGCGCAAACGCGTGATGTGGTGCAAAACATCTACTTGCGCAAAGTTGAGAGAAAAGATGGTCAGCTTTACAACGTAGAATTTGATGTGATCAAAGACGTTAAAGATCCAGGTAAAGCGCGATAAATCGAAAATTGATTCGTCTGATACCAAAAATATCAAACTTACAAGCTAACCAGCAGTTTTATGTTGACTATTCTTTTTGATGGCATTGCCTACGGCATGCTGCTGTTTATTTTGGCGGTGGGTCTGGCTGTGACGATGGGGTTGATGAACTTCATCAACCTTGCGCATGGCGCTTTTGCTATGGTGGGCGGTTATATCACCGTGCTGCTCATGCAAAAGTTGGGTGTGCCGTTTTTGGTGTGCCTACCTTTGGCGTTTTTGGGTTCTTTCCTGCTGGGTGGTCTACTTGAGCGTACTTTGTACCGACCTCTTTACAACAAGCCGCATTTAGACCAAGTTCTTTTTACGATTGGTCTGACGTTTATGGCGGTGGCCAGTACCGATTACTTTATTGGCTCAACGCAGCAAAATATTCAATTACCTGAATGGCTAAAAGGTCGTACAGAGTTGGGTGAAGGCGATTGGATGTTGGGAATGGGGCATTACCGCTTGTTCATAATTGCGGTCTGCGCAGCGCTGACAGTCGCGCTGCAATTCATCTTGGCTAAAACGCGATTTGGTAGCAGATTGCGGGCGTCGGTGGACGACCAGCGCGTGGCGGCAGGTTTGGGCATCAACGTCAACATCGTGTTTTTATCAACTTTTGCCGTGGGATCAGGTTTGGCTGGCTTGGGCGGTGCTTTGGGTGCCGAAGTGTTAGGTTTGGATCCTACGTTTCCACTGAAATTTATGATTTACTTTTTAATCGTCGTCGCCGTGGGTGGTACATCCAGTATCACAGGGCCCTTGCTGGCTGCTTTGTTATTGGGAATTGCTGATGTGGCCGGTAAATACTACATTCCAAAATTAGGTGCCTTTATTGTGTACAGCTTGATGATTGCGATTTTGATTTGGCGACCACAAGGTCTCTTTGTGCGACAAGGTGGCAAAGCATGACGACCAACAATTTAGCGATGCGTCAATCCTTGTTGGTGGGTGGGCGCTACAAGCCATGGGAGTTGGCGCTTTGGGTGCTGGCGCTCGCATCTCCGTTACTGCTTTCCAGCCATGCCTTGATCATCAACGAAATTGCTATTGTGGCACTTTTTGCGGTTTCACTTGATTTGGTGTTGGGGTACACCGGCATTGTGTCGTTGGGGCATGCAGCATTTTTTGGCATGGGAGCTTATGCCGCTGCTTTGTTTTCAAAGTTGGTGATGCCAGACCCGTTGGTCGGGCTGCTGTTCGCTGTTGCTGTATCCACAGTGCTGGGTGCCGTTTGCAGCTTAACCATCATTCGTGGTAGCGACTTGACGCGCTTGATGGTCACGCTGGGCGTGGGACTGATTTTGATGGAGCTGGCCAACAAATTGGATTGGCTCACTGGCGGTGCGGATGGACTGCAAGGCGTGGTGATGGGGTCGGTATTGGGCAAGTTTGCGTTTGATTTGTCGGGTCGCACAGCAGCTTGGTACTCCATTGTTGTGCTGATGCTGTGCTTTGTCATTGCTCGGCGCTTGGTAAATTCGCCTTTTGGAGCCACTTTAAAAGCTGTGCGAGACAACCGACTGCGGGCGATGGCGATTGGTATTTCAGTCACATCAAAGTTATCGATTGTTTACACAGTGGCAGCTGGCATGGCGGGTGCCGCTGGCGCTTTGTTGGCACAAACAACAGGCTTCGCGTCGCTTGATTTGTTTGAGTTTCACAGATCTGCGGATGTGATGCTGCTTCTGGTTATCGGCGGAACCGGTTGGTTATATGGCGGCGTCGCTGGTGCCATTGTGTTTAAGCTAATGCAAGATGTGATATCCAGTATCACGCCGCAGTATTGGACGTTTTGGATCGGACTCTTTTTGGTCGTGCTGGTGTTGGTTGGACGTGAACGGTTGATTCGTCCTTGGACATGGTTCAAACGGGGATAGCTGTGAGTCAAAGTCTAACTCCTACGAATGCAGACATTGTGCTTAGCGCGCAGGGTTTGAACAAACGATTCGGCGGCATCACTGCCACCAACAATGTCACTTTGAATCTCAAAAAAGGCGCACGGCATGCTTTGATTGGTCCCAATGGCGCCGGAAAAACCACGTTGATTAATTTATTAACTGGGGTTTTAGAACCCTCTGAAGGGCGCATCGTTTTGGAAGGACAAGACGTCACGTCTATGCCGCCGCATCAGCGCGTGCAAAGGGGTATGGTTCGTACGTTTCAGATCAACCAGTTGTTTGATACTTTGACACCGCTTGAAACTTTGGCGCTGGTTGTATCGCAGCATCGCGGGTTGGGCGGCAAGTGGTGGCAGGCACTGGGAGCGAACCAAGCGGTGGTTGAGCGCTGCGAAGCTTTGCTTGAACAATTTCATTTGACACAAGTGATGCATCAAAAAACCAATGTGTTGGCCTACGGAAAGCGCCGTTTGTTAGAAATAGCGATTGCCTTGGCTTGTGAGCCGCGAGTTTTGTTGCTCGATGAGCCTGTCGCAGGCGTGCCTGCGGGGGAGCGCGAGGAGTTGTTGCAAACCGTAGCCGCTTTGCCAGCAGATGTCTCTGTGCTTTTGATAGAGCATGATATGGATCTGGTGTTTAGCTTTGCCAATTTCATGACGGTTTTGGTGAATGGCACAGTCTTAACTGAAGGCGCACCAGACAAAATCGCCAATGATCAGCAAGTTAAAGCGGTCTATTTGGGGCATGTTGATGGCCAAGGGGCAGAGGCGGCACATGGCTGAGTTACTCAACATTCAGGCGCTGAGTGCCGGCTACGGTGAAGCCGTGGTGATACAAAACGTGACTTTGTCATTGCACGAGGGGCAAACTCTTGCATTGCTTGGACGCAATGGTACGGGGAAAACAACGCTGATCAATACCTTGGCGGGTGCGACCAAGCAGCACAGCGGCAGTATCACATTAGGCGGTGTTCAGTTGCACAAGTTGCCATCGCACGAGCGCGCTGCAGCAGGCATCGGCTGGGTGCCGCAAGAACGTAACATATTCAAATCACTCACGGTGCATGAAAATTTGACATCTTTAGCTCGACCCGCGCGCGCAGGCCGGACGGCGCCTCATTGGACGCCATCACGCGTCTATGAGATGTTTCCCCGTTTGGCTGAACGCAAAGGCAACTTAGGAGTACAGCTCTCTGGCGGTGAGCAGCAAATGCTCGCCGTAGGCCGTGCGTTGGTGTTAAACCCAACACTGCTGCTGCTAGATGAGCCGCTAGAAGGTCTTGCGCCCATCATTGTTCAAGAATTGCTGCGCGCATTAAGTCGAATCACCCGCGAAGAAGGGTTGAGCGCCATCATTGTCGAGCAACACCCGCAAGCCATTTTGGCTATTTCTGATTCAGCTGCTGTTTTAGATCGAGGCACAGTTGTGTACGCTGGAACTGCACAAAGTCTCAGTACGGACCCCCAATTACTTGAACGATTGTTAGGCGTTGCGCGATAACGAAGCTGTCTGATCCGCGACACCTCTAGGGTTAAGCCTATGGCGAGGTTGGAGAAAGCAGTGCAATATGCTAGAGGAATTCATCTTCTCTACAGTTCTCAACTTCATTTAAAGCAAAGGGTCGGTATGAAAATATCATTTAGAAAAATCAATGTTCGCTTAGGTATGGCTGTAGCTGCGGCAGCGCTCATAGCAGGTTGTAGCGACACAGCAACTTATTACAAGTATAGCCAAGTGGTAGTTTTTGGTGCTAGTTTGTCTGACACGGGCAATGTGTTTGCGGCCACAGGCGGTAAAACACCTGGTCCTGCGCCCTATTACTTTGGTGGCCGCTGGTCAAACGGTCCGTTGTGGATTGAAAACGTTGCTGCTGAAGTTGGTAAGACTGTTACGCGCTCATCTGCCGGTGGAACTAATTTCGCTTACGGCGGCGCGAAAACCTGCACCATTGCAGGCGTCACTTCTTCTGTGCCAGATATGTGTACACAAGTGGCGCTATTTTTAGGCGCTACTGGCGGGAAAGCCGATAGCGAAGCGCTTTATGTGATCGATGCTGCTAGTGTTGGCAACAATATGCTTGCTGTTTTGGGGTCAAATGGCGCAATACCTAACTCAGCAGTTACAGCAACTGCACCCGCTGATACAGCAGCCATGATGCAGCAGTTGTACAACGCGGGTGCAAGGCGCTTCTTGGTGACCAATGCCCCAGATGTAGGCGCAACGCCTTACGTTAAAAGCTTGGGTGCGCAAGCATCTGCTGGTGCTACAGCATTGTCCAGTGGATTTAATGCAGGTTTGACCAGCGCTATGAATGGCTTCAAAGCGACCAATGGCGCTGCAAAAGTGGCGATTGCAGACTTCAACGGTACCAGCGCCGCTGGTTTAACCAACACCACCGCCCCATGCTTAAACCCAACGACGTTTGAAATTTGCGCTTCGCCAGACACTTACCAATACTGGGATCCGTTTCATCCTACGGCGGCAACAGGTCGCCGCTTAACGGTAACAGCTTTGAATGCTATCGCTGAGTAAACAAATTTTCAAATAGCTACAAGCCGCTGTGAAGATAGACTTCACAGCGGCTTTTCTTTTAAGCGCAGCGCGGCTTCGTATAGCGCATTGCGCGGCGCACCCGTGATGTCTGATGCGAGTTTGACGGCGGTTTTCAAAGGCAATTCAGCCAGCAGTAGCTTCAAAATACGTGGCGTGTCTTCATTATCGGCAGCTGTGATCAGAGGATGCAAGACCAGTACAAACTCGCCACGCTGGCGGTTGCTGTCGTGCTGCAACCATACCGTGAATTCAATGGCCGCAAATGTTGCAATTTCTTCAAACTGCTTGGTCAGTTCGCGCCCAATGGTGATACTTCTATTACCTAAAACACCCAGCGCTTTGGCGACAGCTTCTATGCGGTGCGGTGCTTCCAAAAGCACAATCGAACTCGGAATTGTTTGAAGCTTCAAAATAGCAGCATCGCGTTCCATAGCTTTTGTCGGCAAAAAACCCATGAATGTGAAATGATCGCTCTGCGTGATGCCAGCGACACTCAATAACGTTGTAACGCTGCTTGCCCCTGGCAAAGGCACCACGCGATAGCCCGCAGCGCGTACGCCAGCAACCAGCTTAGAGCCAGGGTCGCTCACGCCGGGTGTGCCAGCATCGCTGACGAAAGCGATGCGCTCACCCCGCAGTAAACGGCTGATGATTTGCTCAGTAGTTTCAAGCTCATTATGCTGATGCACGGCGAGCATGGGTTTGCCGCTTCCCACGTTGATACCATATGTTCGTAAAAGCGGTTGTGTATGGCGGGTGTCTTCACAAGCGATGGCATCGACCAAATTGAGCACATGCAAAGCGCGCAAAGAAATATCTGCCAAATTACCAATCGGGGTGGCGACAATGTACAGAGTGCTAGCAGGGTAACTTTGTTTTCCCGCAGCCTCTTGTGCCGCAGTCAGACTGCCGCCCCATTGCGCGTTCAGTGTTAAAGTTTGTGATGTATCCATCAATGTATTAAATCTTTTATTAAAAATTTTATTTCTAGTTTTGCCATGAAAATCGAAGCATCTGCCACAACCAAAAGTAAGGGTGATGCTGCTGAAGATGTCGCTTTGGCGCATTTACAGGCGGCAGGCTTGAAGCTATTACAACGCAATTATCGAACACCAGGTCGAGGCGGCGGTGAAATCGACTTGATTATGCGAGATACAGAAGGAACTTTGGTCTTTATAGAGGTGCGTCAACGCGCTGGAGAACTTTTTGGCGGCGCTGCTGCCAGCATCAGTGCTACCAAACGCAATCGCATTATCTTTGCTGCTAAATACTATTTGATGAAACTCACCCGCATTCCGGCGTGCCGCTTTGATGTTGTCCTTGTAGAAAAGAACATTACATGGCTAAAGGCCGCTTTTGAAGCGGCGTGACACCCCGTAACATTAATTGAAGGTCTAGACACATAGGCATTTGTAACACGGGTTATCATTGTCAACATGTTAGAGCAACGCATAGAACAAAATTTCATTGATAGCGCAGACTTGAAGTACCAGTCTGCACAAGTATTGAGTAAACCCATTGCCGAAGCGGTGCAAGCCTTGCTGTCTTGTGTCACCAGTGGCGGCAAGGTATTAGCATGTGGTAACGGCGGCTCGGCAGCGGATGCGCAGCATTTTGCGGCTGAATTTGTAGGGCGTTACGAGCGTGAACGACCAGAATTGGCGGCGCTGGCGTTGACAACCGACAGCTCCATCATCACCGCCATCGCCAACGACTACGACTTTAGCGTGATTTACGCCAAGCAAGTGCGCGCGCTTGGGCAAGCGGGCGACGTGCTGATTGCTATCACCACCAGTGGTAATTCAAGCAATGTCTTAAAAGCCATCGAAGCTGCACATGAACGCGATATGACGGTGATTGCGCTAACTGGCAAAGGCGGCGGAAAAATGATTGCCGCTTTGCGTGAAACCGATGTTCACATTTGCGTACCGCATGACAGAACTGCTCGAATTCAAGAGGTGCACCTTTTGACCTTGCACTGCTTATGCGATGGTGTTGATCAAC
Organism: Polaromonas sp.; assembly: GCA_013298945.1. Classification (GTDB taxonomy): domain Bacteria; phylum Pseudomonadota; class Gammaproteobacteria; order Burkholderiales; family Burkholderiaceae_C; genus Aalborgiella. The sequence continues at coordinate 463,906 of JAAFJR010000003.1, forward strand.
AATTATTGGGTGAAAAGGAGTCTGTATGACTATGTTTGACAAATTACAAAAATCGTCATCAACCATCGTTAAGACACTCGTTCTTACCAGTGTGTTGAGCAGTTTGGGGGGGTGTGCCGCCTTGGTTGTGGGTGGCGTGATGGCGGGCACTGTCATGGTTGCCACAGACCGTCGCACCTCAGGCGCGCAACTCAATGATGAAGGCATAGAAATTCGATCAGCCAATCGCTTGAGGGAAAAATTTGGCGAACGCGGTAATTTCAGTGTCACCAGCTACAACGGCCGTGTGCTGCTAACTGGCGAAGTGGCGGGAAACAGCGACAAACTCGCTGCAGAGCAGTTGGTGTTTCAAGTTGAGAATGTCAAACTTGTGGTGAATGAGTTGACGGTTGCTGGCAGCACATCAACTTTGAGAGAGCGCTCAAACGATACTTTGATCACAACGCGTGTTAAATCTAGCCTGGTTGAGTCAAAAGAACTTCCGTTCAATGCGTTTAAAGTCGTTACAGAGCGCGGCGTGGTTTATTTGATGGGCAGAGTTTCACAGCGTGAAGCTGACAGCGCCACTGAGATTGCTCGTGGCGTGTCCGGTGTCGTAAAAGTTGTTCGCAGCTTTGAAATCATCAGCGAAGAAGAAGCCAAGCAGAAATAAAAGCACTTTGAAAGAGACGCCGCTTCAATAAACGGCGTCCCTTTTGCTATTGAGACAAATTGTGGTTTTAAACCACCATAAAGTGCTCGGTGCCCTCAGCCAAGTTTTTGTTTTTCCCGCGCTCACTGGATAGCTTGATTTGTAGACGCAAATCGTTCACGGAATCCGCATTCCGTAACGCATCCTCGTATGAAATCGTGTATGACTCATAAGCGTCAAATAACGCTTGATCAAAGGTTTGCATGCCCAAATTGCGGCTTTTCTTCATGATTTCTTTGATTTCAGAGACGTCGCCTTTGAAAATCAAGTCGGAAATCAACGGCGTATTCAGCATAATTTCGATGGCTGCAGTTCGACCTTTGCCGTCTTCTTTGGCGATCAAACGTTGCGATACCAATGCGCGCAAATTCAGTGACAAATCCATCAATAGCTGTGCTCGACGTTCTTCTGGGAAAAAGTTAATGATCCGATCCAGAGCCTGATTCGCACTGTTGGCATGCAAGGTGGCCAAACACAAATGACCTGTTTCCGCAAAAGCGATGGCATGCTCCATCGTTTCACGGTCACGAATCTCACCCATCAAAATCACATCAGGCGCTTGGCGCAGTGAATTTTTCAAAGCTGCGCTCCAACTTTCGGTGTCAATACCCACTTCGCGTTGTGTAACCACGCAGTTTTTGTGCGGATGCACAAACTCAATGGGGTCTTCAATGCTGACGATATGCCCATAACTGTGCTCGTTGCGCCAGTCAATCATCGCGGCCATGGTGGTTGATTTGCCCGAACCTGTCGCACCGACCAGAATACACAGGCCGCGCTTAGACATCGCCACTTCTTTGAGCACCTGTGGCACTCCCAAGTTATCAACAGTCGGGATAGTGGCAGGAATTGTCCGCAGCACCATGCCAACATGGCCTTGCTGCATGAAGGCGCTGACTCGGAAACGTCCCACGCCCGTCGGCGAAATCGCGAAATTGCATTCTTTCGTCCGCTCAAACTCGGCAATTTGTTTGTCGTTCATGATCGCCCTTGTCAGCGCCAGGGTGTGCTTGGCCGACAAAGAATGCGTCGATACCTTGGTCACCATGCCATCCACCTTGATGGCGGGCGGAAAGTCACAGGTGATGAACAAATCGCTGCTGTTACGAGAAATCATCAACCGCAGCAAGTCGTTGATAAATTTACTGGCTTGTTCGCGTTCCATGTTTTTTCCTTGTGAATTCGGTATTTAACCTGGGAAGTTTTCCGGCGTTTTGGCTTTGCCACGCGCTTCTGCGTTGGTAATCAAATTACGCTTGACCATTTCCGTCAAATTTTGATCCAGCGTTTGCATGCCCACGCTGTTGCCGGTTTGTATAGACGAGTACATCTGCGCCACTTTGCCTTCACGAATCAAGTTCCGAATAGCGCTGGTGCCAATCATGATTTCATGCGCCGCCACCCGGCCCGAGCCATCTTTCGTCTTGCACAGTGTCTGTGCAATCACCGCCTGCAACGATTCTGACAACATGGCGCGCACCATTTCTTTTTCTTCAGCAGGGAAGACGTCAATAATCCTGTCAATTGTTTTGGCAGCGCTTGATGTGTGCAGCGTACCAAAAACCAAATGTCCCGTCTCAGCTGCCGTCATGGCCAGGCGAATGGTCTCTAAATCACGCATCTCACCCACCAAAATCGCATCTGGGTCTTCCCGCAAAGCAGACTTCAAGGCAGCGGCAAAGCTTTGGGTGTGCGGGCCAACCTCGCGCTGGTTAACCAAGCACTTTTTCGAGGTGTGCACAAATTCAATCGGGTCTTCCACCGTTAAAATGTGGCCATACTCGTTTTCATTCAGGTAGTCCACCATGGCAGCCAGTGTGGTCGATTTGCCAGAACCTGTAGGCCCGGTCACCAGTACCAAGCCACGTGGTTTCATGGCCAGCTCGGTAAAAATCTTGGGTGCGTTGAGCTGCTCCAGCGTCAAGATGGTGGACGGAATCGTTCGAAACACAGCACCCGCACCACGATTGTGGTTAAACGCGTTCACCCGAAAGCGTGCCAAGCCTTCAATTTCAAACGAAAAGTCAATCTCTAAAAACTCTTCATAGCGCTTACGCTGGCCGTCGTTCATGATGTCATACACCATGGCGTAAACTTCTTTGTGGGTGAGTGGTTCTACATTGATGCGGCGCACATCGCCATGCACACGAATCATGGGCGGCAAATCGGCGGATAAGTGCAAGTCAGACGCTTTGTTTTTGACGCTGAAAGCCAGCAATTGTGTGATATCCATGGGTGCAAGACTCTCCAAATCGTTTGCGATTAATTTGCGATTACATTTAGGGTTAATTATGACCAACATTGAGCAAAATACAGCAGCCGTGCGCTTACGGATTCAACATAGTTGCCACAAAGCGGGTCGAAATAGCGACGCGGTGACGCTTTTAGCCGTCACTAAAACTGTAGCGCCCGAAACCATCAGGCAAGCAATCGCAGCAGGGCAACGTGACTTTGGCGAAAATTACATCGCTGAAGGCGTTGAAAAAATAACGGCGCTTGCTGCTGAAACGGCACAATACGGGCTGCGCTGGCACTGCATTGGCCCCGTGCAAAGCAACAAAACCCGCTTGGTGGCGCAGTATTTTGACTGGGTGCACACCGTAGACCGTTTGAAAATTGCCGAGCGCTTGAACGAGCAGCGCCCCGAGGGTGCCAAACGCTTGCAAGTGTGTATTCAAGTCAACATTGACAACAGCCCCAGCAAGTCTGGCGTAGCGCCCGATGAGGTACTGGCTTTGGCGCAAGAGATTGCGAAACTACCGCGTCTGCAATTGCGCGGTATCATGGCCATTCCTGATCCGATGACCGATATTGCTATAAATAATATAGCTGCTCAGGCAATATATACGCCGGCTATAGCTATATTTGAGCACTTAAATGCATTAAATTATCAGCTAGATACTTTATCTATAGGTATGAGTGCCGATATGGAGCCCGCTATCCAAGCTGGCAGCACCATGGTGCGTGTAGGCACAGCTATTTTTGGAAGCCGCGCTTGAAAACGCCTGCTTGAACAAGCTTACTTCTTGTTCTGCTCCATCTTTTTCGCCATTTCTTCCATCTGCTTGGCGAAAGCTTCCATCTTCTGAGCGTCAATTTTCACTTCGCCCTCTGGCGTTTTGATAACGATAGACGCTGTATCTGGCGCACTGGCAGCACCCGGTGTGGTGGTGATGGTGGCATTGCCATTAGGCGTGCTGATTGTCATCTCAGCTGGCGCATCTTTCGCCGCGCCGCTCGCTTTTGAATTGACTTTGATCTCACCCATCGGGGTGCTGATGGTCGCATCACCACCGTTTGCACCGCCCATGCCGCTCATACCCATTCCGCCCATGCCACCCATTGATGGCGTAAACGCACGGGTTACCATACTCAGCACCACGCCAGCAATGATGCTTGCAATGATGAGCACCACCATGTAAACAATGGTTTTTTCTTTCGGGTTTTTCATCAACACTGGCAGCCCTAGGTACATCACGTACAGCGAATACAGTGCCACCAGCAGGCCGATGATGCTCAAAGCCGGCAAAATATTGAAGATGCCCGCCAACATCATGGGTGTGCCGCCAAACACCGCTAATTTCAAACCCTGCACCAAATCGCTTTGGCCGCCAAAAGTAGGCGCCAAGGCACTGGCCAGCCAGCCCATGCCGAACGTCATGATGATGGACAAAATGTAGGTCGTGATCATCATCGCCAAACCGCTTGCAACTGGCACACGGAAGTTAAACCCAAAGCCGCCCATGCCCACAAGCGATAAGCCAATGAAGCTGCAAACGGCAGGAATCGCCGCCAAAATCAGCAAATAGGGCACAAACAGAGACTTGGCATCGTGCTTTTCAGCATCAATGACAGGCCAAGTGGCTGCTGGATTCAGTGTGATGGCTTTGGCGCGTTCGACGATATCCATGGTTACCCCTTGTAAATAAATGTTATTCAAAGATTATAGGTAGCGAATATGTAACTTACAAGCTACCAGAAGGTATAGAACTTCTGCATGACTTCAACATGACGAGCGCTGGGGCGTTTATGATTAGCCCATGTTCAGTTACCGCCACGCCTTCCATGCCGGCAACCATGCGGACGTGCTCAAGCACGCCACGCTGATTGCCATTCTCAACCACCTGCTCGAAAAGGACGCCGCTTTGATGGTGGTAGACACCCACGGCGGCGCAGGGCTGTACCGCTTAGACGGCGACTATGCCGCAACCAGTGGTGAATCTGTTGAAGGCTATAAAAAGCTGATTCAAAGCCAAATTCAAAATCAAAATAGCGCCAAGAATACCCCTAAAAAAGAGGTTGTAGCCGGCGTATCTCCTGCCTCAGTAAATGCAAAAAATGTAGCAAAATCTACTAAAGCAACCAAAACAGTTGCGCCCACCGTACTCGCGCCGCTGTTGCAAAATTACCTCAATGTCGTTGCCGAATTCAACAAAACCGGCAGCCACCGCGTCTACCCAGGCTCGCCCTTCATCATTCAGCAGCTCTTGCGCGAGCACGACAAGCTCAAATTGTTTGAGCTGCACCCTACAGACTCGCGCACCCTCATCGACAACATTGCTCAGCTCAATGCCGGTCGCAAAATCGCCGTTTTGGCACAAGATGGCTTTGAAGGCGTGAAAAAGTTTTTGCCCCCGCCCTCACGTCGTGCTTTGGTTCTGTGCGATCCAAGTTATGAAATGAAAGACGACTACGCACGCGTGCTGGCGATGGTTTCTGACGCCATGGTGCGCTTCGCCACTGGCACCTACGCCGTGTGGTACCCCATTATTCCGCGCCCAGAAGCGCACGATTTGCCCAAACGCCTCAAAACCTTGGCGACTAAGCAGGGCAAAAGCTGGCTACACGCCACGCTAACCGTCAAATCCAGCAAGCTGACGACCGATGCCGAAGGCGAAACCGTTCGCCCCGGCCTGCCCGCCAGCGGCATGTTCATCATCAACCCGCCCTTCACCTTGAAACCCGCTTTGGCGCTGGCGTTGCCGCAGATGGTGGCGATGTTGGGGCAGGATAAGAATGCGGCGTTTGGCTTGGAGTCTGGCGGATAGTTTTGAATGTTACAGGGGTTTGAATGCTGAGGTTGCAGAGGTTGTGTGAGCCGATTTAAAGTGCCTCACTGAAAGCAGGCAAGCCGCCCATTTCTTGTAGAAACTTGGTTTTGGTTTCTTCTGCTTTGGTCAGATCTTTAGCATTCAAGCGTACACGAACTTCGCTGAGTTTGTCTGCAAGTATTTGTTGCTGTTTGGGCGCAGTGGCATGGTGCAGCGCCAGTGACAGCCAGCCATAAGCACTGATGTCACTGTGTTTGGAGAACTTTTGATTGGCAAACGCCATGCCCAGCATGATTTCTGCTTCACGAAAGCCATGTTTAGCTGCACCGAAAAGCATGGCCTGTGCGGGTTGATCTAAACCCTGTCGTAAATACGCTACGCCCAACACATACATAGCGGGCGCATAGTTTTGGGCAGCTGCTTTGCTGACATTAGTAAAACCCAAGTTGGTATTTTTTTCACCATAAGCAACACATTTACCCAGCATTTGCTGCGAACCCAGCATAAACTGCGCTTTTTTGTCTCCCGTCAGTGCCTGCGCTTGCACAAGCTTAAAAGCTGCTTCACTGCAGTCTTGTGAGAGAGCCGGTGAGGCGGTCTGAGCCCACAAGGAACCTGAACTGAGGGTCAAAACCAAGGCTAAAAATCTGAAAACCATGACTAAACCTTATTTGGAAATTTGATACAACTGTAACTACATACGCCTTGCAAATGGCAAATATACATCAATAAATTGTTCAAACTTAAAAAACGTGCAATGGGTAATATTACCAAAGTATTCTAAAAACAACAAAATATGTAACTTCTGGCGTAGAATGCAAAAAAATACCACAAAATGTAACTATTTTACATTTGGTGTTTAAAAATTCGCTTTAACTCAGATGCAGGAGAGATTGATGGTGACAAAGTCTATTGGTTTGTCGTACGGGTATGGGTCACGCAAAATGGCGTGTTTGGCTTTGAGCATGGCGCTGGTCTATGTGCCACTTCAGGCGCAAGCGGCCTTGCCTGCGAATACAGCGCCAACCACGCCTACTCCTACGATTTTGAGTAGCAATCAAAGCGGTTCAGCTTGTGCGCAGCAGTATGACAGCCGCAATATTGCATTGCAAAATAAAGCAAACACAGCTACCAATAATTCGTTGATCGCTAACGATGTTTCCTTGGCTGCAAACGCCGTTGCAATTGCCGCAGAGATTGTAGGGGCAGCAATTCCTTTGACGGCTTCAGGATTAATCCCTGGTTTGGTTGCACAAGGGGTAGCATTAGCCGCAGACATTACAGCTACAGTATATGGCTATGATGCGTATAACGCTGCAGTTGATATGACTGCAATGAATGTAACGACTAATGGGTTACCAAGCTGCGATTCTGAATTTGCGGGTACTGTCAAAGTCACAGATGGTGGCAGCGACATCACTGGCGATTCCATTTTTAAAGATAACTTAGGCATTGTTAAAGACGTCAATGTCGGCGGCAATGTAACCGCTACTGATTTGGTCGCCGCACGCGGCGTCTCTGCAGCAGGTGGTGCTTTGAATTTGGGTAAAGCTGATGGCACAGGCGGGCAGCCCGGCATCACCATGGGCAACGGCGTTATCACTGGTTTAGGCGCTGGCTCAGCTTTGGGTGATGCCACCACCTTAGACAAAGACGCTGTTGCAGTTGGCAATGGGGCGTTGGCTTCTACCTCCACATCAACAGCTGTAGGCGCTGGTGCAAAAGCAACCCAAATCAACTCGACAGCGATAGGCGCAGGTGCACTAGCTACGGGGGTGAACTCGACAGCACTAGGCGCAGATGCACAGGCAACGGCATTGAATGCAACAGCAGTAGGTTCAGGATCTCGTGCGACTGCAGAAGCAGCTACGGCGGTTGGTCAAAATGCACAGGCAACGGCATTGAATGCAACAGCGCTGGGACAAAATTCATTAGCTTCAGGCGTAAATTCGACAGCCACAGGTCAAGGTAGTACTGCTAGTAACACCAATGCCACGGCGGTGGGTCAAGCATCGCAAGCTACAGGCACTGATTCAAGCGCGTTGGGTCAAAATGCACAGGCTACCGGTACAAGTTCAAGTGCCTTGGGTGCAAGCAGCGTCGCTAACAATACCAACGCAACCGCAGTAGGTCAGGCATCGCAGGCCACAGGCACTGATTCAAGCGCGTTGGGTCAAAATGCACAGGCTAGCGGTACAAATTCAAGTGCTTTGGGTGCAAGCAGCGTCGCTAACAATACTAATGCAACCGCAGTGGGTCAGGCATCGCAAGCTACGGGCACTAATTCCAGTACGCTGGGTCAAAATGCACAGGCTACCGGGACAAATTCAAGTGCCTTAGGCCAAGGAAGCAAAGCTAACAATACAAATACAACCGCAGCGGGTCAGGGATCTGAGGCATCCGGGCTGGCAGCCACAGCCAGCGGCCAGTCAAGCTTAGCTTCGGGTCAACAATCCACAGCGACCGGTCAATCAAGCCAAGCGACGGGTAGTTTTGCCACCGCCAGCGGTCAGTCAAGCTTAGCTTCGGGTCAGCAATCCACAGCGACCGGTCAATCAAGCCAAGCGACGGGTAGTTTTGCCACCGCCAGCGGTCAGTCAAGCTTAGCTTCGGGTCAGCAATCCACAGCTACTGGTCAGTCAAGCCAAGCGACGGGCAGCTTTGCTACAGCTAGCGGTCAGTCAAGCTTAGCTTCGGGTCAACAATCCACAGC
>JAAFJR010000004.1 GCA_013298945.1 Polaromonas sp.
AGGTTTTGCTATCTTTTTTGAGTTGTCGTTGTTATCGTTTAGTCCGTTTTAATTTTTTTTATCAGAGTCGAAAGACTCTTTTTTAAAAGAATTAACACTTCATACGATGTATATTATGTTAAATAAACTAAGTGGAAAACTAAGAATTAAAACTTACTGAATCGATTGCACCCTAAAACCGTAGTTTAAGCGTCGCAAACACAGCCGCGCTGACTTTGGCCGCTTTTGGTACAGCGTAAACATCAAGCCCTACATGCTGCGTTTCAATCGAGACCATAGGAAGCAACACGGGTGTGATTTTGGCCTCTAAATATCCGGTGATTAACGCCGCTTGTATACCTAATTTAACGGGGCCGTAGCTGTAGGGCATCCACTGTGCGCCTGCATAAACGCTGTTGCGGTCGTTGCTGTTGATGTAGGTACCCGCCGTCAAACGGGTATTTTCTAAGCCTGTAAGTTCTTCAAACCACGGCGATTGCCACTGTAGCGCCAATCCAGGGTTGCGTTCTCTGAAGCCGCAGGTTCTGCAGCTGTGGTATGCCAAGCCGCCTAAAACAAGCCAAGGTTGTTCTAAAACCGTGTTTTTTGAGGGCTTTACTTCGATGCTGGGTGGCGTATTTATTGCCTCTTGTGCTATTGAATTAGTAGTAAAAAATGCGATGAATAATGCACTAAAAAGAGCAAATGAAAGCGAAATTTGTTTCACCATCATCCCCAAACCAACAAAGCATCGCGTCCATCGACTGCTAGCGTCACTTTTTGACCGATAGGCAGCACCACTTTGGTAGCTACATGACCCATGGGCAAGCCGGTCAACACGGGGCATTTCACCTGTGAGCGCAGCCAGTCGATGACACTTTGCAGTTTGTAGCCTTTGTCCGCCTGCGGGAATAGCTTGTAATTGGTAAATTGTCCAAAAATAATGGCTTTTTGCTTGCCCAACACGCCTGCATGCAGCAATTGGGTCAAGTTCCGTTCGATGCGATACGGGTGCTCGGCCACGTCTTCAAAGAACAAGATACCGCTTTTATCCGTCGCACAGGCAGGCAAGTAGGGCGTGCCGACCAAGCTGGTCAGCACCGAGAGGTTGCCGCCCCAGAGCGTGGCGTTGTTGATGTTGAAACTCGCTTTTGTCATGCCAAATTTGTCTGACAATGGCATTCGCCACCCTGCCCCCTCGCCCTGCCCGATCAGTAAATCGTCAAAACAGGCTTCCATGATGCAGTCTGGCGAACCGTCTTTCTCGACAATCTGCCCAAAATCACCGCAAACCGATGGTCCAGCCCAGCTGGTCGCGCCAGTTTTGGCCAACAACGCGCATTGAAAAGCGGTGAAGTCGCTGTATCCGACAAAAAGCGTGCCTTTTTGAATCGATTTAGCCACCGCTTTGTAATCTATTCCACCCAAAATCCGGCTGATGCCGTAACCGCCGCGCGACGTCAGCGCCACATCTGCGCCACTCGAAGCCGCACGACTGAAGGCAGCGATGCGGGTGGCATCGTCGCCAGCAAAGCGCAAATGGCCGGTCAAAGTGTCTGCATCAATCTCAACCTGGTGACCCAAAGCTTGCAGCCGTTTGATGCCGCGCTTGAACGCTGCTTTGTCGACAATGCGACTAGAGGGGGAGTAAACGTAAATATGGCTCATAGCTGGATTGTAAACGCTCAGTTTGCTATAAATAGTATAGCGTATTTAAAGGGTTAAAAATGGCTATAGCCGGCGTATTTATTGCTTGAATAGCTATAAATTTTGTAACAAAATAATCTAAAAAATGGTTAAACTTTATCAGCTAAATTACTTAAAAACATGTACGGCAAGTTTCGCAATCTCTTCCCCATGCTCTTGCACAAAATGACCTGCGTTGTCCAAAACCAGCGGCTGTGGGCAGCCGTTAATCAGAGCTTGCAAGTCACGCATCGCGGATAAACCCAACACAGGGTCTTGCGCACCGACGGCCATGAGAGTGGGGTTATCCCAGTTGTTGATCCAAAAATCTCTGGCTTTGCGGGAGACTTCTGAGCCCTCCGCCTGCGGTGTTTCTGGCACCATGGGCGGGAAAGCGCGGGTGGCAGCGCGGAAGCCTTTTTCGGGAAAAGGCGCCATGTAAGCAGCGCATTCGGCAGCACTCATCTGTGGGTTGCCACGTGCAAAGAGTTTGTCGATTTTGAACTCTGGGTTTTTTCGGCACATCTCCCGCCAGTCAAGAAAACCTTGACTCAACGGTGCTTCACCAGTCGCAAGCAGGGTGTTCATCACCAGTAAGCCCTTGATTCTGTTGGATTTTCCGTGAAACTCATGTGGCAAGGTCAAGCCCAATATACCGCCCCAATCTTGCACCACCAGCACGATGTTTTGTAAATCTAGCCGCTCAATCAGCTCAATCAGCACCTGCCTGTGCCAAGTAAAGGTGTGAAAAGCGTCTTTTTTCGGCTTGTCGCTTTTGCCAAAACCAATCAAATCGGGTGCAACCACCCTTGCTCCTGACTCTAGGAACGTCGGAATCATCTTGCGATATAAATAGCTCCATGCAGGGTTGCCATGCAAACACAGGTAGGTGGTTTGACCGAAAGCCTCAATCGCGACATCCGCCTCACCTTCGTCCAAATAATGCAGCCGCAGGCCTTCTAAAACTGGTAAATTGCTGACGTAATGCGGCTGCCACGGGTAGCCTGGCAGGTTATCAAACGCAGCGTCAGGCGTACGCAAGGCATCGCTGCGCAGCGGGTACTTCAGCTTAGCTTCTTGCTTGTTGATTTCGCGTTTGTTTTGAAAAAAATCCTGCAACATCACGCTTGCTTCGTCTGCCAGCACGCCACCCTCAATCTCGGTTTGATGGTTCAAAGCAATGTTGGTAAATAAATTGGTTACAGAACCTGCCGCACCCGTTTTGGCTTCAGCCGCACCAAAAACAACGCGCTTCAGGCGCGCATGCAGCATCGCGCCGGCGCACATGGCACAGGGCTCTAGCGTTACAAACAGCTCACAGTCCTCTAATCTGTAGTTGCCCAATGCTTTTGCCGCAGCTCGCAAAGCCACAATTTCGGCATGCGCGGTCGGGTCGTGATCAACAATCGGTGAATTGTGTCCTACGGCGATGACGACGCCATCTTTCACCACCACCGCGCCAACGGGCACTTCCCCCTTCGCAGCGGCAACTTGCGCCTCTTGCAGCGCAAGCGCCATGAACGATTCGTCTTCGCGGTCTTTGGGGACTAAGTACATATGTCCAATATTACATGGACTTTGCGCTCAACTTTACGTTTATTTACTTAGTCGAATTCGGGAAAAACAATTGCGCTCCACCGATTTTGTAGCTCGCTATAACCGCTTGGCCAGTGTTTGACACCACCCAATCGACAAACTTTTGCCCCTCTACCACCTTGGTTTGCGGGTGTTTAGCTGGGTTGACCAGCATCACGCCGTATTGGTTGAACAGGCGCTTATCGCCTTCGACCAGTAAGGCCAAATCGCCGCGATTTTTGAAACTCAGCCACGTGCCACGGTCTGCCAACACATAAGCGCCTGTGCTGGATGCCATGTTCAGCGCCTGCCCCATGCCGCAACCGCACTCTTTGTAACTGGTAAATTTGTTCTCTGCTCTGCCCGTATGTGTGCCTACGAGTACGCCAGCTTGCGCCCAAAAGCGCAATTCCGCCGCATGCGTGCCGCTTTTGTCGCCGCGCGAGATAAAGTTGCCGTTCGCCATAGCTAGCTTTTTCAAGGCTTCAACGATATCAGCGCCCTTCGCTTTAGCGGGGTCAGCGGCGGGGCCAATCAGTACAAAGTCGTTGTACATCACGGGGAAGCGTTTGACGGCAAAGCCATCGGCCACGATTTTTTCTTCTGCTACTTGATCATGTACAAACAGCACATCTGCATCGCCACGGCGACCCATGTCCAGCGCCTGGCCCGTGCCTAGCGCAACGACTTTTACATCAATGCCAGTGGCTTTTTTGAACTCGGGCAACAGGTAGCCGAACAGGCCAGATTGCTCGGTCGATGTTGTTGACGCGACCACAATCGATTGGGCTGAGACGTTTTTAATTGCTATACTATTAATAGCTATTAAGGTAATAAATACGCCGGCTAGGTGTTTAAATGAGGGTATATTTCGCATGATTTGTAAAGTTTAACGAGTAAAAATGAATAAGTAAGTTAAAGATGCGGTATCGTATCGACTAATCCATTTTTCTCCGATATGAAACGCTATGCATAGGCTCCAATTCCATTACACGCTCAGCAAAAACGTCAGTCCCGCAACTGTTCGCAACCCTCTCATCGATTTACTGCAAGCGGTTTCTTCTGAAGGCTCGATTTCAGCAGGTGCGCGTCAACTTGGGCTGTCGTACCGCCACGTTTGGGGCGAGCTGAAACGCTGGGAAATCGAACTTGGCGGCGAATTGCTGATTTGGGAAAAAGGCCAATCGGCCCGTTTAAGCGAATTTGGCAGCAAGCTGATGTGGGCTGAGCGCCAAGCGCAGGCGCGCCTTGCCCCGCAAATTGAGGCGCTGCGGGCGGAGCTGGAGCGTTCATTCGCCGTGGCGTTTGATGATGCCAGCCACGTCGTCACCCTTTACGCCAGCCATGACGATGCACTGAGCCAGTTGCGCGAAGCGGCGATCACACAATCAGCAGATCTCCATCTAGATATTCGCTTCACCGGCAGCGTAGACGCCATTCGTGCCCTGAACGAAGGCCGCTGCGTGATGGCGGGGTTTCATACCTTAGAAAATATCGGCAAAAACACACTTACCGAGCGCATTTACAAACCACTTTTGAAACCCGGTCTGCACAAAATCATAGGTTTTGCCAGCCGCACCCAGGGTTTGATGGTTGCGTCTGATAACCCTTTGAAAATAACTGGTTTGGCAGATTTAACTCAAACCAGAGCTGGCAAATCCATCCGCTTTGCCAACCGTGCATTGGGCACGGGCACGCGGGTGATTTTGGATGAATTGCTAGCTGCTGCAGCGTTAAACGCTGCTGACATTACTGGCTACAACCATACCGAACCATCGCACGCAGCTGTAGCGCATGCCGTGCTGTCGGGTCAAGCCGATGCGGGCTTGGGTATTGAAGCCTCAGCAGTGCAAGCTGGTTTAGGCTTTGTGCCCTTGGTCAAAGAAAATTACCACTTGGTTTGCCTTAAATCAGCCCTAGAACAGCCTGGCATCGTCGCACTGCAAGCTTTGCTGCGCTCACCACAGTGGCAAACAAAGTTAGCCACTATCCCAGGCTATACGAACAGAGTGGCATCACAAACTGGCGAAGTGCTGTCGTTGAGCAAGGTGCTGCCGTGGTGGAGCTATCGTTAACCCTAGTAATCCCACATTTTTAGATCTGGAATTGATTTAATCTCTCGACAGTTGGTGTGCTTACAAGGATACTATTTGAAGTTATTCAAAGCATCATGCACAACCTAATGGAGACACCAAGATGATAGGTTTCACACTAAACGGCAAAGCCGTCACCACCAACGCACCGACAGACAAACCACTGCTCTGGGTCCTGCGTGAAGATTTCAATTTGACTGGCACCAAGTTTGGCTGCGGTATCGCTCAATGCGGGGCATGCACTGTGCATTTGAACGGCACACCAACACGCTCGTGCGTGTTACCAGTCTCAGCGGTTTCAGGTGCGCAAGTCACGACGATTGAAGCCATCAATGCCTCCAAAGAAGGCAAAGCCTTACAAGATGCTTGGATTGCAGAGCAAGCGCCGCAGTGTGGCTACTGCCAATCTGGCCAAATCATGGCTGCGGTAGGGGTGCTCAAAGAAGCACGCGCCCCGCTGTCGCGCGAGCAGGCGCTTGAGAAAATGACCGGTAATGTGTGCCGCTGCGGTACATACAACCAAATCGCCGCCGCTGTAGTGCGCGCGCAGAAAACTTTGGCTTGATCAAGGAGAACTCACATGACATCGACTTTATCAAGCACAAACAGCATCACAAACACCATTTCAAACTCAAAAATTTCGCGCCGCAGCTTCGTCATCGGCACGGGCTCAGGCGCGATTGGGCTCAGTTTTGGCGCTGCTGTTTCTACTTTTGCGGCGCTTAATGCAACGGCTCAAACGACATCGTTCACACCGATAGCTTGGGTCAATATCGCGCCTGACAACACCGCAACGATTTACTCGCCCGCTTCCGAAATGGGCCAAGGCACGATGACGGCACTACCCATTGTGATTGCTGAAAACATGGAGCTGGACTGGGCAAAATGCAAAGTCGTACACGCACCGGCGGACCCGAAGCGCTTTGGCAACCCAAAGTTTGGCGGCGGCATGATCACCGGATCATCCCGCACCGTCGTAGGGTACTATCAAGCGCTGCGCTTATCAGGCTTGCAGGGCAAGCTGGTGATGATGGAAGCTGCTGCCAAGACTTGGGGCGTACCGGTGGGCGAAGTGACCGCGTCCATGAGCATGGTGCGCCACGCTGCCAGCAACCGAAGCATAAGCTATGGCGAGATTGCCAAAACCGCGCAAGCACCAGCAGAGTTACCAAAAGTTGATGCAAAAATGCTGAAGCCGATGTCTGAGTTCAAACTCGTCGGCAAAGAAGTGGCTCGGGTAGATTTACCCAACAAAGTTAACGGTTCTGCTGTTTACGGTATCGACACCCGCATGCCAGGTTTGCATTACGCAGCGGTGCTGCATGCGCCCGTGCAAGGCGAAAAGCCTGAGAAAATTGACGACGCTGCAGCCAAAGCCGTGGCAGGCGTGAAGGCCATTGTGCCGATTGGCGGTGGCGTGGCGGTGGTGGCGGATTCGTTTTTCACAGCCCTAAAAGCGCGTGCTTTGCTCAATGTCACTTGGACGAATACCGCGAAAGGTCGCAAATACGACTCCGATGTGGCAATGAAAGAATTCGTCGCCCGCTCTGAAAACTTGGGTGATGCTGGCGTGACCTACTTCAGCCACGGTGATGCTGCCAAAGAAATCGCTGGCGGTGCTCGTACCTTCAAAGCGACTTACACCAGCGAGCACGTCGCGCAGTTCACCATGGAGCCCATGAACACAACTGCAAAAGTGGATGGCGACAAAATCGAAATTTGGACACCCTCACAAACCGTTGCTTTCGTGGTGGGTGGCGTCGCTGCAGTCGGTGGCTTCAAGCCAGAAAATATCAAAGTCAACATCACGCTTTTGGGCGGTGGTTATGGACGCCGCGTCGAAGCAGAATACGCCGTAGAAGCCATGTTGATCGCCAAAGCCGTGCCTGGTGTGCCTGTGCAAATGATCTGGACACGCGAAGACGATATGTTGCGCTCCAAACCGCGCCCATTGACAGCGCAGCATTTGATTGCATCTGTTGATGCTAAAGGTAAGCTCATCGGTTTTCAACACCGTGTTGTTGCCGAAACCATCTACGGACGCGTGCTACCGCCCGCTTTCAAAGCTGCAGGCAACAAAGATGCGCCAGTGATGGAAGGCGCGGACGGCGTCTACGCTATTCCGGGCCATTTGGTGCAACAGTGCTTGGAAGACCGAGGCATTGCCTGCAGCTTCTGGCGCGGTGTGGCGCCGGGCTACTTGAAATTCGCCATCGAAACCATGATCGACGAAATCGCCGCTGAGACCAAGCAAGACGCCCTGAAAATGCGCATGGATTTAGCCGCCAAATCACCACGTGCACAAGCGGTGATGCAAGAAGTAGCCAAAATGTCAGACTACGCCCGCCCCCGCACCGATGGCCGTGCACTGGGTTTTGCGTTTTCAGACACATGGACAAGCTTCATAGGTATGGTGGTTGAAGTCTCCATGTACCAAGGTAAGCCAACTGTACACAAAATCTGGGCAGCGGTCGATTGCGGCCATGCGTTGACGCCGAAAAATATCGAGACCCAGATTGAAGGCAGTGCGATTTTTGGTTTGTCAGCCGCTTTGGGCGAGAAACTCAGTTACAAAGCGGGTGAGCCACAGCAACGCAACTTGGGTGCTTACACTTTGCTTCGTGCCGCGCAAACGCCAATCGTCACCGTCAAAGTCATGCCGACTGACAACGAACCAGGCGGCATCGGAGAAGTAGGTTTACCACCAGTTGCACCGGCTGTGGCCAATGCGATTGCGAAGCTGACGGGTAAACGCATCCGAACCTTGCCATTTCCTGAATCTGCTTAAGCAAATTTAAACCATGTATAAGCCATCTTTGAGGTGGCTTTTTTTGCGAATCGCTTAAAATATGATATTAATTTAATAGCTGCTCAGGCAATAAATATATGGTCTACAGACGATTTACGTCATGTATTAGCATATTTTAGTGCTCAATAAGCAGAACCAGATTTCTCAGCTGGTTTGTCAGCATTTGCGCTATCCAAAGCCTTCTGTTGAGCATCTGCTGCAGCCTTCAAAGCCTCGTTAACTTGATCTTTCACCTGCGATTGCATCTGCTTGCTTTGCTCGGCAATGTTAGCTGGCGCGGTTGTTGATTGCGCATTGGCAGGTGTAGTGTTTGGTAATTGACTTACTGCAGACAACTGGCTTTTCGCCAAAAACCCAACGATGGCGACGACAATAAGCAGGCCGATGAGGCTGAAAATCATGCGCATAAGCCAAGCCTCGTCATCCAATCCGCCAAAGCCCGCTCATTATCATTGCCAGCGGCATACATCTCATGTAGCTTGGCATGTGACTCTGGTCGGTGTTGGTTGATTTTGATTTTGCATTGCAAATCAAGCACTTGCAGCTCAAAACCGACGATGCCAGCGAGCATTTTGTGCTGAAACTCGATGCCCAAATCTATCCATTGCTCGGCATAAGCGGGTTCATGGTCGCTGATCAACTTTTTCAGCAGCCGGTCTTTGGCCAACGGCTCTTCAATCAGTGTGGCTTGCACCTTGCAGTGCACCGCAAGGTAGTTCCAAGACGGCACACGCACCAAATCGGGGTAGATCTGCGGTGATAAGTAGGCGTTGGGGCCCAAAAACGTCACAACCGCTTGCGGTCGCGCTTGCAGGTATTTCCAATGCGGATTCGGCTTGGCGCAGTGGCCTAAAAGAGTCATCTTCCCTACCCCAGCATCCGAAACCTCCACATGCAACGGCAAATGCGTCACAAACGGCAAACCCGCCTCGTCCACGCTGATGAGCGACGCAAACGGGTGCGCTTTGATGATGTCTAAGGCCTGGCGGCTTTCTTTGGCTATGAATTGGGGCGGTTGGTACATGGATTCGAGTGTATGCTAAAGCGATGGGTAAAAAAACATCAGTTATTGTTTTAGGTGCGGGCATTGTGGGCACATGCACGGCGCTGCATTTGCAGCAGCGCGGCCATGAGGTTGTCCTGATCGACAAAGGCGATCCTGGGCAAGAAACGTCGTATGGAAATAGCTGTTTGATTCAGCAGGAGTCCGTTGAGCCCTACGCTTTTCCGCGCTCGTTTTCAGCGCTTGCTCGTATGGCGCTTGGCTTGGGTGCCGACGTGCATTGGCATGCCAATGCGATACCGAGTTTGGCAAAACCGCTTTGGCAGTACTACCAAAATTCTGCGCCGGCCAAGCATGAAGCAATCACGCAAAAATACAGCCGGTTGATTGCACATGCTACCTCTGAACATGCATCGCTGATTGCGGCAACCGCTTCTGAAGACTTGATTCAGCGCGAAGGGTTTCGCTTTGTGTACCGTAGCCAAGCTGCTTTCGCTGAAGGCGTGGCGCGAGCACATCGGTTGCAGCGCGACTATGGTGTGAGGCATGCCGTGCTGTCGGGCGATCAGTTGGCCGCTGCCGAGCCCGCTTTGCAACAAGAGATGGCTGGGGCGATTCACTGGTTAGATCCTTGGAAAGTCAATGCGCCAGGTGAGCTCGTGCAGCGTTATGCGAACTTGTTTGCATCAAATGGCGGGGAAATCGTTAAAGAGCAAGTGCTGTGTTTGGGCCAAAATACAACTCGTCCTGGTCATAGCAATAGCAAAGGCTGGCAAGTTGATACAGACAAAGGAAAATTTGAAGCTGAGCAAGTGGTTATTGCGATGGGGCCGTGGTCGCATGATTTTGTGAAGCGTATGGGCTACGACTTGCCGCTGTTTATCAAACGTGGCTACCATCAGCATTTTCAGCAACCCAAAAACCTGAATTTGGCGATGCTTGATGCTGAAAAAGGTTTTGTGCTGATTCCTACAAAGTATGGCATTCGGCTCACGACGGGTGCTGAGTTTGCACATATCAATGCAGCGCCAACGCCCATTCAGCTTCAAAAAACACAAAAATTAGCGCTTGCGCTCATCGGTTTGTCCGAACCAGAACCTAAACCACCTTGGATGGGTTCTCGCCCATGTACCGCAGACATGCTGCCAATCATGGGGCCTGCACCCGCACACCAAGGCTTATGGTTTAACTTCGGGCACGGACATCAAGGCTTCACTCTGGGGCCGATGGCTGGTAGATTGATGGCTGAAATGATTAGCGGAGAGCCAACGTTTGTAGAACCTGTGCCTTATTTACCTGCGCGGTTTGGTGGCTAGTTTACTTTTAAATTCGAGCTTTTCGAGCTTTGGCATTCGCGTAATGCTAGTAAAACCAAGGCTATGGCTAAAAAATAATGAAGCAACTGCGTCTTCGAGAATATGCCAAATATCAGAATGTCGGGTTTGATGAGCAGCGTTGCAGCAAAACTGAGCAACAAACTTAAAAAGCCTAGAATGCGTGGCAAACTTCGTCCAGCTTTTGTAAATATGACCGAATATCCAATCCAAAGTGCGCATACTGCAGGAACAGTTTGCGCCCATAGTTTGAAGCCCAGCGCTACCAAAGCTACGCCAAACCCTGCCGCCACAAACGTCATCCACCAAGCGCCTGCGATTCGCATGGCAATTGGGCTTTTAGGTCTGGCTAAGCTGAAAGCTAATATTGGAAAAGCACTGACTGAAGCGACTATAGACGCAAATTGATGCGGCCCTTTGATGAGAGCGCTGGCATCAGCAAAACTTGAAAACCTAACCATACCCAAAAATGCAGCAAAACCGATGATCAGCGCTGCTAAACCTATGCCAGCGTAGGCATCAGTTTGCTTGAACGTGCGCCAAGCTATCCATGCGCAGGCAAGAATCAATATTATTTCGGAAAAAGAATCTAGCGTCATAGAGAAGTTCCCCGTGTAGCTACTAACCATAACAAGATTGGCAATACCACCCAACGCCCGATTTCAAGTCGCAAGCTCCAAAGTTTGCTCTCAAGCAATGCAACTGGTGCAACCAATGCTGTGGTCATCCATAACCCCAAAAGTGCAGCAGATACGCGGTCAATTTTGGGGAATACATATAAAAATGCACACACAGCAAAGATGTTAAAAACCAGTTGTAGCGTTACATAAGCCATGAGTTTTTTGGAAACGCTGATGTCGTAACGTTTGAATTGCTTGGCATCAAAATTATCTAACAAGCTTCCTGTCCAACCGCTGGGTGGACTGAAAAGAGTTTCCAATTTACTAGAGAGCCCCTTGGCGGCCTTGAAATCTTGCCAAATCATCGCGTAGTAATGCCAGTTACCCCAAAGTGGGTTGAAGCTTTGCAAGTTGGTTCTTACCCCATAACTGATAGGCAAAGGTTTTCCATTGCTGTCGACATGTTCGTCTGCAAATGTGCCAAAAAATCTGTCCCAAATCACAAAAACACCGCCATAGTTCTTGTCGATGCAATAGTCATCTTGCCCGTGGTGTACACGATGGTTACTAGGGCTGACAAATACGCGATCAAACCAGCCCAGACGACCAATCAGCTCGGTATGTACCCAGTATTGGTAAAGCAAATTACCGAGAGCCACCAAAACAAACATCTGCCACGGAATACCCATGACCGCCATGGGAAGGTAAAAAATCCAATCAAAAACAAACGTGGTAGATGCTTGGCGAAGCGCAGTAGAGAGGTTGAAATACTCACTATTGTGGTGCGTGATGTGCCCCGCCCACATGATGCGGACTTCATGGTTAGCGCGGTGCTTCCAATAATAAAAAAAGTCATACAGCAGGAATGCGGCTATCCATGCCACAGGGCTGCGTAAATCCCAAGTCATGGTGGCGAATTGTTGATACACCGCCACGTAAATACCAACTGTCAAGATGCGTGGAAAAGCTGTCGCTACCCGGCTAAGTACACCAATCGTGATACTGCTCATGGTGTCAGAAAAGTTATAAATTTGACGACTGCCACCGCCTACGCCTGGCGTTTGGTTTTGACGAAAACGATAAGCCCACCAAAACTCGAAAGCAATGGTCAGCATAAAGACGGGGATGGCATAAATGATTGGGTTCATTTTTTTTCAGTTCAATTACAGATGACATAATTTAACTGATTTTTTGAGGGGTTGGTCTAAGCAACTTCCCTGATGGTGTCAAAGTCAACAACGGCTGCATAGACCTGCCGCCTTGCCCTGTATTGGATTTAAGGGAAAGGCGGATTTGATGAGTGAGATGTGGGCTTTGGCGAGTTAAGTCGATCTCGGCATATCTATTTCCGAGGTCGCAAAATCATCTGATTTTCACGCAAAACAACGTCAAATTTTGACAAAAAGTTTTGCCCAAGCAAGGCGTCGTTGACTTCATTGCCTTCTAAACCGACACCAACTCGAATCCCAGAAACTGAGATTGGCCCTACTTTGATAGGTACATTGGCAACGATGCGACCCAGTAATTGACCATTGGCAGTGTTGAACGTGGTCGGTTCGCCGCCGATCAATCCATTCGTTTGGGCAAATTGTTTACTCACGCCAACCAAAGATGCACCTGTGTCAACTAAGAATTTAACGGGTTTGCCATTGACATGACCAGCGACATAAAAATGCCCATCTATGGCTCGCTTGATGACGAGGTCGCCGTTCGCAGAGATGGTCATTTTGGGCTTTTCATATTGCTTAAAGCCAAAATACAACCCCGCCATAATGGTTAACCAGAAAACCACAATGCCCAACGGAGCCCACTTATTGCCTCTGGACACCGCAGAATGAAGTTTTTCGCGCTCTTTTTGCGCATCTCGATACCAATCGCGGTCTTGCATACCCATGACGTGCCCTCAATCCTACAAACTTACTCCCACTCAATCGTAGCCGGCGGCTTGCTGCTCACGTCCAACGTCACTCGATTAATCCCGCGCACTTCGTTGATGATGCGGCTGGAGACGCGTTTTAGGAGGGAATATGGCAGCTCTGCCCAGTCTGCGGTCATGAAGTCGCTGGTTTGGACGGCGCGTAGGGCGACGACGTAGTCGTAGGTGCGGCCATCGCCCATGACGCCTACGCTTTTGACCGGTAAAAACACGGTAAAGGCTTGGCTAGTGGCGTCGTACCAAGTCTTTTTGGGGTGGCGTTGGTTGACCGGCTCGTCTGTAGCTGGCACGTAGGGCGTGTTGCGCAGTTCTTCGATGAAGATGGCATCGGCACGGCGCAGCAAATCAGCGTATTCTTTTTTGACTTCACCCAAAATGCGCACGCCCAAGCCTGGGCCTGGGAAGGGGTGGCGGTAGACCATGTCGGCAGGCAAACCAAGTGCGACGCCCAGTTCACGGACTTCGTCTTTGAAAAGTTCGCGCAGCGGCTCCAGCAGCTTCAAACCCAGCTGCTCCGGCAAACCACCGACGTTGTGGTGGCTTTTGATGACGACGGCTTTTTTGTTTTTAGCGCCGCCAGATTCAATCACGTCTGGATAAATGGTACCTTGAGCCAACCATTTTGCTCCGTTTTTACTAGCACCCGAGGCAGTTAATTTGCCGGCTTCAGCCTTAAATACCTCTACAAACTCACGTCCGATGATTTTACGTTTGGCTTCAGGGTCGCTCACACCAGCCAAGTGGCCTAGGAACTGGGCTTCAGCATCAACACGAATCACCTTGGCGTGCAGCTTGCCGGCAAACATGTCCATCACCATATCACCTTCGTTCAAGCGCAGCAGGCCGTGGTCCACAAACACGCAAGTCAGCTGGTCGCCAATGGCGCGATGGATGAGTGCGGCGGCAACAGATGAATCCACACCACCTGATAAACCGAGAATCACCTCTTCGTCACCCACTTGTTTGCGGATGCTAGCGACGGCCTCAGTGATGTAGTCGCCCATGATCCAGTCGGGCTTAACGGCGCAAATTTGCAGTACAAAGCGCTCCAAAATCTGCTGGCCTTTAATAGTGTGCGTCACCTCGGGGTGGAACTGCACGGCGTAGAACTTGCGTGCTTCGTCGGCCATGCCAGCTATCGGGCAGGCGTCGTTGGAGGCCATGAGCTTGAAACCGGGCGGCATCTCAATGACTTTGTCGCCATGACTCATCCACACGTCCAATATGCCGTGGCCCTCTGCCGTGGTGTGGTCGGCAATGCCGTCAAACAAGTCGGTGTGGCCACGGGCGCGGATTTGCGCTGCGCCAAACTCACGGGTTTTGCCGGCTTCAACTTTGCCACCGAGCTGCTGCGCCATGGTTTGCATACCGTAGCAAATGCCCAAAACCGGCACGCCCAACTCAAAAACCGCTTGCGGTGCTTTGTCGGTTTCATCTTCATACACGCTTGCGTGGCTGCCAGAAAGGATCACGCCTTTGAGATTGCCATCTGCCGCGTAGGCCTTGACCCACTCATCAGATACATCGCAAGGATGCACTTCGCAAAAAACCTGCGCATCACGCACGCGGCGGGCGATGAGTTGGGTGACTTGAGAGCCGAAATCGAGGATGAGGATTTTTTGATGGGACATGGTGATTTTTAAATGTTAAATTTAAGATGTGTGACCGCAAAAACAAATGCTTCAGCGGTAGAAAGTGAGCGGCTAATACCTAACTAAAGGGGCGTTGCAGTTCACTCTGCTGCGAGCATGGTCTTCATGCAGTCTTCAATAGCTTGCAAATGGGTTGTGATTACAGTTGAAACGGTCAACGGATCAATATCGCCAAGGTAGTTGTGAACCAAGATGTTGCGAAAACCGCTGATTTCTCTCCATGGTATGGCCGGAAATTGAGCTTTCAACTCATCTGGCAGCATTTGAGTTGCTTCAGCCAGCGTTTGTAAATTTCTAAGTGCCGCGTCAAACAACACTTCGTCATCAATCAAGCTACCACGCTGTTCGATTCGTCGAATCTTAGCAATAGCATCGAGAATATGCTGCGCATAAGCATGCCAAGTTTTACTCATATGTCCACAGCCTCGCGCAAAATCTGATCACGCAAATGACGATTCAATTCATGTTCAGGAATAAGGTCAATTTTGCGATGCAACATATCAGACAAGCTTTGAGCCAACGCTAAACGTTGACCAAACAAATCGTACCCACGCGGTAATTGAACCAAAAAATCCACGTCGCTGTCGGGTCTTTCCTGCCCACGCGCTACAGAACCGAACACGCGCAAATGGCTGGCGCCATACATAGCCGCTAAGCTGGTTAGCTGAGATTTAAGTTCGTGAATTTGATCTATTAGCATGGGTGTACTTTAATTGATTTGCATCACTTCGTACAAGCAAATCGCTTGTTGCAACTATTCAGACCGATAATTCGGCGCTTCCTTCGTGATTTGCACATCATGTACATGGCTTTCGCGGATGCCTGCGGTGGTGATTTCTACGAACTCAGCCTTTTTTTGCATGTCGTCAATCGTCGCGCAGCCGCAGTAGCCCATGCTGGCGCGTATGCCACCGGCCATTTGGTAGACAATGCTGACCATGGAACCTTTGTAGGGCACACGGCCTTCGATGCCTTCGGGGACGAGCTTGTCAGCATTCGGGTTACCCGTTGAAGATTCTTGGAAGTAACGGTCGGCGCTGCCCTGCTGCATCGCGCCAATGCTGCCCATGCCACGGTAGCTTTTATAGCTGCGGCCTTGGAACAACACGATCTCGCCCGGTGCTTCTTCGGTGCCCGCAAACATGCCACCCATCATCACGGTGGAGGCACCGGCTGCTAGCGCTTTGGCAATATCGCCAGAGTAACGAATGCCACCGTCGCCAATCAACGGGACACCTGTGCCGCGCAAAGCGGTTGCCACGCTGTCAATCGCCATGATTTGCGGTACACCCACGCCTGCCACGATGCGGGTGGTGCAGATGCTGCCAGGGCCGATGCCGACCTTGACGGCGTCTGCGCCTGCTTCGACCAATGCCAAAGCTGCCGCGCCGGTAGCGATGTTGCCGCCAATGACGTCGATATGCGGATAGTTCTTTTTAACCCAGCGCACGCGCTCAATCACGCCGTGGCTGTGGCCGTGGGCGGTGTCGACAACGATGGCGTCAACGCCGGCTTTAACCAAAGCTTCAACGCGCTCTTCTGTGCCATCGCCCACACCAACCGCTGCGCCTACACGCAAGCGCCCATGGTCGTCACGAGCAGCATTGGGGAAGCTGGTTTGCTTGGTGATGTCTTTGACGGTGATGATGCCTTTGAGCTCAAACGCCTTGTTAACCACCAGCAAGCGCTCTAATTTATGTTTGTTGAGCAAAACGCGTGCTTCTGCAGGCGTGGTGCTGTCGGACTCTTGCACGGTGACGAGTTTTTCACGCGGCGTCATGATTTGGCTTACGGGTACGTCGTAACGGGTTTCGAAGCGCAAATCGCGGCTGGTAACGATG
Organism: Polaromonas sp.; assembly: GCA_013298945.1. Lineage (GTDB taxonomy): Bacteria > Pseudomonadota > Gammaproteobacteria > Burkholderiales > Burkholderiaceae_C > Aalborgiella. Next base: position 16,529 of record JAAFJR010000004.1, read on the forward strand.
CCAACGACTTTGCCACCATCGCACACAGGGAACCCAGAAATGCCTAATTGGTCAGACAAATCAAGCACTTGGCGCACGGTGTGGGTGGGGGTGATGACGACGGGGTCGCGCAAGACACCTGATTCATAGCGTTTGACTTTGGCGACTTGGGCGGCCTGCTCTTGCGCGGTTAAATTCTTGTGGACGATGCCGATGCCGCCTTCTTGCGCTATGGCGATGGCCAAACGGGCTTCGGTGACGGTATCCATCGCGGCGGAAACCAGCGGCAGATTGAGCCGAATATTGCGAGAAAACTGGGTGGCGAGTGTGACGTCCTTGGGCAGGACTTGGGAGTAAGCTGGTACCAACAACACATCGTCGAAGGTCAGCGCTTTACCTAAAAGACGCATCGGATTAGCTCCAAAGCCATGTATTGTACAAGGGTTCTCCCCTATTTCGTTGTTAGTAAGTATCAGCCGTCGCACCTAGCTCGCAAAAACGGCAAGTTCAGGCTAAACTTAAGCTTATGAAATTTATCCGAACCGCTTTGCCTTATTTAGTCGCCATTTTTGGCATTGTTTTCAGTGCTTCCGCCATGGCGCAATACATGTGGTTAGACGCTTCGGGCCGTAAAGTCTTCAGCGACCAACCGCCGCCAGCCAATATTCCAGCCAAACGCGTTTTGCAGCAGCCAGGTAAGGCAGCGGCGGCTCAAACCACCGATGTCAGCGAAAAACCAAGTGCCGAATCAGGAGCAGAAGAAGCAAAATCTACCACTTCACCTAAAAATTCAACAGCAACAGCAAAACCAGAAGCAAGCAAAGACAAAGATTTAGAAGCAGCTAAAAAGAAGATTGACGACGAAACTGCGGCCAAGAAAAAGGTTGAGCAAGAGAAAATTGACGCCGCAAAAGCAGACAACTGCAAACGTGCCAAACAAGCCAAAAGCCAGTTTGAAACTGGACGACCTATTGCCACTGCGAATGCAAAAGGTGAACGAATTATCATGGATGAAGCCTCCCGCATGGTTGAGACAAAACGACTAGAAGGCATCATTGCAGCAGACTGTAAATAAGCTCTAGCCAGCGTATTTATTGCCTAAGCAGCTATTAAATTTGCAGCATTTAACGATTGAAAATTAGTATCCCGCTTTGCCTCCAGCGCGGGTTTTAGCGAATAAACCTGTTGTTCTAGCACCTTGTTTTTGAAACCGCTCGCGCCGTGCGACTTTGGGGTCAACTTTGAGCGGACGGTACAGTTCTAAGCGATCCAAGTCTTGCAAAATATGACTCAAAGTTGTCTTTTTGCCCCAAATACCTAATGCAAAGTGCTCATCAGACGTGAAATCTGCCAAATTGGCAAACTTCAGCGCATCTTGCACCTTGCTGTGAGCGGGTAAAACCAGTTCTTTTTCAACCACCTCACGCGGCGCGGGTGAATACGCCAAAGTGACTGAGATCGTCATTTTTTCAGATGATTTATCCATACACTTGATCCGCCCGCTTTACAAACGCATCCACCAAACTGGCAGCAATTTTGTCGAAAACGGGGCCCACCAAGGCGGCTAAAACCGCGTTGTCGAAGCCATATTTCAGGTGCAACTCGGTTTTGCAGGCGCGCTGAGCGGCATCACCCACTGGCGTGAATGTCCAAGCGCCTTCTAGGTTTGAAAACGGGCCATTCAGTAGTTTCATGGCGATTTGCCGTCCTGTGTCTTGGATGATGTGCGTGTTTTGAGTCGTGAACGTCTGTTTGACGCCTGCCATAGCGATGCCAACCTCAGCTTGCATGCCCTCGGGCGTGTGGCTAATGACTGCTGCGTGGTCGCACCAGGGCAGAAACTGCGCATATTTGTCCACATCGGTGACTAAATTGAACATTTCTTCAGCGCTGTACCAGATGAGGACGGACTTATGTACGGATTTCATGGAAAATAGGTTTTGAATTTATTGCAAATTCGCTCAATTTATATCTCTAGATTATCGCAAGTATTTAAGTAGCACACGTAGAAATGGCCAAAGCATCTTCCCCTGTTTCCCCTATGGCTAAGTCTGCCAAGCCAAAACCGCAAGCCGGCAAGGCAAAAGACGCTAAACCAGTGCAAACCCGCATTGCCGACAACAAAAAAGCCGCTTACAACTATTTTTTTGAAGACCGATTTGAGTGCGGCATGGTGCTGGAAGGCTGGGAGGTGAAGTCGCTGCGCGAAGGCAAAGTGCAGCTGACGGATGGCTATGTCGTTATTCGCAACAGCGAGCTGTTTTTGATTGGCTGCCAAATCAACCCCATGCACACCGCTTCTACGCATGTGAACCCTGACAATGTACGCACCAAAAAGTTGCTGCTGCACCGCGAGCAGATCGACAAACTCATCGTCAAAGCCGAGCAAAAGGGTTACACACTCGTTCCCCTAAATTTGCACTGGAAGGGTGGCAAAGTGAAGTGTGAAATTGCACTCGCCAAAGGCAAAGCAGAGCACGATAAACGTGACACCATCAAAGACCGCGAAGGCAAACGCGAGGTAGAGCGGGCAATGAAAACGCGAAACAAGTAATTTTCAATGCTATAATTTTAATAGCTACTTAGACAGCAAATACGCCGGCTATAGGCGTATTTTGAATCTAAAAATCAGTTAGCAGCATCCACATCGCCCCGATAATCCAACTTTCCACGAATACGGGCGCGAGGGTGAATATCGACCAAAGCGTCGTAAGAAGCGTCACCAATCACAGTGGCGGAACCAGTGATTTCTAGCGATTTACGTGCCACGATGCTGCCTTTGACTTTGCCTTCGATGAAAACGTAATCTGCCTCAATCGAGGTGTTTTCAACCACGCCAGTAGCGCCAATGTGAACGGCGCCACCTTGTTCAAAAACGATGTTACCAATCAGTTTACCGTCAACTTTGATACCCAAATCTTTGCTGCTTTGAAAGCCGCCATCAAACACAGCACCCTCACCTATCAAGCTGCTGATGGCTTTGAGGCGGTCTGCGGGTACGAGGCGAGGTGTGCTGTTGTCTGTGCTCATTTGTTTGTCCTTTAAGGCTATTGTAGATTGAGGTAGGTTCTGGGAGGTTCTTGGGAGTCAATTAAGGCGTGGTTTTGATGGTTAAATTACGGTCAATTTGCAAATCGGGCGTGGCCTCATCGGTTAACGGAATCATGCTCGTGGGCTCGGTTTTAGTCGTCGTTTGAAAGCTGCCAAACTCCTGCTGAACCCACTTTTGAGCTTCCTCATACGCAGCATCGGGACCTTTGTATTGCCAAAATGCCAAGGCTGCCAAGGCCGTCAAAACTGTCAAAAGACCAATGACAGGCAACACAATACGCCAAATAACCCAGCCCAGCCAACGGCGAAAAATCCGCCGCTTGGCCACCCATTTGCCACGTTTAGCAGATGCGGCAAGCGCAGCCACTCTCAACTCTTCACTCGTAATCACTATTTATGAACGTTTAATTTGATGTTGACGTTACTTTTTTTAAGCACTGACTTTCGCGACACGCTCCAGCGTCGCATTCAAATCTGCGCCGTTGACTTGCAGTTGTCCATAGCGAATATGGCCGTTGACCACTGATTTGGCATGCAAATCAACACTGCCGCCGCTGGCGTCAATTGTGCCGCTGCATGTGCCCATGACTGAAACTTTGTGCGAAAAAATATCACCTTTGACGGAGCCAGTTTCGGTGATGACAATTTGAGACGTTGCGCCCGCCTGCTCCTTCAAATTTCCCACAATTTGCCCTGCAATAGTGCAAGTGCCTTGCAAAGCCGCATTGCCTGTGAAAGTGATGCCTTGCTCAATCATGCTCAACTTGCCGGCTTTGGCTGTTTCGGATGATGCGCCCTCGCGCGCGTCGGCATCATCCACAACCAGTGTTTCAACTTGCGTCAAAACCGGCGTTTTCAACACATCAGGCATCGCTTGACCCAATGCGGTCAAGCCAGGTTGGTCGTTTTGGTGGTTATTTGGGTAATTGATCATGCTATGTACCTCTAAAAATACCGTAGGGCTGGTGAATGGATTGAATGATAGCTAGGTTCAAGCGCTTTGGTCTAATTCTGGCAACGATTGTATGTTTTTGATGGTTTTGAACGGCCCTTGCAAATCGGCACCCTCGTACAATCGCAGCCTTTGCGCGGTGATCGTCCCTGTTGTCGCTGCCGTACTGGCGATATATGCCGTGCCCATGCATTCAATTACCGTCTCGGTGGCATCTGCATCCAGCGCACCGATGCGGCCAAACACGTACAAATCACCCATCACCCGAAAATGCCCCTGCACCTGTGCGCCATGCCACACCACTAAGCGCCCCATGACCAACCCAGCACCAGCTAGATTGCCCTGCACCAGTAGGCCGCCAGAAAACGACACGTCGCCTTGCATGGTGGAATCAGGAGCGATGCGGTTGACGATGTTCATGCCCAGCGGGTCAATGACTAAATTGTCTTGCTGCGGCGCGGGGGTTATTAAATTGTCTGTCATGTTTGAAATTGAATATCAATAACCAAGTCAAATGCCAAGCAATTGCTGCAGCCACGGCTGAGTCATATAAAGATAACCCAAGGCCGCACAGAAGCCAAAGCCAAGCAAAAATGCTAAAAAGCTAGATTTTTTGGAGCGCTTGCGAGCAAAATTACCAGCAGGAAACGGCAAGCCCAGTGTTTTTGGGGATGCTTTGATACGCTGCTTGAGCAAAGCGTGCGATGCATCAGAATGCCAAACCGCTGCGGTGATAGCGTCTATGGTGATTGTTGGGTGCTGGCTTAGCCTGCGCTTTGTGAATGCTTTGCCAAGTACAAGCTCAGAAGGCAAACCCACGATGGTCGACGTGAAATAGTCGTTGTCACGCTCAGCGTTGGCGATGGCAGCTTCTAAATGGGTAGTCATGTTGACAAGTGTAAATCAGTCTATCAGTCTGCTAGTCAAAAGATGCATCCATTCAGACCAAATGTGCCAAAGGATGGGCCGCGTCTGGCCAGGGACTCACGAAAAACGGGGCAACCATGTCGTTTGTCACTTCGTTGATTTGGCTAGGATTCCAGCGCGGCGCATGGTCTTTGTCCACCGCCAAAGCACGAATGCCTTCAACAGTCTCAGAGGCATTGCCAAATCTGCCTAAATGCGCGGTGTAAAAACAATGGCGCACCATACCGCGCTCCATTTGCAGGTTTTGAGCTAAATTAAGGTGTCTGCCTCGACGGATTTGCTCTAAAACCACATGCAGCATCAGCGGTGACCGGCTGCGTAAAGTCGCAACGGTTTGCAACTCCCAAGCTTGATTTGAGGCTTCTAGCGCAGCGATAATTTGGGAAACTGTAGCTAATGAAAAATAAGTATCAATTTTAGCATTATTTTCGGCTGTAGCCGGCGTATTTATTGCCTTTGCAGCTATACTATTAATAGCATTCTCAGTTACATTTTGTGATCCCAATGATTCCCAAAATGCAGCCAAAGCGTCTGAGCTGACTTTGATATCGGCTAAACCGTAGGCAATAGCTTCATCAGCTCCGATTTGCACACCCGTCAGCGCCAAATACTCGCCCACAAAACCTGGGCAGCGGCTCAGAAAATAGCCTCCTCCCACATCTGGAAACAGCCCAATGCCCGTCTCAGGCATAGCTATTTTGGTGCGCTCGGTAACAATTCTGTGGCTGGCGCCTTGTGAAATACCCATGCCACCGCCAAAAACCAAACCATCCATGAAGGCGATGTAGGGTTTTGGGTAGTTGGCAATCAGGTGGTTGAGCGCATATTCCTCGGTAAAAAAGTCTTCCAGCTCAGGGTTGCCGATTTGGATGGCTTGGTGGAAGAAGCGAATGTCGCCACCGGCGCTAAAATTACCAAATGGTACGTCTAAGCCTTCCGCAGTAGGCTTGCTCATTCCGCGAATCGCGACTTGTTTGACAGTGGCATCAACTTTCCAAGCCAGCAATTGCGCCATCAATGCACGAATCATAGGCAAACTGAGCGCATTCAGGGCTTTAGGGCGGTTGAGGCTGATAAATCCTGTGTAACCGAGAACCTCACATCGAATTTCTGGAATTTGCACCTTACTTGGCATCTTGTTTGTCATTTCACTTCTTCAAAATCAATAAAACCACGTTCTACGTCGGCCAAAGTCAAACGTGCTTTGACTTTTTGCCCCATATGCGGTGCAGCACCTGGGCCAGACAATCTGCCATCCACTGGCGGATGAAACACCCGCACCCACACACCCTTGCTGGATGCACTGGTCACAATGCCATCAAAAACCTCGCCAAGTCGCGCTTGTAGCACCAAAGCAGCCTCGGATTTACGCACTTGGCGTTCGACTTTGTTGGCATCACCGCCCTGCTCATTGCAGTGCTTGGCCAGCGCTTCAAGTTCCGCATCGGAATAAGGCGCTGGCGCACCAACAATCGCGGCTTTGAGCATGCGCTGGGTTATCAAGTCCGCAAAACGACGATTAGGAGCTGTCGAGTGCGAATATTCACGCACGGCGAGGCCGAAATGTCCAACGGCTGCCGCACCAGCTTGCTGCAAAGCATATTCACCTGCCCCCATAAGTTTGACGACGACCAAAGATAAATCGGGGAAACGCACTGGGTCTGCTTCACGGCGTTTTCTCAAAAATGTTTCTAAGGCTTTGGAATCGGGCTCAACCGGCAATACTTCGCCATAGTCTTTGGCGACTTCAACAATTTTGAGCCAGCGCTCAGGCGACCGCACCACACGGCACAGCGCCGAATAGCCTTTGAATGCTAAAAACCGTGCCGTCACCCCATTGGTCGCCAGCATCAGTTCTTCAATCAACTGACGGGCGCGGTTGGGCTGCTGCTGCTCAACATCAACCACTTGGTCGCCCGAAAACACAGTGCGCGATTGAATCGTTCTGAACTCCAACGCACCTTGCTCAAAACGGCGCTTGCGTAGCTTTTGCGATACCGCATCTTGAACGCGAATTTGCTCGTCCATGCCAGCTACATCTCTAACGCCGGCAGGAATATCTCCTTTACCTTCTAGCCATGCAGCAACATCGTCGTAGGCAAGCTTGCAGTGGTTGTGGACTTTAGCGCGGTAGATGGTGGATGATGAAATCTTGGATTCAGCATCAAAAACCAACTCTGTCACCATGGCTAGGCGGTCAACGTGGGGATTCAAAGAAGTTAAATCGGTCGAGAGCCGTTCCGGCAACATCGGGAAAATACGCGCAGCGGTATAGACCGATGTTGTGTTTTGCTGCGCACCGTCGTCAATAGGCGAGCCTTTCTTGACCAAGGTATCCACATCCGCAATGGCGATCAAAACTTTGACCACCCCGTTTGCTAGGCGTTCGCAAACGCTGAGTTGGTCTAAATCACGCGATTCTTCGTTGTCGATGGAGCACCACAGCAAAGCGCGTAAATCTCGAATATCAGGAGCAGTTTCTTGGCTAGATTTGTCAAAAGACTCAAGTTGGTTCAACGATGCGGTTGAAAACTCAGCAGTTAAACCTCTGTCCACCATGGCTTTGGCGGCAATGCGGGCTAAATCGGTACGGCCATATTGTTTGTTCATGCCTTAATCATAGCTCGCTCCCGCATACCCAGCCATTCGTTGAACACCAAGGCCCCAAGTACCAAGCCACCACCTAGCAAAACGGGTAAGCCAGGTTTTTCGTTTGCACCAATCCAAGCTAGAGCGATACCAAAAATAATTTCAAGCAGTGCCAAAAGTGACACTTCGGGCGCTTTGAGATAACGAGCGCATACAACCGCCAAAGTGCAAGGAATGGCTAATTGCACCAAACCCAACATAGCCAGCAGTGCGACATCTTGACCGGATGCTTGGAATGGCATCGACAGCGGTAATGTGACTAAACTAGAAATCAAGGCACCCACCATCACGGCTGGTACTAAATCAATTTCATGCCCATGTGCTTGTGAGCGCTGCACCAGCGTCCAATTCACCGCTGCGGCTATGGGCACGCCTAACGCTACCAGCATGCCAGCGACCTGCTTCAGATCACTCAGGTCGATTTGAGCGGCATACATGTACGCAATGCCTAAGCCTGCCACCGCAATCGCTATGATGGTGCGCAGTGGTAATTTGTGGCCAATAAAAATCCACGCAAACAATGCTGTGAGCATCGGGCCCAAAGACAGCGTTATTAAAACATTGGCAACGCTGGTCATCGTCAGTGCTGTCATGAATGCCATGAACATGACGCTCCAGCACACACCGGACACCCACAAATACCAACCACCTTGCTTAAATTTAGATAGCAAGCTTTTGCCGTTAATCAAGGGCAGGATAATAAGCAGTGACACCAAGGTGAAAAAACTACGCCAAAACGTCACTTCAAAACTCTTGGCTTGTTCAAGATGGCGCGTCACCACGCCCGCGATAGACCACATCATTGTGCAGGCAATCATTAGCATGACAGCTTGTTTATGGCTCAATTTCATATGTATGCAGATTTTTTTTCAAAAACGTAGTTTCAATAAAAAAGGCGGTAAGCACAATATGCAAACCGCCTTTAGTAGCTGCGTTATTTATTTCTAAATAATTTAGAAAGAGCGGCCAGCGCGTTTACGTTCACCTTCTGTCAAATAACGCTTACGCAAACGAATCGATTTTGGCGTAATTTCAACCATTTCGTCGTCCTCAATAAACTCCACACCGTACTCCAAAGTACAGTCAATTGGTGGTGTAATTTTGACAGCGTCTTCTTTGCCGCTCACGCGGAAGTTGGTCAACTGCTTAGTACGTGTGGCGTTGACGATCAAATCGTTGTCACGGTTATGGATACCCACAATCATGCCTTCATAGACTGGATCGTTCGCCTTAACAAACATACGACCACGGTCATCAAGTTTGCCCAATGCGTAAGTAAAAATCTCACCGGCATCCATAGAAATCAAGACACCATTTTTACGACCACCGATGTCGCCTTTGTGCGGCTCGTAGCTGTCGAAAATGTTTGAAATCAAACCAGAACCGCGAGTCAAGTTCAAGAATTCGTTGGTAAAACCAATCAAACCACGCGCTGGAATGCGGTATTCCAAGCGAACGCGACCACGTCCATCCGGCTCCATATTCACCAAATCACCCTTGCGCTCACCCAAGGCTTGCATCACGCCGCCCTGATGCTGCTCTTCGATGTCTGCAGTCACCAATTCGATTGGCTCGTGCTTTTCACCGTTGACTTCCCGCATAACAACGCGAGGCTTAGTAACAGCCATCTCGTAGCCTTCACGGCGCATGTTTTCCAGCAAAATGGTCAAGTGCAATTCACCACGACCCATGACTTCGAAGATACCTTCTTCATCAGTTTCTTTAACGCGCAAGGCCACATTGTGTTGCAATTCTTTTTGCAAACGATCCCAAATTTGACGGCTCGTCACAAATTTGCCTTCGCGACCGGCTAAGGGGCTGGTGTTCACGCAGAAGTTCATGGTCAAGGTTGGCTCATCAACCTTGAGCATTGGCAAAGGAGACGGGTTCGCTGGATCTGTCAATGTGACACCGATACCGATTTCACTGATACCGTTGATCAACACGATTTCGCCTGGGCCAGCCTCAGTCGCTTGCACACGCTCTAAACCTTGAAAAGTCAAAACTTGGTTAACACGACCTTTGACAGGTTTGCCGTCTGGGCCTTCCATCACAACCACATCCATCATCGGCTTGATCGTTCCTTGGCTGATACGGCCAACGCCGATACGACCCACGAACGTTGAGAAATCAAGTGCGGAAATTTGCAATTGCAACGGTGCTGTAGGGTCGCCTTTTTGGGCGGGCACATGAGCCAAAATGGTGTTGAACAGGGCAGACATGTCGGGACCCCACTGCTCGCCTTGCGCGCCTTCTTCCATAGAAGACCAACCATTGATACCAGATGCGTAAACAACTGGGAAATCCAACTGCTCATCAGTCGCGCCCAACTTGTCAAACAAGTCAAAAGCGGCGTTAACCACGAAGTCGGGACGAGCACCTGGCTTGTCAACTTTGTTCACAACCAAAATCGGCTTCAATCCCAATGCCAAGGCCTTTTTAGTCACAAAACGGGTTTGAGGCATAGGCCCCTCTTGCGCGTCAATCAACAGCACAACGCCGTCAACCATCGACAAAGCACGCTCAACTTCGCCACCGAAGTCCGCGTGACCTGGGGTGTCAACGATGTTGATGTGAGTGCCTTCCCATGTCACAGCACAGTTTTTCGCCAAAATAGTAATACCACGTTCTTTTTCAATAGCGTTGTTGTCCATCACGGTATCAACGACTTTTTCGTGGTCGGCAAAGGTGCCAGATTGGCGCAACAATTGGTCAACCATGGTTGTTTTACCGTGGTCAACGTGGGCAATGATCGCAATGTTGCGAATTTGTTTATGTGACATGTTCTTACTTCCTAACTTCCTATTTACCTAAATCAAAATTTAATTACTTACTTAAAATCTGCTCAATATCTTGTGGACTTAGCAATCTTCCTGGCACCAATTCATCTGCAATCACTTGTGCAGTACCGAGTAAAACCTCAGGGTTCATACCAAACACCGCAACTGGCACACCCTCTTTGATCGACAACCAATTTCCTCGCCTACGTACGCCGTTCAAAAACCGTGCTGCATTTTCAGCATCCAATGTGACGTGCGCATGACCTTCTAAAAGAGACTCAACAGGCAACAAACAAGCTAATCTCTCATCTTCATTCATTGTCTCCAGCGCCTCTAAAGTCACACACTGGCTAACATCAAAACTACCGGTTCCAATTCTGCGCAAACTACTCAAATGCGCCCCGCAGCCCAACTTCTCACCAATATCCTCACCCAAAGTACGTATGTACGTTCCTTTGCTGCATTTCACTATCATTTTTATAGCATTAAAAGCAATTAATTCAACGGCTATATCATTAATCGTTACATTTCTGGCAACTCTCTCTACGTCTATCCCTGCTCTTGCGTATTCATACAAGGCTTTTCCATCTTTCTTCAGCGCACTGTGCATGGGCGGAATTTGCTCTATATCACCTCTGAATTCTTGCAAAACAGATTGCAGCAATTCATCGCTCACATTCACATCACGTCGCTCTAACACATCGCCTTCCGCATCCGCCGTTGTCGTTTTAACGCCCAACGCGGCAATGGCTTCATACCGCTTATCCGCATCCAAATGCAATTGACTAAACTTAGTAGCCGCCCCAAAACAAAGCGGCAGCAAACCAGTTGCAAGCGGATCCAATGTTCCCGTGTGCCCAGCTTTTTCAGCTCTCAATAGCCACTTGGCTTTTTGTAAAGCATCATTGCTGGACATTCCTTTCGGCTTGTCTAGTAGCAAGACACCATGAACAGGTCTTCTCTTGATTCGTTCGCCCGTTCGTTCACTTCTTTTTTTCTTCTGTAATACAACCAAATCCTCAGTGTTTAATTCCAAGTTACCCTCTGCACTCACATCAATCTTCTTTAACTTGCGTTGCTACTGCGCGTGCAATCAATGCATTCATATCTGACGCTTTTTCCGTTGTTCTATCAAACAAAAAATGCAAGGTTGGCACGGTGTGAATGTGCAAGCGTTTGAATAAGCCATTGCGCAAGAAACCCGCTGCTTGATTTAAAGCAATCTCACACTCGTTTTTGTCACCAATCAAGACACTGAAAAAGACTTTTGCATGCGCGTAGTCTGGTGTCACCTCTACGGCTTGAATGGTCACCATACCGACACGCGGGTCTTTCAACTCGCGCGCGATCAACTCCGTCAGATCGCGTTGAATCTGATCTGCAACTTTAAAGTTGCGATTCGGAGTTTTAGATTTTTTAACGGCCATGATGAATTTTGAAAGTTATCAAGTTAACTTGTTAAGTCAATTCACGTGCAACTTCGCGGATTTCGAAGAATTCCAAGAAGTCGCCCTCTTGAATGTCGTTGTAACCCTTGATGTTCAAGCCGCAATCAAAGCCTTCGCGCACCTCTTTGGCATCGTCTTTGAAACGCTTGAGTGATTCCAGTTCGCCTGTAAAGATGACCACGTTGTTGCGCAGCAAGCGCAATTTCGCGACGCGTTTGACCAAGCCCGAGGTGACCATACAACCCGCAATCGCACCGACTTTACTAGCGCGGAACACTTGGCGAATCTCAGCAGTACCAATGACTTCTTCCACCTTATCAGGTGTCAACATACCAGACAAAGCGGCTTTTAGATCGTCTACAGCGGCATAAATAATGTCATAGTAACGAATATCAACGCCATTGTTTTCGGCAGTTTTGCGCGCACCAGCATCAGCACGGGTGTTGAAACCAATGATGACTGCTTTTGATGCAATAGCCAAGTTGACGTCAGACTCACTGACACCACCGACACCGCTGTACACGATTTGAATCTTGACTTCGTCTGTTGACAATTTGAGCACAGATTGCGCCAAGGCTTCTTGCGAACCCTGAACGTCGGCTTTGATAATAATTGGCAAGAGCTTCACTTCGCCAGCTGTCATGTCTGTGAACATGTTTTCCAACTTGGAAGCTTGTTGTTTTGCCAACTTGGTGTGACGGAACTTACCAGCACGGTAAGTAGCAATTTCACGAGCACGCTTCTCGTCAGCCATCACCATGAATTCGTCACCCGCTTGCGGTACTTCAGTCAGACCTTGAATTTCAACAGGGATAGATGGACCAGCCGATTTGATGGCTTTGCCGTTTTCATCCAACATGGCACGAACGCGTCCGAAAGTTGAACCAGCCAATACCACATCTCCCGTTTTGAGCGTGCCGGATTGAACCAAGATGGTCGATACAGGACCCTTACCTTTGTCCAAACGTGCCTCAATCACCAAACCTTTGGCCATAGCATCTACTGGTGCACGCAGCTCTAAAACTTCTGCTTGTAAGAGGACTTGTTCCAAAAGCGCATCAACACCCTCACCTGTACGTGCAGAGACACCCACGAATGGAGATTCACCACCGAACTCTTCAGGAATAACCTCTTCAGTCACCAACTCGCCTTTCACGCGATCCATATTGGCATCTGGTTTATCTATCTTATTGATAGCAACAACGATAGGCACACCGGCAGCTTTGGCATGTTTGATCGCTTCTTTGGTTTGTGGCATCACGCCGTCGTCAGCCGCAACCACCAAAATCACGATATCAGTAGCTGTCGCACCTCGGGCGCGCATCGCAGTAAACGCTTCGTGACCCGGCGTGTCCAAGAACGAAATCATGCCGCGCGGTGTTTCTACATGGTAAGCACCAATGTGTTGCGTGATACCGCCCGCTTCGCCAGACGCCACCTTAGCGCGACGAATGTAGTCAAGCAACGATGTTTTGCCATGGTCAACGTGTCCCATGACCGTTACAACTGGTGCACGGGGTAACGATTCAGCGACTTGCGACGACACCTCTGCATCAGTGAATGCTTCTACGTCATCCAATGCAGCAACTACCGCCTTATGGCCCAATTCTTCCACCAAAATCATAGCTGTGTCTTGGTCTAAAGGCTGGTTGATGGTTACCATTTGGCCGAGCTTCATCAACTGTTTGATAACCTCAGACGCTTTGACCGCCATCTTGTGCGCCAACTCAGCAACCGTAATCGTTTCGGGCACATGAACTTCTAAAACGCGCACCTCAACTGGTGCTTGTTGCACTTCTTCGCGATGATCATTACCACGGTCGCCACGTTTACCACGCGCGCCACCAGGACCGCCGCGCCAGTTTGAGCCACGGTTTGCACCTGCACCCGTGTCGCCACGCGTAGGTAAACCCTTTTTCTTAGCAGGATCACCCGCCCAACTGCTCGACAGTTTGGCTGATTTAACTTCTTTACCAGCACCTGCAGGCGCCGCAGCCGTACCAGGAGCACCTGGTGCAGGCTTGGTACCGGGTTTTGCGACTGTGCTTCCAGTTGCTGGCTTGTGCAAAGTTCCTTTGATGGCAACCTTTGCTGGCTCTGGCTTTTTTGCCACAACAGGCGGCTTAGCCGGCGCCGACATCATCATGCGAATCGCTGCAGCTTCTGCTTCAGCTTTACGTCTACGGTCACCTAAATCTTGCGCACGTGCTGACTCAGCAGCGATCAACGCTTTGGCATCATCAGCCGCTTTTGTGACAGCCGCCGCTTTGGCATCTGTTGCTGCTTGCGCTTTTGTCTTCGCCATTTCCGCAGCTTGTGCGATTTCAGCTGCTTTTACCAACGCATCAGCAGCAGCTTTTTCAGCTTTCTCATCAACGACAGGTGCAATCTTGTTACCAACGCGCTTGACCGTTTTTACGGCTGGCATGGCTTCGGGCATTTCATCAACTTTGGTCGCAGCTGGTTCTGTTGTTTGTACAGCTTCAATAGATGCTTTTTGTGCAAGTTCAGCGGCTTTTTGTTCTTGTTCTTGTTGCTCACGCAAACGACGCTGCTCAATCAATTGCGCTTCTTCGTTTCGAATCGCGTCAGCCTCGATTTGCGCTTCGTGTTCTCGGCGTTGCAAATCAGCATGATCTGACAAAGCTTTAGCCTCATTGGATGCATTCTGTGCAGCAACCGCAGCTTCTTCAGCTTGACCTTCAGCAGCTTCGTCGCGCTGAATGAAAGTACGCTTTTTGCGTACTTCAACTTGAATCGTACGCGCTTTACCAGAGGCGTCGGCCTGCTTAATTTCAGTAGTCGATTTTTTGACCAGCGTAATTTTTTTGCGCTCACCCGAGACTGTGCCGTGGCTAGTCTGCAAATAGGTTAATAATTTTTGCTTGTCAGTATCGCTCAAAGCGTCGGTTGCTGAGGCTTTCGCAACGCCGGCACTGTTGAGTTGCTCTAAAAGAGTAGAGGTTGATTTTTTGAGTTCAGCTGCAAAATCGGCAACGGTCGTAGTGGACATAGTCTGTGTAATCTTTCATAACCGTTAAGCGTTTGTTGCTGCTTGGGAGGCTGCGTCAGCAGCATCGTCATTGGTAAACCAATGCTCACGCGCTTTCATAATCAACGTTTTGGCTTCGTCGTCAGACTGGCCTGTGATTTCAACCAACTCATCGACAGCCAAATCGGCCAAGTCGTCAAGCGTGTGAACGCCGCCATCTGCTAAATTGCTGATTAATTCAGGCGTTAGACCTTGTAGGTCACGTAAATCTTGCGATGCTTCTTCAACGTTTTCTTCTTTAGCGATTTCCATCGTTAACAAAGCATCTTTAGCACGCGTACGCAATTCGTTCACTGTGTCTTCGTCAAAGCTTTCGATTTCCAGCATCTCTTGCAATGGCACGTAAGCCACTTCTTCGAGGCTGGTAAAGCCTTCTGAAATCAAGATGTCGGCAATATCTTCGTCCACATCGAGTTTTTCCATGAAAAGCTTACGGCTTGAATCGGTTTCGCTGGCGTTCTTTTGTGCAGACTCAGCAGCGTCAAGAATATTAATTTTCCAGCCAGTCAAATCGGATGCCAAACGGACATTTTGTCCACCGCGGCCAATCGCAATCGCCAAGTTTTCTTCGTCAACAACCACATCCATGGCGTGACGCTCTTCGTCAACCACAATCGATGTGACATTGGCTGGCGCCAAAGCGCCGATCACGAACTGCGCTGGGTCTTCGCTCCACAACACAATATCTACGCGCTCGCCACCGAGCTCGTTGGTCACAGCATTCACACGCGTGCCACGCACACCAACGCAGGTACCGATAGGGTCAACGCGTTTGTCGTGTGACAAGACGGCGATTTTGGCGCGTGAGCCAGGGTCACGGGCGCATGATTTGATCTCTAGCAAACCTTGCTCGATTTCAGGCACTTCGTTGCGGAACAGCTCCACCATGTATTGCGGCGCATTGCGCGACAAAATGATAGGCGCACCGCGCAAGGTGCTATCCACCTCCATGATCAACGCACGAACACGGTCGCCAGCACGGAAATTTTCTTTTGGAATCATGTCTGTACGGCGCAAACGACCTTCAACACGGCCGCTTTCAATGATCAAATCACCCTTATCCATGCGCTTGACAGTGCCAACTAAAATTTTCTCACCGCGTGACATGAAGTCAGCCAAGATCATTTCACGCTCAGCCTCACGGATTTTCTGTAATATTACCTGCTTCGCAGCCATCGCACCAATACGGCCGATTGGCACGGACGGCACAGATTCTTCGATGTATTCGTCAACTTCGATGTCAGGAATCTGCTCCTGCGCTTCAAAATGCAAAATCTCTTGATCAGGCAGCTGCAAGCCCGCCTCATTTGGCACCACGTGCCAGCGGCGGAAAGTTTCGTAGTTTCCAGTGTCAGGATCCATTGCGACGCGAATATCCACGTCACCAGGGAACAACTTTTTAGTTGCTTGCGCCAAGGCGGCTTCAACAGCACCAAAAACGACATCTAACTCAACGCTTTTTTCGCGTGAGATGGCCTCTACCAACATCAACATTTCGCGATTCATGACTTCACTCTCCTATATTTTACGATTCATCATCGGAAGTACCACCAAACTGATCCGTCAGATTTGTACGTCCTTTGAAATTAACAATAGGCGCTAAACGCGCATCCCGCAATTCTTCCAACCTAAAGCCCAAAGCCTGTACTGGAGCAGGCGGGCGTTTTTTACTGATGCGAGCGCCGGGCTTCGCCACTGGTGCTTCACTCCAAACAATTTGCCAAACCGCTGCATCCGCTTCCTTGGCAGATGCTTCACTATGCTCAGCCCTCTCCAAAGTGCCGCGAAACTTCTTGCGAGTAGCATTTACTTGACCTACAGCCGCCAAGCCAATCGGCGCTTTCAATGTGATATCAATCTCTTCACCCAAAAACCGCTCAAAATCTTTGGCGTGACGCAGTGGTCGGTCAATACCCGGCGAGGACACCTCAAGCCTTTTGTAATCCGCACCATCCACCTCAAGAGCAAACTGCAACTGCCGGGTGACTTTTTCGCAGTCTTCAACGTTAATCAACTTTTCATCCGCTTTAGCCGTACCAGCTACCCACGGAAAATCAATCGTCACACGCAGCAAACCACCGGCAGAGCGTTCAATCTCTACGAGGTCATAACCGAAACCGGTCACAATTTGTTCAATCACTTGCTGCGCTGCCAACGAAATTTCCCTTATTCAAATATTTCTAAACGTTAAATACGTATAGGCAAAAAAAACGGGCGTATAAAATCGCCCGTTTTTTGCAACACAGAAGCGTTGCAGGTTCGTTTTTTAGAATTTATGAAGCTGTTATGTAACAACTAAGCAAAAACCCTAGCCTTGGATTATAGCCCTAATTTACAGATTTGTCATGCTTTTAGCGGCCTTTAAAACGTAAAACCATCACTTAAATGCCTGCATTCACCAATAACGACGTGTATTCATGCTGTGGAGACGCCATGATTTGCTGGACTGAGCCAGATTCGACAATATCACCTTCCCGCATTACCAGCACAGAATGCGCCATCGCGCGGATCACATCCACATCGTGGGTAATCAGCAAATAACTCAATCCGCGCTCACGTTGCAACCGCTGCAAAAGCTGCAAAACTTGCTTTTGAATGGTCACATCCAAGGCACTGGTTGGCTCGTCCAACACCAACAACTGAGGCTCGACAATCAACGCCCGCGCTATAGCTAAACGCTGGCGTTGCCCACCTGAGAACTCATGTGGATAGCGGTTTAGCAGACCTGCAAACTGAGTCTCCGACAACCCGACCTCTGCTAAAGCCGCCAAAACCTTGGTTTGCCGCTGTTCGGCAGTCAAGTCAGGTGCATGTACCAGCAAGCCCTCACCCACCAACTCACCCACAGTCAAGCGTGGGGAAAGTGATGAAAACGGGTCTTGAAACACCACTTGCACTTGTTTTCTCAAGGCTTTATCGGCTTTTTTGCTAGCGCCCCAGCTTTGCCCAGATACCTTCAAATCACCCGTAAAGGGCAGCAAACCCAGCGCCGCAAGCGCCAAAGTTGATTTACCAGAGCCTGATTCACCAATCACGCCCAAAGTTTGACCTGCTGGTATGTCAAAACTGGCGCCTTTGACTGCTACAAACTCGCTTTTTTTGAACCAACCTTTGAAACCTGGAATCGGTGTTGGGTAGCTGACGCGTAGATTTTTTGCCAACATGCTGTCATTCCCGAGAATACGGGAATCCATGGCTGCATTCGTAACTTCCACAACATCCCGCACCGGCTTGCTGTCCATCAACTTGCGGGTGTAGGCATGCTGCGGGTTCGAAAACACAGCTTCTACGGCGCCCTGCTCCACAATGCTCCCGTTTTCCATGACGATGATGCGGTCGGCAAACTTGCGTACCAGGTTCAAATCATGGGTAATCAGCAGCACCGCCATGCCGTTTTGCTTTTGCAAGTCAGCTAGTAGCTCCAAAATTTGCAGCCGCAAGCTCACATCCAGCGCGGTTGTTGGCTCGTCTGCTAGCAATAATTTGGGCTGGCAAGCCAATGCCATCGCAATCATGGCACGCTGCCGCTGACCGCCGCTGAGCTGATGCGGGTACGATTTGGCGCAGCGTTCAGGATCAGCAATGCCTGTAGAAGCTATTATTTTTATAGCTTCTGAGGCTAGTAATAAGCCGGCTAAAGGCATTTTATTCTCTAAAACCTCAGTTATTTGATCTCCCACCGTGAATAACGGGTTCAAAGCCGTCATCGGCTCTTGAAAAATCATGGCGATGTCTTGGCCGCGAATGCCGCGCAGTTGCTGTTCAGGAATACTTAGTAAATCAAGCGTATCTTTTTGCCCAAATGCAGCTCTGCCCCGCAGCTCGGCATTCATCACCAAACGCAGCAAACTCAGGGCAGTGACGGTTTTTCCTGAGCCCGATTCGCCAACCAAGGCGACGCGTTCACCGGCTTTGATGCTGAAATTAATGCCGTGAACGACTGCTTTGCCACCAAAGGAAACTGTCAAATCCTTGACATCTAAAAGGTTCGGCAGATTCATTTATCCGCCTTCCGAGGATCAAGCGCATCACGCAGGGCATCCCCCATAAACGTCAACAACAGCAAAGTCACCACCAGCACCCCAAACGTAGACAAAGAAATCCACCATGCATCAATGCTGTTTTTGCCTTGTGCAAGCAGCTCTCCCAGTGACGGCGTACCCGGCGGAACGCCTAAACCCAGAAAATCCAGCGAGGTCAAAGCCAAAATCGCACCACTCATACGAAAAGGCAAAAAAGTGACCACTGGCGTCATGCTGTTGGGCAGCACGTGGCGGGTGATGATGTGCCAGTTGCTCACACCCAAAGCCCGCGCAGATCGCACGTAATCCATTTGCCGATTGCGTAAAAACTCAGCCCGTACATAGTCCGACAAGCCCATCCATCCGAATAAACTGAGCAATATCAACAACAAAGCGAGGCTAGGCGAAAACACGGCGCTAAAGATGATGAGCAAATACAGCTCAGGCATAGCTCCCCAAATTTCGATAAAGCGCTGAAATGCCAAATCCGTCTTGCCGCCGTAAAAACCCTGAATCGCGCCCGAAATCACACCCAAAATAACGCCAATCACCGTCAACGCCAGCGCAAACAGCACGCTGACGCGGAAACCGTAAATCAGCTGAGCCAGCAAGTCGCGCCCTTTGTCGTCCGTACCCAGCCAATTGTCGCGTGACGGGGCGGCAGGATTCGGCGTTTTGGCGAAATAATTCAGCGTTTTTGAGCCATAGCGGTTCAATGGATAAATCGCCCAGTTGCCGTCTTGCGAGAACTTGGCTTGGATGAATGGGTCGAGATAATCGGTCGGCGTTTCAAAATCACCGCCAAACAGGGTTTCGGGGTAATCTTTAACCAGTGGAAAGTAATAACCAGCCTTATAGTGAACGACCAAAGGTTTGTCATTGGAAATCACTTCCGCAAACAAGCTGATGAGCACCAACACGCAGAACGCCACCAAACTGTAAAACCCCAGCCGATTGCGTTTGAAGCGCTGCCAAGCCCGCTTAGACGGCGAAGCTGAAATTTGGGTTGGAATTGAGGTTCGATTAGTCAAATTTGACACGTGGATCCACCCAAACGTAACAGAGGTCACTTACTAATTTAGTGACCAAACCAATCAGCGTAAACAAATACAACGTTCCCAAAACGACAGGATAATCCCGCCGAATCACGCTTTCGTAACTTAATAAACCCAGCCCATCCAGCGAAAACAGCGTTTCAATCAACAACGACCCCGTGAAAAATGCGCCAATAAACGCCGCAGGAAAACCGGTGACAATAGGAATCAGCGCATTGCGAAACACATGTTTGTACAGCACCTGCCGCTCTGACAAGCCCTTAGCTCGGGCTGTGGTGACGTATTGTTTGCGGATTTCTTCTAAAAAAGCGTTTTTGGTCAACATCGTCGTCACCGCAAAGCTGCCCAACACCATCGCTGTGATGGGCAAGACGATGTGCCACAAATAATCGGTAATTTTTGCCCCCCAGCTCAGCGTTTCCCAGTTGGCTGATGTTAGCCCGCGCAGCGGAAACCACTGCAACTGGCCGCCAAAGATCACCAGCAATGCCACACCGAGGACGAAGCCTGGAATGGCATAGCCAAATAGAACGATCAAGGTCGTGATGAAATCAAACTTACTACCCGCTCGCACGGCTTTGGCTACGCCCAAGGGCACGGAAATGAGGTAGCTGATGAAGAATGTCCACAACCCCAAGCTGATGGAAACTGGGAGTTTTTCTTTGACCAAATCCCACACGGGTTTGTGCTGAAAAAAGCTTTTACCCAAGTCAAAACTCAAATACGACTTGATCATCAGCCAAAAGCGCTCAGGCGCAGGTTTGTCAAAACCATACAAGCTTTTGATTTCAGCCAAGCGCTTTTCATCAATGCCTTTACCGCCTCGGTAAACCGACTCACCACTCGCTCCCGTGGTCGATTTTGCTTCCGCCAAATACTGCTCTACCGGTCCGCCGGGGACGAATTGAATCACCACAAACGTCAAGAGCAACACGCCAAAGAGTGTTGGAATCATCAGTAAAAGGCGTTTTAGGATGTAGCTGAACATGGTTATTGTTTAGATTACTTAGTACCAGCAGATTGTGCCCACCAGTTATTCAATAGCCAAGAATCCGCTTTGTAATATTTTGGCTCAACAGCTGGTTTGGCGAGCTTTTTCGGGTTGTAGGCTAAATTATGCTGCCCGCTGTACCACTGCGGCACCATGGTGTGGCTGTGGGCAATGACGCGCTCGAATGCACGGCAAGCGGGGATCAATTCTGCCTTGGTTTGGGATATCACCATGCGGTCAATCAAAGAATCAACCGCCTTGTTTTTTAACCCCGCATAGTTGCCAGAGTCTTCAATATCGGCGGCTTTAGATCCAAACATGTCGGCATATTCAGCGCCTGGGTTGTTTGTGCCACCAAATGCAAGGCTGACCATGTCAAAGTCAAATTTTTGCAGCCGCTGCTGGTAAAGCGCAAAATCAACAGCACGTAATTTCAAGTTGATGCCCAGCTTCGCCAAATTACGCTGCCAAGAAGCCAGCGTTGCGCTTTTTGACTCTTGGCTGTCTAAATATTCAATCTCTAAAGTTTCGCCTTTGGCGTTTTTCAACACCCCGCCCTGCACGGTCCAGCCCGCTTGTGCCAGTAAGTCGCGGGCTTTGACCAAGTTGGCTCGTAAATTGTCTTGGCCATCCGCATTGGGCTGCATGGTCATTTCGCCAAACACTGCAGTGGGAATATCCGCACGCAATGGTTCTAACAATGCTAGTTCTTGCGCGCTAGGCACGCCAGCAGCGGCGCAATCAGTGTTACCAAACAAACCATTCACAGGCTTGTAAATGCCGTAAAACAGCAAACGGCTCATCCAATTGAAATCGTGCGCCAGCCCAATCGCCTGCCGTACCCGAACGTCAGAGAACTTGGGCAAACGAGTGTTGAACACGTAGCTTTGAAAACCCGTCGGCAAGCTGTGTTTGAACACACCCTTGGTCAAATCGCCACTCTCAAAACGCTTACCCGTGGCGCGGCGCGACCAATCACCGGCAGAATAAAACTGCATGAAGTCAAACTCGCCCGCTTTCAAGCCTTCAAGCCGCGCCACATTGTCTTTGTAGATTTTGATGGTGATGCGCTCAAAATTACCGCTACCGACATTGACGTTCAACTTATCGCCCCAGTATTGCGGGTCACGCACATACGTGATGTCTTTGCCGTAATTCACCGGGCCAATTTTGTAGCGGCCGCTGCCAATGGGCGTTTCGGTAATGACTTTGTCGAAAGTTTTGCCTTTGCCCCACTCACGGCTGAAAATGGGCAAACCACCCACAGTCAAGGGCAACTCTCTGTTTTTGCGCTTGAAAGTGAATTTAACCACCAGCGGGCTGATCACTTCTGCACGAGCGACATCTTCCAACAAAGCGCGGTAACCGGGCTGTACATACTTGCTGGTCAAAGTGTCAAACGTGTATTTCACGTCTTCAGCTTGTACGGGTTTGCCGTCGTGAAACCTTGCATTATGGCGAATTTTATAAGTCGCGCTCAAGCCGTCCGCTGGCACATCCACATCTTCTGCCAACAAGCCATAAGCCGTGCCCAACTCGTCAGCAGAGCCAGTTAAGAGGCTCTCAAACATCAAATCGCTCAAATACGCGGGCGATGTGCCTTTGATGGTGAAGGGGTTGTATTTGTCAAATGTCGATACTCGCAAATTGCTCACTGCTACCAGCTCACCGCCCTTGGGAGCATTAGGGTTGACGTAATCAAAATGCGCAAAACCAGCTGGGTATTTGATGTCGCCCCACAATGAATACGCATGCGCAGCCCAAACAGGCCCCACTACAAAGCCGGCTAAAACTAACAAAATCCATTTTTTCAGCGCGTAAACCACCACACACCCTTGCTGTTTTTGTTGATTTCATGGTTGCTCGTCGTCGTCTCGCCGCTGTCTTCAGCCAGATACGACACCTTGATCTGAATACCTGCCATACCTTGGTAGCTCACCGGCTTCAAAGCTATGGCGCTAACAGTCAAGCAGCTGTTTTTATTGTGCAATTTAGTGCCATGCATGGGCGGCACAAAGAATTTGAACGACACGCCTGGAGCCGCCATGTTTTGCAGTACCGCGCTGCCGCCGTCGTTGTATTGACGGATGCAGCTCAGCCGCTCCACAAATGCGCGTATTTTTGGGGTGGCATGGCTCACGGTCGCCACTGATTTAGCCTCATCACTGGCTGTTTTTAAAGCTTGGTTTAGCCTCGCCGACTGCGCCGGTGTGATTTTTGCTAAAAGCGATACAACCTCAGTTTGAACAGGAGCAGGCTTGTCGATGATGACTTCGTTTTTGTCCAACGCAGCTTCTTGCGAAACGGCCGGCGCCGACGTCACAACGGGTGGTGCGGCAACCACTATTGGCGTTCTGGTGGCGGTGTTTTTCGTAGGCACAGCGCAAGCAAACAACAGCGTCAGCAGGGCTGTAGAGAATATGAGTTTTATGACAAATTGATTTTTCACGGTTCTATCCTAGCCCAACTTAGCGTTACTCGGCCAAATTTAAGCGACAATTCCGCATCAAATGTTAAATTAACGTTCAATTTTTACAAGCAAAGCGAGAACACCATGGGCTTTTTAACTGGCAAGAAACTACTCATCACCGGCGTCTTGAGCAACCGCTCCATCGCCTACGGCATCGCCAAAGCATGCCACCGCGAAGGCGCTGAGTTGGCCTTCAGCTACGTGGGCGAGCGTTTCAAAGACCGTATCACCGGTTTTGCGGCCGAATTTGACTCTAAGTTGATTTTTGACTGCGACGTTGGCAGCGACGAATCCATCGCCCGATTAGCATCCGATTTGTCCGCCGTCTGGCCACAGTTCGACGGCTTTGTACACAGCATCGGTTTCGCCCCCAAAGAAGCCCTTGAAGGTAATTTCCTAGACGGTCTAACCCGCGAAAATTACCGCATCGCCCATGACATCAGCGCCTACAGCTTCCCCGCCATGGCCAAAGCCCTGCTGCCGCACCTGCGTGAAAAATCATCGGTTTTAACCCTCTCCTACCTAGGCGCTGAACGCGCCGTACCCAACTACAACACCATGGGCTTGGCCAAAGCGTCACTGGAAGCGTCTGTGCGCTACCTCGCCGAAGCCATCGGTCCAAAGGGCATGCGCGCCAACGGCATCAGCGCCGGCCCCATCAAAACCCTAGCCGCCAGTGGTATCAAAGACTTCGGCAAACTCCTAGGCACAGTATCCGGCGCATCCCCCATCCGCCGTAACGTGACCATAGACGAAGTAGGCAACGCCGCTGCCTTCTTGCTCAGCGACTTGTCCAGCGGCATCACGTCTGAGATCATGTACGTCGATGGCGGCTACAGCCAAGGCGTTGGGGTGACTGCGGATCAGATTTAAGGCTATTTTAGAGCTAAAAATGGCTGTAGCCGGCGTATTTATTGCCTGAGCAGCTATTAAAAAAATAGTGATTTTGAAATCAAACGTATCCCCCTCTCTCACCGTAGCCTGCCTGTGCGCCGACTGGTGTGGTGCATGCCGAGAGTACAAGCCGCTGTTTGATGCTTTGGCGCTTAAATTCCCACAGGTGCAGTTTAAGTGGATCGACGTGGAAGACGAAGCGGATTTAATTGACCCGATTGAGGTAGAAAATTTCCCGACGATTTTGATTACTTCAGAGGGAAAACCGCTGTTTTTTGGGACGGTTTTGCCGCACATTGAACAGCTGGCGCGGCTGATTCAGGAGAAGTCTGCCGTCGGGGTTAAACCTATACAGCACGATGCTGCGCTGGTGCTATTAGCCGCCAAACTTATTTGAGGCTTTTTTTGCTTGTAGCCGGCGTATTTATTGCCTAAGTAGCTATGAAGATAATAGCAATATAAGCTAGAGTATCAAGGCGCATGAGCCGCCAGCACCGCCGCAGCTCGTGTTTGCCAGCCTTTGCCCGTAGCCCGCCAACGCGCTAAAACTTCCTTTTGAATCCGAATTGCAATCTGCTCCGTATCCCCAGACCCTGCCGGCCTACCGCGCGGCTTAATACCCAGCACTTTTTGCAGTTCGAGCGGTAAAACTTCATGGGCTGGGCGAAAACGGGCAAAGTCCTCTGCCGTCAGTTCACGCACTTCGCCGTCATCATCAATCAAAGGTTTTACTGTTTTCATGGTATTTCCTTTCCCTGTCATTGGCTTTACGCAAGCTAATTACCCGAATGCCGCCAGCTAAAGGCGTAAAACACAAAATATGCAGCCTTAGACCAATATACCCCGACGCAACATACCTCGCTTCAGGGTACGCTTTGCGGTTGTCTTGCTCAATGACTGCCTCGTCAAAACCGAACTGTTCAACCATCTCAAACGGCAATTCACGCTTGGCTATGTTTGCAGCGCTTTTGTTGGGGTCGAATTCAATCTTCAATGGGATTATTGTATATGCGTTTAATAGGTATCGCAAGGATTATTTGCATATGAAAAAATCACCCAACCCACTTCCTCGCATTCCGCCAAATCTCCATCCACGGACTTTGAGCACTCTTATCAAGCGACGTCCAACTCATTTGAATGTTGCGGAAGACGCGCTCGGGATGCGGCATCATGGCGGTGAAGCGACCATCGACTGTGGTGACTGCGGTTAGGCCGTCTGGGCTGCCGTTGGGGTTGAAGGGGTAGATTTCAGTCGCCGCGCCGAAATTATCGGTAAAGCGCATGGCTTGGATGACGGCTTGGGCATTGCCACGGCCTGCTTTGGCGGGGTCGAAGTTGGCATAGCCTTCACCGTGGGCGACGGCGATGGGCAGGCGCGAGCCGGCCATGCCGGCTAGGAACAGGCTGGGGGACTCCAAAATCTCGACCATGCTCAAACGTGCCTCAAAGCGCTCGCTCTGGTTGGTGGTGAAACGTGGCCAATGCTCGGCACCAGGGATGATTTGCGCCAATTCGGCAAACATTTGGCAGCCGTTGCAAACGCCCAGACCAAAGGTGTCTGGCCGCGCAAAGAAGGCTTGGAACTGGTCGGACAGCACGGGGTTGAAGGTGATAGACCGCGCCCAGCCAATGCCAGCGCCCAGCGTGTCGCCGTAGCTGAAACCGCCACAGGCGATGATGCCGACAAAGTCCTTCAAGTTCGCCCTGCCGGTTTGCAGGTCGGTCATGTGGACGTCGTAAGCTTCAAAACCTGCCTCGGTGAAGCAGTAGGCCATTTCCACATGCGAGTTGACGCCCTGCTCGCGCAAGATGGCGACTTTGGGGCGGGCGAGCATCAATTGAGAGGTGCCAACCCCGTCATTCCCGCGTAGGCGGGAATCCATGCCAGCGCCACCGTGGATTCCCGCCTGCGCGGGAATGACAGAGTGTGTATAAATAGCGCTTAAATTAGCATTCAAACTGACATGCAAACCCGGGTCTGCTGCCACGCCAGCGGCGGCGTGCTCGCTGTCGGCACAATCTGGGTTATCGCGCAGTTTGGCGATTTTCCAGCTGATGCTGTCCCACACCTGGTGCAAGTCTGCCAGCGGTGCGCTGAACACGGCTTTGGCGTCGCGCCAGACTTGGAGTTGCCCTTTGCCTGCATCAATCGTCGAAGATTCGGGACGCGTTTTGCCGATAAAGTGACTGAACTTACTTAGCCCGTGCGAACGCAGGGCTTCCATAACGGCGTTACGCTCAGACGTGCGGACTTGAATCACAGCGCCCAGCTCTTCGTTGAACAGCGCCTTTAATGTCAACTCGTCGCGGCGTGCAGAAACTTGGTTCGCCCAGTTTTTGCTGTCGCCAGTTTCCATTCGACTGTCGGATATTCCATCGCCTTCTGTGACCAGCATGTCGACATTGATAGCCACGCCGACGTGCCCCGCGAACGCCATCTCGGCCACACAGGCCAGCAGGCCGCCATCGCTCTTGTCGTGGTAGGCCAAAATTTGCTGTTTAGCGCGTAACTCGTTGATGGCGTTGACTAAATTGATCAAGTCTTTGACGTCGTCCAAGTCCGGCACGCGGTCGCCAAACTGGTCAATCGTCTGCGCCAAGATGCTGCCCGCCATGCGGTTTTGACCTTTGCCGAGGTCGATCAAAATCAACGTTGTATCGGCTTCAGTGGCATCCAATTGCGGGGTTAATGTGCCGCGTACATCTGCCAGTGTTGCGAAGGCGGTGACGATCAAACTGACGGGTGAAGTCACCTTCTTTGCTGCGCCATCATCCTTCCAAGTGGTTCGCATAGATAACGAATCTTTACCCACAGGAATCGAAATACCCAGTGCCGGGCACAGCTCCATGCCCACGGCTTTGACGGTTTCGTACAGTGCGGCGTCTTCGCCCGCTTCGCCGCACGCAGCCATCCAGTTGGCGGACAGCTTGACGCGGGACAGCTCAAACGGTGCTGCCAGCAAATTGGTAATCGCCTCGGCGACCGCCATGCGGCCCGATGCGGGCGCGTCCAGCGCGGCCAGCGGTGTGCGCTCGCCCATGCTCATGGCTTCGCCGGCAAAGCCAAGGTAGTCGGCCATGGTCACGGCGCAATCGGCCACCGGCACTTGCCAGGGGCCGACCATGGGGTCGCGGTGGGTCATGCCGCCCACAGTACGATCGCCAATGGTGATCAAAAAGCGTTTGCTCGCCACAGTGGGGTGCGCCAAAACGTCAATGACGGCTTTTTGCAGGTTTATGCCAGTCAAATTGAGGGCGGGAATCTGGCGTTTAACGGTTTTGACGTCGCGAGTCATCTTCGGCGGTTTGCCGAGCAAGACTTCCATCGGCATATTGACTGGGGATTCTTGTCCTTCGTCGGCAAGGATGAGTTGATTAACCTCAGTCGTGACACCCACGACCGAGAACGGACAGCGCTCCCGCTCACAAATCGCTTTGAACTGTTCCAAAGACTCAGCCGCAATCGCCATCACATAGCGTTCTTGGCTCTCATTGCACCAAATTTCTTTCGGTGCGAGGCCAGATTCCTCTAGCGGTACGGCGCGCAGGTCAAACCTCGCGCCACGGCCTGCATCATTGACCAACTCGGGGAATGCGTTGGACAAACCGCCCGCACCCACGTCGTGAATCGCCAAAATCGGATTATTCTTACCTGCTTGCCAGCACTGGTTGATCACCTCTTGCGCACGGCGTTCGATTTCAGGGTTGCCGCGTTGCACGGAGTCAAAATCCAGCGACGTAGCGTTCGCACCCGTCGCCATCGAGCTGGCAGCACTGCCGCCCATGCCAATGCGCATGCCGGGGCCGCCGAGTTGGATCAGCAAGCTGCCAGCGGGGAAGAGAATTTTGTGGGTCAACTCGCTGTCAATCGTGCCCAAACCGCCGGCAATCATGATGGGCTTGTGGTAGCCGCGCTGGATTGTGTCGTTGCTGCTTTTAACAGATTGCTCGTATTCTCGAAAGTAGCCCAAGATGTTCGGACGACCAAACTCGTTATTGAAAGCCGCGCCGCCCAATGGGCCTTCAATCATGATTTGCAGCGGGCTGGCGATGTGCTCCGGCTTTCCGTAACTTGTTGATTTCTTTGAGTTATTAGTGGAAGTTTCAGCATCAAAATTCATTTTCGAAACCGTAAAACCCGTCAAACCCGCTTTGGGTTTAGAGCCACGCCCGGTTGCGCCTTCATCCCGAATCTCGCCGCCTGCACCCGTAGCAGCTCCCGCGAATGGGGAGATTGCCGTCGGGTGGTTGTGGGTTTCCACCTTCATCAACACATGCTGCAATTTGCTATTCTTTTTATAGCTACTCAGGCAATCAATACGCCGGCTAGATTCGTTTTTAGCCTCTGAAACAGCATTTTTGGATGCTGAATGGTCAAAATTGGCAAAAAATCGCTCAACGACACTGCCTTCCATCACAGAGGAATTGTCAGAATACGCCACCACCATGTGCTGCGGGTTCAGCTGATGGGTGTTGCGGATCATGCCAAACAGGCTTTTGTCCATCGCCACGCCATCGATGATGAAGTTGGCGTTGAAGATTTTGTGACGGCAATGTTCGGAATTAGCCTGCGCAAACATCATCAGCTCCACGTCGCTGGGGTTGCGCTTCAAACCGGTGAAAGCGTTGACCAGGTAGTCCATTTCGTCGTCTGTCAAGGCGAGACCGAACTCGGTATTGGCAGCTTCCAAAGCTGCGCGTCCACCAGCCAACACATCCACATGAGCCATGGGTGCTGCGTTTACTGTAACAAATAGATTCAAACTATCTTTACGGTCAAACAGCACAGACTCGGTCATGCGGTCGTGCAACAGCGCGGCAACGGCTTGTAATTGATCGGTTGAGAGACTGGCTTTTCCTAAGAGTGGATTCTTAAGTGTCAGGCTGTATTCCGTGATTCGCTCAATCCGTTTCACTCCCAAGCCGCAGTTATGGGCAATATCGCTGGCTTTCGACGCCCATGGGGAAACTGTGCCGATGCGCGGGGCGACGATGATTTGCAGGATATTGGCGGTTTTGTCTAGCTGAACCGCTGGTTCGCCATAGGTCAACAACGACTGTAACCGAGCTTGCAGTGCTGAATCTGGCTGCCCTTCACTCGCTGCCAAGTGCACAAAACGGGCCGAAACATGGGTGATTTTGTCACTCACAGCCTGTAAGCGGGGCAGCAGTTGGTTGATGCGAAACGGGCTGAGAGCGCTGCCGCCCTCGATGGTGCTGATATGCAAGTTCAAAATGTGAGCCTGGTGTTGGGAGGAAAGCAAGTGTTTGGGTAGGAATTACCCTTGGATTTTAACGGTCTAAGTGAGCCGAAGATGATTACTCAAAACCTAGATACTCAAGATTAAAGATAATTTGTTAGTTAAGCAAAGACGCCCTCAAAATAGCTTCTTTTTAAGGCAAAATGTATCAGTTTGTATTAATTGTTTGATTTTTATTAACCATATATTGTGATTTTATTCCGATTCTGGCGTGTGCGAACTACAAAAAGATGCAAGACCTTGATATAAAAACAGAGTTATCTGAAGGCGACTGGATTGAAAGCGTCTCACTGCCTTTATTGACGAAGCCGCGTTCACGAATGACCTGGTTCGCTATCGGCACGATGGTGGCCATGGCAGTACAACTGTATGGTCATGTCAATACCTTCCTGATTGCAGCTTGGCTATTTGTGTCATTGGTGGTTGTGGCTTTTCGTGTTCACGTCAAATCAGAATTCAACAAGCACCTTTTGAACGCAGAGCTTAGTGTCAAAAGTGCATTTATTGCACGCAACAAGCTGGCTTGGACACTGAATGCTTTTACCTGGGGTGTATCAGGCTGGTTATTTTTCAGCAGTATCCCGATAGAAAATCAGTACATTGGCGCGACAATTTTGACCTTTGTTGGTTTCGTTGCTGTTCACAACCTCAATGCGCACCGAGAAATTTCAACGCAATTTATCAACGTTTTGATGAGTACGCAGGTTCTGGGAGCAGTTTGGTACATCGCATATGTTTTGCAATTTCAAGGGCCGCAGCTTCAGTACATTCATTTGCTAAGCTTGATTGTGATTTGGGCTATTTTGCATATTTTTAACAAGCGATTGTTCAATGCGTTTAGGCGTAACCTCTCGTTGCAGTTTCGGAATAACAGTTTGATAAAAACACTGAATTTAAAAACCGAACAACTTGAGCACGAAAAACAGGTAGCGATTCACGCCAATGAAGTGATTCAACGCTTCTACTCTAGTTCGGCGCATGACATTAGACAACCGGTCTACGCTTTGAAAATGTACGCCCAAATGGGCGCCGCCGACCTGAGTGCATTACCTGATTTGTTGCCGAAAATAACAGCCTCATGTGATGCAATTCATGGCCTGTTTGACTCGTTGTTTGAATTTGAACAGATCAACGCAGGGCACGTCCACTTCGAGCATCAAACAGTTGATATTGATGAGGTAATAGATGATCTAGAGCAGCGTTTCAAGCCATTGGCAATTCGTAAAAATTTGATGTTTCGAACAAATTCGGTATCAGGCTATTTACAGACAGATCAATTACTTATCAAAAGAATATTGACGTGTTTCATATCGAACGCCATCAAATACACCTTCAAAGGCGGTGTTTTATTAGCGGTACGCAAACGCAAATCAATGATAGTTTTTGAAGTTTGGGATACTGGTATTGGCATAAACCCAGATCATATTGATCATGTGTTTGATGAGTTTTACAAAGTAGGAGACGTCTCAAGCTCCGACGAAGGCTTTGGCCTAGGCTTAAGTGTCGTTAAGCGTTTATCGGCATATGCTGAAGGCTCTGTCATTTCCGTCAATTCACGCTTAGGTGTGGGCAGTGTTTTTCGATTTGAATTGCCCATCAAAACCTATGCTCAGCCATACATACGCTCAAGGTTTGAGAATCTGCAAACGCTCCCAATTGTTATAGATCATCACATATAGCAAGAATAAATGGCGCTTTTCTCAACCTAAGTTGACTCAACCGATTGATAACTTTAGTTTCACCTTAAAAAAAACATTGATAAGTCAAGCAAATTTTTTTTACAAAAAAGCGAAAATTTATTCATTTATTGACATATCGCAACCGAAATGTAAACAACTTACTTGTTACATACTGACTAATTTTTTAAAATTAATCGATGATTGATTAAATCAACAAGTTTTATTTATATATATGAGTCAAGAACTACACTTCAAATCGCAAATCGATTTAACTTCAGAGAAGACCCTCAATAATGAAGGTCTTAAGAAGTCTGATTTGCCATCGAAAGAGCAGTTTTTTGAGCTTGAAACGTTAAAGGAACTTACCTACAAAAGACCATTGTGGGTCTCTATGGGGCTGCGCTTGCTGATGGGGGCCGTTTTACTTGCAAATGTGCCAGTTTATTTGGTTTTTTCGTGGTTCAGTTTATCCATCCTGACTTTGTATGCAATGCATGCATCTTGCGCTTATTTTTACAAGCAAATGCCAAATACTGCGAATTTTCTAGCAAATGAGCTGCGTGAAAAGTTCCAGAAATTTAAAGTCATTTGGTTTCTAAACGCTGTTGCAATTGGTAGCGGAAGCATATTAGCGCAACTATGGCTGTCGACGCATCAAAAAATGTTCTTCCATACTGTGCTTACTGCAACAATGTATTTGTTTTTGACGCGTAATTGCGCTGATAAAAGGTTCATGAACCAAATCACATTGAGTATGATTGGCACATCATTTTTAGGTGGTGTTCTATTTCTATTGCTCAGTGACCAACCTGCAAATGACTTTAACGTCTTCATTAGGTTATGTGCATACCTTTGTATCAACACTTTTATGTTGTTTTTAGTAGGAACGCGTTTTAATACAAGTTTTGATAAAAGATGCAATTCTGATTATTCAAACCTAGTTTTAATTCAGTCCCTAAAGGAAAGCGAAGAAAAATTGCATGTTGAACAAGAGGCGCTGACCGCAGCCAATTCTGTTATTCAACAGTTCTACTCTGCGGCTGCCCACGACTTGAGACAACCCGTATACGCGATGGAGCTGTATACAGATATGTTGAAGGATGATCCAACACAAATGGATCACTTATTGCCAAAAATTGCACAATCATGCATGTTTATCAACCACATGTTTAACGACTTGTTTGACTTTCAGCAAAAGCATCTGAATGACTCCAAGGTCGAAGAAACGGTTCTAAGCATTTCAGATACGCTCAAAAGCCTTGCCTTACACTTTGAACCTATCGCTGCTGCTAAAAATTTGAAAATTAGTTTTAAACCCTTAGAAGGAAATGTTCAAACCATTCCTCTTTACTTTGTGCGTATATTGAGCAATTTAATCGCAAACGCCATCACTTATACCGCTGAAGGCCGAATCCTTGTAGCCGCTAGGAAATCTGGCAATATGTTAAGTTTTGAAGTGTGGGATACGGGACCAGGTATCGACAAAAAATCGCAAACAAAGATTTTTGAAGAGTTTTATAAAATTAATAATACCGGAGTTAAAACCAGCAATCTTGGGCTTGGATTGTCTATCGTCAAAGGTTTAACCAAACGCATTAATGGTGCAAAAATTCAAGTTGTTTCTAAACTTGGGCACGGTTCAGCTTTTAAATTACAACTGCCAATAGAAACGTACTCAGCTCCGCAGAAAGTTCAACTGGTCGAATCGTCCATGCACTACGACATCTGAGTTCACACCCCACCACTGCTGCGCCACAGTGGTGTAGATTTGTCTAAAGTCTGTTGTGTAGAGCACGTTTTGATTGCCATCAAGACGGTTCAAATCGGGCGCTTTGCCGTACAAACCACCTCGAACTGCGCCTCCGGTGATGAAATGCGGCGCAGCCGTGCCGTGGTCGGTACCGCCCGAGCTGTTTTGCCTAGCGCGGCGGCCAAATTCTGAGAACGTCATCACCAGCGCACGGTCCCACGCACCCAGCTCGGTCAAGGCACTCTTCAACGCAGCCATGCCCTCGGCAAGTTGTTTCAGCAAACCAGCGTGCGTACCAGCTTGGTTTTGGTGTGTATCAAAACTACCTAAAGTCAGGCAAATCACAGGCACACCACCCGCTTTTTTGTCGGCATTATCGCTTCGTTGAGAAGCAACGATTTGTGCAGCGGCAGCCACGCTATTTCCAAACTGGCCTGTTGGAAACACGGTGTTGAACACGTATTTGTCGCCCCTCAAACCGTCTGCCGCTTGTGTGATTTCATTTTCAACTTTGAGCAAATAGCGCAGCGCTGGGTTTTGTGTGGATGCAGCCAGTTCGTTGACGCGCGCTAGACGAGATTGGTTGACGAAGGCAACTGGGTCATTCAGTGACACCGCTTTTGCGCCGGCTAGTGGGCCAAAGTCGTTCATGCCAATCAACACACCTTCAGCGGTAAATCTTGCTTTTGCAGATAGGCCTGCTTGAAAACCGCGCGTAACCCAACCGTCAACGAGGTATTCGTTTGCTTTTGATGCCGTGTCCCAAATCTCAATTGATCTGAAATGCGACAAATTCGCTTCTGGGTAGCCAACACCCTGCACAATGGCTAACTCGTTTTTCTCCCAAAATGGCAGCATAGCTTTGAGGTCTGGATGCAGACCAACTTTGTCGTCTAGCTTGATGACTTCATCGGTTTTGATGCCAATCGTGTTGCGCAGTTGGTAGTATGCAGGGTCTGCATAGGGCACGACGGTGTTCAGCCCGTCATTGCCGCCTTTGAGTTCAATCAAAATCAAAATGCGATCTTGCACGCTGCTGGCTCGGTTTGCCACTGCTTGCGCCCAACCGGGCGCATGGGCTGACAAAAGCGCTGCACCAGTGACGGTGCTGAAATGGTTGAGAAAATCTCTTCTTTTCATGTAGAACTCGATTCTTTAAATGTCAACGTCTAGAAAAGTCAGCGTTTATAAATGTCAGCGTTTATTTAAGTTGATACGCTGGGTCTAGCGTTAGTGCTCGCAGATGAGCTACACCGACCGTACCATTTGCTATAGTTTGTGTAGCATTTGAGGCAAGTAATACCTCAGCTAATGTCGTTTTTGATGCATCATTCGGCACACCATCAGCTCGCACACCATACGGTCTTAGGAATACATCGGCATCTAAAGTCATCGTTGATTCAGCCTTACCGACTTTAAAAATTGGCATTCTGCCCAAAGCAGCATTCATAGCTGGGTTCATAGATGAATTTGCAAGAACTTCTATTGATCTGAACAACTGCTGGGTGAAGTTTTTGCGCTCTAAAAGCGTGGTCGCATTGATCCAATCTGTATAGCCCGGCCAACCTTTCACGTTAGGTGGCATCAACAAGTTTTGCCCCAACTGCGCGGTTTTAAGCGCAAAGGGCAGCGCATCGCTGTAGCCAAAGCCAAACTGCCGCACCGAGCCAACCACCAAATCTACAGGCGACTTGATCAAGCTGCCACGGTTACTTTCCGCCCAAAACGCGTCCGTGGTCAATAAATCAGCCAATGCGGTGTCTATGGCATAACCGCTCTGTGCAAAGCGCTTCCCAATACGTTTGACCTCCATCGTATCTGGCACGGGCGAAACAAATTCTTTCCACAACTTGCCAACGATGAACTCGCCACACGCTGCCTGCGCTAGCATGATGTTCAGCACATCATCGCCATTGAAATTACCTACTTTGCCTAGCACCGTTTTAGAAAAAATATCATGTGCTGGGGCGCGGAACTTGAAACTGAAATCATCTCTGTCCACGCTCCAGCCTGTGAAGGCACGGGCGACTTCCTTGATGTCTTGCTCGTTATAACCACCGCCTTGGGTGGCTTCGCCCA
Source organism: Polaromonas sp. (assembly GCA_013298945.1). GTDB lineage: Bacteria > Pseudomonadota > Gammaproteobacteria > Burkholderiales > Burkholderiaceae_C > Aalborgiella. The sequence goes on from JAAFJR010000004.1 coordinate 51,568, forward strand.
AGGTGAACAACTCCATCACCTCACGCGCAAAGTTTTCATTCGGCGCATCGCGACGGCTGTTAGCCGCATCGAGGTAAACCAGCATGGCTGGGTCTTTGGCGATACCGTGCAGCAAACTGGCAAAACTGCCCAAAGCATGCGTGCGAAATAATTGGTGCTGCCGCCACATCGCTTGCGAGCGCACCACTTTTTGCTGCGAGGTTGCAAAATGGTTATGCCAAAACAGCACCATCCGCTCGGCCAAAGGTACTGGCGTCTCTAACATTTCACGCAACCACCACGCTTTAATCTCCACGCCTTCGCCAATTTGCGCTCGCCGCTGCTCTTGCCGCTCATCCACTGTTTTTAATTGTGCTTGTGGAACGGGTGGCGGGTTGTTAACAAACGCTGGCGCTGGGTATTTGGGTTTAGTCGTGCGTGCTGCGGAAATGATCTCGCTAACAGCTTGCTGGGCGCTTTTACCCACCAGTTTGTCAACCTCAGCATGCGTGGGCGCAAAGCCTGTGCGAATCAGCAAGTGGCGTACCTGCTGGGGCGTCATTTGAGTTGGAGTCAGCATACTTCTTTTAACGTTAAAACCATTGATTCAGACTACAGCATTACTTCCAAGAAGCGTAAAAATTTGTAAACGCAGTGTAAATTTTGGCGAGTTATTTTTTCGAATGCGTTAAATTCAGCCGGAATGCTTGCGGTTTTGCAACACCGCTTCCGCCAGTGCGAAGTCTTCGGGATAGGTTACCTTGAAGTTTTGAGCACTGCCGCGCACCAATTTCGGCGCATGGCCAAGCCGCTCCATCGCGCTAGATTCGTCGGTAATCAAGGCATTGGCAGGGTCAGACAAATCCCCGGCTGCGGCCAAAGCGTCAATAAGTGCACCAATTCGGAACATTTGCGGGGTTTGCGCCAACCATTTGTCGCTGCGTCCCAAAGTTGCAGCAACGCGTCCTGCGCTTTCAGATTTCAAGGTATCCGGCAGCGGCAAAGCCAGCAAGCCGCCCACAGCGCCATCGTCATTCAGGCAGGCGTCTATCAAAGCGTTAATTTGCTCTGGCGTGATCAAGCAACGCGCCGCATCATGTACCAAAACCCAGTCGGTAGCAGCTACACCTTGCCCTAACAGAGCCTTTAGACCATTAAAAACGGTTGTAGCCCTCGTATTTCCTGCCTGAAGCGCTATTGAAAATATAGTATTTTTATTAACTTTAAGCAATTCAGGTAATTGATCATCTTCTTTTGCAATCACCACCAAGCCGCCCGCAAAACGTTTGACCTGTTCAAAGGCTGCCAAGGTGTGCATCACCATAGCTTTGCCTGCAATCACGCGATATTGCTTAGGAATGTCTGTTTGCGCCCGTGAACCATTCCCGCCACAAGGAATAAGCACCCAAAGTTTGGGGTTCTTTTCAAGGTTGTTTTCAGCAGGTTGCGCGTTTGTCATGGAGGCTATTCTAAAATGCAATGCTGTACAAACTGACATTGATTTAGAGACCGAAACGAATATTGATGGATTTACCCAAGCTTTCCCTAGGCAAACGCTACACCCTGCCCCGCTCCATTGGGTCGTCTGATGCGCTGTTGCTTGCTAAATTAGCCCAGCGCGACAAAGCTGCCAAACGCCTGACGGCCATCGTCACGTCCGACGCCACCGATGCTCAGCGTCTGATGCATGAAATCGCCTTTTTCGCCCCTGAAGTGCGTTTGACGCTGTTCCCCGACTGGGAAACCCTGCCCTATGACTCGTTTTCACCGCACCAAGATTTAATAAGCGAGCGTTTGGCAACGCTTTGGCGCATCAGCCAACGTGACAAAGACAGCGGCGCTGATGTCGTCATCGTACCCGCCACCACGGCTTTGTACCGCCTTGCACCTCCCAGTTTCTTAGCTGGCTACACCTTTGCCTTTAAAACCAAGCAAAAGCTGGACGAGGCCAAATTCAAAGCGCAGTTGACCTTGGCGGGCTACAACCACGTCAGCCAAGTGGTTAGCCCTGGCGAATATGCCGTGCGCGGCGGCCTGATTGATTTGTTCCCCATGGGCTCGTTGGTACCGTATCGCGTCGATTTGTTTGACGACGAAATCGACAGCATCCGTACCTTTGACCCCGATAGCCAGCGCAGTCTTTACCCAGTACCTGAGGTTCGCCTGCTGCCAGGACGCGAGTTTCCTATGGACAACGAGGCGCGGACTAAGTTTCGAAGCCGTTGGCGCGAATTAGTCGAAGGCGACCCAACCAAAAGCCGCGTATACAAAGATATTGGCAATGGCGTGGCAACGGCAGGTATTGAGTATTATTTGCCGCTGTTTTTTGAGGAAACAGCTACGGTTTTTGATTACATAGCCGGTAATGAAAAATCCCAAATAGACAAATCCCAATCAGACAAAGCTCATTCAGATGCCACCGTTGTTCTGCATGGCGATTTAGAGCCCGCTTTCCAGCGTTTTTGGCAAGACACCAAGGATAGGTATCGACTCGTTCAAGGTGACCCAGACCGCCCTGCGCTGCCGCCTGATACATTATTTTTAAGTGCTGAGCAGTTTTACGCCAGAGCGAATGACTTTGCGCAGTTGGCAATCAAAGCAGCGCCCGCTAATGCTTCAAGTGAGGCCTCTCATGACGATGCTTTTGTCGAATTTGCCCCATTGCCCGACTTGTCCGTCGCTCGCGGCACGGACGAGCCACTGGCAAAGCTGAAAAACCACCTGAAAAGCACGTTGCAGCGTGTGTTGATTTTGGCGGAATCTGATGGGCGGCGTGAAAGCTTGCTCGATTTTCTGCGCGCCAGCAACTTGTCCGTCCCCGCTTTTGACAGCCTAGTAGACTTTCAAACCAGTGTTGAAAAAATCGGTATTGCTACTTCGGGCTTGAACGTCGGTTTCAGTTGGCTGTCCAACAACATCGGTCAAGGCATTGATTTAATTACTGAAACCGAACTGTTCGCCGCCGGTGCCGTCACCCGCCGACGTAAAAAGCAAGAGCAAGTCAGTGATGTTGAAGCGCTGATCAAGGACTTGTCCGAGCTCAACGTCGGCGACCCCGTGGTGCACAGCGCCCACGGCATTGGGCGATACATGGGTTTGATTAACCTGGATTTGGGCTTGAGCAAGCAAGCCGATGGCTCTATGGCCAATGTGTTGTCATCCACCGTGCAAGAGTTTTTGCATCTTGAATATGCCGACAAAGCCACGCTGTATGTGCCCGTCAGCCAGTTGCACCACATTAGCCGCTACACCGGCGTGAGTGCCGACGAAGCGCCGCTGCACCGGCTGGGCTCGCCCCAGTGGGAAAAAGCCAAGCGCCGAGCCGCTGAGCAAATTCGTGATTCTGCCGCTGAACTATTGAACATCTACGCCCGCCGTGCCGCGCGTGAAGGCCACGCCTTCCGCTACTCGCCACAAGACTACGAAACCTTTGCCAACGACTTTGGCTTTGAAGAAACCGCCGACCAGCGCGCTGCCATCCACTGCGTGATTCAAGACATGATCAGCCCACGCCCTATGGACAGGCTGGTGTGTGGCGATGTGGGCTTTGGCAAAACCGAAGTTGCGCTGCGTGCCGCCTTCATCGCCATCACCGGCGGCAAACAGGTCGCGATTCTTGCGCCGACCACGCTTTTAGCCGAGCAGCATTACCAAACCTTGGTGGACAGGTTTGCCAAATGGCCGGTCAAAGTAGCGGAGATGAGCCGATTCCGCTCGGCCAAAGAAATCACTGCCGCTATCAAAGGCATAGCTGACGGAACCATCGACATCGTGGTGGGAACGCATAAATTACTCAGCAAAGACGTGAAGTTTGAGCGCTTGGGTCTGCTCATCATCGACGAAGAGCATCGATTCGGCGTGCGCCATAAAGAAGCGATGAAAGCCATGCGAGCTGAGATTGACGTGCTGACGTTGACGGCGACACCGATTCCCCGAACGCTGGGCATGGCGCTTGAGGGCCTGCGCGACCTTAGCGTCATCGCCACCGCGCCGCAGCGCCGTTTGGCGATCAAAACCTTTGTGCGAACAGAGAGTAATGGCGTGATTCGTGAAGCCGTGCTGCGCGAATTGAAGCGCGGTGGGCAGGTTTACTTTTTGCACAACGAAGTGGACACCATCCAAAACCGCAAAGAGCGGCTGGAAGAAATCTTGCCCGAAGCCCGCATCGCCATCGCCCACGGCCAAATGCCCGAGCGCGAGCTAGAGCGGGTGATGAAAGACTTTGTGGCCCAGCGCTACAACCTGCTGCTGTGCTCCACCATCATTGAAACTGGTATTGATGTGCCCACGGCGAACACGATTGTGATGGCACGTGCCGACAAGTTTGGCCTAGCCCAATTGCATCAACTCCGTGGTCGCGTCGGCCGCAGTCACCACCAAGCCTATGCGTATTTGATGGTGCCTGATATTGAGGGTTTGACCAAGCAAGCCGGTCAGCGCCTAGAAGCAATACAGCAGATGGAAGAACTGGGCTCTGGCTTTTACCTCGCCATGCACGACTTGGAGATTCGCGGGACTGGTGAAGTGCTGGGCGAAAACCAGTCCGGCAACATGATGGAAATCGGTTTCCAGCTCTACAACGAGATGCTGGGCGAGGCTGTGCGCTGTCTCAAAGCGGGTATCGAGCCTGATTTGATGGCACCAACCAATGTGACCACAGAAATCAACCTACATTCTCCAGCCTTGCTGCCCGATGATTATTGTGGCGATGTACATCTGCGTCTGAGTTTCTACAAAAAGCTTGCTACGGCCAAAACAACTGAGCAAATTGACAGCCTGTTAGAAGAAATTGTCGATAGATTTGGCAAACTCCCGCCGCAGGCGCAAACGCTCCTAGACGTTCACCGCCTGCGCGTGATGGCTAAGCCCTACGGCGTGGTCAAGGTCGATGCGGCCCCGAGTGTCATCAACATCACGTTCAAGCCCAATCCGCCTATCGACCCGATGGCCATCATCCACCTCATCCAAAAAAACCGCCACATCAAGCTGACGGGCAACGACAAACTGCGCATAGAACGCGATTTACCCGAAGCCAAAGACCGTGCTTTGATGGTGCGGGATGTGCTGCGAAGTTTGGGGCAGCCGAAAACAGAAGTAAAGGCGGAGGCAAAAGCAGAGGCGAACACTGGCAAACCAGTAACTCTGCGATAAACCCTTAAATTCCTCCTAAAATAAGCCTCTAGCCAGTATATTTATTGCCTAAGTTGCTATTAAATTTATAGTAAAGAATTATAACTCGTCATCACATGCAAGCTACTGAAATCTCCCCCGGCCTCGTCATCCAAGGTTTTACGCCCCCTTTGAATCTGAACAACTTCAAACTCATCGCCTTCGACATGGATTCAACGTTGATCAACATTGAATGTATTGACGAAATCGCCGATGCTGCAGGGCGCAAGGCTGAGGTTGCAGCGATTACTGAGGCCGCTATGCGGGGCGAGATTACGGACTTTAAAGACAGTTTGCGTCGGCGGCTGGCATTGTTGCAGGGCGTGAGCGTGGCGAGTATGGAGGCGGTTTATGCGCAGCGGCTGCAGATCAACCCAGGTGCAAAGGTGCTGATTGACGCTTGCAAGGCTGCGGGAATGAAGGTGCTTCTAGTCAGTGGTGGGTTCACGTTTTTTGCGGATCGGGTGCAAGAGACTTTGGGCATTGACTACGTGAAAGCCAATGTTTTAAAGGTCAAAGACGGCAAATTAACGGGCAAGCTGTTGATGCAACCATGGGGTGAGATTTGCGATGGTGAAGAAAAACGCCGCACTGTGGCATCTGTATGTGCAGATCTGGGCGTCACACCTGCGCAAGCGATTGCCATGGGCGATGGTGCAAATGATTTGCCGATGATGAAGCTGTGTGAAGAAGCGGGTGGCTTGTCTGTGGCGTACCACGCTAAACCTAAAGTTCGCGCTCAAGCGATGGTGGCTATCAACAGTGGCGGTCTAGACAGGCTTTTAGATGTCTTGAGTCAATAATTAGCGTCATTGGGCTACTAATCTTGCCAGCCTTCACCCAAAATTCAGCGAAATTCAGATCTTAAAAATACAATTAGATACAAGAATAAGCTTGGCTAATATTTGTGCCTCAAGCGACCTAATTTTTGGCTAATTTCGAACTCAACTTTCGCACCCTGCACCCTTATGACTACTTTTAACAAAACTTTGCTGTCACTGGCAGCTTGCTGTGTTTTTTCCGCTAATGCTTTGACACTCGGTGTCACCGAAGGCGTGACTTACCGCGCCACAGATGCTGAAATTGAAGCTAAATTTGCGCCGATTGCCAAAGCGATCAGCTTGGCAACCAAGCAACCTGTCACGATCCGAATTATTCCTACCTACAACGCTTTGCGTGATGCCTTGAAACAAGGTCAGCTGGATGCCGCCTTTATTCATCCTGCGCATGTATCACTTGAGGCCATTAAAACAGGTGCTTATAAATCAGTGGCTTGGACGAACGGCTTTACAGAATACAAAGTCTCCTTACTCTGCAAAGAGCCTGAGCCGATCAAAAATTGGACAACAGTGAACGGCAAAGGCTTGGTCACACCTGATGCGGACTCCATCACCGCCGTCATGACACGCTCTATGCTGCGTGAAAACAAATTGAACTCAGCTACTGACGTGAAGCTGCAAGTGACACGTTTTCAAGATGCCGTGCCGTTTTATGTAGACAACGGTTTTACAGCATATGGCGCTACTGCATCAGGCGCAGTCATTAAAGCTTGGAAAGACAAAGGTGGTAAAACTTGCGCCCAATCGCGTGGTATGCCTATCAAACATTGGATTGTTTCCAGCAAAATGAGCGCAGAGCAAGCAGCCGGCGTGCGCGATGCTTTGTTGACCATGGATAAGTCAGAATTAGGCGCAAAAGCGCTTGCCGCCTCTGGCTACAAAGGCTTTATCGCCAGCGACACTGAATTGGAAAAAACCCTAACGAATTGGCTGGGACTCTAAAACTACTAAAACGCAGGCAGCAAACCTGATATATTGATGTTTTAAAAATACATCGGGAGCGAAATTTGTCTAGTCTTTTTCAAAATGTCGACGCCAATGGGCTATTAGAGTATTCTGTGGTTTACACCGACAGGGCACTTAACCACATGTCGCAAAATTTTCAGGTGGTGATGCGTGATGTGTCGTCTATCCTGAAAGAGGTTTACAACGCCAAATCTGCCTGCGTCGTTCCAGGCAGCGGCACCTATGGCATGGAAGCTGTAGCAAGACAATTTGCTTCGGGCAAAAACGTGATGGTTCTGCGCAATGGCTGGTTCAGCTACCGCTGGACGCAGATTTTTGAGATGGGCAGCATTCCGGCCAAAGAAACCGTTCTCAAAGCGCGACGCCAAGGTACGGATAAACAATCGCCTTTTGCGCCTATGCCGATTGAAGAAGTTGTCTCCGCGATTTTGAGAGAAAAACCTGAAGTCTTTTTTGCACCACATGTTGAAACATCGTGTGGTGTGATTTTGCCAACTGCTTACATGCGTGCCGTAGCCGATGCTGTGCATAGCGTTGGCGGCATTTTTGTGCTGGATTGCATAGCGTCTGGTACGATTTGGGTGGATATGGTTGAAGCAGGTGTGGACGTGATTGTCAGCGCCCCACAAAAAGGCTGGAGCGGCTCGCCTTGCTGTGCTTTGATAGCGATGAGCGAATTGGCTCGTACCCGCATTGATTCAACCACCAGCACCAGCTATGCTTGCGATTTGAAAAAATGGCTCAGCATCATGGAAACGTATGAAGGCGGCGGCCACGCCTATCACACCACCATGCCAACCGATGCATTGCGCCGCGTCCGTGACACCATGTTGGAAACCAAAACTTATGGCTTTGCCAAGGTCAAAGCCGAACAACAAAAACTCGGCGATGACGTGCGCGCCATGTTCAAAAGCCGTGGCATCAAGAGCGTTGCTGCGGCAGGCTTTGAAGCACCAGGAGTCGTGGTCAGCTACACAGAAGATGCAGGCATGCAATCCAGCAAAAAATTCTTAGCCGTTGGCTTGCAAACTGCTGCTGGCGTGCCTTTGATGTGTGACGAGGGCGCAGACTTCCAAACCTTCCGTATCGGTTTGTTTGGTTTGGACAAGCTGCACAACATCGACCGCAGTGTGAAATCGCTCAGTGATGCTTTGGACAAGGTTTTAGAACCTGCTGTTGAAGAAATTGCTGTTCCCGCCTAAGTTTACTTAATGGTGCTTGTGGATTCCCGCATTCGCGGGAACGACAGCCTTAAACTTTCTCAATCATCACCCTGCCCGCTGGCACCACAAACTGTGCCAATGTACTGGGCGTTGTTGTTTTCGATCGAACATCATCTACCACACGCAGAGATGTGGTTAACTGCTTAGCTGTAAATTCAACGATACCATAGCCCCTGCGTTTGGCATCTGCAAACACAAAATGCAGGTTTTCCGCCAACCGTTCAGACGTTTTCTCTACCGCAGCACTGCCTGCGGGTGACGTGATACTGGTTCCGCAAAACTCAACGCCAACAGCAGGCGCAGTTTGTGCTGAAACTGTTTGGGAATAATCCGCCTTCAAGTAACCCACCCAGTTTTCATGCACATCGCCACCCAGCATCACGGGGTTGCTGACCGCGTTTTTCTGCAAAGCATCCGTCAAACGCTGCCGTGCAGGTGCGTAGCCGTCCCAGCCGTCGTTGAAAAAGCCCTGCTCTTTGCTGGGGTTGTTGTCGCGTGCGCCAAACAGGGTCGACTGCGCCATCACGTTCCAAGTTGCGCCCCTTTGTTTAGAAGCGGCTAATTCCGTCGCCAACCAAGCCTCTTGCTGCGCACCTAAAAGCGTGCGTTTCGGGTCTAGCCAATCAGAGCATTTAGCGGGATTGACCACACTGGAGCCTAATTTTCCGTCTTTGGAGCAGAGTTGTTTATCGCGGTACTGGCGGGTGTCTAGCATGTAAAACGAGGCCAATTGCCCAATATCTACGCGCTGATAAATACGCAATTCAGATCCTGACACCAAGCCTGACAAGCTTTTGGTCAATGCAGACACCCGAATCGGCATGTTCTCGTAATACGCTTGGTAAGCCGCCGCGCGGCGGGCAGCAAAGTCTGCCGCATTGGAGAAAATATCGGCAAATCCACTGTTTCCGCCCGTCAAGCCCGCGTAGTCGTTTTGCACCTCGTGGTCATCCCACGTCAGCAACCACGGGCAGGCAGCGTGCATGGCTTGTAAATCGGCGTCACTTTTGTACTGGGCATAGCGGTTGCGGTAGTCGTCTAAAGTCAACACAAAACCCAAACTGGATGTTGCGCTGGGCACGCGCACGGCTGACACGGGGTTACCTGGATATTCATAGATGTAATCGCCCAAAAACAGCACGGCATCAGGCTTTTCAGCCAGCATGTGTTTGTAAGCAGTGAAATAGCCCGCCTCCCAGCGTTGGCACGATGCGTAGGTGATTTTCAACTTCTCGACTGGCACGCCAGCTTTAGCAAAAGTGCGTGTTTTACCAACGCCGCTAACCGCATCGCCCACCATGAAACGATAAAAATACCATCGGTTGGGCTGTAAATTTTGCAACTCCACATGCACAGAATGCCCCAAATCTGCCGTCGCCAGATGCTGCCCACTTTGCGTGATGCGGGTGAATTTATCGTCTTCTGCCACTTCCCAACGCACGGTGACAGGTCGGCTGTCTAAGCTAATCTCAACCAGTCGCGTCCACAGCACCACCGAATCGTGCGTGGGCGAACCGCTCGCAACGCCTAGTGAGAACGGATTTGTCTGAAATTTGCGCGGTGTATCCGTTTGAGCCCACACGCTGCGAGGCAGCGACAAAGTTACTGCTGCGGCTGCCGCCAAGCCTGCAAGTTGTAAAAAATGTCTGCGCTTTGAAAATGGGTGAAACAAAATAGCCATACCGACAGCATAGCCTTTAACGCGCTTCTTTTTCCTTTCAACAAATATCGCTATGCTCAAATTTTTTGGAGAAAAAAGATGGCACTGAAACAAAGACTCACCTCGCAAGACTTCGACCAAGAACTGCTGATTTTGTTTGACGCCTACGTGCACGGCGGCATTGACAGACGTGGATTCCTCGAAGGCGCAGCCAAATTTGCCACTGCGGGAACAACCGCCGCGATGTTGTTAACCGCGTTGAGTCCCAACTTTGCCGCAGCGCAAGTTGTGCCCAAAGACGATAAACGCATCATCACTGAAACAGTAGAAGTGAAATCTCCAGACGGCTCAGGCAGCATCAAAGGTCTGCTCGCCCGCCCCGTCAGCGCAGGAACCAACAAATTGCCCGCCATTTTGGTCATCCACGAAAACCGTGGCTTGAACCCGCATATTGAAGATATCGCCCGCCGCTTGGCGGTTGACGGCTACATGGCTTTCGCCCCAGACGCCCTCACCCACTTAGGCGGCTACCCTGGTGATGAAGACAAAGCCCGAGAGCTCTTCCCCAAGCTAGACCAAAAGAAAATCATCGAGGACTTCATGGCCAGCGCCGCTTGGCTACGCACTCGCGCGGACGCGACAGGCAAGCTTGGCGTGACCGGTTTTTGCTACGGTGGCGGTATTTCGCACACCTTGGCAACGCGAATTCCAGATTTGAACGCCTCAGTCCCCTTCTACGGCAACCACCCTGCTGCTGAGAACGCCGCCAAAGTCAAAGCGCCTTTACTGATTCATTTTGCAGGCATAGACGACCGCATCAACGCCGCTTGGCCCACTTATGAAGCCGCCCTCAAAGCCGCCAACGTGCCGCACACCGCCCATATTTACGCGGGTACGCAGCACGGCTTCAACAACGATACCACGCCACGGTTTGACGCGGCAGCGGCCAAATTGGCTTGGGAACGGACGATGGCGTTTTTTGAAAAATACGTGAAAGCATAAAGCTTAAATAAGGGCGATTTTTATTAATAATGCTATAAATTTCATAGCTCCATATGCAAAAAAAATCTGGCTGCCGCCATAATCTTATAATATATGAACTACATATCAACGCGATAGGCTCATGTTTCTGATTTAGGATAGACAACACTCAGGTCAATATTTATCCATAGATGCACTACTGGACATGGCCGGCAAGCCCAACAGTGCACGCCTCAAATCTGGTTTTTTTGCACCTTCATCCAACCAAATTGCGAAAAAGGCGTCGCCAAAAGCCGGATCGTTGATTTCTGAAATCAGCTTGCCGTTAAAGAAAAACCGTGTTCCGATCTTAGGCACATAAACGCCTGTCAACCTGTCGCCAGATTTAACAGACGGAAAAAATTTGGTCATGTCTGTCGTCCAAGTTTTTCGCTGTACGTCCGTCAGACGCTTCAACCGTACCATTTCTAGCAATGAAACGTTGACGATGTCATCCGAAGTTAACGTCGTGTTGTAAACAATTTCAAGTGCAAAAAGCGATTTGTTTTGCAAAGGGCTAGCGCTGGACGCAGCTGCCAACCACAGCGTCGCATCGTAAGCTTTAAAGCCCAAAAACCGTAAAGCGCCACTACCCTGCATACGCCAAGCCGACAAGCCACCACCAAACGCATTCAGTTCATCTGGCACCGTCGCTGCAGTCAATGCTGCTGCCGATTTGGCAGTTTTTGATACCAGTGGCGCGGTTGCAGCGGTTGTTTGCGACCAAGCAGTGAATGGCATGAAAGACAAGACAAGCGTAACAGCGTTTAAGCATGCTACGGTTTTCAATGTGTACGGAAGTTTGTTCATATTAATCTCGACAAATATGCTTAGGAATAATTACTCATCAGTCTAATTATATCCGCATCAGTAATAAATTCAAAAACACCCTTTGTTATAGTGAAATTTTCATTTGCAACGCTGTAACATTCAGAATATGTTTTTTTGTATTCGCGCTTTTGAATCCACCGACTGGCCAGCCCTCTGGCTTATCCTGCAAACCACTTTCGCAGCGGGCGATACCTACACCTTCTCCCCCCAAAGCTCCGAAGCAGAGATCCACAAAGCGTGGGTTGAGCTGCCCGCTGCAACGTTTGTAGCGACCAGTGAAGCTGGCGACATTGTCGGCACCTACTTCATCAAACCCAACCAGCCCGGCTTGGGTGCGCATGTGTGTAATTGCGGCTATGTCGTCTCAAAGTCAGCCCAAGGCCAAGGCATTGCCGCGCAAATGTGTGAGCATTCGCAAAAACTGGCGGTCGAAATGGGCTTCAGAGCGATGCAATTCAACTTTGTCGTTTCAACCAACACAGGCGCGGTGCGGCTGTGGCAAAAGCTGGGGTTTGAGATTGTCGGCACGCTGCCAGGGGTGTTTCAGCACCAGAAACTGGGGTTTGTGGATGCGTATGTGATGTTTAAGAGTTTGATCGATTAGCACGCAGCGGCTTCAGCAAATCTCCCAATCCGTTGTGGTCAATTTCTTGCATCAGCGCCAATAATCGGCCGATGTTGGATTTGGGGAAGCCTTCGCGGGCGAACCAGTTGAGGTAATTGCCAGGCAGGTCGGCAATCATCACGCCTTTGTGTTTGCCGAAAGGCATGGGCGTGCTCACTAAACGCAATAAATCATCAGTTTCCATGGCAGCATCGTACAATACAAGACCTTGCCCTGCCCTTGCTAAAAGCAAAGTTAGCCCAAAATATCACCCATGTCAGACCACTATGCAGCTTTAGGCTTAGCCAGCAGCGCCACGCTTGCCGACATTAAGAAAGCGTATCGCCAAAAAGCCGCTTTTTACCACCCAGACCGCAACGATGCCGAAGATGCTGCGGATCGATTTCGCAGGGTTCAAGAGGCTTACGATGTGCTGGTTGATCCAGAAAAACGCCAAGCCTACGACGACAACCGCCGCCGTAACTTGCTGGACAGCCCCATTGACACCGCCAAAGAAATTTGGGAAAACTATAGTAAAAACATAGTGTTATAAAGTTTAATTAAAGTAATATATAAAGAATTAAAAGAACAATCCATGAGCATATCTGGCTATTTCAAACACCTACGTACCAGCTACCAAGCGGAGCTGGACGACCTGACTTCGGACTCTGAGGGCAAAGACGTCCTCAAAAAACGCCTCGCTGAAAAGCGCAAGGAACTGGACTTTTTGAAGCAGATGATTGAACTCAGCCCCGAAATGGTGGCGGTGATATTTCACAACGCGTTCAATTACAAACTACCCGCCGTGATGGACGATTTGCTCGGCTTTGAAGTAGATGAGTTACCCGGTTGGAGCACTCTGAATGCGGTGGTCACCTTCGCAGATTGGGCCAAAGAGCCGGCTAAAGTCATCTTGAAAGAGCCCTTTGGCGAACAGTTCTTGGTCGTAGCTGCCGCACTGGAGTACATGTACCACAAGAAAACCCACCGCCCTGCTTTGCATGAGAATAACGAAGAAGACGACGACAACGAAGACCATGACGGCGGCGCTGATTACGACAGCGAGCACGACAAAGAAGAAGCCAAAGCGGCCAAGCTGCGTGAAGAAGCGGGGCAAGATTGGATGGTTGAGCAGGGTTTTGATAGAAAAGAATAAGGATAAATATGACCGAACAAACCAGCAGCCAACTCGCCCTCATCACCAAAACCCAAGCCCTGATTGCGGCTGGCGACATTGTGGGCGCTGAGTATGCCTTGGTTGAACTGGCTGACGCTGAGGGCGACCAGGCCTTGATGGTTGTTTTAGAGCAATTGCCGCCCAAAGACATTTTGGCAGTGATGCGCGAGTATGACAATTCCAAAGAATCAGTCGTCAATTTGCTGGTCTCCCCCCAGCAATTTGCCCGCGCTGTGGTGATTGAAAAGCAGTACAAAGACCTGTCCCGCACCCACTTGCGCGGCATGATGAACGCCATTTTGTTCCGTGACGGAGCGGACACCGACGAGTTTTTGACCGCAATTGGCGACTTAGAAGGCGGCAGTGACGCCTTGGCCGACTATTTCTCAGAAAAATGGAGTCGCGTTGAAGCCTTTGCCCGCTCCGGCACGTTTGAAACCATGGAAGACGATGGCGAAATGCTGTCAGAAGAAGCGCTGTACAACCAGTCTTACGCCAAACCGAAAATCGACGAAGACGACATTGCCGACCAAGACTGGATGCAACTGGCTTGGATTTTGCGCTACAGACTGCCTGATTTGTTCATTGAAATGATCTTGGTCCTACGCGCCAAAGCTCGCGCATATGACGCTGGTTTGGGTGAAGACGACGGTGAAGAAGACGATGGCAAGGTCGAAACCGGCGATACGGATCGCGGCAAAGCCACCCCAGCCGCGCTGGAAGATGATGAAGAGTCGGCGATCTAAAGGTTTGTCATTCCCGCGCAGGCGGGAATCCATGCCAGCCTGCAAACCTTTTCCCGACCATTTGCAACTGTGTCGCCCCATGGATTCCCGCCTTCGCGGGAATGACGGGTTTGGACGCATAGATAATCTTTGTTAAATGTCAATCTCACTCTACGACTCCCGCCCCTTCTTCGAAAAAGCCCTGCAATACGGCGTGCAGCATGGCATTATTCAGCCTGCGAAGCTGGACACTATCAACACTGAAGCGCCCAAAGGCATGGTGCAAATTGCGCGGTACTTTGGCAGTGAGTATCTGCGCCCTGAAATCGAGCAAGCCAAAAACCGCATTGTCAACCTAGTCAGTTTGTACCTAGAGCACAGCACGGGTGGCAACGTGCAACTCGCGGCCGAGTCGCTGCGGGACAACACGTTTTTGTCGCACTCCAAAGCCGGCTCTACGCTCTTAAAAGACCTTATCACCCTGCCGCAAAACAGCCACTTTGGCATGAATGAGCGTACCGAGTTCACGGATGAGCACATCCCCGTACTGGCCAAATGGACGCTGCGCACCTTGCCTGAGTTTCAAGCTGAGCTGGCGAAACGCCAAAAAGTCGCCGCTATCGTTGATGCTGCCATTTGGCTGGCCGAGCAGTTAGGTTTCGACGAAGAGCAACTAGAAGAAGCCGGCATGGACGCCGAAGCTGTCATCCGCACGGCATTGCTAACGTTGGCCGCAAAAAACCGAAAATTGCCAGATTGGGCTGGGTTTGAGCGCTTAGTGGGACTTTTGCGTAAAAAACCGGCTGTTGATGTCAAAAAAGCCCTTTCAGCCAGCGTTTTACCTAAAAACCTGCCTGACGCCTTCACCGAAGTCGTCGAGCAAGTCCGCAAATCCGTCATCGCCGATCTGCCTAAGTTGCTAGACCCTGAGCTACCTACCAGAAAACTCTTCAACCAAACCCCCGCCTTTATGGGTCGCTACTTTTGGGTGGAAGACGCGCTGAGCGAAGTCGACACCTACGAGCGCGAAGTAGACGACAAACACGCCACCCGCATTGAGCAAAGCAGCAAAACCTGGCAAAAAGCCACCCAAGGCTACAGCGACGACAGCTCGCTTTTGACATTGTTTTTGACCTTAGCCGCAGGCAGCAAACCAGCCAGCCTGCTCACCGAGAAATCCGCCACCGCCTTAATCAAGAAAATCCGCAAATCGGGTTTAGATACAGATCTGCCGATCGCCTACATCCGCGAACATGCGCCAGTAGCCTACCAAAACGACTTTTGCGAGATGTGGCAGGAGTTCATAGCAGACGCCCAAAGCACCCTAAAAAGTGACTTTGACTACAACTTGCATGATGCGATGGCGTTACTGAGGTTGCAATGTAATGTCGAACAGAAGTAAATTTACTATAGTTTTTATAGCTACTCAGTCAACAAATACGACGGCTACAGGCAAAAAATACATAAAACTTATACGCTTAGATTTACTTTTTGAGTTGACACTTCCAAGCCTGCCGTCACCAAATCCATCACCTGCTCTACCGCGTTTTCTTGGTACTTGGGGTGAAGCTCCAAGCCGCACATGGCTTGACTTTGCATGATGGAGGCGAGTCCGTGCAGGGTGGACCAGACGAACATGGCGGCGGTGTCTATGGCTTGGCGTTGAGTTTCGGCGTCTTTATAAAGTGGCTCATAAAGTGGTTTTAAAGCACCGCGCAGCACGTCAAATGAGTATCTGGCATCAGCCAACATCTCGGGTTGGGCCGCAGCTTCGGGCCAAGGGGTGCCAAACATCAAGCGGTATTCCAGCGGGTTGTGCAGCGCAAAGTCCATGTAGCTGATGCACAGTGCCCGCATGTCTTGCATCGTGTCGATTGATCGAACACGAGCATTCAGCGCGTTGCTGAATCGTACAAAACAGCGACGAATCACCTCTGCCAGCAGGTGGTCGCGGCTGGCGTAGTGCTTGTAGGGCGCTTGGTGCGAGACATTGAGCTTGCGTGCGACGTCTCGCAAACTCAGTTTTTCGACGCCGTGCTCGGCAATCACTGCATGAGCTGCCATCACGCATGCATCTTTTAAGTCCAAAGGAGTCGGTTTTTCAGCCATGTTGTTCATTTTAACCCTATTGTTGACAGTGTCTACTTTATTCGATTATGATTGTTGACACTGTCTACCAAAAAGGAATTTCCATGTTTACTCAAAGCTCTACCGATTCAAGCTCCGCTTGGCTAAAAAACAGCGCTTACATCACCGCAGGCTTGCTGGTGATCTGCGCAGCGGCTTATATGTTTGATACGCGCTTGGTCAACGGTATCAACGTTTGGACCAAACCGAACAAATTCAATGCATCGTTTTTGATGCAGCTGGTCACGGTTCTGTGGCTGTGGCAGCTGGTTGAGCCAGCCAAGCGCGCTGGCAAATTTGCGGTGGGCTTGATGGCGACGTTGGCGATCAGCGGTTTGATTGAGATTTTTTACATCGCCCTTCAATCTGCGCGTGGCCGCGCTTCGCATTTCAACAACCAAACAGTTTGGGAAGCTTTCGCCTACACAGTCATCATGGGCGGTGCGGCTGTGGTGCTGGTGGTGACGACATCTATTGTCGGGGTAATGATTTGGCGACATGCCACGACGGAAGCACGCAAAAACAAAGGTTTGTACTGGGGCGCAGCTTTAGGGCTATTTTTAGGTGGTATCGCAACTCTTATCACTGCTAGTGCAATGGCATCAGGTCAAATTGCAGGGCCTGGGCATTGGGTAGGCGGTATCCGTACTGATGTTGGTGGGCTGCCGATTTTAGGCTGGTCAACCACAGGTGGAGACTTACGCGTACCACACTTTTTCGCCACGCATTTGATGCAGGCTTTGCCACTTGCAGGGTTGTTGGCAGATCGCTTATGGGCAGCCAAGGCGACTTGGATCGTTTGGTTAGCTAGCGCTGCTGGGCTTGCTGTCGTTGTGCTGACCTTCGTACAAGCAGTGAATGGAAAGAGTTTTGATAGCTTTATGCTATGAATTTAACCACAGGCTACAGCCATATTTTTCTCAAAAATAGACATTCTATTACTGCAATTAATTGCAGAGCTTTGCTCTTTACTTGAGCCATTCTCCGTTTGCCAAGAGCTCGGTGAAGAAGTCCTGCAAAGTCGCTGAGCTCATGCCGTAGGGGTCAAAACTGGCGGAGCGAGAGTATTTGAGGTAGATGTGGCGGTTGGCCTCTAGCGGAGCAAGCGAGCCCATAGCCCATGTTGTGAAGCGGCGGCTGTTGATTTCTGCAAAGTTAAGCACGACTGGGTCGCGGTGGCGCGGGTCGGTCAAAATGCGGTGATACAGGCGGTTAACCTCCATGCGATCGCCCTCTAGCTGCTGCAAAAAGATGCCGTTTGCCAAACAAAGCGCTCCTGTGACACCGACGCGCGCGTTGTTTCTTTTAGACGCGGCGAGGATGCTGTCTAAATCTTCGGGTTTAAAAGCTAGTGATGGGCGGCTAGCATAGGTGAGCTGAACGAGCATAAATATTTCCTCTTGTACTTTCTTTTGATTGAATTTTCTCTTTAAAGAAATGACGTTGTGACCCGTGTGGTTAAAGTCACTTGTCATAAGTTGGCTACAAAGTCAAATTGTGTTCAAACAAACAAAAGAATAAAAAAGAATAAAAAAGAATAAAAAAACAATACTATCAGTACAAAAAATCAAGGCTTGTATAGATTTTAAATACTCTTTTGAATCCAGTCACCTACATTGCGTTCACGGGCATGTGCCTGTGCAACCTGGTCATTTATGAGTAAAAACTCAATCTTTAGCTCTTTTAGTTTTTTAAGTTCTTTTAATAGTCGTTCTTCAATTTTGGCTTTAACAGCCGCCGTTGCTACGCTGGCTTTAACCGGCTGCTACGTTGTGCCGCTGAATCAGCAGCCTAGCCACGCACCTGCTACGGTGTATGTGACGCCAGCACCTGTGCCACCTGCAGCCGTCACCTTTGCTGCTAGGCTGTACCCCAGCAACGACATTGCCAGCAGCTACGGCATGGTTAACGCCATCGTCACGAACGACTTGCATGGTCGGGGCATTTTCAACACCACCATCAACGGTGAAAGCTTCACCGGCGAAGCCACCCGCACCGCAGGCAGCACGCGCGATGGCGTGGCCAATGGCGCTGGCAACCGTGGCAGCTATATCAACTGCCGCTACCAAATGAACAGCACCACGCTAGGCTCTGGCCAATGCAAACACTCGAATGGTGCCACCTTCACAATGCATGTGGGTGGCTAAAACATAGACCGTTAATTAAGCAAAGCGACAGTTTGTGGTGGCGCTTTCAGGTGCCCCACATACTGCAGCGTTTGGCGAATTTTGATAGAGGGCACATCGCCCTCGCGCATGTGAAGCAGGTCGCCCGGACTGATGAGGCGTGGGTCCGCGTCAGTCAGCGGGAAACCGGCGGTTTTGTAGGCTTCTAGGACAAATTGCGAGCAAAAGAACTGGTCATTGCGCCCCAAACCGAGCTGAATAGCCGCTACGCCCTGAATACAAAAATCGCGTATCACGGAAGGTACCAAAGGCAGCTCGCACACACGGCGCTCTATGGAGAAAGGCGCTTGCAGCATCGCGCCAAAGTAGTTGTACTTTTGCCCCACGTGCTTGGTCACAAAGGCATCCATTTTCAGCATCCCGTCTGCTGTGACACCGGGGTGACGAAACACCACGATGGTGGTTTCTTCTGCCAACAGCTCTGCCACAGAGCGACGGCGAATGCCCTCACCCACGGCTTCGGCCACTTGCTGGTCTGCCATATAAACAGCGGCGTGACTGACCGGTGACAAGGTGATCAAACGAATGCCCGACGATTTGATACCGTTGTCCGCCGTCAAAATAATGTCGCCCGGCTGCAACTGCGCGCCGTTGATCAGCAAACCGCCATTGGCTGGGCTGAGCGCTTTGTTTTGAAAAGCTAAGGTAGGCTGAGCAAGTGCATCTGCTGATTTACTGGAAGGTTTGCTAACCAAACCCGTGGCGCAGCTAGCTAGCAAGATACTAAGTGATATGGCGACGAATCGGCTGATGAACGGGAGGGATGGAACCTTGGATTTATGCATCGCTGCATTCTATCCAAGCTTCAAACGAAGCTCTTCAAACTAACCTAGTCATACAAACCTCACTACCGCTACCGGTGGTAAATTTTGCGACACTACGTGCCAGTTCTCGCCTGCATCATGACTCGCCCACAAGCTACCCGTTGTAGATGCCATGGCTAGGTCTTTTCCGTTAGACGCAACGGCTAGTCCGTGGCGGTAGACCAAATCATAGGCATGGCTTTGCGGCAAACCTGCGCTGAAAGCTTGGAAGGTTTTGCCGCCGTCGTCGGTGCGGGTGATGACGAATTTGCCATCGACGGGGTAGCGAAACTGGTCTTTAACTGCAGGTGCAAACCACGCCCGCAGCGGGTTGGCAGGGTCAGCCGCGACGGCGAAGCCGAAAACGGATGGGAAATTGCTGGATATGGGCGTGGTGATTTGATGCCAAAAATGGCCGCCGTCTGTTGAGCGGTAAATACCGCAATGGTGCTGCGTCCACAGCACATCGGGCTGCGATTCACAGCTAACCACGCAGTGCGGGTCCTGCGAGTTTTCGTCCTCTTCCATCTCGGGCGGAGTGTAATCTGATTTCATGCCTTTGGCGGTCAATGCCCACGTGTCACCGCCGTCAAAGGTTTGCCATACGCCACCGCAAGAGATACCCAAAGTCACATGCTTTTTGTCACGCGGGTCGACAAGGACTGAGTGAATCCCAGGAAAATCATTGCCGCCACCCATCCACAACTGGCGGCGCGGGTCGCGCCAAAGTGGCATATTCAACGCCCAAGATTGCCCTCCATCGGAAGATTTGAACAAACCCGCCGGCATGCAGCCCGCCCACAGCGTGCGGGGTTCGTCCGCACCGCCAGCGCTGAGTGACCAAATCAGCTCTACATTCCAAGGGATAGGGTCGTCTTTGAAGTGGTCAAAATCTGCATCTCCCGCTGTAGGTTTTGCGGGAAAAGCGGGCGCAGCCAGTGCCGTCCAAGTTTTGCCTTGGTCCACACTTTTGTGCAGTTTGACACCAAAATGCCCCAAGTTCAGAGCGACCAACCATGATTGGTCGTGCGGGTTGACCAAGACTTGCGAGACAGGCTCACCCGCAAAGTGGTGTGCTGTGATCTTATGCTTATCTAAAACAAACAATCCTTTGCGGGTACCTACAAGTAAGCGAGTCATTGTTTTATCCTCTTTAAAACTATCCACCAGTTAAGGCTTGCACCACGAGCACATGGTCGCCAGCATTTAAAGTTCGCGTCAAGACAGCGCGGTTTTGCAGCATGTCGCGGTTGATAAAGATAGCCACGTGTTTGCGGATGTTGCCTTGGTCGTCAAACACATAGTGCGACAAATCGGGTGCAGCTAAAAGTGCGGCTTTTATAACCTCACGCATGCTGGCGGGTGCGACATTTTGCGGTGGGCAGGGAATGTGCCGCTGCAAACTGGCAGCAAAGGTGACGATGACGCTGCGCTCAGAGGAAGTTACCAAATCTGTCATGCCAGATTTATACACCATAGCTGGGGAATCGGTGAATTTATTGATGTATATCAAGCACCAAACCAGCAGCAGGCGTACTATTTCATTGTCAGTGATGGGTAGTTTCCAAACCCTTCATGTTGCAGCACCGTCCTACACTGCACCACTGAGTTTTGAGAGAGTATCTATTTAATTTTCACTTGAAAGAGAGGCTCATCATGTTCAAACATATTCTTTTTGCAACCGACGGCTCCAGCGCTTCCGAACACGCATCGCAGATGGCCATCAATATGGCACGGGCGCATGGCTCGCATTTGACTGCGGTTTACGTGATTGACCCCTACCCCTACATGGGCGGTGCTGAGATGAGTTTGGTGGGATTTGAGGCTTACATGGAATCTGGCCGCAAGCATGCAGAACGCGCATTTGCGCATATCAACCACTTGGCCAGCATTGGCGGCACGCCTGTGCAGGTAAAGACAAGGTTGGTGGAAGACACATCCGCCGTCAAAGCGATTTTGCGAACTGCTGATGAAGAGCACGCCAAACTCATCATGCTGGGCTCGCACGGGCGTGGCGGGCTAGAAAAACTGCTGGTTGGCAGCGTGGCGGCCAAGGTGGTAGCGCACTCCACCAAGCCGGTGATGGTGATACGCTAGCCAAGATTTATTATTTCCTTGTGACTTTTCATTCAAACCATTTGAATGAAATCTTCAATTACGTGGAACTTATTTTGCGTTAAGGACATCTACACTTCATCTATATAACCAAAACGGTTGCAAGTGAGGTGTTAAATGTCCAAAGTCAATATTAAAAATAAACCCAGCAGTGCTGCCACAAGCGTGGACGCAGCTGCACGTTACTCAACCGTAGCCATCGTTTTGCATTGGCTCTTGGGTTTGTCGATATTTGCCATGTTTGCCATTGGTATTTACATGTCAGACCTGCCGTTTTCGCCCCTGCGCTTGAAGTTGTACAACTACCACAAGTGGGCTGGCATCACGTTTTTAATCTTGTCTGTGCTGCGCCTGCTGTGGCGCTTGGTTAATAAACCACCCGCATTACCCAAAGCCATCGAGCAAGCCATGCCTAGCTGGCAAACCAAGGTTTACCATGCCACGCATTACGCGCTTTACGCTCTGTTTTTCGCAGTGCCGTTGATTGGTTGGGCTTACAGCTCTGCTGCTGGCTTCCCGATTGTGTTGTTTGGCGTGTTGCCGCTGCCAGATTTCATGTCGGTTGACAAAGAATTCGCCAAGCAAATCAAAGAGTTGCACGAAATATCAGCTTTTGCACTCGTGGGGTTAGCACTCTTGCACATTGGCGCAGCGCTGAAGCACCACTTCATCGACAAAGATGGTTTGGTCAGCCGCATGTTGCCAAGCGCATCGAAATAAGCCAATTTAAAAACCATTTAGTTAATTAACCAATTTAGAAAATTTAAAGAATTCATCATGTTCAAACCTAACGCCTCCTTCTCTTACCTAGCCTTCGTTGCCGCATCGCTCGCAGCAGCGGCTTTGCTCGTCGCCCAACCAGCCATAGCCCAAGGTACAGCACAGCAAAAACTCAACCCAGCCCAAAGCGAAGTGGGCTTTCAGTTCAAACAAATGGGTGTGCCAGTGGACGGCAAATTCACCAAGTTTGACGCACAAGTCAGCTTTGACGCTGCCAAGCTGGCCACCAGCAAAGTCAACTTCACCGTAGACATTGCCAGCGCCACCTTGGGCGACAAAGCCACCGACGCCGAGCTACCCAAGGCCACTTGGTTCAACACAGCCAAGTTCCCACAAGCCACCTTCGCCTCCAGCAGCATCAAAGCGCTGGGCGCTGGCAAATTTGAAGTCGCTGGCAAGCTCAGCATCAAAGGCGTGGCACAAGATGTTGTCGTACCCGTAACCATGACACAAGCAGGCGCAGGCGCTGCAGCCGTTACAACAGCCATAGGCACTTTCCCCATGAAACGCCTGACCTACAAAATCGGCGAAGGCGAATGGGCCGACACATCGATGGTTGCAGACCCCGTGCAAGTCAAGTTCAAGCTGGCTTTGACTGGTATTGGCAAGCTTTAAACCCAGTCAACGTCATTCCCGCGCAGGCGGGAATCCACACGCGCCACCATGGATTCCCGCCTGCGTGGAAATAACGAAATTTTTTTGTTAGTCGTTTTTTTACTTTTTTCAACCCGTCCTAGGAGACTTTTATATGCGTTTTACTTCTAAATCTTTAGTTTTGTCACTCACAGCCGCAGCAGCTTTGCTCGCAGGTGCAAGCCAAGCCAACGCCGCCACTTACGCGATTGACCCAACCCACACTTTCGCTACTTTCGAAATCGGCCACTTCAACACCTCCACCAACCGTGGTCGTTTTGACAAAAAAGAAGGTAAAGTTGAATTCGATGCCGCCGCTAAAACTGGCAGCGTAGAAATCACCATTGACACCGCTTCTATCAACACAGGCACACCTGGTTTTGACAAGCATTTGCAAAGCGCTGACTTTTTCAACTCAGCTGTCCACCCAACCGCTAAGTTTGTATCCACAGGCATGACCTTCAATGGCGACAAAGTGGCCGAAATTGCTGGCAACTTCACCCTCTTGGGTAAAACCCAACCATTGACCCTCAAAGCAACCAACTTCAACTGCTATATGAGCAACATGCTCAAGCGCGAAGTGTGCGGCGGCGATTTCACAGCCACCGTTGACCGCGTCGCCCACGGCATGAACTGGGGTGTGCAATTCGGTTTCTCTAAAGACGTTCGCTTGGTGATCCAAGTTGAAGCGATCAAGCAGTAATTTGCCCCTTAGAAAACAGTCATTCCCGCGCAGGCGGGAATCTATGACTTATCTAACCGCTTAATTTTGCCATGATTTTGCTATAATTTTCATAGCTACTTAGGCAACAAATACGCCAGCTACAGAGGTTTTATACCTTTATAGCCGGCTTTTTTACGAGCTTATGCGGCTAACCACCCGCTCGCTTAGCCTTATACCCCTGCGCCACCAGCAGCGCCACAACGCGGTCAACATGGTCGCCCTGCACTTCAATGACCCCGTCTTTCACCGTCCCGCCCGAGCCGCAAGCGGTTTTGAGCTGCTTGCTCAGCACGTCTAAGTCCTTGTCAGGCAACGCAATTCCCTTGATCAGCGTGACAGCCTTGCCACCGCGCCCCTTGGTTTCGCGCTGTACGCGCACCTCAGCAGCGGGGGCTTTGGGCACAGGATTCAGCTTAGTCAACTTTGCCGGGTCTGCCGCGACGACAAGACCGCTCAAGCCACTTAGACCCGCTAAACTGCTGAGGCCGTTTAATGAATTCTTTTTCATGCAATTGATTTTAATTTGACTCAACTTTACACTTGCAATCAGCCAACCTGTCCCTAATTAACACTTAGCACCGCAGCTTTTGCGGAGAGCATTTAGGAGAAATTTATGAACACCATAACCATAGAGATTGACAACCTGAAATGCGGCGGTTGCGCAGCCACCATCACCAAAGGCCTCAACGCCATTGCGGGCGTGACAGACGTGAAGGTGAACAACGACACCGGTTCCGTCGCCATGAACGCGCCAGCCAGTCTGCATGAAGCCATCGTTGCGAAACTAACCAGCATGGGCTACCCCGAAAAAGGCAGCTTAACGGGCTTGAGCGCAGGCATAGCGAATGCGAAATCGTACGTGAGCTGCGCGATTGGACGGGTGACTTGATTGGCTGATTTAATTATTCCACCGACAAGCTGATGGGGGCAGACTCACTCAGTACCTGGCTGGGGTTTAGGTTATCGACCAAATCGAGCTTGAGCGTGTACTGCCCAGCCGGTGGCGCTAACCACGTCTCGGTTTGACCATTTTCATAAGCAAGAACTGCAGCTAAACCGCCGCGCTTGGGCGTTACTATCAGTCGGAAATGTCCAGTATCTTTTTCTTTTTGCACCAAATGCGCGACATTAAAACCTGATGCATGAAACTGCACCTTAAAAGTCCCCTTCACCTTCGCGTCCGCCGCAGGGCTGAGCAGGCGAACCCCTTTGGTTTGCAAGCTTTTTGGGTCGATGTCTTTGTTATGTGACTTCACATCAACCGTGATTGCTTCGCTGTAAATGAAATGCAGTACATGCTTTTCATTCGCCAGCAGCAGTCGAAGCGTGTGTTTACCGGGCGCAAGCGACAGCACCGTCTCTATCTGCCCTTTACCGAAATGCACATATTGCTCACTGAACGGAATCGGATCTTCAATGTTCAGCGGTAGTTTTTTATCAATCAACAAATGGTGATGCCCGCTTTTGCCGCTGATTGGCTTGCTGATAGGCGCTAAACCCCAGCCACCAGACAGCCCAAAAGTTGCCACAAACGGCGACGTCACCTCCGCGCCATCTTTTAGATTAGTGAAATAAGCATTGCTTTTAGCAATTGGCGACACCGCCTGCCACGGGTGAATGGCCGCGGTGCGAGTTTGCTCCAAAGCCTGTGCATGGACAAAAGTGTGTGTAAGTATGCATAAACCTAAGGCAACGAGCGTTTCCCACTGTCTAAAAACAAACTTATTCATACATTTTGTCTCGGTTTAAATTATTTTTAAAAAATTAACCAATATCGTTACGGAATAAGAAAGTATTTCATTGTCCTATTTTTAAAGCTAAAGCATTACAGAATTCTTACGAAATTTTTAATAAGCAAGATTGATGCCTCTATAGCCTTTACTTCGCTTTCCCTCAGGCTTACGATAGAACGTAACTTGCACGGAGGGCCTTTTGCCAAACACCGAAAACAGCAACATCACCTCCTACTGGTATTTACGCAACGCCATTGGTTATATTGGCATCATCATGCCGATTTGGGTGAAACTGGGCGCTTATTTGCGTGAAAATATTACCAGCCAAACGTCCATCAGCGTCTATTACTACACCAGTATGCGCGATGTATTTGTCGCCACGTCCTTCGCTTTTTGAGCATCGGCCTTAGCCTGCGCAATCGCCCTCACATTGGCAGCCAAATCTGCAGGAGATACTGGCGGCGTTTCTTTGACAACCAAGCCAGCCAAGCCTGCTAGACCGCCTAAACCCTTGATGGCGTTGGAATTTGATGCGTTATTCATGGCTTGGATTTTAAAGAGTTTGTCAAGCCGCAACATGCTTGCCCGCCGCCCAGCCCTGCTCGCCCAGCGCCTGCTGCGTCACGGCTAGGGGTTTAGCTTCTAGCGGCGTGCCCATGGTGTCGTTCCAGCGGTTCAAAAAGGCAAACATCGCGACCACGCCCAAGAGCTCAGTAATCTCGCCATCGCTCCAGTGCTGCTGCAGCTCGGCAAACTGGCTGTCCGTCACCGCATTGGGCTGGCTAGCCGCCGCCAGTGCAAAATCCAGCGCCAGCCGCTCACGCACGCTGTACAGGTCACTGGTGGCATAGCTCCAAATATCGGCCAATTTGGCGTCAGACACCCCAAAATTGTGCGCCCCCAGCAAAGTGTGCGCCTGGCAATACAGGCAGCCAGACACCTTGCTAACCACATGCCCCACCAGCCGCCGAAACCCCAAATCCACCTCCCCCGCCGGGTCCATCACCGCAGCATTCATCTGCGCCAAAGCTTGCACCAGCTTTGGCTTACGTTGCATGGTCAATACGCTGTTTGGAGTAAAGCCAAGGGTGCCAAGGAAGAAATCAAAATGCGGCTTCAGCTCAGGGGTGGTGTCGGCTGGTAAAGGCTGCAATCTAGGCATGGCGTTGCTCCGGTGGTGTGTTTTGGAAGTGAAAATGTATGTTCTGACAGTTTAAGCTGTTTAGATTGAGCCGCTTTGCGATGCCAATTGTGAATAATCTCAACTAAGTTTACTATACTTTTAATAGCTACTCAGGCAATAAATACGCCGGCTAGAGACATGTTTTACGCATATTTTCGAGTATCCCTCCCCGCCTTCGCCCACACAGCCGAAGTAAATAAAACAGGGTCAGATCACAATTCAGGAAAGTAATCAATTCGGCGGACAAAGCAATATGCCGAAATTGTGCTCTGACCCTGCTTTATGTTATTAGCTTTGAGAAAAAATGCAGCCATACAAAAATATGGCTTTTAGTATGGCATTGGTTTAGAATTGCTAAAAACAAAGGCAATGTATGACCAAGAAAATAATTTATACCGATGAGCCCATTGGCAACGTCAAAATCATCCCCGACTTTTTGCCTTCCCCCGCAGAATTAGCTTTCAGCGAAGAAGCCGTCAAAGTGACTTTGGCTTTGAGTAGAAAAAGTATTGATTTTTTTAAATTAGAAGCTGCTAAAAACCATACGCAGTATCAGCGAATGATTCGTAGACTGGTAGATTCATACGTAGATGCGCATACTTCTGCGTAAATACAGGTTTTATATGTCATTTCAGAGGTAAAAATGGCTCTAGCCGGCGTATTCATTGCCTATATTGCTATTAAATAAGTAGCAAATACAATCTTTATCTTTAACCTCATAATTGAAGTAACTATAAAAAAATATACAATATTCAAAAAAAACTAAGCGAATTTATTTTTTCTTTTTTCATTTTCAGAATAAGAATGGAAAGTTGGATGCACTTGCCATGAATATTTTTGCAAATCATTCAACTTGGCTAAATCAACAAGATTGGGATATTCTGCATAATTCAAATGCGTATAAACATCATTTGAATCAACCCTAGGATTTATAAAACAAGCCATATGCAATAAGCGTAATAATTTAATTGCCGAATCGTTATCTTGCTTTGCTGCAATTCCATCAATTAAGATTGCTCTTTTCGCAGCGGCACTCTTCAAAATTGCCATAATTTCAAGAAAAGAATAATTATTTTGCTTTGTTAAATCTTTTATTACTTCAGAAATTTGTGGGCATATACCACTATATTCATCAATAATATTTTCAACTCGCTCTTCGGCAAACTTGCCTATGACTGCATGGGCTTGTTTACTTCCAATTAAATCAGATTTTTCAATTTTAGCTTGATTAATCAAAACTTGTACCAATTTAACAAGATCACGAGGTTTTGATCGTGAAACTTTTGCTACCCATTTTTCCCAATTTCTTTTCTCACCAACGGCTCCAGGTAAAGTAATAACATCATCTTGAAAAAAAGTTTTTAAACCGATTGATGAGTTTGCACTTTGGGTTGCTAATGTGATTCGTTTTTTAAAAATATTCTCCAACTCTAATTCGGAAAATTTCAACTCTTGTATATTGCCAAGCTTATCTTTTCGCTCAATACCATGCTTATGCACATTCGTCATTAAATGCCATATGTCAGATCTAACTGAAACAACACACTTTAGACCATTTATATCTTCGCATAACTCAATAGCTGCTGAAATAATTGCCCAACATGCGGCGTAATCAAATGTCGACAAAGAACTTCCTGCAACTGCAGCATCTATGTCATCCAAAAAAAGCCACATATTTTTATTGCGATCTTCTAAATAATTATCAATTACTCCAGTAAGGTTATTAGTACTAAGATTTCTGCCTTGTTCATTCAATAAAGCTTGAGCAATGTCTTTTCCATAAGGGGTTGCTTTACTTAAGATTGATGCAAACTTTGATATCCAATCAGCTTTTACTAAACCATCTTTCAAAGCCATTTGCTGCAAGGCAACAACATCTGAACTTATCCCGATTTCGTGCGAAGCAGAGTGTTTTCCAATAATTCCAGCCATCGCATTCAGAATTTGACCATAAGCAACACTTTTTTTATCGGCAAGTGTTTTTTTACTCAAAATTGCATCGCACTGCATATCATCAGGCGTCAACAATAGTGATAATTCATTATTTTTAAGAAATGCTTCATGCATGACAGTTACAAAAATAGTCTTTCCCACTCCTTTATTGCCTAATAAAATGACACTTGAATGATAATCAAAGTTTAAAAGCTTATCAAAAATTTCAGGTTTTACAAAAATTTCACCTCGAATATCTTTTTCAGCTTCGGCATTTCCACCTTTAAAAAATTTAATGAGATGATTTAATAAATTTGCTGTCATAAGTTTTTTAATTTTTGATATTGAATTATTTAATCATAGCTCAATTCGAGTATCAAATCTCAAACCGCCTCCCCCAACCTCCCCACCCCTTCCAATATCTTCCCCTCATCCGCCGTCGCAAAACTCAACCGCAGCGTCGACAAATCCGGATTCGACGCATAAAACGGTGCGCCGGGGACGAAGGCTACGCCTTTGTCTATGGCGCGTTTGGCTAGGGTTGCGCCGTCGCTGACTTTGCCGCCTGCGCCTGTCAGGCGCGCCCAGACGAACAGGCCGCCTTGGGGTTGGACGAACTCTATGGCGCTACCCAGTTCTTTGCGCAGGGCGTTGCCCATGGTCAGCGCCCGTTGGCCGTAGACGGCGCGGACTTTGTCTAGCGTACTGGGCATGCGGCCGGCTTTGAGGTATTGGGCGGCTGTCGCTTGGGCGAAGGTGCTGGTGTGGGCGTCGCTGAACTGTTTGCACATGGTGGCGTTGGCCAAAAGCGCGGGGGGCGCGACCATCCAGCCGACGCGCAGGCCGGGGCTTAAAACTTTGCTCAGGCTGCCGCAGTGGACGAGCAAATCGCCGCTACCGGGCACGTCTTTCGACAGGGCCAAGAGGCTTGGCGGCGGTGCAGCGTTGAAGTAAAGGTCGCCATAGGGGTCGTCTTCAACGATGACGGTGTTGTACTTGACCGCCATTTCCAGCACTTTTTTGCGGCGCTCTAGGCTGAGCAAGCCGCCGCTGGGGTTGCCAAAGGTGGGGATGAGGTAGGCAAATTTGGGTTTGTGCAGGGCAATCAGCTCTTCCAACTTGTCGGTTTGCACGCCCTCGCCGTCAATCGGCGCGGTGATGATTTCTGCGCCGTAGAGGCGGAAGCATTGGATGGTGGCGAGGAAGGTCGGGCCTTCGACAATCACTTTGTCGCCGGGGCTGATCAGCGTTTTGCCCAGCAAATCTAAGCCCTGCTGGCTGCCGGTGGTGACGATGAGGCCTTCGGGCGTGACGTCTGCACCTTTGCTTTGCATGAAGGCCGCTAGTTGCTCGCGCAGCGGGTTGTAGCCCTCAGTCGCGCCGTATTGCAAGGCTGCGCCGGGTTCTTCAGTCAATGCGGCGTTGACGGCTGCTTTGATGCCTTCAACGTCAAACATGGCGCTGTCTGGAAAGCCACCTGCAAAACTGATGATGCCGGGTTTGCCCAGCAGCTTGAAGAGTTCGCGGATGGCGGAGGTTTCTACGTTGTTCAGGCGGGTGGCGAATTGCATGGTGTGGCTTTGAATAAAAGGCTAAGAATGAATGAGAACTTCATACATTGTGCATAAATTTCAACAGATTTAAGACTTTGTTCTGCGAAACTAGCGGTATGAAGAAAGAAAACATCGCCCCATTTTTTGCAACTTTGAAAGCCGCCAACCCCATGCCGGTGACAGAGCTGGAATACACCAGCGTGTTTGAGCTGCTGACCGCTGTGCTGCTAAGCGCCCAAGCCACCGATGTGGGCGTGAACAAGGCGACGCGACGGCTTTTCCCCGTGGCGAACACGCCGGCTAAGATGTTGAATCTCGGTTTAGATGGCGTGGAAAGTTACATCAAAACCATTGGCCTTTTCCACAGCAAAGCCAAGCACCTGCTGCAAACCTGCCAAATGCTGGTGGAACAGCACAACAGCATCGTCCCCCGAGACCGCGAAGCGCTAGAAGCCCTGCCCGGCGTGGGTAGAAAGACGGCGAATGTGGTGCTGAATTCAGCGTTTGGCGAGGCAACGATGGCGGTGGACACCCACATCTTCCGATTGGGCAACCGCACAGGGTTAGCGCCCGGTAAAACGCCGTTGGAAGTGGAGCTGAAACTGCTGAAACGCATTCCGCCCGAATACTTGGTGGACGCGCACCACTGGCTGATTTTGCATGGGCGCTATGTGTGCACGGCTCGCAGCCCGCAGTGCGGGGCGTGCCAGGTGGCAAAATACTGTACGTTTAAAGAAAAAACGAACGAAACAAATCTAGGAACTTAAACACATGGCCTCTAGCCTGCTTGCCCTCATTGACGACATCGCCTCCATTTTGGACGACGTGGCGCTGCTCACCAAAGTAGCAGCCAAGAAAACCAGCGGCGTGCTTGGGGACGATTTGGCGCTGAATGCACAGCAGGTCACCGGGGTGAAGGCTGACCGCGAGCTGCCGGTGGTGTGGGCGGTGGCCAAGGGCTCGTTCATCAACAAAGCGATTTTGGTGCCTGCTGCGATTGCCATCAGTTACTTTGCGCCTTGGTTAGTCACACCACTGCTGATGGTCGGCGGTGCATTTTTGTGTTTTGAAGGGTTTGAGAAGTTAGCGCACAAGTTTTTGCACAGCAAGCAAGACGATGCTGCGCACCACGACGAGCTGGTCAATGCGTTGGCTGACGACAACAAAGACATGGTGGCGCTGGAAAAAGACAAAATCAAAGGCGCAGTGCGCACAGACTTTATTTTGTCTGCCGAAATCATCGCTATTACGCTGGGCACGGTGCAAAGCCAGCCGCTGACCACACAAATCGCCGTGCTGACCAGCATTGCCATTGTGATGACCGTGGGCGTTTACGGCTTGGTGGCGGGCATTGTGAAACTTGACGATGCAGGCCTGCATTTGACGCAGCAAAACTTAGCCGGTAGCTTCAAACACAGCTTTGGACGCGGGATTTTGTGGTTTGCCCCGTACATGATGAAGGCGCTGTCCATCGTTGGCACAGCGGCGATGTTTTTAGTCGGCGGCGGGATTTTGACGCACGGCTTCCCCGCCATTCACCACTGGGTGGAGGGTTTCACATCTGGTCGAAATGGTTTCTTGTTGTCACTCATTTCGCTCGGTGTTGATGCGGCGACTGGCATTGTGGCAGGTGCAGCGGTTTTGGCGGTGGTGACACTGGTCAACCGCATGCGCAAGTAAGCACTAAGACTATTGCCTAGCGTTTAAATTTACTATATTTTTTATAGCTAATAAGGCAATAAATACGCCGGCTTAAGCCTATTTTTATTATTTTATTTCTTTTTAACGGACATGCTGCTCAGCGCGTTCAAATCGCCCACCACAGATTTTGAAAACTGGGCAAATTGACCCTTTAAAATCACGTCGGCTTCGGCTGTTTTGCCACGGCTTTGCAGAGCAACGACGTTGGAAGCAGCGAAGTGAAACATTTTGTGGTGACTCATTAGCGCGGTAAAGCCGGGGTGATGGCCTAAGCGGGCTTTGCCTGTTGAATGAATCCATTTACCCAAATCACAGCGGTCGTCAAAGCAAATGACATTTGCGTCAAACACTTCCGTCGATGTGCCATTTAAATAAGCTTCTAGGCGGTTTTTCCAGTTTTCATGCGCTGAAAGTGCCACATGAATATCCAAATCGAGCAGCGCAGATTCGGCAAAGTCAATCTCTTCTTGCTTTTGCTTGCTTGACCCCAAAAATCGGTCAAAAAGTGTATTCAAAAGTGACATGCAATGCTTTGTAAAAATTAGATATTCGACATTTATTAACTATTGTTTATTACAAATCGATACATGTTAGAACTTAAGAATTAAAATATCGGAAAAGCGTTAAATATTTCACGGAATTTACACGCTTATGGTGCAAATGAACGCTTGATGGCGCGGTTTCGTTTGACTTGAATCAAACTGTTCAACACTGAAAAACGTAAACTTAAAGTCATACGTATGAATGCATTGCCCCAAAAACCCACCAATATCGTAGACCCAGAAGTTCGCAGCATCACTTTGCTGCATCCGCTGCAATGGCTAGCGCTGGCTTGGCACGACATGGCGCGTTGCGGCTGGGTTAGCTTTGCGCATGGCTTGGTGCTAGCGCTATTGGGTGGCTTGCTCTTGCTGGTGGCACATGACAAGTTTTGGCTGCTGGCGGGTGCGTTTTCGGGGTTTATGGTGATCGCGCCAGTGCTGGCGACCAGTTTGTATGCCCTTAGCCGAGCACTAGAGCGCGGTGAAAAGGCCAACTTTGCCCTTGTCCACAAAGTGTGGGCCAGCTGGCAGCAAAGCCATGACAACAAATGGGGCAACGATTACTGGTCGTTGGTGCAGTTTGGTAGCTTGCTGGCGCTAGCAGCGCTAGGTTGGATGCTGACTTCAGCCGCTTTTGTCACCTTGTTCACCGCCGTACCCGTCAACACCCCCTTGGAATTTGTGCGCCATGTGGTACTGGCCAAGGACAATTATGTGTTTGAGCTTTGGCTGGGCTTGGGTGGTTTGCTGGCTGCGCCCATGTTTGCCTCAAGCGTGGTGTCAATTCCACTGCTGCTAGATCGCCGAGTGACACTGAAGCAAGCTGTGCTGACAAGCTGGCGAACGGTTTTGGCTAACCCTGTACCGATGGCGTTTTGGGCATTTTTGATCATGGGATTCACATTTTTGGGTTTGGCGTCGCTGCTGTTGGGCTTAATTATCATCATGCCGATGTTGGGGCATGCCAGCTGGCATGCTTATCGCGATTTGGTCGATGTGAGCGATTTGCCTGAGCGCACCCCAAGACCTGATTCAAAACCACCAACTGAGGCCGGTCAATGATGTTTGGCTACACCGAAGCCCAAATCGCCAGCTTTGGTATGACGTTTGGCATTGGCGCTTTCATGCTGTATATGCTGTTCATCATCGGGCAGCTGGCTTGGGAGTCAAAAGCGGGCAAGTTTGGCGCTTTTGTGATCTTTTTAGGACTTGGTTTTGGGATGGTCGGCTTTGTGGCGAAGTATTTGATTCAGTGGGTGATGGATATCAAATAAATCGGGTCACAGAATTTATTTTGCTATAAAGTTAATAGCTATCTAGGCAATAAATACGCTGGCTATAGGCGTATTTATCACCCAAATCGAAAAATTATCGAAAAAAGCTTTAAGCCTCTCCACCAAATCTCTTGGTGAGGTTATCAATGTACTTTTCAACCATCTTTTCAAATTCGCCTTCAACAATCGGGGATACCACCATTTTCATCAAACTTGGCAGCGGGATTTCCAAATCGCCATTGATTTGCAGCACCAAATTGGTTGATTTTTTGTTGTCTCTGATCGTCCAACTACCCGACACCAAGGCATTGCCTTCGGATTTGATGGGCGACCACATCACTGTGCCTTTGGCTTTGTTGGAGACGTACTTGCATGCATAAATGGTTTGCAGGTTGACTGAGGCAACGCCAATTTTCTCCATCTCCCAGCGGTAAGAGTTGCTGCCCAAATCTACCAATTTGTCGACTTTAGGGAAGAAGCTGGCTGAAGTCGGCACGTCAGACAGCACCGCAAACACGTCCGCCGCACTGGCTTTGACGTCAAACTCGTAGCCTAAATCGATTTTTACATTGATGGTCATGGTGCGCTTTCAGTCGTTGAAATAATATTGAAATGATATTGAAGGGGATAATATTAAACAGAATAATCGATATGTTTGTATTGTCCAAACTCTACCACCGCCACGGGCCATTGCTCGGTAGCCGTGACTCGGTGAATACCCTGCTCTATCAAACTACAAGCACGAATCACGCCAGCATGGGTAATCCATAATACATTGCTTGCACTCAGCGCCGCATGTTCGTCTAGCGCTGCTTTGACACGATGCAGCACTTCATTGGCACTCTCGCTGCCGCCAAAGCGGTGGTTGCCGAAGTCAGCTGTCCAAGCATCGACAGCGGCTTTTGGAATTTTTACCCAAGACTGGCCTTCGAAGTGTCCAAAATCCATCTCAGCCAACCGATCGTCGGTGCAAGTGCTTGATTTGATGACTAAATCTGGCCGAATCAACGCCAATGCAGCACCTAACTGCTGGCAACGTTGGCGCGGGGAAATTCTGCAAACGGTGTGAGCTGGAACGGCTGCAGCCAAGGATTTGGCAGCCGCTGTCGTCAACGCCACATTTGCCGCCACGTCTAAAGCGCCATAGCAAATGCCAGCGCCAATCAGCGGCTGGGCGTGGCGGGCTAGCCAGAAGTTCATCAGTAAATCAAGCCAAGCTAAACGCTAGACCGAGGTAAAACGCAACTTCGCACACTTGCTGCGTAGCTCCCAAACAATCACCTGTGAAGCCCTGCAAACGCTTTGCAAAAAGCCGCCACATGTACAAAAACGCCATGCTCGCAGCGACCATAGGCGGCCAGATATTCACTATTAAATCAATAGCGTCACAGGCAGCAAATACGGCAAATACTGCCATAAATAACCATAAAAAAGCGACAAATAAACTGACTGCAGAGATTTGATCTGCCAACGGCTTAGACTTGCTCCCCGCAATATCTCCCACATGCGGCAGCAGCCGAATCAGCAACAAAGGAAAGGTGCGCGACGCCACGTGCGAGGCGAAGATGCCAACGACCATGACCTCTGGATCGACATCACCAACTAGCGCCAGCAGTGCTACTTTGGCCATCAAAACCAGCGTCACCGCAATCGCACCGAAAGCACCTACGCGGGAGTCTTTCATGATCTCTAAAGCCCGCTCCCGGTTCAGGCTTCCGCCCAAGCCATCAGCAATATCCGCCAAGCCGTCTTCGTGGAAAGCGCCCGTTAACATCACGCTAAAAACCGTTCCCAAAACAGCAGCAACCAAGGGGGACAGCGGCGAGGTTTGCGGTAAAAACGCCAGCAAAACCGCCGTCAACACAGCAACCAAGGCCCCAACCAACACCCCCACCCCGGGAAAATGCGCCGCACTTGCGCGTAACATCTCAGGGCTGTACCCCACCCAAGCCGCCAACCGCCCCGTAACAGGAATGCGAGTGAAGAACTGGATAGCCAGAAGGTAATGGCGGATGAATTGGCGAATGAATTGCATCATAGGTATGAATTTACATGTTTTTTCCCGACACCCCTGCCGACTCAAAACTCGCCATATCCCGTAGCACCGTGCAAGCCGCCACCAAGAGCGGCCAAGCCAGCGCCGCGCCAGAGCCTTCGCCCAGTCGCAAACCCATGTCTAACAGCGGTTTGGCGTTCAACTGCTCCAGCATCAGTCCATGCCCACGCTCGCCCGAGCGGTGGGCGAAAACGCAGCGCTGTAGCACAGCGGGCTGCAAGGCGTTGGCGACCAAAATCACGGCTGTGGTGATAAAACCGTCCACCACGATGACGCGGCGCTCTGCCGCTGCCTGAAAAACAGCACCCAGCATGGTCGCCAGCTCGAACCCACCAAAAGCAGCCAAAACGTCCAAAGGCGCAGTCACACCCGCATGAAAAGCCAGCACTTCGCGCAGCACAGCCGTTTTGCGGTCAATACCGCTGGTATCCAAACCCGTGCCTGCTCCTGTGCAGGCTGCAATGTCTAAACCAGCTAAACGCGACAAAATCAACGATGCCGCCGAGGTATTGCCAATACCCATTTCGCCCAGCAAAATTGCGTTACCCGGCAGGTTTTTGACAATCGCCATGCCGTTTTCAATCGCCTGCTGGCATTGGGCTGCTGTCATGGCGGCGCCTATGGAAGAGTCTGCCGTCCTATTAGCGATTTTGGCGCTCAGCAAACCGGCACGCGGGGTTTTGTTTGCGTCTAAAAACTCGTGATTCACACCGCAATCCACCACGTTCAAAGCGATGTTGTTGGTCTTGGCCAGCACGCTGACGCAGGCCCCGCCCGCGAGGAAATTTTCAACCATCTGCCAAGTCACGTCGCTAGGGAAAGCCGAGACACCGCGCGCCGTCAAACCGTGGTCACCCGCAAAAACCAGCATTTGGGTGTGCTCAAGTTGTGGTGATTCTGTGCCCAAAATCTGGCCGATTTGTAAGGCCAATCCCTCGAGTTGACCGAGTGAGCCAAGAGGTTTGGTTTTGTTGTCGATTTTGTGTTGTAGCTTGGCGGTGAAGGCGGGATTGTTGATATTTTGCAGGGTTGGAAGGGTAAATGCGGTCATGGTTGTTGTATCAATTACTGAATTAATGAATCAAGAAAATTTTTTTCAAAATGCTGAGCAATGTAATCTGCCAAGCCGTCAAACACCGAATCCAGCGTAGGCGTGGTCGCACCAAAGAGTGCTTGTAGTACGGCGGGGTCTTCAAACATGCCGTGCAAGTACAGGCCAAGCACGTTGCCAGCTTGGTTTTGCCAGCCCAACGCATCGGGCAGCACGGCAAGAGCCACATCGCCTGCTTTGGCCATGGCGGGGTGTTGTGTGGTGTGCGCAGAGGTATTGCCGTGGTGGATTTCATAGCCGGCCACGGTCGCATCGCTCAACTTGGACCACAAACCGGTCAGCTTGCCGAACCGAGTCTGCCGATGTTGCACCGTTTTGGCGATTTCAAAATTCGTCACCAAAGGTAGCAGACCCAGACCTGGACCATTGCCGTCAATGTTGTGCATATCAATCAGCGCCTCGCCCAGCATCTGCAAACCGCCACATATGCCCAGCACCGCTTTGCCTTGCGCCGCGTGACGGCTGATGGCGGCGTCCAAACCCTGAGCCCGCAGCCATGCCAAGTCGCCACTGGTGTGCTTGCTGCCGGGCAAGATGACCCAGTTGGCGTCGATGATCTCGCTGGGGCTGCGCACCCATTTCAAGCGCACGCCGGGCACGTTTTTCAGAGCCTGAAATTCGTCCAAGTTGCTGATTCTTGGGTAGGCAATCACGGCAATGGTGGTTTTGACCGCGCCAGTTGCGATGCTGCGATCGTCAAAGACACCATCTTCTTCAGGCAGGCCGTGTTGCCACCACATCGGTAAGGTCGCCACTATTGGCACACCAGTCAACTCGGTCAATATCTCCGGCCCAGGCGCAAGCAATGCGGCATCACCTCTGAATTTGTTGAGCACAAAGCCTTTGATCAAAGCCTGCTCTTCGGGTGGCAAAAGTGCAAACGTGCCGTACAAATGCGCAAATGCGCCACCACGGTCTATGTCGGTGACCAGCAGGCAGGCAGCCTTGGCAGCCAAAGCGACGCGCATGTTGACGATGTCGCTGGCTTTGAG
The DNA here is from genome assembly GCA_013298945.1 of Polaromonas sp. Classification (GTDB taxonomy): domain Bacteria; phylum Pseudomonadota; class Gammaproteobacteria; order Burkholderiales; family Burkholderiaceae_C; genus Aalborgiella. The sequence goes on from JAAFJR010000004.1 coordinate 89,206, forward strand.
GTTGATCTCAGAGGGAGAACCAGCGCCTTCGATGACGACCACATCGTTCTCGTCCATAAGCTCATTCAGCGCTTGTTGAATTGTTGGCCAGACGCGTTCACTGCGGTCCCGCCACGGGGCTTTAGTCAATTCGTCGTTTACCTGCCCGAGCAAAATCACCTGGCTGTGGGTATCGTGCTCGGGCTTGAGCAGCAACGGGTTCATGCGGACTTCGGGGACAGCGTTAGCAGCGAGTGCTTGGAAGTACTGCGCCGAACCAATCTCGCCACCATAGCTACGTGCCCCCACGCTTGCCACTTCGTGTGCTGCGCTGCCCCCCGAGGGGGCAACCACCCGTGCGTTATTACTCATGTTTTGAGCTTTAAACGGTGCGACTTTCAAACCCTGACGAGCGTAATACCGACACAGCGCGGTGGTCAACCAGCTTTTGCCAGCGCCGCTGGTCGTGCCTTGCACCATGATGGCTTTTGCGGTCATTGTTTAAAGCTATTTAGTTGCTAGTTTTGCAGCATTAATTTCTTTAATTAGATTCACAAACCAGTTAAGATAAAAAATATCAGAAATAAATATACAAATCCAAAAAAATAAGAAAAACAAATAAAAAGATATTATTACATTTGTACTTCGAATACCAAATAATGGTCTACTAAAATATTTATTGATATCAGAAAATTGTGTTGCCTTAGTTATTTTTTCTATCCTGATAGCAGCTTGAAAAAAATGCCTAAAATAAGTTGCATAACGTAATTCGGTAATTAATATTCCGGCCGAAAGAAAGCTACCTGTTGCGTAAACAATATATCGTAAAGCAGGGATTGAACTAACAAACCAAAAAGCACCAATAATTAGAGTTGTGGCATTTACAAAAATTTGTAAATACTCTTTTTCTAGATTAATAAAATGTCGAAAATTATTATTTACCTCAACATATTCAATTTCAACATTCATTTTTTCAGTGTGTATATTTTTATTCGCCATAATTATTTTCTTTTAGCTTTGAAATTCAGTCCTCAATCCCGCGCTGCGCAGGAACACTGGCTTGAAAAGCGTGTTTGACCAATGTCATCTCCGTCACGGTATCGGCCAGTTCGATGATTTCAGGCGGGCAGCGGCGGCCTGTGATGACCACATGCACATGCGTGGGTCTATCAAACAAGGTTTGCACCACCTCTTCAACGCCGCCAGCGGCTTCCATCCAACCGTAAATCAGCGGGTAGGTGAATTCATCGAGCACAACCATGAAGTAGTCGCCGCTCATGATCGCCGCTTTAGCGCGTTGCCAGCCGTCGCGTGCCAGTTGTGCGGAGTGCTCAAGGTCTTGGCTTTTCCAGCTGAAACCGTCGCCCAAACCTTCAATCGGAATGCCCAGCTGCTCAAACATGCGGTGTTCGCCAAAGCGAGCGCTGGGCACTTTCATGAATTGGAAAATTTTGACTGGCTTGCTGCGTCCATGCGCGCGTAAAGCCAAGCCAAACGCAGCCGTGCTCTTGCCTTTGCCATCACCTGTGTTGACGATGATCAGGCCACGGCGTTCACCTTCTGGTTTGTCATAGGGTTTGCATTCTGGTGGCATTTCTAGTTGCATGGTTTTCCTAAAATTTTGTATATTTATTACATTTTTGCTACATTTTCGGGAGCGAAACAAGCATATTTTCTATGGTCTTAATGGCAATTCTGTTCTCGAAAACGTGTTCTAAAGCGCGGTGTGTTGCCACGTCGGCCGTCGTTCCAAAATGCGTAACCTTGCCAGCGGCCATGATCAGCATGTCATCCGCCTGCAGCGCCATGGTGGTTTCGTGCAACACGCTGACCACGGTTTTACCTTGCGCCACCAGTTGGCGCACCAAGACTAACCAATCCGACTGGTGCGGCGGGTCTAAATTAGCCAGCGGCTCGTCCATCAGCAACACATCGGCTTGAACCGCCAAAGCGCGCGCCAAGAGGACGCGTTGGCGTTCGCCGCCTGACAACTGCCCCAGCGCCCTGCTCCGCCACTCCCAAGCTTGGGTGCTTCGCAGGGCTTGCTCAACAGCGGCATGGTCGGCCTGATTCGGCGCTGCTAGCCACGCTTGGTGCGGTAAACGCCCCAGCATAGCGACGTCAAACACCGTCAAATCGTCAGCACTGGCTTCGTTTTGGCCCAGCCAAGCCAGTTGTTTGGCTTTTGCACGAGGAGCGATGTTCGAGATAAGTTCGCCTAATAGCTCAACGCGCCCGCCATCTTGTGCTGGCGGCAAAACACCTGCAAGCACCTTCAACAATGTCGACTTACCGGCACCGTTAGGGCCGACAACGCTGGTCCAGCGCCCTGCTGCAAATTGCACGTTAACATCGTGCAAAACAGGGGTATTTTGCAGCTTAGCCGACGTATTTATTGCCTGAATAGCTATATTATTCATAGCGTATTTTTTCGCATCAACCACAACAAATAGCTGCCACCGAGCACGGCGGTGAGCACGCCGACCGGCAATTCTTGCGGCGCAATCAAGCTACGCGCCAAAATATCAGCTAGCAGCAGCAGCACACCACCCATCAAGCTGGATAAAACGATTAATTTGCCGTGCGTGGTTTTGACGACCGAGCGCACCAAGTGCGGCGCAGCCAGCCCGACGAAGGCAATCAATCCCGTTTGCGCGACTGCAGTGCCTGTTGCCAAAGCTAGCAAGCAAATCAAAGCCGAGCGAAGCGTACCCAAGGGCAAACCCAAGGTGATGGCGGTTGACTCACCTAGCGCTAAACCGTCCAACACCCTTGAAAGCACCCATGACAATACGAGGCAAGGCACAAGTACGGCCCCCATGACGGTACAAGCCATCCAGCCAACAAAGCCAGTTGAGCCGAGCATAAATGCCGTCATAGCCACCAAAATAGAGGGCGATAACAAGGTGAACAATGAGCTGACAGCTCCTAAAACCACGCCAACCACTACGCCCGCAAGTAACAAACGCAGCGTGTGCTGCACGCCACGCGCCAAAGCCAAGGTCAGCAAAACGGCTGTTACAGCGCCTAAAAAAGCCGCTCCAGTCAAACCCAAGCGAACCAGCCACTGCATAGCAAAAGGGCTGATGCCCATCGTACCGAACAAGGACAAAGCAATCGCAACACCCAGCGTCGCACCCGAGGCGCTGCCCAATAAATACGGGTCAGCCAGCGGATTACGAAACAAGCCCTGAGCCACAGCACCCGCCAAGCCCAGCAGCGCTCCTGCCAAAAATGCACCCAAGGTGCGCGGCGCTCGAATATCGATGACGATTTGCTGCGCAACAGGCTCTTGCCACATCGCCCAAACGCTTTCTAAGCCGCTGCTGCCTACGCTTAAACCGACAACAGTAAGCAATACAAACGCCAAGAAAAGCACAGCGCCTAGCACCAAAGCTCGCCTATGCTGTTGTAAATGCTGTGGACGCATCATCGTGCTTTGCTTTTCAGACAAGTTGCCATCAACAAAGCGGCCTCTGCCATACGCGGGCCAGGACGCACCAAAATGTCAGACTCATCATTTGAGAAAACGCACAACCGTTTTTCACGCAGTGCACGCAGTCCTTGCCAACCTGGGCGCTGCTCTAAACCCGCACTGCCACGCAAACCTACCATAATGATGTCTGGGTTAGCACGCACCACAAACTCGGGGTTGATTTTCGGAAAAGGCCCTAATGAGGCGGGAATAATGTTTTTAGCGCCAAGCCGTGTCAGCGTCTCCCCCATGAAAGAAGATTCTCCTGCTGCATAGGGTGCAGGATTCACCTCAAAATAAACAGTTGGCGGCTTAGTTTGTTGATGAATATTCAACGCAGGATTCGATCCACGATTCGATCCGCGATCCAATGCATGTTCAGGCAGCATTTGCGCTGCTGTCGTCATACCTGCTTCAATGTTGTGCCATAAACGTGCCGCGCCTTGCTCTTCTGGCACGTCGAGCAATCGCCCTAGCGTTTTTAAAATGCGTTGCACATCAGCATGTGTTTTAGGCTCTAAGGCGACCACCTTGATGCCTAAACTCTCCAGCCTGTCAAAAGCACGGCTCGAAACAGCCATCAAGACGACATCAGGCCGTAGCGCAACGATAGCTTCAATATTGGGGTCCAAACCGCCTCCCACTTGCGGCAAACGCGTCAGCGCCAGTGGCCAATTGGAATAGCGATCAACGCCCACCAAGCGTTGGCAACGCCCAAGCTCGCAAACTGACTCAGCAAGTGAAGGCAAAATACTCACAATGCGCTGCGGCGATTGCGTGAACTTGACTACCACGCCACGGTCATCGGTGATTTGAATAGCCTTGCTTTGAGCAGCCGTTGCTAAATGCAAAAGACAGATAAGCAATATGCTGAATATTTTTTTCATTTCAAACTTATAGGTAAACCAGCAGCCATCAAAGTCACTTTGTCGCAGACTTGGGCGATGTCTTGGTTCAGTTTACCTAAGGCATCAACAAAAGCGCGAACATCGCGCCCCATGGGAATCACTCCTAGCCCGATTTCGTTGCTGACGACAATGATCGGGCCATTTGACTTAGAAATTGCTATAGATAACATAGCTGAATAGTCAATATAATCGCCGGCTAAAGGCTTATTTTCAAGCGTATTTGAGAGTGCTTTTTCAGCATCCCCAATATCAGCTGGCATGAGCAGATTGGTCAACCATAGGGTCAAGCAATCGACGATGAGCAAAGTGTCAGGACGGCTTAAACGCCTGATGGTTTGCGCCAACTGCAAGGGTTCTTCCAATGTAGCCAGCCCTGGCACGCGTTCAGCGCGGTCTTGTTTGTGCCGTGTAATACGTTGCCGCATTTCTTCGTCCCACGGCTGGGCAGTGGCGATCAGAACGGCTTTGTGCTGGGGAGCTTGCAGCAGCCAATCTTTCGCTAAAAACTCTGCACGACGTGATTTACCGCTTTTTTGACCGCCTAGGATCAATTCGGTGTTGGGTAGTTGGGTCATCACGTCATGCCTATCACTCAATTGAAGTCACGTAAAGTTGGGAATTAACCCGGCGCTGTAAGCCAAAATCATCAGTGCCAGCAAGACCAAAAGCATGATCGCGCGTCTTTTCATGTCGTATCTCCTCATTTTTGAGTTTTCTCAAATTCACCCCAAGACATGATGATTTTATGCATTCGTGCGACGCCATCGGTCAAAGCCGCAGGGCCTGGCTGCAAAATATCGGGGGATTTGATCTCAAAGAGTTGATTGTTAACGACTGCTGGCACGTTTTGCCAGCCTTCTCTGGCAGCTACATGCTCGGGTCTGAATTTCTTGCCACACCAAGAACCAAAAATAATATCGGGCTTACGACGCACTATTTCCAACGGGTCAGCAATGATGCGACCTTTGCCCAAAGGCATCGCAGCCAGCTCAGGAAAGCAGTCGTCACCACCGGCAATGCCTATGAGTTCAGACACCCAAGCAATACAGCTCATATTGGGTGTATCCCACTCCTCAAAATAGACCACTGGCCGCCTGAACCGTTTATTTAATTGCCTAGACTGCTCGTTTATTTGTAGCAATTTAGCTTGCATCTCAGCTATCAACTGCATGCCAAGCTCTGCCTTGCCCACCATGGCAGCCACTTGGTACATCATTGAAAATATCTCGGCAACGCTGCGCTGGTTAAACACAGTGACCTGCACACCGTGACGAATCAACGCAGCTGCAATATCAGCCTGCAAATCTGAAAACCCAAAGACGCAATCTGGCTTGAGTTCTAAAATTTTATCGATTTTGGCACTTAAAAATGCGCTAACTTTGGGCTTTTCTTCCCGCGCACGGCGTGGTCTGACGGTGTAGCCAGAGATGCCCACAATGCGTCGTTCTTCCCCGAGTAAGTACAACCACTCGGTTGTTTCTTCGGTTAAACAGACGATGCGTTGTGGGCCTAACATGCTTGTTTCAAAAATTACTTCATCGCATAACGCAATGTCACAAACACAGAACGTCCTGGCTGGTTAAAGCCATACGATGTTTCATAAGACTTGTTGGCCAAGTTATTCACTTTCGTTTGCAAGCTCAGGTCTTTACTGATAGCGTAATTGACGAACACATCCATGGTGGTGTAGCTATCCAATGGAACAGCATTTTTTGTATCGTCAAAACGAGAACCCACATTCAGCAACGAGCCACCGAATGTCCAAGCACCTGTCGTGTAATCTGCACCCAAGGTAAATTGGTTGCGAGTACGACGTTGTAACAACTTTCCCGTCAACTCATTGCGTGGGTCAAGTGCATCAATATTAGCGTGCAAGTTAAATGGTCCAAATGCGCCTTGATATCCCAAAGTCCAGCCCTTGATTCGAGCGCGTGGAATGCTTTCCGCTTTGGTTGAACCGGTGATAAAGCCTTGGATTTTGTTGTCAAAATGAACCAATTTGATGGTCTGGCCATTCTCGCTGTACGTCACACCCAGGTCCAAATTGCGACCCTTTTCAGGCTGCAGCGCTGTGTTGCCAAAGCCTGGGTAGTACAACTGGTTGAACGATGGCGCGACAAAACTTGTGCCGTATGACGCATTCACGCGCCAAGCTGGGTTGATTTTGTAGCCGTAGCCAGCAAACCAGGTGTTGTTATCACCAAATTGCGAGTTGCTGTCGCGACGCAAGTTCGCTTGCCAGCTGTGGCTGCCAGATGCGCCATTCAATCCGGCAAAATATGACGACACCGTGCGTTGTGTGACGTCATACACGGTAGAGCTGTCCACTTTTTGCGTCAAACGCTCAACACCTACCAAGGCCACGCCCATCGGCGTATCAATGTCGTTTTGCCAAGAGATTTGGTTTTGCTTGGTGTTGAATTTGCTAGGAAAAAACACTGATTCAATATCATCAGCTTGATCTAAAGCTTGCGATATGCGTAATTGCATTTTCCAATTGGACAGCACTTTTCCTTCAACACCCGCGCGCAAAGTTTGCGTGCGCACTGCGGTGCGGGTATCGCCCGTTGGGCCGTCGTCGTAATGGCTCACACCATCGGCATACAACAAACCAGCGTCAATGCGCCAGTTAGGGTTGATTTGGTAAGCTACAGATGCGTTAACAGCGTCTTGCTGGAAGCCATCGCGGTCTGCGTTGTAATTACCGAAAGCGACTTTGCTGTTGGTCGTTGAAAAGCCTTTGTCTTTGGTTTTTTGAACGCCAACGGCGTAGTTTAAAGTGCCGTCGCCGCCGTTCAGGCCTGCAGAAGCTTGTGCAAATGAGTTTGAGCCCAACGACAAGGATGCATTTGGGCTAAGCCCCTTCACACCTTTGCGCATAAAGACCTGAACCACGCCACCTACGGCTTCGCTACCGTAAAGCGCAGACGCTGGACCTTTGAGCACTTCGATGCGCTCAATCATGTCGAGCGGAATATTGTCCCAGCTAGGCGCGCCTGTTGTGGCGGAGCCAAAACGCACGCCGTCAATCAACAGCATGGTATGACGCGTTTCTGTGCCGCGCGTGTAAACGCCAGAATTTTTGCCCAAACCACCGTTTGAGAACACTTGAATACCAGCATTGCGTGCGAGAACTTCGGTCAAAGTACGGCCTGAAGACGCCTCAATAGCAACGCGGTCAAGCACAACCACGTCACTGACCAAGTCATCAGTACGAGTGTCGATACGAGAAGCTGTCACGACAACTTCTTTGAGTTCTTTCGTGGATTGGGTTTGTGCCAACGCGTTGGGGGCTGCAAATGCAGATGCCAAGGCGAACGGAAGCGCTGCTAGGCGCAATGACGAGATACAAGTTTTCATGAGAATAAATACCAAGATTGAAACCCTTTGCCGTCGTCCCCGACAGCACATGGGCGTAACGGTTGCGCGACTTTTAAAACGTGCAACCACCTTGTTGGCCGGTATCCGGGCTGGTGAAACAACCTCCATCGCCTTCCCAAGCATGTGTTCAAAACGCTCAGTGGCCGAGATGGAAGCGGAATTTAAAAAAATTCGTTCACTTACCGTTGCGGGGGCAGCACAGGTTAGGCAAATATGGCATGAAATCCCACTTCACCCCCCTGTTTCCCGTTGAACTGCAGCATGCGAACCACACTGCGAGCACCAACAGCGCCTATTCTAGCCTCTAAGCTTGCTATTTCCCTACAATTCTCAAGGTTGACCTCTACAATGTCTCCTGCTATGCAAAATCACACCCAGCAAACACAACTTGACCAAGTATCTGAACGCGTTGAGCGATTGCTCGTGCGTCATCTTGAATTGCAACGAACCAATGCTTTGCTCAGTGAGCAACTTGCCTTGCTCACGCATGAGCGCGACTCGCTCAAGTCGCGTCTAGGTGCAGCGCGCGCTAGGGTAGATGCCTTGCTGGAGCGCTTACCAGAGACCTTAGGTACAGAAGCCATGAAAGAAAATGCATGAAACAAATTGAAGTGCAAATCATGAGCCAAAGCTACCTGCTAGGCTGCCCAGAGGGTGGCGAAGCGCAAATGATGGCCGCCGTGGGCAAAGTAGACGCAGCGATGTGCAAAATCCGCGATGCTGCCAAAATCAAAGCACGTGAACGTATTGCAGTTCTGGCAGCGTTGAATTTGGCCTTTGAAAACACAGAAAACTCTGCCGCGAACGCACCAGCTTCTTCAGCTGCAGATCTAGACCTTGAGGCTGCACCCAGCCAACAACTCACCGATTTAATCGCCAAGCTCGATGAAGCTTTGGGCGATGATGGGCGCTTGCTTTAATTCAAGATAGTTACCGTCAAGTAACTTGCAGATTAAGTTTGTAAAAAACTAAATTTCTAAGGTTTTAAACTATCAATTCGCCCTTTGCAGGTCTACAATCGAACTGTCTGCGGTGCTTGCTGAGCTGTAATTTCCTAGAACCAATGCTTTTAAAGCTCGGGCTTGGAACATCGTCTTGCTAGCGTGATCGTCTCGCGTTAGATGAACCCAAAGCGAGGCTGACCTCGCCCACCTGAACCCCGGTTCAGGATGCCAGTTCAGCAGCATTTGCAGACAACTTTATTGCCAAACTCGCTTAGCTTTTGCTCGAGCTTCTATACTCTTCCCATGACATTTCTAACGCTGCTTGACCCCACACTGGTGGTCGAATTACTTATTCTTGGCTTATGTACGGGGTTTTTAGCCGGTTTGCTAGGCATAGGTGGCGGCATGTTGATGGTGCCTTTCGTCACCTTTATTTTGACCAGTAAAGGCTTTCCGCCTGAGCACATTGTCAAAATGGCAGTTGCCACATCATTGGCGACCATTTGTTTCACGTCGCTGTCATCCGTTTGGGCGCACCACAAGCGCGACGCGGTGCTGTGGCCGGTTGCACTCACACTCGCACCAGGCATTTTGGTGGGGTCAGCGCTGGGTGCACAGCTCGCAGTAGCGCTGCCGGGTAAGATTTTGAGCGTGCTTTTCGCCGTTTTCGTCGCCTTTTCTGCCACCCAAATGTTTTTAAACCGCAAACCCAAGCCTAGCCGTGTGCTGCCAGGCAAATTGGGGATGTTCAGCATGGGCGGACTCATCGGTATGCTGGCTTCAATAGTAGGCGCAGGTGGCGCTTTTCTGTCTGTGCCATTTATGACGTGGAGCAACGTCAAAATCCACAACGCTGTTGCCACCTCCGCCGCTCTGGGCTTCCCCATCGCTTTTGCTGGCACGCTGGGATATGTTTGGGCAGGTTGGAACTTACCGCCTATGCAAAGCACCCTGCCTGGCAGCGCTGTTTTAGTTGGCAACCTAGGCTACCTCTATCTCCCAGGTCTCATCATCATCGCCTTCGCCAGCATGTGTACAGCACCGCTGGGTGCAAAAACAGCCCACAAAATCGATATTGCACCTTTAAAGAAGGTGTTTGCCAGTGTGCTGTATGTGCTTGCAGCCTATTTTTTGATTAAATCGCTTTAATTTATTGCATCACCCCACGCCGCTGCCGAACTACGTCAGTAGCTGTCACCGAATCCGCCTGATTGCCCCACGCATGGCGGATATATGTGGTTACGGCAGCGATAGCTTCGTCGTTCAACACGTGCGCAAAAGGCGGCATGCCGAAGGGACTGGGGTTGCCGGCTGTGCTAGGGGCGTAACCGCCGGCAAGCACGATACGAACCAGGTTGGTGGTGTTGTGCAGCTTGACGGCACGGTTACCAGCCAATGCGGGCAACGCGACGTTGCCTTCCACCCGCATGCCCTGGCCTTGCTCACCGTGGCAGGTCGCGCAGTGCTGGGTGAAGAGCTCTGCGCCTTTGTCGAAAAGTACGGGCTTGGATTTGTCTGAGCTTGTTGATTTTGTTGGACTTTTTTCATTGATTGGGGCTGATACTTGAGGTAAGGACTGCAAATAAGCCGCAGTCGCGTTCAAATCAGCATCGGTCCAAAACTGGGTGCTGCCCGCCACCACCTCGGCCATAGGGCCAAGCATGCTGGCGCTGGGCGCTATGCCGGTTTTGAGTAACGCGACCACATCTTGGCGCGGCAAATGGGCGCTGCCCGCCTCGCTAGGGTCTACCAAGGACGAGGCGTACCAGTCGCGCATGGGCATGAGTGCGCCGCCAAGCAGTTGGTCGCTGAATTGGTTGTTCACACTCGCACCCAGCGCGTTGCGCTCGGCATGGCAAGCGCTGCAATGGCCGAGACCGCGCACCAAGTACGCGCCGCGTTGGATGTCAGAATCAGCAGTTTTCACCTGTTGTTTTAAGTTTTCAGCATCACCTGTAGCTTTCGTATTTATGGCCTTAGCAGCTATAGTATTGATAGTGTTTTTTGAAGCTGAATCAGCGACAGCATCTCCCTTTTCAAAAAACAAAGTTCGCCAAAATGCCAGTGCAAACTGCGTGTTGAACGGAAATGGCAAGTCGTGCGCTTTGTTGGCTTGCGCCACGGGTGTGACACCGTGCATGAAGTAACTGTATAAATCATCCGAATCAGCACGGGTGATGTGGGTGTAGTTGGGGTACGGGAAAGCGGGTGTCAGCAAGTGGCCGTCGGCGCTGCGGCCCTCGTTCATGGCGCGATAAAAAGCGTCTGCCGACCATTTGCCAATGCCAGTGGCCGCGTCTGGTGTGATGTTGCTGGTGTAAACCGTGCCAAACGGCGTGCTGATGGCTTTGCCTCCCGAAAATGCTGCCCCGCCGCGTGCAGTGTGGCAAGCGGCGCAGTTGCCGACTTTGGCGAGATACGCACCGCGCTGCACTTGCAGATCATTCTGAGTTATAACGTTATTTTTAGCTCCGTTTAAGCCTTTAGCCGGCGTATTTGTTGCCTCAGTAGCTGTCAAATCAGTAGCAATTATTTCACGAAAAAGCAATCCACAAGCCATCAACAACAACAAGGCAAGGAATACTGCCAATGCCATAAAAATGCGGCGAACGGGTGACCAATTGCTCCAAAGTGCGTTCATTTTGCACCCCCGCATTGCTCTGTTTGCGGCTGTGGCAAGCTTAACGCAGCTTTTGTCACTGCAGGTACGGGCTGCGACGCTAGCCAGCCAGCTAAAGCGTCGATGTCGCTTGGCTTCAGTACTTTGGCGATGCGCCCCATGCAATCTGGCGCGTGCGCTCGTCGCAAGCCGGTTTGCCAAGCGCCGAGTTGAGCGGCCACATAGTCGCGCGGCAGCCCTAAAAGCGCTGGCGTACTGGGCAAAACGCCCATCAACGCCGCGCCGTGGCAACTGGTGCAAGCGGCAAGCTGGCGCGTTTTGTCGCCTTGCAAAGCCAAAGTTTTGCCGAATTGAAGCGTGGCGGCGCTGGCAGGTGTCTTCAGAGGCGCTGGCGACGCATAGGGCACATCCAAACCCGCAAAATACTGCGCCATTTCAAGCAAATAAGCGTCGCTCAGATGCTCGACCATGCCCACCATCAACCCGTAATGGCGGCGGCCATCTTTGAAGTTTTGCAGTTGGTTGAACAAATAACCGGCTGGTTTGCCTGCAATGCGCGGGAAGTAAGCTTGGTTTGAGGTGATGCCTTGCGCACCATGGCAGGTCGTGCAAGCTTGCATGCGTTTGGCCATGCTGTCAGTCTGAACATCTCCTTGGGCTTGCGCCGAAGCTGCAAAACAAGCTGCTAGCGTAAATATAGCTTGAAAGGACGAAAAAGCGAGAAAGCGGCGTATCTGCGATATGTTCATTGATTTTATCTGCTATATTTTCAATAGCAGTCTAGGCAATAAATACGCCGGCTACGGCCATATTTGCCTATATAAATGGTCGGTGTAATAGGATTCGAACCTACGACCCCTTGCACCCCATGCAAGTGCGCTACCAGGCTGCGCCACACACCGATCCGTGTTTAATTATACCTTTAACTATACCTGTAAAACATGCGAGCCTGCGCTCAAAAGCTCGCGAATCTCGTTCAACTCTTGGCGTACAAATTGCCATTTGAAATTGCTGCTAACGGCATTTGTTGCAGGTTTTGTAGCTGCCAAGGCAGCAGCTAAAGCGGCTTCAAGCGCGTCATCGTCGCTAATGGCTTCCTCAACGTGTTCGGCTTTGTTATAACCAGCCGTAGAAACCAGCATTTGATTGTCAAACTCAGTCGCGTCATTGTGGCGTTTCTGGCTGCGATGCACTTGCCCGATTTCTTGCATTTGGTTACGCGCGCCATGGATGGTGAAGCCTTGGTCGTACAGTAATTCACGTATTCGGCGAATCATCAGCACCTCGTTGTGCTGGTAGTAGCGTCGGTTGCCACTGCGTTTCATGGGGCGCAGTTGTGTGAATTCTTGCTCCCAATAGCGTAGCACGTGGGGTTTAACACCACATAAATCACCCACTTCACTGATGGTGAAGTAGCGTTTGGCTGGAATGGGAGGGAGAGAATTCTCCATGAAATCAATGTCCTACGTGAATAAGCTAGTAGATTACTCTAACTTTTACACTTGTAAACTGATTTCCGAAAATTTATTAATGTGTGAAAAATTAGCAACACTGAAATACCACATCAACCGCTGAAAAGCGGAAATATGTCACACAAATCAATGACAGATTAAATGCCGGCGATTTGGTCTTTCAATTTGTGACTAGCGTGAAAAGTGATGGCGCGACGCGCTTCAATCGGAATCAACTCGCCTGTGCGCGGGTTACGACCAGGTCGCGGCGCTTTGGTGCGGATTTGGAAATTGCCAAAACCAGGGATTTTGACGTCTTGTCCTTCCACCAATTGGGCGGAAATCAGGTCAAAAAATGCGTCCACCATGTCTTTGGATTCACGCATGTTCAACCCAATTTGCTCGAACAACACCTCGGCCAATTGCGCTTTGGTCAAAGAATTGGTTTCCAAGCTCTCTAAAGATATTTCCATCATTGTCTCTTTGTTCAATTTTTTATTTTTAGCCGCGCAATCTAGCACCAACTTGCGATTTCAAAGCTTCAAGTACCGAGTTCACTGCTGCTTCAATCGCTTCATCGTTCAGTGTGGCATCATGACTGTTGAAGGTCAAGCGCACAGCTAAGCTTTTCTCATTGGCTGCGATTTCACCACCTGTCACTTTGGGTCGGTAGATGTCAAACAAAGTGGCAGAGCGCGTCAAACCGTTCAAGGGCACGGAAGCGATTGCCGCTGTAACAGCCGCGTGTGTTACCTTTTCTGCTACCAAAATTGCAATGTCACGCTCTACATCTTGCGTTTTCAACACAGGCTGCGCAAGGGGTACAGGGCGTTGTAAAAGTGCATCAAGTTCAAGCTCAAACAAGATGGGTGCTTTGACAGATTTGCCACCTTTGCCTAGTTCGTAAGACTGAACCCACTTAGGATGCATCTCGCCAATGAAGCCAATCTCATGGCCATTGACCAACACGCGGGCGCAGCGGCCTGGGTGCATGGATGGGTGCTGGGCTGGCTCAAATGACGCTTGAATTGGTGCTAACAAGGCTTCGACTTCACCTTTGACATCAAAGAAATCAGCAGCTTGCTCTGCCCTGCCCCATTGCAGCTCGTCCAGCTGGCCGTAAACCAAACCGGCCACGCGCATGGGCTGGTGAAAGCCGTCAACCGTGGTATCTGTGTTTTTGATGCTGGCATCGCGCAAAAACACGCGGCCGACTTCAAAAATTCGCACACGGGCAGCTTTGCGGTCAATGTTGTACTTGAGCACTTGCACGAGTGAACCGATCAGCGACGAGCGCATCACACTCATGTTGCTGGCGATCGGATTGAGCAATTTGATCGGGTTGGCGTTACCCGCCAACTCATGCTCCCAGCGCTCTTCGACAAAGCTGAAGTTGATGGTTTCTTGATAGCCCATAGCCGCCAAAGCGCGGCGCACCGCAAACGGGCCGCGTTGCGATTCGGTACGAATCTTGGCGGTGATAGGTGCAAGTGGTGGCGTTGTTGGCAAGTTGTTGAAACCCACCATGCGCACGACTTCCTCGATCAAATCTTCTTCGATTTGGATGTCAAAACGGTAAGACGGTGGCCTAACGGTAATAACGTCACTTGCGACCGAATGATGCAATCCAAGCTTGGTAAAGGCATCCGTACACTGTGCCAAGCTAATCGGCATACCAATGACCTTGGCTGCACGTGCAACGCGCAAGCTGACCGGTGCGATTTTGGGCATGTTAGGCTGCAAATCGTCAATCGGGCCAGCTGAGCCACCGCAAATATCCAACACCAGCTGCGTGATGCGTTCGATGTGTTCTATGGTCAACTCAGGGTCAACACCGCGTTCAAACCGGTGACCAGCATCGGTAGAGAAGTTGAAACGGCGTGACCGGCCAGCGATAGATTTCGGCCACCAGAAAGCCGCTTCGATGTAGATGTTTTGAGTCGTTTCCGACACTGCCGTTGCATCGCCACCCATGATACCTGCTAGTGACTCTATAGCTAGATCGTCAGCAATCACGCCGACTTGGGGATCAACCGTGACGGTATTGCCATTGAGCAGCTTGAGCGTCTCGCCCGGCTTACCCCAGCGAACATCCAAACCGCCGTGGATTTTGTCCAAGTCAAAGATGTGCGATGGTCTACCCAGCTCGAACATCACGTAGTTAGAAATATCAACCAGTGCGCTTACGCTGCGTTGACCGCAACGGGCTAATTTTTCCACCATCCACTGCGGCGTTTTTGCAGAAAAATTCACGCCTTTGACAATACGACCTGAAAACCTACCACACAAATCAGCAGCGCTGACTTTGACGGCGAGTTTGTCTTCATGGCTCACAGCGACAGTTGGAAAGCTTGGCAGCTTGAGCGGTACGCCCGTCAAGGCTGACAACTCACGCGCCACACCATAAACGCTCAAACAATGCGCCAAATTCGGCGTCAGCTTCAGCGTCAGCAGCGTGTCGTCCAAATTCAAATGCTTGCGGATGTCTTGGCCGATGATGGCGTCGTCTGCCAGCTCCAGCAGGCCATCTTTGCTGTCGTTCAATTTCAGCTCGTTGGCTGAGCACAGCATGCCTTGGCTTTCAACGCCGCGCAGCTTGCCAAGCTTGATCATGAAGGGTTTGCCATCCTCCCCCGGTGGTAAGGCTGCGCCAACCAAAGCACAAGGAATTTTGATACCAACACGGGCATTCGGTGCACCGCAGACAATATTCAGCAACTCAGCCTGACCGACATTGACTTGGCAGATGCGCAAACGGTCTGCATTCGGATGCTGCTCGGCCGCCATGATTTGACCGACCACGACACCGCTGAACGGAGGCGCAACGAGGCTTTGCTCTTCAACTTCCAAACCACCCATGGTGAGCGTTTCGGCCAATTGAGTGGTGGTCAGTGGTGGGTTGCAAAATTCGCGCAACCAGGATTCTGGGAATTGCATAGTTAGCTCTTATTTTTTATGTTTTTAATGGATGACAAGTTTTTTTTGGTCGACTGAATTTACTGAAATTGCGACAAGAATCTAATATCACCATCAAAAAACAAACGCAAATCGTTCACACCGTAACGCAGCATGGTCAAACGGTCTGGGCCCATGCCAAAAGCGAAACCTATGTATTTTTCGGGGTCTAGTCCCATGTTACGCACCACGTTGGGGTGCACTTGACCTGAGCCAGCCACTTCTAGCCAACGGCCTGCCAGCGGGCCAGAGGCGAACTGGATATCAATCTCGGCGCTAGGCTCAGTGAACGGGAAAAAGCTGGGGCGGAAACGCAGCACCAAATCGTCTGACTCAAAAAAGGTGCGGCAAAAATCTGTGAAGACAACTTTCAAATCTTTGAAGTTCACATTCGCGCCAATCCACAAGCCTTCGCACTGGTGGAACATGGGGGAATGGGTGGCGTCGCTGTCGACGCGGTAGGTGCGGCCAGGGGCAATCACCCGAATCTCAGGCATCTGTCCGCCACCGTCGATCAAAGCACGGTGCTTCTTCACGTGCTGAACCGCGTAGCGAATCTGCATCGGGCTGGTGTGGGTACGCAAAAGATTAGGCGCAGTCTCTGTACCGCCTTCCACATAAAACGTGTCGTGCATGGAGCGCGCTGGGTGGTCTTCAGGCGTGTTAAGCGCGGTGAAATTGAACCAATCGGTTTCAATCTCGGGGCCTTGCGCGACATCAAAACCCATGGAACCAAAAATCGCCTCGATGCGCTCCAATGTGAGGGAAACTGGGTGTAAACCGCCCTGGCCCCGCTTACGACCAGGGAGTGACACATCCAAAGCTTCGGCTTTGAGTTGCAGCTCCAGCTCAGCATCGGCCATGGCTTGGCGACGGTCGGTCAAAGCGACTTCTATCGCCTGCTTAGCCACGTTGATGGCGGCGCCACGTGTTTTTTTCTCTTCCACGGGCAAGGCAGCCATGCCTTTCATCAGCTCGGTCATGCTGCCTGTTTTGCCTAAAAACAGCGCTTTGGCATTCTCTAGGTCGGCAGGTGTGGCAGCAGCTATGAAAGCTTGCTTGGCAGCGTCAACAATGGCATTCAGTTCATTCATATTTTCGTTTTGGAACTATTTAGCAAACTAGCTAACTTTTTAACAGTTGAGTAACTATCAAAACTAATATCTACAATGAAAAAGGGCTAGCGCAATCAAGCTCTAGCCCTTGTTTCTATTGCCTAAGCTGCTATTTTATCAATAGCAAAGCAGATGGGAAATCAAGCAGCCAGTTTGGCTTTAACTTGGTTCACAATGCTTGCGAAGGCAGCTTTGTCGTGCACGGCGATGTCAGCCAACATTTTGCGGTCCACTTCGATAGAAGCTTTCTTCAAACCGTTGGTGAACTGGCTGTAGGTCAGACCGCATTCACGCGCAGCGGCGTTGATACGGGCGATCCACAAGCGGCGGAACACGCGCTTTTTGGTACGACGGTCACGGTAGGCATATTGCCCAGCTTTCATGACCGCTTCTTTGGCGACCCGGAAAACATTACCGCGGCGACCGCGAAAACCCTTAGCTAGGGCGATGATTTTTTTGTGACGGGCTCTGGCCGTTACACCACGTTTGACGCGAGGCATGTTAGTACTCCTTGTTCGTCGTTAATTAAATACCACGGCCGGGCAACATTTGTGCCATGCGACCCATATCGGTCTCATGCACATTGGTAGCTCCGCGCAGATGGCGTTTGTTTTTTGTGGTCTTCTTGGTCAAGATGTGACGTTTGAAGGCTTGACCGCGCTTAACGGTACCACCTGGACGAACGCGAAAACGTTTTTTCGCGCCACTTTTGGTCTTCATTTTGGGCATTTTCATGCTCCTTTTCTTTTGTGCTCGTGAGGCGTTTGCGAACCTACGCAAACTTGTTGGCCCCGAGCCACTTGTAAAAGTGACTAGTCGTTAGACTTGTCACTTATAAATAGAAAGTTTTTACACTTTCTATTTTTACACTGCAGCATCAACTTTCGCTGCCGCTACAGGTGCAACCTGCTGTTTTGCATCAGGTTTTTTCTTACCAGGTGCAATCATCATCACCATTTGGCGGCCTTCCAATTTTGGAAACTGCTCAACAATGATTAAATCCACCAGCTCATCGCGAATGCGATTGAGCAAATTCATACCAATCTCTTGGTGGGTAATTTCACGACCACGGAAACGCAGCGTTACTTTGACCTTGTCACCCTCTTCCAAGAAACGCTTGATGTTGCGCATCTTGATGTTGTAATCACCGTCATCAGTTCCAGGGCGGAACTTGATTTCTTTAATCTCTTGCACCACCTGCTTCGCTTTCGCGTCAGCCGCTTTCTTTTGCTCTTGGTATTTGAACTTGCCGTAGTCCATCAAACGACAAACTGGCGGAATCGCCGTGGCAACAATTTCAACCAAATCAACATCGTACTCACCCGCTAATCTCAAGGCCTCATTGATTGAAACGATGCCCAACGGCTCGTTTTCTGGACCTGATAAGCGCACTTCTGGCGCCATGATTTCACGGTTTAAACGGTGTTTGCGCTCATCACGTTGGCGGCGGTCACGAAATTCAGTAGCTATGGTAATAATCCTTAAAATATATTTGCTATTGATTTAATAGCTATTCAGGCAGCAAATACGCCGGCTAGAGCCCGTTTTAACCTCTAAAATTAGGAGTTTTTCACTTAAGCTTTAGTAGCAATGTCGTTAGCAAGTCTCGTTTGAAAGTCTTGTAATGGCATCACTCCGAGGTCAACATTGCCCCTCGCGCGCACTGCAACTGCCCCTGCTTCCATCTCTTTATCGCCGATCACGACGATATATGGAAGCTTCTGCATTGAATGCTCACGTATTTTATACGTAATTTTCTCGTTTCGTAAGTCTAAATTGACCCTAAACCCCTGATTTTGCAGTGTTTTTGCCACTTCTTTGGCATATTCGGCCTGCGAATCGGTGATATTGAGCACGGAAACCTGCATCGGAGCGAGCCAAAATGGCAAAGCGCCTGAATGCTCTTCGATCAAAATGCCGATAAAACGCTCCAAACTGCCTACTATCGCGCGATGCAGCATGATGGGGCGGTGGCGACCACCGTCTTCACCCACGTACTCGGCATCCAAGCGCTCTGGCATGTTTGGGTCTACCTGAATCGTGCCGCACTGCCATTCACGACCCAGCGCGTCTTTCAATGTGTATTCGATTTTCGGGCCATAAAATGCACCCTCGCCCGGCAAATAAGTGAATTCGCAGCCTGAAGCTTTCAAGCCTTCCGCCAAGGCATGCTCTGCCTTGTCCCAGCTTTCTTCAGAACCAATGCGCTTTTCAGGGCGAGTGGAGAGCTTGTAAATGATGTTTTTGAAGCCGAAATCTGCGTAAACCTTTTGCAGCTGCGTGGTGAAAGCAATCACTTCGCTTTGGATTTGCGCTTCGGTACAGAAAATATGCCCATCGTCCTGCGTGAACGCACGCACCCGCATGATGCCGTGCAGCCCGCCGGAAGGCTCGTTACGGTGGCAAGCGCCAAACTCGCCGAAGCGTAGCGGTAAGTCGCGGTAGCTTTTCAGGCCGTGTTTGTAGATCAAGATATGACCTGGGCAGTTCATCGGTTTCAGGGCGTAATCGCGCTTTTCTGACTCGGTGACGAACATGTTTTCTTTGTATTTATCCCAATGGCCAGTTTTTTCCCATAGGCTTTGATCCAAAATCTGTGGGCCTTTTACTTCTTGGTAGCCGTTGTCTTGGTACACCTTGCGCATGTATTGCTCCACGCCTTGCCACAGTGTCCAGCCCTTAGGATGCCAAAACACGGTGCCGGGTGAATGCTCATCAATGTGGAACAAATCCAACTCGCGCCCCAGCTTGCGGTGGTCGCGTTTTTCGGCTTCTTCCAGCATTTTCAAATGCTGTTGAAGTTCGTCTTTGCTTCCCCACGCTGTACCGTAAATGCGCTGCAGCATCTCGTTTTTGTGATCGCCGCGCCAGTAAGCGCCAGCCAGTTTCATCAGCTTGAAATGCTTTAATTTGCCCGTAGACGGCACGTGCGGGCCACGGCACAGGTCTTCAAAAGCGCCTTCTTTGTACAGCGACACGTCTTCATTGGCGGGAATGCTGGCAATGATTTCAGCTTTGTAGTTCTCGCCCAAGCTCTTAAAGTACGCCACAGCCTCATCGCGTGGCAGCACGCGGCGTGTGACAGGCTCGTCTTTGTTCGCCAGCTCGGTCATCTTCTTTTCTATCAGCGCCAAATCCTCTAAAGTAAAGGGGCGTTTGTAAGAGAAATCGTAGAAAAAGCCATGCTCAATGACAGGACCAATGGTGACTTGTGCATCAGGAAACAACTCTTTCACCGCATAAGCCAGCAAATGCGCGGTCGAGTGACGAATCACCTCCAAGCCATCCGCGTCTTTGGCGGTGATGATGGACAAAGCGCTGTTTTGGGTGATTGCAAAACTCGTATCCACCACTTTACCGTCGATTTTTCCTGCCAAAGCAGCTTTGGCCAAGCCCGCACCAATAGAAAGCGCAACGTCCGCCACCGTCACGCTGCTAGTTTCGTAGTCGCGCTTAGAACCGTCGGGTAAAGTGATTTGAATCATGGGTAAATGTAATTAAAAAGCAGGGAATTCCGAAAATAACCCGCTATTTTACCTTGAAGCCATTTTTAGCCCATTTTTACCCCTAAAATATGGCTGTAGCCGGCGTATTTATTGCCTGAGCAGCTATTTTATTTATAGCAAATTTACTTATAAGGTGACACCCACCAAGTTTGACCAAAGGAATAGTTGCATTCTGTTAAAGTTCAGCTTGGATGCTTCTTGATTTCGCAGTTTTAGGAAATTTAGTATGAAAAATTGGTGGCTGTTTATTGCCATATTGCTTACAGGCTGCGTTTCAAAACTGCCACTAGAAAGTTCAAATGAGCTAATTGGGTGCTGGAAAGCGGAGAAAGTTGAGATTTTTAATGCTGACGGTACTTCTAGAGTTCAACCAGCGAGTACTTTATGCATGATCTCGTTTACAAGTGAGAAACTCACAACTACATGTACCAGTCCGCAGAGTACAAATAGTACTGGGTACGCATATCGTGTAGTTCGTCCGGGTGTTTATGTCGCCAAAATAGTTTCAAATGCTAACCCACAAATACTTGGAAATGAAAACGAGTATCAGTACAGGATTGACAATGACCATCTTTTCATCATTGCGCATCCGCAAACTGCTAAACCCTCGCCGATTAGTCCAGCGATTCGTACCGAATCTGACAACAGTAGAACGACATGTTCAGGTATTCAACAGCCATACTCATGAGGTATGCAACTATGGAAAAAAAATAGTACTTACAAAGCAACCAAATCCCGTTGCACCATACTTTTAAGCGGCGACGCTGGCATCGCTTGCAGCCAAACGCAGTCAAGCTGAAAAGCTATCGGCAAGGCATCTATGGCGTTCCATAATTGCGCGAAATGATTGTCAGTCATCGTGGGGGCATCGATAGCGATATCTATGTCCGATTGCGCTTTGAAGTCTTCCCTTGCGCGTGAACAAAAGAGATAAGCTGCGCGAACTTCGGGGAAACGGTTTACCTCTGCTTTGATGGCGTCAGTGATTTATGTCGATAGACCTGTCTAGGGATTAATTTCGCTCAACATTTCAACCGAGATTGCTCATTAGGGCTGTCATTCCCGCGAAGGCGGGAATCCACGGTGGCGTGGCATGGATTCCCGCCTTCGCGGGAATGACGGAAATTGGTCTAATGAATTTTCTCGGTTCAATTGGCAACATGCGTAACTTTGACTAACGACGATTACGCCCTTCAGGACTTTCCGCAATTGCTTGGCGGATTTGCGCCAAGGTCAAGCCACTGCGAAGTCCCGCCATTTGGGCGTTCAGGCCGGATGGGTCGGCATCACGGCGCAGGACGTCGCGGTAGATTTGGTTGACTGCGGCTCTAGCTTCCGCGCTGGTGGCTAGCTCGATGCGGACATCGGCCATAGCACGGCCATCCATGACTTGGCGGGTGACGCGGCGTAGGGTGGTGATGTCTGAATCACGACCTAAAACGTCTAAAAATAGTCCATTGACCCACTCTTGAATCTCCAAACGCTTTTGCTCATAGGCTTGGCGTTCATCATAGCTCCAGCGCGGATCGTAACCGTCCACATTATTAGCTGGACGCGGCACAACAACTTGCGAAGGTGGACGCACTGGCGCAACCACGACGGGAGCAGCAGGTGGTGCGTAAACGGGACGATCTGGAATCCGAAACCCCTGCTCATCCGCCAAATAACCACAGCGGTGCTGGCCATTCATCT
The DNA here is from genome assembly GCA_013298945.1 of Polaromonas sp. GTDB lineage: Bacteria > Pseudomonadota > Gammaproteobacteria > Burkholderiales > Burkholderiaceae_C > Aalborgiella. The sequence goes on from JAAFJR010000004.1 coordinate 111,232, forward strand.
CGTCGATGATGCAAGTACGACTTTGCGCTTGCGCGGTAGCGCTGGCAGCGGCAAGGCACAGCAAGGCTATTGCAGTAATGTGAGAATTGAATCGTTGGGGAAGTTTTGGCTTATTAAACATGGCTTTTCTCCATTAATGGCTTGGTTAGCCGTAGATTAACGCTTTTCACCGATGAATTGATGACAGGCTCGAAGTTTCGGCAAAAAGCGTGAAATTAATCAGGTACAACTGCCGTTACCTCAATCTCAATCTTAGCCCGCTCTTCCATCAAGCCTGCAACCTGCACACAGGCCATGGCTGGGAAGTTTTTGCCCATTACCTCGCGGTAGACTTGGCCCAGTTCGCGCAGGCGGCTGTTGTATTCGACGCGGTCGGTCACGTACCAGGTCATGCGCACCATGTGCTCGGGGCCAGCGTTGGCTTCTTTTAAGATAGCGACGATGTTGCGCAGGGTTTGCGCGGTCTGCAGTATAAAGTCATCGGTTTCAAACTGCTGCTGGGCGTTCCAGCCGATTTGACCACCGACGAAGACCAAGGTGCCACTGGCGGCAATGCCGTTGGCGTAGCCTTTGGGGGCGAGCCAGCCTTCAGGTTGGAGGAGCTTCCTCATTGTTTATTCCTCATGTTTTCCTTTTTTTATAGCTGCCGCAGTTTAAACCGCTGCAATTTCCCAGTTTCAGTACGCGGCAGTTTGTCGACAAAACTTACGATGCGTGGGTATTTGTAGGGTGCGATGGCAGCTTTGACATGGTCTTGCAGAGTTTTAACCATGGCGTCGTCTGCTGAATTATTTGGCTTCAGGACAACGAATGCCCGCACCACCATGCCACGCTCATCATCTTTTTGGCCAATCACCGCGGCCTCCATCACCGCAGAATGCTTCAACAACGCGTCTTCCACCTCGGGTGCGCCCACGTTGTAACCAGCGGTGATGATCATGTCATCGTCCCGCGACTGGTAGCAAAAGTAGCCGTCAGCGTCTTGAATAAAGGCGTCGCCAGGGTAATTCCAGCCGTTTTTGACGTAGTTCAACTGGCGGGCATCGTCAAAATACTTGCAACCCGTGGGGCCGATCACGGCGAGTTTGCCCACCGTTCCGCGTGGCACCTCATTCCCGGCATCATCCACCACTTTGGCGGTGTAACCGGGCACAACCTTGCCAATCGCGCCGGGTTTGATGTCCTTGCCGGCAGACGAGATGAAGATGTGGAACATCTCGGTCGCGCCAATGCCGTCCAGCATCTCTAAACCTGTGGCTTGTTTCCAGAGCTGGCGGGTTGCGTCGGGCAGTGCCTCGCCGGCGCTGACCGAAATACGCAACTTGGGCAAGCCAGCCGCTTGGGCAAACGGTGCCATCTGGCGGTAAAACGTGGGGGCGGTGTAGCAAATGGTCGCGCCGACCTCGTTCATGAAATTGACCATCACTTCGGGCGTGTACGCCACATCGGGGAAGTACACCGAAGCACCCGCCCACATCGGGAAAATCAACAAACCGCCCAAACCAAAGGTAAAAGCCAGCGGCGGCGAACCGACGATGATGTCGTCCGGAGTGGCTTGCAGCACATAGCGCGGCCACGCTTCGCAAGCGGATAGCACGTCACGGTGGGTGTGGACGGCGGCTTTGGGTTTGCCGGTCGTGCCCGAGGTGAAAGCCATCATGGCGATGTCGGTCGCCAGCGTGGGGCAAGCAATGAATTGACCGTCTTTTTGTGACGACAGCGTGGCCAAGCCCTGCGGGTGCACCATGACGTTGAAGGGCAGAATCGTTTGAAGCACCGGGTGTTGACCTTGCGCCAAGACCAGCTCATCCAACAGTTTGATGTCGCATAGCGCCACGGTAGGCTGGGCTTTTTCAATGATGTCGCCCAGTTCCCTGGCACGCAGCAGCGGCATGGTGGCGACCGCTATCAAACCAGCTTTGACAACCGCCAGCCAAGCCAGCGCCATGCCGACGGAATTGCCACCACGCAGCAGCACGCGGTTGCCGGGTACCAGACCGTAATCCTCCGTCAGAACCTGGGCGATGCAGTTGATACGGTCGTTGACATCGGCGTAGGTCAGCGTGATGCGTGGACTACGCAACAAGGGGCGGTCGGACAGGCCGTTCATCGCGGCTTTGTCCATCAGCGCGGTGACGAGATTGAGCTGTTGATCGAGGACGGAATACTGGGCTGACTGGGGGAATTCGTAGTTTAACTGCGGCCATTGTTCGGGTGGCGGCAGGTGGTCGCGGATGAAACTGTCGCTTTGGGCTGAATTTACTGAGGAATTTGAAGCGGTGTTCATAAGGGTGTCCTTGTCAAACTTGACTCAATCCTTGAGCACCGATTTACCAATAATGAGCTGCTGCACCTCGGTCGCGCCTTCGTAGATGCGCAGGGAGCGGATGTCGCGGTACAAATGCTCGACCATGCTGCCGACTTGGACGCCCTGACCGCCATGCATTTGCAGCGCCATGTCGATGACTTTTTGAGCGTTTTCTGTGGCGACCAGCTTGGCCATGGCGGAGGCACGGCTGTAATTTGCAGCGGTTTGTGGGGTTGAAGTACCCAGTTTGTCACGCATCCACGCGGCGCGGTACGTCAGCAAGGCGGCACTGTCGATCAAGGCGGCCATTTCGCCAAATTTGGCTTGGGTAAGCTGCATATCTGCCAAAGTACCGCCAAACATGTGGCGGTTTTTGGCAAAGTGCAGCGCCTCCGCCATAGCCCTACGAGCCATACCTAGCGCGGCGGCGGCGACAGAAGCGCGGAAGATGTCCAAGGTCCGCATCGCCAGCTTAAAGCCGCCATTAAAATCACCCAAAAGTGCGTCTGCGGGGATGCGGCAATGGTCAAACTTCAAAGTCGCCAGCGGGTGCGGCGCCATGACGTTAATGTGCTCAGATGTGTCGAGACCTGGTGCAAAAGCATCAACAATGAAGGCGCTGATGCCTCGGACGCCACCTTCGGGGTCGGTTTTGGCAAACGTGACGTAAAAGTCTGCCAAACCACCGTTACTGATCCAAGTTTTGACGCCGCTTAAGGAATACATGTCAAATTGGCTACCACTTGTACCCATAGTCGGCGTACTGTAAACTTTAGATGCTATTGTTTTCATAGCTGCCACATCAGAACCAGCATCAGGCTCGCTTAGTGCAAATGCGGCAATCTTCTCGCCCCGCGCCACGGCGGGTAGATACTCGGCTTGTTGGGCTGGCGTGCCAGCCAAGGTGATCGCACCACTGCCCAAACCCTGCATGGCAAAGGCAAAGTCTGCTAGCGGCGAGTGAAAAGCCAGCGTTTCACGCAAAATCACCAACGCTCGGGAGTCCAGCTTCGGCAACGCACCTCCATAGACAGCGGGGACGCAGTAACGTAGCCAGCCGCCATGCCCAAGCCGGTGCACCCACTCTTTGCAAGCTCGGCGATCGTCGGATTCGTCAACTTGCTGATGCCCTGCCCAGTCAACCAAACCGCGTGCTAAATCGGCATGGGCGGTGTCAAAGAATGGCAGGGCGTATTGCGTTGTGGTAACCAGAACGTTAGATTTATTGATGGCAGACATTCAATCACCTCCAAACACAGGGGTTTGCTTGGTAGAAAAGGCTTCAAAAGCGCGTTTAAAGTCCTGCGTTTGCATGCAAATGGCCTGAGCTTGGGCTTCGGCTTCGACGGCCTGCTCTATCGTCATCGCCCACTCTTGCTGCAACATGGTTTTGGTCATGCTGTGGGCGAAAGTTGGACCCATGGCGAGGTCTTTGGCCATGGCTTGCGCTTTGGCGAGCAAATCGCCAGGATTTGTCGATTCGGTTAAACCATTGAAAAATCCCCAAGCCAAGCCTTCTTGAGCAGTCATCGCTCGGCCAGTGAACAACAATTCAGAGGCTCTGCCATGGCCGATGACGCGAGGCAGCAGCGCGCAAGCTCCCATGTCCGCCCCCGCCAAGCCAACGCGGGTGAACAAAAACGCGGTTTTGGTTTTCTCTGTACCGTAGCGCAAGTCACAGGCCAGCGCCATCATCGCTCCAGCGCCAGCGCAGATGCCGTCGATCGCGCCAATGATGGGTTGCGGGCAATTGCGCATGGTTTTGACCAAATCGCCGGTCATGCGGGTGAATTCCAGCATCTCGGGCATGCTCATCTTGGTCAAAGGGCCGATGATTTCAAACACATCGCCGCCACTGCAAAAGTTACCGCCCGCGCCGGTGACGACGATACTTTTCACATCGGTGGCGTACTGCAGGTTGCGAAACAGGTCGCGCAGTTCGGCGTAAGAGTCAAAAGTCAGCGGGTTTTTGCGTTCAGGGCGATTCAGGGTGATCGTCGCGACACCGCCCTTCTCGTCGACTTGCTCGTAGCTCCAAGCAAAATGGGTGGCTGTGTAGCCGGCTTTCGCGTCAAATTGCGCACGCATCGGGTTGGTGTGGCTGACAAAGTGCTTCATATGGAGTCTTTCAGGGAATGTTGAGTGCGTGTTTTTTGACATTGCCCAACAGCTTGTAAAGCGTGGCAATCTCGGTATCTTTCAGGCTGCCAAAGGCTTGCACAATCCAGTTTTCATGCTGATGCGCCATGTCGGCAAACAAGGTTTGGCCTTTGGTGGTGAGCCGGACACGGTAGGCGCGGCGGTCGCCCTCCACGGTGATGCGTTCGACCAAGCCTTCAGTTACCAACTGGTCGGTGATGCCGGTGATGTTGCCGCTGGTCACCATCATGCGGCGGCTCAGTTCGTTCATTTTCAAACCATCGGGCGAGCGCTGCAGCTGAGACAAAAGGTCAAAACGCGGCAAAGTGGTGTCGAACTGGACGCGCAGCTCGGTACGGATCTGCTTTTCAATCAACTGCGTGCAGGTCAGCAAGCGCAGCCACAGCCGCAACTCCTGCGGGTGTTCGCTGTGGGCGACGCCGTTGATGTCGTTGGCATGGCTGTCGTTCAGACGGGCTTCTAAGTCAAGTTCTGTGGTCATTACTATGCCCCGGTCATTCCCGCGCAGGCGGGAATGACGGACTCAAATAGGGATTCGTTCTTATTCTTCATTAGCTACATTTTTCATAGCTGATGAAGCATCAAATACGCCGGCTACACCCGTATTTTGGACCGTATTTTGCTTTGCCAGCTCACGGTAGAGCTGGTCGCGGCCACTCCAATAGGGTTTCGGCCAATCGACCTGTTTTTGCAGCTTGGCGGCTTCATGCAGCGTCCAAGCTGGATCGGCCAGGTGCGGCCGCGCGATAGCGCACAGGTCAGCACGGCCAGCGGCGATGATGCTGTTGACCTGGTCTGCCTCGGTGATCGCGCCCACCGCAATCGTGCGTATGCCGACTTCATTGCGGATACGGTCTGCAAACGGGGTTTGGTACATGCGGCCATAGATAGGCTTGGCGTTGCGGGTGGTTTGACCCGAAGACACGTCAATCATGTCGCAACCGGCGGCTTTAAAAAGCTTGGCTATGGCGACGGCATCGTCTGCGGTGTTGCCACCTTCCGCCCAATCGTGCGCGGACAGCCGCACGCTCATGGGCAGATGTGCGGGCCAGACGGCCCGGATGGCAGTGAAAACCTCCAGCGGATAGCGGCAACGGTTCTCGATTGAACCGCCGTACTCATCCGTACGTATATTCGTCAGTGGCGACAGGAAACTCGCTAGCAAATAACCGTGGGCGCAGTGCAGCTCCAGCCAGTCAAAACCTGCGTCTACGGCACGGTGGGTGGCGGTGATGAATTCCTGTCTCAGCAAATCCATATCTGCACGGTTCATGGCTTTGGGGGTTTGGTTTTGCTCGCCATAAGGCACATCACTAGCAGCGATGAGCGACCAATTGCCGTTGGCGAGCGGTTCATCCGTCACCTCCCACCCTAGCTGAGTGGAGCCTTTTGGCCCGCTGTGGCCGAGCTGCAGGCCAATTTTGGCGCTGCTGCTGGTATGTACAAAGTCGGTGATGCGTTTGAAAGCGTGGGTTTGCGCGTCGTTCCACAAACCGGTGCAGCCAAGGGTGATGCGACCTTCGGGCGTCGGGCTGGTCATTTCTACCATCACCAAAGCGGCGCCGCCCAAGGCTCTGGCACCTAGGTGGACGAGGTGGAAATCTTGGACTACACCATCCACCGCGCTGTACGTCGCCATAGGGGAGACGATGACGCGGTTTTTGAGCTTGATGTCGCGCACTTTGAAGGGTAGCAGCATGGGTGGTGTGCCAAGAGCGTCTTTCTCGTCTTTGGCAAGCCAGCTCTCAAAACCACCTAACCAAGCCGCATCTCGCAAGCGCAGATTCTCATGGCTGATGCGCTGGGAACGGGTTAACAAGGAGTAGGCAAACTGCTCGATCTCCATGCCGCTGTAGCGCTGCACGTTTTCAAACCACTCGGTCGAGTTACGGGCCGCGTTTTGGATTTTCAGCACTTCGACGCTGCGGCGGGCTTCGTAGCCCTGCAGCACTTGCGTCATGTCGTGCTCTGTGGCGAACTCGTTGGCCAAGTCGATAGCATCTTCCAGCGCCAATTTAGTCCCGCTGCCAATGGAGAAGTGCGCGGTATGGGCAGCATCGCCCATCAAAACGATGGGAACGTTTTTGCCAGCTATTGACACGGTGTGAACCCAGTTTTTGCAAATAACGCGAGGAAAACGAATCCAAATCGCCGAGCCGCGCAAGTGTGTGGCGTTGCTGATGAGCGGGTTGCTATCGAGCTGCTTGGCAAACAGGCGCTCGCAGAAGGCGATGGCTTCGGATTGTTCCATCATGTCCAAACCGTGCGCCTGCCAGACAGATTCGGGCGTTTCGACGATGAAGGTCGCCATCTCTTTGTCAAACTGGTACGCATGGGCGGCAAACCAGCCGTGCTCGGTTTGCTCAAAAGCAAAGGTGAACGCATCAAACTTTTTACGCGTTCCCAGCCAGACGAAACGACATTGGCGGGTGTCGATGTCTGGCTGAAACACATCTGCGTAACGGGTGCGGATACGGCTGTTCAGGCCGTCACAGGCAATGACCAAGTCTGCGTCGTACTGTGCAGCGATGGTTTGGTCATCTTGCACATCGGTTTCAAACACCAAGTTCACACCCAGCGCCAAGCAGCGGTCTTGCAGGATATTGAGCAGCTTTTTGCGCCCAATGCCACAAAAACCATGCCCGGTCGAGCGGACGCTGCGTTCTTTGAAAAAGACCTCCACATCGTCCCAATGGTTGAAAGCGTCACCAATCAGCTGCGCGCTGGGAGCGTCTGCTTCTTGCAGATTTGCAAGCGTCTGGTCTGACAGCACAACGCCCCAGCCAAAGGTGTCAAACGGGCGGTTGCGCTCCACCACGGTGATGACGTTGGCTGGGTTTTGCCGCTTCATAAGCACTGCAAAGTAAAGACCGGCGGGGCCACCGCCTAAGCAAAGTATGTTCATGGTTAAATAGTTTAGATATAAAGCATATTTTGTCAATCGGGTATTTCTGTATTTATTATTTTCTAAAAATACTTAGGATGTTTAAATTGTGAACAGAATTGCCGGATGCAAAAATAACTTAGCCCAAATACCTAGGGTTTTCACTAGGAATAAAAATGCTTAGTTCGATTAACATGCATGCACAATAATTCACATTATTTGAATTTTACAAACTACAAACCTTCAATCAGGAGACTTCATGACCACTAGCTCAACCTCTTTTGCATCATCCCGCCGTCAAGTTTTATCTCGCAGCGCAGCTCTAATCGGCGCAGCTTCTACCGGTTTGCTCGTCTCCGAGCAAGCTCAAGCGCAAGCTGGCAAATTACGGGTTGGTTTTATGCTGCCTTACACCGGCACGTTTGCGCAATTGGGCGTGGCGATTGAGAATGGTTTTCGCTTGGCTTTGAACGAACAAGGCGGCAAATTGGGTGGTCGTGAGGTCGAATTTTTCAAGGTGGACGATGAGTCCGAGCCATCCAAAGGCATTGAGAACGCCAACAAACTGGTGCAGCGCGATAAGGTCGACGTGTTGGTTGGCACAGTGCACTCAGGTGTGCAAATGGGTATCCACAAAGTCGCGCGTGACAGCGGTGTGTTGAGCTTGATTCCTAACGCTGGTGTGCACGCTGCAACACGTTCGCAATGTGCGCCCAACGTGTTCCGCACCTCTTTCAGCAACTCACAACCGACCCGTGCACTGGGCCAAGCCATGATGGCTAAAGGACATAAAAAAGCGGTTTGGATTACTTGGAAATACGCAGCGGGCGACGAAGCTTTTGAAGGTTTCAAAGAAAGCTACACAGCAGCTGGCGGCACCATCATCAAAGAACTCGGCCTGCCCTTCCCTAACGTGGAGTTTCAAGCGCTTCTGACTGAAATTGCGGCCTTGAAGCCTGATGCTGTGGCTTGTTTCTTTGCCGGTGGTGGCGCGGCTAAGTTCATGAAAGACTACGCTGCGGCTGGCTTACAAGGCAAAATTCCGCTTTATGGCTCGGGCTTTTTGACCGAAGGTGTTTTGGATGCCGCAGGCCCTGCCGCCAACGGCGTCATGACGACATTACATTACAGCGACTCACTAGAGACGCCGCGCAACAAAGAATTCCGTTTGAATTATGCAAAAACATTCAAGCTACAGCCTGATGTTTACGCAGTGCAAGGCTACGACACAGGATTACTTCTGATTCAAGGCATGAACGCTGTCAAAGGCGACGTAACCAAAAAAGTTGAACTGTACAAAGCCTTGGAATCGGCCACTATTAACAGCCCACGTGGCAAGTGGACCATGAGCAAAGCGCACAACCCAGTGCAAGATATCTACTTGCGTGTTGTTGAGAACAAGGAAAACAAAGTTTTAGGCATTGCTGCTAAAGCCTTGGCAGACTCTGGCGCGGGTTGCAAGATTTCTTAATTTAGCTTTTCAGCATCACTCTAAATAGGGAGTTTTATCTCCCTATTTTTTCAAATTTCACGCAATCAATGGATTCATGGACTTTCCAACTTTCCTCATACAACTGCTGAACAGCGTGCAATACGGCTTGTTGCTGTTCATGCTGGCTGCTGGGTTAACGTTGATTTTCGGCATCATGGGCGTGGTCAATTTGGCGCATGGCAGCTTTTATATGCTGGGTGCGTATTTGGCTTTTTGGCTGAGCACACTTTTTGGAAGTTTGACGTTGGCTATTCTCGTTGGTATCGCACTTGCGGTGCTATTCGGTTTGGCGCTTGAATGGCTGCTGTTCAGGCATTTTTATCACCGTGACCATTTGGACCAAGTGCTCCTGACATTCGGATTGATCTATATATTCGAAGAATTACGATCAATTCTGTGGGGCGACGATGTGCATGGCGTCACTATTCCTGAAGCACTGAGCGCTTCGATCCCGCTGACGGATAACTTGTCTTACCCCGTTTACAGACTTTTCATGTCCGCCGTTTGTATTGCCCTGGCCTTGGGTTTGTACTGGTTGATAGCTAAAACTCGCTTGGGTATGAAAATTCGCGCTGGCGCCTTTAACCGTGACATGACCGAAGCATTGGGTATCAACATCAAACTTATCCATGCGGTGGTGTTTGCACTGGGTGTGGGCTTAGCGGCTGTGGCGGGCATGATTGCATCACCTATCTCTAGCGTCTACCCAAATATGGGTTCACAAGTCTTGATCATGTGCTTCGTGGTGGTGGTAATTGGCGGTATTGGCTCGGTGCGTGGCGCGCTGATTTCAGCTCTGTTGGTCGGCTTGGTCGATACCTTTGGTAAAGTTTTGCTGCCTTCAGTGTCTGGAATGTTGGTTTATATGCTCATGGCTGCCGTACTGCTGTGGAAACCGGAGGGATTGTTCAAAGCATGATGAAGCTATTGAACATATTTAATTTATGAGCACAAAATCATGAGTGCAGCAAAAGCCAATTTAGAAATACTACCGCGCGGTGTGCAAATCTCGCTAGGTTTGGGTTTGGTTGCCCTTCTCGCCTTTCCGTGGGTAGGAACTGACTTTTACACGCAAATGGTGACGCGCATGCTCATCATGGCGATATTTGCCATGAGCTTGGATTTACTGCAGGGTGTGACGGGTTTGGTTTCATTAGGACACGCTGCTTATTTTGGGTTGGCCGGTTATGCCTTGGCTTTTTTAGTGCCGCAAGACGCTGCAGTTAGCCTGTGGTGGACATTGCCAGTAGCTGTTTTGGCATCGGCATTAGCTGCTTTAGTCATAGGTTTTTTTGTGGTGCGTACCCATGGTATTTACTTCATCATGGTGACCATGGCTTTTGCGCAGATGGTATTTTTCTTGTTTTTTGACAACAAGGTATTAGGCGGGTCAGATGGTTTGTACATCAACTTCAAACCTAGTGCACATGTCTTAGGATTTACCTTATTCGACCTAGACAACAAAATCACTTTTTACTACTTCACACTTGCTTTTGCCTTGCTTGTCTATGCATTCTTACGACGATTGCTTTGGAGTCCTTTAGGACGCGCATTATCAGGCATCCGCATTAACGAGCATCGCATGCGTGCTATGGGCTTTAGCACCTTTGGCTACAAACTCACGGCTTTTACGATAGCTGGTGGCTTGGCCGGATTGGCGGGTTATTTGTGGGGGGCACAAAGCGGGTACATCAACCCAGAGCTGATGGGTTTTCACATGAGTGCGCACGCCATCATGATGGTTATTTTAGGTGGCATGGGCAACTTTGCAGGCGCTTTTGTAGGCGCGTTCACCTTTGATTTTGTACTGCATATTCTTAAAGACTTGCCGAGCATTCAGCTGTTTGGCAAGGACATCAATTTAGGGAAACACTGGCAACTGTGGATGGGAACTTTTATTGTCTTGATTGTCATGTTTGCACCACGCGGACTGATGGGTTTGGCTGAGCGCTTTTTGCAGAAGAAAGGTAACGCCAAATGACTGAACTGCTACTTTCTGCTAAAAATCTGACCAAACACTTTGGTGGTTTGGCTGCGGTGAACGATGTCTCGATTGATCTGTTCAAAGGCCAAATTCATGCCGTGATTGGTCCTAATGGTGCGGGTAAATCAACCTTGACCAATTTGGTATCTGGCGATTTGGCTTTGACTTCTGGAAGTATCCAGCTGAATGGCCATGATGTTACGGGTTGGTCTGCTGAGAAAATATCAAAACAAGGTTTAGGGCGTAGTTTTCAAAAAACCAATGTATTTTTGCCGCTCAGTGTTTGGGACAATGTGCGTTTGGCAGCCCAATCGCGTAACAACCAACAACCTTGGAATCCGTTGACTTGGTTTAATACTACGCAAAATGCTATTATTTTAATAGCATCAAAATCAATGAATATGCCGGCTACAGCGATAATTGAACTCTGTAAACTTGAAAAAAGAATGCATGCTATCGCCGGAACCATCAGTCATGGTGAACAGCGCCAGCTTGAAATTGCGATGACTTTGGCAACCCAGCCGCAAGTTTTATTACTGGACGAACCCTTGGCTGGCATGGGCGTGGCTGAAGCTGAGCGCATGATTGAACTACTGCACACCTTGAAAAAAGACCATGCCATGTTGCTGGTTGAGCATGATATGGATGCTGTATTCGCGCTGGCCGACAAATTAACTGTGATGGTTAATGGCCAAGTGATTGCGAGTGATATCCCAGGCAATGTGCGCGCTGATCCGAAAGTTCAAGCTGCTTATTTAGGTGAGGAAGAACATGTCTGATCTGCTTATTAATGCAAAAGGCTTGAACACACACTATGGTGCGAGCCACATCCTGCAATGCATTGATTTTTCAGTTGCTCGTGGTGAAACTATTGGCCTGATGGGTCGCAATGGTATGGGTAAAAGCACCCTTCTGAAAAGCATGATGGGCTTGGTTAAACCTAGCTCAGGTACGGTCACCGTGATGGGGCAAGACATGACTGGCGCTGCGCCTTACAAAATTGCTCAATTAGGCGTTGCGTACGTACCAGAAGGACGAGGCATTTTTGGCAACTTGAGCGTGATTGAGAACTTAAAGATGACTGCAAGAGCTGGCAAATCTGCGGCAGCTAGAATGCGTGCGGAAAAACGGCAAGACTGGAACTATGAGCGTGTATTAGAAACTTTCCCAAGACTCAAAGAGCGATTGAATCACGGTGGACAACAGCTATCAGGTGGCGAGCAACAAATGCTAACTATAGGACGCGCTTTGATGACTAACCCTGATGTCTTGATTTTGGACGAAGCCACCGAAGGTTTAGCGCCTTTGATTGCCAAAGAGATTTGGCGCATCTGCGGTGTGATTCGCGAGTCGGGTATCAGCAGCATCATTGTGGATAAAAACTGGAAGCACGTGACGCAAATCACAGATCGGAATGTGATTTTAGTGAAAGGGCAAGTTGTTTTTGAAGGCAGTTCCGCTATGTTATTGGCTAAACCTGAAATTTTGCAACAACACCTAGGTGTTTAAACTTTGACGGCTCTATCAGGCCAAGAATCAGTTATAGATTTTTTGCAATAGACGCATCAGTGTTTTACGCTCGGTAGTCGTCAGCTTCGAAGCAGCATCGTCTTCCAGATCTTTTGCTGTTTGCTCCGCTTCTTTCATCAACTTTATACCAATTTCAGACAAATGCAGACCAATAACACGGCCATCGCTTGGGTGGGGTTTGCGCAATATCAATTCACGCTTTTCCAAGGTATTTATCATGCCAACCAAGTTTGGCGGCAAAATATTTAGCTCAGAACATAGCTGGCGCGAACTGATACCAGGATTGTGAGTTATCAAGGATAAAACCGAAAAATCAACAGGCCGCAAGTCGTAAACAGCCATCCGCTTCAGAAAAAGGCCAATAATTTCTACGGCAGCGCGTCGTGCGTTGTACCCTAGCAATGATTCGAGGTAACTGGTATCTATTTTTTGCACGCTGGTTTTATTCTTTCGGTTGAGAATTATTGACAGCTGAAATTCGCTGCTTCCTCAATGCTACCATTTCCTTTGTAGGTGGCAACTTTTGGGTATGCGCACAAAGGGCGTGTCCGTGTAGGAGACCACTCTTTAGGAAGTTCCGCATTCACGCCACCAGGATGACCTGCTCCGCGAACGGAAGCAATAATAGACTCTGGCGCAACACCCTGCTCCACCCATTTAACCAAAGGCGTGAGTGCATCAAATTGATCTGCAGCAGGCCCAGCGCTGCAATGGTTCATACCGGGAACAGAAAAGTGACGAACAACACTAGCACTGTTCGGCACGTTGCTAGCCACGCGGTTAACCCAAGCACGGGTGTCTAACTCCGAGAACACCGCATCGCTCACACCATGGTAAGTCAACATCTTAGCGCCGCGTTTTTGTATTGCGTTCATGTAGCTCGGCTTGTCGTAGCCGGTAGGACTCATGGTTTCGTCTGAACTCAGCGCAAAGCCATTAGGTTTACTGTAAATCGCCGCATGCAATTCGTCGTAGTTGCTATCAAACGCTTTGACAGTGCGCAAATCACCCGCGAAGATATAGCTTAGCGCACCAGGGTCTAAAGCTTGCGAGTTTTGATACTTCCATGCTGCCCAGTTAGCAGCGCTGATGCCGGCATCAAAGGGAAAATTCGCATAAAAGTGTTTGCCGTCTGCCCCTTTACCACCAGCAAAGACTTGAGCCACTGTGTTCTTTTGTAAGTTGCTCAGGCACTTGCCATCACGTCCTGCGGTGCAAGTTGCAACATCACGTACAACATCAAATGCTTTTTGACATGCAGCAACGTCTTGCACCAATCCATCTTTCGCACCATCAAGTGCATCGCACTTAAACAAAATCGCATCAGCCACAATTTGACGATCTTGCGCGTTAAAACCTAGGCTGATATCTGGAAGTTTGACATTGGGCGCAAAAGGATGAGTCAAACTAGAAGATGCTAATGGCGTCTCTGGCGATAAGTCTTTCCACTGAGCTGACCCCCACACTTGAGCCAAAGCCGCTTGAGGCAAACGATAACCAGGCGCACCTACTAAATAGCCATCGTATTGGTCTGCATAGCGTGATGCCGCAACCATCGTATGACGCCCACCGTTTGAGCAACCACCGATATATGATCGATCTGGCGCTTTGCCGTAAGCCACTGCAATCAAACCTTTCGCCATGGGCGTGAGCTTGCCAACAGCTCCATACCCGTAGTTTTGTCTTGCCTCAGGGTCCGCACCAAATGATGGATTTTGACTACCGTTGTGACCAGCATCAGAACTAATCACCGCAAAACCTTGATGTAACGCACCCGTCAACGGTCCACCACCTAATGCACCCAAGGCAGGTTGCACAACACCGTCTAAGCCGCCATTAACTTGGTGGTAAAACCGCCCATTCCACTGCGTTGGCAAACGCATTTCAAAACCGATGGCGTAGTCTTTGCCGTCTGTACCTTTACGCTCGTCCATGACACCTTTGACCAAGCAATGTGCTGGCGCATCGTAGGCTGTTTTCGGTGCGTTCGGTGCACCACTCATAGCCACTGCACCAGCCGCAACTGGAACGCTGCTAGTGATGCGAAGTTTGTCGTATTTGAACTTTGCGGTGATGTCAACACAACTGCCAGACATGACTGCAGGCTTAGCAGCACTCAGTAGTGCTGCAGCAGGTGCAACATCTTGATGCCCACCTAAATGTGAACAAGCTGAAAAGAGCGCCACACTGGCAACTCCTGCTGAAAAAGTTGCTAGCGTGGTTTTCATTTTCTTGCCTCCATACTTAAAATATTATTTATTCAATCACCCTCATTACCCTTCACAAAATAGCCACAAGGTGGCTATTTTGTGATCACGCGTCGACTGTAAAACCAATGCGTTTGATCAGCGGACCCCAGCGCTCTAACTCCACTTGCGAGCTCTTCAACTGCTCTGCAGGTGTTCCGCCAAACGGAATCAAACCAACCACTTGGAATGAGTCTTGCACAGATTTGTCTTTTAACGCAGCGTTGATAGCTGCATTTGCGGCTGCCACCACGTTAGCTGGTGTTTTAGCTGGCGCATAGAAACCGAACCATTCTTCCACGGTCAGCTCTGGGAAACCTTGTTCAGCAAAAGTTGCCACCTCTGGTACAAATGGTGAACGTGTTTTACCTGAAGTTGCCAAAATACGCATCTTTCCAGCTTTGTGATTTGCCAAAAAGTCACCATGCGGTGTAACCATGGCCGCAATTTGGCCACCCACAACATCCGTCACACCTGGCACAGATCCGCGGTACGGTACATGCTTCAAATCAACATTGTTATTTAAACCCAACAACGCACCAATGAAATGAGGAGTTGAACCAGCCGCTGGTGAGCCATAGCTCGCTTGAGCTGGATTAGCCTTTGCCCATGCCAAAAAGTCTTTCACAGTTTTGACGGTGGCAGGAACCATTGGTCCCACAGCCAAACCATGGTGAATCATAGAGCTAGTACCAACAGGTGTGAAATCTTCAAATGGCTTGTATTGCAAGTTTTTAAAGATGTGTGGATACAGTGAAATGGCTGAGAAAGGCGTCATGGCCAAGACTGAGCCATCAGCTGGTGCGGACTTCAACAAATTCAACGCAATTTGACCGCCCGCGCCTGGCTTGCTATCAATCACGCCGTTATTTTTTGTATACGTTGTTCCACCAAATTTATCTGCAACACGGCGTGCGCAAATGTCACCTGCGCTGCCCGGTGGGAAACCGTAAAGCACTTTGACTTGCTCAATCGGCATGGCAGATTGAGCATAAGCTGAGGGGTTCAATGCTGCCGTGATAGCTGCAACCATACTGGCTTGGGTAAATAGTCGACGATCCATTTCTAGTCTCCTTAAGTTAACAAAAAAAATCCAAAAAAATCAACTTCAATAACACACTTCAAGTCAAGGCTTGATGATGTTCATCGCAGTATCTGCATAAAGCGCTGACACCAAATCTGCTCGCTCTTTTAAAACCGCACGCTGGTTAATACTTCCCTTGTCGGTAATTTCACCTTTGTCTATACTCGGCGGCTCAGTTAAAACTACAGCTCTGGCAACACGACTGGCTGAGCCCGTAGCTGACTTGGCTAATTCTTTGATCACGTCCAGCATGGCAGTCTGCATTTTTTCATGTTTTGCAATATCTCCCATCGATGCACTATCAGGCAACCCTAAGGCTTTTCTACAAGGAATCAGTGCCGGAATGATCAACGCACCGACTTCTTTTTCGTTCAATCCCGTAATCACCGCGTCTTGAATATATGGTGCGCCAGCTGCAATGATTTTTGCGCGCATGGGTCCTACGCTAACAAAGGTTCCAGTTGAAAGTTTGAAGTCTTCAGCAATACGTCCGTCAAACTTCAGACCTAAATGAAAATTAGTTTCATCAATCCATTTGACGGCGTCGCCTGTACAAAAAAAACCCTCTTCGTCAAAGCTCTCGTTGGTCGCTTGAGGGTTTCGCCAATAGCCCGGCGTGATGTTTGGTCCTTTGTATCGCACTTCCACTTTATCGCCACTGGGCACGAGTTTCAAAGTTAAACCAGAGCACGGCAAACCTAAATCGCCAGACTTCACGTTTGGATTGGTTACAAAAAGTCCAAAAGGTGAGCTTTCCGTCATACCCAAACCCGTTGTCATGACGATGCGCTGACCAATTTCTTTTTCTGCACTTTCAAACAGACTGTCCCAAATCGGTTGCGCCAGCGATGCGCCCGCATAAAAAAACATTCTGCAGCGTGACAGCAACGATTTACGCAACTGTCTACCATCTTCGTCATCGACTTTCATTGCTGCTGCCACATACTCAAAACCTGTAGGCACATTCAAATACATCGTGGGAGAAATTTCTCGCAAGTTCTTCAAAGTCTCGCCAATCAAAGCTGGCACAGGCTTGCCATCGTCAATGTACATCGTGCCGCCGTGGTGCAAAATCAAATTAAAGTCATGATTACCACCAAAGGTATGGTTCCACGGCGTCCAATCGACCAAAACCAAAGGGTCTTCAGCCATGGCAGGAATGGATTGGCTGATTTGCTGCACGTTTGCACAAATCATTTTTTGCGTGTTAATAACGCCTTTAGGCAATTTGGTAGAGCCACTGGTAAACAAAAACTTAACCACAGTATCATGCCCAGTAGCAGCAACAGCCTGCGCCACTTGAGGTGTAATTTCAGATGACAAGAGGTCATTAAAGTTAATGCATTTTTTGACTTTAGCCGGCGTATTTACCGCCTTATTAGCTATACTATTTGTAGCATAAACCATGTCTGATTTTCCTACAAAAGCAATGGCTTTGGCGTATTTTTCCTCATCACTCGCGTACACAAAACCAGGGGTAATAGTGTCAAAAATATGTTTGAGTTTTTCAAAGTCTTGGCTGAGCAGGCTGTATGCGGTTGACACGCTGCAATAAGGCACGCCCACCATCATAGCCGCGATGGCAATCAGTGCATGCTCCAAACTGTTTTCGCTCAAGATCGCAACAGGTCGGTCAACACTCAAACCCATATCGAGCAAGGACTGCCCTATGCGCTGTGCTTTGTCCCATGCCTGTGCGTAGCTGATGTGCACCCATTCGCTAGTGAGAGGGTCGCGTCTGGCCATCCATGTACGGTCTGGGCGGTGCTTTGCCCAGTGAATGAGTCGATCTGTCAATCGCGTTTCATACGGTTCTAAATCATTTTCAGCGCGAAGGTAGGTGTTATCACCGACTTTAGAAACAACAGCACGCGTCACGCCATACTTAAAGTCGCGGTAGGTGGGTTGCTTAGATTGTGATGAAGATGTTGTCGTCATAGCCGTAGTTCAATCATGAATGAGTCAGATCGCTATTAAATATCACTATTCCAGAAAATATTCTTCTAGTAGTTATTCCACTTTGACTTTGCCAGCTTTGCCATCCAAAAACGCTTTCACGCGCGCTTTTGCTTCAGGTGCGCTCTGGGCAATCGCTGCCATCATAGATTCAGTGAAAAAGCCGTGGTCTGCGTTTTGTTCTGCGATGCGAGGCAGTGCATGCATCAACGCGTAATTGGTCAAAGGTGCGTTTTGTGCAATACGCTTAGCAATTTCCATGGCTTTCTCAAACGCTTGGCCTTTGGGCACCAAATATTGCGCCAAGCCCACTTTTTCACCCTCAACCGCGTTATAAACACGGCCAGTAAACATCATGTCTGCCATGCGAGCAGCACCAATCAATTTGGGAATACGCACTGAGCCACCGCCACCTACAAAAATGCCACGACTGCCCTCTGGCAGTGCATAAAAAGTGGTTTCATCTGCCACGCGAATATGGCAGGTCGTCGCTAGCTCCAAGCCACCTCCTACGACTGCACCGTGCAAAGCAGCCACCACGGGCACAGGGCCGAATTGAACTTTGTCGAGTGCCACCGTCCAACTGCGCGAATGCATCAAGCCTTGACCCGCATCGCGCTCTTGTAGTTCGCTCAAGTCGAGCCCAGCGCAAAAGTGATCGCCCTCGCCTGCAATAACCGCAGCGCGGACTGTGCTTGGTAGATTTTCAAACACATCTTTAATGGCAGCCATCAAACCATCGTTGATAGCATTACGTTTGGTTGGACGCGTTAAACGAATCACAGCAATTTCATGTGATTCGCCAGTGATCTCTAAAGAAATCAAATCAGTGCTAGATTTATATTGGGTCATAATTTATCTTGTATTCTTGTCAGTGTCGCTGAAAATCTTGTGTTGCAATCGAATTTCTTGCATAATCCGATTATGGTTATATTCCATAACTAATTCAAGCCAAATTCCAGCAAAATTATCAGTAGTTACCCTAGTTAGGAGTCATTCATGGATCATAAGAACCTCATCGCCATTGATACGCACACACACTTAGAAGTCTCGTGTCGCAATCCGTTCGATAACTATGGCGAAGAGTACGACCGCGCGGCTGATAAATACTTTCGTAACAGCAAACGCCCAACGATGGCAGAAACGATTGCCTACTACCGCGAGAAAAAAATTGGTTTTGTCAATTTCACCGTTGATGCCGAATCGCAAATGGGCCGCGCCCGTATTACCAATGAAGAAATTGCCGATGCTGCCGCAGAGAATAGCGACATCATGATTGCCTTTGGCTCTATCGACCCGCACAAAGGCAAGATGGGTGGCCGAGAGGCGCGTCGCTTGGTAGAAAACCATGGTGTCAGAGGTTTCAAGTTTCACCCCACCGTACAGGGCTTTTTACCTGCCGACAAAATGGCTTGGCCAATTTACGAAGTGATCAACGAATACAAGCTGCCAGCCATCTTCCACAGCGGCCACAGCGGCATTGGCAGCGGCATGCGTTGCGGTGGTGGTTTGCGCTTGCAAAATTCCAACCCCATGTTGCTAGAGGATGTCGCCATTGCATTCCCTGACATGCAGATCGTCATCGCTCACCCATCTTGGCCGTGGCAGGATGAAGCAATTTCATTGGCATTACACAAGCCTAATATCTGGATTGACTTGTCCGGCTGGAGCCCTAAATACTTTGCTCCGCAACTCATCCAATACGCCAACACGCTCTTGAAGGATCGTATCTTGTTTGGCAGTGACTACCCGCTGATCACCCCAGACCGTTGGCTGGCAGACTTTGAGGAAGCGGGATTCAAAGACAATGTCAAACATCTCATCCTAAAAGACAACGCTATTCGCTTGCTCGGATTGACATAAGTATTGTTCTCAATATTGACAATAACATTCAAATAGTTTGATCATCTGCCTGCGTTCAAAGGTATGATGATCACATGAATACACAAAATTCTCAAATTTCCGTCGGTCTGATTGGCTTGGGCGCTATGGGTAACGGTATGGCGCAATCCTTGCGCCGTGCTGGCTACTTACCCAATGTTTTCGATGTTCGAGCCGACGTCGCGCAAGCATTTGCAAATGACGGTGGCACGGCATGCGCTTCGCTGGCCGATTTAGGCAAAAGCTGCGATGTCATCGTTTCAGTGGTGGTTAACGCTGCACAAACCGAGTCTGTTTTGTTTGGCGACTCAGGTACTAGAGGGTGCGCCGCTTCCATGAAAGCTGGCAGCGTGTTTGTGATGTGCTCTACGGTCGACCCCAATTGGTCCGTAGCTCTAGAAGCCCGATTAGCCGCATTGGGCATCCTCTACATCGACGCCCCAATCTCAGGCGGCGCAGCCAAAGCCGCCAGCGGTCAAATGACCATGATGACAGCAGGCCAACCTGCAGCCTATGCCATTGCAGAGCCTGTCTTGAACGCCATGGCAGCCAAAGTTTATAAACTAGGCGACAGTGCGGGCGCGGGCAGCAAGGTCAAAATCATCAACCAATTACTCGCAGGTGTGCACATTGCCGCTGCCGCTGAAGCGATGGCGCTGGGTTTACGCGAAGGTGTTGATCCAGATGCTTTGTACGAAGTCATCACCCACAGCGCTGGCAACAGCTGGATGTTTGAAAACCGCATGGCACATGTCTTAGCGGCTGACTACACGCCCTTGTCTGCAGTCGATATTTTTGTCAAAGACTTAGGCATTGTTTTGGACATGGCCCGTGCAACCAAGTTTCCACTGCCTCTGTCCAGCACGGCGCACCAAATGTTCATGCAAGCATCAACGGCTGGTTTCGCCAAAGAAGATGACAGCGCTGTGATCAAAATTTTCCCAGGCATTGAACTACCCAAGAAAAAATAGTCACAAGATTTTTTAGCAAAAAATAACGACAAAGCGAAGGAGAAGCTATGCATATTTTGATCACGGGCGGCGCAGGTTTTGTGGGTATTCGCCTTGCCCGCACTTTGTTGGCGCAAGGTTCACTCGCATTGAATGGTGCTGCGCCGCAAAAGATTCAGACCATCACTTTGGCAGACCGCGCAGGGGCACCCGCCGATTTGTTAGCGGATGCCCGCATCGTGTCACTGGTGGGTGATTTGAACGATTTGCTCACCGCGCGTCAATTGCCAATTAGCAACACAGACGTCGTTTTTCACCTAGCAGCCGCCGTCAGCGGCGAATGCGAAGCAGATTTTGACCTTGGCATGCGCAGCAATTACGAAGCGACACGATCTTTGCTCGAAGCATGCCGAGCGCTTAAAACCAAACCGACTTTCGTCTTCGCCAGCTCACTTGCAGTGTTTGGCAAAGTGCCAGGTTTCCCTATGCCTGCGCTCATCGAAGACGATACTTTGCCTACCCCGCAAAGCAGCTACGGCACGCAAAAGTTGATTGGTGAAAACTTGGTTGCAGATTTTGGCCGCAAAGGCTTCATCATCGCCCGCAGTGTGCGTTTGATGACCGTCAGCGTACGCGCGGGCAAGCCCAATGGTGCAGCCTCTGGCTTTTTGAGTGGCATGGTTCGCGAGCCGCTGGCTGGCATCAAAGCCGCCTGCCCTGTGCCTGCTGATACTTTGATCGCCCTGTCCTCCCCCGCGCAAACGGTTGAAGGCATCATCCGCGCGGCTGAAGTCAGCTCTGAGGCTTGGGGGCCATTGAAAGCTGTTAACTTACCAGCACTGTGCACCAGCGTGGGCGACATGGCAGCAGCGCTTGAACGTGTCGCAGGCAAAGCAGCAACCGACTTGCTCGACTGGACGCCTGACCCTTCCATCTTAAAGTTGGTAGAAACTTGGCCCGGCGTTGTGGCATCCGCTCGCGCCAACAAGATCGGCCTGCAGGCTGATACCAGTTTTGAGGCCATCATTCGTGACTACATCCACGAAAATCCTGAAGCGATCAAACTCAAAATCAACCCTTAAACCGGTTTAAGGAAAACCATGAGTAACATCATGCTAGGCTGCATTGCTGATGACTTCACAGGTGCGACAGACCTGGCCAACAACCTTGTTCGCGCAGGCATGCGGGTGGTGCAAACCAACGGCGTACCAACACAGCCGTTGTCGGCAGAGGTCGATGCCATAATTATTGCCCTGAAGACCCGCACTACCTCACCGGCTGATGCAATTACTCAATCTTTAGCAGCCCTGCAGTGGCTTAAAAGTGCTGGTAGCCGGCAAATATACTTCAAATATTGCTCTACATTTGATAGTATTTACACATCCACTGATGTTGCAAAACGCGGTAATATTGGCCCAGTCACCGAGGCTTTGATGGACGCGATGGGTGTGGATTTCACCATCGCCACACCGGCCTTTCCTGACAATGGGCGTACTGTTTTCAAAGGCCACTTGTTTGTGGGTGATGTGCTGCTGTCCGAGTCCAGCATGAAAACCCACCCGCTCACACCCATGCGCGATGCTAATTTGGTTACGGTCATGCAAGCCCAGTGCAAGCGTAAAGTTGGGCTGGTTGATTACCGCGCCGTTTCAGCTGGCTCTATTGCCATTCAAGATCGCATCGCGGAACTGAGAAACCAAGGTGTAAGCATCGCGATTGTGGATGCCATCTCGAACGAAGATTTGATGCGATTAGGCCCGGCTATCGCAGATTTGCCATTGGTAACAGCGGGTTCAGGCGTAGCGATTGGTTTGCCACAAAATTTTGGAATTGACGCCAAAGTTGCATCCCGCGCAGCCACCCTACCCGCTGCCAAAGGCTACCAAGCCGTGGTCTGCGGCAGTTGCTCGCAAGCGACCAACGCTCAAGTCGCCGTTTGGATGGCCAGTGGGCATCCCCACAAAGCCTTGAATCTAGACGACATTTTGGGCAATGAAACTCAGCACTACGCCGAAGTGCAAAACGTGCTGTCATGGGCGAAAGACTTGTTGCCGCAAACACCCGTATTGATTTACTCCACAGCGGATGCAGCATCGGTGAAATCAACTCAATCCGCGCTGGGCAGCGAAGTGACTGGTGCTCGGATCGAGCAAGCGCTGAGCGCGATTGCCAAAGGCTTGGTAGAGTTTGGCGTATATCAACTGGTGGTCGCAGGTGGTGAAACATCAGGTGCTTGTGTGCAGACCTTGGGCGTGGAGCAAATGCAAATCGGCCCTCAAATTGATACAGGCGTGCCGTGGTGCTATGGTTTTAGCAATGCAACGGGTGCCAACATTCACATCACCCTTAAATCGGGTAATTTTGGAAGCGCGGATTTTTTCGCTAAAGCTTTTAAACTGCTGAAGTAAATATCTATCTAACAAAGCGACTGAACACCAAATGCCAAAATTCGCCGCCAATTTGACGATGATGTACCCCGAGCTACCGTTTTTAGACCGCTTTGAAGCAGCGGCTAAAGATGGTTTCAAAGCGGTGGAATACCTGTTCCCTTACGCCTATGCCCCCGAGGAACTCGCTGCACGCCTGAAAACCAACGGTTTGCAGCAAGTGCTGTTCAACTTGCCGCCCGGCGGCGTGGATGCCGCATCGATAGACGCCGCTTGGAACAACGGCACACGCGGCATTGCCTGCATCGCAGGGCGGGAAGCTGAACTCTTAGCCGGTGTGGCATTGGCATTGCGCTATGCTGAAGCGCTCAACTGCCCGCGCATACACATGATGGCGGGCTTGCTGCCTGCGGGCAAAACCAGAGCCGATGTTTGTGATACTTATATCAAAAATGCTAGCAAGGTAAGTAATATAATTGCCGACTATAAGCTAGATTTGCTCCTAGAACCCATCAACACCCGTGATATTCCGGGTTTCTTCTTAAACCGCCAAGACGATGCCCACGCCTTGATTGCCCAAATCGGGCAGCCTAACGTCAAAGTGCAAATGGATTTGTACCACTGCCAAATCGTTGAAGGCGACGTTGCCATGAAAATCCGCCAATACTTACCAACGGGCAATGTGGGCCACTTCCAAATCGCCGGTGTGCCTGAGCGGCATGAGCCAGATGTTGGCGAGATGAACTACCCCTATTTGTTCGACTTGATCGATAGTTTGGGCTATGAAGGCTGGATTGGCTGCGAATACAAACCCAAACTGGGCGTGCAGACAAATGGAACGTCTAGCGGGCTGGGTTGGCTAAAACCTTATTTAGGCTAATTTTGCTATTATATTTATAGCTATTTAGGCAATATATACGCCGGCTAGAGCCATTTTTAGTAGTAGAAAACTGCTATGTCTTTAATAGCAAATTAACTCAAAATCAAGCTTCAAACTTGGCGTACGCCGATTCATCCATCAGCGCGGTCAATTGGGTTTGGTCAGTCAATTTCACCTTGAAAAACCAGCCATTTTCTAAAGGCGAGGTGTTTGCCAACGACGGGTCAGCGCGCAGGGCTTCGTTCACCTCGGTCACCACGCCGCTGGCGGGCATGAAAACGTCGGCTGCGGTTTTGACGGATTCGACCACGCCAGCCACCGCTTTTTGGGCGATTTCAGTGCCAACGGCAGGCAAATCGACAAAAACGATGTCGCCCAAAGCGTCTTGCGCGTGGTGGGTGATGCCAACGGTTGCGAACTCACCATCGGGGCGAATCCAAACTTGTTCTTCTGTGTATTTAGTGCTCATGTGTGAAATTCTACCGATAACTGAGCGTGAATCAGTCGATAAACAATCTGAGAAGCCCGATAATCTAAGGATGTCTGCAAATTCACCCTCAAAAGTCCTCTTCGGCTTCCACGCCATCAACGTGCGCCTCAAAACCGCTCCCAAATCCGTCATCGAGATCTACCACGACGCCACCCGCCGCGATGCGCGTATGCGCCAGTTCATCGCCAAAGCGTCCGATATGGGCATGAAATTAATCGAATCCGACGGCGAACGCCTTGTCAAACTGGCCGGCGGTCACGGCCACCAAGGCGTGGTTGCCAAGGTTGAAGCGGTGACCCAAGTGCATTCGCTGGATGAATTGCTAGAAAACCTCGAAGCCGCCAACGAAGACGTGCCACTGGCAGATCGGGTGAATCCCTTGATTTTGGTGCTGGACGGCGTGACCGACCCGCACAACTTGGGTGCCTGTCTGCGCGTGGCCGACGGTGCGGGCGTGCACGCCGTGATCGCCCCCAAAGACAACGCAGCCGGCATCAACGCCACGGTCGCCAAAGTCGCCAGCGGCGCAGCCGAAACCGTGCCTTACTTCATGGTCACCAACTTGGCGCGTACTTTGAACGAGCTGAAAGAACGCAATATTTGGGTCATTGGCACCAGCGACCAAGCGACCAAAAACCTGTATCAAACTGACCTAAAAGGCCCCGTTGCCTTAGTTTTAGGCGCGGAAGGCGACGGCATACGCCAGCTAACCGCTAAAACCTGCGATGAGCTGATCAGCATTCCCATGATGGGCGCGGTCGAGAGTTTAAATGTGTCGGTCGCTAGCGGCGTATGCTTGTATGAGGCGATGCGGCAGCGTACTTCGGCATAATTTACTCAAATTCAACCATTTACCTCAACCATTTACCTCTTACTCATTTAAGGCAAATAATGAAGAAAATTGCTACTCTTTTAATAGCAATTACAGCAGTAATTACGCTGGCTAGCTGCACACAAGAGCAGCAAAACAAGATCAGCCGTGACATCCAAAACTGGACGGGAACTAATGGCGTCCTCGAAGTTTATGCAGGCGATAAAGTTGTTCGTCGTTTCCTGAAAATCGACAAAATCAGCACCGCCATGGGCACAGATGACGGCAAAGCCCGCGCTTACCGCTTTGGTTACGGTGTGTTGGATGAAAACCTCAACATGATTGCCGACGCAGGCGAGAAAAAAGTGTATTTTGAAATCAGCGATTACGCGACAAACTACATTTTCTTTGAGAACCCTAGGTAAACAGTTTGGGCAATACAGTTTTTTACAGCTATTTAAATTTTTTAGCTTTAAAATCCTTCCATGACCACGATTAACCGCACTTCTTTGCTACGCTTTTGTTTGGCTCTGCTGCTAGCTAGCTTGGCTGCGACATCATTTGCTGCAAAAAAACCCTCTGCAGCTAAAAGCAAAGCTGCTACGGCAAAAGTGCTTAAGCAATCGCTCGCTAAAGCGGCGTCCAAACCTGTTGTTGAAGACTTAGGCCCTGGTGCTATTCAGGGGAAATTCGTAAAACGGGCGAATTTGAAGTTGGAAGCCGCATCGCCAGAAGTTCGCCAAATGGCGGATTGGGTGGTTGACTCGGGTGACAACCAAAACATGCCCTTCGTCATTCTTGATAAAAAAGAAGCAAGGGTTTATGTCTTCCATCGACATGGCGGCTTACGTGGTGCTGCGCCAGTGCTTTTGGGCATCACAGCGGGTGATGATTCCTTTCCTGGTGTGGGCAACAAACCTTTATCGCAGGTGAAACCAGAGGAAAAAACCACGCCAGCGGGTCGATTTTTAGCCGCATCTGACAAAAACATCAAAGGCGCTGACATTGTTTGGATTGATTACGACAGCGCGGTGTCGTTCCACGCTGTCGTCAAAGGCAAACCCGAAGAACGCCGTGCTGAGCGCTTAGCATCACCCCTGCCTAGCGAGAGGCGCATTTCTTTTGGTTGCGTCAATGTGCCTGTGAATTTCTTCAAAACAGCCTTGCATGCCTCGTTCAAAAAATCGGACGGTATGGTTTACGTTTTGCCTGAAACACGCTCGGTCAACCAAGTTTTTGCGTCTTTTTATGATGTGAACGAGAAAGAAAAACTAGCATCTGCAGCACAAGATGACCCGATTGCGAAGTTTGCCGCGCCGATAAAATTCTCGGACTAAACCCCGGCTCAATAAACGGTTTTAAACTAAGCCAAACGCACCCAGTAGCGCCCCTGCACCCAGCATCCACAGCAGGTGAATCTTCGTTTTCCAAACCAAAAGCATGCACGTCACCGCTAGCAACCAAAGCGGCCAGTCTTTGGCGGGTTGGCTGTGACCCGCAATCAGCAACCAGCCTGTAGCTATCAACAAGGCAATCACGATAGGCGCCATGCCTTGCTTAAAAGCACGGACGATGCGCAACTCACGATTTTGATGACCCCAGCGTGCCGCTATAAAAGTCAGCGTCGTGCTGGGCAGCATGATGCCAAACATGGTGACAAACACGCCAAACAGCGCATAAGCTAAACCTATCCAACCCGCCTGCAAACCGCCGCCAGCGTTTAACCCCACATTCCAGCCCATCAGCGCGACAAACAGCACATTCGGCCCAGGTGCAGCTTGCGCGAGTGAGATGCTAGAGGTAAGTTGCGCCTCTGTCAGCCAATGCTGCTCAGTCACCAAATAGCGGTGCATTTCTGGTGCAGTGGTGATCGCTCCGCCAATGGACAATAGCGACAACATGGCGAACTGCGTGAATAAACCAAACCAGTCTGCCGCTGTTAATGTGATTGTCATGCCTTGCCTCCGTCAGCCTTGGCAGCAGCAAGTTCGATGACACCAATCTGCCGGTAAGCCCAAGCCGTAGCTAAGGTTCCCAGCCCCAAAAGCACCCAAACCAAAGGTATTCTCAGTATCGCAATTGCTGCAAATGTTATAGCTGCTAAGGCAATACATACACCGACTGACATCACATTTGCCTTCAGTGCTGAGATTAACTTCAACCCTACTGCGGCAATCAGCCCAGCTGATACTGCACCCATGCCTTTGAGCGCGCCTTGCGCCATCGGTAAATCCGCCACACTGGCAAACAAGGCTGCAATGACCAAAACGACTAGTAGAGGGAATGCCAAAATCCCCGCCAATGCTGCCAAACCACCACGCAGGCCGAAGTAGCGGTCGCCAATCATGAGCGCCAGATTCACCACATTGGGGCCGGGTAAAACCTGTGCGACTGCCCAGTCTTCGACGAATTCTTCGTTGGTCAACCAGCGTTTTTCATCGACCAAAATACGCTGAACGACTGCCAAAACGCCACCAAAACCCTGCAGCGCCAGCCAAGTCATAGACCAAAACAGGTCGGAAAGCGAAGTCGGTTGGGGACGCGGCTGTATTAGAGAGTTTGGGGAATTAGGGGAATTTGACATTTCAGAGACAGCAGACATGCTTCAATCTTAACCTTACAAGCCCTTCAAAACGTGTTGACACTCTGACAAATTAGGACAAAACCGCTTAAAACCTTACACTAAGAGGTTACCCGAAGTACAGCCTAAATATTCCCTATGAACGCCCCTGTTGACGTATCCCTCTTCGCTCGCTCTGCCAAGCCGCTTTCCAGTTACAAAAAGTACTGGGCGGCTCGCTTTGGCACGGCCAAGTTTTTGCCGATGAGCCGCCAAGAGATGACGGCGTTGGGCTGGGACAGTTGCGACATCATTTTGGTAACGGGTGATGCCTACGTCGATCACCCCAGCTTTGGCATGGCGGTGATTGGCCGCATGCTAGAAAACCAGGGCTTTCGCGTGGGCATCATCGCGCAACCCGACTGGCAAAGCGCCGAACCCTTCAAGGCGCTGGGTAAACCGAATTTGTTTTTTGGCGTGACGGCAGGCAACATGGACTCCATGATCAACCGCTACACGGCTGATAGAAAAATCCGCAGCGACGACGCCTACACCCCCGGCGACATTGGCGGCAAACGCCCTGACCGCGCCGCGATTGTCTACAGCCAACGCTGCCGCGAGGCTTGGAATGACGTGCCAATTGTCTTGGGCGGCATTGAAGGCTCGTTGCGCCGCATTGCACATTACGACTACTGGAGCGACAAAGTGCGCCGCTCCATTGTGGTGGACGCCAAATCTGACTTGCTGCTGTACGGCAACGCCGAGCGCGCGATTGTAGAAATCGCCCACCGCTTGGCCGCTAAAGTGCCGATTACTTCAATCACCGATGTGCGTGGTACAGCGTTTGTACAACGAAACAACCCCGAGGGCTGGTTTGAAATCGACTCCACCAGCGTGGACGAAGTGGGCCGCGTGGACCAGCTGGTGAACCCCTACATGATGAGCGCCGACGTGGCGCGTGAACAGGGCGGGACCTGCGTGCAAGACCCTGCTGCGCCAGACGCCAAGATTGGTTTGATGGACGCTGGAATGGGGGGCACGATAAAACCGCTCAAGTTTGTGGTCAATCCTAATTTGACCCACAAGAACAACATGGTCAAAACAGCGCGTGACCGAACCGTCATCCGCCTGCCCTCTTTTGAGAAAGTCAAATCCGACCCCGTGCTCTACGCCCACGCCAACCGTGTGCTGCATTTAGAGACCAACCCCGGCAACGCCCGCGCTTTGGTGCAAGCGCACGGTGATGGAACGACCGCCAAAGACGTGTGGATCAACCCGCCGCCTATCCCGCTGACCACCGCTGAGATGGATTTGGTGTTCGACCTCGCCTACGCGCGTAGCCCGCACCCGATCTACGCAGACGCCAACGGCAGTCACGACCACAGCACCAAAATCCCTGCATGGGAGATGATTCGCTTGTCCGTCAACATCATGCGCGGCTGCTTTGGCGGCTGCACGTTTTGCTCCATCACCGAGCATGAAGGCCGCATCATCCAAAGCCGCAGTGAAGATTCGGTGATCCGCGAGATCGAGGCGATTCGTGATTCGGTCAAAGGCTTCACTGGCACGATTTCAGACCTGGGCGGCCCGACCGCAAATATGTACCGCATCGGCTGTAAAACGCCAGAGAT
This sequence comes from Polaromonas sp., assembly GCA_013298945.1. GTDB lineage: Bacteria > Pseudomonadota > Gammaproteobacteria > Burkholderiales > Burkholderiaceae_C > Aalborgiella. The sequence continues at coordinate 140,466 of JAAFJR010000004.1, forward strand.
TGAAGCCGCTTGCCGTAAACCCAGCTGCGTCTACCCCGGCATTTGCTCAAACCTGAACACCAGCCACACGCCGCTCATCAACATGTACCGCCGCGCCCGTGCGCTCAAGGGCGTGAAGAAGATTTTGATCAGCTCCGGCCTGCGCTACGACCTTGCTGTGCAAAGCCCAGAATACGTCAAAGAACTGGTGACACACCACGTCGGCGGCTACCTCAAAATCGCGCCTGAGCACACCGAGCAAGGCCCGCTCACCAAGATGATGAAGCCGGGCATCGGCAGCTATGACAAGTTCAAAACCTTGTTTGAAAAGTACAGTGCCGAGGCTGGTAAAAAGCAATACCTCATCCCCTACTTCATCGCCGCCCACCCTGGCACGAGTGACGAGGACATGATGAATTTAGCCATTTGGCTGAAGAAAAACGGCTTTCGAGCCGACCAAGTACAAACCTTCTACCCATCGCCCATGGCCACCGCCACGACGATGTACCACACCAACAAGAACCCGCTGCGCAAAATCACCCGAGACAGTGAAACGGTAGACATCGTCCGTGGCGACAAACGCCGCCGCCTGCACAAAGCCTTCCTGCGCTACCACGACGCCAACAACTGGCCCCTCCTACGCGACGCCCTCAAAGCCATGGGCCGATCAGACCTCATAGGCAACGGCAAACACCACCTCATCCCCACCTTCCAGCCGCTCAACAGCACAGGCTACACCAGCGCGCGCAAGAAGAATTCAACGTCGAATGAGGGGACTTCTGTTGCGCTGAATGTGAAGGCGAAGCCGGGGCGCATATTGACGCAGCATACGGGGTTGCCGCCTCGTAGAAAAAAGTAGTGTTTATTTAGCAGAATAAATACGCCTATAGCCGGCGTATTTATTGTATAGTTTGCTATCATTTTTATGGCAATATGCGCATATTGCAAGCATAAATATGTGCCCTGCATAACCAAACCTCAGACCGTTCGGCTGGGGTTTAGTAAATCTTGGCTATTTGCGCGACGGGCTATAACGTGTACGTAAACCATCCGTCGCCTCAGTTCGCTTGTTTTATAACCCTCGTGCCTCCCAACCTTGGTTTGTCAGCTTCACGCCGTGTAATTGCTCTTTTCTCCCGGCTGCTTCGACGATTTTCCCTACGTTGGGAAATGCAGCCAAAAATTCAGGCTTTTTTGTCCACTCGGCCAGCTCGTTTATTTTGTAAAGGTACTTCACACTGGCTTCTTGGTAGTCGCCAAACTTCATTGGGCCTTCCCATTTCACCACTTTATCTAGTGCTTTCTTGCCGTAGCAAATATTGTTTTCTTTTGATCCGTCAAACCCAATAGCTGCGTCCTCTTTCCCTTCTCGATAAAACTTCTTACCTGCATCGGTCAATATGTAGCGCTTAACTTTGGATTTGCGAACTTGGTTGCCAAACATGAGCTTTACATCGACTTCAGTATCAGTTCCAGAAACTAGGCCGACAGCGGCTAAAGCTTCCATTTGACCGGCTTTTCCAGTTGGTATGTTCTTTTGCATACTCAAGTCCATTTCATCGACATCGACAGGCCACTTCCCGAAACTCAAACAAAGCTCACCCTTTTTATCGAGATACTGACTGATTGCGGCGCCGAAATTTTTTTCGTTTGCATCCTGTTTACTGCCACAACCTGCCGCCAAAAAAACGCCTGCGGCTACTGCAAAAATCATCTTGTTATTCATTTATACACCTCTTTGGTTAAGCGCTTTTTCGATCTTCACATCGGTCTTGTATTGACTCAATGCATACACAGCCCAAATGGTTGCCGGAATCCAGCCAATGAGGGTAATTTGCAGAAGTAAACAAATAATGCCCGCAATGGGGCGACCTATTGTGAAAAACGTAAGCCAAGGAAGAAACAGGGAAATCAACAAGCGCATGCATAAATTCTCTCAAAAAAACATTGTTAATGGTAAAGCCCCCGTACGCTGCAACGATGCGCATTTTTCGCGCACCCCGTCGTGCCAGTGTCAGAAGTTTGGCAATGATAGTCTAAAACTCATAAAAATTTAACTTTTGAAATGATACTACCCACTTAAATTTTGGCACTTGTCTCCGTTTATACGGTTTCAGCACACTTTATAGCTGCGATTTGGAAGGCATAGCGTGAGTGGAAGTTGCGCTAAGTTTGACGGAAGGGAAAAACGCAAACATTAACAATCGGTTTATATAAATCGTATTGACAAAGTAAATACAAACAAGGAGAATTTAGTATGTATGTGCATTTTGAGAGTGGTGGCGATTGGTTTTGATTCGCATCATTTCCGCACGACGTGCTGAGCCTAAAGAGGAGTTTAAATATGCTGTCTGATCGCTTAAAAACCCGCTTGGTCAAAGACCGCCCGACGACCTCTATCACGCTACGTATCCCAGTGGACGTGGTCGAATCGCTCAAAGAAATTGCACCACTCAAAGGCATGTCGGGCTACCAGACTTTGCTTAAGGCGTACATCAGCGAGGGTTTGCGGCAAGACGAGGCTAAGTTTTCAAACAACCAATCGGCGCGGTTGATCGAGGCTTTGAAAAAATGCGGAGTGTCGAGTGACATTTTGGATGCTGCGGCGCGGGAGATGGCTTCTGCTTGAATATTGCAGTTTAGATTAAGTATATTTAACTATCAATAACATAGCTGCGTAGGCAATAAATACGCCGGCTACAGGCAAATTAACCTCATATTTCCCTTATTTCACAACCCAAGTTCAGAATGCGAGCCTATTCGCACAAGCTGCAGCGTTTCTGTATCCGGTTTTCGATAAATCAATACCAAATCGGGTTTAACGTGGCAGTCTCGGTGGTCGCTCCACTGGCCAGTTAGGGCGTGGTCTCGCAGGCGTTCTGCCAGGGGTTGATCATCTGCAAGCTGCTGCAGCAGTTCGGCGAACTCGCTCCCTAATGCCGTTTTGTGCTTTCCTTTTAACTCGCGTTTGTAGTCGCGCTTGAAGCTGTTGGTCGGCTCAATCCGGCGCATTCAAATCTGCCATCAAGTCTGCTACGGAGTTGAAAGACGGCAAATTGCCAGCCCGAGCTTCGCGCATGGCGGCGACGGTTTTGGCATTCGGCACCAAGGGGTCAAAAGGCAAAATGTGGTCATGCGCAACCTTGGTTAGCATCATTCGCACCGCATCAGAAACCGTTAAACCCATCGCGGCCAGCGCAGCGGCGGCTTCGTCACGTATGGCGCTATTGATTCGGGTTTGGACTAAGGCACTGGCTGTCATGATATTTCTCCAATTATTTGATTAACATTGTAATTCAATTGGATGCAAAATCAATCAAATGCATTAAAACACATTACAAAATAAATAAACATCAAACAGCGTATGGATTCCCGCCTTCGCGGGAATGAAGGTAGTTTTAACGCCTAAATATGCCTTTAGTCGGCGTATTTATTGCCTAAACAGCTATTATTTTCATAGCAATTTTCAAACGCTTTCAGCCCAATTCTCTAACCGCAACCCCATCACCCGCTCAAACTCGCGGGTATTGTTGGTTACCAATGTGCAGTTGTCTGCTAGGGCGTGGCAGGCTATCCAGAGGTCGTTGGCACCTATGGGGGTTCCCGCCTCTATGAGCTGGGTGAACTGGGTGGCGTAGTGCTGGCACAGTGCTTTGTTGGTGACGTATTTAACGCTGACTAGCCGCGTCAACTGCTCTAACTGGCGCAGTACTTCGGGTTTGCGGCTGCTGCGCTCTGCGCCTTTGAGTAACTCGGCAAAGGTGAAGAAGGACATGCACAGCTGGTCGTTGCTGCTCAAGGCGTTGATGCGCTCTGCAACTGAGGGCGGTTTGTTTTTGATGAGGTAGATGAGGATGTTGGTGTCCAGCATGTAGTTCATAGAGCCGCTTTCAAAAAGCTAGTTAAAAGGACTCGCGGTCTTGCACACTGGGCTGCTCGCGCTGCTGGGCTTCTAGGGTGGCTACAAAGTCATCGTCAAAGGCGTTCAGCACTTTGAGCAAGGCTGCGCCTCTGTTAAAGGGTGCTGTGGGCACGGCGTGCAGCACCAAGTCGCCGTCGCTATTGCGATAGATTTCTACTTGCTTGGTGTCAAACCTGAATTCTTGCGGAATGCGGACAGCTTGACTGTTGCCGTTCATGAATACGCGGCTAGACAGTCGGTTTGATGAACTGTTGGTGTACGTTGCGTGGACATCGCTTGCTATGTGTTTCATGATTGCCTCGCCTTCAAACAATGTGTGTACAATATTGTGTGTATTATGATATCACAAAGATGAGAAAAGCGATAGGATTAAGCATACACATAGGTTTGAAGGCGTATAGGGTTTAAATTAAGCATTTTTAAGCCGGTTTTCGCCTGTAGACAGCGTATTTATTGCCTAAGCAGCTATTAAATTCATAGTAAAAATTTTCATATTTTGAAATTCAACCCAAAATGAACAATTCTGCCGCCACCTATTTCACCGCCGGCTGCGGACGCTGCGCAAAGGGCGGGACGCCTGACTGCAAGATCAACACTTGGGCTGCGGAACTGGCGGCGTTGCGGGTATTGGTGCTGGAAGCTGGTTTAACTGAGGAGTGCAAATGGGGTGTGCCTTGCTACACGGTTGGTGATAGCGTGAAAAGCGGCAACGTTGTCTTGATTCACTCGTTCAAGGAATATTGCGCGCTGCTGTTTATCAAAGGCGCTTTGCTGAAAGACGCCAAAGGAATCCTGATCCAACAAACCGAGAACGTACAGGGTGGTCGGCAGTTGCGGTTTACGGATGTGCGCGAGATTACGAAGCTGAAAACCACCATCAAAACTTATTTGCAAGAAGCAATCGCCGTGGAGAAAGCGGGTTTGAAGGTGAGCATGAAGCCGACCACAGAATTTGCCATGGCTGAAGAGTTTCAAACCAAATTAGACGAATCCCTTGCCCTGAAAACCGCTTTTGAAGCGCTGACACCGGGGCGGCAGCGCGGCTATTTGCTGCATTTTGCAGCTGCCAAACAATCAAAAACGCGGGAAGCGCGGATTGAAAAATGGTTGCCCTTGATTTTGAGCAGGAAAGGTTTACTGGACTAGGGTCTAGTCTACTAAGGTTTACTGGGCTAAGGTTTACTCGACTAAACTTTGGGCTATTTTGTAATTTTTGAGACATTCAAACATGCCCTTCCCTCAACAAACGCCGGTACTCATAGCAGGTGGCGGCCCTGTCGGTTTAACTTTGGCGGCTTTGCTGGCTAGTTTTGGCGTGCGTAGCTTGGTGATTGAAAACGACCCGTCTTATTGCACGGGCAGTCGCGCGATTTGCATGTCGCGCCGCTCGCAGGAAATTTTGGGCTGGGTGGGTGCGGATAAGGCATTGGTCGAAAAAGGCCTGTCATGGGCGGGTGGGCGCAGTTATTACCGCGATACAGAGGTGCTGCACTTTCAAATGCCCAACGACCCTACGCAGCGCTTTGCACCCATGGTGAACATTCAGCAGTATTTTGCGGAGCAATACGCGCATGAAGCAGCTCAACGGTACGGAAATTTGGTCGATATACGGTGGAATTGCACGGTAAAAGCGGTGCGAGAGTTAGCTGATGGTAACGAAATCGATGTGATTGACATCAACGGCAAAACGCACACCATCCATTCAGATTGGCTGGTCGCCTGCGAGGGTGGGCGCAGCACCGGTGCGGGAGCAAATGGAGCTGCAACTGCCGGGTATGCAATACGACGGCAAGTACGTGATTGTGGATATTCGACAAAAAACAAATCGCGCCGTGGAGCGATTGGCGTGGTTTGATCCGCCCAGCAACCCGCTTTGGTAAAGCAAGTTGTCTAAGTGGCAGCCAGTTTAGGGAGACCGATTGCAACGGCGCATGACATTCGTCAGCGTTTTGCTGCAGCATAATTTTTTATAACAACAACCTTTATTTATAAACAGGAGACAAACATGAAACGCCAACTTTTTCTGAAAACTGCAATGCAAGCAAGCTTCTTCACTGCACTGTCCGCTCTGGCATGGCTACCTGCCGCCAGCCAAGCGCAAGAGGCGTATCCCAGCAAGACCATCCGTTTTGTTGTGCCCTACCCACCTGGCGGCCCTACGGATTTAATGGCGCGGCTGTTGCAGGGTGAGTTGCAAACTCGCCTTGGCGTGACTGTGATGATTGACAACAAGGCTGGCGCAGGCGGCAATGTTGGCAGTGCTGAGGTAGCAAAACAAGCACCAGCGGATGGTCACACTATTTTGCTGGCTGCAAGTGGTCCGATGGCAGTGAACTCGACACTTTATAAAAGCATGCCGTTCAACCCTTTGACTGAGCTTGCACCTGTGATTCAAATCTCTTCTTTTCCGCTGGTGTTAGAGGTGCACCCCAAAGTGCCTGCTAAAACGGTGACTGAGCTGGTTACATATGCCAAAGCGAACAAAAAAGATTTGAGCTTTGCCTCCGCTGGCAATGGTACGCCCCAGCATTTGGCTGGTGAATTATTCAACACCCAAGTGGGCACTGAAATTGCGCACATACCCTACAAGGGCGCTGGCCCCGCATTGAATGATTTACTCGGCGGCCAAGTGCAAGTGATGTTTGATATTTTGGGCAGTTCATTACCGCACATCCAATCTGGCAAGTTGGTTCCTTTGGCAGTCACGTCTGCCAAACGTAGCCCACAATTACCCAACGTACCGACTATGGCGGAGGCCGGATTGGCTGGCTACGAATTTACAGGTTGGCATGGCATAGCAGTGCGTAATGGTACGCCCGCGTCTGTCATCGAGAAGTTGAACGGCACTTTGAACGCCATCTTCAAAGAACCTGAGTTTCGCAAGAAGTGGGAAGCCATTGGCACACCAGTAGTCGGCGGTACTGCTGTTCAATTTGGTGATTTGATCAAGCTGGACACCGTGCGCTTAGGCAAAGTGGTGAAAGATGCCGGCGTTACGCTGGACTAATTCTTAAACCACCCAAGCACCGTCTCGGTAAATCACCTGCTCATCTAGTACGACCTGATCAGTCACTGCAAAAACATCGATGTGATAAGTGCCGTCGCCACGTTTGAAATTGGGTTTGCCGTAGACGCCGTGTTTTGCGCCTAACGAAAGATGCACGCCGCACATGCGCTCGTAGCTGCCAATATCGCTCACCGTGCGGGTTTGGGTAAACGCGCGGTTGAGGCCAAAGCCGAGTTCGCGCAACCAAACAACTTGCTCCTCTGCTCGGATATTGGCCAGCACGGTGTCAAATTCTGGTATGCTGTCTTCGGTAGCGATGACTTGGCCTTTGCTCACAATCAAAGTAATCGGCTTAGGCGGCTTGTTGACTTTGAACGTCGTGTCGCCAAAGGCATGAATGCGTACGCGGCCGTTTACGGACTCAAGGTCTTTCGCTTCGGTAAACACCTCGCCAATAGGAAATTGCCCGCCTACGTTGGGCATGTCGCTGTAGTCGCCTATATTGAGTTTGGCAGATTCAAACGCCGAGCCAAAAATGAGTCGCGCATCGGGAAAATCCGCACCGCCGCTGTCCAGCCAACCGCTTTGAGCGTTGTCGATGATGGTTTTTAATCCGTGACCCATGCCCCGAAAATACGCCGCGTCGTAAGCCAAAGCGTCAATGTAATAGCCCACCTCAGCGCCTTGCATGCGCGTTAAATGCACATGCTCAATCACTTTAAGCCCGCGTTTGAACAGCTCCACACGGATGCGAAAGGCCTCTAGTCTGAAATTGGTTGATTGCACCAATACGACTAGATCAGATGCTTTCAAAGTCGCAAAAATGCCTAGTACTGCTTCAGGTGTGTGAGCCGCAAAGTCGACGAAATGCGCATGGGGTAAACAGTGCTTGTAGGCTTGCGTCAAAATTTGAGCCAGCTCGCAATGTGTATCAAACACCACTACGACTTTGTGTGGGTTGCTGGGTAAGTTAGGGTGATGAAAGACTTGCGTTAATAAATCAGCAATATTTTTTTGAGCACTCGCTTGGATGATTTTTTGGTTCATAACTTTGCCAAACGCACGGCTTCGTCAACAAAGTTATACACCTCTAGTGGTATGACATTGTTTGGCCCTAACAAGGCCTTGTTGCGAAATTGACCTAACCGCACCACCACGAGCTGCAGCGACGGCACCACAATCACGTACTGACCCTGATGCCCTTGTAAAGAGTAAAACGGGTGCTTATAGGTCCAATCCATCCACAGTGAATGTCCGTAGTAGGGTTGCAAATCTGGCTTGCGCATGCGCTCTATAAAGGCTTTATCCAGCAACTGCTTGCCGTCCCATTGCCCATCTTGAAGCAGCAACTGACCTAATTTCGCGTAGTCTCTGGCAGTGGCAAAAATGCAGCAGTAGGTGCGCTCCATGCCGCCGTCTTCACCTGTTCGGTCAAGCGTGTAAATGGCGTCTTTCTCCATACCTAGCGGCTGCCAAAGCGATTGCGACAAGTGTTCACTGACATTAGATTGGGGATTCTTTTTCTGAATCGCACGCTTCAATATCACGCCTAAAACTTGGGTTGAACCACTGCTGTATTCAAATTCGCTTCCCGGCTCACGTTCAAAATCTTGACCAAGTACGGCTTTTTCAGCGTCCGTGCCAAAGTAAAGGTTGGTGGTGACATTGAATGGCAACTTGTAGTTTTCTGTCCAATCGTGCCCTGCTTTCATGGCTGAAAGCTGCGATATCGTTGCCTTTGCACCTCGCGCATTATTGGCGTATTCTGGCAAAAATTGAGTGATGGGCGCATCAAAACTAGGAATCAAGCCTTGCTGCACTGCTAATCCTACTTGCATAGTCGTCACAGTCTTTGCTATTGAAAACGAATTGGTTTTTGAGCTTTCGGTATAGGGTGAAAAATAAGTTTCATGCAACAGCTTGCCATTTTTAGCCACAACAAAAGCGGCAGATTTGTATTGCTGCAAGTAGCTCAGCGTTGCACTGCTCAAGGGTTCTTTGTTAAACGCGACGTCTTTTTCCCATGCAAGGGGTTGTGCTGTTGCGATTTTGCGCTGTGCGAAGTTGCCCGCATCGTCAATGTGCGCGGTGGAGTGCCCTTGCAGATAAGTGGCAGACAGCGCTTTCCAGAAATAGCCATGACCAGTCAGCTGAATGGTCAATGCGGCTAAAACCAATAGGCCAATCAATACCCATAGCAAGCGTTTCATAAATTTTTTAACCATGATTTTTTGAATTATTCATTTTATGTAAAGCATTTTGCGTGATTTGCGCCAAGCTGCCCCGGGTGGAGATCACTTCGGGGTCCAACATCACCTCGATCACCGTGCCTTGCGGACGCGCCAGTGCAGCTAACAGCTCGGCTTCGAACTCATGGGTATGTGTGATGCGCACGCCTGCATAGCCATAGGCGCGCGCCAAGCCCACAAAGTCAGGGTTGCTGAGCTGCGTACCGCTGACGTTTTGTGGGTATTCACGCTCTTGGTGCATGCGTATCGTGCCAAACATGCCGTTATTGAGCAGCAAAACAATACTTTTGGCACCGCATTGAGCGGCTGTGGCCAGCTCCTGCCCGTTCATCATGAAATCGCCATCACCGGCAATGGTGAAAGCGACACGTTGGCCGACGATGGAAGCAGAGATCCCCGCTGGCACGCCATAACCCATTGCGCCATTGGTGGGTGCAAGTTGGGTTTTGAAGCCTTTGGCCAAGCCGTGGTATTTGAAGAAACGGTGCAGCCAACTGGCAAAATTGCCTGCGCCGTTGGTCAGCACGGCGTCTGCGGGCAGGTGTTTTTGCAAGGTGGCGATGATGGCTGGCATGTCAATACTGCCTGGGAGTTTCAGCCCACCGTTGGCGGGGTCGACATTGGACAAATAATCGTCATTGGCTTCTTTCGTCCAAGCCTGCCAGGGCAAGGTCGGTGGTGCGGACAGCACTTCTAGCGACCTAGCTGCTGCACTCATGCTGGCATGGATGGACAGATCAGCCTGGTAAACGCGACCCAACTCTTCAGCACTCGCATGAATGTGCACCAATTTTTGTGCCGATTTAGGCAATTGCAGCAGCGTGTAACCGCTGGAAGTCATCTCGCCCAGACGCGGGCCGATGGCGATGACCAAGTCACTTTGTTTGATACGCGCCGCCAGTTTGGGGTTGATGCCGATACCCACGTCACCAGCGTAGAGCGGGTGAAAATTATCAAACGTATCCTGAAACCTAAAGGCGTTACCCACCGGCAGCGACCAGTTCTCAGCAAAACGTTGCAGGGCTTGCGCGGCCTGTACCGTCCAACCACCACCGCCAGCTATGACGAAGGGACGCTCGGCTTTCAGCAGCATTTCGCGCAAGGTACGCAAGCTTCCGGGGTCGCTCCAAGCTTCAGCGGGCGTGACTTTGGGCAAAGGCTGGGCATCCACCATCTGCTTTAGCATGTCCTCGGGCAGCACCACAACGACAGGGCCAGGGCGGCCATTCATTGCGGTGGCAAAAGCGCGGGCGACGTATTCGGGGATGCGCTTAGGGTCGTCGATGCGCTCGACCCGCTTAGCCATGCCGCCTGTGGATGGGCCAAAAAAACTGAGGTAATTGACTTCTTGGAACGCTTCACGGTCACGCGTGTCACTGGCGACATCACCAACAAAAAGCACCATTGGGGTGGAATCTTGAAAAGCTGTATGCACACCAATCGATGCATTGGTCGCGCCTGGTCCGCGCGTCACGAAGCACACGCCAGGGCGACCGGTCAATTTGCCCGCAGCCTCAGCCATAAAAGCTGCGCCGCCTTCTTGCCGATTAATCACAAATTGGATATTTGGATAAGCGTGAAAACCATCCAACACTGCCAGAAAGCTCTCACCCGGCACACCAAACGCATGTGTCACTCCTTGGGCAAAAAGGCATTCGACCAACAAATGACCGGCTAATTGTTTTGTCATAGTTTGTTTGACTTTTGTTCTACATTTCTGGCAAAGCCAATGCTAATCAGCAATACGAAAGCCACGGCATAAAGGCACGCACTGTAAAGCTGCCTGTCCATCAATGCACCAAAAATTAACGGCGCAACCGCAAAGCCCACATCAAAACCCGAGTAAACCGTGCCATACATGCGACCAGAAGCGCCTTTTGGGGTTGCATTTTTAACCATCATGTCACGGCTGGGGTTGCCAATACCTACTACAAAACCTGTAGCAGCTAAGGCAATCATTGTGCCGGCTGCACCCAAAATACCGGTCGCACAAAGGGTTAGCAATATGGCACCAACAAAATAGCAAATCATGATGGCTTTATCGCTACTCACACCGCGCCTAGTTTGGTTGGACGCGATAAAACCACCCACCAAGATACCCAAAGCGCCACATAGCAGATAGGCAGTCAAAGTCATCGTCGCCATTTCAAAGCTGATGTTATGCAAGGCTTTGAGAATAGGTACAGAGAAGCTTTGCACCATCGCCAGTGTCACCGTGGACAGCATGAAAAAGCCAAAACACCACCACACGACCGGCAGCTTTAAGAATGCAAAATCACTCTCTTTTTTGACAACTGTCGCTTCTGAATGTTCTCGGTGAACCACCGGCACATGCAAGCTATCCCGGTTCAGGTACAAAATCAATAAAACCACCGCATACAAGCTAGCAGCTGCAAAATAGGCATTGCGCCATCCTAAAAATGCTGTCATGCCCGCATAAAACATAGGTGCAAGCGCCCACCCCAAGCTACCCGAAATACCGTGCGTGCTGAAGGCGTGACCCAAGCGAGCTTGCGATACACGGTGGTTCATGATTGTGAAATCGCATGGGTGAAACGGTGAGTTACCCAAGCCCGCCAAGGCTGCCGCCACAATCAACCAGCTGTAACCCTGCGCTGATGCCGCCACAAGGGCCGCCAGCAAAAACACGCCAATCGCAGAAAACAGCACCGGCCGTGCCCCCACGCGATCTACCCAAAACCCGGACAAAGCTTGCCCTACGCCGGAAACGGTGAAGAAAACTGTGACCAAGAAGCCAAGTTGCGAGAAACTTAGCGCAAACTCTTTTTGAAATAACGGAAACAAAGGTACCAGCAGCATGTGCGAGAAATGCGAAATGGCATGCGCCATGCTCACCAAGCCGATGATTTTGGCATCTTGTCGTAGTGCAATTGGGTTAGAAAGAGGCTTGCTATCGATCGCAACAGTGATGGTGTGAGTGCTCATACCATGATCATAGCAAGATAGCAACAAGCCGGCGTGGCATGGATTCCCGCCTGCACGGGAATGACGGAAGGTTGCTTAACAGATTTTCTCAGATCAACTTTACTTGAACACAAATTGCCCAGGCGCATGAATCGGATCTACGCTCACGGCAATGCTGCTCTTGGGCAAGAATTTCCCTTCCAAAATCAACTTGGATAGTGGGTTTTCAATGCGTTGCTGGATAGCTCTTTTCAACGGGCGGGCACCAAACACCGGGTCAAACCCAACTTTCGCCAATTCAGCCAAGGCAGCTGCAGACACGTCCAAAGTCAATTCCATCTTATTCAGGCGCGCATGCAATATTTTGAGCTGAATGACTGCAATCGATTGAATTTCTTTAACACCCAAGGCGTGAAAGACTACAGTTTCGTCGATTCGGTTCAAAAACTCGGGGCGGAAATGATCTTTCAACTCGTCCCACACGGCGTCTTTGACCTCGTCATAAGGTTTGCCAACCATGGCTTGGATTTTGTGCGAACCGATGTTGCTGGTCATCACGATCACGGCGTTTTTGAAGTCCACAGTACGTCCTTGACCATCCGTCAAACGCCCATCGTCAAGCACTTGTAAAAGCACGTTGAACACATCCGGGTGCGCTTTTTCCACCTCATCCAGCAAAATCACGCTGTAAGGTTTGCGACGCACAGCCTCGGTCAAATAGCCGCCTTCTTCGTAACCCACATAGCCAGGAGGCGCACCAATCAAACGTGCAACGCTATGCTTTTCCATGAACTCGCTCATATCGATGCGAATCAAATGGTCTTCGGAATCAAACAAGAAACCAGCCAACGCCTTGCACAGCTCGGTTTTACCCACACCGGTAGGGCCGAGGAACAAGAAGGAGCCGGTCGGACGGTTTGGGTCAGACAAGCCCGCACGCGAGCGGCGAATCGCATTCGCCACCGCCGTGATGGCTTCTTCCTGACCCACCACGCGGTCATGCAGTTTGACTTCCATTTGCAAAAGCTTGTCACGCTCGCCCTGCATGAGTTTGCTCACTGGTATGCCCGTCGCACGCGCTACGACTTCGGCGATTTCCTCAGCTCCCACTTGGGTGCGAAGCAAGCGTGGCTTTGCAATGCCGTTTTTACTATCTGTTTCACTTTTTTCCTCTACAGCTTGTGCTTCTTTCAAGCGTTTTTGCAGCTCTGGCAATTTACCATAGGTCAGCTCTGAAACCTTCGCCAAATCACCTTTACGAGTGAAGTCTTCAATTTGGAATTTAACTTTCTCTAATTCTTCCATCACAGTTTTAGAGCCTTGCGCTTGCGCTTTTTCAGCTTGCCAGATTTCGTCCAGGTCAGAAATTTCCTTTTGCAAGGTCAAAATTTCTCCTTCAATCAAACCCAAGCGTTTTTGTGAAGCTTCGTCTTTTTCGCGCTTCACGGCTTCACGTTCGATCTGGAGCTGAATTAATCTGCGATCTAATTTATCCATCACCTCAGGTTTGGAATCCAGCTCGATCTTGATTTTGGAAGCAGCTTCGTCAATTAAATCAATTGCTTTATCAGGCAGAAAACGGTCTGTGATGTAACGGTGACTAAGCTCAGCAGCAGCCACAATTGCTGGGTCTGTGATTTGCACGCCGTGATGCACTTCGTATTTCTCTTGCAAACCACGCAAAATGGCAATCGTCGCTTCTACAGTCGGCTCTCCTACCAAGATTTTCTGGAAACGACGTTCCAAGGCTGCATCTTTTTCAATGTATTTGCGGTATTCGTCTAAGGTTGTGGCGCCCACGCAATGCAACTCACCTCGCGCCAAGGCGGGTTTAAGCATATTGCCTGCGTCCATCGCGCCCTCGGCTTTGCCCGCCCCGACCATGGTGTGCAATTCGTCAATAAAGACGATGGTTTGTCCCTCGTCTTTGGCTAAATCTTTCAACACCGTTTTCAGGCGCTCTTCAAACTCGCCTCGGAATTTAGCACCTGCCAAAAGCGCGGCCATGTCCAAGCTCAGTACTCGTTTGCCTTTGAGCGATTCAGGAACTTCCCCCGAGACAATACGCTGCGCCAAGCCCTCTACAATCGCGGTTTTGCCGACACCAGGTTCACCAATCAGCACAGGGTTGTTTTTTGTACGACGTTGCAAGACTTGAATAGCGCGGCGGATTTCATCATCGCGACCAATCACTGGGTCTAGCTTGCCCATACGGGCGCGTTCAGTTAAATCGACGCAGTATTTTTTGAGCGATTCGCGCTGGTCTTCAGCATCTGCGCTGTCCATATTTTGACCACCACGCACAGCATCGATGGCGGACTCTAGCGATTTGCGGTTCATGCCGTTGGCTTTGGCCAACTTGCCTAAGTCGCCCTTGAAATCGCACAAAGCCAGCAAAAACAACTCGCTGGCAACAAACTGGTCACCCCGTTTCATGGCTTCTTTTTCGGTACTTTGCAGCAGACTGAGCAAATCGCGCCCCGGTTGCACCAGCTCCTGCCCTTGTACTTGCGGCAGTTTCTTGATCTGCTCATCCGTACCCGACAACAAAGCCGTCACATTGACTCCCGCACGCTGCAACAATGCTTTGGGCCCTTCGTCTTGACGCAGCAGCGCCGCCAACAAATGCGCTGGCTCGATGTACGGGTGATCCTGCCCCACAGCCAGGCTCTGCGCCTCGCTCAAGGCTTCTTGAAATTTAGTGGTTAGTTTGTCAGCACGCATGGTGTAACTCCTGAAATTGTTCTGAATTACATCCTAATTAAGGATAAACCCGTAAATTTCAAGATTAGCGCTTTTGACTTAGATCATATGTAGGACAAAGACGTCCCATTATTTAAATGATGCAAATTTTTCGATTTCTGATGAAAATAGTGAGAATCCAGCGATTTTTTTATAGTGTTCAGAAATTGCGCCTAGTTCCTTTTGACTGATCACATCATCGATATGGCGAAACGGTTTGTCGCCAGCAAGTTCGTCAACTTTGATGTTGATGAAGTCCGGAGGCAAACTGCGGTTGGTTTGCACAATACGTGATGTTATTTCGCGGCGTTTGACTTCGTAACTTTGCAGTGCGGCCAGTGGGTCAGATAGCTGCGCTAGCTCGGTGGCCAGCGTACGCGCATCTATCAATGCCTGCGCCGAACCATTGGAGCCGCGCGGGTACATGGGGTGTGCAGCATCTCCCATCAAAGTAACTCGACCAAATGTCCATTGTGCAATCGGGTCTTTGTCCACCATAGGGTATTCTAGCACTTGGTCGGCATTGCGAATCAATGCCGGTACATCTAACCAATCGAACTTCCAATCTTTAAAAATTGGCATGAAGTCTTCAACCTTACCGCCGCTGTTCCAGTCGTTCATATAACGGCTATCGCCTTCGATTTCGGCCATCCAGTTGATAAGTTGGTTGCCGTCACCATCGATGTTGTCAACAATCGGGTAAATCACCATCTTGCCAGTTTTGATAGAGCCAATCCGCATATAGCTTTTACCAGTCAATATCGGCTTGTGCCGTGTCACGCCGCGCCACGTGTTGATACCCGCAAAAGCGAGTTTGTCGTTCGGGTAAAACTGTTTACGGATGGCAGAATGAATGCCATCACAAGCGATCACAATATCTGCTTGCACTGATGGTAACTGTGTACCATCAGAACCTTGTACAAAATTCACTGTAGCACCAACGCCATCTTGCGTCACGCCGACACAGCGGTGGTTGGTATGAATATGCCCAGCACCCAAGCGGTCAACGACCGCATCAAACAAAATGCGATGCAGCTTGCCACGGTGGATACCAATTTCAGGCACGGCATAGCCAGCGTGTCTGCCACGCGGTTCTTTGTAGATAAATTGACCAAAACGATTGAAGAAAACACTTTCTAGGTTTTCAATGCCAACGGCTTCAAGTTCAGCCTGCAAACCTAAGCCCGCTAACTCACGCATGGCATGTGGCAGTAATGTGATGCCAACGCCTAGCTCCTTTACATCTGGCACCGATTCATACACATCACAAATCAAACCTTGTTGATGTAAAGCCAGTGCAAAACCTAAGCCAGCTATCCCGCCACCGACAACTGCGATTCTGCAACTTTGAGACATCTGAAGTGCGTTGTATGGCTTCAAAATATCACTCTGCCGTGATGCCATTGCGTCGAATCACTTCGCCCCAGCGCGGATAGTCCTTGTTGACGAGTTGAGTCAATTCGTCCGTTGTTGAGGCACTTGCATCCATACCTGCACGTTTAAGTAAATCAAATACTTCAGGCTGTTTGATAATCGCTGAAATTTCGCTGTTTAAACGATTTACCACGGGTGCAGCAGTCTTGCTAGGTGCAAAAAAAGCATACCAAAGATCGACCTCAATATCCTTGATACCCATCTCACCAAATGTCGCCACATTCGGCGCAACGGGGTGACGCTTTGGACTACCAACTGCAAGCGCATTGAGCTTGCCAGCACTCACAAATCCTTGCGCTATATGCACAGGCAAAAAACCCACCATGATTTCACCCGACAAAATATCTTGTGTGTAACCCGCAGTGCCGCGGTAAGGCACATGCAGCATAAAAAGATTTGTTTTTGCCTTGAACAACTCCATGGCCATGTGGTGTGGTGTGCCAATACCTGGCGAGCCAAAATTGATATAACCTGGTTTTGCCTTGGCTTGACTCACCAAATCGTTCACTGTTTTGATACCCGTTTTAGGGTTGCTCACCATCATCAAAGTGCCCCACGCTGCAAGCGACACGGCTGCAAAGTCCTTTGTTGGATTAAATGGCACGTTTTTATACAGCTGAGACGCCATCAGCATGGTGTTAGCACCCATCAGCACGGTATAGCCATCAGGGTTGGCTTTGGCCACAACGTCGGCACCGATATTGCCGCTCGCACCTGCCATGTTTTGTACGATGACGGGCTGTCCAAGCTTGTCACTGAGCTTAGGCGCAACAGCACGTGCAATTGTGTCCATACCCGTCCCAGCCGTGAATGGCACAATGATTTTGATGGATTGTGTTGGCCAAGTTTGAGCATGGGACGCCCACGCGGTCAATCCCAACACACCAAAGACTGCTAGTTTCAATAAATTGTTTTTCATGAAGTTACCTCTAAGCACTTTAAAAGCTCTTTAAATGTTGATTTTAAAAACACGTTGCGCATTGGTTTGAAAAAACTTCTTCTTGTCTTCATCACTCATTTGCATATTGTCCATGACTGCAACTTCATCAATGGCGTATTGGTAAGGATAATCCATCGCATACATCACACGGTCAACACCAACAACTGATTGCGTGAATTTAATAGCTGGCTCCCAAGCAACGCCGCTATTGGTAATAGTGAAGTTTTCTCTCAAATAATCACTCGGTTTTTTACGCAGCGGCTTGATGCTTTCATAACGCTGCGATTTCACTGTCGCTTGGTGCATGTAATCTAAACGGTAAGCCCAAAACGGCAATGCTTCACCCATATGCCCAATGATCATTTGCAACTTTGGAAATCGGTCGAATACACCCGCTGTGATGATACGCAGCGCATGCAAACCTGTCTCAACACCAAAACCATAAATCGCGCCATCTAAACCGCACTCTTGAAACGGCTCAATCATGTTTTTAGGGAGTGAATTTGGGTGCAAATATATTGGGACATCATGCGCTTCGGCCGCTGCAAAAATATCCCAAAATTTAGGGTCTGACAAATATTCGCCTTGCGTGTGTGAGTTGATGATGACCGAATGCATTCCAAGCTTAGTCACGCCCCGCTCAATCTCTTTTGCAGCAGCGACAGGGTCTTGAGGTGCGACGGCTATCATTCCCGTGAAACGCGCTGGATGTTTACGTACCGCTTCAGCTAATTGGTCATTCGCCAATTGACTGAACGACACAGCCGTTGCCTTGTCCATCACCTGCACACCAGGCGCAGTCAACGCGATGACTTGGTGGTCGATACCCGCCTCATCCATATGCTGCAGCCTGACTTGGTCCAAATCCGTCAAACACCGCATGATGTGCGTCGCGCGCGCGCTTGGACTGCTCATGTAAAAACCCATCAAGCCTTTAAAACCAGGGTCTACGTCGTCTTTCGCAAGAATCTTGCGGTAGATGTACAACATCTCTGGTGGCGCAAATGCCTCCTCAGTGGCAATTCGTTTATAAGGTGTTTTGTGCATGGCTTTTCATTTAAATTTTAGGTTGCATGCTAACCATTATTAAGCGCTTATTTTTCTATAGCTATTCATGTTTTCCCTTAGACTATGCCTCTAGCTATCTATAAAAACAACCGTGCCAGCTTTACACAATCTTTCTAAGCTTTACGCTCGTCCTGGTTTCCTTTTACGCAGAGCACATCAAATCTCTACGGCCGTTTTTGAAGACGAATGTAAGAGCGTTGCACTCACGCCTGCTCAATTTGGTGTTCTGTGCGTGCTGCATGCCAGCCCGGGCTTAGACCAATCGTCTTTGGGCAGAGCGCTTGGGTTTGACAAAGTCACGGTCATGCGCGTGATGCGCGGCCTAGAATCGCGCGGGTTAATTGCCCGTGTCTATACTGCTTCAAACCGCCGCAATCTGTCCATCACACTGACGGATCTTGGAGAAGCTTTGCTCATACAGACCCAAGAACCTGCAGAACACGCTTATAAACGGCTAATGGCACCACTCAACCCTGAACAGCGCGAGCAGCTCGTCAGCTTGTTACAGCTTCTAACCATAGGTCTGGAAGGCGAAGCGAGGGCAGCATTTGTGCCGCCTGGCAAATGAGTAGAGCGGCGTATAGTGGCGTAGAGCGGATTAGAGCGCCCTAAAGATTCCACTTTGCCAGCGCTGCATCATCACTCGCTCTAGCATCAACCCAACGTGCGGCAGTAGTTGCATTTGGGGTTTGTTCTTTTTTCCAAAACGGTGCTTGAGTTTTGAGGTAATCCATCACAAATTCGCAGGCTTTGAAAGATTCACCTCGGTGCGCTGATGTCACAGCCACCATGACAATTTGATCCATGGGCTGCAATTTACCGACACGGTGGATGACGCGCACGGCATAGATGTCAAACCGGTCAAAAGCCGCATCAATCGTCGCCTCGATCGACTTTTCGGTCATACCTGGGTAGTGTTCCAACTCCAACTCGCTCACCGCATCACCGTCGTTGATGTCGCGTACCGTGCCAACAAAAGCGCAAACTGCTCCTACGCGTTTGTCTGAAGCACGCAACTTAGAAACTTCAGCACTTAGATCAAAGTCTTCAGTTTGAACCGAAACGCGTGATTGGACTCTTGACGACATCGTTTATCCTCATCCGCCCGTCACTGGTGGGAAAAACGCGACTTCGCAGCCTTCTGTCAACACCTCTGCATCATCGCTCATATCTTGATTCAACGCCATGCGAAGCGTTTTACCCTTGAAAGCAGTATCTAGACTTTCAGCATACGCACCTCCGCGAGCGACCAACTCACCTCGCAATTGCCCCAGCGTCCTAGCGCTGGTTTGCAGAACTTCAGAGCCTTGACCGATGGACTCGCGGATAGAAGCGAAGTATTTGACAGTAACTTTCATAGCAGTTTTAAGATAAGAGTTCAGCAAAGGACACAAACTGAACCATATCACCAACAGCAATGGTCTGCCCAGGCGGGTTATTGACCAAGCCATCACCCCACACGACGGAGGTCAGCACACCAGAGCTTTGATTGGGAAACAGATCCAAGCCACCGTTAGGATTGCGCTTAACTCGCAAGAATTCACGACGTGTATCGGCTCTAGCCCACGTAAAATTTGCCTGAACCGCTATCGATTTAGTAGTGATTTGATCAACATCTTGAACGCCCTGAAGCCTCAACAAGAAGGGACGAACCAAGAGTAAAAATGTTACAAAACTGGAAACTGGGTTGCCTGGCAAACCGATGAAATGTGCCGCTCCAGTTGTATTGTTCACTTTGCCATACGCAAACGGCTTGCCAGGTTTGATGGCAATTTGCCACAAATTTAACTCACCCAGTGCTTGAACGGCAGGTTTAATGTGATCTTCCTCCCCCACCGAGACACCGCCACTGGTCAAAATCAGGTCGTGGCCCTTGGCAGCGCTACTTAAAGCGGCTTTGGTCGCGTCCAGATTGTCGGGAACAATGCCCAAGTCAGTCACCACACAGCCCAGCCGCTGCAGCAAAGCCCGCAAAAAGAAACGGTTGGAATTGTAGATACTACCAGCGGGCATGTCTTGTGGGGCAATGTCACCCGGCATGACCAGTTCGTCTCCTGTGGAGAATAGCGCGACTTTTGGGCGACGTACCACTGGCAAGCTAGCTAAACCAATACTAGCCACCAGCCCAAGCGATACTGGCGTGAGTTGCTCCCCCTTTTGTAGCACCACCGCACCCAAAGCCACATCTTCACCCGCTTTACGAATCCATTGACCTGCGCTCGGAACGACGTTAACGCGAATTCGGCTCATGCCATTGACATCAGGCAGGACTTCACACTCCTCTTGCATCACCACCGCGTCCGCACCAGGTGGGATAGACGCACCTGTAAAAATCCTAGCCGCTGTGCCAGCTTGCAAGGCCGTGCCGACGCTGCCTGCGGGGATACGTTGACTCACTTGCAACACGGTGCCAGTGGCAGGAACATAGTCGCAACGCATGGCATAACCATCCATAGAGCTGTTGTCTTGCGGGGGTACATGCAGACTAGAGAGCATGTCTTTCGCCAAAACGCGGCCATCGGCCTCGAATGTGGAAATATCCTCCACACCAGACAAGCTTGAAACCTGTGCCAACAGCTCAGCCAAAGCAATATCCAAAGGTTTCAGCGGAGCGCGTGCAAGTGTCATGGAAGTTAAATTATGTTATTTTTTACTTTAATTTACTATAATATTTATAGCTATTCAGGCAATAAATACGTCGGCTACATGCATTTTTAGGCACATTTTTCAACAATAAGCGCTTTCAACTGCGCTACATCCGCTGGCATGTTAACCACGCGCTTAGGCAAAGCTTCAATGCCTTCAAACTTGGCTGGACGGTCTGGCTCAACTCCCAAAGCTTCGACAATGGTCGCTGCAAATTTGATGGGTAGCGCTGTTTCCAAAACAATCATCGCCGTGCCAGTTTTCACTTGCCCTGCTTTGAGCACATCGCGTGCGACTTTCAAACCATCAGCCGTGTGGGTATCGATCATCACCGCATGGTCCTTGTAAGTACTGCGAATGGTGTTCAAGCGGTCGCTATGCGTGCTTTTACCGCTTAAAAAGCCATACGTCGTGGCGGCCTCTTTGAACGTAGAGTCTTGGCTCAGGTCAAACTGACCTGATTTAGCCAACTGCGTGGTGAACAAATCCTTAGTCTTGGCCGCATTGCGCCCCAGCAAATCAAACACAAAGCGCTCAAAGTTGGACGCCTTGGAGATGTCCATGGACGGGCTGGAGGTTTCATGCGTATCCGCAGTGCCGCGCACGCGGTAGATACCGGTGCGGAAAAACTCGTCCAACACGTCGTTTTCATTGGTAGCGACGATCAATTTATCTACCGGCAATCCCATCATCCGTGCAACATGGCCTGCGCAGACATTGCCGAAGTTACCGCTGGGCACGGTGAAATTCACTTTGCTGGAATTAGAGCCTGTCGCTTGGAAATAGCCCGCGAAATAGTAGACAACCTGAGCCAGCAAACGCGCCCAGTTGATACTGTTGACTGTACCGATTTTGTACTTTTTCTTGAACTCCAAGTCGTTCGACACCGCTTTGACCAAGTCTTGGCAGTCGTCAAACACGCCGTCAATGGCGATGTTGTGGATGTTGTCGTCCATCAGGCTGAACATCTGTGCCTGCTGGAAGGCGCTCATGCGGCCTTTCGGGCTGGTCATGAAGACACGCACCCCGCGTTTGCCGCGCAAAGCGTACTCGGCTGCGCTGCCCGTGTCGCCACTGGTCGCGCCGAAGATATTCAGTGTTTCGCCACGTCGTGCCAACTCGTATTCAAACAAATTGCCGAGCAATTGCATCGCCATGTCTTTGAATGCTAGTGTCGGGCCATTAGACAAAGCCTCTAAATACAGCTTATCGTCCAGCTCTTTTAGCGGAACGATTTCCTTCGTGCCAAACACTTCTTTGGTATAGGTTTTGCGACAAAGTGCTTGCAAATCTGCCGCAGGAATGTCGTCGATATAAAGCGACAAAATCGCAAACGCTAAGTCAGCATAACCATGCTTGTCGTATATATCACGCAGTTTACCCAAGGCAATATCATTGATTTGCGGATAGCTTTGCGGCAAATACAAGCCGCCATCGGGCGCGAGACCTTCAAGCAGTATTTCGCAGAATTTTCTAGGCGTTGAATCGCCACGGGTGGAGAGGTAATTCATTTACGCCAATTCCTCTTTGCGGATTCGCGTAATCGGCGCTAACACACTGCTCAAAGCCTGCATTTGCACCATCGCTGCGGTCATTTTGGATTCCATGCAATCGTGCGTCAAGATGATGACATCGGTCTGCATTGAGCCCTCACCACCGACTTCATCGGCTTCGCGCTGCAGTACAGCGTCGATACTGATGCCAGCGGTCGCCAAAATACCTGTCACCTTGGCCAACACGCCAGCTTCGTCCGCTACGCGCAGGCGCAGGTAGTAGCTGGTGACAATCTCGCTCATGGGCACAATTTGCAAATCGCTCATGGCATTTGGTTGGAAAGCCAAATGCGGCACGCGGTGTGCAGGGTCTGCGGTGTGCAGGCGGGTGATATCGACCAAATCGGCAATCACGGCGCTGGCTGTCGGCTCTGATCCCGCGCCTTTGCCGTAATACAGCGTTGTGCCGACGGCATCGCCATGCGCCATGACGGCGTTCATCGCGCCTTCGACATTGGCGATCAGGCGTTTGTTCGGCACTAGGCTTGGGTGAACGCGCAGTTCTACGCCTTCTTTGTCGTTGACGGTGACGCGCTTGGTGATGCCTAAAAGCTTGATGCGGTAGCCCAATTGCTCGGCATATTTGATGTCTTGAGCAGCCAGTTTGGAAATGCCCTCGACGTAGGCTTTGTCAAACTGCACGGGAATGCCAAAAGCGATGGCTGACATCAGCGTCACTTTGTGCGCAGCGTCCACGCCTTCAATGTCAAAGGTTGGGTCAGCTTCGGCGTAGCCTAGCGCTTGTGCGTCTTTCAAGGCGGCAGCGAAGTCCAAGCCCTTGTCGCGCATCTCGCTTAAGATGAAATTGGTCGTGCCGTTGATGATGCCGGCAATCCACTGGATACGGTTGGCGGTCAAACCTTCACGCAGTGATTTGATGATGGGAATGCCACCTGCGACAGCTGCTTCAAATGCGACCATCACACCCTTGGCTTGCGCAGCAGCGAAGATTTCAGTACCGTGTACTGCCAACAAAGCTTTGTTGGCTGTAACCACGTGTTTACCAGCGGCGATGGCTTCCATCACCAGCTGTTTGGCAATGCCGTAGCCGCCAATCAACTCAATCACGATATCGATATCTGGGTTGGCGATGATGGCACGGGCGTCGTTGACGACTTTGACTTTGTCGCCCACAACGGCTTGCGCACGAGCAGTGTCAAGGTCAGCCACCATTGTGATTTCAATGCCGCGACCAGCACGGCGCTGGATTTCGTTTTGGTTGCGATTGAGAACGTTAAACACGCCGCTGCCGACGGTGCCGATGCCTAAGAGGCCAACTTGGATAGGTTTCATAAAAGGGTCGAAAAACTAAATAAATATCAAAAAAGATCGATAAAGCAAAAAATATAGGTGAATATAGCTCTAGCCGGCGTATTAATTGCCTGTACCGCTACGTTTTCTGTAGCTTTCTAAGAACTTGGCAATGCGGTCAATCGCCTCGCGCAAATCGTCT
Source organism: Polaromonas sp. (assembly GCA_013298945.1). Classification (GTDB taxonomy): domain Bacteria; phylum Pseudomonadota; class Gammaproteobacteria; order Burkholderiales; family Burkholderiaceae_C; genus Aalborgiella. The sequence goes on from JAAFJR010000004.1 coordinate 164,384, forward strand.
TCATGCGGTAAAAAGACGATGCGGAAGTGGTCAGGCGCTGGCCAGTTGAAGCCCGTGCCCTGCACCAGCATGACGCGGGTGGCTTTGAGCAATTCCAAGAAAAACTGGCGATCGTCTTTGATCGGGTAAATCACTGGGTCTAGCTTGGGGAACATGTACAGCGCAGCCTGTGGCTTAACGCAGCTCACGCCCGGAATCGCGGTGATCAACTCATACGCCAAATCGCGCTGACGACGCAAGCGACCGCCCTCGCCCACCAGCTCGTTGATGCTCTGGTAGCCGCCCAGCGCCGTTTGAATCGCCCACTGGCCTGGCACGTTGGAGCACAACTTCATGTTCGAGAGCATGTTCAGCCCTTCGATGTAGTCTTTGGCGATCGTTTTGTCGCCTGTGACCACCATCCAACCAGCGCGGTAGCCGCATGAGCGGTAGCTTTTGCTCAAAGAGTTGAAGGTCAAAGTCAGCACATCGGTAGACAAACTCGCCAGCGCGGTGTGCTTGATACCGTCGTAAAGAACCTTGTCATAAACCTCGTCCGCCAAGATGACCAAGCCGTTCTCACGGGCGATCACAATGATTTGTTTAAGAAGCTCTTCTGAATACAACACACCTGTTGGGTTATTCGGGTTGATAACGACAATGCCCTTGGTGCGGGGTGTAATTTTGGTGCGAATATCGTCCAAATTCGGCATCCAGCCATTTTCTTCATCGCACAAATAATGCACAGGTTTGCCGCCAGACAAGCTGGTCGCCGCCGTCCATAGTGGGTAATCGGGCATGGGCAAAAGCAGCTCATCGCCGTTGTCAAGCAGCGCGTTGGTCGCCATGGTGATCAGTTCACTCGCGCCATTACCTAAGTAAACATCGTCCAACGTGACGCCAACGATGCCTTGTTTTTGCGTCTCATGCATCACCGCTTTGCGAGCGCCAAAAATGCCTTTGCTATCGCTGTAACCGGCTGAATTGGGCAAGTTACGAATCATATCCTGTTGAATTTCCTCGGGCGCATCAAAACCAAACACCGCTAGGTTGCCGAGGTTGAGCTTGATGATCTTCTGGCCTTCGTCCTCCATCTGACGCGCGGCATCCATGATAGGACCACGTATGTCATACAGAACGTTGGCCAATTTGGCCGATTTTTGGATCGCTTTTTGAACCGGTTTCACAATTTCTCCAGTGAGGATATAGCCGAGAATTCAGAGGTTTAACCCTTGATTTGACCACACTTTTGACTTGAAAAAACCCCCAAATCACCCAAAATAGTGCACTGCAGCAAACAAGCGTACGAAATCACCCAATTAGAATGTTGATATGAAACTAGAAGCAGACAATTTTGACGTACAAACCATCCAAGGTTACGGCGCAGACTGGGTTGGCGTACAGGGCGAAAAAATCAAACACAGCGTGATTTTGGGCTCCAAAGGTCAGCGCTTAGACTGGCAATGCAGCCGCTATGAAGACCTGACGGAAGCACATTTTGCCCAATTGGCTGAGTTTGATGCCGAACTCATCATTTTCGGCTCAGGTTCGCGCATTCGCTTTCCGCCGCCAGCTTGGTTACAACCCTTAATGGCCAAGCGCATGGGTTTGGAGACCATGGATACGGGCGCTGCCTGCCGCACTTACAACATTTTGGCGGGCGAAGGCCGACGCGTGGTTGTCGCCTTGGTGCTAGAGCAAGTGCTTTCTGCTCCAAAGTGAGACATAGCTCACAGGGAAATCTAGACTAAAGTTAGTCGAAACTTAGGCGACGGTTACTTTCAGTGACAGCATTTCTAGGCTAAAATAGGGGGTTGCTGCTTTAGCTTTGAAACACTGCGAGATTTAATACTTATATGGCGATCGTTGTTAATAAACTCCTCCCCGAATTTGAATCGATTGCTACAAGCGGTGTCAAAGTAACCAACACCTCTCACCTCGGCACTACGATGGTTTTGTTTTTCTACCCGAAGGACAACACACCTGGTTGCACGACTGAAGCGATGCAGTTTCGTGACAAAAACAAAGACTTCGTCAAAGCTGGCGCAACAGTTTTTGGCGTGTCACGAGACAACATGACCTCTCACAACGATTTCAAACTCAAACTTGAGCTGCCGTTTGAGCTGATAGCGGACACAGAAGAGAAAATGTGCCACATGTTTGGCGTGGTCAAAAACAAAATCATGTACGGTAAAAAGGTCAAAGGCATTGAACGCAGCACCTTTTTGATCGGGCCTGACGGCATCTTGGTAGAAGAATGGCGCGGATTGAAAGTGCCTGGGCATGTGGATGACGTACTAAAAGCTGTCAAAGCACTAAACAAATCGACAAAAGAAAAAGAAAAATTAGCTGCATAGACGTGCTGATGTCATCTGAGATGTGCATAATGAATGCATGAATTTGACAATTAACTTGCCAGTTTTTTTAATTTTTTCAAACAAAGCCGCCTTGGCAACTAGGCGGCTTTTTTGTTTTTTTAACTGATCTTTTACGTTGTTTACTTTGTTTTTTCATTAACTAGGGTTTTCAAAACTTTATGCCATTACCTCCAGCACCGACCAAGCGCGCATCCCTTTTAGCATCTAGCAAATTTGCAACCAACCAGTCGGAACAGCTCAAACAAGAAAAGCCTGCCGCCAAAGGTAAATACTATGACAATTTATTCATAAAATCAGCCTCTAGCCAGCGTGATATAACCCTAGACAGCTATCAAAAAAGCAGCACTAAACATTCAGTTGGCGCAACGACTGATGTGCTACCAAGCTATCAAAAAGTGGTCACAAACACGCCTGCGCAGGCTGCATCAACCGCAGCGTCCGCAGCTAAGGCCAAGCGAACCAAATCAACTGGTGCAACCAAACTCTTCGTTCTAGACACCAACGTGCTGATGCACGACCCGATGTGTTTGTTCCGCTTCGAAGAGCACGACATTTACCTGCCCATGATCGTGCTGGAAGAGCTGGACGGCCACAAAAAGGGAATGACTGAGGTCAACCGCAACGCGCGCCAAACCAGTCGTTCGTTGGATGCCTTAGCTGCAGCCAAAGGCGCTGACATGGCGCTTGGTTTGCAATTGGAGACCACTGGGCACAAAGAAGCCAAAGGTCGTTTGTTCTTTCAAACCCAAGTGTTGGACTACAGCTTGCCTTCAAGCCTGCCACAGGGCAAGGCGGACAACCAAATTTTGGGCGTTGTCGAAGCTTTACGTAAGGTGAACGCTGGTAAAGAGGTTGTTTTGGTGTCCAAAGACATCAACATGCGTGTCAAAGCACGGGCTTTGGGTCTATTTGCGGAAGATTACCAAAACGACAAAACGCTGGAAGACGGCGATTTGCTCTATTGTGGTGCATTGGCGCTGCCCGCTGATTTTTGGACCAAGCAAGCAAAAAAAGTCGAAAGCTGGCAAGAAGGTCACGCCACGTTTTACCGCTTGTCGGGTCCGCTGGTGCAAGAAATGCTGGTCAACCAGTTTGTCTATTTCGAAGCCGCTGGTGAACCGACACTCTACGCCCGCGTCGTCGAAGTACGCGACCAAACTGTGGTTTTGAAGACGCTGAAAGATTACAAACACCTGAAAAACGTGGTCTGGGGTGTGGCTGCACGCAACCGCGAGCAAAACTTTGCGATGAACTTGCTGATGGATCCCGAAGTCGATTTCGTCACCCTCGCCGGCACGGCTGGCACTGGTAAAACCTTGATGGCGTTGGCCTGCGGCCTCACCCAAGTGCTAGATGACCGCCGCTACACTGAAATCATCATGACCCGTGCGACGGTCAGCGTGGGCGAAGACATTGGCTTTTTACCTGGCACGGAAGAAGAAAAAATGGGCCCGTGGATGGGCGCGATGGACGATAACTTGGAAGTTTTGGCAAAAACCGAAACCACGGCAGGTGAATGGGGACGTGCCGCGACGAATGAGTTGATTCGCAGTCGTATCAAGGTCAAAAGCATGAATTTCATGCGCGGCCGCACATTTTTGAACAAATACGTCATCATCGATGAAGCGCAAAACTTGACCCCCAAGCAGATGAAAACGCTCATCACTCGCGCTGGCCCAGGGACAAAAATCGTCTGCATGGGTAACTTGGCTCAAATCGACACCCCTTACCTCACCGAAGGTTCGTCCGGCATGACCTACGCCGTAGACAAGTTCAAAGGCTGGCCGCACGGTGGGCACATCACGCTGGCGCGGGGTGAGCGGTCACGGTTGGCGGATTTCGCGAGTGAAGTTTTGTAAAAATATTTTCGGTTTTGCTACTAATTTCATAGCTGCTTAGGCAATAAATACGCCGGCTAGAGGCTTATTTATTGCCTATTTTTACGTTTTAAACTTAATAATCCCCACCTCCACTCGCCAAGCTCTCAAACTTGGTGATCGGTTTCAGGAAAGCTAATTTCACGGTCCCCGTTGGGCCGTTACGCTGTTTGGCGATGATGACTTCGGCGACGCCTGGCTCTTTTGAGAGCTCTTTGGTGTAGTAGTCGTCACGGTAGATGAACATGATGATGTCGGCATCTTGCTCGATAGCGCCGGATTCGCGCAAATCGCTCATCATGGGGCGTTTATCGGTGCGGGTCTCTACGCTTCGGTTGAGCTGCGACAGCGCAATCACGGGGCATTGCAGCTCTTTGGCGAGCATTTTCAAGCCTCGGGAGATTTCACCCAGCTCGGTAGCGCGGTTTTCGCCGTTGCCACCGCCACTGGTACCACTCATGAGTTGCAAGTAATCGACCACGATTAAACCCAATTTGCCGCATTTGCGGGCTAAACGACGGGCATTGGCGCGTAGTTCGCTGGAATTCAAGCCGGCGCTTTCGTCGATGTGCAGGGATACAGTGCGTAGTTTTTCAATCGCTTCTGTCAATCGAGGCCATTCTTCGTCGCTCAATTTACCGGTTCGCAAATGCGTTTGGTCAATTCGCCCAATCGAGCCGACCACACGAACCGCCAACTGTGCCGCGCCCATCTCCATGGAAAACACGGCGACGGGTAAGCCTTCGTTCAAGGCGACGTGCTCAGCAATATTGATGGCGAGTGCAGTTTTACCCATGGACGGACGGGCGGCCAACACAATCATGTCACCCGCTTGGAAGCCCGAAGTCATGCGGTCTAGGTCGTAAAAACCTGTAGGCACGCCGGTGATGTCGTTGGGGTTATCGGCCATTTCCTGCACGCGGTCTAGCAAATCGACCACCAAGGTGTCCATGCTTTGAAAGCCCTGCTTCATGCGCGAGCCTTCTTCACCAATGTTGAAGATTTTTTGCTCGGCTTCGTCCACAATCGTTGCCACGGGGCGGCCTTGTGTGTTGAAGGCGTTGGTAGCTATTTCGTCGCTGACGCTGACCAGTTTGCGCAAAATGGCACGCTCGCGCACGATTTCCGCATAACGGCGAATGTTGCTGGCACTGGGTACGTATTGCGCCAAGGAGTTGAGGTAGCTCAACCCACCGACTTCTTCTGATTTGCCTAGGTTTTGCAGCTGCTCGTAAACAGTAATGACGTCTGCGGGTTTGGAGGCATTGATGAGCGTGGTCATCGCGCTGTAGATCAAACGGTGCTCGTAACGATAAAAATCGCTGTCGTTGAGCAAGTCCCCTACCCTGTCCCAGGCGGCATTGTCCAGCAACAAGCCGCCTAAAACGCTGGATTCAGCTTCAATGGAGTGCGGCGGTATACGCAGCTGGGCAATTTGCCGGTCTGGGATGAAGTCTTGGCTGATTCGGTCACCAAAATCACCCTCCACCACTGCACTTTGCAAGTCGTGGTTGATATCGGCAAATGAAGCGGCTAAAGATGCGTCTGTAGGGATAACGGCTGACATGAATTTCCTTGAATCTATCCCTAAATAGTAATACGAACGACCGTAAAAGTCACATGAAAGGCTGTGCATAACCACTGCTTTTCTGTTGTATAACTTCTGTATAAGTAACTAAATTGTGTGCAAAACTTTCAAAACTAAAATCGCAAAACACAAGACCACAAAAGCCAACAAAAAAGGCTGCCGAGTTTGCACTCGACAGCCTTTTTGGAGAAAATGCTAATTAAGCAGATTCGCCGTACACAGTCACGGTGATTTCAGCAACCACGTCAGTGTGCAAAGACACTGCCACAGAGCTGTCACCAACGACCTTGATCGGGCCGGTAGGCATACGAATTTGTGACTTTAAGACTTTGTAGCCTTGTTTGCCCAATTCTTCAGCGATGTCTGCATTGGTCACTGAACCAAACAAACGGCCGTCAACACCTGCTTTTTGTGTCAACTTGATGGTTGTACCACCGAGCTTTTCACCTTGCGCTTGTGCTTCTGCCAATTTTGCAGCAGCTTGCTTTTCCAATTCAGCGCGTTTGATTTCAAACTCTTTTTTCGCTGATTCAGTGGCACGACGAGCGCGTCCGGATGGGATCAAAAAGTTACGTGCATAGCCGTCTTTGACTTTGACGATATCGCCCAAATTGCCGACGTTAACAACTTTGTCTAATAGAATAATTTGCATGTTGACTACTCCTTAGATGCGGTGCTGGTCGCTGTACGGGACCAAAGCCAAGAAACGCGCACGTTTGATAGCGGTGTTAAGTTGACGCTGGTAAATGGCACGTGTGCCAGTCAAGCGGGCTGGAATGATTTTGCCGTTTTCGGCGATGAAATCACGCAATGTGTCGACGTCTTTGTAGTCAATTTCTACAACGTCAGCCACCGTGAAACGGCAATAGCGCTTGCGCTTGAACAACAAATTTTGTGCTGGGCGCTTTGGGCGCTTGTCTTTGTTAAAACGTTTTGGTCCGGGCATGATGGACTCCTAAAAAAATTATTAATTAAATTCTTGAATATGAAACACGACATTTTTACCTTGGCGGGCGGCTCCTAAAAAGCCGGTGAACTTCCAAACACTGCCTAAAGCTTGTTTGCCGATAGATTCAGCAAGATGGCCAATAGCAAGTGCATTGAGACTTACTTTAACTTGCCTTTTGGCTCCCATTTCTTGAACTTCGGTTTCACTCTCGAGTGAAAAATTCAATGCTGGCAATCCGGCTGGTGTGTATCGCAGAGGGGAAACCTCGACAAGACACGCAGTTAAAACAAGTTGGTTCACACCAAATTAAAATTATTGTGCAACTGTATTACGCAGCATATTCTGATTGTTGGGTTTTACGTGTTTCTTCGCGCTCAACAGTTTTCATCATGGCTGATGGTGCTGTATCTGCAGACTTACGCAAAACGGTGAGGTGACGCAAAACTGCATCGTTGAACTTAAACGCGTGCTCAAGTTCAGCCATCACGGCTTGGTCAGCTTCGATGTTCACGCACAGATAGTGTGCTTTTGACAGCTTGTTGATTTGGTAAACCATCTGACGACGGCCCCAATCTTCAACGCGGTGCACCTTGCCGCCGCCAGCGGTAATCATGCCCTTGTAACGCTCCAGCATAGCTGGAACTTGTTCACTTTGATCCGGGTGGATCAACAAAACGATCTCATAATGACGCATAGACACTCCTTTAGGGATAAAGCCACCCGCTGCGTCTACATGACAACCAAATTCAGAATTGAACCGAGCGCCCTGTAGCGGTGTGGCAAGGGAAAGCCTTATATTATATACTGTTTTGAGAGGCTACAGCTGATTTCAATGCAGCGACTTGCTTTGAAGAGCGCTGTGGCAGGAGAAAACTAACGATGACGACCGTCAAAAACCCTGTAGCAACACCAAAAACGCCAGCCGAAATGGGTGCAATATCAAACCAAAGCGCAGGTGCATGCCGCCCCAAAGCCCCTCGAACAGGTGCAGAATGGATAACCATGTAATACAACGTCATACACAAACCACTCAACATGCCGCAAACCGCAGCAATTCTGGTGGTGCGTTTCCAAAAAATACCCAAAACCATGGCCGGCACAAAAGCTGCGCCAGCCAATGAGAACGATGCAGCAACCAGCGACAAAATCGCTGCAGGCCGTTGCGATGCCACATAGGCCGCCGCAAGTGCGACCAGCATCAAGGTGAATTTAGACAGCATCACGCGGTGCAAAGCGCCGTTCAAACCACTGCGCTTCGGCTTATAGATATCGTGCGCCAATGCATTTCCAATAGTTAAGAGCAAGCCATCCGCCGTAGACAAAGCCGCAGCCAAACCACCTGCAGCGACCAAACCAGACACCACATAAGGCAAACCACCAATTTCAGGCGTTGCTAGCATCACAATATCCGCCCCCATACGCAGCTCAGCAAACTGCAAAATGCCATCACCGTTAACATCGCTGACGGAAATCAAGGTTGGATCCACTTTTGACCATTGCGCTATCCAGGTAGGCAAGTGGTCAAAATTAAGCCCAACCAAGTGGCTCATGATTTCATACTTCACCAATACTGCGAGTGCAGGCACTGACAAATACAACAAAGCAATAAAGAACAAAGACCAAGCGACCGAGCTGCGTGTCTCCGCCACACTTGGCGTTGTGTAATACCGCGTCAACACATGCGGCAAACCTGCGGTACCAATCATCAAGCAGAACATCAATGCTAAAAAGTTAAGTCTTGATGATTGAAAAGCTTGCTGCTCCTCTTTTGAACCTTCAGGATTGCCAGCAAACGGTTGCGCATGGCGTGGCATGCCAGCCAAAGGCTTGGCACGCTCCATATAGTCTTGCATCGCTGCCGACCACACTTCTCTTGCAGAATCAACATCTTTTGGTAATGCTGCTAATTCACGCGAAGCCGCAAAAATCACTGATGCATCAGCACGCTGCACATTTAGCAATCTCAGCTTGGCCTGCGCATCTTTGTGGTCTTGCGCCAGCGAAGCTTCAATATTTAGCAGCTTGTATTCAAATGCATTGGCGCGGCGCAAATATTCTTGCAAAACGGACAATTCCGCCTTGGAAGACTTCAAGCCATCTTCTAAGGCACTGATTTTGGCAATTTGTTGTCCATACGAAAAAGCAGCGACTGGATTCCCCAGCTGCTTATAAGCAAGCCAAGACACCGGAATCAAAAAAGCCAGAATGATGATGACATATTGCGCAACTTGCGTCCATGTGACCGCACGCATACCGCCCAAAAACGAGCAGACTAATACACCGCCCAAACCCAGCAAAATGCCGATTTCAAATTGCACACCCGTTAAACGAGAGGTGATCAGACCTACCCCATAAATTTGCGCAACAACGTAGGTGAAAGAGCACAGAACTGCCGCCAAAGCTGCGATCAGTCGTGGCCATTTACCACCAAAGCGCAGTTGAAAATAATCTGGTACGGTATCAACTTCTACGCGCCGCAAATGGGGAGCAACCAACAGGCCAATCAAACAAAAGCCACCTGTCCAACCCAGCAAATACGCCAAACCGCCTGGCTGCGAAGGCGTACCAGAGAAGCCTTGCAAATACAAGCCCCCCGCCAAGCTGATGAAAGATGCTGCACTCATCCAATCTGCCGCCGTAGCCATACCGTTGTACATGGAGGGAATACGCCTGCCAGCGACGTAGTATTCGCCCGGTTCAGCGGTGCGGCTGTAAATGCCTATGCAAGCATAAAGACCAATCGTTGCTGCTAAAAAAATGCCCCCTAGCCAATACCGTGGCAAACCTGCGCGCTCTGCGGCGAACATGACCACCAAAAAAGATAGGACACCAACAATATAAATGCCCATGATGCGGTGCAAACGCATCTTGTAAGCGGAATATGCGACTGCTTCCCATGTGTGCGCAGAGACATCACGGCTTGTCTTGTTGCGCCACCAAGCATATACGGCGACGATACCGATAAACAACAACAAAGCACCCTGCGAGGCATACCAAAAACTAAGTGGCCAACCAGCGACTACCCAAGTCATGTTGGGGGCGAAATACATACCTCCAAACGCAACCAGCATCCAAAAAAGCAACAAACCAACGCGCAACCGAGATGGTTCGGGCGATGATTGTTGATTTTTGGTTAGCGGCGCAGCTGTCGTCATGGTGTCTTAAAAGTTTAATCCACCACAACCATGTTGCTACTAAAGGTTACTACCTATAAATCACTCATAAGTGGCTGCTTGAAGCCGCTTCTAGGGTTATTTATGGATCAATTACTTTGCCAATGCCTGCCAGGTAGCTACCACGCTGTCTGGGTTAAGAGAAATCGACTCAATCCCTTGGTCCACCAACCACTGCGCAAAGTCTGGGTGATCGCTTGGCCCTTGGCCACAAATACCGACATACTTGTTTTGGCGTTTGCAGGCTTGGATAGCCAAAGTCAGCATCGCTTTGACGGCTGGATCACGCTCGTCAAAATCAGCCGCAAGCAATTCCAAACCAGAATCGCGGTCCAAGCCCAGCGTCAATTGTGTCAAATCGTTAGAACCAATCGAGAAGCCGTCAAAATATTCCAAGAATGCATCTGCAAGAATAGCATTGCTTGGCACTTCGCACATCATCATGACTTTCAATCCGTTGTCGCCACGTTTTAGACCGTTTTTAGCCAGCAACTCTGTGACTTTGGCTGCTTGTCCAAGCGTACGTACAAACGGCACCATCACGGCAACGTTGGTCAAACCCATGTCATTACGCACACGCTTGAGTGCTTGGCATTCCATCGCAAAGGCCTCACCAAATTCTTCACTGGTGTAGCGCACAGCACCACGGAAGCCCAACATTGGGTTTTCTTCCTCTGGCTCGTAGCGCGAGCCACCAATCAGCTTGCGGTATTCGTTGGACTTGAAGTCGCTGAAACGCACAATCACTTGCTTGGGCCAAAACGCTGCACCAATGGTGGCAACGCCCTCTGCCACTTTGTCCACATAAAAAGCCCGTGGTGAAGCATGACCGCGCGCCACCGATTCCACCGCTTTCTTCAAATCCACATCAATACTTGGGTAATCCAAAATAGCTTTGGGGTGCACGCCAATATTATTGTTGATAATAAATTCCAAACGTGCCAAGCCCACACCAGCGTTTGGCAATTGGCAGAAGTCAAACGCCAACTGCGGGTTGCCAATGTTCATGGTGATTTTGGTTTTAATCTCCGGCATCACGCCGCGCTGTACTTCGGTCACTTCGGTTTCTAGCAAACCATCGTAAATGAAACCGGTGTCGCCTTCTGCACAACTGACCGTGACCAAGGTGCCGTCTTTCAGCATCTCAGTGGCGTCACCACAACCGACAACCGCTGCAATACCCAGTTCACGAGCAATAATGGCAGCGTGGCAAGTACGGCCACCACGGTTGGTCACAATCGCGCTGGCGCGTTTCATGACAGGTTCCCAGTTCGGGTCGGTCATATCTGTGACCAAAATATCGCCTAGTTGGACTTGGTCCATCTCGTCAATGCTGTGTACCAAGCGCACGCGGCCAGTACCGATTTTTTGACCAATAGCACGGCCTTGTGCCAGCACAGCGCTTGAGCCCTTCAGTTTGTAACGCAGTTCAGCCTTACCTGCCGCTTGACTTTTCACCGTTTCAGGGCGTGCTTGCAAGATGTAAATCTGGCCATCAATGCCGTCTTTGCCCCACTCGATGTCCATCGCACGGCCATAATGCGCTTCGATGATCATGGCGTATTTGGCCAATTGCTCGACTTCCGCATCCGTCAACGAATAGCGATTGCGCAAATCAATCGGCACATCCGTCGTTTTGACCAATTTGCCCGATGCCGCTTTTTCGGCTGGGCTGGCAAATTCCATTTGGATTTGTTTAGAGCCCAAATTGCGGCGGATCACCGCGCGGTTACCCGCTGCCAACATCGGTTTATGCACATAAAACTCGTCCGGATTCACCGAGCCCTGCACCACGGTTTCACCCAAACCGTAGCTGGAGGTGATGAAAACGACTTGGTCAAAACCCGACTCTGTATCCATGGTGAACATCACGCCCGCAGCGCCCTTGTCAGAACGCACCATGCGCTGGATGCCCGCACTCAACGCCACGTCAGCGTGTGCAAAACCTTTGTGAACGCGATAAGAAATCGCGCGGTCGTTGTACAACGAGGCAAACACTTCTTTGATTTTGTGCAGCACGGTGTCAATGCCGACTACGTTCAAAAAGCTTTCTTGCTGGCCGGCAAATGACGCATCTGGCAAATCTTCTGCCGTTGCAGACGAACGAACGGCAAAAGATGCCTCCGCATTTCCGCCCTGCAAAGTAATGAATGCACCACGAATAGCAGTATCCAACTCAGGTGAAAACGGCTGCGCTTCGACCATAGCGCGAATTTCAGCGCCTACTTTGGCCAAATCTCGCACATCTTCAGTGTTCAACGCATTCAACAAAGCGTTGATTTTGTCGTCCAAACCGCCAAGTTTCAAAAACTCGCGGAAAGCATGAGCGGTCGTCGCAAACCCAGTCGGGACGCGCACGCCCGTGGGGAGTTGTGAAATCATCTCGCCTAAGCTGGCGTTTTTACCGCCAACTGACTCGACGTCAGCGTTTCTCAGGTTCTCAAACGGAACGACCAGGGCGGTCGGGCTAAAGAGTGTTGACATAGGGAAGCTCCAGAGTTTAAAAACTTTAGCGGCCACGTTGTTGCAACGGGCAAGGTCATGCAAGCAGACGCAAATGTGTGCTTTTGTTGTTGGTTTTGTCGCTTAAGTTGAATCAAAACAGCTTGCATGAAAGAATTGAGGAAATCCAATTGGAATTAGCATATTGTAGGGTCAGCAACGTAAAATTTGTGCAAGATTACGCCGAAAATCAATTACTATACTTTCAATAGCTACTTAGGCAACAAATACGCTGGCTAGAGTCATATTTAACCCTTAAAATCATACAAATCATGTCCGACCGCACCGTTTTCTTTATCTCTGATGGTACTGGCATCACTGCAGAGACCTTTGGCAACGCTATTTTGGCGCAATTTGAGATGCAGCCACGGCATGTGCGGTTGCCGTTTGTGGATACTGTGGACAAGGCGCATCAGGTGGTGCGGCAGATCAACCATACGGCTGAGGTGGAAGGGAAGAAGCCGATTGTGTTTTCTACGCTGGTGAACATGGAGGTACTAAAGGTCATCCAAGCTGGCTGCCAGGGCATGCTGTTGGACATGTTTGCGACCTTTGTAAACCCGTTGGAGGCTGAGCTGGGCATCAAATCAAACCACCGGATTGGTCGGTTTAGCGATGCTAGCAAAAGCAAGGCGTACCACGACCGAATTGAGGCGATCAACTTCAGCTTGGCGCATGACGATGGGCAGTTAAACCGCGATTTGGAGCAATCTGACGTGATTTTGGTGGGTGTGAGCCGCAGTGGCAAAACACCCACATCGCTGTATTTGGCCATGCAATACGGCCTCAAAGCGTCGAATTACCCGCTGATTCCTGAGGATTTTGAGCGACACCAGTTGCCACCAGCTTTGGTACCGCACAAAAAAAAGCTATTCGGGCTGACGATTCAGGCGGAGCGATTAAGTGAAATCCGTAACGAACGCCGCCCCAACTCCAAATACGCTAGCCTAGAAAACTGCCGTGCCGAGGTGCATGAGGCTGAGAGCATGATGCGTAGAAGCGGCATCAGATGGCTGAGTACAACGACTAAATCGATCGAAGAAATTGCGACGACGATTTTGCAAGAAATCAGACCTGAGCGCTTGGTATACTAGAAAATAGCCTATTTTTTAAGCATTATTAACCTGTAGCCGGCGTATTTATTGCCTAAACAGCTATAAATATAATAGCATATATTCGGCAAAATTCGTTACAACCCAATCGCTGCGATCCCTGCTTTGGCGATTTGTGCGTCTTCGGTAGATTTCACGCCGCTCACGCCGACTGCGCCTAGGCATTGGCCATCTTTCATGATGGGAACGCCGCCTTCTAGCATGCCTTCTAGGTTAGGGGCGCTCAAGAATGCGACGCGAGGGCCGTTGATCAAATCTTCGTAAACCTTGCTTTCACGCTTGCCCATGGCTGCGGTTTTGGCTTTGGCCGGCGCCATGGTGGCGGACATGATAGGAGCGCCGTCTAAGCGGTTGTAATGCAGCAAATGGCCGCCGTCGTCAACGATGGCAATGCTAACTGCCCAGTTGTTTTTGAGCGCTTCTGCTTCAGCAGCGGCGGCGATAAGTTTGAGGTCTGAGCTCTCTAGGGTGTGTTTGGTTTTCATAGGCTAATTCTACAAATGATTCTCCGATTTTTAGTAGGATATTTGGTTAAACACTTGCTTTTTGCAAAAAACCCCTAAAATTTAGTCCATCTGCATATTTGCAGGCTTTATAGGAGTACATGATGTCTGAACAAATTCTAAACAACACCGGTTTTGGCTCTGCTGTCAGCACCGAATCACGCAACAGAGTGCTGCGCAACACTTATTGGCTACTGGCGCTGAGCTTGATTCCTACCGTTTTGGGCGCATGGCTGGGTGTTAGCACAGGCATCACCAAAGCGTTCATGGGTGGCTGGATGGGTATCGTCGTTTTCCTAGGTGGCGCGTTTGCCTTTATGTACGCCATTGAAAAGACAAAAAACTCTGCCGCTGGCGTACCCGTATTGTTGGCTTTCACGTTTTTCATGGGTGTGATGCTGTCTAGCTTGATTTCTCGCGTTTTGGGATTTAGCAATGGCCCGTCGCTCATCATGACGGCTTTCGGAGGAACTGCGGGCGTATTTTTTGTGATGGCCTCATTGGCAAGCGTTATCAAACGTGATTTGAGTGGTATGGGCAAATGGCTGTTTGTTGGTGCGATTGTGCTGATGATTGGCTCTATCATCGGCATTTTGGTGGGCTCTTCCGCTGCCATGATTGCGGTGTCTGTCGCTGCGATTGGTATTTTCAGTGCTTACATGCTGTATGACTTGAAGCAAATCATCGACGGTGGTGAAACCAATTACATAAGTGCAACACTGTCTTTGTATTTGGACATTTTCAATGTATTCCAAAGCTTGTTGTCACTCTTAGGTATTTTCGGCGGTGAGCGTGATTAATTTCACACGCTGAACAAAAAAGGAGTCCTAGGACTCCTTTTTTATTTTTAAGCCCCTTGTCATCGCACACACTAGCCACACGTTGCAGGTGCTGTGTCATTCATTAGGAGTTGATTATGTGGAAATTAGGCGTGCTGTGGTGGAAGTTTAAAAAAGAAATCATGATGGTTTGGGCCATGCTGCGTAACCCTGCTGCGCCAGGCGTGGCCAAGCTGGTAGCGCTGCTTGCTGCGGTTTATATCATAAGCCCAGTCGATCTGGTGCCCGATGTGCTGCCTATTTTAGGCTGGTTGGACGACGGCGTGGTGTCTATTTTGTTGTTCAAACTAGCGTTCAAGCTCTTGCCCAAAGAAATGTATGAAAGCTTGAAAGCCCAGTTTGAGAAAAAAGGCGGCAAAGTTGACGATGCCGCTTTTGCGAAATCTGAATCCGCGAAATACCAATCCAACATATCCAAAAACGAAAACGTGGTGGACGCTAAAGTCAAATAAAAGTAATTGTCTTAATTGACATTACAAGCGTAAGCCAATTGCACACTGCCAGTATCTGGCAGCGTTGCAATCGTGATGCCAGCGACGGTTAAATTGGCAATGGTGAACGGGCCTGCTGGACATACCGCCCCACCTGCCAATACAGTGCAGATCACAACATTGGCAGCTGGGCATGTGAGCCCAGTGCCAACCACATCAGTTATAACCGCACCATCGGCTGCTGAAGGGCCATTGTTCGTCAGCGTGACGATGTAATTGTTAGCGGTGCCTGAGGTAGCAACGGCTTTGTTGTCGGTTTTCGTGATCACCATCGAGGCAGCGCAGTTCATGCTGGTGCTGACCGTGCTGGTGTTGTTCGTTGTCACGTTTTCGCCAATGGTTGCATTGCTGAGCACTGCCGTGTTGTCAAGTGGGCCGGGGCAGGAGGCTAAGGTCACGCGTACGGGTGCACTAATGGTTGCCATCACAACGGGTGTGACGTTACCGGCAGCTATGTTGCCTGCGGCAGCATCACGCGTGCAGGTAAAGCTTGTATCGCCTGCCACTCCGGTACAAGCCCAGTTGGCTGCTTCTGTGCCCGTAATGGTAGGTGGACTCGCCAGTGTCATGCCTGTGGGTAAAGTGTCTGTAACGGTGTAGGGAGCACCTAGAAGGCTAGAGACTGTTGCAGGTGTGGCTTGGTCAGCCGCATAAGTTAAACCTTGTACGGCGCGCCCAACGTTGCTAACCGCAATCGTGTATGTGCCGCCGGCAGCTGTGCTTGCAGGTACAAATATGCCAGAGTTGGTTTTAACAACGCGTAAATCGGCTTGCAGTGTGACGTTTTCGCCCGCTGCGCCTGCGTCTAAGCCACTGTAGTTGCTGCCCAAAACATTAGTGCCTGCCACTGAACCCGTTTGGTACGAGGTGCTTGCCGTACCGGCGACTTGCGCACCAGCACGGTTTGCCGTGTTGTTGGTATTGGCGGCAATTTCTCGCCCAACCGTGCTGCGTGTTGGATCTAAGTATTTAACACCTGCAGGGTTATGAAAAACACCCACTGGCGCAGTAGCTGGGATGTTCACGGTATAAGTCAAGTTCACTGTGCCGTTGCCAGGGATGGTCACATTACTCCACAGCGGCGCAGCTGCAGGTGCGCCATTGACAGACAAATTCGCAACGCCACCTGGACTGCCCGCAATGGCAGGCGTACCTGGCGATGCACTTTCAACAAAACCGCCCAAAACTGTTGTAGACAATGGTGGCGCAAATGAGATGGCTCCTGTAGAAGCAAATGTCCAACCAGGCGGCAACGTGTTATCTACAAAATCTGCGCCTGCTGCAAAACCCGCTGAGGCATTGGTTGCCGTGATGGTGTATGTTGCCGTCGTTGCGCCTGAAACTGAAATCGTAGGCGTGCTGGTAGCTTTGACAACACTGATATTGGGCAAGCAAACATTGGGGGCAGATGTGCCGATGGGTGTGCCTAAGCCTGAACTCGTGCCACTGCTACCTGGCAATGCGCTGTAGCTATTAGCGATGTTGTCGCCACCATTATCAGCATCAACACCATTCGATCCACCGGGAAAAGAATTGCTAGTTGTAACACCAGAAGTCCCTACAAAACCACCGCCGCCGCCGCCGCCAGGGCCATGGTTATAAAAATCAGCGTCGCCGCCCTTGCCGCCAGCTACGGTCACAGGAATAGCTGCTGTGCTGGAAGCCGCTTGAATCACAACTGAGCCGCCAGCGCCAGCACCACCACCAGCTTCAGAACCACCGTTGTTGCTGTAGGCGTCGTAACCATTTGCGATGACGCCACCGCTGTTCATCGCGACATTGCTGGCGCGCAGTATAACAATACCACCGCCCGAGGCACCACTAGAACTGACTGGCCCAGTGGCACCAGAGTAGGTATTGACGGTTCCAAAATTGGTTACTGCCGTGGGCGGGTAACTGACAATCGCGTTTGCATTGCCGTTGTTGTTGGTAGAGCCTGCGCCGCCGCCGCCGCCCATATAAATTTTGTTGGTTGAATTTACCAGCGCATTGCCACCAAAGCCACCTGCCAAATTATCCAAACTCCAAGAATTGCCACCGCGACCACCTGCGCCAGCATTCGAGCCACCGCCACCGCCAGAGTTGTACTGATTGGTGCCAGCAACCGGCTCGCCATCATTACCACCGCCACCCGCATTGCCATTGGCAGCCTGCCCAGCCGTACCTGCTGCATACAAGCCACTGGTATAAACCACAGGATTAATCGTGCCATCAAACAATTGGTTGGATACGCCGTTCGTACCCTCACCTTTCAATGCGCCATTCATGGCCGTTAAATTCGGTGTGTAATTAGCATCGGTAAAGAGTCCACCAGCCCGGTTGCCAGTGCCGTTGATGCCGAATGCCCCACGAAAACCTCTGCCACTGGCGTTGACGGTTCCGCTCATCGTCAAAGTTCCTGCAACATCGATAGCAAATACGCCACCAAACCCCAAACCCGTCGCTGTATTGACGGTCCAAGCTGGTGGCGATACCGTACCCGAAATCGTGGCGCTGGAATACTGCGGCACGCGGATGACTTGGTATGTTTGCAAGCTGCTTGCACCAAAACTCTGCGCGTAGCTGTTGATCAATCCGCTGGCAAGGTTGACCGTACCACCCGAAACTGAGGCAACTTGAGCATACTCAAAGTTACCCTCTAACGAACCACTTGAGTCTTGCATCTGCATGACCAGCACCAAATCGCCCGTTGACAACGCGGTAGGGCCAACGCCCGAGCTTAAGTTCAGCACCGTTGCGCCAGAACTGAGCGAGCCAGAGCCCGATGGCGTGTAATATGTATTCACGCTGGCAGACACAGTAGCTACACCATCTTTGCCTGGAATGCCGCAGGTCAAAGCAAAGACTGCACTGTTCACAAAAGAACCAAGCAGCATACAAAACAGAACGATACGCATTTTTTTCATGCGCAATCTTACACAAAAAATGCATCAAAATGAAACAGAATGTATATTAAAGTGATGCAAATTGTTCTAAAGTAGTTATTTAGTTACGCATTTAATGAATAAGCTCAAACACCGCAATCGACTCTACATGGGCTGTATGCGGAAACATATTGACCACGCCTGCTGCGACACAGGTGTAGCCGGCTTCGTTGACCAACAAACCCGCATCCCTAGCCAAAGTGGCAGGGTTGCAACTCACATAAACGATACGTTTGGGCGGTTGCCAGTTTTTGACGGCTTCGGATGGGTTTTCAATCGTCGGATTTTCACGCTGAGTCACCAATTCAACCAATGCTTTGACCAATGCAAACGCTCCCTCACGCGGTGGATCCATCAGCCATTTTTCTGCCATACCGTCTGCGGCTAAGACTGATCCGGTGATTTCAAAGAGATTTCTTACTACAAAATTCGTAGCGGCTAAGGCAGTATTTACGCTGGATGAAGCCTTATTTGACGGATTATTTAGCAGGTAATTTTCACGCGAACGCGCCACCAACTCCTCGCTACCCTCCACGCCCAGCACCTCTTTGGCTTGCGTCGCCAGTGGTAGGGTGAAGTTGCCCAGTCCGCAAAACCAGTCAATCACCCGCTCAGAGCTTTGCACATCCAGCAAACGCAGTGCCCGACCAACAAGCACTTGGTTGATGTGCGGGTTCACCTGTGTGAAATCGGTAGGTTTGAACGGCATGGTGATGCCAAATTGCGGCAAAGCGTAACTCAAAGTGCTGGTTTTGCCGAGTTTCTCGTCCATCAAATGCACAGTATCCAAGCCCTTAGGCTGCAGCCACCATTGCACAACTGGGTGTTCAACGGTGAACGCGCGAAGCTTGGCTGAATCGCCCTCTGACAACGGCTCCATATGCCTAACGACCATGGCTACCACATCGTCACCCACAGCCAATTCCAACTGCGGAATCGTCTCTTTGGCGTCCATGCTGGCAATCAATGCACGCAGCGGCATCAGCAAATCGCTGACGTGCTTGGGCAGCACGCGACATTCCTTCATATCGGCCACATAGCGGCTTTTTCGCTCATGAAAGCCGATCAACACATCGCCCTTTTTGCGCACAAACTTCACAGAAATACGGGCGCGGTAGCGGTAGCCCCAAGCTGGGCCTTCAATCGGGCGCATCACGTTGCCGGCTTTCACTTTGCCCAAATGCCACAAACCGTCTTCCAAAGCACGTTGCTTCACCGCCACCTGCGCCGCAATGTGCAAATGCTGCATTTTGCAGCCGCCGCAAGCGCCTTCGTGCATGCCAAAGTGCGGGCAAGCTGGCGTGACGCGCTGGTTCGATTCACGCTGAATCGCCGTCAAGGTCGCTTTTTCCCAGTTGTCTTTCTTGCGGTTAGTGTTGGCAGAGACTACCTCAAATGGCAGCGCACCGTCGATAAACACCACCTTGCCATCCGCTTTGTGAGCGACGCCTTGGGCTTCAATGTCTAGGGATTCAACCTTCAACCACTCGATAGGCCGCACAAGGTCATTTTTTACAGATTCAATTTTTTCAGTCATAGTCCATATTGTCTCAGGGCTTTGAGGCAAAATAACAAGCTAAACAGACAAGAGACAAACTAAAAATGACAACTTCACGCTACCCTGCCCCCGATTTGACCGATTTACCCAGCGACATTCTGAGCAAAATCTTAGAAGTTCAGGCCAAAGCTGGCTTTATCCCTAATGTGTTTTTAGGTTTTGCCCGCCGCCCTGCTGAATGGCGTGCGTTTTTCGCCTACCACGACGCGCTGATGGCACCTGAAACCACGGGTCGAAAAAGCAATTTGACCAAGGGCGACCGCGAAATGATCGTCACCACCACCAGCGCGGCGAATAACTGTCTGTACTGCGTGGTCGCGCATGGAGCGATTTTGCGCATCGTCGAGAAAAAGCCATTGGTCGCCGACCAAGTGGCTGTGAACTACAAAAAAGCCGACATCAGCCCACGTCAACACGCTATGCTGGACTTTGCAATGAAAATTTGCCAGCACTCCGCAGATGTTGAAGACATCGATTTTGATATTTTGAACGCCCACGGTTTCAACGACGAAGACATTTGGGATATCGCCGCCATCACCGCTTTTTTCGGCCTGTCAAACCGCATGGCTAGCTTCAGCGGCATGATGCCCAACCCAGAGTTTTACCTGATGGGCAGAGAAGCCAGAGCGCCAAAAGCCTAATTGAATTAGAATTTTGCAGATGATTGATAACAGCCCGCTGCTCACCGTCCGCAAGCTAGAAATTGACATAGCTAATGGTTTTGACCGCCATTGGCATGGTGGGAATGCATTTTTGAGCCAGTATTACAACGCACTGTCGATGAGCTTCCCCGTGGGTGAGCAAAGCTTTATAGACGCCGTGCGCGAAAACGCGAAGCGCTTGCCTGAAACGAAAGAATACGCACCGTTGCGAGCTACGGTGGCGCAATTTATCGGCCAAGAAGCCACGCACAGACGCATTCATAACTTGTACAACGAGCACTTGGCGACGCAAGGCTTGGTCAACCACTGGGAACAGTGGGCGACAAGACGGCTGACGTTTGCCAAACAGCAAAACGTCAAACCCATTCACCTGCTGGCCGTAACCGCCGCTTTTGAACACTGCACCGCTGTATTTGCAGACGGCACGTTGCGCTATGACTCGTGGTTTGCAGGAGCGGACGAGAAAATGGCGACGCTGTGGCGCTGGCATGCTGCGGAAGAAACCGAGCATAAAGCCGTCGCCTTTGACGTTTACCAAGCCATTGGCGGCAATTATGCTTGGCGCATCCGATGGTACCTATACGTTTTGGTGTTATTCACGTATGACACCGCGCGGCAAACGACCATCAATCTGTGGCACGACGGCAGCTTGTTCAAACCCAGTACTTGGTGGGGTGCGGCAAAGTTTTTAGTCGGTAAAAACGGCTTTGTCTGGCGCTGCACTATGCCACTTTTGGCCTATTTCAAGCGTGACTTTCACCCAAATCATGACCCGTTTGGCGACAACCAGCAGCTGGCTGCGAACTGGCTGGCAGCCCATTCATCAAGCTGGCGGGCAATTCGTTAAAAAAAGGTTCGCCCTGACGTTCTGTTCAGCGCCTATTTCTTCAATGTTACATAACCGCCGACAATGCGCGTGACAATAGTGATTAAGCAAATCGCTGCAAAGCTAAATGCCAGTACAGAAAACCATTGCGGGAACAGGCACATCAAGATGAAGCAGGTCAGCGTTTCTGTGGCTTCTGCCAAGCCGCCTAGGAAGTAAAAAGACTTGCCCGGATACGCCACCGAACTGATGCCACGCTTCTGTGCTAACGCAGCAAATGCTAAAAAGCTTGAACCTGTGCCGATAAAGGCTGCAAGCAATACAGCTGCAGGCAACGCATTGTTGGTTGGATTTGCAATCGCAAAAGCCAAGGGAATGCTGGCATAGAATAAGAAATCCAGTGTGATATCTAAGTATCCACCTGCATCTGTAGCTTGCGTCTGCCGCGCCACAGCACCATCCAAGGCATCCAAGAGACGCGACAATAAAATTAGAATAGCCCCAGTAAAATATACCTGAAGCGCTATAAAAATTGCAGCAAAAACACCCACACCAAATGAAAGCAGGGTCACATGATCGGCGCGTAAACCTAGGCGAAACAAGCCGCGTGCCAGTATTTCAACACCAGGTTTGATCAGTGCTGTGATGTGACGATCAAGCATACGTTGACATATTACGGGGGTTTAAACTTGCAAAGTCGATAACAGCATCGCGGTCAGCAACATCTGCCGCATCGTGCGTTACTAAAAGCGTTGGCAACTGCAAACGCTTAACGTGCTCAAAAACAAACTGGCGAAACTGCTCGCGCAGTGCGACGTCCAGCTTAGAAAAAGGTTCATCCAACAAAAGCGCTTGCGGTTTGGCTAGCAGCGTACGCATGAGTGAGACGCGCGCGCGCTGACCGCCTGAGAGCGTGAGCGGGCTGCGATTAGCCATGTCTTGAAAGCCCAACTCGTCCAAAGCTGCATTAACTTGCAACTCACGCTCTGTTGCTGTGCCGGGCGGTACAGCAAAAAGCAGATTTTCACGTACGCTCATATGTGCAAAAAGCAAGTCATCTTGGAAAAGCAACCCAATGTGTCGCTGGCTTGTAGGTAAGTGATCGACGCGTTGCCCTTGTAGAGTTATTTCAATGTTCTCATGCAGTCCCGCCAAGGGTAAGCCAGCAATGGCTGCAAGCAAACTGCTTTTGCCGCAGCCGCTTGGACCCATCAGCGTTATGACCTTGCCATTTGGACAGTCGAGAAAAAAGTCACGCAGCAAGACGCGTCGAGATTCGCCTTCTTTCCCTTTAACCTCCTTGCCCTCCCCCACGCTCAACTCATGCACTTGGATTTTCATAGCTGTGAGTGTAATCAGTTGGCAAATCGTCTAGGTCGGCCCAACCAAGCAGCCAAAGCAAAAATCACAGCAGGTAGCAGCCATTGCAACCACGCAAATGCCGCCACTAAGGAGCGCTGACCACCAGATGAAAGCGTCACAGCCTCGGTGGTCACTGTGACGATCTGACCCTCGCCGACATAAAGCGTCGGCAAAAACTGCGCCACACTCACCGCAAATCCAACTGCGAATGTGGCTAGCAAACTTTGACGAAGTAGCGGCCACTTCACTCGCAGCAAATACTGCCATCTACCTTTACCCAACGTAGCGCTGATGTGCGCATAACGCGTATCGAACCCAAGATACGCTGGAGACAGCGAAATCAAGGTGTAGGGCAGTACGGCTATCACATGAACAAGTAGTACACCGATAAAACTGCCGGTGAGATGCAAATCCAGCGCCAATCGATGCAGTCCAACCACCCAAAGAACACCAGGTAGTAGCAGAGAAAGATACAAAAGCTTGCGCAATGCGCTATCCCAACTTGAAGGTGCTATTTCTAGCCATGCGATCGCCCAAACCAAACCGAGTACAGAGCTTAGAAAAGCCAAAGCTACGGTCATCGCTACACTTTTGCTGCTGCTGGCAACAGATATCCAAGCTGCAAAGCTGAAATTGCTTGGTATAAATTGAGGAAACGGCCAAACGCCTGAGATACTGCCAACAGCCAAGACGGCTAGAACGGCAACATAACCTAGCAGAAACAACGACCAGATGACATACCCACAACTGAATCTACGCAGGGCTGCCTCTTTGCCGCGTTTCCCGCTAATGAAAGCGCTAGTAAAAGCGCTCATCAAGCTGGGTTTGCGATAGATCCATAACCAAATCAAGATTGCGCACAAACCGACGATGCCCGATAGCAGCCAGCCTGCAGCGGCTCCAACTGCATTGGTGCTCGCTTCACTGTCTTGCAGCCATTGCCATGCACGCACAGATAGGGTGGCTGGGTTGCTGGGGCCGGCAATCAAAGCCGCATCAACCACAGTGAGCCCATAGGCCAAAACAGCCAGTAACGGCCATAGCAAGCGGATTTTGAGTTGCGGCCAGACGATGTGCCAAAACGCCTGATGACTGCTATACCCCAGCGTCTGCGCGGCTTGGGATTCGCGTAGCCAGCGAGTTCCGATATCATCGCGTTGCAACTGCGTGGCAGCTGCCCATAGCAGAAACGGCACTTCTTTGAATACAAGCATGGCTATTAGCCCAAGTCCATAAGCATCTTGCGAACTTGCAATCTGTGGGGGCTGCTCAAACCCCGTGAGCCAAGGCGATATTGCACGCAGAATCCATCCGCTGGGAGCGATCAAAAATACCATACCGACAGCAAACGCCGCATGCGGCACTGCCAATAAAAACCCAAGACGACGCACCAACACAGCCCACCAAGGCTTCCCAAACGCTTGCGATATTAGCCATGCCGTCAAGCCCCAAGCGAGCAGTGTTGATACCAAGCCCGTCCATAGCGTCATGCCAATCGCGTTGCCGATGTTTGGTGCTTTAAAAAGCTCATTCCAAACATATAAACTAGCACCAGCCTGCATAATATATGCCAGAACAGCTATTATAAATATAGCAATAGGCAAGGCCAACAGGCTGCTCACTAAACTCTCTTTTGTAAGCCCGTAGTGCCTAGGCATAAACGCCATGCAAGTATTGGTCAAGCACCATAGCGGCGCAGCCATTCCTTTTCAATCGGGTCGACCCAGCTGCCATGCGGTTCTGGAATCACCGACGCAAACTTTTCGACCTGCCCGGCTGCACGAGCAGTGTTGAAGAGTGCAGCATCCTGTGGGTTCATTTTGGCAGAAGTCAATACTGTTGGGTCGCCCCAAACTTTGATATCGCTTTTACGCGCTTGCGCCGTTGGCGAGAGCAAAAAGTTGGCCACCACTTGGCTTCCTTCTTTGACTTTGCTATTGAATGGGATCGCCAAAAAGTGCGTATTTCCGATCGTTCCGCTGTCGAACTGGTAGCTCACAACGCTTGCAGGTAAGCGACCAGCAGCAATTTCGTTCGCAGCCTCATTGGGGTTAAAGGTAAAGGCTAAGGAAAGCTCGCCATCGGCCATCATTTGGCGAATGGCATCAGCACTTGCAGGGAACTGTTTACCGCCGCGCCACAAATGTGGATGCAATGCATCGAGGTGTTTCCACAAGGGCTCGGTGGTTTTCGCGAAAGCTGCTGCTTCGTAGGGTTTGTAAAGAGGCGCACGATCTGCAGATAGGTCCATCAACGCTTGCTTGAGAAAGGTCGTTCCATGGAAATTTGGCGGCTTGGAATAAGTGACGCGACCAGAATTGGCCTTGGCAAATTCGAGTAATGCTTGGGTAGAGCGTGGTGGATTGGGCGTTTTTCTGCGATCTGCAAAAAAAGTTAGCTGCGCCATACCCCAAGGCGCTTCCAGACCTTGCACAGGTTCAGCAAAGTCTATGCGAGTGGTTGGTTTGCCGTCGACATCGACGTATTTGAAGCTTGGCAAACTCTCCGCCCAAGGACCAAACAACATGGCTTCGCGCTTCATGGTGAGGAAGTTCTCGCCATTGATCCACACCAAGTCAACCGAACCGTCAGAGCTGCGTCCAGCCGCTTTTTCGTTGCGCACACGCTTGACCACATCTGCGGTATCGGTCACTTTGACGTGCTGGAGAGTTACGCCATGCTGCTTTTGCAATTCACTGCCCGCCCAAGCCAGATAGGCATTGATTTGTTCGCTACCGCCCCAGGCATTAAACACCACCGTTTGACCGCGTGCTTTGCGTTCAATGTCTCCCCAATTAGAAGATTGGGCAAAAGACTGAGCGGCTAGTGGCAGACTGGTCGCCATCATCAAAGCATTGCGTGAAAACTGGCGGCGATTCAAATTAGTCATGGAGGCTTTCATGGTCAAAAAAACAAAAATTAAAACGAATCAAAACAGGACAAAGAATCAGTCGTTCAACAGCGTTGAATCTTACAGTTTAGATGACATTAAGTCACAATCTTTCGCATCCAATCTGGCAAATCGTGCGATTTTTGCTTAGGGAAGTTCACCCAAATAGTCGTTGCACCGCCAGCGGCATAAATCACACCCGGCTGATCGGCTCGCTCCATCGTTCCCCAAGTCTCAAAAGTCGTTCTAGCTGGGTCGCTGACATACATTTTCACAATCACATCACCTGGGTATTCCAGTTGTTTGTAGAAATTACAAAACGCGTTGACGATAACTGGGCCGTCGCCGTTCGCATCGGGCAGGCAGCCGATAGATTGCATCCAATCGATGCGGCAAGTCTCTAAATAGCGGAAATAAATCGTGTTGTTAACTTGCCCCATGGCATCCATATCGCCCCAGCGGATAGGCATGGACATCTCGTAAACGAGTTTTTTCTTCTCTGGAAGGATGAATTTCATGGTTAATTTAGAGCTGTTTAAGTTTAATAATAAAAGGATTTAACGATGTGCTTTGATACTAGCCAAAATACCCAGCACAAACAACACACTGGCGAAAACAGCTAACCCAGCAGGCAGTTGACCGTCCCACCATGACGAGTAAATCAAGGCAAACACCGTCTCAGACACAATCAACTGCCCGCACAAGCTGGCGCTGAGCCGCTGACTGGCAATGTTCCAGAAAATGGTGGCCAGCCACGCAGAGCCTAGGCCTGTCGCTATGCAAATGATGGCAAAGGGGATGATTTTTGAATCGCTGAGCATGGGTTTCAAATCTGACCCAGCAAACAACCAAAGCACCCAAGCGCCCAAACCCGTCGCCACGCCCAACCAGTTCGCCCAATCTGCCGCACTGACTTCGGTATGTTTTTTCAGCCAGGCAGAGTTGTAAAGACCAAATATCGTCCAGCTCACCATGGAGGCAAGTGCATAGGCGATGCCGCGCCAGTAATTGGTCGGGGGTGTAATTTGGATATCAGCCTGACCCTGTAATTGCACATAAGCCATCAATACCAAACCCGCCGCCGTCAGGAGCAAACCCGGCAACAAGCTGCGAAAGCTCAAACCCTGCTGCCTGCCCAAAAACATCACCCAAATCGGAATCGTACCGATGATGAGCGTGGGCAATTCTGTGCCAGCGTCGTTGATGGCAAGCACCAAAAGCAAGTAATAGCCGGTAAAGCCTAGAAAACTTAACCCTAAAGCAGCTAGTGCCTGTTGCATTGTTGGCAACTTTTTAGTCCGTAAACCGAAGAACATCAAAACAGCTGCAATGAAACCGTAGCTCAAAAATCGCCCTGCCGTTAAATCTACTGAGCTAAAGCCGGTGGATGCCGAATCATCACCCAAGACCATACGCGGCGCAACAAACACCAAGCCCCACAGCGCACCCGCAGCCAAACCCGCCAAAATTCCGCCGCTTTTACCTTTAAAAACCTGCATTAAAAATCCGCATCTCAAAAACACCTAAAAATAAGAAGCTGTCACCTAATCTAGCCCACATTGAAGCAAAAGTGACAGAAAACCCAGCTATCACCCCCTAAAATGGCATCAACTTGAACAGCCAACTTTAAACAGAGAGCCTACCATGACCCCACAAGAGATATTAGCCACGCACGGCCCGCGCGAATCCATGGAATACGACGTCGTCGTCGTCGGTGGTGGTCCCGGTGGTTTGGCAACTGCTATCCGTTTGAAGCAGCTAGCCGCCGAAAAAGGCACGGATGTCTCAGTCGTCGTGCTGGAAAAAGGCTCTGAGCCGGGCGCGCACATCTTGTCTGGCGCGATCATGGATCCGATTGCGCTGAACGAGCTGTTCCCCGATTGGAAAGAACGCGGCGCACCGCTGAACCAGCCTGTCACCGACGATGCCATCATGTTCCTCAGCGAAAAATCAGGCACCCGAGTGCCCAACATGCTGCTGCCCCCCATTTATGCCAACCACGGTAACTACATCATCAGCTTGGGTGCGTTTACCAAGTGGCTGGGCGAGCAGGCAGAGGCGCTGGGCGTAGAAATCTTCCCAGGCTTCACGGGTGCTGAAGTTTTGTACAACGATGACGGCGCAGCGAATTATGGAGGTTTACCTTCGGTAAAAGGCGTCGCCACTGGCAACATGGGCGTGGGCAAAGACGGTGAACCGACTGAAAACTTCCAGCTCGGTATGGAGCTGCTGGGCAAATACACCGTGTTTGCCGAGGGCGCGCGAGGTCATTTGGGCAAGCAGTTGATCGAGAAATTCAAGCTAGACACCGACCGCGACCCGCAAAGCTGGGGCTTGGGTATCAAAGAGCTGTGGGAAATTGACCCTGCTAAACACAAACCCGGCTTTGTGATGCACACCGCCGGCTGGCCTATGGATTCGGACACCTACGGCGGCGCATTCCTTTATCACCTAGAGGGCAACAAAGTCGCCCTTGGCTTTGTGACAGGCCTGGGCTACAGCAACCCGTATTTGAGCCCATTTGAAGAGTTCCAGCGCTGGAAAACCCACCCAAATGTGCGTTACTACTTTGAAAATGACAAAGGCGAAATCAACGCCAAACGCCTAGGCTACGGCGCCCGCGCCATCAACGCCAGCGGCATCAACGCCCTGCCGAAGACTGTGTTTCCGGGTGGCGCATTGATCGGCTGCAACGCCGGTTACCTCAACGTAGGCCGCATCAAAGGCAGCCACGCCGCCATCAAAACCGGCATGCAAGCCGCAGAAGCCGCCTATGACGCGATTGTGGCCGGCCGCCAGCACGATGAGTTGACCGCCTACCCCGAGGCTTTCGAGAAAAGCTGGCTGCACACCGAGCTGAACAAAGACCGCAACTTCAAAAACTGGTTCAAACACGGTTTGACCGTGGCAACCTTAATGAACGGCTTCGAACAATTCGTCCTGCGCGGCCATATCCCTTGGACGCTTCGCCGCGACAAGCCAGACCACGCCTACCTGAAACCCGCCGCCGAGTGCAAACCCATCGTCTACCCCAAACCCGATGGCAAGCTGACCTTTGACCGCCTGAGCAGCGTCTTCATCAGCAACACCAACCACGAAGAACAGCAACCCGCGCATTTGACCCTGCGTGACGCTTCCGTCCCCGTCAACATCAACCTAGCCAAATACGCCGGCCCAGAAAGCCGCTACTGCCCCGCCGGTGTCTACGAATACGTCAAAAACGAAGACAACACCGACCGCCTGCAAATCAATGCACAAAACTGTGTCCACTGCAAAACCTGCGACATCAAAGACCCCACGCAAAATATTGTCTGGGTGACGCCAGAAGGCGGCGGTGGGCCGAATTATGCGGGGATGTGATTAGGTGCGAGATTTATAGGTAAAAATGGCTGTGTCCAGCGTATTTATTGCCTGAGCAGCTATATTATTTGTAGCGTTTTCAACTCAACAAACCCTTATATTGCTCCCGCAACAAATTCTTCTGCACCTTACCCATCGTATTTCGCGGCAGTTCTTGCAGCACGAAGCAGCGTTTAGGGATTTTGAAGTTGGCTAACTTGGCTTTCAAATCAGCCAAAACCGCCTCTGCCGTCAAACTCGCACCGGGTTTCAAAATCAGCGCAATAACCCCTACTTCGCCAAAATCTGGGTGAGGCACGCCAATGACGGCGCTCTCGGCTACGCCGGGCATGTCGTTGATGTAGCCTTCGATCTCCGCAGGATAGACGTTGTAGCCGCCGCTGATGATGAGGTCTTTGCTGCGGCCGACGATGGTGACGTAGCCACGGTCATCGATTTTGCCGACGTCACCCGTTTTGAAGTAGCCGTCTGCGGTGAATTCTTCCGCCGTTTTTTCAGGCATGCGCCAGTAGCCTTTGAAGATGTTGGGGCCTTTGACTTGGATGCCGCCGATTTCATTCACTGGCAAGGTTGCGCCCTCGTCATCTTGAACACGCAAGCTAACACCTGGGAGCGGGAAGCCGACCGTGCCACCCCTACGCTCGCCGTGCTTGGGCGAGTACGGGTTGGAAGTGAGCATCGCTGTCTCGCTCATGCCATAACGTTCCAAAATTATGTGGCCAGTACGCTCTTGCCACAAATTGAAGGTTTCCAGCAGCAACGGCGCGGAGCCGGCGACGAAGAGGCGCATGTTGCGCACGGCCTCTTTGGTCAAGCCTGCTTCAGCCAGTAAACGCACGTACAGCGTGGGCACGCCCATAAAAACGGTCGCCTCTGGCAGCTTTTGCACGACGATTTTGGGGTCGAATTTGGACAACCAGATCATCTTGCTACCATTCAACAAGGCGCCATGCAGCGCCACAAACAGGCCGTGGACGTGGAAGATGGGCAAGGCGTGGATCAACACATCGTTTGGCTGCCAGCCCCAGTAATCCTTCAAAACCTGCGCATTGGACAGCAGGTTGTTGTGCGACAGCATCGCGCCTTTGCTGCGCCCTGTGGTGCCGCTGGTATACAAAATGGCGGCTAAATCGTCTGCTTGGCAGACGACTGGCGTGTGTTGGTCACTGCAATGGGCGGCGCGGTCTAACAATGAGCCGGTGCGGTCGTCACCCAGTGTGAGCACGTTTTGTGTGCCGGCTTTGAAAGCGATTTTGCTGACCCAACCGAAGTTGGCGGGGCTGCATACGACGACTGATGGCTCGGCGTTGCCGACAAAGTATTCAATCTCGGCGCTTTGGTAGGCAGTGTTGAGCGGCAAAAACACGTAGCCAGCGCGCAATGTTGCCAAGTACAGCATGACAGCTTCAACTGATTTTTCTACCTGCACAGCCACGCGCGCGCCTTTGGGTAAATCCAACGATTTCAACAAGTTGGCCATCATGGCGGTGGCGCGGTCTAGGTCGCGCCAGCTGTAGTTGAGGCTGGTGTCGGCAGAAATGACGGATTCGACGGCGATGGCGTCTAGGTCTTTGGGGAATGCGGCCCTGAGTGCGGTAAAGAGGTTATTGTTCATGATGATTTATTCTTTTGTCTTTTGTCTTAGCTTCCCACTTTGAAAAAGGGGGATTGAGGGGGATTTAAACCTTATGCCAATCTGGTTTTCGTTTTGCAATAAAGGCGCTGATACCTTCTTTGTGCTCTGCGCTATCGGCATAAGTGTATGGATTGGCAGCAGAATATGCTATTGAATTTATAGCTTTATCATCTATAAATACGCCGGCTGTAGCCTTATTTATACCTCTAATCGTCTGTTTATTGAGTCTAGCTGCCTGCGGCGAAAGTGCCAAGATGCGGTTGACTGACTGCATGGCAGAACTCGCAACGTCAGTATCTGGCACTACGCGGTGCAAAAACCCGCGCTGCAGCATGGTGGGCGCATCAAGCACGGCGGCTTCTAGCAGCATTTCACGCGCGGTTAGTTCACCGACAGCGCGGATGACAACTTCGGCCTCTTTGGGCGCCATCGGGAAACCCAGCTTGGCAATCGGCGCGCCAAATTTGGCGGAAGCGCCCGCGATGCGGATATCGCAACAGCTAGCAATTTCTAGGCCTGCGCCCATGCAGGCACCGTCGATTTGGGCGACGATGGGTACGTCACAATTCAACATCGCCTGCAATCCGCCCCACACGTCGACTTCATGAAACTCGCGCAAGCTGGCCTCGTTGAAACGAAAGCTGGGGTATTCAGAAATATCACCACCTGCGCTAAATGCATTCAAATCACCGCATAGATCACCTGAAATAAGCACGCAGCCGACGTACTTATTACCTGAAATGCTATTAAAAACAGAGCGTAATTGCTGCCACATGTGACGTGACATGGCGTTGAGTTTGGAAGGATTGGTTATCGTAACAACAGCCAACCGCTCGCCTTTGCCCTCATATCGACACGTCACCTCACCCATCATTACCTGCACGTGCTTAATCTAACTTAGCACCAGAAGCCTTGACCACAGCAGCCCAGCGCTTCACCTCAGCACTGACAAACGCGCCGTACTGCACTGGCGTCAAGTTACCAAACTCTGCACCGTTGTTGGCCCAAGCTAGCTTGGCTTCGTCGGTTAAAGCCGCCTTTTTCATGTTATCCA
Organism: Polaromonas sp.; assembly: GCA_013298945.1. Classification (GTDB taxonomy): domain Bacteria; phylum Pseudomonadota; class Gammaproteobacteria; order Burkholderiales; family Burkholderiaceae_C; genus Aalborgiella. The sequence continues at coordinate 196,047 of JAAFJR010000004.1, forward strand.
CGATGGCAGCTTGCACATCCGTAGGTGTGCCTTTGGGTGCCCACAAGCCGTACCAAGTGGTAACGGTGTAGTCTGGCAAGCCCAGCTCGCCCGCGCATGGCACGTCTGGAAACGCTGGGTTGCGCTTTAAGCCCGAAACCATCAGCGCCTTGATACGGCCACCCTTGATGTGGCCAGCGGATGAACCCAAACCGTCAAACATCATGTCTACATTGCCCGCCATTAAATCTTGCAGCGCAGGGCCAGCGCCTCGGTAAGGAATGTGGGTGATGAATGTTTTGCTTTGCTGCTTGAACAGCTCGCCCGCCAAATGGTGCGATGTGCCACCGCCAGCCGAGCCATAGTTGAATTTACCTGGGCTGGCTTTGACAGCAGCTAAGAAAGCTTTGAAGTCGCCAGGGAACTTCTTAGGATTCACCACCAAAACTTGCGGCACATTGGCTAGGAGCATCAATGGCACGAAGTCTTTTTCAATGTCGTAGTCCAACTTGGGGTACATGCTGGGAGCAATGGCGTGGTGCACCGCGCCCATGAACAAGGTGTAACCGTCGGGCTGGGCTTTGGCAGCAATACTTGCGCCCAGAGTGCCGCCAGCGCCACCACGGTTGTCAATCACCAATTGCTTGCCAACGAGTTTTGAAAACGCACCAGAGAGTGGTCGTGCAAATGCATCTGTTCCACCACCCGCAGGGAAAGGAACGACCAAAGTGACTGGCTTTGTAGGCCATGCAGATTGGGCAAAGGTGAATGTTGAAACTGGCAAAGCCGATGCAACGGCAGCTTGCAACAAAGTACGGCGCTTGAAAATAGTTTGATTCACGAAATGTCTCCTAGAGTTTTAGTTAAATAATCGATCGAAATCTAAAGGGAAAGTTGTCAAATATACAAAGCTTCTACATCGCCAGACACAGGTATTTTCCCCTGTGCCAGCATATTACGGTGTTTGTCTAAGCGTTTGAGGTCATACAAATAGTTGACCATCAAGCCGTACGATTGTTTCAACCCTTTGGCAGACGGGTCGCCCGCCCAGTTTAAGCGTTCAATGCGTGCGCCGTTGCCCAAATGGAAACGCGCTACAGGGTCTACCGGGTCGCCATCGCGCATTTCTCGACCTAGATAGTGCGCTGCGCAGCCTAGCAATACCTGGGCTATGGGGGATTTTGCATCTAGCTCCGATACTTTATCTAGCGCAAACATGAAATGCTCAGCCGTAGGTGGCTGAAAGCCGACCGCTTTGCCTAACTTCTCTAATGCTTTGTCATCCAATTGCTCAAGAATCGTTGCTGCGTTTTTAGACAGCCAAGCTTTGAACCCCGGAATGGGCGACAGCGTGGCGAAGGTTTTGAGCTTGGGAAACTCCGCCTTCAAAGTTTCGACCACGTTTTTAATCAGCGAATCGCCAAAGCTCACACCGCGCAAACCGGCCTGCGTGTTGCTGATCGAATAGAAAATGGCGGTGGTTGATTTGTTCAAATCTTCCGCGTCGGCAGATTCGTCCAGCAGCGGCAAAATGCTGCCGGCGATGTCGTGCAAGAGCGCCACTTCCACAAAAATAAGTGGCTCATTGGGCATGCGTGGGTGGAAAAACCCGTAGCAGCGGCGGTCGCTGTCCAGCCGGTTTTTCACATCTGCCCAGCTTTTGATGTCGTGTACTGCTTCGTATTTGATGAGCTTTTCAATCAACGAGGCGGGAGAATCCCAGCTGATGCGCTTTAACTCTAAAAATCCCACATCAAACCAAGTGGAGAACATGTATTCCATCTCGGCATCTAGCGCCAATAAGCGCTTGTCTGACTTGAGAGAAGGCAAAATTTCTGCCCGCATGTTCACCAAAAACTGGATGCCTTCTGGGAACACGCTGAAACGCTGCAGCAAGCGGCGGCGTGGCGACACGGTGCTTTTGCGCAAACGCACTTCGGCCACGGCTTCTTCTGGCGTGCCCACGGCGGCGGCAAATTTGGCTTGCGCGGTCTTAGCTACTTCGGGGTCGGCTTTGAAATGCTCACTCATCAGCAGCCAGCATTCCCGCTTGTACTCAATCGGTGCTTTTGCGTACCAATCTGCCACGCGCTTAGCACGTTTGCCACCCTCCACTTCGCTGACGCTGGGGTCGATGATGGCTTTGAGCTCTTCAAGCGTGCGCTTAGCAGCATTGGCTACCAGCAAAGGCGTGATGACCTCTTGCAATTTGCTCACTTTGCGACTGATCCACTCAGTTGTGTTCATGCGGCCTCTTGCTTAAATTGTGGGTTTGGAGTTTGGTTACTAGCGTTGATAACTTCGTCTAATTTGCTGCTCAAGCTGTCACGGCGCTCAGCCAAATCGCGCAAAGCGACACGTTGTCGGGTCAAATGCGTGCGCATCGCCGCCTCCGCGCCCTCAGGGTCGCGCGCTTTGAGGGCGGCAAACACGGCCAGATGTTCACTCAGACTTTGCTCCAGCCGGCGCGGTGCTTGCAAAGACTGCAAACGCGCCAGCTTCAATATCTTGCGTAAATCGCCTATCACCTGCGTCAAATAGCGGTTGTTCGCCAAAGTGATGATGGCTTCGTGGATGGTGTAATTGACTTGGTAATAGTCCGCAATCCGCTTGGCTTCAGCGTGACTTGCTAGGCGCTGGTGCAAGATATCCAAAGCCGCCAAATCTGCATCATTGGCATTTTTGGCCGCTTCAAAAGCGCAACGCCCTTCCAAGAGCGCAATCACAGGGAAGATATCGTCCAAGTCTTTCTCGGTGACTTGGCTCACAAAACACCCTTGACGTGGCTCGTGTCGAACCAGTCCCTCAAAAGCCAAAACCTTCAAAGCCTCGCGTAGCGGCGTGCGGGAGATGCTGAGCTTTTCGCAAAGCGCCAGCTCATCTAAAAACGCGCCAGCTGCCAGTTCACCCGAGAAAATCTGCTCCCGCAGGGTACTGGCGACCTGCATGTGTAAGGAATTTGGGACTAGGCGCATGATTTGGGTACTGCGTTTGGCTTGTTGTTTGCGATAATTCTACGTAATTACAGGAAATTATTTAACAACAAGATCATGTAAATAGCTGGTGCTTACCCTAAATTTAATTAGGGTCAGATTCTAATTAATGAAAGAAATACAGCCAAGAAGAAAAAAATGCTATTTTATCTATAGCTAGTTATGCAATGAATACGCCGGCTAGAGACGTATTTACCCTTCAAACCCGCTCAATAATCAGCGCAATGCCCTGCCCCACACCAATACACATGGTGCATAGCGCGTAACGGCCTTGGGTGACTTCTAACTGATTGATAGCGGTGGTGACTAAACGAGCACCACTTGCCCCCAAAGGATGCCCCAACGCAATCGCCCCACCATTGGGGTTGACGCGGGCGTCGTCGTCTGCAATGCCTAAATCGCGCAACACGGCCAAACCTTGGGCGGCGAAGGCTTCGTTGAGTTCGATCACGTCCATCTGCGCTAGGGTTAAACCTGTCAATGCCAACACTTTGCGAACTGCCGGCGCAGGACCGAAACCCATGATGCGGGGCGCGACACCAGCTGTTGCCATGCCGACCACGCGAGCGCGGGGCTTCAAACCGTATTTTTTGACGGATTCTTCGTTCGCCAATAGCAAAGCGCAAGCCCCGTCATTGACGCCAGATGCATTGCCCGCTGTTACTGAACCTTCGGGTTTAACGATGGGTTTGAGCTTGGCCAACACCTCGAGTGTAGTCGCGCGGGGGTGTTCGTCTTGGCTGACGATGAGCGGGTCACCCTTCTTTTGAGGAATCGACACCGGCGTGATTTCAGCGTTGAAAAAGCCGCTTTGCTGGGCTTTGACGGCGTTTGCCTGCGAGCGCATCGCCATCAAATCTTGATCTGCACGGTTGATATTGAAGTCTGCGGCGACGTTTTCTGCGGTTTCGGGCATGGAATCAACGCCGTATTGCGCTTTCATCAGCTTGTTGACAAAGCGCCAGCCAATGGTGGTGTCATACACAGCGTTATTTCGGCTGAAGGCGGTTTCAGCTTTAGGCATGACGAAGGGCGCGCGGCTCATGCTTTCAACGCCGCCTGCGATCATCAAACCCGCTTCACCAGACTTGATGGCCCGGGCAGCCGTACCAACTGCGTCCAAGCCGGAGCCGCAGAGGCGATTGATGGTGGCACCTGGCACATCGACAGGCAGACCGGCTAAGAGCGACGACATGTGCGCTACGTTGCGGTTGTCTTCACCAGCTTGGTTGGCGCAGCCATAGAGCACGTCTGTCACTGTTGCCCAATCCACACTGGGGTTGCGAGCCATCAGGGCGCGGATGGGGATGGCACCTAAATCATCAGCGCGAACCGATGACAAAGCGCCGCCGTAGCGACCAAAGGGGGTGCGGATGGCATCGATGATGTAGGCTTGGGACATGATTTTTCCTGAATTTACGAATTAAAATAGCCTATAGCCGGCGTATTTACTGCCTAAGTAGCTATTATTTTTATAGCAAAACAATAGCTACAAGCGAATATTTAATACGTCTCCAAATGCAGACGGCCTTCTTTTTTGAGCGCTGCACCTACTGTATCCCAAGACATCCCCGCTTCTTCTGCGATATGACGCATAGCGGACAGCACGCCCTCTTCCATGCTCTTCAAACCGCAGACGTAAAAGTAGGTATTGGCATCGGCCAGCAGCGGCGCTAAATCAGCGGCCCGTTCACGCATAGCGTCTTGTACGTAGCGTTTAGGTTGACCTGGGGTGCGAGAGAAAGCGAAGTTGTTGTCAATGAAATCTTTGGGCAGACTTTGCAGCGGGCCGAAATACGGCAATTCTTCTTTAGTACGCGCGCCGAAGAAGAGGTACAGTTTGCCACCGTCAAACTTGCCAGACTGGCGCAAGCGCCTACGCCACTCGGTCATGGCGCGCATGGGGGCGCTGCCGGTACCGGTGCAAATCATGACGATGTTGGATTTTGGGTGGTTGGGCATCAAGAAGCTGCTGCCAAACGGGCCTATGACTTGAACGGTGTCGCCCACTTTCAAATCACACATGTAGTTAGAAGCCACGCCGCGCACAGGTTTGCCTTGATGGTCTTCTAGCACGCGCTTGATAGTTAGCGACAAGTTGTTGTAACCTGCTCGCTCGCCATTGCGCGGGCTGGCGATGGAGTATTGGCGGGCGTGGTGGGGTTTGCCTGTTGCATCTAAACCTGTTGGTAAAACACCGATGGATTGGCCTTCTAGTACAGGGAAAGGCATGGCGCCAAAATCAAGCACGATATGGTGGGTATCGTAGTCCGCACCGCTGGTTTTACCGACTTCTGTCACCCGCACATTGCCAACAACTGTAGCCGTAACAGTCGCTTTTGGGCCGTATAAATTGGTATAAGCGTGAGCCGCCGACCAAGGCGGCAGTGTGGATCCGTAATTGACGGAAGCAACTGCGCCTGTCGTTTGGAAGGCTGTGTCAACAACTGCAGGAGATGCTTCTACCGCAGCCATAGCGGCTTCGGCATTATCTAAGCCTGATTGTTCAGCCAGCTGCTCAGCAGTCAGCTCCGCAGGCAAATCATCCCAAGTCAATTGAACCTCTGGCGAATATGCAGCAATGCGCGGCATCATGCGCCAGTTGTCAATCGAACCCGTTGGGCATGGCGAAATGCAGTCCATACACAGATTGCACTTGGTGGCGTCAACCACGTAGTTGCGCGAATCATGCGTGATAGCCTGCACGGGGCAAATTGCCTCGCAGGTGTTGCAGCGTATGCATATTTCAGGATCTATAAGATGCTGCTTGATGATGGCACTGCTAGCAACTGCGGGGTTTGCCGATGTCATGGGTCGATTATCCTAATGGTTATAAAAGCTTGATTTTAATTAAACCGGACGTAATCAAAATCTGCTGCTTGACGGTTGATGCCCATGTTTGGTGGTGAAATCCAGTTCGCAAACTTACCCGGCTCAACCACACGGCCCATCAAACTAGCCACATACGCACGGTCTTGCGCGGTTGGCAACCACTCGTCCATTTTGGCAAACCACTCGTTGCCAGACACCAATTGGCCATCTGGTGATACTTTCACGCCAGAAAGTGCGCCAATGTTGCGGTTAAACGCTTTGTGAGGCACTTTGAGTGTGAAGTCAATACCCGCCTTGGACAAAACACGGTTCCAACGGTCAACGCCCGCCACTGAATCGGTGATGTAGTCGTCGCGCAGCACTTCGTTCAAACCATTGAGCAAAGGCACTTCTTTTTCTTGCAATTTGCCGTCGCGTGATTCCAGCACTTTGTAGGTTTGACCTTTCAAAATGTGGTCATCCGTGCGCTTGCTTTCTTCATAACGACCCTTGAGGCCTGAGCTGTAGAAAATCGCAGCATTGCTAGATTCATCCGCACCAAACAAATCGATGGTGACGCTGTAATGGAAATTGATGTAGCGCTGAATCGTTGGCAAATCAATCACGCCTTCAGCGCGTAGCTTGTTCACGTCGTCCGTTTTGAGTTCATTCATCGCACGAGCTGTACGTGCCAACACACGAGAAATGCCGCTTTCGCCCACAAACATGTGGTGAGCTTCTTCGGTTAGCATAAATTTTGTCGTACGAGCCAGCGGGTCAAACGCGCTTTCAGCCAAGGCTGCGAGTTGGAACTTGCCGTCACGGTCCGTGAAGTAGGTGAACATGAAGAAGCTCAACCAATCTGGCGTGGCTTCGTTGAAAGCACCCAAGATGCGTGGGTTGTTTTCGTCACCCGAGCGGCGCACCAACAAAGCATCCGCCTCTTCACGGCCATCACGACCGAAATGTTTGTGCAGCAAATACACCATTGCCCACAGGTGACGACCTTCTTCGACGTTGATTTGGAACAGGTTGCGCAAGTCGTACATACTTGGCGCAGTGTTGCCTAGGTGGCGCTGTTGCTCTACAGATGCTGGCTCGGTGTCACCTTGGGTCACAATGATGCGGCGCAAGTTGGCGCGGTGTTCGCCAGGCACGTCTTGCCAGACTTTTTCGCCAATGTGGTCGCCGAAATGGATTTTGCGATCTGTCTCGCCTTGGTTCAAAAAGATACCCCAACGGTAGTCGCGCATTTTGACGTGGCCAAACTGTGCCCAGCCTTGTGGGTCAACGCTGACGGCCGTGCGCAAATACACATCCATGTCAGTCGAACCAACTGGGCCCATGTCATCCCACCAGTTGATGAAATTGGGTTGCCATTGCTCTAAGGCGCGCTGCAAAGTGCGGTCTTCGCCCAAGTTAACGTTGTTTGGGATTTTTTCGCTGTAATTGATACTTGACATCTTGAACTCCAAAAGTAGGTGATGTTTTTTGCGTGAAATGACGCGGTTTTTCTAATCCAGTGGTCTGCTGCGGTTACGGTGCGCCACACTTACCCACACCGTACAACTGTTTTCAAAGTGTTTAGACGCGATTCCAGTCAAAAGCGGTTTTCTCGCCTTTGCCATAAACCTTCAAAGCACCCTTTTCACCCACAGCGTTTGGACGCTGGAAAATCCAGTTTTGCCACGCTGTAAGGCGACCAAAAATACGGGTATTCATGTTTTCTTGGCTGTTGAAACGCAGGTTGGCTTCCATGCCAGTCAAAGCATCAGGCGACATCGCCACGCGTTCTTCGATGGCGATGCGAACTTCGTCGGTCCAATCAATATCGTCTGGATTGGCAGTGACCAAGCCAATAGCAAATGCAGCATCTGCGTCTAAAGCCTGCCCTGCTTTGGCTCGCACGGCTTCTAATGCTGGTGCTTCGTCATAAAAACGACGGCCAAGGCGGCTTTGGCCTGTGGCCATTGGGAAAGTGCCAAAATTAGCATCAGCAACTGTGATTTTTGGTGCTTTAACTTCGTCGTCTGGCAAGGCCAAGTGGTAGCTGCGATCGCAAGCCAATGCCAACTCAAGAAACGTGCCAGAGAAGCAAGAACCCGCTTCAATCAAAGCAAACAAGCTGCGTGATGACACGTCCAAACGGCTGAAGGTGCGGCGAAGCAAACCCATGGTTTCACGCACAAACCAATGGTCTTTGTTTGCCAACATCAAGGCGTCGCTGGCCAAAACATTTGCAGCATCGCCTTCGGTTTTAATCAACCAAGTGCCAATATCGAGTTCATTGGTACGCATTTGCAAAATCGCGTCTTCCAACTCGCGACCCATTTGCATAGGCCACCAGTTGGCACCGGCGTCTACCATGGCATCAGTTGTTTGAGGCAACGCACCTGTAGGCGCCTTGACTGTAAATGTTGCAACACGCTTGGCGCGGTCGATTTCAACGGTAACAAAGCCGTAGCGCAAAGCGTCAGCCTCAACCGTACGCTTCAAAGGCGTCAGCGCGACACCTTTGCCACCAGCAGGACGATCTGATTTTTCAGCCAATTCCAAAGCACGTTTTTGTACTTTTTCAGCAAACACGGCCGGCTTTGCAATGTCGTCCACCAAACGCCAGTCTTTGGCTTTTTGACCACGAATACCCTCGACACTGGTGCAAAAAAGATCTGCCAAATCATGGCGGACGTGGCGTTTATCGGTTACACGGGTTAACCCGCCAGTGCCTGGCAACACACCCAACAAAGGCACTTCTGGCAAGCTAACAGCAGATGAGCGGTCATCAACCAAAATAATTTCGTCACAAGACAAAGCCAATTCATAACCACCACCAGCGCATGCGCCATTGACAGCTGCTAAAAACTTCAAGCCACTGAAGGTTGATGAATCTTCCAAACCATTGCGAGTTTCGTTGGTGAATTTGCAAAAATTGACTTTCCAAGAGTGGCTAGATACGCCCAACATAAAAATGTTCGCGCCTGAGCAAAACACCTTGTCTTTGGCACTGGTCACCACCACAGTACGAACTTCAGGATGCTCAAAGCGAATGCGGTTGATAGCATCGTTTAGCTCAATGTCCACACCCAAGTCGTAACTGTTGAGCTTGAGCTTGTAGCCTGGGCGCAGACCCGCATTTTCATCAATATCTACCGCCAATGTAGCCACAGGGCCGTTAAACGACAGCTTCCAGTGTTTATATTGCGATGGGTCGGTTTGGTATTCAACTTTTGGCGACTCAACATTTGACGATGAACTCATGAGATTGGCTCCTGTTTAAGTTATTTTGCAAAATACTGCATATTATCGAAGTGCATGCATCATATTGCATTAAATTAGGAGCGTCAAGCGGATTTTGAAAAATATTTCACTTTAGAAGGTTCTTGGACACAAAAGCGCACAGTCACACCAAGAAGCGTACAGTCATTCATCATTGAGCTACATATTTTATAGCTGCTCAGGCAGCAATTATGTGGTCTAAAGGCACATTCATAGGTGCAAATGACCTTTGAAATTTAAAATATGAAATTTTGCATAAGCGACGCAGCCATGATGCGATCATGGCGCAATCATCAATCGCAACTTTACTTGTGCGCTCAGCAGCTCAAACGTCGCATCTTCATCCTGCGCACTGGTGTTGATCGTTGCATCGGCCTTTGAATAAAAGGCAGCTCGGCCTTTCAAAATCTGCTTCAAATCTTCCATTGCCTCTTTGCTCGAAGCCATGGGACGCATGTCGCCTTGGGCGATAACGCGCTGCATGTGGTCTTCGGGCTCAGCCTTCAACCACACGGTGGTGCAGGCAGACAAAAGCAGGTTAAAAGTGGCGACATCTGACACCATGCCGCCTGGCGTCGCAATGATGGCTTTCGGGTTGGCTTGTATCACAGCTTCCAGCGCACGCTTCTCATACCGGCGGTATGCATTCATGCCGTAAAGTGCTTGTATTTCATTGACGCTGCAGCCCGCCAGCGTTTCAATCTCGCGGTTAACCTCTACAAACGGGTAACCTAAATCATCAGCCAATCGTTGCCCAAGGGTTGATTTACCCGCGCCGCGTAAACCAATCAAAGCTACGCGCTGGTTGCGTGATTGGCCGCCGGTGGCGCCCAGCATGTCATCAATACTCAAGCGCACGCGGCGTATCATGGCTTCGTCTGCATGAGCTAGTTGCTCACGAATCATCAACCACTCTGGGTTGCTGGTGGTGACATCACCTAACAATTCTGCTAACGAACACTGTAATGAATTGGCCACTTGCTGCAAGATAAGTATGGACGCGTTGCCAGTGCCGTACTCTAAATTAGCCAAATGACGCTCAGATACATCCGCAGCGGCAGCCAGTGATTTGCGGGTCAGCCCCCGCCTTGCTCGCAGAGCCCGTACACGCTCGCCCAAGGCCGTTAGAAATTCGATTTTATGCAATATAGTGCTTGACATGGCTGTTTTAAAGTTTTAAAGTCCGCGTACGCACAATAATGCAACTAGAAGCAAAGTGCAAGCAGAAAAAACAATCATAGTCGCATTTATAGGAGTTCTAGTGCATGTCTGCCATTGAATTTAAAGAACAATTAGCCAAATTAACCGCACAAATAGCGGGCAAGCCATTAAATGAAGCTTTGGACAACTGGCTGAACCAAGAACATAGTGTCGGCAGCATGACTTATGCGAAACTAAAAGCGAGTTGCGAAGCGGGCGTTACTGAAGGCTGGCTGTGCGACCGAGAAGGCGGTGGTATTCGCTACGGGCGTATTTTTAAACCTGCGCCAGAGCTGCACGGTTTTTCAGTCGACGTAGTTGACATGCAAGACATAGTCGGACCGCACCACGCACACCCGCTGGGCGAGATTGACCTGATCATGCCCATAAGCGGAGATGCTAAATTTGACAGCCGCCCAGCTGGCTGGCTGGTCTACCCGCCTGGTACGGCGCACAAACCCACAGTGAGCCAAGGCCGCGCCTTGGTGCTTTACCTGCTGCCTGAAGGTCGTATCGAATTCACTCGATAGACGTTTAGTGGCGAATCGAGAAAATCAAACTCATTAAACCAATTTAGCAACCTTGAAATTTATATTTTTAACATGACGCAAAAACTCCCTAACTTTCTTAATGGCCAATGGCAAACAGGCTCAGGCACTGGAACACCTTTGTTTGATCCAGTCCTTGGCACGGAACTGGTGCAAGTAGACGCTACGGGCTTAGATTTACCGGCGGGTTTTGCCTTCGCCCGTGAACAAGGTGGCGCAGCATTGCGTGCATTGACCTACCGCCAGCGCGCCGCAATGCTGTCTGCAGCAGTCAAAGTGCTACAAGCCAATCGCGACGCCTACTACGATATTGCCACCGCCAACAGCGGTACGATCAAAAACGACACGGCGGTGGACGTTGACGGCGGTATTTTTACACTGGGAACTTACGCCAAACTCGGTGAATCATTGGGCGACCGCCATTTCATGCTGGATGGCGAAGCGGCACGTTTGGGTAAAGACCCGCTGTTTCAGTCACAGCATGTGCTGACGCCAACGCGTGGTGTGGCTTTGTTCATCAACGCATTCAACTTCCCTAGCTGGGGTTTGTGGGAAAAAGCAGCACCAGCCCTGCTGTCTGGCGTTCCTGTCATCATCAAACCCGCCACTGCGACGGCTTGGTTAACGCAACGCATGGTGCAAGACGTGGTCGATGCTGGCATTTTCCCAGTTGGCGCTCTGTCGGTGATTTGTGGCAGCTCTGCTGGGTTGATGGATGCTATTGAGACGTTTGATGTTGTTTCATTCACGGGTTCTGCGGAAACGGCTGCAGTTATTCGTTCACACCCTTCAGTGGTGCAAAAATCTGTTCGCGTCAACATTGAGGCTGACAGTGTAAATTCAGCGCTTTTGTTGCCTGATACCGCAGCCGGCAGTGAATCTTTTGACTTACTGGCGAAAGAAGTCGCCCGCGAGATGACCGTCAAATCAGGCCAAAAATGCACGGCCATTCGCCGCATTTTTGTACCTGAAGCTTTGTATACGGCGGTTGCTCAGGCGATCTCTGCACGGCTTGCCAAGACCACTGTAGGCAACCCACGCAACGAGTCTGTTCGCATGGGAGCACTAGTGAACCGTGCGCAACTGGTCAGCGTGCAAGAGGGTTTGGTATATCTGAAGCAACAAACTGAAATACTGCACGACGGTGCGACGCACTCCTTGGTTGATGCTGATGCTGCAGTCGCTTGCTGCGTAGGCCCTACCCTACTGGGCACGCGCAGCGCACAAGGCAGTGATGATGCTGACCGCGTGCACGACACTGAGGTGTTTGGCCCGGTGGCAACCTTGGTTCCCTACCGTGACTTGGCGCATGCTTTAACACTCATTCGACGTGGACAAGGTTCATTGGTCACATCTTTGTACGGCAGCGACCCAGCCACATTGGCATCAGCGGCGTTAGAACTGGCAGACAGCCATGGCCGCGTGCATGTGATTTCGCCAGATGTTGCAGTGCTGCACACTGGCCACGGTAACGTGATGCCGCAATCGTTACACGGCGGTCCAGGGCGTGCAGGCGGCGGCGAAGAATTGGGCGGATTGCGTGCTTTGAATTTTTATCACCGCCGCAGTGCCGTGCAAGCTAGCACGTCTGTGTTGTCAGCGCTATCGGAATCAACAAACTGAATCAAGAAATTGAATCAATAAGCCAATCAAAATAAATTAAAAAAATCAGGAGACAAACATGACTGACGTTTCAAAAGTTCAAGCACCCAGCGCGGTGTTCAACTTCGCACAGCACCTCATCGACCGCAATTCCGACCGCCCGACCAAAATTGCGTACATCGACGACCAAGGAAGTTTGAGTTATGGCGATTTGGCAGACAAAATTCGCCGAGTTGCCGCTGCCCTACTTTTCCAAGGCGTGCGCCGTGAAGAGCGCGTCCTCTTGCTGATGCATGACTGCAGCGACTGGCCTACTACTTTTTTAGGAGCGCTTTACGCAGGTATTGTGCCGGTTGCAGTCAATACATTGCTCAGCGCGGATGATTACCATTTCATGCTGCAACACAGCCGTGCACAAGTGGTGGTGGTGTCTCAGGCCCTGCTGCCCACCTTGCAGGCAGCGATGACCAAAGGCGGACATGAAGTTAAAGCAGTGATTGTTTCACGACCAGATACCACCTTGCCAGACAACACTATGTCGTTAGATGTATTGATCAGCGAACATGCCCCTCTGGAAAAAGCAGCAAACACGAGTCCGGATGACCCAGGTTTCTGGCTTTATTCGTCTGGCTCTACGGGACGCCCTAAAGGCACGCTGCATACCCAAGCCAACCCGTACTGGACTGCAGAGCTCTATGGAACACCTGTGCTGGGCATTTCCGAGAAAGATGTGTGCTTTTCAGCAGCCAAGTTGTTTTTTGCTTATGGCTTAGGCAATGGTTTGAGCTTCCCCCTCAGCGTTGGAGCCACCGTGGTCTTAATGGCCGAACGCCCTACCCCAGATGCAACTTTCAAGCGTTGGACAGACAAGACAGCAGGTCATCAACCCACTGTCTTCTTCGGCGCACCTACGGGCTTTGCAGGTATGTTGGCATCACCTAATTTGCCGGCTAAAAAAGATGTCGCATTGCGGATGTGCTCATCTGCTGGTGAAGCTTTGCCCGCCGAGATAGGCGAAAAATTCACCCAACATTTTGGTGTTGAGATTGTGGATGGCATTGGCTCTACTGAAATGCTGCACATTTATTTATCTAACCTACCCGGCAAAGTGCGATATGGCACCACAGGCTGGCCGGTGCCGGGGTATGGCATTGAACTACGCGGTGACGACGGTCAGCCCGTACCGGACGGTGAAACAGGTGATTTGTTCATCAAGGGCCCCAGTGCGGCGCTTTTGTATTGGGGCAATCGCGAGAAATCACGCGAAACGTTTCAAGGCGCTTGGACCAAAAGTGGCGATAAATACGTCCGCAATGCCGATGGCACTTATACCTATTCGGGTCGAAGTGATGACATGCTTAAAGTCAGCGGCATTTACGTATCGCCTTTTGAAGTGGAATCTACATTGGTGCAACATGCTGCTGTGCTAGAAGCTGCCGTTATCGGCGTGAATGACGCAGATGGTTTGACCAAAACCAAAGCCTATGTGGTGCTCAAAACAGGTCAATCTGCCACGGAAGCCGAACTCAAAGCTTTTGTGAAAGACCGACTAGCACCCTACAAATACCCACGTTCGATCGAATTTATTGCTGAGTTACCAAAAACGGCCACTGGCAAAATTCAGCGTTTCAAGTTACGGGATAGCGAAGCTGCGAAATAACGCTGATGGCTACAAGTCAATTCGTCAACATTGACTGGGCTGGTCAAAGCGTCAGCATTGAATACCAATGGCTGGGTTCGATTGAAGCTGAGCGCCCATTGCTCGTCTTTTTGCATGAAGGTTTGGGCTCTGTAGCCATGTGGAAAGACTTTCCGCAACGCCTGTGCGAAGCTGCAAACTGCCGTGGTTTGGTCTATTCCCGTCCGGGTTACGGTAAATCCACGCCACGTGGAAAAGACGAGACTTGGCAACCCGACTTCATGCACCGTCAGGCTTTTGAGGTCTTGCCGGCTATATTCAAAGCACTGGAAATTAACTCTGCGGTTGAAAAACCTTGGCTATTTGGGCATAGCGATGGCGGATCGATTGCTCTTCTTTTTGCAGCAAGATATCCAATGAATACCTCGGGTACTATCGTTTTAGCACCTCATATTTTAGTGGAAAACGTTTCCGTTAGCAGCATTGAAAAAGCCAAAATCGCCTACCAAACGACGGAACTTCGCAGCAAACTTGCACGCTATCATGATGATGTTGATTCTGCCTTTTGGGGCTGGAACGACATTTGGCTCAACCCAACATTTCGCCATTGGAATTTAACTCAAGCGATCAAAACCATCTCCTGCCCGCTGTTGGCAGTTCAGGGCTTGGACGACGAATACGGCACGCTGGAGCAGATACACGGCATCAAGCGCGTTTTGCCAGCGACACAATTACTTGAGCTGACTGATAGCGGACACTCGCCGCACCGCGACCAGCCAGACGCTTTAATTGATGCGTGCTTTTCTTTTATCTGCCCACAGCCATAACCAAGCGCCACCCACAATCATAGGCACGCACAGCCACTGTCCCATGCTCATGCCCAGCGACAAAATGCCCAAATGCGCATCTGGCTCGCGGAAAAACTCTGCAGTGAACCGCAGCACACCGTAGCCTATGAAAAACACTGCAGCGACTTGCCCCTCTTTGCGCTCTTTTCGGGCGTAAAGCCACAGCAACACGAATAACAGCAAACCCTCAAGCAAAAACTGGTAAATCTGAGACGGGTGGCGAGGTGCGTCACCGTAACCTCTGAAGACCATGCCCCAAGGCAGCGACGGGTCAGTCAAACGGCCTGGCAATTCACCATTGATGAAATTACCAATACGCCCAGCTGCTAAACCCGTTGGCACGCAAGGCACACCAAAGTCAATCACTTGCCAAAACGGTTTTTTACGCGAATAGGCATACCACACCATTGCCACAATCACTCCCAGCATGCCACCATGGAAACTCATACCGCCTTGCCACACCGCAAAAATCTCCAGCGGATGCGACGCGTAATAGGCGGGTTTGTAAAACAAGCAGTAGCCAATGCGTCCGCCTAAAATAACACCCATCACACCCGCAAACAAAATATCTTCAACATCGCGTTTTGACCATTTGCCAGCAGTATCGCCCGCTAGCCGTGCATAAGGTTGGTGCTTAAGCCGTCTAAAGCCCAGCAGCATGAACAAACCAAATGCGGCAAGATAAGTTAAACCGTACCAATGGATAGCCAGTGGGCCAAGTTGGAGCGCGACAGGGTTGATTTGTGGGTGTATAAGCATGGGAGTGATGTTAGCAGTAGATTTGCGGACTTGAACACGTCGTTTTTGTGGACTTATTTAATGTCAGCGATGCTTATTTAACAATAAATTGCCAACTATTTCTGTTATTTACGTTTCGTTTACAAATCGCAGCAAATCAGATAACCAATTATTAACCAGCTATCTAAAATTCATGAATCATGCGCTTTTGTATGATGTTTATCAATATTCAACACAATTTAGAAAATTTAGGGAGATTCGACCATGTTTGACCTCATCATCCGCGAAGCTGCGTCACGCTTTGGACTCGGCGACAAAGCAGGCCCGTTAGTGCAAATGCTATTGGCTTACATCACCAACAAAGACACAGGTGGCATCGCGGGCTTTATGTCCAAACTGTCTTCTGGCGGTTTGGGTGACATTGCCAAGTCTTGGTTGGGTGGCGGCGCTAACGCTTTGCCAGTGAGCTCATCACAAATCGAATCTTTGCTGGGCGGCCAAGGCGGCTTACTCAGCAGCATCACAACCAAATTGGGCATTGGTGGTTCCACCGCTTCTTCGGCTTTGGGCTTTTTGTTGCCAATGGTTATCGGCAAACTCACCCCAGGCGGCACAGTGCCAACATCATTGTCTAGTGACGTGATGGGTTTCATCTCTGGTGGTACTTCGGCTCTCACCAAGGGTGTGACCGGTGCAGCTGGAGCAGCCGCTGGTGCTGCGGGTGCAGCCACAGTTGCAGCTAGCAAAGTTGTTGGAACTGCTGGCCACGCAGTTGGTAGCGCAGCTAATGCTGGTGTGAGCGCAGCTACTGCCGCTGGCGGTGGTTTGATGAAATGGTTGCCTTGGTTGGCAGCAGGTATCGCAGCGCTGTTCTTGCTCAGCTATTGCAACAAAGGTAGCGATGCAGCCAAGCAAGCAGCAGATGGCGCTAAAAATGCCGCAGCAACCGCAACCGCAACCGCAACCGCAACCGCAGCTGCACCTGCAGCTACAGCCGCCGCTGATGCCGCGAAAGCTGCTGAAGAAGCTGCCGCTAAGGCAAAAGTTAATGCAGACGCTGCAGCCAAAGCTACTGCCGATGCTGCTGCAAAAGCAGCAGCCGAAGCTGCTCCTGCAGGCTCTGGTTTAGTCGCTTTTGAGAAAGACGGCGCACCTGCTTTGAAGGTTTACTTTGACACAGGCAAAACAGCTGTGGCCGCTGGTTTTGCTGATACTGCCAAAACATTGGTTGAGTACCTCAAAGCCAACGCATCCAGCAAAGCTGTGGTCTCTGGCTTCAACGACCCAACAGGCAATGCAGCAGCCAACGCAGAATTGTCTAAAAACCGCGCCAAAGGTGTTGCTGCAGCCCTCAAAACTGCTGGCATTGCTGAAGAACGCGTGTTGCTCGAAAAACCAGCGGATACAACAGGTTCGGCTTTGAGCAACTCAGAAGCTCGCCGTGTGGAAGTGACTATTCGTAAGTAAATTTATGCTACTTTGCTAAAAAGGAGGCTTTTGCCTCCTTTTTTCATTTCTACCCATAAAATATGCCTTTAGCCGGCGTATTTATTGCCTAATGCGCTATTAAATTGATAGTGATTTTCATCTCTCCGTGATCTCCAAAGCTTTCTTATAATAGAAGAATCTTTAACCCAAAAAGCATCCGACCATGACCATCCTGAACCCACGCTCTAGAAACATCACCGAAGGCAAATCTCGCGCACCAAATCGCTCTATGTATTACGCCATGGGCTACGAAGAGGCGGATTTCAAGAAGCCTATGGTCGGTGTGGCGAATGGGCACAGCACGATCACGCCTTGCAACTCTGGGCTGCAAAAGCTGACGGATGCAGCGATTGCGGCGATTGAAGCCGCTGGCGGCAACGCACAAGTGTTTGGTACGCCAACGATTTCTGACGGCATGGCGATGGGTACTGAGGGTATGAAATACTCGTTGGTCAGCCGTGAAGTGATTTCAGACTGCATCGAAACCAGCGTACAGGGCCAGTGGATGGATGGCGTGCTGGTGGTGGGTGGTTGCGACAAAAACATGCCAGGTGGCCTGATGGGCATGCTGCGAGCTAATGTGCCAGCTATTTATGTCTACGGCGGCACGATTTTGCCAGGTTCTTACCAAGGCAAAGACTTGAACATCGTCAGCGTGTTTGAAGCTGTGGGTGAAAACGCTGCTGGTCGCTTAAGCGATGAAGACTTGCTGCAAATCGAACGTCGCGCTATCCCTGGCCCAGGCTCTTGCGGCGGCATGTACACGGCTAACACCATGAGTTCTTCATTTGAGGCGCTAGGCATCTCCCTGCCATACTCTTCCACCATGGCAAATCCGCATGACGAAAAACTCAATTCCGCCGCTGAATCCGCTCGTGTATTGATCGAAGCAATTAAAAAAGACATCAAACCGCGTGACATCGTCACTAAGAAGTCGATTGAAAACGCAGTGGCTGTAATCATGGCAACTGGTGGTTCCACCAATGCTGTGTTGCACTTTTTAGCTATTGCTCACGCGGCGGGAGTGGATTGGTCGATTGATGACTTTGAGCGTATGCGTAAAAAAATCCCAGTATTGTGCGATTTGAAACCATCCGGAAAATACTTAGCGGTTGATCTACACCGTGCTGGCGGCATTCCTCAAGTGATGAAAACATTGATGGCGGCTGGCTTGTTGAACACAGATTGCCTCACTATTACCGGTCAAACCATAGGCGAGATGTTGAATTCACTCAACTTGCCAGATGCACCCCGCGCTGACCAAGATGTCATTCGCCCTATCGACAAGCCAATGTATGCCCAAGGTCATTTGGCGATTTTGAAGGGCAATTTGTCACCTGAAGGCGCAGTTGCCAAAATTACGGGCTTGAAAAACCCTGTCATCACCGGCCCAGCACGCGTGTTTGACGACGAGCAATCTGCCCTCGCCGCTATTTTGGCCAACAAAATTGTGCCAGGCGACGTGATGGTTCTGCGCTATTTAGGCCCTAAGGGCGGCCCAGGTATGCCAGAAATGTTGGCTCCAACCGGTGCATTGATTGGTCAAGGTTTGGGTGAGTCTGTGGGTTTGATCACCGATGGTCGTTTCTCAGGAGGCACTTGGGGCATGGTCGTCGGCCACGTTGCACCTGAAGCGGCTGCAGGCGGCACGATTGCATTCATCCACGAAGGCGATTCGGTCACGATTGACGCAAAGCAATTGCTATTGCAACTGAACGTCAGCGATGAAGAAATCGCCAAACGCCGTGCTGCATGGACTGCGCCTAAGCCGCGCTACATTCGTGGCGTGCAAGCCAAGTTCGCGTTTAATGCATCAAGCGCCAGCAAGGGTGCTGTGTTAGATAACTACTAAGCCACTCAAAAATCAGCGCTTGCCTGTCCTTTTGCTGCTACCCGAACTATTATTTCGGCTGCTCAAAGGCATACCAAGCGCTTCTTTGTTTTTGTTGATACGTGCTTGCTTGCGGATTTCCATCTTTTTCTCTTGCTGTTTGATGGTGTAGCCAGATGAATCCGCCCACCACCACCACAGCACAGCAGCGCCAAACGGCGATAACACACACATCCAAGACCAGTTGACCACTGGGCTGATTTCAAAGTATTTGCCTGCTAAAAGCAGCAAACCCAAGCCTAAAAAATACATAATAATTACCCCACGTCAACCAAAACATTAGAATCACGTTAGATTATCACGTACTAGCGCAATACAAAACTAAAATGCGCAAGAACATTGCACCCATCAACAAAAATTATCAGGAATAAGATGAAAAAACTACTTGCCATAACATTGACAGCTCTCGCAGCAATCGCTAGCACCCCAGCCATGGCTGATTTGAAGCTAGCAACCGACAAAAACTGCATGACTTGCCACTCCGTTGATAAAAAAGTTGTCGGCCCTGGCTACAAAGACATTGCTGCAAAGTACGCTGGTCAGAAAGACGCTATCGACATGCTGGCTGGAAAAATTCAAAAAGGCGGCGCTGGTATTTGGGGTCCTATCCCTATGCCAGCCAATGCACAAGTCAATGCGGCAGAATCTAAGACTTTGGCTACTTGGGTGATGTCACTGAAGTAAAAAAGAACTTAACTAACAAAAGCCTCGCAAATAGCCTCGCAAATAATTTGCGGGGCTTTTTTATGTTCGCTAGCGCTCCAACTTAAGCAACCGGCCTCTCTTCTTTCCCGCCCACATGCTTAGCAAACCGCGCTGGGTCACGCCCGTGCACAGGTGCGCCGTCTTTGTAGGGCCAGCCGCCAAACTGGGTGCGCTGGTAGTCGCTGATAGCTTGGCGGATTTCGGCTTGGGTGTTCATCACAAACGGGCCGTATTGCGCGACGGGCTCGCCTATCGGGCGGGCTTGCAGCAGCAAAAATTCGGCTAATTCGTTGCCGCCGTTCAAGATTTCAACTTCTGTATCGCCACGCAATTCGGCCATCACGTAACCTACGGCTTGCTCAGCCACGGTGACTTTACTGCCTTTGAAGCAATACAGTTGCCGTTTTGTGTCCTGTTTTGCGGACTTAGGCAGCTTCCAACGCGCACCTGGGGCAAGTTTCAGCGTCAAAATCGCCAAATCGCTAAGCGGGTTAGACGCCCATGAATCTGGCGGTGGTGGGAGAGCTTTTGCGCCAACGCTGTCCATCAAGGAGCCCGCAATAACCGCGATTTCGCAGGTTTTGCCGTTCGCATCGGTCGCAGTGTGTTTTGCGATTTTTTCGTTCCACAGCATGGTGAAATGCGCGGGTACCATCTTGCTTTTGGCGGGCAAGTTCAACCAAATTTGGAACAATTCAAGCGGATTAGGTTTGGCAGCATCCATCAACGGAAACATCTCTGAATGCACAATGCCGCCGCCTGCCGTCAGCCACTGGGTGTCGCCGCCACCAAAACGTGCGGTTGCGCCTAGGGAGTCAGAATGGTCAATCAGCCCCTTACGGACGATGGTAACCGTCTCAAACCCGCGGTGCGGGTGCGATGGAAAGCCCGGCACGGTCTGCCCGTGGTACATGCTCCAACCGTCTTTACCGCTGAAATCTTGCCCGATTTGACGCCCTGCCAGCGAAGTACTAGGCGCCATGTTACCGTTGCCAGCCGGATATTTGTCGTCGTGGTAAACGCAAAACAAAAACGGATCCATCGTCGGCCACGGCGATGGGCTGGGGCCTAGCGGGTGGAGGTTCATGACGGGATTGGGGCTTTTATTTAGGTTTTGCATGAATTCATTATATATTTATCAATGGAATCATGTTGTAGCCCTGAAACAGGGCAGGAAAATACTGTAGGCAGCGTTTTTATTGCTTGAGTAGCTATTAAATATATAGCAAAAAGGCAGTCAACCTATTGATTGACTGCCTTATATTACCTAAATTCTGTTTAGAGAATATGCTTTAAATCTTCTCCGCCAACTGAACCAAAATAGCTGGGTTCTCTAGCGTTGATGTGTCTTGCGTGATTTCTTCACCCTTGGCGATTGAGCGCAGCAGACGGCGCATGATTTTGCCACTGCGGGTTTTGGGCAAATTGTCACCAAAGCGGATGTCTTTTGGCTTGGCAATCGGGCCAATCTCTTTCGCTACCCAAGCACGCAGCTCGTTAGCAATTTTGACGGCTTCGTCACCGACGGGGCGGCTGCGTTTCAGCACCACGAAGGCGCAAATTGCTTCACCGGTCAAATCGTCAGGACGACCGACCACAGCGGCTTCTGCGACCAAGTGGGCGCAGGATACCAATGCAGATTCAATCTCCATGGTGCCCATGCGGTGGCCAGAGACGTTCAGCACGTCGTCGATACGACCTGTGATGCGGAAGTAACCTCGATCCGCGCTACGAACTGCACCGTCGCCAGCCAGATAAATTGTGCCGCCCATTTCCGCTGGGAAATAGGCTGATTTGAAACGCTCAGGGTCGTTCCAAATCGTACGAATCATAGACGGCCATGGGCGCTTGACGACCAACATGCCGCCAGAACCATTGGGCATATCGTTGCCTACTTCGTCCACAATCGCAGCCATGATGCCTGGCAGTGGCAAAGTACAGCTACCTGGAACCAACGGTGTTGCGCCTGGCATAGGTGACATCATGTGGCCTCCAGTTTCGGTTTGCCAGAAAGTATCCACAATCGGGCAGCGTTCGCCACCGACGTTTTTGTGATACCACATCCAGGCTTCAGGGTTGATAGGCTCGCCCACGCTGCCCAAAATGCGCAAGCTGCTCAAATCTGAGCGGTCAGGATGCACGGCAGCATCGCCTTCAGCGGCTTTGATGAGGGAGCGAATAGCGGTAGGTGCGGTGTAAAAAATCGTGCACTTATGGCGCTCAATCATCTGCCAGAAGCGGCCTGCATTCGGGTACGTTGGCACACCTTCAAAAATGATTTGCGTTGCACCAGCAGCCAGTGGGCCATAAGCTACGTAAGTGTGGCCAGTGATCCAGCCAATGTCTGCCGTGCACCAGAAAATGTCTGATGGTTGCAAGTCAAACGTCCAGTCCATCGTCAACTTTGCCCACAGCAAATAGCCACCTGTTGAGTGCTGAACACCTTTTGGTTTGCCGGTTGAACCAGAGGTGTACAAGATGAACAGCGGGTGCTCCGCGCCAACAGGAACGGGTGCGCACACGTCGCTTTGACCTTTGAGCACTTCGTCAAACGTCTTGTCGCGACCAGCGACCATGTTGCAAGCCGTAGGTGTGCGTTGGTAAACAAACACGGTTTTGATGGATTCGCAGCCGCCTAATGCCAAGCCTTCGTCCACAATCGCTTTGAGTGGCAGTTCTTTACCACCGCGCAACTGGTAGTTGGACGTGATGACAGCGACAGCGCCAGCGTCAATGATGCGCTCTTGCAGCGCTTTGGCTGAGAAGCCGCCAAACACCACGCTGTGCGTTGCGCCAATGCGGGCGCAGGCTTGCATGGCAATCACACCTTCCAGCGTCATCGGCATGTAGACCAACACGCGGTCGCCTTTTTTGATACCATCTGCTTTGAGCGCGTTGGCAAACTGGCTAACGCGAGCAAGCAGTTCTTTGTATGTAGTTTTGGTAACTTTGCCATCGTCGCCTTCAAAAATCACCGCTGTTTTGTTCTCAGTCGGCGTGCCCATGTGCTTGTCTAGGCAGTTGGCAGAAGCGTTCAATTCACCATCGTCAAACCATTTGTAGAACGGTGCATTTGATTCGTCCAGAGTCTTGGTGAATGGCTTGTTCCACACCACGTTTTCACGCGCCAAACGCGCCCAAAAGCCTTCGAAATCTTTTTCGGCTTCAGCGACCAGCGCGTTGTAGCCTGCCATACCGGAGATACGGGCGTTTTTTTGCTGTGCCTCAGTAGGAAAGAAAACTCGGTTTTCGACCAAGTTGGATTCGATGGCTGATGAAGGTGCGCTCATGGTGGTTGTCTCCCGTAAGTTATAAACTAATCTTAAAATCAAATCTTGAATTCACTCTTGAATTTACCCTACAGCGCAAAGATTTAATTGCGCTTTATCAAGAATATGATTAATGTGAGGGTTTGCACTTACAAAGGTCTGACTGAGACGAAACTTACAAAATCTGCTGTATCACAAAACAGCCTTGTAAAACAGCCTTGTTTTTTGAATACACTACTGGCATGACTACACCTAAAAATACATCCCCCGTCAAGCTGCAATTTTTGCCCAACATGATTTTTGCCAGCCGCTGGCTGCAAATGCCACTTTATCTTGGCTTGATATTGGCGCAAGCCGTCTATGTCTGGCATTTTTTCTTAGAACTGTATCACCTCGTGTTCGCCGCTTTTGGCAGTCAGCCAGACGTTGCAGCCTTGGTCAGCAGCATAGGCTATAAGTCAGATACGGTTGTGACATCGCTGAATGAAACCATCATCATGCTAGTAGTTCTCGCTTTGATTGATGTGGTGATGATCTCTAATTTGCTGATCATGGTGATCGTAGGCGGCTACGAAACCTTCGTTAGCCGCATGAACCTACAAGACCACCCGGACCAGCCTGAATGGCTATCGCATGTCAACGCGAGTGTTTTAAAGGTAAAACTAGCCACAGCGATCATTGGTATTTCGTCCATCCATTTGCTCAAAACCTTCATCAATGCGGCTAACTACACCGAGCAAGTACTGATGTACCAAACGATTATTCACGTTGTATTTTTACTCTCTGCGATGGCCATTGCGTATACAGACAAGCTCATGTCACACGGTGACAAATCTGCAAAACATTGACAGCAACGCAGCACACCACCATCTTCACCGCACCCTGCTGGCTTTACAGCGGCAAGGGTGCATGGTATTTTGTAACCTTGCCACAAGACAGCGCAGCTGAAATCAGCTACTTTTCAAAAGCGCTTAATGGCGGCAAACGCACGGGTTGGGGTTCGGTTCGGGTGACGGCACAAGTCGGCGAAACCATCTGGCAGACATCGCTATTTCCTGACAGCAAAAATAAAAGCTACGTGCTACCGCTCAAGGCTGCTGTGCGTAAGGCGGAAAGCATCGTAGAGGGTAAACCTCTGAAAGTACAGGTATCAATGCCTATGCCTTGATGTATCGAAACTCTCTCCAATTTTTATAGAAAATAATGAGCGTCAGTTATAATTTAAATTAGATGAATATTCCTGATTTTTTAAAAACCATATATTTAGGTGATCGTGCTTGTAAATCTATTTTATTAGATGGATACGAGAATGAAGTAAAAATCCAAATTGACTGCATTTCTAGAGTAAGGGGTGAAACTTGGGATTATTATAATGAAGAAAACCTAGGGAAGGTCTGAACAACTCAAGATTTTGAATCATCACAATTTATTTTGACGATGATTTTCAGAGTTTGGTTTGCTTTGACTTATATTGAGGCGTTTTGAGCCTCAATATCGATTGTTTTTGCATCCTT
>JAAFJR010000005.1 GCA_013298945.1 Polaromonas sp.
CAAATGGGTATTTGTGGGCGATTCGGGTAACGACCAAGCCATGTTTCAGCACTTCACGCATTCGGTTGGCGTAGCGAATATCCGTAGGTTTGAAAGCCAATTGGCATATTTGCCGCGCTACATCACCCCGTCAGAACGCGGGGCTGGCTTTGCAGAAGTTGCAGAGTTACTGCTTAATGCGATGTAATTTTGTATAAGTCATTGAGTTATAAGGAATTTATGCTACTTCCATCAGACCTTTCAACCGTTGCCCAAGGCATTCAGCTAGCCATCGCCCCTGTTTTTTTGCTCAACGCAGTAGCGGCCATGATTGGTGCTGTGGCAGGTCGCTTAGCGCGCATCATTGACCGTGCTCGACAAATTGAAGCGTGGATGGATGACATGCCGCAAGCGCCAAAAATGCAACGTTGGAAAGACGAGCTGCGCCTGCTGCGCCAGCGCAGTTTTCTGGTGAACTGGTGCATAGCGCTGCTGATTTTGTGCGCCATCTTGATCGGTTCAACCATTGTTTTGCTGTTTTTTGGCGAAACCCTAGAAGTTAACTTCGCCCGTACCGCTATCGTCGTTTTTATCGCTGGCGTGGTATCGTTTTTATTGGCATTGCTGTGCTTTTTTGCTGAAACATTGCTTTCAGCCAAGATTTTGAAAATTCCCACATGAGATAATCTACACGTGAAGCTCGCTAGGCCGTCGCTGGTGCATACCGCAAGGACGACGCGTGAGCGTCGTGTGGGAAACCACGCACTGGAGGAACGTCCGGACTGCATAGGACAGCGTAGCAGCTAACGGCTGCCCACTGAAAGTCGCAATGCGAAAGCGCTGAGATATAAGGTGAGGATTAGAGCAACAGAGACGAGCCAATTTAGTTTGGGTGAAACGGGCAATCTCTACGCGCAGCAATACCAAATAGGCCATCCTGAGGAGATTAGTTTCGACGAAGTTCCTTGCCTAGCGGTTCGCTAGGAGAGATGGCGGGTAGGTAGCACCGAGCTTTGGGGTGACTCAGAGCCAAGATGAATGACGGTCACGGCGCAGCTTTAGGGATGCGCCGCACAAAATCCGGCGTATCGGCGAGCTTCACATTTTTATTTGTGAAAAATATAATCATAAAAAAGCCTGATTTAAGCGATTAAATCAGGCTCTAGCCATTGTATTTACTGCCTAAGCAGCTATCATAATAGTAGCAAATAAATCAACGACGAGCAGCAGCCCATGGTGCAATCACCTTGTAATAATCATTGGCTGAGATGATGATGCCTGGTGCTGGCGTGTAATTCGAGGTAGGACCTCCGCAATAAGTTGGTGCTGAATAAGCGTTGTGAATGGGGCGCAAGCCGAAATCATAAGTACCATAATAATCAATCAAGTCACGTGCAACTTGCTGCCCTTGGGCAGAATTGGCTTCTAAAAAGATGTCTTCAACGCAAACTGTGCCGTTGCCAACGTTCAGGTTGTCTACCGATAGGAAGTAATGTGTTTGGTCTGCAACGATGACAACCTCAGTATCCCCGCCACCGCCACAAGCGCTCAGGACAGCAATGCTGGAAGCCACTAATGCGAGTTTCAAAGAGTTTTTCATACGATTCCTTTTATGAGTCTTGAGAGGTTAAACTAAATTCTTGATGTTCATCATGGCAGAATTTTTGCCAGCTGTACGTTGCTTAACGCACGGTGCGCTGAAAAGTTACGTAAATTCTGTCTAGAAATTGTCTGAATTTGTTACCTGCACTCTTACCCCTTTTTTATTTTGCTTACTCTTTGACACAGTCAGCAAAATAGTGCTTTTTGCCATCTTCACCATCTTCAGCCACCAAGCCATGAATATCAGTTTCAAAACCAGGGCATTGTGCGTTGAATTCGCGTGAAAACTTAAGGTAATCCACAATTTTCTTGTTGAAAACTTCGCCAGGAATCAACAGAGGAATACCCGGTGGGTAGGGTGTCACTAAACCGACGGTGATACGGCCTTCCAAATCGTCAATCGCTACGCGCTCAGTCTTACGCTGAGCAATGTGGGCATAGGCATCACTTGGCTTCATGGCAGGTTTCAAGTCGCTCAGATACATATCAGTCGTCAAACGCGCAATGTCGTACTTGGCATACAAGGTGTGCAAATGGTGGCACAGATCAGCCAAGCCCATTTTTTCGTACTTTCGGTGCTTTTGGCAGAACTCGGGCAAGATACGCCACATCGGCTGGTTTTTGTCGTAATCGTCTTTGAACTGCTGCAGCGCCGTCAACATGCTGTTCCAGCGGCCTTTTGTGATGCCGATGGTGAACAAAATGAAGAAGCTGTAAAGCCCCGTTTTTTCAACCACCACGCCATGCTCGGCCAAAAACTTGGTCACGATACTGGCTGGGATACCTGATTTGGCAAACTTACCGTTCAAGTCCATGCCTGGGGTGACGATGGTGGCTTTAATAGGGTCCAGCATATTGAAACCGGTCGCCATTTTGCCAAAACCGTGCCAATTCACGCCAGCTTTGGCAGATTTTGATTCGCCTTTGATGATCCAGTCACTCGCACGACCCATGCCTTCAGAAGCAATTTTTTCAGGCCCCCAAACCTTGAACCACCAGTCTTTGCCATACTCTTCATCGATTTTGCGCATGGCGCGTCGGAAATCTAGCGCTTCAACAATACTTTCCTCTACCAATGCGGTGCCACCTGGAGGCTCCATCATGGCGGCAGCCACGTCGCAGCTGGCAATAATGCTGTACTGCGGCGATGTTGATGTGTGCATCAAATACGCCTCGTTGAACAAATGCCTGTCCAGCTTGACGGTTTGTGAATCTTGAATCAGTACATGGCTTGCTTGACTAATACCTGCTAGCAATTTGTGGATAGACTGCGTTGCGTACACCACCGCTGATTTTGGTCGAATGCGGTTTTTCCCCATCGAATGGTAGGTGCCATAAAACGGGTGAAATGCCGCGTGCGGCAACCAAGCTTCGTCAAAATGCAAATTTTCTACATAGCCATCCAGCATGCTTTTGATGGTTTCGGTGTTGTAAAGCACGCCGTCGTAGGTGCTTTGGGTGACAGTCATTACACGCGGTTTGACCTTTTTGGCATCAACGCCTTTGAGCAGTGGATTGGCCTTGATTTTGGCTTGAATCGATGCTGGCTCAAACTCTTCTTTGGGGATAGGCCCGATGATGCCGAAATGGTTACGTGTCGGCTTCAAAAACACCGGAATCGCACCCGTCATGATGATGCTGTGCAAGATTGATTTGTGGCAATTGCGGTCAACTACAACGATATCGTTAGGCGCTACCGTGTGGTGCCAAACCATTTTGTTGCTGGTCGAGGTGCCATTGGTCACAAAAAAGCAGTGGTCAGCGTTGAAAATGCGTGCTGCATTGCGCTCGCTTTCGCCAATTGCGCCGTTGTGGTCCAGTAGTTGGCCAAGTTCTTCAACGGCGTTACACACGTCTGCGCGCAGCATGTTTTCACCATAAAACTGGTGATACATCTGCCCAACTGGGCTTTTCAGGAAAGCCACACCACCTGAGTGTCCTGGGCAATGCCAACTGTAAGAGCCGTCTTCGGCGTAATCGAGCAAGGCTTTGAAAAAGGGCGGTTGCACGCCTTCCAAATAGCTTTTTGCTTCGCGGATGATATGACGAGCCACAAACTCGGGCGTGTCTTCAAACATATGAATAAAGCCATGCAGCTCGCGCAAAATGTCGTTCGGGATGTGGTGCGAAGTTTTAGTCTCGCCATACACATAAATAGGCACTTCTAAGTTTTTGCGACGCACTTCTTCGATGAAATGGCGCAAATTCAGCACAGCAGGGTCTAAATCAGGCCCAGGGGTGAATTCGTCATCATCCACCGACAAAATAAACGCACTGGCACGGCTTTGTTGCTGGGCAAATTGGCTCAAATCGCCATAGCTGGTCACACCAAGCACTTCAAAACCTTCGCTTTCAATGGCTTGCGCCAAAGCACGAATACCTAAACCTGAAGTATTTTCTGAGCGAAAATCTTCGTCAATGATGATGATAGGAAAGCGAAATTTCATGGCGTTGCGTCAATTGGCGTTAAAAGTTGAAAAGTGTGAAAACAATAAAAATCAGAAGAAATCAGAAGAAATCAAAGATTAGGGGGAAAGTGTAAGGAAATATTGAGTCACATCGTGCATCTGAGGGGTTATGAGTGCATGATTAGGTCAAAATGTGGTTTAGATGTGGCGTATCTGTGGTTAAGGTTACACAAAAAGGGGATTTATGGCTGATTCTAGTATCTGGTGGTTGCTGACGGGTGCCGCAGTTGCAGTTGAGTTGATGACGGGCACTTTTTATTTGCTTATGTTCGCTATTGGGCTGGCTGCTGCTGCGATGGCTGCTCATATGGGCATGAGCGTCACGGCACAATTGGTCATTGCCGCTGTAATTGGTGGCGGTTCAGTCATCGCTTGGCATTTTTTGCGCGGTAAAAAAATGGTCGGAAAAAATGCGGAATTCAACAGTGATGTGAACATGGATATTGGGCAGACAGTGACGGTTGAGTCATGGCAAGCAAACGGCACAAGCAGCATTAAATATCGAGGTGCGACTTGGACGGCACAATTGCAAGCGGGTAGCTCGGCGGAATCCGGCAGCTACGTGATTGAACAAGTTGTTGGCAGTCGACTTATTGTGAAAAAAGTTTAAGAATAGTTTAAGGAGAAAAAGATGGAAATTGCAATTGTTTTACTTGTTGTCGCGGCCATTTTTATCATTCGAACAATCAAGGTTGTTCCACAACAACATGCATGGGTGATTGAGCGACTTGGCAAATACAATGCAACGCTGACACCAGGTTTAAATTTCTTAGTTCCATTTGTTGACAAAGTTGCCTATAAACATGTCCTGAAAGAAATTACTTTAGATATTCCTAGCCAAGTATGTATCACCAAAGACAACACCCAGCTGCAGGTAGATGGTGTGTTGTACTTTCAAGTCACAGATGCCATGCGCGCGAGCTACGGGTCTAACAATTACGTCATGGCCATCACGCAGCTCGCACAAACCTCGTTGCGCAGCGTGATTGGTAAGTTAGAACTTGATAAAACCTTCGAAGAGCGCGACATCATCAATGCGCAAGTGGTTGCTGCGATTGACGAAGCGGCGCTGAATTGGGGCGTGAAGGTTTTGCGCTATGAAATCAAAGATTTGACACCGCCTAAAGAAATTTTGCATGCTATGCAAGCGCAAATCACCGCCGAGCGCGGCAAGCGCGCTTTGATTGCTGCGTCTGAAGGCCGTCGTCAAGAACAAATCAACATCGCAACGGGTGAACGCGAAGCTTTCATTGCCCGCTCTGAAGGTGAAAAAGCCGCAGCCATCAACAAAGCACAGGGTGAGGCCGCCGCCATTGCAGCGGTTGCCGATGCCAATGCCCATGCGATTCAAGTGGTGGCAACCGCGATTCGTTTACCCGGCGGTGCTGAGGCTGTGCAGCTCAAAGTCGCAGAAAAAGCCATGGAAGCTTATAGTAATGTCGCCAGTGATGCAGCTACAACCCTCATCGTGCCCAGCGACATGAGTCAAGTCTCTACTTTGATTGCTTCGGCAATGAAAATGGTGCAAACTACCAAAGCTTAAAAGTTTGGTTTTTAGAAAATTTTAGAAGACAGCATTATGAAAATCATTGATTCCATCACCACCCAAGCCGCAGGCATAGCCGCGATTCGCAAACAAATTCATGCCAACCCCGAGCTGTGTTTTGCCGAAGTACAAACGGCGGATTTAGTTGCTGCCAAATTGACAGAATGGGGTATTCCTATTCACCGAGGTATGGGTACAACAGGTGTGGTGGGCATCATTAAAAACGGTACCTCTGACCGCGCGATTGGCTTACGTGCTGACATGGATGCGCTGCCTATGCAAGAGTTCAACACTTTTGCTCATGCCAGTAAAAACGAGGGCAAGATGCACGCCTGTGGTCATGACGGCCACACGGCGATGCTGCTAGCTGCGGCGCAACATCTTGCCAAAAATCGCAACTTTGACGGCACGGTGTATTTGATTTTCCAGCCGGCAGAAGAGGGCGGTGGTGGCGCACGAGAGATGATTAAAGACGGTTTGTTTGAGAAATTTCCGATGGAAGCCGTTTACGGCATGCACAACTGGCCAGGCATGCAGGTTGGCAAGTTTGCAGTGAGTGCGGGGCCGGTGATGGCATCGAGCAATGAATTCAAAATTGTGATTCACGGCAAAGGTGGCCACGCAGCGTTACCGCATGATGGTGTTGACCCTGTGCTGGCAGCTTGTCAAATGGTGCAAGCGTTTCAAACCATCATCAGCCGCAATAAAAAACCGATTGAAGCAGGCGTGATTTCAGTCACCATGATTCATGCGGGTGAAGCGACCAATGTGATTCCAGACAGCGTTGAAATTCAAGGTACTGTGCGCACATTTACCTTGGAATTGCTAGATTTGATTGAAAAGCGCATGCGTGAGATTGCAGAGCACACCAGTGCAGCCTTTGGCGCGACTTGCGATTTTGAGTTTGACCGTAATTACCCTCCGACGATCAATGCTGAAGCCGAGGCTAACTTTGCCGCCCAAGTGATACGCAACATTGTTGGTGCAGACAATGTTTTGAAGCAAGAGCCAACGATGGGCGCGGAAGATTTCTCTTATATGTTGCTGGAAAAACCTGGCGCGTATTGCTTTATTGCCAATGGTGAAGGCGATCACCGCGCCATCGGGCATGGCGGCGGGCCCTGCATGCTGCATAACCCAAGTTATGACTTCAACGACGATTTGATACCGCTGGGCGCGACATTTTGGGTGCGTTTGGTGGAGGAATCTTTGAAAGCGGGTTCGGTAGGGTTGAAAGGATTGACAGAATGATGGGTGTGATGGATGCGTTTTCAGCTACGTATGCGCAGGCTCGGGTTAAGTTTTTAGAGGCTGCTGCAACGGCGGGATTGGAGTTTGAGTCGATTAACTCTCTGCAAGCAAGCAAAGACGGCGTCATCCTTGCTTTAGATGCAGCCTTTAAAAAAACTACAAACAATGCTGTTGTTGACAAACTTCTGATCATTAGCTCAGCCAACCAAGCCGCAGATAGTTTGGGCGGATCTGTTGTTCAGGTGTTTGTTTTGCATGACGCTGAATGGATGGAAAAAGTCCGCATGGCTGGCGTATCTGTGTTGTATTTGCATGGTTCTGACCAATCTCTAGCAGATGTTGTTAAAAAGCGCGTTTTGAATGCCAAAAAGGTGATTTTGGTCGATATCTCGGCTACCAATAGCTTGAAAGACACGGTTTTTGTGGCTTTGGAGGCGGCTAAACTAGACGACAAGTGCAAGTTTTTTGCAGTGACACCTATCACAGCAGGCTCTCCAGCTTGGGAGGGGCAGACGATCAGCCAGGCTAGGCAAGTTTTGTTTAAAGCAGTAGATACGTTGAACAAAGCCTGAATTTAAAAACATATAGACATTCGTATGAATAAGATAGTAAACATGCCGCTGGATGTGGTGATCATGGCGGCGGGTAAGGGTACGAGGATGAAGAGCAGGTTGCCCAAGGTGCTGCACCGTTTGGGTGGCAAACCGCTTTTAGAGCATGTGATAGATGCGGCGGCGCAATTGAACGCCAGAAGCGCTGTGGTGATCACGGGGCATGAATCTCAAGTGGTTCAAAATGCTATTAATTTAATAGCTATTGAGGCATTAAATACGCCGGATAAAGCCATATTTAATGCTTATAAATCGATGAATTCGGTCATGCAAGAGCCACAGCTAGGTACAGGACATGCCGTGCAGCAAGCTATACCTGTTTTGCCCGACGATGGCATGGTTTTGGTGCTCAGCGGTGATGTGCCTTTAACGCAAGTTGATACTTTGCAAGACCTGATAAACAGGTCTGGTGGTGACAAATTGGCACTGTTGACGATTGATTTTGACAATCCTGCAGGTTACGGACGTGTTGTTCGCAGTAATCATTTTGTGCAAGCCATCGTTGAGCAAAAAGATGCCAACGATGCACAAAAAGCGATCAAAGAGGTTTACAGCGGCATCATGGCCGTGCCCGCCAAGTTGCTTAAAGGCTGGTTGGCGCGTTTGGACAATAAAAATGCCCAAGGCGAGTACTACTTGACGGATATCGTGAAATTCGCTGTTGGGGATGGTTTGACAGTTGTCGCCCACAAAATCGACGATGCAGCTCAAGTTGCTGGTGTGAATAGCCCCGTTCAATTGGCTGAGCTGGAACGGGTGTACCAGTTGCGCCAAGCAAAAACACTGATGGAACAAGGTGTGCGGCTGGCTGATCCGGCCCGTTTTGACCTTCGTGGTGAGTTGATGTGCGGACAAGATGTTGAAATTGATATTAATTGCATCTTCTCAGGCCAAGTCTCCTTAGGCTCTGGTGTGAAAGTGGGCGCTCACTGCGTGATTTCTAATGCTGTGATTGCCGATGGTGCGGTGATTCACCCATTTACCCACATCGAAGGTGAAAAATTAGGGGTTTCGGTAGGGACGGGTGCATTGATTGGCCCGTTTGCACGGTTACGACCTGGCGCAGCATTGGGCAAAGAAGTGCATATTGGCAACTTTGTCGAGGTTAAAAACGCCACCTTGGCCGACGGCGCGAAAGCCAACCACTTGGCGTATTTGGGCGATTCGACCGTGGGTGAGCGCGTCAATTTTGGCGCTGGCAGCATCACCGCTAACTATGACGGCGCGAACAAACACCGCACCGTGATTGAATCCGATGTGCATGTGGGCAGCAACTGTGTGCTAGTCGCGCCAGTAACGATAGGCGCTGGCGGCACGGTGGGCGGTGGCTCTACGATTACCAAAAGCACGCCAGCAGGTGCGCTTAGCGTGGCGCGGGGTAAGCAAGTCAGCATTGCCAACTGGCAGCGGCCTAAGAAAATCGCTAAATAGCGATGTCTAGCCCGTAAAGTTGCGCAGCTGACATGGCAAGTATTAGAACGCTGGCTGATTTGAGCCAAGTCAAGCAAACTTTGGCGGAGCAACAAGCAAAGCATGCTGCAGAAGAAGCGGCAAAAAAAGCGGCGGCAGCGCTGAAATTAGCCAATAAAAACTTGTTTGCTAATAGCGTTGGCGTCGTTCAGCCTTTACAAAACAAGCCTAAAGTGCTATCAAAATTAAAGCAGCCAGAGCCCAACCCCGTTCAGCAAAAGCGTGACAATGCGGCGGTGTTGCGCGAGTCTTTGAGCGATGAGTTTGATGTTGAATCACTGCTTGATATTGATGATTCGTTGAGTTTTCGACGCCCTGGCATCGGTACAGACGTTACAAAAAAGCTGCGACAAGGCATTTGGAGCATTCAGCGGCAAGTGGATTTGCACAATATGCGCACTGAGGAAGCTAGGGATGCATTAGGTGCTTTTATACGCGAGGCACACAAGCACGGCATGCGCTGTGTGCGGGTGGTGCACGGCAAGGGGCTAGGTTCACCCGGTAAAGAGCCGGTTTTGAAAAGCAAAGTCAAAAGCTGGTTGATTCAAAAGCAAGAGGTCTTGGCTTTTGTGCAGGCCAAGCCAGCTGAAGGCGGTGCTGGCGCTTTGGTGGTTCTTTTAAAACCGCAGCCAAAACCATAGTTAATGCTGCAGTTGAATCCAGCGTTTTAGGCACAATAATAAGATTTACAATCGAGGGTTAGCTTTTTTGCTTTAATCAGCTCGCGCTCATTGTTTACAACCTTATAAACTTCATCAATTTTCAGGACTCACTATGTTTATTTCTTCAGCTTTTGCCCAAACCGCTCCTGCCGCAGCTGCTTCTGGTGGCGACATGATGTCCACATTGGGCGGCATGCTGCCGTTGGTGTTGATGTTTGTGGTTTTGTATTTTGTGATGATTCGCCCACAAATGAAAAAACAAAAAGAGCACCGCAGCATGATTGATGCCTTGGCTAAAGGCGATGAAATCGCTACTTCTGGCGGTTTGTTAGGTAAAGTAAGCAAATTAACAGAAACCACAATTACTTTAGAAATCGCAAATGGCGTAGAGGTGCAATTACAGCGTCACGCGGTGGTGCAAGTTTTGCCAAAAGGTAGTATCAAGTAAGCAGATGTCTGCGCTAATTACCTGCGGCAGTACTTTCGATTTTAAATTTATTCGTTAAAAAAGCGTCATCATGAATCGTTACCCGGTTTGGAAATATGCGATCATTTTGATCGTTCTCTTGGTGTCCGTGCTCTTCACGCTGCCTAATTTTTTTGGTGAAGCACCATCAGTGCAGGTCTCAAGTGCTAAATCTAGCATCAAAGTAGACAGCGTCACGCAGATAAAAATTGAAGAGGCATTGAAAGCTGCTGGGTTAACGCCCGATGGCATCACCTTTGATGGTAAATCTGTCAAAGCGCTTTTTAAAGACACGGATGTTCAGTTAAAAGCGAAAGACGCGATTCAAAAAAGCTTGGTACCTGATGCCGGTTCGCCAAATTACGTGGTGGCGTTGAATTTGGTGCGCCGTTCACCCACTTGGTTAAACGCCCTTGGTGCCGCACCCATGTACTTGGGTTTGGATTTGCGCGGCGGCGTGCATTTCATGTTGCAGGTTGACATGGCTGCGGCGCTGACCAAAAAAACAGAGTCGTTGACGGGTGATATTCGTTCAGCACTGCGTGAGAAAAATGCGCGCCACGGCGGTGTGTCACGCAACGGCTCTAGCATTGAAATCCGTTTTCGTGACCAAGAAACTTTGACGGCAGCCAAAAGAGTGCTCGCAGATCAATTCTCAGAATTGTCCACAATCGATGCGCCTGAAGGCGCTGAGTACAAATTAACAGCAACGATCAAGCCTGAAGCAGCATTGAAAATACAGGATCAAGCGCTGAAACAAAACATCGTGACCTTGCACAACCGAATCAACGAGTTGGGTGTGGCGGAGCCGGTCATTCAACAGCAGGGCTTAGACCGCATTGTGGTGCAACTGCCTGGTGTGCAAGACACAGCAAAAGCCAAAGACATTTTGGGCCGAACAGCCACGCTTGAGTTGCGTATGGTGGATGAGTCAGCTGAAGGACAAGCGGCTGAAACCAATTCTGGCTCGGTTCCGTTTGGTTCGGAGCGTTTCTTAGAGCGCAATGGCCGCCCCGTGATTGTTAAAAAGCAAGTTGTTTTGACTGGTGAAAACCTGACAGATGCGCAAGCTGGCATTGACGGTCAAACCCAAGGTGCTACAGTTAACTTGAGCCTTGATGCTAAAGGCTCACGTATTTTTGCAGACATCACGCGTGAAAACATCAACAAACGCATGGCGATTATTTTGTTTGAAAAAGGCAAAGGCGAGGTTGTAACAGCGCCTGTGATTCGCTCTGAAATCAATGGTGGTCGCGTTCAAATTTCAGGCAGCATGAATACCTCAGAAGCTAACGACACGGCCTTGCTGCTGCGCGCTGGATCACTGGCTGCGCCTATGGAAATCATTGAAGAAAGCTCGATTGGCCCTAGTTTGGGTAAAGACAATATCGACAAAGGTTTCAACAGTGTCACTTGGGGCTTTTTGGTCATCATTGCCTTCATGTGCGTTTATTACATGATGTTTGGCGTGTTTTCATCGATAGCACTCGGTGTTAATTTGTTGATGCTGGTAGCGGTGCTATCCATGTTGCAAGCGACTTTGACTTTGCCAGGTATCGCTGCGATGGCTTTGGCGTTGGGAATGGCGATTGACTCGAATGTGCTGATCAACGAACGTGTTCGTGAAGAGCTGCGTGGTGGAGCTTCTCCCCAGGCTGCAATTGCAACAGGTTTTGACCGCGCATGGGCAACTATTTTGGACTCGAACATCACCACCTTGATCGCTGGCGTGGCCTTGCTCGCTTTCGGCTCTGGTCCGGTGCGCGGTTTTGCGGTTGTGCATTGCATTGGTATTTTGACCAGCATGTTCTCAGCCGTGTTTTTCTCGCGCGGCTTGGTTAATTTGTGGTACGGGCGGCAAAAGAAGCTCAAATCGGTGTCTATTGGTACAGTTTGGAAGGCTGACAGTGACGCTAAAACACAATCAACAATCACCAAATAAGGAGACGAATCATGGAATTTTTTAAGATTCGCAAAGACATCCCATTCATGCGCCATGCATTGATTTTCAATGCTATTTCGCTAATCACGTTTGTACTTGCCGTATTTTTCCTCTTCTCGCGCGGTTTGCATTTGTCGGTGGAATTCACCGGCGGCACGGTGATGGAAGTGAGCTATTCACAGCCAGCTGATTTAGAAAAATTACGCAGCAAAGTCTCTAGCTTGGGTTTTACTGACGTTCAAGTTCAAAACTTTGGTACAGCGCGTGATGTGATGATTCGCTTACCTGCTCAAAAGGGTGTGAGTTCAGCGCAGCAAAGCGACAAAGTCATTGCCGCTTTGAAAGCTGATTCTGCAGATGCTAATTTGCGTAGAACCAACTTTGTTGGCCCTTCTGTGGGTGAAGAGCTCGTGGTTGACGGACTCAAAGCACTGGCATTTGTGGTGATTGGTATCATGATTTATTTGGCGATTCGCTTTGAATGGAAGTACGCTGTGTCTGCCATCATTGCGAACTTGCATGACGTGGTTATCATTTTGGGCTTTTTTGCCTACTTTCAGTGGGAGTTTTCACTCTCGGTGCTGGCAGCTGTATTGGCTGTTTTGGGTTATTCTGTGAATGAATCGGTGGTTATTTTTGACCGAATTCGTGAGAACTTTAAACGATTCCGTAAGATGAATACAGAAGAGGTCATTGATAACGCTATCACCTCCACCATCAGCCGTACTATCATCACGCACGGTTCAACCCAAATTATGGTGCTGTCCATGCTCTTGTTTGGCGGACAAACACTGTTTTATTTTGCGCTAGCGCTGACGATTGGTATTTTGTTTGGTATTTACTCGTCTGTATTTGTTGCCGCCGCCATTGCCATGTGGCTGGGTATCAAACGGGAAGATTTGATCAAAGCAACACCAGTGGCTAAAAAACCTGGTGATCCGACCGACGAAAACGACGGCGCTGTAGTCTAAGTTTTGGGTTTAACCCATAACCACACGCTGATACAAACCACCCGGCAATCGGGCGACTTGATCATTTAACTCAAGCTCCATCAAGCGCACTTGTAAGGTTGCTGCATCCCAGCCGGTGCGTGCGACCAAAGCATCTAAGCTGACGGGATCGTAGCCCAATGATTTCACTAAATCGTCGGGTTCAATCTGTTCAATCACCATCGTATCATCGCTACCTGCCTGCAGTAGCTTTGACGGCGGTACCAAAGGCGGAGTCAGTTGAAGTCTTAACTCTTCTAAAACATCTTGCGCTGATTCCACCAGTTTTGCCCCTTGCTTGAGCAAAGCATGGCAACCGCGTGATTGCGTAGAGTGAATCGAGCCAGGAATCGCAAAAATTTCTTTGCCTTGCTCATTGGCCAAACGTGCGGTGATGAGTGAGCCAGATTTAACAGCTGCCTCAACCACCAGCGTGCCCAAGCTAAGCGCAGAAATAATACGATTGCGTTTCGGAAAATTTGCTGGTAACGGCGGTGTGCCCAGTGGAAATTCGCTGATCATGAGTCCATGCTCAACAATGCGGTGCGCCAATGCCAGATGCTTGCTCGGATACACGCGGTCTAAACCTGTGCCAATCACAGCAACGGTGAAACCATCGTCATTGTTCGGTCGCCCTTCCAATGCGCCTTCATGTGCCGCACCGTCAATACCTAAAGCCAAGCCAGAAACCACGACTAAACCTGCTTGTGTGAACGATTGGGCAAACGCATGTGCGGTGGCTAAACCTTGCGGCGTTGGGTTGCGGCTGCCCACCATGGCGATGCCATCTTTGGCGTGTTTGTAGGGTGATTTCCCCAAAGCTTGCTTGCGTTCAATATTAGCTTGCGGGTCAAGCTGCCATATCAAATCGACGTGACCCTGCAAATACAGGACTAGTGGCGGGTCTTCAATGTTTAACAGCGAGCTAGGATAACGAGAGTCTGCCAGCGTTAAAAAAACACGGTTGTTTTGCCCTGTGACTGGGTCTAAGGTGCCAGCTTCAAGCCAATCCCATGTTGTTTTGAGTTGTGCTTCAAAGTTATCTGGGATAACTTGCAAGGCTTGCGCCATGGCCGTGCTGACTACTTGTTTGAGCGCAAGCTGCGTTTGTGTAAAAATGGCTTGAGGTAAGCCAAATGCCGTTAACAGCTTGCGGGCATGCTGGTTACCCACGCCTGACGTCATGCACAGCCTAAGCCATGCGGCAAGTTCTTCTGTACTTAGCAATTTACTGTTTTGCAGGGTTGACTAACCAGTCGCCCACACGAACAGTTTGTGTTGCAGTTAGTACCAAGGCGTATGAAACACGCTCAAACGGTCGGAACACCATCAACAAACCATTGCGCTCATCGGGCAATTTGATGTTTTCAAAGCTTGCACCAGTCTTATCAACCAAGCGTTCGCCATTGGTTTGAATCGCCAGCACATGGCCACGTTCCATACCGTCTTTGGTACCACGGTTGATAACGACCACTTGGTTTTGTGCCACATTGGCAACAGCACTGCCGTAGACGGACACAATACGTGCTTCAACAGCATTGGCGGGCGCACGAGGCGTGTAAGTTAGCAATTCCAGTGGTGGCTCAGGCAATAAGCGGTCACCTGTACGCATTTCTTCTTTGGAGCGAACAATATCTAACGTAGCAGGAATAATTTCAGTGGCTAAAGTTTCACCGGCTTTTATTTCTGCACCACGAACAGCAGAAATAGACTCGCCACGAATCAATTTGGCGCGACCCACAAATTGTGCTTCGTAGCCCAAAATTTCACCCGTACCTGGGTCTTTCAATGCGGTTGCATTACGGAAAACCCGGAAGTCTAGCGGTTTACCATCAGCAGTGC
This sequence comes from Polaromonas sp., assembly GCA_013298945.1. Taxonomy (GTDB): domain Bacteria; phylum Pseudomonadota; class Gammaproteobacteria; order Burkholderiales; family Burkholderiaceae_C; genus Aalborgiella. Next base: position 14,829 of record JAAFJR010000005.1, read on the forward strand.
TAAGCTGCAAACCATCCGCACTACGGGCATAGGCGCGGTCGCCCTCACTGATAAATACACGGCCTTCTTGGGCTGAGACGAATCGAGGCGCAGCTTGTAGGGTTGCTTCTTCAACAATGATAGGTTCGGTTAAAAACGGCTCGATCAAGTTGTTTTGCAAGGTTGGGATGGATGCATCTGGCAGATTGCTGCTGCGTGTGCGCGGTGAGAATTTAACGGTTTCTAAACTCTCTGCACCACCACGCCGACTGCTCAAACGCGCACGACCGTTTGACTTGTCCAAATACAAAGTTTGACCTGGGTAAATCAGATGCGGGTTTTTGATGTCTGCCATGTTCATGCCCCACAGCTCAGGCCAGCGCCATGGGCTTTTGAGGAAGAGCTTGGAAATCGCCCACAACGTGTCGCCACGCTTAACCGAGTAACTGTCAGGCGCGTTGGAAGCCAGTTCACTCAAGGCCACGCCGTCATTTGAAACTTGCGAAGCCGTTCTTTGCTGTGATGGGCTGACTGTCAACTGGTTTGCCGTTGCAGCGATAGCAGCAGAGATAGGCAAAGCAGTAAAAAGAGCCGTAACCAGCAAAGTTCTTGCAACGCCACTTTCGTGAGAAAAATGACGTAAAGGACGTAAGCTAAGTGCTTGAGAAGTAAGTGTTTTGTTCATAAGTAACATGTAGTCATTTTCCGCGAATTCGGATAATTCTCTATCGAAATCGCTGCAAATGACACCATTTAGTTAGGAATAGTAAAATAATTGTTGTCTTTTCCCCTCTACCGCTTAGAAACCGCCCTGAAGCGGGCAGTTTTTTTGGGCGTCGTGCTCTCATATTTAGCCTTTAGTTTAGTTTCTTAACCCATTCTCGCCATGTTATTACCCATACTTGCCTTTCCAGATCCGCGACTGAATATCGTCGCAAAACCAGTTGTTGAGGTCGATCAACGCATCCAAAAGCTGATAGCCGACATGCTGGAGACCATGTACGACGCCAAAGGCATTGGCCTCGCAGCGACCCAGGTCAATGTACACGAGCGCTTGGTGGTGATTGATGTGTCTGACACACGCGACCAGCCCTTGGTGCTCATCAACCCTGAAATCACGTGGTACAGCCCAGAAAAGCACGTGGGTGAAGAGGGCTGCCTGTCTGTGCCTGAAATTTACGACAAGGTGGAGCGTTCTGTTGCTGTCAAAGTGTCGTACTTGGATGCTAAAGGCAAGCCGCAGCAGTTAGAAGCAGACGACATGCTGGCCGTGTGCATTCAGCACGAGTTAGACCATTTGCTGGGTAAAGTGTTTGTGGAGTATTTGTCAAAACTCAAATTCAACCGGATCAAAACCAAAATGCTCAAAATCCAGCGAGAAGAAGAAAAAGACGCGCAATACGAAAAAATGAGCCGTCCTAAGCTCTAAGCCAATATTGAAGAAAAACGCATGAAATTAATCTTCGCTGGCACGCCAGAATTTGCGAGCATGGCGATGCAAGCCTTGGTTCAAGCTGGGCACGAGATCGTTTTGGTACTCACCCAGCCCGACCGCCCCGCTGGGCGCGGTATGAAGTTGCAAGCGTCAGCTGTCAAACAATTCGCCCTAGACAACAACATTCCGGTCGCCCAGCCACGCAGCCTGCGTTTGGATGGTAAGTTCTCCGAAGAAGCCGCATTGGGCAAAGCCGCCATCGACAAAGCTATTGCAGATGGTGCTGAGTTGATGATCGTTGTCGCTTACGGTCTGATCTTGCCGCAGTGGGCGCTCGGTGCCCCAAAGCTGGGTTGCTTGAACATTCATGCATCCTTGCTCCCGCGCTGGCGTGGCGCAGCGCCGATTCACCGCGCTATCGAAGCGGGCGATGCCACCACCGGCGTCACCATCATGCAAATGGATATTGGCTTGGATACCGGAGATATGCTTTTGCGCGACGAGTTGCCGATTCTGGAAACCGACACCACAGGCACTTTACACGACAAATTAGCCGTGATGGGAGGCGATTTGATCGTCAAAACCCTCACTTCACTGGCTGATTTGAGGCCTGTCAAACAACCTGAAGTTGGTATCACGTATGCCCACAAAATCGAAAAAGTCGAGGCGCAGATTGATTGGGCGCAAAGCGCCGAAGTCATCAGTCGACGTATCCGCGCTTTCAACCCCTTTCCGGGCGCAGTTACGTCACTTCACCGTGAGCAAATCAAGGTCTGGAACGCCAGTATGGGTAATAAAGCCTTGTTAGAAGTCGGTAAAACTTATAAAAATGGTCAAATTGTGGCTCTAGCCGGCGAATTTATTGCCTGTGCAGCTATGAATAATGTAGTGAATTTAACCGAGTTACAACGTCCAGGGGGTAAGCGTCTCAAAGTAGCAGACTTCGTGCACGGATTTGACGTGCAAGTCGGCATGTGCTTTGGTGACTTGGGTTAATGTAGGTCTATGTTTTTAAGCCGCAGCAATTACAACCACCCCGCCTATTTGCAGGGTGCGAAAGACTGCATCCCCATGCTGCCGGGCATGGTGGCGTGGGGGTTGACGATGGGCGTTTCCATGGTCAACAGCGGTATGAGCGTGGTCGAATCTGTCGCCATGACGCTGCTGGTCTTTGCCGGCAGTTCGCAGTTGGCGGCGATACCGCTCATCGCTGTGGGAGCGCCCATGTGGGTGATTTTGCTGACCGGCCTGTGCGTGAACCTACGTTTTGTGGTGTTCAGCGCCCATTTGCGGCCGTATTTGATGCATCTACCGCTGTGGAAGCGTTTGATGAGTGGCTATTTGACGGCAGATTTAAGCTATGTCCAGTTCGTCAGCAAATTTTCAAAACCAGGCTCCACGAAAGCCGAGCAAGATGAACAAGATGCTTTTTTAGCGGGTAACACAGGTTTAACGTGGGTGGCTTGGATGGGAGCCAGCTTGCTTGGCATCGCGCTGGCGCACCAAGTGCCTGTGCACTGGGGGCTGGGTTTTGCGGGCATTTTGTCGTTGCTGGGAATTTTGTGTTCTTTGGCGACCAGTAAGCTGCGCATTGTTGCCGCCGCCGTGTCAAGTGTGGTGGCCGTTGCGGCTTACGCTCTGCCACTCAAAATGAACATTGTTGTCGCCATTTCAGCTGCTGTGGCGATGTGTTTGTTGCTCGATAAAACGCAGCGGACCCTATCGAAATGATAGAAATGAATGCCACATGACCGCTAATATTTCAGATGCTTGGACGCTCATCACCATCATCGGCTTGGCGCTGGTAACGGTCATCACGCGTTGTTTTTTCTTGTATTCCAGTAAATCCTGGCAGTTGCCTAATTGGGTGAATCGTGGTTTGCATTACGCCCCCATTGCAGCCTTGTCTGCTGTTATCGTGCCTGAAATTTTGATCACGCAAGGGCAATTGTTAGGCTCTTGGCATGATGCTAAATTGATCGCTGGCTTGGTCGGCGCAGCCGTCTATTTTTGGCGCAAAAGCGTGCTGCTCACCATGAGTTCGGGCATGCTGGTGTATTTGCCGCTGCATTTGGGCTTGGGTTGGTAAGTTCGGACTATGATTTAGCCTTCGTTTTGGTAACCCATTGGTAACTTACAAATGAGCCGCTCGTAACTAAACTCTGCGAAAATACATAAAAATTAAGTTACTAAATTACAAAATACCCTATTTGGAGCAAACAATATGACAGCACGCCGTGCCACCAAAATCGTCGCCACCCTAGGCCCTGCATCCAGCGACCCAGCTGTTTTAGAGCAAATGATTCGCGCTGGCGTTAACGTTATGCGTCTTAATTTCAGCCACGGCTCCGCGCAAGACCATTGCGACCGCGCCGCCATGGTGCGTGAAGCGGCAGCTCGCGCCGGCACCGTGGTGGGCATCATGGCCGATTTGCAAGGCCCGAAAATTCGTATCAGCCGCTTTGTGAATAACATGGTCGTGCTGGAAGTCGGCGCTAAATTCATCTTAGACGCCGCCCGCATCGAGCTGGGCGACCAAGACGCTGTGGGTTTGGATTACAAAAACCTTCCCAATGAAGTTAAAGCAGACGATGTACTGCTCTTGAACGACGGCTTGATCGTGCTGACTGTGGACAAAGTCGTCGGTCAAGCCGTACACACCAGTGTCAAAATGGGCGGTGTGTTGTCGAACAACAAAGGCATCAACAAACAAGGCGGCGGCTTGACTGCACCGGCCTTAACCGCCAAAGACATGGAAGACATCAAAACGGCGATGAGCTTCCAAGCCGATTATTTGGCGGTGAGTTTTCCTAAAAATGGCTCAGACATGGAGCTGGCGCGCCAATTGGCAAATGTCGCCGGTGAGCCCTTCGGCCACAAGCCGCATTTGATTGCCAAAATCGAGCGCGCCGAGGCGATTCCAAAGCTCGAAGAAATCATCATCGCGAGCGACAGCATCATGGTAGCCCGCGGCGATTTGGCAGTTGAAGTTGGTAACGCGGCCGTACCTGCGCTGCAAAAACGCATGATCAAGCTAGCCCTGAAGCACGACAAAACCACCATCACCGCCACCCAAATGATGGAATCCATGATTATCAACGCCGTGCCCACACGCGCTGAAGTAAGCGACGTGGCCAACGCCGTGCTGGACGGCACTGACGCGGTGATGTTGTCTGCCGAAACCGCAGCAGGCAAATACCCGGTCGAAACCGTCATTGAAATGGCCAATATTTGCGCGGCTGCCGAAGAGGCTGAAGACTCAAAATTAGACGCCGATTTTGCCGACATGCAGCTAAGCCGTATTGACCAATCCATCGCCATGGGGGCTTTGTTCACCGCCCACCACTTGGGCGCCAAAGCTATTGTGGCGATGACAGAAAGCGGCAGCGCCGCCCTGTGGATGAGCCGCCACCGCATCCACATCCCGATTTACGCGTTGACAGCCCGCATCGCTACCCAGCGCAAAATGACGCTGTACCGCAACGTGCAGCCGCTCCTGATGGACACCGCCAACGACCGCGATACCGCCTTGGCACAAGCCGAAGCCCACCTCAAAGCTCGTGGCATCGTGCAAAAAGGCGACGTTTATGCCATCACATGCGGTGAGCCTATGGGCACGCCAGGCGGCACGAATATGCTCAAAATCTGCCGTGTTGGCTGATTTCTTAGTGTGATTTAGTTAGTTAGCGGGTTTTTAGCCTTGAAATCGGTTAAAAACCTGCAAAAATATGCCTAAATATTGCTATAGCCAGCGTATTTATTGTCTAATTAGCTATCAAAATTATAGTAAAAACAAACACTTTTTTTGAAGCGATCCTGAAGCTTTCTCAGGCGATAATCTAGGCTATGACTACAGCTTCTTCAGTTCACACCTCCAATATCGCCTCCCTAACCCTGCTCGCCAGAGGCAAAGTCCGCGACAACTACGCCGTCGGTGGTGTCAATGGGGACCGCATATTGATGGTCGCCAGTGACCGCCTGAGCGCGTTCGACGTCATCATGGGTGAGCCAATTCCGGGCAAAGGCGCGTTGTTGACGCAAATGGCGCTGTTTTGGTTTGAAAAGTTAGGTAAAAACGGCGCAAATCTGTGCCCCAACCATTTGACCGGTGAATCGCCCGAGAGCGCCGTAACAGCGGAAGAGGTGCCCTACGTCACTGGCCGCTCCATGCTGGTCAAACGTCTGAAACCTATCCCTGTGGAAGCTGTCGTTCGCGGCTATTTGGCTGGCAGCGGCTGGGCAGAATACCAAGTGTCGCAATCCGTCTGCGGCGGTAAATTACCGGCTGGCCTGCAAAACGCCTCCAAACTGCCCGAACCCATCTTCACCCCCGCCGCCAAAGCGATTGTGGGTGAGCATGACGAAAACATCACTTTCGAGCAAATGTGCGACAAAATCGGCATCGACTTGGCCGAGAAAATCAAAAGCCTCAGCATCGCGATCTACAAAACAGCTGCCGAATTTGCCCTTACCAAAGGCATCATCATTGCCGACACCAAGTTTGAGTTTGGCTTGGACGCAGACGGCACGCTGACCCTGATGGACGAGGTGCTCACGCCAGATTCATCCCGCTTTTGGCCGTTGGAGAGTTACGTAGAAGGCAAAAACCCCCCAAGTTTCGACAAACAATTCGTCCGCGACTGGTTAGAGACCCAAACTTGGGACAAAACCCCGCCAGCCCCCCGCGTGCCGCGCGAGGTCATTGAGAAAACAGCGGCCAAATACCAAGAGGCTTGGACGCGGTTGACCGGCGTATAGCCTTCTACCTTGGCTTCGAGTATCTCTAAAGTATTAATCTTTGGTGAGCATGACAATTATTTGCCGTTACTGTTCTTTTATTAGCTATTTGGTCAAGTTTATTTTGAATTAATTTCAGATTTTTTCATCAAGTTATACAAACCAAAGTTAACTAAATGAGCTGACTATAATTAATAGGTTTTAAGGTGCACCATGTCACAATTATTACAATTGAGAGATGGAATCAATTCCAATTTCTGTTGATACGCGTGCACCGAATTTGCTAAATTTGTTGCTACGGTGGATAGCGTTACTTTGCAGTTGTTTTCTGTTTATTCTTAGCACTGGAAGTTTTCAAGTAGCAACTGCTGCACAAGTGCAGCATCTCAATACGCAGACAGCTACCGCAACGGGCTCAGGTTTAGCAGGAATACCGAGCATTGGCAGCTTCAACATACCAAGCGGCAAAAACCGTGTGCTCTTTATTTGGCCTTCATTTGAGCGTGACCACTGCTCACCAGCGGACGGTTCGGGTGGTTTGTGTGTCAATGGCAATACAGCAGGCACTGGCTTGGGTGATAACTATCCTGAGCCACGTATAGGCACTCCGCCTGCAACGACAAGTAACAACCAACTTACAGCTAGAGTTGTGGGAGCCGGTGGTACTGTCAATAAACAAAATGCATTGGTCATAGGCGGTACACCCAGCGGAGATACACGTTTCATAACGATATCTACTTCGCCATCTGGTTCCCCTGCCGGTACTTCTTTTTTAAGTATAAGCAGCTACCATATTGTGCTATTTGAAAATGAAATAAATGTACTTTTAGGTGGCGCTGCTTCAGGGACTGTTAGCATTTCATTGCCAGATGTGGTTGCACCCACAAATGCGGGTGACGATGCTTTGCTGATTGCCTCTGTCTTCCAAAATGTTGAGCAAACTCCAACTGGCTTTGTTCGAAACGGAACTGCTACAGCTCAGGCTGCTGCTGGCGTGGACCCTGCTGGTAATTTCACACTGACGGTCGCAGCCTACGATGCGGGTCAAGCCCCCGATGAAGCCGATGACGGTAAATTGGTAATGGCTACCAGTTCAAGTACCGAAGGTTTTACGACACCTGCGGGTCATGTGGCTCTCGCTACACTAACTACAACCAACGCTGCGGGTACTTACGATACCCCAAATGGCGGACTTACCAACGAGCCAAATGGTATGTCGGGTGGTGCATATTTTCGCAATGGTGGCGCTACCCCGGCAAGCCTTTACTCGCTGACTGCAGCCGGCACGGCTTCACCAGCAGTCTTTGGTGGTACAACCGCCACTTTTTTATTGGAATCAGACAATGCCGACGTTGGTGATGCGCCTATCAGTTACGGTAATGCTTCGCACACCATTAGCGGTATCCGTTTGGGCGCAACCGTAGACGCTGACGCCTCTTTGCTCAACAATGCCACTGCCACAGGAGATGATGCTAATGGTGTAGATGACGAAGATGGTGTCACGCTTGCCGCGCTATTGCCCGTAGGTGAAATTACCATCGTCCCTGTAAGTATTCAAAGTGCCGGAGGATTTCTGAATGTCTGGTTCGATTGGAATGGTGATGGAGATTTCAATGACCCAGGCGAGCAAATGGTGACCAACCAAGCGGTGGCTGTAGGTACCTTGAACCTTAATATCGCAGTGCCAGCAACAGCAGTCATTGGTCCTACATTTGCAAGGTTTCGTGTTTGCACGAACAACACAGCAACTGACAATTGCTCAACGCCAAGTGGTACGGTACAAAGTGGCGAAGTTGAAGACTACCAGTTTACAGTTTCACGCAAACTCTTTCTAAATAAAATCACGACCGGTGGTTTCGGTGGAGCATTCGGTTTTACGTTGACCAATACAGCACAGACTACAGGGACGGTGACGACAACGGCAGTCAATATCCCGACTGCGGTGGACGGCGACACCGGCAACACCGCAAGCTTGGCATATGCCATCAGCTCGCCAGTAACAGCAGTCACCATCACAGAAAACACGTTACCTGCAGGCTGGGCATTGAGTGGTGCGAGCTGTGTCAATTCATCGGGTACGTCGGTAGGCAGTTTGTCAGGTACCACTTACACCATAACAGGTGCTGAAATCGGTGCGAGCGTTAGCTTCACTTGTAACTTTACTAATATCAAGCTGCCTATACTTCGCTTGCAAAAAACGCTAACCAATGGACGAGCCTTAGCATCTGACCAATTTGCGCTGACAATTACGGGAGCAGGTGGTCCAGCAACAGTTACGACAACCGGCGCAGGCAGTGTTGCAACAGGCTTGGCAACTCTCAGTCTAGGATCGGTTGGTGCTGTTTATACGCTGAGCGAATTAGGCGCTGCAGGTGCTAATTTGGCCAACTATGCATCCAACTATAGCTGTACCAATGCATTGGTAGGTGGTCAAACGCCAACGGGCAGTGGAACAACTTTCACTATCACAGCAGTTGCTGGCGATGACTTGACCTGCACTTTTGCAAACACCTTAACACCCAAACTGACACTGACCAAGACTGCAAGCACGTCGCCGTTAGTCATTGGTGCGTCGGCTAGTTTTACACTGCAGCTGACCAACACGAGTACCATAGCGACTACAGCCGCCACCGTGATCACCGATACGATTCCAACTGGTTTAACAATAGGCACATTGCCTGCAGGCTGCGCTGCTGTGGGCCAGCTTGTGACATGTACAGTCCCACTTGGTTTGGCCGGTGGTGCCAGCGCAAGCTTTATCATCCCGATCACGCCAACGGTAGCTGCAGCAGCAAGCGTCATTAACTCGGCAACGGCTTCTGGAGGCGGAGATCCTGCTTGCACTGGCGTTGCGCCCGCATGTACAGCAACGACACCGAGCATTCCCGTTATTGCTCAGGCCAGCATGATGATTACAAAAACGGACAACAAATCTGTGTCGACATCAGGTGGAACAAACGACTATGTAGTCACACTAACTAATCAAGGCCCATCGCCTGCTGATGGTTCTGTATTGACAGATGTGGTAGGTTCGGGCTTAACGTGTCCAGTAGCCAATAACGTAGCTTGCTCGGTAATCTTGGTAGGCGCAATTTGCCCCGCTGGTCCACTGACGTTTGCCAATCTGACGACAGGAATCACGATTGCCACATTCCCCGCCAACAGCGGTTTGCAATTCACCTACACCTGCAACGTCAATTAAAGCCACACGCAATGAGATCATCTTCTAGGTGATTGAGAAGACCGCGGCCAAGTATCAAGAGGTTTAGATGCGGCTGACGGGTTGATAGTTTTAATCTCGATTTTTTAGATAGCTAACTCAAAACCACACTGCTCAAACGCCTTCGATAAGTCGCCACAGTAGGATCAACTGGCGGAATCTGCCCATCTGCCACCTTCACGGGCGCGGGCTCGATGATGTCCAGAATGGCGATGTAGGTTTTGCGGGCTTGGTCTTCGTTCCAGGCTTTATCGCGCATCAAGATTTCTAGCAGCTCGTCCATCGCCTCTGTCCAGCGCTGCTGCGCCATCAAAAGTTGGGTTTTACGGTAGCGGGATTCAAAATCTCGTTTATTTTCCGCTATTTTGGCATTTAGGGTGTCAAATATGGCTTTAGCCGGCGTATTTACTGCCTGAACAGCTATTGAATTAATAGTGTCCGAAGCATCCATCCAGCGCTTGAGCGAGTCAAATTTGCGCACCAAGCTGGTTTTGGCAATCACGGGGGCGAAGGCAATTTTGGCGTCGTCGTCGCGGCCTAGAATCATCAGCAGTTTGACCAAATCGAAGCGGGCGGTTTCGTCTTCGGGGGCGGCTTTGAGTTTTTCTACTAACTTGTTCAGGGCCCTTTCCGATGTTTCTGGGGTAATTTCAGCAAATTCTGTGGTTTCAGGCTCCTCGGCTTCAGGCTCAGCGGCAGGTGGCAGGTGTTTGTCTAGGAATTCTTTGAGTTTGTCCTCAGGCACAGCGCCCTGAAAACCATCCACCGGCTTGCCATCCATCATCAAAATACAGGTCGGAATGCTTTGCACGCCAAAGGCTTGCGCGATTTCTTGCTCTTGGCTGGCGTCCACTTTCGCCAAAATGAAGCGTCCAGCGTAGTCGGCTTCCAGCTTTTCTAAGAGCGGAACAATAATTTTACATTGTTCGCTCTTTGGGTGCCAAAAATCGACCAAAACGGGGGTGTGCATCGACGCTTGGACGATGTCGGTGTCAAAAGTGGCGCGGGTGATGTCTATCATGGGGAATTTGGGCTTTAAAAACGTAAAATCGTATTATGCAAAACAATTCAAGCAATACGAACCCAGCTATCAAAATCGGCGTTTTGATGGGCTCCAACTCCGATTGGGACACCATGCAGCACGCCGTCGCCATTTTGCAAGAGTTTGGCATCGCGCACGAGGCGCGGGTCGTCTCCGCCCACCGCATGCCCGACGACATGTTTGCTTACGCTGAAGCTGCAGCGGGCCGTGGCTTGCAGGCCATCATCGCCGGTGCGGGCGGTGCTGCGCATTTGCCGGGTATGTTGGCGGCTAAAACCACTGTGCCGGTTCTGGGAGTGCCAGTTGCGAGCAAGCATTTGCAAGGTGTGGATTCACTGCACAGCATTGTGCAAATGCCCAAAGGTATTCCCGTTGCCACCTTTGCCATTGGTGCAGCAGGTGCGGCTAACGCGGCGCTGTTTGCCGTGGCGATGTTGGCGAACCATGACGCGGCTTTGCGGGCTAAGTTAGATGCGTTTCGCGCTAAACAAACCGAAGTCGCCCGTGCTATGGCTTTGCCCCCTTTGTCAGCATGAGCAGTTCCGTCATTTTGCCAGGTGCGACCCTAGGCGTTTTAGGTGGCGGCCAGTTGGGGCGCATGTTTTGCCACGCTGCGCAAAGCATGGGCTATTTCACGGCAGTGTTGGATGCGGACCCAACCAGTCCAGCAGGTTTGGTGAGCCATCATCACATTAAAACCGCGTATTTGGACGAAATAGGATTAGCTGAACTATGCAATATCAGCGCCGCAGTCACCACTGAGTTTGAAAACGTGCCAGCGCTTGCGTTGCAAACTTTAGCCAAAACGCGCCCCGTGTCGCCCAGCGCAGATTCAGTCGCCGTCGCGCAAAACCGAGTGGCGGAGAAGGCACATTTTGTGGCTTGCGCCGCCAAAGGTGGGACTGATGCGATAACGGTTGCTCCGTATGCAGTGATTGAAACAGCAGGCGAAATAGCCACTGTGTCAGCAGATTTGCTCCCCGGCATCCTCAAAACCGCGCGCATGGGCTACGACGGCAAAGGCCAAATTCGCGTCAAAACCCGTGCCGAACTTGCTGCTGCGTGGGACGAACTCAACAACGTCACCAGCGTGCTGGAAAAAATGCTACCGCTGAAGGCCGAGTACTCCGTGATCTTGGCGCGTGGGCGGGACGGCCATGTCGTCCACTTTCCGCCGCAACTTAATGTGCATGTCGAAGGTATTTTGGCAAGCACCTCGGTTTTTGAAGGTAATCTACCTGCAGCCGGTGTGAAACGCGCCGTAGCTGCGGCAATATCTGTAGCAAATGAGTTGCAATACGTGGGCGTGCTGTGCATAGAGCTGTTTTTGCTGCACGACGACAGCTTGGTGGTGAATGAAATCGCACCGCGTCCGCACAACAGTGGCCACTACACGATTGATGCTTGTGACGTATCGCAATTCGAGCTGCAAGTCCGCACCCTGTGCGGCCTGCCGTTGACCCAGCCGCGCCAACACAGCCCGGCCATCATGCTGAATATCTTGGGCGATGTTTGGTTTCCAAAGAATGCTACCGAAGCGCAAACCCCGCCGTGGGATCAAATTTTGGCTTTGACCGGCGCTCATTTGCACCTGTACGGCAAAAAAGACGCCAAAAAAGGCCGCAAAATGGGGCATTTGACGCTGACGGGCGCAACGGTTGAAGCTGTCAAGGTGACGACTGCGAAAGCAGCCGCGATTCTTGGCATCGAAAAATACTAAGTGTGAGGGCGGTTGAAAAGTGATTATTGATGGCTTAAATACAGCCTCTATCGCGCAAGCGGCAGACCTTATCGCCGCTGGTGGTTTGGTCGGCTTGCCTACAGAGACGGTTTATGGCTTGGCCGCAGATGCCGCCAACGAAGCCGCCGTCGCCAAAATCTTCACCGCCAAAGGTAGGCCAAGTGAACACCCACTTATTGTCCACGTTGCGGATGCAGCCAGCGTCAGCCGTTTTGCAAGTGAGATTCCAGAATTCGCCCAAAAGATGATGGACGCCTTCTGGCCAGGCCCGCTCACCTTGATCTTGCCGCGTCACCCTGAAATCGCCGCCGCCGCCGCCGGTGGACAAACCTCCGTCGGCCTGCGTTGCCCGTCGCACCCCGTGGCGCTGGCCTTGCTCCAAGCCTGCGCCGCACGAGGCATCCACGGCCTAGCCGCCCCCAGCGCCAACCTGTTTGGCCGCGTCAGCCCGACCACGGCTGCGCATGTACAGGGTGAGTTCGGTGATGAGCTGTTGATTTTGAACGGCGGTGCTTGCAGCGTCGGCATCGAGTCCACCATCGTAGACTGCAGCCGTGGTGTGCCGGTTTTGCTACGCCCTGGGGTGCTGACGGCAGCACAAATTGAATTTGCTTGTAGGCAAAATTTAACCTCAAATTCGCTATCAAAAGAAGAGCTGCTTAGGCATCAAATACGCCGGCTAGAGGCTGATTCAGCACTCCTAGAGGCAGCTCCCCGTGAGATATTACCAGAAGCTCCAAGAGCTTCGGGCATGCTGGAATCCCACTACGCCCCCAAAGCCAAGCTGCGTTTGATGGACGCGAAAGCCCTGCAAACCGCGCTAGATATTTTGGGCACAGACGCAAAACACATCGCCGTTTACTCGCGCCAGCAAATGCAAAGCGCCTCCACAAACATCCTTTTGCGCCGCATGCCCGAAGACGACACCCTAGCCGCGCAGCAACTCTTTGCTACCTTGCGCGAGCTGGATCAACCTGATATCAAGCTGATCTGGGTAGAAACACCGCCTGAAGATGCGGTGTGGGACGGGGTGCGGGATAGGGTGACGCGGGCTGCGGCTTGAGAATCATCCCCCCACCTTTACCGTCGTCTCCATCAAACTCCTAGTCACCACAGGCGGTGATTCGCCAATGTGAAACGCCAATTTGCGGTCGCGCAGGGCGACGTCGGCGGTAGTTACTCGGTCAAAGCGACGCAGGTGGTCGTTCCAAGATTCGTCGACGATCATTTCCACAAAGCGACTTGGTTCGTTGATATCATGCAACAGCTCCCAGGACAAAGCACCGTGCGATAAACGGCTGCGGCGGCCTTCTATCATCAGGGCGCGAAACTCGGCAGCGCGAGCTGGGTCTATGCGGTATTCGACCATGATCATCACGTTGCCGTGTTTGGGCGGTTCGTCGGCTTGCGGGATATTGAAGGCTTTGGAGGGCGTGAGGTCGTCCACCATGCCTTGGCTGCGCATGAAGTGGTTGGCGGCAGCTGTGGCGATGACGCCCGTGAATGCTGCTGTGATCAGGCTGGTTTGCACACTGGTCATGCTTGCCAATTGCCCCCAAACAGCAGCGCCTGCCGCACTGGCACCCATGATGGACATTTGGTAGGTGGACATGCCGCGTGCGCGTACCCAGTCGGGCAAGCCCATTTGGGCGGAGGTGCTCAGCGTGTTGGCAGTGACGATCCAAGCTGAACCAGCCATTAACATAGCCAACACGGCCACACCGCTGTGTGTGGTGAATGCCACCACGAGCATGGCGAGGGACAGCACAGCGATGCTGCACATGATCAATTTGTCGCGCGACATAGCGCGGCGCAATTGCGGCATAAATGCGGTGGATAGAATCGCGCCAGCCCCCATTGACGCCAGCAATAGCGTGAACGTACCCGCGCCACCGCCGTGCAGGTGGCTAGCAATCAATGGCATCAAGGCTGAAAGTGCTGTTGAGCAGAAGAAAAATATTGAGATGCGCACCAACACACCTTTGAGGTGGTGCGATTGCGCCACATATTGCATGCCTATACGCATGGCGCTGCTGAGTTTTTCACGTCCCAAGGGGTGCGTTTTATGCTCACGCTTCCAACGGGTGATGACAATGGCTGAGACAACGGACAGCACAGCATTCAGCAAAAATACCCAAGCACTGCCCAAGCTGGCAATGAGCGCTCCGGCTACCAAGGGACCAAGAATGCGGGCAGCGTTCATGGAAACACCGTTCAATGCCAACGCAGCTGGCAGCTGTGGACGCGGCACTAGCTCTGGCACGATAGCTGCAAACACTGGCCAGCGCATGGCCAAACCAATGCCGTTGGCAAACACCAAAGCCAGCAAAACTGGTGGCGATATCCAACCCATAAATACAGTGATGCTAAGCAGGCTTGCCACCACAGCAATCCAAATCTGCGTGGTTAAAAAGTACTTTTTTCGGTCTAAGGTATCTGCCAGCGCACCGCTGGGAATGCCCAGCAAAAAAACCGGCAAACTCGCCGCTGTTTGCACCAAGGCAATCCACAAGGGGCTGGTGGTGAGCGATGTCATCATCCACGCGGCGGCCACGTCGCTCATCCACATGCAGACGTTCGCAATGAGCCAGGTTGACCACAACATGCGATAAACGGGACGACGAAACGGGGCGAGTGGCGAGAGATCGTCGTCTGAGTTAGGCAGACTGCTTGAAGATTTCGTCGTATTTTCTGACATGTTGATTATTTGAAGTGGTCCCATGATCCATAGTTATTCGGCATGGATTGACCCTTTGCATTGATGAGTCTAAGTCCTAGATCAGCTTCTATCTGTCCGATACGAGTCACCGGTGTTTTGCTGGCTAGGGCTGCGGCTTGTACAGCTTGGCTTTGGCTCACAGGGGCGGTGAAGGCTAGTTCGTAGTCGTCACCGCCTGAAAATACATATTGCAGTTGGTTTTGAGAGGTAAGTTGAGGTATTAATTGGGTTGTAGTCTTGGTATTTATTGCCTGAGCAGCTATAAAATTAATAGTATTTAAATGTATGGCCGCTGAAGTATCTATCGTTGCGCCAACCTGCGATTGTTTGAGGATATGCCCCAAATCGCCCAGCAAACCATCACTCACGTCAATTGCGCTGCTGGCAATGCAGCGCAACGCTAGACCCAAATTTACGCGCGGGGTAGGGGTTTCTAAACGCTTTTTCGCTGCTGTGAAAGCATCAGCAGTGAGCGACACGTTTCCGCGCATAGCTTCCAACGCCAAGCGTGCATCACCTACCGTGCCACTCACATAAATATCGTCTCCAGCCTGTGCGCCGCTGCGCAACAAAGCTTGTTGCTTAGGCACTTCACCAAACACGGTGATGCACATGTTCAGCGGGCCTTGGGTGGTGTCCCCACCGATAAGGGAGCAGTTGTGCTCAGCCGCCAAAGCCAACAAGCCACGAGAGAAGGATGCAAGCCAGGCTTCGTCAACTTTGGGCAGCGACAGCGCTAAGGTAAACGCCAGTGGTCTTGCACCGCAAGCTGCCAAGTCGCTCAAATTCACTGCGAGTGCTTTGTGACCTAGGGTAAACGGATCAACATCTGCAAAGAAATGCCTGCCCTCAACCAACATATCGCTAGAAATAGCCAATTGCATGCCAGCGGCGGGTTGCAGCAAAGCGCAGTCGTCACCAATACCAAGAGCAACCACTTCGTTAAATTGCATGGCGCGTGCTGGCGCTTTGAAGTAACGCTCTATCAGGTCAAATTCGCCCATTTATTTAAAATTCACTCAACTTTATTTAACTTTATTTATCTTCTTTAGCTGGCCATAAAAAGCTCAGCGGCTCACGGTTCAAGCGCTGCCACACAGCGCGGCGAATGCGCTGCCTCTCGCCCACGCTAACGTTATGCGCCCGCAGCGCCAATCTAAAAGCACAATAGTAACTGACACCCACGTTCAACGGCCCAATCACGAAAATACCGGCAATTGCCCACAGTAAAGCGGTGCGTAATTCAGGCACATGCAGCACATCCCAACCGTATGTCGCAGCAGCAGCGGCGATTTGCCCTGTTGACAGCGTCACATGCCGCAGCTCTAGCCCAAAGCCTAAAAAGCTGGAAATGGCGGGTATCAAGCCGAGCATCATTCCTAAGGAAACACTGGCAGCAAAGCCCGATATATTTTTACGCATGAACAGTGCCCAACGCTCAGCTCGCGCTGCGCCAATGGCTGCCGTGATGCGTGGGTTAAACCGCATGGCAGAGTCCAAGCGGTGCAGCACAAACCAGTTTTCCGCCCAGCCTGCAAAAATGCTGGATAAAAACAGCACCACACCCGTGGCTACAGCAAACAAAGCCGTGGGTCCAAGTAGCGTGAGCGATGCCAAGGCATAGTGCGCTTCGGCGTGGTCTATCAAAGGTCTGCCTAAGCCCAGCTGCATCAAATAGCTGATGAGCAACACGCAGGGAATGACCAAAGCCAAGTTGCCCGCAACAGCGGCGACTTGTGATCGCACCACGTGGGTCACTTCGTCGACAAAAGACGCCACCTCGTTGTCGCCAGTCAAATCTTTGAGTTTGGCAGCCATAGCTGGCGCGGTCATCGCGGGCTGCTTGGTTGCCAGCGTCCAATGCAGCAATTGGATGGCGATGAAGCTCAGCGCGTAATTCACACCCCCAAAAAAGCCACCCCAAAAAGCTGAAAATCCTACAGCCAGCAGCAAGTATTTCACCAAAATGGTGATGGCCACCATGCCACCGCCACCCGCCGCTTTGCGCAGCATGTCCCAGTATTCAGCGCGGTTGCGGGTGATGTAGTTTCCTCCCGTTTCTGCGCTGCGGTCCGCCATTTTGGCGGCCAAGAGTGTGGTGTTGGAGGTGATTAAATCGCGCACACTTTGTCTATGCACGCCAATTTTTACCAAATGCGACAATAGCTTGGCGGTGTAGCTGTTGGGCCTGTCAGACAGCAAACAATCTAGCAATTCACGAATGCGCAGCACCCGTGCCCGCATTTCACGCAGGCGAAAAACGAGGCTAACGGAGATGCCGTGCTCATCCAAATGCGTGTAAACCGTCCCCGCAGCTTGGCGGCAAGTGTCTAGGCGGTCGCGAAACTTAGTGACGGTTTGTTCCAACGCAATGTTGTTTGCAATGACATCTTCGGCAGAAGAATCTGCACGAGACGTTAAAAATGCAGCTCGCAAATCATCTAAGTCAGCATCCAACCAATGAAATGGTCGGTCTTGCACGGCAGCAGGGCTCATGCGCGTACGTAACTCAGGTGAAAATCCGCTGGATCGAATATGGCCCACGCAAAAGGTGATGGCTTCTATAACCGTGTTTTGCCAATACGTCGTTTGCGTACGCGCGCTGTCACCAATGTCTGGCGTTTCTAACAATTCTGCAATGCGAGCCAGCGTCGCTTCATCCAACTCAGCCAACCATTGTTGGTCAAAACTTTTAGGTAAAACGAGTGAGAAGAGCACAGCGGCGTCAGTCGTCTCGGGTGTGGCTGGCAGAATTTTTAAGCGGATGCGCTCGAAAAATTCACTCACAAAAGCGCTGCGTTGTGCAAATCCATAGTCAGCCAACAAGCTGGATGCATCAACAATATGCAGCAACTGGTGCCACCATTGGCGAATGCGTGTTTGCAACTGCGGCCGAGCTTGCACCACGTCCAACAGCAAGTGCAAACGACTTATTGCAGCGCTGGTAGATTTTGCATCACCACGAATCCATGCGAACAGCTCGATCAACCACAAATGCCGCTGTGCCAGTGGCGCTTCTAGGTCGACCGCTTCCAGCAGTTCAGCTAAATCGCGTTTTTGGTGTTTACTCATCTAGTACAGCCCATTCCACCAAGGCATCCAGTGCTAGCCGTGCAGCGCTAGCGTTTGGATGGTTAATCAAGCCTACCACGCTGTAGCGCTTGCCACTTTTACCGATAGCGTAGCCTGCAACAGCAGCCACATCACGTAGCGTACCCGTTTTGAGCTGCGCATTGCCAATGGCGTTGACAGCGATGCCGCGCTTGGCCATGTTAGCGGCTGTACCGTCCACACCTGCTACAGACAATGAATTGACGAAAACATCACTGTTTGGGCGGCTTGCCGCCAGGCGAAGCAGCTCGCTGAGAGATTGCGCTGTGATGCGCTCTTTGCGGCTTAGCCCAGATCCGTTGTCTAAAGTGGGCACTTTCACGGTTCGTACAAATCGCTCGCGCCACCAGTTGTTCACCGTGGTGGCTGAACGCACAAAATTACCCGTTCGCGGCGCTCCTGGTAAATGCAGTGAGCTATTAAAAGTTGAATACTGCGCACTTAGCGTTAAAAAAACCTGCTGCGCCATCACGTTGTTGCTGTATTTGTTCACATCTGCAATGATTTGCGACAGGGGCAACGATGGCGCTTGCCACAGCAGCAGCGCCGTGCGCGGCATGGTGCCGTAGCGAACCTTACCGTCCAGCACGCCACCTGAAGCTTTGTGCATGGCTTTGACCACGCGAATGGCATAGCTCGCTGGCTCAACATAAGCAACAGGCCACGTGTTTTCACCACAGCGCACGCTATAGCTGCCGCCAAATTGAACTTTGTGAGGGTTGGAAAAATCAGCACGCAAAGCACTACGCCAATCGCCACAGCCGTCAGTTGTGGCGGTGACTTGGGTATCAATCGCAACATCGGCCATCGGTGGTTCACTTACAACGCGAATAGTTTGCGTTTGCGGGTCGGGTACAAATTTCAAAATCAGCGCTTTGAAGTTCACCAGCAGACCATCGGGTGCGCTGTTGTATGGGCGCATGGGCTCGCCGTCGAAATCTGCTGAATTCGTCTCTGGCAATTCAAACACGCTGTTGTCCAACACAATATCGCCCGTAATACGTTGAACGCCTAAAACTTGCAAGGTTTTGAAATTTTCCTCTATCCGCTCTAATACCCACTTAGGGTCGCCACCGCCTTTAATGATCAAATTGCCGTTCAAAACGCCTTTGCTAAGCGTTCCATCGGTGTAAAAACCAGTTTTCCAAGTGAAAGTAGGCCCCAAGATGTCCAAGGCAGAATAGGTCGTCACCAGTTTCATGACTGAAGCAGGGTTCATCGAAACAGCAGCTTTGTAGCTCAAGCGCGGTGATTTATCGCCGTTTAGCTCACGCACTTCAAAGCTGGCGGCATCTCGCGGCACGCCAGCGCGGGCAAGCGCTTGGGATATTGCACTGGGAATATTTTGTGAAGACGCTGGGCTGAGGGCTTGAGCAAAGGCAATTGTGCTGGCACTGCACCCGAGCAAGCAAGCGCATAAAAAGAAACGTTTCATCAGACCATTATCCCGTGCCTTGATAATAGAGGCATGTCAGTAATCAATTCGTTACATTCAGCACCCCGTCAGCTCTCGCCCAAAGCCGTGGGCATCTTGTCTGCGGTGGTAACAATTTTAATTTGGTCTTCATTCATTGTCATCGCCCGCGCCTCTGCCAAAGGTAGTTTGTTACCGTTAGATATGGTTTTTCTACGTTTTATAGGCGCAGGCATGGTACTGCTGCCTTGGGGCTTGTGGATTGTGCGCAATCAGAAAAAAAACCTGCAGTCCTTAACTCAAGCATCATTAAACCTGCCATCGTGGCTGGGTTTGTCGCCCTACGGCCTAAAAATCACCGCTTTGGTTGGCATATTTGGTGGTGTGGTGTACGCCATGCTGGCCTACAGCGGTTTTTTCTTTGCACCGGCTGCGCACGCTAGTGTGTTGATGCCTGGCACCTTGCCGTTGTCTACCGCATTGGTTGCCATGTGGTTACTGAAAGACCACATCACACCGACACGCGCCATTGGTCTAGGCTTGATTTTTTTAGGTGATTTGCTGGTAGGCGGCGCAAGCTTGCTCAAAGTGTTTGACGGTGGCGAGACTTGGAAGGGCGATTTGCTCTTCCTAGGCGCATCCACTTGCTGGGCGTTTTACTCGGTCAACGCCCGTAAATACGCGCTAGATGCGGTCAAAGCCACCATCGCTATTACCGTTTTCACAGCTGTAACGTACATACCTGTTTATGGATTGCTGGTGCTTTTTAAAGCCATCAACTCACATTTAACCACTGCGCCCTGGGGAGAAATCGCGTTTCAAGCCGTTTACCAAGGCGTAGGCTCTGTGGTGATTTCAGGCATTACTTTTACCAAAATGATTCAATACTTCGGCCCAGTGCGCAGCACGATGATGACGGCGCTGGTACCCGGTTTGTCCGCACTTGGAGCGGTGTTTTTCTTGGGTGAGCCTTTGTCGTTGAACTTGATATTCGGTTTGGCGCTAGTGACTTCTGGGATTTTGTTTGGCGTGAGGGCCGCAAAAAAATGAATCTTCTTGCATTTGATACGAGTACCGAGTCCATGTTCATCGCCGTGACAAATGGCATAAACACATGGCTACACACTTCAGAAGGCGGCGCTAAAACTTCAGCCGCCTTGATTCCCGCCATCATGGCGTTGCTGAAAGAGGCAAATTTAAGCCTGCAACAGCTTGACGCCATCGTTTTTGGGCGCGGGCCGGGCTCGTTCACGGGGCTGCGCACAGCGTGTTCAGTCGCGCAAGGTTTGGCGTTTGGGGCGGGTGGGGCGGGTGGGATTCCCGTTTTACCGATCAATACTTTGCTGGCAGTGGCTGAAGAAGCTCGTTTCAGTTCAAGTTTCACGCAAATCCAAGCTGTTTTGGATGCCCGCATGGGCGAGGTTTACGCGGCAAGTTACGCCTACAAAGAAGGCGCTTGGGACGAGATTTCTGACATTCAACTCTGCAAACCAGCTGATATGCATTTTGAAGCTGGCTTTCAGTTGGCAGGTAATTGTTTAGAAAATGCAAGCCGTATAGATTCCCTGCCTACCGCCACCGCCATGCTGCGCCTAGCGCCTGCGATGCTTGCCGCCGGTTTGGGCGTTTCAGCCGACCAAGCCTTGCCGTTATATGTGCGCGACAAAGTGGCGCAAACGACAGCTGAACGCGCTGATTTGAAAAATCAAGTCATCAGCCAAGCCTTAAAATCAGACGTATGAACGCGATTTTGAAGCCAAAAATAACGACTGAGGTGCAATTCCATGCGCTGACGGCAGCTTGGCTAGACCGCGTCCTGCAAATCGAAAACGCCGTCTACCCGCACCCTTGGAGCCGTGCAAATTTCGAAGATTCCATCAAAACCGGCTACCAAATGCAGGTTTTGACTACTTCAAATTCAGAGATTCTGGGCTATTTCATCGCTATGAAAGGCTTTGAAGAAGTGCATTTACTGAATATCACCGTGGCAGATTCGTTTCAGCGCCAAGGCTGGGCAAAGCTGATGTTGGATGCGCTCGCCGTTTGGTCGCGCGGGCAGGGTGCGGCGTGGCTGTGGCTGGAAGTGCGCGGCAGCAACGAGCGGGCGCAGCAGGTGTACCAGGCGCGGGGTTTCAAGCTGGTCAGCGTGCGGCAAGATTACTACCCCAAAGGCCCCAAAGCCAATGGCCGCGAAGACGCGATTGTGATGAGTCTAAAACTTTAAATACGGCTCTAAAATACCACTATGCTCAGAGCTTCCATCACATTGCTACTCATGATTGCTGCATTTAATTGCAATGCTTCTCAATGCGTGAAAGTCGACTTATTCGTTAAACACGATGTAACCCTGAAAAACACGAATGATCATCCTTGTGGTGTAGTGGCCACGCAATGTCGTACGTCGCTCCCAATGTTACATAAGTACTTAGATACGATTTGGGCGTATGAATTGGGCGTAAATGGTGAGTTGGTAAATAAGTGGCCAATTCCCGTTGATGCGCAAGTGTATGAAGTGACAGATGACAGCATCGTCGCAGCCTATCCTAATTACAAAGGGCATCTGAACGGATGGGAGAAACCGAATTTTGTACGCATTCAAAAAAGCGGAAGAATTAAAAAAAATGGACCCGTGAAAAAATCGAGTTTTGTAATGGAAGATTGCACTGCTTTGGTTGAAAAAACATTAAATAATACGGATTTAATATGTCAAAAATTTAAAGATGCGACTTCTGGAAAGCTTCGCATTCTTGCTTACCCGACAGTTTGCGCATGATGACTTTAGAACTCGACACCCGCCAACGCGCCATGCTGCAAGAAATGGGCGTTACCGTATGGCTGCCTGAGCCTGAGTACATCGTCGAATTACCTGAAATTGCTATTAATAAAATAGCTGTTCAGGCAATAAATACGCCAGCTACAGCCATAAATGCACCTAAAAAAACGGTGTCTGAGCGACCACAAGTTCTGCTGCAGCCCAAGCCGCATGCGCAGCCGTTCAAACCCGCTGTAGCGCTGCAGCCCATGCCTGCCGGCTTGCAAGAGATGGATTGGCTAACGCTTCAGCAAACCGCGCAGAGCTGCCAAGCGTGCCAACTTTGTACAGGACGAAAAGACATTGTTTTTGGTGATCAAGCGACAAATCAACAGTCCGATTGGCTGATCGTGGGTGACCCGCCAACCGAGTCTGATGAAGCCGCTGGCGCTCCATTCACGGGTGAGGCTGGCGTTTTGCTGGGCAACATGCTCAAAGCCTTGGGTTTGAATGTGTCGCAAGTAACACTTACACCGTCAGTCAAATGCCGTACAGAAGGTCAAAGCACGGGTGCGCAAGAGCTGGCGCAGTGTGAGGCGTTTTTACGCCGTCAAGTCGCTTTGATGCGTCCGAAAATGATTTTGGCGATGGGGCGTTACGCTGCGCAGGCGCTCTTAGCCAATACGGTGAGCAACCCTGTGCCACCGCTTGGGCAGCTGCGCGGTGCTGTTTACAAGTATGAGGGCGTCCCAGTCGTGGTGACTTATTCACCCGCCAATTTGCTGCGCAGCCCGGCTGACAAAGCCAAGGCTTGGGCAGATTTGTGCTTGGCAAAAGCCAGTTTGTAATCAGGGCTTTGCGCGGCTAGGCGCAAGCACAGAGCCAATGGCCACCACCATCAGCCCTACCGCCGCCCAATCTTGCCAATGCAAGACTTCGCCCAGCCAATATGCGCCCACAAACACCCCCAAAATCGGGATAAACATCACCGACAAGGTTGAAGCCACCGGCGGCAGCGTGCGTGCTAAGTAAAACCACGCCGCGTGGGCAAAGCCAAACACCAGCACCGCATTGTAAATAATCGCAAACCACGAGCTACGGGATGGCATCACCCACGCTTGGTGCTCAAAAGTCACGGTCATCGCTGTCATGACAACGCATGCCAGCACTGTCATCCAAAACGAAATGGTCAATGTCGGGGTGTCAATCTTTGTGCGGCGTAGCAGCTGCGTGCCCAGAGCCCAGGTTGCTGCAGCGGTCAACGCCAAAGCCACGCCCAGCGGTTTGCCACTCAAGCCCATCATTTCGTGCCATAGCAGCAGCGCCACACCCAGGGCGGCAGCGGCTACGCCCAGCCAGTTGCGCTTGGTCATGCTGCTTGCAAAAAAGATCGCCCCCAAAATGGCTGAAAAAATAGGCATGGTGTAGCCCAAAATCGCCGCCCGCCCGCTGGACAGCGACTGAATCGCCAAAATAATGCACACATGCCAGATAAACATATTGGTTGCCGCCAGTAAGAGCAGCTCGGGCCAATGTTTACGCGGCATGGCAAACGGCACTTTCAGCCACACTAGCGCCAAAGCCAGCACCGGTAGTCCCAGCCACATTGACAGCGTTCTGAACAGCAGCGGCGGCATGCCCGTTACGCCCATCTTCATCACCGGCCAGTTCAAGCCCCATACGATGGTGAGAATAATCAAGAGCCAAAGTTGTCGTGCTGAGAGTTTTTGCATGGTTCAATGGTAAACGGATAATGGCTGTCATTCCAGCAAAGGCGGGAATCCAGGTTGGCGTTTGTAGATTCCCGCCTTTGCGGAAATGTCAGTTCTTATTTGTATTTGCGGTGATTCAGGTGTTCTAGACGCTAATTTACAATCAAGCCATGACCTTTTTAGAACAACTCCAGCAAGCCGAGCACACCAACCAATCCATGCTCTGCGTCGGCCTAGACCCCGAGCCTTCCAAATTCCCCTCCCACATCAAAGGCGATGCCAGCAAAATCTACGACTTTTGCGCGGCTATAGTGGACGCCACGGCTGACTTAGTCGTCGCCTTCAAACCCCAAATCGCCTATTTCCACGCCCACCGCGCCGAAGACCAGCTAGAAAAGCTCATGCAGCACATGCGCGCCACCGCCCCTCACGTCCCCGTGATTTTGGACGCCAAACGCGGCGACATCGGCTCCACAGCCGCGCAATACGCCATCGAAGCCTTCGAGCGCTACGGTGCAGACGCCGTCACCCTCTCGCCATTCATGGGTTTTGACTCCGTGCAGCCTTATCTGGCCTATTACGGTAAAGGCGCCTTCCTGCTCTGCCGCACCTCCAACCCCGGTGGCGACGACTTCCAAGCCCAGCGCCTAAGCTCCGTCGCAGGCGAGCCCTTGCTCTACGAACACATCGCCAAACTAGCCCAAGGCGAGTGGAACACCAATGGTCAGCTAGGCCTAGTCGTAGGCGCAACCTACCCCAATGAAATAGAACGCGTCCGAAAAGTAGCCCCCCACGTCCCCTTGCTCATCCCTGGCGTAGGCGCTCAAGGTGGCGATGCTGTGGCTACAGTTAAAGCAGGCTACAAACAGCTAAACGGCGAAACCACAGCCCCCATCATCGTGAACTCGTCTCGTGCGGTGTTGTATGCGTCCAGCGGGGCTAATTTTGCCGATGCCGCAAGAAAAGTAGCGATGCAGACGCGGGATGTGCTGCAGGCTGCGCGGGGTTAAGAAGTCTTTTTCGCTGACGCTAAAGCCAGTGCTAGATATTCTTTGAGGTGTTTGGCTTTGATGTCTTTGACGTTCATGAGTTTGACGTGACGGCGGAATTTGCCGCTGCCTTCTAAATGGCCAAATGCGTCCGCGATCCCTGCGCCGCTGCTAAATTCGACAGAAACATGCTCTTTGTAAGCAAAGACACCACAAAATTGAATTTCAGACGCAAACAAGATTCCGCCATACTTGACCTCTTCAACTACAGATGCCAACGATTTCGCAATTAATGCTCGAACAGCTTCTACAGTGGCATGTCGTTCTTCGCCTAGCATGCGAATGTCGTCAATAAGCGCACCAACAGATTTTGTAGACATAAATGTCATTCAAAAAGTACTTGAGGCATCAAGTATAAAAAATCCGAGCCGTTCGGCCAAAACTTAACAGTCAACTCTAAAATGAAAGCACCCCTTTCGCCCGGCTGGGCGAGAGGGATTGGGGGTGAGTAGGGGAAACGAACCAGCTATGCGCAGCTACAAATAGCTATAAATAAAATAGCTATTCAGGCAATAAATACGATGGCTAGAGGCGTATTTATGCCCTAAAAACCAATTTCTCTCTCTTTCTGAGCTTTCAACTTCTTCCGTTGCCTCTCCAAAACCAGCGGTTCGGTTTTGAACCAAAACCATGAAGCATCTGTTAGGTCACAAATGCAATCACCAAATAGAAAATCCCTTTTCACCCGTTAACCGGTTGAAAAGGGACGTGTTGTTGACCGTTGTAATTATGTCGCTGTCAAATTGTGCAGTCTAAGTAATATTGTTTGCAAATTTGTCAAAGCACTGGCTGCAGACGAGGTGAAGTAGTTGACATAGTTATTTTGAGCAGTAGTTCCCGTGGCACCCATATAAACTGTATCCATGAATGCCATGGGTGGAATGAGTAAATTAAGAGTATCGCCTGGCAAGATAGAAGGACTGACGTAGCTGAAATTTGAATTTGTACCAAACACACTTACTCCGATATTGCAGCTTGTTAAAGTTTCAATCGTGGGTGTTGGCAAAATTGCTTGTCCTAAATAGGTACCTGCAGGATAGATATCCGCTGTGTTGTCACATGAGAGTATCAATAACTTATCGTCCGAAATAATTTCGGTGCTGAGTACTAGGTTGACACTGCCAGTAGATGCAGTTATTGAACTGCCCTCATAGCGAATCAATTGATCACTGCTGTTGGAGGTAAAACCTGTGGATGACAGCCACACAATAGGGCTTGTTGTGTAGTAAGCAGTCCGCACCCATGCGCCGTCTCCTGGGATGAAATAGGGAAGTGCTAATGTTGCTCCATCATTAGCAAGTGTAATATTTGCAATGACGTTGCAATCTGTAGGGCTTAAATCAGCTAGTTTGCATTGAATGAAGTTATCAGTAAGTGGTGCTGCCAATGGCACGACCACATTACCCGTTGTGGTTGATTGTGCGGTGCCGAGTTGGCCTTGGTTGGTGGAACCTAACCAACTGACATTACCCACAGTTGGCATGTCGATAACAGTAGTTACTTCTGCCTCAATGCTTGCGTATTTGAAGTAATAAGAATCGTCCGGAAGCACGACAACAGCAGTTAAGTCACATGCGGTTAATTGCAACGCGACATCAACGCAGCTCACTGTGACGCTGCCTAAATTATCCATGGTGAAACCCCAGCTCCAGGTGGAAAAATGTGGCACGGCTGCCTTGACTGCCAACCCGACGATCGAAGTTTTCGAAGCTACTACCGTTCCTGATCCTTCAGCAAGCCATACACCTTGCACGACATCAAAATGCCACAGTGGAATCGCGGTGCCTACAGTAAGAACTTTTCCATTGATGCTGGCATAAGGCAAATCAACTTGGATATCTGCCTTCTTGCCAGCCGCCAGTTGCAAATGACCATTTTGTGCGTCATAAAAATCGATACTGAAAACACCTGCACTGATCAGATTAACCATCTTGCCGCTTGCATCGCGCCCTCTCCCGTTTCCGAGCATGGCTGACATGTCTTGGCTTTTGATATTGAAAGGCGAAAGTTCTGCAGAAATCGCAGATGTGGCGATTTGGTTGTTGGCTTTGACCAAGGCGTTTGCCGGTAAAGTCACGCTCGCGCCTAGAGTCTTTGTCGCAATGACTTGAGCAATCTCGGCACGTTTGATCAAGCGCTTTTCTTTGACAGGCAGCAGCGTTACAAGCAATTTTGTAGTTTTGTCTTGCGTTATCTTGGCGCGGGTCGTTTGCGATACGTAACCAGCTTTTGTAACTGTGATGATTTGCTCGACGCCAGCTGGCACATTCTCGACTACCACCATACCCTTGGTATCGGATTTAACTTTGAGCGCAGCGATAGTAACGTTGGCGTTCGGAATCAATACACCATCAGAGCCTAGAATCTGAGCTGACAGCACGCCCCTGTTTCCAGAAGCAGCTGCATTGTTTTTTGCAGAAGTTGTCACTTTGACGGTTTTTGTAACTTTGCCGCCTTCTACTTTGGATTTTGCTTTGCCTTTTAAAGGTGTGATGGTCAAAGTGACGCTGTAATTTCCTTCGGCAGCAAATGTGTGTTCAACGATTTTCCCGCTGCCCACAGGCGTGCCGTCACCAAAGTTCCAAGAGTAAGCAACTTGGCCGTGCTCTTTTTCTGAAACTAAACTGACCGAGGCATCAAAAGTTGCTACTTTTCCTGCAACGACTGGTGTTGGATCCACCGTAAATTCTGCCCATGGCTTGCAAGCGGCTAGAAGCATTGTGAAAAGACTTATGAGCATAAATCGATACATACTTAGATTTTTCATATTGATCCCCAAAAAAATTGAATCGAATTGCTGACATAGTTACGTTGAAAACACACCCTAAGTAAGTTTTTTTCTGATGGCGTTTGCGCTAGGGCTAACACTAAAAAATCAAACAAAAATCTTTAGTAACTACGAAAAAAACTAAAGAAATTGCGAGACATTTATTTACAAAAAGAAACAGGACTTGGTTAAATGTTAGGCTTTTGGGAATTGATTGAGAAGAATTTTTTATCAAAATTTAAAAATAAACTTGAAAAAATTACCTAAATAAATGCATTTGAGAACTTAACTTCTCTCGGTTTTTGTGAATTTTGTTAACACTATGCAGACAGATTTTTTACTTGTAGGTCTGAAGTAATCAAGTGATGCTGTTTTAATTTTTTTATAAATAATTTTCTAATGCAGAATTTTTTCTAATACTTTTGTTTGCGGTAAAGAATAAATTTGCTATTAATTATGTAGCATTAAACACAATAAAAACAAGGTTTTAAAAGATTAATCAATTTTTTAAAAATTTTTGTCATAGAGCTGACATATTGCTTTTTTACACTTGCTGTTATGACACAAGTAAAAAATGAGCTCCAAACCGATCCGCGACGTGCAATCCTGCAACGTATTCTTGCAATCAGTGCAGCTGCCATGTTGCCGCCAACAGCTGTGCGAGCACAGCCAGTTCGACCTTGGGTGATTGCGCAAATTGTGGACACCACAGCGCAGCAACAAGATGTGTCAAAGGATTACTTGATTGGCTCTCGCGCAGCTTGGCAAGAAATCAATGCAAAGGGCGGTTTACAAGGACGTCCTGTAAAGCATTTGTCGATGGAAACTGATGGCAGTACTACCAGTTTGCGTGCTGCTTTGGAGAACGCACAAAGCATCACAACTTGCATCGCTTTATCAGGCACAGCAGGCGACCGCACAGCGCAGGCGTTGACGAGTTTGCTGCGGGCTGAGCGCTCAGGCCTGGCTCACGTTGCCCCTTGGCTGCAAAATGCCAGCAACGAGTTGGACGACACCACGTTCGCCATTTTTGCGGACCGGCAGGCGCAGATTTCGCACATCGTGAAGTCGCTGTCGGTGGTGGGTACCAAAGATTTGGGCGTGATTTACGCATCACCGCAAGAATTTGCCCTGTACCGCGCCGATGTGGAGCGTGCTGCCACGCGCATGAGCATGCAAATCAGCACCTCGCAACCTGCTCAAGACCTCAAAAGCGTGGGGCAAAAGTTATCTGCCGCATCGCCTGCGGTGCAATTGTTCATCGGCGGTACGCCTGAATTGGCGCAGTTGACAGCTGGCTTGGAGCAACAATCGCGTCAACGCTATGTGCTGGCTTTGGCAGACGTGAACCTGCAAACCATGAAAGAGATGGGCGCTGCCCGCCAAACACCGGTCTTTGCCGCACAAACCGTGCCCATGGTGAACAGCAGTTTGCCGGTGGTGCGCGCCTACCGCGCGGCCATGAGCAAATTTTTTGACGAGCCGGCCAACCCGCTGAGTTTGGCTGGTTACATTGCCGCACGCTACACGTTTGAGGTACTAAACAAAGTTGCTAACAATGGAAGCGGCCTGAACCGCCAAACGGCTTTAGCGGCTTTTCAAAAACGCGAGTCCGTTGATGTGGGTGGTTTTGTCGTGAATTACAACGCCGCAGGGCGAGGCAGCCAATTTGTGACGCAAAGCATGCTGGGTAAAGACGGTTATGTTGTGGGTTAGTTGTTTAAGACCCGCTGCCCAAACATCACCATCAGCAGCGCAGCGACGACCAAAGCAATTCCACCCCATTGCCAGTGGGTAATCTGCTCCCCCAAAACCACCATCCCCGCCGTGATACCAACAACGGGCACGCCAAGGCTGAAGGGCGCGACGCGGTTGGCGGGGTGGCGTTTGAGCAAACCCGTCCACAGCGCGTAGGCGATGATGGTTGCGACCCAGCCCAGAAATGCGACAGATACCCAGCTGCCCCACGTTGCATCTAGCCAGCGCCAGCGGGTGGCTTCGGCATCGAAAAGCAGGGTTAAAACGATGAACGGTAAGATGGGAACGATGCTGCTCCAGACCAAAAAGGCCACGGCATCAAAGCTGGTGTCTTTCTTCAGCGATTGCTGCGCTTTGCGAACCACAATGTTAGATGCTGCCCACATAGAAGCACCTAAAACACAAAAAATGAGGCCAAATAAGGTTGTAGCCGGCGTATTTATTGCCTGAGGAGCTATGTAATTCATAGCAAAACAAGCTAAACCCATGGCAGCTAAAAATAAGCCGATTTGCAAGCTACGGCTGGGTTTTTCATTCAAAAGAAAAAAACTAATCAGCGCGGTGAAGAAAACCTGCGTTTGCA
The DNA here is from genome assembly GCA_013298945.1 of Polaromonas sp. Lineage (GTDB taxonomy): Bacteria > Pseudomonadota > Gammaproteobacteria > Burkholderiales > Burkholderiaceae_C > Aalborgiella. The sequence continues at coordinate 44,848 of JAAFJR010000005.1, forward strand.
TCAGCACCGAAGCCAGCGCTGCTGTCATTCCCAGTTTTAGCCCCATGAACAAAAAGCCAAACTGTCCCACGCCTTGAAACAAGCCGTAATACAGCAGCCATTTCACGTCCAAGTGGGGTCTTTTGATGAAGAAAATCAACGGCAAAACCGCAAAAACATACCGCGCAGCACCCATTTGGAAGGGCGTGAAATCCCGCAGAGCGAACTTCATGAAGATGAAATTCAAACCCCAAATGACAACAACGGCGAGGGCTGAAAGGTAATCACGGGAGGAGAAAGGCTTGGTTTGCTGTGGCATCAAATGCCAATCAATTCAAGCCATGGCACTTCTTATACTTGCGCCCGCTGCCACAATGGCATAAGTCGTTGCGTCCTGGCTCAGCGGTTTTGAAGACTTGCTCCACACGCGGACCAATGGATTGCCACATTTCGCGCAGGTCATAAACTGCCCACACCGCTTCGCCAAAGGCTTCTAGACGAGCTTTAGACATGCTGGGCGGCCCTTCTTTGCCGTCTTCTTGCTCCAAAACAGACACTTCCACTGGTCCTGTATCGTCTTCGGTCAGTGCAACAAGTGCGCCAAGTGCGTCGTTCAGCCATTTGATGGCGTCTTTGTCTTTTGGCGGTGCGACCCAGTCGTCTGGCCAAGCTTCCACAGCAAACATAAAGCCCAGCGCCCAGACTTGACCAAACGCAGGGATATCTTCGCCCGGGTTGTCGCGCATGGCGGTGGCGCGTTCCTCTTCGCTCAGGCTGGCCATCACGCCGCGCACGTCCATCACCTGTGGGTAAAAAGCGCGTTCATCTTCTAGGCTTTCAACATCGGCGTCCAAAGACGCGGTGATCTCTTTCCAGCGGCGGCTCCAGAGTTTGAAAAACAACTCAAACTGCGCATCGTCGGCAAACTTGCCTTCGCCGTCTTCGCCCGTGTCTAAGAGTACGGGCAGGTATTCGTCGGGTGTGAGGATGCGTCGGCCACAAATCAGCGCGGCCATGAAACCTTCACAAAACTCCCACTGCGGCGTCTCAGAGTTACGCGTGCGCAGCTCGTCCAAAATATCGTCAAGTGTGTCGAAATCGTCAGGTGTGAGTGCGGCGCTGGCGCCGTCGTCGGAAGGGGTGTTGCTGCTGTTTGGCATGGTGTTATAAAAGTGTGCGTTTATCGACGAAGTGACGGTTTTTGAACGGGTTTAAGCGTCATAACTTTAAAAATATACTGCTATTATCTCGCGCAACGATACGTTACCCTAAGTAACACAGTCAAATTACAAAGATAGCTAAAAAATGCACATGTTGAAACAACTCAAGCGGCTCAATGCCGACTACCCCGTTCGTTATACGCCGTTTGTGCTGTGCATCTTTTTTGCGCTTTTGTGTGTGTTTACCATCGTCGCTTTTGGGGTAGGTTGGCTATTTTTCATCCTTTTCACGGGGCTGACCTTGTTGGGTTTGTATGACATGAAGCAAACCAAACGTGCGATTTTGCGCAATTACCCCGTCGTTGGGCATTTGCGCTTCATGCTCGAATTTATTCGCCCTGAGATTCGCCAGTATTTTGTTGAAAGCGACGCAGAAGCCACGCCTTTCTCTCGCTCGCAGCGCTCTTTGGTCTACCAGCGCGCCAAGGGAGAGTCGGACAAACGCCCGTTTGGCACCCAGCTCGACGTCAAAGCCATTGGCTACGAGTGGATCAACCACTCGATTGCTCCTACAACCATAACGTCGCACGACTTTCGCATAACCGTTGGCGAAAACACGGCTCAACCCTACAGCGCCAGTATTTTCAACATCTCAGCCATGAGCTTTGGGGCGCTGAGCGCAAACGCGATTTTGGCGCTGAACGCAGGCGCAAAACGCGGCGGTTTCGCGCATGACACCGGGGAAGGCTCAATCTCAGAGCATCACCGCGTACATGGCGGCGATTTGATTTGGGAAATAGGCTCCGGCTATTTTGGTTGCCGCAATGACGATGGCACGTTCTGTGAGGCTAAATTCACCGAAAACGCGACCTTGCCGCAAGTCAAAATGATAGAGCTAAAACTCAGTCAAGGCGCAAAACCCGGCCACGGCGGCGTGCTGCCTGGCCCAAAAGTGACGATCGAAATCGCCAACGCACGCGGTGTGCCCGTAGGTGTAGACTGCGTTTCTCCCGCTAGCCACAGCGCTTTTTCAACCCCCGTTGAAATGCTGCAGTTCATCGCAAAGCTGCGCACCTTGTCCGGAGGCAAACCCACCGGCTTCAAACTTTGCATCGGCCATGCGTGGGAATGGTTCGCCATCGTCAAAGCGATGCAAAAAACAGGCATCACGCCAGACTTTATTGTCGTGGATGGGGCAGAGGGCGGCACCGGCGCAGCACCACTAGAGTTTACCGACCATGTGGGTAGCCCGTTGCAAGAAGGCCTCTTGTTGGTGCATAACACGCTAAAAGGCGTTAACTTACGCGAAAAAATCAAAATCGGCTGTGCCGGTAAAGTTGTCAGCGCCTTTGATATCAGCCGCATGATGGCGCTGGGTGCGGATTGGTGCAACTCGGCACGGGGCTTTATGTTCGCCTTAGGCTGCATCCAAGCCCAAACTTGCCATACTGGCAACTGCCCCACGGGTGTGACCACGCAAGACGCGCACCGCCAGCAAGCCTTGGTCGTACCTGACAAGGCTGAGCGCGTTTATCAGTACCACGAAAAAACCCTAGAAGCGCTGAAAGAAATGGTTCAAGCCGCTGGACTACAGCACCCTCAAGACATAACGGCCTTCCACATCTCCCAGCGCGTCAGCGAAGGCGAAGTGCGCCTGCTAGCCAACGTCGTCCCCCGCGTCAAAGCCGGTTCGCTGTTAGATGACAACATCAGCGACGACCATAAAGTCTATAAAAACTACTGGCATAAAGTCACTGCAGACAGTTTTTCGCTACAAATTAAATAGCTGCTTAGACAATAAATACGATGGCTATATGCCAATATAACCCTTAAATATAGGCATATAATTAAGTATGAGCACGCCTGTACCGTCTTCTCCATCCTCATCGCACCAGCACATCACCACCGTGCTGCATTCCGAAGAAGCCGCCACGCTCAGCATCGCCATGATTTGCCTGTTGGAGTTCACCAAAGAGCTGGCTGCCAAAAGCGCAAACGGCATCACTATCAACCAAGCCGAAATAGACCAAATGGTGAAACGCCACATCCTAGCCGCTAAAAGCAGCGAAGGGCAGGGCATGAGTTATGAGCAGGAATCGAATGTGATTGGTGAGGCGGTAAAGCTGTTGGAGGGGATGTTTAGCCAAGTGGTGGTGAAGCCTAAAGGGTAAATAGCTAGTCAAAATTCATTAAATCGCTATATATTTAATAGCTGCTAAGACAATAAATACACTGGCTAGGCGTCAATTTTAGGATTGAATTCTGTCGCTTTTTGCACCACAGCACCCGCCGTCAGCATCCGCTTCGCCATACACAATACAGCCTGGTCTTTGCTCAGCAGCGTCGCTTGGTGCTGCACAGCGAGGTCGATGAAACGCTGGTCATCGGGGTCTTTGCAGACCCATTTGGCTTTGGGCGCGGGCTCTACCAAAGTGGTTAATTCGTCAAATTTCGCCAACACATCATCTGCCGTGACTCGGTAAAAAGCCATGCGGGGCGTGATTTTTGGGTAAGTGAGTACACGCTCCAGTTCTGTACGCATGTCAGCCGTAGCGATCCAGTTGAGCTGTTTGCTTTCTAAACCGGTGAGCAGAGCGGGTTTGAGGGCGGCTAGGTCTGGGTCGTTGAAGACGAAGAGGTCTAGGATGATATTTGTGTCGAGGATTAGCACTGAATTGAGCACTTAATCTGTTTTCTTCGCCCGAGCCGAGCCAGCCACCATGTCAAATCTGAACAATCGGCACTCAATCGGGCCGTTCCACATCGGTACGCGGCGTGATTCTTTGAGGCGCATTTTGGTGGGAAGCTTCATGTCTGGCGTCAGCACATGGGCAGTCCAGCCAGCGTAGTTTTTCTTCCAGTGCGCTGACAATTGCGGGAAAAATTCGTCGCCGTTCTCGGTTTGGGCGGTTTCGCGTTGGCCGAAACGGGGTTGATCGGATGGTCCGTCTTGTTCGAAATCGCCCGAAGAATCACCCGTTCTGGGGTTGTAGTTTGAGCTTTGACGCGGGTTATGTTGCCCATGTTGCTGCGCATTCTCCCGCCCACCACTGCGTCTGGCGTTCTGCCCCGCTACACCGCTGATGCCAATCCGGTCACCATACGGCGGGTTGACAAGCATGATGCCGTTTTTCTTCTCATTTTCACAGGGTGGCATCCGTTGCAAGGCATCGCCACCGCGAAACTGCACCACGTCTGCTACGCCAGCCCGTTCGGCGTTGCGAGTCGCAAAGTCAACCATGCGGAAGGATACATCACTGCCAAAAATTTGGATATTTTCACGCTCAGCCGGCGTCAATACTGCCTGAGCAGCTTCGCTTTTTATAGCATCCCAAACATGCAGTTGGTACGGCAGCAGCTTTTCAAAGCCAAAACGACGAGTTGAACCGGGTGCAATGTTGCAGGCGATTTGGGCCGCTTCAATGGCAATCGTGCCGCTGCCGCAGCAGGGGTCGTAAAACGGGGCGAAGCTGGGTTCTGCGTCAGCACTTCCGTCGTTACTTTCCACTTCGTCATAAATCGTCTCTGCCCAACCACTGGCTGCAATCATGGCGGCGGCCAAGGTTTCTTTCAACGGTGCTTCGCCCGTGTCTTGTCGCCAGCCGCGCTTGAAAAGTGGCTCGCCTGAGGTGTCAATGTAGACAGTGACAGTATCTGTCGTTAAATGCGCGTAAATGCGGGCATCTGGCCATTGTGTGTTGACATCAGGGCGGATGCCGGTTTTGAAGCGAAAGCGGTCGGCAATCGCATCTTTGATTTTGAGTGCTGCAAAATTGAGCGATTGCAGTGGGCTGTGCTGCGCGGTGATTTCGATTTTGAAGCTTTCTTTGGGCGTGAACCAAATCTCCCAGGCCACGTTTCTAGCAGCTTCGTATAGATCTTGCTCGTTGCGGTACTCGCCCACATGCAACTGCACTAACACGCGCTGGCACAGGCGGCTGTAGAGGTTGAGCCGCATGGCATCGCGCCAAGAGGAGCGCAAGTTCACGCCACCGCGCATCACGCGCAAGTCTTCACCTTGCAGGCCTGTGATTTCGTGGACTTCTTGGGCTAAAAGGTCCTCTACGCCGGCGGCGCAGGGGAGAAAGAGATGAAGCTGGTTCATGGTTTGTTGTTCTTATTGTTATTGAAATATAAATTTAGAGCAATTTTCGCAGATTGGTTGGTGCAATCTTCATGCCTTCACGGTATTTGGCCACGGTGCGGCGGGCGCAGTCTATGCCTTGCTCTTTCAACATGGCGGCGATTTTATTGTCGCTGAGAGGTTTTTTAGGGTTTTCAGCCGCGACAAACTGTTTGATCAATGCCCGCACCGCCGTGCTGGACGCGTTACTACCGCCTTCGGTGTTGAGGCCTGAGCCGAAGAAGTATTTCAATTCATAAGTGCCAAACGGCGTACTCATGTACTTGGCGGTCGTCACCCGGCTGATGGTGGACTCGTGCAGACCCAGCTCGTCGGCAATGTCGCGCAAAACCAGCGGTCGCATCGCCAGCTCGCCGTGCATCAAAAAGCCTTTTTGCCGTTCGATGATGGCGTTGCTGACGCGCAAAATCGTGTCAAACCGCTGCTGAATGCTTTTGATGAACCAGCGGGCTTCTTGCAAACGTTGTTGCAGCGCCATCGCGCCAGAAGCTCCCTCGCCTTTGAAGTTTTTCAGCGCATTAGCGTAAATGTCGTGCACCTTCAGCTTGGGCATGATGTCGCTGTTGAGCTGGGCGCGGAATTGTGGCTCAGAACCAGGTTTGCTACGGCCAAGTGATACGACGAAGACGTCCGGAACAATGATGTTTCGTTGCACATCGGCAAAAATGCGACCGGGTTTGGGTTCTAAGTGGGCAATCAATGCGATGGCATCTTTGATGCTGGCCTCGGATTCACGGCACAATTGCATGAGTTTTTTAAGGTCACGTCGAGCCAGAAAGTCAGTCGGTTGCTTCAAAATACTGAGTGCGGTTCGGCAAGTTTGCTTGAGTTGCGTTGCATGGCTTGTAGCAAGGTTCGAAGCAAGGTTCAAATCATTCAACTTGGCTTTGACTTGCAAGCTCAAGCATTCGGACAGGTCGCGAGCGCCCACGCCGGTGGGGTCCAAGCTTTGCAGCAAATGCAGCGCCACGGTGAAGCGGTGCACCAGCTCGTCTTGTTGTTCAATATCCTCGGGATCCCCCAAACTTTGCGCGAGTGACTGCAAGCTGTCTTCCAAATAGCCTTCGTCGTTCAGCGATTCAATCAAATAGCGCAGCGCGGCGCTGTCCAATTCACTCAATCGCAGAGCCAAAGCTTGTCTATGCAAATGCATGGTGAGTGACTCTTGCTGGCGAGCTAATTCAGTCGCGTCTAAAGTCGATTCGGGATTGTTTTGCGAGCTGTTTTGAGACGAAGATGCCGTTGCATCGCCGCCCCATTCGCTGTCATCAGGAGAGATATCAATACTGCCGTCACCTTCCCAATCACTGGGTGATGTTATCGATTCTGCTACATCGTCGACATGCGTTGGGGTTGAAATTTCATGTGAGATATCATTGCCATATTCGGTACTAGCTGACGTATTTATTGCCTCATCAGCTATTGATTTGATAGTATTTTCAATGACAATATTGTTGCCAAATTCTTCGCGCACGGCTTCATCCGTTTCGCGTTCTAGAAACGGATTTTCATCGAGAGCTTGTTCAACTTCTTGGCTGAGCTCTAGCGTGGAGAGTTGCAAGAGCCGAATCGATTGCTGCAGCTGCGGCGTCAGCGACAGATGCTGCGACGTGCGTAGGGATAAACCTTGTTTCACATTGAAAAGTTTTCGCCAAGATAAACGCGGCGTACCTCAGCATTGGCAATGATGTCTTCAGGCGTGCCTTCCGCGAGCACTTTGCCGTCGCTGATGATGTAGGCATGATCGCAAATACCCAAGGTTTCGCGCACATTGTGGTCGGTGATGAGTACGCCAATGCCTTTTGATTTCAAAAAGTTGATGATTTTTTGAATCTCAATCACCGCTATCGGGTCGATACCTGCAAACGGCTCATCCAGCAAAATAAATCGGGGCTGCGTGGCCAAAGCGCGGGCGATTTCAACCCGGCGGCGCTCTCCACCAGAGAGTGACAGTGCAGACGAGTGGCGCAAATGGTCAACATGCAGCTCTTTCAACAGCGAGGTCAAACGCTCTTCAATATCGGCCGAACTCAGCGATTTGCCCTTTTTGTCGCCTTCTTGGTACTTTTGCAGTTCTAGGACGGCACGTACATTTTCTTCGACATTAAGTTTGCGAAAAATCGATGTTTCTTGCGGTAAATAGCTCAACCCCAAGCGCGAGCGGCGGTGAATCGGCAAATGCGCTACCGAGTGCCCGTCAATCGAAATGCTGCCTGCATCAGTGTGAACCAAGCCGACGATCATATAAAACGAGGTGGTTTTGCCAGCGCCGTTGGGTCCAAGTAGTCCCACGACTTCACCTTTTCTAACCCACAGCGACACGTCTTTGACCACCTTGCGGCTGCCATAAGATTTCTGCAAACCTTCTACAGCCAGCAAGCCTTCAGGTGAAACGGCGCGTGCGATGAATTTTGGGTTAGCTGGCTGGCTGATGTTGTCGTCCGACTCAGACGCACTCGTCATTACTTTTTCTCTCCGCTAGGGGCAGTCGTTGGATTCAGTGTGGTGCTTTGTCGCAAGGTGCCTTGCTGCGCAGGTGCTGGGGCGGGTGTAGCAGCAGGTTTAGGGCTCAAAACAGCACTCACACGGCCACCGCTGCCACCTTGACCAGCGCCACCGTCAACAGTGTAAACATCAGTCGTGTTGTCATAAACCACCAAACCACCCACGATTTCATCGCTTGTCGTCGCACCACGCAGGCGCTTTAAATTGGCTTTTTTGACGAATCGAACTGTGTCCGCTTTGCCATCGTATTCAATGGTGTCGGCCATGCCTTCAATCCATTCATCCACACCGTTTTCACGCTTTTGCTTGAAATAAGCCTGTGCATTGCCATTCGAGGTGATGGTGGCAAACTGAAAGCCTTGCGGGTCTTGCCGCACATCTACCCGACCACCGCGCATGATGATGGTACCTTTGGTGATGATGACATTGCCTGTGAAAACGCTGGTTTGCTTTAAGTCGTCGTATTTCAGCGCATCTGCGTTCGCATTCAATGGTTTGTCGCGGTCGGCTTTTTCTGCCCAAACTGATGAAACTGACATGCACAACACCAAACATGCTGCGCTGGAGATCATTTTTTTAGAAAAAGTGGTCATAGAAAGCAATCGTTAAAGCTACTGGTTTGGGTTGATAGATATGTTTTGAAGCTTTGGGCAAGAGTAGGGTACGAATCTTGCTTATGGGCTAATTAAATTCAATTGTAGCAACAACCCGCCCATAAAAAAGCCCACTAGCAGATGCTGTGGGCTTTAGTTTGAGAGATTAAAGAAGCTTTAAAACTTGGATTAGAACTACGATTACTTAGCTTTGGCTTCGTTTGCCAGAAACTCAACGACTTGCAAAGCACGCGTCATGCCTTTGGCCAAGCCACCCTCTGTGTAAAACTTTCCAGCAACGCCTAAAGATGGCACGCCTTGAATTTTGTACTCGTTGCTCAACTGCTTGGCGCGCGACACCTTGGTGTTAACGGCAAATGAGTTGAAAGTTTCTACAAATTTCTTCTCATCAAAACCTTGTTTCACTGCCCAAGCAACAATACCATCTTGGGTGTTCAGGTTTTGCCTGTCAGCATGAATAGCGGTAAACACCTTGCGTTGCATGTCGTTGACCTTGCCCATAGCTTCCAGCGTGTAATACAGTTTTTGCAAAGGCACAGCAGCTTCTTGGAAGGCCACGGGAACGCGTTTGAAGCTGATGTTGGCTGGTAGCTTTTTCAACCAAGCTTCCAGCTCAGGCTCAAAAGCATTGCAATGTGGGCACCAGTAGCCGAAAAACTCGATCACTTCGACTTTGCCTGCGGCGGCTTCTGTCGGCACAGTTTTATCTAGCACCAAGTAATCCACACCAGCTTGTGGTTTTGCTGCTTGTGCTTGGGCAGATGTGTTGGACAGCAAAGCGACGGCTGACAGTGATGACACCGCACCTACTGCGAGGGCTACTTGGGTAAATTGACGACGTTGCATTAAAAAAGCTCCTTGAATCGATAAGACCGGTTTATATAACGCCAAATGTGACTGGAAAGACGACAAATAGTTCAGACATTCAACGAATTTAGCGCTGCACCCGAACCAAAGCGGCATCGACACCTGTGGCGCTGAGCTTGTCTTTGACGCGATCTGCGTCTTCTTCTTTGTTAAACGGGCCACTGCGCACGCGGTAAACCGTGCGACCCGCTTGTTCGCGTTCGGTCACCTTGGCATCAATGCCTTGCAGTGATAGGCGCGCGCGTTGGGCCTCAGCATCTTCAGGTGTTCTGAACGCGCCAGCTTGCACAAAATACATAAATGGTTCAGCAGCAGAAGCTGATGGCTTGGGCTCTGCTTTTGACTTCATCAAGTCGCTGATCGGGTCAGCCCCAGGCTTGGGTGCAGGTTTGGGCGTAGTTGTAGAGCCAGCTGGAACAGAAGGGCTCAAAGAGCCAGCCACTACGGGTGGTGTAGCAGTCGTTGCTGAGGCATTGGCTACTGGCTTGGCTGGTTTTTCAGGCGGCATGGCGGGCACTGTGTTTGCAGCACTAGGCTTGCTCACAGGCGTTGTTCCTGCTGCATTAGGCGTATTAGTTTGTGCTGTAGTCGCGCCAGGCGCTGCAGGCGCAACAACTGCACTGGGCACGACGGGCGGGGTCGGTTTAGCTGGATTTTTGCCTGACAAAGCGGCGTTTGGATCCCAATCTTTGTTCTTTTTAGATTCGGTGGCATCAGTCTCAACCGAGTGGTTTTGCATTTTGTTGTTGAACGGTGATGGCGTTTTGGTGACAAACACCGCTACAGCCAAGGCGGCGGCCAAGCCCAGCACCACGCCAATCATCAAGCCCAATATCGTTCCGCCACGTTGTTTTTTCATAGTTGTTGCTGTATAAATAAACATATTTTACATTTTCTCGGGTGCAGAAACACCTAGCACTGCCAAGCCGTTGCGAATCACTTGGGCTGTCGCCGCCACCAAGGCCAAACGCGCGGTTTTCACCTGCACATCATCTACCAAAATGCGCTCTGCATCATAGTAGCTGTGGTAACAAGATGCCAAATCGCGCAGATAGAAAGTTACGTCATGTGGCGCAAAATCTAGCGCTGCACTTGTCAACATGTCGGGGTATTTGGCCAGCTGCAGCATCAATGCCTGCGCTTGTGGGCTGGTCAGTGGGCTTAAATCAGCTGATTTCAAGGTTTCTCTATCGCCGCCAGAAGTTGCCCAAGTACTCAGCACTGAGCAAATTCGCGCATGCGCGTATTGCACGTAGTAAACGGGGTTATCGTTGTTTTTGGCCACAGCCAAGTCAATGTCGAACGTATATTCGGTATCTGGCTTGCGGCTGAGCAGGAAGAAGCGCACAGCGTCTTTGCTGGTCCACTCAATCAAGTCGCGCAAGGTCACATAAGAGCCAGCTCGCTTAGAGATTTTGACCTCTTCACCACCGCGCATCACCCGCACCATGGTGTGCAGCACGTAGTCAGGGTAGCCTTGCGGAATGCCCACATTGGCGGCTTGCAGGCCAGCGCGTACGCGGGCGATGGTGCCGTGGTGGTCTGTGCCTTGAATGTTGACTACTTTGGTAAAACCGCGCTGCCATTTGGTGATGTGGTAGGCCACATCGGGCACGAAATACGTGTATTGTGGCGCTGCATTTTCATCCCCTGCAGGTGCAGACTTCCGCATCACGCGGTCTTTGTCGTCGCCGTAATCGGTTGATTTCAACCACAACGCGCCGTCTTGCTCATAAGTTTTGCCAGCAGCTTGCAGCATCTGCACCGCTTTGTCGACCAAACCGTCGGAATACAAGCTCGATTCCAAGTAATAGTTGTCAAATTTGACCGAAAATGCCATCAAATCCAAATCCTGCTCACGCCGCAAATAAGCCACGGCAAACTCACGAATCGACGCCAAATCATCCAAATCACCCGATGCCGTGGTGCTGCGGTCATCAGCAGTAACTGTCTTTTTTGCTATAAAATCAGTAGCTATATCGGTAATATAATCGCCGGCATACGAAGATTCTGGCCATTCAGTATCCCCTGGTTTGAAGCCTTTGCCGCGCAGTTGGGTGCTGTTGGTCAGTGTGCCGATTTGCACACCCGCGTCGTTGTAATAAAACTCGCGATACACATCCCAGCCTTGGGTTTGGTACAAATTGCAAATGGTATCCCCAAGGGCTGCTTGTCTGCCATGGCCTACGTGCAAGGGGCCAGTCGGGTTGGCAGAAACAAATTCCACCATCATTTTTTTGCTCAAGCTCGGCTGGTCGCCAAAGTGCGTAGCCGCGTTTAAAACTTCGCGAATGACTTGCTGCTTGGCTTCAGGTTTAAGGCGAATGTTCAAAAAACCGGGGCCAGCGATGTCGATAGATTCAACCCAGCGCGTAAACGACTCAGTTTTTTGTAGCGCTTCGCTCAATGCTTCCGCCACCTGACGTGGGTTTTTGCCCAATGGTTTGGCCAATTGCATAGCCGCAGTTGAAGCAAAGTCGCCATGGGAGGCGACTTTGGGGGATTCAAAAGCTGCTTTGGCAGCAGCGCCGGGGAGTAATTTATCCAGCTCGGCAGCCAAGGCTGCGAGCAAATCGTTTTTTAAAGATAGCATCCGCTCATTTTAAAACGGAATGTCGTCATCCATATCGTCAAAGTTGCTAGCGACAGGTTTTGCTGCTGCAGGGCGCTGCGCTGGAGCTGATGGTGCACGTGGCGCACTGGCTGGGCGGGCGTTGCCGGCGCCAGAATAGCCACCTCCTTCGTCGCCACCCGGTGCACCCATACCTTCACGGCCACCAAGCAGTTGCATTTCAGTGGCGATGATGTCGCAAGTATTCTGCTCGTGACCGTCTTTATTCGTGAATTTGCCGTATTTCAAACGGCCTTCCACGTACAGCGGACGGCCTTTTTTGACGTATTCACCCACAATTTCAGCCAATTTGTCGTAAAAAGTGACGCGGTGCCATTCGGTCGTTTCGATGTTTTCGCCCGTATTTTTGTCTTTACGGCGGCTAGAGGTAGCGATGCTGATGTTGGCAACGGCTTGGCCAGACGGTAAATAGCGAATTTCTGGATCGCGGCCGCAATTGCCGACGAGGATAACTTTGTTGACGGATGCCATGGGGTAATCTCCTATTCGAGTGTTAATTCTAAGAATATAGTCATTATCTTACATGAGAGTGAAAGGCTGCCAATTTGTGAACTTTAGAGTACTTGATTTCGCTTCTATTTGCATGCACACTGCACTAGAGTTTATTTTTATATGTTTTGAATGTAAATTTTTTAAATAATTTTTCTTATGAAGTTTCACGGTGAAAAATTAATGTATGAATAAGAATGAAAAATCTGCGACGCTTGACGAAGCTGAATTGCTTTGGATTGAGGCAGAGGCACTTAAACCGCTGACAGAGCTCGCTAAAAGATCTAGACCATTTGCCATCGTCTTGGTTGTTTTGTTGCTTACGATGATGTACCCGTATGTAGAAAAAAGTCTGTGGATGATTTGGGTCATACTGCACGGCTTGTCTTTGTTAATAAGATCGTTATATATTTCCTATCTCAAAAGAGCTCATGTAGAAAAATCTGTCAACTATCATTTTAATAATTTATTGATTATTGGTTCAATCGCGCTTATTTGGGGATCTACAGCTTATCCACTTTTGATTGAGGGACAGTCCATTATGAGAATAATGGTGCTAAATATTATTTTGGTATATGGCATTGCTGCAACAATTCACTTATCCTTACACTTAAAAACGCTTTATATATTTTTGACTTGTTATGGCATCGGCTTGATGGGTTCAGTATTAGTTATTATGGTTTTTTCTCCACTAAAAAATCACGCTATTGATTCTTTGGTTGTGTTAATTTTTTTGCTTTTGTTTCTTTTTATTTTGAATAAAATTGGTATAGAAATAAACAAATCTCATATTGAAACTTTGCGCCTTCAGTACAACAATAAAAAACTAATAGATTCATTAACAGTTGAAAAGCAAGCCGCCATCAATGCTATTGAAATTAAAAATCGCTTTCTGGCTTGCGCTACTCATGATATGCGACAGCCTATTTTAGCCTTGGATTTGTATACAGATATGGTGCTCAAAGCGCCTGAAACAGTTCCATTAGTCGTTCCAAAAATAGCTGAAGCTACCAAGTCGGTCATTAGTATGTTTGACGCCTTGTTTGATTTGGCGCGAATCTCAATGAATCAATTACAGCCAGTTAAGGTTCGCTTTAATCTTGAAGACATTATTTCGGGTTTAGAGCATCAATATCAAGGGGTGGCTAAAGAAAAAAAATTAGAGTTACGTGTGTATTATAAAAACACCAATCGCGAGCTTCTGGATGATCCAATATTGCTACGTCGAATAATTGGAAATTTATTATCCAATGCAATTAAATATACAGAAACAGGCGGTGTATTATTGGTATGCCGAGATTGTGAAAAACATGGTTGTCGGGTGGAGGTGTGGGATACAGGCTTGGGCATTTCACCAGCAATGCAAAAAGCGGTATTTTCTGAGTTTTATAAAAACCCAGAAAATAGCGGAACCAGTGATGGCTTTGGTCTTGGGTTATCCATCGTGTCTCAATTATGCGTTTTGCTTGGCCATAAGTTGACGATGAAGTCACGTCGTGGTCACGGTACGGTTGTGTCCATTCGATTAGCAAATACAGCAGTGTTGCCGATAGTGAGTACTTGAACATGTTTTGAGCCCCATTGGGCAAATGAATTTGAATAGCTTAAGCAGAAATACCGCTCGACAAGATTGAGGTTTATCATAGAGGGTTGTCTTTTTAACGCTCATAAACATTGATAAGCGAAATTTTGTGAATTCTTCTACCGATTCGTCCGCCGTTTCCGCATCCATCGCCAATTTTGAAGCTGTTTTTGAGAAAGAAAGGGCAGACAATGACGTCAATGCTCAAAATGGCCGCTACTTGGCACAGGCCTTGGCTGCTCAAAAAATCAGCATTCGGGGTGCGCGAACCCATAATTTGAAGAATATCGACATTGATATTCCACGCAACCAGCTGGTCGTCATCACGGGGCTGAGCGGTTCTGGCAAGTCAAGTTTGGCGTTTGACACCTTGTATGCTGAAGGCCAGCGGCGTTATGTGGAGAGTTTGTCCACCTACGCGCGGCAGTTTTTGCAGCTGATGGACAAGCCGGATGTGGATGTGATTGAGGGCCTCAGCCCCGCCATCTCCATCGAGCAAAAAGCCACCAGCCACAACCCGCGCTCCACCGTGGGCACGGTGACGGAAATTCACGATTACCTGCGCCTGCTGTTCGCCCGCGCCGGCACGCCGTACTGCCCAACGCACAATTTAGCCCTGCAATCGCAAACTGTCAGCCAAATGGTCGATGCCGTGCTGGCACTGCCTGAAGACACCAAACTGATGATTCTCGCCCCCTTGGCGCGTGAGAAAAAAGGTGAGTTTTTAGACGTGTTTGCAGCCATGCAGGCGCAGGGTTATGTGCGCTTTCGCGTGGATGGGCAAGCGTATGAGTTTGATGATCTGCCCAAACTCAAAAAGACGGAAAAACATGACATTGACGTGGTGATTGACCGCCTGAAGGTGCGCGAAGACCTGAAGCAGCGCTTGGCTGAGAGCTTTGAAGCAGCGCTCAAATTGGCCGATGGTCGCGCGATAGCGCAGGAAATGGATAGTGGCATTGAACATCTGTTCAACGCTAAATTCTCCTGCCCCGTCTGCACTTACTCTATCAGCGAGCTGGAGCCACGCTTGTTCTCTTTCAACTCCCCCGTGGGCGCTTGCCCGACTTGTGACGGTTTGGGGCACATGGAATTCTTCGACCCAGCGCGGGTAGTGGCGTTTCCTAGCCTGAGTTTGGCCAGTGGCGCGATCAAAAGCTGGGACAGACGCAATGGCTACTACTTTGCCTTGCTGGAAAGCTTGGCCAAGCACTATAAATTTGATATTGAGCAGCCCTTTGAAAACTTGCCTGAGAGCGTGCAAAACGCGGTGTTGCATGGCTCGGGCGAGGAAGAAATCAAGTTCAGCTACGTGATGGATTCGGGCAGCTTTGAGGGTAAAAAACTCACGAAAAAGCACCCGTTTGAAGGCATCATCCCCAATATGCAGCGGCGTTATCGGGAGACGGAATCCAGCACGGTGCGTGAAGAGTTGTCACGTTATCGGGGTTCGCAACCCTGTACCGCGTGCCATGGCTCACGTCTGCGGATAGAGGCACGTCACGTCAAAATTGGCGAAGGCGACCAAGCACGGGCTATTTTTGAAATCAGCCACTGGACGCTGCGCGAGAGTTTTGCCTATTTCAATACCTTGGAAATGCATGGTTCCAAAGGCGAAATCGCCGCCAAAGTGGTGCGCGAGATCGGGCTACGGCTCAAGTTTTTGAACGATGTCGGTCTGAATTACCTGAGCCTTGACCGCAGTGCCGAAACCCTGAGCGGCGGCGAGTCGCAACGCATCCGTCTGGCGTCGCAAATCGGCTCGGGGCTGACGGGCGTGATGTACGTGTTGGATGAGCCGAGTATTGGTCTACATCAGCGGGACAATGACCGCCTGATCAGTACCCTGAAACACCTGCGCGACATTGGCAACAGCGTACTCGTCGTCGAGCATGACGAAGACATGATGATCGCCGCCGACCATGTGATCGACATGGGGCTGGGTGCTGGCATCCACGGCGGGCGGGTGATTGCCCAGGGCACGTTTGAGGAAGTGAAAAACAATGCAGATTCGCTCACTGGTAAATATTTGAGCGGTGCATTGAAAATTGAAGTGCCTAAAAGGCGCACGCCTTGGCTGCCTACCGTGAAGGCAGAAACCGTGGCGGCATTGAAAAAGCCCGCAAAAACAAGTGCTTACGCCAAAGCACCCAGCAAGGCCGCGTTGGCTTGGGCTGATCGCAATGCCCACCATTTGGCGACGCAGGGTGACTTGCAGGCGCTGCGGGTCATCAATGCTACCGGTAACAACCTCAAGGGTGTCAGCGTGGCGTTTCCCGTAGGTTTGCTGACCTGCGTGACCGGCGTCTCGGGGTCGGGCAAATCAACGCTGGTCAATGACACGCTTTACACCGCCGTAGCGCGCCAGCTCTACCGTGCCCATGAAGAACCCGCCGCCCACGAAGAAATCCAGGGCATGGAGCATTTCGACAAGGTCATCAACGTCGACCAATCCCCCATTGGCCGCACGCCGCGCAGCAATCCTGCCACCTACACGGGCATGTTCACGCCGATTCGTGAGCTGATGGCCGAGATGAACCTCGCCAAAGAACGGGGCTACGGCGCAGGCCGCTTCAGCTTCAACGTCGCTGGTGGCCGATGTGAAGCTTGCCAAGGTGATGGCGTTAAAAAGGTGGAAATGCACTTTTTGCCTGATGTCTACGTGCCTTGCGATGTCTGCGTGGGCATGCGCTACAACCGCGAAACGCTGGAGGTGATGTTCAAAGGCAAAAATATCGCCCAAATCTTGGAGCTGACCGTTGAAGCCGCTTTTGAGTTCTTCAAAACCGTGCCCGTGATTGCCCGAAAACTACAAACCCTGCTGGACGTGGGCTTGTCCTACATCAAGCTCGGCCAATCTGCCACCACGCTCTCAGGTGGCGAGGCGCAGCGCGTCAAACTGGCGCTCGAACTGAGCAAACGCGACACCGGCCGCACGCTCTACATCTTGGACGAGCCGACCACGGGCTTACATTTTGCGGATATCGCCCTCTTGCTCAAAGTCCTTCACCAGCTGCGCGACGCCGGCAACACCATTGTGGTGATTGAGCACAACTTAGATGTCATCAAAACCGCTGATTGGCTCATAGACATGGGCCCAGAAGGCGGCGCGGGCGGCGGGCAAGTCGTTGGCATGGGCACGCCAGAGGATATTGCGGCGAATGAAGCCAGTTTTACGGGGTTTTATTTGAAGCGCTTGTTGTGATTATTGTGATAATGACGGCATGAAAGTCAAATTCACCAAAATGCAAGGCGCAGGCAACGATTTTGTAGTGCTAGATGAGACGCGCGGCTTGCTCAATTTGTCTGCAGTGCAGTATCGGTATTTGGCGGATAGGCACTTTGGGGTGGGCGCGGATCAGATTTTGTCGGTTCGGGCTGCGCCTGCGAACTCTAAAGACATCGATTTTTCGTACGCGATTCACAACAATGATGGCTCGGAAGTCGAGCACTGCGGCAATGGGGCGCGCTGCTTTGTGCGTTTTGTACGCGATCAGGGGTTGACGACGAAAAACGTCATCAAAGTGCAAACCATGAACCGTGTGATTGAGCTACGCGAAACAAAGGATGGGCAAGTCACCGTGGATATGGGGGCGCCGCAGTTTGAGCCTAGCAGCTTGCCGTTTGAGTCTGAGGGGCTGGAAGTTGAGCAAAAAGGTCTAGCGCAGTTATATTTGCTAAAAATAGATGAAAATATGCCTATAGCCGGCGTATTTATTGCCTCAGTAGCTATTAAAAACATAGTAAAAAATATTGTTAATGTTGCCATTGTTTCTATGGGCAACCCGCACGCTGTGCAACTGGTAGATGATGTGGATACGGCAGATGTCGAGCAAATCGGCCCGCTGGTGTCTAAGCACACACGATTCCCGCGCGGTGTGAACGCAGGCTTCATGCAAATTGTGAACCGTGGGCAGGTGAAACTACGTGTTTACGAGCGCGGCGCGGGTGAGACCTTGGCTTGTGGCACAGGGGCGTGTGCGGCGGTGGTCGCGGGTATTCGCCAAGGTTTACTCGATTCAAGCGTGCAAGTCGCCACCCGTGGCGGCCTGCTACAAATCGATTGGGCGGGTGGCGATGCATCGGTCATGATGACGGGCCCGGCGACCAAGGTGTTTGAATCTGAGATTGAAATTCCTGAAAAATAATCTAACCTATTGATAAATATATAAAAAATATGCCAAATTCCAAATTACCTCCCCAATTAAATCCCATCACCGAACAAGACATCGCTGATTTTTTGGTCAACACGCCTGATTTTTTTGAGCGCCATGCAGAGCTGCTCTCATCGGTGCAGCTCAACAGCGGCCATGGCAAACGCGCCATCAGCCTGCAAGAGCGCCAAGCGGAGATGCTGCGCGAAAAAATCAAGGTGATAGAGCGCGGCTTGATGGACATGATTCGCTACGGCAATGAAAACACGCAAACGGCAGATAAATTGCAGCGCTGGACGCGTCAATTGCTGTTGGCAACCGATGCGCGTGAGCTGCCAGATTTGATTGCACAAAACATCAAAAACGAATTTGCCGTGCCGCAAGTGGCGATCAAGGTGTGGGGCGTTGATGCGTCCTATGCAGAAGAGGCGTTTGCCGTTGGCGTGAGCGAAGATGCACAGGCGTTTGCCTCGTCGCTGACATTGCCGTTTGTTGGCTTGAATGCTAAATTTGAAGCCGCCACTTGGCTGGACAACCCAGACCAAGCCGTGTCTGTGGCGTTGATTCCTTTGAAAGCGGCAGATGCATCCGCCGCTTTGGGTTTGTTGGTATTGGCATCGCCAGATGGGCAGCGTTTTAACAGTGACATGGGTACGGACTTTTTAGAGCGTATTGGCGAAGTGGCCAGTGCGGCGTTGTCAAGATTGAAAGATGGACGAAGCGCCTGATATTCAAGTCATCGCTGATCCGCTCGTTGTTCGATATTTGAACCATGTGCGGGTGGAGCGCCGGCTGGCAGAGAGAACTGTTGCGCTTTACACCCTAGATTTAATCAAACTCGCAGACTACGCAAAATCAGCCTCTGTTGAGTTACTCAAGGTGCAAACCAGCCATATTCGACGCTGGGTGGCGCAGATGCATTCGGGCGGGCGCAGTGGGCGCGGCATTGCGCTGATTTTGTCGGGTTGGCGCGGGTTTTACGTGTGGCTGGGGCGCGAGGGGCTGATTGCCAGCAACCCCGTGCAAGACGTCAAAGCGCCCAAAGCCGCCAAACCGCTGCCCAAAGCGCTGAGCGTTGACAATTCTGTGCAACTGGCCAATTTCCAAAACACCGAGCAACACCCTTGGCTAGAAGCGCGTGATGCAGCGATGGTGGAGCTGCTGTACGGCAGTGGTTTGCGCGTTGCTGAGCTGGTGGGGCTGGATGCTGTGGCAACAGCACAATCGCGCGGCTGGGTGGATATGCAGGCGGCTGAGGTGCATGTGCTGGGCAAGGGCGGCAAACGGCGGAGCGTACCGGTGGGCAGCCAAGCTTTGACGGCTTTGCAGAACTGGTTAGATGTCCGTGAATCAGCAGCATCTCAAAAAATCAGCCTTGTAAATAATGATCAAAATATTGCTATAAATAAAATAGCTACTCAGGAAATAAATACGCCGGCTACAGCCTTATTTATAGGTAAAAACGGCACTAAATTGACCGCCCAGTCGATTTGGCAGCGTTTGCGGCGCAGAAGCTTGCAAGCGGGCTTGGCCGCGCCCGTGCATCCGCACATGTTGCGCCATTCGTTTGCCAGCCATATGCTGCAATCCAGCGGCGATTTGCGGGCTGTGCAAGAGCTTTTGGGGCACAGCCAAATTGCGACCACGCAGGTTTATACGCGTTTGGATTTTCAGCATTTGGCAAAAGCTTATGATGCAGCGCACCCTAGGGCAAAAGTTAAACTCAAACCCAGTTGAATCGTTGTATTCAGCGCTTGGCTTGTCTTGAGTTTCATGTTTTTAGCACCATATAATCTGCTCTTTAGCTGTATAAATTTACATTCATTTCCATCTTTTAGGTAATTTCAATGAGTTTGATTCCCGTAACCATCTTGACTGGCTTTTTAGGCTCTGGCAAAACCACATTGTTGAAACGCATTTTGACTGAGGCACACGGCCAAAAAATTGCTGTGATTGAAAACGAATTCGGCGAAGAAAACATCGACAGCGATATTTTGGTGTCCGACACCACAGAAAACATCATCCAAATGAGCAACGGCTGCGTTTGCTGCACCATTCGCGACGATTTGCGGGTGACTTTGCAAGATTTAGCCGAGAAAAAGCGCAAAGGCGAGATCACGTTTGACCGCGTGGTCATCGAAACTACCGGCTTGGCCGACCCTGGCCCCGTGGCGCAAACCTTCTTCATGGATGAAGAGATTGCCGAACAATATTTGCTGGACAGCATTTTGACGCTGGTGGATGCGAAACATGCCGAAACGCAGCTGACCGAGCGCTTAGAAGCGCGTCGACAAATCGGCTTTGCAGATCAAATTTTCATCAGTAAATCAGACTTGGTCACTAAAGACGAAGTCGAAGCTCTGATGCACCGCATCAAGCACATGAACCCGCGAGCCCCGCAAAAAACCGTGCACTTTGGCGAAGTGCCAATTGCTGATGTTTTCGATTTACGTGGTTTCAATCTCAACGCTAAGTTAGATATTGATCCTGATTTCTTGACCGATGACCATCACCACGACACCAGCCCGGCTGACCCTGACAATTTGGGGCCATTTTTTGGCCATGACAAACCACAACACAAAGCGCATCACCATGTGCATGACGATGACGTGAAGAGCTTTGTTTTCAAATCAAACAAATACTTTGATGCAGCCAAGCTAGAAGACTTTTTGGGCGCCATCGTCAATATTTACGGCCCACGCATGCTGCGCTACAAAGGCGTGTTGAACATGAAAGGCACGGAGCGCAAGGTTATTTTCCAGGGTGTACATCAATTGATGGGCAGCGATTTGGGTCCCGTCTGGGCGAAAGGCGAGAAAAGAGTCAGCAAAATGGTATTTATTGGCATCAATTTGCCAAAAGATATCTTTTTACAAGGTATGGAGCAGTGCTTGGTTTAAATGTCAGCCGAAACGGCTACAATCCGCGCGCTGAATGATTTTTGGCAATATTTGAGTATTTATTTATTACTATATGAGATAAATAAATTCCAAGTAGTTTTAAGGTAAACGCATTGGTTTTCTGGTGCGTCTGAGTTGATTGTTTGATTTGAATAAATACCAGCTCAGCTGGGAGGCAATGAATGAAAACCGTAGCGAAAAAAACAGTTAAAAAGGCGCCCCTTAAAGTTGCAGCGAAAGTTGCGACTAAAGTTGCTGCAAAGAAAGCAGTTAAGCCTGCCAAGCCGTTAAAAGTGGTTTCCAAACCTGCTCCAAAGCCAGTTGCAAAAGCTGTTGTCAAGTCAGCCTCTAAACCCATCAAAAAACCTGTTTCCAAATCTACCGTTGAACCTGCTACCAAGACTGCTGCCAAAGCTTCGGCCAAAGCAGCTCAAAAGCCAGTACTTAAAACTGTGCAAAAGTCGGCATCAAAGCCTGCCGTGAAGCCAGCTTCCAAAGTTAATATTAAAGCTACTACCAAAGCAGTTGTTAAAACCATAAGCAAACCGGTTGCAAAGCCTGTTATCAAAGTAAAACCAGATAAAACGGTAGAGGCTCCAACTAAGAAAGTAGCCAAAGCATCAAAACCCATCGAACCAGCTAAAACGATAGAAAAATCTAAAGCTGCATCCAAGCCACCTAAAGAAGAGTCAAATTTAAAGCAACCCATGGTCATCGCGTCGAAAATAGCCCCTACCGAAACTAAAGATTCATCTCCTGCAGCGCCCGCGCAGTCGAAAGCAAGAACTTCAAGATTAGCATCATTGACTGTACCCTCTATGGCTCAAGCCGTGGCTTCCACGGCGGCTAAATCGAGCTACGGTCCGCACGTACCCTCGCTCGCCATCATTCCACCGCCACAATTTGCACCCAAGCAAAACCCTAAGCTAGCGAACAATTGGAAGACAAAAACAGCTGAGGAAATGAGCGATGAAGAGTTGCTGGCTATGCCGGATTCGGAGTACATGAACATCCTGCAAATGACGTATTTTCGTCTGAAGTTGATGCAATTGAAGCAAGGTATTTTGGTAAGTGCTGGTGCAACGACAGAGCATTTGCGTGATGAATCTGCTGTCGTGCCAGACCCTACTGATCGAGCAACCATTGAAGAGGAGCACGCGTTAGAGTTGCGTACGCGTGACCGTGAGCGTAAGCTACTCAAGAAGATTGAGCAGTCTATTGTGCGGATTGATGCTGGTGATTATGGCTATTGCGATGAGACAGGCGAGGCTATTGGTGTTGGCCGTTTACTAGCACGGCCTACTGCTACACTGTCTTTAGAAGCGCAGCAGCGCCGTGAGTTGAAACAAAAAATGTTTGGAGATTAAGCCAACAACTATGGGTTTTTTAACGGACGCCAAATCTGCCGCATCATCGTTTCTTTCGTCTTGGATGAAGGATGGGGAGGCTGTGCCGGCGGCTGTAAAAAATGTGTCTTTAAAGCCCGCCTCCTCACAAATTCGCGGAGAAGCCAAAAGAACTTGGACGATTCGCAAACGAGAGTTCGATAAGTTGCGTGCGCTGCGTCAAAATGAAGTCCTCAATGACGACAAGCCTAAACAGCGGTTTTTTCATACCAGCATGTTGACGGATTTGAGTGAAAAAACATCAACGATTAAAAAAATAGATGAAATTGAAGCGCAGATGTCTATGCAATGGTGGAAAACTGATCGCTTAGATTTGAATCTTGAAGAAGAATCTAAAAAATCGCCCAGAGTAAACTGAACCGCACATAACCGAATTAAACCGAATTAAACCGGATTAAACCGGATTTCAGCGTGCAAATCGCCTTTTAACCCCGTTATTCAGACGCACATGATCACTCAAACACGCCTCGTTTAACGAGCTAGGTGTGAAAAAATATGGCAACACCAGTTGCGTGGTCTTCGCTCAGCGCTTTGTCGCTACAACTTTTACATTCTTTTTAACTCATAAAGCGCCACTTTCATTGATTGCGCTAAGTCGTTATTTTGTATGGATTTTTTATTTTTTATTCCATAATAACTCTCTAAGTCTATGATTTAATTGAAATATTTCCAACTAAAATGCATTGTCAAAGAATAATTTCCTGATATAGTCCAAATAAGTGCAAATTAGTGGGTAAAAGTGCACTAAATTTTCGTAATTCACTGAATTATTTTTTTAGGACTAAGTACTGTGTTTTTTGGCGCTTCTTCATTGAGTTTGGACGCGAAAGGTCGGCTTTCTGTGCCAACGCGCCACCATGAAGCACTGATGGCCAGTTGCAAAGGCCAGGTAACAATGACGCAGCACTATGAGGGCTGTTTGATGGTCTTCCCGCAGCCAGCTTGGGAAGCTTTCAGTGCCAAAATTTCCGCTTTACCCATGTCATCTCTGCCGCTCAAGCGTTTGTATTTGAGTAATGCGATGAGTGTCGAGCTTGATGGCACGGGGCGCATTTTGGTTTCTCCTGAGCTGCGCGAGGCAGTTGGCATCGTCAAAGAAACTACATTGCGTGGCATGGGACACTATTTTGAGTTGTGGGACAAAGCTACCTACGAAGCCTATGATGCGCGGATCAAGAAGAGCATGCTAGAGGTTCCGCCTGCTGAACTCAACGATATTACTTTTTAAGAGCAATGACTACATTGTCCTTGCAACATACCACTGTTCTGTTGGATGAGGCTGTAAATGCCTTGATCACTGACGCGAATGCCACCTATATAGATGCCACTTTCGGGCGAGGTGGTCATTCAAAACTTATCTTGTCTAAATTGAATCAATGCGGACGATTGGTGGTTTTTGACAAAGACCCAGCAGCCATTGCGGTGGCAGAGGCAATCAACGATGCGCGCTTGTCGATTCGTCACGAAGGTTTTAAGTACCTGGGTGATTTATCACACGGTAGTGTTGCGGGCTTGTTGATGGATTTGGGTGTGAGTTCACCGCAAATCGACACACCCGAGCGCGGCTTTAGTTTTCGGTTTGATGCGCCGCTTGATATGCGCATGGACACCACGCGCGGCCAAACGGTCGCGCAGTGGCTTTTAACAGCGGATGTAACCCAAATAACGGAGGTGATACGTGACTACGGTGAAGAACGGTTTGCTAGCTCTATTGCAAAAGCGATTGTTACTCGCAGGGAAGAAGGGCACCCCATTTCAACCACCGCACACTTGGCCCGCCTCGTGGCTGACACGGTCAAAACTCGCGAGCAGGGCCAGAACCCAGCAACGCGCACATTTCAGGCTTTTCGGATTTTCATCAATGCCGAGCTTGAAGAGCTGCAGCAAGCGCTAGAGGCAAGTTTAGATGTGCTCAAGCCAGGTGGTCGCTTGGTGGTGATTAGTTTTCACTCTTTGGAAGATCGCATTGTGAAGCAATTCATTGCTAAACACTCAAAAGAAGAGTTTGATAGGCGCGTACCCGTTGCCTCGAATAAGGCTATGAAGTTAAAAGCGTTGGGCAGAGTTAAAGCTAGCGCTGCAGAAGTGAGTGCTAATGTGCGTTCACGCAGTGCTGTGATGCGTGTTGCTGAAAGGTTGGCAGCATGATTCGCATTAACTTCATGCTTCTGGCAGCAGTCGTGGCGACGATGCTTTACATCGTGAAGGTTCAGTACGAATCGAGACAGCTTTTTGTTGCGATAGAAAAAGCCACAGTTGAAATTCGTAAATTAGAACTAACACATACAGCGCTGCAAGTCGAAAGCCGCGCGCAGGCTACGCCACTAATCATTGAAAAAATGGCTAAAGAAAAGCTGCAAATGCGCTCAGCCACGCCGGCTGTGACGCAATACATCAGTAATCCAGTGGTAGAAAAAACGTCTGAATCGGCGGCGGAGGCTGCAAAATGAGTCGCAGCATCAACTACGCTTCAAGCCCGCTGCTGACGAGCAAAACACCTGTTTGGCGCAGTAAATTTATTGTCGCCATGATTGCTATTGGTTTCGTGGGCTTGATAGGTCGTGCAGCTTACATTCAAGTTATCAACAACAATTTCTTCAAGCGTCAAGGCGAGGTCCGTTTTGTCCGAACTTTAGATTTACCAGCAAATCGTGGAAAAATCTTAGACAGAAATGGTTTGATTCTTGCCTCAAGCGTACTGGCGCCCAGTGTTTGGGCAATTCCTGAAGATGTTGAAATTGATGATGCAAAACTCGCTAAATTAGCCAAATTGTTGGATATGCCAAAAGCAGAGTTATCGCAAAGACTGAACGATGAGGACAAGAGCTTTGTTTGGTTGAAGCGCCAGGTCGATGAGGTGAATGCTAAAACGATTGAAGCCCTAGGCATCAAAGGCGTCTATCTGCGCAATGAGTACAAGCGTAAATATCCTGAAGGTGATTCTGCCGCGTCAATTATGGGCTATGCCAATGTGGATGGCAAAGGTTTGGGTGGGGTTGAATTGGCTTTTAACCATGAATTAGCTGGGCAAGCAGGTTCACGCAAAGTCATTAAAAATAGGTTGGGGCAGGTTGTAGAAAACATTGGTGAGCAGCGTCCACCCACGGCTGGTAAAGACCAGCAACTCAGTATCGACAGCAGAATTCAATTTTTTGCCTTCCAAAAATTACGCGACGCTGTCGTAGAACACAAAGCCAACTCTGGCAGTGCAGTGGTGATCGATGTGGTTACTGGCGAAGTGCTGGCGTTGGCGAATTACCCTGTAGGTAACAACACCAGCAAAAAAGAGGGTATGAATGGCGCACAGCTGAGGAATAGGGCTCTTTCGGACACATTTGAGCCGGGTTCAACCGTGAAGCCATTCATCGCTGCGTTGGCTTTGGAGCGCGGTTTTGTAACCCCGGACACAGTTATTCAAACAGCGCCTGGACGCATGACGGTGGGGGGGGCAACCATATCTGATGCACATCCACAGGGTGCATTAACCGTTAGCCAAGTTATCCAAAAATCAAGCAATGTGGGTATTGTCAAACTCGCGTTGCAAACGCAGCCCAAAGACATGTGGGGCATATATGACCAACTTGGGTTTGGTCAAAAGCCGCAGTTAACTTTTCCGGGTGTTGTTGGTGGCAAATTACGCTCTTATAAAACCTGGCGGCCGATTGAGCAAGCTACCATGAGCTACGGCTACGGTTTGTCATGCAGCTTATTTCAGCTAGCGCACGCTTACAGCGTGTTTGCAAGAGATGGCGAAATCATACCATTGACATTAACAAAATCTAGTGAGCGTGTTGCAGGCGTACCTATATTCAAACCCAATAATGCTATTGCGGTACGTCATATGCTAAATATGGCGACCAGTGCCGGGGGTACTGCTCAGAAAGCGCAAACCATGGGTTACTCTGTTGGTGGAAAAACTGGTACAGCACATATTCAAGAAGGCAAGGGTTACGCCACTAAAAAATACAGGGGTTTCTTTGTGGGAATGGCACCTATAGAAAATCCGCGTATAGTGGTTGCAGTCATGATTGAGGAGCCTAAAAATGGTAAATATTATGGTGGTGATGTTGCCGCACCGGTATTTAGTGAAACAGTGCAACAAACATTACGAATTTTAGGAGTACAACCAGATATTAATGTCAAACCACAGTTAATATATGCTGCAGTTGAGGAGTCATTTTGATGATTCAACTCAATAATCCAACAGAAGCTGTTAATTGGTTAAAAACCAAAGTAACTGGTCAGTTGCGTGTCGATAGTCGAGATATTCAAGCTGGTGACGGATTTATTGCTTGGCCAGGCGCTGCTGTAGATGGTAGGCAGTATGTTAAATCAGCCATACAAAAAGGTGCTGCAGCTTGTCTTGTCGAGTATTCTGGAATGAATACGGAATTGTTAGAAAATATCGTTGAGCAAGATAAAATTGCTACATACATTGGGTTGAAAAATGCTATAGGTTTTATAGTGGCTGAGGCAATGAATTTGCCAGCTAGAGCATTAAATGTTCATGCTGTAACAGGTACTAATGGAAAAACCACAACGGCCTGGTGGTTGGCTCAGGCATTACAGGCTGTCAATGATATTAATCCTCAGGCGTTAACAAAATGTTTTATGGTGGGTACTTTGGGTATTGGTGTTCCAAATGCCTTTGAACCTACGGGTTTGACAACGCCTGATCCTGTACTTCTGCATAAAAAGTTTCGTGAATATTTAGATAATGGATTTGGATATTGTGCTATCGAGGCGTCTTCAATTGGTATTGAAGAGCATAGACTTGATGGTACAGACATCAAGGTGGCAATATTTACAAATTTCACGCAAGATCATCTTGATTATCATGGCAGTATGCAAGCCTATTGGAATGCTAAATTTAAATTATTCAATTGGCCAACACTTGAAGTTGCTGTCATTAATATTGATGATGTAAAAGGACTCGAGCTCGTAAAATCATTAGGCAATAAAAGAATAGATATCTGGACGGTGGCAATTCATACTGCCGCGCGCCTCACTGCATCTAATATTGAGTACGCTAAAAATGGTTTGAAGTTCACCATCCATGAGGGTGCTGAAACATATTTATTCGACACTAAATTTTTCGGTGAATACAATGTCTCAAACTTACTTGGTGTTGTGGCTGCCATGCGTGCAAGTGGTATCGATTTATTAACATGCGTCAAGGCCTGCAAATCATTAACCGCAGTGCCAGGGCGAATGGATGTTGTTGCGCATGAGGATCAGCCTTTGGTGGTGGTAGATTACGCGCACACGCCTGATGCATTGAAACAGGCGCTTGTAGCCTTGCAACCTACAGCACAAACCCGTGGCGGAAAACTGATTTGCATCTTTGGCTGCGGCGGTAATCGTGACGCCAGTAAGCGGCCATTGATGGCGCAGATGGCTCAAGCCTATGCAGATTCGGTTGTAGTGACAGCTGATAATTCGCGAAATGAAAAAACTGAATTGATTTTGAGTCATATTGCTGCTGGTTTTAAGTCACAGTTAAATGTTGCCATTGAAGCAAATCGTGCGACTGCTATTGCTCAAACTATCAAAAATGCACATCCAAACGATGTCATCTTGATTGCGGGAAAGGGGCACGAAAACTACCAAGACGAGTTGGGTGCCAAAACCTACTTTTCAGACAAAGAGCAAGCTATTCTGGTTTTGTCTGACAGAAGGTTTTCCGGCGAGGTGGTGGCATGATCAACTTAGGAACATTGCAAAATTGGCTAGATGGGTCTCGATTATTTGGAAGCCCAGAAACCATTGTTGCGCGTATAAGCACCGATACGCGGATGATTCAACAGGGGGATTTGTTTGTCGCGTTGAGCGGTGACCATTTCGACGGCAACGCTTTTGTGCAAGAAGCTAAAGCTAAAGGCGCCGTCGCCGTCATAGCGCAGCATAGCTTGAAAGAAAAGGGCGTACAGGGCTTAGAAGTCGCTGATACTAAAATTGCTTTGGGTAAGATAGCTGCAAATTGGCGGACGAAGTTTGCGTTGCCATTGATTGCTGTTACTGGGAGCAATGGCAAAACAACTGTGACGCAAATGTTGGCTTCCATTCTGAATGCACATGCTGGACAGGAATCCTTGGCAACAGTTGGTAATCTTAACAATGATATTGGTGTGCCGTTGACATTGTTGCGGTTGAATGAAGACCACAAAATAGCCGTGGTTGAGCTGGGCATGAATCACCCTGGTGAAATTGCTTACTTAGGAAACATTGCAAAACCAACGGTTGCATTGGTGAATAATGCACAGCGTGAGCATTTAGAGTTTATGGTGAGTGTTGAGGCTGTAGCGTATGAAAATGGTTCAGTTATATCTGCATTGCCTGACAAAGGTGTTGCCGTATTTCCTGCAGATGATGATTACTGCAAACTCTGGAAAAAAATAGCTGGCAATCGCAAGTCGCTGACCTTTGCTTTAAATATTGAATCCCATACAGGTGCTGATGTGCATTGTTCTCAGGCAGACTGGATCAATGGGCAGTGGCATGTTATTGCTGAAACGCCTGCTGGTCAAATAAGTTATAGCTTAAGTATCGCGGGTCGCCACAATGTTAAAAATTCTTTGGCTGCGATAGCTTGTGCGATTGCTGCAAAAGTTTCATTAAAAGAAATCGTGCAAGGGTTGCAAGCATTTCGTCCTGTTAAAGGTAGATCGTTCACTCAGCAGTTGAATTGCAGCGGGCGCGATATTCTATTAATTGACGATACATACAACTCAAATCCTGACTCTATGAAAGTAGCGATCGATTCGCTCGCAGAAATGCAAGCACCGCGAGTAATTGTGATGGGTGATATGGGTGAAGTCGGTGAGCATGGCTTGGCGTTTCATGCGGAAGTGGGCCAATACGCTCAAGCAAAGAAGATTGAAAGATTATTTACTTTTGGCGTACTCTCAGCAGAAGCAGGTAAATATTTTAAAAGCGCAGAACATTTCAACTCAATTGAAGAATTGAATGAGGCTGTAGCCCTAGAGCTCAGAACTGCTAGCAGTATTTTGGTTAAAGGTTCGCGTTTCATGAAAATGGAACGCGTCAGCAAGCACATCTTGGCATTTGATAAAAAAGACAATAACAGCAAGGAGAAGTCGCATGTTGCTTAGTTTGGCGCAGTGGCTGCAAACGTTATCACCTGAGTTTGGGGCTTTCAGAGTTTTTCAATATCTCACATTCCGTGCAGTGATGGCTGCTTTGACGGCGTTGATGATTGGATTATTGGCGGGTCCCTACGTCATCAATCGTTTGCGCACTTTAAAAATTGGTCAACAAGTGCGAAGCTATGGCATGGAAACGCATTTGGTTAAAAGTGGCACGCCAACGATGGGTGGCGTACTCATTTTGATGTCTATCGCCATATCAACTTTGCTGTGGTTTGATCTCAGCAACCGATTTGTTTGGATTGTGCTCTTTGTAACGTTAGGGTTTGGTGCGATTGGGTGGGTAGATGATTGGCGTAAGGTGGTAAACAAAGACCCAGAAGGAATGGGGTCAATAGAAAAATATTTTTGGCAATCCGTGATTGGTTTGTTGGCTGCTTTGTATCTTGTATTTAGCATTTCTGAGGTCTCGAATATGCGCGTTCTGGACTTATTCTTGACTTGGGTACGATCGGGTTTTGATGTTAACTTACCACCGAAAGCTGGTTTGCAAGTTCCCTTTGTCAAGGTGATTAACTATCCACTTGGCGTATTTGGCTTTGTGCTGCTGACCTATTTGGTCATTGTGGGTGCTAGCAATGCAGTCAATTTAACGGATGGACTAGATGGTCTGGCCATCATGCCTGTAGTGATGGTTGGCTCGTCTTTAGGTGTCTTTGCCTATGTAACGGGCAGCGCTGTTTATTCAAAATATTTATTTTTCCCATACATTCCTGGTTCTGGCGAGTTGCTCATATTTTGCGCCGCAATGGCTGGCGCAGGTTTGGCGTTTTTGTGGTTCAACACGTATCCTGCACAAATATTTATGGGTGATGTTGGTGCTTTAGCTTTAGGCGCTGCTTTGGGAACTATTGCGGTCATTGTTCGCCAAGAAATTGTCTTGTTCATCATGGGCGGCATTTTCGTTGCTGAAGCTGTTTCAGTAATGATGCAAGTTAGTTATTTCAAATACACAAAGAAAAAATTTGGTGAGGGTCGTCGTATTTTGAAGATGGCACCATTGCATCACCACTATGAGAAAAGCGGATGGAAAGAAACGCAAGTCGTTGTTCGATTTTGGATCATTACCATGCTGCTGTGCTTGGTTGGGTTGTCTTCATTGAAACTGCGATAAAAATAAATTTAAATATTTTTACTTATGAAATCTCTAGAGCATCAAAACGTCATGATCTTAGGGCTGGGAATATCCGGTCTTGCGATGGCGCGTTGGTGTGTGCGGTATGGTGCAACAGTAACTATTGTTGATTCGCGCAGCAATCCACCGCAGTTGAATCAACTTAAAACTGAGTTACCTGATGCTTGCTTTGTTACTAGCCAGTTTCAACCAGCTTTGTTAGAAAACGCTAAGTTTGATTATTTGTTGATAAGTCCTGGCATCAAGCCTGCAGATGTTGCCGAACTAATATCAACTGCTAAAGAAAAACTTGTTAAAACGGGTAATGAGTTAACTTTATTTACGTTGGCGCTGCGTGATTTGAAGGAATCAGGTGCTTATAGGCCCTATGTTTTGGCAATTACTGGTACCAATGGTAAAACAACGGTTACTTCATTAACGGGAAAATTAGTTGCCTGTGCAAATATGACAGTGGCAGTAGCTGGAAATATTGGTCCTAGCTTGCTCGATACTTTAGGTGAACGCATCAAAATCTCAGAATTGCCACAGGTTTGGGTTTTGGAGTTGAGTAGCTTTCAGTTAAATGATGTAAATGATTTTGAACCAACGGCCGGCGTCATTCTGAACGTGACGCAAGATCATTTAGATTGGCATGAGGATATGAGCTCCTACATCGGCGCTAAATCGCATGTATTTGGCAAGCTGGCAACGATGGTCATCAACCGTGACGATGAAATTGTCATGGATGTCTTGGCAAATGCAAAAAAACAAAATATAAATAGAAAATTCTGCACGTTTGGCGCTGACTTGCCTACTCGTTTAGGTGACTATGGACTGGAGTCCGTCAATGGCATGACTTGGCTGGTTCGTGCCACAAGTTTCGATGATGTTATTGTGAAAAAACAGCGATCGTTGATTGAGTCGCCCATTGAATTGAATATGCAACGACTGATGCCTACAGATGCCATGCAGCTTCGTGGTCAGCACAATTTGTTGAACGCACTTGCAGCTTTGTCTTTAGTCGAATCAGTTGGTTGCAGTATCTCTCGTGTTTTGTATGGTTTGAGAGAATACAAGGGTGAACCGCATCGCGTTGAATCAATTGGCGTATTCAATGGCATTGAGTACTTTGATGACAGTAAAGGGACCAATGTTGGAGCTACTGTGGCAGCAATTTCTGGCTTAGGCATTGAGAAAAAAATTGTTGTTATTTTAGGCGGAGACGGTAAAGGACAAGATTTCTCACCACTTATAGACGTCGTTAGTAAGTTTGTTCGATCTGTTGTCATGATCGGAAAAGACAAAGCCATCATTAGCAACATACTGAAAAATGTTGATGTACCGAAAGCAACAGTTGACTCTATGGCGCAGGCTGTATCAGCGGCAGAACAAATGGCTAAAAATGGTGATGTTGTGCTTTTATCGCCAGCATGCGCCAGTTTGGATATGTTTGATAACTATGAGCATCGTGGTCGTGAATTCCGTGTACAAGTTTTTGCGTTGAATAAGCAATGTTCACCAAATTGGAGTGATGGCGTAAGACTATGACAGCGATATTTCAAAACTCTTTGAAATTCAGCTTTGTCCAATCAATACTTGGCATGTTGGGTAAGCGTAAGACTGAAGCAAAAGCATATCCAATTAGTGCTGCAAATCACTACGATGCAAAGGTCTCATTTAAGTTAGACATGATCCTGATTTGGGTTATTTTTGTTTTACTTGTTTTTGGAATGGTGATGGTCTACTCCGCTTCAATAGCGATGCCTGACAATCCACGATTTGCCAATTTGACAGGGACATATTTTTTCTATCGTCATGCATTCTTTATATTTTTAGCTGGCATTGTTAGTGTGGTTGCATTTCAAGTTCCCTTAGCCGTATGGGAAAAAATTGCACCTTGGTTATTTGTTGTGTCCTTGCTTCTGCTCATCGCCGTTTTGATACCACATGTAGGTCGTGTAGTGAATGGCGCAAGACGTTGGATACCACTGGGTTTTATTAGTTTCCAACCTTCCGAGTTTGTGAAATTTGCTATGCTGCTGTACGTGGCGGACTATATGGTCAGGAAAATGGATATTAAAGAGAGATTTTTCGTGGCTGTTATTCCAATCGGTATTGCTGTGCTTGTAGTTGGGTTATTGTTGCTGGCAGAGCCTGATATGGGCGCATTTATGGTGATCGCTGTCATAGCCATGGGAATATTATTTTTGGGTGGCGTGAATGCAAGAATGTTTTTTTTAATTGCAACTTTGATCGTTCTAGCATTTGGCACGATGATTGCGACTAGTGAGTGGCGCAGAGAGAGAATTTTTGCATATTTAGATCCTTGGAATGCTGAGCACACTTTAGGTAAAGGATATCAGCTATCACATTCACTAATTGCTTTTGGAAGAGGTGAGATATTTGGTGTTGGGCTAGGAGGTAGCATTGAGAAGTTGCATTGGTTACCTGAAGCACACACTGACTTTTTGTTAGCGGTTATTGGTGAGGAGTTTGGACTGCTAGGGGTTGCTGTCGTTATTTGTTTATTTCTTTGGCTTACGCGCAGAATCATGCATATTGGTAGACAAGCGATTGCATTAGATCGTTTGTTCCCTGGTTTGGTTGCTCAGGGAGTTGCAATATGGTTAGGTTTTCAAGCCTTTATCAATATTGGCGTCAACTTGGGAGCTTTGCCAACAAAAGGGCTTACTTTGCCATTGATGAGCTACGGAGGCACAGCAATTTTGTTTAATGCTTTGGCTCTATCTATTGTCATTCGAATTGACTATGAAAACAAACTTCTAATGCGCGGGGGTCGAGAGTGAAAAACTTAAGACCTCAAAAATCTAAACACGTTTTAATTGCTGCTGCTGGCACGGGTGGACATATTTTCCCTGGCTTAGCAATAGCGGAAGCGCTGAAGCTGAATGGGTGGACGGTTACATGGCTAGGTACTAAAGCCGGCATGGAAAATCGACTTGTTCCTCAGCGGAATCTTCCTTTTGAAAGTATTGATTTTGGTGGAATACGAGGCAAAGGTTTGTCGACATGGTTGTTGATGCCGTTCAGGCTTATTAAGGCGTGCATTGATAGTGGTTTTATCATTACTAAAATCAAACCAAATTTAGTGATTGGATTTGGTGGATATGTGACTTTGCCTGCAGGTTTGGCTGCGAGAAGTTTAGGTAAACCGTTGATAATTCATGAGCAAAACTCAGTCATCGGCTTAAGCAATAAAGTTTTGGCAAATATAACTAAGCATGTCTTTACTGCGTTTCCAAACGTTATTGGCAAAGCTGTAGCTTGCGGAAATCCGCTACGTGCTGAATTTTTATGCGCAGCTGAACCTGCGATTCGATTTGAAAAACGCACAGGTCCATTGCGGATTTTAATTGTTGGAGGAAGTTTGGGGGCCAAATTTCTGAATGAGACTGTTCCCTATGCCATCAAATTAATTGAAGAAAAAAATCGTCCAAAAATTACACATCAAAGCGGCATAGAGCAGTTCGATACATTAAAAAAATTGTATGAAAATTTGAATGTGGCTGCAAAAGTTGTTCCGTTTATCGACAATACAGCCGAAGCGTTTGCAAATGCAGACCTCATTATCTGCAGAGCAGGTGCGAGCACTGTTACGGAGATTGCCGCTGTCGGTGCTGCTGCTATGTTTGTGCCATTGCCTTCGGCTGTGGATGATCATCAAACACAAAATGCAATGTATTTGGTTAGAAATGAAGCCGCTTGGTTGCAACCGCAGAAGGAATTAACGCCAGAAAAATTGGCGAAAGAAATACTAAGAATGGATAGAGATATCTTGTTACAAGCGGCCAAAAAATCAAAAAAAATGCACATTCAAAATACTATAAATATGATTGTTGACGCATGCGAGGAATTGACATAATGAAGCACGCTATAAATAGAATTCATTTTATTGGCATCGGTGGCGTGGGTATGTCCGGAATCGCTGAAGTGCTACAAAACTTAAGCTACAAAGTAAGTGGCTCTGATATGGCTGATAGCGTAATTTTGCGAAGATTGGCGCAATTAAGAATTAAAACATACATCGGACACAACGCAAATAATTTGAAGAGTGTTGATGTTGTGGTTGTTTCCTCTGCCGTGAAACTGGATAACCCTGAAGTTATAGAAGCAAAAAGACTTAACATTCCAGTAGTTCCGCGCGCAGTGATGTTGGCTGAGCTTATGCGTATGAAACAAGGCATAGCTGTAGCTGGAACGCATGGCAAAACTACTACGACAAGTCTCGTTGCAAGTGTATTGGCAGAAGCTGGCCTTGACCCTACTTTCGTGATCGGTGGACGATTAAATAGTGCTGACGCAAATGCAAAGCTAGGAAGCGGAGACTACATTGTTGTTGAAGCTGACGAGTCGGACGCTTCCTTTTTAAACTTATTGCCAGTAATGGCTGTGGTGACCAATATTGATGAAGATCATATGGAAACATACGGTCACGATTTTCAAAAATTAAAATCTTCTTTCGTTGAGTTTTTGCATCGCATGCCTTTTTATGGCACAGCAATCGTATGTGTAGATGATCCAGCTGTACGCGAAATTATTCCTTCAATTGCGAGACCTGTCATTACTTATGGGCTTGCTGAAGAAGCTCAAATTCGTGCGGTAGACATCATCGCAAAACATGGAGCGATGACTTTTAATGTGCAAATAAAAGATACTGATCAATCAAGTACGTTAGCGATTGAATTAAATTTACCTGGCTTGCACAATGTCAAAAATGCGCTTGCTGCTATTGCAGTAGCGCTGGAGTTGGAAATCAAACCTGAGGCCATTAAAAAGGCACTTTCACAATTTAAAGGTGTTGATCGCAGGTTCCAAAAATATGGTGAAATTGCAGCTAAGAATGGGGGGAGTTATACACTCATAGATGACTATGGTCACCATCCAGTTGAAATGAAAGCAACCATTGAAGCTGCCCGAGGCGCATATCCTGGTAGACGTTTGGTGTTGGCTTTTCAGCCACATAGATATAGCAGAACACGCGATTGTTTTGAGGACTTTATTAAAGTGATGTCCTCTGTAGATGTGATATTGCTTTCAGAGGTATATGCTGCTGGCGAGGCAAAAATAGTAGGTGCAGATAGCCGTTCACTTTGCAGAGCCATTCGACTTACTTGCAAAGTAGAACCTATATTTGTAGATGACATTCAAAATATGGCTCCGGAAATACTAAATATCGCAAAAGATGGAGATGTTGTTTTGTGTATGGGGGCTGGTTCTATCAGTGGAACTCCTAAAACAATTGTCACGTTAGTAGTTGAAAATAAATTCCAATAATAAGTAAATTTAAGTATATGCATATGAGCAATCAAGTAGAAATGATAAAAAAGTACGGAAAAGTTGCTGTACTTATGGGAGGTCGTTCTGCAGAAAGAGATATCTCCTTAATGTCAGGCAATGCCGTTTTGAAAGCTTTGCAGTCACAGGGAGTTGATGCATATGGATTCGATCCCGCTGAAAAAGAATTATTGCTACTGAAATCCGAAAATTTTGATCGCTGTTTTATTGCATTACATGGTCGGTATGGAGAAGATGGCACTATTCAAGGTGTCTTGGAGATATTAGGAATCCCTTATACAGGATCTGGCGTCATGGCATCTAGTATTGCAATGAACAAAATAATGACTAAAAATATTTGGCAATCTCAGAGTCTGCCAACACCTTCTTGGGTAGAGGTGACTAATGTTGCAGAAACATTAAAGGCATTTAAAACATTAAATGCACCTATGATTGTTAAGCCTGCATTAGAGGGATCATCCATAGGTATTACGAAAGTAACTGCACTTCAACAATGCGAAGCTGCATTCAAGTTAGCTGAAATGCAAGACTCTAAAATTATTTGCGAACAATTTATTAGTGGAGATGAGGTAACTTGTACTGTTTTGAATCTTGCTGGAAGTATACAGGCTTTGCCAATTATAAAAATAGAAGCTCCAAGTGGTAAATATGATTATCAAAATAAATATTTTACAAATGATACTAAGTATATTATTCCATGTGCATTGCCAAACGATGAGGAAAGTGAAATTCAAGCATTGGTTGTAAAGGCATTTAATGCAATAGGCGGCCGCGGATGGGCTCGGTTGGATGTCATGATTGATAGCTTAACAAGAAAGCCTTACCTTTTAGAAATAAATACAGCGCCTGGTATGACGGGACATTCTTTGTCTCCCATGTCAGCATCACATCATGGGCTTAGTTTTGAAAATTTATGCTTAAAAGTACTTGAAACTGCAACATTAGATTATAGAAATATTTACAATACAAAAATAACTGCATAAAAATGAAAATTACAAGCAGTTCACTCGAAATGCCAGCTGACATTAAATTTATTAATAATTTGACAATGATCTTGTTTGGATTATTTATTTTGTTGATGATTTTAAACGGATTTCAGTATGCCATTAAAAATAATATTAAAAATCTAGATGCAATAATAATTACAGGAAATACTGATCACAGTGATGCTTATTCAATAAAAAATTTTATTATTGAAGGCGTCAGTGGTAATTTTTACAATATAAATTTAATAAAGACAAAAAAGATATTTGAATCTGCGCCGTGGATAAATCATGCAGTTGTGAAACGCGTTTACCCGAACTTGGTAGAGGTAAGGCTAAGTGAATACAAGCCAAAGGCTATTTGGGGGGCGCGTGATGAGATGAGGTTAGTGGATGAGGACGGATTAATATTTGAAGCAAATACTGAAGAAGATGTTTATGACGCATTACCTCAATTGACGGGACCAGAGGGTCAAGGCAAGTTGATGTTAGAGATGTACAAAACTGTTGTAAAAGCATTTAGTCCTTTGAAAAATGGGGTGAAAAATTTAGAGTTAAACGCGCGCGGGAGCTGGATCGCCACTTTAGATAGTGGTGCACATATTGAGTTGGGGCGTGGTAGCACGTTTGAAGTGGTAGATCGCGTTGCTAAGTTTTCAATGAGTGCCGAAAAAATGCTAACACAATTAAATAAAAAAACGATTGATCTTCAATATGTGGATTTACGCCATTCGGATGGGTACGCTTTGCGTTTGCATGGCGTTAGTACCTTAGATTTAACGATTGCATCTACATCATTAAAAAAGTAAAAACATGGCAAAAGAATACAAAGATTTAGTTGTTGGCTTGGATATTGGCACTTCCAAAATCATGGTTGTTGTTGCCGAGGTTTTGCCGGGTGGATTGCTAAAAATTGCTGGCTTTGGCGTTTCACCTAGTAATGGTTTGAAGCGTGGTGTGGTGGTTAATATTGATGCCACAGTTCAAAGTATTCAACAAGCTCTAAGAGAAGCGGAATTGATGGCGGATTGCAAAATTGGCAGAGTTTATACGGGTATAACTGGTAGTCACATCCGTGGCATCAATTCTAGTGGCATGGTCGCTATCAAAGACAAAGAAGTTAGTCGCTCAGATGTCAAGCGCGTACTGGACACGGCAACAGCTATTAATATTTCTAATGATCAACGATTGTTATTAGTTGAATCCCAAGAATTTGTGATTGATGGTCAGGATGTAAAAGATCCGATTGGCATGAGTGGCATCCGATTGGAAGCAAAAGTTCATATAGTCACTGGTGCCCAAAGCGCTGCAGAAAATATTATCAAGTGTGTACATCGTTGTGGCCTTGAGGTTGAGCACTTGATGCTGAATCCTATGGCTTCAAATCTTGCAGTTCTGACTAACGACGAGCGTGAGTTGGGCGTCGTACTCGTAGATATTGGCGCAGGGACGACAGACGTTGCCGTATTTACAGGTGGTGCAATTCGCCATACAGCAGTCATTCCAATTGCAGGTGATTTAATTACAAGCGACATCGCTATGGCGCTTCGTACACCTACTAAAGATGCAGAAGATATTAAGGTTGAAAGTGGTTGTGCTAAGCAGCTTTTGACTGACCCAGAGTCAGAAGTAGAAGTGCCAGGCTTAGGTGATCGCGGTCCACGCCGTTTGAGTAAGCAGGCTCTGGCAGGCGTTATTGAGCCGAGAGTTGAAGAAATATTTTCTTTAGTTCAACAGGCAATCCGTGAAACTGGTTATGAGGAAGTGTTGTCTTCTGGTATTGTTTTAACGGGTGGTGCTTCTGTAATGCCGGGTATGCTCGAGTTGGGAGAAGATATTTTCTTAAAACCTGTGCGGCGTGGTATTCCTAAATATTCTGGAAATCTGTCAGACATGGTTGCACAGGCTAGA
This sequence comes from Polaromonas sp., assembly GCA_013298945.1. GTDB lineage: Bacteria > Pseudomonadota > Gammaproteobacteria > Burkholderiales > Burkholderiaceae_C > Aalborgiella. The sequence goes on from JAAFJR010000005.1 coordinate 83,770, forward strand.
GCTTCAACGGCAATGGGATTGCTTGAAGAAGCCAGTTTAGCTCGCATGCGTGGTCTAAAAGTTGGTCATAATAATGGCTCAATTAAAAACACATTTAGCAGAGCAAAAGACTGGCTAATTGGGAATTTTTAATATGATAAAAATGATGTGGTTAGCACGTGGAAGTCCTCACCAACGATGGCGTTCTGTACTGGACAAATAAAAGATTTAAAACATATATATTTTTGGCAACTGCGATTCGTTTAAGGAGTAACAAAATGGCTATCGAAATGATTGAAATTGAAGAGTTCAATATGGGCACCAAAATCAAGGTGATTGGTGTTGGCGGCGGCGGCGGAAACGCTGTTGAGCACATGATTTCACGCAATGTGCAAGGCGTTGAATTTATCAGTGCCAATACCGATGCACAAGCACTCAGCACGAGCGGCGCGCCAAAAACTATTCAGTTGGGCACGACTGGCTTAGGCGCTGGAAGCAAACCAGAAAAAGGTCGTGAAGCAGCAGAAATGGCAGAAGAAGATATTCGCGCATCAATAGAAGGCGCTCATATGCTTTTTATTACTGCTGGGATGGGTGGTGGAACAGGTACTGGTGCGGCACCAGTCATTGCCCGAATCGCCAAAGAGATGGGAATCCTCACAGTTGGTGTAGTTACAAAACCGTTCGATTGGGAAGGCGGTAAGCGTATGAGTAATGCTGACACGGGTCTCGCTGAGCTGGAGGCAAACGTTGATTCGTTGATCGTCGTTTTAAACGAAAAACTGATCGACGTATTAGGCGAGGATGTTACCCAGGAGGAAGCATTTGCCTACGCTAACGATGTGTTGAAAAATGCGGTTGGCGGTATTGCTGAAATTATCAATGTGCGTGGTCATGTGAATCCTGATTTTGAAGACGTCCGCACCGTGATGGCTGAAAACGGCAAAGCCATGATGGGCTCCGCACTAGCAAGTGGCCCAGACCGTGCACGGATTGCCGCAGAACAAGCTGTTGCATGCCCACTTTTAGAGGGTATTGATCTTTCTGGTGCTAAAGGTGTTTTAGTGCTCATTACTGCGGCAAAGAGCTCACTTAAATTGAGTGAATCTAAATTGGCAATGAACACAATTCGCGCTTACGCTTCTCAAGATGCGCACGTTATTTACGGAACTGCCTATGACGAAGATTTGGGTGATGAAATTCGCGTAACAGTCGTAGCTACAGGTTTGAGCAAAGCTAAAGCACAACGGGTTTCCCCACCACTGCAAGTTCTACGTAATGGTACGGATAACATGGCTTACGCACCGACACTTGAAGTAGATGCTGGTAGTATGAACGTTACAAGCACATTGGCTGGTGCAACGAACTACGATGTGCCCGCATATGTACGCAACTTAGGGCGTCATCCTGATCGCACTAGTGCTTCTGCTAAAGTTGATGCATTGTCGTCTGGTGGCATGGGTGACATCGACATTCCTGCATTTTTGCGAAAACAGGCTGATTAATAAATACCCGAAAACACTTTGGTTATTTAAGAAAAATTGGTTAAGTCTATTTATTGAGCATATAGCCTGTCATTTCAACCATGACAGGCTATTTGATTTTAAAGATGTTAGTACAACAAACGATTAAATCTGTGATCAGTGCAGTTGGTGTGGGTTTGCACAGCGGACAGAGGGTCGATGTGACTTTACGCCCTGCTAAGCCAGACACCGGAATCGTTTTTAGACGTATTGATTTGCTAGAACCAGTCAGCATTCAGACATCGGCTATGGCGGTAACTGATACGCGTTTGGCATCTACTATTTCTTCAGTGGGCGTGAAAGTTCAGACAGTTGAGCATTTGATGTCAGCCTGCGCTGGCTTAGGTATTGACAACTTACTCGTTGATATCAATGGTGAGGAAGTGCCTATTTTGGATGGTTCCTCAAGTTCATTTGTTTTTTTACTTCAAAGCGCGGGCATCGAAAAACAAAAAACGCTCAAAAAATTTATTCGTGTTTTGCAACCAGTCATTGTCAGTGAAGGGGATGGCAATAATTTAAAGTGGGCAAAGTTTGAACCCTACAATGGTTATAAATTAAACTTTCATATTGACTTCGCTCATGTTGCCGTCAATGCTACGGGACAAGAATATGAATTTGATCTTATTCAAAATTCATATGCAAGAGATATCTCAAGAGCGCGAACATTTTGCTTCACTAAAGATGTGGAAATGATGCGAGCTAATGGCTTAGCTCTTGGCGGTGGCTTGGACAATGCAATAGTTATTGATGATTACAAAGTCATCAACGCGGAAGGTCTTCGCTATGGCGATGAATTTGTGAAACACAAAATCTTAGACGCGATGGGCGATTTGCATCTTGTCGGGCATCCGCTGCTGACTTCGTACAAAGCCTTTCGCTCTGGACATGCGTTGAATAACAAATTACTTCGTAAGTTGTTGTCGCAAGAGGGCGCATATGAGATGGTTTCATTTCCAGATGCGGCTTCGGCACCTAAAGGCTATTCGCAGCGAATGGCAGCATGATAATTATTCACTGATAAACAGGGAAAACTATGTATTTGTTTCGTTGGATCGTACTCGTCTCACTCATCATTTGTGCTTGCCTGTTCTTTGCATTCGCCATAACTGGTCAGTCAAAATTCAAAAATTATGGACTAACGGCCATCAAAGCAACTTTGGTTGTTGCATTTATATTTTTCGCTATTTTGATTTTTGAGCGACTTTAACAACTGTCGTTTTAGTACGTTCTACCTGCTTTAAACATGGCAGATGTCTTCCTTAGCGAACTGTCAGTTTTCGCTAAACTGCTCAGCAGGTGGCTTGAATTGGCATGAGAAATTGCCAAGCCTAGTGCATCAGCGGCATCTTTGCCAGGTAGTGTTGGTAAATTTAAAAGACGTTTCACCATTTCTTGGACTTGGGTTTTTTCGGCTTTCCCATAGCCGACGATGGCTTGTTTCATTTGCAGCGCAGTGTATTCAAAAACAGGCAAATCAAGCGATACCAAAGCAGAGATACAAGCGCCACGCGCTTGACCTAACAACAGCGTTGCTTGTGGATTAACATTCACGAAAACAATTTCCACCGATGATTCATCAGGCTCGTAGCGTTGCACAACTTCTTTAATACCTTCAAATAAAACTTTCAATCTCGCTGGTAAATTGCCAGTGTCAAGCTGCACTGTGCTAATGGTGCCGCTGGCAATGTAGGTAAGCTGCGCACCTTCTTTGTCAATCACACCAAAGCCGGTTGTTCGTAAGCCAGGATCGATGCCTAGGATGCGCATGTTGTTACTCTAAGTCTAGTCAGGCAACTCAGCATCGGGCATGCGTGCGACGATAGACGATGCGCGACCTGATAGATATGAGGATCCAGATAATTTTTCGAAGAATTTAGGTCTTGGCAGCATCACAGCCAAGCGAGCAGACTCGTAGCTGGATAGTTGCTTAGCGGGTTTTCTGAAATAATGTTGTGATGCAGCTTCTACACCAAATACACCCTCGCCCCATTCAACATTGTTGAGATATATTGTAAGAATTTGACGCTTACTGAGGGTTAATTCAAGAAATTGCGTGATGACAAACTCTTGACCCTTGCGCACTAAATTTCGTTCACCTGACAGAAATAAATTCTTCGCAAGTTGCTGTGTGATGGTTGAGCCGCCAATAATTTTGGGTGGGCGTACAGCAGTAGCCGTATTCGGCCCTTTGCTTTTCGCCTTTTCTCTGGCTAGTCTTTTTTCTGCTCTCTCTTGTGCTCTTGCATTTTTAGTCCAAGCAGATTCAATTGCCTCCCATTCGATACCGTTGTGGTTTACAAAATCACCGTCTTCAGAAGCAATAACCGCTTGCTTGATGCCGGCGGACATATCTGCGTCTTTGACCCATTCTTGCCGCCACGGAAGTTCACCATGTTTCATCACAATACGCCAAGCTTCAGAGCGTTGAAAACTCGTCGATTGCGGTGCGATAACATTCATCAAAACAACCTTCGCTAAAAAGAAAAGTTGCAATGCAATGAACGACACGGTAAGAAGGTATAGGATACGAAAAAGCTTCTTCATGTGTTCCGTTGATTCAATGATTGCTTAGCGATTGGTCAACTTGGTTTCTAGCACTTCATCTCGCGTAAATTTAAAACGTGAAACCAGCACAATTTGATCTGCTTTCTTACGCATGGCTGGGCTAAAAGTACCAAACGGGCCTGCACTGCTCGCAATAGCTTGGGCCCGCCGGTCTAGTGTCAAGCTACCAGAGCTTTCAATCACCTCTGTTGCCAAAACTTGCCCGTCATGGTTAACAGTCAAAATCATGGTTAAATTGCCATAAAGCTTTTTACCTGCAGCTTCAGGAAAATTAGTTGTTCCTCTAGCTTCAATTTTTTGTCGAAGCTGGTCATAGTAGATAGCGTAAACTTCTTCACGCGTTGCAGGGCTGATGTAGCGCTTTTTAGGCCGCGCATTTTCTTGGGTGATGCGCTTTTCTATCTCGCCTAAAAGTTTGCTGAGTTGGCGTCGCTTTTCTTCCTGCGCCTTGGCTTCAGGTGTGCTTGGGGCACTGTTCACATCCGGCACAGGCATCAAAGCCAATTGTTTTTTGAGCTGAAGCAGCAATTGGCTTTGCTGGTCTTGCATATTGTCCAGTTTCTGCCGTGTATCCGTGTCTGCATCGCCGATAGACGTTAATTCAGAAGCGGGTAAAAAAGTAGTCGCTCTGCCAGCTTCAGATTCGCCACCGCCCGCCATTGAGCTTTGCGCTATGGCTTGCGCTTTCTCAGGTTTCTCATTGGTGGTGGCGTTGACCAAGATCACCTCTAAGGGGGTATCTTGAAAAACACGGTTAAAGCTTTCAGGATCAACGAAGCGTATGGTCAAAGGAATCGCATGCACGACAAACGATACTGCCAATGCCATTTGCATGGCACTGAACCCTTTGAGTCTTTGTTTAATAGATGGCTTGGTCGTCATGTCAGCTATTCTGTCGCAACTGCAGTAAGCTCAGGCTTAATTTCGGCTTCATCCATATCCACAGCTATGCTCAATGCGCCTGTTACATCAGATTCGTCGGATTCGTCTTCGCTAACATCAGAAATAGCCATATCACCATCATGTGCAGCGACGCGTATATCAATGATCGTTCCCGATACATCCAAAGTCATCAAGTTAATATCACCCAATTTAATGCTAACTTTGGTACCACGCTCTAGTTGCTGGGCACCCATCACAGGTAATACTAATGGCAAATCATCTGCACGCACCATATTTTCTTTGAATAAGCTTGCATTTAATTCGGTGATATTATTTTGTTGCAAATACTTCAATGTCCAGTATCGCTCCATGCCATTTTGATATTGATTGTAGGCACTATAAGTATTATCAAAATTCGAAATAATAGAAAACAAATCTGCATCTTTAGGTTTGAATGGTGCAACCAGCGGCGCAGTCTTGCCGTTCTTGATGCAACTGATGATTTGCCATTGATTCACCATGTCTGTATAACGACGCAACGGCGATGTACTCCAAGCATAACTAGGCACACCAATACCCGCATGCGGCAAGGCTTTGGTACCCATACGAACTTTCACACCAGGTGCCAAGCTGGCTTGGCTGCGGTAAATGCCTGGTACGCCAAACTCTGCCAACATTTGCCCCCAAGTGGCGTTGGCTAATATCATGGCTTCAGCCACAATTAAATCAAGAGGTGAGCCGCGCTTTCTCATGGTGATCTCAACGGTTTCTTCACCATGCGGGCCTGCATTATCTTTGTCAATTAACCTAAAGTTGTAATCTGGACGATTAAAAGTCTCTGGTTTACCGCGTACGATTTCACGTTTTTGTTTTAAATTTATTGCTAATTTATATAAAAATGATAGCGATTCAGGTAATAAATACGCCGGCTGCAGGCCATTTATCATCCTCTTATCTAGACTTTCCAACCACGCTTCGGTTATCTCATCTTCTAGGGTGTCGTGTCGTAAATTGGCGATAATGGGTACAGATTCAATTTTAGATTCAGTTGAAATAATATCCAATGTCGATTCATCAAACGTCACATACAAGGATATTGCGGGGCAATTTTTACCCTCAGCCAAGGTATAGTTTTGAACCACGACATCTGGCAACATGGTTATCTTATTTCCTGGCATATAAACCGTAGAGAGTCGATTTCTGGCTACCTTGTCAATATCACTGTTGGGTAATATGGCAAGCGCAGGCGCTGCAATGTGAATACCCACAATGACATTTCTAGAGCCCAAGCCTTGTACAGATAAAGCATCGTCTATTTCTGTGGTGGCTGAATCATCAATAGAAAAAGCTGCTACAGACGCTAGCGGCAATTCATCTAATAACAAAGGTGCATTTAAAGCTGGAAATGCAATTCCTTTGGGGAAGTTATCGAATAAAAAGCGTTGCCAATGAAATTGATAAGGTGATGTTATTGCACCAGATTGTTGTAATAAATCAAGTGGCGGTAATTTAGTGTTACGTGCCGCCTCGACCACAGCTTTGTACTCTGAGGTGTTTTTATCTGGTTTGAATAATATTTTATATAACTGGTCAAGAATAGGGTCTGGACAAACACCATTACCTAAAGATACTGCCCATTCAGATATTTGAATTAATTGTTGTTTCTTTTTCTCAATCGCAGCTAATGCAAGTTGCACAATATCGTTAGGTGCTTTTTTGAATCTACCCTTACCTGCACGGCGGAAATAATGTGGCGTTTCAAACAGACAAAACAAAGCTGCAACTTGTTGCTCAATGGTGGCTTTGTCATTGAAATAATCACGTGCTAAGTCGGCGAAGCCAAATTCCTCGTCGGGGGAAAACTCCCAGGCCAATGCGGGGTCAATGGTGGATTGAATGCTTTGTGCGGCTGCTATCAGCTCTGCAGGTGCTGGTTTTTCAAATTGAACCATCACATGTGCCATCTTAACTTTGACGCGTTTACCACTGTCAAGCTCAATTTGGGCCGATGCATCAGTCGTAGACATGACACGGCCAGCTAAAAATTTCCCGGATTCTTCGAATAATGCATACATAAACGCCATTGTCCCATGCAAAAAGCCGTTGATAATTAGCGCATGGCAACTGGCTTAAATAAATTCTCGCTTTGGCAGCAAATATCGCCCATTTTTAAGGGCTTTGACGGCTGGCTGGCGCTGGCCGTAGGTTTGTTGGCCTGCGCCGGCTTGATTGCCATGTACTCATCGGGTTACGACCACGGCACACGGTTTGTAGATCATGCCCGAAATATGATGATTGCAGCAACGGTGATGTTTGTTGTCGCACAAATTCCCCCGCAGCGGTTGATGGAGCTGGCGGTTCCGCTCTATGCCTTTGGGGTGGCGCTTTTGATTGCTGTAGCGATTTTTGGCCTGACCAAAAAAGGCGCACGTCGCTGGTTGAATATTGGTGTTGTTATTCAGCCCAGTGAAATTTTGAAAATCGCCATGCCCTTGATGCTGGCTTGGTGGTTCCAAAAACGTGAAGGCTTGCTAAGGCCTTTAGACTTTTTGGTGGCAGGCTTGCTGTTGGCCGTACCAGTGGGTTTGATCATGAAGCAGCCAGATTTGGGTACAGCGCTGTTGGTTATGTCTGCGGGCTTGTCAGTGATATTTTTCGCAGGCTTGAGCTGGAAGCTGATTGCACCACCGGTGTTGATTGGCTGCTTCGGTTTGGTTTTACTGGTTTTTTTTGAAACAGACTTGTGTGCTGATGGCGTGGACTGGCGTGTGTTGCACGAATACCAGCGCCAACGCGTCTGTACCCTGCTTGACCCTACTTTAGATCCCTTGGGTAAAGGATTTCACATCATTCAAGGGATGATTGCGATTGGCTCTGGCGGCATTTTTGGCAAAGGTTTCATGCAGGGAACGCAAACGCATTTAGAGTTTATTCCTGAGCGAACGACGGACTTTATTTTTGCTGCTTTTTCAGAAGAGTTTGGCCTTTTCGGCAATTTACTTCTGATCACAGGCTTTATTTTCTTGATTTTCCGTGGGTTGATGATTGCTGTCGAAGCACCGTCATTGTTCACTCGCCTGCTGGCAGGCAGTGTGACCATGATTTTCTTCACCTATGCCTTTGTCAACATGGGCATGGTTAGTGGAATTTTGCCAGTAGTGGGTGTACCGCTACCTTTCATTAGCTATGGCGGCACCGCGATGGTGACACTCGGTATGGGTATCGGTATTTTGATGTCGGTGAGCAAATCTAAGAGATTGGTGCAATCTTGAAGTCTGAAACCCGAGTTTTGACCTACCCAGTCGGCATCATCGGTGTTGGCAACATGGGCGGCGCGATGGCGGCAAATTTGCTAGCGCACGGTTGGCCAGTGCATGTGTGCGATATTGATGCCGCCCAAAGCCAATTTTTGGAGCAACTGGGCGCTGTGGTTGATGCTCATCCGGCTAAGATGGCATCTAAAGTCTCTCTACTGATCGTTTGCGTCGTGGATGGCGCGCAGACTCAAGACGTGCTGTTCGGCCAGAATGGCGCAGCTCAGCATATGAAGTCTGAGCAGACAGTGATGCTGTGCCCCACAATTTCGCCAGAAAACGTGGAAGTGTGCGCTCACAAACTTGCTGCTCTAGGCATTCAAACCATCGATGCACCTATGTCTGGCGGCCCAGCACGTGCGCGGGATGGCACCATGAGTTTGATGTTGGCGTGTGAAGATGCGGTATTTGAAAAGCATCAAAACTTGTTACAAACGCTGTCCAACCAAGTTTTCCGTATCAGCCAACAACCGGGCGATGGCGCTAGAACCAAGCTGGTCAACAACTTGCTGGCAGGCATCAACTTGGCTGGCGCAGCTGAGGTCATGGCGTTGAGTGAGCGCATGGGTTTGGATGTAACGACAACTTTGAATGTGATTCAGCAATCCAGTGGCCAAAGTTGGATCGGCAATGACCGCTTGCGTCGCGCTATTGCAGACGATTTTGAGCCACGTGCCCACACGACACTGCTCGCGAAAGACACCAAGTTGGCGGTTGCAGCAGCTCAGCAGCTGGGTTTTAAAACGCCTTTAGGTCAATTGACGACCGAGACCTTCGCCCGTGCCTTGGCGCACGGTTTGGCTGAGCAAGACGACGCCAGCTTGATCAAACTGATACGCTATGAGAATTCGTTATGAGCACTGAAAATCTAGTCTCGCTGCCGAACGCCAAATTCATGTGGGCGCACCCGGCGCGATGGATGGCGCTCGGTTTTGGTGCAGGTTTGAGCCGTCTCGCCCCTGGCACTGTGGGAACAGCCTGGGCTTGGCTGACATTTTTACTATTGCAATCCCATATGACCGACGGTTTATGGGCTTTGTTGATAGGCGCATCATTCTTGATAGGCTGGTGGGCCTGCACGGTAACAGCAAAACACATGGAAATTGCAGACCCAGGCTGCATCGTTTGGGATGAAATTGTCGCTTTCTGGTTGGTGCTTTGGCTGGTTTCACCTACCGGGTTTTGGGGGCAATTGGTCGCTTTTGCGATGTTTCGCTACTTTGATGCAGCCAAACCTGGCCCCGTGGCTTGGGCGGACAAAAGCTTCAAAGGCTATGGCGCACGGGGGGGCTTTGGCATCATGTTTGATGATTTGGTGGCAGCGTTTTGCACGGTATTGGTCATCGCGCTGTGGCGTTTCATCTAATTTAGTCTAAATTTACTTGATAAAAAGTGTATGGCAGACGCTGCAAATTTGCTATTAAATTTAGAGCATTCTAGGCAATTATTATGCCGGCTATTGGCCGATTTGATGCTAAAAAAGCAGTTTTACCTCGCCACCGCCGAAAGCTGCACCGGCGGCATGATCGCAGCCGCGTGCACTGACTTGGCAGGCTCAAGCCAGTGGTTTGACCGAGGCTTCGTCACCTACTCAAACGCTGCCAAAACCGACATGCTGGGTGTGGATGCAGCTTTGATTGAGCAGCACGGCGCGGTTAGCGAACCCGTCGCCCGCGCCATGGCGCAAGGCGCTTTGCAGCACTCAGCAGCGCAAGTCAGCGTGGCAGTCACTGGGGTTGCAGGGCCAGGTGGTGGCAGCTTGGAAAAACCCGTTGGCACAGTGTGGCTGGCGTGGTCGGTTCAAGGTGAGACGACTGCAGAGCTGTGCCATTTTGACGGCGACCGCGCAACGGTGCGGGCGTTGACTGTGCAGCGGGCTTTGCAAGGCTTATTACAGTGTTTGGACGTTAAATAGCGCTATTTTAGAGGTGAAAATGGCTGTAGCCGTTGTATTTATTGCCTAAGTGGCTATAAAAATCATAGTAAATGGTAATTTTCTACAAAATTGCAAACAGTAGAATAAAAATGAATTTACCTGAACGAATGTAAAAAATCAGCCATAATTCATAAAAATAAGGAAACTCCATGTTGTTCAAAGCACGCACTAGTCTTGCCGTTTTCATCAGCACAGCCGCCATCACCTTACTAGTTTCCTGTGGCAGCAGCGGCAGCTCAGACCCAACAGCAGTCGCGGCAGACTTCACGGCTTACGGCGTTAAAGCTACAGTCAACGGTCAAAACGTCACGATTGACCTCAGCGGCCTTGGCAACTGCGCCACCAATATTGAAAACATGGTGGTTGGCATCAACGCCAACGGCGCAAGCATCAGCCCAGACCCCAGAACCCCACGCGATTACACCAACCCCGTCGTTTTCACCTTCACCGCGCCAGATGGCACCAAAGCCACCTACACCGTCACCGTCAAAGGTGCAGCTTGCCTAGCTGGAACGCCAACTCCTGCGCCGACACCTACCCCCACATCCACCCCCGCCTGCACCGCAGCCGCAATAGGTAGCACGGGCTACAGCTTGGTGTTCAAAGGTTGCAGTGCAGCCAATGTGGCTGAGTATTACGATAAAACGGAGTGTGTGCGTGACAATGCGACGGGATTGATTTGGCAAGGGCAGACGCCGGCCGGCACGGGGTTAAGGGCTAATGACCAACAGAAAACCAACTACGAAAGCACCACAGCGCTGCAAAAATACAGCGCAACAGTGAATAATGTAGATATATTTGTTGCCCCCACACAAGCAGAAGTAGATGCCAGCACCAACTCTATAGGTTTCAAAAATGCCGTCAACGCCACCAACCTCTGCGGCTCAGGCGCATGGCGATTACCGACTAAAGACGAGCTGCTAGGTATTGTCAAAACCCCCGCAAACGCAGGAAGTGCTTATATTGATGGCACATGGTTTCCTAACACGCCGCAGCACAGTGCCTACTGGACATCCTCGCCCTACGCGGGCTACGCTTACGGCGCTTGGCTCGTCTACTTCGGCCTTGGCTTTGCCTCCTTCGACTACCGTGACTACTACCTCGGCTACTACGGCTACCTACTTGTCCGTTTGGTGCGCTAGTCGTGTGCGTGGGTGTGCGTTGTGCCAAGGGCTTAAATTCCCCTTCATTTTGAAGGGGTGCCCAACGGGCGGGGTAGTCACTCGTAGCGTACAAACTACCCCGTCGCTACGCGTCACCCCTTCAGCGTGAAGGGGAATTTAGTAAAGGGGAATTTGCTTGACAAAGTTGAGTGGTTCGCTATATTTAACAGAATGAGTACCCAAAATCTTACATTTCCCACGGTTGCCATCGCTGACCTAGCAGCCCAGATGCGCGCTACTGAGCGAGATGCCTATGAGCGCGAGGTTGAGGCTAGTCTTGCCCGTGGCTTGGCGCAAGCGGTAGACCCAGCAAGCAAGAAACACACACTGGGTGAAATGCACGCTCGCGTATCGAAAACGATTGCCCGCATGTCCAAAGTGCAAGCCTTAGCATAGCTGATGGTTTATGCGGTTCGCCTCACCGATGAGGCGCAAGACAATATTGATGCCATTGTTGGCTACATTGCACATAAAAGTGGTTATGCCCCAGCGGTTGCTGTGCTAGAGCGCATTTATAAAGGGCTAGAAACGCTAGACCACATGCCACAGCGCTGTTCACCCAGTAAAAAGCCGTGGGTAGCATCTCAAAAGGGTCGTGATTTCATCTTTGTTGGCTTACCTTATGTTGCGCCTTTTTTAATTGATGAGGTAAGCAAAACTGTCATCGTTATAGCCGTTTACCACGCTAGCATGGATTGGCAGGCTTGATAGGGCCTAGAAACTACCCCGTCGCTTCGCGCCACCCCTTCAGCGTGAAGGGGAATTTGAATAAAGTGCCGTAAAAAATCACTTCCATTCAAGGTTCAAGGTGCGGTGCGTCGCCGCACAATCGCGCAGGTAAAGGTTGATCAGGCTTTGGTAGGGGATGCCTACGCCTTCTGAGACGGATTTGAAGTAGTTGATGCTTTCTTCGTCCAGTCGAATGGTGATTTGCTTCTTCAGTTGTGAAGCGTATGGATTTTTAATGGATTTTGAAAAATCGTATTCGTCGCGCATAGATTCACCTTTTGTTTTATCCCATTCAAAATGAAAATCTGTCATGCTTGAATTGTAGTTACATTGTAGTTTTTGTCAATGACTTCGACTTTGAAATGCGTGAAGGGAGAGCTTAAGGAGATGTCGCAAAAAAATACATAAAAAATGGCTGTAGCAGGCGTATTTATTGCCTAGAAAGCTATTAAAAAGATAGTAAAAAAGCGACTGAAAGCGCTAAAACACTACCTAAACTACCGCGTCAGCCGCCTGCTTTTGCAGCATCGCCAGCACATTGGCAATGGTTTTACGCAGCTCACGGCGGTCGGAGATGAAATCTACTGCGCCTTTTTGCAGCAAAAACTCCGCGCGTTGGAAGCCTTCTGGCAGCGTGACGCGAACGGTGGATTCAATCACGCGGGGGCCGGCAAAACCGATCAGGGCTTTGGGTTCGGCTATCACCACATCGCCGACAAAGGCGAAGCCTGCACTCACGCCACCCATGGTCGGGTCAGTCAGCACGCTGATGTAGGGGAGGCCTTTTTTCGCCAGCTTAGTTAGCGATGCATTGGTTTTAGCCATTTGCATCAAGCTGAGCAAGCCTTCTTGCATGCGAGCGCCACCGGTGGCGGTAAAGCAAATAAACGGCACTTTTTGCTCAATGGCGGTGTGCACGCCGCGCACAAAACGCTCGCCCACCACGCTGCCCATGCTGCCGCCCATGAAGTCGAACTCAAAGCAAGCGACCACCACGTTGATGCTGTGCACCGAGCCACCCATGACGACCAGTGCATCGGTCTCATTTGTGTTTTCTAACGCCTCTTTCAAGCGCTCTGGGTATTTGCGGCTGTCTTTGAACTTGAGTGCATCGACAGGCATCACTTCTTGGCCAATTTCGTAGCGGCCTTCTGCATCTAAAAAATGGTTCAGCCGCGCCCGCGCACCAATTCGCAGGTGGTGGCTGCAGCTAGGGCAGACGTTTTGGCTTTGCTCTAAATCGGCTTTGTACAGCACGGTTTCGCAACTTGGGCATTTGATCCACAAACCTTCGGGAATGCTGCGTCGGTCTGCGGGGTCGGATTTCAGGATTTTGGGCGGTAATAGTTTTTCTAGCCAACTCATTCTTGTGTCCTCAATCTACGGAATTATTTGGATTCTAAAGCAGTACGAATGCCGCTCAAAAACTCGCTAGCAACGCTTACGACTTTGTCTCTGGATTGGTTGTCTATCAATTGGATGATTTTGCTACCAATGACTACCGCATCGGCCATTTTGCCAATGGTTTGCGCGGTGGCCGCATCGCGAATGCCAAAACCCACGCCGACTGGAATATCAGTCACATGCTGTCGAATTTTGGGTAACATAGCGGCAACTGCGTCTGTATCCAGCGTTCCTGCACCCGTCACGCCTTTGAGTGAAACGTAGTAAACATAGCCACTGGCGATACGGGCAACCTGCGCCATGCGTTCGTTGGTGGACGTCGGTGCGAGCAGGAAGATCAAATCCATGCCATTCGCTTTCAACTCAGCTGCAAAAGCTTCGCATTCTTCAGGCGGGTAGTCGACTACCAGCAGGCCATCTACGCCAGCTTCAGCAGCATCGCGAATGAAAGGGCTAGTAACGCTAGGTTTAGCGTTGCGCTGATCGTAGCGTTCAATCGGGTTGGCATAGCCCATCAGCACGATAGGGGTTAACTGGTTAGTTAGGCGGAAGTCACGCACCATCTGCAGCACTTGCGGCAGACCAATACCGTAGCTTAAAGCTTTGTCACCCGCTTTTTGAATGACAGGGCCGTCCGCAGAAGGGTCGCTAAACGGCACGCCCAGCTCAATCACATCCGCACCCGCAGCCACCATGCCGTGCATCAGCTCGGGGGTGATGTCAGCAAACGGGAAGCCGGCGGTGACGTAGGGAATCAGAGCAGCGCGGTTTTGTGCTTTTAAAGCGGTAAAGGTCGTTTTAATGCGGTTCATATTGCGACTCATTTGACCACCTTCACGATCTGCTCGGTCATGTTCGAGCCTTTGACCGATTGGCCTTGGCAGCTTGGACGGCAATAAAAGTCTGCCTTGCTCAAATCAGCCACGGTGCCAATGTCTTTGTCGCCACGGCCTGACAGGTTCACCAAAATGGACTGGTCTGTACGCATGGTTTTAGCTAGTTTCATAGCGTAAGCCACAGCGTGACTAGATTCCAACGCGGGAATAATCCCTTCAGTACGGCACAGGTAGTGAAACGCAGACAAAGCTTCTTCGTCGGTGATGCCCACGTATTCTGCACGACCAATGTCCTTCAAAAACGCATGCTCAGGGCCTACACCTGGGTAGTCCAAGCCAGCGCTGACGCTGTGGGTTTCGGTGATCTGGCCATTGTCATCTTGCAAAATATAGGTACGGTTGCCGTGCAACACACCCGCACTGCCGCGCTGCAGCGAAGCCGAGTGTTTACCACTTTCCAAGCCCTCACCAGCCGCTTCAACGCCGATCAAACGGGTGTTTTCATGCTTGATATAGGGGTAAAAAATACCCATGGCATTGCTGCCGCCGCCCACACAGGCTATCACGGCATCGGGTTGCTCGGTTTTACAGCCGGCTGAGGCCAGCATTTCGGGCATTTGCACCAAGCATTCGTTACCAATCACGCTTTGGAAATCGCGCACCATCATGGGGTAGGGGTGCGGGCCGGCCACAGTGCCGATGATGTAAAACGTGTTGTCCACATTGGCCACCCAGTCGCGCATGGCTTCGTTCAACGCGTCTTTCAGAGTCCGACTGCCGCTTTCAACCGGCACGACAGTCGCGCCCAGCAGTTTCATGCGGTAAACGTTGGGGCTTTGGCGTTTGACGTCTTCGCTTCCCATGTAGACCACGCATTCCAAGCCGTAGCGGGCGCAGATGGTGGCGGTGGCCACGCCGTGCTGACCAGCGCCTGTTTCAGCAATCACACGGGGCTTGCCCATGCGTTTGGCGAGCATGGCTTGGCCAATGGTGTTGTTGATTTTGTGTGCGCCGGTGTGGTTCAAATCTTCACGCTTCAAGAAGATCTGTGCCCCGCTTTGCTCACCGCTCATACGGGCAGCATGGTAAATGGGGGAAGGGCGACCGACAAAATGGGCGAGTTCGGATTTGAATTCAGCCATAAATTCGGGGTCGAACTGGTATTTGGCGTAGGCGTCTTTGAGTTCGTTGATGGCGTGCGTCAGCGTTTCGGAGACAAAACTGCCGCCGTAAATACCGAAATGACCTTTGGCGTCAGGTTGTTGGTAGTCAAACATTATGATATTTTCTTAAAAATTCTTTAAACGTTTTCAAAAAATAGTTAATTTTTTGAATTAAACCGTTCATCTGCGGCGCGTACGGCTTGGATGAACTGATGGATTTTGTCGGCATCTTTGATGCCTTTGAGGGGGTTTCCCTGCGCGTCAGTCGCTTCGACGCCAGAGCTGACGTCTACGGCCAGCGTTTTACAGCGCGGCCGGACCTGCAAAATGCCATCGGTCACGTTGGCAGCGTTCAGCCCACCACTCAAGACGAGGTGAGCGTTGACGTTTGTTGGAAGCAGTGACCAATTGAATGTTTTTCCGCCGCCGCCATAACCCTCAACATGCGCGTCGAGCAAAATGGCCTGGGCTTGTGAGTAATCTTGTACGTATTTTACTAGGTCAAACTGGGCGGCATCTGGGCCTAGGGGTATTCGTGCTGCGCGTATGAAGCGGCATTTTGCTGAGCTGCACATTTCAGGCGTTTCATCACCATGAAATTGGGCTATAGCCGGCGTATTTATTGCCTGAGCAGCTATTATATTTGTAATATTTTCGTTGACGAATAGCAATACAGGCGTCACAAACGGCGGCAAACGACTAGACAGTTCAGCAGCGCGCTCGGGTGACACGTAGCGCGGGCTGGCTTTGTAGAGCACAAAACCTATGGCGTCAGCACCTGCTGCGACAGCCGCGTCAACGTCTTGTTCACGGGTCAAGCCGCAGATTTTGATGCGAGTTCTATAGGCAGAATATTGGGCTGGTAGTCTATTTGTCATTCAAGGAAGCCAATCGAAAGCGGCCGTTTTGGTCGGAATCCCCCATTGTGACGGATAAACCGGACCTAAAAAGTACAAACCATCTGGTGAAAACGTGGGCGCTGCCGCGTCACGATCGCGTTTGGCTAGTACATCCAGTATCCATTCTGGCGGCTGGCGGCCATCTCCTACCATCAACAAGCATCCCATGATGTTACGGATCATATGGTGCAAAAAGGCGTTGGCCTCGAATTCAAAACGCCAATAACGCTGCATGGGTTCGCCACGGCAGGAAATATCAATACGCTGCATGGTTTTGACGGGTGACAAAGCTTGGCAAGCTGCGGCTCTAAAAGAGCTGAAATCGTGTTCGCCAAGCAGATAACCAGCCGCTTGCTGCATAGCATCGGCATTCAATTCACGGTAAACCCAACCGACCCGTCCGGCTTCGACACTAGGGCGCACTGCAGATTCCAGAACGACATATGCATAACGCCGCGCAGTCGCGCTTGCTCGGCAATGAAATTCTCGGGGAACGATTTGTGCCCATTGAACAGCGATGTCTTTGGGGAGGTAGGCGTTGGTGCCGCGTACCCAAGAGCTGGGTTCTCGCTCAGCCTCGGTGTCAAAGTGCACAACCTGCATAAGGCCGTGAACACCAGAATCGGTGCGACCTGCACACAAAGTGGATACTTTGCTTTGGGTGAATTTGCCCAAAGCAGCCTCTAATTTGTCTTGAACTGTTAGACCGGAAAGTTGGCTTTGCCAGCCTTCGTATGTGCCGCCGTTGTAGCTAACCCCCAGCGCAACCCTCACAAGATTGGTCACAAATTTGCCAAAACAGAATTATCCAATCTCTGCTAGAAAGGTTTCAGCTCTGGCTTTTAAACTGCCAGTGGCTGACGCTAAAACTTCACTGGCGAGCATTTTTGCACCGGTAGCATCGCCAATAGCGCGAAATTCTTGTGCTAAAGCTAATTTAGTTTCTAGCGGTGCATTGTTATCTTCCCCTGATGCAGGTCCAAGCGTGCTTACCTTAGCTGTCGTGTTGTTGAGGTCAAGTGACAAATGGCCAAGATCAAGCTCTAGCGGTTTAGGCATGTTGGTAGAAGCTCTTGCTGTTTGAGGTGCTGCTACAACAGCGGCTGTGATAGCAGCAGTCGCCACTACCGGCGAATTGATTGCTGAAGCCATTGGCGCTACAGCGGCTTTAACGGGTTCAAGCGAAAAATCAGGGAAATCAACCAGTGGTGATTTTGGTGGCTCTGTTTTTTTGGTTGATTCAGGGAAAGCAGAAGCAAAGTTAAAGTCTAAATCAAGGTCAACTGAGGCGGGTGACTTGGCAGATTCTGGATCGATTTGTGCGACGGTGCGGGTGGAAAATTCTGTACCGCTGATAGCGGCCAAGGGGTCATCCGCATCCGGCGCACCAGCTTGGTACAGCGGATTGCTAGGCTCAAGTTCAAAACCCTCTTTGCTTAAAGCAAGCCATTGTGGGTCGGACTCAGTCATTAATAATTTAGCTTTTAATGCCATTTGCTCAAAATTTTTGGCGTCACGGCGCTTGGCGTAAATACCCATTAACTTTGCGTAGATAGCAACATTCTCTGGCTGTGTTTTGAGGCCATCTTTGAGGATTTCTTCAGCCTGAACGTCGCGTCCATAATCCAAGTAAACATTGGCTTCGGTCAATGGGTCAACAACAGCGTGCGCATTCACAGCAGGCGCAGCAATTTCATTTGCTTCGTTGGTGATTTCATTGGTTATGATGGGTGCAAGCTTTTCAGCAGCAGAAGCAGGAGCTGCATCACTGATTACAACAGCATGCTCTTCACGGTCCATGATGGGTTCGTTGGTCGTCTCATTGAAAAAAGATTTTTCTTCAAAGTGCTCATCAGACAATGCTTCATCCTCAGCTTGCTCTGCAGCGTTGCGTTTTTTACGCTTGCTGTTGGCATATAAGCCGCCTGCTAAAAGGGCAATCAATAAGCCACCAGCGGCTGGTAAGACGACAGGGTCATCCATTAAAAAATCTAAAGCACTCGGCTCAGCGACAGGGGCAACCACAACAGGCGCTTTAGCCACAACTGGTGGTTTGGGTGCGACTGCCGGTGCGGCTGGTGTCGTTGGTACGACTGGTGCGGTAGCAACAGCAGCTGCTGCAGCAGGTGTTGCAGCTGGCGGCGTAGTTGCTTTCTCAGGCGCAGACGCTGCAACAGCCGCGACAGCTGGAGCTGCAGGCACAGCAACTGTTGCCGTAGGCGTCGCAGTTTTTGGTGCTGTCGATGCAGCAGCAGGTGCAGCTGGTGTAGCACTGGCAATCTTGTTCAGGTCTTTGATGTTCTTTGCTAACTCAGCGCTGCGTGCCGCATCGTCTTTGGATTGGCGCTCTTTAGCAATTTTTTCTAAATTCTCTTTTGTTGCTGCGGCAGACTTGTCGCCGGCAGTCAATCCGCCTTTAGATAGCGTGAGCTTGTCTGGGGTCACCGCTGCGGCTTTTTGGTCTTCAACTTTCGCTTCGATTTTGCCGCTAGCTACGCGGTCAGTCGATTTCGAGGCTAAAGCGGGCGCGCTTTCAGCCAGTTTGCGTCTGAAATTGTTGAAATCCTTGCTCTGAGCAACAAGGCTTTGTTTCGCTTCACTGGCAGAAATAACAGCAGCTTCGGCTTCTGTTGGCAAATCTAAAATCGCACCTGCTTTTAAGCGGTTGATGTTGTTTCCGATAAACGCTTGCGGGTTGCCACGCAGCATCGCAACCAACATTTGCTCAAGCGACACATTGCCTGATAAGTTATTAGCCGCAATCTTGCCAGCTGTATCGCCATTGCTAACTTTGACTTGCTCGCCCGAGTTGGAAGGCGCTTTTTGTGCGGCCATGCTAGGTTTGGTTGCAGCAGGCGCTTTGGGCATAGCAACAGCTGAAGGTGCAGGGCTTGGCGTGGCTGGCGCTTGAGCACGTGTTGGCGCTGCTGCGACCGGTGCCGCTACCACGGCGGCTGGTGCACTGGCTGCAGGCGGTGTTGATTGTGGTGTTGCTTGAGCAGGCGCAGGCGCTACAGCTTGCGCTGAAGGCGCTGGCAAAACTGCGATAGGCGCGGCAACTGCTGCTGCCTCACTTTGCTTCGCCGCTGGTGGATCAAGCAAGAGGGTGTAATTGCGAACGATACGACCTGTTGACCAATTCGCATTGATAACGAGGTTAACAAACGGGTCGGTAACAACTTTTTCACTACGTACGAGTAAGTAGCTGCTGCCATTGTCGCGGCGAACGAGCGTGACTTGAGCAGATGCCAGCGCGGGGTTGTATTCCATGCCCGCAATTCTGAAAGCATCTGGTGACGCCAATGTCGCTTTCAAACTAGCACGTTCTTCGTCATTGATATCCGGCACATCAATACCAGCAACCAAAGGCTCACCTAACGACGACAAAGACGTGATGCGACCCAGCGCGAGTGCGTTTGCGTCAAAATGCGCCACACTCAACAATGCGCCCATGGCTGCTGCCAGTGCGGATAAACGCCAAGGCTTGTTCGATGCCGTCATATTGGTTTGTGTGATTGAGTTCAATTTGGTATGCATTTGCGTCTTATTTTTCGTATTCTGTGAAGGACCGACAGCTCATCATCGCAGCAAAGAGGGGTATGAATCTTAAATTAAATAAGATTAAATTTCATAACACATCAATGGCTTACGTCAAAAAGCTAAGTCAATTTCTATATTGTGACTTGTACGGTACTACTTTAACTTGCAAACATAAAGACATTCACAGTTTTAAGCAATTGACTGTTGTGAGTAAGCAACTAACTGGCATCCTCTCAGTGCGTCTTAGGGCACTTAGTCGCTACTCGCATCGATTCTGTGACTTTAGTCCTCTAATAAAATACGCAGCATGCGGCGCAACGGTTCCGCTGCCCCCCAGAGCAATTGGTCACCAATCGTGAACGCGCCCACATACTCTGGCCCCATCGCCAGCTTGCGCACGCGTCCCACCGGGATACTCATGGTGCCGGTCACTTGCACGGGTGTCAGCTCGCGCAGGGTGGCTTCTTTGGTGTTGGGTACAACCTTGACCCACTCATTGTCCGCCGCTATCATGGCTTCCAAGTCGGCCAATGGTACGTCCTTTTTCAGCTTGAACGTCAGGGCCTGGCTGTGGCAGCGCATCGCACCGATGCGCACGCAGAAACCGTCGACAGGAACGGCAGCCGTGCCAAACATTGCGCCTTGGCCCAAAATCTTGTTGGTTTCAACGCCGCCTTTCCACTCTTCTTTTGACATGCCCCAGCTGGCGTCGGTCTGCTGCTTCCCGATACCGAGATCTGAGTCAATCCACGGAATCAAGCTGCCACCCAACGGTGCGCCAAAGTTGGCAGTTTCTACTGCAGACAGGTTTTGTTGTTTCGCCAGCACTTTGCGGTCGATTTCCAGAATTGCCGATTTTGGGTCGTCCAAGAGCGAGCGGACTTCGCCATTCAGTGTGCCAAACTGGGTCAACAGCTCACGCATATGCTGCGCACCACCGCCTGAGGCCGCTTGGTAGGTCATGGTGGTCATCCACTCCACCAAACCCGCTTTGTACAGCGCCCCCACGCCCATCAACATACAGCTGACGGTGCAATTGCCGCCCACCCAGTTGTTGCCGCCTTTGGCGAGTGATTTTTTGATGACAGGCAAGTTCACGGGGTCAAGAATGATGATCGCATCGTCTTGCATGCGCAGGGTCGATGCCGCGTCAATCCAGTGCCCTGTCCAGCCCGCAGCGCGCAATTTTGGGAACACTTCAGCCGTGTAGTCGCCGCCCTGCGCTGTCAAAATGATGTCGCACTTTTTCAGCGCTTCAATGTCAAAAGCGTCTTTCAACGTGGTTTCGTTCTTGGCGTACGCTGGGGCTTTGCCGCCAGCGTTGGAGGTGGAGAAGAACACCGGCTCGATAAGAGCAAAGTCTCCCTCAGCCTGCATGCGGTCAATCAGCACCGAGCCGACCATGCCACGCCAGCCTACAAGTCCTACGAGATTACCTACTTTTTTCATTGCAATGCGCCTTTCAAATTAATCAGTCTTGACTAATCCCCCGGCTCGTCTAGCTCCGGGGTGGGCGCGACGAACCGGGCTGGATTAGCCTTTAATGGTTGTCGTTTTGGTGGAAGTCACGAACGCGCAAACATCCATAGCGCAAGCTGCTAGGATGGTTGTTGTGGAGGTCACATGGGCGTTCATACTTTAAATTATAGCCGAGGGAACTTGCAGATTTCTTGCTAACAAACACGAGAAATCGGGGTCAGAGCCCAATTTCGATGTGAAGTGGTTGTCCGCCGAATGCTGAATTGTCCTGAATTGGGATCTGCCCCCAATTTCTTCATCTTCGCTGGTGAAAGCCTAACTCGGCAGCCAACCCTCAAATGAAAGCTCCCCTTTCGCCCGGCGGGGCGAGAGGGGTTGGGGGTGAGTGGGGATGAAGCCAGCTTACGCAGTAAAAACGCTACTATTTAAATAGCTATTTAGGCAATAAATACGCCGGCTACAGCCATAAATAGCTCTTAAACAGCCACTTAAATTAACCCAAAGCCTTCAAAACCGCATCCCCCATCTGCACCGTGCTGACTTTGGTCGTCCCGGCGCTGTAAATGTCCGGTGTGCGCAGGCCTTGGGCCAAGACGGACTTCACAGCGGTTTCGATGCGGTCTGCCGCTGCGGCTTGGTTCAGGCTGAAGCGCAGCATCATCGCGGCGCTCAAAATCGTGGCTAACGGGTTGGCGATGCCTTTGCCGGCGATATCTGGGGCGCTGCCGTGGCTAGGTTCGTACAGGCCTTGTTTTTTGTCGTTCAGGCTGGCGGACGGCAGCATGCCGATGGAGCCGGTCAGCATGGCGGCGGCATCAGACAAAATGTCGCCAAACATATTGCCGGTCACGACCACGTCGAACTTCTTGGGTGCTTTGACCAGTTGCATAGCGGCGTTGTCCACGTACATGTGGTCCAAAGCTACTTCAGGGTATTGCTTGCCAATCTCGGTAACAACGTCTTTCCAGAGCTGGAAAGTCTCTAAAACGTTGGCTTTGTCCACGCTGGTCACCCGTTTGTCACGCTTCATAGCGGCTTGGAAGGCGACGTGGGCGATGCGCTCAATCTCTGGACGGCTGTAACGCATGGTGTCGAAGGCTTCTTCGCTGCCTGGGAAGTGCCCATCAGGGGAAACGCGGCGACCACGGGGCTGGCCGAAGTAGATGTCGCCCGTCAGCTCGCGGATGATCAAAATGTCCAAGCCTGCGACCAGTTCTGGCTTCAAGCTGGACGCATCGACCAGTTCTTTGTAGCAAATAGCGGGGCGGAAGTTAGCAAACAGGCCCATGTTTTTGCGCAATCCCAAAATCGCCTGCTCAGGGCGCAATGGGCGGTCTAGGGTGTCGTATTTCCAGTCGCCAACGGCGCCGAAGAGCACGGCGTCGGAATCCATCGCCAGTTTCAGGGTGGCTGGTGGCAGCGGATGGCCATGCGCTTCGTAGGCTGCACCACCAACAAGGGCGGTTTCCATCTCCATCTTCAGGCCGAATTCTTTGTCGATGACCTTCAAGACTTTGACAGCTTCTGCGACGATTTCAGTACCGATGCCGTCACCGGGGAGGATTGCGATTTTCATGAATTTACTTCTTTAAATGATATTTTTACTATAAATTTAATAGCTGCTTAGGCAATAAATACGCCGGCTATAGCCGAAAATGACCTTTAAAATGAGGCTTAAAGCGGTTTAAGGCGGTTTAGAGCAGGGTTTGAGCCAACCACGGCTTTGCGGCCAAACGTTCGGCCTCAAACGCCTTGATTTTGTCGCTGTGGCGCAGGGTCAAGCCAATGTCGTCAAACCCGTTGATCAGGCAGTAGCGACGGAAGGCTTGCACCTCAAACGGCCATTCCACGCCGTCGGGTTTGACGATGACTTGGCGCTCTAAATCAACGGTCAAGCTGTAGCCGGGGAAGGCGGCGCATTCGTCGAACAGCTGCGCGACCTGTGCATCGCTTAAAACGATGGGCAACAAGCCGTTTTTGAAACTGTTGTTGAAGAAAATATCGGCGTAGCTGGGCGCGATGATGGCGCGAAAGCCATATTGGTCCAAGGCCCACGGTGCGTGCTCGCGGGAGGAGCCGCAGCCAAAGTTTTTACGTGCCAGCAGGACGCTTGCACCAGAAAAACGGGGCTGGTTCAACACGAAATCTGGGTTCGGCTTGCGGCTGGCCGGGTCTTGGCCGGGGAAGCCCGCGTCCAAATAACGCCATTCGTCAAACAAATTGATGCCGAAACCGGTTTTACGGATGGATTTGAGGAATTGCTTGGGGATGATGGCGTCGGTATCGACGTTTTCGCGATCCATCGGTGCGACCAAGCCTTTGTGTACAGTGAATTTATTCATTCGTGGCAAGCTGAAAATTTTAGAAAAGTGAGTGTTTTAGTTGCGTGCGAGCAGCTGGCATAGCAGCCAGTTAGACTGACAAATAGTAAAAAAAAGACAGCGGCGATGCTAATTTTTTTCATATTCACTTTCAAGATTAAACAAAACGCCGAATATCAACAAAATGCCCATGAATCGCCGCCGCCGCTGCCATTGCGGGGCTGACCAAGTGGGTGCGACCACCCGCGCCTTGGCGGCCTTCAAAGTTGCGGTTGGAGGTGGAAGCGCAGCGTTCGCCGGGTTCTAGTTTGTCAGCATTCATGGCCAAGCACATGGAGCAACCCGGTTCACGCCATTCAAAACCGGCGGCTTTGAAGACTTCATGCAAGCCCTCGCGCTCGGCTTGGTCTTTCACCAAGCCGGAGCCGGGTACCACCATGGCTAATTTGACGGATTTGGCCACTTTTTGACCCAATTGCTTCACCATCGCCGCCGCTTCGCGCATGTCTTCGATGCGGCTGTTGGTGCAGGAGCCGATGAACACCTTGTCAATATAAATGTCGTTCAGCGCTTTGACCGGTGGCAAACCCATGTAAGTGAGCGCTCGCTCAATTGCATCGCGTTTGTTGGCGTCTTTTTCTTTGTCAGGGTCGGGTGTGAAGCCATCGATGCCAAAGACCATCTCAGGCGAAGTGCCCCAGGTGACTTGCGGGATGATTTTTGTCGCATCCAACTCGACCACAGCGTCAAAATGCGCGCCAGGGTCGGATTGCAGGCCCTTCCAGTACGCCACGGCTTGGTCCCATTCCACGCCTTTTGGGGCTAATGGGCGGCCTTGTAGGTAGGTGATGGTTTTTTCGTCCACAGCCACCAAGCCCGCGCGCGCGCCCGCTTCAATCGCCATGTTGCAGACGGTCATGCGGCCTTCCATGCTCAGTGCGCGGATCGCGGAACCGGCAAATTCAATGGTGTAACCCGTACCGCCAGCGGTGCCGATTTTGCCGATGATGGCCAGAACAATGTCTTTACCGCCCACGCCGGCGGGCACGTTGCCTTCGACCTTGACGAGCATGTTTTTGGCTTTTTTGGCCAGCAGGGTCTGTGTCGCCATGACGTGCTCAACTTCGCTGGTGCCGATACCGTGCGCCAACGCGCCAAAGGCGCCGTGGGTGGAGGTGTGCGAGTCACCGCAAACAACTGTCATGCCGGGCAAAGTCGCTCCCTGTTCAGGCCCGATGACGTGAACAATGCCTTGGCGCTTGGATAAGAAAGGAAAGTAGGCCGCCGAGCCGAATTCGGCCATGTTGGCGTCCAGCGTGGTGATCTGCTCTTTGCTCACGGGGTCGGTGATGCCGTCGTAGCCCAGTTCCCAGCCTGTGGTGGGGGTGTTGTGGTCAGCGGTGGCGACGATGGAACTGATGCGCCAAATCTTGCGCCCAGCTTGGCGAATGCCTTCAAACGCCTGCGGGCTGGTAACTTCGTGTACCAAATGGCGGTCGATGTACAAAACGGCGGTGCCGTCTTCTTCGGTGTGGACGACGTGTTCGTCCCAGATTTTGTCGTAGAGGGTGCGGCTCATGATATTCCTAACGAATCTTCAATATTTAGCTCTATTTTATTCAATCTACAACACTCGATTTTCATAGAAGGAAAAACGCCCGCAGATGTTGCCATCGGGCGGGCGTTTGCTTACTAAAAGCGGAAGTTTTAACGCTGCGCGATTGGCTTCAAATCACGTGATGTTTGACCCGTGAACAATTGGCGTGGACGGCCAATTTTGTACTCTGGGTCGCCAATCATCTCGTTCAACTGTGCAATCCATCCTGTGGTACGTGCCAAGGCGAACACAGCGGTGAACAGCGGTGTCGGAATACCAATGGCGCGTTGCACGATGCCAGAGTAGAAGTCCACGTTCGGGTACAACTTACGCTGCACGAAGTAGTCGTCTTCCAAAGCGATTTTTTCTAAGGCCATGGCGAGTTTAAACAACGGGTCGTTTTCTAAACCGAGTTCAGCTAACACTTCTTTGCAAGTTTCTTGCATCAATTTTGCGCGTGGATCGTAGTTTTTGTAAACGCGATGGCCAAAACCCATGAGCTTGACGCCAGAGTTTTTGTCTTTGACTTTTTCCATGAATTCGCCAACTTTGCTCACGCCACCCATTTTTTGAATGTCTTCCAGCATGTTCAAGCAAGCTTCGTTCGCACCACCGTGTGCTGGGCCCCACAAGCAAGCCACGCCAGCTGCAATCGCCGCAAACGGGTTAGTACCTGAGCTGCCGCACAAACGCACGGTTGATGTTGATGCGTTTTGCTCGTGGTCTGCATGTAATGTGAAGATGCGGTCTAAAGCGCGCTCTAACACGGGGCTGACTTTGTACGGCTCGCACGGTGTAGCAAACATCATGTGCAAGAAGTTACCAGCGTAGCTTAAATCGTTACGTGGGTAGACGAAAGGTTGACCGACCGTGTATTTGTACGCCATTGCCACCAAGGTTGGCATTTTCGCGATCAAGCGAACGGCTGAAATGGCACGGTGTTCTGGGTTATTGATGTCGGTGCTGTCGTGGTAGAACGCAGATAAAGCGCCAACCAGGCCGGTCATGATCGCCATCGGATGTGCATCGCGGCGGAAACCGCGCAAGAAGAATTGCATTTGCTCGTTGACCATGGTGTGGTTGGTCACGAGCTTTGTGAACGCTTGTTTTTGCTCAGCTGTAGGCAATTCACCGTTCAACAACAGGTAGCAAGTTTCTAAATAATCACAATTGGTTGCCAATTGTTCAATAGGGTAGCCACGGTACAACAATTCACCTTTGTCGCCATCAATATAAGTGATGGCTGACTGGCAAGCTGCTGTGGACAAAAAGCCAGGGTCATACGTAAACATGCCAGTTTGAGCATAGAGTTTACGGATGTCTATCACATCAGGACCAACGCTTCCGTGATAAACGGGCATATCGATACTTGGGCTGCCGTTGCTAAAGGATAGCGTGGCTTTGTTTTCAGCTAGTTTCATGGAGCGTCCTTGGGTAGGCTAGGGTTTTGAATATTTCTAAATTTTAGGCTTTATTTCGCAGCATCTGCAGCACTTCACGCGCTTCAGCGCAGTCTAGAGAGGGGCTGCTAATCACGAGTTCATCAAGCGATTTGCGTGCCAAGTGCAGGTCAAGCAAGTCGTTGTCGCTCAAGTCCATTAAGACATTGAGACCTTTCGCGTGGTTGACAGTGAGCGATTTCTCAAAGGTGTTGAAAAAACGCTCAATGAACAAGTCGTTCTCCAGCAAACCACGACGGCAGCGCCAGCGTAGCTTGCTTAAGTCACGTTCGTTCAATAGCTCGGATTGCATGGTTATGTTTAGATTAAACAGTCCGCATAACCATCATTTCTTTGATTTTTCCAATAGCTTTTGTCGGGTTCAAACCCTTAGGGCAAACATCGACGCAGTTCATGATGGTGTGGCAGCGGAACAAACGGTAAGGGTCTTCTAAGTTGTCCAAACGCTCCGCAGTCGCTTCATCGCGGCTGTCTGCAATAAAGCGGTAGGCTTGCAACAAGCCAGCAGGGCCGACAAACTTGTCCGGATTCCACCAAAAGCTTGGGCAAGAAGTTGAGCAGCTGGCACACAAGATGCACTCGTACAAACCATTCAACTCATCACGCTCTTCAGGGCTTTGCAGTCGCTCTTTTTCAGGCGGTGTAGTTGTATTGATCAAGTAGGGCTTGATCGAGTTGTATTGCTTGAAAAACTGCGTCATATCCACGATCAAATCGCGAATCACCGGCAGACCGGGTAGCGGTTTCAAGACGATGTCACCTTTGAGTGTCAGCATATTGGTCAGGCAAGCCAGACCGTTTTTGCCGTTGATGTTCATCGCATCTGAGCCGCAAACGCCTTCGCGGCATGAACGGCGGAAGGTGATGCTGGGGTCTTGTGCTTTGAGCTTCATCAACGCGTCCAACAACATGCGTTCGTTGCCATCCAATTCAACTTGAATGGTTTGCATGTAGGGTTTTGCGTCGGTATCGGGGTCGTAACGGTAGATTTTGAAAGTACGTAGTGTCATATTGATTCTCGATATAAATTCAAATACTTAGAAAGAACGCACAGTCAGTGGAATTGAATCCACGGTCAATGGCTTCATTTTGACGGGCTTGTATGTCAGCGCATTCGACTCGCTGTGCCACAGCGTGTGCTTGTGCCAGTCGGTATCGTTACGTCCGTTTGGATTTGCGGGAGTGTCGCCGTAATCATTGACTGTGTGTGCGCCACGGCTTTCTTGGCGAGCTGCGGCAGAAACGATGGTTGCTTGTGCAGCTTCGATCAAATTGTCAATTTCCAAGGCCTCAATACGCGCAGTGTTGAACACTTTTGATTTGTCTTTGAGGTTGATGTTGGCAACGCGTTTGCGCAGCTCGGCAACTTTTTTAACGCCTTCGTCCATGCTGGCTTGTGTACGGAACACGCCAGCGTGGTATTGCATGGTGTTGCGAATATCGTCGGCCACATCTTGCGCATACTCGCCGTCAGTGGCTGCGTCTAAACGAGCCACACGTGCCAAGGATGCATCGGCTGCATCTGCTGGCAGGGGTTTGTGCAATTTGTTCTTTTGATTGAACTCAACAATATGGTTACCCGCAGCACGGCCAAACACCAGCAAGTCGAGCAAAGAGTTCGTACCCAAACGGTTTGCGCCATGTACGCTAACGCAAGAGCATTCGCCCACCGCGTACAAGCCATTGACAACTTCGCTTTCGTTTTGCGCGTTTTGCGTGACGACCTGGCCGTTGATGTTGGTAGGAATGCCACCCATTTGGTAATGGATAGTGGGCACAACAGGAATAGGCTCTTTGGTGATATCGACGTTGGCAAAGTTGTGGCCAATTTCAAACACCGAAGGCAAGCGCTTCATGATGGTGTCTGCACCCAAGTGAGTCATGTCCAAGTTGATATAGTCTTTGTTCGGGCCGCAACCACGGCCTTCTTTGATCTCTTGGTCCATGCAGCGTGACACGTAATCGCGCGGTGCTAAATCTTTGTAAGCTGGGGCATAGCGCTCCATAAAGCGCTCGCCGTTGCTATTGCGCAAAATAGCGCCTTCTCCACGACACCCTTCAGTCAATAACACACCAGCGCCGGCTACGCCAGTAGGGTGAAATTGCCAAAACTCCATGTCTTGCAACGGAATGCCTGCACGTGCTGCCATACCCAAACCGTCGCCGGTGTTGATGAAGGCATTGGTAGACGCTGCAAAAATACGACCTGCACCGCCGGTAGCGAGTAAGGTGGTTTTGGCTTCCAATATGTGAACTTCACCGGTTTCCATTTCCAGCGCGGTAACGCCGACAACATCGCCAGCAGCATCGCGAATCAAATCAAGCGCCATCCATTCGACGAAGAATTGCGTCTTGGCTTGCACGTTTTGCTGGTACAACGTGTGCAGCATGGCGTGGCCAGTACGGTCAGCGGCTGCGCAAGCACGTTCAACAGCTTTTTCGCCGTAGTTTGCAGTGTGCCCACCAAACGGACGCTGATAAATCGTTCCGTCTGGATTGCGGTCAAACGGCATGCCCATGTGTTCTAAGTCATAAACGACATTGGCTGCTTCGCGGCACATAAATTCAATCGCGTCTTGGTCGCCCAACCAATCAGATCCTTTGACTGTGTCGTAAAAATGATAGTGCCAATTATCGGCGTTCATGTTGCCGAGTGAAGCGCCGATTCCGCCTTGTGCTGCAACAGTGTGGGAACGGGTAGGGAATACTTTTGATAGCACAGCAACGTTCAAGCCAGCGCGTGCCAATTGAAGTGATGCACGCATGCCTGAGCCACCAGCGCCGACGATGACAACGTCAAACTTGCGCTTAGAGACCGCCGCAGTCGAGGCGGTGAAAGATGAAATAGGTGAATTTGAAGCGGACGCCATGAATTACAGTCTCCAGAGAACTTGAATAGCCCAGCCCGCACATGCGACCAGCCAAACGATGGTAAATACTTGCATCAACAAACGGATGCCAACGGGTTGGATGTAGTCCATCCAAATATCACGCATACCGACCCACACGTGGTACAGCATGGCGACGATGACAACGAAAGTCAGCGTTTTCATCCATTGCGATGAAAAGATGCCAGCCCACTTGTCGTAGCCCATTGTTCCTTTGTTGAAAATGACTTGTGCGAGGACGACGACTGTGAACATCGCCATGAGAACTGCGGTGACGCGCTGGCTGAGCCAATCGCGTACGCCATAGTGCGCTCCTACAACGACGCGCTTTGAACCGTAATTAACTGCCATGTTGTTTTTCCTTTGTTCTTTTTGTTAATGAGTAATCAATAAACGCCAAAGAGTTTGAGCGCCAAAATAAACGTCAAACCAAGGCTGAGTGCCAAAACCACCATGGCTGATGATTTGCCGAATTCCTTTGTAGCTTTGTCATGGTTTAAATCCATGAACAAATGGCGAAGCCCTGCGATGAAATGCTGCAAATAAGCCCAAATCAACGCCAAAGCGATCAATTTGAAGAACCAGCCAGGCACAATGCCCAAGCCGGCATTGAAAACTGCGGTGAATTTGGCAAATGAAATTTCTGAACTCACTGAGGTGTCAAACATCCAGATGATGAAGGGCATCAGCAAAAACATGATCGCGCCGCTGGCACGGTGCAAGATGGACACCCAAGCCGCCGGTGCCATGCGGTAGGTGGTCAGGTCCTTGAAGGCGTTGATATTGCGAAATTCAGGCCGTTTTGGCTTGGTTCCCATGGCTGGAGCGGTCATGTGTGGGCTTTCAAATGAGTCAACGAAATGTCGAATAAAGTGTCGAGAAAAGCATCAAAACCATGTTGTCAGACATCGTAATGAATCCGTAAAAGTGTAAATTCTATTGCACCGCAGCAAACTTAATAGGAAATTACAAGAATTGTTGACTAATGTCCTTGAAAAATCTTCAAAAAAGTTGATGAAAAGTCGTTTTGGACGGAGTTTGACTTAGTTTTAAACCTAGTTTAGTTCGTTGCGGTAATGGTGTGTATCTGTGAGGTAATAGCCACGACGCAACTCCATAGGCACATCGTTGTAGGTGTAAGCGACGCGTTCAACGCTCAAAAGCGGCATATTTTGCTCTATTTTTAATAGCGAACTATGTAATAAATTCGCTGGCAAAGCACGTATTTTCTCTACAGCCCTGACCATGCGAACGCCGAACTCGGTTTCAAACAAGGCATACATGGAGCCGTGGTAATCAGCCAAGCGTTCAGCGGTCAAACCTTTGAAGGGTGCGGCTGGCAGCCAAATGTCTTCCAAAATGGTGGGCACACCACGGAACGACAACACGCGCTGCGCCTGCCAAACAGGGTCACCCGTTCGCAAATTGAGCAATTTGGCAATTTCGGCGGTAGCACGAACCCGCTTGCATTCGGTGATTTGGCGATCCGCTGGGCCTTCACTGCTTTGGTCGCCAGAATCTGGCACTAATTTCAAAAATCGATACTGGGCATGTTTTTCTGCGTGTGTATCTACAAAAGTCCCTTTCCCTTGCCGACGCACCAGCAAATTATCGGCTGCCAGCTCGTCAATCGCCTTACGCACTGTGCCCTGGCTCACGCGGTAGCGCGCTGCCAAGTCCATTTCGCTGGGAATCGCTTCACCAGGTTTCCACTCACCATCTTGGAGACTTTTAAGTAACAAGCCTTTGATTTGTTGGTAAAGCGGGCTGAAAGCGGGCGCGGCATAAGTCGCTGCAAAGTCAGTTGTTCCTTGCAAGTCGCTGACAGATACCAGTGGTGGCAGCTGTGTCGCTTGAGCAGATTGAGTGGAATTGTCGTTTTGTGCCATTTCGCCAATCATATCTTATATAAGACATAAGACAAATTGACTTATTAGGGTTTTCGAGAGTAAACTTAGGGGCTAATAATTTCTCATTTCTTTCTCGTTTTTTAAATTTCCACTTCTCTTTTTTAACTTTTACTTTCAACTATTGGAGTTTTCTATGAGCAAAAAGCCCGTCCGCGTAGCAGTTACAGGTGCAGCAGGTCAAATTGGTTACGCGATTCTGTTTCGCATCGCATCGGGTGAAATGCTCGGAAAAGACCAGCCCATCATCTTGCAATTGCTGGAAGTGCCCGTAGAAGGCCCACAAAAAGCCCTGCAAGGCGTGATGATGGAATTGCAAGACTGCGCATTCCCTCTGTTAGTAGGCATGGAAGCACACAGCGACCCAATGACCGCATTCAAAGACGTGGATTACGCGCTACTTATCGGCTCACGCCCACGTGGCCCAGGCATGGAGCGTGCTGAGTTGTTGGCAGTTAATGCTGAAATTTTCACCGCGCAAGGCAAGGCCTTGAACGCCGTCGCCAGCCGCAATGTTAAAGTTTTGGTCGTTGGCAACCCAGCCAATACCAACGCTTACATCGCCATGAAAAGCGCGCCTGATTTGCCACGTAAAAACTTCACCGCCATGTTGCGTTTGGACCACAACCGTGCTTTGTCGCAACTCGCTTCTAAGACTGGTAAAGCTGTGGCAGACATCGAAAAATTGGCCGTATGGGGCAACCACTCACCAACGATGTATGCGGACTACCGTTTCGCGACTATCAACGGCGCGTCTGTCAAAGACATGATCAACGACCACGACTGGAACGCCAACACTTTCTTGCCAACTGTCGGTAAGCGTGGCGCAGCCATCATCGCTGCACGTGGCGTGTCTTCAGCTGCATCAGCAGCCAATGCCGCCATCGACCACATGCGCGATTGGGCTTTGGGAACGAATGGTAAATGGGTGACCATGGGCATTCCATCCGATGGCCAATACGGCATCCCGAAAGACACCATGTTCGGCTTTGCTGTAACCTGCGAGAACAGCGAATACAAAACGGTTGAAGGTTTGACGATTGACGCGTTCAGCCAAGAATGCATCAACAAAACCCTCGCTGAATTGCAAGAAGAGCAAAAAGGCGTGGCGCATTTGCTGTAAATCGAGCAGCATGGCACATCCGCGCGACATACTCTTAGGGGCACAAGCTGGCGCCATTTGGCTGCCAGTGTGTGACCACTACTGCGGTGTAGAGGTGCGGATTGCCAAGAGCTTGCAAATGCAGGCTGAAATGATGCAAGAGTTTGGCGATTGCGTTTTTGATGTGACTTTGGATTGCGAAGATGGTGCGCCTGTAGGTGGTGAAATGGACCATGCAAATATGGTTGTAGCCAGCGTATTGGCTGCCTGTGCAGCTCCTAAATCAGTAGTAACTTCTATTAATCAAGCGAATGACCACAAGCTAAATAAAAAGCCAAAACGCCGCGTCGCAGCACGCGTTCATGCGGTCGATCATGCTTCATTTGAATCTGACATTGACATCATTGTTGGTAAAGCTGGCGGTTATTTGTCGCACGTGATGGTGCCTAAAGTTGATACAGTTGCCGATGTTGAGCGGTCAGTCGCGTTGATTGATGCAGCCAATAAACTGCAAAATAACGAGTTGCCTATTCATGTATTGCTGGAGTCGCCAAAGGCAATTCACAATGCTTTTGAGATCGCAGCCCATCCACGCGTGCAATCACTCAGTTTCGGGTTGATGGACTTTGTCTCTAGCCACGGCGGCGCCATTCCGGCCAGCGCCATGGGCTTGGTGGGGCAGTTCACGCATCCACTCGTGGTTCGCGCCAAGCTCGCCATCGCCAGTGCCTGCCATGCGCACGGCAAAGTGCCATCGCACTGCGTGGTGACTGAGTTTTC
Organism: Polaromonas sp.; assembly: GCA_013298945.1. Lineage (GTDB taxonomy): Bacteria > Pseudomonadota > Gammaproteobacteria > Burkholderiales > Burkholderiaceae_C > Aalborgiella. Next base: position 117,240 of record JAAFJR010000005.1, read on the forward strand.
TGATGCAGATGCTATTAAAAACGCAGCTATTCAGGCAGCAAATGCGCTGGGTTACACCCGCATGTGGAGTATTCACCCGAGTCAGATTCGCCCGATCTTGGCGGCTTTTTCACCAGATGAACAAGAGATTGATGCCGCTACAAAGATCGTCGCCGCTGGCGTGGCTGCTGATTGGGCACCTATCAGCTACAAAGACACACTGCACGACCGAGCCAGTTACCGTTACCACTGGCAAGTGCTAGAACGTGCGCACCAAACAGGAAGGGCTATTGATTCATCGGTAGCTCATTTTTTTAACGATTGAATTTACCCTTTTGAAACCAGGAGATTGAAATGTTACAAGCCTATAGAACCCACGTTGCAGAGCGCGCTGCGCTAGGTATTCCGCCATTGCCATTGACAGCCAAGCAAACGGGCGAGCTCATAGAATTGCTCAAAACGCCGCCAGCTGGTGAAGAGGCAACATTGGTTGAACTGCTCACTCACCGCGTGCCTGCCGGTGTCGACGCCGCTGCCAAAGTCAAAGCCAGCTACCTGGCTGCTGTAGCTCATGGCACAGAAGTTTGTCCGTTGATTAGCCGTGCGCAAGCCACAACATTGCTTGGCACCATGCTGGGTGGTTACAACATCAGCCCTATGGTGGCTTTGTTGGATGATGCAGTTGTTGCCGCAGAAGCCGCTGCTGGTTTGAAGAAAACCTTGCTGATGTTTGACCAATTCCATGATGTCAAAGAAAAAGCCGACAAAGGCAACGCTTTTGCCAAGTCCGTGCTGCAAAGCTGGGCGGATGCCGAGTGGTTCACCAGCCGCCCAGAAGTGGCCAAGTCCATCACGCTGACTGTGTTCAAAGTCGAAGGCGAAATCAATACCGACGATTTGTCTCCTGCACCAGACGCTTTTAGCCGTCCCGACATTCCAATGCACGCTTTGGCGATGCACAAAAACGCTCGCCCAGGCGTTGTGCCTGAAGAAGACGGCAAGCGTGGCCCGGTGAAGTTTATCAACGATTTGAAAGCCAAAGGTAACTTGGTCGCTTATGTGGGCGACGTGGTCGGTACAGGTTCTAGCCGCAAATCTGCCACCAACTCGGTGCTCTGGTTCACGGGCGAAGACATTCCGTTCGTGCCGAACAAGCGTTTTGGCGGCGTGTGCTTGGGTGGCAAAATTGCCCCGATTTTTTACAACACCATGGAAGACTCAGGCGCTTTGCCGATCGAGTTGGACGTGAGCAACATGAACATGGGCGACGTGGTTGAGCTGCGCCCTTACGACGGTCAAGCGCTGAAAGACGGTAAAGTGATTGCCGAATTCAAGCTGAAAAGCGAAGTGCTGTTTGACGAAGTGCGCGCCGGCGGCCGTATTCCGCTCATCATCGGTCGTGGTTTGACGGCGAAAGCGCGTGAAGCACTGGGTTTGCCGGTGTCTACCTTGTTCCGCTTGCCGCAGAATCCAGCAGACACGAAAAAAGGCTTCACCTTGGCGCAAAAAATGGTCGGCCGTGCTTGCGGTTTGCCCGTCGTTGCTGGCAACCAGCAAGGCGTTCGCCCTGGCACGTATTGCGAACCAAAAATGACCAGCGTAGGTTCACAAGACACCACTGGCCCAATGACGCGTGACGAGTTGAAAGACTTGGCTTGCTTGGGATTTAGTGCTGACTTGGTGATGCAGTCTTTCTGCCACACCGCAGCCTATCCAAAACCAGTGGATGTGAAAATGCACCACGAACTGCCAGAGTTCATGACAGACCGTGGCGGTATTCCGCTGCGTCCGGGCGACGGCATCATCCACAGCTGGTTGAACCGCATGTTGTTGCCTGACACTGTCGGCACAGGCGGCGACAGCCATACCCGTTTCCCTATCGGCATCAGCTTCCCTGCGGGTTCTGGTTTGGTCGCTTTTGGTGCAGCCACCGGTGTGATGCCACTCGACATGCCAGAGAGCGTGTTGGTTCGATTCAAGGGCAAAATGCAACCCGGCGTGACCTTGCGTGACTTGGTCAACGCGATTCCGCTGTACGCCATCAAAGCTGGCTTGTTGACAGTGGCCAAGCAAGGCAAGAAAAACATTTTCTCTGGCCGAATTTTGGAAATTGAAGGCTTGCCTGACCTCAAGGTCGAGCAAGCGTTTGAGTTGTCTGACGCGTCTGCCGAGCGTTCAGCTGGTGGTTGCACCGTGCATTTGAACAAAGAGCCGATCATTGAGTACATCAACAGCAACATCACCATGTTGAAGTGGATGATTGAGACCGGCTACAAAGACGTACGCACCATCAAACGCCGTATTGCTGCCATGGAAGCTTGGTTGGCTGATCCTCAGCTACTCAAAAGCGATGCAGACGCAGAATACGCCGCCGTCATCGAGATCGACTTGGCTGACATCCATGAGCCTATCGTCGCTTGCCCGAACGACCCCGATGATGTGAAAACCTTGTCTGAGGTGTCAGGTTCAGTCATCGACGAAGTGTTTATCGGCTCTTGCATGACTAATATCGGCCACTTCCGCGCCGCGTCTAAATTGTTGGAAAACAAGCGCGATATCCCCGTCAAACTGTGGGTTGCACCGCCAACCAAGATGGACGCGCACCAGTTGAGCGAAGAAGGACATTACGGCGTGCTGGGCAGTGCTGGCGCGCGTATGGAAATGCCGGGTTGCAGTTTGTGCATGGGCAACCAAGCGCAGGTGCGCGAAGGTGCAACGGTGTTTTCCACCTCCACCCGTAACTTCCCGAACCGTTTGGGTAAAAACAGCAACGTCTACCTAGGCTCCGCCGAACTAGCCGCCATCTGCTCCAAACTAGGCCGCATCCCCACCAAAGCCGAATACATGGCAGACATGGGTGTATTAACCGCAGCCAGCGACCAAATATACCAATACATGAATTTCGACAAAATGCCAGATTTCACAGAAGTGACGCAGGCAGCGACAGTCTGAGTTAGCTAAAGCGATCATAAAAGCCCTGTAGACCAAATTAATGGTTTACAGGGCTTTTTTATGGGTGAAAATGGCTGTAGCCGGCGTATTTATTACCTAAATAGCTATTAAATTACTAGCAATATGATTTGCAAATACATATTCACTGCTGTTGTTTTTTTAAATAACTAATTAATTCAATAATGCAGATAGATGCAAATAAATAAATGATTGAAATCCATAATATATATAAGTAGACATGTAGTCCACTAACTAAAGCTGATTCAAGTGTGCGTTGATTCCAAAAATGTCTGTAAATTTCTGTAGACGTATCAGCGATAAATCGTGGTACGGGTATAAATGAATCAACTATATTTCCCCAACAAAAAACTAAAATAAAACAGCTAGCAATTGATTTGAAGGCATTGTTGCTGTGAAATAGTTTTTTATTATAGATGAATCGAAATAAATAAGAATACACAAGTGCGCCTGAAATTAGCGCAATTGTAATTTTCCAAATTGAATTGCTAGGAAAGTAAAAAAGCAGTACCAAAATTCCAATAGTTAATACAACAGACAATAAAACAGTTGTCAATAATGGAGGGATCAAATTCTTTAGATTTTGCTGCATAAGCGAATTATGCTACAAACACATTGAATACAACAGCTTTTATTTTTATTGAATATATGCTATGAATAAAATAGCTGTTCAGGCAATAAATACGCCGGCTACAGCCATTTTTAGCTCTGGAAACGACTTAAAAATTCAGTTTAAAGTAAATTTCTGCTTTCTGCAACATAAATCAGGGTCAGAGCACAATTTCGATGGTGCATTATTCCCCGCCGAATTGATTACTTTCCTGAATTGTGATCTAACCCTGATTTATTTACTTCGGCCGTGAAAATAATTCGCTTAATGATTATCTCGCGGCACAAACGCGCCGCGTTTGCCTTTTAGGAAATCTAGGTCGCAGCCTTCGTCGGCTTGGGTGACGGTGTCGGTGTAGAGTTTCCAGTAGCCGGAATCTAGTTTGGGCGTGGGCGCTTGCCACTTGGCGCGGCGCTGGGCTAAAACTTCGTCGCTCACGTGCAAATGCAGGCGGCGGCCGGCGACGTCTAGCTCTATCATGTCGCCGTTTTCCACCAAAGCCAGCACGCCGCCCGCTGCCGCTTCAGGCGCTGTGTGCAGCACAACCGTGCCGTAGGCGGTGCCGCTCATACGGGCGTCGCTGACGCGAACCATGTCGGTGAAGCCTTTGCGCAGCACTTTGGGTGGCAGGGGCATATTGCCCACTTCCGCCATGCCGGGGTAGCCTTTGGGGCCGCAGTTTTTCAGTACCAGCACGCAGTTTTCGTCCACGTCCAAGGCTTCGTCATTGATGCGTTCATCAAAATCTTCTTTGTTCTCAAACACCACGGCGCGGCCGGTGTGCTGCAAGAGTGACGGGGTGGCGGCACTGGGCTTGATGACCGCACCGCGTGGCGCTAAGTTGCCACGCAAAATGGCGATGCCGGATTTGGCTTTGAAAGGCGCATCGAAAGTTTTGATCACGCGCGGGTCGTAATTCACCGCGTCCACCAGGTTCTCAGACACAGTTTTGCCACTGGCGGTGATGATGTCTTTGTGCAGCAGGTGTTCGATTTCTTTCATCACCACCGGCAAGCCGCCGGCGTAGCAAAAATCTTCCATCAAATGCTCGCCGCTGGGCTGCAAATTGACCAAACACGGCAGTTCACTGGCGAGGCGGTCAAAGTCGTCGATGGAGAGCGGCACGCCCAAGCGCCCGGCAATGGCAATCAAATGGATCACAGCGTTGGTCGATCCGCCAATCGCAGCTAGCGTTTTAATAGCGTTCTCAAACGCTTCACGGGTCAAAATTTGCGAGATTTTGACGTCGTCTTTCACCATGTCCACAATGCGTCGCCCCGCCATACGCGCCAGCACATTGCGGCGTCCGTCCACCGCAGGGTAGGCCGCGTTGCCCGGTAAACCAATGCCGAGCGCTTCAACCATGCTGGCCATGGTGCTGGCTGTGCCCATGGTCATGCAGTGGCCGTGGCTGCGGTGCATGCAGCTTTCCGCCTCAAAAAAGTCTTGCAATTTCAAGGTGCCGGCGCGCACCTGTTCGCTCATGCTCCACACGCCTGTGCCGCTGCCCAATTCTTGGCCACGCCATTTGCCATTCAGCATGGGGCCGCCACTCACGCCAATGGTGGGTAAATCTGCACTGGATGCCCCCATTAACAATGAAGGCGTGGTTTTGTCACAACCCATGAGCAAAACAACGCCGTCAATCGGGTTGCCGCGAATGCTTTCTTCCACGTCCATACTCGCCAAGTTGCGGTACAACATGGCGGTGGGGCGTAACAACGTTTCACCTAACGACATGACGGGAAATTCAAGCGGGAAACCACCAGCCTCGTAAACACCTATTTTCACTTGCTCTGCAAGTGTGCGAAAGTGTGAGTTACATGGCGTGAGTTCGCTGAAAGTGTTACAAATACCAATCACCGGCCTACCGTCAAACTGATCATGCGGCACGCCTTTGCCTTTGACCCAGCTGCGGTAAGCAAAACCGTCGCGGTCTTGGCGACCAAACCATTGTTGGCTGCGAAGTTCATGGGCTGGTTTTTTGGGTGTTTGGCTCATTTGAAATGTAAATATTGAAGTTGATGAAGAAAATTTCGGGTATACCCTGACGGTCGCAATAGTCTTATGGTAATACGATAGAGACGTTAACGCAAACATTGATTTAGTTCAAGTTGCTAGATTAAAAATAATAGTTTTAGTCACAATAGTTTTATAGATCTTTAAAGTTTTGGAGCAGATTTGTCTAAGCCAGAAATATTAACAGTTGCAAAGTTGTGGCCACCATATTTAGAAGAGTTGCAACAGAATTATGTCGTGCACGATCGTACGCATGAATTAGATGCTGCAGCTTTTGCACAAATTGCGCCACGTATCAAAGCTATAGCCGGCGGTGGCGAGTCGCAAGTGACGCGTGCCTTGATGGATCAATTGCCGGCGCTAGAAATGATTTCTGTCTTCGGCGTTGGTTATGACCGTTACGATGTGGCCGCTGCACATGAGCGCGGCATTCCAATCACCAATACACCTGATGTTTTGACGGATGATGTCGCAGACATGGGTATTTCCCTGATGCTCGCTGTCGCTCGCACTATCCCACAGGCTGACAAATATGTGCGCGATGGTAAATGGCCAAGTGGCCCAATGCCGTTAGCGCGCAAAGTAACGGGCGCGCGCTTAGGTATTGTTGGCTTGGGGCGAATTGGTAGTGCTATAGCCCGCAGGGCTGAAGGGTTTGACATGAGCATTGCTTATACGTCTAGAAATAAACTGGTTGATAGTCCCTATGCCTACTATCCAACGCCAGCAGCACTCGCCGCTGAGGTGGATTTTTTGATGGTTATCACCCCTGGTGGTGCAGCTACTAAAGGCTTGATAAACGCAGAGGTGTTGAAGGCTTTGGGATCAAATGGCTATTTGATCAATGTTGCGCGTGGATCTGTTGTTGACGAATCTGCTTTGATTACTGCATTGCAAAACAACGTCATTGCTGGTGCGGCTTTGGATGTGTTTGAAAACGAACCTCATGTCCCATCAGCTTTGTGCGCGATGAGCAATGTTGTACTCGCTCCGCATGTGGCCAGTGCAACATGGCAAACTCGTAGGGCTATGGCTGACTTGGCATTTGGTAATTTGCAGGCGCATTTTGCGGGCAAGCCATTGTTGACGCCTGTTCCTTAAAACGATTCAATCCAGCACATGATTAAAAATGTTCACGGCAATACGGTTGACTTCCTTGGAGAAGCCATTGTTGCTGGACGCTATTCTGAAGGTGGTGCGATACCGCCAGAGCCCGTGTTGTGCGAAGAGCTAGGGGTTAGTCGAACTGTGGTGCGCGAAGCCATCAAGTCCTTGGTTGCTAAAGGATTGATACACACAGGTCCTAAAGTTGGTACACGCGTGCTGTCGGCAGATCAGTGGAATTGGTTTGACGCAGATGTGATTGCTTGGCAAGCCAAAGCGGGATTAACCGCAGAATTTATTCGTGATTTACAAGATTTACGGTGTGTCGTTGAGCCAGCAGCCGTTAGATTGGCTGCGCTACGTGCTACTGAAAAAGATATTGCCAAGATTGAAGAGGCTTATACCGGTATGAAAAAGGCGGTTTTTGAAGGCGGTGACTACATTACTTATGACTTGCGTTTCCATCAAGGTTTGCTCGCAGCATCACACAATCGCATGTTGGTACAAATGAGTAAAGCATTGAGCGCATTGCTTCGAACCAGCTTTGAGTTATCTACCGCCAAAAAAGATGGCCCCTTAAGCTCGCTGCCTATGCATAGAGCTGTTCTTGATGCGGTTACAGCGCATAACCCTGTACAGGCTGAGCAAGCAATTTGTCGCTTAATTGACAGTGCTCATACGGATATTGAAGAAATCCTAACCACGCGCAGACGTTTGCCGCGAGTGAATCGACCTGCCTCTGAGTTGAGAGCAGCTTGATATTGCAAAGAATTCAATGTTTTTGTTCCTTTTCCCTTTCTGTCAGTAAGTTAGTAAGTTAGAAACCACCAAGGAGACTATTCTATGAAATTTAAATTACTCGCAACAGCGGCTTGCATGACCACGGCGATGCTCGTCGGTGGCCATGCTGCTGCACAAGAAAAACTCACCGTTTGGTGGGCTAAAGGTTATTACAAGGCTGAGGACGATGCGCTTTTTGCTGCTATCAAGAAGTTCGAAGCCAAGACAAAAGTTAAGGTCGAACTTTCTCAGTACGCACCACAAGAAGCAATTCCAAAGTCTGTTGCTGCGATGGATGCAAAAAACCCACCTGATGTTGCATATGCTGACGTGTATGACTTCCAAGTTGCGGGTAAATGGGCGTTCGATGGTAAATTGGAAGATCTCAGCAGCGTGATTGACCCCATTCGTAGCAAGTTTGCACCAAACACAGCAGAGACAGCGTTCTTGTACAACGACGTCGACAAAAAGCGTGCTTACTATGCGTTCCCGATGAAGCAGCAAACGATGCATATTCAGTATTGGTCAGATATGTTGACGGACGCTGGCTTCAAAGAAAGTGACATACCAACAACTTGGAAAGAATATTGGTCGTTCTGGTGCGATAAAGTGCAAACTGCACATCGCCAAAAATCAGGCAACCGTACATTCGGTATCGGTAACCCGATGGGTGTGGATTCCAGCGACTCTTACTATTCGTTCTTGACTTTCATGGACGCGTATAACGTGAAATTGGTGAGCGACAGCGGTAAAGTCTTGATTGACGATCCTGCTGTGCGTACTGGTTTGATTTCAGCATTGACTGACTACACCAATATTTATGTCAAAGGCTGCACACCGCCGTCATCCACCAACTGGAAAGACCCGGACAACAACGTTGCATTCCACAACAAAACAACTGTGTTGACGCACAACGCGACGATTTCGATTGCAGCGAAATGGCTTGATGACTCTAAGAACGAGACATTGACTGCTGAACAGCGTGCAAATGCTGGTAAAAACTACAATGAATTGATTCGTACAGCTGGATTCCCTAGCAAGCCAGATGGTTCGAAGTTCAAATACCGCGCAGCCGTAAAAGTGGGTGTGGTTTTTAAAGATGCTAAAAACGTCAAGCGTGCTAAAGAGTTTGCAGCGTTCATGATGGCGGAAGAAAATTTAGGACCTTATGTTGAAGGTTCGCTGGGCCGCTGGTATCCGGTTATGAAAGCAGGCCAAGCTAGTCCGTTCTGGAAAGGTGATAAGCATCGCTTGGCTGTGCACAACCAGTTCCAAGATGGCACAGTCAATTTTGAGTTGACCAAAAACTACAAATTCACAATTTTGAACAACGAAAACGTTTGGGCAAAAGCAATGAACCGAGTTGCAAGTGAAAAATGGCCAGTGGATAGAGCTGTAGACGAAATGATTGCGCGTATCAAAGTCGTTGCAAACTAAAAATTCAAATCATTATCGATAGAGAACTTGAAAAAATAGCTGACCTGCAATGGCAGGCAGCTATTCATACATATTTTTGACATGACCACATTGACACACGCCACAGGGTTGCCTCAACAACCAATCAAAAAAGGTCTATCTTCCTGGGAATTTTGGGGCAGAATTTTACTCATTCCCTACGCCTTGTTATTTTTGATTTTCGTTTTATACCCCGTCGGCTACGGCTTGTGGCTAGCTAGTAATCCTAGCAGTTACGTCAAACTTTTTGACGATCCGATTTTTTATCGCACAGTCGTCAACACCATTGTTTTTCTTGCCATTGGCATTAATTTGAAAATGCTTTTGGCGTTGTTTTTGTCGGGCTTTTTTGTGCATAACCGCACTTGGATCAAATGGCTGTCTTTGATCTTCATCTTGCCTTGGGCAGTTCCATCAATTCCTACCATTTTGTCCATGCGGTTCATGTTGAACCCAGAGTGGGGCGTAATCAACACCTTGATTTTTAAGCTTACTGGCACAGACGGTCCAAATTGGTTAAATGATCCGACCTTGGCTTTGTCGCTGTCTATATTGGCGCACATTTGGAAATCATTACCGTTTTGGACGCTGATCATGGTGGCCGCACGTTTGGCGATTCCGACCGAGCAATATGAAGCAGCTTCGGTCGATGGCGCTAGCAACTGGCAAAAATTTAAATATATTTCATGGCCTTCTTTGAAAACGGTTTACCTTACTTCTACGTTGCTTTCAACGATTTGGTCCTTAGGTGATTTCAACAGCGTTTACTTGCTAACAGGCGGTGGCCCAGCAGATTTAACGCATGTATTGGCTACGCTTGGTATTCGTTACCTGCGCCTAGATCAAATTGATTTGGCTATGGCCTCCATCGTGGTTGCTATGCCTATGGTGCTGCCTTTGGTCTATTTCATGATGAAACGCTTGTCTAAATAAGTGGCTATATAAAGTTAAAAGAGAACCGTTATGAAACCGATTACTTTAAAACAAGTCACGACAGAAGCCAAGTTGCTGCTGATAGGAATCCCCGTGTTCCTTTGGACCATGATTCCTGTTTATCACATGATTTTGTTTGCTATTTCGCCGCGCGACAAAGCAACATCAGGTCAACTTTTTCCAAAGAACCCAACGCTTGATAACTTTGGCGTTGTGTTTGAGCAAAAACATATTTATTTGACGCACTTTTGGCAGCAGTTAGGAAATTCGTTCGTGATTGCTTTCTCTGTAGCAATCATTACCTTGTTTATTGCAACAACAGCTGCGTTTGCGATCAGTCGGCTGAAAGTGCGCGGCGGTCGTACGGTGATGAATTTGGCCTTATGCACTTACTTCATTCCCGCCGCATTTTTGGCGGTACCTATGTATAAAACCATGAGCAGCTATGGATTGCTGAATAACCATTGGTCGTTGATCTTAGCGATGGTCACTATTGCATCGCCGTACTGTATTTGGGTGCTCAAGCAAGCGTCCGATAAACTCCCGTTTGAGTTAGACGAAGCCGCCAAAATGGATGGAGCAACAGCCATGCAATTATTCCGTTTGGTTTACCTGCCTTTGATGGTGCCATCGTTGGTAGCTGTTGGCACCTACTCACTACTGCTTGCTTGGAATGAGTATTTGTATGCGTTTCTAATGCTATCCAAAGAGGATACGCTAACTTTGGGTGTTGCTCTTGGCAACTTCTTGGGTGCGGATGATTCGCCTTGGGAGCTGTTGATGGCGACGGGCTTGCTTTATGCACTGCCACCAGCTGCGATTTACTACACCTTTAAGCGTTATATGGTTTCAGGTTTAACAGCAGGCGCTGTTAAGAGCTAACGCTTTCCCTGCAAAACAAGTTCTAGACCATTTAAATTAAAAACCTATTAGAGATAAATTATGGCATCAGTATCTTTTAGAAATATTGAAAAATCTTTCGGCAAAACCAAAATCATTCATGGCATCAGTTTTGACATTCAGGACGGTGAGTTCGTTGTCTTGGTTGGTCCTTCGGGCTGTGGTAAGTCGACACTGCTGCGCATGCTGGCTGGCTTAGAAGAAATCAGCGGTGGTGATATTGCTGTGGACGATAAGGTGGTTAATGAGCTTGAATCCAAAGACCGTGATATCGCCATGGTGTTTCAAAGCTACGCTTTGTATCCGCACATGACGGTGCGTGACAACATGGCATTCAGCTTGAAGCTGCGCAAAGCGGAAGCAGAAATTACAAACGAGCGAGTCAGCAAAGCCGCCAAAATTTTGAATTTAGACGCTTTGCTGGATCGCTTTCCGCGCGAACTCTCCGGTGGTCAACGGCAGCGCGTAGCTATGGGACGAGCCATTGTGCGTGACCCTAAAGTTTTCTTATTTGATGAGCCATTGTCAAACTTGGATGCAAAATTGCGCGTTTCCATGCGGGCTGAAATCAAAGCCCTGCATCAGCGCCTCAAAACAACCACGGTGTATGTAACGCACGACCAAATCGAAGCCATGACTTTGGCTGACCGGATTGTGGTGATGCACGATGGCATCATTGAGCAAATTGGCACGCCCTTGGAGTTGTTTGATAGACCTGGCAATTTGTTTGTGGCGCAATTTATTGGCTCACCATCCATGAATGTATTTGAAGGCAAACTTCGCAAAGCGGAAGGCAAGTCGTACGTGGAAGCTTTGGGCGTGCAGTGGCCAGTCGGGAACATCAGCCAAGGTGCCGATGGGCAAGCTGTCAGCTATGGCATTCGTCCTGGCGATATCAGCATCATGGAATCTGGTCAGGGAATCCCCGCTAAGGTGATTGTTGTTGAGCCTACTGGTGCTGAAACTGAATTGCTCCTAGAAATCGGTGGAGCACGCATTGTCACAGTCATGCACGGTCGTACTGATGCCAAACCAGACGACATTGTGCAACTGCATATCAATGCCAACAAGGCGCATATTTTTGAAGCGCAAACTGGTACACGTTTGGATTAATTGAGCATGACGAATCAATTTGACTTGACGGGAAAATTAGCGCTGATCACGGGATCATCTGCAGGCATCGGTTTTGGACTGGCGCGCGGTTTGGCACAAGCGGGTGCGACAGTTGTGCTCAATGCCCGCAACGAGCAAAAATTACATGCAGCTGCAGACCAGCTTCTTAACGAAGGTTTCAATATTCACGCATGCTGTTTCGATGTAACGAACGAACAAGATGTACAAGCAGCGGTACTTGATATTGAAAAAAACATTGGCGCACTTGATATTTTGATCAACAACGCCGGCATGCAGCGCCGCGCGCCGCTTGAAGAATTCAAAAGCAGCGACTGGCACGAACTGATGCGCACCAATTTGGACAGCGTCTTCTTGGTCGGTCAAGCGGTTGCTAAGGCCATGATTCCACGCAAACGCGGCAAAATCATCAATATTTGTTCGGTGCAAAGTGAGATGGGTAGACCCAGCATTGCACCGTACATGGCGAGTAAAGGTGGTGTCAAAATGCTGACCAAAGGCATGGCGATAGATTGGGGCCCGCACGGTCTGAATGTGAATGGTATCGGCCCCGGTTACTTTAAAACAGAGCTGAATGAAAAGTTGGTCAATGACCCGCAATTCAGCGACTGGCTCATCAGACGCACCCCAACAAGGCGCTGGGGTGATGTGGAAGAGTTAACTGGCGCTGCCGTTTTCCTCGCCAGTGATGCATCAAGTTTTGTTAATGGACATATTTTGTATGTAGACGGTGGCGTCACTTCTACCTTGTAATTGGATTTTGTGAGATTGGAGACTCCTATGCGCGCCCTCGTTTGCCACGCCCCCAAAGATTTACGCCTTGAAGAGCAACAGCCTGAAGTTTTAGGCGAACAGCAGTTACGCATTCGAGTTGCTTTTGGCGGTATTTGCGGGTCTGATTTGCACTATTTTCAACATGGTGGTTTTGGTGCTGTGCGTTTAAAAGAACCTATGGCGTTGGGGCACGAAGTTTCAGGACGAATTGACGAAATTGGTTCTGGCGTGACAGGTTTTAAGATCGGCCAGCGCATCGCCATTTCGCCTTCTCGCCCTTGCGGTGCATGTCAATATTGCCTAAAAGGGCAACAAAACCATTGCCTGAACATGCGCTTTTACGGCAGCGCTATGCCGTTTCCACATATACAAGGCGCATTTCGTGAATCTCTCATGATCGACGCTAGTCAAGCCCACGCTGTGGCAGACGATTTACCACTGTCGCAAGCTGCGCTGGCTGAGCCTTTGTCGGTCGGCCTACACGCCATTACCCGAGCTGGTTCGGTCTTTGGCAAGCGTGTGTTGGTGACGGGTTGCGGCCCGATTGGCGCTTTGCTGATCGCCGCACTGCGCCGCGCTGGAGCGGCGCACATTGTGGCAGCAGATTTGGCAGATTTGCCGCTGGCGTGCGCCACAAAAATGGGTGCAAATGAGACGGTTAATTTAGCAACATCGCCTGAAGGTTTGGATAAATTCGCCGAGAACAAAGGCACGTTTGACGTGATGTTTGAAGCCTCTGGCAGCGACAAAGCCTTGCGCGCTGGTTTGGCCGTGGTCATGCCCCGCGGCGTTATTGTCAGCATTGGCTTGGGTGGCGATGCTCAAATTCCGCTGAACATGCTCGTCGCCAAAGAAATTGAACTGCGCGGCACTTTCCGTTTTCATTCAGAGTTCGCTGTAGCCGTGGCTTTCTTGAACCAAGGTTTGATTGATGGCAAGCCCGTTATCTCTGACATCATCGCTTTTGACCAATCTGTAGAGGCCTTTAAACTCGCCTGTGACAAAAGCAAGTCCATGAAAGTACAAATTGCTTTCGACAAAGAGCTATCTTTCTGATATTTATTTTATAGCTGCTCAGGCAATTAATACGCTATATGCAGCGATAAATTAATTTAATATAAATAATATGGTATTTAATCAAATCATCCTCTACACCGACACTGACGGTCGCGCCAAATTCCGCGAAGAAGCCTTGCCCATGCCCGAAGGCAACCCTCAAGCCATGCTGTCAAAGCTTCAGCCATCTGGCGGTTTTCAAGTGCGCCATAGCCCAGTGGGTTTCCGCAGCACATTCCATTGCACCACAACGCCACAATGGGTGTTCATATTGGGTGGCGTTATGGAAATTTTCCTGCAAGACGGCAGTTCCCGGGTTTTTCAACCTGGTGAATCGTTTTATTCAGACGACACCGTGCCAGCAGGCGTTACTTTTGATGCCACCATCCACGGCCACTGGAGTCGCCAAGTGGGCGACCAGCCGTTGGTGACGCTATTCATCCGAACATAAATCGTCAGCTTAACGGCCGATAACTGCGATAATCGAGTGTTAGCGCATGTAGTGGCGCTTCTTTTCGTTAAATTACGCCTTTAAGGGCAAATTCAGAATCCAAAATGGCTCAATACGTATACACCATGAATAAGGTCGGCAAAATCGTGCCGCCCAAGCGTCAAATTATCAAAGACGTGTCGCTCAGCTTCTTCCCTGGTGCCAAAATCGGCGTTTTAGGAACCAACGGCTCGGGTAAATCCACACTGCTCAAAATCATGGCCGGTTTGGACAAAGATATCGAGGGCGAAGCCACCCCAATGCCAGGTTTGCAAATCGGCTACCTGCCCCAAGAGCCGCAGCTCAACAACGAGCACACCGTGCGCGAAAGCGTGGAAGCCGGCATGGGCAAGGTTTTTGCCGCCAAAGCCCGCTTGGAAGAGGTTTACATCGCCTACGGTGAAGAAGACGCTGATTTTGACGCTTTGGCAGCCGAGCAAGCCCAGCTAGAAGCCATTATTGCCACGGCTGGCACGGATAGTGAGCACCAACTTGAGATTGCCGCAGACGCGCTGCGCCTACCACCCTGGGATGCCAAAATCGGTGTCCTGTCCGGTGGTGAGAAACGCCGTGTCGCGCTGTGCAGCTTGCTGTTGTCCAAACCAGAAATGTTGCTCCTCGACGAGCCAACCAACCATTTGGACGCTGAATCCGTCGATTGGTTGGAGCAATTCTTGCAACGCTATTCCGGCACTGTGGTCGCCATCACCCACGACCGCTACTTCTTGGACAACGCGGCCGAGTGGATTTTGGAGATGGACCGTGGTCACGGCATCCCTTGGAAGGGCAACTACAGCACATGGCTAGAGCAAAAAGGCGAGCGCTTGGCGCAAGAACAAAAGGGCGAAGAAGCCCGCGCCAAAGCCTTGAAGAAAGAGCTGGAATGGTCACGCCAAAACCCGAAAGCACGTCAAGCCAAGAGTAAATCACGTTTGGCGCGTTTTGAAGAATTGTCTGATTACGAATACCAAGCCCGCAACGAAACGCAAGAGATTTTCATCCCCGTGGCTGAGCGCTTGGGTAACGAGGTGATTGAGTTCACCAACGTCACCAAGTCTTTTGGCGACCGTGTGTTGATTGATAACCTGAGCTTCAAAATCCCCGCTGGCGCGATTGTCGGCATTATTGGCCCCAACGGTGCCGGTAAATCGACGCTGTTCAAGCTTATTGCTGGTAAAGAGCAGCCAGACAGCGGGGAAGTCAAAATCGGTAAAACCGTGCAAATGGCCTTTGTTGACCAGCACCGTGACGATTTGGAAAACGCCAAAACTGTATGGGAAGACGTCTCAGGCGGCCTCGATATTTTGACCGTTGGCAAGTTCCAAATGCCAAGCCGTGCCTACTGCGGTCGCTTCAATTTTGCCGGTGCAGACCAGCAAAAACGCGTCGGTACCCTGTCCGGTGGTGAGCGCGGTCGTTTGCACCTTGCTAAAACCTTGATCGCAGGCGGTAACGTGTTGATGCTCGACGAGCCGTCCAACGACTTGGACGTGGAAACCTTGCGCGCCTTGGAAGACGCCCTTTTAGAGTTCGCCGGCTCCGTCATGGTCATCAGCCACGACCGCTGGTTCCTAGACCGCATAGCCACTCACATCTTGGCCTGCGAAGGCGACAGCCAATGGGTTTTCTACAACGGCAACTACCAAGAATACGAAGCCGACAAAAAGCGCCGCCTAGGTGAAGAAGGCGCAAAGCCGCACCGTATGCGGTTTAAGGCGTTGAGTAAATAAGAGCAAAACTTCATGCATGAATTAGCCACTTCGGCGGTTGAAGTTTCAGTGGTCTCCAAGCAAGGCTTTTGGCTTTTGCTTGAAGATAATGCACAGAATGAAGAGCTTTTTGTACCCTACAAGGAATTCCCGTGGTTTAAAAAAGCCACCATTGAGCAAATCACCGAAGTAGAGCACCCCTCTGCCAACCATCTGTATTGGCCGATGTTGGATGTTGATCTCTCTGTCGAGTCAATTCGCAAGCCGGGTGCATTTCCGTTGGTTGCGAAGTAATTATTCGCAAGAATATGAAGTAAAAAAAAGCGTCGTTTAAGTAAAGCGGGTCAAGTTTAAATAGACATAGAGATGCACCGACTACATAAATATGATTTTTATGCTCACTTGTTCTTTGCTCTCTTGGGTATTGCAATGGCAATCTTCTTTTTTTACACCTCTTACCCCACAGTGGGGATTCCCAATAAAGGAGACCTGCATTCAGCTAGTGGAAATGTAGTGTGGATTCATTTTGGCAACAAATACGGTATTGATTTCAAGCTAGCGAGCTCAGAGCAACTTTACGTGTACAGGGGTATAGATAGAGGATCAGTATATGAAGCACTTCAATCAGCAAAAAACTCTCAAATTGAAATCCTGTTCAATCCTGATGTGCGTGAGCCAATTGTTAGTTGTATGAAAAAATGTGAGGTTTTTCAGATTTCTTTAGTGGGCAGGTCAGTCCGAGCATACGATCAAGTCATACAGGATAGAAAAAATAACAAGTGGTTTGGTTTATTCTTGGCTGTATTCTTCCTCTGGGTTACAGGGTATGCTTTGAATGAATGTTTAAAAATGAAAAATAATTGGATTCGATAAGGCATAAATTTCATAAAAACAGCTGTAGCCGGCGTATTTATTGCCTAAGTAGCTATTAAAAATATAGTGAATTAATCATAAAATTCACTCATAATGCGACCACATCCGTAGCACTTTCACTACCTTCTCATCTTCCAAAACCTGATAAACCAAGCGGTGCTGGATGTTGATTCGCCTTGAGTACGCTCCTGTCAAATCACCCACCAGTTTTTCATACGGCGGTGGGGTTTGAAAGGGGTTGGCGCTGAGGATGGCTAGCAGCGTTTGCGCTTTGGGTTTGAGGCCGCTGGCGGCTAGTCTTTGAGCGTCTTTTTGAGCATGTTTGGCGAAAAGAACGCGCCAGTTCACCAGTCAAGTTCCGCTGCGCAATCGTCTACAGGTTCAGCCATGCCCGCTTTGATGGATGCGCCCATGCCGGGTACGGCCAGCAAATACAGCGTTTCTTGAATGGCTTGCCAGTCTTCCATGGACACCAAAACTGCGCTGTTGCGCTTACCGGTGATGGTGACCGGCTCGTGCGAATGAGCTGTTTGATCCATCAAACGGTACAAATTTGTGCGAGCTTCGCTGGCGGTGAGTAAGTGCATAGTGCCTCCAAGGTTGATAGCGTACGTTATTTGGTACGCTTTGTCAAAGCCTTGATGAGAAAAAGGGGAGATAATTAAGGATAAATGCCATTTTTGAGGTTAAAAGCAGCTGTAGCTGGCGTATTTATTGCCTAAGTCGCTATTAAAAACATAGTAAAAAGTTCATTTCATCAACGCTGCAATCTTCTGCACCGTCGTCCAGTTCCGTGTTGTCACTTGGCTTTTTCGATCGACAAAACGGTATAAGCCCCATCCACTTTGTCTGCAGTAAACACTACTTTATCGCCCGATTTGATTTTTTCAAGCATCGTTATATCTTTAACTTGAAACACCATGGTCATGCCAGGCATGTCGAGGTTTTTAATCTCGCCATGTTTGAGCGTGACTTTTTTGTTTTCAAGGTCGATTTTACGGATTTCAGCATCTGCCATAGGCAAAGATGTCGCTGCTGCTGCGCTGGCGGGTACAGCAGTATGTGATGCTGCAAAGCTAGCAGAGCTCATGGTGAATAGTGTTGATGCGATGATGATTGATGCAAATATTTTCATAATATTTCCTTTGCGTTTTAAAGATAAAAGTAATTGGTTTAATGATTGTGATTACTTGCTTTGGCTGGCATTTTTGTACCTGCAACCTTGACCACACCCTTCATGCCCGCGTCAAAATGACCTGCCTCTAAACACGCAAAATCAACGTTGCCGGCTTTGGTGAACTGCCAAATGATTTCGCCGGTTTTTCCGGGTGCGAGGGAGGCTGTGTTAGGTTCATCGTGAACCATGCCCGGGTGTTTCTTCATCAGTTCGGCATGTTCTTTGAGGGCCTTCATAGAACCCAATGTCATTTCGTGTTTGATTTTCCCTGAATTTTTAACGATGAACTTGATGGTTTCGCCTTGTTTGGCATCAATACTGGCAGGCGTGAAACGCATAGCATCAGTCATATCAACGTTGATCGTTCGCGTGACATTGGATGCTTTTCCAGGTTTGCCGATGGCATCACCTTCTCCATGGCCACCGGCGTGGTTGCCAGCGGCCATGGCTGCAGTTGCAATGAAAGAAGCAGCGATTGATGTAGTAAGTGTGGCGATAATTTGGTAAAGTTTCATAAAAATCCTAAAGAGAAATATAAATTCTTAAAAATAATTAAAAAGTGATGTTAGTCGGCGTATTTATTGCCTAAGCAGCTATAAAAATAATAGTAAATTCGGGATGAATGTCGAATCAATGTTTCATGCTTTCCATGGTCGGTTTGCGAATTTGCACTTCAACATCGGTGCGTTTTGTCTGCATCAGCGGCATGGATGATTTACCTTCGGATTTAAACCTTAACGGGTCAGCTACCGGTCCGTTGACCTCAAAGGCAACTGTTCCCTCAGGGTGCTTGTACCAGCTAGGGTTGCTGTAGTCACCCGGTTTTTGGTCTTTGCGTACTTTGACGATGCTGAACATACCGCCCATCTCCACCCCGCCAAACGGGCCTTCGCCAGCCATCATGGGCGCGGTGTTGTCTGGGATTTCCATCGTCATCTCGCCCATGTCTGCCATGCCGCGCTCGCCCATCACCATGTAATCGGGAATCAGGTTGGTGATTTTTTTGACGACATGACGATGATCAACACCAATCATGGTCGGCACATCGTGCCCCATGGCGTTCATGGTGTGGTGAGATTTGTGGCAATGAAAAGCCCAGTCGCCTTCCTCATCCGCCAAAAACTCAAACTGCCGCATTTGACCAACTGCCACATCGGTGGTGATTTCTGGCCAACGAGCACTTTTGGGAACAGGTCCACCGTCAGTGCCGGTGACCTCGAATTCGTGCCCATGCAGATGAATCGGGTGATTCGTCATCGTCAAGTTACCCACGCGAATACGCACTTTGTCATTGTGCCGAACGTTTAGTGAATCAATGCCGGGGAAGATACGGCTGTTCCAAGTCCACAGGTTGAAATCAGTCATCGTCATGATCTTTGGTGTGTAAGCGCCTGGGTCAATGTCGTACGAGCTGAGCAGAAAGCAGAAGTCTCTGTCTACTTCGCTGATGTCAGGTCGTTTCTGCTTAGGGTGCGTCACCCAAAACCCCATCATCCCCATCGCCATTTGCACCATTTCGTCAGCATGCGGGTGGTACATGAAGGTGCCGGGGCGACGCGCCACAAATTCATAAACAAAGGTTTTTCCGGGTTGGATAGATTTTTGCGTCAAACCCGTCACCCCATCCATACCGTTGGGTAAGCGCTGGCCGTGCCAATGCACGCTGGTGTGTTCGGGCAGCTTGTTGGTGACGTAAATACGCACACGGTCACCTTCTACGACCTCAATCGTCGGGCCGGGGGACTGGCCGTTGTAACCCCACAGATGTGCTTTGAAACCGGGCGCCATCTCGCGCACCACGGGTTCAGCGATAAGGTGAAATTCTTTCACGCCTTGGTTCATGCGCCACGGCAGCGTCCAGCCGTTCAGGGTGACGACCGGGTTGTAGGGACGACCGGTTTGCGGAACAAGCGGCGGCATGGTGTCGGGCTTGGTCTGCATCATCGGCTCTGGGATGGCAGCGAGGGCGACTTTGCTGACAGCGGTGGCTGTGACGGCGGCGGCGATCATGCCAGCGCCGCCCAGAAAATTGCGTCGTGAAGCTGTGTCAACGGCCGTATTTGGTTTTGTAGATTGGTTCATAGTTTTAAAAGATTTAGTGAGCTGGCGCATCACCGCCGGATGAAGGACTCATGGATATAGACGGTACAGCCATAGGTTTACCCAAAAGCGTGGCTTGCAGTGCGGCATCCGCCTGCCAAAACTGTTGCTGCGCAGCGATAGCTGCTTTGACGGTGTTAATTTGCGTGCGGTGGTCAGCAAGCAATTCAAACACACCAATGAACATGCCGTTGTAACGCAAGACGTTTTCTTCAGCGATGACTTTGCTGAGTGGTAAGATTTCATCACGATATTGTCGCGACGCATCATAGGCCGTGCGGTAGGCCGAGTAGCTCTCCCGCAGGTCTGAGCTAGCGCCGATGACAGCTGCTTCCAAGCGATTAGCAGCCGCCAAAGTCGTCGCATTCATACTGGCACGTTGTGTATCGCCCCAATCAAAAATGGGCAAACGAATGCTCAGCTCATAACCCTTGCTCTTTGCTAAAGTGTTTTCTACCGTATCTTTAACCGTATTTCTGATGATACCTAGTTCAATATCCGTCAGACTGGTCAGCATATTTAAACCTTGCGATTTGCTTGCTGCATCAAGTTGCGCATGCGCCATGCGCACATCTAAGCGCTGTTTGGTTAGTGCTTGGCTAACAGCTTCAGGGCTTAAAAAAGATTTGGGTAAATCTGGCAAGCGTTCTGGCAAATTTAATTTGTCGATGTCAGCATCTTTGAGTCCTAAGAGTCGAATCAATGCCTCACGGGTGGCCGTGGCCGTTTGTTGACTAGCTAACAGTTGAATGGATGCATCGGCATAAAAAGCCTGCTGGCGAACACGCTGCAAACGGGTGAAGTTACCCACACTTTGCATGCGCTTTGCCAGCTCTGCACTAGCTTGTGCAGATTCATAAACGAGTTTTGAGTAAGCGGCAGATTCGCTAGCTGCAACAGCCGCAACCCAAGCCATGCGTACTTGTGATACCAAGCCGACAACATCAGCTGTCATTTGCAACTCTGTTTGAGCCATACGCGCAGTGGCGATTTTCTGACGCTGTGGCAGGGTAATTAAATCGAGCAAGCCAAAAGCCAAAATTCGACCAAGTTCCAATTCGTCTAATGCCCGCACACGCTCCAAACTCAATATCGGGTTGGCTATTCGCCCACCTTGCGCGGCTTGAGCCAAATCACCCCAGCGCTCCGCAAGCAAAGTTTGCAAGGCGGGGCTGTTGATAATGGCCAGTTGCACGGCAGCTTGCTGGCTAAGCGGTGATGTAAGCAGCTCTACAACTTGTTTGTCCCGTACCGATTTAGCATCCGCCGTCCGCAATAATCGTGCCTTAGAGCTAGATACTTCTTTGATTTCATCATTGGTGCGATCGACAGCTTGGTCAATGTTGACAGTGGTGCAACCCGTCAAAACCACTAACGCAGCTATGGTGATGGACGATTGTGTAAGTTTAAACATGCGGTTCATGGCTTGTGCCCTGCATGTGGGTCAGTTTTCATGGCGTCGCTGCTATTCGGTAAGTTAGGTGACTTTTGCATAGGCGATGGCAAGTTGTCGGGCTGCTGCGCTTCTTTGGCGTAAGCGCGCCAACCTCCAATTTGGCCAACTTTGTCGTTCGCGGCTTTCCATGATGTGATTTTTTCATCAACGAATGGCTGGTAATCAGCAATTGGCGATGTGTAACTGACAATCGTTTGTGCAGTGGCAGTGCCCAAAAGTAGGTAAGTTATGGCAAAAATAGGTATTAAAAATGAGTTTTTCAACGGTCTCTCCAAGAAATTTAGACATATAAATATTTGGACAGGAAAAATCCAGCCAAAAATGACTAAACCCAAAGCAATCGACTGCGGTACAGACGGAGTTTGGGCTGGGAGACTACAAAATCGGTGGTTTTTGGCTGTGCGCGATGTTTGCGCTGGCAAACTGGCTATTCTGAGCCAATGGTGGTGCGTATTGAACTTGATCGAAACTGGCGATTTGCACAGTACTGACTAGACCAGTTGCGTGGCAGGCTTGGCAATGCGTGCAGGATGATTTGGCAGAAGTCTTTTCTGCAGATTGCGTTTTATGCATATCGCAGTCAGTCATTGAATGCATCTCATTTTTTGAGGATAAATCGTCTGTAGCCGGCGTATTTATTGCCTGAACAGCTATTAAATGCATAGCTGCCATATCAGTCGCCATGGCTTCGCCCATCCAGCCACGCAGGGGCAGCAGAGCAATCATGAGGATGAATATAAAGCGGCGCATTTGCTTATGATAATTCAACTGTATAAAAGTTCAACTGTTCAAAAGTTAGCAGTTTTTGAGTTCATGTCTGGCATGCTGAATGACTGACCAGCCACCCCAAATCGCCAAACCAGCCATGCCCACCGCAACCGCCAAGTCTGGCCAGGCTGTACCCGTGCCAAACACGCCCAAAGCGGCCAGCATCACGGCGATGTTCCCAAAAGCATCGTTGCGCGAGCATAGCCAAACGCTGCGCATATTAGCGTCACCCGTGCGGTAGTTGTAGAGCAGTAGGGCAACGGTGACGTTGGCTGCCAAAGCTAAAAAGCCAATTAACCCCATCGTGCTGGCTTCAGGTATGCCTCCAGTTTTGGCAACCCAAATAGCTCTACCAAAAACAAAGAAGCCAAAGCCCAGCATGCAAATGCCTTTGAGCAAAGCAGCTTTAGAACGCCAAGTCATCGCCATCGTGAGCACGGCTAAAGAGACGCCGTAATTAGCGGCATCTCCTAAAAAATCAATTGCATCGGCAAGCAAGGATACTGAGCCTGAGCGAAAACCAGCACCCAATTCGATGGCGAACATCGCAGCATTCACAAGCAATGCAAACCACAAAATCTTGCGGTATTTGGGATCATGAACAGCTTCTGGGCTGCCGTGGTCGTGCTTGTGACCACCAGCATGGTCATGGTGAGCTGACATTAATTTTCAGCGGATGCAAACACTTGTTGTACGCGCTCAAGCATCTCATCCGCTTCCAAGTAGCCGTTCGCCACCAGTTGCGCTTCACCATTTACGACGGCAATCAAAGCTGGAAAGCCACGAATGCCCCATTGCTGAACCATGGCGAAGTCGTTACGGGTTTGCACTTTGATGCTCTCGCTTTCAAAAGCTTCAAGAAAAGCATCTTTAGAAAAACGGGCGTCACCTAATATTTTTGAATCACTCAATTCATTTTCAACCTCTTGCCAAACATCTGCAAGCACATTGGTTTGTGTGATGTCACGGCCTTCTGCATAAAAAGCATGCTGAACTGCATGGTACATCGCCAGCGTGCGCTCAGCAGCATGGGTGCGGATGGTGACCACGGCACGGCAGGCGGGCTCGGTGTCGTAAATATAGCCTTCACGGTCAAACTGGCCTGTGCCGAAAGGTTTGCCTGAGCGTTTGGTCACTTCTTCCCAGTGGTGGTGCAAAGTAGTTTTGAGTGAATCAGGCATCACTTCTTTGTTGTAAGCACGCAGCCCACCCAGAACCATTGCTAGCGGTACACCCGGCAGTTGTTGCAATAGTTCTTGCAAAGGGACGCCAAAGCCGTAGCACCATGAGCACATGGGGTCTCCAACATAGACGAGAGAGTTTTCTGTCATAAATAGCTTTTAAAAAGTTTAAACAATCAAATTTCAGATGAAATAATTGTTGAAAATTATCGTCACATAGGCGACGATGGACATGCTGCAAAAGTTAATTCCCTTGCAAAATGAGGTTTTACGTTCATGAAGCGTAAGCATAACCTTTAATAATCGAACAATAAACCTCAAACAGGTAGCATAGGAGATTCAATGCTTACAAAAAATAATTTTTGGCCAAAACGCGTGCCAACAGATATTCCCGTCGTGCAAACACCGCTGTGGGATAACTTAGCTATCAGTGCAAGGCGCTATCCAGACAAAGCTGCTTTGGTTTTTTTCGGAACAACTATTACCTACGCTCAATTAAAAGAGAGCGCTGAGCGACTCGCCGCATATTTATTCAGTCTTGGGGTTAGAAAAGGCGACAGGGTTGTGCTGAATATGCAAAACTGCCCACAGCTTGTCATCGCGCATTGGGCCATTTTACGTGCGAATGCAGTTGTCGTACCTGTGAACCCGATGAACCGTGCTGAAGAGCTAAAACATTACATCATTGATCCAGATGCCAAAGTCGCTATAACCTCGGCTGATTTGGCCGCAGAGTTAGCCCTTGCGAGTGATTCTCTAGCGCCAGAACTTCGCTTGAGTCATCTTGTGGTTACTCAATTCACAGACGCTTTTGACGCAACTATTCAAGGTGACGATGCGCCGCCTGAAGCTTGGAAAGACTGGCTGCTGACACAGCACCAGTTGCCAAAAATGCAGGAAGGAGCGGTACATGCTTGGACGACTGCATTATCCTGCTCAAAGCCTGCACCTGTATTGAGTGTTAAACACACAGACTTAGCTTTGCTGCCTTACACCAGTGGCACAACAGGGCTACCAAAAGGTTGCATGCATACGCAGGCCAGCATCATGCATAACGTGATCTCAAGCAATCTTTGGCTAGGTGGCTCGGCAGCGGGCACTACTTTGGCGGTTGTGCCCATGTTTCACATCACTGGCATGGTGAGCGTGATGCATGCAAGTATTTACAGCGGTGCAACGCTGGTGCTCATGCCGCGTTGGGACAGAGAACTGGCAGGGCGCTTGATTTCTCGCTATAAAGTGACGCACTGGACAAATATTCCCACCATGGTGATTGATTTGCTAGGCAGTCCAAATTTCGATAAGTTTGATTTGACAAGTCTTATCAACATTGGCGGTGGTGGTGCAGCCATGCCGCAAGCCGTTGCGCAGCGTTTGTTTGACCTTTACGGTTTGCGCTATGTAGAAGGTTATGGGCTGACTGAAACGGCTGCGCCATCGCATACTAATCCACCAGATGCACCTAAGCAACAGTGCTTGGGTATTCCCGTTATTGGCACAGATTCCCGTGTAATAGATCCTGAAACCTTGGCTGAAATGCCACAAGGCGAGCAGGGCGAGATCATCATGCACGGACCGCAGATATTCTCTGGCTATTGGAAGCGTGAAGACGCCACGAGAGCAGCATTTATTGACATTGATGGGAAAAGTTTTTTCCGTTCAGGCGATTTGGGTCGTATTGACGAAGATGGTTATTTTTTCATCACCGATCGTTTGAAGCGCATGATCAATGCCAGTGGTTTCAAGGTCTGGCCCGCAGAGGTGGAGGCGCTGATGTTCCGCCACCCTGCCGTTCAAGAAGCTTGCATTATCAGCACGCAAGACACATACCGAGGTGAATCGGTTAAAGCTGTTGTTGTGCTTCGAGCCAGCCACAAGCAAACGACCGAACAAGAAATCATTGATTGGTGTCGTGACAATATGGCAGTCTACAAAATGCCACGAACTGTGCAGTTTGTAGACGCCTTGCCAAAAAGCGGTAGCGGCAAAGTGATGTGGCGCACTTTGCAGGATGCCGAAAAGCGCTGATCAGCCCTTTGTAAAAGTGAAATCCACTTCGGGTGATAGGCCGCTGATGATGCGTGCAATCGATTTGCCCGAGCCACATGCATGCGTCCAGCCTAGCGTGCCGTGGCCAGTGTTGAGGAAAAAGTTGTTGAACTTGGTCTTACCAATCAACGGCACGTTGGATGGCGTGGCTGGGCGCAGCCCCGTCCAAAACTGCGCTTGGGACGCATCTCCAGCACCAGGGAAGAGCTGTTCTACACGTTTGACAATCGCTTCACAACGCACACGGTTTAAATATCTGTCGTAGCCGTTCAACTCAGCCGTGCCTGCAATGCGCATTCTGTCGCCCCTGTCGTCGGTGTAGCGGGAGAAAACGAGTTTGTACTCGTCGTCCGTCAAAGACACTTGGTGTGCTTTTGACGCATCAATAACCGGCATGGTGACCGAGTAACCTTTGGCAGGGTAAATAGGTAAATTAATGCCCAGTGGCGATGTGTAAATCGGGCTCATCGAGCCCATCGCCATCACATAGGCATCTGCGCGTACGCGCTGGAAGCGGCCTTCGCTGTCGGTCGCTTCAACATGGTCAATTTGTCCACCAGCTTCGCGCAACGCGGTGATGGTGTGGCTCATCAAAAACTTCACGCCAGCATCTTTGCACAATTTAACCAGTTCACGTGCAAACATATTGGCGTCGCCAGACTCGTCTTCTGCGGTATAAGTTGCGCCCGCCAGTTGAGGACGAATGTGCTGCAGCGCAGGTTCTAAACGCACAGCCTCGTCGGCAGAGATAACCAGCCGCTCGCAACCCAATGCCCGCATCTGCTCTGCGGGCTTAAGCGCACCATCAAACTCTTTTTGCGTGGTGTAAAAGTGCAAAATGCCTTGCGTGCGCTGGGCGTAGCTCAAGCCTGTGTCTCGACGTAATGCCTGCAAAGTGTCGCGGCTGTATGTGCCTAAGCGCACGATTTGTTCAATATTGTGCTGGGTACGCGCAGGCGTGCATTCACGTAAAAACTGCAAACCCCACAGCCACTGGCGCATGTCGGCTCGGATGCGGAAAAGCAAGGGCGCATCTTCTTTACCCAGCCATTGCAGCACTTTCAGCGGCGCACTCGGGTTAGCCCAAGGTTCGGCATGGCTCACAGAGATTTGTCCACCATTGGCAAAGCTGGTTTCTGCCGCAGGTGTGGCCTGTCGGTCAAGCACCGTCACTTCATGACCGAGTTGAGAAAGATAATAAGCAGAGCTAACACCAAGCAAGCCGCTGCCGAGGACGAGTACACGCATTTTAGAGCCTTTTAAGCATTTAGCCGGCGAATTTATTGCCTCAGTAGCTATAAAAAATATAGCATACAAAATAAAGGCTCATGTATCGAGGCTAATTTGCCGCTCCCCCTGTCCTTGGTACCTGAGAGATTCACACCACACCACATCGGTATGTTGTTTGCTCCTTCGGTGCAGAGTGTCAATATTACAGTTGCTGTAAATTGATGCCCCAGCTCTCCAGACGGCGTTTAAAAGTTTGCAGTACATCACCTAAAGTTAGCAAAAAAACGAGTTGAAAATCGATTTTTTTGCAACTTATATATGGATACCTGAGCGTTCATGGGAGTTTGCGCCTTCGGTGGAATAGACGGGCTATTCACTCTCCTGCAGATTCAATTGTAATGCAAGATGTATGTGTACTTAGCTGTAAGATGTTGACCAACAAGTTTTTCAAAAAAATGACAACAAACTGAGGGAATGATTTTATGTATGCAGACCGTAAAGCCCGATTGCTAGCCGTATTGCAATCGGAAATTGACAGCAAGCGTTTACCTGGGGCCGTGGTGATGCTGTCGCGCCACGGTAAGGTAGAGCTTTTTGAAAGTTTAGGTCAGCAAAACCCTGAAGATGCATCGCCTATGGCTAGAGATTCCATCTTCAGAATTTATTCGATGACCAAGCCCATCGTTTCTGTGGCAACCATGATGTTGATGGAGCAAGGTAAGTTGTTGCTCAGTGATCCTGTCAGCAAATTTTTACCTGAGTATGCGAAGCAACAGGTAGCTGTGGAAGAGGGCGGACAAGTCAGTTACGCCCCTGCCAAACCCGCCACAGTGCAAGATTTGCTGCGTCATACCGCTGGTTTAACTTACGAGTTTTTGGGTAATTCAGCCGCTCAAAAAGCCTATCGTGCCTCTAAAGTCGGCATGGGTATGAGTAACGTGACAAATGCTGAATTCTCAAAACTACTCGCCGCGCAGCCTTTGCAATACCAACCCGCCAGCATGTGGGAATACAGCCGCGCCACAGATGTTTTGGGCGTGCTGGTCGAAGCCATCAGTGGTCAAACACTGGGGAACTACCTTAACGAGCACATTTTTAAACCTTTAAAAATGTTTGAAACCAGCTTCAACGTACCTGCGGATAAACACCACCGTATTGCAGAACCTTTTAAGAAAGACCCTGACGGCGGCATACAGCTGAAGTTGAGCAATCTGCGCGAAGAAACGCTGTTTGAATCCGGTGGGGGTGGTTTGGCCTCTACAGCTCATGACTATGCGCGGTTTTTGCAGTTTATGTTGAACAAAGGCGAGTTGGATGGCGTGCGCTTGCTCGGCAGCCATACGGTTGATTACATGACCGCTGACCATTTGGGCAATATCCCTACCAGCCCTGCATGCGCCGTCACATTGTTACCAGCTGGTCACGGTTTTGGTTTGGGTTTTGCGGTGCGTAAAGAAACGGGTATCAGCACCGTGCCAGGCTCGGCGGGTGTGTATTACTGGGGTGGTATTGCGGGAACGACTTTTTTCGTCGACCCCAAGCTAGACATGTTCGCCATGCTGCTGATCCAAGCCCCAAACCAGCGAGATTATTACCGCCCGCTGTTCAGAAACTTGGTCTACGCAGCGTTAGAGGACTAATTAAATTTTATTGTTAAATATGGCTATAGCCGGCGTATTTGTTGCCTGTATAGCTATATATTTTATAGCGATTAGCTGCTTAATAACTCATCAATCTTCCGCGACTTGCAACACCAATTTACCAAAATTACTGCCGTTAAACAGATTAATCAAGGTCTCTGGGAACGTTTTCAAGCCCACAACCACGTCTTCCTTGCTCTTCATGCGGCCGTCTTTCAAGTAGCCTGCCATCTCGGCAACAGCTAGGTGATAACGCGATGCA
This sequence comes from Polaromonas sp., assembly GCA_013298945.1. GTDB lineage: Bacteria > Pseudomonadota > Gammaproteobacteria > Burkholderiales > Burkholderiaceae_C > Aalborgiella. The sequence goes on from JAAFJR010000005.1 coordinate 145,886, forward strand.
TAGTCAAACACAACAATGCCTTCCATACGGGCACGGTTAACCAGCAGGCTGAGGTAGTTTTTCGGGCCTTGCACGGCGGTTGTGTTGTTGTACTGGCTGATCGCGCCGCAAATGATGATGCGCGCCTTCATGTTGATGCGGGTCAGCACGGTGTCCAAAATTTCGCCGCCCACGTTGTCAAAATAGACATCGACGCCTTTGGGGCAATGTTCTTTCAAACCTTCTTTGACCGCCGAACCCGAGCTGACCCCTGCGGTAGTCGGGCTGGCTTTGTAGTCGATACATGCGTCAAAACCTAGTTCGTTTACCACCCAGTCGCACTTGGCCTTACCGCCAGCAATTCCCACAACGCGGCAGCCTTTGATTTTGGCCATTTGCCCAACGGTTTGACCGACAGCACCTGCTGCGCCTGAGACGACGACAGTTTCGCCCTCTTTGGGTTGTCCAACATCCATCAAACCAAAATAACCCGTCATGCCCGGCATACCCAGTACGTTGAGCCATTGGTTGACCGATCCAATCGATAAATCAATTTTTACCAAGCCACTGCGTTTGATTTGGTCTACAGGCACCTGCAAATACTCTTGCACGCCCAAGCCTCCAGAGACGTAGTCACCAACAGCAAAGTTTGTGTTTTTAGAGGCAATGATGCGACCGACCCCGCCGGCGCGCATCACTTCGCCAATACCGACAGGTGGAATGTAGCTCTTGCCTTCGTTCATCCAGCCACGCATGGCGGGGTCGAGTGACAGCGACAAGGTTTTGACGACAACACCGCCGTCTTGCGGCTCGGTGATGGATTCCTCAGTAAAGCTCCAACCCTCACGCGTAGGCAAACCCACGGGACGAGCGGCAAGGCGAATTTGATGGTTAACTAAGCTGGTGAGAGTAGACATAGGGCGCTTTCTGCAGTGAGATTACAAACAAGCCCCATGATAAGTTTGAGTGACTGTCTTTTGAGTGCCCAACGTGACAGCGGATTAGACGACTCTCTCAAATAAGTTTGCCTAACAACAAATACTCCATCAGCGCTTTTTGAACGTGCATGCGGTTCTCTGCTTCTTCCCAGACCACAGACTGCGGTCCGTCAATAACCGCTGCTTCCACCTCCTCGCCACGGTGCGCAGGCAGGCAGTGCATGAACAAGGCGTCTGGCTTAGCAGCGCGCATCATGTCTTCGTCCACACGCCAATCGGCAAAGGCAGTTTTACGCGCTTCGTTTTCAGCCTCAAAACCCATGCTGGTCCACACATCGGTGGTGACCAAATCTGCGCCAGCGCAGGCTTGCATGGGGTCTTTGAAGACTTTGTAGCTGTCTGTTGAGCGCAAGCCAGCGATATCTTGATCCACTTCGTAGCCAGTTGGTGTGCTGACGTGAACGGCGAAGCCCAAAATCTCACTGGCTTGCAGCCAAGTGTTGGCCATGTTGTTGCCGTCGCCCACCCAGGCCACCGTTTTGCCCGCGATAGAACCACGATGCTCGATGTAAGTGAATATGTCCGCCAAAATTTGGCAAGGATGAAATTCGTTGGTCAAACCGTTGATGACAGGCACACGTGAATGCTCGGCAAAGCGTTCGATTTTTGTTTGCTCAAAAGTGCGAATCATCACCAAATCAACCATGCGGCTGATGACTTTTGCGCTGTCTTCGATCGGCTCGGCTCGTCCCAACTGGCTACCGTCCGTGGTCAGATGCACCACTGAACCGCCCAATTGGTACATGCCCGCTTCAAAGCTCACGCGAGTGCGGGTGGACGCTTTTTCAAAAATCATCGCTAGCGTACGATCAGCCAAGGGTTGGTGTTTTTCATAAGCCTTGAATTTTTTCTTAATCAGCGCGGCGCGCTCGAAAATATAAGCGTACTCAGCTGCTGTCAGGTCGCTGAATTGCAGATAATGTTTGATGGCTGTCATGTGAAAATGTGTGTTTTTTACTTATGCTTTTTCATTCAGCAATTGAATCACCAGTGGTATCAAGATGGCGACAACCTCGTCAATCTCAGCTTTTGTGATGATGAGTGGCGGCACCATGCGGACAACAGTTTCTGCCGTCACACTGATGAGCAAACCTTTTTCAGCGCAACGCGCGGTGAGCTCACCACAAGGTTTCGTCAACTCCATGCCAATCATCAAACCTTGGCCGCGAATTTCTTTCAAGCCTGCTTTGCCGACTGGGCTGTCATTCATAGCCTTGAGTAACGCTACTTTGAAATAGTCCCCCATTTGGGCGGCATGAGACAGCAAGCCTTCTTCCTCCATGATGCGAATGGTTTCAATACCGGCGCGCATGGCCAAAGGGTTACCACCAAAGGTCGTGCCGTGATTGCCAGGCTGGAAAATGTTGGCCGCTTTTGGCCCAGCAACAACTGCACCAATCGGAATCCCGCTTCCCAAACCCTTAGCCAAAGGCATCACATCAGGCACAATGCCTGCCCATTGGTGCGCAAACCATTTGCCGGTACGACCCATGCCGCATTGCACTTCGTCAATCATCAAAAGCCAATCATTTTCATCACACAGCTTGCGGACTTGTTGCAGGTATTCAATCCGCATAGGATTAACGCCACCTTCGCCCTGAATCGTTTCAAAAAACACAGCCGTGACATTTTTGTTGCCAGCGGTCGCCTTTTTGAGTGCTTCAATGTCGTTTTGCGGCACGCGGATAAAGCCTTCCACCAGTGGGCCAAAGCCTGCTTGCACTTTGGTGTTGCCGGTTGCACTTAATGTGGCAATGCTGCGGCCATGAAAGGCTTTTTCGTAAACGACGATTTCGGGGCGATCAATGCCTTTGTCGTGACCATACTTACGAGCCAGTTTCAAAGCAGCTTCATTGGCTTCTAAACCGGTGCAGCAGAAAAAAACATTGGACATTCCTGACAACTCAACCAGTTTGGCCGCCAATATCTCTTGACCCGGCACGTGGTAATAGTTGCAGCTGTGGATGATTTTGCTCAACTGCTCTTGCAAGGCGGGCACCAATTTTGGGTGGTTATGCCCCAAAGTATTGACTGCAATGCCGCCCAATGCGTCAATATAACTTTTGCCGTTGATATCCCACAGTCGGCAGCCTTGACCGTGCGACAAGGCCATAGGCACACGGCCATAGGTGTTCATCACATGAGGGGAGGCGGCTTCAATGAATGCGGACATACAGGTTTCTCCAGAATGCATGATTTACAAATACGTTAAGGGATTGATTTTAGTGGCAAGGCTACACTTGTTTGATGAAAGTTTTTTTGTGCAGCAAGTCCGATATCACATCAATGCAGGTCATCAATATACAAAGGTGATTAGAAAGGCGATTTGAAAGGCGATGAAGTCTTATATAAGATAGAATACTTGTGCAGTGCAGCAAACCATGTTCGCACTCGTTTTTAAACTTAAAAGTCTCGTAACATGACGACTCAATCGGCTAAAGAATTATTCATTCAAGGCGTCACCCACGACGGGAAAATTTTTCGGCCCAGCGATTGGGCGGAGCGTTTGGCGGGTGTGATGAGCCAATTTCGACCTGGCGGCCCCAAGCCCGGTAGCCATTTAAGTTACTCGCCTTGGTGCTTCCCTACATCAATTTCAACCACCTACGGTGAAGTTAAATGCGTTGTTATTAACCGCGACTTGCGTGCCGCCGAGCCTATGGCATGGGATTTTGTGACTAATTTCGCAAAGGACAACAATTTACAAGTTGTAGAAGCCTGCTCGCTTCCCTAAATTTGCTAATTAATCAGCAATTTACATAAAAAAGCACGGTCGTACTATTTTTTTGGCATAATGCAGCCTACAATCGATTTATTTGCTAATTGACGTTTACGTAACGTCAATTAAGTTGATGTTGTTTTTTTGAAATTTCAAGGAGCTGAAACAATGAAAGTCTTGGTCGCAGTCAAACGCGTTGTTGATTACAACGTCAAAGTTCGTGTGAAATCGGACAATACAGGCGTCGATATCGCCAATGTCAAAATGAGCATGAACCCCTTTGACGAAATCGCCGTTGAAGAAGCCGTGCGATTGAAAGAAAAAGGCGTTGTGACCGAGATCATCGCTGTGTCTTGCGGTATCACCCAATGCTCAGAAACACTGCGCACAGCGATGGCCATAGGAGCAGACCGTGCCATTTTGGTGGAAACCGCTGAAGAACTACAACCTTTGGCTGTTGCAAAACTACTCAAAGCTTTGGTCGACAAAGAGCAGCCAGGCCTCATCATTTTGGGCAAGCAAGCCATTGATGACGATTGCAACCAAACGGGTCAAATGCTCGCAGCCTTGGGCGATATGCCACAAGCGACTTTTGCATCTAAAGTTGAAGTTGCTGACGGTAAAGCCACGGTCTCTCGTGAAGTTGACGGCGGTATGGAAACCTTGTCTATCAGCCTGCCAGCCGTGATCACGACTGATTTGCGCCTGAACGAACCACGCTACGTCACATTGCCTAACATCATGAAGGCGAAGAAAAAACAGCTTGATATCTTTAAGCCTGAAGACTTGGGTGTGGATGTCAGCCCTCGTATCAAAACCCTCAAAGTGTCAGAGCCACCAAAGCGCAGCGCCGGTATCAAAGTGCCTGATGTGGCCACACTCGTTGCTAAATTGAAAACCGAAGCCAAAGTGCTCTAAAGCATTGTTCTGAATCTCTTAAGGAATCAACATCATGACATCTCTAGTAATCGCAGAACACGACAACGCCTCCATCAAACCCGCCACCCTCAATACCGTGACTGCAGCTTTGCAATGCGGTGGTGATGTGCATGTGCTGGTCGCAGGCTCAAATGCTGGTGCAGCCGCTGCGGCAGCTGCTCAAATCGCTGGTGTGACCAAGGTCTTGCACGCAGAAGACGCAGGTTTAGCCCACGGTTTGGCAGAAAACGTAGCTGCTCAAGTTTTGGCTATCGCCAGTAACTACAGCCACATCTTATTTCCAGCAACAGCGAGCGGTAAAAACGTCGCTCCTCGCGTTGCCGCAAAATTGGATGTGGGACAAATATCTGACATCACCAAGGTTGACAGCCCAGACACCTTTGAGCGCCCCATTTACGCAGGTAATGCAATTGCCACCGTGCAAAGCTTGGATGCTACAAAGGTCATGACTGTGCGTACCACTGGATTCGATGCAGCCAGCATAAATGCTGCCTCAGCAGCTATTGAAACAGTAGCAAATATTGCAGCCAATACTAAGTCAATATTCATGGGCAGCGAAATCGCTAAGAACGATAGGCCTGAATTGACCGCAGCCAAAATCATTGTCAGCGGTGGCCGTGCTTTGGGAAGCAGCGAGAAGTTCACGGAAGTTATGACGCCTTTGGCAGACAAGCTGGGTGCAGCCATGGGTGCATCACGCGCCGCGGTGGACGCGGGCTATGCGCCAAACGATTGGCAAGTCGGCCAAACCGGCAAAATCGTCGCGCCGCAACTTTACATTGCAGCAGGCATCAGCGGCGCGATTCAGCATTTGGCGGGCATGAAGGACAGCAAAGTCATCGTCGCCATCAACAAAGACGAAGAAGCGCCGATTTTCTCGGTGGCTGATTACGGCTTGGTGGCTGACTTGTTCACGGCTGTGCCTGAGCTGGTGTCAGCGCTGTAATTATTCTACGCACGCATCAAAACTTAACTTTTCTCAACTCTATTTACTAATAGGCAACCCGTCATGACCTACCGCGCACCTGTGAAAGACATGTTGTTCGACATGCAACATTTGGCCAATATTGAGCAAGTGGCGCAGTTGCCAGGGTTTGAAGATGCGGGTTTTGACACTGCCCAAGCTGTGCTGGAAGAGTGCGCAAAATTCAGTGAAGGCGTGCTCAGCCCGCTGAATTGGGAAGGCGATAAAAACCCTTCTAGCTGGAAAAATGGCGTGGTAACAGCCACGCCGGGTTTCAAAGAAGCGTATAAACAGTTTGCTGAAGGTGGTTGGCAGGGTTTGCAGCATCCACAAGATTTTGGCGGTCAAGGCTTGCCGAAAACCATTGGGTCTGCTTGCGGCGAAATGCTCAATAGCGCCAACATGAGCTTTGCGCTTTGCCCACTGCTCAGCGATGGCGCGATTGAGGCGTTGTTAACTGCAGGGTCTGATGACCTGAAAGCCATCTACCTTGAAAACTTGGTCAGCGGCAAATGGACCGGCACCATGAATCTGACCGAGCCACAAGCTGGTAGCGATTTGGCTGCAGTACGCACCCGCGCCGAGCCGCAACCGGACGGCACCTACAAGGTGTTTGGCACCAAGATTTATATTACATGGGGCGAGCATGACGTGGCTGAGAACATCATTCATCTGGTGCTGGCTCGGGTGGTAGGTGCGCCCGAGGGGGTGAAGGGTATTAGCTTGTTCGTCGTCCCTAAATTCATGGTTAACAAAGATGGTTCGCTGGGTGCGCGCAACGATGTGCACTGCGTCAGCATCGAACACAAAATGGGCATCAAAGCCAGCCCGACCGCTGTGCTGCAGTATGGTGACCATGGGGGGGGTGTGGGCTACCTAGTAGGCCAAGAAAACCGTGGCCTAGAGTACATGTTCATCATGATGAATGCGGCCCGTTTCGGTGTGGGTGTGCAGGGCATTGCGATTGCCGAGCGCGCCTATCAAAAAGCCGTTCAATTTGCCAAAGACCGTGTGCAGAGTCGTCCGGTGGATGGCTCCATCGCCGCTAGTGCACCCATCATCTACCACCCCGACGTGAAACGTATGCTCATGACCATGCGTGCCTACACCGAAGGCTGTCGTGCCATGGCGATTAGTTCTGCCGCTGCATATGACGCTTCGCACCATCATCCAGATGCGGAAGTACGCAAACAAAACTTGGCTTTTTACGAATTCATGGTGCCGTTGATCAAAGGTTATAGCACTGAGATGAGCTTAGAAGTGACAAGTCTTGGCGTGCAAGTCCATGGTGGCATGGGTTTCATTGAAGAAACCGGTGCAGCGCAGTATTACCGAGATGCCAAAATTTTGACTATATATGAAGGTACGACAGCTATTCAGGCTAACGACCTCGTAGGTCGTAAAACCGCACGCGATGGTGGTCAAACTGCCAAAGGTATCGCCGCTCAAATTGAAGTGACGGAAGCTGAGTTAGCTCAAAGTGGAAGCGCAGCTGCCAGCGTAGTCTTAAAACACCTTACCGCCGCGCGCTTGGCATTCATTGATGTCGTTAATTTTGTGGCCGGAAACACGAAAGCATCGCCTAACGCTGTGTTCTCAGGTAGCGTGCCTTATCTGATGTTAGCTGGAAACTTGATGGCTGGCTGGCAAATGGCTCGTAGCTTGTTGGTTGCTGAAAGTCAAATTGCATCTGGAAGCGACGATGTTGCTTTCATGCAAGCCAAAATCATCACTGCTCAGTTTTATGCGGAACACTTGCTTTGCAAAGTGCCGGGTATGCGCGGCAGCATTGTGGACGGTGCTGCATCCGTGACAGCACTTGCGCTTGAATCGTTTTAAGATTGATGATAGCTGTTTTAATTATTAATTTGCTATATTTTGAATAGCGTTTCAGGCAATAAATACGCCGGCTAGAGCCAAATAACCCATTTTTTTAGTGTAAATCTACTATTGGAGACCCGAATGTCAAGATTGCCTGGAGCCCTTAACCATTTACCGCTGCCCATCATCGGTTCACCGCTGTTCATCATTAGCAATCCTAAGCTCGTCATCGCTCAGTGCATTGCTGGCGTCGTCGGCTCTATGCCTGCTCTCAACGCAAGACCTGCCGAGCAGTTAGAAGAATGGTTGATTGAAATCACCGAAGCTTTAGCCGCTTACAACAATGCCAATCCAGACAAACCAGCAGCGCCTTTTGCTATCAACCAAATCGTGCATAAGTCGAACGATCGTCTTGAGCACGACATGCAGATGTGTGTCAAATATAAGGTGCCTATCATCATCACCAGCTTGGGCGCGCGGGAAGACATCAATGCTGCTGCCCACAGCTATGGCGGTGTGGTGTTGCACGATATCATCAACAACAAGCATGCCCGTAAAGCGATTGAAAAGGGAGCAGACGGATTGATCGCTGTTGCTGCAGGCGCTGGCGGCCACGCGGGTGTGAAGAGCCCGTTTGCGTTGATCCAAGAAATCCGTCAGTGGTTTGATGGCCCTGTTGCGTTGAGCGGTTCCATTTCAACAGGTTCAGCCGTCCTAGCCGCTCAAGCCATGGGTGCAGACTTTGCCTACATTGGTTCCGCCTTCATCGCCACAGAAGAAGCTCGTGCCGCAGACGCCTATAAACAGTCGATTGTGGACAGTAATTCTGACGACATCGTTTACAGCAACTTGTTCACCGGTGTGCATGGCAATTACCTTGCACCATCGATTCGCAACGCAGGCATGGATCCAGACAATTTGGAAGTCAGCGACCCGAGCAAGATGAACTTTGGCGGTGACAAATCCAAAGCCTGGAAAGACATTTGGGGCTGTGGCCAAGGCATTGGTGCCATCACCAAAGTGCAAAGCACCGCAGATTATGTAGCGCAGTTGAAGCGTGAGTATCAAGAAGCACGCAGCAAATTGATGCAGCGCAAGTATGCCTAATCACATCGCAGATTGCTCCGTCAATTTGTTGCGCTTATCAATACGTCAACTCCCTCGCCTTGCCCCAAAACACACGGTACATAAAGACCGTGTAGCCGATGATGGCAGGCAGGGTGATGGCAACACCAACGAACAAAATCGTGAGTGACTCCGTCGCGCTGGCGGCTTGCCAGACGGACATGCGGTCGATCACGATGTAGGGGAACAAGCTGTATGCTAACCCAAAAAATGCCATGATGAAAATCAGCACGGTTGACGCGAAGACAATCCAACCGTAACCCGCCTGCACAACTTTGGGACTGAACAAGACATGCCGAATGGCAAAGAAGGTAGCCACGCAGATTAGCGGAATCGGCAGCAGCGCAAACAACTCAGGAAAAGAAAACCATTTGGCAAATACGGTAGCGCTGACCATGGGTGTTGCCAATGAAATGCCTGCTAGAGCGATACCCATGGGCCATAAAAAAGCTTGTCCCCAAACCGCAGCCTTGGCTTGCAAGTTGTCGCTGGTTTTCATGATCAGCCAGCCCGCACCCAGCATGGCGTAGGCGGCGGGAAGTGTCAGGGCAATGCCCGCGCTGAACATCAGTGGCCAAAAAGTGTCAGAGAATCCTGTGATGTAGCTGCCTAGCATCCAGCCTTGCGAAACTGCCATCACATACGATCCTATGGCGAAGATACGATTCCAAAACGGTTTGTGAATCGCAGGTGCTTTGACCCGAAAGTCAAATGCCACACCACGCAAAATTAAGCCGATCAACATGATGGCAACCGGCAGGTACAAAGCTGTGAGAACCACGCCGTGTGCCAATGGGAAGGCGGTAAGCAACACGCCCACGCCCAGCACCAGCCAGGTTTCATTGGCATCCCAAAATGGGCCGATGCTGGAGATCATCACATCTTTGTCTGCGTCATCGGCAAAAGGCAGCAAAATGCCCACACCCATGTCGTAGCCGTCCAGCACCACATAAATCAGCAGCGCCAAACCCATCACGGCCATAAAAATCAAGGGGGCGAGGTAGCTCCAGGTCAGTTCCATATCAAGCTCCTTGGTGTTTGGGTGTTGCTAGCTCGACTGCCTTACTCGCAAGTGTTCCCGCATCTACAAACTTGGGTGGATGCTCGGCCATGTACTTCAGCACCCCAATGTAAGCGGCCAGCAGCATCAGGTAGACCGTCAAATAGGTCACAAATGTCACCATCACCATCGGCGACGAATGTTGGGTCACAACATCGGCTGTTTTGAGCAAACCATACACGATGAAGGGCTGACGGCCAATCTCCGTCACATACCAGCCCGCCAGCGTGGCCACCCAGCCAGAGAATGTCATGGCTGCCAAGACGTAGAGTTGCGATTTAGCTAGGATTTTTTTATGGTGAAATAAAGTCCAAGCACAGCTCCAAGACACCGCCAACATTAAAAAACCTAGGCCAACCATGATGCGGAATGCCCAAAAAACCGGAGCCACTGGTGGATGCTTGCCTTCAAACTCGTTGAGGCCTTTGATTTCACCGTCCGCATCGTGCAACAAAATCAGGCTGGCCGCTTTGGGGATTTCGATGGCGTAGAGGGTTTTCTTTTCCTTCTCGCTCGGGAAGCCAAACAGCGTCAGTGGCGCACCTTTCTCGGTGTGCCAAATGCCTTCAATCGCGGCAATTTTGGCGGGCTGGTGCTTCAGGGTGTTGAGGCCATGCGCATCACCCATCAAAATCTGCAGCGGAATGGCGATGCTGGCTGCAATGATGGCCGTGTGCAAGGCCTTACGTGTACCAGCGGTGGCAGTGCCTTTGATAATCTGCCAAGCGCTCAAGCCAGCCATTAAAAACGAAGCGGTCAGCATGGACGCCAACAGCATGTGCCCAAAACGGTAGGGAAAGGAGGGGTTGAAAACGATAGCAAACCAGTCTTTGGCAAAAAACTTGCCGTCAACAATCTCGTAACCCGCCGGGGTTTGCATCCATGAATCTAAACTCAAGATCCAAAACGCTGACATGGTGGTTCCAATCGCAACCATCACCGTAGCTAGCAGGTGAATACGTTTGGACACACGGTTGCGGCCAAACAGCATGATTCCCAAGAAAGTTGCCTCTAAAAAGAAAGCAGTCAGCACCTCGTAGCCGAGCAATGGGCCAGAGATATTGCCTGTTTTCTCCATGAAACCCGGCCAGTTCGTGCCAAACTGGAAGCTCATGGTGATGCCAGAAACCACACCCAGCGCAAAGGTCAAGGCAAATACTTTGGTCCAAAAATAATAAGCCTCTTCCCAAGTGCTGGAGAGGGCGGTATCTTGACCCGCTTGCTGGGTGGCCATCACGCGGATGCGAAAAAACAGCAGCAGCCAGCACATGGCAATCGTGATGGTGGGGAACAAGATATGAAAACTCATGTTTGCTGCAAACTGCAGTCGCGACAGAATCAGGGTATCCATGATGAGTCCTTATTTGCGGCCAGCGCCAGTTAATCGATCTTTGAACTCCAACACTTTCGTCACCGTAGAGCCCATGCCCATCAGCTGTTTGGCGGTTTCTGGTGCGAGTTTTTGGACATCGTCAAACCAAGTCATCAGCTTGTCAATCAGGTCATGCATCTCACGCATGCGAGCTTGGGCATGCTGCTCTTCGCTGCTCACAGGCTCCTCCAGCAGAGCCATGCGTAGCATCGACAGCGTCGGTTCAATCTCGCGGCGGCGGCGCTCTTCGGCCAAGGCTCTGAAAATCTCCCACACATCGGCGGGCGCTTCAAAGTATTCACGGCGGTCACCGGCTTGATGGCTGAGTTTGACGAGCCGCCAAGACTGCAGCTCTTTGAGCCCCATGCTGACGTTGGAGCGTGAAAACGCCAGGGTTTCAGCAATCTCATCTGCATTCAAAGCCCGTTTGGAGATAAAAATCAGCGCATAAATCTGCCCGACGGTGCGGTTAATGCCCCATTTGCTGCCCATTTCGCCAAAGTGGGCGACGAATTGGCGGTTTAGCGGCGGGAGTGTAGAGGTGAGGAAATCAGTCATGCCACGATTGTCTGCTGGTTTCCGAATTTTCAGTAATTACTGAAAATTCAGTAGACTGATTCATAAGGGTATTCACTTAATTTTTTGTTTTCCTGTTAATTTGGATGCTTGATTAGTCATCGGTCTTCTATACTATATACTGTACAAATAAACAGTTAAATAAACTTTAAATGTGTTAAATAACTCGTATAAAGTTTAAGCATAAATTAACATTTGCTATGAATTTAATAGCAGCTTAGGCAATAAATACAACGGATACAGCCATATTTATGCTATTTTTGCATTTCCTATATGCTCCGCACGCTTTTTGTCGACTTTAACGCTTACTTTGCCTCGGTCGAGCAGCAAATCAACCCAAACCTGCGCGGGCGACCCGTTGGCGTGGTGCCGGTGATGGCCGAGACATCATGCTGCATTGCAGCCAGCTACGAGGCAAAAGCCTATGGCATTAAAACAGGCACGAGCGTGGCAGATGCCAAGCGGCTTTGCCCTGAAATTAAGCTCGTTGTTGGAAGGCACGAGGTCTATGTGGATTTTCATCAGCGGGCAGTGGCTGCGGTAGAGCGGATTGCGCCAGTTCGTCAGGTGATGAGTATCGACGAGATGGAATGCGAATTAACGGGCTCATGGCAAGGACGAGAAAAGGCCATTTGGATTGCCGGACGTATCAAAAAGGAACTGCGTGATAGTGTGGGTGTGTGCATGCGTAGCTCCATAGGTATTGCCCCAAACACCATGCTTGGCAAGCTGGCATCGGATATGCAAAAACCCAATGGCTTGACTGTACTGGAGCAGGCGGATATCCCAGTCAAATTGTTGCACTTGAAGCCCTCAGCCATCAGTGGCGTGGGGCCGCGCATGGTGCAACGCTTGGAGAAAGCAAACATCATCACCATGGCTGATCTGTACGCTGCCCCGCGCGATGTGCTGCATACCGTTTGGGGCGGGGTAGGTGGTGACGAGATGTACGACAAGTTACGTGGTCAGTGGTATGAGCCCCGCGAGGTGGTCACGCGTACTTTAGGGCACTCGCATGTACTACCGCCTGAACTGCGTAATGCTGAGGGGGCATGGAATGTCCTGAACCGGCTCACTCAAAAAGCCGCTATGCGTTTACGCAAACAAGGTTTTTATGCGACTGGGATGAGCGTGTTTGTAAAAGGCAGACGCATTGGCGATATGAAATCTGGCCGCCAGCGCGACACCACGTTTTGTGAAACGCAAGACACAGCTTTCTTTTTGCGCGTGTTGGCCAAGCTGTGGAGCAAGCCTGCAGGGCAAGGTTTGATCTTACAGCCCATGCCTTTGGCTGTGGGCTTGACGTTTTTCGGCTTAGTTCCCGCAGCGCAGCATACGCCGACTTTGTTTGAAGCGAATGTCGGTGTTGCATCAACGATCAACCGTAGCCGTTTGTCTGCAGCAGTAGACAACATCAACCGTTTGTATGGCAAAAATGCTTTGTACTACGCTAGCGCCCATGGCGCGCTAGACAATGCGCCTATGCGAATTGCTTTTACGCGGATTCCGCATATTGAGACTGAAAGGTAAACCTCAAAGCCTAGGAAACAAGGGAAAACACCGAGGCGGAAGGCTTAAAACTGTATACAAAAATAAATAAAGCGCAGAATAATAAAAAAATTTTAAGCCTGTTTGGACTGATTTGAGGTTGTTTGTGTAGAACTGGGTAAAAGTTGGCACTTAAATTGCATACAAAAAATACATAAACAGTCTCGTTTTAAGTTTTGAATTTTTCCATGTTTCACTTTCTATTCTTCAGGAGCTTTGCTATGACATCTTTTAAAAGAACTTTCCTAAAAAACACCCTAGCTTTGACCGCTGTGACTTTGTCCTCCGTACTAGGAATGGGCGTTGCTAGCGCACAAAGTGCTTTGGATGATGTGATGAAGGCCAAGGAAATCAAAATTGGTATTCCGACAGACTTCCCCCCTTACGGCTTTGTGGGTACAGACCTCAAACCACAAGGTTTGGATATTGATATGGGCTTGTATATTGGTCAAAAACTGGGCGTGAAGGTGGAACTGGTACCCGTGAGCAGTGCCAACCGGATCGCCTATCTGCAAACTAAAAAGGCTGATCTGGTTATTTCTACCCTTGGTAAAAACCCAGAACGTGAACGTGTGATCGACTTCACCGCCGCATATTCACCGTTTTTCCAAGCTGTGTTTGCGGCTAAATCGCTCAGCATCAAAAGTTTTGCCGATTTGGCAGGCAAAAGCGTTGGCGTGACACGCGGCGCGATTGAAGACCAAGAGTTGACTAAATTGGCGCCTGGCAGTGCAGATGTGAAGCGTTATGAGGACAACAACGCCACGGTGTCCTCTTTTGTAGCGGGTCAAGTGCAAGCCATTGCCACAGGTGCATCGGTCGCCGGCAACATGATGGCCAAAAATCCACAACTGGCGACAGAGTACAAGCTGCTCTTGAAAGATTCCCCCAACTTCATCGGCGTAGGCAAGGGTGAAGACAAGCTGCGTCTGAAGGTCAACGAGATCATCGCTGAAGCGAAAAAATCAGGTGATCTCGACAAAATGGCCAACAAATGGTTGGGTCGTCCAGCAGGCGACCTGCCGCAGTAAGCTGATCTAAGCCCCTAAGCCCCTAAGCCCCTAAGCCCCTAAGCCCCTAAGCCCCTAAGCCCAAATTTTGGACTGATTGACATGCGGATCTATCTGGATTTTCTGGCCATTTTGAGCCAATGGCCGCTCTTGCTGAAAGGCGTGGCTTGGACGTTGGCCTTGACCACCATTTCCGCCACCATTGGCGTGGTGGTAGGTGTGGCGTGCGCCTGGTCTCGTGCCAACGGTCCGACCTGGTTGAAATGGGTGGCGGGCACGTATGTGGAACTGATCCGCAACACGCCGTTCATCGTGCAGTTGTTCTTCATCTACTTTGGGTTGCCGGCTGCTGGCGTCAAGTTGTCGGCAGAAACGGCCTCTGTCATCGCCATGGTGGTGAATCTGGGCGCTTACGCGACCGAGATTATCCGCGCAGGCATTGAAGCCACCCCCAAAGGGCAGATCGAGGCGGCCATGAGTTTGGCGTTAAATCGTATGCAAACCTTTACCCGTGTGGTGCTACCTCCGGCGCTTAAAAAGGTTTGGCCAGCGCTGGTGAGTCAAATCATCATCGTCATGTTGGGTTCGGCCGTGTGTGGGCAAATCTCCACAGAGGAGCTCAGTTATGCCGCCAACTTGATTCAAAGCCGCAATTTCCGCGCGTTCGAGGCCTTCATCGTTGCCACGTTGATTTATTTGGTTTTGTCGATGGCGGTACGCAAGTTGCTCAATTGGCTAGGCCCTCGATTCTTATGGGGGCGCTAACAGCGACAGCATATGGTTGATTTTTCAATATGGGATATTTTCCGTAATCTGTTGCTGGCGGGTCGCTGGACCGTTGCGCTGTCTTTGATCGCTTTTATCGGCGGTGGACTGGTGGGCTTGGCTTTGCTGGTGCTGCGCCTGACCAAGTTGCCAATGGCCGATAAATTGGTGGGTGGCTACGTGCAATTGTTTCAAGGCACACCTTTGCTGATGCAGCTGTTTTTGTCGTATTTTGGCATTGCCCTGTTTGGCATCAACACCTCGGCATGGGTGGCCGCTGCCGTGGCGTTGACACTGTACACCAGCGCCTTTTTGACTGAAATTTGGCGTGGCTGCGTCAACGCCATCCCCAAAGGGCAGTGGGAGGCTGCTGAAAGTTTGGCGCTTAATTTTGGTGAACAATTGCGTTATGTGGTGTTGCCGCAGGCCGTCAAAATTGCCGTTCCTCCGACGGTCGGGTTTTTGGTGCAGGTTATCAAAGGCACGGCATTGGCATCGGTGATTGGTTTTGTGGAGTTGACCAAGGCCGGCACCATGATCACCAATGCCACTTTCAAACCTTTCTTGGTCTACAGCTGTTTGGCGCTCATGTATTTTGCGCTATGTTTTCCTGTGTCGCTGTTGGCGCGCAGACTTGAGAGGAAGTTAAATCATGGCTAAAAATCTAATAGAAATCAGTCAACTGCGTAAAAGCTTTGGCACCAACGAGGTGCTCAAAGGCATTGACTTGCAGGTGCAGGCAGGCGAGGTGATCGCCATCATCGGCAAGAGCGGCTCGGGTAAAAGCACGCTCTTGCGCTGCATCAACGGCTTGGAGGTGTTTCAAAGCGGTCATCTCACAGTAGATGGCAAGCCTTTGTTGCATGAAAACGCCCAAGCCATGCGTGAATTGCGCCAGCGAGTGGGTATGATTTTTCAGGGTTTTAACCTGTTCCCCCATCTCACTGTGGGTAAAAACGTCATGCTGGCCCCCAAGTTGGTGAAACAAACCGATACTGCAGCGGGCGAGTCACAAGCGCGCAAGCTGCTGGAGCGTGTGGGTTTGGCAGAGAAATACGACGCTTATCCCGACCAGCTTTCAGGCGGACAGCAACAACGTGTCGCTATTGCGCGTGCTTTGGCCATGGAGCCAGGCGTGCTGCTGTGTGATGAGATCACCTCCGCACTTGACCCCGAACTGGTGGGTGAGGTGCTGCGTGTGGTGGAGAGTTTGGCCGACGAAGGCATGACCCTGCTTATGGTGACCCACGAGATGGGTTTTGCCCGTAAAGTGAGTGACCGTGTTATCTTCATGCACCAAGGCTGTGTGCATGAGATGGGGCCGCCGCAAGAGCTGTTCGTCAATCCTAAAACGCCAGAATTGCAGCAATTTCTGGCGACTTTGAATGATTAAAGCGCAGTCGATCTAATTTAACAAATCACTCAAGCTACGTGCAATCACTTTGGTAGCTCGGCGCAGATCTTCCAGAACCAAGTTCTCATCAGCACGCTTGGCGTTGGACTCCAACACCGTACGTGGACCAGCACCGTAAATCACACCTGGAATGCCTGCTTCGCAAAATAAACGCACATCGGTGTACAACGGGGTACCAAGCGCTGGAATGAGCTCACCAAACACAGTTTGACCATGTTTTTGAATGGCATCCACCAAAGGTTTGTTACCAGCCAGTGGTCGCATCGCATTGGCCAAGAGCATGCGTTTGATATCTACGCTGACGCCTGGGGTTTTGGCTGCAGTGTCTGTGATAATTTTTCGCAACGTGGCTTCTACTTCTGTTGGATTTTCTTCAGGAATCATCCGGCGGTCTAGCTTGAATGTCACTCGTCCGGGTACGACGTTGGTGTTCGTGCCTCCTTCAATCAAACCCACATTGAGATACGGGTGCGAGATGCCTTCAACGTTTGAAGTTATTTTCTTGTACAAAGCATTTTGTTCATACAAAGCGCTCAAGATGCGAACAGCTGCCTGCATGGCATCGACGCCAGAATCAGGAATCGCTGCATGTGCCATCTTGCCATGAACAGTCACTTCCATCTGCAAACAACCGTTGTGCGCGGTGATGACTTGGTAGCTGAAGCCAGCGGCAATCATCAAATCAGGGTGGATGATTTTGTGCTTGAGCAACCATGCCGGGCCGACTTCTCCGCCAAATTCTTCGTCGTAGGTGAACAATAACTCAACGCTGCCTGCTGTTGGCTTAGCAACAGCTTCTAGCGCTCGAACAGCAAACGCGTAAGTAGAAAAATCACACTTACTGACAGCTGCTGCACGACCATAAATCTTTCCGTTTTCAATCTCACCTCCGTAGGGGTCATGCGTCCAGCCTTCGCCAGGGGGGACCACATCTCCGTGTGCGTTCAGTAGTACCGTTTTTCCTACGCCGTATTTGCGTCGTACCACCAAATTGGTGATGGACTGCAAACCTGCAGCTTTGACTTCATCCTCTTGCACTTCGTGCTTTTCTGAATCAAAGCCAAACTGCGATAACAACTCAGCGGCACGCAACGCGTGCGGCGTGTTGTTGCCGGGTGGCGTATCGGTGGGGACTTGTATCAGAGCTTGCAAGAACCGCACTTGCTCTTCAAAGTGCGCATCAATCCATGTATCGATTTGGGTATAGGTTTCGGAGTTAGTCATCATATTAATCGTTCGAAATTAAAATTCTTTTGCCAAGTTATCAAGTAAAGCACTGAAAGCCTCTACCGACAATTGCATATCGTCGTTGGTGCTTGATTCCAGTGGGTTGTGGCTGATACCTGAGTTTTCTCCGCGCACAAACAGCATGGCTTGTGGCATCAATTCGTGAAGTTTCATCGCATCGTGTCCGGCTCCGCTGGGCATTCGGTGCAAAGGCAAGCCCAGACTTTCTACCGCGCGCTCCCATCGCTGTTGCCAAGCGGGCGCACTGGGCGCCGCCGCAGCACGCATGGTTTCTTCCAATGTGTAGCGCACTTGGCGACGTTCGCAAATGGCTTTGAACTGGGTCAAGATGTCGTTGACCATGGCGTCGCGTTGTGCATTGGTCGGTGCACGCATATCAAGCGTGAATTGACAGCGCCCGGGGACAACATTGGTTGAACCATTCGGCACCAGAAGCTGCCCAACGGTGGCAACCGAGTCACCGTCTTGCGCCGCTCGCTGCTCAGCAAACAAGACTAGTTCGGCAACGGCCGTCGCTGCATCAGCGCGCCTGTTCATAGGTGTTGTACCAGCATGGCAGGCCGTGCCTACCACCTCGCAGGTGTAGCGCACACTACCGTTGATGGAGGTGACGATACCTAGGGGAATGTTGAGCTCGTTAAGCACGGGCCCTTGCTCAATATGAACTTCAACAAAGCCTAAGTAGTCATCAGCCTGTCGTTTGATTTTGGGAATGTCATCCGCACACAAACCCGCATGCTGCATGGCTTGCTGCATGGTGATGCCGTCAGCATCTTGCTGGTTTAACCAAGTTGGGTCAAATTGACCGATCAACGCGCCAGAGCCTAAAAACGTAGCTTTGTATCGTTGACCTTCCTCTTCGGCAAAACCTACCACTTCGATGTGAAAAGGTAATCGTTTGTTTTGTCGTTTCAACTCACGCACGCAAGCCATAGGTACAAAAATACCGAGGCGACCATCGTACTTGCCTCCATTGCGTACAGTGTCGTAATGGCTACCGGTAAGCAATGTTTTTGCTATGCTGTTTATTGAGAGGTTGTTAGCGTGGTACCGCCCCACCACATTTCCCACAGCGTCGATGCTGACTTCGTCAAACCCGCAATCATGCATCCAGTGCGAAATACGCTGGGCACAAGCACGGTGAGCGTAAGTTAAGTAGGTTACCGTCAACTGCCCTAATTCCGCATACCCAGCGTCAGTATGCGTGCTTAGCTTTTCTTGCCAGTCCCAAACGTCGTTGCCTAAGGTAGGTGCGACACCGAATTTGTCGTTCAAACGGATTTCAGCAATCCGGTGAATCTGACGCAAACACTCCTGTAGCTCAAACTGCGGGTGGTTATTCAGGCGGCGCTCGAAGGTTTGCAGGATGACAGATTTGGACAAACCCATTCCCCGTGCGCCACGCACTGCCAAAATGAACGGAAAACCAAACTTGGCTTGATATTCTGCATTCAGCGCAGCAATTTGGGTTAGCTCTTCAGGTGTGCATTGCGTTAACCCAGCTTTTGACTGCTCGTTGGTCGATTCCGCCGTGAGCGTTTGACTTAGCATGGCTTTACCCGCTAGCTCAGGGTGTGCGCGTATCAAACCTTTTTGAGCGTCTATGCCAGCAGCTTCAAGCACTTGTATCAAGCAGTATTTCAGATGTGCCAGTGAGCGAAATGGGCGTTGCACTAACGCTTTCTCGCCGATCCAGGGCGAGTGTTCGTAAACGCCGTCTAGGATTTGCGTAGCTTCAGCAATTGATGCGCTGTTGAGGATTTGTAAAGTTATTGTCGTCATTTGTTTTGCTTATAAAGCTTCATACAGCTTGATAAGGATGTGTTTGTTTCCAATGCCTTGCAATATCCAAACGTCGGCAAATCCAAACATGGTTGTGCGCTTGCACATAGTCCAAGAACTTTTGTAAAGATTTCATGCGCCCCGGTCGTCCCAGCAGGCGGCAATGCATGCCTATGCTCATCATTTTGGGCGCGTTCAAACCTTGCGGGTCGCCTTCGGCGTACAGCACGTCAAAACTGTCTTTTAGGTAAGTGAAAAAGTCATCGCCCTGCGCAAAACCCTGTGCCGAAGCAAAACGCATGTCGTTGGTGTCCAGCGTGTAGGGCACGATGAGTTGTGGCACCACTTGGCCATCGGTTTTCTGCACCTGCATCCAAAAGGGCAGGTCGTCGCCATAGTAGTCACTGTCGTATTCAAAGCCACCGTAGTCGGCTACCAAACGGCGTGTGTTTGGGCTGTCGCGGCCGGTGTACCAACCCAGCGGACGCTCGCCAGTCAACTGGCTGATGATGTCCATACCTATGTGCATGTGCTCGCGCTCAATGGTTTCATCGACGTTTTGGTAGCTGATCCAGCGCCAACCGTGGCAAGCGATTTCATGCCCCAGTTCCTTGAAAGCGGCGGTCAATTCGGGGTGACGTTGTAACGCCATGCTGACACCAAAAACAGTTAAGGGCAAGCTACGCGCTTCAAACTCGCGCAAAAGGCGCCACACGCCTGCACGTGAGCCGTATTCATAAATGCTCTCCATGCTTTGATGGCGCGCGGTGAAGGCGCTGGCATTGAACATTTCTGACAAGAATTGTTCAGAAGCATCATCCCCATGCAAAACAGAGTTTTCGCCGCCTTCTTCGTAATTGAGGACGAATTGCAACGCGATACGCGAAGCATTCGGCCAAGCTGCATGCGGTACGTTGTTACCGTATCCAATTAAATCACGTGGGTAGGGTTGTGTGCTGTCGTAGGTCATGTGAGCACCTCAGTCCTTCAAGTCCAATCCAGCCAAAACGCTTTGCAGATGTGCCTGCATGAGTTGTTTGGCTAAATCCACGTTTTGGTCGTCAATGGCCTGCAGGATATCGACATGCTCGTTGTGAGAATGTCCAGCCGCATGCTCAGACTGGTACAGCAGTGTGATTAGTGAGCAGCGCGAGATCAAATCCTGTAGTGACTGCGCTAGTACCTCATTGTCCAGCAGCTCAGCCATCAAGACGTGATAATCACCCAAGAGTTCAGTCCGATTCGCTGCATCCGTGCCATGCACAGCGGCTGCTTCAACTTTGATGTGCGCACGCAGCACCTTGATTTTTTGTGGCGTAATTCCAGCGATCAATGATTCCAGCATCGCTGACTCCAAAATCATGCGTACCGCAAAAACCTCGCGTGCCTCTTTGCTGGAAGGGGCTGCCACAAACGCGCCACGTGCTTGCTCAATTCGTATCAGATGTTTTTGAGACAGTTGGTAAAGCGCTTGACGCACCAAGGTGCGAGAAACACCAAATTGATCTGCAATCTGCTGCTCTTTAAGCTTTTCACCCGGTTCTAAGCGATGTTCAATGATGGCCTTGGTCAAGGCTTGAACAATCTGCTCAGTGCTAGACACGCCCTTGTCCGAAATCGATGCATTTGTTGATTCGCGAGGAAAGATTAGCAATTTAGCAGAAGTCATGGCAAAATTGTATACACTTTTTGATAATTTAGGGAAAATAAATGGGACTTTCCACACACGTACTCGACACCATGCATGGTTGCCCAGCAGCAGGTATGTCAGTCAAACTGTACCAAACGACGCAAGATGGTGCGAGCGCTACCTTAGTCAAAGCCATGATTTTGAATGCAGATGGACGTAATCCTGACGGTTTGTTGTTTGACCACCAGAGCTTAAAAGTAGGCACATATAGATTGGTTTTTGACGTGGCCACATATTTCAATTCGCTTGGCGTATCCTTGCCTAAGCCAAATTTTTTGAACTTAGTGAGTCTAGATTTTGGCATTGCGCATGCAGATGAGCATTATCACGTACCACTGTTGGTGAGCCCTTGGAGTTACTCAACTTATCGAGGTTCATAAATCATGATTATCAATTTAGCCATCGTATTTGTTTAATAATTAGCTATATAAATAATAGCATAAAATATTTAAAATGCCGTCAACTTCTAAAAGTTGACGGCATTTTTTGTTGCAAACTAATGCTTAGTGTGATTCGTTTTGCTTCGCTGCAGCAATATTTGCTTGAGTATCTTCTTTTGCACCGTTGAAGAACAAGTTCAAAATCACGGCGCTGATAGACGCCAGCAAAATGCCAGATTCAATCAAAGGGTGAATGTTGTGTGGCATCCACTGCTTGAAGTTGGGTGCAATCAGCGGGATCATGCCAATTCCAATCGAAATGGCTACAACAAACAGGTTGTGACGGTTGTTTTTAAAGTCCACATTCGCCAAGATGCGAATGCCAGTGGCAACCACCATACCGAACATCACCAACCCCGCGCCACCCAAGACAAAGGTGGGCAAAGACTCAACCAAAGCGGCCATCTTAGGCAGCAAGCCCAGCACAATCAAGATCAAACCGCCGGCAACGCAGACAAAGCGGCTCTTCACGCCCGTAATGCCCACCAAGCCCACATTTTGCGAAAAGCTGGTGTAGGGGAAGGTGTTGAAAATGCCGCCAATCAAAGTTCCCAAACCGTCTGTGCGTAAACCAGCACTCAGCGCTTTTTGGTCGATTTTGCGTTCAGTCATTTCACCCAATGCCAAAAACATGCCGGTGGATTCAATCATCACCACAATCATCACCAAGGTCATTGTCAAAATCAAAATCGGGTCAAAAATGGGCGCTCCAAACTGAAATGGCATCACAAAGTCAAACCAAGCCGCTTTGCCTACTTTTTCGAAGGTCATCATGCCCAGCGCGGTAGCGGCCAAACCGCCGATGATAATTCCCAGCAAAACCGAAATATTGCTGATAAATCCTTTGAAGTATTTGGAAATCAACAAGATAGAAACTAAAACCAAGGCCGCAATGCCGATGTTGGCGAGTGGTGCGTATTTAGGGTTAGGCACACTGCCTACGATGGCCAAGCCCTTAGGCACAGCGGGGATGGTAGCACTTGTCGCATTAGCCATAGCGGTGACATCTGCCAGCCATTTCGCATGATCTGGGTTGACAATGCTAGGAGCTGTTGGGCCAAAAGGGTTACCAAAAATCCAGTTGATGCCGATTCGCATCAGACTGATGCCAATCACCGCGATGATGGTGCCAGTGACCACGGGCGGGAAGAAACGTAGCATACGGCTCACCACCGGAGCCAGCAGTATTGATAACACACCCGCAGCAATTATGGCACCAAAAATCATCTGCGCTCCCATCGCACCCGGCGTCGCATTAGCCATAGCGACCATAGGCGCGACGGACGCAAAAGTAACCCCCATCATCACAGGTAGACGAATGCCAAACCACTGAGTTGCGCCTAATGATTGGATCAAAGTGACCAAGCCGCAGCAAAACAAATCGGCCGATATCAGCATCGCAACTTGCTCGGGGCTGAGTTTTAGCGCTCGTCCCACGATAAGTGGCACAGCAATTGCTCCTGCATACATCACGAGTACGTGCTGTAATCCTAGAACGCCAAGTTTTCCAGCTGGTAGGCGCTCATCCACTGGATGAGATGATGGGTTCATGTGTGTCTCCTTTGAATTTAAAAGTGTTTGAACTGTATACACTTTTAACCTTTGAAAGATTGGTACTTTCCCTTAATAGCTATACTTTTAGTTGAAATTTGCGAATTTTGATGTATTTATTTTATAAAATTGTATACACTTAAACTTATGGAATCACATTTACTAGATTGGGCTAACCTATTGCTGCGCTGGGTGCATGTCATCACGGCTATAGCTTGGGTGGGGTCGTCGTTTTACTTTGTATTTTTAGACAACAACTTGTTGCGTCCCAAGTCGCCAGATTTGCTAGAAAAAGGCGTTGATGGTGCGATGTGGGCTGTCCACGGTGGTGGTTTTTACAACCCGCAAAAGTACATGATTGCGCCCAAAGTCATCCACAGCAAATTGCATTGGTTTTATTGGGAGAGCTACAGCACCTGGCTGACTGGTTTTGCACTATTCACTGTGCTGTATTTGTACAACGCATCAACCTATTTGATCGACAAATCGCTGATGAACTGGTCCCCTGAAGCAGCAGTTGGCGCAGCTCTGTCATTTTTGGTTGTGTTTTGGCTGATTTACGACACGGTTTGCCGGTTATTTGGCTTCCGTAAAAATGGCGAATTGATAGTCGGTGTTGTCATGTTAGGTGTTATCACTTTTGCATCTTGGCTTGCATGCCACTTGTTCGCAGGTCGAGCTGCATTCTTATTGGTAGGTGCCATGATCGCCACCGCCATGAGTGCGAATGTATTTTTCTGGATCATCCCAGGGCAACGCAAAGTCGTCGCAGCCATGACCAGCGACGAACCCTATGATGCCAAAGCGATGGCTATTCACGGCAAGCGCGGCAAGCAGCGCAGTGTGCATAACACCTATTTCACGCTGCCAGTGATATTTGCCATGTTGAGCAACCATTACAGCTTTACCTACACCCACCCACAAAACTGGGTTATTTTGGTGTTGATGATGTTTGCCGGCGCCGCCATTCGCCAGTATTTTGTGATGCGCCATGGCTATAAACATGGCCGCAGCGGCAACCCCTGGCCTTATGCGGCTGTGGGTGTCGCGGTGATCATTGCGGTGATTGTTTGGTTAGGGCCTAAATCGCCTGCCACATCTTCAGCCAAATCATCAACCAAAGTGACATCTTCTGTTTCAACCACATCAGCAGCAGCTGCAAACGGCGCAGTGCCGACTGCAGTTACAAAGATTATCGAGCAACGCTGCGTCATGTGCCATGGCGAGCAAGTGCAAATGAAAAACGTACGCTTAGACTCCGCTGAAAACCTGCAAAAGAACAAGGTCATGGTCTACCAGCAAGTGGTGGTTACCAAGCAAATGCCGATGAATAATTCCACAGGTATCACGCCGGAAGAGCGCCAAGTCATTGCTGATTGGGCTAAACCTTAACGATTTAGGTGACTTAGCTGATGCCATGGCAGCAGCTAAGTCAGTTCTAAACCAGCATTTATATGCATTTCTAGGCAAGGTTGGCTAAAATAAGCGCTAGCCATTTTTTGCCACTTTTAAAGGTTTCCATGAGCCAAGTCACCAATACCGTCCGCTTTGTGCTTGACGGCAAAATCGTAGAAGCGCAGGGTGCACGTCGTACCACCACTGTTTTGGACTATTTGCGTGAGGATATGCATCGCACCGGCACCAAAGAGGGCTGTGCAGAGGGTGATTGCGGCGCTTGCGTCATTTTGGTGGGTGAACTAAACGCTGCCGGAACTGGTGTGAACTACTTACCGACCAATAGCTGCATGCAGTTGCTCCCCTCTTTGGACGGTAAATCCGTCAAAACTGTCGAAAGCTTGAAACGCGTTGATGGCACGCTGCACCCCGTGCAAGAAGCCATGGTCACCTGTTTTGGCTCGCAATGCGGTTTTTGTACCCCAGGCATTGTGATGAGTTTGACTGGTTTGGTACAAACGAATACCTGCCCAACAAGAACAGAAATCAACGACTCTTTGAGTGGTAACCTGTGTCGCTGTACTGGCTATAAACCAATCATTGATGCGACGCAGCAAGCCTGTAAGCAAGCCCCCGAGCGTTTGAAAATCGAAGATAGCGCTGATGTTGCCTTGCTCAAAGACATTCGCCGCGCCAATGTACCGATTTATAACCTAGACGGCGACATCGTGGTTCAACCCGTGGTTCGTACCCGTAAAGGCAATGAGTTTGTCGCACCCGCCACCGTGGCTGAAGTGGCTGATTATTTGACCAACCACCCCAATGCCACACTTTTGGCCGGCAGCACCGAGATAGGCCTGCAGGTCAACAAGCAATTCTCCCGCCCTGACAACATCGTGTACTTGGGCAATGTCGCCGAGCTCAAAACCATCACCTCCAAAGCCGGTGTATGGCACATCGGTGCAGCCGTTTCTTTGACTGAAGTGCAAAACCTGATTGGTAATGCGTACCCAGACTTTGCGGAAGTCTTACGCCGTTTCGGTTCTCCGCCAATTCGTTCAACCGCAACATTGGCTGGCAACATTGCCAACGGCTCCCCGATTGGTGACTCTATGCCCTGTTTGTTGGCTTTGGGTGCAACGCTTGCATTACGCAAAGGCGACAAAACTCGCCAAGTTGCACTAGAAAACTTCTACACGGGCATGAAGAAAAACGTTCTGCAAGCTGGTGAATTCATCGAAGCCGTGCTAATGCCTCAACCCAAAGCCGGGAGCACTTTCCGTGCCCATAAAATAAGCAAACGGTTTGACCAAGACATCTCAGCCACCGTTTGCGCCTTGAGCTATGAACTTGTTGGCGGTAAGTTCACTAACGTCAAATTGGCCTTTAACGGACTTGCGCCGTACCCATGTCGTGCTCCTAAATTGGAAGCTGTTTTGGCAGGAAATTCAGCTTCTAGCGTCGAAAGTGAAGCTCTGGATGCAGCTATTACAGCCAGCTTCCCAGCTCGCGACGGCTTACGAGCAACTTGGGCTTATCGCTCATTGGTAGCCCGCAATTTGGTTATGCAATTTGTCGAAGAGTCCTCAGACCTAGTGAAGGAGACTGTGTAATGAATGCGCCTACCACCCTCAAAGAATTAATGCCTAACATTGCCGCAGCACAGGGCACGGATGTAGTCCATGAATCCGCCCGACTGCATGTTACCGGCGAAGCCGTTTATACCGACGACATCCCCGAACTGCGTGGCACGCTGTACGCCGCTCTGATTTTGTCCCCCGTCGCCCATGGAGAGTTGATCGGCGAAGGTATTGACCGTGCCGCCATCTTGGCCGAGCACGGCGTCGTGGCGGTTTACACGGCAAGCGACATTCCGGGTGAAAACAACTGCGGCCCCATCGTCCATGACGACCCATTTTTAGCGGTTGGCAAAGTCGAGTTTTTGGGCCAAGCCGTCGCCGTCGTTGTGGCGCGTGACATGCTCTACGCGCGTGAAGCGGCTAAAAAAGCGGTTGTCAACGTCAAAGAGCTCCCCGCGATTTTGACGATTGATGAAGCGATGGCTGCCAAAAGCTTCGTTATGCCCCCAAAAGGCATCACACGCGGCACACCTGCCGAGGCCATCAAAAACGCGACGCACACCATCAAAGGCCAAACCACCTGCGGACAACAAGAGCAGTTTTACTTAGAAGGCCAGATCACCTATGCCGTACCGCGCGAAGATGGGCAATTGACGCTGTACGTCTCCACCCAGCACCCAGACGGCAACCAGCGCGAGGCTGCCGCTGCCCTGAACCTGACCACCAATGACGTCGAAGTGATCTGCCGGCGCATGGGCGGTGGCTTTGGCGGCAAAGAGGGCAATGCCAGTATCTTCTCGCAAAGTGCAGCATTGGCGGCCTTCAAGCTGCAAAAGCCGGTAAAACTGCGCGTCAACCGCGACGACGACATGATGATCACCGGCAAACGGCACGATTTCCGCATCGACTACGAAGCTGGCTTTGACGACGAAGGCCGCATTTTGGGCATTGACGTGACGCTTGCATCGCGCTGCGGCTACAGCACCGACTATTCCGGCCCCGTCAACGACCGCGCCGTGCTGCATATCGACAACTGTTACTACCTGCCAAATCTGTCCATCATCAGCCACCGCTGCAAAACCAATATGCAAAGCGCCACGGCGTTTCGCGGCTTTGGCGGCCCGCAAGGCATGTTCGGCATTGAGACCGTGATCGAGCAAATTGCCCGAAAAATTGGCAAAGACCCGCTGGAAGTTCGCAAAATCAACCTTTACCAAGAGCCCGCCGCCTCCGGCAACCCCGCCACCCTGACGACTCAGTACGGGCAGGACATTGAAGACTGGATTGGCGACAAGGTGATGGCGCAGGTAGAGGCTGAATCTGACTATAGCCGTCGCAGAATAAGCGTTGATAGCTATAACAAAGCTAGCAAATACAAAAAGAAAGGCATTGCTTTGGTGCCCCTCAAGTTCGGCATCAGCTTCACCGCCACCATGCTGAACCAGGGTGGTGCGCTGCTCAATATCTACATGGACGGCTCGGTCAGCGTCAACCATGGTGGTATTGAAATGGGGCAGGGTCTGAACACCAAAATCGCGCAGATCGCGGCCGATGGCTTGGGCATCCCTGTCAACTTCATCCGTGTAACCGGCACCGACACTCAAAAAGTGCCAAACGCCTCGGCCACAGCCGCCTCCAGCGGCGCAGACATCAATGGTGCAGCGGTTAACAATGCCTGCGACCAGATGCGCGTACGCTTGGCTGCAGTGGCTGCGCGTATGTTGAACTGCTCGTCTGACACTATTAAATTTATAGCTGGTCAGGCAGTAAATACGGCAGCCGTAGCCGAAAATAGCACTAAAAATGCTGTTTCGTGGAAAGATTTGGTCAAACAAGCTTGGCTAGACCGCGTGGGCCTGTCGGTGACGGGTTTTTACATGACGCCAGACATCAAATACGATTTCATGACCCTGCAAGGCAAGGCGTTTTACTACTTCTGCTACGGCGCAGCCGTCACCGAGGTCGAGATCGACACCCGCACTGGCGAGTGGTGGCTGCAAAAGGTCGACATCGTGCACGACGCGGGCAAATCGATCAACCCTGCGATCGATTTGGGTCAAATCGAAGGCGCTTACGTACAAGGCATGGGCTGGTTGACGATGGAAGAGTGCATCTGGGACATGAAGGCCAAGGCCAACGGAATGCGCAGCGGAAAGCTGCTAACCCACGGCCCGAGCACCTACAAAATCCCTGTGGCTAGCGATGTACCCGAGCACTTCAAGGTCAGCCTGTTTGAGGGCCAAAACGTCAAACCCACGCCCTTCAAAAGCAAAGCCGTGGGCGAGCCACCGCTGATGCTGGCCTTGAGCGCGTATTTTGCGATTCGTGACGCCGTCAGCGCCTCGGCAGAGCACAAAGTGCCCGTTTTCATGGACGCACCGGCCACACCAGAGCGCATTTTGATGGCTTGTGAAGCCTTGAAAAACCCCAAGTAATCAGTTGATTGTGGACTTCACCGCCGAATTTCAGCGACTTTTGGCGAGTGAAGACGCAGTAGTCGTCAGCATATCCTCCACCCAAGGCTCCGCCCCACGTGAGGCGGGGACGTGGATGGCGGTGTTTGCCGGTCAAATCATCGGCACGATAGGCGGTGGCCATGTTGAATTTGAAGCCATCGCCGAAGCCCGCTTAATGCTAAACGGGAGCGATGCATCAAACCCATCCGTCCCGCTACTTTCGCCGTCATTCCCGCGAAGGCGGGAATCCACAGCGGATGACAAATCAAAATCGTACGAAAAACGCTACGTTTTAGGCCCCAGCTTAGGTCAATGTTGTGGCGGTGTGATGATCATTCACTATGAAAAATATAGCTACTCAGGCAATGAATACGCCGGCTGCAGCCATTTTTTGCCATCAAAACAGACTTTAAAGCCCGTCGCTCTGTTCGGCGGCGGCCACGTCGGCAAAGCCATCGTCCACATCCTAGCTACACTGCCGTTGCAAGTGATGTGGGTCGATAGCCGCGATGAAATCTTCCCAACTGAATTACCAAACAACGTCATTACAGAATATTCCGACCCAGTTCAAGCAGCGGTAAAGGATTTAGCGGCAGGCAGCCACGTCCTGATCATGAGCTTCAGCCACGCCGAAGACCTAGATATCGTCGCCGCTTGCCTGCTGCGTCAGCGTGAACGGGCAGATTTGCCCTTTATCGGCCTAATCGGCAGCAAAACAAAGTGGGCGACCTTTCGGCATCGGCTGGAAGAGCGTGGGTTTACAGAGGCAGAATTGGCGCAAGTGACGTGCCCGATTGGGGTTTCCGGCATTAAAGGCAAAGAGCCAGAAGTGATTGCTGTGGCGGTGGCGGCGCAGTTGCTAACGTGTTGATTTGTATAAACTTTTAGGACTTCTATGACCTACTTTATCCTCTTGGTGATTACGTTGCTTCTGGGCTATGTACTTAAAAATCGCAGAGCTATGGTTCAATTTGAATCAGCATGCAAGTTAGCCTTCGAGGATTCATTCAAGTCTACAAGTCAGCAGCCAGCGTTTCAAATGGAATACCTTTACGGACTGCCAGCATTTAGTGTCATTCACATCACGAAAGATGATTACGAGCTGTCTAAGCACGAAGGAGCACATGAATCATTCACGGCGGCAGTTCAGAAACTATGCCAGCACTACGGATCAAATGAGCGACCTTATGAGGCTTCTCGTGCAATCAACTTTGCTTGGACGAAAGATGGCAAAACATTCAGCCAATCGTCTTCATTTGCATAGCTCCAAAAGCTAACGCTGCTGTAGGTAAAGCCTGTTCGCTAAATCGACTTTTTCAAATCCCGGTAGAAGTTCTCATGGGATCCAATCGCCAAAAGAACCAGCTCATCTAGCACTGAATCAGCGCCCAAGTCTTCGCCTAAATCCTCTTCTTTAAGCCGATACGACAGCAACACTTCTTGCTTATTGATTTTGAATTTGTAAACAAACACACCGTTCAGATCACCCTTTTTAACCGTGCCTTGTTCAGGCTGCAACATGATGGTGCGGACGGCTTGGTCGACTTGCAGTTTGTCTGCGGCATGAAGTTTTTTGGCAAAGCGCTGAAACTGAGGTGTAACGCTGACTTTGGTGATTTTTGTAGGCATCAGAATGACGACAAAACCAACTCAAACACCAAACTTGTACGCACTAGCCTGACCCGCTTTGGCTTCTTCTAAGCCCAAAAGCGTGTCTTTGATGAAATGTAGAGGCAGGTCAGGGTTTTCTTCTACGATTTTGCCTAGTCGCGCCCAATATTCAATTTGCTTGGGGATAGAGCGGTGCTGCGCCGCTGCCTGCGGTTTGACCAGCTCTATCAATTCATCTGACACTTTAAGGGCGACTGCCATATTTAACTCCTGAAATTTAGGCGTATTTTATGCCTAAAAGTTGCAAAATACAACTTTAATCGCTATTGCGGTACTGTTTAAATGCAGTTCCTTGGATGCTGTTTCTTGTATGCTATTTCTGCAGCATCTTCTCAACCTCAGCCAAATCCAAGCCATACATTTCAGCAAACTCAGCCGTCTTTTTGCCGCTGCCTTCAAAAGCGCGTTTCAGGGCGGTTTGTTTGGCTTGTTTGGCATCAAACTCGGCTAAGGCTTCTTCTAGGAGATTGGTGGCTTCTTCGTCGGAATTTTGAACTTTCAGCTGGTAATCTTGACGGCTTAAACCTGAGGCGACGAAGGCGGCGATGAGTTGTTTGCGGAAAATGGGGCGCAAGTTCAGCTTTGTTTTGGCCTTTGCGTTGCTGATGACGCGGCGGCGGAAGAGTTCCAAGAGGGCTAAATAAACGTGCTCTGGCGACACGTCTTCTACAGCGTTACCTTGCAAATCATGGCGTTTATGGCCATCTGCCACGCATTGCAGGTAGCGGGTTGAGCGGGCGTGGTAGCCGAGGGCCGCTTTGAGGCTGTCTTTTTTGAAGTCTTCGGGGTGCGCGGCCATCAAGTCTTGGTAAGTGCCTAGTTTCAGAGGCAAAAACTGGCTGCCAAACAGGTGCGGATAGAGTTCAAATAGCTTTTGCAGGACGGGCTGGACGTCGATTTTTAATTTTTCAGATTTAGCAGGCTTTGCTGTTTCAGCTGGCACGGACGCTGCAGAGGCAGGAGATTCAACCACCTCGGCGGCAATAGCTTCAGCGTTTTCAGTGATTTCAATTGTAGTCATAAAAGTTTGCAATGATAATTTTGCTATAAATAAAATAGCTGTTCAGGCATTAAATACGCCGGCTATAGGCCTATTTAATGAATAAAATGGTGTAAATGAGGGTAAAAATGGGTAAATTTGGCTTTTGGAGCTGATTACAAAGATGCAAACACCTCTTTGGCGGCTGCAATCGTCTGCGCGATGTCATTATCGCTGTGTGCGGCGCTGACGAAGCCCGCCTCGTACAGCGCAGGTGCGATGTAAACGCCACGATCCAGCAGGCCGTGGAAGAGTTTGTTGAAGCGCGGGCTGTCCGTGGTCATCACTTTGGTGTAGTTTTGCGGCAGCTCGCTCATCAAGAAAAAGCCAAACATACCGCCCTGGCTGTCACCGCAGAAAGGCACGCCAGCAGCTTGGGCAGCTTGGGTTAAGCCGGACACCAGATTTTGGGTCTTACGACCGAGTTCTTCAAAAAAGTCAGGTTTTTGAATTTCTTTCAACGTTGCCAAACCACAAGCGGTGGCGACGGGGTTGCCCGACAGCGTACCCGCTTGGTAAACCCCGCCCAGCGGTGCCAAATGTTC
The DNA here is from genome assembly GCA_013298945.1 of Polaromonas sp. GTDB lineage: Bacteria > Pseudomonadota > Gammaproteobacteria > Burkholderiales > Burkholderiaceae_C > Aalborgiella. The sequence goes on from JAAFJR010000005.1 coordinate 177,573, forward strand.
CATGATGGCGCGTGAAGCACCAAACGCCGCTAGCGGCATGCCACCACCAATGACTTTGCCCATGACGGTGATATCAGGTTTGATGCCCAAAACGGCCTGAGCGCTGCCCAAAGCGACGCGAAAGCCAGACATGACTTCATCAAATATCAGTAATGCACCGTTTTCGGTACACAACTCGCGGCAGCGGCTGGCAAAAGCGTGGCTAGCGCGTACAAAGTTCATGTTGCCGGCGATGGGTTCCATCATCACGCAGGCCAGTTCTTTGCCGTGCAGGGCAAAGGCTTCTTCTAGCTGGGGAATGTTGTTGAACTCTAAAACCAAAGTGTCTTTAACCACGTCTGCCGGCACGCCAGAACTAGTCGGGTGGCCAAAAGTGGCGAGTCCTGAGCCGGCTTTGACCAGTAACGCGTCAGCATGGCCGTGGTAGCAGCCTTCAAATTTGATGAATTTGACGCGTCCGGTAGCACCGCGCGCAAGGCGAATCGCGCTCATAGCTGCTTCAGTACCAGAGCTGACGAGACGCACCATCTCGATGGAAGGCACGAGTTTGATGATTTCTTCGGCCAGTTCGACTTCGCGCTCGGTCGGCGCACCGAACGAAAATCCATCCAAAGCGGCTTTTTGTACGGCTTCCAGCACGGCGGGGTGGCCATGTCCCAAAATCATCGGACCCCAAGAGCCTATGTAATCTATATGTTGCTTGCCGTTGGCGTCCCAAAAGTAGGCGCCTTGGGCGCGCTGCACAAAGCGCGGCGTACCGCCAACAGCTTTGAAAGCACGAACAGGAGAGTTGACACCACCCGGAATGCTGCGTTTGGCGCGTTCGAACAGGTTAGCGTTTGCATCTGTTGCGGTTGTTTGTAAGCTTTTAGTTGTAGTCATAAAACGTTTTAAAGTATATTTAAAGCTTGTTGAGTCAGCTTTTATAGTAAATTACCCCTAGATAAGGGGTGGCAAGTGGGTATGAATGGCAAATATGTCGGATTAACCCGACAGGCAAATGTTAGAAAGTGTAATTTGAAGCATTGCTGTCCTACAATGTAATCAATTCTAATCTTTGCGATAAGGCGGCTCTGACTGTGAGTGATTCTAAAACTTGGTTGTGTTTGATTTGTGGTTGGTTATATGAGGAGAAGCTAGGATTGCCGGAAGAGGGCATTCCTGCCGGCACACCCTGGGCACTGGTGCCTATGAATTGGACTTGCCCTGAATGCGGCGCCCGCAAAGAAGATTTTGAGATGGTTGAGATTTAAGTTGAAATTTAGCGAATCTTGGAGAAATACGATGGGTACAGCAGGTTCAGCATTGAAAATTTTGGTCATTGATGACAGTAACACGGTGCGGCAAAGTGCAGAAATGTTTTTGCGCCAAGGTGGTCATGAGGTGTTTCTAGCCGAGGACGGCTTTGATGCGCTGTCAAAAGTGAATGACCACCATCCAGATATGATTTTTTGCGATATTTTGATGCCTCGCTTAGATGGCTACCAAACCTGCGCGATCATCAAGCGCAACCCTAACTTTGAAAGCATTCCTATTGTGATGCTGTCATCTAAAGACGGCGTTTTCGACAAAGCGCGCGGACGCATGGTTGGCGCACAGCAATATTTAACTAAGCCTTTTGTTAAAGACGCTTTGCTGCAGTCCGTGCAGCATTTTGCAGGTCAAAAAACGGTTTAACCAGGCTTACAAGTAAGGCCAAAAGCACGTCTTACTCTTATATATTGAAAGAAAATTAAAAATGCCAATCCACAAAGTACTTGTCGTAGATGACTCCAAAACGGAGTTGATGTTTATTTCTGATCTTTTACAAAAAAACGGATTTGAAGTGGCTATTGCAGATGGCGGCGATCAAGCTATGCAATGCCTTGCCGCGCAAACGCCGGATTTGATTTTGATGGATGTGGTGATGCCAGGTAAAAACGGTTTCCAATTGGCAAGATCCATCAACCGTGATCCTTTGTATGCCAATGTACCTATTATTTTTTGCAGCAGTAAAGACCAAGAAACAGACAAGCTTTGGGGCATGCGCCAAGGCGCGAAGGACTATATAACTAAGCCATTTAATTCAGATGAACTGATTGCCAAAATCAGAGCGCAAGGATAAATGACTTTTTAAATATGGATAAAAAGCAAAAATTACGTGAACTACAAACCCGGTTAGCAGAAAAGCTGCAAGCCGTTCGCTCAGGCGATGTGGCTTCAGCTGCGGCTTGGCTGGCAGTTGACTCTGGAGGACGCAAGTATTTATTTCCATTGAGTCAATCTGGTGAAATATTTCCTTGGACCGTCATCCAAAAAGTAGCTCATACGCAAGATTGGTATTTAGGTGTCGCAAATATGCGCGGTACACTTTTTGGGGTGGTAGACTTTTCTAATTTTGTGCAAGGCGAAAAAAGTACGGTGAGTAACGAATTAGCTCGCTCTGACTCTCGTTTCGTCACCTTAAGCAGCACCTTAGAAGTTAATTGTGCTTTTTATGTAGATCGCATTGAAGGCTTGCGTAGTACAGAGTCATTTAGCGAATCTCAAGATGCTGTAGCAGGTTCGCCTGAATTTTATGGTCATATATATGTAGATATAAATGGCTTGCAGTGGCAAGAAATTAATCTGCAAGTTTTAGCTCAACAAGCCAATTTTTTAAATATCAACGCGTAAAGATTTCTTAAAGGCCGACATATGTCAGAACTCACTCTATTCCAAAAGCTTTTCAAACGTAAATCTGCTACCACGACAGTTGATGCTGCTTCGATGCCTAGTTTTGAATCAACTAAAGCCGTAGTAGACAGCCCATTCAGCCCAAGTACCACGACAGCTGGTATGAGCTCAGCGGTGGAGAGCGAAGATTTGACTCCGATTGCAGAGGCTTTGACCGCAGATGTGACTGCGCCAGACAGTGGCGATGCTGTCGCTTTGTCTGGTGATCTAATCAGCATCCCATTGCTCGGCAAAAGGACGGTGGTTGCGCATCAACGAATTTTGGCTGCCTTGCTGGCCTTAGCATTGATTATTCTTGCGCTTGTAACTTTTTTTGCGCTGACTCAAGCCGATAAAGTAACTCAACAATTGTCTGCAACCGGCCAAGCTTTGATGCAGTCGCAGCGTCTAGCTAAATCTGTTTCACAAGCTATTGTGGGTACACCACAGGCTTTCCCAGACGTGAAAGAGAGTTCAGACGTGCTTGCACGATCTGTGCGAGCTTTGAAGGCGGGTGATGAGCAGATGCGTATTGATGCTGTTCCGGCACAGGCGCAAGCTAGTGTCGACCTGATTTCTCCACTGATGGAGCGCGCTGAGAAAAATGCAAAGACGGTTATTGGTCAACAGAAAATTTTGACGCAAGTAGGTACTGCGTTGCGTACGATCAACAGACAATCGTCTGACTTGCTCGAGATTGCAGAAACGGTGTCATCGTTGAAACTTCAACAAAACGCTGCTCCAACCGAAATTTCCGCAGCTGGCCAGTTGGTTATGTTGACGCAGCGTATTGGTAAATCAGCAAACGAGTTTTTGACAATGGAGGGTGTTAATCCTGAAGCTGTTTTCTTGTTGGGCAAAGATTTGAACTCCTTCAAGGAAATCACACAAGGTTTGCAATCAGGTAGCGCTGAACTGCGATTGGCTGGTACCAAAGATACACAGACATTAGAGCGTTTAGATGCTTTGACCAAGTTGTATGAGCAAACGCGCGTGCAAGCGGGCGCTATTTTGGGTAACTTGCAGGGTATTGTTTCCGCGCGTGAGGCGCAGGTTTCAATTTTGGCGGACAGTGAGCCTTTGCGCCGAAACCTAGAGGATTTGCAAGGTAAATTGTCGAGTGATTCTGGTCTGAGTGCGGGTTCTATTTTTGCATTGATTGCTTCAACACTGTTTGCGTTATTGTGCGCAGCTGGCCTGGCATATGTGCAATTGCAAGACAGTAAGCGGCAACAGAGTGTTGCGCAAGCGCAGCGATTAACTGCTGAAAGCCAAGAGCTTCAAGCTAAGCGCGTGAACGACGGTAATCAAGCAGCAATTTTGCGCCTGATGAATGAGTTGCAAGCTGTGGCTGAGGGTGATTTGACGCAAGAAACAACGGTGACGGAAGATATTACTGGCGCTATTGCAGACTCCGTGAACTACACCGTTGAGGAATTGCGTTTACTCGTAGGTAACGTGCAAAACACGGCTAGTCGTGTTGCGCAAACTACTGCTCAGGTTGAAAATACTTCAACCGAATTACTTGCAGCTTCTACTGAGCAGCTGCGCGAGATTCGCGAAACTGGTCAATCCGTTTTGGATATGGCGGGTCGCATTAACAAAGTCTCTGTACAAGCGCAAGATTCCGCCTTGGTGGCGCGTCAATCGCTGGTGGCTGCTGAGTCTGGTTTGTCGGCGGTGCAAAATGCGATTGGTGGTATGAACTCCATTCGTGATCAAATTCAAGAAACCTCTAAGCGTATCAAACGGCTGGGTGAATCATCACAAGAGATTGGTGAAATTACAGAGTTGATTTCTGATATTACTGAACAAACCAACGTGCTGGCTTTGAATGCGACAATTCAAGCGGCTTCAGCTGGTGAGGCAGGTCGAGGCTTCTCTGTTGTTGCTGAAGAGGTGCAACGTTTGGCGGAGCGCTCAGCGGATGCGACACGCCAGATTTCATCGTTGGTTAAAGCTATTCAGACGGATACCCAAGATGCCGTGGCCGCTATGGAGCGCTCAACACATGGTGTAGTGGAGGGAGCTAAGTTGTCTGACACTGCTGGTACAGCTTTGACAGAGATTGATAAAGTTTCCCGTCGCTTAGCTGAGCTGATTGAGCAAATTTCAAATGCTACGTCTGCAGAGGCAACTTCTGCAAATGCTGTGGCTAACAATATTCAGCACATTTTTGCGGTGACAGAGCAAACTGGTGAAGGTACACGCGCTACAGCCCAGCAGGTACGTGAACTCTCGCAAATGGCGACTCAATTGCGTGAGTCTGTTTCTCGATTCAAAATTGCTTAAAAGCACATATCCCAAGATATATTTTGTTGGCTTTTACATCATTTAATACTCATAATTTATGCAACTTGTAGATATACAAACTACATCAGATCAAGATTTAGCTGTGAAGGATCTTGGCCCATTGTCATGGGTTATCGAAGAGTTGCGTAAATCTTTTGATGTGGCAATCAAAGGGTTGAAACGTTTTGTGCAAGAAGCAAATTCTACGCAATCTGATTTGGCCGTCTTTGATACGAATCTATTACGTACGGCTAAGCATAATTTTCATCAAATATCAGGTGCGCTAAAGTTATTAGAAATTAGCGAAGCTGTTGTTATGACAGATGCTATGGAATCTGTTTCTAGTAGGTTTATACATAAACCAGCAATGGCGTCAGGCGAATCGGTTAGCAAGCTTGAGCATGCTAGTTTTGCAGTGCTTGAATACTTGGAATGTTTGCTAGCTGGCAAAGATGTTTCTTCTATAGGATTATTTGCCCAATATAGAGATATTAAATTACTTGCAGGATTTGATCGAGCACATCCTGCAGATCTTTGGAATAGGCAATCTTTTCAATGGTTAGAGCCTGAATTAACTGCAATTCGGACACTTGATTATTCGACGTCTGTACGTGCAGATTTGGATTCGGCTTTGTTGCGTGTGATGCAGTCGTCTGATGTAGCTGCTGCTAATGAACTCTGTCAAACCAGTTTGAGTCTTGCTCAATCGCAAAAAAATTCAAAAGCAGCGACTTTTTGGAAAATATGCGCAGCATTTTTTGAAGCAATTGCGCAAAAATTAATACCAGTTGATATTTACGCGAAACGTTCGGCTGCAGGGATTGTTGTCCATTACAACAATCTGAAGCATGGAGATTGGGTTTTCTCTGATAAATTCATGCAAAATTTGCTTTTCTTGTGCGGTCAAGCGAGCATTGAGAAAAAAGAGAATTCACCATGTTTAGCCGTTATTCAAAAAGCATGGGCGCTAAATGCGTCCAATCGTGTAAATTACGAAATTAGTCAGTTTGGTCGTTTTGATCCAGCTATCTTAGCGCTGTCTAAAAAGAGAATTATCGTCGCTAAAGAGTTATGGACTGCGCTTTCTGGTGGAGATATACAAAAAATCAGAAGTACCTCCGAACAATTTAAACTTGTATCGGAGTCTTTGGTTAAGCTGTATCCATCTAGCCAGACTTTGGCTCAAGCACTTGTTAATGCTTCCGACTCGGTCGTACTGACTAAGCAAGCACCCAGCGCTGAGTTTGCCATGGAAGTTGCTACTGCAATTTTATATTTAGAAGCAGTTTTTGAAGGTTGGGGTTCGACCGACGCAGAAATGGAGCTTCGTGCCAAAAAATTAGCTCAAAGAATCGAGCACGTCAGAAACGGTGGGCAAGCTGAAACTGTTGAGCCTTGGATTGAAGAGTTGTATCGTCGAGTCAGCGATAGAGAGTCTATGGGTAGCGTGGTTGGTGAATTGCGCATTTGTCTAACAGATGTTGAGAAATCAATCGATCAATACTTCCGATCACCTGCAATTCCACAAATACTGCAGACCGTGCCTGGAAAACTAAGCCAAATGAGAGGAATTTTTTCAGTCCTCGGCTTGGATGAGGCTTCAAGTGCGGTTGCAGATATGCGAGATCGTGTTGAGGAGTTTGAATTCCCAAACTTTAATTTTGAACAAGCTCGTCTCGCTGGTGCTTTTGACAAATTTGGAAACAACTTAGGTGCCTTGGGTTTTTTAATTGATATGTTGAATTACCAACCTGCGTTGGTGAAAAAACTATTTGTTTTCGATGCGAAAACCGGCGTCTTGAATCCTTTGATGGGCCGAGTGAAGCAAACTATTGATAGTTACTCGCCGCAAATAGCAAAAGAAGATGAGTCCTCTACCATGCCGGTTGAAAATGAATTGCCGAGCCTCTTAGAGGAAAGCATTGCTCCTCGGGTCATGGACAGTTTTTCTGATGTTGAGTCCGCAAAAGTGAATGTGGTGAAAACTATTGCAGAGCCTGTTGTTAAAAAACAGATTTCTGAAATGCATGAACTTACAGATATCTTTTTGGAAGAAGCTGCTGAAGTTATTCAAACTGGACTTGCATCTGCGAATTCGTTACTAGAAGCTCCAGAAAATCTAGAGCAGCAGTCTACTTTGCGTAGAGCGTTCCATACGCTAAAAGGTAGCTCTCGCATGGTCGGTTTTGATGATTTTGGTGAGGCTGGATGGGCGTTTGAGCAAGTCATCAATACGCGACTCACAGATCAAACGCCGTTCGATAAAGATATTTGTAATTTGGCAATTGCTGCTCTGCATTCTTTCAAATCTTGGACTGAGGATTTGAGCTCTCGTCAAGCTACGAAATGGGACTCTCAAACTTTTAAGCGTTGTGCAGAAGCGATGAGAATTGAGGGTAGATTAGATACTACAGGATTAATTGGTGGCGAATTGGTTTTCGGAAATCTTGAGACACCTGTTAAATCACATGCTGAAGATGAAGCATTCTTGCTGTCGTTAGAAAACTTTGAATTGCTGGAGATACCAGTTGTAAGCACTTCTCCAGATGTTGTGGGTGAAACTGAGGAGGTTGAAGCTGCTGCAACTGCTGAAATAGCTGAGAGCACAATAGCAAATGCGCATGTCAGTGAGTTAAAAGTTGAAGACAAAATACTTGAAGACTCTAAGCTTGTAATTAACAACGAGACGCCTGTTGGTCTAGGGCACACTGATGCTGTTGTAAATTTTCTAAAACCAGTTGTTCCGGTCGAATATGAAGAGCAATTCAAGGTTATTGGCACTTTAAAAATCGGAATTCCACTTTACAACGTTTATCTTAATGAAGCAGATGAATGGTCACGATGCTTAGTTACTGAGTTAGATGAGTGGGCGATTGAACATCACAAACCTTTGAACCTTTCTACAGTTAATTTTGCGCACTCTTTGGCGGGTAGCTCTGCCACTGTTGGCTTTCATCAATTGTCAGTGTTGGCCAAAAAATTAGAGCATGCTTTAGACAAAGTATCTCAAAAAGAAAAGGGAACTGACAATGAGGCCTCCGTCTTTGCCCTTGCTGCTGAGGAATGTCGTCGGCTGCTGCATCAATTTGCGGCTGGATTTTTGGAAGACCCAAAGCCTAGTGTTCTGGCACGTTTAGAAAGTTTGAAAATCAGTGAGAGTAAATCTGCTGTAAATGACAGTATTTTGCCAATTTCAACTACCGCAGACGTTGGTGATGCTGCTACTGTTTCAACAATTGAATTGCAACAAGAATCGCCTAAATTAATTGAGGCAACTCATCTCAAGCTAGCAAGCGTGAATGAAAGCTTGGTAACATCTTCAATTGCAAGTCAATCCGATTATTCGAAGCAAGTTGTTACGCATCGTGTCGTCGAAGATATAGATAATGATGATGATATTGATCTGGTTGACTCTTTAGATCCCGATTTGTTTCATATTTTTGAAGAAGAGGCGCGTGATTTGCTGCCCAACCTCGGTGGTTCTTTGCGTCAATGGGTGTTGAATCCCGATGACATGAATGCTCGCTCAGAAGCTTTGCGCACTTTGCACACTCTGAAAGGTAGTTCGCGTCTTGCCGGCGCTATGCGTTTAGGTGAGTTGTCTCATCGTATGGAGTCTGAGATTGAATCTTTGGGCTCAGAGAATTTAACTGCTAAGTCAATTGAGCCATTGCTAACTAGGCTGGATGGACTGCAGACTATATTTGAAGTTATCACCAAACCTTTAGACTCACTTGATAAAACCGATCTGCTTTTGGAGACGACTAAAAAATCAAGTAATGATATTAAAGACGAAATTAATATTAAATCTACCGAGGTTAAGTCTTCTAGCGAAGATCGGTTGGCAAGTGCTAAACCTGCACCAAACACTACGCAGTCAAAAGCTGTAGTTAAACCTCCTGCTGCCAGTATATTGAAAGCTGATAAACGCGAGTCGAGACAGTCCGTAAGGGTGCGTGCTAGGTTGCTTGATCGTTTGGTGAATCAAGCGGGTGAGGTAATGTTGACGCGTACACGGATTGAATCTGAGTTAGGCCAGTTGCGTGGTTCTTTGGGTGATTTGACCGGTAACTTGGATCGCTTACGTCAGCAACTTCGTGACGTTGAGTTTCAAGCTGAGACTCAAATGCAGTCTCGCATGGAGCAAGCAAAAGACACGCAAAAAAGCTTTGATCCTTTAGAGTTTGATCGTTTTACACGCGTTCAAGAGCTGACCCGCATGATGGCGGAGTCGGTTAACGACGTTGCAACTGTTCAACGTAATTTGCAAAGGACAGTGGACTCAACGGAAGACGACTTAGTCGCTCAAGCTAGGCAGACGCGTGATTTGCAACGCGACTTGCTTCGAACCAGAATGGAAGAGTTCGAAAGTATTTCTGATCGCCTATACCGTGTAGTTCGGCAAGCGTCTAAAGATGCCGAAAAGCAAGTGCGGTTAGATATCGTTGGCGGCTCCATCGAAATGGACAGGGGTGTGCTCGAACGTATGACTCCATCGTTTGAGCATTTACTGCGAAACTGCATTGCGCATGGATTGGAGCATTCAGAAGTTCGACTTGCAGCGGGCAAAGATGCCATCGGCGGTATCACCATCAGTTTGATGCAAGATGGTAATGACGTTGTCATCGAGTTTAGCGACGATGGTGCTGGTCTGAATTATCAGCGCATTCGTGAGCAAGCCATAACTCAAAAATTGATTACTAAAACTGACAAACTGACTGACTCCGAAACTGTAAATTTAATATTTACGCCTGGTCTTTCGACTGCAGCACAAGTAACTGAACTCTCCGGCCGTGGAATTGGTCTTGACGTTGTGCGTGCAGAGGTGATTGCTCTGGGTGGACGAATTGATGTTAGTAGTGAGGCTAACAAAGGTACTAAATTTAAGCTGGTCTTGCCGCTTACCACAGCTGTAACTCAAGTTGTGATGATGCGAACAGGATCGCTCTCTTTTGGTGTGCCATCGAACTTGGTTGAGGTAGTACGTAGATCTAAGCTTGAGGATGTTGAGCAAGCTTATGCAGATGGTTTTTGGGGTAAATCGGAAGAAAATATTCCATTTTATTGGTCAGGCGCACTTTTGCAAGCTTCTCAAAGAAGCAATGAGCCGTTAGCAAAAACAAACCCGGTTGTGATTTTTAGAAGTGCAGGGCAACGAATTGCTATTCATGTCGACGAGATATTCGGCAACAAAGAGGTTGTGATTAAAAATTTGGGACCTCAACTTGCACGTTTACCCGGTCTGGCAGGCATGGCGATTTTGGTGTCTGGTGCAGTTGCCCTTATTTATAACCCTGTAGCGCTTGCTTCTGTTTATGGTTCAACCGTTCAGCAATACAGCCCAATCAAGACTCAGCAAGATAGCCAAAGCTCTGATGGTAACGCGGCGCCGGTTGCAGATGATTCCACACAACAAACGCCCTTGATTTTGGTTGTCGATGATTCCATTACAGTTCGTCGCGTTACGCAGCGTATGTTGCAACGCGAAGGTTTCCGTGTCGTCTTAGCTGTGGACGGTTTGCAGGCGATTGAAAAGCTAAATCAAGAAATTCCAGCGGTTGTGCTGTCGGATATCGAAATGCCACGTATGGACGGTTTCGATTTGGTTCGAAATATTCGAGCGGATTCGAAATTAAAGCATTTACCTGTTGTGATGATTACTTCTCGCATCGCTGAAAAGCATCGCGAATTAGCCATGGAGCTCGGTGTGAATGACTATTTAGGTAAACCTTACTCGGAAGAAGGTTTGCTTGCTGTACTGCGTCAATACACCGCTAAAAAGCTACTTGAATCCGGAAAAGTGTAAATTTGAGTCAAAAAAGAATCGTTGAAAGCCAAAGTCAGCGACAGTTACTCAGCTTTCAATGTCTTTTTACGACCGCATATCGAAGTAAAGTTTTTTCTCTAGCCTGCGCATGATTCACCACAGGATATGGATAGCTGTCTCCAAGCGTGACATTAGCAGCCTGTAGTTCGATAGGCTTGGTATCCCACGGCTCATGTATTGCGCTGTTTGGCAGTTTGCTTAATTGCGGCAAATACTTGCGAATAAATTTCCCCTCTGAGTCAAATTTTTCGCTTTGACTGGTGGGGTTGAATATTCTGAAGTATGGTTGTGCATCACATCCGCTAGAGCTAGCCCACTGCCATCCGCCATTGTTTGCTGACTGGTCAAAGTCATTGAGATGCTCAGCAAAATAACGCTCGCCCCAACGCCAGTCAATGCCTAAATCTTTTACTAAGAAGCTAGCAACAACCATGCGCAAACGATTGTGCATGTATCCCGTTTGGTTGATTTGAGCCATTGCTGCATCAACCAACGGATAACCAGTTTTTCCCTCACACCAAGCTGTAAATAGTTTTTTGGCATGTTCACCTTGCTCCCATTTGATGGCGTCGTATTCGGGTTTGAAAGCTCCAGTAGCCGCGTGCGGGAAATTGCTCAGAATTTGAAAGTAGAAGTCACGCCAGATCAACTCACTCAGCCAAACTGCTGCACCTTGACTGCCTACTATTGTGCGTTGATGCGCTGTAGCTGCTAATTTTCGTATGGATACTGTGCCAAAACGCAGGTGCACCCCCAAATAGCTTGGGCCTTTGACAGCGGGGAAATCTCGCGTAGCATGGTAATCATCCATGCGGTCAAAAAAATCTTCAAACAGTGTTCGCCCACCCGACATGCCTGTAGGGATTTTGAGTGTGGCTAAATTGGTTGCTTCAAATCCTATTTCAGCAAGTGTGGGCACTGATCGTTGATACGAAATCGGCCGTTCCGTCAAAGAACTGGTGTATTTTTCAACAGGATAGGGTTTGAGATAAAAGTCATTAAGTTTTTTGAGGCAAGCATTTTTGTACGGTGTGAACACACCGTAGGGCTTACCCATTTGTGTGAGTACTTCTGTGCGCTCGAAAATGACATGGTCTTTGAAGGTGTGAAAGGCAATGCCTAAACCTGCCAATTTACCAAGGACAACAGCATCACGATGAACTGCCTGCGGCTCATAGTCATGGTTGGTAAACACAGCTTGCACTTTCAATTCTTGCGCTAACTTGGGAAGTTCATCACTTGCCCAAGCGTGTTGAATGATCAAGCCCGCATTTTTGTTCTTTGCCAGTTCCCGAATCGACATATCCAGCTCTACCAGAGACTCGCGAATAAACTCAACTCTGCGGTCTGCCCGTGGCAGTGCATCTAAGATTTCTTTGTCGAAGACAAAAACACAATGCACCTTATTGCAACGTTTCAGAGCATGGTAAAGCGCTGCATTGTCATCTGTGCGCAGGTCGCGCCTGAACCACATCAAACCTGTGTCGAATTCTTTACCCATTGTAGTTTTTGTCCCTGTTTAGTTGCCACCGTTCCCGTTAAAATGGGAATATGTCAGCTGATTTTGCACCAATTAACCTTACGCATCATTTCTTGATCGCCATGCCAGGTCTTGTAGACTCCGGCTTTACCAAATCAGTTGTTTATTTGTGTGAACACAGCGAACGTGGCGCTTTGGGCTTGGTCATCAACAAACCCAGTGAATTGAATTTGCAGCATTTGTTTGACAAGGTCGATTTGCCGATGCAACGACAAGACTTGACTGACACCCCAGTTTTCCAAGGTGGCCCACTGCACACAGAGCGCGGCTTCGTGCTCCATGAAACCATGCACGGGACGCCTTCTGCGGGCGACAAACCGCATGAAGAATCTGTTTATGCGTCCACCATGACGATTCCCGGTGGTTTAGAAATGACTACCTCGCGTGATGTGCTTGAAGCCATTTCATCGGGTGCAGGTCCTAGTCGAGTCTTGGTTTCCTTGGGTTACTCCTCTTGGGGCGAGGGGCAGCTTGAATCTGAGTTGGCCGACAACAGCTGGCTCACTGTTGCGGCTGATACGACTGTGATTTTTGACACCCCTATCGAAAAACGCTACGACCAAGCACTTAAGTTGCTGGGGATTGAGACTTGGATGCTTTCGCCTGTGGCAGGTCGTGCATGAGCTCTATGTCAGCCCAAGCTGCAATCATCCAAGTTCCCGCTCAATTTAAGTCATTTTTAGCTTTCGATTTCGGCCTCAAACGTACCGGCGTCGCTGTTGGTAACCGTTTGATGCGTACAGCCCAAGGCTTAGCCACCGTCAAAGCGGAAGGAGATGCACGCTGGCCGTTGATTCAAGCCCGTATTAAAGAATGGCAGCCTGATGCCATTGTCATTGGCGTTCCCTATTACCAAGACGGTGCACCGCACGACAATACCCGCAGAGCGCAAAAATTTGGCAGACAATTGCATGCGCGCTTTGCTTTGCCGGTATTTGAGGTAGATGAACGTTACAGCACCACCGAAGCACTGGAAATGGGCGCAAAAGATCCAGATGCAGGTGCAGCCTGTATCATCCTAGAGCAGTTTTTAAGGAGTTTGCCTTGACTTCCCCTCACAGCCCAGCGATGGGCTCCTTAATGTTAGATGCAGAGGCCTTATATAAAGAGCTTTTACGCTACGCCCAGCAAACAATCACATCCACAACGCAATTGGTCGGCGTCACATCTGGTGGCGCTTGGCTAGTCGAGCGTTTGCAGCATGATTTAAATCGAAGCCTGCCATCGGGTACGATTTCTTCCAGCATGCACCGCGACGACTTCTCGCAACGCGGTATGAGTTCAGGCGGTCAAACTGTGCTTCCATTTGATGTGACTGGCGCAGACATTCTGCTGTTCGACGACGTGCTTTACACGGGGCGCACTATCCGCGCCGTGGTAAATGAGCTGTTTGACTACGGCCGCCCACAGCGCGTACAGCTTGCTGTCTTGGTGGACAGAGGCGGGCGCGAACTGCCGATTCATGCCGAGTTTGCAGCTGCCAGACTCGTTCTGCCTACCAACCAATCGTTGGCTTTAGCGCGTAGCGAGTCGGGTAACTTCAGCTTTGAAGTTCAAACCAAACAAACCAAAGCCTCTTAGAACAGCATCAACCTTCAATCAGAACAAACATGCCCTACCAACATGCTTTATAAAAGAAACCCCCAGCTCAACAAACACGGCGAGTTGATCCACCTGCTGTCTATTGAAGGCCTGCCCAAAGCGACCTTGACGCATATTTTGGATACGGCGGCTAACTTTGTTTCCGTCAACGATCGCGAAGTCAAAAAAGTCCCGCTGTTGCGCGGTAAAAGCGTTTTCAACCTATTTTTTGAAAACTCCACCCGCACCCGCACCACCTTTGAGATCGCCGCCAAGCGCCTCAGTGCAGATGTCATCAACCTCGACATCGCCCGCTCCTCTGCTTCCAAAGGCGAGTCCTTGCTAGACACCATCGCCAATTTAAGCGCCATGGCTGCCGATATTTTCGTGGTGCGCCACAGCGAATCCGGTGCTCCGTATTTGATCGCCCAGCATGTTGCCCCCCACGTCCATGTCGTCAATGCCGGCGATGGTCGCCACGCCCACCCAACGCAGGGCTTGCTGGACATGTTCACCATACGGCACTACAAAAAAGACTTCTCCAACCTCACCGTCGCCATCGTGGGCGATGTGCTGCACTCCCGCGTTGCGAGGTCGGACATCCATGCCTTGACGACCTTGGGTTGTGCCGAAGTGCGCGTCGTAGGTCCCAAAACCCTAGTGCCCAGCGACATGGCACAGATGGGCGTGCGCGTCTGCCATACGCTGGAAGAGGGCATCAAAGACTGCGACGTGGTCATTACCCTGCGCCTGCAAAACGAGCGCATGGCTGGTGCCTTGCTTCCTAGCAGCCAAGAATTTTTCAAAAGCTATGGTCTCACGCCTGAAAAGCTGCAACTCGCCAAACCCGACGCCATCGTCATGCACCCCGGCCCAATCAACCGAGGTGTGGAGATCGCCTCCGCCGTGGTCGACGGTCAGCAAAGCGTGATCTTGCCGCAGGTGACTTTTGGCATCGCCGTGCGTATGGCGGTGATGAGCATCGTTGCTGGGAACGATGCCTAAAAAGAAGTGACATAGAAGGATAAAAAAGAACTATGAAAATCCTCATTAAAAACGGACGCGTCATCAACCCAGCTACTGGTTTCGATGAAATATGTGACCTAGCCGTCGCAGCTTCTAAAGTGATAGCTATTAAAAATATAGCGTCTGATTTTGTGCCGAATAAGACGATTGACGCTACAGGCTGCATCGTCGCACCCGGTTTGGTCGATTTGGCCGCTCGCCTGCGCGAGCCTGGCTATGAGCATGAAGGCATGCTGCAAAGCGAGCTGGCCGCTGCGGTGGCTGGCGGTGTGACCAGTTTGGTTTGCATGCCAGACACCGACCCCGTGCTAGACGAGCCGGGGCTGATTGAAATGCTCAAGTTCCGCGCTGAAAAACTGCACCAGTCACATGTATTACCGCTAGGCGCTTTGACGGTCAACCTCAAAGGCGAAGTCTTGACCGAAATGGTTGGCTTGGCCGAGGCGGGCTGCGTTGGCTTCAGCCAAGCCGAAGTGCCACTGGGCAACACCCAAGTGCTGCAGCGTGCTCTGCAATACGCCAGTACCTTTGGCTACACCATTTGGCTGCGTCCGCAAGACATGCATTTGAGCAAAGGCGTGGCAGCCAGCGGTGCGCTGGCCACCCGCATGGGGTTGAGCGGCGTGCCCGTTGCGGCTGAAACCATCGCGCTGCATACGATTTTTGAGCTGATGAAGTCGACCCAAGCCAAAGTCCACATTTGCCGCATCAGCAGCGCCTCTGGCGTGGCTTTGGTGCGTCAGGCCAAGGCAGAGGGCTTACAGGTCAGCTGCGATGTGAGCATCAACTCACTTCATTTGACTGACGTTGATTTAGGTTACTTCGACAGCCGCGCTCGCCTGAACCCGCCATTGCGCCAGCAGCGCGATCGTGACGCTTTGCGCGCAGGGTTGCTGGACGGCTCGATTGACGCACTGGTTTCTGACCACACACCCGTGGACGAAGACGCCAAAACCCTGCCGTTCGCCGAAGCCGAAGCGGGCGCGACAGGTTTGGAGCTGCTGCTCAGTTTGGCACTCAAATGGCAATCTGAATCCTCCGACAAATCGCTCACCTTGGTCCAAACTCTAGCCACCGTGACCAGCCAGCCCGCCAAAGTCTTGGCTGCCAATTTGCCCTCAGCCAATGCCAGCCTAGGCCAGCTGGTCGAAGGTGGCGCGGCAGATATTTGCATTTTTGACCCTATAGCGATGTGGGTTGTGTCCGATGACAGCTTGCGCAGCCAAGGCAAGCACACACCGTTTTCCGGCTATGAGCTGCCCGGTCAAGTGCGTGCCACGCTGGTATCTGGGCATGTGGCTTTTGAGAGGTGATTCAGAAGTGACTAGGAAATGACTAGGAAATCATGCGAAACTTTGTAGCCGCCTTCAAGCTGGCCAAGGTCATCGCTCATCTGTTGCATGGTTTGTGGGTTGTATACCTTATCTTTCCGAAACTCACACAATCTCAAAAAAATAAGCGAATTGAGGCTTGGGCCGTCGCGTTACTTGCCAAACTAGCTATTAAATTGATAGTAAAAGGCAAGCCTCCCAAAACGGGTCCCATGCTTTTGGTGTCCAACCATATCTCGTGGTTAGACATCTTGGTCATCCATGCTGCTGGGCACTGTCGCTTTGTGAGTAAAGCGGACATCAAACATTGGCCTGTGTTGGGCACGCTCACCACAGCCGGTGGCACACTGTACATTGAGCGCGAATCCAGGCGCGACGCCATGCGCGTCGTCCACCACATGTGTGAAGCGCTGACCAATGGCGACATCGTGGCTGTTTTCCCAGAGGGAACGACCGGTGATGGTGTAACTCTGCTGCCTTTTCACGCCAATTTGTTACAAGCCGCTATCGTTTGCAATGCACCCGTTCAGCCCATCGCGCTGTCGTTCAGAGACACGGTTACCGGTCAAATCAGCCAAGCCGCCAGCTTTGTGGGCGACGAAACCCTGCTCGGCTCGCTTTGGAACACGCTGAAATCTTGTAACTTAGCTGCGGTCGCTACCTACGGCGTGCCACAATTAGCTAATGGACGCGACCGCCGCACTTGGGCGGCAGATTTGAGTACTGAAATTGCGGCCCTCAAATCGGCATCAACAACAAAACTTTAACCAAAATTCGTCATTCCCGCGCAAAAGGCTATACGTGGTGGCACTACATGCTGGCACTTGTGGATTCCCACCTTCGCGGGAATGACGGCTAAAACGAATATTTACTTTTAAGCATGCAATTCAAGCAATTTATGGGGGGTATCCCCTTTGTCGGCTGGGCCATCACCTTTGCCGCGCTGTGTTCTGGCTTGTTTGCGGCAATTTTGGGCGCAGTCACGCCTGAGCTTCGCGCTGAGCTCGGCAGCTACCAAAGCATGGGTGTGCTGATGATGGCGTGGGTCTCAGGCGGGGTGTTGGGCGCGTTTCAGGGTGGCAAACTGGCGCAAAAAGTGCATCCCCGCACGCTTGTGCTGGCGTACATTGGCTCGGCGCTGCTGTCGACTCTGGTCATTGTGGGTTCGCCCAACTTCGTTGGTATGTTGGTCGGGTTTTTTTGCTTTTCTGCCGCCGAAACCGCTTTCATGACCCTTGGGCACAGCATCTTGTCACAGGTGTATTCAGAGCCCACCTCCCGCGCCCGCGTCATCAGCTTGATTGATGTTGCCTTCAGCGCCGGCACCGTCATCACACCTGCCGCCATCATTGGTTTGCACTATTACGACAGCAGCTGGCGCTTGCCTTACCTGCTGTTTTTGATTCCCATGGGCTTGGCTTTTCTGCTGTTTTTGCGCAAAGGTGCTTTCAACCAAATCGCTTGGCATGGTTCACATGACGATTCTGGGGCTGCAAATACAGCAGTTCAACCTCAAAGCTACCTCAACCTAGCCCGTGTGCCCACCATCATGTGGTGCATGGCTGCTGGCGTGTTTGCTGGGTTTATAGAATGGGGGCAGTACTTTTGGTACGTCAGCTATGGCATTCAAGCGCAGGGTATTTCTGCAAATACAGCCCGTTTTGGTCTGCAAAGCTTTGTTGCTGGCATGTTGGCTGTGCGCTGCTGGCAGGCGTTTTTCCACAGTGACTTAGGGTTGCATCAAAAGCTCTGGCGCTTAAATCTCCTAGCTCTCACTGGCTTAAGCGTCTTGGTTTTACTTCCCAATCATTTTTCCCAAGGCATGCCTTGGCTTTACAGCATCAGCAACTTTCTCTTCGGTCTAGGCGTAGGCGTTGCGTTCCCCATCTTGTTATCCCTCATGATCAACGCCGCCCCCACCCAATCGTCCAAACTCTCCGCACTCTTGATGATCAGCTTCACCCTAGGCGCACAACTGGCCGGCTTGTTCATAGGCAACCTAGCAGACTGGACCAACGTCCAAATCGCCTACAGCACCTTGCTGGGTGGGTTGGTGTTGTTCACAGTATCGGTTTGGATGATTCGGTATCGAACGGCGAAGGCGCTGTTTAAGTGAATTGAGCAAATTAACTAATTGCTATTAATAATATAGCTGCTTAGGTAATAAATACGCTGGCTATAGGTGTATTTTTATTTTTAAATATAATTAATTTTTGAACTCAATTAGTCGTTTTTATGTGCCAAAATTCGAGAGATAAAATAAAAACAAAACAAAGAACCCGCTAGTAAAAATGCTCCAATAACCGCATAAAGCCACGGATATGAGCTATGCCATTTGACCACTCGTCCCATGGTGGGATCTTCCCTCAGATAAACAACATTCGCCTTTTGTCGTAGTAGTTTGTCTTGATTTGATTTGATTTGCGGGCTCCCATACCCATACAAATGAATTGGTCCTGTCGGTGTATCAAAAGTCACAATTGGATAGTCTCCAGATTTTGTAGCGTATTTTCCTCGCCCAGTTGACTCTTGATAACGAAATCCACTAACGTACCCTTCAACTTTAATTCCCTCACGCTCAAACCGTTGATCCAGTAAATGAGTCTGCCAGCCTGTTTGTAAAAACCAAAATGCAATCCAAGCCAAGCAACAAGCAAGAACTAAAAATAGTGCAGAACCTAACAGAAAGTTAATCTTGGAATGTTGCCTCAAATGTGGCTTGCTAACCTTAACGTACTTCATATTCACAATTTTACGAATTTATTTGCTATAAATATTATAGCGAATAAATTAATAAATACGACGGCTACAGGCTTAATTTGCGCAATTTTAAGCCTAATTCTTGTTTTTAAGCCTTAAATTTCCCGCTCAAACGTCACCACATGGTCTACTTCTGCGCGTATGCCTATCCATTCGCCCAGTTGGTGGTCGTGGTGGCTGGGGACGTGGGCGACTACGGTTTCGCCGGTTTTTAGGCGCAGGGTGTAGAGAAATTCTGAGCCGCGAAAGGCTTTTCTGACGATTTGCGCTTTGGTGGGGGCGTTATCATCGTGGACGATGTCGTCTGCGCGCAAAAGCACGTCGCATTCGCCCACGGGCAGGGCTTCTAGTACGTCGGGGCTGATGTCGTGCAGCTCGCCAAGCGGTGTCACAACGTGTTTGTGAATGCCATCTGGCTCGTCATGGAGCTCAACCGTGGCTTTGGAAAACACGCCGTGGCCAATAAAGTCTGCCACAAATCGGGTGGCTGGGCGGTGGTAGAGGGTGTATGCATCGGCCCACTGGTGGAGTTTGCCTTCATGCATCACGCCAATCACATCGCCAATGGCGAAGGCTTCGAGCTGGTCGTGGGTGACGAAAAGCGCGGTGGCGTTGGCTTTTTTCAGGATGGCGCGTAGCTCGTGCGCGAGGCGTTCGCGCAGGTCAACGTCTAGGTTAGAAAACGGCTCGTCAAGCAACAAAAGCTGCGGTTTGGGGGCAAGGGCGCGGGCGAGGGCGACGCGCTGCTGCTGCCCGCCTGAGAGCTCATGCGGGTAGCGCTTGGCGACGTCGGGCAAATCGACGAGGTTCAGCACTTCTTGAACCCGCGCAACGCGTTCAGCTTTGGGCAAGTGGTGAATGCCAAAAGCAACGTTGTGCGCCACATCTAGGTGGGGGAACAGCGCGTAATCTTGGAACACCATGCCAATGCGGCGTGATTCAGCGGGGACGAAGGTGTTGACGCTGCTAACCAGGGCTTTTGCGAGCTTGATTTCACCCGCGCTGGCACGCTCTAAACCCGCCACAGCCCGCAACAGCGTTGTTTTGCCGCAGCCTGAGGGGCCAATCAGCACGCCAATATCTCCAGCGTGTAGCCCAAAAGACACGCCAGCTACAGCGGGTGTAGGTCGGTTGGCGTAGTGGACGTGGAGTTGGTAAACCTCTAAATACATAGCAGACATTGTAGGGTGTAAGTCGTTTAAAGCTGCGCAAATGCGTACAATTCTCATTTAGCGCATTTATTTTTATGTCTTTAACCATCCCTACGACAGCCACTTCGACAGTTAGCACTGATATGCCGCGACCACTGCGGGTGTTGCTGAGCGTCTTTCTGTGCCTGTTGGCGCTGGTGTTGCTGTTGCCGATTTTGGCGGTCCTGGTCTCAACCTTGCAGTGGAACAGCGAATCAGCCCAGATTTTGCGTGAGATGAGCAGCACCGTGCTGCCCGACTACGCGTTGACCACGCTGCTGCTGTGCCTCGCCGTGGCCGTGGGCGTGGCGGTGGTGGGCATGGCAACGGCTGCTGCGGTCACGCTGTTTGACTTTGCAGGCCGCAAAACCTTTGAATGGGCACTTTTGCTGCCCATTGCTATGCCAGCGTATGTGGTGGCGTATGCTTACACCGACTTTTTGCAGTTCAGCGGGCCATTGCAAACGGCGCTCAGAGCGACTTTTAACTTAGAAGGCCGTGTGTTCCCTGAAATTCGCAGCGTCTGGGGAGCGGCTTGGGTTTTCACGTTTTGCCTTTACCCCTATGTTTACCTGCTGGCACGCACCGCACTGGCAGACCGCGCCACGCATTTGATGGACGCCGCCCGACTGTTGGGCGCACCCATGCGCAGGCGTGTGCGTGAGATTGCGTTGCCGCTGGCGCGCCCCGCCGTGGCTGCTGGTGTGGCGCTGGCGCTGATGGAAACGCTGGCTGACTTTGGCGTGTCCAGCTACTTTGGCATTCAAACCTTCACCGCTGGTATTTACAAAGCTTGGTTGGTGTTGGACAACCGCATCGCCGCAGCACAATTAGCCACATTGTTGCTGCTGGTTGTGGTGGTTTTGCTGAAATTTGAGCACAAAGCGCAAAAGAAAATGCGGTTTTCATCTACCAAAAGCGGTAATACAGGTGGTGCGCCTATTCAATCGAGCACTGAAGTCGCCAAGTTATCAGGCAAGCGCTTGGTTTTTGCGTGGTTTGTATGCGCATTGCCAGTGTTGATGGGGTTCGTTTTGCCGCTGCTGTTCATGCTGCGGCCGTTTTTAGCGTCGCTGCAGTCGACAGACGCACCCCCGCCATGGGCACAATTTGGGCAGTGGGCAGCCAACAGCTTGATGCTGGGCGGGCTCAGTGCGGTGCTGGCGGTTGCGCTGGCCTTGGTATTGGCGTTTGCAGTACGCACCCGGCCTGACCCTTTGACCCGTGGCGTGGCGCAATTGGCTGGTGTGGGTTACGCGATTCCGGGTGCGGTGATTGTTGTTGGGCTGTTGATTCCCGTCGGTTGGGTGCAGCTGAAACTGCCACAAGCCGGTGTAGGATATTGGCTTACTGCTACCATTTTAGGAGTCGTTTGGGCGTATATTGTGCGTTTTACAGGCGTGGCGCTGCAGTCGGTGCAAAGCGGTTATGCCAAGATTCCGACTAGCTTTGACGAATCTGCCCGCATCTTGGGCGTCAGCGGTTTTGGGCTGCTCAAACGGGTGCATTTGCCGCTGTTGACGCGCTCCACCGCAGCGGCGGCGCTGCTCGTGTTTGTTGATGTGATGAAAGAGCTGCCCGCCACGTTGGTGCTGCGCCCGTTCAATTCCGACACCTTGGCCGTCGTTGCCTACCAATTGGCACGAGACGAGCGCTTGGGCGAGGCCGCACTACCCTCATTAGCGCTGGTTTTGGTGGGTTTGCTACCAGTGATGATGCTGAGCCGGACGCTGCGGTCAAGGTAACTCCCCGCTACCCTAGTGTTTTCATGAATGGTGCAAGCCAACGCGTTGGGCTAAGGTATCAGTTATGAATGCTGCTATGAACGACAACATCGACAAGCCGTTGGACAAACCAGCTGATAGCTATGTGCCCTACGTGCCACCCGTATCAGACGCACCCACCAAAGAAATCGTTCATCTCAGCTTTGCAGCCCCTTTTAGCTGGCTAGCCATGGGTTGGCGGGACATGATGGCATCAAAAAGCATTGCCGCGTTTTATGGCGTTTGTTTTTGGCTCATGGCCTTGGTGTTGGGCGTCGTTTTTCGCAACAAACCCGAATACGCCATGTCCATCGCGTCAGGCTGCCTGCTGGTCGGGCCGTTTTTAGCCATGGGGCTGTACGAGGCCAGCCGCCGGCTGGGGTTAGGTTCAACGCCAGAGCTAGGCTCGTCACTGGTGTGTTGGGACAAACACATCCGTAGCATGGGCATGCTGGTCTTGGTGTTGATTGTGCTGGAGCTGCTGTGGGGCAGGGCGTCTTTGGTGGTGTTTGCGGTGTTTTTCAACACAGGTATGCCATCCACCAGCGGCGTGATGCAAGCCATTTTTAACCTGCAAAACTGGGAGTTTTTAGCCGTTTATTTGCTGGTCGGCGGTTTTTTTGCAGCGCTGGTTTTTGCCATCTCCGTGGTCTCCATCCCCATGATTTTGGACCGCGATACCGATGCCATATCAGCCGCGATCACCAGTTTGCAGGTGGTGTTTGGCAATGTGTTGGTGATGTTGCTATGGGGGCTGTTGGTTTCAGCGCTGGTCGCTTTGGCACTTGTACCCTATGGTGTGGGCTTGTTGTTGATTGGCCCTTGGCTGGGCTACGCCAGCTGGCATGCATACAAGGGCTCTGTGCGCTGGTTAAATTGAATGGGTAGGGATTTTTATTTTGCAATTAAAATCATAGCTACTAAAATTATAGCTGTTAAGGCAATAAATACGCCGGCTAGAGGAATATTTGGCATGTAAAATTGGTCCCCTCGACAGGAATCGAACCTGTATCTAGCACTTAGGAGG
>JAAFJR010000006.1:0-148026 GCA_013298945.1 Polaromonas sp.
AGAACGGGCTTCTTGGCGTTTTCTGGATTCAGCTTCACGTTCTTGCTGACGACGCAGTTCAGCAGCGGGGTCTGGCAACACAGTTTGCGACCAAGCCAAGCTTTGCATGCCCATACCCAAAACTATGCCCAAAAATAAGCTGGTGATGATTTTGTGGTGAAACTTGTTCAAATTCGTTGCAAGCTTGCGGGGTATTTGTAAAGGAAACATGGGATTTAAATTTATAGACAGCAAACTAGCGCGTTATAACGCTCAACTTCTTTGACTTTACTTGATTTTTTTGTATTTTCACGTTAGCGTCATTTAAATACTGGATTTTGCGCATTATTTGCTATTTTTAGACTGTCGATTTATAGAGTGTAAATCCGTCAAATCGCAAGCGTGGATAAACGCCTTGCACCAGAAAAACGAATCGGACTTGCTTTACGTGCTGTGCGTGAAGCTGCTGGCTTGTCGCAAGAAGGTTTGTCTTTTGAGGCTGGTTTGCACCGTACTTACATTGGTGCAGTTGAGCGCGGTGAGAAAAATATCACCCTACGCAACATCATTCGCGTCGCCAATGCTTTGCAGGTCAAAGCTTCCGACATCCTGTTGGCAGCTCATTTGTGAGCTATTTTTTTGGCAAGTTAAAGACGAAAATTCATCATCAAATTTACCATTGACAGCTCCTAACATCAAATAAAGTCCATTTTTCTTAATTCTATGCCTGATGTTATGTACAGTCAAATAAAATAACCAAAACATCAAAATAAAAACTTCAAAACAGTCAAGAAAATGCAAATAAAACCAATTTGCTTAAAATTTAAGCGCTCAATTACTGTTTTTTAATGATATTTGCATCTAAAAACGTTTAAAATACAGTCATTGGTAGTCTATTTGACGAAATAGCGGTCTTTGACCGAATTCTCATGATCGACTGCCGATGCCAAGTAAGTTGCGTTTTTCACCAGATTCAACTTGCCTGAGCAGCCCAAACGATCTGTTTGAGGCCATCGCCCACAACCACAAAGGTTGCACTGGGCGACACCGCTCTGCTACCCGATAATCCCCCCGCAAACAAGTACCCAAACAGCGTGCCTGACGCCTCCAAAGCATCCGGCTGTTTAGTCACGTCTGTGCTTGTCTGCATCTTCTAAACCCTGATTGACCATGCGTCATCGTTAGTCCTTTCATTCAACTTGTGGGGCGACTCGGTTGGCAAGGTCTGGAGAACAAACCATGAACCTCGATGAACCCCTTGTCACGGCTTTTGAAACCATCCGTGAGCACGTCAATTTTTCTAATTTCAGTCCTGTGCCTCACCCTGACAATTTGAAGTTTCAGGCTGCGGAAGAACGCCAAACTATGCACCGATTAGGCACCCACTTGGCTGAAATTGTGAGTAATCCTGACGGTGAAGATTTGCAGTATTGCGCCCACACCGTGCGTCGTTATTTCTGGAAAGAATTGGGACTGTCGCAGCCACCAGAATTGGCCACCAAAGTGCCACGGTTTTTGCTCAGTCTCGACCACAAGATGGAGCCTCGAACCGATTTGCACGAACTGGCCTCCCAGTTAGCAGCAGTGAAGCTAAACGAAACACCTGTGCTGTGTATCGTCGCATCCAAGCTAGGGCTGCTGCAAAAGCTACTGAATCTGTCAGACGCGGCAATCAAATATCTAACATTGGCCTATGCAAATTGCAGCATCCACAGTCTGACCAAAGACGAGTCCAGTAGCCTCAAAGTCGCACTGTCCCGCATTGGCTTGGCAGAAGATGCTCACCGTAACCGTGCTGTCTCCGTTTTGCTAGACGCACCGTTGGCTGATGTTGAGGTCTTGTTTGCAGCACCATCAACATTGGTCGCTTTACGTTTTGTGGATGCTGCGGTTTTTAACCAAAGACGAACTTTGCGGGATGTATTTGTACTCACCGATGAGTTTGTTACCTTGCTTGAAACGTCATACCGCTCACACGAAGCATTACTGGCAGGCATTTTGGAGCCAGAACAGGACTTCGACTTGCTAGATGACGGTACGATACCGACGGGCTACCTGTATGAAATCATGCCCAAGCAGATAGCCGAGTGCTATGAACGCACGGTGCTGAACCAAGCCATGCAGTCACAACATGTGCATCACATCATCAAATGGTTCACGGGTGGATTGTCAGTTCCGTTAGAAGCACTTTATGCAATAGACAGTCGCATCAGTTTTGAAAGCATACGCGATGCCATCAAACGTGCTGCTTTGGACTGCTGTACGGCTAATAGGCCATTGGATGCGCATGCGATTTTGAAGGCAATTTACGCTGCATCAGCTTAAGCCAGAACACTGACCCCAGAACCTAGCGGTTTCGTTGCTACGCCACCGCGCTGATTAACCCTAGCAAATGCCTCGTATCGGATAACACATGCCGAGGCTTTTTCACGTCCGAATTTCACATCTATTTTTTCATTCCATTTTCATAACAACACGGAAAAGACTATGACTACCAATCACGACACAACTACCGACACGGCGCAAACAAAACCGTCCGTGACCATCATCTCCAACGCCGCCAAATTTCAACTGGGGCAATGCGTCGCCACGCCGGGCGCATTGGCACTGCTGGAGAAAACTGGATTCAGCGCAGCGTTTCTCATCAACCGACACCTTCATGGCTCATGGGGCGATGTGTGTAAAGAGGATGCCGAAATGAATGAAATGGCGCTGAAAGACGGCTCTCGAATCATGTCGGTGTACCGATTAGTTTCGCCCGAAAAGTTGAGAGCAACACCGCAATCAAAGCGATCTGACTTGCCAACTCTATGGATTATCACGGAAGCAGTGAGCGGCGAAGGCAGCGAGGGTGACGATGGACAACGTGCCAGCACATGCGTGCTTTTGCCGGAGGACTACTGACATGGCGATGCAAAAATCAAAATCCAGTGGTGTCGTTTCGTATCGGTTTCAACGCTACTTTCACACGCTGCAAACCGGGCACTACCTGCTCAAAAAATCCATGCGCCAAGACCCCGTGCGGGTGTTCTTTCAGCAGGGTGATATTGATGGGGCATGCGGAATTCATGTGTTCGCAGCCGTCATGGTTCTCTTTGACTTGGCTAAAAGCGTTGCGCTGCAAGACATGCCCAAGCGAAAGTACGGAGTTCCATCGGAAGTTTGGAAGGCTTTTTCGCATACATTTTTTGCAGGGGTTCACGCGCATGAATTTGTGGCATTGGTTGACTCCCTCAAGTTGCCATTGAACTTGACGCTTCGTGAAAGTAAAGACGGTGGTTTAGACCGCTGGGTGGTGGACTGTTTGATGCGTGGCGAGCTGGTTGCCATCGTGACGGCATCTGCGAAAAACTCCAAGTTCAAGCACTGGTCATTGGCTCTTGGAATCGAGGGCTTGGTGGCGGGACGTGAAACCAAGCCAGACACGATTTTGCTGCTCGACCCATCCGCCAGTGAGCCAAGCTACAGACCACATAACGCAAGGCTTCGTGTGCCTATCACTGGCCCCGGTAGCCGGGCCGGAAAGTCTGCCGACGAACTGAGCCAGTCACCCAAAAGCAAAGCCACGAGCAAGCCTATTCATTGGCTGTACGAGTCTGGTGACTTTGCCACTGAGCAAGTGCGCTTGGTGTCAGCGGTTCGGTTCAGGTACGCCGACTGGACTTGACAGGTTTGGCTGGTGCAACTGTTTTGGCGGTGCGTCTTGCCAGCTTCTGCGCAGGTTTGTCCAGAGTGGCTTGGTTGGCGCGACGCTTATCGCCACCCTCAGCCACCGGCTTCATGGTCGCAGTGATGCCTTCAAACAGCGTTGGCAATGTGATGCCTAGCGAGTAGCACAAGGTAGCCAGCGTCAGCAGGGAAGGGTTGACGTATCCGCACTCAATTTTGCTGATGCGAGAGCGTTCTACCTCCGCGTCATACGCCAAATCGACTTGAGTTTTCTTTGCTGCTTCGCGGTGCCGCTTGAGGTTCTGACCCAGTGCAAGCGTCACCGGATTGGGGAGAAGACTTGTCGAAAGTTCAGCACCTTGAATGGCACCCCGGCTGCTCTTCGGGGCTGTTGTTTTCATGCCCTAAAGGTTCGCGTAGTGTGCCTTTCATGGAAACGTCTTAAACGACACAATACATGCGAAAATATGTGCCTTTAACGACACATAAGAAGCCCATACATCAAATAGGAGAAAAAATGAGATTCATCAAAATCGGCGGACTGATCGTCATAGCCTTGGTCGCTTTGCTTGTTGTGATCGGCATCTTTGCCCCAGACCCCAAGAAGCAAGGCGGCGAAACCAGTACAGATACAAAGGCTGCAATCGGGCAAGCGGCAACTCAGGTCAAAGCCGTCAGCGTGAAAGTACCCGAACGCCCAGCAGACCAGTGTCTGGATGGTGTTTGCGTCGGCGCAGAGCCTTCGGAACTGGTCGCGCTCAAGTGGATTGAAAAGAAGAACCACGCAGGCAACAGTGGCTTAAATGGTGCCCAGCTTGAAATGGTTGAGGCCGAAGAAAAGCGTGTGGAGTCTGAGTGCGCGAAACGACAGGCCGTCACTTGGGGCAGCAAGTCTGGTGACCTATGCCGTGTGCTACTTGGTGGAGATACGCAGTTTTGGCCTGTCATCGCAAAGATCGAACCAATGCAGCTATCTGCCGTGCTTCGCTTCTTTGGCGCGGAAGCACAACCTGTTTGCCAGTACGCCAAAGACCCATACCGTTTCTACGGTGACATCGAGACAGACAGCGGAAAGACCCGCGTTGAACTCCGATTCGGTACGGATGGCAAGCTGCGCGTTCAAAAGATTGAAAAGAAATACGCATCTGACAACGAGGCTACAGCTACCGCCATCGTCGCCAAGCTCAATGAAAAACACCCCTATTTGAAGCCGGATGGTAAGGACGGGGTTGGACAGTATTTCGTTGGTGATGCAGCTTGGGGTGGAACGGTCAAATTGATAGTCAACAACACGCCGACTATCACTATGTTGGGGTCAAAAACTGACTTTGATCCGACTCAAGTTGCGGCTTGCAATGCGGCCAAATCTGTCACCGTTCAATAGGGTCTCATCATGAAACGCTTTTTCGGAACCATTGCAATCTTCGCCAGCACTGCAATCGCTCATGCTGCCCCGCTTGCGGACCTCTCGGGCGGTCAGACAGGACGAATTGAATTTCAAAGCATTTCAGCGTCTGACCCATGGGGGTATGTTCGCAAGAACCTAAAAAGTCGGGATCCTATATTGATTTACGGCGACTTGCTGATGCCCAAGAACATTGCGGCAAATCAAAAAGTTCCTGCTTTGGTTCTTAGCCACGGCAGCAGTGGTGTCAGTCCGTATGCGTATGAAGTTTGGGCAGCGCAAATGAATGCCGCAGGCGTTGCAGTTTTCATCATTGACTCGTTCAAACCGCGAGGTTTTTCTGAGACCAACACAATACAGAATCCGGCTGGGCCAATGGCGCAAGTAGCCGACGCACTCTACGGATTGCGGTTGCTTGCGACCCATCCTCAGATTGACAACAGCAGAATTTTCAACATTGGATTTTCGCGTGGTGGGAGCACAGCGTTTCATACTGCTTGGCCTATGATGCAAGCGCCCGTAGATACCAATGGAATTAAATTCGCGGGTCATATACCTGTGTATCCTGGCGGCTGCGATATTCGGTATCGTGCTGATTCGTCAAAGGCAACTGCACCTGTATTCATGGCGCTGGCTGATGTTAAAGGCGAAGATTGGCAAAACGGAGCAAATTGCATCCGGTACGCAAAAGAGCTTGCGGCGGCAGGCCAGCCGGTGACGTACAAAGAATATCCAGGCACGTATCACGGCTTTGACGGCCGCGCCAAGTTCTTCTATTTCAACAACGCCTACGTGAGTACCAAATGCGATATGGAGGTGCAGTTAACAGACGTTCTCGGCGGTGGCTTAGGCCGCGATGCCAAAGATTTGAAAACTGGAAAAACATTAACGTCTTACGACGATTGGAATACAGCATCTAAAGAGTGTTTGAGTAGTGTGCGCGCCCGCGTCGGCGGCGACCAGCGTCAAAGCGATGAACTGGTCAAAGATGTTTTGACATTCATTAAAGCTCAAACAAAATGACCCGCATCAAAGTAGGTAGTGCGTGTAAGTGGTTGGATTCCGAGGGCAACACTTTAGCGGACACTAACTTTCGCACAGTCACGATTCGTCGGCTACTCACTATGACAGCAAAGGAACGCCATTCTTGCTTGCTGGACATTCTTGAACACAACTTGTGAAACCTTACCAATGAAATTGACCAATCTCATCGCATTGATTTGCCCATAGCTTGTCAGCGCGCCTACCTTCGCCCAAAACAACCCACTTGCTGACGGCGCTGCCGCAGCCCCAGACGAGTGGCTGCTGGTCAAGAAAGGCAATCCGTGGTGGTACGAAACCAAGCCAAGCCCCACGCCTGTTCAGCTTCAAAAGCGAGCACCAACGGCAGCAGAGCAATCCGTCATTGATAAGGTACGCGCATTGGTGGCAAATCGGCCAGCCAAAGCGTCTGTATTGATGGATGGTGACACGGTGCTGTACTCTGAGACAAAAGCGCCAGCAGACGCTGATTCCGTCTTCTTTGGCTTCTCCATGGGCAAGACAGTTACGGCTATGGCCGTTGGTCAGGCGATCTGCGCAGGAAAGCTCAAGCTTGACACCCGTGCAAGTGACGTTGTGCCGGAACTCAACGGCAAAGCGTTGGGCAATGCCACAGTACGTGATTTACTGCGCATGGCATCCGGTGCGGCAGACCCCAACCCTGACAGTTCTGTCTGGACGCCTGATCAGTTCAAAGAATGGGGACGTGGCAACTTGAATCTGGTCAATCTGGTGACAGAAGACCGAATTGCCAAAGCAGCACGGGGCGTGTTCTCAGATTACAAACCGGGCGAAGTGACCTCATATAAGAGCACCGACCCGATTCTGTTGGGCATCATGGTCAGCCGAGCCACGGGTACGCCTTGGAGTCGATGGATTCAAGAGCAGATTTTGAATCCGATGGGAGCAGAAAAGCCGGGTTTGTATGTGCAAGACCGTCAACAAAACGGGCTGGCTGATAGCGGAATGCGCTTGCGGCTTGAGGACTGGATGCGATTCGCAGTGTGGGTCAAACGCAGTTCCAAAGAGCAGGGCTGCTTTGGTGACTATGTGCGGGCTGCATTGAGCACGCAAATCAGCAACGGCAGCAGCCCCAATACGCGCAAGATGGGCAAACTATTTGGCGGTTATGGCTATTTCACTTGGACAGACAATAGCATCGTACCGAACACAGCTTGGGCATCTGGCTGGGGTGGTCAACGCATCGGCTGGAATACAGCCCCCGCCAACAACCGGATGGTCATCACGTTCTCGAATATCGAGACTTGGATGCCGGAGGTTTATGAAGTGGCGCGGGACTGGAATCGGCTAAAGTAAGTACAAAAAATGAAAAAGCCACCTCAGCAAACCGAGGTGGCTTTTTTTATTGGTGGGCCGTGTAGGACTTGAACCTACGACCAAAGGATTATGCTTACCACTTCGACTTTCGCCGCCCGTTTCCAGTTTGTGGTCTGGACTCTATCTTGCCTTTCGGCCTTCCCGTCGAGTCTCTACACGTTCTCCTTTCGGAGCTTCGCTCGGTATTGGCAGGGTATTTTTGATACCTCAGCTTTCACCGAATTTGAGAAGTTCTACATCTAGGCAGAGTTAACTTACCCAGTGCAACCCATTTTGAAAAAACCATGCACTTTCATGTTTAGGCTTCTTCACTTTAAGTCCTCTGCTCTAACCAACTGAGCTAACGGCCCAAAACTTTTCTTGTCACGATTGTCCACGCTTTACAGACGGTTCTAACTCGGTACAAGTCAAATCTGGTTGCATGAAGGTTGCATACAGTCACTTCGTGATTTATTTGCAACACCCATTCAAATTTAATTTCCCTTCACTAACTAACAAAAATATATTACACATCAACAACTTACACAAATTTTTGCACTACATCACGGGCATAGCTCAGAAAAAATATTTGCTGGAGCTATTGATTATGAGTCCGCTGCTCTAACCAAGCATGAGCTAGGGGCCCGAACTCGTTATTGTAATTGCAGTCGCGCTTTAAATTTGAGGCTTATTTTTGATGGCTCAGTGCATTGCTGACTAATTTTGAGGTGATATCGACGATTTGAATCATGCGGTCGTAGTGCATGCGGGTGGGGCCAATGACGGCTAGAGTACCGACGACTTGCCCATCCACCTCGTAGGGCGCGCTGACGACAGACAAATCCTCTATCGGCACAACATGGCTTTCACCACCAATGTAGATGCGCACGCCCTCGGCCTGGCTAGAGGTGTCAAGCAGCCGCATGAGCTGGGTTTTTTGCTCAAACAAGTCAAACGCGCGGCGTAATTGACCCATATCGGTAGAAAAATCACTCACAGACAGCAAATTTCGCTCACCAGCGATGACCACCTCGTCTTGCTCTTGCGTCAGCACTTCAGAACCAACTTGCACAGCTGCATTCATCAAGTGAGCAATTTCACCGCGCAGTTGGTCAACTTCTAGCTTGAGCCGCTCGCGCACCTGTTCGATGGCCATGCCCGCGTAATTGGCGTTGAGGAAGTTGGCTGCTTCGAGTAATTGCGACTGTGAAAAGTCAGCATCTGTAAAAATCACTCGGTTTTGCACATCGCCGTCCGGGGCGACGATGATGACTAAATAGCGTTTTTCGGATAATTTCAAAAACTCGATGTGCCGAAACACCGATGTGCGCCTAGGTGCAATCACCACGCCAACGAACTGCGACAGGCTGGAAAGCAAATGTGCAGCGTTGGTGATCACCTTTTTGGGTTGCTCTGCAGCCAAGATTTGCGGTGCAATGGTTTCGCGCTGTGCGGTGAGCATGGTGTCTACGAATAACCTGTAGCCGCGTGTGGTTGGAATACGGCCAGCCGAGGTATGCGGGCTGGCAATCAGCCCCAGCTCTTCCAAATCGGACATCACATTGCGAATGGTGGCGGGTGACAACTCAAGCCCAGACGCACGTGACAGTGTGCGCGAGCCTATGGGTTGCCCGTCGGCAATATAGCGTTCAACCAACGCTTTCAACAATAACTTGGCTCTGTCGTCTAGCATGGTGGCATTTTAGTATGATGTAAGTAGTTTTATACTTTCTAATTCGATGACCAAATCGTCAACATCTGCGCCGTCAATATCTATATCGCACTTTTCAAAAGTGGCGTTGATTGGCAAATTTCATGCACCGGGCTTGGCCGCGAGCGCGGGCGTGCTAGAAGATATTGCCCAATTTTTGACCGATTTGGGTTGTCATGTCGTATTAGAGCAAACAACAGCACAACTCTCTGGCATTTCTGATTACCCGACTTTAGACGTTCAAAGCATTGGCGAACAGTGCGATTTGGGCTTGGTGGTGGGCGGCGATGGCACCATGCTGGGCATTGGCCGCCAGCTTGCGCCCTATGGCG
This sequence comes from Polaromonas sp., assembly GCA_013298945.1. Lineage (GTDB taxonomy): Bacteria > Pseudomonadota > Gammaproteobacteria > Burkholderiales > Burkholderiaceae_C > Aalborgiella. Next base: position 9,455 of record JAAFJR010000006.1, read on the forward strand.
TGCCACTGATCGGCATCAACCAAGGGCGCTTGGGCTTTATCACCGATATCGCCCTTGAGGGCTACCAAGCCGTGCTCAAACCCATGCTGATGGGCGAGTTTGAGGAAGACCACCGCAGCCTGATTCAGGGCAAGGTCATGCGGCAGGGCAAATGCGTGTTTGACGCGCTGGCGATGAACGACGTCGTTATCAACCGTGGCGGCACTTCTGGCATGGTAGAGCTGCGCGTCGACGTTGACGGTCATTTTGTGGCGAACCAGCGTGCGGACGGCTTGATTATTGCGACGCCTACGGGTTCGACCGCCTATTCATTGTCAGCCGGCGGGCCATTGTTGCATCCGTCTGTACCGGGCTGGGTGTTGGCGCCGATTGCGCCGCACAATTTGTCAAACCGCCCCATCGTGCTGGCCAATGCGGTTGAAATTACGGTTGAAGTCGTCTCTGGCCGCGATGCCAGTGCCAATTTTGATATGCAGTCGATCACCGAAATGCTGATTGGCGACTGCATCAAACTGATGAAATCACAGTATTCCGTGCGGTTTTTGCACCCTAAGGGTTGGAGCTATTACGATACGCTGCGCAAAAAACTGCATTGGAACGAGGGGGGATCTTAAACAATGGCTTTGAAACGCATTGCTCTGCGCGATTTCGTCATCGTGCGCGAGCTGGAGTTGGATTTGAACAGCGGTTTCACGGTGCTGACGGGTGAAACGGGCGCTGGAAAATCGATTTTGATTGACGCGCTGCAGCTTGCTTTGGGCTCGCGTGCAGATACATCTTGGGTGCGCGAAGGTGCAAACCGAGCGGAGGTGAGTGCTGAATTTGATATTCTTGCTGCTCGGAAAGCTTGGTTTAGCACTTGGCTAGAAGAAGCTGGTTTTGATACCGATTTTGACGGTAAGGATACCTTGCTATTGCGTCGCACGGTTGATACAGCCGGGAAAAGCCGCGCCTGGATCAACGGCAGCAGTGCCACAGCGGCGCAACTCAAAGAGCTTGCTGACGAGCTGGTCGATATTCACGGTCAGCACGCTTGGGCAACGCTGAGCCGTGCCGATGCCGTGCGTGGCCTGCTGGACGCTTATGCGGCCAACAATTGCCAGCTATTAAGTGCTCTATGGACGCAGTGGCGCACTGCCGCCAAAGCGCTGGACACAGCCAAATTCGCTATGAACAACCTGCAAAACGAGCGCGAGCGCGTGTTGTGGCAAATCACCGAAGTGGACAAACTCGCACCTGGTGCAGACGAGTGGGACGAGCTGAACGCGCAGCACACCAAGCTGTCGAACGCGCAATCGCTCTTGGAAGCGGCACAAACAGCGTTTTCAGCGCTGCAAGATGACGAATCTGACTCTGGCGCTGACGTGATTAGTGGTTTGGTCAAAGCCCACAGCGCTTTGGAAGCTCGCGCCCCCATTGAGCCTGAATTCAAAGCCTTGGCTGACGTTTTAGCGTCGAATTTAGCCCAACTTGAAGATGCAGCGCACAGTTTGAACAGCTATTTGCGCAAAACCGAGCTGGAGCCGCAGCGCTTGGCGGAGTTGGACGAGCGCATGGCGCTGTGGCTGTCGTTATCGCGCCGCTACAAACGAACCCCTGAAGAACTGCCGGCTTTGTTGGCATCATGGAAAGAAGCGTTAAGCCGCTTGGATGCTTCAACAGATTTAGCCGCTTTGGAAGCCGCTGAACAAAAGTCCGCCAAAGCGTTTCAAACAGAAGCTACGGCTATTTCCAAGAAACGCCGCACCGCAGCGCCCAAACTGGCTGCCGCCATTACTACCGCGATGCAAGGTTTGGGCATGCAAGGTGGCGCGTTTGAGGTGGCTTTGACGGCGCTGGATGCGCCGGCTGAGGCTGGGCTTGAGGACGTGACATTCTTGGTTGCCGGTCATGCGGGCAGCACGCCGCGCCCCGTGGGCAAAGTGGCTTCTGGCGGTGAGTTATCACGGATTGCTTTGGCGATATCCGTGGTCACCAGCCAGCTGGGCACGGCGCAAACCTTGATTTTTGACGAGGTTGACGCGGGCGTGGGTGGCGCAGTTGCCGAGACGGTAGGCAAGTTGATGAAACAATTGGGCGTGGACAGGCAAGTTCTGGCGGTGACGCATTTACCCCAAGTGGCAGCGTGTGCAGACCAACACTTGGTTGTTGCCAAACGCTTGCAGGGTCAAAACACCGAAAGCAGCGTGACTGAAGTTGTTGCAACAGCCCGCATAGCGGAGGTTGCCCGCATGCTGGGCGGTGCGCAGGTAACGGATGCAACGCTTTTGCACGCTACAGAAATGATAGCTATTCAGGCAGTAAATACGCCTGATAATGCCATATTTTCATCAAAAATAATGCCTTTGGATGCAAAATTAGCTAAAAACAAGGCTGTTGCGTGATGTTTTTTCTTATGAAAGTCTCGGAATGAGCTTGGAACTGGTTTTAATCACAGGCATGTCTGGCTCTGGCAAGTCGGTTGCGTTGCATGCTTTGGAAGACGCTGGTTTTTACTGCGTCGACAATTTACCGCCTGAATTGCTGCTACCTTTTATTGATTTAGAAGAACAACACGGTGTCAAACAAGTGGCCGTGGCGATGGACATTCGCAGTTCAATCTCGCTACCCATGGTGCCTAAGTTATTGTCAGCATTGAAAAATCGTGATGTTAACTTGAAATCTCTTTTCTTAGATGCAACCACCGACACCTTGATGCGCCGCTTTTCAGAAACGCGCAGAAAACACCCTTTGTCCAACCAAGCCGCAGTAGAAACGGCTACAGATGGCAACGCTAAAGATAACTTTCAACACGTTTTGCTAGAAGCCATCGAGCTTGAGCGCGACTTGCTGGCCGATTTACTCGAAGGCGCACACATCATTGACACCAGCTTTATTCGCCCTGCGCAGCTTTTGGCTTACGTCAAAGACATGATCTCTGCGCCAGCTAGCAGCATGACACTGGTGTTCGAGTCCTTCGCCTTCAAACGCGGCATTCCCATGGATGCAGACTACGTTTTTGATGTGCGTATGCTGCCCAACCCGCACTACGAACCTGAGCTGCGCCAACTGACAGGTCGCGACGCCCCCGTAGCCAACTTCCTGCAACAGCAGCCCGAGGTGGCGGACATGCAAGCTGATATTTCTAAATTCGTCAGCAAATGGCTCAGCGCCCTAGCCCGCGACCACCGCAGCTACGTCACCATCGCCATTGGCTGCACAGGCGGACAGCACCGCTCGGTTTACTTGGTGGAGCAATTGGCTGCGGCGTTTACGGGTAAAAGTTCGGGCAAATTTGTCACACTGAAACGACACAGAGAATTACTCTAAGATCATTCAAAATTAATAGCTACTCAGGCAATAAATACGCCGGCTACAGTCAATTTATACTGTAGAAAGCAACTTTCGAATTGGTGCTGGCAAACCTAGCCCAGACCAAGCATTCGCAGCAACCCAATTTCCTTTGATCTTCAGTGCTGCCTGCTTAGGTTTTTCAACTAGTTGAAGGCGCACGGGGTGAATGTGCAAATCCTTGTGAGTCAGAACATGTTTGAACACCTCGCCATCTTGCAAAAGCGAAACATCAGCAGGCGAAACTGAAGCGATCAGAGCGTCATGACTGTCGAAAACTGGCAAACAATACAAACCTGCCCACACACCGGGTGTGGGGCGCTGCTCTAAATAGACCGAGCCATCCGACAGAGTCGCCCATAGCAGCCACAGCGATTGGCTGGTGCGTTTCAAGGCTTTGGTTTTCACGGGGAAGGTTTCAGGGTTGCCCCCCTTTTTAGCGGCACACAGCTTTTCTACAGGGCAAAGCAAGCAATTGGGTTTGCGGGTGGTGCACAGGGTTGCGCCCAAGTCCATCACGCCTTGGGTGTAATGCGGCATGGCTGTCCACAAATCATCGGGTTTGCCATCTTGCGGTAAAACTTGAGTTGCGAGCTGCCACAAGGCTTTTTCATTGGCTGATTTGGCCAAATCAGCTTCGAAACCCAGCAAACGCGTCAACACCCGCTTGACATTGCCATCCAAAATTGCAACCCGCTCGCTGAAGCACAGCGAGGCGACGGCTGCCGCTGTTGAGGGGCCAATGCCGGGCAGGGTTTGTAGCACTTCTGCGGTTTTGGGGAATGCACCGCCGTGCAGCGCCACCACGTCTTGCGCGCAGCGGTGCATGTTACGGGCGCGGCTGTAGTAGCCCAAGCCACTCCACAGCGCCAATACATCGTCCAAACTCGCGTTTGCCAGACTTGCCACTGTGGGGTGCTTGGCTAAGAAACGTGTGAAATAGTCTTTGACCGTGACCACCTGAGTTTGCTGCAGCATGATTTCAGACAGCCATACTTTGTAGGGGTCGCGTGTGTTTTGCCACGGCAAATCGTGTCTGCCGTGCGTTTTTTGCCAGGCAATCAGTGCGGGAGCAAACTCAACTATCGCTTTTGAATTCAAGGTTTTCGGCATTATGTTTTTTGACAGACGGAGCAATAAAACGTAGAGCGCTGACCTTGCACGATTTTTTTGATGGGTGTTTGACAATCCAAACACGGCAAACCTGCACGGTCGTACACTTTGGCTTCTAGCTGAAAGTAGCCAGACTCGCCCTTGGCGCTGGAAAAATCTTGTAAGGTGCTGCCGCCTTTGGCGATGGCGCGAGCTAAAACTTCTTGGATTGCCGCATGCAGCTTTGCCGCTCTAGGCAGGCTGATGTTTGCGGCGCGTGTCGTCGGGCGAATGCCTGCCATGAACAATGCTTCAGAGGCGTAAATATTGCCCACACCAACTACCAACTCGCCCCCCAACAGCACTTGTTTGATTGCTGTTTGGCGTTTTTTAAGCGCTTGATGAAAGGTTTTAGCGTCAAAAGCGTTTGTTAAAGGTTCAACGCCCAAACTTCCTAACAGCTTTTGTGCGGTGGGCGATTGCTCAGCGGGTGCGAAAACGACAGCACCAAAACGGCGAGGGTCGTTCAAGCGCAACAAGCCCTGCGTGGTGACCAAATCGAAATGGTCGTGCTTGCCTGCGGCGATGATTTCAACTCCGAATGCCGTTGTTGGTGTGAAACTCAAGCTGCCAGACATGCCGAGATGCATCAACAGCAAACCTTTGCTTAAATCGCCACTCTCACTCTGCAAATCCAGCAACAAGTATTTCCCCCGCCTGCGCACTTGTTGCACCTTCATGCCTAGCAATTCGTCAGGCTCGCACTGCAGTGGCCAACGTAACGGTTTGCCGACGCGCACCGCCAAAATGCTTGCGCCAGCAATGCTGGAGGCAAAACTCAAGCGCGTGACTTCAACTTCGGGTAATTCAGGCATTCGGGCTTAAAAGGCGTAAAAGATTAGTAAAGCTGCTCAAGTGGGTATAGGCAGGCTCAGTTTCCATGAATTATCATGCTTACATGAAACAAAATCGATTCTCCAGCCCTATAGCCGTCGCGGTTTTAAGTTTACTGGGCTTTTTCAGTACGGCGCAGCTTGCGTTCGGGCAAGCTGCACCAGCGCCAGAGTTACCAGAATTGAAAGCCCCGTCTGATTCGGTAGCGCCCGCCGTGAACAATTCCGCGATGGATGCTGAGACGTTTTACAAAATTTTATTGGCTGAATTGAATCTGCTCGACGATGAACCCAGAATTGGCTTCGCACTGATGCTAGACAGCGCACGCAAAACCAAAGACGCTTTGTTGTTCGAGCGTGCCATCACCATTGCTTTGCAAGCCCGCTCGGGCGATTCCGCTTTGTCAGCGGCGCGGGCTTGGTTGGTCGCAATACCAACGTCAACCGATGCTGCTAGGTATTTGGTTCAAATTTCAATCAGCATGAACCGCCTTGAGCTACCGGCAGGTAAGGCAGACCTTGCCATTGCCCTGGAAGTTTCTAAGCGCGCGTTAGCAAAAAAACCTAGCGATGAAGAAGCGGTACAGCTGGCTATCGCGCTCATGGCGACCAAAGACCCAGCGGCAGAGCAACTGGTGAAACAATACCTGTCGACGACAACGGTTCAACCCAAACCTGAGATTCGCATGGCCTACGCCAGAACGCTGGTGGCTCAATCGCGCTTCGCAGAAGCTTTAGCGCAGACGCAAAAACTAAGTGTCGATTCACCAACGTATGCACCTAGCTGGCTGGTTTTGGGTACGCTGCAGTACCAAATGAGCCAAGATTCCACTGATAAAGCCAATGCAAATACCTTGGCAGCAGCTTCACAAGCATCGCTGAATAAATTTATCCAATTAACTGATCCATTGCCCATGTCGCAGCGCAGCGCCAGCCAGTCACGGGCTTATACGCTGCTGGCGAATATGGCGAAAAACAACAAGCAATACCAGCAAGCCTATGACACATTGAGTAAAGCCATCGCTAGCAGCGCTGAGGCAGACAAAGTTGATTTGCAATACGACTTGGCCATGATGGCTGAAAAACTAGGGCGCATGGACGACATGGAGCGCATTTTGCGGCAAGTGATTGACACCAAACCGGATGATCCACAGGCGTATAACGCGCTGGGGTACTCGTTGGCAGACCGAAATCTGCGCCTGCCAGAAGCGAAAGAATTGATACAAAAAGCCGTGAAACTGGCACCTAAAGACCCTTTTATTGCGGATAGTTTGGGCTGGGTGGAGTTCAAATTAGGTAATTTAGCTGAGGCGCAACGCATTTTGGAGACCGCTTTTGCCAGCAAGCCAGATGCAGAGATTGCTGCACATTTAGGCGAAGTACTGTGGAAGCAAGGCCTGAAAGACCGCGCCACAGCGATGTGGAAAGAAGGCGTCAAAATCAACAAAAATAACGACACCTTGGTGGAAACATTGAAGCGCCTTGGCGTGAAATTATGAGTGTTTTGAGGAAGTTTTCGTGTTTTATCAGCAAAATTCTCAGTTTATTTTTTGCTATAAATTTAATAGCTGGATGTGCAATAAATACGCCGGCTAATGGCATATTTTCGACTCAGAAATCGACTTCTGAACCAATTGTTACCATTGCCAACCACCAAGGCCGGCTGTCACTGCGCATTGCATCCGACCCACCTCAATCCCTTTACGCTGGTTTTAACTTGAATGGCGATGCACTGACGGGTGATTTGACGCTGAATTCACCCCTAGGCAACTCGCTCGCAAAGCTTTCTTGGACGCCCCAAAGCGCAGTTTTAACAGCCAACAATGAAACCAAAGAATACCCATCCACCCTTGCTTTGATTGAAAATGTAACCGGAACAAGCATTCCGCTCAATGCCTTGTTTGATTGGATGGCTGGCAAAGACTCACCCGCTGAAGGCTGGGAAGTTGACTTATCAGACATGAAATCCCCCAGCACCGATATTCAGGCAACGCAACGCTTTGTTGCCAAGCGACTATCTCCTTTACCCACAGCCGAATTACGCATTGCTCTAGATAAGTAATTAAGTAATTTAGAGAGATATTTGAGATATAAAACACCATGACTGCGCTACTTGATGTCCCCGCCCCTGCCAAATTGAACCTGTTTTTGCACATTACAGGGCGGCGATCCGACGGTTACCACCTGCTGCAATCGGTTTTTATGCTGATAGATTGGTGCGACACATTGCATTTTGAGCTGCGGCCCCATGGAAAACTCAGCCGTGAGGACCTGACCACGCCATTACCAGACGATGATTTGGTGCTTAAAGCCGCTCGGGCTTTGCAAACATCCACTGGCTCAACGCTGGGTACGCACATCAGCATTGCCAAATCGATTCCAGCTCAGGCGGGCTTGGGCGGCGGGTCATCAGATGCTGCTACGACGCTTTTAGCGCTGAATCGGCTCTGGAAATTGAACCTCTCCAGGCAACAATTGGCCGAAATTGGGCTGAAGCTTGGGGCAGATGTGCCTTTTTTCATACACGGCAGCAATGCCTGGGTTGAGGGGGTGGGAGAGCAAATTACACCTATTGAAATCCCAAAAGCGCGCTTTTTAGTGGTCAAACCAGCAATAGGGCTGTCAACTCAAGCAATTTTTACAGACTCAGCCTTGAAACGGGACTCACCCAATGCTATAATTTCAGGCTTTGCTGCTTATCCATTTAGCTTTGGCCAAAATGATTTGCAAGCTGTTGCTCAAAAGCTGTGTCCTGATGTGAGTACCGCCTTAAATTGGCTAGAAAACCAAGGCTTACAGCCCAGAATGACAGGCTCTGGCAGCGCAGTTTTTGCGCATGTAGGCAAAGATGACGTGAGTAAGTTTGAGCTTAGTGAGTTTGTTGGGTTTTCCAATGCGCCTAAAAGCGCTGTTGTCAAACTTTGTAGTAATTTGGCGGAACACCCGCTGAAAAGCTGGGCAAACTGATGAGCCATGTATGTTTTCGGTGGTTGATTTAGATTTAATCATTTAAGTCAATAACCAGTGTAGGGGCGTCGCCAAGTTGGTTAAGGCACTGGATTTTGATTCCAGCATGCGAAGGTTCGAGTCCTTCCGCCCCTGCCAAATATTTGTTCAGCATAAATGCTGAGATTTGTTCAGCATAAAACGCTGTTAATTTATTCAGCACATCATGTGCTGATGTTTTATGCACAATTTGTGCTAATTTTTTGCCAAATTCTATGTCGCAAGCACACACGCCCGATTTTCTGGTTTTCACTGGCAATGCTAACCCTGGCATGGCCGCTGAAATTGCGCAACATCTTGGCATTTCGCTGGGCGCAGCTGATGTGGGCCGCTTCTCTGACGGCGAAGTTACGGTAGAAATCAAGCAAAACGTTCGTGCTCGTGACGTTTTTGTTGTTCAGTCCACGTGTTCCCCAACCAATGAAAATTTGATGGAATTGCTGATCATGGTTGACGCTTTGAAGCGCGCCTCAGCAGAGCGTATCAGCGCTGTGATTCCGTACTTTGGTTACGCACGCCAAGACCGCCGTCCGCGCTCAGCGCGAGTGCCTATAACGGCCAAAGTGGTTGCTAATTTGTTGCAAACTGTTGGTGTGTCGCGTATTTTGACCATGGATTTGCATGCAGATCAAATTCAAGGTTTCTTCGATATTCCAGTTGATAACATTTACGCATCTCCAGTTTTGCTAGGTGATTTGCGCCAAAAAAATTACGAGGATTTGATCGTGGTATCGCCTGACGTCGGTGGCGTGGTGCGTGCGCGTGCTCTAGCCAAACAACTCGGTTGTGACATGGCGATTATCGACAAACGTCGACCAAAAGCTAATGTTTCTGAAGTTATGCACGTGATTGGTGACATTGATGGCCGCAACTGCGTCATCATGGATGATATGATCGACACCGCTGGCACACTGGTCAAAGCTGCCGAAGTTCTGAAAGAACGCGGCGCTAAAAAAGTTTACGCGTATTGCACCCATGCGGTTTTTTCTGGCCCCGCCATTGAACGAATCGCTAACGGTGATGCTTTAGACGAAGTGGTGATTACCAACACAATCCCCTTGAGCGCTGAAGCTGCAACTTGTAAAAAAATTCGCCAACTCTCTGTAGCGCCATTGATAGCTGAAACCATTCAGCGCATTGCTAGCGGGGAGTCGGTCATGCGTTTGTTTGACGATCAAGAACAAAATTTGTTTTAATTTTTTATAGTTTTCTATAAAAAATTTATCGGCAAACAACAAGTAGCTTTTCAATATTTGATTGTTAAGCTTTTTTAAACCGGAATCACACTGGTCGCGGTGGGTTCCTTGTCTAGGAGTTAATTATGAAATTCGTCGCTTTTGAGCGCGCAAAGCAGGGCACGGGTGCGAGCCGCCGTCTGCGTATTTCCGGTCGCACACCGGGTATTATTTATGGCGGTTCTGGCAAACCAGAACTCGTTGAACTTGACCACAATGCTTTGTGGCACGCCTTGAAAAAAGAAGCGTTCCATTCAGCCATTTTGGACATGGAAAAAGACGGCAAAGCCAGCAAAGTGTTGCTGCGCGACGTGCAATACCACCCATTCAAACAACTCGTCTTGCACATCGACTTCCAACGCGTTGAAGCCGATCACAAGTTGAGCATGAAAGTACCAGTTCACTACAGCGGCGAAGAAAACTCGCCTGCTGTGAAAACAGAAAACTGCATTGCTAACCACGTTGTGACTGAGTTATTGATTTCTTGCCTGCCAGCTGATTTGCCAGAGTTCATCGCCGTTGATTTGAGCGGCTTGAAGAAAGGTTCTTCCTTGCACCTGAACGACATCACCTTGCCAAAAGGCGTATCTGCAGTAACCCACGGCGTGAAAAACCCAGTGTTGGTGTCTGTAGTGGCTTTGGCTACACCTGAAGTTGTTGCGGCTCCTGCTGCTGACGCTAAAGGTAAAGACGCTAAGAAAGCACCAGCTAAGAAGTAAGCAAAGCTTTTACTTCAACACTTCAAAAGCCCACTTCGGTGGGCTTTTTTTTTGGCGATAATCTCATCATGATTAAACTTTTCGTAGGCCTAGGTAACCCTGGCCCTGATTACGCAGCCACTCGGCACAACGCCGGCTTTTGGTGGATTGATGAGTTGGCGCGCCAGCTCAAAGTCACGCTCAACATGGACAAAAGCTACCATGGCTACGTCGCTCGTACCGTTGTGGACGGACAAACCATTTGGTTGCTACAACCGCAGACTTTCATGAACTTGTCGGGCAAGTCTGTCTCCGCTTTAGCCAAATTTTTCAAAATCAAACCTGAAGAAATCTTGGTGGTGCACGATGAGTTGGATGTTGCCGCTGGTCAACAAAAAATGAAATTTGGCGGTAGTCATGCTGGGCACAATGGGCTCAAAGATATTCACGCACAGCTAGGAAGTGCCGATTATTGGCGACTTCGCGTTGGCATTGGGCATCCAGGTGTCAAAGCAGAAGTTTTGAACTGGGTGTTGAAAAAACCATCGCCAGAGCAACGTCAGTTGATTGATGACGGCATCGCCCGCTCGCTCAAAGCTTTGTCTGATTTTTTGAGTGGTGATATGGAAAAAGCTACCATGGTTGTTCACACCAGCAAACCGCCTAGACCCAAGCTACCCAAACCAGCAAATTTACCTGCGAATTTACCTTCTAATTTGCTTGAGAAACTGGCGGCGAAAGTTGTTGCTCCTGCAGCTTCGCCGTCTGAAGCTGACGGTACTTAGCCCACAACGTTTCATTGTTTTCGGTAAAAGCAGGATTCAGCGGGATGCAGTCCACAGGGCACACTTCTTTGCACTGCGGTACATCAAAATGACCCACGCATTCGGTGCATTTGTGCGGATCGATTTCATAAATCTCTTCGCCCATGTAAATCGCGTCGTTCGGGCACTCGGGCTCGCAAACGTCGCAATTGATACATTCGTCGGTAATCAACAGTGCCATGTTTTGTAGCTTATTTTGCCGTTTCAGCCGACAGGTGCGCTGCTTTTAAAGCAGCAGCAACAGGCCCACTCACCATTTGACTCACATCGCCACCCAGTTTGCTGATTTCACGCACCAAAGTACTGCTAATTGGCTGCACATCCGCACTTGGCAACAAAAAGATGGTTTCAACAGTGGGTAATAACTTGCGGTTCATCGCTGCCATTTGCGCTTCGTAATCAAAATCTGTCACATTACGTATACCGCGCACGACTGCTGTAGCGCCTTGTGCTTTGCAAAAATCCATGATCAAACCATCAAAGGGCATCACCACCACATTTGCTATGTTTTTCATAGCTGCTTTAGCATGCACTATACGGGCTGTTAGTGGGAACAGCGTTTTTTTATGGTGCGCCACAGCTACAGCAATAATCACTGTCTCAAACAAGCCAGCTGCACGGCGCGCCACGTCTTCGTGCCCCAAAGTTATGGGGTCAAATGTGCCGGAGTAGACGGCGATGCGTTTGGTGTCGGATTGCGGCTGGTTTGATGTAGACATAATGGTGATTATCCCAAATCCACGGTTTTAAGTATTTTTTGCCACAAATTTCTGTAAGAGATGGTAGTGCACAATACCAGCTTTGCCAAACCGGTGCACCTGCAAGCCAAATACTTCAGCATCTTCTGGCAACAGTGCTTTGGGTGACTCGAGGTAAATAAAACCCTCATCCGTCACCGCCAAACTGGCCGCTGCCAAAGCTGCATCAGCAACGCCAGCCGCCTCAAACGGCGGATCTAGCAACACCAGATCAATGCTTTTTGAAGCAACACGTTTCAAAGTACCGACGCCGTCACCTCTTTCAACGCGAACCATTTTTGCCTGCAGCTTGGTCGCCGTGGCTTGCAATTGCGCTACCAATGCAGGCTGCTGCTCACACATGAGCACATGGTTAGCACCGCGAGATGCCGCTTCAAAACCCAGCGCTCCAGTGCCTGCAAAAGCATCAACACAGCGCCAACCGATTAAATCTTGCCCCAACCAGTTAAACAGCGTCTCCCGCACGCGATCCGGCGTGGGGCGCAAGCCTGGAAAGTCAGCAACAGACAACTTTGTGCGCTTCCACAGCCCACCAATGATGCGAATCTCGCCCGATGGGGTGGTAGGGCGCTTGACGATGGGTTTCTTTTTAGGAACGATAGGTTTGAGTTTTGACATGGAGGCAATGAGATTAGCGCGAATAAATTAGCTCTGATTATTGCACCCCACCCAACACCACAGTCACCATACGCTCGGGTTGTAATTTGCGCTGAAATGCCGCTTTGATCTGCGTGGTGGTGATTTTGTCTATTTGCTGCGTCCACGTATCCATATAGGTCAGTGGTAGTTTGTTCCACGCGATGTTGGCAACGAAATCAAGTAGCTTGCGGTTGCTGTCAATGCGCAGGGCAAAGCCGCCTATCAGGTTGTCTTTGGCGGCTTGCAGTTCGGCCTCGGTCGGGCCTTCAGCAACAAACTTGGTCAACACGTCTTTGGATACTTGCACTGCTTGCGCAGCTTGGTCAGGACGTGTTTGCAAACCCAAAGTGAATGCACCAGCGTGGCTGCCGGGCTGAAAACCGCTGTAAACGCCATACGTTAAACCCCGCTTTTCGCGCACTTCGTTGGTTAACCGCGATGTAAAGCCACCCCCGCCCAAAATGTGATTGCCGACCAGAAGCGCAAAAAAGTCTGGGTCGTCGCGCTTATAGCCGGGTTGTCCTATCAGCACATGCGCTTGGGCGGATTCAAAATTGATGCGTTTGTCTTGCGCTTGTTTGAGGGGTTCAACTTCACGGACAGCAGGCAAATTTGCAGTAGATAGTGAGCACTCACTTTTTGGCAATTGACCTAACAACTTAACCACCAATGCATCCGCCTGCGGCTTTGTTACAGCGCCAACGATGCTGACTTTGGCTCTACAGGGCAGCACCAACGCAGAGTAAGCAGCTTGCATATCAGCCACGCTGATGGCGGTAAGGTTAGCCTCAGTCGTCTCAAAACCATACGGATGTTCGCCGTACACCGCTTGGTTGAACGCACGCGCCGCCAAAGTGGCTGGGCGGGTGTTAGCTTCTTTGATGCCAGCGTTGAGGCGCTCACGCTCCCGCAGCCAGATGGCATTTGGCCAAGCAGGTTGCCCGATTTGCCGAGCAGCTAAATCAACTGCTTTGCCCAAAAGATCAGGGTAAGTGAGTGAACGCAAGGAGAAACTCATGCGGTCTGCCCCCGCGCCAGCAGAAAACGAAGCGCCTAAATCTGCCCAAGCTTCGCTCAGTTGGTTGTCGTCCAATGCAGGGTTTGCGCCATTTGCCTTCACACCTTTCGACAACATCATCGCCGTCACACTCGCCAACCCAGCTTTGTCCGCAGGATCGCGGCGCGAGCCTGCGTCGAAGTCGATTTGCACATCGACCATAGCAATCGCTGGGCTTTGCACCAAAAAGACCTGTGCGCCGCTGGGCTGGGTCCAATTTTCGATGGGAAGAGCTGCAAAAGCCGAATTTATACAAAAAATAGTGCCCAAAAGAGGCCAATAAATGACTCTGGCCGGCGTATTTATTGCCTGAATAGCTATAAATTTCATAGTATTTTTAACTTGTGAATGGGTAGTCATGGATTCCCGCCCGCGCGGGAATGACCCAACGGCGCTCAATGCCGTGCTCCTACTGGTGCAATGCGCGGTTTGCGTGTTTTATCTATGGGTTGCGGCACCAGCACGCCCACCGTCAACTGGTCGTCGCCAAAATAAGTATTCGCCACCGCTTGAACTTGGGCGCTGGTGACTTGGCGCAATTTGGCTATCAAACGCGCACCCGCATCGACAGGCAAGCTCTGTACCCAGTACGAGCCCAGCTCGCGCGCTTGGTTCATCACGGAATCTAGTTTGTAAACCTCGCTAGCGACCCACTGGGTTTTGACCCGGTTTAGCTCTGCCTCTGAAACGCCATTTTTAGCAATCAACGCGATTTGCTCGCGCAGCGCGGCTTCCACTTGCGCCGCTGTTTTGCCTTTGGCAGGTGCACCATCCAAATAAAACAACTGCGGTCCGCGCCCCATCAAGCCGTTGTAAGCGCCAGCGCTGTTGGCGACAGCTCCTTCACCCTGCGTCAGAGCTTTGTCGAGCCTAGCGCCTGAATAACCATCCAAAACGGCGGCCAGAACGGTCAACGCAAGTGCATCGTCAGGCTGCGAATCTGCATTTATCAGCGTTTCAGCCTTCAGCCCCGGCACTTTGTAAGCCATGGCGACATAAGCTTGGTCGGCTTGCGCTTTGAATTCAAAACGTTTGATACCGGCTTGCAATGGTTCGCTGCGGGGTTTACGCTCAGGCACAGGTCGTGTGGGAACGACGCCGTAGTACTTTTCAGCCCATAACTTCACCTGCGCCACATCCACATCGCCTGCTACTATCACGGCAGCGTTGGCTGGCACGTACCAGCGCTGGAAGAAGGCACGAGCGTCTGCTGGCGTCATGGCGTCTAAATCACTCATCCAGCCGACCACGGGGCGGCGGTAGGGGCTGGCGGTGTAGATGGTCGCGTTAAGCGCCTCGCCCATCAGCGCGCGGGGTGAATCCTCGGTGCGCATGCGGCGCTCTTCTTTAACGACTTCGATTTCTTTGGCAAATTCAGCGTCTGCCCACTGGCTGTTGCCAAAACGGTCTGCCTCTAAGCGCATCACGTCTTCTAATCGGTTAGACGGAATTTGCTGGAAATAACCGGTGTAATCTTTGGACGTGAAAGCGTTTTCCCGTCCGCCCAAAGCCGCCACTTGGCGCGAAAATTCACCAGCTTTAACCGTGGGCGTACCCTTAAACATCATGTGCTCCAGCACATGCGCCACGCCAGATGTGCCGTCCACCTCGTCCATAGACCCCACCCGCAGCCACAGCATATGCACAGCTGTAGGGGCGCGTTTGTCGGGCTGGACGATGACGGTCAAGCCGTTGGCGAGCTTGAATTGGGTGATTTGCTGCTGCGCATGTGCAAACACGAAAGACGTTAGCAAAATAGCAAAAAACAGCGTTTTAATAAGGTACTTGTGAGGTTTCATAGAATAGTGTGATTCTACGTAGCATCATTCGTTCCAAGTTCGTTTACCGTATCGTTCAAATTCATGTTCAATTTTTTCAAGAAAAAGCCCCCAGTAGCCGAGGCAGCAACCAAGGTAGTACCCGAACTAGCGCCGCAAATTGCCGAACCGCCCCGTAAAGCTTGGTTAGACAAACTCAAAGCCGGCCTGCGCAAAACGGGCAGCAGCATTGCGTCCGTCTTCACTGGCACGCAAATAGACGATGCGCTTTATGAAGACCTAGAAACGGCGCTGTTGATGGCCGACACGGGCACGGCAGCAACCCAATTTTTGCTGGATGACCTGAAACGCCGTGTCAAAGAAAACAAAACTACCGAGCCGCAGGCGGTGAAAGCATTGCTGATCGACGCATTGGCTGATTTGCTCAAACCTTTAGAAAAAGAGCTGCAAATCGGACTTCATAAACCCACTGTGATCATGGTCGCGGGGGTGAATGGTGCAGGCAAAACCACATCAATAGGCAAACTCACCCGCCATCTGGCCACTCACGGCGCAACGGTTTTATTAGCTGCTGCAGATACTTTTCGTGCTGCAGCGCGTGAGCAGTTGAACGTTTGGGCGGACAGAAACACGGTCGACATCATCAGCCAAGATGGCGGTGACCCAGCCGCCGTGAGCTTTGACGCCGTCACCGCAGGTAAAGCGCGCGGTAAAGACGTGGTGCTGATCGACACCGCCGGCCGCCTGCCCACGCAGCTGCATTTGATGGCAGAGTTACAAAAGGTGAAAAGAATCATAGCAAAAGCAGATTCAGCACCAAATACAACCGCAAATTTTTCATCAAATTCGGACATATCTACCGTATTAACTGCCTCAGCTGCTGCAAATATCATAGCACCGCATGAGATACTTCTAGTCATAGACGGTAACACAGGTCAAAACGCCTTGATGCAAGTCAAAGCCTTTGACGAAGCGCTGGGGCTGACTGGTTTGATCGTCACCAAACTAGACGGCACAGCCAAAGGCGGCGTGCTGGCGGCGATAGCACTGTGGGGTGCTGGGCGCCCAGCAGGAGCAGTGCCCGTTTATTTCGTTGGCGTGGGTGAAAAAGTCGAAGACTTGGAAACCTTCAATGCCAAAGAGTTTGCGCAGGCCCTATTGTCTTAATTTCAATCAATATCACCGCACCATCATGACTAAATTACTCGACTGCATCACCATCGAATCAGCCCCCAACCCCACTGCCGCCATCATCTGGATGCACGGCCTAGGCGCCAGTGGCGACGACTTTGCCGCCATCCTGCCAGAGTTAGATTTAACCGGTTGCCCTGCTATCCGCTTCGTCTTTCCACACGCGCCTGTCATGCCAGTCACACTGAACAGTGGCTATGTCATGCCCGCATGGTACGATATTTTTGGCACTGAACTAGGCGCTGGCGCGGTGCGTCAGGAAGACGCAGCAGGCATCAATAAATCACAGCAAGACATTGAAGCGCTGATCGCCCATGAGGTTAGCCGTGGCATCCACCCCTCAAAAATCGTCCTAGCCGGCTTCTCCCAAGGCTGCGCCATCGCCCTGCACACAGGTTTGCGCCACCCGGCCAAACTCGCTGGCATCATGGCGCTGTCAGGCTATTTACCCATTGCCAGCACCGTAGCCACAGAGCGCAGCGCCGCCAACGCCAACACCCCTATCTACATGGCACACGGCACGCAAGACCCCGTCGTTGTCCTTAGCCGCGCCGAATCATCACGTGATGTACTGGCAGGCTTAGGCTACGCTGTGCAATGGCACACCTACCCCATGCCGCATAGCGTCCACCCGCGAGAGATTGCAGATATTTCGGCATTTTTACAGCAAGTTTTGAATTAATTACTTTAAATTTGCTATTAATTTGATAGCTAAATAGGCAACAAATACGCCGAAAACAGCCAAAATAGTCTCAATTTATCAACATAATCGGCTCAATCGCATCCCCCTGCGGCAAGATGCGGCCGATTTTGCAAGTATGGGGGTAGCCTTGCGATTTTAGGGCGGCGATACAAGCATCCACACGGTCTGAGGGCACGCTAGCTAACAGGCCACCTGCAGTTTGGGGGTCAAAAATCAGTGGGTAGCGGGGGTGGTTGACGAATTTTTCTTGGTTACGCAGGGCGCGGCGCAGGCGGACGTTGGCGCTTTGCAGGGAGCTGGTGATGCCGGCTTCAACGCATTCTTGTGCGCCGTCCAACACAGGCAGCGCACTTAAGTGAATTTCTGCATCTACGCCTGAAGGGCGCGTCATTTCAACCAAATGGCCAAGTAGGCCAAAGCCAGTGAGATCGGTGCAAGCCGTGCCACCATGCTCACGCAGGATTTGAGCGCCATTGCGGTTGCTGATCACCATGCTTTGCAACGCCGCGTCAATCCAGCGGCCTTTGGCGGCTAGGCGGGCGTGTGCGGCGAAGAGGGTGCCGGTGCCTATGGGTTTGGTCAAGATGAGCACGTCACCTGGCTTCATGCCGCCTTTGCGCAAAATAGCTGCGGGTTTGTCACCCCGAGGGCTGCCGCCCAAAGGTTCGTCAGCAATCAAGCCGTTGATGGCAAAACCCAGTGCCAGTTCTTTGCCTTCGCCGGTGTGGCCGCCGACGAGGGAGCAATCGGCATCGTTCAGCACTTCGAGCGCACCCGTCATCATTTGAAAGAGCACGTCTTCAACCTTAGCGTCCATGCCGGGCGGGACTGTGCAAATAGCTGTGGCGGATTGGGCTTGGCCGCCCATGGCCCAAATATCGCCTAATGCATGGTTGGCGGCGACTTTGCCGAAAATATAGGGGTCGTCAATGAAGGCGCGGAAGAAATCGACCGAATGCACCATCGCCATACCCGGCGGGACGCGCACCACGGCGGCGTCATCAGGGTCTTTGAGGCCGATGAGCACGTCATCGCGCTGAACGGGGTGCAAGTTGCTCAAAGCGTTTTGCAAAATCGTTGCGCCTACCTTTGCACCACAGCCACCGCAGCGCATGGCGATGGCGGAGATAGCTTGCAGCGACTCTTCGGAATTGAGTTTGACGCCGCTTATAGCATTGTTAGAAGGCGTAGGAACTTTTGCAGACATCTCTGGAAATTCGCTATATTTCCGCATGAAGCGCTGGTCAATCCAGTCTTTCCACTGCCAAACCCATGCACCCGCAAAGCCCAGCCAGCCGCGCGAGGCCACAGCGTATTTGTCACCCGTGCTGATGAGTGCAAGCCAACTGGTTTGTGGCTTGTACGCTTCTAGTGTCGTGCCGCCAACTGCGCGACGCAGATTCTCGGTGAGCGGCTTGCCTTGACGCACGGCAAACACGCCTGCTTTCTCTAGCTTGAAATTGACCATGCTGGCAATGTCGCCTGCCGCATAAATCAGCGGGTCATTGATGGTTTGCAGCGTATCTTTGACTTCAATGAAACCTTCCGCATCAAGCTGCAGCCCCGTGTTTTTAAGCCAAGCGGCTCCGCCAGCGCGCGTGACCCAAATGATTTCATCAGCTTGCAGTTCTTGGCCTGTGGAGGTCACCAAAACTCCTGCATTCCCTCGCTTATCAACTTGCGTAACTTCTGATTTGCGATGCACTTGCACGCCGCGCTGGGCGAGTACGGCATCAAAGCGGCTGCGCACGCCAGTGTTGTGCGTGGGCAAGATGGTGTTACTGCTGGTCAGCAGGTGAAACGTCAATTCGTCGGGGTTGCGACCCAGTTGCGTGAGCTCGTTGCGCAATCGAAACTGCATAGCCAGCAGAAGCTCCACGCCACCTGCGCCCGCGCCCACCACAGCAATAGTGGTTTTGCCGGCATGGGTTTTAAC
This sequence comes from Polaromonas sp., assembly GCA_013298945.1. GTDB lineage: Bacteria > Pseudomonadota > Gammaproteobacteria > Burkholderiales > Burkholderiaceae_C > Aalborgiella. The sequence goes on from JAAFJR010000006.1 coordinate 28,595, forward strand.
GCGCTCCAGCAATTGAAGCCATCTGTCGTTGAAATTACGAATCGGTTTAACCGCTACTGCATATTCTGCAGCACCTGGTACGCCTTGTAACTGCGGGGTAGAGCCGATGTTGATGGAGAGCTGGTCATATTGCACGGCTGGGCGGCTTTTGCAGATGACTTTTTGATTGGCTCTATCAACGCCAATAACCTCATCACGGTACAGCCGTGCCCCAGCAAACGCCGCCAAGCGCGACAGATCAATATGCACTTCGTCGTAGTCATAATGCCCAGCCACATAACCTGGCAACATACCCGAATAAGGAGTGTGCATGTCGGTGCAGATGAGCGTGAGGCGCACACCCGGAATCGGGTTCATACCAAAGCTTTTGAGCACACCCACATGGCTGTGGCCGCCGCCAATCAAAACAATATCGCGCAGGATGGGCTGGTCTGAGGTTTGCATGGATGAATTCGAGAAATTAAAAGAATTAGTTGACTTGTGAGACTATTTTTAGCAGAGCAGCTTGCTCAGTTCGCGGCTCAAAGAGTGGGCTTCGAAGTGCGCATTGCGCATTTAAGTGGTCGAGAAATAGGGGTTCATTCTTACAGCGCAACAGCAGATTTGCCAGCGCTTGCGCATCGCCCCAAGGGAAATAGCCATCATAGTCTGCGCCCAGCATACCCACATTGCCGTCAATGCGTGACGCCAGCACGGGCGTGCCGCTCATCACTGCCTCCATCACCACATGCGCGCCGCCTTCCATGCGGCTGGGGTGAACCAGCACGTGGGCGCGGACGATGCGTGCGCGGGTTTGGGAGTGTGTTTGCTCGGCCAAATAGCGATAGGTGGATACTTCGGCAGCCAATTGACGCGCTTGATTGCCCAAATCGGCATCCAAGGGTGCGCCTATGTGATCCAAAAAGATATCTGGTCGCTGCGCCAAGACTCTAGCCGCAGCGAAATAAGTTTCGGGCGACTTCTCGGAGCGCAAATGCCCCACCATCAAAGCTCGTAGCTTTTGTTTGGTTTTAGAGACCGGCTTACGGCGCGACGTAGATTGAAAGATCACTTGGGCTTTGTTTTGGTAGGCAAACGGTAAATTTTTCAAGCCTTGATCTTGCAACACAATCAAGCGATGTGCCAGTTTGAGCGATTGTTGTGCTGAGGCGTCAACTGCTATATCACAGTACAAATCAGTACCCGTCAGCGCCAAAACGACCAACCGATCTGGGAACTTAACCGACCACCGTGCGATCGAATCAGCCGAGCGGCGAGCGTGCAATGCTAGCATTGCGTCATACGGTTTGCCATCCCATTGCAGCATAATCTCAACTTGGTAATGGTTTTGGTTTGATAACATCTGTTGCCAACGTTTAGCCGTTTGCCAATTGCCGTTATTGGCAGCGGCGAGCCCTGGGCTGATGATGCAAATGGATGGTTTAGAAGTCATGTCGCACAAATTATGCACCTTGAAAAACCTGAAACAGATATAAACTGGCGAAAAGCCAATAAAGCGCAGATTGCAGACGGCTTGCAAAGCGTTCGTGCGCAAACTTTAGCTGTTTTTGATGCTTATGTGGTGGCAAACTGCTTGTCTATTCCCTACGCAGAAACGCTGAATCCACCTTTGTGGGAACTAGGCCACATTGCTTGGTTTCAAGAATACTGGATTGGACGAAATCTACAGCGGGGCAAAGGGCATCTTGCAGATCCTAAGCACGCAAGACTGTCATCACTCCTCATCGACGCCGATAATTTGTACGACTCCAGCCACGTACCGCATGCTACTCGTTGGGATTTGCCGTTGCTAGAGCCAGAAGCTTGTAAAGTCTACCTCGCCGCTACGTTGCAGCATACGCTGAACTTACTCATGCAAGCGGGTAGCAGTGACGATGATCTGTATTTTTATAGACTCGTTTTATTCCACGAAGCCATGCATTTAGAAGCCGCAATTTACATGGCGCAAAGTTTAAAGATTGATATTCCAAATTCTACTATTAAAAACATAGCTGTTCAGGCAATAAATACGCCGGCTACAGCCAAATTTTCATGTAAAAATGATGCTTTTTTACTAGGAAATGTTGATTCAGGCTTTGCTTTTGACAACGAACTTGGTGCGAACAGCGTCAGCATTGAAACATTTGAAATTGACAGCCGCTGCGTCAATTGGCGCGAGTATTTAAGCTTTGTAGAAGCCACCCATCGTTCCTTGCCACGCTATGTGCGCCGCAATGCACGAGAGTACGAACAGCAGGTTTTTGGCAGTTGGACGGCTATAGATTTTCAAGCTGCCGCTGTTCACATTCATCTAGCCGACGCGCAAGATTATTGTGCGTGGGCTGGTCGCAGATTACCTTCTGAAGCCGAGTGGGAGCTGGCCGCTACAACACTCAACCCTGACGAATTTCATTGGGGCGAGGTATGGGAGTGGACATCCAGTGTATTTGAGCCCTACCCTGGCTTTGTGTCGCACCCTTACCAAGACTATTCTGAACCTTGGTTTGGCTCGCGCCAAGTACTGCGTGGTGCATGTTGGGCAACGCTACCAATGATGAAAAACACCAAATACCGAAATTACTTTACACCCGATAGGACGGATATCTATGCAGGGTTTCGGACGTGCGCTTTAATTTAAGCCTTTGCCCAAAACACACAAAACTGTTGCTTTGCATCTTGCCAAGGTTTAACATCTTGGAAGCCCGCATTTTTTAACAATTGCGAGAATGATTCAACCGTGTATTTGTATGAATTTTCAGTGTGAATGCCTTCGTTTTTAGCAAACTTGCGTTCACCCCCATCCCAACGCACGGTTAATTCTTCTGTAGCATCCAAATGCATTTCAATGCGAGACAACTTGGTGTTGAACAAGGCGCGGTGCTGCCACTGGGCGATATTGAAATCACTACCTAGCAACTGGTTGATATGCAGCAGCATGTTGCGGTTGAATGCGGCCGTCACGCCCAAAGCATCGTCGTACGCAGCTTGCAGTACGGTGCTTGATTTGACCAAATCAACCCCAATCAACAAACCACCTTGCCCTGCACCCTGCTTGCAAGCTATGTGTATTTGGCGCAAAAATAGCAAGGCGTCTGCAGGCGTGAAGTTACCAATACTGCTGCCAGGGTAGAAAAACAAACGGCTACCCGTACCAATCTCAGAGGGCAAGTCCAAACTGGCTGAAAAATCCATGCCCAATCCCAGCATGGGAAAATCTGGGCTTTGACGTTGTAAAGTAGTCAATGCCTGCTTCAAAAAATCAACAGATATATCAACGGCTACGTATTTTGCAGGGCGAAGCGTCTCAAACATGCGAGCTGCTTTCTCGCAATTACCAGCACCAAGGTCGATCAAAGTATGCCCGAGCCCTGCAACTGCGGCCATTTCAGGCAAAAATTGTTCAAAAATAGACGCCTCAACACGCGTGGGGTAATATTCAGGCAGCTCGGTGATGGCTTCAAACAATCGAGAACCCAAAGCGTCGTACAAATATTTGGGCATTGTGGTGGCAGCCCTCGCCAATAAGCCCTGTTGAAGCTCGGCTCGAACCTCATCTTTGTTTTCAATATAGCGCTGTATAAATACAGGCTGGCTTTTGGCGGTTTTGTTGGCGGTTTTGTTGGCGATTAGCTTGTTGGGCATGTGCTTAATTAAAAGATTATGGATATTTGGGGTAACTATATCAGTCGCGCTAACAACCTATTTCTTACAGTTACTTTGAGAAGCACTTCAAAAAGCTTGGCCTCCTGCAAGAACGGCTAAATTCGGGTTTAATCTGCTCTTGTTATTTATTTTTTGAGGATCTTTATGCGCTTTCAACTCTCATACTCCCTGTCACGCGGCTTGCGTACTGTTGCACTGGGCTTGGTTGCAGCTTTTAGTACTGTGACATTTGCTCAACCCGTGTTCAAAGTCACCACCATCCCTGAAGAGGCTGCTACCGAGCAGGTGCGTAAATTCACACCACTTGCCACGTATCTTGAAAAGCAATTAGGCGTGAAGGTAGAGTTCACCCCCGTGTCTGATTACCCAGCTGCTGTTGAAGCTTTGGTAAACAAACGGGTAGATTTAGTGTGGTTTGGCGGTTTTACGCATGTACAAGCCTCACTGCGCTCGGGTGGCAAGATCATTCCAATCGCTCAGCGCGAGGAAGACACACGCTTTCAATCTGTTTTCATTGCGAAAACGGATTCAGGCATAAAAACCTTGGCAGATATGAAGGGTAAGGACATTTCCTTCGGCTCGCAAAGCAGCACATCAGGTCATTTGATGCCACGTAGCTTCTTGCTAGAAGCCAAGATTGATCCTGAAAAAGATTTCAAGCGAGTGGCTTATTCGGGAGCGCATGACGCAACGATTGCCTCAGTGGTCAGTGGTCGCGTGGCCGCTGCAGCTCTCGACATGACCGTTTGGAAAAAATTTGTTGATGAAAAAAAGGTGGATACAGCTGCCGTAAATGTGTTCTACACTACACCGCCTTATTTCAATTACAACTGGAGCGTACATGCCGACATGCCCGCAGCTATGCGTGAAAAAATCACGAAAGCGTTGCTGGATCTGAATTCCAACAACCCAGAGGGCAAAGAAATTCTCCAGCTCAACCGCGCAACGCGATATGTGCCGACAAAACCTGAGAATTACAAAGGTCTAGAGTCAGCAGCCAAAAGTGCTGGCTTGCTTTAAACGGATTCTCTAGCCTTCCTTTGTTTTTTAGATTGCCGCTTTGCAAGTTCAACTCCTACATTTAAGCGCTCGTCATCCTGCTGCTAAAGATAATTCCGCACCCGCACTGCGCGATACCACGATACTGATTCAGCAAGGTGAGCAAGTGGCCGTGATCGGGCCTTCTGGCGCGGGTAAGACAACGTTTTTGCATGCGGTAGCCTGCGCTTTGAAACCTGCGAACGGGCAATTATTGCTACCGGGTCAAGATCCTTGGAAGCTTCCGCGCTCTGCTTTGCAGGCTTTGCGCGGCCAGCTTTTTTTAGCCCCACAAGTGCCGCCTTTGCCGCCTCGCCAGCGAGTTGTCACTGCGGTACTTGCTGGGCGTTTACCGCAAATGGGGCTACTGCAAAGTCTGCGCTCGCTTTTTTACCCCTTAGAAATTCCAACTGCGCATGATGCATTGAAAGCTTTTGATCTGGAGGAGAAGATTTTTGAACGAGTAGATCGTCTCTCGGGTGGTGAGCGCCAACGCGTGGGCTTGGCGAGGCTTTTGGCATCGGAAGCCAAGCTCTGGCTCATTGACGAGCCGCTATCAGCACTTGATCCTACACGCGCCACACAGGCTATCGAAGTGCTCACTCGAACCTGCCGCGAACGTGGTACAACGCTGGTTTGTACACTGCATCAGGTAGAGCGGGCGCTTGAAGCATTTCCACGCATCATAGGTCTGCGCAATGGTGAGGTGGTATTTGATTTAGCCTCGGGTGAAGTAACCCGTGAGCGCTTAACAGCACTGTATTCCCAGTATGAGCACGAATTGTTTGGCCCTGCTCCAATCAACGCGTTTCCAGAGCAAAATGCACAACCTAGTCAACCTGCTGTGATGCATTGCAGATAGAGCAATGAGCTCCCTTTTACCTTTGCATTCACCTCAGCGGCACGATCCAGCTTGGCAAGGCCGCGTTTTTTGGCTGGTGGCAACTGTAATATTACTTTGGCCATTACTTGTCATCACTGAATTCAAGCCTTGGCTGCTTTGGGAGCCTGAAAGCCGCAAGGTCATGGCGAATTTTCTGGGCGACTTTTTCCCGCCAGCGCATGACGCTGAATTTTTAAAACTCGTCGCCAAAGAAACTTGGCGCACCGTGGCTATGGCCACGGCTGGTATCGCGCTGGCGCTGGTGCTGGCTATTCCGCTCACACTGCTTGGCACATCTGCCCTATCGGTTTCCAAGCTCTCGGGCAAGATGGCTTGGCTGCCTAGTTTCTTTCGTCAAACAATTCGTTGGTTTTTGATAATTTTACGTAGCATACCCGAGTTGGTATGGGCGCTAGTATTTGTGCGCGTGGTGGGCCTGGGACCAACAGCTGGCGTACTGGCGATTGCGCTAACGTATGCCGGAATGCTTGGCAAGGTCTATACTGAGATTTTGGAAAGCGGTGAAGCCCATACTACGCAATCGCTGATGCGCAATGGCTCTGGGCGTTTACAGGCTTTTTCTTATGGCTTACTGCCACAAAATGCCGCTGAATTGACAAGCTACACGGTCTATCGCTGGGAGTGCGCTATACGTTCTAGCGCAGTACTAGGATTCGTTGGCGCTGGCGGCTTGGGGCAGCAACTTGACAATTCGATGAAAATGTTCAAGGGCAGTGAAGTTGCCACGCTGCTATTAGTTTTCATGTTGCTTGTATGGCTGGCAGACAAGGCCAGCGCTTGGCTACGGAAGCAATTGGGATGAACACGATACCCAAACCCACAACCAAGGAAGTCCCGAACGACGCCTACAGCCTGCCTCTCAAGCTTTTTGAAGCGCGCTGCAAAGCATGCTGGTTTGTTTTGGCGTTGATTTTGTTAACCCTTGCTAGCTTTTGGTCGCTCAATCTCCAGTGGGCGCAGCTCTTTAGTATTGAATCAGCTAGACTCATGGGGAAATTCATTGGTGAGTTAATGTCACCAGATTTTTCTGGCATATTTGTAGCCAAGCTCTGGACCGCTTCGCTTGAGACTTTGGCCATGTCTTTGTTAGGCACGATCATTGCTGCCATTCTTGGCTTGCTTATCGCACTGCCTGCCAGCAAAACGCATGAAGACGACAAGGCCTATTTCAAGGGCTCTGCCCGTTTGCTGCTCAACGCATTGCGCAGCATTCCAGAATTGGTCTGGGCCGCCCTTCTGCTTATAGCCGCAGGTCTAGGCCCTTTTGCGGGCACATTAGCCTTGGGTCTTCACACCGCTGGTGTTCTAGGCAGATTATTTGCTGAAAGTATAGAAAATGCACCGCCTGAAGCAGCCTTTGCGCTACGCACGCGTGGCGTTGGTGAGGGTCGTATCTTTTTCTATGCCACGTTACCGCAAATCATTCCACAGCTCATGAGCTACACACTTTACCGATGGGAAAACAACATCCGAGCGGCTGCTGTGCTTGGTGTGGTGGGCGGCGGTGGGCTAGGTCAAATGCTGGCATTTCACATGGGCTTGTTCCAAATGAGCAAGACTTCCACGATCTTGTTGGCCATGTTGGCATTGGTAGCTTTGGTAGACGCTTTGAGTTATGCAAGTAGAAAATGGTTGGTGCGTTAAGATCGTAGCAACATTTAACGAGGTAGTTTCATGGCATTTATATATTATGTAACGCATATTCAGTTTGAAGCCGGTGCAATCAAACTGCTCAAACAAGAATGTGAACGAGTGTGCATCACCCGGCCGCTGATCATCACCGACCAAGGCGTTAAAGCGGCAGGCATTTTGCAAAAAGCACTAGACAATCTACGTGGCATGACCGTGGCAGTGTTTGACCAAACGCCGTCAAACCCTACAGAGGCAGCCGTGCAAGCCGCTGCAACAAGTTACAAAGCAAACAACTGCGATGGCTTAATTGCAGTAGGTGGTGGTTCTTCCATTGATTGCGCCAAGGGCGTGGCGATTGCGGCGACGCATGAGGGCCCACTGACCACCTATGCAACCATCGAAGGCGGCTCTTTGCTGATTACCGAACGCGCCGCGCCGTTGATTGCCGTACCCACCACCAGCGGCACTGGCAGCGAAGTGGCACGCGGTGCGATTTTGATTGTGGACGACCACCGCAAGCTCGGTTTTCACTCTTGGCATTTGGTGCCCAAAGCCGCGATTTGCGACCCTGAGCTCACACTTGGTTTGCCAGCCAAATTAACCGCAGCAACAGGTATGGATGCGATTGCTCATTGTATGGAAACCTTCATGGCGCCAGCTTTCAACCCGCCAGCTGATGGCATCGGCTTAGATGGTTTAACGCGCGCTTGGGCGAACATTGAACGCGCCACAAACAACGGAATTGACATTGACGCCCGCATGAACATGATGAGTGCTTCTATGCAAGGTGCGATGGCGTTTCAAAAAGGTTTGGGCTGTGTGCATAGCCTAAGCCACAGCTTGGGTGGCGTCAATCCTGGCCTGCACCACGGCACATTGAATGCCATGTTTTTGCCTGCTGTGGTGACTTTCAATGCTTCTGCACCGTCGATGCAAAACGAGCAGCGTTTGCAGCGGATGGCGCATGCTATGGGTTTGGCATCTGGCAGTGATATCCCCGCAGCCATCAAAGACATGAATGCCCGACTCGGTTTACCGACGGGTTTAGCCACTTTGGGTGTGCAACACGACTGGTTTGGCAATATCATCAAAGGTGCGCTGGCTGATCATTGCCACAAAACCAATCCACGCATAGCCACAAATCAAGACTACGAAGAGCTGCTAGCTAATTCCATGTGAAGATTTAAAAAATTCAAGAACTGAACCACCTCTGCGATTAAAGGGCGAGCCGAAACTTCGGCTTGCGTGCAGCGCTTTTGCAATTCATTCAAGCTTGACTTCGTAGCTTGAAATATAGGATAGTTTGCATCGTCGTTCGATTCTGAACAATGCGACAACAATTCGCTCAGCAAAATACCAAACGCCCGCACTTCGATGCGCTGCATCGCGTGAGATGTGTCCTGGTCTTGCATCGGTAAGATTGATGCCGCTCCAAAATCACCTAAAAGTCCATGCCCTTTTGAGTTATGCAAAATATTGTGCGCATACAAATCGCCGTGCAAAACGCCACAAGCATGCAAATGCTCTGCGGCACGCGCAATGCCAAGGGCTAGGCTGTTTAGTTCCTGCAGACTGAAATTTGTGGCCTGCGCATAAATATCACGTGTGCACGATTCAAGATTTGGTGGTTGTGCAAGATTTGTGTAGCTGCTTGCAATCAATGGCATGACCAAACCTTGTTCGCTATTCGGGTGATGGCTTATCTTCCCCATCACACCCACAATGTGTGGATGCAATCCCACAGCAATGCTGGCAGCCATTTCGCAACGAGGCAAACCATCACTGGTCACATCGCTTTTGAATAACTTCACGGCAACATCTTTGGTCAGCGCGTCTGCTTGCTGCAACTTTGCATTAGAAATAATACCCGATGCGCCTTCGCCAAGTTTTACTCCTAGTTCGATATTGTGCCAATTAATCTCCGCAATCGATGGCGCTTTTCTAGCAGCTTCAAAACTATCCGTCAATGGATTGCCCGCTATGGCTAACCAAGCCAAGCGTGGTAAGGTCAACAACCAAGCTGGCAAAGCTGAAAATTGATTCGCAGACAAACGCAGTAGTTCGAGATTTGTGCATTTTGCGAGTTCTGCTGGCAAATCACTCAATTCATTACCCGCTAGCATCAGCTTTTGCATTTGCTTGCATTGACCAATACTATTAGGCAAACTTTGAATGCGGTTGTCCGTCAAAATCAGCCATCGCAGCGTTGGCGCCATTGCCTCAGCAGCAACTCGGCTGATCTGGTTGGCTTTGAAACCAACCATCGTCAAATTTTTACATTGCCCAAGTACGGCGGGCAGCTCAGTGAACAAGTTATCAGAGCAGAAAATAATTCGTAGCTTGTACAAGCGCGACAAATCATCTGGCAGGCTAGACAACTGATTACCTGATAAATTCAAAATCTCCAGCGAATCTGCCAAGTCGAAAATTTCAGGTGGAAACTCAGTCAATCCGCATGATAAATCTAAACGTTTTATACCGGTTAACAGTCCGGCTCTAAGCTGCGCCAACATGGCTACAAACTCATACCGAGTTCGTACAAAATCTCCGCCGTATGTTCACCCAATCGAGGGGCGGGTCGCGAAATGGCAGTGGGCGTAGCGCTCATACGCACAGGTGGCCGCAGTTGCCGCAGTTGCCGCAGTTTGCCTTCATGCGGATGCGCCACATCAACCCAGCCGCCGGTTGCCGCTAAGTGTGGATCGGTCAACAAATCCGGCAATTTCATCATTGGCATCACAGGAATATCGCTCGCCACCAAAACCTTCAACCAATGTTCGCTGGTTTGCAGCAACAGCTTAGTTTGTACGAACGCATACAACTCATCAATATGCGCGATACGAGCTGATTGCGTCGTGAAACGCGCATCTTGCGTAAAAAGCTCGCCCTCGCCTGCCAACTCCAAAAATCTACGCCAATGTGCGTCGTTGTACATCAGCGCACAGACATAACCATCGCTCGTTTTATACGGCTTACGATTGGGCGACAACATGCGGCTGTGCCCCATATTTCCCATCGCTTGGCCAAGCGTTGTGGTCACAGCTGGTTGCCAAGTTTCGCCACCCAAATGTTCACCCAAAACAAATTGCAGCAAACACTCAAACATGGGCACTTCAACACTTTGCCCCAGCCCTGTGCCGTCTCTTTTGTCTCGCGCAATGATGGCGGCCATGACGGCATGCACCATGTTCAACGCCGTCACACGGTCGGCAAACGTCGCGGGCACATAACGTGGCTCAGTGCTGCCACTTTGCGTCATCAACCACGGGATGCACGCCGCACCCTGAATCAAATCGTCGTAAGCTGGCAAGTCAGAATACGGCCCGCCTTCAGAGTAGCCATACGCGCCGCAATAAATCAGCTTAGGGTTGATTTTTTGTAAAGCTTCATAACTCAACCCTAACCGAGCCATAGAAGCGGGGCGAATGTTGAAGGTCAGCACATCGGCGGTTTCACACAGCCTCAGCAAAACAGCATGGTCGCGCGGTTTTTTCAGATCCAAAACGATGGAGCGTTTGTTGCGATTCGCATTGATAAAAATATGCCCCATACCTGGGTGCTGCATAGGCCCCGCGTGGCGCATGATGTCGCCACTGAGAGGCTCTACCTTAATGACATCAGCACCGTAATCACCCAAAATCTGTGTGGCATACGGGCCGAGAACCACGCCCGTGAGGTCTACGATACGGTAGCCGCTTAATGCCCCACTCATTCCGGAGTGATGCCCGCCAATTTCACCCAGCCAGACCATTTTTTGATTTCTGCATCGATCGTGCGTGCCAATGCGGCACTGTCTTGCACATCTAAATCAATACCCGCATTCGCTAGTTTTTCTTTGACTTCTGGTTTTGCCAGCACGGTACGCAAGGTTTCGCCAAGCTTCTTAGCGTCCGCGGCAGGAATATTTGCTGGCGCCATCAATGCAAACCAAGCACTGACTTCATAGCCCTTCACCGTGTCGCCAATCGGTGCAATGTTTGGTGCTTTGCCTGCGCGCTTGGCGGTTGTCACGCCCAAACCTTTCAGCTTGCCGCCGTTGATTTGCGTCATAGCATTGCCCACATCGGCAAACGCAAACTGCAATTGACCGCCCATCAAATCAACCAGCGCCGGCGGAATACCTTTATACGGCACGCTCAAAGCCTCAAACCCGCCCAGTTGTGCCACCAAAGCGCCAGACACCAATGAGCCTGATGAACCGTGACCATACGCCAGCTTATTCGCCTTGGCATAGGCGACAAACTCTTTCATGTCTTTCGCTGGAAACTCAGGCTTGACCATCAAAATAAAGCCCGTGCTGCCAATCATGCCAATGGGCGTGAAATCTTTCACTGGGTCATACGGCAGTTTTTTGTACAAGCTCACATTGGCAGCTTGTGTGGTGCTGGTGGTTACCAACAGCGTGTATGGATCGCCCACAGCCGCCTTCACCGAATCCGCCCCCGGAATACCATTCGCACCCGCTTTGTTCTCCACCGCAATTGGCTGCCCCAAAGCATCACTCATCGCCTGCGCGACCACACGGCCGACAGTATCAGTCGCGCTGCCAGCTGGGAATGGCACGAGGAATTTGAGAGGCTTGGTTGGGTAGGTTTGTGCAGCGGCGTTTAATCCGCTTAAAGCCAGCCATCCTGCAATGCAAGCTGTGGCTAATAGTTTGAAAGTGGTTTGCATGGGTGTCTCCTTTTTTGTTTAACTGTAAACTCTCAAGCAGATTATGACTTCATCAAAGCCTCAATCTCATCCGCCTTCACCGGCACACCCCGACTAATTAACTCACATCCACCTTCGTTGACAATCGCATCGTCCTCAATGCGGATGCCGATGTTGTGGAACTGCTCGGGCACGCCGGCAGCGGGGCGGACGTAGATGCCGGGTTCTAGGGTCAACACCATGCCTGGGCGCAGGATGCGGCTGGGGCGGTTGGTGATGACTTCGCCGCTCAAGGGGTCTTTGCGTTCTGTCGTTTGACCCAGCTCAGACGGTTCGTTATAGCCGCCACAATCATGCACATCCATACCCAGCCAGTGGCTGGTGCGGTGCATATAGAAGGGGAAGTAGGCGCGTTTTTCGATCACGTCTTGTAGGTTACCGACTTTGTTTTTGTCGAGCAAGCCCACATCCAACATGCCTTGCGCCAAAACCTTGACTGCTGCTTCGTGCGGGTCGATGAATCTTGATCCTGATTTTGTAGCTGCTACGGCAGCATCTTGGCTGGCTAGCACGATATCGTATAGCGTACGCTGCGGGCCAGTGAACTTGCCATTGGCGGGGAAGGTGCGAGTGATGTCGCTGGCGTAGCCATCCAACTCGCAGCCAGCGTCAATCAGCACCAAGTCACCGTTTTTGACTTGCGCTGCGTCTGCGCGGTAGTGCAGCACACAGGCATTCGCTCCTGCGGCAACGATTGCACTGTAAGCGGAGTATTGCGAGCCCTGCTGGCGAAATTCGTGCAAAAGCTCGGCGTCTAGGTGGTATTCGCGCACATCTTTGCCTTCGCGCAGCATCTGGGCACTTGTTTGCATGGCGCGGATGTGGCCTGCCGCACTGATTTGCGCGGCTCGGCGCATGGTCGCTTGCTCTGACGCATCTTTGAACAGTCGCATTTCGTCTAAAACGGCGCAAGCATCGCGCTGGGTTTCGGGGCACAAGGCGCCGAAACGCACGCGAGCGCGAACTTTGCTGAGCCAGCCGTCGACCTGCGTTTCCAGCCCTTTGTGCGTCGCAAACGGGAAATAAACAGCAGATTTGTTCTCTAACAGCTTTGGCAACAATGCATCCAATTCCGCATTGGAATAGGCAGCATCCACACCTAAAGCCGCTGGTGCTGAACTAGGACCGAGCCTAAAGCCGTCCCAAATCTCGCGTTCCATGTCTTTGGGGGCGCAAAACAGCGTAGCTTTGCCGTCACCTGTGATGACCAACGTTGCGTTCGGCTCAGTAAAACCGGTCAAATAGTGAAAATAGCTGTCAAAACGGTACAAAAAGTCGCTGTCGCGGTTGCGCTGACGTTCGGGCGAAGTGGGGATGATGGCGATACCATCTGCGCCCAGCGTGGCGGCAAAACGGGTGCGGCGGGCGGCGTATGTTTGGTTGGTTACTTTGGTCATGTATTCACTCAGACTCACTAAGAATTGTTAATTTGCGCTAATCGCTGCGGCGTGCCTACGTCTGTCCAAGTGCCAGTGTACAACTCGCCAGACACCTGCTGTGCGGCAATGGCTTTTCTGAGCAACGGCGCCAGAGCAGCTTTGACGCCCTCAGGATTTCCCGCTGGAATATCGCAATAAGGCAATGTAAACAAAGACTTGCGGTACAGGGCGATGGTGCTGAAGGTGTATTTTTCGGGCGCATCATTAACGACAAAACCATCTGGCAGCAGCCCAAAATCACCTTTGGTGTTGTGCTCAGGATTCGGAACAAGCCAAATATGCGCCAACTTGCCACTGGCTTTGAAGCGCTCAACCGCGTCTTGCGAAAACACAAAATCGGGCGCGAACACGTCGCCTGCCAGCACCCAAAATACATCTTCATCGCCAGAATCACACAACATCGGCAGCGCCCTAACTATGCCGCCCGCCGTCTCCAGCGCTCCGCCAAAATCTCTGGCTTCGTGCGAGTAGCGAATGTTTAACGTTACAGAATTATCTAATTTTTCGGCGTTTTTTTGCTCGCTTTTTAATAGCTGCTTAGGCAGAAAAAACGCTGGCTGCAGGCCGATTTTTGAATCTGTTTTTTCACCAAAATGAGTGCTGATTTTCTCGCCCAACCAAGCCGTGTTGATGACAAAATCGGTAAACCCACCCGCCGCCAAAGCCTGCATAGACCACTGCATCAGCGGCTGTCCGCGCACTTCTAATAGCGGTTTTGGGGTGTGGTCAGTCAGCGGGCGCATGCGTTCGCCACGTCCGGCGGCTAGGATTAATGCTTTTGTTGTCGATGCTTTGGTCATGAGGTCTTCATTTTTTTCAATGTTCCACGGTGCAACTCGTGGCGTTCCGCGCTTTCAGGTTTGAATGCGGCCAGCAAAGCGTCCATCAAGCGATGCGCTTTGGCGGAATGGTCGCCGCCGAAGTTGCAGACGTAGACGTCTAGCGTCACCGCCTGTAACTCTGGCCATGTATGAATGCACAGGTGTGATTCTGCCAACAGCACCGTAGCAGTCACGCCGCTGGGTTGGCTATCTACAGCTGGAAAGACATGTATCAACTGGTTGACGGCTTGCAAACCAGCGGTTTTCACGGCGTCAAGGCAAAGTTGCAATAACGCCGTGGCATCAACCAACAGTGTGGCATCGCAATGGCAGTGGTGACAATCAGCGGTGAGGTGTAGGCCTTGCATGGTTTATTTTAGGCTGCCCGCCGCATGACCCATCGCAAAAGCCTCTTCAAAAACCGAATAGCCCGCCCAGTCACTGTGGGCGAACTGTAGGCGTTGATTTAATGCCGTATTTTGCTCTTTTTTTAATAGCTGCTTAGGCAATAAATACGCCGGCTGCGTGTCGATTTTATCAATTAAATTCAAGGATAAGGTTGGAGTAGGAATCGCCATCGCATGCCCGTAGCGGGTGAAATCGATTTGTGTGGTTTTTGATGTCAAATCTGGGTGTGCTGCGGACAACTCAGCCAAAATTTCATCGCGCCAACTGCCCCACGAGCGCTCTAAAAGTTGTTTTCTGCCGTCTTTGACATCTCCCAAAGCGCGGTAATAGGTCAACACCGTGGCTGCTGGCACGGGCTGTAGGCTTTGATGTTTGGCATTGACATAGCCCAAACCTGCCGCGCCGTAGATAACGTTGTCCCAACTGGGCGCTGCGCCACCTTGGTCAAGCAATGGCTTGTTGATATGAATATTCGCCACTAGCCACGGGGCGTAGCGGGTTTGCTGGGCGTCGGCTTGCAGTACTGCAGGTGGATTTTTCACCACCCGAGCTGCTACAAAAACAGGCAGGGCGACAATGCATCGCTCGGCCTGCCAGCGCTCGGTTTGCTGTGTGCTTGCATTCAACACGTCAACGTCAACACCGTGTTTCGTCTCTTCAATACGGGTGACGATGCGCTTGGTAAGTAAGCGCTCACCCAGCGGCAAAGCCATGCGCTGCGTGATCCAGCCGTTGCCTTCGGGCCAAGTCAACACGCCATCACGTCCAGAGGTTTCAGCTCCCGGCGCATGAAAACCATGACGGCTGGCGAAGTAGTGCATGCCAGCCCAGGCGGAAACTGTGGCAATGCCAGCGCCGTAATCGTCACGGCAGCAGTAGTCTAAATACCAGCGCAAGTGTGGGTCAGTTAAACCGTTTTGCTCCAAATACAGTATGAAAGTAATAGCTGTTAAGGCAACATCTACGCTGGCTAGAGCTGAATTTGAGGCTGGAATAGACCAGTTACTGCGCTTTCTGGCTTCTTCCACCAATTTGGCGAACTGGCGATATTGCACGAGTGTCTCAGCGCTCACATCTTGAGTAGGTAGTAAGCCGTCTTGCCAAGCGCCATTGAAAAACAGGCGCTCTTGCGGGCTGTGGCACAGGTAGCGCTCGTCGTATTGCCAGCGGCCTGAGACGCGCTGGCGCACGCCCAACTCTTCCAGCAGGTTGCGTAAATCGTCTGCTTGGGGTGCTTGCTCAGACGGCACAGGCAGGTAATGCGCGCCCAATGGGCATGTGATGCCGTTGACCGCACCACCTTTGCTGTTGCCGCCAGCGCGGTCTTCCAGTTCCAGCAACACAAAGTCGTTAATGCCTTGTAGCCGCAAAGCGCGGGCGGCGGCTAAGCCGGCGACACCTCCGCCGGCGATGATGACTTTGGTTTTGCGGGTTTTGGAAGGTGTAGATGAGGGTGTGGGCCACGATTTGGCGTCACGCAGCAAATGTCCGCGTTCAACTTTGACACCTGTGAAACCGCCTTGGATGTCTTTAATCTGATGTGATTTTTCGCAGCCAAGAAGCGGCAAAGCACTGACGGCAGCGATAAATTTTCGGCGTTTCATGATAACCGCCTGCCAGGGTCAGTGCGCAACTTTGCCCCACTCGTCTTCATACGTGGTTACCAGCACTTGGTTGGAGAGGCGATTGACCTCAACAGGCACACGCGCCATGTCTAGCGGAAAGTCTAAAAGCACGGGCATACTGGTCAAATCTAAAAACCGCAATCCTGTGGGCAGAGACTTAGGCTGATGCCACGGCCGGCGGCTGGCGATGATGAACCCCCATTCGCCAAAGCTGGGCACATGCGCGTGGTAGGGCGTGGCGGTGAGACCAACAGATTCAATCGTTTGCGCTACCGTCCAAAAGCTTTTACGCGCCACCAAGGGCGAGGTGGTTTGAATCACCGCGTAACCACTGGCGGAGAGGCGTTTGTCCAACAAGGCGTAAAAGGAATTGGTGTAGAGCTTGCCGATGGAGAAATTTGTCGGATCGGGAAAGTCGACGATGATGACATCAAAGGTTTCTAAGCTGCTCTCCAACCAGCCAAACGCATCGGTATTGACGACTTTGACTTTGGGGGATTTGAGTGCGCTATTGTTGAGTTTGACCAGTGTGGGCTGCTCGGAAAACAATTTAGTCATCGCCGGATCAAGCTCTACCAAGGTGACAGATTCAACGCTGGGGTACTTCAAAACCTCGCGCACCGCCATGCCGTCGCCACCGCCCAACACGGCGACGCGTTTAGGGCCGCTGGCTGAAAATGCCGCCATTGCTGGGTGCACCAAAGCCTCGTGGTATCGGTATTCGTCGCGCTCGGCAAACTGCAGGTTGCCATTTAAAAACAATCTGTGGCCCAACTTTCCCTGTGTGACCACGATGCGCTGATAGGGTGATGCGGCGGTGAAAACAATGCGATCTTGGTAAAACTTGTCTTCTGCCAAAGTGGTGATGTGGTCTGCGCCTGCAAAAGCCGCAGCCAAAACAGCGAATGTTGCAGCACAGGCCAACACATGCGCTTTGAGCTGCCGCAACTCAAAGCGAAACATCCACAGTGCCCAAACGGCCACAGCCGCATTCAACAGCCCAAATAGCAAACCGGTACGAATCAACCCCAGATGTGGCACCAAGATCAACGGAAAGGCAATCGACACCGCCAATGCGCCCAAGTAATCAAAGGTCAGCACCTGCGACACCACGTCTTTGAAAGCTACATTGCGCTTCAAAATTCGCATCACCAGCGGAATCTCCAAGCCCACCAAGATACCGACAACACCCACCATGCCATACAGCACCCAACGAAAACCGCCGGGAATATAAGCATTGGTCAAAAACAAAATAGCAGGCAACAAACCACCCGCCAGTGCGACAAGGAGTTCAATTCGCAAAAAATGTGCTGGCAATTGGCGGTCAAAAAACTTGGACAACCACGACCCCACACCCATGGCAAACAAATAGCAGCCAATAACCGTGGAGAACTGCAAAATCGAGTCCCCCAACAAATACGAAGCCAGCGCCCCAGCCGCTAATTCATAAACCAGTCCACAAGCCGCGACGACAAAAACGCTGACAAGCAGCGTGATTTCAAGCGGACTGGCTTTAACTGCTTTCAACCAGCGTCAACCGTGAATGGCAGCAGCAACAATAATACAAATCCCCAAACTCATAGCTGCAACCACCACCCCCAGCGCCACGTTTTGCTTCTCAATAATCTCGCCCCACAAATCGTAAGGCGTGAGCTTGTCGATGATGACGAAGCAGAGCCAAAAAATGAGTACGCCAATCAGCGCAAAGACGATTGAGCCGACGATAGCGCCTATCTTTAATCCTACGAATTCCATTTTCTTACTCCTTAAAGTATTGATTCTGATCTTGAAATTTTGGACTATTTGTGCCCACCGCCAGAGCTGAATCCGCCATATGTACCGCTGCGAGATGATGAACAATTTTCAACCTTCGGGTCGCAGCTTGAGCAACGGCTGATTAAAAACAAAAACAGCAACAAAACAAGTATCAAAATCACAATCGTGCCAAAGCTCATCCCAGCCGCACTACTAAGGGGGCTAGCGTCGCTGTTTTTTAGCGCATCTTTCCTACCAAAATCACTGTCTTTGAGCTTAAAAACTTGCGCGACAGTTTCGCTACTCAACTTGCTGCCCATGGACCAAGTCACTTCATTCGGCGTTTCTTCTCGTGACAGTAGTACGGCACCTTTTTCAAAATCGGTGTTGTTACTCTTTTGTCCACGTTCCACACGCCAGTAAAACTCACCAGCCACATAGGTGGTTTCAGCTTTATAGCTGTATTTTTGGGTGTATTTGTTGCTTAAATACGTGGCAGTTGCGCCATTGGAAGATAGAGTGGGTGCGCCCGTGGTTGGCGTTGCCAAGCTCCAGCCTTCGGTTGAATCGACCAAAAAGGTAAAACCACGTTTTTTGTTGTACAGCAGGTATTCAGTCCAGCCAAAGTGCTCGTCCGGATCGTCCACTTCATAACCCATGCGGTGCTGGAAACCCACAAGTTGCCACATCACCCCTTGCAATTGCCCGGTGCTGCCCAGCGCAATCAAAGGCGCGACTGGCTCGGTTTGCAGTGCGTGGCTGAGCTGGCCAGCCACCCCTTGCGACACGTCGATGATGCTGTTGCAGCTGCGGCAAGTCAGGCTTTTGGTGGATGCCAAGCTGACTTGCAGCGATGCGGCGCAGTTGGGGCAGGCAAACTGCTGGCCAGACTCTGCCTTGGCTTGCTCTTCTTTCAAGCCTTTGAATTGCAGATCTTCCAGCAAAACGGCTCGCCCCATAGACAATGCAGGCGGCTCAGACCCGTAATCAATGCTGATCACATCACCTTGGTCGCCACGCAACTCAACCATGTTGAACGCGGCGTTTAGTGCTGGTAACTTGGGCAATTCAC
This sequence comes from Polaromonas sp., assembly GCA_013298945.1. Classification (GTDB taxonomy): domain Bacteria; phylum Pseudomonadota; class Gammaproteobacteria; order Burkholderiales; family Burkholderiaceae_C; genus Aalborgiella. Next base: position 47,644 of record JAAFJR010000006.1, read on the forward strand.
CCTGCGCGGATATTAAAAAGACGCTGTGGTTTGCCGCAATACTGAATGTTTTGCCGTTGATGGCAGTCGTGTGACCTACCTCAAACAGAGCTGCTACGGGAACGACGCTTTTGCTGGTGAATGCGGTAGAGAAAACAAACGCGCCGTTGTCTTCGCTCAAACTGCCCGTACTGCCATCGTCAAAACCGGCAATCCACTCGCTCCACGTGCCTTGGGCGTATTTGTATTGCAACCGACCCATCAGGGTGAATGGCTTTCCCTCCCACTTGCCAGAGGCCATGAGCTGCAGTGGGCTGAAGTCTTCAAAGAGCTCAGACATTTTGCCGGTGCGCGCCAGCGTGTCTCCACTGCGCACCACCGTGCTTTGGCAGTAGCTGCACACCGCGTGCGTCGATTGCGCGCTGCGAAATTCGACCGGCGCCCCACAGCCTGGGCAGGGCGCGCGGTAGCTGCGCTGAAGGGATTCAGTGGCCAAAGCGATCTAAATCAAAAAATCTGATACGAACTTAAAACCAACTCTAAACTAATTTTTTCAGCAACTCTGCCTTCTTGGCGTCAAACTCTTCTTGCGTCAAAATGCCTTTTACTTTGAGTTCACCCAGCTTTTCCAGCGTGGCCATGATGTCATCGGGCTTCACAACGGCAGCAGCAGCAGCAGCAGCTTGGTTTGCACCAGAGTTCAAACCCGCTTGCAAATTCTGCGCCAGCACTTGCCCCATTGCCAAGCCTGCTCCCATGCCCATGGCGTCGCCAGCAATGCCGCTGCCACTGCCAGCACCTTCGGCAAACTTCGGTATCGCCTGTGCAGTTTGGTATTGCATGAACTTGCCCATGTCGTTGCCGACCATGCCCATACCGATTTTTTGATCGAGAATTTTTTGCAACTCTTCTGGCAAGGAGACGTTTTGCACCGTCATGCCTTCGAGCTTCAAGCCGATTTTGGCAAATTCGGGTGCAAGCTGCGTCGTCAACGCCTGCGCAAAGGTCATCTGGTTGGATGCCAAGTCCAAAAATGGAATATTGCTGCTGGCAATCGCGTTGCTGATGTTTTGCAACACCAAGCCACGCAGTTGACCATCCACATCTTCCACGCTGTAGCTCTCGCGTGTGCCGGAAATTTCAGTATGGAACAGCTTGGCGTCCTCAATGCGGAAGTTGTAATTACCGAAAGCACGCAGGCGCACTGCGCCAAAATCTTTGTCGCGAATGGTGATGGGCTGGGGTGTACCCCATTTTTGGTCGATTTGCTGGCGGGTGCTGAAGAAGTAAACATCACTCTTGAAGGGCGAGTCAAACAGCTTATCCCAGTTTTTCAGGTTCGTGAGCAAGGGCAAGTTTTGCGTGGCGAGCTTGTAGGTGCCAGGCGCAAACACGTCTGCAACCTTGCCTTCGTTGACGAATACCGCGAGCTGCGATTCACGCACTGTCAGCGAAGCCCCATTTTGAATCTCCATGTCAGCCATCGGGAAGCGCCAGGCCAAGGTGCCATCGTCGTCCTCAGTCCATTGCAATACGTCAATAAACTGCTTCTTGAGAAAGTCCATCAATGCCATGGGTGACCTCGCTTTAAAAATGAATAAAAGAGAAATGGATCAAAGAGAAAATGACTTCGAAAAATCGAAGAAATGAATGTTAACTGATTCAACACGATATACCTGAAAAAAACAGCACAAGCTACATCAATAATTTCACGCTGAATTTTAAAAAACCTAGCTAAGTGCTTGATTTGTATACACGTATGCGGCTACCACCATTTTCTGTGGATAACTTTGTTGATAGCTCCTGATTAGCGCACTGAAAGCCCTATAAATCAAGGCTTTAGACAAATTGCACAGAAATCGAGCAGCTAATTAAACCTATATAAATCAATGAGTTAGCCGCGCTATTTGTTTGATAGCAATTTACAAGATCTTTTTGTTCAAAATGTTGCGGGGCACTGTTTTTTGTTGACAACTCAATAAAAAATTTGAAATTTTTCCTATTTTTATGCCATGTGTTGTGATATGCGTTGTGCTTTTGAGTGCTTATGCACCGCATCCACTAGCACTGCTACATTTTCAGGTGGTGTGAACTGGCTGATTCCGTGGCCTAAGTTGAAAATATGTGTAGCACCGTTGGTGGTTTTGTCGGTATGCGGCTGGCCGAAGCTGTTTAAGACTTTGGCAACTTCAGCTTGAATCACTGTAGGCATCGCAAAAAGCACATTCGGATCGATATTGCCTTGTAGTGCTTTCCCAACACCGCCAGTATTGCCGCCGACTAAGGCTCTTGCTTTAGCCAGATTAGCTGTCCAATCCAAGCCCAGTACATCGCAGTCCAAACCACCCATCTCGTCCAACCATAACGCGCCGCCTTTGGTGAAGACAATACGAGGAATCACAATACCGTCCGCTTTACCATTGTGCGTGCGTTTCAACTGCGCCAGCACCCGCTTGGTATACGCCAAGCTGAATTCTTGGAATGCGCCATCCGCCAGCACGCCACCCCAGCTGTCAAAAATCATCACGGCTTGTGCGCCGGCGTCGATTTGCGTGTTCAAGTACAAGGCGACCGCATCGGCATTGACCTGCAACATGCGGTGCATCAAATCTGGGCGGCTGTACATCAGGGTTTTGACGTGGCGGTAGTCGTCAGAACCAGCGCCCTCAGCCATGTAACACGCCAGCGTCCACGGGCTGCCCGAAAAACCAATCAAGGGCACACTGCCGCGCCCGTCCGCCTGCGTCAAGGCTTTGCGAATACTGGATACCGCGTCAAACACGTAGCGCAGCTTGTCCATATCTGGCACGGCCAATTTGGCAACAGAGGCTTCATCACGAACGTGATGCGCAAACTTAGGGCCCTCGCCCAAGGCAAAGCTGAGACCTAGCCCCATCGCATCGGGAATCGTCAAAATATCGCTGAACAAAATCGCCGCATCCAGCTTGTAACGTGCCAGCGGCTGCAAAGTCACCTCGGTGGCGTAATCGGTGTTCGTCGCTAAACCCATGAAGCTACCGGCTTTTGCGCGGGTATCGCGGTATTCAGGTAAATAGCGGCCGGCTTGGCGCATCAGCCACACGGGCGTGTGGTCGGAGGCTTGGCGCATGCACGCTTGCAAAAAGCTTGGGTTTTGTACGTGGTTGAAGTTATGGATATGGTTAGGCGAAAAAGTCATGAGCGCATTATCTCAGGCTTGAACAACGCCATACTTACCCATGTTTAAATCAACTAAAACAAATCTTCAAACAAATCTTAAAGTAAATGCTTCAGCCGTCTATGCTCAATCAACAAACAGCGATTCTCAACAACCGCCAAACCCGCCACAGCCGCCTCGGACTTCGCGGCTAGATTCTCAATCCCCAACTGCATCCACAGCACTTGTGCTTTGATTTGCACCGCTTCCGTAGCGATGGGCGGAATGTCATCGCTGTTGCGAAAGCAATCGACCATGTCAATTTTCTCGACTTTGGCGGCATCTAGCAGTGTGGCATAGACTTTTTCACCCAATATTGGTGTTCCTGATGACGCAGCTACAGGATTGATAGGAACAATGCGGTAGCCCTGCGACTGCATATATTCGGCTACCTCATAACTATCGCGATGCACTTTGGGCGATAGACCGACCACAGCGATGGTTTTGCAGGTTTTGAGGATGTGGAGGATGTCGGGTTGATTCATATTTACTTGGTTTATGTAAAAGTATAAATTTAAATTTTCTTTAAATTTTCTTTAAATTTTCGCCAAGGCTTGACGTACATCATCCACACTGATGATTTCAGACAACACCTGCGGCGCTTTGCCTGGTGCGTACAGCACGTAAACGGGCACGCCGCTGCGTCCTAGGTCTTTCAAGGCTGCGCCAATAGCGGGGTCTCTTTTTGTCCAATCGGCACGCAATAGCTGCACTTTTTTCGCATCGAATTCCGTCAACAATTCCGGCTTAGACAGCGTCGCTTTTTTATTGAATTGGCAAGTCACGCACCACGCGGCGGTGAAGTCGACAAAGACGGGTTGCCCTTTGGCAAGCAGCTGATCCACCCGCCCCGGCTCCCAGCCTTGCCAGCGCTCATGCGCCTCAATCTGAGGCTGAGGCAGTACGTCCGTTTGCTGCGCCAGCACCCAGCCCAGCCACACCACGGTGGCAAACATGGGAATCGCCATTACTTTTTTAAACGTGTTCATCCACGCGCCGGGCTTGGGCAAAGCACGCGCAATGGCGGGAATAAAGCTGGCGACCAAATACGGCAACGCCATGCCCACACCAATGGCGGCAAAAATCAACAAAGCTTCCACCGCTGGCAAGCCCAGAGCAAACCCCAGCGACGCCCCCATGAACGGCGCTGTGCAAGGCGAAGCCACAGCAACGGCCAAAACGCCCGACAAAAACGAATCGACAGTAGGATTTTTAGACCGCAACGTAGCCACGCTAGACGGCAGCACGCTGCCAAACTCAAACAAGCCCAGCAAATTCAGCCCCAACACCGTGAACAGCAGCACCAAGCCCGCGACGACCCACGGGTTTTGCAGCTGAAAGCCCCAGCCCAGCTGCTCCCCCGCTGAGCGCAGCGCCAAAAACAATGCGCCTAAGGCCAAAAAGGACAACACAACGCCCGCAAAATAAGCAATGCCGCCAGCGCGACGTGCCTTGGCATCATCTGCATGATGCGTAAAACCTACCACTTTGAGTGCCAAAACAGGGAAAACGCAGGGCATCAGGTTCAAAATCAAACCACCTAGCAGCGCGCCTAGCAATGCAGCAAGCAGAGTTAAATTGACCGGTGCAGCCGTCAAATTGGCATTTTGCACTGCTTGATTTTCAGCCAACGCAGCTGTCAAACCAGGGGACAGCGTTGCGACTGCAGCGGCTTTAGGCCATGTGCCTTGCACGGCTACATCTGTGCGCCAAGCTTGATCGCCAGATTTCAACACCAGCGGCATGGTGGCAGGGCTTTGGCTGCGTTGAGGGTTTAACGGCAAGCTGATACGCCAAACTGCGCCATCCCAAGCCTGCTCACCCGAACCCGCGTTAAACACTCGGTTGTCCACAATTTCTGCTGTTTCAGGGTACAAATCCAAGGTTTTGCCACGCAATTCAACGGGCAAGCCTTGCAGTTCAAACTTCAAGAGATTGCCTTCCACAAACGCGCGGCTAGTAGGAATACCTCCTCCAGCGTTGGGCAGCACTGGTTTGGGCTGCGCTTTGAATGCATCCTCAAACGCCGCAGAATTGATGCCCGTCGAGCCCTTGGTCGGGATGCTCAGTGCAAACTCGCCCTCTTCTGGAATGCATTCTTCCTTACACACCAGCCATTGTGCTTTGAGACTGATATCCAAGTTACTGTTAAGGAGCGATGGCTTGAAGGCCGGCGAGATAGTCAACGGCACAGCCAATAAAACAGTGTCTTCGTAGCCAAAATTCGTCAAACTGCCGATTTTTATCTTTTTAGGCGCGGGCCAGGCAATGTCGCCCGCCATGACACCCACGGGCAGCGTCCACGTCAATTGCGTGGGCAGGCCAGAATCGCCAGAATTCTTCCAATAAGTGTGCCATTTTGGCTGATGCGCCAACTGCAAGCCCACCCAGACGGTGTTTGGCGTGATTTTGTCGCCGTTGCTAGCGTTGACGCCTTGTGGCGCATGCGCCAGAAGCTCGGCACGTACGCGCTCGGTTGTTACAATTGAGGAATAACTATTTTTTGAAGAAAATTGAGCTGTAGCCGGCGTATTTATTGCCTGTATAGCTATAAAAATAATAGTAAATAAGGTTTTTAAAATAATTCTAGACATCAACATAAGTAAATTAAGAGGCGCGAAGGGCAGCAAAGTTCAATACATCAGTCGGCCAAACGAGTCAACTTATTACAAAGTGATCTTAAAACTCGATATTACAAATCAATATCGCATGCCGTTATGGGCAGAATGGTTCGCACCAAACGGACGGCATACGCATTATCGCGGTCGTTGGTGCCCTGGCTACCGCTGCCGAAATACACGTTGCAGGCCTCGCGCGCCCCCTCTTTGACGAGGGTGGATGACCAAAACAAGCTGGCTGGTGCGTTTGGGAAGGCTTCGCCGCAAATGGTGGGGCGCTCGTCGGCGCGAACCAAACTTTGCAGCTCTTGCAAAGTCGGCAGCCGCCAATCGCTGTACCCCGCAAAACCGCCGCGCAGATTCAAGTGATCTGGCAGTCGCATTGCCATTTCCCACGGGTACTGCAGCACCTGACCTTCGCACAACGGCCCTTCTTGCCCATCGGCGCATTGCATCCACATCAGTCTCGCGTTGGTATCAGTTACCGTGCCATCGCCATGCACGACGAAGCCAGCGACCGAGGCCTTGTTACGCTGCAATTGCATGTTTTCAGCTTCGATTTGCGCCAAAACACGTGCAGCTTGTGCCTCTTCTACTTGTTTGTGGGTGGTTTGCTCTAATTTATGAAACATGGCAACCAAAGGTTTAACAGTGTGTGACTTCATTTCCAACACCAGTTGCTGGCCATACGTTATCAGCTCAGCTTGCAATATGTCGTTTCGCTCAACCACCTCGTCAAGCTCTTGTAGAAACAAGGTCGCCTCATGCAAAGCTGGCTCGTATTTGGCGATCAAGGCCTGAAAATCGATCCAGCCAACCCAAGTTTTCAAAGACAAATAGGCGTTGATTTCACGGTTAAAGCTGAGCAAGCGTTCTAAACAAGCGCGGTTTTTCACGGCCAAAGCCCATAAAGCAGAAAGCCCTTGCTTCATCTGCACATATTGCTCCTCGGTAAGCGTTGAATCTTCCAATTCCATCACTGACTCCGTTTTCTTTTATTCCGCTTTGTTCTGTGTTCTCATCATAATGGAGGTATGGCTGATTTACCCACTTTTGATTGCACCAAGTCCGAAATTGTCATTTGCACGCTGAATGCCAAATACATCCACGCATCCTTGGGTTTGCGCTATTTGCTAGCCAATATGGGCGATTTGCAAGCTAAAACAATACTTTGCGAGTTCACCATCAACCGCAAAACCGAAGAATTAGCCGCTGAATTGCTGGCTATTAACTTAGATGGCCCGAAAATTATCGGTTTCGGGGTGTATATCTGGAACGTGGTGCAAACCTGTGCGCTGGTCAAATTACTCAAAGCGCAACGCCCAAACATCAAAATCATCCTTGGCGGTCCCGAGGTTAGCCATGAAACGCTGGAGCAAGAGATCGTTCACTTGAGCGATCACGTCATCACCGGATGGGGCGATGTGAGCTTTCCAAAACTCTGTCAAGCCTTGCTGCACGGGCCGAAACCACTGATGAAAGTGATCGCTGGCGAGCAACCACCGCTGGATGAGATTGCCATGCCCTACGACTTGTACACCGACGACGACTTGGCGCATCGCTTGCTCTATGTAGAAGCCTCGCGCGGCTGTCCGTTCAAGTGCGAGTTTTGCCTCAGTTCGCTGGACAAAACCGCTTGGGCATTTGATTTGGAGTTGTTTTTAGGCGAGTTAGAAACGCTCTACAAACGTGGCGCACGCAATTTCAAATTTGTAGACCGCACTTTCAACCTGAAAATCGACGCATCAGTGCGTATTTTGCAGTTTTTCCTAGACCGATTGAGTGATGAACAATTCCCCGCCGGGCCGCCCCAAGGGGAATTAGCCCCCTCGGGGGGCAGCGCAGCACGCGAAGCGACAAGCGTGGGGGCTAGCCTCTTTGTCCACTTTGAAGTTATTCCGGATCATTTGCCAGACAAACTCAAAGACATGATCGCCCAATTCCCGCCGGGTGTGCTGCAGTTTGAGGTGGGCATCCAAAGCTTCAACCTCGAGGTGCAGCAACGCATCTCGCGTCGGCAAGACAACGACAAAACTGTGGCGAATTTGGGCTGGTTGATGAAAGAGTCCAACGCGCATTTACATACCGATTTGATTTTTGGCTTACCAGGTGAAAGCCTAGTAAGTTTTGGCGAAGGCTTTGATCGCCTCTTCGCCATCAAACCGCACGAAATACAACTCGGCATTTTGAAGCGCCTACGCGGCACACCAATAGCGCGGCACACGGTGGAGCACGGCATGGTCTACGACCCACTGCCGCCGTATCAAATCCAGCAAACAAATGCAGTCAGCGCTACGAATATGCAGCGCTTTGCGCGGCTGGCACGTTACTGGGACTTGGTGGCTAATTCAGGACGATTCAGCGGTGCGATGGCATTATTACTCACTGAAAACTCTCCATTTTGGTCATTCATGGCATTCAGTGACTGGCTGTGGGAAAGCTCACCCAAAACCAAAGGCAAAACCAGCGGCATCACGCCCGAAAATTTGGTCGATGCGCTGCATGCTTACTTAATCGACGTTCGCAAGTTTGACATCGATTTAGTCACCAAAACCTTGCTGACCGACTACATCGCCAGCGGTGCACGGGCGCGGCCAGATGTGTTGCGCAGTTTGATTCCTAAGCTGCCGCTACCGCAAGCCAAAGCCGAGAAGCAACTAAGCCAGCGGCAAACACAGCATCGAAAGCAGACTGAGGTAAATTCAGAGACTTCGATAATAATGGAAACTTCAGGGCTTAATGCATGATAGACGTCGTCATTCTATTTTTTGTCTTTGGCTTAACAGCTGGCTTGCTACGTGCGGACTTGAAACTGCCTTCGGCGCTTTATGAGTCACTATCGCTTGTATTGCTCCTCACCATTGGCCTCAAAGGTGGCGAGGGTTTGGCGCAACAGGCTCTCAAACCTCTGCTGCCGCAGCTCGGCTTGGTCATGCTGCTGGGCGTCGTACTTACATTCATTGCTTACGCAGTTTTGCGCTATGCGGGTCGACTAGGCAGGGCAGATGCGGCATCTACTGCAGCGCATTACGGCTCAGTCAGTGTGGCGACTTATGCTGTGGGGAGCAATTGGCTAAGCACGCGCGGCATTACTTTTGAACCACAACTGGCGATTTTTCTCACCGTTATGGAAGTGCCCGCCATCGTGGTCGGTATTGTTATCGCTCGCGGCATTGGCAAAGACACACGCTGGGGCGTTCTCGCGCATGAGAGTTTTCTGGGTAAAGGCGTCACCTTGCTGATCGGCGGCATGGCAATTGGCTGGGCTGCAGGGCCTTTAGGCTTGGAGCCTATCAAGAATTTATTTTATGACTTATTCAAAGGCGCATTGGCACTTTTCCTTCTGGAAATGGGGTTGATCGTTGCGAAGCAGACCAAAGAACTTCGCTCCCGGGGGCTGTTTATCGTCATCTTCGGTGTTTGTATGCCACTGGTATCGGCAGCTCTGGGTATTGCCTGCGGCGTGGCTTTGAATTTATCAGTGGGCGGTACAACCTTGCTAGCCACTTTAGCCGCCAGCGCTTCCTACATTGCCGTGCCGGCCGCCATGCGATTGGCGCTGCCAGAAGCTAACCCTGGCTTGTCGTTAGGTGCCGTGCTAGGCGTTACTTTTCCATTCAATATTTTGATTGGTATACCGATTTACTATTGGCTAGCCGCGAAGTTTTCAGGATAAATTAAATGACACAACCCCACGAAACAAGAAGCCTCCTGACGGTGGTGACGGAAGCTGCGATAGAGACCTCCCTTTTACGCGACCTAGACAAACTGGGGGTCAGCGGCTATACAGTGACTGACGCGCGTGGCCGTGGCAGCCGTGGTGTACGCGATGCCGCATGGAATGAAGCCGCAAACATTCGAATTGAGGTGATTTGTAACCGCGCCATGGCTGAAAGTATCGTGGAACACTTGCAAGCCCACTACTACGCCAACTACGCTATGGTGTCTTTCATACGGGATGTTGAGGTTTTACGTCCTGAGAAATTTTAATTTTTTTGAGCGTTTTTCAAGAATACGTCACCCAATCCGGCAATTCTTCCAAATGCGGCAAGGTGTTGTAAGTCACCAGCATGTGGCGCTTGGGGGTGAAGGCGAATTCGGTGATGGAGCTGTTGCGGATGCGCAGATTGAGTTCAATCGTGGTCTCTGGTGTGGTACCTAGGATGTGACCGACTGCTGTTGAAATGGGGCCACCGCTGGAGACGATGAGGACATTACCTGTGTGGTTTTTACGTACATGGTCTAAGGCGCTGACCACGCCTTGCTGAAAATCGACGTAACTGGGCATACCCACGGGGCTGACCACGCCATTCATCCACTGCGTCAGCCCGTCTTTGAGCAACCGAAAATGGTGGCGATACATCTCTGGCGAATCTGGTTTTTCTAGTTTGACGGGGTGGATTGCGCCTATCACGGCCTCAGAGTCGTACTCATTCAAACCAGGCCACTGCAAAGGCTCAAGTGCTAAACCAGCACCTTTGGCAATGCCTTGCCAGGTTTGCGTGTGACGGCGTAGCGTGCCGGTGATGACGGCATCAAACTGCAGGTTTTTTTGCTTGAAATATGCGCCTAATCGCTCAGCCTGCTTGTGGCCGAGCTCGCTCAAATTGTCGTAATCTGCTGCGCCAAACGAAGCCTGGCCGTGGCGTATTAGATAGAGATTTCCCATGATGGGATTGTGAACGCCCTTGCGTTAATGATTAGTCGCAGCCACGACAGCTAAGCGCCCAGCTTGGATACGAATGGTGATTTGCTGACTCTGCCCCACGTATTCACCGTCTGCGGCAATTGGCACAGGTTTGGTAGCCTGAATTTGCATGGTTTGAAACGGCTGGGTGCGTACTTTAGGGTGGCTCAAGTGCTTGCCAACCAGCAAACGGGGTAACAACAACAGGGTTTGCAGCAAACTTAAGTTGCCCGCTAGCAGCAAATTCAGCAGCCCATCGTCAATCCTCGCATGCGGTACAGCGGGCATGCCTGCGCCAAAGGTTCGGCTATTGAGCGTGGAGGCAAACAGCGCTTTGCCCGAATAAATATGTGTGCCATCAACACTGACGTCCATGCGCCACGTACGAAAGTTCACCAACTCACGCACAGTTGCCAACAGATATCGTGGCAAACCGCGCAACCATTTGGGTCCGTTCATGGCACGTAACCCTACGGATGAATCGAAACCCGTGGTCAAGCTAGAAATGAAGGGCACGCTGCATACTTTTGGATGACCGCTTGCATCAACCTCAATTTCAGCCAGACCAAGGTCGATCTGACTGGCTGCACCTACCAAACCATGTGCTAAAGCTTTTTTCCACGACAACCCATACATACCCAAAGCCCGTGCTGTGTCGTTACCACTGCCGAAAGGCACGAGTGCCGTGGTGTGTGAGCCGCTCAGCAAACTGGGCAGCAGTTGGTTCAACGTGCCGTCACCCCCCACTACAACAACGCGACTGCAACGCGGCAAAGCGTCGATCAACAGCCGCGCTTGAGCAACAGAAACTGGGATTTCCAAAACAACCAACGGTGCATATTGTCTCAACCAAGCTCGCAAAGGCTCTGCCAGCGCCGCCGCTTTGCCGCCAGCGGCGTGAGGATTCAGCAAGACGATTGTTTGGCTCAACGTTTGACAAGGGTTTGGTTCAAATTCCCAAACTTTGCAATTCGACTACGCCTTTGGGCGTTTTCAGCGTGACAGTGATATTGGGGTCCCCATCACTCAAGGTAACGCCTGTTAATCCTATTGCGTCATACGCAGCCTGCAGTTTCTCAGGCGTAGGCGAGGTCACTGCGACACTTTGTAGCGACACGCCTGAACGGGGCAAGGTGTTTCTGGGGTGCAGGCGCAGCGGTTCCTCAGCACCTGGTTTGCCCCATTGAATCAAACTGGGCAATGCGCCGTTGAACAAACGCTGACCATCGTCGCGCACGGTTATTTTCCACTCCAATCGCCCTTTTCGTGTGGGGCGGCTGGCCTCAACAGCTGCACCACGGTCAATGCCTACCGCTTTTAACGCGGTGCGGCCTGCTTGGATATCGTTCGTATTAACGACAAAATGAACCAATCTCGGCTCTTTGGCGACAGCGGTTTGAAGAGCTGCATCATCCATATCAAACCAACGGCTCTTTTGAGCCTCATTTTTAACCTTATTTTGACCATTAGCCAGCGTATTTGCTGCCTGAGTAGCTACTTTTTTAATAGCAATAATTTCAAAATAAGCCAACGGAAAACTAGGGGTCGCAATTTTAAAAATACGGTTATGCGTACCAAACTGCGGATGGTCGCCGCCCGGCTGCGGCGTGATGCCCAGCGTCGCTTCGCACCACGCCACGCCTTGCTCCAAGGTGTGAGCAACGACGACGATGTGGTCGATTTGGGTTTTTAAGCCTGCCGAAACAAGGGAAACATCAGGTGCAGGTGCAGGTGCAGAGGCAGAATCAAAGGCTCGTGCTTCGCGGTTAGAGCGGATGATTAAGGTCATGCCGCCTTCATAGCTTCTTTGATAGCATCCGCCAAAGCCTTGATACCAATGTTGATTTGATCTACAGACGCAGTCACAAAACTCAAACGCAGGGCGCGTGGGTCAGCATTGTCTGCGTAGAAAGGCGAACCCGGCACGAAGGCAACGTTTTTATCAACCGCTTTGGGCAGCAGCGCAACTGCATTCATGCCGGCAGGCAAGCGCGCCCATAAGAACATACCACCTGCGGGTGAGTTCCAAGTCACGCTTTGGTCGGGGTTACCCGGTGTCACTGGCATTTCACGAGCCAATGCCGTCAACATCGCGTCCCGCTGTGACTTGTACAACTTGCGAATCATCGGCACATGTTTTTCTAAAAAGTCGCCCTGCATGACTTCTGAAGCAATGCGTTGGTTAAAACTTGGGGTGTGCAAATCAGCCGCTTGCTTGGCTTGCAAAATTTTGGGGTACAAAGCCTTTGGCAACACCATGAAGCCCAAGCGCAAACCAGGGGCAAGCACTTTACTGAACGAGCCTAAGTAAACACAGCCTTCAGGATTTCTAGCTGTTAACGGTAGCGGTGGATGCTCGTCAAACCACAGCTCGCCATAGGGGTTATCTTCAATGATGGGCAAACCCAACTCTGCCGCCGCCGCGCTGAGCTGCGCACGTCGAGCCTCAGTCATAGTGCGGCCGGTGGGATTTTGGAAATTAGGCAGCACATAAAGAAAGCGTGCATCCTTAGCTTTTGCTTTCAAGTCGGCAATTTCAATGCCCTCTTCATCACTAGCGACAGAAACCACTTGCGGTTCCATCGGCGTGAAAGCCTGCAGAGCGCCTAAATAAGTGGGGGTTTCAACGATGATTTTGCTGCCCTCGTCGATCAAAATTTTGGCCAGCAAGTCCAAACCCTGCTGCGAGCCGGTGGTGATCAAAATCTGGTCAGGGTCAACCGCCCAAGGCAAACCAGCGGCTACTTGTACGCGCAAAGGTGCAAAACCTTCACTGGCGGCGTATTGCAAAGCGGCTTTGCCGTCTTCGCCCAGCACTTTGGCACAGGCGGTGGCGAATTCAGTGATCGGAAATGTCAGCGGTGATGGCAAGCCACCCGCAAAGCTAATGACGCCAGGTTTGTCCACCACTTTCAGGATTTCGCGAATCACAGATGGGTTCATTTTTGCGGCGCGTTTTGCCTGTTTCCAATTCATCGTCGTATTTATGCTCATGTTATTTCCTAGTTCTTATATAGTTTGAATTTTAAATCACCCTTGAAACATCGGCTGCACGATGGGGTATAGGATGGGATACAGCGATGCCACCAACAAAATGGCCATCGTCCAGTTGAACAACTTCAGTCTCTTAGGATCTTGCAAAAACTGTCGCATTGCGCTGCCAAACCAACCCCAGCAAGCGACCAACGGCAAGTTGATTAACCCAAAAATCAGCACCACCAGCAAAACCTGCGCCAGATTTGAGCCACCGCCAGTTGTGGATGCGTAAGTGGTGATAGCACTGATTGCCATGAACCACGCTTTCGGATTCACCCACTGAAACGCCGTGGCCGCCCAAAAGCCCATAGGTTTGGCAGTTTTACCTTCGCCTGTTGTAGAAGAAGGAGGCTCAGAATTGGCAATCTTCCAAGCCAACCACAGCAAATACGCCGTTCCGCCGTAGCGCAACACCGTCTCCAACTGCGGAAACACAGTAAACATGGTTTGCAGCCCCATGCCCACGCAAAAAATCATGAAGCAAAACCCCAGCGTGATACCCATCAAATGCGGGATGGAGCGCTTCATGCCGAAGTTGACGCCAGAGGTCAAAATCATCAAGTTATTCGGCCCCGGTGTGCCGGATGAGACGGCAGCGAAGACAGACAGGGCGAGCAGTTGGTCTGTTGTCACTTCATATTTCCCATTTTTGTGCTTCTCGAACTTCCTAAACTACCCACCGGCATCTTTTTGCCCACAAACACCGTCGCTATCACCGCCAGCGCAAAAACCAGCGTCATCGCGTCAATTTTTTCACCCAACAAGGGCACGGCGAATAGGAGGCTCAAAAACGGCTGCACAAGCTGGACTTGGCTGACCCGCACTGCACCGCCCAGTGCCAAACCGCGATACCACGCAAAAAAACCTAACCACATAGAGAACACCGCCACGTAGGCAAACGCCCACCAGCTGCTGGGGTGAATGGTCGTCAAGTTTGCAGGTAAATTGAGCCAAGTCATCGGAACGGTTATCGGCAGTGACAACACCAAAACCCAACAAATCACCCGTTCAGCGCCCAATGAAGGTGTCAACCGTGCGCCGCCAATGTAGCCCAGTGACGCGCTGAGCATGGCGAGGAGCAAAAATACGTCTGCAAGATGCAATGTGAGATGCCCTGAACCGTCAAAACTGCGCATTGCCATAAAACCCAGCACAAAGAGCGTGCCCAGCACAGCGCACAGCCAAAAACCCGTGCTAGGTTTCTGCCTGAACCAGATCGCGGCGATGACCGCAGTGGTCAGCGGCAGCAAACCCGTCACCACCGCGCCGTGGGTGCTGGGCACGTATTGCAGCGCCAAAGACATGAACAGCGGAAACCCGACAACCACGCCACAGGCGGTGAAAGCAAGCAAACCCCACTCTGATGCCGCAGGAAAGTTAAAAACCGTATTTTTAAGGCCTAAATTAGGCTCTAGCCGGCGTATATATTGCCTAAGTAGATATAAAATTGATAGCAAACCAGCCACCGCAGCGCGACCAAACGTGATAAACCAAGGTGACAATTGCGGGTCTGCAGCCGAACCGACAGCCAACTTAGTCATGGGCAGAGTGGCGGCAAACAGCGTGACGCCTAGCAACCCTAGCCACAAGCCAGTTTTGACATTTTGGGATGATGTTTGAGCAGCGTTCATATCAAACTGATCTCAAAATGTAGCCATCCAAGCCGCCGTTACAGCCAAAACGAAGGCCATTAAGCGGTTAAACCAAGCCAAACGATTGCCGACTTGCAGCCATTCACGCAACAACGAACCCATAGCGGCGTAGGCCAAGTTACTAGCGAAAGCGTAAAACAACAAAATCGGAAACATCAGCAAAAACCGGCTGGTCGCATCTGGCTTGCCTGCAATCCAGCCTGCCACCAGCGCCAAAGCTAGCATCCAGGCCTTGATGTTCAAAAACTGCAGCATCACGCCTTGCCAAAAAGTCACCTTCAAACGCGATTCGTCTACTGAACTTAACTGGCTAGCCATGCCGATTTTGTAGGCCAACCACAGCAAATACCCAACGCCAAGCACTTTGATAGCCAAACGCAGCGCAGGAATAGCGACCACCAAAGCGCCAACACCGCCAGCGCACAAACTAAAAAGCAGCCCCCAGCCGACGGGCACGGCGCAAACAAACGTCATCGCCCGCTTCAAACCGAAGTTGGCCGCTAGCGCTGTAGACAGCGTGGTGTTGGGCCCCGGCGTGAAGCTAGCGGCTGTGGTTAAGGCTAATAAAGCCATAAGTTCTGAAGTGTTCATTGACGTGTTGTCTATTCATTCCAAGATTGACAATGTAAAGCATAAAACAATACACTAGCAATACAGTACAGCAGATCAGTTTAATTCAGTGTACCGCCCTCCATCCCAATACACAAAACAAAAGACACTTCTACTCCGTCATTCCCGCGAAGGCGGGAATCCACGCACACCACCATGGATTCCCGCCTACGCGGGAATGACAAACTTAAATCAAACCAATGCAAGAAAAACTAAACCCTAGCGCGTCTATGACCTTGGCGGAGCAACTCAGCAGCCGCTTTGCAGAGCGCATCAACAGCCGGCTGTTGGCACCTGGCTCACGCTTGCCCTCGGTGCGGCAATGTGCGCAGCAGCAGCAGGTCAGCCCCTCCACCGTGGTGGCCGCTTACGACCAGTTGCTGGCTTTGGGACTGGTGGAAGCGCGGAAAAACCGTGGGTTTTTTGTGCGTGAAACGATACAAAATACCTCCTCAAATGCGCAGAAAAATTCTGCACTAGCCGGCGTATTTGTTGCCGATACGGCTATAAAAAATATAGCAAATTTACAACCCATGAGTAAACCAGTCAATGCCGCCATGCTGATTCGCGGCATGTTTGTGCACGGCAACGGCAAACCGCAACCCGGCATGGGCACGTTTCCGCCCGACTGGCTAGCATCTAGCTTCTTATCTAGCGCTGTGCGCAAAGTCACCAGCCCTGCTGAATTGCAAAAATTTTCGCTCGAATATGGCGAGCCCAAAGGCGATTCTGGGCTGCGCAAATCACTGTCCAACAAGCTCGCAGGCATCAATATATCTGCCACGCCCGAGCAAATCATCACCACTGTGGGCGCAACCCATGCATTGGATATGGTGAGCCGCACACTCTTGAAAGCGGGTGATACTGTGATGGTAGAAGAGCCTGGCTGGGCGATTGAGTTTGCCCGCCTGCAAATGCTGGGTTTGCGAATTTTGCCCGTACCGCGCGGCCCTGATGGGCCTGATTTAGCGGTGATGGCGCAGTATTGCGACGCTTATAGAGGGTCTGAAAATCGCCCCAAACTCTTCGTCAGCGTCAGCGTGCTGCACAACCCCACGGGCTACACCTTGTCGCCCGCTAGCGCGCATAGTATTTTGAAGTTGGCGAATCAGTATGACTTTCATATTGTTGAAGACGACACCTACAGCCACATTGCACCTGATCACGCCACACGCTTGTGTGCGCTAGACGGCTTGCAGCGCACGATTTATGTCAGCGGATTTGCCAAAATCCTCGCGCCTAACTGGCGTATCGGCTACTTAGCTGCGCCGCCAAACTTGGTTGAGCAGCTGCTGGACACCAAACTACTAGCCACGCTGACCACCCCATCACTCCTAGAAAAAGCCGTCAGCCACTGCATAGACCAAGGCCAGCTGCGCCGCCATGCCGAACGCATCCGCACCCAGCTTGATGCTGCGCGGGGCAGATCGGTGAAGTTAGCGCTCACTCATGGCTGCACTTTAGCGGCTGAGCCCGCAGGTTTGTTTGGCTGGGTAGACACAGGCGTAGACACAGACGCCCTAGCCCAACGCATGCTAGACCACGGCTACCTGCTTGCGCCTGGGGCGTTGTTTTTAGCCGACCGAAGACCCAGCACGTTGATGAGAATTAATTTCGCGACCACGCAGAATGCGGAATTTTGGGGTGTGTTTGCCAAGGAAACGGCGAAGATGAAGGGATGATGTAGTGAATGATGACAAACTACATACCTCAAAATCTAGAGCACAAAAGAAAACGCCCTTAGAAATCTTTCAACTTCTAAAGGCGTTCAAGTCTTATGGTGCGGCCGGCAGGAATTGAACCCACGACCCTCTGGTTCGTAGCCAGATACTCTATCCAACTGAGCTACGGCCGCACAGCATGTAGATTATAGCGTGAAAAGGCATGGTTCTGGCAGATGCAGCGCTGCTTCTTGGCAGATATTTGTAGTCATAAGATATCTGCTCGTGGCATGAATGGGTGCTTTGAGACTATCCACTCGTATTGGGTTCGAAGTTTTACGATAAAATTAGCCTCCATCCTTTGTATTTAATGCCTGAGCAGCTATTAAAAATATAGCAAATATTATTTCAAATAATTAACATTACCGTTTAAAATTTTATACAAACCACTATTTACGTCAAATCATGAAGATCTATAGCACTCGCTTTATACCCGCTCTTAAAGCAGCGACAGTTCATTTTGGACTGAGCCTGCTAGTCTCTGGTATTGTCGCTTTGCTGGTATTTACCATTTGGTTCCCGTATCCCTACCGTGAACTTGCTGGCGGCAGGGAGCTTTTTATTTTGGTTATGGCGGTTGATATTGTCTGTGGGCCGTTATTAACTTTTGTGCTTTTTTCACCAACTAAGCCTAAAAAAGAATTAATCACCGATATTTCGTTGATTGCGATTATTCAAATTCTCGCTTTGTGTTACGGGATTTGGACTGTTTGGCAGGTTCGGCCACTTTTTCTTGTTCAAGAATCGGATCGACTGACAATTATTGCACGAGGCGCATTAGATCCAAACAAACTCGCAGCATTACCTGAAGAACTACAACCGCCTTTTTTTGGTGGCCCCACTAAGGTGAGCTTGCGTGCGCTTTCTCCGTCTGAGATAGAAAAAGTTAAAACTGACATCCAAGCTGGCGGTAACGATAGTGCGGAGCGGCCTGACTTTTACATCCCTTTTGATGTGAAAAAAGCCTACGATAACGCACACCCTTTTAGCAGTCTCTCAGTCGCGCTTCCTGGCAAAAGAATGGAAATAGGCCAATTGACAAAGTCGGTCAGTACTTCCGAAGCAAATCAATTGCGTTATCTCTATATTGTGGGTCGTCATTATTGGCTTGCTGTTATCAATCCACTAGGTCAGAACATTGGATATATCAATCCTGAATAATCAGTTGAATATAAGAACTTTTAGCCTGATTTTTTAACATCCGCCTTGACCAGCTTTTAAACCACGTCGATCATCGCAAATGCTTCCTGTCGCAATCCAACTCGTAGTTGCTAAATTACTTAGCTTTGCTTCAAGTACATAATCCATGTTAGCACCTGCGCTAGTGGTTGCGCCAGTTACAACGGTCATTATTGTAGATACGGGTGTTTGAACAAAGCTTGTTAAAGATTTTAAGTTTTTAGTGGGTGTGATTCCAGCGGGTACGCCGTTTTGACCTAATCCGCAGCCATTAAAAGATCCGCTATCAGCAACACAAATAAAGATTGCCATTTTTAATGAGTCCAATTCTACTGATGCAGCTGACGCACGTGAACGCGAAGTGAAGTCTGAATACTGAGGTATGGCAAGAGCTGCCAAGATGCCGATAATTGCAACAACAATCATCAGTTCTATTAAAGTAAAACCTGACTGTATTCTTTTTTTAATCATGACTTAAATGTTTAAACACAAATATAAAAACCTCCAAGTGGAGGTTTTTATGTGTTAAAAGTTATTAACTTTTATGGGCAACCGCCTTGACCAGGTTTGAATGCACGTGTTGCATTTGCAGCTACGCAAGTTGTACCAGAATTAATCCAAGGCATATTTGCTGCGCCACTTTGCGTTGCTGTGAGAATAGTAGTTAACGGGACAGCAGCAGCGCTAGTAGCGCCAGTAGTAACTGTGATTACACCTTGATTTGCTGCTGGAGAAGTAAGAGCTGGTACATCTACTAAATTTTTGGATGACCCAACAACAGGCATGGTAGGAATGCCATTTTGGCCTGGAGTAATACAAGTTGTGAAAGATCCTTGATCGGCCGAACATACTGTCATTGCTGTAACAATCGGAGCTAATTCAGCTGCTGCACCGGCAGCACGAGTGCGTGATGTGTAGTCAGAGTACTGAGGAATAGCAATTGCAGCCAAAATACCGATGATCGCCACAACAATCATCAACTCGATCAATGTAAAACCTTTTTGTAGGTTACGTTTAACTTGGTTCATATAAAACTCCAATAAAAAATAAAGTGTGAGTAAAGGACTGAGGAAAACAGAAGAAATTTCGAAATTTTTTAGGTTTTTGACTTCTTCAATCCGCCCCAACCGGGGTCAGAACCTCTACTGTACCTAAAAAAAGCGAGCTCCGCATAAAAAATATTGCATTTGATGCCAGATTGCTACATTTATTTACATTTGCGTGCTTTTTATCACACGATTTGTGAAATATTAATTTCCAACCTTGTTGTTTTTACAACTTCTTCAGAAGAGGTGCAGTCTTAAATACTCATTCGAATGAGTAGATGAGCAAATACAGGCCAATATTTTTTTCGGCATAAAGCCATCCTAAAGTTGTTATTTGATGCAAACACTGCGTACTTGCTTGAGATCGGTTAAACCTTGCAAAACTTTCGTCATACCATCCATTTTCAGCGTGTGCATACCGCCAGCCACAGCACTTGAGAAGATCGTGGATACGCGGGCGCGTTCTTGAACTAATTTTTTAATGTCATCGTCTGCCAACAGCAGCTCGTGCAGACCTACACGGCCTTTGTAGCCTGTTTTGGCGCAGCGTGAGCAGCCGACAGGTCGATACATGGTGATACGGCCACCTTCGCCATAATTCTCAACCCAGCTTTGGTAGAGTTTTTTGGCTTCGCCTGGCGCATCAGCCAGCCAAGCTGGGGTGTGGCGCAGCTCTTCAGCGTATTCGCTGATAAAAGCTTGTAACTCAGGGCCAGCAGGTGTGTATGACTCTTTGCAAGAACACAAACGCTTAGCCAAACGTTGCGCCAACACGCCCAAAAGTGCATCAGCAAAGTTGAATGGATCCATGCCCATGTCTAAGAGACGGGTAATTGACTCGGGTGCTGAATTGGTGTGTAACGTTGAAAACACCATATGACCGGTCAATGATGCTTCCACGCCCATGGAGACAGTTTCGTGGTCGCGAGACTCACCCACCATGATGATGTCAGGATCAGCACGCAAAAACGACCGCATCAGCATGGCAAAGTCAATGCCGGCTTTTTTATTGACCTGCACTTGGCGCAGCCCCTTTTGGGTAATTTCAACCGGGTCTTCCGCTGTCCAAATTTTGGTGTCTGGCGTGTTGAGTGTTGCCAAGATGGAGTGAAGTGTGGTGGTTTTACCTGAGCCTGTTGGACCACAAACGTAAAACAAACCATAAGGTTTGTGAATCACGCTTTGCAGGCGCGACATGTTGTGCTGTGTCAATCCGAGCTGCTCCATCGGAATAGCTTCACCGCCAGCCAAAATACGCATCACGACGTCTTCAACGCCGCCAGCAGAGGGCAGGGTTGCAACGCGAAGCTCGATATCCAAAGGGCCAAACTTTTTAAACGGAATTTTGCCATCTTGGGGGCGACGAGTTTCTGAAATGTCCAAATCAGACATGATTTTGATACGCGCAACGATGGCTTGGCGTAAGTGGCGCGGGGCGTCAATATAAGGAACCAAGCTGCCGTCAATGCGCAAACGTACGCCTACATTGGCTTTGCCTTGACCAGGTTCGATATGAATATCAGATGCTTTCTTTTGATAGGCTTCCAAGATCACCTTGTTGACGAACTTGACAACCTCGTTATCGGCTGTCGAACTGGCCAAGTAATCTTCTTCTTCGCCCTCTTCTTGCATGGGGCGACTGAGGTTGGCCAATAAGTGATCAATGTTGCCATCGCCATCAGCATTGCCAAAAATCAAGTCTAAAGTTTGATTGAACTCCGATTGCGACGTGACGGTGTATTTAAACTTGGTCTCACGCGGAAACATGTGTTGCACCACATAAGTGCTACGTACGTTTTCGGGGTTGACGCACATCACCACTAAGCCTTCGAATGACTCCTCAAGAGGTATCCATCCTTGCTCAGAAAGAAAATCGCGTTTTAAGGCACCATGCAATTTTTCAGTATTGAAGCGTGCTTTGCTATAGGGCTCGTAAGGCACACCAAAAAACAAACCTAGAGCTTGGCCAATTTGTGCTGGCGTCACTTGGTGCTCATCAATCATGAGCTGCTCAATCGTGCCATCCCTATCACCACGCTTGGCTAAACAATCTTGCAGCCCTGCTTTGCTGATAGCTCCAGCGTTCACCAAACCATCGTATTTACTCGGTTGTCCAGGGCGTTGCGGAGCAGCCGATGTCGTCACAGGTTTAGCTGTAGTGCTTGCGGGTGGTGGTGTTTTTGTTGTCGTTGCCATTAGAGATGCGCTTCCTGATTGCTTAAGCCGCTGCAAGGCAGTAGCCACAGTTTTGGACAGCCGAGTAGTCGCTTCAATTTGAAGTTGAGAAAACGGCTGTCCATTTTTGTTGTTAATTACTTCTAAAACACCTAGCATGGCATCACCTGCCAAGATAGGACTAATTATCATCTGCACACTTCGAAAACCCGTAGATTTGTCGACAGCATCTGCAAATCTTAGCTCAGGATGGATGCGCTGCAAAGCGGCTGAATCATTGACGTCTAAAATATTTAGCTGCTTTTTGCTCAATGCAACAAATCCAGCTAAGCTTTTTGGACTTATAGGGAGTTTTATTCGAAGTGTCGTGGAGACGCCCGTCGTCACTTTAGAACTGATGGTGACGCCATCTTCATTGGCAAGGAAGAGTCCAACACACTCTGACCCTAGAACGTCACACGCAGACAAACACCATGCTTGAATGCTTTCGTCAAAGCTAACAGCTTGTAACAATTTTGCATCTAAAGCATCGAGCTGGCTGCCCAAATTTGTCTCGATACTCATTGTTGAATGCTTATAACTTTTGATTGCTGATTCGCTTGCTGATTTGATTTGTAAAGCATCATATTCCAAATTTGAGCGTTTCAATTTGTATTTGAATCCGCAAGGGTGTACACCGTTAATATGTCATGTTTCCCTGCTAATTGCACTTTATCGACTTCTGACCAGCTAAATCGCGTTGCACCAACCTTGGTGCTTGCTTTTGTAGCCGCTCCAACCAGAATGTCTACGTCATAATTTTTAGTGAGCTTTTCTAGGCGAGATGCGATATTGACAGCGTCACCCACCACGGTGTAACTGCGACGCATGAACGAGCCCATGTCACCCACACACATTTGTCCTGTGTTGATACCAATACCTAGCTTGATAACTGGCAAACCTACTGCACGATGCGCTTGGTTAATAAGCTTGATTGATTTAGTGATGTCCAGTGCGGTTAATACAGCTAACTCTGCATGATCCGCCATACTGACTGGAGCACCCCAAAAAGCCATCACGCAGTCGCCCATGTATTTGTCAACCGTACCTCGCCGGTCAACAATCGTTTTCGTTAAACGTCCAAAAACATCATTCAGCATGTGCTGCAACTGCGTAGGTTCTAGGTTTTCCGCCATTTGAGTAAAGCCTCTCAAATCGCAAAACATGACCGTTAATTCTTTGCTCTGCGCCTTCATGGTGTGGTCTGACGGTTCAAGGAGCATTTCATCCACCAGTTGAGGAGGCACATAGCTACCAAATAGCTTTGTCAATTCACGCTTTGACTTGCTTTCAACAAAATAGCCGTAGCTCATGTTGAGCATGTAGGCAAATAGGGACAGTAATATCAGCGTAGCCATTGGAAAAACCAAGCCGTGTGCAACAAACAAATAGATATTTAATGCGGCAGGTACTAGCAATGTAGCCAGACTAAACATCAAAGCTCGCATAGCTGTTAGTGCAGGCAAGACAAACGCAAGGGATAACCCGACTAATAATAAATAAGCCACTTCAACCCCTAATGCGTAGTCGGGCACAACAATAGTTTTCCCGTCTAGCATGCTTGATAACAAATTAGCATGCGTTTCTACACCTGGGTAAGTTTGCCCCACAGGCGTGACGCGCAGGTCTAACAGTCCTGGCGCGCTAGAACCAACCAATACAATTTTGCCGCTCAACATCTTTGTTTCAATACGTTTGTTGAGCACATCAGTCGCAGATATGTACTGAAACGAACCACCAGTTACTCCGCCAGATCCGCGGTATGGGACTAACACAGCCGCTCGGTCATCGACCTTGATCGTCTTGATACTGTTATTCGAAGTGCCGTCAACTAACTTCAAGCTTTCGATTTTGACAGAGACGTCTGAGTTAATGTAACTCGGCATAACCTCCGGTGAATTTAGTATTGTGCGATAAAGCGCTAATGCTAGTGACTCGTAATAATCGCCGTTATAGGCCGCGACCAAAGGAACGGATCGTACAACTCCGTCACTATCAGCAATAGCGTTAAAGAAACCTGCTCTTGGAGCTGCCGTTGATATTTTTTCAATGTTTGAGCCATAGCCGTCCCAAGTCGTTGCTCTAAACGGGATACCACCCAAATTTTTTTGCGTGATAACAGGTTTTGGCAAGACCCCGTTTGTTCGACCTTGGCTGTCGCTCGTAAAATAATAGGACAACACCACATTTCTTTGCTTCAGGGCATCAGCAAACTGCGCATCGAAATTAAGCGATGGCGCTAAGGCCTTGAAGGACGATTGGAATGCTGCATTGGTACTCAGCTCATTTTCTGAGAAATGTTTGAGTTGTTGGAAACCAGAGCTTGCATCTGCCTCCGCGAAAACCAAGTCGAAACCAAGCAATGCAATTTTTTGATTTTCGAATAGCTCATTGGTCAATGCAGCCAGCTTATTTCGACTCCACGGCCATCTCCCAATTTCAGCTAAACTTTTTTTCATCGACATCAACAATCACAATACGTGAGTCAAGCGTTTGGGGCATAACTGCGCGTAATTTTGTGTCGTAAATGATATTGTCCAGCGTTTTTGCAAAGCTGATGTTGAGAACACTCGTTGCATGCCCCAAAGCAAACAATAAGGGCAATAACGACAACGCGATGCGAGCCCCATGCTTAGCAATAAACTTCATGCTACTGTGAATGATTGCCGCTAAGCTTCAAGCGACAAGAAACCGGGTTAGTTTTGTATAAACTGCATCGCGGTACCAGCGAGCTCAAACAAATCACCATTTTTAAGTGGAACCGCATCGATACCAAATGAAACACCGTTGAGTGATGGGCGCGTAGCACCTTCAACGTGCGCCACCATATAACTTTTAGGGCGTTTTGTAATAGCAATGACTGCCTCACCAGGCTTACCAATCGTCGTTACGATTTTGACAAGTGGGAGCTCTTTACCCGTCGATGCGCCAGATAAGATTTTAATGGCAACATAAGCTTCGGCGAACTTTGTTTGCTCAAACAAAGGTCTTTTTTCTTCGACTAATTTTTCGTCGTGCACACCCGAGCTGGCACTCGCCGGACTCAAAGCCGCTGATTCTGAAGTTACGCCGTCTAGGACATACTTAATGGCGTACTTTCCAATCTCGATGGTATCGCCATTTTTTAAAATTTGGCGCTTAATTTTTTGCTCATTAATGTAGGTGCCGTTGGTGCTGTTCAAGTCTTCAATGAAATAATCATGACCAATCACTTGAAGTGCAGCATGCTCTCCGCTAACAGCCAAATTATCAACAACAATATCGTTGTACGGACGTCTACCCAAAGTCATGCGATCTTTGTTGAGAGGGACAATCTTGATTAGGTTGTCGTCCAAACTTACGATAATTTTTGCCATGGCACCTTACTTTACAAATCGATCAATTGATTTTTGAATTGCTCAAATATGTAACGAGTTTAGCTGATTAGTGCACTGCTTGGTTACGTTTCTGTAACCAAGTACCCAATGCGACCACCAAAATTGCACCCAAGATGCCTCCAAACAACACGTTCTGCTCGCCGATTGCGCCAAAACGACTTGTGACACCGGGATCTGTAAGCAACATCTCCCCCGCCAAGAAGCCTAGTAGTGCAGCGCCAATGGTGATAATGATTGGGAAACGCTCCATCACCTTGGTGAGCAAGGTCGCACCAAACACGATCAAAGGAATGCTTATCAACAAACCAACGATTAGCAAAGGCAAATTACCTTTAGCTGCGGCGGCCACGGCTAACACATTGTCCAAACTCATCACCAAGTCTGCAATCAAAATGGTACGAATCGCTGCGCCTAAGCCGTTGATTTCTTTGCTGTGACCGTCATCATCGCCGCCGCCTTTGAGTAAATCCACGCCAATGTAAACCAACAAAATAGCGCCAATTACTTTCAAGTAAGGCAAAGCTAAGAGCTGAATCGCAACAATCGTCAAAACAATACGCATGACAATAGCGGCGGCACTTCCCCAGAAAATCGCCTTCTTCTGCAACTCAGGCTTGAGCGTGCGCGCAGCCATGGCAATCACCACTGCGTTGTCGCCCGAAAGAACGATATTTGCCAAAATAATAGAGCCAAAAGCGCTCCACACTGCTGCTGAAGATAAATCTAATCCGAAAAACATGCTCACCCCTAAATGATTGAAATTGCGATAGTTGAATCTTTCGATCTATCGCAATTTTCTACAACAAAGTCAAATCAAAGCATGGCTTTGAGCAACTTTGCCATTTCTGATGGGTTACGTGTGACTTTAAAACCACATTCTTCCATGACAGCCAGCTTTGCATCTGCTGTATCTGCACCACCAGAAATCAAAGCGCCAGCATGACCCATGCGTTTGCCTGCAGGTGCTGTCACACCGGCGATGAAACCGACGATAGGTTTTTTCATGTTGGCTTTGCACCAGCGTGCTGCTTCAGCTTCGTCTGGACCGCCAATTTCACCAATCATGATCACGGCATCGGTATCTGGATCGTCGTTGAAAGCCTTCATCACGTCGATGTGCTTCAAGCCATTGATTGGATCGCCCCCAATGCCGACTGCGCTGGACTGACCGAGACCGATTTCCGTCAACTGGGCAACGGCTTCGTACGTCAATGTACCCGAACGACTGACTACGCCGATACGACCTTTGCGGTGGATGTGACCCGGCATGATGCCGATTTTGATTTCATCAGGCGTGATCAAACCAGGGCAATTTGGACCAAGGAGTAAGGTTTTCTTACCGCCTGCGGCTTCTTTGGCCATCATGCGGTTGCGAATTTCCAGCATGTCACGCACTGGGATACCTTCGGTGATGCAGATTGCCAAATCCAAATCTGCTTCCACCGCTTCCCAAATCGCCGCTGCTGCACCAGCTGGCGGCACGTAAATGACTGACACCGTCGCACCTGTGTCATGAGCCGCTTCTTTGACGGATGCGTAAATTGGGATGTTGAAAATCGATTCGCCCGCCTTCTTCGGGTTCACACCTGCGACGAAGCAGTGTTTGCCATTGGCGTATTCTTGGCATTTTTCCGTGTGGAATTGCCCAGTTTTGCCAGTAATACCTTGCGTGATGACCTTGGTGTCTTTGTTAATCAAAATGCTCATGTCAGTATCCTAAATAGATGTATGTGTGCTGTAACTTTGCGGACAATATTTATTGCGCTACAAACTCAACGCGGCGATTGCTGGCGCGACCTGCGTCGGTGGCGTTATCACCAATCGGCTTGGTTTCACCATAGCCTTTGGCAGTGACGCGTTCTTTAGCTACGCCCTGCGAAGACAGATATGTAGCCACTGCGTCAGCACGCTTTTGCGACAGGGTCAAATTAGACTCTGGCGAACCCACATTGTCGGTATGACCCGCCACTTGTGTTTTGATTTCTGGGCAAGTCGCTAATTGTTTGGCAACTGCTGCCAACTCTTTCAGTGACTCTTCGCTGATGGCATCTTTGCCTGTGACAAATTTAACATCCACAGGAACCAGTTTGTCTTTGCAGACATCTTTGCCAGCAACCACAGCCACGCTTGCAGCTGGTGCGGGTGCAGCCGGCTCAGGTGTAACAACTGGCGCTGGCGCTGCTGACACTGGCGCGGCGGGAGCAGGCGTTGCAGCTGCTGGCGCAGCAGCAACTGGTGCAGTTGGCGCTACAGCCACTTCTTCTTTTTTACCTGAGCAACCACGGATCAAGAAAAATGCTGCCAAAGCTGCCAAAGCTGCCCACAGCCACCAAGGCAAGCCACCTTTTCTGGCCGGTGCAACCGCAGCTGTTGCAGTAGCTGCTGCAGCAACACCTGCAGCAACCTTGGCCGCTGGCGCGACTACGGCTGCTGTGACGGGTGCTACAGCGGGCTTAACTGCAGCTGCAGCTGCAACGGCCGCAGCCGCTACTGGAACAGAGACGGCTGATGCTGTTGCAGCGACAGGCGTCGCAACTGCTGCCTTGGCTGCAACCGTTTTTGTCGCCGCGACGACTTTTTCAGCCGCTTCAGCCATGGTGTCTGCACTGATGATGGGCAAGCCTGAATCTTTCAAAATCTGCTTACCCAGCACCTCGTTAGTGCCCTTCATTCGCACCACCAACGGCACTTGCAAGTTAACCGCTTTGCTGGCTGCAACCACGCCATTGGCAATGGTGTCGCATTTCATAATGCCGCCAAAAATGTTGACCAAAATGGCTTTCAAATTCGGGTTTTTCAACATGATTTTGAAAGCTTCGGTGACTTTCTCTGTTGTCGCGCCGCCGCCCACGTCCAAGAAATTCGCAGGCTCGCCGCCATAGAGCTTGATGGTGTCCATCGTTGCCATCGCCAAACCTGCGCCGTTGACCAGGCAGCCAATGTTGCCGTCTAAGCTGATGTATGCCAAGTCAAATTTACTGGCTTCAACTTCAGCCGGGTCTTCTTCGTCCAAATCGCGCAAAGCGACGATTTCTGGGTGACGGAACAATGCATTCGCGTCAAAATTGAATTTAGCATCCAATGCCTTTATGCCGCCGTTACCTTCTAAAACGAGCGGGTTGATTTCAACCAATGACGCATCGGTGTCCATGTAGCACTTATAGAGCTTTTGCAGCACGTCCATGCATTGCGCTGTAGAACCCGCTGGTACGCCAATGCTGTCTGACAAATGCTTGGCTTGTGCGTCGGTCAAGCCCAAAGCTGGGTCGACGATTTCCGTGATGATTTTCTCTGGTGACACTTCCGCCACGTGCTCAATGTCCATACCGCCTTCAGATGAGACGATGAACGCAACGCGTTGTGTTGCGCGGTCTGTCACGGCAGACACATAGTATTCATGCTTGATGTCAGCGCCATCTTCAATGAACAAACGGCGTACTTTTTGACCCATCTCTCCAGTTTGATGCGTGATGAGTTGCATGCCCAAAATTTCGCTGGAGATTTTTTTGACATCGTCCATGGACCGAGCCAGCTTCACGCCGCCGCCTTTGCCGCGTCCGCCCGCGTGAATTTGCGCTTTGACCACCCACACTGGGCCGCCCAATTTTTGCGCTGCTTCTACAGCCTCTTGCACTGTGAAAGCGGGAATGCCGCGTGGCACCGGAATGCCGAATTGACGTAATATCTCTTTGCCTTGGTACTCGTGAATTTTCATGAGGCTCTCTCAAAAAATGGACAACAATGTGACGGTTTACACCAGACTGGCAACGATAATAGCTACCCGCTTGGCACGGAATTTTCAGGACGAACTGTAACATGCTGCATTGCACAAAAATGCGAGTTACCTTACAGTAACAAAAATTGCTTCACTGCTGCCTCTATGCAACCGCTTTCGTGACGAATATTTATTGATACATTTTTAGAATATATATATGACCAAAACTTATAAAGTATTTATTGATGGCGAAGCTGGCACTACTGGCCTGCAAATACGTGAGCGTTTAGCCACCATGCCAGCGATCAAAATGCTCAGCATCGCCCCCGAGCTTCGCAAAGACGCTGCTGCCAAGCGCGACTTGATGGCGCAGGCCGATTTGGTCGTTTTGTGCCTGCACGACGACGCAGCGCGTGAATCTGTAGCGATGATTGATTCGCTCAGTGGCAACAAACCCAAAATCATCGATTCTTCCACCGCACACCGCGTCACGCCTGGCTGGGTTTATGGCTTTCCAGAGCTGAACGCCGCCCAAAGCGCTTTAGTAACTGCCTCCAGCCGCGTTGCTAACCCTGGCTGCTACGCCACAGGAGCGATTGCGTTGATTCGCCCCTTGGTCGATGCTGGTTTGCTGTCGAAAGACTTCGCTTTGACCATTCCCGCTGTCAGCGGCTACTCAGGCGGAGGTCGCGCCATGATGGAAGCGTATCAAGCCGGCGAAGCGCCCGCTTTTGAGCTGTATGCACTGGGCTTGGGACACAAACACATCGCTGAAATCATGCAATACGGCGGCTTGACAATGCGCCCGCTCTTTGTGCCATCCGTCGGTAACTTTGCGCAGGGCATGTTGGTGCAAATTCCGCTACATTTAGACAGCTTGCCCGGAAAACCCTCCGCCGCCGATCTGCACGCCGCCCTAGGCAAACACTACGCCGCCTCCAATGGTGTTGATTCGTGGGTTTCGGTTGTTCCGACTGCGGATGTTGCCAAGTTGGATGCGTTGGCGCTGAACAACACCAACAAGATGGAGCTACGGGTCTTCGGAAACGATAGCTACCGCCAAGCTGTGTTAGTGGCGCGTTTAGATAACCTGGGCAAAGGTGCAAGTGGGGCTGCGGTGCAGAATTTGAAGTTGATGTTGGGGATTTAGGGTTAACTTTGCTATGAATTAAATAGCTGCCAAGACAATAAATACGCCGGCTAGAGGCATATTTTCACCTTTTTTTGAGTATTTTTAGCGAATTTACTCGTCAAATTCCTCAAAAGCCCCCGAAATCACTTTACGAATCGCTTCTGACCCGAAGCCACGGCTCATCAAAAACCGCATTTGTTTACCGCGTTCCACTGCATTTTCAGGGGCAGTCCCGTACTTCTTGCGCCAAACCTCCCGTGCTCGCTCGACCTCGGTGCTTTTCAGTAAATCAATCGCGTCGAGTACCGCGCCTGCATCCAAACCCTTGCTTTGTAGCTCTTGCTTGATTCGGGCAGTGCCTAGTTTGGCGCTTCGGCGGTGTAAAACGGAATCAACGACGCGCTGTTCGTTGATGAAATCTTTGGCTTGCAGCTCGTCTAAGGCTTTTTCTAGCTCTCCGGGTATTGTTTCGAACTGACTTAGCTTTTTCACCAGCTCAGCGCGGGAGTATTCACGTCCGCTCAAAAGCCGCAAAGCGCGGCCTTTGAGGGAGATGGTAAAGCTGGGTGCGGCCAAGTTTACAGTGCTTTTTACTATATTATTCATAGCTGCTTAGGCAATAAATACGCAGGCTAGAGCCCATTTATGCCTTAAATTAGCTTAAATTGGCTTAAATCCAATCAATCCCGGCTCTTTTTCGGCTTTTTCTCTTCGGCGGGGGTGCCGGACATACCTGCGGCGATGTCTGAGCCGGCTGAAATCAAGGGAATACCCAGCGATTCGCGCACTTTGTTTTCGATTTCAATCGCCAAATCTGGGTTTTCTTTCAAAAATTCACGTGAATTGTCGCGGCCTTGGCCGATTTTTTCACCGTTAAACGCATACCAAGCGCCTGATTTTTCAACCACACCAGCGGTGACGCCCAAATCAATCACCTCACCCAGGCGGCTGATACCTGCGCCAAACAAAATATCGAATTCCGCCGTTTTGAAGGGGGGCGAGACCTTGTTTTTCACCACCTTGACGCGGGTTTCGTTGCCAATCGCGTCTTCGCCCTTCTTAATCGTGCCAGTGCGGCGAATATCTAAGCGCACAGAGGCGTAAAACTTCAGCGCGTTGCCACCCGTCGTCGTCTCTGGGCTGCCAAACATGACGCCGATCTTCATGCGGATTTGGTTGATGAAAATGACCATGCAATTGGCCTTTTTGATGTGCGCGGTCAGCTTGCGCAGCGCTTGGCTCATCAAACGGGCTTGCAAACCGGGCAAGCTGTCGCCCATTTCGCCTTCCAGCTCGGCTTTGGGCGTCAGCGCGGCCACAGAGTCCACCACGATCAAATCCACCGCGCCAGAGCGCACCAAGCTGTCCACAATTTCCAGCGCTTGCTCGCCGGTGTCGGGCTGGCTGATCAGCATGTCTTGCAGGTTCACGCCCAAGTTTTGCGCGTATTGGGTGTCCAAAGCGTGCTCAGCGTCCACAAAAGCGCAAGTGCCGCCCAGTTTTTGCATTTCGGCGATGACTTGCAGGGTCAAGGTGGTTTTGCCTGATGACTCAGGGCCGTAAATTTCAATCACGCGGCCGCGTGGTAAGCCGCCCACGCCGAGGGCGATATCCAGCCCCAAAGAACCCGTGGAGACGACCTGAATGTCCTCAATCACCTCGCCCTCACCCAAGCGCATGATGGTGCCTTTGCCGAATTGTTTCTCGATTTGCGCGAGTGCAGCTTGCAGCGCCTTGGCTTTTTCAGCGCTGGCGGCAGCGTTTTGTGCAGATGTTGCAGGGTTAGGTTTTACAGCCATGTCCATGGTATTTTTCCTTTTAAAATCAATTACTTAAATAAATTAACTTGCTAAAATTTCCAGCACTATGCGGTTTAAAACTGGATGCTTGAACAGTAGTTTATCGCAAACTTTTGGATTTGTATATTTTTAATTTGTTATTTTTAGTCAGTTTAATTGACTAAATTTGCATCGCTGATTTATGATGCAAAGATGGTTAAAAAGAACACATTCGCAGCATCGAATCTTGGCTGGCGGCAAACGCATTTGGGGCGACTACTCGGCCATGCGCTACGCCGGTTTGACGAGCGGGTGCTGACCCTGATGGCGCACAACATGGATGTGCCACTGGCGCTGTCTAACCTCGCGGCGCGTGGGCAGGTGACGGCGGCGCATGTCCACATCACGCGGCATTTGCCGCTGGAAGGCGCGCGATTGTCAGATTTAGCGCAAAGCGCCGGTGTGACCAAGCAGGCGATGGGCGATTTGGTGACGCAGTGCGAGGCGTGGGGGCTGGTGACGCGGTCGTTAGACGGCGTTGACAAACGAGCGCGGCGGGTGATGTTTACGGCGACGGGCTTGGATTGGTTGGCAGCGTTTGAGCGGGCTGTGGGGCAGGCGGAGGCTGAGTTTAAGGATTCCGTCGGGCAGGATGTGGCGACGGTGGTGGCTATGGGACTGGAGGCTTATGGGTCAGGATATTGACAGCCTTTTTAATAAACGAACTGAATAGCGTTGTATTCCCCACATAACTGCGAAGGTGTCGTCGACTTCATACCAGCGTCCGATGGGACGACCTGAACTGTGATTTGCGCCCATACAGGAACATTCGCAGTCAGCGCCAACTGCATTCCAACACGCAGCAGCACAAACCTCTTTTTCTCGGTAGAGCTGAATGACATAACAGGCGCTGTATCGGTTAAAAGCCAAGCGAATGGCTCGCTCAAACCAAGCTTGCGGAATTTCCCAGGCTCCGTTCTCGCTATCCCAAGTCGGTTTGTTTTTCTCGCCATTTCGAAGCCAAACTTTATTGTCTTGCGCGTAAGGAAGACGAATCAGCAAAGGAGCGGGGCGTTGACGCTGGAATATAACCGGAAGCCGGGTCTGCTTCCAAAAACGGCCAAAGTCGTCAACAGGAGGTTTGGTAGACATTTTCCCTAACATATTTTGTGTTTTACCATAATACAACAGCGAGCAAGACATCTGCTCTTGGTCTTTCAAATCTTATAAACCAACGCTGCAAGCCGTTATGATTGCGCGTCATTATTCTTCTCGCTTTCTCCCTCATGTCATCCCCCCAATCCCACGGACTTAACCTCGCGCAGCAAGAAGCGGTGAACTACATGCATGGGCCGTGTTTGGTACTGGCGGGGGCGGGGTCGGGGAAGACGCGGGTGATTACGCACAAGATTGGGCGGCTGATTCAAAGCGGGATGGCGGGCAAGAATATTGCCGCTATCACCTTTACCAACAAAGCTGCGGCTGAGATGCGCGAACGGGCGCGGCAGCTGATTGGCAAGGCGGCGAAAGACGTGGTGATTTGCACCTTTCACGCGCTGGGCGTGCGCATGTTGCGGCAAGATGGCGCGGTGCTGGGACTGAAACCGCAATTTTCGATTTTGGACACCGACGACATCACCAGCATTTTGAAAGACGCGGGCGGATCGGTGGATGTGGCGACGGCGCGGTCGTGGCAATGGGTGATCAGCAGCTGGAAAAGCGCGGGACTGAATGCTGAAATGGCGCTGCTGCAAGCCAAGGATGACAACGAACGCATCATCGCCAAAGTGATGGCGAGTTATGAGGAGCGGCTGACGGCGTTTCAGGCGGTGGACTTTGACGATTTGATTGGTTTACCGCTTAAATTGCTACAAAATCATGAGCACGTCAGGCAGAAATGGCAAGCGCAAATGGGGCATGTGCTGGTAGACGAGTACCAAGACACCAATGCCACGCAGTACGAAGTGCTGAAATATTTGGTGGGTGACAAAGCCCGATTCACGGCGGTGGGAGACGATGACCAATCCATCTACGGCTGGCGTGGCGCGACGCTGGACAATTTACGAAAACTGCCGGTGGATTTTCCAACGCTGAAAGTCATCACCTTAGAGCAGAACTACCGATCCACAAGTGCGATTTTGCGGGCAGCCAACAATGTGATTGGGCCGAATCCTAAGCTCTTCCCTAAAAACCTGTGGAGCGACTTGGGTGAAGGCGAGCCCGTGCGCGTGGTGGATGCAGATACCGAGGAGCATGAAGCTGAACGTGCGGTGGCGCGGATTCAATCGCTTCGCTCGGGCATGGAGGTCGTTGCAACGAGTACAGCGGGTGCAGCACCGCAAACCCAATATAAAGAGTTGAAAGATTTTGCGATTTTGTATCGGGCAAATCATCAGGCAAAAACGTTTGAAAAGGCCCTGCGCAAGGCAAATATTCCTTACAAAGTCTCAGGCGGGCAAAGCTTTTTTGACCGTGCCGAAATCAAAGATTTGTGCGCTTGGTTCAGGTTGTGGGTGAACAACGATGATGACCCCGCTTTCATGCGTGCCATCACCACACCCAAACGCGGTATTGGCCACCAAACACTACAGTCGCTTGGCAGTTTTGCCAGCAGCTACAAAGTGAGTTTGTTTGAAGCCTTGTTTTTATCGTCACTCAACGCCGTGGTCAGCACCCGCGCTGTCGGCAGCTTGCATGAGTTTGGCCGCTACATCAATGATTTGGAATACCGCGCCAGCCAAACCAGCGGCGTAGAAGATTGTGCGCGGTTTTTAAAAGATTGGCTCAAAGAAATTGATTACGAAAAGCATTTGTACGATGGTGAAGACTCAGAAACCCTCGCCGCTGCACGCTGGACAAATGTGCTGGATTTTTGCGATTGGATGTCTAAACGATGTGGCGGTGAGATTGACGACACGGCGGGTGTGAGCCTTGAAAGCGAGAAGAAAAGCCTGCTCGAAATGGCGCAAACCATTGCCTTGCTCTCCACCATCAGCGAGCGGGAGAAAGACCAAAACGTGGTGACCCTATCAACCCTGCACGCCGCCAAAGGCTTGGAGTGGCCACACGTGATGTTGGTAGGTGTGACCGAAGGTATGCTGCCGTTCAAACTAGACGACAAAAACAAAGGTGCGACATCAGCGGGAGGCTTAGGCGGCTCGACCATAGAGCATGAATCCGCCAATGATGACATCGCCACCCGCCTGCAGGAAGAACGCCGCTTGATGTACGTGGGCATCACCCGTGCCCAACGTAGCTTGGCAGTTAGCTGGACCAAACGACGCAAGAAAGGGCGCGAGATGATTAGCGCACAGCCCAGCCGCTTCATTGCGGAGATGGGACTGGACAAAACGACTGTCAAAGAAGACCCACGTGAAAAGCTCAAAGCGTTGCGGGCAGAATTTGCGAAAAAAGCGTTGGATGCCAGTTTAGCGACTTGAGTCCTAAGCCTTTAACCCACAATTTTTAAGGCAGGCGCTGGTATTGCTTGGCCAAATCTAAAAAAGCGGCAAGTTGCGGGTCATGCCCCGTTTCTTCTTGCAAAATTTTTGCCACTATTGCACCCAGCTTGCCGGCCAACGCAGCATCTAAAAACAGCAAGCGTGAACGTCTTGCCAGCATATCTTCCACCGTGCGGGCATATTCGTATCTGGCGGCAAAGCGAACCATGGCCTCGGTCAAGCCTGGCATCAAATCATGCTCAGCACCGGGCAAGTTTTCTACAAATGCAGCCTCATCACCATACGAATGCAAGCCTTGCGTTTCACCGATGCTGTGAAATTTTCTAGGCTTTTTAGTGGCTTGCTGTGCACCTACGAGAGGGAAATCAACCGTCACGCCAGCTGGACGCGGCTTCAGTAAATAAGATTCAAAGCACTGCTCCAACACATCTTCCGCCATCGCTCGGTAGGTTGTCCATTTCCCGCCGGTAACAGTGACCAAGCCACTTTTACTGACCAAGATAGTATGTTCACGACTGAGTTTTTTGGTGTTTTCACCATCATCATTTGACGTTTTAACGAGTGGTCGCAGCCCTACCCAAATCGATTTAATGTCAGTACGCGTAGGCGCTTTGCTCAAATAATTGGCAGATTCATTCAAAATAAATGCAAGCTCTTCTTTGAAAGGCTCTGGCTCACGGGCCAAATCATCACGTGGCGTGTCGGTTGTGCCTAAAATTGTTTTACCCAACCACGGCACGGCAAAAAGTACGCGACCATCGGCTGTTTTGGGAATTAGCATGGCGTGATCTGTTGGCATGAATTTACGGTCAACCACCACGTGCACGCCTTGGCTAGGTGCAACGATGTTCTTCACTGACTCGCCGTCTTGGCGCCGAATTTCATCGACCCAAACACCTGTGGCATTGATGACGCATAACGCAGCAATGTTGTATTTTTTGCCAGTCTCTTGATCTTCGCACTTCAACCCAACGAGTTTGCCGCCCTCATGAATCAGCTCGGTCGCTTTGCAGTAGTTCACCAACAATGCGCCTTCTTTCGCGGCGCTGCGTGCCAGAGCAATTGCCAAGCGCGCATCGTCAAACTGGCCATCCCAGTATTTCACGCCACCTTTTAAACTCGCTTTGTGCAGTGCAGGTAAGCATTGCAGTGTTTGCTGTGCATTTAAAAAAGAAGTATCACCCAAGCCTGCTTTACCGGCTAAGGCGTCGTACATTTTTAGGCCTACGCCATAAAAAGGCGCCTCCCACAGCTTATAGGACGGCATCACAAACGGCACAGCTTGGGCGATATGTGGCGCGTTGTGAAGAAGGGTTGTGCGCTCATGCAGCGCCTCGCGAACCAATGCAATATTACCCTGCGCCAAATACCTCACGCCACCATGCACCAGCTTGGTGGCGCGTGATGACGTTCCTTTGGCAAAGTCATGTGATTCCAACAAAACCACTTTGAAACCGCGCAGTGCGGCATCTAAAGCAATGCCTAGACCTGTCGCGCCGCCGCCTATGATGGCAACATCGTATTTTTTTGTTTCTGCCAGCTGTTTTAAAAGCTGCAAACGCTCAGCGGCGAGTGGCATTCTGATTGGCGCATTCATAAAGTGATTGAGTTCGATTATTATGCTGCATCATGGCTTATTTACTCGCACTTGACCAAGGCACCTCTAGCTCGCGCTGCATTGTGTTTGATGACTCGGGGCGAATCGTCTCAATGGCTCAACGTGAGTTGCCTCAAATCTTCCCACAGCCAGGCTGGGTTGAACACGATGCCACGCAAATATGGCGCGATCAGCTCGCGACAGCGCGTGAAGCATTAGCCAAAGCGGGCTTGTCTGCACGCGATATTGCAGCCGTCGGCATTACCAACCAACGCGAAACCACGGTCGTTTGGAACCGTAAAACAGGCTTACCCATTCATAACGCCATTGTTTGGCAAGACCGCCGCTCTGAACCCATCTGCTCGCAGTTGCGCGAACAAGGCTTGGCACAAACCATTCAGCAAAAAACAGGTTTGCTGATTGATGCCTACTTCTCAGGCACCAAATTAAAGTGGCTTTTGGACAAGGTACCCAACGCACGTGAGCAAGCCAAACGTGGTGAGTTAGCTTTTGGCACGATTGACAGCTGGCTGATTTGGCAATTGACCCAAGGCACTGTGCATGCGACGGATGTGAGCAATGCATCACGCACCATGTTGTTCAATATTCGTACGAACCAGTGGGATGCTGAGCTTCTGAAGACACTAGATATTCCTGCTGAGTTGCTGCCAGCAATTCAACCATCCAGTAGTGTTTTTGGTCATGTCAGTACGGATATTTTGGGCGCCAGTATTCCTATTGGTGGTGTCGCTGGTGACCAACAAAGTGCCCTATTTGGCCAAGCCT
Source organism: Polaromonas sp. (assembly GCA_013298945.1). Taxonomy (GTDB): domain Bacteria; phylum Pseudomonadota; class Gammaproteobacteria; order Burkholderiales; family Burkholderiaceae_C; genus Aalborgiella. Next base: position 85,427 of record JAAFJR010000006.1, read on the forward strand.
GTTTCAAAAGCGGCATGGCAAAAAACACCTATGGCACAGGTTGTTTCATGTTGATGCATACGGGCGATACTTTTCAAACATCGACCAATGGCTTAATCACAACCAGCGCAGCACAAACATCTCAAAAAACCCAGTTTGCGATTGAAGGTAGTGTATTTATTGGAGGCGCTGTCGTTCAATGGCTGCGCGATGGCCTGCATGCCATCCAAAGCAGTGGCGAGATTCAAACTTTGGCGCAAAGCGTGCCTGACTCTGGCGGCGTGATGATGGTGCCGGCGTTCACGGGACTAGGCGCACCATACTGGGATGCGAATGCCCGCGGCACGATTACCGGCTTGACACGCGGCAGCACCATAGCGCACATTGCCCGCGCAGCACTTGAGAGCATTGCTTTTCAAAGTGCTGCGTTGTTACTAGCCATGAGCCGAGATGCAGTCGCCGCTGGATCCGCGCCCGTGAGCGAGCTTCGTGTGGACGGTGGGGCTTGCACCAACGACATGCTGATGCAGTTTCAAGCCGATTTGCTCGGCATACCCGTTTTACGTCCTGCTGTGACTGAAACCACAGCGCTAGGTGCCACCTATTTAGCAGGTTTAGCAGTAGGTGTTTATTCAGATTTGGAGAGTATTTCTAAATTGTGGCACTGTGAACGGCGGTTTTTGCCAACCATGTCACGTGACCGAGCCGCTGAATTAATGGCGCAGTGGGAACATGCGGTGCGCCAAGCTACTGCAAAATAGCATTTTTAGACAATATGAAAGTTTTCCTGTGAACGACAAAAAGATTGCATTTCTAGGCGGCGGCAACATGGCCAGCGCCATGATTGGTGGCTTGATCAAACAAGGCATGTTGCCCAATAATATTTTGGTAGTCGAGCCATATGGGCCGACACGCGACAAATTACTTCAAGATTTCGGCATACAAGCGATGACTGAACCATCAAGTTTGCTAGTAACTGCGGGTTTGATCATCTGGGCAGTGAAGCCGCAAGTCTTCAAAGAAGCTTCACAGCAAACTTGTAACTTTGCACCAACAGCGTTGCATTTCAGCGTAGCAGCTGGCATTCGAAGCAGCAGTATTGCAGCTTGGTTAAGAACGGACAATGTTGTTCGCTCCATGCCAAACACGCCGGCCTTGATTGGCAAAGGCATGACAGCGTTGTATGCGCGCCCTGCCGTAACGCAAGCTGGAAAAGCTTGGGTAGAACGCGTGGTTGCCAGCATGGGTGAGTTTTTATGGCTAAATGAAGAATCGCACTTAGACGCTGTAACCGCCATTTCAGGTTCAGGCCCAGCCTATGTTTTCTATTTTTTAGAAGCCATGACGGAAGCGGCCGTCAAGATGGGATTGAGTGCTGAACAAGGCCGTCGACTAGCTATTAGCACCTTCAGCGGCGCATCTGAACTCGCGCACCGCTCTGATGAACCACTAGAAACGCTGCGCCAGCGTGTCACGTCAAAAGGTGGAACGACTTATGCGGCGTTAATGTCGATGGAAGGTGACGCTATCAAACCGCACTTCATCAAAGCCATGCAAGCTGCAGAATTACGCGCTAAAGAGTTAGGCGATGAGTTCGGTAAATAACGACGTTACCGTTTTGATTGCAGTTAACGTTTGATGCTTCTGCTCAATGCTACTGTTTGACAGTCAAGCTCAAAGCAATTCCCACAAAAACCGTGAAGCCCAGCCAATGGTTGAGTCGAAAAGCTTTGAAACAAGCTTCTCTCTCACGGTTCCGAATCAGCCAAATATGCCAGATTACTTGCAAAATAGCTAAGAACAATGCTATGAAATATATAGCTGAATAATTAACAAAATTGCTGGCTACAGACCAAATTATCAGGTAAAAAATATAGCATGCTGCAACGATAGTGACATCATAGCGCCCCATGGTGATAGCAGATGTTTTCATGCCGATTTTTAAATCATCGTCACGGTCAACCATGGCGTATTCGGTGTCATAAGCGAGCACCCAAAATAGATTTCCGAATAGCAAAATCCAAGCTAATGTTGGCACTGAGCCTTGAACCGCGCAAAACGCCATAGGTATGCCAAAGCTGAATGCAATGCCCAAAACAGCTTGCGGCATAGCAAAAAATCGCTTGGCATAGGGGTAAATGACGGCAACTGCCAGTGCTGCAAAAGATAGCAATATCGTCGCTCTGTTAGTTGTCAGCACCAAACCAAAAGCCAGCAATGCCAACACAGCGCCCAGTACCAGCGCTTCTTTGCTGGACAAAGCGCCGCTGGTAACGGGACGGTTGGCGGTCCGCTTGACGTGTTTGTCAAAGTCGCGATCCGCCACGTCATTCAAACAGCAGCCCGCGCTACGCATCAAAATCGTGCCGAGTACAAATACAACGAGTAAATGCCAGCCGGGGAAACCATTTGAAGCGATCCACAAGGCGCTCAGCGTGGGCCAAAGCAACAAAAGCCAACCTGCAGGTCGATTCCAACGAATTAAATCTAAATACAGCTCTATTTTATTTTTCATGACGTTGCCCCTACGACAAACGCGTCACACCAGGCAACTCGCAAGCGTAGATAGCGTTGCGCAATGCGGCAATGGCTTCGTAACGTGTGAAGCTTTTCCGCCAAACCAGTACGACACGGCGCATAGGTGGTAGAGCGCGTTTGTCGTCTGTGATGGGGCGATAGACGACCAAAGCATCCTCAGCCTGTGATTTGGTTTTAGGCTTTTTAGCTAAATTTTCAGCGATCGCACTTGCAGGCACGCTCAGACGCGGCACCAAAGTAACGCCCATGCCAGCGGCTACCATGTGCTTGATGGTTTCCAAAGACGAGCCTTCAAAACTCTTTCGTATACCCATGCTGTTGCCAGAGTTATCGCTCGAAAAGCGAGCAAATTCTGGACAAACTTCTAAGACGTGGTCGCGAAAGCAATGACCTGTGCCAAGCAAAAGCATGGTTTCTGCCTTGAGCTGATCAACCGTCACCGAACCCTGCCTTGTGAACGGGTGATCTACCGGCATGGCGGCTAAAAAAGGCTCATCGTACAAAGGCGCGACTGCCAAATTGGTATCCGGAAAGGGCTCTGCCAAAATCGCACAGTCCAGCTCACCCGTGCGTAGCAATTCAAGCAGTTTGACCGTAAAGTTCTCTTGCAACATCAACGGCATTTGTGGCGTTTTGGCGATGACGTTTCTTACCAAGTCTGGCAACAAGTACGGACCAATTGTGTAAATCACACCCAGCTTCAGCGCACCAGCTAAGGGGTCTTTACCGCGTTTAGCAATTTCTTTGATATTGGCAGCTTGCTCCAACACGCTTTGCGCTTGTAACACCACCTCATTTCCAAGGGGGGTGACTGCAACTTCGCTAGCGCTACGCTCGAAGAGCTTTAAATCAAGCTCTTCTTCAAGCTTCTTAATCGCCAAACTCAGAGTAGGCTGGGATACATGGCAAGCCTCTGCCGCTTTGCCAAAATGCTTTTCACGAGCAACGGCAACGATATATTTAAGTTCAGTGAGTGTCATGGCTTCTTTCTGAGTGCTTAAATTAAAGGCGAACCACCTTCAAATACGCGCAATTCGCCTGGCGCAAAAGAAATCCAGTTTTCGTTGGTCGTTAACGGCTCTGTAACAACAATCACCAATTTATCGTCTGGCCCGTTCAGCTCTGCCAAATTCACACGCACATCTTCGTCTTTCAATTGCACTTCGCAAAACGGATAGGCGCGTTGCAAGTAACACAACTTTGTGCTGGCATGCGCCCAAAGTGCTTGGCCATTGCTGAGAATATAGTTAAACGTGCCGAATGCAGCGATTTTGGGTGTCAGCTCGCGCAGTGTCAAGGTTAGCTCCTCAACGCTTGGGGCTGATGCATGTGATTTAGCAAGTTCTTGCATTAGCCAGCAAAATGCCAACTCACTATCAGTATTGCCAACTGGCTTAAAACCACCATGCAGCAAAGGTGCGTAATTTTTTAAATCACCATTGTGCGCAAACACCCAATTGCGCCCCCACAGCTCGCGTACGAACGGATGGCAATTCTCTAGCGACACCTCGCCCACCGTTGCTTTGCGCACATGTGCTACAACATTGTGGCTCTTGATGGGATAGGTGCGCAGCAAGTTCGCCATCATGGAAGTTGAGGCACTTTCTTTGTCTACAAAACAACGCACGCCTTTGCCAGGTGTTGCGCCTTCGCCCTCAAAAAAAGCAATGCCCCAGCCGTCTGCGTGATGGTCAGTAGAGCCGCCACGCTGCGAAAACCCCGTAAAGCTTAAAGTTAAGCTAGCAGGCAAATGACTGTTCATTCCAAGAAGTTGGCACATAGTCATATTTTACTTGGCTGATTGCTATCAAAATAGATCAATAGTTGTACCGCACTAGGGTTTACGCTGTACGCATCTAGTTTGACACCTCCAGAAGCTTGCATTAACCTTGCAATCTTTATAATTATCACCTTACTTAAAGCACTATAAGGACGAGACATGGCTTCTGAATCGACGCAACCCTTGCTACTTGACTACGTTTACAACCATGAGTCTGCCCGCTCCAATGAGGTTTATTTAACCCAGCCTATTGGCAACGATCAAGTCATTGATTACACATGGGGGCAAACGCTGGACCAAGCCAGACGTATGGCGGCCCATCTTAAAAGCTTGAACTTAGAACCAGGTGCGCGCATTGCTATTTTGTCCAAGAACTGCGCCCACTTCTTCATGTCTGAGCTAGCCATTTGGATGGCTGGTTACACAACCGTTGCCATTTTTCCGACCGAAGGTGCTGACACGGTGAAGTACGTGCTTGAACACAGTGGCGCAAGTTTACTTTTTGTCGGCAAATTAGACACATGGGACAAACAAGAACCAGGTGTGCCCGCTAGCATGCCGCGCATTGCATTCCCTCTTGCGCCCAAGACAAACTACGAAACATGGGATGCCATCGTCTCACGCACCACACCGCTTGCAGGAAAAATTTCACGCCAACCTACAGATTTGGCGATGATTATTTACACATCAGGCTCGACAGGACAGCCCAAGGGCGTGATGCACAGTTTTGAGCGTATTACAGCTGCGACGCGCGGCATTGACGCGAGGATGGCGGAGACACTAGGCAAAGACTCTACGAACCGCATGTTGTCGTATTTGCCATTAGCGCATGTGTTTGAGCGCGCTTTTGTGGAATCTTTCTCATTTTTAAACGGCAAATGCCACATCTTCTTTGCGGAAACGCTTGATACGTTTGTCAAAGATTTGAATCGCGCCAAACCAACGCTGTTTATCTCAGTACCGCGTTTGTGGTTGAAGTTTCAACAAGGTGTGTCGGCGAAAATGCCACCAGCCAAACTCAACTTGCTGCTCTCGATTCCAATACTCAACAAGATCATTGCAAAGAAAGTTTTGACTGGACTTGGATTAGATCAAGTCAAATTGGCAGGCAGCGGTTCTGCCCCCTTACCACCAGCCTTGATTCACTGGTACCGTCGTTTGGGACTCAACTTGGTTGAGGGATACGCCATGTCTGAAGATTTTGCGTACTCGCACACCATGACAGAAACTCAAAACGAAATCGGCTATGTCGGTGTGCCTTACGATGGCGTGGAAGTACGCATCAGCGAGCAAGGTGAAATTCTCATCAAATCACCTGGTCAAATGGTGGGTTATTACAAACGGCCAGATTTGGATGCTGAAGTTTTCACTGCCGATGGCTTTTTCTGCACAGGCGACCAAGGTGAGCGTCGACCTGATGGACAACTCAAAATCACGGGCCGTTTGAAAGAGTTGTTCAAAACAGGTAAAGGCAAATATGTTGCTCCTGCACCGATTGAAAACACGCTGAATGCACACCCGATGGTCGAATCAAGCATGGTTTCTGGCGTGGGTCAATCAGCGTCGTACGCTTTGGTCGTTTTGGCTGAAGCTGTCCGACCTAAATTGAGCGACCCGGCTTTCAAAGCGGAAGTAACAGAGCAAATGACAGCATTACTCAAAGAAACCAACAAAGGTTTGGCCGATTATGAGCAGATGAAAATGTTGGTCATCGCCAAAGAACCTTGGTCGATTGAAAATGGCTGCTTGACGCCAACTATGAAAATCAAACGCAACAAAATTGAGGCCTTGGTGGAGCCCGATGTCGACAAATGGTATTCAAGCAAGGGTGCCGTACTTTGGGTTTAGATCAGCGCCTAAACGATAGCCTCCTTAGCAATAGAGTTACCGAGCTGGAAATCAAAGCCAGCTACACGGAAGACTTGATTGACCAGCTCGACAAAGTGATCGTACGACAGCAGGAACAAATTGACTTGCTGATCAAAACGATCACTGAGTTGCGGCTGTCCAGCACTGACGGCGGCTTAGGTGCTGCACGCAACTTGCGCGACGATCTGCCACCGCATTTTTAAACATGTCAGTCGCTATTTTGCAAGCGAGTGATTTGACGTTTGCGTTTCCTCAGCAAGAAGTTTTGAGCCATTTCTCTGCCACCATCCCTACAGGCATCACTTACATCGTAGGAAATGAAAGCACTGGGAAATCAACGCTTTTAAAGCTCTTTGCCGGTGATTTATTACCCCAAGCTGGCAGCATGACTGTTTGCGGTATCAGCCAAGGAGACAGTCTGGCGTCATACAAACAGCATGTTTTCTGGGTTGATCCACGCACCAGCGCACATGACCAAATCTCACCCAACGATTACTTTGACTTGCAGCGCAGTTTTTACCCTAACTTCAACGATGCTGTTTTGCTTGAATTGATTGATGGCTTGAGCTTGAATGACCATGTTTCAAAGGCAATATACATGCTCTCAGCAGGCTCAAAACGCAAAGTTTGGTTAGCAGCAGCCTTTGCCAGCGGAGCCGCCTTGACATTGCTTGATGAGCCGTTTTCGGCTTTAGACAAAGCGTCCATCAATTTTTTGATCAAACGACTAGAAACTTATGCGCCAAGTTCGGACCGCGCTTGGGTGATTGCAGACTATGAAGTGCCGCAAAATTTATTTACAAATTTTATGATAGATTTAGACCAATAGCCGGCGTATTTATTGCCTCAATAGCTATAAAATTTATAGCTATTTATTTCGATTTGAAGCTATTTTTTACGCTTCAATCTGCCCACCAACTCCGCTGATACTGGCACAACACCTATGGCATGTCGTTGGTTATTGCACACTTCGTGACTAATTGCCAAGTTTTCAATATGGCTGCTTCCGCCTTCACTAAGTGGATTAATGTGCTCTAGCGTGGCGGCTTCGGGTAACACATGCTCGCCGCAGACCCAGCAAGGAACAATGCCGTGCAATTGGCGAGCTACAGCTTTGTACATTTTGTCGCGGGTGTGGCCTAATCTGCTCATTATGGATTTTGTAAAGCTGCATGCATATGCTGCTTGTATTCAAACCAAAACGGGTTCCAAAAGCCCATAAAACGCTGCGTCATCAGCACACCTGCCGCTCCTATAGCAGGTGAAATCCACCAATGCGGGCCCGCCAAGCCGCCCCATTGCACCTCGCCTACTGGTGTATTGGGCTGAAAGTCTGAGCTTGAACGCGTCATCGCGCCACACAAGCTGAAACCCAAGCTTGGCACGGGTCCATCAGGGATAAGCATCTGGCCACTTTGGGCAAACTGCAAACTGCGATTAGCGGGCAGTTGGTCGCGGAACAGCTCTGCCAGCGTCTCTGGTTTGAGCAGTTTGCCATGCCCAGGTAAAAGCTGCGATAGCAATGCCAGCAAGTCGGCCTGCGTCGTCACCAAACCGCTACTTGCCGCTTGGCGCGGGACTGGTTTGATAAAAGCATCAGGCCACGGGATATTTTCCAGTTTATGCAGACCAGGCTTGGTCGCGTTCATGGGATGGCCGGCGTACAGCGTTGCCAACCGAGGGATTTGATCTTCGCGTAGCAAGTAGGCGGTATCAACCATACCCAAAGGCTCAAACAAGCGCGTTTTGAATGCCTCTGCCATGGTTTGCCCCGTGACAATTTCAACCAAACGCCCTACCACATCAGTTGCCATCGAATATTGCCAGTTGGTACCGGGCTGGTAAATCAACGGTAATGTAGCCATTTGATCCATCAGTTGCGCCAGCGTGCTGTCCGGCTTGCGCACGCCAGCATCTGCATAGGCGCTGTAAATCAAGGTGCCTTGGTCAAACACGCCGTGGCTAAAACCTGCTTGATGGCTGAGCAAATGACGAATGGTGATATCGGTTTCCAGCGGCACCGTGTCGTCTAAACGCGTCGCACCTTCTCTCAAAACCCGCAACTTACCAAAAGCTGGCAGCCATTGTTTAACCGCATCATCTAACGCAAAATACCCTTGATCAATCAGCAGTATCACCAGCACACTGGTCATCAACTTGGTGCAAGAATAGGCACGATGAATGTGGTCTGGGCGCATGGCTTCACCACGCTCAATGTCTGCAAATCCTGTACAAAAGCTGTCGATCAACTTCCCGTCTTTGATGATGGCAGTTGACACGCCCGGCAACAAAGAGCTATCAACATGGTGCTGTAAAGTAGCATGAGCGGCAGAAAAATTGTAGGTTGGATAGGTCATATCAATGTAGGTTTAAGTAGCCAAAGCAAAGCGCTGAGCGTGAAAAACGAAGTGGCTGTCGTTATCAACAACGCCGCAGCGCTGATGTCTTCTTTTCCGTAGAGCTGTGCCAAGACGATATACGTCCCCATCATCGGCATGGCGGCCATGAGCAAAGCTGCCGCTCGTACTGACGCATCTAATTGCGGTAAGCCAAACCATGTCAACAAAGCCATGACGACAAACATCGCCAAGGGATGAACCAGCAGCTTGCCAACCGTGATGGGTAAAACGCGTCGACTCAAACCCTTGAGCGGCAATCCAACCAAAGTGCCACCAATCACAAACAACGACAAAGCACTGCTGGACATTGCAAACAAATTAATCACACGTGAAATGGCTGCTGGCATCTGCCATTCACTGAGTGAAAACAAGCTACCTAGCACCAGGCCAATCACTAACGGATTTGCGACGAGCTTCTTCAAAGAATCGACTACCGCATGCAACCATGATGCTGATTTTTTTTGACTGCGATCCGCTAGTGCCAATAAAAACGGAATGATGACGAAGTTTTCTACAATCATGTTCATCGCCAAAGCCACGCCAGCTACAGGTGCCATGATGAGCACCAGAATCGGGAAGCCAACAAATCCACTGTTTGAACAGGTCATGCCCATGACATAAAACGTGCTGTTAAGACTATCCATCTTCGCAAAGCGCCTGCACCACAGCCAACCCAACAACAATGTCAGCAATGAGCCGAGCAAATACACCAGCACGTAATTGCCATTGAAAATTTCACCGATTTTTCGCTGCGAAACGGCATTAAACAACATGGCAGGCAGCGCCAAATTGAACACGTATTTGCCAAACACCCGCATATCGGGTTTAGCAAAGATGCCTTGCCGCGTTGTCAAATACCCGATAAGGATGGTGATGTAGATGGGGCCTGTGATGGCCAGAATATCGAGCATGAATGGTCTAAAAGAGTGGGGTACAGAGAGTGATGACTAATGGCAATTGCTGTAGTTTACCTAGTGAACTATGCTTTGTATATTTAAGGTTTGGTTTCAAGCCTTCAAATACTCCGCCTTTTCACCCAGCCAGCGGTGCACATGCTTTTGCGCCAGTTCAGGGTATTTATCGAGCATGATAGGTGCGAGTTGCCGCGCTCCTTCTAGCAATTCAACATCTGTCGCTAAGTCAGCAAAACGCAGAAGTGCCGCGCCTGATTGCCGCGCACCTAAAAACTCACCAGGGCCACGAATTTCCAAATCCCGCCGCGCTATCTCGAACCCATCGTTGGTCTCGACCATCGCTTTAAGCCGCGCTCGCGCAGTTTCACCCAAGCGTGTGGCATCTCCTGTCGAATACAGCAACACACACACCGATGCCGCCGCGCCGCGCCCAACTCGCCCACGTAGCTGGTGCAATTGAGACAGCCCAAAGCGCTCGGCATGCTCAATCACCATCAAACTAGCATTAGGCACATCGACGCCAACCTCAATCACCGTGGTGCTGACCAAAACCTGCATGTGACCGGCGGTGAACAGCGACATCACCGCTTTTTTCTCCGCCACCGGCATCCGCGAATGTAGCAGGCCGACCATGATGGGTTGACCGTCTTTGAGTTGTACATCGCCCAAAGCGGCGCAAAGCTGTTCGTGCGTTTCTGTGGCGTTGGTCAAATCCAACGCTTCACTTTCCTCAATCAAGGGGCAAACCCAGTAGATTTGTCGCCCCTCGGCCAGCTGGCTGCGGATGCGTTCAATCACCTCGTCGCGGCGGGCGTCGTTCACCACTTTGGTGACGATGGGGGTACGGCCCGGGGGCAACTCGTCGATGGTAGAAACATCCAAATCGGCGTAATAACTCATCGCTAATGTGCGTGGGATGGGGGTGGCAGTCATCATCAACAAATGAGGTTCTAGATTTGCATCTGCCACCATTTTGGACCGTAGCGCCAAGCGTTGCGCCACACCAAAACGGTGTTGCTCGTCAATGATCGCCAGCGCCAGATTCTTGAACTGCACCTTCTCCTGAATCACCGCGTGGGTACCCACCACCAGCGCCGCCTCACCACTGGCAATCAACGCCAGCGCCTCGCGCCGTTCTTTGGTTTTCTGGCTACCAGTCAGCCATGCGGTGGTGATGCCTAGCGGCTCTAGCCAGCTGAGCAACTTACGAAAGTGCTGTTCCGCCAAAATCTCAGTTGGTGCCATCAGCGCACACTGCCAGCCAGCGTCAATACATTTGGCAGCGGCCAAGGCGGCGACCACGGTTTTACCAGAGCCAACATCGCCCTGTAGCAGTCTGTGCATGGGGATATTACGAGCTAAATCGAGGGTGATTTCGCCGCAGACGCGCTCTTGTGCGGAGGTTAGCTTGAAAGGAATAATCCCTAGCAATTTCTCATAAAGTGAATTTTTACCTTGAGATGCCAACACCGGTGCTCTAAGCGCAGCCCGCTCCCGTTTCGCCTGCAACTGCGAGATTTGCTGCGCCAGTAACTCTTCAATTTTCAGTCGCTGCCACGCCGGATGGGTGCGGTCTTCCAGTTCCAACATCGACACATCAGGCGTCGGATGATGCAAAAATGATAGCGCCTCAGGCAGCAAATACGCCGGCTGAACGCCAATTTGAGCACTCGATTTACCATCAAAAATAATAGCAACGAGCTCTGCAGGCATGGTTTCACTCAAATCCGCCCGTGCCAGCCCGCCCAGCACGACTTTGCGTAAATACCCCTGCGGCAACCCCGCCACGGTCGGGTAAACCGGCGTCAACGCAGTCGCTAAATCACCACCAGCCGTTTTGAAACTCGGGTGCATCATGGTGAAGCCCAAAAAGCCGCCCTTCACCTCGCCCCGTGCACGAATCACATTGCCCACAGCCAGCGCCTTTTGCTGCGAGGGGTAAAAGCTGAAAAAGCGCAGCGTGCAAGTGTCCGAGCCATCGTCCAGCGTGACCAACAACTGGCGGCGTGGGCGGTAGGTGATTTCGCAATTGGTGACCACGCCTTCGATTTGCACCGTGTCACCCTCACGCGCGTCGCGCAGCTTAGTCAGGCGGGTTTCATCTTCGTAGCGCAGCGGCAGGTGCAGCGCTAGGTCAATATCGCGGTGCAGACCGAGCTTGGCAATCGCTTTTTGCAGATGCGTTTTTTTATCCACCGCACCTGTCTTAACTGCTTCCACCGCCTTTCGCGCAGGTTTCGCCTTCTTTTTAGCAACGGTAGATGGGGTGGACGCCTCGGACATGGGACAATTCTGCCTTATGAATGCCCCAATTCCCCCATCTTCGTTCACTTTGTCAGATTTTGACTTCGTCCTCCCCACCGAACTCATCGCCCAGCATCCCGCCCCCGAGCGCAGTGGTTCAAAATTACTGGACGGCAGGACAGCTAGTCCGATTCACAGCATCTTCCATGACTTGCCAAATTTACTGAATCCTGGTGACTTACTGGTCTTCAACGACACCAAGGTCGTCAAAGCGCGTCTTTTTGGCGAAAAACCCTCTGGCGGCAAAGTCGAATTGCTGATTGAACGTGTGCTGACTGGCAACCAGGTCGTCGCCCACATGCGGGTCAGCAAAAAACCGCAGCCGGGCGAGACGATTTGGATGGCGGGTGGCGCGTTTTCAGCCACCCTCTTAGGACGCTGGCCTGAAAAAGACGGCGCGTTGTTCCGATTTGTTCTGTCTAACGACGCAGGCGACGACCCCTACCAGCTCATGGACACCCACGGCCATGTGCCGCTGCCGCCCTACATCACCCACGCCGATGAAGCCGACGATGTCAGCCGCTACCAGACCGTGTTCGCTAAAAAACCGGGCGCTGTAGCAGCGCCTACAGCTGCTTTGCATTTTGATGAAGCGCTCCTAGCCGCTCTGGAAAAACGCGGCGTAGAACGCGCCAGCGTCACCCTGCATGTGGGCGCAGGCACTTTCCAACCCGTCAAAACCGAAAACATCGCAGAGCATGTGATGCATTTTGAACGCTACAGCATCGATCAAACGACACTGGACGCCATTACCCGCTGCAAAGCCAGAGGCGGAAAAGTCGTCGCCGTAGGCACCACCAGTGTACGGGCGCTAGAGACTTGGGCGAAGAACGGCGAAACGCAAGGTGACACCAATATCTTCATCACCCCCGGTTTTGAGTTCAAAGTGGTGGACACCTTGATCACCAACTTCCACCTACCCAAAAGCTCGCTGATGATGCTGGTTAGCGCTTTTGCTGGAAACAGCCACATCATGGCACTGTATGCTGAGGCAATTGCGCAGAAGTACCGGTTTTTTAGTTATGGGGATGCGATGTTGCTAAGACGCCTCTAAAGCCGCTTAAAAGTGTGACAAAAGTTATGCTTTTGCGTATTTCGCATGCATGTTTCAAAAGTCGACTGCTGACCGTAAATAATCGCAGCATTCTTAGGAAACATCAGCTATGAAATTAGTTATTCGTCTCACCATCGGCTTTGCCATCCTCTTAAGCTTCAGTGTTGCCATGGCATGGGCTTGGGACAATGCTGAGCGCCAGCAAATAGCAGCGCAACAAACGATTTAAACCCAATCACGGGCTAAGTTAGGTCCGCTGCGTCATATTTGCAGCATTGAGCTGAGATGGTCGCCGAAGTTTGCGACAATCTCACCATGCTGAAATTCGAACTCCTCAAAACCGACGGCCGCGCTAGACGTGGTCGCATGACCCTCAATCACGGCGTGGTTGAAACCCCCGTTTTCATGCCCGTAGGCACTTATGGCACCGTCAAAGGCGTGTCGCCGCGCAGCTTGGAAGAAATGGGTGCGCAGATTATTTTGGGCAACACGTTTCACCTGTGGATGCGGCCGGGCTTGGACGTGGTCAAGCAATTTGGCGGGCTGCATAAGTTTGAGCTGTGGAACAAACCCATGCTGACCGACAGCGGCGGCTTTCAGGTGTGGAGCTTGGGTGAGATGCGCAAAATAAGCGAAGAAGGCGTCAAATTCTCCAGCCCCGTCAACGGTGACAAGCTGTTTTTAACACCCGAAGTGTCTATGCAGATTCAAACCATTTTGAACTCTGACATTGCCATGCAGTTTGACGAATGCACGCCTTACATCAGCGTAGAACCCAAAACGAAGGGGCAGTTGACGACAGAAGCCGAGGCCCGCAGCTCGATGGAGCTCAGCCTGCGCTGGGCGAAACGCTGCAAAGACGAGTTTGCGCGACTGGAAAACCCAAACGCGCTGTTTGGCATCGTCCAAGGCGGCATGCACACTTCGCTGCGCGACGAGTCCCTAGCCGGATTAGAAGCGCTGGACTTCCCGGGCATTGCCGTGGGCGGCTTGTCGGTCGGCGAACCCAAAGAAGACATGCTGCGGGTGCTGAAACACATAGGCCCTAAACTACCCGCGCACAAACCGCACTACTTGATGGGTGTGGGCACACCAGAGGACTTGATTGCTGGCGTTGAAAACGGCATCGACATGTTTGATTGCGTCATGCCCACCCGCAACGCGCGTAATGGCACACTGTTCACCCGCTATGGTGATCTGAAAATTCGCAATGCCCGCCACAAGGCCGATGAGCAGCCGCTGGATATCACCTGCACCTGCTACGCCTGCGCAGGCACGCCAGACGCTGACGGCAAAGCCATTGCCTATGCCGAAGGCGGCCGCGCCGGCTTCAGCCGCGCCTACCTGCACCACCTAGACCGCTGCGGTGAAATGCTAGGTCCCATGCTAGCCAGCATCCACAACCTTCACTATTACCTGAACCTGATGCGCGAAGTGCGCGAAGCGTTAGATGTGGGGAAATTTGGTGAATTTGTGGCGAAATTTCATGCAGACAGGGCGCGTGGGGTCTAATCCGCCATAAACACCGTCAACACCCCTGTGTAGCCATACACATGATGCCGTGCGACCTCGCCGCCGGCGAAGAAGCCTACCAAGGGGACGTCGCCTAAGGCTTTGCGGACGATTTGCAGCTCGGCGCTGGGGCCGCCAAAATGTGGACCACCACGGCCCGAGCAACTGACATAGATGGCGCCGGCGATGCGTTTGGGCGGCAGGCCGCCGTACTCGGCTTGGCCGTATTGGAAAGAGCGGTCTGCCAGCTCGGCAAGCCCTGCATTTTCTCCCCAAGCTTCGCCAAGCACTTCCTCGGGCTGTGTTTGCGATTCAAGCTCTTCACGAATTTCAGCGCAAATGCGCACCAAGTCTGACCGTGCAGCCGCCACATTGCGCTGGCAAAAGGCTAAATTCATGCCTACCTCTACCGATTGCGCCACGGCAATGCCGCGTTTTGCGGGGTCAAGCCCTATGATGTGGCGCACCCGTACGTCGCTACCAAAAATGCCGGGGTGGCTGACGGTTTGGCTGTCTTGGCTCAAGCCCACCAGCGTGGCACGGACAGCTTCTAGGGCTTCTTGCGGTTTTTCTAAGCTGACGTTTAAATCGTGCAACAGCACGTCCAACGCAGGCTCGCCATCTAATTCAACGACCAAATTACCATCGCAAGCTGTGATTATGCGGGTTTTGGAGCCATTAGCCGTCAAAGGCTGGCATCCTTGAGACACGCGGGACAGCAACAAGACCTCGTCGCTGAACGCCACGCCGCTCAAACCACCGGCAAACACGCCGCTAGCAGCGCCTTGACCCTTGATGTTGTGGTCGCTAGAGACTGAGAACTGCACACTTTTGCTTCGGCTGGCTGCGAAACCGCCAAACAGGTAGCCCGTGCGGGTGCGGTCGCTCAGCTCGGCAATCATGTCTGCCGCATCGGGCATACTGCCGTCGGCATGAATCAATGCAGTGTGCGCTTGGAATGCTGGCGGCGGCAGTTCTTTGAGTAGTTCGTCTGACTCGTCTTCCAGCGCGGCCAAGGGGGCAACGCCTGAAAACACGCGGTATTGGTGTGCAGGCACGTCGCACAGCATGACGCACAACGCTGGCTCGTCAAAATACTCCACATTGTTAGATGCAATGCCCACGCCGACAGTGCCTGACCAATCCGTGACCTCGGGCAATTCAGCGCTTAAAAAATCTAATATCTCTTGCGCTTGGTTTGAATAGTGGTCGGTGATGTACAGCAACGCCAAACTTGGGTTACTGGCGTAACTGGACTGCGCCATTTGTGCACGCAACTGAGCCAATACCAAGGCTGCTGCAAATTGCCACTGCGGGTGGGTGGCGTGGCCGTAGGGGAAGAGTTTCATGCAACGACCTGTTTTGTATTAACGTTTGTATTTATTTTTAAATGCTTATCGGGCACGTTTTTTAGCAGCCACTTTTTTAGCTGGCTTTTTAGCGGAGCTCATCGCCTTACCCACCGCACCAGCCATGCCGCCCGTCATAGTGTTAGCAACGTTGCCAGCCATGTCTGTGGCTTTTTTGAACGCGCCTTTGGCCATGTCTGTTGCCACACCCTTGGTGACGTCAATTGCGGTTTGTTTTGCCGCATCTTTCATCGCGCCAGCTGCAATCTCGCCAAACTGCTTGGTCAACGCGCCCCAAAGTTGAATGGGGTCAACCATGCCAACGGGCAAGGCGGGGGTGTCAGTTTTAGAAGTTGACCTTACAGTCGATTTACTGGACTTTTTAGCCGCCGCTTTTTTAGGCGCAACCGTGCCCGAGACTGAACCTGCAAACCCACCCACTGTGGCGGCGGCATCGCTGGCTTTTTCAGTCACTTTTTGCATGCCGCTCATCATCGAATCAGCCGCTTTGAGCTTGAACGCATTGGCCACATCGCCAAAGTTAAAGTTCATACCTTTGAGCGTAGCCACCGTCATTTTTTGCACTTCTAATGCCTGAATCGTCGCCTTCAGCGCTGTCGCGTTTTGGTCCAGCCAAAACTGCACGGCTTTGAGCTCGTCAATGCGTTTGTCCAGCTCTTCCACATTCAGCGTGGGCGCAACCCAACTGCCCAGATTTGGCATCTGTGGAATGCTCTGCGCAGCGCCGCCGGCAGCTTGCTTTGCCAAGTTTTGTAAAAAGTCAAAACCGGGCACAAATTTGCCGAAACTGCTCATGTCTGGGGTGTTGCTCATGGTGTGCTCCATATTGAGGTTGAAATTGGAATAAACCTAGTTAGAGCTTACTCCAATGTTTCCCCTATTACATGCCCCACCAAGCTAAAAACCTCAGTGTTTATGCTGATTCATGGGCATGGAAGCACCATCCGCTTTTGCGCCTGGCGAGACGATTGCTACTGGAACTGTCAATTCGACCTTGCTTTCTACGCCCTTGGCGTCTTTGAACAACAAGGTCAACGGCACGGTTGTATTTTTGGGCAAAGCAGTTTTAAGGTCGAGCAACATGACGTGAAAGCCACCCGGCTGCAGCGCCACGGCTTTGCCGGCTGGCAAATCTATACCTGACACTGCACGCATTTGCATCACGTCGCCATTCATCTTCATCTCATGCACTTCGGTCACGCCAGCAGCGGCAGACGAAGCTCCAACCAAACGCAGATCGCTTTTAGCCGTGAGGGACATGAACGCCCCCGTGCCCTTTTGTCCCGGCACGGTGGTGCGAACCCAAGCGTCTTTGACGGTGACATCAGCAAGCCCGACTTGCGCTGCGGCGGATAAGCTCACAACACCCGTTAAAAATGCCATAAAAATGGCTATAGCCCTTGTATTTATTGCCTGCGCAGCTATTGATTTAATAGTGAAATGACGTAAATTTATCATAGTAAAACCTTGATTCCTTTAAAACAATGAGAAACCGCTAAAAACATAGTCAAATACGCCTCTAGCCGGCGTATTTATTGCCTAAACAGCTACTAATTTAATAGCAAAAAGGCAATGAATAAAACGTAAATGTTTTAAAGAAAACTAGGCGGCCCACGACCGGGCGGTGGTGCAGCGGTTCGCTTTGCGATGATGGCTGCGGGGATGGGCTGCAGCGCGTAGGAAAGAGCTTGCGTGGGTTCAAACGTGCTTTTCAGTAACGGCGGCGGCGCGATGATGCTAATGCACAGCGGGCAATCCATGCTTTGGCTCGCGACTTCGGTACTGCCGTCTGCCGTGGTAACAATCAGCTTCATGCCACCTGAAGCCGAGCAAATCAGCTGCGTGGCCTGCGGATTGACGATGGGCGATGCGATAGCAACCCCCAATGACAACACAAAACCCAGCAACACCCAGCGAGCCAACGAGGTGGCGCAGCGCAAGGTTTGGAGCAGGGAATTGTTGAACATAGCTAAATTATCGCCGATGAGGACGTTTCAGATCGTGAAAGCTTCTTTTTGACCATAATGCTGGGATGAATTACACCCTCACCTCTGCCACCATTTTGTTGATTTTGATCACCGACCCGGTTGGCAACATCCCGATTTTTGCGCGGGCGCTGCGCCATGTGTCGCCCGAGCGGCGCACTTTGGTGATTGTGCGCGAAGTGATGATTGCGTTTTTGCTGCTGTTAGGTTTCATGTTTTTTGGCAAAGACTTTTTGACGCTGATGAATTTGAGTGATGTGTCACTGCAAATTGCCGGTGGCGTGATTTTGTTTTTGATCGCGCTGAAGATGATTTTCCCCTCTGCCGCGCACGCTGAGGAAGAATTTGTGGGCGAGCCGCTGATTGTGCCGCTGGCGATTCCTGCCCTGGCAGGGCCGTCTGCGCTGGCCACGGTGATGCTCTTGGTCAGTCAAGCGCCTGAACGCAAACTAGAGTGGATTGCCGCACTGTGCATCACCATGGCGGTATGCGCGGTGGTGCTGGTGCTGGCTGAGCGGATTCAGCGCGTGCTGGGCGAACGCGTGGTAGTGGCGGTGGAGCGGCTGATGGGTTTGATTTTGGTGGCCGTGTCTGTGGAAATGCTGCTTCGTGGTTTCAAAGTGATTGCACATCAAATCTGAATCAGCCCTGCTCCACACGTTGTTCGATAGCACCAAACACACTGGTGCCGTCCTTGCCTTTGGCTTCAATGCGGATAGTGTCGCCAAACTTCATGAATTCGGTGGTTGCTTTGCCATCTTGAATGACCTCAATACAGCGCTTTTCAGCAATGCAACTGTAACCTTTGGGCCAATCAACCCGCCCGTTTTTACCTTCGACGCCTTTGTTGCTCACTGTACCCGAGCCGATAACACTGCCAGCGCGAACGTTGCGGGTTTTGCACAAATGGGCGATGAGCTGGCCGAAGTGAAAGGTCATCTCAGCCCCTGCGTCGCACATGCCGACTTTGCGACCGTTCCAAGTACTTTGCACAGTCATGTTCAGGCGGCCTTTGTCCCATGTATCGCCGAGTTCGTCTAAAGTGACAGCAACTGGACTGAAGGCGGTGGCGGGTTTGCTTTGTACGAAGCCGAAGCCTTTGGCTAGCTCGTCAGGGATCAAATTGCGCAGGCTCACATCGTTTGCCAGCATGACCAAACGGATGCCGTCCAGCGCTTGCTCTGGGGTGCTGCCCATTTTGACATCAGCTGTGATGACGGCGACTTCGGATTCGAAATCGATACCGAAAGCTTCAGAAACGCAGCGAATGTCGTCGCAAGGGCCAATAAAGTCGTCGCTGCCGCCTTGGTACATCAGCGGGTCTTGGTAGAAGCTGGCGGGCACTTCAGAATTTCTAGCCTTTCGAACCAACTCGACATGGTTCAAATAAGCCGAGCCGTCAGCCCACTGGTAAGCGCGTGGCAGCGGAGCCATGCATTGCTTGGGGTCGAACGGGAAGGCGTGGCGTGAACGGCCGCTGTTGAGCAAGTCATACACATCTTGCAACTGCGGGCTAATGAAGTTCCAGTCGTCTAGCGCCTGCTGCAAGCGGCTGGCAATACCGGTGGCGTATTGGGCATGACTGAGGTCACGCGAAACGACGATGAGTTGACCATCGCGCGAGCCGTCTTTGTAGGTTGCGAGTTTCATGATCGAATTGTAATATCCTCTAGCTATGGCGAACGTTAACACTAACATAAAACCTTTACAAACCAAGCACTGGCTGGCACTGTTAGCTACGCTTTTTGTTATCGTTTTGATAGCGCACTTGGCAATTATTACGTCGGCTAGAGGTCAATTTAGCATTCAAAAATCGGAAAAAATTGATACGTTTACGACGCGGATGATTGAATTACCCGCGCCAATGCCCGTGGTTGAGAAAATACCCGAAGTTGTAACGCCAGCTAAGCCCGTGAAACCCAAGAACAAGGTAGCGGCTATAGCTAAAGAAGTGCCAAATCCTATGCTAACTCCTGCAATTCAGGCTGAACTGGTTCCGGTTGAGAGCATAACTACTGCACCCACCCCACCTGAGCAAGCACCAGCAAAAACTGAAATTGCAGCACCCACGACTGCTCCCGCGCCAGCGACGCCAGCAACCACATCAGGCGACTCTGGGCTGCCGCCGCCAGCGTTTACGGCGTTGCAATCAGGTCAGTATTCATTCAAAGTCATTGTGACCAAAAACGGCAATCCGACTGTGGGTAAAGCGCGCATTACCTGGCAACAAGATGGCGAGAAGTACGCACTGGAGTTATCGATATCAGCCCCAATAGAATTGCTGAATTACAAAAGCAGTGGCAATCTGTCACCTCAAGGCCTCATGCCTCTTGATTTTTATGACAAAACCGGGTTCAAAAGTACTGTTGCCGCTCATTTTGTCTATGCTCAAAACAAAATAACGTTTAGTACGTCACCGAACGAAACGGAATTAATCCCCGGCGCACAAGACCGAAACAGCGTATTCATGCAAATAGCCGGTTTACTGGCTGCTGACCCTGCACGCTACACTCCCGGTACTACTTTTAGCATCCAAATCGTCAACGCCCGCGAAGCTGAGCCTTGGCTTTTTACCGTCAATGAACCTGAATCTTTGAATCTGGAAAACGGCTCGCAAATCGCGCTGCGCTTAACTAGAAACCCCAGACGCGAGTTTGACAGAAGAATTGAACTTTGGTTTGTCCCTTCCATGAATTATTTGCCCGTGCGATACAGGCTAACAGAGTCAAACGGCGATTACCAAGACATGGTGTGGAGAAGCACACAAGCTTTGCCAAATGCATTGACGCGCTGATTGACGCGCTGAGCTAGAAAACGATTTTTGAGTGATTTTGTAGCATTTTGGGGATTTTTACCTGTTTATTTGTTCTATGTCAGTCTTGAAATTGTCACGAACGTTGATAGATAAGGCGAAAATAGGAGATATATGTTGATTCAAACAGCTTTTTCAGAATTGTTAAAAAATCCGTCCATGCAGATGCTGTATGACTCGGAATCTTTCGTTGTCGTTCACATGCAGCTTGATGGAGATAGCACGGTGATTGATGCATCCAAAATCAAAAAACCGACATTAGCACGCCATGGGTTTGAGATTGTGGACAAGCGTTCTGGCAAAGAAGTTTATTTAGATGGCTCTTGGGCTGAGTTGTTTCAACAGCAAATCACGGCTTGGCAGGTGAAAACACCAACTCAAGAAGAAGTGGAAGACACTCTGGACGGGTACGCCGAGCTGGCGCATAACCCAGTTTTGATGCACTAAAAATCACTGTCGATTACACATCGTCGACCACAGACAAAAGCACGGTTTTACGTGCTTTTTGTGTTTTTAAGCATGCTTCTTAATAGCATCCGCCAAAACGCCCACCATCACATCAATCTGTTCTTTGTCCACGATAAACGGCGGTGCAAGTACCAAGTTTTCACCCGCTGGTCGTACCAAAACGCCTTTGTGAAAGCAAGTCATGAAAATATCGTAAGCACGCTTTCCTGGCAAACCAGCAATACTGGACAGCTCTACTGCGCCAGCCAAACCCAGTGTGCGAATGCCAATGACGTTTGGCAGCCCTTTGAGCGCAGCATGCATTGCATCACCCAGCACCTTACCCATACTGCCAGCGCGGGCAAACAAGTCTTCATCTTTGAAATGCGCCAAAGTAGCTATCGCCGCCGCACAAGCAACAGGGTGGCCAGAGTAGGTGTAACCATGAAAAAACTCAATCGCATGCTCTGGCGCTTTGTCGTTTGCTTGCATGATAGCGTTGTACAAATGGTCACGGCAAATGACACCACCTAAGGGAATAACACCATTGGTCACTGCTTTGGCGAAGTTCAGCATATCTGGTACAACGCCGTAATAATCTGATGCGAAGTTGGTGCCTAGACGACCAAAACCTGTAATCACCTCATCAAAGATTAGCAAAATGCCGTGCTTGTCGCAAATCTCGCGCAGGCGTTTCAAATAACCTTGTGGCGGCAAGTACCATCCCGCTGAACCAGCGACAGGTTCGACAATCACAGCCGCAATATTGCTAGGGTCATGCAAAGGCAAGATGCGACTCTCAAGTTCCGTCAAAATATCTTCTTGCCATTGCGGCTCTGTGCCGTTGATGTAAGCATGATTAACTGGATCGTGAATAAACCTAAGATGGTCTACGCGGGGCAACAATGCCGAGCCAAAAACTTTGCGATTGGCAGGAATACCGCCCACGCTCATGCCACCAAAACCTACACCGTGGTAGCCGCGCTCGCGACCAATAAACACATTACGATGGCCTTCACCGCGTGCACGGTGGTAGGCCAAGGCAACTTTGAGTGAGGTGTCCGCAGCTTCGGAGCCTGAGTTGCAAAACAGCACCTTGTTCAAATCGCCAGGCGCCATCGCAGCCAGCATGTCAGCAGCTTCAAAAGCTTTAGGGTTGCTGGCTTGGAATGCGGTAGCGTAATCTAAAGTGTCAAGCTGCTTCTTGATCGCTTCGTTGATAGGTTTGACGTTATGCCCCGCGCCCACACACCACAAGCTAGAAATGCCATCCAGCACTTGGCGGCCGTCATGGGTTGTGAAGTACATGCCACTGGCAGCAGTGAAAACACGTGGATCATTTTTAAAGCTGCGGTTTGGCGTGAAGGGCAACCATTGGCTGTCCATGTTGAATGTTTGGTTGATCATGAATTACTCTCCGTAAATAGGTTCTCGATTTGATTGGTTTGGATTAGATTTTTAATAAGTTTGATCAGCGCGTGCAGGTGGCGTCTTTTTGGCTAAATATGTCGCCCAATGACTGGCAACCAAAGCCAGCAACAAACCCGCCAGCCCATACCAATGCAAATCATTCATATGGCCGGCATTGATAAGTAAGCCACCCACTGCTGCGCCAATGGCTTGGCCAGCATACATGGCAGAAGTATTCAATGAAACAGAACCGCTGGCCAACGCTGGCGCCAGCCCTACCAAGCGCGCTTGTTGGGCAGAGTTTGTGGCAAAACCACCCAAAGCCCATGGCAAAACAACTGCAAAAGCCAACATCAAAGTCGTACCCAAAGGCCAAATCAAGAGACTGATAATCATGCCGCAAAGCCCCATCCAAACCATGCGCGGCGCACCCAAACGGTCTACATGGCGCGACATCCAAATATTCCCAAGCAAGCCAAATGCGCCAAACCACATGAACAACACACTAAGCTCTAACGCTGAAATATACAAACTGGCTTTGTAATAAGGTGCTAAATAGGCAAACAACACAAACTGGCCAGCTGCATACAAGGTGGTGACTAAAACACAGGTCATCAATGCTGGAGATTGCAGCGTTGCCGCCCAAGCAGCACGCGACATAGCTGGAGGCTTCACGCCACTAGGCATAGAACGCCAAACCCAAACTGCACTGATGACGCTGAGTACTGCCACCAACCAAAAAGCACTGCGCCAGCCTAATGTGCCGCCCAAATACGTACCAATTGGCATACCAAGCACGGAAGCAACTGACCAGCCAAGAAAAACAAAAGTGATCGCACGCCCTCTTTGCTGCTCAGGAACCAGCAAGCTGATGCATGCAGCTGCTTGTGGCGTGAAGATGGCGGGTGAAATCATCGTGATTACCCGCACAATGAGTAGACTGGCAAAGTCAGGCATGACAGCGCAAACGGCATGAAAAACAGCATACCAAAGCATAGCCATCGCTAACAAACGGCGTCTATCCCAACCAGCAACCACAGACGCAAACAACGGCGCGCCAATGCACATCAGCAAAGCACCCGCAGAAATAAGTTGACCTGCTACGGCAACAGAAACACTCATAGACTGGCTTATCACGTTTAACGTTCCCGGCACAATCATGACGCCAGTACCAATCACGAAATTGCCAAATAGCAAAGCCCACAAAACTTTAGGCAGCGGTTGCTGGGCTGTATATTGTTGCGTCATTAACCATTCACCAATTGTTTTTCTGCCAAATCTAAAGCTTCTGGTTTGCCCGATAGCACCAAGGTATCGCCTACTTCTAACACCGAGTTTGCATCAGCAAAATTATGTGCCTCGCTCAGCGTTATTTGCTGGCCATTTTTACGTTTTAAGCTTATCACTTGAACTGCTTTCAGTGTGTTTACGATGTGTATGAATTGCTTGCCAACCGCTTGGTCTCGCTCGTTCAATGTGGCCGAAGTTAATCTGGCACTCTCCAACTCATCAGCCGTATCATCATCGTCACCATGAAAGTAACCGCGCAATAAGTTGTAGCGTGCATCGCGCTGCTCTTGCACCACGCGAATGACGCGACGTATCGGCACCCCAACTAATGCCAAGGCATGACTTGCCAACATCAGGCTGCCCTCGATAGCTTCTGGCACAACTTCAGTCGCACCAGCAAGCTGCAATTTCTCGATATCGTGATCATCAACCGTACGTACAATAACTGGTACTTTAGGCGCATGGCCGCGAATATTGGTCAATACTTTCATCGCGCTTTGGGTGTCTAAATACGTCACTACAACCGCACTTGCACGAGCCAAACCAGCAGCCATGAGCGCTTGCAAGCGCACTGCATCGCCATAGACCACTTTATCTCCTGCAGCGGCAGCTTGGTGAACTCGGTCAGGGTCTAAGTCCAAAGCAATGTATGGGATTTTTTCTGCTGTCAGTAAGCGTGCTAAATTTTGCCCGCAACGACCATAGCCGCAAATAATCACATGTTTATTTGCTGACATGGCCTTTCGGGCAATGCCAGTCATTTGCAGCGATTGTTGCAGCCAATCGCTGCTGACCAACTTCATCACAATTTTGTTGCTGTACATCACCAAAAATGGTGTTGCCAGCATAGACAACACCATACTGGCCAAG
This sequence comes from Polaromonas sp., assembly GCA_013298945.1. Classification (GTDB taxonomy): domain Bacteria; phylum Pseudomonadota; class Gammaproteobacteria; order Burkholderiales; family Burkholderiaceae_C; genus Aalborgiella. Next base: position 109,960 of record JAAFJR010000006.1, read on the forward strand.
ATGGGATTCAACAACACACGCGGTACCAATTCATTTTTCTGTGCTAATGTTAGTAACACAAAACCAAACTCACCTGCTTGCGCCAAGTAAATACCGGTACGCAATGAAACACCAGTGGTTGCGCCTAAGCCACGTGCCAGTACCGTCACCAAGACTAACTTGAACAACACTGGAACAACAACCAGCAACAAAACCAATGGCCAACGGTCCCAAACCAATCGCCAATTCAACATCATGCCGATGGTGATGAAAAACAAACCCAGTAACACATCATGAAACGGTCGTATGTCGGCTTCAACTTGGTGTTTGAATTCAGTTTCCGATATCAACATGCCTGCGATAAACGCGCCCAATGCCAGTGATAAGCCAGCGAGCTCCGTCAACCAAGCCAAGCCCAAGGTTATCAACAACAAATTCAAAATGAAGAGTTCATCACTTTTACGCCTTGCGACCAATGTGAGCCAAGCCCGCATGACACGCTGGCCGCCCACCAATAAAACCGTAATTAGAACAGCGGCTTTCAAACCAGCGATGGCCAAGGCCATAAATAAACTTTCATCAGAAGCGCCTAGAGCTGGGATCAACACCAGTAACGGCACAACTGCCAAATCTTGAAAAAGTAAAACCCCCATGACTCGCTTGCCGTGCTCAGAGTCCATCTCCAGCCGCTCAGACATTAACTTCACCAAAATAGCCGTACTGCTCATCGCCAAAGCGCCTGAAAGCGCTAACGCAGCCTGCCAAGACAGCCGCCATGCTGCTGGCAAATATTTGGTGAGCATCAAAGAAACTGCGGTCGCCACCAACATGGTGCAAACCACTTGTAACAAACCAAGCCCAAACACATGCCGTCGCATGGTCCGCAATTTGGGCAGGTTAAACTCCAACCCAATGGCAAACATCAAGAAAACGATGCCAAATTCAGCCAAATGCTGTATGCCTTGCGTATTTTTTGCCAACGCCAGCATGTTGGGACCAATCACCACACCAACTGCCAAATAACCCAGCATAGGGGGCAATTTGAAGGTGCGGCAGACGATCACACCCAATACCGCAGCAAAGAGGTAGAGCAGGGTGAGTTCTAGCGAGGTCATGGGTCTATATTAGCGTAGACTTGTCCTACTCACTCTGGCTTAAACCAGAGACTAGTTTTGCTGTCCTGAAATTCTGACCATAAGCCGATAAAATCATCCGATGACCTTTGACGCTGAAAAAACCATACGCCTTGCTCTAGATACGCTGGACATCGAAGCCGCAGCCGTGCTTGGGCTCAAAACACGGATTGACCAACAATTTGTAGCAGCAGTACAAGCCATACTGGCAGTTCGTGGCCGCGTTGTGGTGATGGGCATGGGTAAAAGTGGTCATGTGGGGCGCAAAATTGCGGCTACCTTGGCCTCTACAGGCACACCAGCCATGTTTGTGCATCCAGCTGAAGCCAGTCATGGCGATTTAGGCATGATCAAATCAGTCGATTTGGTAGTGGCAATATCAAACAGTGGTGAATCTGCCGAATTAAATATGATTTTGCCAATGCTGAAACGTCAAGGCGTACCCTTGATTGCTATGACGGGCGGTTTAGCTTCAACGTTAGCGCTGCATGCAACTATTATTTTGAATAGCGGAGTGGCCAAAGAAGCCTGCCCACTCAATTTAGCCCCGACAGCTAGCACGACGGCTCAGTTGGCCTTTGGGGACGCTTTGGCTGTCTCGCTACTGGACGCACGTGGCTTTAAAGCCGAAGATTTTGCCCGCTCACACCCCGGCGGTTCTTTGGGACGCAAACTATTGACGCATGTCAGCGACGTGATGCGCTCAGGCAACGACGTGCCTAAAGTTCTGGCCAATGCCAGTTTCAATGATTTAATGCGCCAAATGAGCGCTAAATCTGTAGGCGCTTCAGCCATTGTGGATGCACAAGACCAAGTGATTGGCATTTTTACCGATGGTGATCTGCGACGTTTGATTGAAAAAGGCGTTGACTTACGCAACTTGGTGGCGGTGGACGTGATGCACAGCGCGCCGCGTTCCGTCAAAGCTAATCAACTGGCTGTTGCAACGGCTGAGCTGATGGAATTGCACGGCATCACTTCCGTATTGGTGACAGATGCTGATAATAAGCTTTGCGGCATTGTGCATATTGGCGATTTGATGCGTGCCAAGGTGATTTAATGTGACAAACTTAATGCGACAAACACCTAAAACTTTACCAATAGCGCGCTTTTCCGCTGAGCTGCTGCTCAAAGCACAAGCCGTGAAAGTTGTTTTTTTCGATATTGATGGCGTAATGACGGACGGTAGCTTGCTGTTCACAGAAATGGGTGAGTCCATCAAAAGATTCAATACTCTAGATGGCTTAGGTATCAAGTTATTGCAAAAAGCAGGCATCACACCGGTCGTTATTTCTGGCCGTGACTCTGCACCACTGAGAACACGCCTCAAAGCCCTAGGCGTGACGCATGTTTACTTAAATACCGAAGACAAGCAACCAGCCGCTGAAAAAGCACTGGCAGAATTAGGACTGACTTGGGCGCAAGCAGCCTGCATGGGGGATGATTGGCCTGATTTGCCTGTACTTCAAGCTAGCGCTTTTGCTTGTGCGCCTTTGCACGCTCACTTTGATGTGAAATCGGTGGCAGACTACATCACAAGGACGCCAGCGGGCTTTGGTGCTGTGCGCGAATTTTGCGATTTGCTTCTTACAGCTTCTGGACAATACACAAAATTACTTTCTGAATTTCAACCCATCGCGACAAAGGTAAACGTTGCATGACAAATGCCTGGTTACTGTTACGCCGCTTGACCGACCGATTGGTTATTTATTTACCAGTTTTGCTCATGGCGTCTTTGGCATTGGGCAGTTACTGGTTGGTTCGTAATGCGCCAGCGACACCTATTTCTGCAGGTGATAAACCGCTGAATCACGAAGCGGATTACTTTTTACGCAAATTTTCAGTGAAAAGCTTTACGCCGCAAGGAAACTTGAAAAGTGAACTTTTTGGTGGCCAGGCTAGGCATTATGCAGACACAGACACCACTGAAATTGACAATGTGCGTGTCCATAACTTTAACCAAACTGGGCGCTTAACCACGATTACGAGTGCGAACCGTGCCATCAGCAATGGCGACAACTCTGAAATTCAACTTTATGGCAACGCCACATCAGTACGTGAAGCGGCTGCGGATGCCAATGGTGTGATGCAGCCCAAAATGGAATTCAAAGGCGAGTTTTTGCATACCTTCGTGAACGAAGAACGCTTGAAATCGCATTTACCGATTGTTATTCGTCGTGGCAGCAGTGAGTTCAGCGCAGATTCGCTAGACTACGACAACGTTGCCAGAGTGATTCATTTACAAGGCCGCGTGAAAGCGGTTTTGCAACCAAGTAAATAATGGTTCAACATGGCTAAACTTGTTTTCATCACCGGCGCATCTAGCGGCATTGGTCAAGCTTTTGCACTTGCTTACTATCAAGCAGGCTACAACTTGGCATTGGTAGCACGTCGCACAGAAGAAATAGAATCATGGTGTAGCCGTCATGTAATAAACCCAAACAGCTATAAAATATATAGCGCGAATGTAAGTGCTATTGACAGTATCGTTGCTGCGGGTCAAGCTTGTATAGCCGCGCAAGGTATGCCTGATGTGGTCATTGCGAATGCGGGGATAAGCGTTGGCGTGGATAGCGCGATTCGCGAAGATTTAGACCAATTGGCGCAGACTTTTGCCACCAACAACATAGGCTTAGCTGCTACTTTTCACCCCTTTATCGAAGGCATGCTGCAGCGCAAAAGTGGCAAACTGGTTGGCATTGGCAGCGTGGCGGGCATTCGAGGCATGCCTGGACATGGGGCATATTGCGGCAGCAAAGCTGCCGTCATCAACTATTGCGAAAGTTTGCGTGGGGAGCTTCGTGGCAGCGGTGTTCAAGTTGTCACTATTTGCCCAGGCTACATCAAAACACCGATGACGGCTAACAACAGCTATCCCATGCCATTCTTGATGGAAGCAGCAGATTTTGCACAAAAAAGCCTACAAAAAATTGATGCTGGCAGCAGCTATAGCGTGATTCCTTGGCAAATGGGTATTGTTGCTAAACTTTTGCGCTTGCTGCCGAACGCACTATTCGATAAAGCATTGGCGGGACGAGGGCGCAAAGCGCGGGCTCAGCAAAGTATTTAAACAGCATACTTAAGCTGAGTCATTAATCCGCTCTCAAACAAAGCACAAAATGACAAAAGGCTCCTTGAAAGGAGCCTTTTTAGTTTACCTAATCCAATCGAATTGGAGTTCAGTTAAAACTTTTGCTAAGCGATTGCTTAGTAGCTGCTGCGGCCACCGCCGCCGTAGCCGCCACCGCCGTCGCGACCACCGCCGCCACCGCCGTAACCACCACCGCCGCTACGGCCACCGCCGCCACCGCCGTAACCACCACCGCCACCACCGTAGCCACCGCCACCAGTGCGTGGAGGACGTGCCTCCATTGGACGAGCTTCGTTCACGACGCAGCTACGGCCACCCAAAGATTGACCATTCATACCAGCAATAGCTGCTTGTGCTTCGGCATCGCTGCCCATTTCCACAAAGCCAAAACCTTTTGAACGACCTGTATCGCGCTCCATCATCACTTTAGCGCTGGTAACAGCACCAAATTGACCGAAAGATTGCTCTAAATCGCTATCGCGGACCGAGTACGGCAAGTTGCCGACGTACAGTTTGTTGCCCATTGAGGGACTCCTAAAAAACTCTTAATAACAAAGCGACGGGGATCCCGACAAGCACAACAAACCAACAAACTAAATATGGCACCGCTGTGGCGTGAAACTAACCTATCACCAAACCTGCGCATCACTAAAGACACGCTGCCACATTATGCGCTAATCAACATAAATTGCAACAGTGTTGTTTTTATGGGATTTTTACAGCCTCGACCGGTTCAAACCCTTCGCCACCGCCTGAAGCGTAATTGCGCCATAGCTTCATGCTTTTACGCATGATCACCAATTGCTGCTCAAAATTAGGACAAGTTTTACAGGCGTACACGTGCAAGCGCAGGGCAACTCTGTCGCTCATGTCGATTTTGCGATCTTCCTGCGCGATGAGAAGCTCAGTCGCTTGCTTGCAGGTCACTCTAAAAGGTATCTTCATACACACTCATTATTATTTTCAGCTGCAATCAAACCAAACCAATTAATTTCCAAGCATTCACGCAATCGTAACCTTGCACGGTGTAGTTGGACATAGAGGTTTGTCGACGTTAAATCTAATTCCTTACAGATTTCTTCAACGGACAGCTCCAACCACTCACGCATCAAGAAAACTCGCCCCTGTGCCGCAGGCAGCTTTTCAGTGCACGCCTCTAGCACCTTGAAAAACTGCTGCGTGCTGAGTGATTGTTCAGGATGGTCGCCTAAATTCGGATTGGCGGAATCCCAATTCAGCGGTGTTGAAACATAGTGACCATCTGGCCTGAACATAAGCGCATCCAGCTCTTCGCTACCCTCGCCATCACCCTCAACGTCAAAATTAATGCTCGCCTCACGCGTTTGCACACGCAGCACGTCGATGACTTTGTGCTTCAAAATGCCGACTAGCCATGTTTTAAGCTGCGATTTGTTTTCAAACGCATTGGGTTTCGCTAGAGCGGCCAAAATAGTTTCTGACACAGCATCTTCCGCCCACGCATCATTTCGCAGCTGCAAGCGAGCAAAACGCAGCAAGTATGTGCGGTGTTGCTCCAGTTCAAGTTCTATCGCCATGCCAGCCTTTGTTGTGTAATGTCACAAATTTAGCAGAATTTAATCTAGCGAAGTTGTGTGACTCCAAAAAGTAAAGAATTTATTCTAGAAACTTTGTAAGAATAGTTAGTCCAAGTTGACCATTACTCAATCAGAAAAACAATTTCGACTTCAAAGCTGTTTAACTGATTGGTTTTTTATCAATGGCTATTTTTATTATCAGGAGTTTCACATGAACCAACGCGCTCTCATCGCTGCAGCCGCAGCAACTTTGTTATCTACTGTGATGATTTCCACTGGCGTGAATGCTGCCAGCCACGCAGCCGCACCTGCAGCTAGCAAAGAAAAATGCTACGGCATTGCCAAAGCGGGACAAAACGATTGTGCTAACTTAGCTGGCACGCATTCTTGCGCTGGACAAGCCAAATTAGATAACGACAAAGGCGAGTGGAAATACGTCGCTGCTGGCACTTGCAACATCATGAAAGGCATGACAGCTGATGAGGCTAAAAAAGCCAGCATGAAAAGCTAAGCAGCCAGCGATAGGTATTTAAGTCCGCCAAAATGATGAAGATGATGATGAAGAGCAACATCGGCATAGGTTGGCGGCACCCCCATTACCAAGAACTGCTAGAAACCAAGCCTAAGCTGGACTTTCTAGAGGTTCATTCTGAAAACTTTTTTGGCGCAGGCGGCGCAGCTCTCGCTGTTCTGCATGAAGGCCGCGCACATTACCCCATCAGCCTGCACGGCGTGGGGCTGGCGCTTGGCTCTGCAGTGGGTCTTGACGATTGGCATTTAGACCAACTCGCCGCATTGGTAGCGCACATTGACCCTATCCGCGTGAGCGACCATGCCTGCTTCGCACGCGGTAGCCTCCATGACCGAGAGGACAACACAAACGTTCACGCTGCTGATTTGCTACCGATTCCGTTTAGCAACGAAGCGTTGAACATAATGTGCGCAAACGTTCAGCAGGTGCAAGACCGCCTGAAACGCAGCATAGCCGTTGAAAACTTGTCGGCTTATGTAACGTGCGAGGGCAGAGAGATGCCAGAAACAGCGTTTTTAAACCTGCTCGCCCAGCGCACAGGCTGCCAGTTGCTGGTTGATGTGAATAACATTTACGTTAACGCATTGAATGACCAGCTAAATGACAAAATCGTAGGGCTGACTGACTTCGCTATGGCACAGTGCACCCAATGGCTTGATGCAATTTCACCCCAGCACGTCGCTGAAATACACCTCGCTGGCCACATTGACTGCGGCGATATTGTGATTGACGACCACGGCAGCCGCGTCAAACCCGCTGTTTGGGCGCTTTATCAACACGCGGTCAAGTGTTTTGGCAACATCCCAACATTGATTGAGTGGGACACAGACATCCCAGCGTTGGATGTGCTACTTGACGAAGTTGTCTTGGCAAGGTCTTACCACGCATGAGTAATTTGACAACGCTAGCCCAACAACAGCGTGACCTGTTGAGCGCTATTTTTACTCTAAAAAATATAGCTGCTGAGGCAATAAATACGCCGGCTACAGCCAAAAATAGCACTCAAAATAACATTAAAACGCGTGGTTTGCTAGCCTACCAAGCAAACGCAGCGGCAGCCGCAGTGCGTAGCTTGTTGGCAGCTTACCCGGTCATCGCGCAACTTATTGGCGAGCAGTCTTTTGAACACCTTGCAAGAGATTATTGGGCGCAACACCCGCCTACTCGTGGCGATTTGGCGCAATGGGGCGGCGAATTACATGGTTTTATTGCCAGTATTCCAGCCCTGCAAACCGAACCGTATTTGAGCGATGTCGCACGCGCGGAATGGGCGCTGTATACGGTGGCAACAGTTGCCGATCAAGCCGCAGATTTAGCGACTTTTGCTCTGCTGACCGAGCACGACCCAGATGTCTTAACCCTGCAATTAGCACCTGGCACGGCCTTGATTCATAGCATTTATCCCGTTGCCAGCATTCTTACCGCACACCTTTATGCCGACTTGCCCGCCAGCCCGAGCTTTGAAGAAGTAGGCCACAAGCTGAGCCACAACGTTGCCGAGACTGCCTTGGTTTGGCGGCAAGGCTTGCGGCCTAGGGTGGCATTTTGCACAGAAAGTGAAGCGAATTTCGTCCGCCAGCTACTGGACGGTAAATCGCTTTTAGCGGCGCTAGAGTCTTCCTCTTCCGAAGATTTAGCTACCGATTCGGCATATTTTGATTTCAACACCTGGCTACCCCAAGCCGTGCAAAGCGGGCTGTTGCTAGGTGCGCGCTTGCTTTAATTATCATTTAATTTTTTATTTTTTATATCTGCCCACCATTTTGGAGACCTCTTTGAAAATTTCTACAACACCCACGCTGATTCAACGAATGTTGAGCCTTTGGCAACACGTCACCCGTGCGCTGGACGCCTTGCAGCCTTTAGTTGCTTTGCTTGCGCGTCTGTACGTGGCTTATGTTTTTTTCTTGTCTGGCTTGACGAAAATTCGCGACTGGGGAACCACCGTCGCTTTGTTCACGGAAGAATATAAAGTGCCGTTTTTATCACCTGAAGTGGCTGCTGCCATGGGCACCGTCGGCGAGTTAGTACTGCCCGTGTTGTTAGTTTTGGGCTTGGGGGGTCGATTTGCGGCACTGGGTTTGTCGGTAGTCAACATTGTCGCCGTGATCAGCTTGTCTGAAATTGCACCTGCAGCGCTGCAACAACATATCACCTGGGGTGTTTTACTGGCTGTTTTAGCGCTCTTCGGCTGTGGCAAATTCGCACTTGATCATGTGCTCGTACCTAAGCTGATGCCTGCCGCCATGCGCATATAGGCGACTAAATAAGCTATTTGCTTTTGCCTGTGATGCTTGGCGTTAAGCCCCATTGCACTGAAAAAGCAGCACGGCATAATGATTCTTTTGCATTCCATAAGGACAAATGATGTTACTTTGCCGCAAATTGAAGACTTGGGTTGTTTTATTTTTTTCAGCGCTACTGTTTTGCAATTTGTCTATCGCGCAAAGCAAGACAACGCAAGACGCTACCAAAATTGAAACATTGCAACTAGAAGGTAAAACTCTTGACGACAGAGATTTTCAACTATCGGCTCTTAAAGGAAAAGTAGTCTTGGTGATGTTTTGGTCAACAAACTGCCCTGTTTGCCGTGACAAAATGCCCGAACTGCGTGAAAACATCAAAGGCTGGTCGGACAAACCCTTTGAGCTTGTGTTGGTAAGCGTCGATAAAAATATGAAAGACATTGAAAATTATTTCAATTACCTCAACCAAATCATTCCAAACAAACAACGTTTTACCCAACTCTGGAGTGGGAGCTCGGGCTACAAAGACAACATCGAAGCAAAAAAACTAGATATAAAACTACTGCCGTCGACCTACCTCATCGATAAAACCGGCAAGGTTGTTGCGATTTATAACGGGCGCGTGCCTGTACAAGTGTGGGACGAGATTGCAGAATTGCTTTAGTTTTTCTCCCTTGAATAATCTCAAACAACGACTTGGCAAGCGCCTAAGCCACTATTTAAGCGAGCCAGGACACACCGCAGGTACGGCAGAACCTACGCGTATGGACTTGCTAGATCAGGTGCTGCAGCCGGCTGACGTTCTGCTGGTAGAGGGCACGTCGCGGGTCAGCAGCGCCATTAAGTATTTGACGCAATCGACTTGGTCGCACGCGGCGCTGTACGTGGGAAAGTCAGCTACTGGTGAAAGCCAATTTTTAGAAGCCGATATGGTGCATGGCGTGCGCTTGGTGCCTTTGCAGCATTTCAGCGGCTTTCATTGCCGCATTTGCCGCCCTGCCAGCTTGAACGAAGCTGAGCGGCAAGCGGTTTGCGATTTTGCCACCGCACGCCTAGGCCTGCTTTACGACATGAAAAACATCGTCGACTTAGCCCGCTACCTGCTGCCCAACCCGCCCGTGCCCATGCGCTGGCGCAGGCAAATGCTGTCGCTGGGCAGTGGTGACCCTACGCGGGCGATTTGCTCCACGTTAGTAGCCGAGGCTTTTGAGTCCGTCAATTACCCGATTTTGCCCGTCATCGAAACTCTGCCCGCCGTTGATTTACTCGGAAAATCGCACGCAGGCAGCTCCCGCGAACTGCTGCACATTCGCCACCACAGCTTGTATGTACCGCGTGATTTTGATGTTTCGCCCTACTTTCAAATCATCAAACCGACTCTAGAAGTCGGGTTTGACCACCATTTGCTGACTTGGGCAGATATTGCAGCAAAATAGCTTTCTGCAGAGGCATATTTAGCCTTTATCAACCGTATTTCCTGCCTTAACAGCTATTAATTTTATAGCAAATGGCATCGTTGATTTCTCTCAAAACCGTCACTAATTTGTAACAAAGAATCTGCATACTTCCGCTGAAGTATTAAAGGATTCTTTCATGTTGCTAAAAGCTTTTGCTGCCACCTTGCTGGCGTTATCACAAATCTCGTGCACCTCAATCGGTGTGTCGGCGACCTCATCAATGGCACACAACAGCTCAACCAGCCAAGTCTATTCGTTTGGCTTGTGGGGCGATATGCCCTATGCACGCAACGGCGACACGCCGCAGCGCATGGCAGCTTTATTGCAAAACATCAACCAATCAGACATCGCGTTTTCGATGTATAACGGCGACATCAAAGACGGCAGCTCTAAATGTAGTGACGATGTGTACACCGATGCGCTGAAGATGTTCAACACCTTGGTTAAACCCATCGTATATTTACCCGGCGACAACGAATGGACGGATTGCCACCGTCTGAACAACGGCGGCTACGACAACCTTGAACGCCTTGCCCATTTGCGACGCGTCATGATCCCAACCATGAGCAGCTTAGGCCAACAACAAATGCCACTTGAGCGACAAGGCGCGTTGGGTCAAAAGTTTGTTGAAAACGTGCTTTTCACACGTGGTGCAGTTGTATTTTCTGGTTTGAATGTGCCAGGCAGCAACAATAATTTAGTTACAGACGCTAAAGACTGCAGCGATAAAAGTGCCCGCACCGCCCAACAATGCGATGCCGACAATGCCGAATTCCTAGAGCGTGATGCAGCCAATGTGCAATGGCTGGCACGAACCTTTCAAATAGCTAAACAGCAAGCAGCCAAAGGTGTAGTGCTGGTTATCCAAGCAGACCCAGGCTTTGATTTACCTGAGACCGAAGGTATTGACGAAAGCAAGGCTGAGCGCGTGCGTGGCTATCAAAACTTCATGGCGGCTGTCATCAAGCAAACCGAGCAATTCGCTGGTCAGGTGCTGCTTGTGCATGGTGATACCCACTTCTTCAAAATTGACAAGCCAGTTTACGGTCCGGCCAAGATGCTGACCAATTTCACACGGCTGCAAACCTTTGGCAGCCCACATTTGCACTGGGTAAAAGTGACTATTGACCCCGCTTCTCACAACATTTTCCAAATTCAGCCTGTGATTGTTCGCCAGCCATAAAGCTACTAGTTTTCGATTTTCGATTTTCGATTTTTCTATTTTCCTTTTTTTTGTTTTTTCCAACCCTTAAAGAAAGTTATCCATGAAGTCTCCGTTCACACCAAAAAAGCTAGCTTTAGCCTCCCTTATTTCAGTTGCTTTTGGCGCTATGACCTTTTCAGGCGCGGCTTTTGCTGATGAAGCTGATGTGTTGAAAAAAATTGAAGCTATGCAAGCCGAAATCAAAGCGCTCAAAGCACAAGTCGAAGCCAAATCAACTGCAACGGCCGGTGCAGCTGTTCCAGCTGGCAAAGCCGTGGCGTTGAGCAACACGGATGGCATCACCATCTACGGCCGTTTAGACCTAGTAGTTGAAAATAACAACGACGGCGATGTGAAGCGCACAGCTTTGCAGAACTACAGCTCGCGTTTGGGCTTTCGTGGTGAGCGTAAATTCAACGACAGCGTCACTGGCATCATGCAAATCGAAACTGGCGTTGCACCCGATGACAACGCCAACAGCGGCACTTTGGCAAGTCGTAACAGCTTTGTCGGATTGAAAGGTCAGTTCGGTACTGTTATCGGTGGCAAACACGACATGCCGTTCAAAAGTCTAGAAGGTGGCGGTACAGTGTCGCAACTTTGGGGCAATGCTGATACCCCAGATGTCATCTTGAATGGCAAGGGCACAGGTCGCACCATCAAGGACAATATTTTCGGTTTAGGCACCCGTCAAACCAATGTGTTGCAATACTGGAGCCCCAAGTTCAGCAACGTGAGCGTCAAGCTGGCGTACAGCCCAGACGAAGTCAATGGCGCAGCTGGCACGACCAAATCGACAAACTTAGGTGCTTCTATTGAATTTGACGACGGAACCTGGAATGCAGGTATCGCGATGGAAAAGCAAAGCAACAAAACCGCAGTAGGTCAGGATTTGAGTGGTACAAAAGCCACCGCAGGCTATAAGTTTGACCAAGGCACTGTCGGTGTGGGCTACAGCACCATCAACAACGGCGCTGGCAAGAAAACCAAAAATTGGGTCGTGACTGGCTCTTACAACCTTGGCCCAACGGTTTTGAAAGCAAATTACGGCCAGTCTAGCGAATCTGCCTCTGGCGCGAACGACAGCGTCAAAATGTTTGGCCTAGAGCTGGATTACCCGATTGATAAATTCACAACGGTGTACAGCTACTACACAAAAATCACCAACGGAGACAAAGCCAAAGCACGTTTTGAAGGCCCAGACACCAAATACTCACCCGCCGCTGGCAAAAGCCCAAGTGCGATTGGTGTTGGCATTCGTTACAACTTCTGAGTTTTTTACGCCTTGAAGCAAATAAATACACTGGAACAGGCGCACATATAAGTCTTGGAGGACTATTTATGGCTATATCCAGCGTATTTACTGCCTAAGTAGCTATTAAATTAATAGCTGCTTAGGCATATATACTCAGCAAATTACCAGCTGACTTCACGGTCTGGTGTGGAGCCGATTTTGTGAATCGACAAATCTGCGCCTTCAAACTCTTCTTCAGCGCTGAGCCGAATTCCAACAAACGCCTTCAACAAACCGTAAACCACAATCCCGCCCAACAGCGCCCAGACCACGCCCATGGCAGTTCCGATGAGCTGCGCTTGCAAGCTCACGCCACCCAAGCCGCCAAAAGCTTTCGTCCCAAAAATACCCGCCGCAATACCGCCCCACGTGCCGCACAAACCATGCAGTGGCCACACGCCCAGTACATCATCAATCTTCCATTTGTTCTGCGTCCAAGTGAACATGACGACAAAAATCGCCCCAGCGATACCGCCCACGACCAACGCACCCAGCGGGTGCATGATGTCCGAGCCCGCGCACACCGCCACCAAACCCGCCAAAGGGCCGTTGTAGACGAAACCCGGGTCGTTTTTACCCATAGCCAGCGCCACCAAGGCGCCGCCCACCATGGCCATCAGCGAGTTCACGGCTACCAAGCCTGAAATTTTGTCTATGGTTTGCGCGCTCATCACGTTAAAGCCGAACCAGCCCACGCACAACACCCATGCCCCAAGAGCCAAAAACGGGATACTTGATGGTGGATGTGCGCTCATAGAACCGTCTTTGCGGTAACGGTTTGAGCGTGCGCCTAGCAAAATCACCGCTGGCAGAGCAATCCAGCCGCCCACGGCGTGGACGACAACGCTGCCAGCAAAGTCGCGGAAGTTTTCACCCGTGATGGCTTTGATCCAGTCTTGAATGCCAAACTTATTGGCCCAAGCCACGCCCTCAAACAATGGGTAAAACAAACCGACGATGACGGCTGTGGCGATGAGTTGTGGCCAAAACTTAGCCCGCTCGGCGATACCACCTGAAATAATCGCGGGAATGGCGGCTGCAAAAGTCAACAAAAAGAAGAATTTGACCAGTTCGTAGCCATTTTTAGCGGCCAACTGCTCCGCTCCAATAAAGAAGTTCGTACCATATGCCACGCTGTAGCCCACCAAAAAGTACACCACGGTGGACATGGAAAAATCCACCAAGATTTTGACTAAAGCGTTTACCTGGTTCTTTTTGCGAACCGTGCCCAGCTCTAAGAAGGCAAAACCCGCATGCATGGCCAGCACCATGATCGCGCCTAACAAAATAAAGAGCGCATCTGCGCCCTGTTTTAGTGCGTCCATCTCAACTCCCTTGTTTGAACATCTCTTTATTTGACTTTTATCGGTGCATTTATTCTACTTTTTTCAAAAAATGCACCTAATTAAAGCAATTTTCACGCCAAAATGAAGTTTTGAGGCATATTTCTGGTTTTAAAGTTTTACGCCTGAAGCTTCGCTGAAATTGCAACACCCTGAAGTGTTACATATTGTTATTTTTTCGCCTTTTACTTATAGTCAGTAATTCTTATGTTTCTGACTTTCTTATGAAAATTCTCGCCAAAATCGCCTTTAAAACTATAGTCTCATCAGCTTTATTGGCTGCAAGTACCGGACTTTTCGCGCAGCAAGGCGTTTCTGAACGCGAGGTGAGCATCGGCCAATTTGCTGCCATCACGGGGCCTGCCGCGCAGTTGGGTTTGCGCATGCAAGCGGGTATCAAAGCGCAATTCGACGCGGTGAACAAAGCTGGTGGCATCAACGGTAGACAAATCAAGCTGGTGACACGTGACGACGGCTACGAGCCAGAGAAATCCGCACAAGCCGTCAAAGCGCTGATCAACGAGGACAAAGTTTTCGCGTTGATCGGTTCAGTGGGAACACCCACGACATTGGCCGCATTGCCAGTTATCAACGAAGAAAAAATACCGCTGATTGGCCCTTTCACTGGCGCACAAGGCCTGCGCGAGCCGTTTTCACGCCAGCTTTTTCATGTGCGAGCCAGCTATTTTGATGAAACCGACCGCATCGTGCAACATTTGACAACCTTGGGGGTTAAAAAAATTGCGGTCATGTACCAAAACGATGCTTATGGCAAAGCTGGCTTAGAAGGTGTGACGCGTGCATTAACCAAGCGTCAAATGAAGGCCGTAGCCGCTTCGACAGTTGAACGCAACAGCGTAGATGTCACCAAATCTATTGACGAAATTTTGAAAACTTCGCCAGAAGCGATTGTTCAAATCTCCGCCTACAAATCAAGTGCGGCCTTCATCAAACAAGCGCGCAAACAAGGTTTTGGCGGCCAATTCTTTAATGTCAGCTTCGTAGGCACCAAAGCCTTGGCAGACGAACTGGGCGATGCGGGACAGGGTGTGGTGATTTCGCAAGTGGTGCCCTTCCCATTCCAAGGCAGCAGCGTGGTCGTACGCGAATACCAGCAGCGCATGACGGAATCGGGGCAAAAAGAGTTTGATTTCTCCAGCCTCGAAGGTTTTTTAGCCGCCAAAGTGCTGACCGAAGGCCTCAAACGCGCTGGCCGTAGCTTAACCCGAGAAGGATTGGTCTTGGCGTTGGAATCGCTGAAAGACTTCAACATGGGTGGCTTCACCATCAACTACAGCGCCAAATCGCACGAAGGCTCAAACTTCTCCGACCTCACCATCATTGGTCGTGATGGGAAATTCATCCACTAAGTCATTTTTACATTAAATATGCCTGTTGCCGGCGTATTTATTGCCTATTTAGCTATTATATTTATAGCAGATTAAACATGCGACGGTGTTAAAGCCGCTTCAACTCAAGTGCTTCCCCACAATACCGGCCAGCTCAAACATCGTCACCTGCGGCTTGCCGAACACGGCTAGCAGTTTGGTATCGGCGTTGATGGCGCGTTTGTTGGCCGCGTCTTGTAAGTTGTTGGCTTTGATGTAATCCCACATTTTCTTGATCACCTGCGTACGCAATACTTGCTCACCGCCAATCACAGCTGCCAGTGCATCACTAGGCTTCAAACCGCCGCTGGCAGAGACTTTGCGCGGTGCTTTTGGTTTGGCCTCAACAGCCGTTTTTGTCGTTTTTGCAGCCGCTTTCTTTGCGGGTACTTTTTTAGCCGCTACTTTTTTGGCTACAGGGGTTTTTGCAGCTACGGTTTTACCAAACGGTGTTTTCGTGGCCCGAGTCGGTGCACCAGCCGCTGTTTTGCGCGGTGGGAATTTGGATGGGGCGAACTCAAAAATCACCTTGCCAGCCTCTTTATCCCACGCCAAATGCGCTTTGAACGCGCGGCGGGTACGCATGGAGACGAATTTGTCTAGCAAATCGGTTTTGCCAGTTTCCAGCAATTGCGTCAGCTGCGAGCGCTCAATCGGTTGCTGCAAAATGACCTGCCCGCTCTTGAAGTCGCAACTCGGCGTGGCCTGCGCCATGGTTGGCACAGACTTTTCACAGACGTAATTTTTGCCGTACTCGTACACGGCGCTGCCGCATTTCGGGCAAGCGCCCAGGCTGGTTTGGCTGGAGAAATCGACAATTTCGCCGGTACCATCGGCGTTTTTGTCGTCGCCAAAATCAAATTCCAACTTGTAGTTTTTAGTCTCTTCATCGAACTTGATGACCATTTCAGCCGTGAACGGCCAGCCAGCTTTGGAACGGAAACCGTCCAAGGGGCCGATTTTGCGATCCGTCAAGAATTGTTCAACTTCCGCGACCTCAAAGGTACGGCCCGCCGGGGTTTTACCGAAGGAGAAGCCGCATCCTTCCAAATCGCCAGCTTTGCCGGTGCAGGTATAACGGCGGTAGTTTTCTTTGACAATGCCGCCACAGTTCGGGCAGGGCGATTTCAGGGTGGCGTAATCACCTGGAATGGTATCGCGGTCATATTCTTTGGCTTTTTTGACCATGTGCGAGGTCATTTCAGCCACCTGCGTCATGAACGTGTCACGGCTGAGCTTGCCTTGCTCCATGAGCGCTAATTTGTGCTCCCATTCGCCGGTTAAATCGGCTCGGGACAGCTCTTCTACGCCCAAACCGCGCAAAAGCGTCATCAATTGGAAGGCTTTGGCAGTCGGAATCAGCTCGCGGCCTTCGCGCAGCATGTATTTTTCGTTGATCAAACCCTCAATCGTCGCGGCGCGTGTGGCAGGCGTGCCCAAACCTTTTTCCTGCATGGCTTCGCGCAGCTCGTCGTCGTCAATCGTTTTGCCAGCGCCTTCCATTGCGCCGAGCAAGGTCGCCTCTGAATAACGGGCTGGGGGGCGAGTTTTCAAGCCTTTCGGGTCAACCGTTTCAGCCGTAACCTTCTCGCCCGGTTGTACGGGCACGAGGTTGGTACTGCTTTTGCCTTCGGCATCTGGGGTCTCATCAACCGCTTCTTTGCCATAAATAGCCAGCCAGCCTGGTTTGACCAGCACTTTGCCTTCGGTTTTGAAACTGTGCGGCGCAACCAGTGAAATTCGGGTGGTGATTTGGTACTCGGCACTTGGGAAAAACACTGCCATGAAGCGCTTCACCACCAAGTCGTACAGCTTTTGCTCAGCCTCGCTCAAGCCGCTTGGGGCTTGCAGGGTTGGGATGATAGCGAAGTGATCACTCACTTTTGCGTTGTCAAAGATCCGCTTGCTGGGTTTGATGTAGTTGTTGTTCAAAGCAACCAAGGCGTGCGGTGCAAGGTGCTTCATGTCGCTGCTAGCCAGCATCTCGAAGGTTTGGCGCACCACGGGAACGTAATCTTCAGGCAGAGCGCGTGAATCAGTACGCGGGTAGGTCAGGGCTTTGTGCCGCTCATACAGGCTCTGGGCGATGCTGAGCGTGGTTTTGGCGCTGAATCCGAACTTGCCGTTGGCCTCACGCTGCAGCGAGGTCAAATCGAACAGCAAGGGGCTGGCTTGGGTGGTGGGCTTGCTTTCCTCGGTGACTGTGGCTTTTTTGCCACGTACGGCTTCGGCAATGGCCTGGGCTTCGCGCTCAGACCAGACGCGGTCGGCCTTGATTTCAGCATCGTCAACATCTTTTTTGTGCGCTGGGTTGAACCATTTGCCGGGGTATTCACCCGCTTCTGCGGCAAACGAGCCATGGATTTCCCAGTAATCGCGGCTAATAAATTTGCGGATTTTCTCTTCTCGCTCCACCACAATCGACAACGTTGGCGTTTGCACACGGCCCACCGTGGTCAAAAAGAAACCGCCGTCGCGCGAGTTGAAAGCCGTCATAGCACGGGTACCGTTGATGCCAACCAGCCAATCGGCCTCTGAGCGGCAGCGGGCAGCGTCTGCCAGCGGCAGCATTTGCTTGTCGGTGCGCAGGCTGGTGAAGCCTTCGCGAATCGCTTGCGGCGTCATGGACTGCAGCCACAGGCGAGAAACGGGGTGCTTAGCCTTGCTGTACTGCTGGATCAGACGGAAGATCAACTCCCCCTCGCGCCCCGCGTCACAGGCGTTGACGAAAACGTCCACGTCTTTGCGCTTGGCCAGCTTGACGATGGCGTTCAGCCGCGTTTTGGTCTTGTCCATGGGCTTCAAGTCAAAGTGCGGTGGAATGACCGGCAGGTTGGCAAAGCTCCATTTGCCGCGCTTGACGTCAAACTCTTCGGGCGCTTGGATTTCCAGTAGATGACCCACCGCACTGGTGACGACGTATTTCTCGTTCTCAAAATGCTCGTCGAGCTTCTCGAACTTGCCAACCACAGGCGTAAGCGCTTTGACGATGTCATTCGCCACCGAAGGCTTTTCGGCAATTACCAATGTTTTCATTTTTTTAGATCTCGTTAAATTCAACGCTATTACTTCAACAATTTGCTTCAACAATTTATTTCAACAAATAAACTCAATATTTAATATAGCTACAATTCACCATCTCGCGCGCACGCGCACATGCGCGCACCCGTACGTATTAAACATACCAAATTTTTGGGCTATGTTTAAAAAAAATTTCAAAGTCAACAAAAAAATACAAAAATGGCAACAAAAAGAATCGCTGTCCGAAACTCTGGCGTGCATGGCAAAGGCGTGTTTGCCGAGGTAAATATTGCCGAAGGCGAGACTTTGATTGAGTACAAGGGCGAAATCATCACCTGGCCCGAAGCCCTGCGCCGCCACCCGCATGACCCAAGCGACCCAAACCACACGTTTTACTTTTCCATCGATGAAAAGCATGTGATTGACGGCAAAGTTAACGGCAACTCAGCCCGTTGGATCAACCATGCATGCGATCCAAACTGTGAAGCCGACGAGAACGAAGGGCGCGTATTCATCAAAGCGCTACGCAATATCAAAGCGGGCGAAGAGCTGAATTACGACTACGGCTTGGTGATTGATGAGCGCTACACGCCTAAATTGAAGGCGGAATACCCGTGCTGGTGTGGCTCTAAGAACTGCCGTGGCACGCTGTTAGCGCCTAAACGCGGTTCTCGCAAATAATGAATGCTAGGGTCATTCAATGGCCTGCTGAGGCGATTTGGGAACAAATTTCGCCGATATTGCCGAATTTCACGGTAGAAGTTCTGCCAGAAATTGACTCCACAAACACCGAGCTGATGCGTCGAGCCAAAGCTGGTCAAACAGAACCCATCTTATTGATTGCAGAGCGGCAAACCGCTGGACGTGGGCGTTTGGGGCGCGAATGGCACGATTTAGCAGAACGAAGAGTTGACTCACTACCAGCATTGACTTTTTCGTTGGGTTTGCTGTTGTCACCTATCAATTGGTCCGGCTTTTCATTGGCGGTTGGCGTGAGCATTGCCACCAGTTTACATGCGGACATTGGGCTCAAATGGCCGAATGATTTGTGGCTGAACGACCGAAAATTGGCCGGCATCTTGATCGAAACTTGTGTCGTGGTAAATCTTGTTGAAAACCAGCGATATGTGGTGATTGGTGTTGGTATCAACATCACAAAGCCGCAAATCGGCCAAGACATGAATCAAGCTTTGCCAGGGCTGCAATTACGCAGACCGCCAGCTTGGCTGCAAGAATTGATGCCCAATACCAGTGCACCAAAAGCTTTGCTGCGTATAGCACCCGATTTGGTCAAAACACTGTTGATTTTTACTGAACAAGGTTTCGCGCCTTTTCAGACGCGTTTTCACGCACGCGATGTGTTACGCAATCGGCAAATCAGTGTCGATGACAATCTAGCCAATGCAAATAATAGAACTTCAGGCATTGCACTTGGTGTTAACCACAACGGTGAGCTAGAGATTCAAACAATGCAAGGTAAAAAAACAATCAACAGCTCTGAAGTGAGCATAAGCCCTATCTAAAAAACCATGCTGCGCTTATTTGCATTACTTTTACTGATTGCCAACGGCTTGTTTTTTGCTTGGTCAAACGGCTACCTTAGCTCATGGGGACTAACTTCTGCTTCTAAAAACGAATCCTTTCGGGTCAACGAGCAAATTGAACCCGAACGCATTGTGATTCGGCAAAAGGAGGCGACTGCGACAAACAATTTACCGGCGCCGGTTCCGGCCGCCGTGTCAACACCCATCGCGACTACCAATCAAACCCCAATCGCTGCAACGACAAGTTGCTTGACTGCTGGTGCGTTTAATGACAAACAAAGTACGGTTTTAAAGCAGGCATTGAGCACCAAGCTACCAGACTTGCGCTGGCGGTTTGACACAGTTACGGTGCCCGCACGTTGGATTGTTTACATGGGGAAATACCCAAACATCGCTGCGCGCGACCTCAAAAAATCACAACTTGATCAAATCAAAGTACGTTATGAGATTTTGACCGAAGGAAATTTAGAGCCCGGTTTATCCTTAGGCAGTCATGCAACGCAAGCTGAAGCAAACCAATTGCTGCAGCAATTGTTTAAACAAGGCGTGCGCACGGCGCGGGTTTTACAAGAAATGCCCGAGCAAAAAGGGCAAACATTGGTTGTGCCTGCTGTTGACGATGTCAATCGTGTCAAACTAAATGCTGTATTTACAACGATAGCGGCGCAACTAGCAAATAAAACTTTGCAAATATGCAAATAAATCGCGGCTAGTTTGGAATAATTTAAATCTTATTTAAGTTCGAACTGAAAGTTTAAACCGCAAGGTAAACAATGCGCCCACAGGAATTTTGCCAGGATGCGCCTCTTCGATTGTCAATGTAGCTAAGTGCTTTTGCGCAATTTCTTGAACAATAGCCAAACCCAAACCCGAGCCATCTGTATTGGTTCCCAACACACGATAGAAAGGCTGCATCACAAGCTCGCGCTCTGCCTCTGGAATGCCAGGACCGGTGTCTTCTACTTGCAAAAATACAGCTTTTGCAATGCCGTCAGACGAGACGCGCACGGTGACGATGCCTGGTAGCTCCGCGCTTGAAGGTGTGTAATTCAGCGCGTTGTCTACCAAATTGCGAATCATCTCTTTTATCAAAGTCGGGTTGGCTTGCACCACGGCACTGGCGTCACCCGCTTGCAAGCCCTCGTAACCTAAGTCGATGCGTTTTTCCATCGCACGAGGAATGGCGTCTTGCACGACATCACGAGTGAGGGCGACCAAATCGCATGCTTGCAATGTCATCACATTGCCCCCGCCTTCAGCGCGTGCCAAAGCTAAGAGTTGGTTCACCGTGTGGGTGGCACGAATGCTAGAGCGGCCAATTTGCTGCAACGAGAGCTTCAAATCTTCGGCACTGCCACTTTGCCGCAGCGCCAAATCTGCCTGCATACGCAATCCCGCTAATGGCGTTTTTAACTGGTGCGCTGCATCAGCTAAAAAGCGCTTTTGTGCCGCCATCGAATCCTTCAAACGCGTCAGCAGTCCATTGACCGATGAAACAAGCGGCACGACTTCTTGCGGCACAGAGGTTTCATCCAGAGGACTTAAATCGTCTGACTTACGCGCCCGTATCCGAGCTTCTAGCTGGTTCAACGGTCGCGTACCACGCACCAAAGCCAACCACACCAACAACACGGCTAAAGGCAAAATCACAAACTGTGGCAGCATCACTCCTTTGATAATTTCTGTAGCAAGAACGGATCGTTTTTCACGTGTCTCTGCCACTTGAACCAAAGCATCCCTGTTACCGGGCACATCTGATTGAATCCAAATGGACGCGACACGCACTGGCAAACCACGGATTTCCTCATCGCGCAGCTTTACCTCCCATGCGGAAGATTTGATGTTTTCAGGCGGCGCTGGCACTTCTTTTTCGCCGCTGAGCAACTCACCCCGCAAGCCCAGCACCTGATAATAAATTTGATCTGAATCATCAGCCCGCAACAACTCTCTGGCGGGTTGTGGCAAGTTAAATTGCGCCTGTCCATTTTTCACGACCACCAATTGCGCCAATGCCTGCACGTTGTATTCCAGCGCACGGTCAAAGGGTTTATCAGCAATGTTTTGCGCCACCAACCAAGTTAGAGCCAAGCTGGCAGGCCACAGCAGCAGCAGGGGCGTCAGCATCCAGTCTAAAATTTCGCCGAAAAGCGAACGCTGTTCGCGCCTAAAAATGCCGCTGTTGCTGAGTTTTTTCGTCACAGGCAAAGTAATTGGAGCTTCAATTCGTGATTTTTAAGGCACAATTTTTTCTAAGCAATAACCCAAACCGCGCACAGTGGCAATGCGGATCGGGTCTTTCTCAATTTTTTTGCGCAGCCTGTGAATGTAAACCTCAATAGCGTTGTTACTCACCTCTTCACCCCATTCACACAAGCGCTCAACCAGCTGGTCTTTGCTCACCAAGCG
Organism: Polaromonas sp.; assembly: GCA_013298945.1. GTDB lineage: Bacteria > Pseudomonadota > Gammaproteobacteria > Burkholderiales > Burkholderiaceae_C > Aalborgiella. Next base: position 132,154 of record JAAFJR010000006.1, read on the forward strand.
GCCACTGCGCTGCAACAAGACCTCTAGCAAACCAAGCTCACGAGCAGACAATTCCACCATTTTGCCGTCAATAGTGGCCACACGCCCCGCTTGGTCGTACTCCAGCGGACCGTGCTTGATGGTACTAACTGCGCCGCCCATGCCACGGCGCGTCAAGGCACGCACACGCGCCTCAAGTTCCTGCAAGCTAAAGGGTTTTGCCATGTAGTCGTCTGCACCATAGTCCAGCCCTTTGACGCGTTCTTCCACGCTATCGGCCGCGGTCAAAATCAGCACCGCCAGTTTAGAGCCACGCGCCCGTAAGCGCTTGAGCACTTCTAAGCCATGCATTTTGGGCAACCCCAAATCAAGAATAAGCAGGTCAAACTCGGTATTCGTCATCAGCGCCGCATCAGCTTGCGAACCGTCCGGCACATGGTCAACAGCCGCACCCGAACTGCGCAATGTGCGCAACAGGCCATCAGCTAATACTTGGTCGTCTTCGGCAATCAAAATTCGCATTTTTTGTCTCCCGCTTGTTTTTGTTGATTTTAGGCTCTTCTTGGGCTATTTATTTGCTGCAGGCATGGAAGGCACCTCTGCCTGATTTTTAAATCCGTGGCAAAGATATTGCACAATAGACCAGTGCTAAACGTCTTGCAAATCACCTTCCCCTTTTTCGCCCTCGTGCTTTGCGGCTATATTGCCTCACGCAAAGGCATCTTGCCACATGCAGCCATTCCCGGGTTGAACAGTTTTGTGCTGTTTTTCGCCCTACCGTGTATGCTTTTCCGCTTTGGCGCATCCACGCCCATCGCCCAATTGCTAGATGCCAGCGTGTTTGGCATTTACCTATTTTGCGCCCTGGTGATGGTAGCTTTCACAATTGCAGTGACTAAAAACCAGCGGATTGGCTGGAATGACGCGTCTTTGGGCGCTTTAGTCGCAGCCTTTCCCAACACGGGCTTCATGGGCGTACCGCTGCTGGTGGCACTTTTGGGCGCAAAAGCCGCCGGCCCAGCGATTATCACCATCGTCGTCGACATGGTCATCACCAGCTCGCTGTGTATCGCCCTGTCACGCTTGGACGGCGCTGACGAACACGGCTTCAGCAAAGCCGCGAAAACCGCGCTCAAAGGCATGCTGTCCAACCCCATGCCGTGGTCAATTTTGCTAGGCACTCTAGCCTCCGCCATTAGTTTGACACTACCCAAACCATTGGCCGTCACCCTAGGCTTATTGGCCGATGCCGCATCACCAGTCGCGCTTTTCACCATTGGCGCGGTGCTGGCGCGGTCACAAATGAACTCCCATGAACTACACGAGCAAATCGCGTGGAAAGACTACGTCCCTGTTGCGGCTATCAAACTGTTTGTTCACCCCATCTTGGTTTTGCTGGTGGCCCTGTCCGCCAAACAGCTAGGCGCACCCATCGACACGTTCACCCTAACCGTCTTAGTACTAATAGCCACCCTACCCAGCGCCAGCAACGTATCGCTCCTAGCCGAACGCTTCGGCGCAAACAATGGCCGCATCGCACGGATTATTTTGATATCAACAGCGTTGGCGTTTTTGACGTTTTCAGGGGCTGTGGCGTTGCTGTGGCCAAATTCTTAGTAAAAATGCATTTTTAGAGCGTTTTTAAGCTGTAGCCGACGTATTTATTGTCTAATCAGCTATATTATTTATAGCTGATTAGGAAGATTTTTAGACCTCAAATCGCCAACGGATCCACATCCACCGCCCAGCGGATCATGCCTTTTTGCTTGGTAGCCTGCAAAATACTCTGCCATTGGCTCAAAAACTGTTGCAACGCTTTACGCGAGTGGGATTCGACCAGCATTTGGGCGCGTTCTACATTGGCGATACGTTGGATGGTCATGGGGACGGCGGGGTAAAGCGTGATGAGTGGGATGATGTGCTCGAAGCCGGGGACGGAATCTGCCAAATCCGCAGCCGATTCACTGGCTGCCGTCAAAAACGCTTGGGCGGCTTCTTGGGTGCGGGCTTCAGCGCGGACTAAGGCGCTGTAGCCGAAAGGCGACATCATCGCTACTTCGCGCTCTTTGAGCTGCTGCGCGGCAAAACCGGCGTAGTCGTGCTGTTTGAGTGCTAGATACAGCGGGTGCTGCGGGTGGTGGGTTTGCACCCACATCTCGCTGGCTGCACCTTGCGAAGCGTCACGCCCTGCACGACCTGCGGCTTGCATCAAGAGGCTGAACAAGCGCTCTGGCGCTCGGAAATCGCTGGAGAACAATGCACCGTCTGGGTTGATGGCTGCCACCAAGGTTATATTGCGGAAATCGTGCCCTTTGGCAATCATTTGCGTGCCGACCAGCACATCCACCTCACCCGAATGCACTTGGGCCAGTTGTTGTTGAAGTGCACCTTTGAGCTTGGTGGTATCGGCGTCGATGCGGGAGATCCTAACGGGTGCGCCGTCGGGGCGTTTGACATGCGCAAGCAAATCAGCCAAGTTTTCTTCTAGTTGTTCTGTGCCGCGACCGATGGTGGTGATATCCAAGTTGCCACATGCAGGGCAAGCACGCGGTACGCGCTGAGTAAAGCCGCAGTGGTGGCAGCGCAGGGTTCTGTCAATTTTATGAAACACGCGGTAGGCGCTGCAATGTGGGCATTCGCTCTTCCAGCCGCAATCGCCGCAATGTAAGACGGGCGCAAAGCCACGACGGTTGAGAAAAAGCATGGCTTGCTCGCCATGGGCGATGCGCTCGGCAATCGCGTTCAGCAACGGGGGCGATATTACTGTTTTCTTGGGCTGGTGCTCCATATTGACGGTAATGACTTTGGGTAGCACGCCACCGCCAATTCGCTCGGCCATGGTCAAACGAACGTAGCGGCCTTTTGAAGCGCTGTCACCATCAGCGGCTGGGGTGCTGTGGTGCCAGCTCTCAAACGACGGCGTGGCCGAGCCCAAAATGACTTTGGCATGTTCAAGTTTGCCTCTGTAAACCGCTAAATCACGGGCGGAATAGCGGGCGCCTTCTTGGCTTTTGTAGCTGGGGTCGTGTTCTTCATCGACAACGATGAGTTTCAAATGCGGCATAGATGCAAAAATCGCCATGCGTGTGCCCAACACGACGCGCGCTGTCCCCATGTGAGCGGATAACCAACTCTTTAAGCGCTGCGGGTTGGTCATGCCGCTGTGCAAGGACACCACGGCAGCGTCGCCGTAAAGCGGGCAAATGCGTTCGCGGACACGATCTTCAAGCTGCGGTGTGAGATTGATCTCAGGCACCATCATCAACACTTGGGCGGTTGGATCGGTTTGCAGGGCTTCTAAAGCTGCCTGCAAATAAACCTCGGTTTTGCCGCTACCTGTTGCTCCAAACAGCAAAAAAGGCCCGTTTTCAGTGCTTATTTTAGCTGTAGCCAGCGTTTGTTCTGCCTGAAGCGCTATACTATTAATAGCAATTTCGTCATTTACACTATTTTGAAGGGTTGCAGCTACTGGTTTTGTTCGCTCAGTTTGACGTTTCAAGCGACGCTCTACTTGCAAGGTATCTAGGGTTCGCAGCTGCGGCGGCAATGCGGCTAGAGCTACTTCGCCCAAGGAACGTTGGTAATAGTTGGCTGTGAATGACACCAGCTTGAGCCATGCGGTCGAGACGGCTTGTATGCCAAGACCCGCCGTAATCGCTTTCAACTCAACTTCTTTTCCCTGTGCGCTGAACATAGGCTCTGGCGCTGAATCTAACTTTTGCCAAACGACACCCATCAATTCTCGCGAGCCTAGAGGTACGCGTACAAACGAGCCCACCTCCAGCCGTTGCTCGCTTTGGTACGTCAGCAAACCGGCCAACGGGCTGTGCGCGGGCGTTTGTACGATAACGGAGTACCAATAAATCATTGCAAAATCATCATAAAAATGATCTTAAGGTAGAGTAGGTACATTGATGCATAATTTGCATGAACTAGATGGGGACTTGGATGTATGGTCAAAAAAGCACCGCGACGCACGGCTGAACGTATTTTAGAGGTCTCGCTGGATCTCTTTAACCGTTTTGGCGAACCCAATGTATCTACGACCTTGATTTCGGCGGAATTACGCATCAGCCCGGGCAATTTGTACTACCACTACCCCGCCAAAGATGAGTTGATCAACGCGCTGTTTGACCGTTTTGAGCGCTCTTTGAATGAAGTTTTGAATGCCAGCGACGGTGTGCGCAATGTCGAAGACGCTTGGTTTTACATGCACAGCTTGTTTGAATTGATCTGGGAATACCGCTTTTTATACCGCGATTTGAACGATTTGCTGAGCAAAAACCGACGGCTAGAAACACACTTTCAATCCATCCTGAAAAACAAAACACAATCTGTCAAAGCCTTGCTGGACAGCATGAGCCGCAGCGGTGCGGTGACGATAGACTCGCGCGAAGTTGAACCCACTGCGACCAGCATGGTGGTGGTGCTGACGTATTGGCTTAGTTTTGAATATGTTCGCGACCCACGCCATGCCTTAGAGCCTGAGCATGCGCAAGTGGCTTTGTTGCGAGGTGCGCACCACGTCCTCAATCTACTCGTCCCCTATTTAGAGCCACAACAACGCAGCCACTTGTTGACGATTGTGGGCACGTATACATCCTCCCAACATGAAGTCGTAAACCTTCAACCCAAGCTTTAAAACAAACTTCATTTAGCGACAAATAAATATGACTAAATGGACGCCATTTCCACATCTGGGTGAATACCCCTATGACGCTGTCAGCGTCAAAAAACACTGGGCAAAATTGCACGCGGGTGATGCAGAGCCATTGCCTACTAACGAAAAACTATTAGAAGCTTGGGCGCTATTTCATTCAGGCGAATTTCAAAAAGCCGCCGAACTCGGGCTGGATTTGGCTAACAGCGGCTTGCTCGCTGGTTTAACAGTGGCGAACAAAGCTACTTGCATCTATGCCAACTACCTAGAAGCCAATGAGTCCGCCAAATTGGCCCTTTTTATGGATGTTGCTCAGCGTGCAGAAAAGCAAGCTCACGACGCGGCTATCAGCGCAGAATCTTTGCCAAATGCCTACTATTGGCAAGCTTACGCCTTGGGGCGCTACAGCCAAGGCATCAGCGTGGCCAAAGCACTAGCACGCGGCTTGGGCAGCAAGGTTAAAGACGCGCTGGAAAAAACCATCGAATTGCAGCCTAAACATGCTGATGCGCACATCGCGCTGGGCACGTTTCATGCGGAAGTGATTGACAAAGTGGGCTCGCTCATCGGCAGCATGACCTATGGCGCGAAGAAAGATGCGAGCTTTAACTTTTTTGCAGAAGCACTCAGAATCAACACCACCTCTGCCATCGCCATGATTGAGCAAGCCAATGGCTGGGTCATGCTGGAGGGTGAAAAGCGCCTTGCAGAAGCGACCAAGCTGTACGAAATAGCATCTGCAACGCAACCCTTGGATGCGATGGAACGCTTGGATATTGATCTAGCCAAAGCTGAGTTGAAAGATTGAATTGATCGGTTTGATTTGATTTGAACAATTGATAAAAAAATAAATAAATAAATAGAGGCATTGCAGATTAAATATGGATACCAAGTGGTTAGAAGATTTCATCAGCCTAGCTGAAACACGCAGTTTTAGCCGTTCGGCACAGCTGCGCCATGTCACACAGCCCGCGTTTTCGCGTCGCATCCAGTCGCTGGAAGCATGGGCTGGCACAGACTTGGTAGATCGCAGCTCGTACCCGACCAAACTGACAGCTGCTGGCGATACCCTCTACGACCAATCACTAGAGATGCTACGTGCCTTGCAAAGCACGCGGGCGATGTTGCGAGGGCACACGTCTGCAGGGCAAGATGTGATCGAATTTGCCGTGCCGCACACATTGGCATTCACGTTTTTTCCAGCATGGATGTCGATGTTGCGGCAAAATTTTGGCCCCATCAAAAGCCGGCTGATGGCGCAGAACGTGCACGATGCGGTGATGCGTTTGGTTGAAGGCAGTTGCGATTTGTTGATAGCGTACTTCCATTCATCACAACCTTTCCAGCTGGATGCATCACGCTATGAGATGGTGAGCTTGGGTCAAGAAGTGATTGCACCTTACGCAAAACCTGATACTGAAGGTAAACCGATGTTTGAACTACCAGGACGCGCAGGTCAGCCCTTGCCCTACCTAGGCTATGCACCGGGCGCTTATTTGGGCATGGTGGTTGACCAAATATTGAAGCAATCTAAAACTGCCATCCACCTAGACCGCGTCTATGAAACCGATATGTCGGAAGGCCTCAAAGCCATGGCATTAGAAGGCCACGGCATTGCCTTTTTACCGCACAGCGCTATCAAAAAAGACTTGCGATCAAAGCGCTTGGTCAGTGCCTGCCCTGAAGGTATGAGCGATTTGACCATGACCATGGATTTACGCGCCTACCGCGAAAAGCCAACGGGCAAAGAAGCCAATAAGGGAGCGGCGCAAGCGCTTTGGGAATATTTGGTGGCAAATAGTTCGACTTAGTTTTTTTGAGACAATAAGCGGATGACAACATCAATAACTATCACTCGCCCCGACGATTGGCACTTGCATGTGCGCGACGGCGACGCACTCAACACCGTTGTGCCGCACACCGCCGCCCAGTTTGGCCGTGCCATCATCATGCCAAACCTGCGTCCGCCTGTGACGACCGCAGCACAAGCCTTGGCCTACAAATCGCGCATTCAAGCTGCTGTGCCCGCAGGCATGGCGTTTGAGCCGCTGATGACACTGTATTTGACGGACAACCTGCCCGCCGACGAAATCAAACGTGCCAAAGATGCTGGTGTGGTGGCCGCCAAGCTTTACCCCGCAGGAGCCACCACTAACAGCGATGCTGGTGTGACCGATTTACACAAAACCTACAAAACATTGGAAGCCATGCAACGCGAGGGCATGTTGCTGTTGGTGCATGGCGAAGTGACATCGCCTGATATTGATTTATTTGACCGCGAAGCCGTGTTTATCGATACGCAACTGATTCCTCTGCGCAAAGATTTCCCTGAACTCAAAATCGTTTTTGAGCACATCACCACGCAGGAAGCTGCGCAGTATGTGCGCGATTCAAACCAATTCACGGCTGCCACCATCACCGCTCACCACCTGCTGTACAACCGTAATGCGATTTTCACTGGTGGTATTCGCCCGCATTACTACTGCCTGCCTGTACTGAAGCGTGAAATGCATAGGCTCGCTTTGGTCGATGCTGCCACTAGCGGAAACGCCAAGTTTTTCTTAGGCACGGACAGCGCACCACATCCGGCACACCTCAAAGAGCACGCTACAGGCTGCGCTGGCTGCTATACCGCCCATGCCGCCATTGAAATGTATGCAGAGGCATTTGATGTAGCGAATGCCTTGGACAAGTTAGAAGCTTTTGCCAGCTTCAATGGCGCTGATTTTTATGGTTTGCCACGCAACCAAGGCACGATCACCTTGAAGAAAGAAAGCTGGTCACCGCCTGAGAGCTTTGCTTTTGGCGAAACATCGCTCAAACCACTGCGTGCTGGAGAAGCCCTGCCTTGGCGCATGGTTTAGAAGTCATTGATTGGTCAGCCCCTTGGCTGGCGCATTTGCGAGAAAAAGGGGAGTTTGCGACGCAGCAAGCTCGTGATGATGCGCCACTGCATGAAACGCTGAACCAATGTTTGACCAGCCCTGTGCGTTTCGTACCGCAAAGTAGTTTGCCTAGCGGAGTGGCTTATGAGCAGTTCATTTTCGACACCCAGCAATGCCCGACGCGTGATGGTCTGCACGATTTTTTCAACGCCTTGTATTGGGATCGATTCCCACGAACCAAAGCGCGGCTCAACCAGCTGCAAACCGAGCAAATTGCGCTGCTAGGCTCTGTCACCCAGCGCGGCGCGGCGCGTGATGCATTGACGGTATTTGACGAAAATGGCGCTCTGCTCCTAGCACCCCCTGAATTGTGGGACTCTTTGATAGCCATGGACTGGCAGCGCTTGTTTGTCACCTTGCGCCCTTTATGGCAACACGCGCAATTGATTCCTTTTGGTCATGCGTTAGTAGAAAAGCTGGTTAAACCCAGAAAGCCCATCACTTGTCATGTCTATTTAGCTCAATTTACTATTAAAAATATAGCTTTTGAGACAATAAATACACCGGTTACAGCTCATTTTTATGAAAATCTAGATGAATTGACTGCTGCCGACTTATCTACAGAGAAATTTGCAACCAAACCGTTTGCCCCTTTGCCTATTTTGGGCGTTCCCGATTGGTGGGAGGCCAACAAGTATCCAGATTTTTATAAGGATGAATCTGTATTTCGCCGTTCACGTTGAGACCTTTCTCGCATTTCTCGTAAACCCCATAATTTTTATGGGATTTACATCTGAAAAACTTGATTTTTAACGGTTTGCCCCTACTATTCGCCACATCGGCAGGTGATTTGCCATTTCAAAAAGAGAGCTAAATATGAAACGTATTATTTTGTTTGTGATGACCAACTTGGCCGTGATGGTCGTTTTGGGCTTGATTTGCAGTATTTTTGGTCTGAACCGCTACATTGGCCCGAACGGTGTGAACCTCACCTCCTTGCTGGGCTTTTCACTGGTGATGGGTTTTGGCGGCGCGATTATTTCGCTGCTGATGAGCAAAAGCATCGCCAAATGGAGCCAAGGCGTCAAAATCATCAACGATCCGCAAAATGCAGACGAAGCTTGGATTGTGCAATCTGTGCGCCAATTTGCCGACAAAGCCGGCATTGGCATGCCTGAAGTCGGCATTTACGAAGGTGCGCCCAACGCGTTTGCCACGGGTGCATTCAAAAACTCCGCTTTGGTTGCAGTATCAACTGGTTTGCTGCAAGGCATGACAAAAGAAGAAGTAGAAGCCGTGATTGGCCACGAAGTCGCCCACGTTGCCAATGGCGACATGGTGACGATGACGCTGATTCAAGGCGTGATGAACACCTTTGTGGTGTTTGCGAGCCGCGTGATTGGCTCTTTGGTCGATGGTGCACTGCGCAAAGGCAGCGACAGCTCTGGCCCCGGAATTGGCTACATGGTCACCACCTTGGTATTGGACATTGTGTTTGGCTTCTTGGCCAGCATCGTAGTCGCTTGGTTCTCACGCCAGCGCGAGTTTCGTGCTGACGCAGGCGCTGCCAAGCTCATGGGGCGAAGCCAGCCCATGATTCATGCATTGCAACGCTTAGGCGGTATGACACCGGGTGAATTGCCAAAAAGCATGGCGGCTATGGGTATTGGCGGCAGCATGGGCGCCTTGTTCAGCACCCACCCACCTATGGAAGAGCGCATTGCAGCACTGCAAAATCCGCAGGCTTGATTAGTGATTGCCGAGCAAGCTCTTCGCCACAGCCTCGGCCACTTTGATGCCATCTACACCTGCGGACAATATTCCGCCAGCGTAGCTAGCGCCTTCTCCCGCAGGAAATAATCCCCGCACATTTAGACTTTGAAAATCTTCGCCACGTGTCATCTTGATAGGTGACGATGTACGGGTTTCTACGCCAGTTAGCACAGCATCGGGCAAATCAAAACCTTTGATTTTTTTGGCAAATGCAGGAATCGCTTCACGTATCGCTTCAATCGCGTAGCTGGGCAAGGCTGCCGCCAAATCCACCAATTTCACCCCTGGCTTGTACGACGGTTCGACACTGCCAAGCGCTGTAGAAGCGTTGCCTCTGACAAAATCTCCCACCAATTGCCCAGGCGCTTCATAAGTGCTGCCGCCCAAAACATACGCGGCGGATTCCAACCGACGCTGAAAACCGATGCCTGCCAAAGGGTGACCAACCGGAAAATCATCGGATACAAAGTCTTTGGGCTCTATGCCCACCACGATGCCCGCATTTGCATTGCGCTCATTGCGCGAATACTGGCTCATACCGTTGGTCACCACCCGCCCTGCTTCACTGGTCGCCGCCACCACCGTGCCACCTGGGCACATGCAAAAGCTGTAGACGGCGCGGCCATTTTTAGCGTGGTGCACCAGCTTGTAATCTGCTGCACCCAAGAGCGGATGCCCCGCATGCCGCCCCCAGCGGGCGCGATCAATCAGGCTTTGCGGGTGTTCGATGCGAAAACCGATGGAGAACGGTTTGGCTTCAACGTAAACGCCACGCTCATAAAGCATGGCAAAAGTATCGCGCGAGCTGTGCCCCAGTGCCATCACCGCTTGTTGGGTTGGCAGCTTATAACTTTGTTGGGTTGCGACGTCTAACACGGTCAAACCTTGTAGCTGCCCGTTTTCAATTCGTATATCCGTTACCCGCTGCTCAAACCGTACCTCGCCCCCCAAAGCGATGATTTGTTCGCGCAAGTTTTCTACCACTTTGACCAGTTTGAACGTGCCGATGTGCGGGTGTGCAGCTACCAAAATTTCTTCAGGTGCGCCTGCTTTGACAAACTCCTGCATCACCTTGCGACCCAAGAATCGTGGATCCTTGATTTGACTGTAGAGCTTACCGTCTGAAAACGTGCCTGCGCCACCTTCGCCAAATTGCACATTGCTCTCTGGGTGCAACTGGTTTTTGCGCCACAAATTCCACGTATCTTTGGTGCGCTCACGTACTTTTTTCCCTCGCTCCAGAACAATCGGTTTGAAACCCATCTGTGCCAATACCAAAGCTGCAAAAATGCCGCAGGGGCCAAATCCGACCACCACAGGGCGAGCCGATAAGTTTGCTGGCGCTTTTGCTACGGGGTAATACGCCATGTCTGGCGTGGGGCGAATATGCGGATGGTCTGCGTGGCGCTGAAGCACCGCAGCTTCTAACGCCGCATTACTCAAGGCTACATCAACTATATAAACCTGTAGCAAATCTGCCTTACGCGCGTCAAAACTGAGCTTAAAAATGCTGACGGATTTCAGTTCGTCAGCCTGAATACCCAAAGTCCTCACTACCGCCTCAGCGATGGCGGTTTCAGGATGGGCTAAGGGCAATTTTATTTCTGTGAGTCGGATCATGTGGCAAAGTCTTTGGCTTGTGGTTATCAAGCAGGACAATTTTGAAAAACAGCTGTAATTATGTCGGCAAGAAGCCTTCAATTGACAAATAACGCTCGCCGGTGTCGTAGTTAAAGCCCAACACTGTCGCACCAGCTGGTAAATCAGGCAGTTTTTGAGCAATCGCAGCCAAAGTTGCGCCTGATGAAATACCGACCAAGATGCCTTCTTCAGTAGCGCAGCGACGCGCCATTTCGCGGGCGGGTTCAGCGTCGACCTGAATCACACCGTCCAGCAAGTCAGTTTGCAGGTTTTTAGGGATGAAACCCGCACCAATACCTTGAATCGGATGGGGAGATGGGGCGCCGCCTGAAATCACAGGGGAAGCCGCTGGCTCCACTGCGAAAACTTTGAGATTCGGCCATTTGGCTTTGAGCACTTGTGCGCACCCCGTCAAATGCCCGCCTGTACCCACACCGGTGATGAGCGCATCAATCCCATTCTGAAAGTCAGCCAAAATCTCTTGCGCTGTGGTACGGACATGCGCATCAATATTGGCTGCATTTTCAAACTGCTGCGGAATCCACGAATTTGGCGTCGTTGCGGCCAACTCTTGCGCCCGAGCAATAGCGCCTTTCATGCCCTTTTCGCGTGGCGTGAGGTCAAAACTCGCGCCGTAGGCCAGCATCAAACGGCGACGCTCGATGGACATGCTGTCTGGCATCACCAAAATCAGCTTGTAGCCCTTCACCGCAGCGACCATGGCCAAACCCACGCCCGTGTTGCCCGATGTTGGCTCAATGATCGTTGCGCCGGCTTTCAACTCGCCACTTTTTTCAGCTGCTTCCACCATAGACAAAGCGATTCGGTCTTTGATAGAGCCGCCAGGGTTGCTGCGCTCAGATTTAATCCAGACGTTTTGATTTGCGCCAAACAGGCGGTTGATGCGTACGTGCGGTGTGTTGCCAATGGTTTGTAATATCGATTCAGCTTTCATTTTTTACTCCTAATATGTTCAACATGTGCCAGCAGCGAGCGCTTAGCAACTGCCCAAAGGTGTTTAGGTGCATCATCGTACGCCTTTGCCACCCAATCGTCTAAAGTGCCATTGGGATCGGCTTGCATCACGCCGGCAATTTTTTCTTCACGCCCCAGTCTGTGGGCTTTCAAATGCGCGATAACCTTCACCGCATGGTCTAAAACATAGCCGTGTGCAGGCAAAATGTGCTGAATTTGATGCTCCGCACAAGCAGCGGTGAGCACATCCAGCGAGTCCAAATAGTCGCCCATGTGCCCATCTGGCGGGTTAATGACCGTTGTGCTCCCGTTCAAAATATGGTCGCCACTAAAGAGCAAGCTATCGTTTATCAAAACCAGGCAAACATGGTTTTCCGCATGGCCAGGCGTATGAATCACTTTCAAGGTATATGAATCAGGCTGTAGTCGGCGTGATACAAGCTTGATTAGCTCATTATTTTGTAGCGTTTCATCTGGTACAAAGTAAGAATTACTAGAAGCATGCTCACCACTTGGCAGACCGTGAATCAAAGGTTGCGCCGTTTTTTGAGCATTGCAAAGAGCCTGCAACGGCTTGGCTGCAGGCGAATGGTCAGCGTGTGAGTGAGTACACACTATCGCGCAAATGTCGCCTTTAGTGACTTCAAACAAGCGCTGAATGTGCGCAGGATCGTTCGGCCCCGGATCAACCACAATATAGCCCGTGTCCGCCGTGCCAATGATGTAGCTGTTAGTCCCCGGTCCAGTCATCATGCCCGGATTGGGTGCAGTCAGGCGCATCACATTTTTCAGCAAAACCACAGGCTTTTCATGCTGCCAAGGCGCTGTCGCCAGCAACGTTGCGGTGTCGATGAGGTTGTTAGATCGTGGCATAGCTAGCATTATTGACCAAGTTACAATCCTTTTCATGAAAGCAGTCATACTTGCCGGTGGATTAGGCACACGCATCAGCGAAGAGTCCACAACCCGTCCAAAGCCGATGATTGAGATAGGTGGCAAGCCTATTTTGTGGCACATCATGAAAACCTACTCGGCGCACGGCATTAACGACTTCATTATCTGCTGCGGTTACAAAGGCTATGTCATCAAAGAGTATTTTGCGAACTACTTTTTGCACATGTCAGATGTTACTTTTGACATGGCAGCCAACAAAATGGAAGTACACCAGCGCTCGGCCGAGCCTTGGAAAGTCACCTTGGTGGACACGGGCGAAAGCACCATGACCGGTGGACGCCTGCGGCGCGTGGCGGACTATTTGAAAGACGAAGAAGCTTTTTGCTTCACCTATGGTGACGGCGTGTCTGACATCGACATTACCGCGCAACTGGCCTTCCACAAAGCCCACGGCAAACAAGCCACCATCACCTCTATCACCCCGCCAGGCCGCTACGGCGCACTAACAACGAACGGCAACCAGGTCCTCGGTTTTGCCGAAAAACCACCCGGAGACGGCGGCGCGTTCAACGGCGGCTTTTTTGTGCTTTCCCCAAAAGTTATCAGCCAAATCGCTGACGACAGCACCACGTGGGAAACCGAGCCGCTGCAAAACCTAGCCCACTCTGGCGAACTGATGGCCTACCGTCACGAGGGTTTTTGGCAACCTATGGACACGCTGCGTGAGAAGAATTTGCTAGAAAGCCTGTGGGCTAGCGGTAAAGCGCCGTGGAAGGTTTGGAAGTAAGTGCTAACCTCACCTCAGCAGACCTCACTTAACATCATTTAACTTCACCTAACCAGTGGCCGCACGGTGGTGAAACCACCATCTACGGCAATCACCTGCCCTGTTATGCGTGATGCTTGCTCTGATAACAGCCACGCTATGGTTTGAGCCACCTGCTGCGCCGTTTGCAAACCACCCAGCGGATACTGTTTTCCTGCGCCTTCGCGCATAGCGGGCAGTTTTAGCATGCCAGCAGTCATGGGCGTATCCGTCATGCCTGGGGCTACAGCATTGATGCGCAAACCTTGCGGTGCGTAGGTGGCGGCTGCACTGCGCACCAAGGCTTCTACACCGCCCTTGGCTGCGGCTATAGCCTCATGCTGCGCTACGCCAATGCGCGAAACAACTGAGCTGACAAAAACGGCCGAACAATCCTGATCACGCTCAGTTTGACTTCTGACACGCAAGCCCTCCACCCAGCCACGTAGCATATAGGCGGCACTGTCTAAGTTTGTCCGCATCACAGCCTGCCATTGCTCGTCCGTGGTTCGGTGTATAGGCGCAATCAGTGTGCTGCCTACACAATGCGCCAGCAAATTAGGCGCAACGCCAAAAACCTGCTGACACTGTGCAAACACCTCAGCCGCACCATCAGACGTGGTGCAATCAGCCTGCACAGCCAGCGCCAAAGGCAAATCGCTCAGCTCGCCAGCTTGCCTGCTGACACCAACGATACGAAGCCCGCCACGCGCCGCCAGCTCAGCAACCAAGGCGCGCCCAATGCCGCCACGTGCACCTGTGATAACAACTATCGGTAAATCTTGCATGTCAATAATTCCTAGTTGAGTTCCTAGTTTAATTTCTAGTTTGATTCCTACTAACTAGGGCCTGGTATGAACCGCGCGGTGACGTGTAACCTCAGGGCTGCGCAGCGCTGAATGCTTTGTGCGGCGACCTGTAACGCGCATGCGCCACAGCGTGAACGAGGTTGTCTTCATCTCCCGCCGCATGAGCGTAATCACATCCCCTTCGTTCAAACCGAATTGCAAAGCTATTGCGTCAAACGACGTGCGATCTTCCCAAGCCATTTCTATGACCCGAGACACATCGGCAGCAGTTAAAGAAGGTGTTGCATTTGTTTTCACACTTTCAATTTTATACTTAACAGTATCAAATTGAACTTGATATTCTAGATGGCGTATTTTTTACAGGGAGATTACTATCAAGCTGCGCCTAAAGCCGCATCCACCAACTCCACCCAATGCTTCACCGGCGTCTGCGTGCCGCTTTGCAGATGGGTGATGCAGCCGATGTTGGCGGAAACGATGACTTCGGGATTCATGTCGTTTAAATTGCCCAATTTACGGTCGCGCAGTTGGTAGGCAATCTCAGGCTGCAGGACGGAATAGGTGCCCGCTGAACCGCAGCACAGATGCGCTTCGCAGCTGGCGACGTTGATTTTGAACCCCAATGCGCCTAGATGCTTTTCAACGCCACCACGCAGCTGCTGACCATGCTGCAAAGTACAAGGCGGGTGAAAAGCGACTTGCTGAGCTACTTTAGCGGAGACTTTGCCCTGCAATTGATCGACCAAATCAGGCAACAGTTCGCTCAAATCTTTCGTTAAGTCACTGATTTTCTTGGCTTTTTCGGCGTATTGCGGGTCGTCTTGCAGGATGTGGCCGTACTCTTTGACCGTCACACCGCAGCCGGAGGCGTTCATGACGATAGCCTCAATTTGACCGGTTTCAACCAGCGGCCACCAAGCGTCGATATTGATCCGCATGTGCGCTTTACCGCCGTCTTGGTCGTTCAGGTGAAACTTCACCGCGCCGCAGCAGCCGGCTTTGGGTGCTGTCAGGGTTTGTATGCCCGCTGCATCCAGCACACGGCGGGTGGCGGCGTTGATGTTAGGGGACATGGCGGGCTGCACGCAACCTTCTAGCATCAGCACTTTACGCTGATGCGCCCGCGTTGGAATCACGCCAAATGCTTGTTTTGCAGGGACTTTGTTCTTCAACGACGCCGGCAAAAGCGGTCTAACCAACTGCCCCAACGCCATCGCCGGTGCGAACAGGGGCGATGGCAAACCTTCTTTCAGCGCCCAACGCACCGCTTTTTCAGCGGCGGGGCGTTCCACCTTGGCATCTACAATTTTGCGGCCAATATCGACCAAATGGCCATAGTCGACGCCGCTGGGGCAGGTGGATTCGCAGTTGCGGCAGGTCAAACATCGGTCTAGATGCAGCTGGGTTTCGCGGGTGGGCGTCATGCCTTCCAGCACTTGCTTCATCAAGTAA
>JAAFJR010000006.1:148046-195086 GCA_013298945.1 Polaromonas sp.
TAGCTCGTTGCCTAAGAGCTGGTAGGTCGGGCAAGTCGCGGTACAAAAGCCGCAGTGCACACATTTGCGCAGAATCGCTTCTGCGGAATCACCGTCTGGCGTGTTTTTGAATTCGGGGGCGAGATTGGTTTGCATGCTGCGTATGGATTATTTTTGTAACGTATTGAATTTGTTTACTTTTTTCAATTTTTACATATCAGCAAACATGCGGCCACGGTTGAAGTTGCCGGCTGGGTCGAATTCTTGCTTCAATTTGCGGTGAATTCGGTCTAAAGGTGCTTTTAAGGGGTTAAAAACAGCTGTAGCCGGCGTATTCATTGCCTGAGCAGCTATAAATAATATAGCATTTCCACCTAATGCGTTCACTTGGCTACGGAGTCGTGCAGCCTCGCTGTAAGGCAATTTGACCCAACGCTGTGCACCATGCCACTCCACAATAGTCTCGCCTAGCTGCAAATCTGGCGCTGTGTCTGGCACGCTCAGCCGCCACAGGCATTCGTCACCTCGCAATTTGAAAAAATCCATGCTTTGGTTGCGCAAAGCTTGCCAATCGGACGCTACAGACACATTACCTGTTGATGAATTTTGTAGCTTGCCACCCATCTTTTTCACCGCCGCATCAACCGCCGCGACTGCACCTCGCAAGCGTACATAAAGTGTGCCGACGCCAGCTTCTTGAATCCAGCAACTGGCGTTCAAAGGTAGCGGTTGTGCGCCCCAAGCATTGAGCATGTTCAGCGCTTCAGACTGCGTGCTTTCAAACTTCAAAGTCGCCTCAGCTGGCGCGATAGGCAAAACCTTGAGAGACACCTCGGTGATCAGCCCCAGCGTGCCCATAGAGCCAGCCATCAAGCGACTAACATCGTAGCCAGCGACATTTTTCATCACCGTACCGCCAAAGTGCAGCGCCTCGCCTTTGCCGTTGACTATGTCAATGCCCAACACAAAGTCTTTCACGCTGCCGCTGCTGGCGCGGCTGGGGCCGCTTAAACCGGCTGCGACCATGCCACCCACGGTAGTGCCCGTACTAAAGTGTGGTGGTTCGAACGGCAGACATTGGTTCTTTTCAGCCAGCACTGCTTCCAACTCCGCTAAAGGCGTACCCGCTTTGACAGTGACGACCAGCTCGCTGGGCTCGTAACTGGTGATGCCGTTTAAACCTGTGGTGTCTAAGATGTCACCCTGCAAGGATTGACCGTAAAAGTCTTTCGTGCCACCACCGCGAATTCTGAGACGCGTTGACGCACTTGCAGCGGTTTTGATGCGCTCAACAATGGTTTGCAAATCTTGTGGCGCGTTTGACATATTTGAGCTTGAAACCTTAGTCTTGATAAAAATTCACCGGTAAACCGGGCACATCCACCTGCATAGAA
This sequence comes from Polaromonas sp., assembly GCA_013298945.1. Taxonomy (GTDB): domain Bacteria; phylum Pseudomonadota; class Gammaproteobacteria; order Burkholderiales; family Burkholderiaceae_C; genus Aalborgiella. The sequence continues at coordinate 149,420 of JAAFJR010000006.1, forward strand.
AACACATGACCTGCCAGTGGCTGCGCCTTCATTTCCTCAGCGGGGCGCATGAAGCTTGAAGTCGTGATGAACAGAGTTTTCATGTCGTCACCGCCAAAGCACGGCATGGTGGTGCAGCGTGTGGGGGTGGGAATATTCGCCAATAATTTACCTGAGGGCGCGAATTTCAAAATCCGCTGTCCGTCATACATGGCAATGTAATAGTTGCCTTGGGTGTCGACCGCGCAGCCGTCTGGACGGCCTTGATAATTGACACCTTGAGGGTTTTCTGGCGTCCAATTTGCGGGCTTTTTGTCAAATTTTTGAAAAACGCGTTTGTTTGACATTCTGCCCGTCACTTCATCCCAATCCCACGCGTGGATGATTTGGTCTACCGTGTCTGCCCAATAAATGGTTTTGTTGTCTGGCGACCAGCCTAGGCCGTTGGCCAATATCGCGTCTTTTTGGACAATTTCAAATTTAGGCGGTTTTTTATGCGTCACTGTGTCGCGTGCATCCAGTCGGTACAGGGCAGCCAAGCGCTCGGTGCGCGGCTCAAACATGCTGCCGGCCCAAAAGCGTCCTGCGGTGTCGCATTTGCCATCGTTGAAACGCTGAGTTGCGGTGTTGTAATTGACTGAGGCAATTTTGACCAACTCTGATTGCCAATGCGCTGCGCGGTAAATGCCGTCGCGCAGAGCAACGATTAACCCGCCGCGCTTGGCCGGCGCAATGCAGCCTGGCTCTTGCGATAAATCCCAACCCTCTGTCACCATGCCGTCTAAGCTAGAGCGGTGGATTTTTTTACCTGGAATGTCGATCCAATACAGCATTTGCTCGGCCGGATGCCAAAAAGGCGATTCGCCCAGCATGTCGGGTGCTGTGCTTACCTTGGTCCAAATGGGTTCTTTTGCACTCATGGCAGATTACGTCTCCATTGTTTTCAATACGAGGTCAGCGCTGATGTCTCGCAAACAGCGCGTGTGACTAAATTCACATTCTCGCGCAAAACAAGGGGCACAATCGAGTGAAGGTAAGTAATTTGTATTATTTTTTAGCCACAAAACTTTGGCGGCAGTGTTCAAAGGCGGTGTGTGCAACGGGCTGGATGAGCCAAATATCGCCACCTGAGGCACACCCAGCGCGGCTGCGACGTGCATCAAGCCCGAATCATTACTCACTACATATTTTGTAGATGCTATGGCAGCAAATGCGCCGGCTAGAGACGTTTTTCCTGCTAAATTCAAACATTTATTAGGCTGCTTTTCATTCACTGGCTGAGCAATAGATTCGCACAGCTCAAACTCCTTGCCTGAGCCCAAGAGTACAACTTGAACATCTAGCTTCAGTGCCAAATCAACAAAATGCTGCGCCGGCCAGCGCTTGGCAGAGCCAAACTCCGCCCCAGGCGAAAAAACAACGTAATTGCCACGCTGTAAACCCAGATCAGCCAAGCTCGTTTGCACTTCAGCGACATTCAAAATCAGCTTTGGAATATCCGCTTGGTATCCCGTTTTTGGGTTCTCTTCACCACTCAAAGCCGAATAAAACGCGACCATGGGCGGTTTGTTGGTCGGATTTTTGAGCCTGTGCGTCAAAAATCCCACCCGTGCTTCACCCATATAGCCAATCCGCTTTGGGATGCCGGCAAATAAGGGCAGTAACGCGCTTTTGAGCGAATTTGGCAACACATAAGCAGTGTCAAACGGCTGCGCACGTTTGCTGAAATCAGCCGCAATTTTGCGCCGTGCGGCAAACTGCAAACCACCGTGCGCGAAAGGAAATTCAATCACCTCCGCCACGCTGGGCATAGCGCGATAAACAGGTGCAACCCACGGCAACGCTCCAACGGTGATGCGCTCACCCCGCGCGTGCAAGCGCCGCAGCAGCGGCTCGGTCATAACCGCATCGCCAATCCACTGGGGGGCGATGATTAAAGAATTTGTCAATGTCCTGAGAAATGTTCGCCCGCTTTGAGCGTGTAAACCGAGCCGCAATAAGCGCATTTGCCACTACCAGTATGGCCCACGTCGATGAAAACCTTGGGGTGGTTGTTCCACACCGCCATGCCCGCTTGTGGGCTGGGGCAGAACACGCCGCCTTGGCGGTTCAGGTCAGATGCCAGTAGCTCGACGGTAGCTGGGGCTTTAGAAGTAGCTGGATTTGTCATGGTTTTTAGAGTTTTAGCAGGCAAAAGTCGTATTTTACGGGGCTTGCTGGTCAACTCGCTTCTATTTTTTGCTCTATTTCAGGCTTTTCTGCAGGTCTAAACAGCTCCCAGCTTTGCAACTTGCCACCTGCAAAGGTGGCTGTCACATGCGATTGTGTGCCGTCTGTCCAGCGAAAAACCTCGGGCTGGGCGTCTTTGACGCTCAAAAGCTCACCTAAGGCCTTGGTCATGGCAATCACGTGCATCAAGGTTTTACCCTTTTGTAGCTTGGCGTTGAGCATGACCGCGCTGTCCACATAGCCGATGGGGCGGTTGGCGGCACGTTTCAAAATTTGCATCAAACGGCTGAAATGCAGCAATGCCCAAGTGACTAGGCCTGATACGACTAATGCCACCCCAGTCCACTGGTAGTGTTTGTACGCAAATGCCAACAAGCCTGTGGCGGCTAAAGGAACTAAGATTTTTTGAAAATTCATAGCATTATTGTCCTATGAATTTGGGTTATCAGACCGATAAATAACCCTTTGTGCCTGCAACAAACTTTATAGTCCCCGCACAATCGCCATCGCCTCCTCAATCCGCTCAACGGCATGAATCGTCAGCCCTTCAAAGTCTTTGTTCTCTTTCGTACCCTTTTTGGGCGCATTGGCTTTGGGCACAATCGCCACGCTGAAGCCCAGCTTGGCAGCCTCTTTGAGCCGCTCTTGGCCGCGCGGCGCAGGACGCACTTCACCAGCTAATCCGACTTCGCCAAAAGCGATAAATCCCTTGGGCAGGGCTTTTCCTCTCAAACTAGAAGTAATCGACAGCATCACCGCCAAATCAGCCGCTGGCTCGCTGATACGCACACCCCCCACGGCGTTGACGAAGACGTCTTGATCCATACAAGCAACGCCCGCGTGGCGGTGCAACACCGCCAAAAGCATAGCAAGCCGGTCTTTGTCCAAACCCACGCTGAGGCGTCTAGGTGAGGGGCCGCCGCTGTCGACCAAGGCTTGAATCTCTACCAACAAAGGCCGCGTACCCTCTAAAGTGACCATCACGCAGCTGCCTGGCACGGGCTCGGAGTGCTGGCTTAAAAAGATGGCGCTGGGGTTGCTCACGCCCTTGAGCCCCTTTTCCGTCATGGCAAAAACGCCAATTTCATTGACCGCACCAAAGCGGTTTTTGATAGCACGTACCAAGCGGAAACTGCTGTGGGTATCGCCCTCAAAGTACAAAACCGTGTCAACCATGTGCTCCAGCACGCGAGGACCTGCTAAAGCGCCCTCTTTCGTGACGTGGCCGACTAAAACAATGCTTGTTCCGCTACTTTTTGCATAGCGGGTGAGGTGCGCCGCGCATTCGCGCACCTGTGCAACTGAGCCTGGGGCAGAGGTGAGTTGTTCGGAATAGACTGTTTGAATCGAGTCAATCACTGCAATATTGGGCTGCGTGGCTTCCAGCGTGGCGAGGATTTTCTCCAGCCCAATCTCTGCCAGCACCTTGACTTGCGAATGGTCCAGCCCCAACCGCCGCGAGCGCAGCGCGACCTGTGCGCCACTTTCTTCCCCCGTCACGTACAGCGTTTTTTGCCCGCTGCGCTGCAAAGAATCTAGCGCTTGCAAGAGCAGCGTCGATTTACCAATGCCAGGGTCGCCGCCAATCAGCACCACGCCGCCTTCGACAATACCGCCGCCTAAAACGCGATCCAGTTCGTCATGCCCAGTCGCAGTGCGTTGAAAATCTATTGCATCAATATCGCCCAGCGTTGCCACTTCAGCGGTTTTAGCCAGTGAAGCGAAGCGGTTTTTTGTGGGTAACGCGCTTTCTGCCACGGACTCGACCAGCGTGTTCCAAGCATTGCAACTGGGGCATTTGCCCAACCATTTGGGTGCTGTGCCACCACATTCAGTGCAAACGTAAATTGTTTTTTCTTTAGCCATGCCCCATGATACTGTATATGTAAACAGCTATCAAGTTTAATCAAAATCATTTAATATATTAAATAATATAAAGCCCATGACAGCAAACCAAGCCACACCCTTTCAACACCGGAACCTGCCGCGCCTGCTGCTGCAAGCGCGTGAAGCGGTGATGGCGCACACGCGGCCATCATTGCGCGAGCATGCGTTGAGCGACCAGCAATGGCGGGTGCTCAGGGTGCTGGGCGAAAACGGCACGGTGGAAACGGGCCGCGTGGCGCGCGAGGCTTTCATCCTCGGGCCCAGTCTGACGGGTGTGCTGACCCGCATGGAGCGCGACGGCTTGATCACGCGTTATCGCGACGCTGCTGATCAGCGCCGCACCGTGGTGGCAGCTACCGAGCGCGGCCATGCGCTGGTGGCCACCCTGTCAACCACCATAGAAACCCATTACCAATGGATGGAGAACACTTTGGGAAAAGACAAATTGGCACAGCTGTATGCGCTGTTGGACGCTGTGATTGAACTGGAGCAAACATGAGTTACATACCCAAAGGAATGGTCTACGGCACGCTGCTAAATTTCAAAGCAGAAATGGCGGCGATGCAGTCGCAGATGCACCAGCCGCCCTACAAAGCACCACCTCAAGCGCCTGTGTTGTATGTCAAACCTGCCAATACCTGGAGCGCGAATGGCGCAAACATCGCCGTGCCAGCGCGTGTGCCTGAAGTGGAGATTGGAGCAACCATCGCCATGGTTGTTTCAAATAAACAAATTTGCTATGTACTGATGAACGACCTGAGCATCCCGCACAGCAGCTTTTTCCGGCCACCGGTCAAGTTCAAATGCTTGGATGGATTTTTGGGCATAGGTTCGAACACCATTGAAACCGACAAACCGCAGGATTTCAAACTAGAGGTTCGTGTGAACGGTCATCTGGTTCAAAGCGTGGATTTCTCGCAACTGGTGCGGCCTGCTGCGCAATTGCTAACTGATGTGGGTGACTTCATGACCTTTCGTGACGGTGATGTGTTGATGCTGGGCTGCGATTGCTTAGCTAAAGGGGTAAATGTAGGAAAAAGACCGTTAGCGCAAGTGGGCGACCAGATCGACATCTCGTCGCCGAGTCATCCCAATTTGGGCACTTTGAGCAACACACTGATCGCGGAGGCCGCATGAAACACGCCGTAGTTATTTATGAAGGCGAACGCTACAACGCCGTTGAACAAAACGGGCAGCTTCTGCTGGTTGATGGGGCGCTGGGGCAAATCAACCGACTGGTGGATTTTGATGCCGTGCAATGGCTGCCGCCTCTGGCTCCAACCAAACGCCCGCGCACCATTCTGGCTTTGGGTTTGAACTACGCCGACCACGCCAGAGAGTTGGAATTCAAAGCACCCGAAGAGCCGCTGGTTTTCATCAAAGGTGAAGGCAGTTTGATTGGCCATAACGCGCTGACCTATAGACCACCAGACGTCAAATACATGCATTACGAGTGCGAGCTGGCAGTGGTGATTGGTAAAACCGCCAAAAAAGTCAAGCGAGATGACGCCTATGACTTTGTTCAGGGTTACACCGTAGCGAACGATTACGCCATTCGTGATTATTTAGAGAACTGGTACAGGCCCAACCTGCGCGTAAAAAACCGCGACACCTGCACCCCGCTGGGGCCGTGGTTGGTCGACGCCGCTGATATTCCCAACCCTATGGCGCTGGCGCTGCAAACCACCGTCAACGGCAAAGTCACCCAAAGAGGTAACACGCGGGACATGATTTTTGATGTGCCGTTTTTGATCGAATATTTCAGCAGCTTTATGACGCTGCAACCGGGCGATTTGATTTTGACGGGCACGCCCGATGGGGTGGTGGACTGCCAGCCGGGCGATGTCATCGTCACAGAGATTGAAGGCGTAGGGGCACTCATCAATACGATTACCAATACCAGATCAACCGTGGAAAAGTAACATGCAAATCAACCATTTAATCAACGGCAAATCAGTGGCCAGCGCCAACTACTTTGAAACCATCAACCCTGCCACACAAGAGGTGTTGGCCAAAGTTGCCTCGGGCGGCGAAGCTGAAGTCAACGCGGCCGTGGCTGCCGCCAAATCAGCTTTTCCAGCCTGGGCCGCAACCCCCGCACCACAGCGCGCCAAGCTGATGCGCAAGCTGGGCGAGTTGATCGCTGCGCACGTCCCCGAGATTGCGCAGATGGAAACGAAGGACTGCGGTCAGACCATCTCACAAACCGGAAAACAACTGATTCCACGTGCGGCAGACAACTTTACCTACTTTGCTGAGATGTGTACCCGCGTGGATGGCCATACCTACCCGACCGAGACGCACCTGAACTACACGTTGCTCCACCCAGTCGGTGTGTGCGCACTGGTCAGCCCATGGAACGTCCCGTTCATGACTGCCACCTGGAAGGTCGCGCCCTGCTTAGCGTTTGGCAACACCGCCGTGCTAAAAATGAGTGAGCTCTCGCCCATGACCGCCGCGCGTCTGGGCGAACTGGCGCTGGAGGCAGGCATTCCTGCAGGCGTTCTGAACGTGGTCCACGGCTACGGCAAGGAGGCGGGCGAGCCACTGTGCAGCCACCCGGATGTGCGCGCCATCTCGTTCACAGGTTCAACCGCGACCGGCAACCGTATTGTGCAAGCTGCAGGACTCAAAAAGTTCAGCATGGAGCTGGGCGGTAAATCGCCTTTTGTGATTTTTGCTGATGCAGATTTAGACCGAGCACTGGACGCGGCGATCTTCATGATCTTCAGCAACAATGGCGAGCGCTGCACGGCGGGCAGCCGCATTTTGGTGCAACAAAGCATCTACGCCGACTTTGCGCAAAAGTTTGCCGAGCGCGCCAAACGCATTACCGTGGGCGACCCGCTGGACGAAAAAACCATTGTGGGCCCGATGATCAGCCAGGCGCATTTGGCTAAGGTTCGTAGCTATATTGAACTAGGGCCTAAAGAAGGTGCGACCCTGTTATGTGGTGGGCTAAGTATGCCCGACTTGCCTGACCATGTGAAACACGGGAACTTTGTGCTTCCTACCGTTTTTGCCGATGTGGACAACCGCATGCGGATTGCACAGGAGGAAATCTTTGGCCCGGTGGCCTGCCTGATACCGTTCAAGGACGAGGCAGATGCCATACGCTTGTCCAACGACATCAGCTACGGCCTGTCCAGCTATGTGTGGACTGAGAATCTAGCCAAGGCGCATCGTATGGCAGCAGCTGTCGAAGCTGGCATGTGCTTTGTTAACAGTCAGAATGTTAGAGATTTACGTCAGCCTTTTGGCGGAACAAAAGCCAGCGGCACAGGGCGCGAAGGCGGTACTTGGAGCTACGAGGTGTTTTGTGAACCTAAGAATGTCTGCGTGAGTCTGGGCAGTCACCACATTCCACATTGGGGAGTCTGAGATGGGAACACTCGCCTTAGCAGCCAAAATCACCCATGTACCCAGCATGTATCTGTGTGAGTTTCCTGGCCCTCATTTTGGCAAGCGCGATGCTGCCATTGCGGGGCACAAAGAAATTGACCGTCGCTGCCGCGCGCTAGGTGTGGACACCATTGTGGTGTTTGACGTGCACTGGCAGGTCAACAATGAATACCATCTCAATTGCGCACCCAAATTTGAAGGCGTTTACACCAGCAACGAGCTGCCACATTTCATCAAAAACATGCCCTATGCCTACCCGGGTAATCCTGAGCTAGGACATTTGATCGCGGATGTCGCCAACGAGATGGGCGTCAAAAGCCGTGCTCACTCCGACACGACGCTGGACTTGGAATACGGCACACTCGTGCCCATGCGCTACATGAACAGCGACCAGCATTACAAGGTGATCTGCGTCAGCGGATGGTGTGATTGGCATGATTTGGAGGAAAGCCAACGCTTTGGTTTGGCCGTGCGTCGCGCTATTGAAGAAAGATACGATGGCACGGTGGCAGTATTTGCGAGTGGTTCTCTGTCGCACCATTTTGCTGACAATGGCAAAGCGCCGGAATATGCGTTCAAAGTCTACGACCCATTTTTAGAGCAGATTGATCTACGCGTAGTCGAGCTATGGGAGCGGGGTGAACATGCCACTGTCATCGACATGCTACCCATGTATGCAGACAAATGCTGGGGCGAAGGCGATATGCATGATACGGCCATGCTGTACGGCGTCTTGGGCGGGCGCAGCTACAACGAGAAAACTGAAGTGATCACGCCTTATTTTGGCTCCAGTGGCACGGGGCAGATAAACGCGATTTTCCCAGTAGTTCCGCTAAAGGTTTGACATGCCTCACCTTGTAATTCTCTACACTGCAAACCTAGACAATGAGACGGACATGACCGCGTTGTGCCGCAGCTTAGCTGACACCATGCTGGGCGTGCGGGACGACAACAGCGCACAGGTCTACCCGACAGGCGGCACCCGAGTGTTGGCCTACCCGGCTCCGCATTACGCGGTAGCGGATGGCAAGGCCGATTACGCTTTTGTGTACCTCAATCTGCGCATGGGCAAAGGCCGCTCGGAAGCCACGCAAAAGCGAGCTGGCGATGCTTTGCTAGCTGCAACGAAAACGCATTTCCAACCCGTTTTCATGCAGCGCCACATCGGTATCACTCTGCAAATTGACGAAGGCAAAGAAGTGTTTGATGGCAAGCACAGCAACTTGCACCCCCTGTTTAGTAAAAGTTAAATCTACAAAGATTGAGAGAAACAACCATGTTTTCTGAAACACTTATCGCCCAACTCGCCGCTGAATTGAACCAAGCCGAAAAGACACGCACGCAAGTCGAACATTTTTCCAAACGCTACCCAAGCATGACGATTGAAGACGGCTATGCCATCTCCAAAACCTGGGTGGCGCTCAAAATCAAAGAAGGCCGCGTTGCCAAAGGTCACAAAATTGGCTTGACCTCACGCGCCATGCAGCAAAGCAGTCAGATCAACGAGCCGGATTACGGCACACTACTGGACGATATGTTTTTCCCCGAAGGCAGCGACATCCCGTTCAATCGATTCATCGCGCCACGCGTCGAGGTAGAACTGGCTTTTGTTTTGGGCAAACGCCTGCAGGGCCCCAATGTCACCATTTTTGATGTGCTGGCAGCAACTGATTACGTCGTACCCGCGATTGAAATCATCGACGCCCGCATCGAGCAATTCGATCGCCTCACCAAAGCCCCGCGCAAGGTGTTTGACACGATCTCAGACAACGCCGCCAATGCGGGCATCATTCTGGGTGGTCGCCCTATTAAGCCGGAAGCTGTTGACCTGCGCTGGGTTAGCGCCCTGCTCTACAAAAACGGCGTGATTGAAGAGTCAGGCGTTGCCGCTGCGGTGCTGAACCATCCTGCCAACGGCGTTGCTTGGTTGGCGAACAAGCTAGCGCCTTGGGGCGAATTTTTGGAAGCTGGTGAAGTGGTCTTGGGTGGTTCTTTCACCCGCCCCACCACGGCCTTACCGGGTGACACTTTCCATGTCGACTATGGCTCGCTAGGCGCTATCGCCTTTCGATTTGTATAACTTTCACAAGGCGTTGACCCATGAAACACCCTATTCACCCCGACGAGTGGCAAGCCCGCATTGAGCTGGCTGCTGCCTACCGCGTTTTTAACCTGCTTGGTTGGACTGAGATGATTTACAACCACATCACTCTGCGTCTACCGGATTCAGTCACAAATGGACAGAAGCAGTTCCTCATCAACCCTTTTGGCCTGCACTATATCGAGGTGACGGCAAGCAACTTGGTCAAAATCGACATTCAGGGTAAGATTTTGGATGATTCGGCCTATCCGGTGAATCCCGCTGGTTTTACCGTGCATGCCGCTATTCACGACAGCTTGCCAGACGCACACTGCATCATGCACACCCACACCACGGCGGGCGTAGCAGTGGCATGCTCGGCAGCAGGTTTGGCACAAAACAACTTTTATTCCGCCCAACTGCATGACATGGTTGCCTACCATGACTTTGAGGGCATCACGATCCACGCCGACGAAGCCCCTCGTTTATTGAAAAACATTGGCAACAAACCAGCTGTGATTTTACGCAACCATGGTTTGTTGGCTTGGGGACAAACGCTGCCGCAAACCTTTGTCACGCTATGGACGCTACAACGTGCTTGCGAAATCCAATTGGCGACGTTGAGCATGGGTGCGGCCGTACCCGTTGCGGAATCGGTCGCAGCAAAATGCACCCGTGACTCCTTGCAATTTGATGCCAAGTTCGGCGCTGGCCGTGATGTGTTTGATGCCATGCAGCGCTTGGTAGACAAAGTAGACGATAGCTACAAATCATAAATTTAAACACTATAAAAATAATAGCTGCTTAGGCAATAAATGCGACGGCTACGTGCCAATTTACCTCTTAATAATCAATTTAACGTTCATTTACCATGACTTACAAAAACGTATGCATCGTCGGTGCTGGCGCCATTGGCGGCTGGTTGGGTGCTGGCCTGGCGCGGGCGGGCTGCACTGTCAGCTTTTTGGCGCGCGGCGAGACCTTGAAAGCTTTGCAAACACAGGGTTTGAAACTGCAATCTGGTGCACAACTCGAGCAAATTCACAAAGTATGTGCCAGCAACCTTGCTGCCGAGCTAGGTGTGCAAGACTTGGTCATCATCGCTGTCAAAGCCCCCGCACTGCGTGAAGTGGCTCAGCAAATAAGGCCTTTATTGAGCAAAGATACCGTCGTTTTGACAGCGATGAACGGCGTGCCGTGGTGGTTTTTGCAGGGTTTTGGGGGCAAACTGGCAAACCATGCGCTCACCAGCGTGGATGCTTCGGGCGAGATTGCCGCCGCCATTCCGGCAACTCACATCATCGGAGGTGTGGTGCATGCCAGCTGCTCGGTAGCGAGCCCGGGGGTGATACGCCACGCGTTTGGCAAGAAAATCATCGTGGGTGAGCCGTCTGGAGGATTATCACCCCGCATCAAGGCTTTGGCAGCGCTGCTTGAAAAAGGAGGTTTTGAAGCACCTTTCGCCGAGCAAATTCAACGCGACATTTGGTTCAAGCTGTGGGGCAACATGACCATGAACCCCGTCAGCGCCATCACTGGGGCAACGACTGATCAAGTGCTGGACGATGATTTGGTGCGTGGCTTTTGTTCAAATGTGATGTTAGAAGCCAAAGAAATAGGATCACGCTTGGGCATTCCTATTGACCAACAACCCGAAGACCGCCACGCCGTGACGCGAAAACTTGGCAGCTTCAAAACATCGATGTTGCAAGATGTGGAAGCAGGTAAAGCGGTAGAGTTAGACGCTCTGGTCGGTGCTGTGAAAGAGCTAGGACAGCTCACGCAAGTGTCAACGCCTTACACCGATGCTTTGCTTGGCCTTGCACGCCTGCATGCGCGGGTTCACGGCTTGTATTAAGCCGCAGCTTGCTCGAGCGCCGATATAAACAGCGCCGCCACATCACAACCCATTTGGTCGTGAATTTCTTGAAAACACGTCGGACTGGTGACGTTTATTTCGGTCAGCGAGTCGCCAATCACATCCAGCCCCACCAACAGCAAACCACGGCTTGCCAAAATGGGGCCTAGTGCATTGGCAATTTCAAAGTCCCGCTCGCTCAAAGGCTGCGCCACCCCTTTGCCGCCTGCCGCCAAGTTGCCACGGACTTCTCCGCCTTGCGGAATACGTGCTAGGCTGAAGGGCACAGGCTTGCCACCAATGACCAAAATCCGCTTATCACCTTCAGAAATAGCTGGCAGAAACTTCTGCACCATCACCGTCTCAGCACCGTCTTTGTTCAGCGTTTCGATGATGCCGCCTAGGTTCAAACCATCGTCCTTGACACGGAAGATGCCCATGCCGCCCATACCGTCCAGCGGCTTCAAGATGATGTCTTGGTGCTCTGCATGGAAACGTTTGATATCGCCGGCATCGCGCGTCACCAATGTTGGACCGATGAATTGCGGGAACTCCAAGATCGCCAGCTTTTCAGGATGGTCGCGCAGAGCACGTGGTTTATTGAACACCTTGGCACCTTCGCGCTCAGCTTGTTCCAACAAATGCGTGGCATAGAAAAATTCGGAATCAAACGGGGGGTCTTTGCGCATGACCACAGCGTCAAAGTCTTTGATCGCTTGCGGTCGCTCGTTGGGATGTTGCTGTTTGGCGGTGTACCAGACTTCTTTGTCTCCAGTCAAGGTAATGTCACGAACAAATGCCGTAACCACACCACCACGCTGCCACATGATGTCTTTGGGCTCACAAACGCTGAGCGTGTGCACACGCTTTTGCGCCTCGCGCATCATGGCGAAGGTGGTGTCTTTGTAGATTTTGAAAGTATCTAACGGGTCGGCAATGAAAAGGATGTGCATTTTTACGCTTTACTTAGATTTGTTGACGATTTTTACGATTGACGTTTACCGTACTGTTGCACAAAAAGTGCAACTGCGCCTGCGACCACCCCCCAAAAGGCTGAGCCCACACCGGCTATCACCACGCCAGACAGCGTGACCAGAAAAGTAATGATAGCGGCTTCGCGGTGTGATTCCTCTTGCACGGCTACGGCTAAACCGCTGCCAATCGTGCCTAAAAGAGCCAAACCAGCAATGGCGGCGATCAGCTCTTTTGGAAACGACATCAAAACACCAATAAAAGCCCCACCCAGCAGGCCAATGACAATGTAAATCGCACCACATGACACAGCAGCGGTATAGCGCTTGGCGGGATCTGGATGCGCCTCTTTGCCCATACAAATCGCAGCGGTGATGGCGCTGAGGTTCAAGGCGAACGCCCCAAACGGCGCTAAAACTAGCGTCGCCAACCCCGTCATGGTGATGATTTTGGACAAAGGCAACTCGTAACCAGCCGCTTTGATAGCGGCAACGCCAGGCAAGTTTTGCGATGCCATGGTCACGATGAACAATGGTAGCGCTAGGCTAACCATGGCACTCCAAGTAAAGACTGGCATGATAAAAACGGGTTTTGCAAGCTCAAAAATCACATTAACTGTCGTAAATGCTGCCTTAATAGCTATAAAAATTATAGCAATAAATAAAGTTACTGGTACAGCGTAGCGTGGCTGCAGGCGTTTCATGAGGAGATAGCTCAGCAACATCAACACCACCAGTGGTAAGGCTGTTTGAGCTGCCATGAAGGCTTGAAGGCCAAACCTAGCTAAAACGCCAGCCAACAAAGCCGATGCTATCGCCACGGGAATGCGGTTCATCACGCGCTCAAACCAACCAGTGACACCAAACAACGTAATAAGCGCGGCGCAAACCATAAATGCACCGACAGCTTCGCTCATGCTAAACCCGCCCGCCAAGCCAGCCGTGGCCAAAACGGCGGCGCCGGGCGTGCTCCATGCGATCATGACGGGTTTGCGCAGCCACAAAGACGGTATCAAGCTGCACAGCCCCATACCCAGCCCCAGCGCCCACATCCAAGACGTTAACTGTTCTGGGGTCGCCTTAAAAGCCAGTGCGGCTTGAAAAACAATGGCGACTGAGCTGGTGAAGCCCACCAACACGGCAACAAAACCTGCCGTAAATGCAGACAAACTGATGTCTTTAAGAAACCGCATCAATTGCAGATTGAATGATTGAGCGAACTTAGGTTAAATTTCGATTTTTGAACCCAGCTCGACCACCGAGTTAGTAGGCAAGTTCAAGAAATCAGCCGCACCACTGGCGTTGTGGTGCATTTGCGCAAAGAGCTTTTCACGCCACGGCGCCATACCTTCGCCCAAAGTGGGCACCACGGTATCGCGGGACAAGAAATAACTAGTCGTCATAGGGTCCATCTCACAGCCTCGGTTTTTCATTTGCTCTAGGGCTGCGGGGACATCAGGGTCATTTTTGAAACCATAATGTAGCACAACTTGCCAGCAATGGTGGCCCAATGCTTCTACCTCAACACGCTTGGACATGCCAATCCATGGCACTTCATGGCTGCGCCACGTTACAAACAGATTTTTCTCGTGAAGTACTTTGTTGTGTTTGAGGTTGTGCAACAAAGCGTTTGGCACCGTGCCTTTGTCAGAAGTCAAAAACACAGCTGTGCCTTCCACGCGAGTAGGCGGACTTACAAAGACAGCATCTAAAAAACTCTTTAAATCAAGTGCATCTTCTTTTTGCTTCACAGCCAACATGCGACGACCTTGCTTCCAAGTCAGCATCAGTGTGAATATCGCGCCACCAATCATCAACGGGAACCAACCACCCGCAAACAATTTGAGCAAGTTAGAGGCAAAAAACGCAAAATCGACGACGAAAAACCAACCCGTCGCAACAACGCAAAGCCATAGTGGGTATTTCCAGCCGTACCGCACGACGTAAAACGTCAAAATCGTGGTGATCAGCATATCCGTCGTCACCGCAATACCGTAGGCTGCCGCCAAGTTGCCCGATGTTTTGAACATCACCACCGCCAAGACGATGGCGACAAACAAGCCCCAATTCACAAAAGGAATGTAGATTTGCCCCGCTTCACGCACACTGGTGTGCAAGATGTTCAAGCGGGGCAAGTAGCCCAGTTGAATCACTTGTTTGGTCACGCTAAAAGCGCCCGTAATCAACGCCTGCGATGCAATCACCGCAGCCAAAGTGGCTAAGACTAAGAGCGGGATCAAGGCCCAATCAGGCGCCATTAAATAAAACGGGTTTTTAACGGCTTCTGGATTTTTCAAAAGCAACGCACCTTGGCCGAAATAATTCAGCACCAAGGCAGGCATGACCACGCTGAACCAAGCTAGGCGGATAGGTTTTTTCCCAAAGTGACCCAAATCGGCATACAAAGCTTCAGCACCAGTAACACACAGCACAACTGCACCCAAAATAATGAAGGTGATGCCAGGATTTGCCCATATGAAACCTAGCGCGTAATGCGGACTGATGGCCCACAAGATTTGTGGGTTAGTCGCAATATGCACCACGCCCAACAAGGCCAATACGGTGAACCACACCAAAGTGATGGGACCGAAAAACTTACCTATCCCTGCTGTGCCCTTTTTTTGCACCCAAAACAGGCAAAACAAAATTACCAATGTCAACGGGACAACATATTGTTTGAAGGTGGGCGAAATAACTTCCAAACCCTCCATCGCGCCCAACACTGAAATAGCTGGCGTGATCACGCCATCACCGTAAAACAAGCAAGTACCAAAAATACCCACGGTGAGCAGCACGCCCCGCAGCTGCGGTTTGTCTTTAACGGCTTGCGACGCCAGCGCTAGCATGGCCACCAAACCACCTTCGCCGTGGTTATCTGCCCGCAGGATCAACACCACGTATTTGATGGAAACGATAACGGTGAGTGTCCAAAAGAAAATAGACAAAATGCCATAGATATTGTCAGGCGTGAAAGGCACATGGCCTGAGCCAAAAACCTCTTTCATCGCATACAGAACGCTGGTTCCAATATCGCCGTAAACCACACCGATAGCGCTCAAGGTAAGCGCCGCGAGAGAAGATTTTGTTGTTTGCACTAAAGAATAGACCGATTCAAACCGGTCATAACCGTTGTTCTGGGAAGCATATTGTGCGCTTTTGTAACGGTGTTTTGCTGTTAGGAGCTACCTCTAAACACAATAAATTGAGGTTTTCAGACAATTATGTTGCAGTGCAGCAACTACAAATTTAATTATTTTCGAAAAATTCAGCTTATTCGTACTCTTCAGCTTCAGGATCAGTTGCTTCCAGCTCATAACTTGCAGCCAGCATGGCCAAACGTCCAATCACACCATACATATAGAAGCGATTAGGGGCGCTGGCTCCGGCTTTAACGTCTGGTTGCGGTAATTCTGTTCCCTCTGCAAATGCCAACGGCACATAGTGCGAGCCAGGTGAACACAGGTTTTCATCCATGCCTCTATCTGCATGCACCCGGTAAAAACCGCCGATAACGTAGCGGTCCATCATGTAGACCACGGGTTCGGCAACCGCATCGTTCATGCGCTCTTTGGTCAGCACACCTTCTTGAACCACGAGTTCACCAGTGAAAAGCGCGATGTCTTTGTGGTTTTTCAGCTCGCTGGATTGGCGAAGCATCATCACACTTGAACCCGCATGTTTATCGGCTTGGCTACTGTGACTCGTTTTAACGACCACAAACGGTTTGTCTGTGATGCCGTACTCTTTGTACTTCTTTTTGATTTTGGCAAGCAAGGTATCAACCGAGTCTGCCAAATCCACATCTGTGCAGGTCAAAAACATAGGGTTAATCAACCAAGGGTCAACGCCCAGCAGCTTGCCAAAACGCTTGCAAACGTCTTCATAGCTTTTGTAATGAGTGCTTTTGCGACGAATAGAACCCGAACCATGCAAGGGTGGTAACAAAAACTGCTCGTGCAGCTCTTCCAAAATGCCAGGCACGCCCTTGGTTAACTCGTTGTTGAGCAAAATTGTGCAGGGATCAAAATCTTTCAAGCCCAAGCGTTTGGCACTGCGAATCACGGGCTCCAACACAATAGTTTCACCATTTGGTAGCTCAACCGTGGTGTTTTGTTTGATATCAGGGTCAATCGAGCCAACGCGCACATTCAATCCCGCCATATGGAAGATACGGCGAAGCTGGGCAATGCTGCTCAGGTAAAACGTGTTGCTGGCGTTGTTGCTGTGGTTTTCAGGAATCAGCAGAAGGTTTTTAGCTTCCGGGCAAATTTTCTCAATCGCCACCATCGCCGCCTGTACCGCCAAAGGCAACATGGCAGGCGTTAAATTGTTCCAACCACCTGGGTACAAACTGGTGTCCACTGGCGCAAGCTTGAAACCCGCATTGCGCACATCAACTGAGCTGTAAAACACAGGCGTGTGCTCCATCCACTCTAAGCGAAACCAGCGCTCAATAGCTGGCATGGAATCTAAAATGCGTTGCTCCAGCTCGTTGATAGGGCCATTCAAAGCGGTGATGAGGTGAGGAACCATGAATTTACGAACTCTTTTATGATGATCTTTATGACGACCGAATTAGTTAAGATCTTTGAGCCAAAGGAAGGTTCAACAGCAGGTTTTGCGGCTTGAGTTTGAGTTGGTTTTTCGCATCCATCGCCATCGCCAAATAAACAGGGCGACCTGCGACGGCAGCCAGCATGTCGGCAGGATTAGCAAACTCCAATCGGAACAAACACATCAAACGGCGATGACGGTCTTCAGACACCTCAGCACCCGTGTACAAATCGTTCAAAATGCCACTGGCCTGCGCATCCAGCCCGACGTGCCAGACCCAATGTTCATCCACAATTTCTTTGTCGGTTTGAATCCGCACATCGACTTGCAAAAAATGCTTGATCCACAACTCAAGCACGCGGCACAAGGCGTCTAGCGAGGGTTGACCGTGGTTCAAACTGATGACCATGTCAAAAAACTCGCTGCGTGGCCAGTAAACGTCCAAATTGTCAGCACTCAGAACATCCAAATCGACACTACGAACTGGCAAACCACCTTGTTTCAACAACTCACCAATGCTGCCAAAGCCGCCAGACAAGGCATGACGCTCTACCGTTTCATCATCCGCAGCCATCACAGCGCCATCTTCCAGAATCGATATTTTTTGCGTTCTAAACAGCAATTCAGCCACACGAGCTTGCATCGCATTGATTTTTTCACCCGAATGCGTGAGAACGTGGCGCAACAAAATTTGCGTCAACTGCTGCACCAGCACGGGCGCGACATCGACACCCTCACCCTGAAATAACGCCATATAGCT
Organism: Polaromonas sp.; assembly: GCA_013298945.1. Taxonomy (GTDB): domain Bacteria; phylum Pseudomonadota; class Gammaproteobacteria; order Burkholderiales; family Burkholderiaceae_C; genus Aalborgiella. The sequence continues at coordinate 167,140 of JAAFJR010000006.1, forward strand.
GGCTTCTAGGGTAGGTTTAGCAAGCAATCGGTCTCTGAAACGCAACCACACCGCGTAGTTGTCAGCCGCGTCTGCGTCCTTTACACCAGCGAGTTCCGTAGCGTCAACACTGCGACGTGGCTTTTGGTCTAAAGAGCTGTGTAATGCGATTTCGTTAGCACACGAATCAGCAATCGGTGCAATTTCAGGCCGTGACAGCAAATGCCGCAAAAAAGCGTCTGTCACCAGCAAGTGGCCATTTGCGTCGACTTCTAGCAGCTCGTAGCCCGATGAAGGCCATAAATTTTGAGTCACTTCAGGCTTAAAAATAGGCGTGACGTGAGGGTTAGGGCTAAGGTTAGTGGCCATCAGCTACGCACTTCGCCGTTACCTAAAACCACGTATTTCAGCGACGTTAAACCCTCAATCCCCACAGGGCCACGGGCATGAAACTTGTCGGTGCTGATGCCGATTTCAGCCCCTAGCCCATACTCAAACCCATCGGCAAACCGCGTGCTGGTATTCACCATCACACTCGCAGAATCGACTTCACGCAAAAACCGCTGTGCGTGCACGTGATTGGTGGTCATGATGGCGTCGGTGTGGTGGCTGCTGTATTTGTTGATGTGGGCAATCGCCTCGTTCAAACCGGCCACAATTTTGATGCTGACAATAGGCGCTAGGTATTCTTCGTACCAATCTTGTTCTTTTGCCAAAGTTATTTTTGCTATTTTTTTAATAGCTGCATTGGCAAATAATATGCAGGCTGCAGCCTCATCACACCTAATTTCAACGCCTTTTTCGGCATAAATTGCAGCAATTTTCGGCAAAAACTCGGCGGCGACATTTTTCGCAACTAGCAAGCCTTCTGCGGCGTTACACGGGCTGTATTTGTTGGTTTTGGCGTTGTCAGCCACTTTGACGGCCATCGCAATATCGCAAGGGTCGTCCACATAAACGTGGCAATTGCCATCCAGGTGCTTGATCACGGGCACTTTCGCGTCGCGTGAAATGCGCTCAATCAGCCCCTTGCCACCGCGCGGGATGATGACATCGACATATTCTGGCATAGAAATCAAGGCGCTAACAGCTTCGCGGTCTGTGGTTGGTACAAGTTGCACCGTGTGCCCTGGCAAACCGCTCTCGACCAGCGCTTGCTGTACCAAAAAGGCCAAGGCTTGGTTGGAGTCAATCGCCTCTGAGCCGCCGCGCAAAATGCAGGCGTTGCCGCTTTTAATCGCCAAACTGGCGGCTTCAATCGTCACATTCGGACGGCTTTCATAAATCATGCCAAACACACCGATCGGCACCCGCATTTGCCCCACGCGGATGCCGCTGGCTTGCTGCTTCATACCGATGATGTCACCAATGATGTCGGGCATCGCTGCGAGTTGTTCGCAACCGAGCGCACAAGTTTCTAGAACTTTAGGGGTCAATTTCAAGCGGTCTACCATGGGCTCAGACAAACCGGCTTTGACTGCGCGCGCAATATCCTTGGCATTGTCCGCCTGCAAAGCCGCAACATTAGCCCTAAGCAACTCAGCCAAGCGCAACAATGCTACACTTTTAATAGCTGTTGAGGCAATAGATACGCCGGCTGCAGCCGTTTTTGCCTGCTTTCCAAGGGTTTGCAACAGTTCAACAACGTTTTCTGCGCTTGCAGTGATATTTTGGGCATTCATGCAGCTATTTTCGTTGATTTTGGACCTGAAAAAGAGGTTTGCGTCGTGCACGCTTGGCACAGCTGCATCGCTAATCGGTGCAGCGCTTGCCAGCTATCTTGGGGCCAATCACGTTGTTTCAAGCCTTTGACGATGCCGTCCACCTTGTGCGCCGCATCCAGCATATCAACCAGCGCTGCGCTAGTGAGCTGGGGCAAGACCCGCTCAAACAAACGCTCTTTGACGCCCCAAATGCGTTGCTCGCGCAGCGCCATGGGCAGCGGTTTGCCGTTGGACATGGCGTCTTTCACCCGCTTCAGGGCGCGAATATCCTCAGAAATCGCCCAATGCACCAGCACTTCGGCCACGCCTTCGGCTTGCAGGCCGTCTAGCATGCGCTGCACGCGGGCGGGGTGGCCGGCCAGCACGGATTCTGAGAGTTTGAAAACGTCGTAACGCGCCACGTTCAGCACCGCGCTTTCTACTTGCGCCAAAGACAGCTCGCCTTTGGGGTGAAGTAGAGCCAATTTTTGGATTTCTTGAAACGCTGCTAGCAAATTACCTTCCACACGGTCGGTAAAAAATTGCAAGGTTTGTTGCCCCTCCACACCTGCGGCGACTTGCTGCCCTTGCGCTTGCAGGCGCTGAGCAATCCACTGCGGCAGGGCGGCACGTTCAACGGGTTGGATTTCAATGCTGACACCATTGCCCTCTAGCGCTGTGAACCACGCGCCTTGCTTACTCATTTTGTCTAGCTTGGGCAGCATCACCAAGGTCAAAGTTTCGGTATTGTCAGCCGCTTGCGTGGCCAATTGCTGCAGTTGCACACTGCCATCTTTGCCCGGTTTGCCTGAGGGGATACGGATTTCTATGATTTGCTTATCGGCAAACAAGCTCATGCTACCCGCTGCGGCCAGCACCTCGCCCCAATCAAAATGGGCACCTGCGACAGTGAAGGAGCTGCGCTCGGTAAACCCCTGCTTACGCGCCTCAGCCCGAATCGCATCTGCCGCTTCTTGCACCAGCAGTGTTTCGTCGCCGTGCAAAACGTAGAGCGAGCGCAGGCTTTTAGCGAAGTGGTTGCTGAGTTGACCTGCGGCTAGTTGCACGATGAGCCTTAAAGCTCTTTAACGGCAGACAAACGGCGCAGCAGCTGCTGCACCATGTCAGTTTGCATGTCGCGGTAGAGTAAGCCTTCTTCGGATTCTTTGGCGAGCGCGGCGGACTCGTTGTAGCTGATGTCGCGCTGCACCAAGAGCTCGGTCTCTGGAATGATGTCTTTGCCGCTTGGTGTGCGCAGCTTGAATTTCAGGCGAATGCGCAGTTGAAACTCACGGACTTGGCCCGATGAAGTTGTCCCGACAACCACTTTTTCACGCTGCTCGTTGATAACGTCTAGAACAACCTGTGCTTTTGCAGGGTCGGTCACCAGCGCAACTGCGCCGTCTGCGGCCAGAACGCGCTTGAATTCATTGCCAAGTGTGGACGTTTCGCCAAAGCCAGACAGCAAAGTTTTGAATGCGTAACTGAACGAACCGCGCATTTTGAAGCCGCAGCCAGTCATGGCGACTGCGCCCGTTGCCAGCAAAGCAGCGAGTGCGGATTGGGTGAATAAGCGTCTTTTCATAGGATTTTTACTCAAAAATATCGACATTAACGACAACGTTAAACAACCACATTGACCAAACGACCCGGCACGACAATAACCTTCTTAATGGCTGCACCAGCGGCGAATTTGACCACGACCTCAGAGCTTACCGCGATTTTCTCGATTTCTTCCTTAGTCGCCGCCGCAGGCACGACGATAGCACCGCGTAATTTGCCACTGACTTGTAACATCAGCTCGATTTCATCTTGCACTAAGGCTGAAGCATCGACCTGCGGCCAAGGCGCATCCAGCAAATCGCCGTGAATCGCCGCAAAACCCATGTTTTCCCACAAAGCGTGTGTCAAATGCGGCGCGGCAGGGTACAAACAGCGTAGCAAAATGCCAAATCCCTCTAAAACCGCCGCATTGGCAGCTGAATGATCGGCAGCGGAATTATCCGTTTTGAAGTCTTCCAAAGCATTGAGCAGCTTCATGCAGCCCGACACCACCGTGTTGTACTGCATGCGCTGGTAGTCGTAATCCACCTGTTTGAGCACGGTATGCAGCTCCAAACGCAGATTTTTAACGTTTTTAGAAGTATTTACGACTGTAGCCGGCGTATTTATTGCCTTTGTAGCTATATTATTAGTAGCAATTAATTTAACGCCAAAATTCCACACCCGACGTAAAAACCGATACGAACCTTCCACGGCAGCGTCGTTCCACTCCAGCGTCGCCTCAGGCGGCGCGGTGAACATGGTGTACAGGCGGGCAGTGTCAGCGCCGTATTTTTCGATCAAATCCTGCGGATCCACGCCATTGTTTTTCGACTTGGACATGGTGCCCACGCCTTCGTAGTTGACGATAGAACCATCAATCTTGCTCTTGGCGGTGGTGATTTTGCCGTTCGCATCCACAATGTCTTCAACCTCATGCGGCCAAAAATACTCCACGCCGCCTTTGTCGTTTTTACGCGAATAAATCTGGTTCAGCACCATGCCCTGTGTCAACAGCTTGGTGAAAGGCTCGTCCACCGTGACCAAACCACGGCTGGCGGGTGTGCCATCCGCCTTCGTCAGATTGATGTCACGCATCACTTTGGTCCAAAAACGGGCGTAGAGCAGGTGCAAAATCGCATGCTCTATGCCGCCAATGTACTGGTCCATAGGCATCCAGTAATCAGCCCCCGCTGCAACCATGGCTTGATCGTTTTGGGGGTCGCAATAGCGCATGAAGTACCAGCTGGAATCCACAAATGTGTCCATAGTGTCAGTTTCGCGCCGTGCCGCTGCGCCGCAGACAGGGCAGGTCACGCCGGCGTGGAAGCCTTCATGCTTGTGCAGCGGGTTGCCAGAGCCGTCTGGCACGCAGTCCAGCGGCAAAACGACTGGCAAATCCTTCACTGGCACAGGTACAGCGCCGTGTTCAGGGCAGTGGATGATAGGAATCGGCGTACCCCAGTAGCGTTGACGAGAAACGCCCCAGTCGCGTAGACGCCAAGTGGTTTTTTTCTCGCCAAGGTGTTTGGCTGCCAAGTCCGCAGCGACTGCATCGACGCAGGCTTTGAAGCCTAAGCCGTCAAATTTTCCAGAATTAACGCTGGTCGTACCCACTTTGTCCGCATACCAATCTGCCCAAACGAGAGAAGAGAACGTAGCAGTCGGTGCAGCCTTAGCAACAACTTGTTTGATCGCCAAGTTGTACTTCAAAGCAAACGCAAAATCCCGCTCATCATGCGCGGGCACGCCCATGACGGCACCGTCACCGTAGCTCATCAGCACGTAGTTACCCACCCAGACTTCAACCTGCTCACCTGTGAGCGGATGCGACACAAACAGCCCTGTGGCGACGCCTTCTTTTTCCTTGGTGGCGAGTTCGGCTTCAGTCGTTCCGCCCTCTTTCAATGCTTCAATTTTGATAGCTAATGAGGCAGATAATTCGCCGGCTCGAACCGCAATCTGGTGCTCTGGCGCGACGGCAACGAAGGTGACGCCCATGATGGTATCTGCACGGGTGGTGAAGACGTACATTTTGCCGTCTTGCAGCAAGTTACCGGCGGCGTCTTGGATGCTGTGGGGGAAGGCAAAGCGCACACCTTCAGACTTGCCGATCCAGTTTTCCTGCATCAGCTTGACACGTTCGGGCCAACCGTCCAGCCCGGTTTGCACGTGTTCCAGCAATTCAGGCGCGTATTTGGTGATGTTGAGGTAATAGCCAGGGATTTCGCGCTTTTCAACCACAGCGCCGGTGCGCCAGCCTTTGCCGTCTATGACCTGCTCGTTGGCCAGCACAGTTTGGTCCACCGGGTCCCAGTTCACCACCTGGGTTTTGCGGTAGGCAATGCCTTGCTCCAGCATTTTGAGGAACAACCACTGGTTCCACTTGTAATACTCTGGCGTGCAAGTGGCGACCTCGCGGCTCCAGTCGATGGCTAAGCCCATAGCCTGCATCTGCTTTTTCATGTAGGCGATGTTGTCAAATGTCCACTGCGCGGGCGGCACGCCGTTTTTCATGGCGGCGTTTTCAGCCGGCAGGCCAAACGCGTCCCAGCCCATGGGCATGAGCACGTTGTAGCCCTTCATGCGCAGCTGGCGCGTGAGCATGTCGTTGATGGTGTAGTTGCGCACATGGCCCATGTGCAGCTTGCCGCTGGGGTAGGGCAGCATGGAGCAGGCGTAATACTTGGGTTTCGGATTACCCTGAGCGTCCAGTGCGCCTTCGGTCACGCGGTAGGCGTCGGCGGCTGTCCAATGGCTTTGGGCTGCCTTTTCAATGGCTAAGTGGTCGTAGTTGACCGATGTAGTAGCTGGAGAAATGTCATTTATTGCAGTCATCCCTCAATTGTAGGGGTTGCTATGCGTTATTTTGCTTCTGATTTGGTTTGCGCCTTAGCTTCTGCCACAAAGCCAATCCGGTTCAAGCCCACTTTTTGCGCCAACCCCATGACTTCGACCACTTTGCCGTAGGGCACGGTTTCATCGGCGCGTAGCTGGACTTCAGTGTCTTTGCTGAGTTGAGCGGTTTTTGAGAGGGCTTCGGCGAGTTGGGTGAGTGTGGTGACTTGGTCATTCAGGAAGATTTGACCACTTTTATCGACCACGATGGCGACGAATTTAGGGGCATCAACGGGTTGGGCAGCCTCGGTTTTGGGTAAGTCGAGCTTGATGGCACTGGTCATTAAGGGCGCAGTAATGATAAGAATCACGACTAAGACCAGCATGACATCGATCAGCGGCGTCATGTTGATGTCGCTCATTGGTTTTGAGCTTTTACTACGCTCTAAGCGACCGAAACTCATGATTTTTAACTCAATTTATGCAACATCAATTCACGTAAATCGCTCGCAAAGCCCTCTAAATCAGCTTCGATGCGGCCAATGGTGCGGCCAAAGACGTTGTAGGCGAGGACAGCGGGAATAGCGACGACCAAGCCGGCTGCGGTCATGACCAAGGCTTCACCGACGGGGCCAGAAACTTGCGCCATTGTCATTTGCCCAGCTCCTGAAATGTTGGTGAGCGCATGGTAAATGCCCCAAACCGTGCCCAACAAGCCAACAAATGGCGCGGTAGAACCAACGGTTGCCAATAACACTTGACCGAAATTAAGCTGGTTGATGATGTTGTGCAAAGCGTCGCGCAACACGCGTGTGAGCTGCTGGGCTTTGTCGCCCGCTTGGGCTAGTGTTGTCTGAGTTTGATTCGCGGAATTTGCCACGGTTTGACTTGCTGCAATCAACGGTGAAACCAGCGAAGAGCGGTCAAAAGCTGTGGCTTGCTGCAAGCCAGCTTCAACGTTGGCGGACTGCCAAAAAGTAGCAGTGCTGCGTGCCACATCACCAGAGGCACGGCGTAATGACCACGCTTTTAGCAAAATCACGACCCAGCTTGCCACCGACATCAACAACAGAAGGATAGCGACCGCTTTGCTGATGGCGTCGCCTTGTGCGATGAAGTGGAAAGCATCCATGGTGAATAAAACGCTATAAAAGCTAATTAACGAAAACCTAACACGTCAAACATATCGTACAAACCGTTGGGTTTGTCTGCCAAAAACTGCGCCGCCAATAAGCTGCCTTTGGCGTAATGGTCGCGGCTAGAGGCTTTGTGGCTGATTTCAATACGCTCACCCAAACCGGCAAACATGACCGTGTGGTCGCCCACAATATCGCCACCGCGAACGGTTGCGAAGCCGATGCTGGAAGGGTCACGCGCACCTGTCACGCCGTAGCGTTCGTACACGGCGCACTCTTTCAAATCACGACCCAGCGCGTCTGCAATCACTTCGCCCATTTTGAGCGCTGTGCCAGAGGGTGCATCGACTTTGCGCTTGTGGTGCGCTTCGATGATTTCAATGTCATAACCATCGTGGAGTGATTTAGCTGCCATTTCAAGCAACTTCAAGGTCACATTCACACCGATACTCATATTGGGTGAGAGGACGATGGCGATGTCTTTGGCAATTTCAGCAATTTCGGCCTTATGCGACTCTTCCAGCCCGGTCGTACCAATCACGACTTTGACACCCAGCTTGCGGCAAGCCTGCAAATGCGCCATCGTGCCTTCGGGTCGTGTGAAGTCAATCAAGACTTGCGATTGCGCTAAACCAGCCAGCAAATCAGCCGTGACCAAGATGCCACTGGTTTGTCCAAGGTAAGCAGTTGCATCAGAATTTATAGCGGTCGAGGCAGGTATATCAAGGGCTCCAGCCAATAAGCAGTCATTCGAAGCGCGTACAGCCTCAATCAGCATGTGCCCCATGTGACCCGTAGCGCCTGCAACGGCTATGCGTAGTTTTGCGCTCACTTCTTATTACCCGCAAGAGAATCGACAAATTCTTGCTCTGTCGGCATGTTGCTGCCGTCAATTTTGTCAAGCGCATCGCCCTTGAAATAAACAGTGAGTTTGTAAGATGGCGTATCTATGCCTTGGCGCTTTAAGTTGAAAACGTATTCCCACCGATCCGCATGGAAAACGCTTACAAGGAGAGGTGTGCCTAAAATATCAGCCACTTGTAAACGTGGCATGCCTAGCTTGAGTGCCGCGACTTGCTCTTTAGACACAAAATTGCCTTGCGCAACTTCGGCTTTGTAAAGTATTGAGCCACAGGCCGTTAATAAGCCAAGCAAGCAGATGGCCAGCGTAGCAACAAAGAGTTTTACAGAGCGGCGGTTTGTATGCGGTGTAGTATTCATAGTAGGTAACTATAACGATATGATGGAGTCATTGTAGCGGCTGTATTGCCCCACTCATAAGCCCTACATATAAGCCCAAATAATGAGCCTAAATAAAGCACCCTCATGAGCACGATTGACGAACTAAAAAATACTGGCTTGAAAGCGACCTTGCCTCGCCTCAAGATTTTGGAAATTTTCCAGAAGGGTGAGCCACGCCATATGACGGCAGAGGATGTGTTCCGGATCCTGTTGCAAGACCGCACCGACATTGGGCTGGCAACCGTTTACCGTGTGCTAATGCAGTTTGAGCAAGCCAGTATTTTGACGCGCAGCAGTTTTGATGGCGGCAGAGCCGTATATGAGCTCAATGAAGGGCATCACCACGACCATTTGATTTGCTTGGATTGTGGCAAAGTGGAAGAATTTTTTGACGAAGAGATTGAAAAACGACAAAAAGCCATTGCCAAGGCGAAAGGTTTCACGATTGCAGATCACGCTTTGAGCTTGTATGCCAATTGCACCAAAGCAAAATGCCCGAATTTGGTTAAGCCCTCGACAAATCGACCCACTTGAGCCAAACACTAACCCGCTTCCATCGCTTTGCGCTGGCGCTGGGCAAACTCCTCATAGGTATCGATACCGCGTAGTTGCAAGATGGTATTGCGTACAGCTGCTTCCACCAAAACCGCAATATTTCGACCAGCTACCACTTGAATCACCACCTTACGCACGGGTATGCCGATAACATCTTGCGTTAATGGCACAGAGGGCATGCGATCGTAGTCTCGCTCCATCGTTTCACGGCGCACCAAGTGAACAATCAACTTCAAACGCATCCGCCTGCGTACGGCTGTCTCACCGAAAATAGCGCGAATATCCAACAAACCAATACCACGCACTTCTAGCAAGTTTTGCAGCAAATCTGGGCATCGTCCTTCAATAGTTGTTTGATTGATGCGAAACAAATCAACAGCATCGTCAGCCACCAAGCCGTTGCCGCGTGAAATCAACTCCAAACCGAGTTCACTTTTTCCAAGACCAGATTCACCCGTAATCATCACGCCCAAACCCAAAATATCCATGAACACGCCGTGCATGGTGGTGCGGTCAGAAAAGTGTTTGGCCAAATAAGCGCGCAAGACGTCAATAACGAAAGCAGCAGATTCTTTGGTTGAAAAGAGCGGTATTTGGGCACGTTCGCACAAAGTCAGCAAACTAGGGGGTGGTATTTGCCCATCACCTAGAACGAGCAAAGGTGGCTCTAATCTGACGATTCTGGCAATTCGACGAGCACAATCTTCCTCCGTGCCGTTGGTTAAGTATGCAACTTCACGCTCACCCAAAACCTGCAATCGGTAAGGATGAATGTAATTAAGATAACCAACCAAATCAGCGCTAGACCTTGCCGCGCGAACAGCTACTTCATCAAATCTACGCTCTGAAGCTGCTAAACCGACCAACCAATCCCACTTTAAATAAGTGCGAAAGGCTTCAAATAAAACGTCGGCACTGACGACGGTAGGCTTCATGTAACGCCTTGAGTAGCTAACCAACCCGTTATTAGCTGGTGCAAGTAGATTGCATCTTGGGTTGTTTGCAATTTATCGCGCAATGCAGCATCGCTCAATAACTCTGCTATTTCCGACAAAATTTCAAGGTGTTTTTGTGTCGCCGCTTCAGGCACAAGCAAAAAAATCAACAAACTAACTGGCAATTCATCTGGTGCATCGAAGCCAATTGGCTGCGCTAATTGGAAAACTGCCGCCATGGGCGTTTTCATACCCTTGATACGTCCATGCGGAATGGCGACACCATGCCCAAGACCTGTAGAACCCAGTCGCTCTCGCGCAAACAAGCTGTCGGTGACCGTAGCTCGGTTCAAGCCATGTAGCTGCTCAAACAACAAACCAGCCTCTTCAAAAGCGCGTTTTTTGCTGGTAGCTTCTACGCCCACAAGCACTTGTGGAGCGGGCAATATGCTGGAAAGTCTGTTCATACGTGGATGGAGATTATGCACCGAGCTATGAATTAGGAATGAATTCGACTTAAATTCTAGGGAAATTAACCAAATTTTGCCTCAAATGCAAAACCGCCCTACAAAACAGCTCTCAGAGAAAGCTTTTTGCAGGGCGGTCAAGAGTTTAAAACGAAAGTTTAAACTGCCGCAACCGATTACATCAATCGCTTAGGTGCCTCGTGATGGTGATCTTTCACCTTGTCTTTGTGTTTGCCGACTTGACGATCGAGTTTATCGACCAAGTCATCTACCGCAGCATACAAGTCTTCGTGCGAACTCTCAGCAAACATATCGCTGCCCTTTACATGGATGTTGCACTCAGCACGCTGTCGTCGGTCTTTTTCCTTTTGATTTTCTACCGTTAGCAAAACTTTCACATCAACCAGTTGGTCAAAATGCCTTGTGATTCGATCTAACTTAGCCGTCACATAACTGCGTAAGGCTGGGGTAACTTCGAGATGGTGACCGCTGATTGTCAAATTCATACGTAGCCTCCTAGAACAAAAACAAAACACGCACTGCGCTAAAACCTCATCAACCACAGCGCAGGGCGCGAACAACACCTGAGGCTAAAGCTTCATCTTTAGCAACTTCTCAAGTAACTTTACTATGCGCTCGCTATTGAACATTTGCAAGTGCCAAAGCTGGGTTTTCTACAAATTTTTATATTATTTAATGTAAGGTGGTGCAACGCTTACTATGCAGATAACGTGTTGGATTGATATAACTTTAAACGACTAGCTAGAAAAATAGCGGCCACACTTGCGCAAGCACCAACCAAGGCAGCGACCCAATAGTTTTGCACTAAATTTTGTGCATCACGGCTAATGATCAAACCACCGGCAAAAGCGGCAACACCCATGGATGCAGATTGAACTGCAGAATTCAGCGCCATAAATGTGCCACGCAACTTCGGATTCGCAGCCGAGGTGATGATCGCCATACCAGGAATCATCCGCCCGCTCATGCAGGCGAAAAAGGCTGTCGAAACCAGCAAAACCGCCCACATGGGCAAACCTTCTGTCAACGTGGTCGCCACCATAGGAATGATCACCAAAACAGCCATCAAGCTGAACATGAATACTTTTCCCTTACGATCCGTTAAAACACCAATGATGCGTGCCGTCACTAAAGTCACTAGGCCACCGCACAAATACACATAAGGCACCTGCTCGGTACGCCAGCCGACATTGGTTTGCAAATAAATAGTGATGAATGGAATCACCGTAAATCCGGCAAACATCAGCAAGCCTGAAAAAGCAAAAGCTTTCAGATGATTGGCGTCTGCAAGCACTTGTTTGATACCACTCCAAGCCGATGGCTTGTTGGCCACTTTCAAATGATCGACGAGCGGTGGTAAAGTGATGTAAGCGCCTGCGGCCAACAAACCCACCAAGGCAGCTATGCCAAAAAACGGCGCATGCCAACTAAAGTGCGCTGCCAAAAATAAACCCAAGGGCACACCGGCTACGGTAGACACAGAAAATGAGGTCATCACAATGCCCATGGCACGGCCACGTCGCTCAAAAGGAATCACATCTGCCACGATAGTTTGCGACAGAGCAGACAAAACCCCACCGAAAATACCAGCCAAGACCCTAGCAACCATCAAGGTGTAATAGGTTGGTGCCAAACCGCAAGCAAGCGTCGCTAACCCAAACAACACATAAAGCGTCAAAAGTAACTTTTTGCGGTCAAATTTATCCAAATAAGTTGCGGCCAGTAGGCCCGATACACCCGCAGCTAGGGTGTAAGCGGAAACCAACATACCAAACTGCGCATCAGTGATAGAAAAAATCTTGGTGAATTGTGGCCCCAAAGGCATCATGATCATGAAATCAAGAATATGGGTGAATTGGATGCCGGCTAGAGTGAGTAACAGCCAAAGTTCGCGCTTAGGCGAAAGTGAGCGAGAAAGTGGGTTTGGGGCTTGTATCGACATAACTTCCTAAATTAACCTTTGACTTTATCACTTGATGTAACCAGGGGAATTAACCTTTTACAAAGTGTCATAATCAAGCCTTATAAATAACGGAGCAGTCGCTTGGAAACCTACCCTAGTCGGTAGCTTTTAACTCCCAAATACCAGATGCTTTGGCTTTGAGCTGATACGTGTGGATGTTTGCATTGGGGTTGAAAGCTAAATCACCCTTTATTAATGCAACCTTATTTCGGGAGAGAGCCATGCTCAATATCTTTTCCCTAGCCAATGGCCGACTTTTCCAAGAAGAGATCGAGTCGCTAGAAGAACTTGCCAAGTTTCAACCTATTTGGGTGGATTTGGAGTCCCCAACTTTAGAAGAAAAACGCTGGGTCAAGCAGCATTACGGCTTGTCCATTCCTGAAGATGCGATGGACGAAGACATTGAAGAGTCTGCCCGTTTTTACGAAGAAGACAACGGCGACTTGCACATTCGCTCAGACTTTTTGGTAGCTGATGACAATGAACCTGGTACGGTTCGCGTGGCATTCATTTTGAACTTGGCCAATACCCAGCTTAAAAGCCATGGCGTTTTATTCTCCATCCACGATGAAGATGTGCCCGTCTTTAGGCTTTTGCGCATGCGAGCGCGCCGCGCGCCTGGCCTCTTGGAAGATGCAAAAGAAGTGCTACTCAAGTTGTTTGATGCAGATGCTGAATATTCTGCCGACACTTTAGAAGGTATTTACGATGGCCTAGAGACCGTGAGCCGACAGGTGTTGTCTGGCGATGTGACGGATGCCTTAGCGGGTGAAGTATTGGGCGCGATTGCTCGGCACGAGAACTTAAACGGTACGATTCGCCGCAATATGATGGACACACGCCGAGCTTTGAGCTTTGTGATGCGTAGCAAAATGCTTAATGCCGAGCAGTTTGAGGAAGCTCGGCAAATTTTGCGTGATATTGACTCGCTAGACTCGCACACTGCTTTCGTCTTTGAGAAAATCAACTTCTTGATGGATGCCACCGTTGGTTTCATCAACATCAACCAAAACAAGATCATCAAAATCTTCTCTGTGGCCAGCGTTGCTTTGCTACCGCCCACGTTGATAGCCAGCATTTACGGAATGAATTTCAAATTTATGCCTGAGTTAGATTGGTCTATGGGCTACCCATACGCGCTGCTGTTGATGCTAGCCAGTGCGCTCGTGCCCATGTGGTATTTCCGCAGGCGCGGCTGGTTGAAATGAAGCCCCAGAAAAGCCCATATAAATAAAAGCGGTAATAAGGAGATCAATGTGTTGAATCGTTTGAAAGTTTTACCGCAATACTTATTGCCCAAGCAATTACTAACCTCGCTCGCCGGTCGCTTTGCAAGTCAAGCGCGTGGCAATACAACCACTTCCGTCATCCGCTGGTTTGTTAAAAAATACCAAGTCAACATGGCTGAGGCTTTGAATCCTGACATCTGCAGTTACGCTACTTTCAATGACTTTTTTACACGCGCGTTAAAACCAGGGGCACGGCCTTTGGCGGAAGCCGAGCTGATTTGCCCGGTCGATGGCGCTATTAGTCAGTTTGGTGATATCAAGCAAGATCAAATCTTCCAGGCCAAAGGCCACAGATATTCCACTACAGCACTGGTCGGTGGTGACGGCACCTTGGCTGCAAGATTTCAAAACGGCAGTTTTGCAACGATATACCTCAGCCCCAAAGACTACCACCGCATCCACATGCCGTGCGACGGCAAATTAAGCCGCATGATTTATGTGCCTGGCGACTTGTTTTCAGTCAATCCCACCACGGCGCGTGGCGTACCCGGTTTGTTTGCTCGAAACGAACGTGTCGTTTGCGTGTTTGATACTGAAAACGGACCATTCGTGCTTGTTCTGGTGGGCGCAACCATTGTGGGCAGCATGGCGACGATTTGGCATGGACAAATTAATCCACCGCGCAGCGCAGATGTGCGTGAATGGCGGTATGACGATGAGCCCATTTTTCTCAAACAAGGCGATGAAATGGGTAGATTCATGCTGGGCTCTACCGTGGTCATGCTGTTTCCTGAAAGTCGCTCAAAAACAATGGCATTTAACGCCGGATGGGTGGCTGGCGGTGCTGTTCAACTTGGACAAGGAATGTGTCAGAAAATCATCTGACTTATTGAAGCTAACTTATAAAAGCTAATTAATAGATTTTATAGATTTAGAAGTTTATTCTGGCTCAACAACAGTAGGCACACGTTGCGCCAAAGCGCACATCAATTCATAACCGACAGTGCCACCGGCTTGCGCTACTTCGTCAATCGGTAAAACAGCGCCGTTGCTAGCTCGCCCCCATAGCGTGACCTCGCTACCAATGCCGGCTTCAATGCCGGCGAGTTTCAACGGTTCTAAATCAACAGTAATCATGTCCATGCTGACGCGCCCCACCGTGCGGGTGCGAATGCCGTTGACCAACACAGGCGTACCCGTGCTGCAATGGCGCGGATAGCCGTCTGCATAGCCGCAAGCAACTACACCTATTGTCATGGGTCTTTCAGCCTTAAAAATAGAGCCATATCCGACTGTAGCCGGCGTATTTATTGCCTGAATAGCTATAATTTTTGATGATAAAGTCATCGTCGGCAGTAATTGCCAATCGCCTTGTGAATGTTCGGGAAAATCAGGCGCGCTGCCATACAAGGCAATCCCAGGGCGAATCCAATCAGCCGCAGCGCTGGTACTATGTCGTAACGCGGCAGCGCTGTTGGCTAGGCTGCGCTCGCCGGGTAAATCTTGCGTGGCGGTGTTGAAAACTTGCAACTGCTCTGCTATGCCTTTCGCACCATCTGCATCGCTGAAGTGCGTTGCCAATGAAATTTCTTCAACCTGCGGTAAAGCATTCAATCGCACCCATGCTGCGCGGTACTGCTGGGGCGAAAACCCCAAACGATTCATGCCTGAGTTCATTTTAAGGAACACACGGTGCGGCACTTCGGTCTTGTGGGTTGCTAACATCTGAATTTGCTCGTCGCTATGCACTGTGTGCCACAAACCAAGGCGTGAGCACAGCTCTAAATCACGCTGCTCAAACACGCCTTCCAATAGCAAGATGGGACCACGCCAGCCCAACTTGCGTACACGCGACGCCTCATCCAAATCTAACAACGCAAAGCCATCGGCACTGCGCAGCCCTTCAAACACGCGCTCAATACCGTGACCATACGCATTGGCTTTGACCACAGCCCAAACCTTTGAATCAGGAGCAGCAAGGCTTGCACACTGAATATTGTTGCGCAAAGCCGCTGTATGAATGGTGGCTAGAATGGGACGTGGCATGTTTATTTCAAATTGTGTATCTAGGGTATTCTCTCATCTCACTTTCATTTTATTGAAGCTAAGGCATGATATAACTCAGTATTAGTTACTTATGCGTTACCAGATAGATACTTAACTTTACAAACCATATGCACTCAGTTCGGGTAGCCCCTATTGCGCAACCTTATTTGCTAGTATTTATTTTATGACGCAGCCTTCACATGAACCCATGAAAAAAGGGTTTTTCACCATCATGGCGGCTCAGTTTTTCAGCTCTTTGGCTGATAACGCTTTGCTTGTTGCCGCCATTGAACTGCTTAAAGCATCTGGCGCACCGCTATGGCATGTGTCAGCTTTAGCACCCATGTTTGCGCTTTTTTACGTGATTCTGGCGCCCTTCGTGGGCGCTTTCGCTGATGCTTATCCCAAAGGTCAGGTGATGTTTGTTAGCAATTTCATCAAGGTGGTGGGTTGCCTATTTATGTTGTTTGGTGGTCATCCATTACTAGCTTATGCAGTGGTTGGCTTAGGTGCTGCAGCTTACTCACCTGCCAAATACGGTATCTTGACGGAGCTACTGCCAGCATCACAGCTGGTCAAAGCGAACGGCTGGATTGAAGGCTTGACGGTCGCCTCCATTATTTTTGGCATTTTGCTGGGCGGCCAATTAATTGGCGCTAATGTTTCCAGCCACTTGCTGTCATTTGATTTGCCAATTTTCAATACCAGTGTAGACACCCCAGCTGAAGCGGCGATAGCCATGATGATTTTGATCTATGGCTTAGCGGCATGGTTCAACACCCGCATACCAAATACGGGTGCTCCCATCATCCCCGTGCCAAAAAACACCTTGTCATTGGTACCTGATTTTTGGCATTGTAATAACCTGCTCTGGAAAGACAAGTTAGGGCAAATTTCACTCGCCACAACTACTTTGTTTTGGGGTGTATTGGGTAATTTGCGGGTGATTGTTTTTGCCTGGGCTGCTGTTGCGTTGGGGTATAGCACATCGCAAGCATCGTCACTGGTCGGCGTTATTGTTATTGGAACAGCAGTGGGTGCGGTGATTGCGTCTATGCGCATGACGCTGGACCGAGCAACGAGTTTGATTCCTTTGGGTATCGCTATGGGCGTGCTGATGTTTGGGCTTAACTTCATCAGCAGTATATGGGTAGCGATTCCCTTCCTCATCTTGTTGGGTGGATTGGCCGGCTATCTCGTGGTACCCATGAACGCGTTACTGCAACACCGCGGTCATAACTTGATGGGGGCTGGCCGTTCAATCGCGGTACAAAACTTCAATGAACAAGCTTGTATTTTAGGTTTGGGTGGCTTGTATGTATTAGGTACGAGTCTGGGCGTTACCGCATTCGGCATCATTGCCTTTTTTGGTTTTTTAATCACAGCAGTGATGTGGCTCATCATGCGCTGGCATGCTAGTAATTTGCGCAAATACCCTGCTGAAGAAGCACATTTGATCGAAATTGCCACGCACGACGGCATGCACGATTAGCGTCAAATCGCCATGAAACTGTGGGCTGTAGGTGCGTTGGTCGTCAACGCTTTTGTGTGGGGCGTGTCGTGGTGGCCTTTGCGCCAGTTGCAATCGGCGGGTCTGCATCCTTTGTGGTCTACGGCCATCGTGTACTGTTTCGCATTAGTCGTGGTCTTGTCTATCAAGCCAAAAGCGTGGCAAGGACTCTTGCAGCACCCACAGCTGTGGATGCTTTTCTTTGCTTCTGGCTTAACCAACGTTGGGTTTAACTGGGCGGTCAGCATCAGCGACGTGGTGCGGGTACTGATCTTGTTTTACCTGATGCCAGCATGGGCCGTCTTATTAGCTTGGCTGCTGTTGCGCGAACGACCGACACGAAACGCTTTGTTGCGACTGCTACTTGCTTTTATTGGCGTCATGGTCATTTTGCTGCCTATCAATGCAGAAAGCTCGACATCTACCGCGATTCATTTCAGCTTTGCTGATAGTTTGGCCTTGATGGGTGGTTTTTGTTTTGCATTTACCAATGTTTTGTTGAAAAAATTAAACAATACCCCCAGTGAATCACGCATGCTTGCCATGTTTGGCGGCGGCGCTATGTTGGCTACGCTTGCAGGTGCGGCAGGCATCACGCAGGGTTGGGTGAATGCAATACCGGTTATTTCAAGCAACTGGGTGTGGCTAGCTGGCGGCTTGTGTGTCTCTTTTTTGGTAGGTAATATGGCATTGCAATACGGTGCATCTAGGCTGCGCTCAAGTACAACGTCGGTGGTCATGCTGGTCGAAGTTGCTTTTGGCAGTCTGAGCGCTATTGCTTTGGGCGCAGCTGTTGTGGATACGCGCACATTGGTGGGTGGACTGTTAATCATCGTTGCTGCAGCATTGGCTGCGTTTGATAACTAATCGAGTCTGCAGCAGTTCCGAAAATAACGTCTTTTTAAGAAATTTTTCTTGGCGGCCATGCAAAACTCATGTCATCACGCCCATCCGTTAGATTTGGATTGTAAGCAGGGTCGTTATATAACTTGTCACCCCAGCGCTTACGCATGTAGCGCAACTCTTTCTCGGCACGCCGCTGCTTTTCAGGCGAGTGGTCTTGCCCGCGTGTGGCAGATTCGTGATGTATCAGTTCGGCATGCGGTGTCCATACGTTGCGATAACCAGCTTCCACGAGCTTCAAACAAAAATCAACGTCGTTAAACCCCACAGCCAATTCTTGATCATTCAAACCGCCTACCTGTTCAAACAAGGCTTTTCTAACCACCAAGCACGCTCCTGTCACGGCAGAAAAATTCTGCGTCAACACCGCTCTGCCATTGAAACCTGGCTCACCCTTGGGTAAATGCTTGTGAATGTGCCGTGCCACACCGCCGACCAACACCATGCCCGCATGCTGCAGCGTTTGGTCAGGGTACCACAGCCGCGCACCCACGGCGCCTACACCTGGGCGCAGTGCATGGCTCACCATCTCGGTTAACCAACCTTCTGACACCACCTCAATATCATCATTCACCAACGCCAAAACCTCACCTTGCGCGAAACCAACTGCGTAATTATTCAAAGCAGAGTAGTTAAACGCGTAGTTATCACGAATCACCCTAATGCGCGCATGCGATGATAATTTTTTTAAATAATCCAGTGTTTCAGGCTGATCCGAGCCATTGTCCATAACCAAAATTTCATAATTCGAGTAGCTGGTTTTGCTCAACATACTGTCAATACACTGGCGCAGCAATGCAAAGTTGTTTTTCGTCGGAATAATCACACTCATGCGTGGTGGTACTTCCGGCAAAGCATGTGTAATACGTTGAGGTACGACTGCCTCTGTACCCCAGCTAAGCTGGCGAACATGTACCAACACCTGCGGGATATGGTGAATTTGCACCGGCTCAGTACGCGCCAAGGCACGAGAAATCAGCTCAAAACTATTTGTATAGCCACCCAACTTGCGAACCATGCTTGTCTTGAAAAAGCACAAGTCATGAAGGTAATGTTGCGAAATGCTGCCGCTCAGGAATAGATCCACATTCCAATCGGGTTTGAAATCGGGCTGTGTACGTTGAAAATCGGGTGCTAATAGTTTATCGCTGTCAGAATAGATTATTTGTGTGTTTTTAACCTCAAATATGGCTATAGCCGGCGTATTTAATGCTTGAATAGCTATTTTATTTATAGCATTTATCTCGACAACCCAATCTCCCGTTGCTCCACCAAATGCTGCCGATAGCATATCTTCAGCGTCTGACACCTGCACCAGTTTTATCCGTCCATCAGCTTGCGTCAAGCTGTTCAACATCTGTAGCACAGCAGCATCCGCATGCTTTAAAGCCGCGATGCACAGCTCCCATTTCGGATAAACCTGCGCTTGAACCGACCCCACAGCTTCCTTTAGCCAATGGCGCCACTGTACATTCGGCGCTTCGCCCGCATGAGCCAGCGCCATCAGCAGAGAAATCGTAGGCGCATCTGGCTTTGACGCCAAATCATGCGCTTGCTGCGTCAATTGCGCAGTTTCTTCCGCTGTCGGGCTGTCATACCGACGCAACCACTCGGAGTAATCACTGCGGTCAAAGTCCTTTTCTGGCGCTGCTCGCCAAGCTTGTTCGATGCTATACCCAGATTTCTTCCATGGCGGCAACATATCATCGGCAGAGGGCTTTTGAATAACGGGATCAACAAACGCTTCACCACGTCGCCAAGCCATCAATCGTCGCAACGGCTTGCTGACACGCCAGCTTGCAGAGTTTTGATAGTCAGCACTCACCGACTTATAGATTTGCTCAGTATGCAACGCTAAAAAATGATCACGCTGTGCCTGCACATGCGCCACTTCTGCTTTGGCGCGATTACGAGCTACCTCCATTTGGTGCAGGTCATGTTCCAGTTGATCAATACGTGCCTCTTGCTCTACCAAGCGCGGATCAATAGGCGTGTAGGGCAAGAGTTTGTCTGGTCGCCAATCTGCATGTACAGCCGACGCTTGCAGCCAAGGTTCAAAATCGCGCCGTGTTAGCGCATAGCCCGCAACACTCAGCGAATTTTCTAAAAATTGCAAGCGCGTAAAGCGCCGCACCGTGGCGTGCTCGCCGACATGTGGCACAGCATCCAACCAAGCAAGCAACGCTTGGCAAATCGCTGCATCGCTAGCATGCGTAGCCTGTGCATAAAGTTTGATCAAAGCGCCTACTTGCACCAACGTCCAGCCGTCCTGCCCAAGTAGTTGTGCCAAGTCTGCTTTGGCCGTGTCTTGTATCGAATGGGTCATGGCTTCAATTCTTTTAATACTGTTGTGTTGTTAAAGTCCAATGCCTGAAGCAATGCGGCACGCTGCTGACACCACAGAAAACGGGTTTGCACGTCTTGATAAGCCGCCTGCGCCATGGCGGCGTAGTTGCCACGCTGCGCAATCGCCAAATGCAGCGCCGCCTCCCAAGCATCGTCAGCCACCACATAACCGTTTTCACCATGGCGGATCGCGTGTGTATAGGCATATGTGGCAGAGGCCAAGCTCAACGTTCCCACGGCTGCCGCGTCAAAATACTTCAGCTCAGACTTACAGTGGGTAAAGTCGTTACTCTGCAGCGGTATAAGATTGAAATCGACCGATGCGATCAATTCCTGCAGCGTCAAATAGTCCGTAAACCCATGCTTAATCACGCGTTCGGCAAAATGGCTGTTCAAAAGACTATGTGGGCCGCAAGCGACCGCCATGTCCATGTGTCCCACAATGAGCAGCTCGACACGCGGGTCGGCAGCCATCACTGCCTCCAGCGCGGGGACAATCATTGCAAAATCACGGTTGTGAGAGGCAGAACCACTAAAATACCCCAGTCTGATGCGCTCCCCCGCTGTACATACACCTACCGCAAACCCCGACGCTTTTTTCTGCAGGTACAAGGGTTCAGACACCTGCCACTGCGCTTGGTTGATGAAGTTAGGGACGACCTTAACAGGGAAAGCCTTATTCGGCACGCCCTGCCCCTGCCATGCTTGCAATTTGTTTGCCAAATACGCATTGGTGGTGATAACGCCGTCGCACAAACGTACAGCCTGTGCCATACGCCCCACCACGCTGTGCCAGTAATTCAAGTTATCGTCTGTGGCGGCTTGACCTAGCGTGTCCATGATCAGCGCAATGGCTGCAGGGTCGACCACCAAATCGTCCAGATCAAACCAGACCTTTTTACCCTGCGATTTGAATGCCTGCACCAAACCAGCCAAACCCGCGTCAAAGCGCGCACGGCTGATGACCAAGACGTCTGCGTTGCGTACTATGTGTGCTATGTGCGCCGCGTATTTCAAATCATCCACGACAAAACACGCCGCCGAGGTGTGCAGCGCCTGTGCAGAACCATCAGCCGACGGCGTATTCAACACCTCAGCCATATTGGCGGCTCGGTACCTGAAGGTGCTGCTTTGCACATTTTCAGCAAAATAAGCCACCCGTAGCCGCCCGCGTGACAAGGTCGCCAAGCGCGCATACAAAGGCGGCAAGCCAGACTGTGCTGGGGCGGCTGTGGCCAAACGTGTTTGCATCCGGCCACGCGGCGGCCACGCCAGTCCAAAATCTTGCGCACTCAGCGTCAAATTTGGGCTGTAAGCAGGATCGTTTTGCAACTCGGCCGCCCAGTGCCGCTGCATATAGGCCAGCTCAGAGGCAAAGCGGGCTTTCTTAGCCGGTGTGTCCTCAAAACCGCGCGTGGCCGACTCGTGGTGGTATAGGTCGGCAAAAGGAGTCCAAATATTGCGCAGACCGATTTTTTGCAGTTTCAGACAAAAATCCACGTCATTACAAGATATTTTTAGCGCATCTTCGTTCAGCCCACCCACCGCCTCAAAGCTGCTTTTGCGCACCAGCAGGCAAGCCCCGGTCACAGCAGAAAAGTTCTGCGCCAGCGCCATGCGTCCTTTGTAACCCAAGCTACCGCGTGGGAAGTGGTTATGCGCATGGGCCGCCCAGCCGTGTATGCCCAACACCACACCACCATGCTGCAAGGTATCGTCTGGAAACCACAGCCGCGCCCCAACCGCCCCCACGCCTGGGCGCAGCGCGTGGCAGACCAGTTCGTCCAGCCAGTCTGGGGAGATCACCTCAATGTCGTTGTTGATCAAACCAACCAACGCACCCTTGGCCACCTTGACGGCGGCATTGTTCAGCGCCGAGTAGTTAAAAGGCGCATCTATTCGCAGCACTCGGATATTCGCCTCGGTCGCTATTTGTTTGAAATAGGCCAGCGCGTCCGGGTCGTCCGAGCCGTTGTCCACCACGATGATCTCAAACTGCGGGTAAGTCGTTTTTTGTTGGATGCTGTCAATGCACTGGCGTAATAAATCCAGCCCGTTACGGGTCGGGATGATCAAGCTCACCAGCGGCTGCTCGGGCAAATCATAGCGGATGCGGTAGCCATGACTCATGTTGTCCACGCTGGCGGCCACACCGCTGCGCTGCAAGTGTGCCTCCAATACCAGCTTTCCCGCTGCAGACGCAGGTGCAGCAGCCGTTGCTGTGTCTTGTACGTGCAGTACGCCTTCAATACTACTGGAGCCGCTCAAGCCATGCTGCCTTGCATGAAACAACACCTGCGGCACATGGCTAATCTGTTCAGCTTGCACCCGCTCCATGCAGCGCAAGGACAGGTCAAAGTCCATCGCTATTGTCCAATCGGGGCAGCTGGCGCTGTTGTCCACATAACCACTCAGCGCCTGCACCAAGGCCGTGCGGTAGATGCCAAAACGCCCGATCAGGTTGTGCGACAGGTGCAAATCAGGGTTCCAGTCGCACTTGAAATACGGCCCGGCGCGCTGCCCGCCTGCATCTAGCACGTCTTCATCTGCATAAATTATTTTGCAATGTTCATCATCATTTATGGCTGTAGCCAGCGTATTTATTGCCTTAACAGCTATTAAATCAGTAGCATTTAAACGCACAACCCAAGCACTCGGATTGTCCACGGTGCTGCTCACCATGCTCAGGGCGTGGTTGCTGAGCTGCGCCAATGTGCTGCCCGCGCCCGTAGCTGGTACATACGCCAATTTGATGCGCGGCTCAGCCTGGGCGCTGCGCCTCAGCAGGACTTGCAGCGCAGCGCTGGCTGGCGCGTCTACGGTTATGCACAGCTCCCAGTT
Organism: Polaromonas sp.; assembly: GCA_013298945.1. Taxonomy (GTDB): domain Bacteria; phylum Pseudomonadota; class Gammaproteobacteria; order Burkholderiales; family Burkholderiaceae_C; genus Aalborgiella. Next base: position 190,396 of record JAAFJR010000006.1, read on the forward strand.
GGGGTAGATTTGCTGCCGCACCGACGCCAGCGTGGCCTCCAGCAAGTCCAACGCGGCCGCGTCTTGCAGGCTTATGCTTGGGCAAGGCAGCAAAATAGAGAACAGCGGCAGCACCGCAAAGCCCTCGATTTGCACCTTCAAGTTAGCGCACACTTCGTCGTTAGGCGAATCAAAATCACGCACCCACTGGGCATACTCACGCAGTGGCACTTTGGTATGAGGCAGCGCAGCGGCTGGTTTGCGTAGCAAACGCTTTAGCGCACTAACTGCCCAGCGTAATGGTGCTGTTATCCGCCAGCTAGTAGACTCGTGCAACGCAGCTAGTTGCTGGTCGCGCTGAATCAACAACTCTTGCAGCGTTGCATCGGGAATATCAGCTGATGTAGACCTTGTCACACTAGTAGATGTATTAAATCAGCGGGCGGCGACTCTCTTAATAATTTCATTAAGTGCTCACCCGCATGGTATCGTTCCTATCATTTAAGCGCAAAAACCCCAATTCTTACCTTGCACATCGGCAATTTGATTTAACCTAGCGTACATAGACTGATGTGCTTTTTCAAGAGAGAAATGTGTTTGGATGTGATTTTTAGCCCGCTCCCCTAAGGCTTTGCATAATTCTGCATCGTCTACCAAGGTTTGCATGCACTCTGCAGCATGCTCGACATCAGGCTCGGCCCACCATTGACCTTTACGATATAAATTTTGGTCTTCCAAAATCTCCACCATCTTATACCGCACAGGCATGCTATTGTGATGGTTCATAAATTCCATATTTCCAGAATAACCAGTGGCGATCACCGGCTTGCCTAGCAGCATAGATTCAGCCATCGCCAGCCCCAAACCTTCGGCCCGATGCAAAGACACATAGCAGTTGCATGCGGCGTACAAAGAAAAACTCTGGTAGCGATCTAACTCACCATCCACAATGAAAGCGTTCAAATTTTTGATGGCTTCGTTCAGTTCTTTTTGACGCTCTGGCTGTTTATCGCTGTTAATGGTTTTAACAACCAGCCCAACGTCTTTTCTATTTCCAAATGCCAGCCTGTAAGCCTCAATAACCGACATCGGGTTTTTGCGGGACATAATACTATTATGATCAAACGCGAATACAAACAAAAATGTACTTTCAGGTAATGCAAAAGGCTTGCGCGAATAACTTACTTTTGTCTCATCAATCACAATAGGAATCGTCACTTTATGCACCGGAACAGGCGCGAACTGAACCATATTGTCTCGAATGTAGCTGGTTGTCACCCAAAGTTCATCAATCAATTTAGAACCCGCTCGCCACTCTGGAATCACGTCTACCAATTCCCAGTACCATAGGCCAATGTTGTAACGTCCTTGAAACTTGGAGATGCCGTATTTTTGAACAGCATACTCATGTTCGCTTGGATTTAGCATTGTTAAATTAATAGCAAACTTAAAATCCATTTCAAAATTTGTGAATGTCTGGTCATGAACTTTGGCTAAAGCTGTTACACGTAAATCAATCAGTTCTAATGGAAAAGTGCTGCCTAAACCTAGCGCCATAGCTCTTGCAGCTTCTCCTAAGCCTAATACGCCGCTGAAAAACCCCAAAGCATTTATCCCCAAAGGACGCCTTACTTGACTTCTCTCCGGCATCACCAAAGCATCACTAGTTAAATCACCGAAACCATGCGCAAGTTTTATAAATTCATTACGCATTACGCTTTGACTGTGCTTAAGCAATTCATTAAAGAGTTTAAACAACCTGCGTCTAGCTGTAGCAGAAGAAAATTGCACTAAATGCTCACTTTGAGCTCTTATGAATGCTGTGTAATTATTTTGCTCTCTGTCCGACCACCAATCTAAGCCATTAACTACACAAATTGCATTGCTCAACTGCTCTGTTAAAGATGCTATATCGCCAGTTTGCGCCAAATGCGCATCGTGCCCAGCCACAAACGGGACATTTGAATTGTTGTAGGAAACAATGCGGCAACCATTTGACAAAGCTTCCACAATGGGAACACAAAACCCCTCATGATACGTGGGTAAGGCAAAAATATCTGCGTCTTGGAGGATTTGAAATTTTTGATCATCAGAAGCATTGAACAGGAATTTAATTTTCACTCTTCCTTGAAAATTTCGCTTCAATTTCAATGCATGTCTCTGCGCTTCATCTAGTAATGCACGATCTGAGTGATCTCGATTACACATAATAGTTAACTCAAGTACCGCCTGCTTTTCAATTGATAATGCGACTTTATCTAAATATAGTTCTATTGCAGACAATAAATCCATGCCCCCCTTAGATTTGACGAAACGCCCTAAAAATGCAATTCGCGTGACATGGTCATAAAAGCTAGGTTTGCAACTGGGTGTGCCATATATTCTTTTGTACCATAAAGGTAGAATTGTTGCAGGCGTTGAAACGCCATGCGCACGCAACTCCTTCAAATTAGTAAGACTGTCACAAACCACATAATCGACCAACTGCAGGTTTTGTATCTGCTCAACACTTTTATCAAGCAACCCATGATGCTGCACCGCAACAAATTCTTTTGGAGTCACATTATGGAATATTGCCAATACCTTCGCATTCACGGGTGCCAAACTTACCAGATCCATCCATGGATAATAAATACCGTATTGAAAAATGACTATTTGACTAGACTGAAAATGGGCATCTAATAATAAATGTCCCGCAAATTCAAGCACTTGAAATGATAATTCCTCTTGCGTGTATTCAGATTTAAAACCATAACATTTAACAGAATAGCCATCTTCATCCCTTATCCAATCGGAATATGTTTTCATGATATTTGAAATTGCATCATTTTTGACGCAATGCACAGAAACTATTGAGATATTGACCATAGTTAGAATGGAGTTTGATTTTAGATTTATTGCTTAATATTTGCGGAAAAATAAACGCAAGTTATTTATGATTGATACGATTTAACTCAGCCATTTTTTGCGCCAATCTTGGAACTTGTGACGTTATAAAGATTTGATGTTTGGCGAGCTGTTCATTAATGGGTGATAAATCAATTTGTTCGCTTTGAATTTTTGAATATTGGTCAGCCATTTTTTGTAAATTAACTGCCTGCTCAGCTATAAGCTTACGAAATTCTGCACGCTCCTCTGGCAACCTAATTACCGCAACGATAATTCGTGCAAATCTACCAATAACAGGCCAAGTACTCATCTTTCGTGCGAGTGTGCGTAATTTACTTTTCATAAATACCCTTATTTTCAAAACGAGAAACCTTGTCGATTGCGTCGCACATCTTCCGTCACCATCATGTGGCAAAGCTGCTCTAAAGTTGTCGAAGGTGACCAGCCAAGAATATCCTTGGCCTTTTGTGGGTTGCCAATCAATAATTCAACTTCTGCTGGGCGATAAAACTTAGGATTGATACGCATAACCGTTTGACCCACCTTCAAAGCTGCACCCGAACCCGCAAACTCTTTGTCAAAATGAGATGCAAATGAGGCAATCACCGCTGTTTCGTTGACTTCGTTGCCTTTGAATTCAACATTGATTCCGACGCCTTTAAACGCCATGGTTACAAAATCACGTACGGTTTCTGTGCGATTGGTCGCAAGTACAAACGTGTCGGGTTCATTCGCTTGCAGCATACGCCACATACCGTCTACATATTCTTTGGCAAAGCCCCAGTCACGTTTGGCATCGATATTGCCAAGCTCTAAGCAATCCAATTTACCCAAACACAATTTAGCAACGGAATCCGTAATTTTCCGTGTAACAAATTCACGCCCACGCAACGGACTTTCATGGTTGAACAAAATACCGCTGCTACCAAAAATATCGTAGCTTTCGCGGTAATTGACCGTCATCCAATGCGCATAGAGCTTCGCAACACCATAGGGACTACGGGGGTAAAACGGCGTGTCTTCTATTTGTGGGATGGCTTGAACTTTGCCAAACATTTCAGAGGTACTGGCTTGATAAAACTTGATTTTGGGATTGACGATGCGAATAGCTTCTAGCAAGTTCAATGCGCCAATGCCAGTGATTTGCGCCGTTGTGGTGGGTTGGTCAAAACTTACACCCACAAAACTTTGTGCGGCCAAGTTGTATATTTCTGATGGCTGAACTTTTTGCACCAAGGCAATGCTTGAACCTAAATCTGTCAAATCATATTCAACCAAGTGCAAGTTTGGATGATTTTGGATCCCTAACTCATCAATGCGCCAAAAGTTGACAGAACTTGTTCTGCGATATGTTCCGTAAACGGTATACCCCTTAGCCAATAACAATTCGGCTAAATAAGCGCCATCTTGGCCGGTAATACCTGTAATCAGTGCAGTTTTCATAGATTTGATTTTGTGTTTTTGAAATTTAGAAAAATTACGGCATTCATTTTGAAATGCGGCCAATCAATTGACTAATCCATCGCAGAGGCGCAGTAATTCTCCATGAATTGCTAGCTAAAAGTGCCTCCATTTGCAACTCAGTTTCATTGAGATTGCTATTGGCATGCTTTGCTTTATCTTCTGCTTGTTGCGCCTTGGCCTGAGCTTGTTGTGCTTTATCTTCTGCTTGTTGCGCCTTGGCCTGAGCTTGTTGTGCTTTATCTTCTGCTTGTTGCGCCTTGGCCTGAGCTTGTTGTGCTTTATCTTCTGCTTGTTGCGCCTTGGCCTGAGCTTGTTGTGCTTTATCTTCTGCTTGTTGCGCCTTGGCCTGAGCTTGTTGT
>JAAFJR010000007.1 GCA_013298945.1 Polaromonas sp.
CATATGCAGCCAATGCGCCAAAAGCCGCGTTGTTGGCTTGTTTGACCCAGTTGTCGTAGCCTACATAGCCACCCCAGCTGGTTTTGAGCTGCACGTATTCATCTGCGAATTCTTGAATAATTATATTCTTTTTTGCTATACTATTTATAGCTGAATAGGCAATATTTATGTCGGCTACAGCATTATTTTTATCGCTTTCTGCATAAACATTCATTAAACGAGCACGAGTAGCCTGCGTTAATGCTCGAAACTGCTTGCGCCGTGTGTCGTGCAACGCATACTCAGCCTTGGCGGCCTCAGAACCATGTGTCGCCAGCCAGCGCGCGCCGCCTAAACGCTCTACAGCTGTGGCGAAAGATTCGTTAAACGCCGTATCGTCCGCCACATAAACCACTTGGTGTGCCAACTCGTGAAAGACGATACGTGCCAATTCGCCCTCTGGGTAGCCAATAAAGGTGCTGAGTAGCGGGTCACCGCCCGCCCAATTGCTCCAGCCCAGTGTGGAGTAGGCGGGAACGCCATAAACGCTGACATCAAAATCTTGCTTTTTGAGCTCTTCGGCTTCCTTTCTTGCTTCCACTTCAGAAAAATAACCCCGATAACCCACGCAACCCGCCACTGGAAAACACCACGTTTTGAGTTTGAGTGATAGTGCAGGTGCGGCGACAACGTTCCAAACAACCGCTTTGCGTTTTAAATCCGCATAGCTTTTGTAACTGGCGTTGTCAGGTAACTTCAATTCCTGCGCTGCAAATGTGCGAATTTTTTGGGTCAGGGCAAGTTTTGCTTTCAGCTTTTCAGGCGTTTGCGCATCGGCCAACCAGTCGTCCACAGGGCGCGCGGCTTTCATGAGCGAAACATGGCCTTCCACAGACTGCCAGTAGTAGCCCAAATCTGCGCAACTGCTGAGGCACAACAGCATCGGCAAAATCAACAATTTAGCGATGACTTGGCACATTAGTCGCTCCGCTTCACCTCAACCAAGCAATCGTAAAACACGGGGCCGGCGCCCAAATCAGTCAGCTTTTGACTGGTCACTTCATTCACATTGGTACCATTCAAACCCAGTTTACGCCACCAAATGCCCATGCCATTGACCACGCCAGGACGAGCACGCTTGGACACCACTGCTTTGCACTGATAACTGCCGCGTTGGTTAAAGACATTAACCACATCACCCGAATGGATGCCACGGGCTTGTGCATCCTGCGCATGAATTTCCAGCACTGGCTCAGCCTCAATATCACGCAAACTGGCGACATTGACGAACGTGGAGTTGAGAAAATGACGTGCTGGTGGGGAAATCATGGCTAGCGGATACAGAGTCGATGAACCAAGCAACTCGTAGTTATCTAAATGATCGGGCAAACCATCCAAGCCTTGATTGGCCAAGCTGTCACTAAAAAATTCACATTTGCCCGATGGTGTTGGGAATTTGCCGTCGGCAAACGGCGCATCGGATACGGGCAGCGTCGAAAAGCCTTTGTCTAGCAAGGTCTCAAAACTAACTTTGTTACCAAAAGCTTGCTTGCACAAGGTTTCGTCATCGTCCGCGAAACAAGCATCGTTGAAACCCATACGGGCGGCAAGTTCACGGAAAATCTGTGTGTTGGTTTTGGACTCGCCAATAGGCGCAATGGCTGGGCGATTCAACAGCACATCAGTATGACCATACGAAGTGTGGATATCCCAGTGCTCCAACTGTGTGGTGGCAGGCAGGATGTAGTCAGCGTAATCGGCTGTGTCGGTTTGAAAATGCTCCAGCACCACGGTGAACAGGTCTTTCCGGGCAAAACCTTTGACGACTTGACTGGAATCAGGCGCGACCGCCACAGGGTTGCTGTTATAGACAATCAGTGCTTCAATTTTGGGACCGAACACCGTTGAGCTTTGTTGTTGGAGATCATCGCCGATGGTCACCATGTTGATGGTACGGCTATTCGTCGTATCTAAATCTGGTCGTTGTAAAGCCGCTTTATCCACAGGAAACATACCCGAGCTGGACAATAGCATGCCACCAGCAGGATGTTTCCACGCGCCAATCAAAGCTGGCAGGCAAGCAACGGCACGTGCGGCGTTGCCACCTCCGCGCACACGCTGCATGCCGTAGTTCAGGCGGATGGCGGCGGGCGTGTGGTTGACGTAGCACTGGCCATAGTCAAACGCCAAGGACTTGATTTGCTCAACGGAGATGCCGCACACCTTGGCAGCACGCTCTGGATTCCATAGCAAGGCACGTTCTTTTAATGACGGCCAGCCCACGGTATGCTTGTCAATATAGTCGTGATCCAGCCAGTCGTTGACGATCAACTCATGCATGATGCTCAGCGCCAGCGCAGCATCAGTACCAGGTAACAGTGCGATGTGTTCATGGCATTTGTCGGCAGTTTCAGTTTTGCGCGGGTCGATGCAGATGATTTTGGCACCGTCGCGTTTAGCCGCCTGGGCATAGCGCCAAAAGTGCAAATTGCTACCAATCGAATTACTGCCCCAAATGATGATGAGTTTGGATTGCGCAAAAAACTCGACCTTCATGCCAACCTTGCCACCTAAGGTATTCAGCAGACCCTGACCACCCGCTTCTGCACAAATTGATCTGTGCAATTTGGATGCGCCCAATTTATTAAAAAACCTTGCGGCCATAGCCTCACCTTGCACCAAACCCATCGTACCCGCGTAGCTGTAGGGGACGATGGCTTGCGGATTGCGGGCTGCTATCGAACATAATTTCTCAGCGATATCTGATAACGCGACATCCCAAGAGACGGGCTCGAAACGACCCAATCCTTTGGGTCCGATACGCTTTAAGGGCGTCAAGATACGTTTGGCATGGTAAGTACGTTCGGTATAACGTGACACCTTGGTGCACAACACGCCATCGGTCTGTGGATGTGCTGTGTTTCCCTGCACTTTCACCGCTATACCGTCCACCACTGTGGTCAGTAGCGCGCAGGTGTCAGGGCAGTCGTGCGGACATGCGCCCCTAATCGTCTTGGATGCAATCTCGGTAGTCATGCACCATTCTAAACATCTGACACAACTACTCTGCCCGCAAGGCTGCTTTCAAAGCCTCGCCAATTTCAGGCTTGCCCGCAAACGGGTTGGTTGGGTTGCGAATTTGCACCACGTCTTCCATACGCGTTTGCACTGAAGCTAGTGCTTTAGGATGGCTGTAAATGTAGAACTGGTCGTCTGCAACGGCATCAAACACCTTTTGCGCCACATCGGCAGCGCTGACTTTGCCTGAGCCTACGGCCTTATCGCTCATGGCTTGGCCTATGAGTTGGCTCTTGGTGGGTTTGACATCGCTGCTAGCAAATTCACCCGGTTTGTTGCGGTGGCTTTGTGAAATACCCGTGGCCACAAAGAAGGGACATAGCACGGAGGCACTGATTTGGTCAGTCACCAGTTTCAAATCTTGGTAGAGCGTTTCAGTCAAAGAAACCACCGCATGTTTGCTGACGTTGTAAACACCCATGTTGGGCGCATTCAGCAAACCGGCCATACTGGCGGTGTTGACGATGTGGCCTTGGTAGGCTGGGTCTTTTTTGGCGGCCTCCAGCATCATCGGCGTAAAGACACGCACCCCGTGCGCCACGCCCATGACATTGACACCCAGCACCCATTCCCAGTCTTTCAACGTCGTTTCCCAAATCAAACCACCCGCACCAACGCCTGCATTGTTGAACACAAAGTGTGGTGCGCCCAGTTTGGCGAACACGGTTTGACCCATGGCCTCCACCTCGGCCGCCTTGGAAATATCCAAACGAAACGACATGACCTGACCGCCATATTTTGCGGCTTCAGCAGTGATTTCAGACGTAGCTTTGTCCAGCGCATCTTGCTGCACGTCCACCAAAACGATGTTCATGCCCAGCTTGGCACCAATGCGGGCGCACTCTATACCGAAGCCAGAACCTGCACCGGTTAATACGGCGGTTTTGTTCTTGAAATTAGAAATCATCTTATTTTTAACTTTCTTGAATACTTTTCTTTAATACGTAACCAATGCGCGGGAAATGCACATGCACCACGCCAGCCCGTTCGTCGACGCGTCGCAAGGTGTAGTGCATGCGTGTGCAAGCCATTAACTCACCCTCTGTTGGCTCTGGGCCAAAGGCATCACTGGCGATGGTGACCATGCTACCCAAGGGAATACCATGTCCATCCTGGAAAACTGAATTTTGAGGGTCATTTTTAACATCATCCGGCGTATTACTTGCACATACAGCTATTGAATCCATAGCATTTGATTTATGCATAGTGCCAGAACCAATCGCCGCCATGAGGTCCATCCAAGCCAGCACTGCAGGTGTTGCATCCAAAATACTGGCCATGGCCGAGGTGCAATGGCGTGTGAACCACAGTGGGTGGTAGACCGCAAAGTCCGCAATACTGGGAGCATCCCCCAGTAAGAATGGCTGGTCTTCGACCATATTACTGATTCGGCGCAAGTAGGACTTGTAACTGGCAGCTGCATCAGCAGGAGGCAAACGAGGCACGGCAACGCGCATCTTGGCACGGTCATCGCCAAAAGCTTTGGCAACAGCAAGATTCTCTGGTTTGCTGTCTGGGCCATTTAAGCCAAACATTTGCGCTGCACCAGCAGGGCTGAAGTTGTAGGCCATCGCCGCCCAAAACAAAGTGGTATCCCCCCATTGAGCCAAGATGCGTGCAATACCTTTCTGATGCGCTGGGTATAGCGTGGGTTCAGGTTGCAATTTTTCAAGCACATCACAAATCAAGGCGCTGTCACAATAAATATCTGCCCCGATCTGCATGAACGGTGTTTTGCGATAGCCACCTGTCAATGCCACCACATCAGGCTTGGGCATGATCATAGGAATCACCACCGACTGCCAACTCAGATTTTTATACCCCAGCACCAATCTCACTTTTTCGGAAAATGGGGATGTCGGGTAATGGTGCAGGATGATGTTGGTCATATTGATAAGGGTGTAATTTGCCGCCAAAAAGCGTTTGAATTAACGTGGGAGTGCACGCTGGATGATGGGGTCAAAGTCAGTCTGAGCACCCAAAGTGCCAAAGGCCTGCCCCCAATCTCCGCCTAAGCGCGATTGACAAAAAGCGCTGAACACCGGCTCGGGGGCGGTTTGATACAAAAGGCTGGCTTGCACGGCCAGTGCCACATCTTGAGCGAGTCGACGCGCTTCAACTTCAGTGGCATCATCAATCCGAGCGGCAAATGTCGCGGCCAGATGGTCAAAGGCACGATGCGCACCCTTAGCAGGTGCAAGCTCTTTGGCCAGTGCTGAGACGACGTCTGCTTTGCGCAGCGCCCGCAACAAATCAATCGCCATGATGTTCCCAGCACCCTCCCAAATGGAGTTGAGTGGCATTTCACGGTAGATGCGCGCCATAATGCCTTCACCGCCCTCTTCCACATAGCCGTTGCCGCCCAGACATTCCATCGCTTCTTGCGCAAACAGGCTGCCACGCTTGCAAATCCAGAATTTCGCAATCGGTGTCAACAAGCGACTCATCACACGCTCATGTGCATCGTTTGGGTTGTCAAATGCACGTGCCAACCGCATGGACAAGGCCGTGGCGGCTTCGCTTTCCAGTGCCAAATCGGCCAACACATTGCGCATCAACGGCTGCTCTATCAAAGGTTTGCCAAAAGCTTGACGCTGTTGGGTGTGGTTCAGCGCAATGCAGAGTGCCTGACGCATCAACCCACTGGTGCCCAAGGCGCAGTCCAAGCGCGTCATGGTGCCCATCTCTAAGATTTGCGTGATGCCACGCCCCTCATCCCCAACCAACCAAGCGGTCGCGTTGTGAAATTCGACTTCCGAGCTGGCATTGGCTTTGTTGCCCAATTTGTCTTTCAAACGCTGGATATGAATGGCGTTGGTGCTCTCATCAGGCAAGATTCTTGGGACAAAGAAACAGCTCAGACCACTATCCGTTTGCGCCAAGACCAAAAAAGCATCACACATGGGCGCGGAAAAAAACCATTTATGCCCCACCAGCGTGTAGCGCTTACCCCAAGCGTCATCGCCATCAAACGTTGCTTGCGTAGTATTGGCTCGCACGTCTGAGCCACCCTGCTTCTCGGTCATGCCCATGCCCATGGTCACGCTGTTTTTATGTGCGTGACCCAAAAACCGGGCATCGTACGTGCGACTTGCCAATTTGGGTAACCACTCGGCGGCGATGGCGGCATTGCCCCGAAGCGCGGGCGTCACTGCGTAGGTCATTGAAATCGGGCAGAGTATGGACGGCTCTAGCTCTGTAAAAAGCATGAACCCTGCTGCACGTTTTACATGCGCATGTGTATTCACCTGGCTTATGGATTCTGACCAAGGCGCTCCATGCAAACCAGCACCTACAGCCAGATCCATCAAGGCATGGTAACTGGGGTGAAATTCAACCTGGTCGATACGGCGCCCAAAACGATCATGGCTATGGAGTTGCGGAGGATTCACATTGGCGAGGCGCGCATGGGTTTGCATTTCAGGCGTACCCAAAGCTAGTCCTAACTTATCCAGCTCCGCAATATCCAAGTCCGGCGCATTGAACTTCAAAGCAGCCAGAAGCGGTCGATTCCCAGCCAGCAGGTTGTAGTCAACCAAAGCTTCGGCTTGGTTCATCACATCATGGGTGGTTTGCATAAGACTCCTTAGTAGGCTCTACACGCAGACAGCTTCAGACCAGTTTGACCAATTGTTTGCCAAAGTTCTTACCACTGAGCAAACCCAGAAAAGCTTCTGGCGCAGACTCAATACCTTGAGCGATGGATTCGCGGAATTTGAGCTTGCCCGTAGCGACCAAGCCACCTAGTTCTTTAAGTGCCTCTGGCCAGTGCTCCATGTGCTCGGACACAATAAAACCACGCATGGTGAGACGGCTCATCAAAAACAACTGTGGCTGCGTGATAGGCACTGGTACGCCGTTGTAGCCTGCGATCATGCCACACAGTGCAATGCGACCAAACGCATTCATATTGCTCAAAACAGCATCTAATATTGCACCGCCTACGTTTTCAAAATAGCAATCCACGCCGCTTGGAGCTACATCTTTCAAGGCTTTGTACAATGATTTGGCATCTAGAAAAGCTTTGTAATCAATGCACGCATCAAACCCTAACTCGTCTACGACATACTTGCATTTATCTGTACCGCCTGCGAAGCCAACAACGCGACAGCCTTTGGCCTTAGCAAGCTGACCAACCACGCTGCCCACTGCTCCACTGGCTGCACTAACAACAACTGTTTCACCTGCTTTAGGTTGGCAAATTTTCATGAGTCCGTACCAAGCTGTCACACCAGGCATCCCAACTGCACCTAAGTAAGCACTGAGTGGTATGTTAGTTGTATCAACCTTACGCATTGCACCTAGTGCATTGCCATCAACCACGCTGTATTGCTGCCAACCGCCCATACCAACAACTTTGTCACCCACAGCATATTTGGCATGTCGGCTTTCAACCACAACACCCGCAGTACCACCACCCATGACTTGACCTAAAGCCTGTGCGGCTGCATAGCTCTTGCTGTCGTTCATACGGCCACGCATATACGGGTCTAGGCTCAAAAAGTGATGTTGCACCAACACCTCTGCATCTTGCAATGCAGGTGTCGCGCTGCTAACTTGCTTAAAATTAGTGGCGACAGCAGCGCCTATGGGACGGTTGTCCAAATGGATTTGCAAGTTAATTGGCATCGTGAAACCTTTAAGATTAAAAACTAATCGGTAGAAATCGTATTCAGCGGGTGGCTACTTTTGGAGCCTGTAACCAAGCGCTTAACGTATTTAAACGTACCCGTAGCGTGTGAACAGATATTGTCTTCTGCGTCAAAAACACTGGCCTCGGTAAATGCCATCGTCGATGTGCGATGTATCAGCTTGCCTTTAGCGACCAAAGGCCCTTTGGCTGCTCGCATGAAACTGGTTTTCATCTCGATGGTCACCACACCCATCTCTGGCGATGCGCTGCGGGCTGCAACTGCCATAGTCACATCAAGCAACGTCATACTCGCACCGCCGTGTACAACGTTGAATGAATTGAGGTGCTCCGGCTTGGGGTTGTAGTTGATTTGCGAATGACCATTTTCAAACAGCATTAACTCGAACCCCAAGAGCTGAACAAAAGGTATTTCCACACCAAAGCTCAACGCATATTTTTCAAAATTCATGCTGCATTGTTGCAAAAAATGACAATCTCACCCGCCAGTCACGACCGATACGCCACCATCAACAGCCATCCATTGGCCCGTGATATGTTTACCAGCCGCAGAAGCGAACAACAGGGTAAGCCCTTTCAAATCCTCGTCATCACCCAAACGTTGCAAAGGCGTGCCACCAATAAGCTTGTCTTCACCCAAAGCTTTTAAGGTACCTATGGTCATACGACTTGGGAAGAATCCAGGACAAATAGCATTGACAGTGATGTTGTGCTCGCCCCATTCCGCGCCTAAAGTGCGGGTGAAATTGACGACAGCCCCTTTGGATGTGTTGTACGCAATCGTTTCCATGCCAACTGGGTTGCCGTTTAAACCGGCAATAGAAGCGATGTTAATAATGCGACCTGATTTTCTAGGAATCATGCTGAGCTTGGCGACATGTTGGCTCAGGATAAAGTAGCCACGAATATTGAGGTTCATGACTTTGTCCCAAGCCTCGACAGGATGGTCTTCTGCTGGCGCGCCCCAAGCTGCGCCTGCGTTGTTGACCAAGATATCGATGTGCCCCATGCGCTTGATACTTTCCTCAGCAAGAGCGCGAATGTCTGCTTCTTTGCCGCAATCGGCAGCAATCCAATCGGCATCAATACCGGCTGTTTTAAGCTCTGCTACGGCTTGCATCAAATCTTCAGCTTTGCGCGAGCTGACGATGACTTTGGCGCCTGCCTCACCCAAAGCATGCGCCATTTGCAAGCCCAAGCCACGTGAGCCGCCAGTCACCAATGCGGCTTGACCTTTAAGATCAAATAGTTGCTGTATCGTACGTGCCATAAATATTCGAAATGTCGCTCCAAGTTAATCAGATTAAAAATCATCCTCAGCCATATTGGCACAAGTCAAATCTCGGCTCTTTACCACGTTTAACCAAGCCGTAATTTTTGGCAATTCGTAGTGATAAAAATAGGCTGTAGCCGGCGTATTTGTTGCCTTAGTAGCTATTATATTAGCAGCAATATCTAGCCACATCCAAGCAATAACCATGTGCCCAAAAGCTTGCATGTACGGTACGGCATTGGCTAGGGCTTCGTTTGGGTTTGCTGTTGACCATGCCGCTTTGGTTGCACCATCGACAGCCGTCACTGCTTTATCTAAATCACTGGCGTATCCAACAAGCTCGGCGTGCTGAGCGGCACGCTTGCTAGTCGTGGCAATTTTTTGCATCAACAATTGCCACGCTTTACCGCCTTCCATCAAGACTTTACGCCCCAATAAATCAGCAGCCTGAATCCCGTGTGTACCTTCATGAATCATGTTCAAGCGGTTGTCACGCCAATATTGTTCAACCGGAAAATCTCGCGTATAGCCGTAGCCGCCATGAATTTGAATCGCCAAGCTGTTGGCTTCTAAACACCATTCACTAGGCCAGCTTTTTGCAATTGGCATCAACACTTCTAAGATAAGTCGCGCCTCTTCCGCTGCGGCAGCATCACCCGTCATTTCTTCGTCAACCATGCGGGCGCAATACAGCTCTAAAGCCAAGGCACCCTCGCAGTAAGACTTTTGCGCAAGCAGCATGCGTTTGACGTCTGCGTGTTCTATGATGCGAACCTGCGGTTGAGATGCGTCTTTGCCCGATGCACCTAAGACACGACCTTGCGGACGATTCTTGGCATAGTCCAGCGAAGCGTAATAACCCGCCAAGCCCAACATCGTTGCCGCAGTGCCAACTCCGATACGCGCCTTGTTCATCATATGAAACATGCAGCGCAAGCCTTCACCCGGTTTGCCAACCAAATAGCCAACTGCACCTGCTTGGCCACCTGGCCTGCATTTACCCTCGCCAAAATTAAGCAAGGTATTGGTCGTGCCGCGCCAGCCGAGTTTGTGGTTCAAGCCAGCCAAGGCTACGTCATTACGTTCTCCCGTCAGCTCCCCTTGTACATTGACTATCTTTTTAGGAACTATGAACAAAGAAATACCACGCGTACCAGCGACTAATTTACCTGAGGGATCAGGAATTTTGGCAAGTACGAGATGAATAATGTTTTCGGTCAACTCGTGGTCACCCGAAGAGATCCACATCTTGTTACCTTTGAGACGATAGCGTGGCCCCAAAACATCGTTTTGCCAATCATCTCCTAAAGTGCTCCCAATATCTGGCGTAGCACGCGTGGTGATATCTGACAAACTTGAGCCCGCTTGCGGTTCGCTCAAGCACATGGTGCCTGCCCATCTGCCAGAAAACTCGTTATCTGCGAAAACTTCTTTTTGCTTCTGTGTGCCATGAACCAGCAGCAAGCCAGCGTTGCCAGCCGTCAGCATATTTGATCCAATACTGACCGAGGCACAGGCAAAAAAAGCGTTTGCAGCAGCCTCTACCGCATAAGGCAATTGCATGCCGTCGCGCGAATAATCTTGCGCCGCGCTGAGCATGCCGGATGCCACATAGGCGGCATGTGCATCATGCGTTGCTTGCGGCAAGATGACTTTTTCACCATCAAACTGCGGTTCCTGTGTGTCCACCAAGCGATTAAAAGGCGCATACTTTTCACGGGCGATGCGCTCGCAAGTGTCTAAAACTGCATCGAAAGTTTCGCGCGAGTGATCCGTAAATCGCTCGCGTTTGTTCAATGATTCAACGTCTAACCAATCGTAAAGTAAGAAATCTATCGTCGAACGCAAACCCATATTCGACCTTTTTACAAAACTTCAAAAATGCCACAAGCACCCATGCCGCCGCCAATACACATGGTCACCGCAACACGCTTAGCTCCGCGACGTTTGCCTTCGATCAAGGAATGGCCAGTCAAACGCTGACCACTCACGCCGTAAGGATGACCCACTGCAATTGCGCCACCGTTGACATTTAAACGCTCTGCAGGAATACCCAGCTTGTCGCGGCAATAAAGTACCTGAACAGCAAATGCTTCGTTCAACTCCCACAAATCAATATCACTGATCTTGAGCCCTAAACGTGCCAAGACTTTTGGAATAGCGAAAACTGGCCCGATACCCATCTCATCAGGTTCACAACCAGCTACAGCAAAACCGAGGAAGCGACCCAAAGGCTGCAATCCTTTTTTCTCGGCCACAGCTTCATTCATGATGACGCAGGCGCCGCCACCGTCTGAAAATTGGCTGGCATTGCCTGCCGAAATCAAACCGCCTGGAAGAGCTGAACGCAAACCCGCAATACCTTCTTTGGTGGTGCCATCACGAATACCTTCATCATTGCTAACTGTCACCTGCTTGGTAGTCAAGCCCATCACTGGGTCTGCAACACCCATGGTCACGGTGATAGGCGCAATCTCGGCCTGGAACAAACCTGCCGCCAAAGCGGCAACCGCTTTTTGTTGGCTAGCAGCACCATATTCATCCATAGCTTCACGGCTGATGTTATAACGCTTAGCTACTTGCTCAGCTGTTTGCAGCATATTCCAGTAAATTTCTGGCTTGTTTTTCACCAGCCAAGAATCCGCCAGCATGTGTGTGTTCATTTCTTGCTGAACGCAAGAGATACTTTCTACACCACCAGCCACATAAATATCGCCCTCGCCCGCAATGATGCGCTGCGCTGCCAAAGCAATGGTTTGCAAACCAGAAGAGCAAAAGCGGTTGACCGTCATGCCTGAAGTTGTGATCGGTAAGCCAGCACGCAAGGCTACTTGGCGTGCAATGTTTGCACCTGTTGCACCCTCAGGATTTGCACAACCCATGATGACATCGTCAACCTCAGCGCCGTCAATGCCTGCGCGTTTAACGGCATGCTCAACAGCATGGCCACCCAAGGTTGCGCCATGTGTCATATTGAAAGAACCCTTCCAGCTTTTTGCCAAGGGGGTACGAGCGGTAGAAACAATTACAGCAGATGTCATGATCTTTTCCCTGTTGATATTTTTTGAGTTTTTTGAATGTGTTCAGAATAACTATTTGGATTAATTACTAGAATTAGTTACTAGAATTAATTGAAGGTTTTGCCTTCAGCCACCAACTTAGTCAAAAGTGGCGCTGGTTTCCAAAATGCGGCATCATCCAATGGGTTTTGCGCAAACTTGTTCATACTCTGAACCACATTGAACAGCCCAATTTGGTCCGCATAATTCATAGGGCCGCCACGGTAAATCGGGAAACCATAACCCATGAGGTAAACCATATCAATATCGCTTGCCTTAGTAGCAATACCTTCTTCTAAGATATGTGCAGCTTCGTTGACCAAGGCATAAACCAAGCGCTGCACAATTTCTTCGTCTGAAATTTTCCGAGGTGTAATACCCAAGGATTGACGATGCGCTTCAATCATGGCGACAACTTCAGCATTGGGCACGGCATCACGCTTGCCAGCTATATAGTCATACCAGCCAGCACCCGTTTTTTGGCCAAAGCGACCTTTTTCACACAACAAATCAGCCGTTTTGCTGTACTTCATATTTGGCTTTTCAACGACACGGCGTTTACGAATAGCCCATCCGATATCGTTACCTGCCAAATCGCCCATGCGGAAAGGTCCCATCGCAAAACCAAAGTTCTCCATGGCTTTATCAACTTGTGCTGGTGTACAGCCTTCATCCAACAAGAAGCCACCTTGGCGGCCATATTGTTCAATCATGCGGTTGCCAATGAAGCCATCGCACACACCCGATACGACCGATGTTTTCTTGATCTTTTTACCCAATGCCATCACTGTTGCCAAAACATCTTTTGCAGTTTTTTCACCGCGAACAACCTCAAGCAACTTCATCACGTTAGCAGGGCTGAAGAAGTGTGTGCCAATCACGTCTTGTGGGCGTTTGGTAAAGTTCGCAATTTTGTTCAAGTCTAAAGTTGATGTGTTACTGGCCAAAATAGCACCAGGCTTCATCACGCGATCCAACTCTTTGAAAACAGCCTCTTTGACACCCATTTCTTCAAACACAGCTTCAATAACCATGTCGGCATCTTTTAAATCGTCATAGCTCAGCGTTGTGCTTAACAAGCTCATTCGCTGGTCATATTTGTCTTGCTTGAGTTTGCCTTTTTTGACTTGTGCTTCGTAGTTTTTACGAATGGTCGCAACACCACGATCTAAAGCCTCTTGCTTCATTTCAAGCATTTTGACGGCAATGCCTGCATTCAAGAAATTCATGGCGATACCACCACCCATCGTTCCTGCACCGATAACAGCTATTGATTCAATAGCACGCTGAGGCGTATCTGCAGGTACATCAGGAATTTTTGAAGCGGCACGATCCGCCACAAAAATATGTCGCAGCGCTTTGCTTTCAGGCGTCAGCATGAGATTGATAAACAAATCACGCTCAATACGCATGCCAGCATCAAATTTTTGCTTAGTCGCGGCAATTACAGCTTCTACACACTTCATAGGAGCTGGGTAATTTTTCGACATCCCTTTGACCATGTTGCCAGCAAATCCGAAATAGGCATCACCCAATGGGTGCTTGCAAGGCAAATTTCGCACCAGAGGTAAAGGGCGAATCGCAGCAACAGATTGCGCAAACGCCATAGCCTCTGCGGCCAATGACTCAGGAGATACAGATAATTTGTCAAATAATTTTTGACCTGGCAATTGAGCCAATAGTTCGCTTTTCACGGGTTCACCGCTCACCATCATATTCAAAGCAGCTTCTACACCAAGCACACGTGGGAGTCTTTGCGTACCACCTGCGCCGGGAACTAAACCTAGTTTTACCTCTGGCAGAGCAATACTACAACCAGGAGCTGCAATACGGTAATGACAACCCAAAGCCAGCTCCAAACCACCGCCCATCGCAACACTGTGCATAGCAGCAACCACAGGTTTAGATGAGTTTTCAACTGCCAAAATAACACTCAATAAATTTGGCTCTTGCAAAGCTTTTGGGCTACCAAATTCTTTGATGTCTGCGCCACCCGAGAACGCCTTGCCAGCACCGGTAATCACAATTGCCGTCACAGTTTCATCTTGATTTGCCTTAGCTAGACCGTCTGTAATACCTTGTCTAGTAGCCAGCCCCAAACCATTAACTGGAGGATTATCTAAAGTGATGATTGCCACGTTACCATGGACTTTATATTGTGCTGTCATGCAAATATTCCTTCAAAAGCTATACATATAACAAAATAGAACGGTCGTTCTTTTTTAATATTGTAGTGAGAAATTATTGAAATTCAAATCTCAAAGTCGCCGCAGGGACAAGTCTTACTATTAGCGCTAAACTTCTAGCCATTCTTTACGAATAGTTGCATTTTCTCGAAGAGAGTCTGGCGTTCCCGAGAAAACGATACTGCCGTGTCCCATAACCAAAGCGCGATCAGAAATAGACATAGCAATCGTCAGTTTTTGCTCGATCAACAATACAGAAACACCTTTAGAACGAAGTGTTTTGAGGTATTGCCCAACTAACTCTACGATTTTTGGGGCCAAGCCTTCAGTTGGCTCGTCGATGATGATGAGATCAGGATCTCCCATCAAGGTACGACAAAGCGTTAGCATCTGCTGCTCACCCCCTGAAAGTACGCCAGCCTCAGTATGTTCGCGTTCTTTAAGGCGGGGGAACATCGTAAACATATCGTCAAACGACCATCGACTCCCCTTTCCAGTACCTTTTTGACCGAGAAGCAAATTTTGGCGCACAGTTAAGCTTGGAAAGATATCTCGATTTTCAGGTACGTAGCCAATTCCCAAATGCGCAATCTCAAACGCTTTTTTATGATCTAGCGTAACGCCTTTCCATGACAAGCCACCTTGCCAATCTACCAAACCCATGATGGCCTTCGCTGTCGTCGATCGACCTGATCCATTGCGTCCAAGCAAGGCGACAATTTCACCTGGCTTCACATCGAAAGTAACGCCATGCAACACATGACTTTTGCCGTAATAAGCATGCAGGTTTTCGATATTAAGCATGTTGCGCTCCTTGTACATCCGCAACTGATGAACCTAAATACGCATCTTGCACACGCTGGTTAGCGCGCACTGCATCTGGTGTGTCATAAGCCAGCACTTCACCGTACACCACCACTGCAATCTTGTCTGCCAAGCCAAACACTACGCCCATATCATGCTCTACTGTCAGTAACGTTTTACCTACTGTCACTTCTTTAATCAAGTTAATAAATCGCGCAGTCTCTGTTTTACTCATACCAGCTGTTGGTTCGTCTAACAATACGACACTGGCACCACCACCAATAGTGACACCGATTTCTAAAGCGCGCTGCTCAGCGTACGTCAAATTGGCTGCCAATACATCTCGTTTTTTATCGAGTTTGATCATCGACATTAACTCTTCAGTTCTTGCATTGGCATCATCCAAATCTGCTAAGAATTTCAAGAATGTGTATTTGTAACCCAAACTCCATAAAACACTGCATCTCAAATTTTCAAAAACGCTTAATTTGGGGAAAATATTCGTAATTTGAAAACTACGCGATAACCCCATGCGATTGATTTCAAATGGTTTCTTACCATTTATCTTTTGACCATGCAGTAACACATCACCGCTCGTGGGCGCGAAGCGTCCACTGATTAAATTAAACAATGTCGATTTTCCTGCGCCATTAGGACCAATAATGGCCAATCGCTCACCGACTGGGATATCCAAATTAACGCCACGAATGATTTCACTCTTGCCAAAACTTTTACGTAAATCTTTAAGTTGCAATGCATAGGAGCTCATAGTGACTCCTTTCTTTTAATTTCATTTTCAATATATTCTTGCGCCTGTCCCCATTGAACAGCGAAATTTCTACGTGTGTATTCAAATACAGATAACCCCGCCAAGAACACAATCAATGAGGCCAACCAACTGCTTACAGTTTTAGCATCCATTTTGATTCCCAAGAATGTTAACTCAGACCCTAACGCTTGGTTTAGCTGCAAGTGATAAACCATCTCTACCATGGCTGCCATACCCAACAGCATGACCAACCCTGAAATAAACAACACAAGATATTTACTCAACATGGGTTTTAGTTTTCCATATGAGGCAACACGCAAATTCATCATGATTAAACTTGCAATACCACCAGGCGCAAACATCACCATCAACATAAACGTTAAGCCCAGGTACAGCAGCCAAGCTTTGGTTAACTCGCTCAAAAGCACAAAGGCCAACACCATCAGAATTGCTCCCAAAATGGGGCCAAAAAAGAATGTTGCACCGCCCAAAAATGTAAATAATAAATACGCACCCGATCTATATCCACTTACAACTTCAGAAGTGACAATTTCAAAATTCAGGGCAGCCAATCCACCAGAAATTCCAGCAAAAAATGCGGCTATGATGAACGCGATATATCTAACGCGCTGCGTGTCATACCCAACAAACTCGACGCGTTCTGGGTTATCACGAACTGCATTGAGCATGCGACCCAAAGGTGTTCTTGTAAAGGCAAACATCAATGCGGTGCACACGAATGTGTATATTGCAATGAGGTAGTAAAGTTGGATTTGCGGGCCAAATGTAATCCCAAAAGGCTTGCTCCCAGCGACGCGATTACCGGAGACACCACCCTCGCCACCAAAAAATTCCGGAAACATCAATGACATCGCCCATACCAGCTCACCCACACCTAAGGTGATCATGGCGAATGGCGTAGCCGCTTTTTTGGTTGTAACCCAACCTAATATGACCGCAACAACCATGGCTGACAAACCACCCGCAATGGGAATCAGGCTTACGGGCAGCGGAAAGCCGCCTGATACAGTATTCAAGGTATGAATCGCCAAAAACGACCCCATCCCAGAATAAACGGCATGACCAAAACTAAGCATGCCACCTTGACCAAGCAGCATGTTGTAGCTCAAGCAAACAATAATAGCGATGCCCATTTGACTGAGCATGGTATGACTTAAGCTGCTTGTAAACAACATCGGTGCGAATAGCAAAATTAAGGCAAAACCAAACCATACAACGAATCGCCCCACATTCATAGGCTTGAATGAAACACTTGCTGAATTAGATTTTTGTGTAGTCGCCATGATTTAGCCCTCCCTAGTTCCTAAAAGACCTTTAGGCCGGAAGATCAAAATCAAAACCAACAATAAATAAGGCATGATTGGCGCTATTTGACTTATTTTTAGCTTGAGCACAGCATATCCAAAAGTTTCAGATGTTATGGAAGCGCCTAGTAATTGTGCAGCGCCCAAAAGTGAGCTATCAATAGCAACTGCAAATGTTTGCAAAATACCAATCAATAACGAAGCTAAAAACGCACCTGCCAGCGAGCCCATTCCTCCCACAACGACAACCACAAAAATGACGGACCCCACGGTTGCAGCCATGCCGGGCTCTGTCACAAAAGCATTGCCTCCAATCACGCCCGCCAAACCAGCCAAAGCAGCCCCACCACCAAATACCATCATAAAAACACGCGGAACATTGTGCCCCAAAGATTCAACGGTCTCTGGATGCGTTAGAGCTGCTTGTATAACTAAGCCAATGCGAGTCCTTGTTAATAGAAGCCAAACTGCTAACAACATTAACAAGGCGACTAGCATCATAAACCCACGATAAATAGGGAACTGCGTGCCAAACAAGGTGAATAGCGGTCCGCTTAATTCAGCAGGGACGCGGTAATCAACAGAGCTACGTCCCCAAATAAGCTGCACCATCTCTAGCAAGATATAACTTAATCCAAATGTGATTAGAAGCTCAGGCACGTGACCAAACTTATGTACACGGCGCAAACAATATTTCTCAAAACCAGCGCCAAGCAAGCCTACTAAAAGCGGAGCAATAATCAACGCTGGCCAAAAGCCAATCAACTGGGTGACACTGTACGCAAAATATGCGCCTAACATATAAAACGAGGCATGCGCGAAATTCAGTACGCCCATCATACTGAATATCAGCGTCAAGCCTGAACTCAGCATAAACAACAGCAGACCGTAACTCAAACCGTTGAGCAATGAAATAGTAAAAAACTCCATGTTTTTCTCTTTAGTTTTATCAGCATTTATTCAATGCAATTTCAGACACAAAAAATAAAGAGCCGAGGTAATTCATGATTACCTCGGCTTCTATTCTTAATTTATCTTATAACTAGATTTCCCAGATTTTCACCCTGGACGTTTCATTTGGCAGCTGGTTGGTGTGCTAGAAATGTATGGCTCTAATTGTTTGATTGGCACAAACGTGTAACCCGTATTTTCTACGCTGTAAGCATTTTTCTTATCCACTTTTTGCCATTTGGTGATGAACATGCTTTGCTGCAACTGGTGATCGGTTTTACGCATTTGCACCTCCCCTGCATAGCTAGGTACTGACAAGCCTTCCAAAGCAGCAGCCACTTTGACAGGATTGGTCGACTTTGCTTTTGCAATCGCAGCGCCCATCAAGTTGATACCATTAAGCGTTGCGAATGTGTAATAGTCATCGTTGAATTTCTTTTTGAATTCCGCACCCATAACACCTAAATCGCCAGAGTGATTAGAGTGGCCATAAGCCACTACGTACACCTCACTATCGCCACCCGCAGCTAACGCTGTCGGCGTACCAGTGACACCCGCATAGTAAGTGTACATAGGCACTTTCAAACCAGCATCGTTCATTGCTTTGACAAGCAACGTTAAATCCGCTCCCCAGTTGCCCGTGACAATTGAATCAGCACCTGATTGTTTGATCTTTGCTACATACGGTGCAAAATCTTTAACTTGTCCAATGGGGTGTAAATCTTCACCCACAACTTTCACATCTGGACGCTTGCGTGCAATATTTTCTTTGAAGTAGCGGGCAACTTGCTGACCGTGTGAGTAGTTTTGATTGATCAAATAAACACTTTTAACTTTTGGCTGATCTTTCATGAATGCCGTCAAAGCTTCCATTTTCATGGTCGTATCGGCATCCAAACGGAAGTGCCAATAATCACACTTTTCGTTGGTCAGTGCTGGATCAACAGCTGCATAGTTTAAAAACACAACCTCTTTGCCTGGGTTGCGTTCGTTATGCTTAGCAACAGCATCTGACAAAGCCAATGCTGCTCCCGAACCATTACCTTGTGTGATGTAGCGAAAACCTTGATCGATAGCAGCTTTCAGTGTATTCAAGCTTTCTTGCGGTGAACCTTTGTTATCAAATCCTGTAACTTCAAACTTGACGCCTGCTGGGTTCTTTGCACCGCTGAAACGATCAGCAACAAATTGCCAACTCTTCAATTGGTTTTGCCCCACATTAGCGAATGGGCCAGACAATGGGTCGATAAATGCGATTTTTACTGTTTCACCTTTTTGCGCATAAGCAGCACTAGCACATACAACTGTAGCACAAACTGCAATCGATTTGAAATTGAATTTCATTGCTTAACTCCAGAATTTATTAAAAGATTTCTAAAAAATACAACCCACAGACTACCTGTTTTTTCTAAAATTACTCTCAGGGATTGCCCTAGAGCTATCACCAATGCGACTAAAAGTACAACTAACTTTGAGGAAGTTTGTAGTCTTTCAAGATTTCGCGTAATTTAGTCTTTAGCATCTTGCCAGTTGCGCCTAAGGGAATTGCGTCTACAAAAACAACATCATCAGGAATTTGCCATTTAGCAGTTTTTCCTTCATAGAATGCGAGTAATTCCTCACGCGAGACCTCAGCGCCTGGCTTCTTAACCACCGCAATTATTGGACGCTCATCCCATTTAGGGTGATAGATACCAATACATGCAGCCATCGCAACCGCAGGGTGCGCAACTGCAATGTTTTCAATATCAATCGAACTGATCCATTCACCACCAGATTTGATAACGTCTTTACTTCGATCAGTGATTTGCATATAGCCATCAGGGTCAATCGTTGCAACGTCTCCTGTTGGAAACCAGCCGTCAACCAAAGGGCTTTTTGCTGAAGGCTCTTCACTTTGCTTAAAGTACTCAGCCACAATCCAAGGTCCTTTGACCAGTAAATCACCGAACGCTTTGCCATCATGGGGCAATTCTTTGCCAGCTTCGTCGACGATCTTCATGTCCATGCCATAAATCGCACGACCTTGCTTCAAACGAATCTTCATTTGCTCTTCTTTTGAAAGCAGCAGATGCTTGTTTTTCAATGTACAAAGAGTTCCCAGTGGCGACATTTCAGTCATGCCCCAGGCATGCAAAACGTCAACGCCGTAATCGTCATTAAACGCATTGATCATTGCAGGTGGGCAAGCAGAACCGCCAATCACTGTTCGATTCACCGTGCTAAAACGCAAGCCATTGGCTTGCATGTGACCGAGCAACATTTGCCAAACCGTTGGCACGCCTGCAGCGAATGTCACTTTTTCTGATTCTAGTAAGTCGTAAATAGATTTGCCATCCATAGCTGGACCTGGGAATACCAACTTGCACCCCGTCAATGCCGCACTGTACGGAATCCCCCAAGCATTGACGTGAAACATCGGCACTACCGGCAGCACACTATCGCGTGCACTCAAATTCATCACATCCGGTAAAGCCGCAGCATAAGCATGCAAAACAGTGGAGCGATGGCTGTACAACGCAGCCTTGGGATTGCCCGTTGTACCGCTGGTGTAGCACATGCTAGAAGCCGAGTTTTCATCAAACGCTGGCCATGCGTAACTGCTGCTTTGCTTAGCGAGCCAAGCCTCGTAACTGATTAAATTGGGTACACCCGTGTCTTGAGGCAACTTGTCGGCATCGCACAACATGACGTAATGTTTGATGGTGGTACAACGCGCGTGCACAGCTTGAACAATGGGCAGAAAGCTGGCATCAAAGCACAGGACTTGGTCTTCGGCATGGTTAGCAATCCAAACCACTTGGTCGGGGTGCAAGCGAGGGTTCAAAGTATGCAGAACACGCCCAGAACCACTGACGCCAAAATAAAGCTCCATATGACGGTAGCCATTCCATGCGAGGGTGGCGATACGGTCACTAAATCCAATATGCATGCCGTCTAACGCATTCGCAACTTGGCGAGAACGCGCGGCTAAGTCTTTGTAGGTATAGCGATGAATATCACCCTCTACACGACGCGAAACGATTTCACCATCGCTGTGATGACGCTCCGCGAACTCGATCAAACTTGAAATCAGCAACGGCTGATTTTGCATCAAACCCAACATAGTCATAGTCCTCATTTACATAAATATAAACAATGAGTATGACCTAAGAGCAAGTCAAATATCCTACGGGATTGCCCTGATGCTAAATTAAATTTAGTACTTATTTTTTAGCGCCAGTGTCCGCCGCTGTGGTACCAGCCGCGGCCCGGCGCGTTGTACCATCCACCACTGTTCCAAGTACTGTAACCTGCTGGTGGACGCGTCCACACACCAGCACGCCACACATGACGTCCACCCGACCAATACCAGAGCCCTGGTGTCCATACATAACCAACACCCGGCGATACCGTTACGACTTCGTTGTAAGCTGGAGGTGGCGCTGTTTGAACGTATTCAACATTCGCGCTGACAGATACACCAGGCTGAACCACCGCCACGCGCGACTGGTAATACGGCGCAGGAGCAACAACACAGCCAGTGAGGGCAAGGGTTGCTGCAGCTAAACCACTTAAAATTCCTAATTTGCGAAGATGTGACATAGGGAAACTCCTTTGATGTATCAACATTAACCCAAAATCATCCATCTGGGTTGACTTTAGCTAATTCCACTTTGTAAAGATAGATGTAAAAATTCATGACATGACATGACAATTCAATTACATGGCGTACCCCTGCACCCGACACAGTTTTCGGTACTTGGCGACGCTTTCCAAACGCGCGTCGTACCACAAGCATTGCCCGCACCCTACTGGGTTTGTCGCAATGCATCGTTGGCGCGAGAGCTCGGGTTAAGTGACGAATGGATGCGCAGTCACGAAGTGTTGGAAACCCTCACCGGCAGCCACGTTCCCGTTGGTTTGCAACCCACAGCCAGCGTCTACAGCGGCCACCAATTTGGTCAATGGGCGGGGCAATTGGGAGATGGGCGGGCGCTAAGTTTGGGAGCTTTAGAAAATGGTGTTGAACTTCAGCTCAAAGGCACAGGCCGAACGCCCTATTCACGAGGCGGCGATGGCCGCGCGGTGCTGCGCAGCTCGATTCGTGAATTTTTATGCTCCGAAGCCATGCACGGACTAGGTATCGCAACGACGCGCGCACTGTGCGTGACGGGTTCAGATGCCCCCATTTACCGCGAAACCTTGGAGTCTGCAGCCGTCGTCACCCGCACCTCGCCCAGTTTCATTCGATTTGGGCACTTTGAGCACTTTTCGCACAACAATATGCACGCCGAGCTGAAGCAGTTGGCAGATTTCGTCATTGACAACTTCTACTCAGAATGTCGAGATTCAGCTAACTACGCTGGCAACCCCTACGCTGCGCTTTTGGACGCGGTCAGCCAGCGCACTGCCAAGATGGTCGCCAAATGGCAAGCGGTAGGCTTTTGCCATGGCGTGATGAACACGGACAACATGAGTATCCTCGGGTTAACCCTAGATTACGGTCCTTTCCAGTTCCTAGACGCTTTCAATCCAGCCCACATTTGCAACCATACTGACAGTTTGGGGCGATATGCCTACAACAAACAGCCCAACGTCGCTTACTGGAACTTGTTTTGCTTGGGGCAAGCTTTGCTGCCGCTGATTGAAGACCAAGAACTGGCTCTCGCCGCGCTGGAACCCTACAAAACCGCCTTTCCAGCCGCTTTGATGACCCAAATGCGCAAAAAACTGGGTTTTGCAGACCCCGAAAAAGCGTTTGAAGGTGACCGCCAGTTGGTCGAAACTATTCAAAATCTACTCGCCCAAGACAAAGTGGACTACACCCTGTTTTGGCGAAATTTAAGCCATGTTGCAGCTGGCAAACCTGTAGATTCGGTGCGGGACATGTTCATTGACAGAGCTGCGTTTGATGCATGGATGCTACAATATTCAGAGCTGCTCAGGCAACAAATACGCCGGCCACAGCCAAATTTAATGCTAAAAATCAACCCAAAATACGTTTTACGCAATTATTTAGGCGAACAAGCCATCGCAAAAGCGAAACTTAAAGACTTTTCCGAGGTCGAAACCTTGTTAAAACTGGTTCAAGCCCCATTTGATGAGCATCCAGATAGTGAACGATACGCCGGATTACCACCCGATTGGGCTGCGGATATTGAAATCAGTTGTTCTTCTTGATATTTAAAGGACTGTTATGACCTACCCGATCCAAAAAACCGAAGCCGAATGGAAAGCTCTACTGTCTGAACGCCAAAAAGCAGGCGAAGCCGAAGCTTTGGCCTTCGACGTAACCCGCCACGAAGCCACTGAGCGCGCATTCACTGGCAAATATGCAGACAACAAACAAAGCGGCATTTATAGCTGTGTCTGCTGCGGCAAAGACTTGTTTGACTCTGCGACCAAGTACGATAGCGGTACCGGCTGGCCCAGCTACTACGCACCGTTGAACGATGCGGCTGTCGGCACAAAAGTAGACGGTTTGATGTGGATGAAACGCACCGAAGTGCATTGTGCCGACTGCGGCGCGCACTTGGGTCACGTTTTCCCAGACGGCCCAGCGCCCACGGGGAAGCGCTATTGCATGAATTCTGCGTCGCTGGACTTCAAGCCACGTTGAATATCAACCCAGTTATAAAGCAATAAATAAAACGATAATCCAAGGATATGAAGCAAATACTCGATTTTTTACCCATTGCGCTGTTTTTCATCGCCTACAAAACCTACGACATCTACACCGCCACCGCGGTCATCATGGCTGCCACCGTCGTGCAAATGGCTATTTTGTACAAGTTGGACGGGAAATTGGCCACCATGCACAAAGTGACCTTGGCCTTGGTTTTAGGCTTTGGCGCGATGACCTTGGGCTTCCACGATGAGCGCTTCATCAAAATCAAACCCACTGTGCTGTACACCTTCATGGCATTAGCCTTAGGTATTGCGCTATGGGTTTACAAAAAGAACTTCCTCAAAACCATGCTGGGCGCGCAGATGACGCTGCCCGAACCCGTTTGGCGCAATTTAACAGTTGCTTGGGTGGTTTACAGCTTGGCGATGGCTGCTTTGAATGCTTATGTAGCCTACTTTTACACGACCGAGCAATGGGTCAACTTCAAGGTTTGGGGCTATGCGTTCCCGCTGGTTTTCATAGTGGCACAGGGCATCTACATTGCCAAATACTTGCAACCCAAAGATGGCGAAGTTAGCTAAATTGATATGCACGCTGCGCTAAAAATCAACGCTGAGAATTTGACGACCCGCCTGACTGAGCGACTCACCCCCACGCACCTTGTTGTGCTGGACGAAAGCGCGGCACATGCTGGGCATGTTGGCTCAAACGGGACGGATTTTGGTACGCATTTCAGGGTGCAGATTGCTTCACCTTTCTTTACAAGCCAAAGCCGCGTGGCCTGTCACCGGCTTGTGTATGATGCAGTGCAAGATTTCATAGACCAAGGCTTGCATGCTTTGGCGATTGAAGTTGTCAAACCGACACTACTAACGACATAAAACTACACCAAATCACTATCTTTTTTATAGCTGCTTAGGCAATAAATACGCCGGCTACAGCGATTTTTACTATAAATTCAACGTTTTTAATTTACCTTTTACCGATTTACTCTTTTTCTAGGAATTTTATGAAAAAAAATGTACAAAAACACATGCTCTCAGCCGCAGTCAGCGCTATTTTGCTGATTTCTAACGCTGCCATAGCGCAAAACGTCGCCATCGTGAACGGCAAAGCTGTGCCGAACGCTCGCGTTGAAGCCTTGGCTGCTGAAGTTGCCAAATCTGGCCGCCCTGTGACGCCTGAAGTCAAAGCACAAATCAAAGACGAGGTGATTGCTCGTGAAGTTTTCATCCAGGAAGCTGAAAAACGCGGTTTGGCAGCGACAGACGACTTCAAAGCACAAATGGAACTAGCTCGCCAAACGATTTTGATTCGCCAATTGTTTGCCGATTTCCAGAAAAACAATGCAGTTTCAGAAGCTGACTTGAAAGCAGAATACGACAAATTTGCAGCGGCAAACGGCGGTAAAGAATTCAAAGCGCGCCACATCTTGGTAGAAAAAGAAGCTGAAGCCAAAGGTGTGATGGACAGCTTGAAAAAAGGTCAAAAATTTGAAGATTTAGCGAAAAAACTCAGCAAAGACGCTGGCTCTGGCGCAAAAGGTGGCGATTTGGATTGGGCCAACCCAAGCAACTACGTGCCTGAATTTGCAGAAGCCTTGCTCAAATTGAACAAAGGCCAAACTTCAGCCGCACCTGTGAAGTCGCAGTTTGGCTACCACATCATCCGCGTGGATGACATTCGTACAGCACAGTTGCCTAAGTTTGAAGAAGTTAAACCACAAATTTCGCAGCAACTCACCCAGCAAAAACTAGCAAAATTCCAAGAAGATTTGCGTGCTAAAGCCAAGATTGAGTAAATTTTATTTGTATCTCATACGTTTCATGGGTCTCTGTTTAAAAGCGCAGGCATGATTGTTCTTTTATCGCCAGCCAAGTCGCTGAACTATGCGCCACTGGCTGAGCAAGCCAGACATTTAGCCGGCTTGACGCACACCTTGCCGCATTTTGTGCAGCAACCGCCCAAATTGGTGGCTGCTGCACGGAAGTTGTCGGCGAAAAAGCTTTCAGAGTTGATGGATATCAGCGACGACTTGGCAAAACTCAATGTTTCTCGCTTCAAATCTTGGCAACCTGAATACACAACTGAGAACGCGAAACAAGCCGTATTAGCGTTTGACGGCGATGTTTACACGGGCCTACAAGCTGCCACGCTGAGCGTGGATGACCTGAACTGGGCACAAACGCATCTGGGCATGCTCAGCGGTTTGTATGGTGTGCTGCGGCCTTTGGATTTGATGCAACCGTATCGTCTGGAAATGGGGTCTGCATTAGTCACAAGCTCAACCACAAAAACTGGCAAAACTGAACACAAGAATTTGTACGGCTTTTGGGGTGTGCAAATCACCGAGCATTTGAATGAGCGGCTGGCGCAGACTAAAAGCGATGTCGTCGTGAATCTCGCATCACAAGAGTATTTCAAATCTGTCAAAACTGATGCCTTGAAAGCCCGCGTGATTGAGTGCGTTTTTGAAGACGAAAAGAACGGCACGTTCAAAGTCATCAGCTTCTTTGCCAAACAAGCGCGCGGCTTGATGGTGCGTTACATTATTTTGAACCGCATCACCACGCCGGCTAAGCTGAAGAAGTTCAATCTAGCGGGTTACGCTTTCGCTGCAGACGCATCGACGGATGATCGTTTGGTTTTTCAACGTCAATCTCCTGCAAACTAATACCTCTTTTAAATACAGTCTAAATTGGCGTCTAGCCGGCGTATTTATTGCCTAAATAGCTATGAAAATAAGAGCAAATAAGATTGATATTGAAGTCGAAGACACTGGCCCTTTGCCGCTTGGTAAAAACGGTGAAGCGCGTCCTGTGGTGCTGCTCATCATGGGCTTGGGCATGCAACTGGTTGCTTGGCCGCCAGCACTGGTGCTGGCTTTGATGGAAGCCGGCTACCGCGTGGTTCGGCACGACAACCGCGATATAGGTAAAAGTCAAAAATTCGACAACTTAGGTCATCCAAATTTGATTTGGACGAGTCTGAAGCACAAACTTGGCCTCAGTATCACCTCACCCTACAGTTTGCATGACATGGCGCTGGATGCGATTGGCGTGCTGGATGCCTTGAAAATTAACCAAGCCCACATCGTCGGCGTCAGTATGGGCGGCATGATCGCGCAGCGCGTGGCGATTGCTGCGCCCGCCCGTGTGCTGAGTTTGACCAGCATCATGAGCTCCAGCGGCGCGCGTGGACTGCCGCAGGCGCAGTCAAAAGTGCTTGGCACTTTGCTTAGTCGTCCCAAAAGCAACTCAGACAGCGACGTTGCAGACCATTACGTCAAACTTTTCAAAGTCATTGGCAGCCCGGATTTTCCGATTGATGCCGCAGAATCTCGTGAACGTATTTTGGAAGGCATACGCCGCAACTTTCACCCTGCTGGCACATTGCGCCAAATGGTGGCGATTGCGGCTGATGCCAAGCGTCCTGCCGAATTGGCCAAAATCACCTGCCCGACACTGGTGATTCATGGCAAAGTCGACCCACTCGTACCCTATGCCAATGGTGTTGACACTGCTAAGCGCATCAAAGGTGCCAATTTAGTAGGCATAGAGGGCATGGGGCACGATTTGCCACCTGGCGTGGTGACGCGCATCACGACTTTGTTGCTGCCGTTTTTGGCTAGCTAGAGCAAAATAAACGTTATGAACACGCCAGAACAATCTCAATTAGGCAAGTCCTCAGCGTATGTTGACCATTACGACGCATCGCTGCTCTTCCCCATTCCTCGCGCTGGGAAGCGACTTGAAATTGGTATTGACGGGGCACCTACTTTCTTTGGCGCTGATTTGTGGACAGCGTTTGAACTGAGCTGGCTTAACCCGCGCGGCAAGCCGCAAGTCGCGATAGCCCATATCACTGTCCCGTGTGACAGTATCAACATTATTGAAAGCAAGTCGTTCAAGCTGTATTTGAACAGCTTCAACAACTCGGTGTTTGTTGATGCTGAAGCAGTTGCTGCTTGTATGCGGGCGGATTTGAACGCTGCGATTTGGCAACAAGTAGGTTCGGCTCTAGGTGCGAGTCCAGTTCAATCATCGGTTGGCGTCAAAATTTTATTGCCAGAAATGTTTGACCGTGAGCCTGTGCATGAGCTGGATGGCTTGAATTTAGACAGACTTGATATCGAATGTCCGCAAAGCGCACCAGGCTCAGCGCCTACACCTGATTTATTAACGGCTGCGTTTGACGAAGCACCCGTGTCTGAGGTTTTCACCAGCAACTTACTCAAAAGCAATTGCTTGGTCACCGGTCAACCCGATTGGGGCAGCGTGCGCATTAGCTATGAAGGCTCGCAAATCGACCAAGCTGGACTATTGCAATACATCGTGAGTTTCCGCAACCACAACGAGTTTCACGAACAATGCGTGGAGCGTATTTTTATGGATATTTGGACGCGCTGCAAACCTATCAAACTCAGCGTGTATGCGCGTTACACTCGCCGCGGTGGGCTGGATATCAATCCGTTTCGCACCAGCTACCCACAAGCTGTGCCGCAGAATATTCGCACAGCCAGACAATAACTTTGATAAAGCTTTTCATACTTATTTGGTGAGTACGAAAAGCTTTTAAATCACCTTCTGTATCAACGCGCCTTTGAACAATACTGGCCCAGTCGGACCACCCGCGCTAGGCACACCACCCTTAGGTTCTAGGCTGATAGCCAAAGTCGGCACTTGCTTCACATCACCCTCTGCTGTTGCCAAACGCAGCACCTTGTCACCACCCAATACACCAAGCGAACGCGGGCCGCCACTGTTAGGCAGTGCCCATAGTTGCAAAGATTTGTCACTGGCTTCTTTGTAGTCACCCACCCGTTGCAATACCAAATTTTGGCTCTTGGCATCAAAGGTCACCAGCATGGTCTCAGCAGATTTTGCATCAACCAACACAGCAACGTATTCAATTTTTGGAGCGACCTTAAGCTGAGCACTTAACTCGTCGACTTGCTTTCCGCGAATGTCGAGCTGGTCGCGCAAGCTGACACCTGCCACCACAGCCAATACGGTTGCCAATGCACCAGCCGCCGCCGCGCCACGCCACACCCACAGCCCTTCCCAAACGCCACTTAGCCATGATGCAGAGCCATCGTTCTTTGCTCGACCCTCTTGCTGCGCCGATTGTCGTGCTAGTTGCATCGCCAGAGCATCGCGCTCTGCTTGCACCATGTTTTGAATACGTGTCCAAACAGCTGGTGCTGGCAAGATGGGCGATTGCAGCTCTGTCATGCCAGACAGCCGCCCTTGCCAGACCAACGCTGCCGCACGCACGGTGGCATTTTCGCGAGAGATGGTTTCAAAGCGACGCCGCGCCCCACCGCGCAAGGTGCCCAGCGCGTAGTTAGCTGCTAAGCGGTCTAAAGTTTGTGGGTATTTGCTGAGATTCATGGTAATGTATTCCGTTCAATCTCAGGCAAAACGAGCCATGCAGCCACGTAATTGCTCTAAGCCACGGCGAATCCAAGTCTTCACCGTGCCCAGAGGGAGCTTGAGTTGCTCGGCCAAGTCGCTGTGGCTCAAGTCTCGCAAATAAGCCAAGCTCACCACTTCGCGTTGCTTGTTGTCCAGCTGGTTCATGCATTGTTGTAAAGCCCAAGCTTGTTCGCTGGCTAGTGCCGTGTTCATTGGGTTGGGTGCATCACCCTCTATGGTATCGCTCAAATATTCGTCCAATTCTTGGGTTAAATGCATACGCTCTGATGAACGTCGACGCAAAAAATCGAGGGCACGACTACGAACGATTAATCCCATCCATGCCATCGGCGGGCTAAGACTGGCACGGTAATCAACCGCCGCGCGCCAAATGTGCATATAGGCTTCTTGCAAGACATCTTCTGCCCACTCACGCTTGTTCACCACACGCAACGCCAAACCAAAAAGTTTGGACGATGTCATGTCGTAAAGCGCTTTCAAAGCGGCTTCGTCTTGCTTGGCTATTCTGTCCAGGAGTGTCATCAAGTCACTATCAGCTTGGTTAGTTTGTATTGCGTCCATATCTACATTGTCACTGAAATATACGCATCTACCAAACCAACGGATTCAAAAACCACAGGAAATAAATCCCATCAAAGTTTTTTGAATTTATTGAATCCAATCAACCATTGATCTACGTATTCAGAGTGTCGTTACTTTATTGGTGCGATATGAACCATTCACTTGAACCATTCACTCATTTACCACGAAGGAAGCTATCATGAAATCTCTGATCTTGAACACAGCCACCCAACCTATTATCCCATCAGGCGTAGCATCACGTCGCTCATTCATGGGCAGTGCAAGTATGTTATCTGCTGGCGCTGTGGCGCTGTTAGCGGGCAAAGATTCACTCGCCCAAGCCATGGGTGGTGACATGTCCAAAGACGCCGCCATCTTGAACGTTGCATTAGGCTTAGAGCACGAAGCCATCAATGCTTATCAACTTGGTGCGTTGAGCGGTTTATTGCAAAAACCCGTGCTCGACATCGCAGTCTCCTTCCAGAGCCACCACAAAGCACACCGTGATGCTTTGATTGCCACCATTCAAAAAATGGGCGGTACACCTGTGGCAGAAAAGAAAATCGACGATTACGCTAAAGCACTGAAAGCCGATACATTGAAAAATCAAGGCGATGTTCTTGATTTGGCCGCACGCTTAGAGCTAGGCGCTATCAACGCTTACTTGGGTGTGATTCCAGCATTCGGCAGCAAAGATTTGGCAAAAATCGCAGGTCGTTTAGCTGCGGATGAAACTATGCATTTCACGATTTTGACCAATGCTTTGGGGCGCCCGTTGCCGTCTGGCGCTTTGTCATTTGGTGCTTGATGCGTTCGCAAAGTCACCGTGCCGTCATCAGTGGCTTACTGCTTATGACAGCTTCTTTGGCTATGGCGCAGTCAAACGCCATAGCCACAGGTAGTGCTAGTGCTATCAAAGGCAAAGAAATTTACGATGCCCGATGCAGCGCGTGCCACAGCGTGGATGACAACCGGGTCGGGCCTATGCACTTGGGTGTGTTTGATCGAAAAGCAGGAGGTGTCAAAAATTATCGATATTCTGACGCTTTGAAGAAAAGCAAAATTGTTTGGAATCGAGACAATTTAACGGCATGGCTGGCTAATCCTGAAATGCTGATCCCTGGTCAACGCATGGGTTACGCCATGGACAATGCGCAAGACCGCGACGATGTGGTGGCTTATTTGGCAACGCTAAAAGTCATCAAATAGTTTGCGATTAAACTAAATCACAAACTCACCTAGTCACAAACTCGTAAACGGTATCAATGGCGCAAGCGCAGGAAACTGCGCTTCGCGCTTTTCTTTTGCCGCAACAATCGCTTCACGCACATGCGCATTACTCCAAATCGCGCCTTGCAGCCAGCCCATTTGCCTGAGCGAGTCTTCCACCGAATGATCACGCGTGTAATGAATCGCTTGCTTTGTTCCCCAAATAGCGATGGGCGGTTTGCTGGCGATTTCTTTGGCACACTGCATCGCAGCGGCTTGCATCTCGTCGTTGGTTTCAAAAACCTCATTCACCAAGCCATACATCAGAGCTTTGTCTGCTTTCAAGCGTCTGCCAGTGTAGGCCAGCTCTTTCACCACGGCTTCGGGCATTAGTTTGGGCAAACGCTGCAGCGTACCCACATCTGCCACCATACCGATATTGATTTCTTGAATACAAAAAAAAGTGTCTTTGGTTGCATAGCGAATGCAGCACGCAGTCACCATATCAACTGCACCACCAATGCAACCGCCTTGAATTGCCACAACGACGGGAATACGTAGCGACTCTAACTTTGTGAACGTGGCTTGTAAGTCGGTGAGCGAATCAAAAATGGCTGCTCGCCCTTCAGGACTCTTATCGTCCATTTGAATAGCATTTGAAAACGTGTCTAACGACATGCCCGCGCTGAAATGCTTGCCTGTACTAGATATCACCAAAGCCCGCGCCGTGCCATCACGTTGAATATGCGTCAATACCTCGTCCAATTCCCGCCAAAAGGTGGGGTTCATGGTATTCATCGCCTCGGGGCGATTGAGGACTAGGTGGG
This sequence comes from Polaromonas sp., assembly GCA_013298945.1. Taxonomy (GTDB): domain Bacteria; phylum Pseudomonadota; class Gammaproteobacteria; order Burkholderiales; family Burkholderiaceae_C; genus Aalborgiella. Next base: position 31,722 of record JAAFJR010000007.1, read on the forward strand.
CAATGTGGTCGTTTGCAGAAAAAGAGAAATAGTGCAGGTTGTTCATAACCTGCACTATAAGTTATTTCAAAAAAATAGATTTCTGAAATTTATATTTTTTTGGGTTTTATTTAACCGTAATCACATCTCTGTGCATAGGCGCTAACTTGGCCAACAACTGGTTTTGGCTGCTGAAAGCAATGCCTTGAGCATCCATGGATTTTTGCAGCACTTCGACCAAAGCATTGAAGTCGGTTTTGGTGATGTCCATATTGCTGTGTGCCACTTTCATGTCTGGCCCTTTGTATTCGCACGGGCCGCCAGACACTTGGCAAATTTGATTCACAAGTTGCGATTTCAAGTTATCAACATTTGCTTTTTTGAAGGCCTCAGCCAAACGTGGGTCCGCTTGCAGACGTGGCACAAAATCGTCCATCAACTTGACCAAACCAGCTTTTTCACCAAAAGCTTGGTACAAAGCAGGGCTTGAAGACATTGTTTGTGCGGATACGGCGCTTACAAAGCCAAGCAACATAGAAGCGATAAGAATAGTTTTTTTCATGGTATTTCTCAATGAGTTAAAAGTTTGAATTTCGATTTGAATTTTTAGAATGCAATTTGCCCAGACAAATACACGCCCGTTTGTCGTTTCGGTGTAATACCCGGAATAATGCGACCCAAATCAACATATGCCAGCGTCAACGACACGTTCTTGTTAGGCGCCCATGCGATAAAAATATCTTTCCAAGCTTCTTCTTTCAACCCACCGCCCAAGCCAGCAGCTCGGCCTAGCGCTTCTAAATTGTTCGGCTTGCCACGGTACTCTGCACCAATGGCCACGTTTTTGCTCAGTAAATAGGCTATTGAAAACTCAGGCACGATGCTGCGGCTGTTTTTACCCGGTGCGCCTGAGCCAAAACCCAACAAACCGTTTTGATTGGCGTTGGTAGAACGCAGCGTGGCGTTGACCAGTACGCTTTGCGCTAAAAACAACTTAGTCGCGCTGACGTACACATCCGTACCCGATGTTTTTGTGCCTAAAAAGTCCAAAACCGAACCAATCGACCCCGGTTTTACCGATTTGTATTCCACACCCACGGCGATTTGCGGCATCAACGAGTCACTGTCCAGCACCGCATCACCTGCAATACGCACTTTGGCACCAATAATGTCCATGTTGATATGCTGCCCCGGTGTCACTCCAAAAGGCGCGATGCCATTGAGTGCTATAGCTGGCGAAGCGTCAAAATCTTGCCGTGCCAATGACAACTCCACGCGGTTTTGGATGCCCACGGCCACACCGTAAGTCTTCAATCCATAGTCTTGCGTTTTAGCAGCGGTCACATTGGCGCTGAAGCCGATTTCGCCATCTTCTGCATTGCTGCCTATGACAGCCCAAGGTGTCAAACCACCACCCGCCGCGCCGTCAATGCTGCTGACGCCGCCTGTGAGCAACAATTTGCCAGTGTCCGCCTGTGCGTTTAATCCTGACAAGCCGAGTAATAAACCAGCCGCCAATGCTGAGAGTTTTGCGCTTGAATGCTTCATGAAGAATGTCCTAAAACGTTAAAAAAGGGTTGAAAAAAGTGGTCTACACCTCACTTACGCAACCACTTTACGCTTGGATTCAACTATTTACAAAAAACTTCAATATTTCTACTGAGTCACTCGTCGAACATATTTGAAATCAAATCATCCTTAGAAGTCTGCTGGGAATTACCAACGGCTCGCTCCACCTCGCCATCAGATGCCACCAGCCCACCCACCCGCACCCCCAGCAAACGCAGCCGCTTATTCAATGGAATGCGCTTTAGGCACAGCCCCGCAGCTTGGCGTATCGTTTTCGGGTCGGCGGTGTAAACATCTAGCGTCTGGTCGCGCGTCGCGGCTTTGAAGTCGTCGTAGCGTAGCTTGATGCCAATCGTTTTGCCCAAATAACCTTTGCGCTGCAGGTCGCCCGCCAATTTGTCGCACAGCTCGGTAAAAATCGCACTCAGCTCGGCTTTGTCGCGCACAGCGTGTAAATCGCGGTCAAACGTAGTTTCGCGGCTGATGGAAACTGGCTCGCTGCTCAACGAAATTGGGTTATCGTCCCGCCCCCAACTCGCCCGGTGCAGCCACGCCCCCGTGCTTTTGCCAAAGTTGGCGACCAACCACGCTTCATCCTTAGACGCCAGCTCGCCAATGGTGGTGATGCCGTTCTTGATGAGCTTTTCATCCATCTTCGGCCCCACACCGTTGATTTTTCGGCAGGTCAGCGGCCATATCATGGTTTGCAGGTCTTGCTCTAAAACGATTGAAATGCCGTTGGGCTTGTTGAACTCACTCGCCATTTTGGCCAGCAACTTGTTGGGCGCAACACCTACTGAGCAGGTCAGCCCTGTGCGCTCAAAAATCGTCTGCTGAATCAGCTTTGCCAGTGCCCTGCCACCCTGCCGCTGCCCGCCAGGAACATCAGTAAAGTCGATATACACCTCATCCACCCCCCGGTTTTCCATCAGCGGGGTGAATTCGAGAATCGTCTCTTTGAATATCCGAGAGTAATGGCGATATTGGTCAAAATCCACCGGCAACAAAATCGCGTCTGGGCATAACTTGGCAGCCTTCATCAACCCCATCGCCGAGCCTACCCCAAACTGCCGTGCTGCATAGGTTGCAGTGGTGATGACGCCGCGCCCCGTGTAGTCCTTCAGCCGCGCAAAGGCATCAACTGGAATGTCAGCCCGCGTTTGCCCATCTGCCAGTAGCTCCAAAGCCTCGTCCACCTTGCGCCGCCCGCCGCCGATCACAACAGGCAGCCCTTTGAGTTGCGGATAGCGCAACAACTCCACAGACGCATAAAAAGCGTCCATGTCTAGATGGGCGATGCGGCGGATTTTTGAGGTCATGAGTAGATCATTATTACTCATAATTTGCTATGTATTTAATAGCTTCTTAGGCAATAAATATAACGACTACAAACTCAAATTACTAAAAATTTTTATACTACGTCAATGTGAAAATACTGACAGCCTAGTATCGCTTCTACGACAATAGACTCAAACTAGTGATTAAGTGTCATGCGATGTTATCAAACTCGAGTACGTTATGTAAATAATCCCAAGGATGTATGGAATTTTCAAAGACCAACCAAAATCATTTCCTGGATAAATGTTGAACTCGTAATAGTCTGCTGCGCTACTGAATAAACCAGCTAACGCCACGGCAGTAGAAACTATCAAAGTTCTTTTGAGTTCCTTTGTGGCGGGTTTTGGTGGTCCAAAGGTAATAATTGCAATAAGTAAGCCAGCTAAGCCTGTAGCAGTTGCATCCCATTTGAATGTGCCGAAAAAGAGTTGCCCAAATAGGAAACCTGACGCAGATGTAAATCCGACATAAAGTTTGCATGCTGTTAAAAAAAATGACTCATTTGCCATAACTACTTATCCAAGGAATTCCGTACAAACTGCGCAATATTCAGTTGTTTTATAAATGTTTTGAGATTACCTAAACAGCAAAAAAAGTCTAATACGCATACTTAAATTTTTCTGAATTTTAACCTAACCCACATTTATTTACCTCTGCTGTTAGAAGCCTTACTCGACAGCCTACCATCAAATGAAGGCTCCTTCTTTCGCCCAGCGGGGCGAGAGAAGGCGGGGGATGAGAGTGGGGGTAACAAGCCAGCTTGCGTAAATCCAAAACGCTATAAATAAAATAGCTATTTAGACAATAAATACGCTGGCTACATACAAATTGATTGTTAATTACAATCAAAAAGTTCCAGGCTGCAAAATCGTCTTATCCACGGTTTGAATATCGGTATGCCCGCAAAACGCCATGGTCACGTCCAGCTCTTTGTGGATGATTTGCAGCGCTTTTGTCACGCCCGCCTCGCCCATTGCGCCCAAGCCGTAGACCATGGCGCGACCAATCAAGGTGCCTTTAGCACCCAAGGCCCAAGCCTTGAGTACGTCTTGCCCCGAGCGTATGCCACCGTCCATCCAGACCTCAATCTGGTCGCCCACAGCCGCCACAATCGGCGGCAGGGCTTTGATGCTGGACTCTGCGCCGTCTAGCTGACGGCCGCCGTGGTTGCTGACCACAATGGCGTCTGCGCCAGTTTCAACCGCCAGTTTGGCATCTTCCACGTCTTGGATGCCCTTCAAAATCAGCTTGCCACCCCATTGGGCTTTGACCCATTTGACGTCTTCCCACGACAGGCGTGGGTCAAACTGCTCATTGGTCCAAGCAGCCAGCGAGTTCATGTCGCTAACGCCTTTGACGTGACCGACTAGGTTACCAAAACTGCGGCGTTTTGTCCCCAGCATGCCAAAACACCAACGCAGCTTGGTCGACAGATTGATGATGTTGGCAATAGTCGGGCGCGGTGGCGCTGTCAGGCCGTTTTTCAGGTCTTTGTGGCGCTGGCCAATCACTTGCAAATCCAGCGTCAGCACCAAAGCGCTGCATTTGGCGACTTTGCAGCGGTCTATCATGCGAGCCATAGCTTCGCGGTCGCGCATCATGTAAAGCTGAAACATGAATGGCGCGGTGGTGTTGGCGGCGATATCTTCGATGGAGCATATGCTCATGGTCGACAAAATGAAAGGGATGCCGAACTTTTCCGCCGCCTTAGCCGCCTTGATTTCGCCATCGGCGCTTTGCATGCCAGTCAAACCAACGGGTGCGATGGCGACGGGCATTTTGGCTTCTACTCCCACCATTTTTGTCGCTGTCGTGCGGTTTTCCATGTTTACCGCGACCCGCTGGCGCAGCTTGATGCTTTGGAAATCAGCCTCATTTGCACGATAAGTGCCTTCTGTCCACGAGCCAGAATCGGCGTAGTCGTAAAACATCTTGGGGACGCGTTTTTTATACAAAACGCGCAGGTCTTCTATGTTAGTAATCACTGCCATGTAAATATCTCCAGTTTTATCGTTCTAGCGAGAGCACCATTGCTCTTCACAAGGAATTCCATCGTTATCACCATCCATCTTAACGCCAGGGCAGTTCGCTAGAAAGAAATTAGCTTCCGCGCAAGACCTCATTTGAGAGCAATGTTTTCTTCCATCGCAACTGAAATTATTTGATAAATTAGAAAGAGCAGGCGAATTGGAAGCAGCAGGTGTAAATTTTTCAGTACTTTGAGAACTTTTAGCTTGAGGCGCCGTCTTTTCTTGGGTAACGGCAGATTTTTCAGCTGCAACGGCAGCAGCCTCGCGTCTTTTTTTCTCACCAGCGTTAAGCTCTTTGAGGCTAGGAAGCTTGCGAATTTGACCGACTGGACACGGATCTTGCTGGTAGCTAACTGTGCCATTGACCTTGCATTTGAACATTTGCTGCGAATTGACGCTTATGGCGATCAGGAAAAGACCAATAACAAAGATAACCCTAGTAAGAAATGATGAAATTTTGAGCATGCGTTGTTCTTAAATAGTCGACGTGTCTTAACAAGAATTAACAATACTAGAGTTTAGACCGAACCCCAGCCCCCCGCACCTCCAACAGAATTTCATCCAACTTCACGCCTTTGGCATCTACCAGTTGCACCACATGCCGGCCAGGCCACGGTAGCCACTTGGCGTTTGCGCCTTTGGCAAACGGTTTACCGTCGATCAACCACGCTAGGTTTGTACCCCGCGCCTCAAAGCTGACGCGTTGGCGGTTGGGCGGGATGTCTGGGTCTAGGGCAATAATAGTGCCGGATATGGGAGTGATAATTTTGGCTGTAGCCAGCGTATTTATTGCCTGAGCAGCTACTTTATTTGTAGCAATATTGGCACTGAATATGGGCTGCTCTGTTCCTGCCAAAAACCACTCTTGCCGCGTGGCCTCAAGCGCTGGAGCTGCTGGCGAGCCGTTTTGACCAAACTGCGCTTGAGTTTGTACTAAATTTGCTGGTGCAGTCGGCGCTTTGCTGGCTTGGTTTTTGTGCAAAAACTGCATCACCGCCGCCCATATGGGGGCTGCGCCTGTGGTGCCGCTCACGTCCCACATAGCCGCGCCGCTGGCGTTGCCCACCCACACACCCACGGAGTAGCGCTGCGAGTAGCCCACAGCCCAGTTGTCGCGCATGTCTTTGCTGGTGCCGGTTTTGACGGCGCTCCAAAACCGCGTTGACAGAACGCTGTCAGAGCCAAAGGTGCGGGCGCGGGCGTTGGTATCGCTCAGAATGTCGCTGACAATGAAGGCGGCGCGGGGGTCTATGGCTTGGGTTGTGCTTACTGCTTCAAGACGCCCGGTTAAAAAAGTAGGACTAACGCGCCCACCATTCGCCAAACTGCGGTATGCATTGGTCAAGTTCAGCAACGACACTTCGGCACTGCCCAGCGCCAGGCTGTAGCCGTAAAAATCGCCCGCCTCCTTGAGCGGCAAGCCCAGCGCCCCGAGCTGTTTGGCAAATGCATCGGGCGAGACCATCACCAAAGCACGCACGGCGGGTACGTTAAGCGACGAGCCCAGTGCGGTACGTACCGACACCCAGCCTTTGAACTGGTGGTCGTAGTTTTGCGGAATGTACAGACCGCCAGCGGTTTGGATGTGGGTGGGCGCGTCTTCCAACAAAGACGCCGCCGTTAAACGTCGCTCGGCAATCGCTTGCGCGTACAAAAATGGCTTCAAGGTAGAGCCGGGCTGGCGCAGCGCGGTGACAAAGTCCACCTCGCCAGCACGCCCCAATTCACCCGACGAGCCAACCCAAGCCAACACCGCGCCAGTGGCGTTGTCCAGCACCACAATCGCACCGTCTTGCACGTTGCGGCTTTGCAACTCGCGCAGGTGTTGGCTTAGAGTTTGAACGGCGAAGCGCTGCAGCGGGGCACGCAGGGTAGTGGTCACAGTTCTCGCCGCGCCAGAAGATAAAACACGCCGCGCCACATGCGGCGCGATACCGCTGCTGGCGTCAAACTCTTTGCGTTGCAAAGCGGCGGTCACGTACAAATCCAACCCCATGCATTCTGTTTTGACCGTTGGCTGCATCACTTTGAGCACCCCACATGCCCGCTGCGCGACTGCGGAAGCTTTAGCGTTTGGCGCACGAACGAGGGCGGCGGTGACGGCGGCTTCGCGGTCGTCCAGACCATGCGCCGCCTTGCCAAACAAGGTGCGACTGAGCGCGTCTATACCCACCATTTCGCCACGAAACGGTACGTTATTGAGATACGCCTCCAAAATCTGATCTTTGCGCCAGCTACGCTCTAACATTTGAGCAGAAACAGTTTGCCCGACCTTTTGCAACACAGATCGCCCACCTGCTGCGTTCTTCAAATCCTCGTCCAGCAAACCCGCCAACTGCATGGTGATGGTAGAAGCGCCTCGCGTTTTGGTGTTCCACACATTGCCCCAGGCTGCGCTGGAAACGGCGCGCCAGTCGACACCGCTGTGCTCGTAAAAGCGTTTGTCTTCACTCAGCAACATGGCGGTGCGCAGCGCGGGCGAGATATCCGCAAGCGCCACCCACTGGCCGCGCCGCACAGTTTTGTCGGCACGCAGGCTGTGCAGCAATTCACCGTTTTTGTCCAAAATTTGCACGTCTGAGGGTTGAAAAGCGCTTCTTACCTCCTCAAATCGAGGTGCAGCCGTCGTATTATCTGCCTGAATAGCTATTATAAATATAGCAAAAATTTGGCAAATAACAAGCCGATTATCCATTATTTTGCCCCCGGGGCAGCCACTACCTGCATTTTGGCATTAGGTGTTTCGCCAAACATTTCGGGCGCGTACATGGCTTCCACCCGGCTAGGAGGTAGCGAAAACGTGCCCACGTTGTTCAATCGGATGGTGTATTCCATCTTCACCACACCTTTAGGCAGGTATTGGTAATAGCTGCGGAAAGACTCGAAACTGCGCTCTTCAAACGCGGCCCAGCCCGAACCACTGCGCTTTTCGTCTTTGGTGGCGATTTCAGAATCGCGCCCCAAGCCACCACCCAAAATCGTCGCACCTGCAGGAATCGGGTCGGTAATAGCCACCCAAGTCATGTCCGATGAGGCGTTAACCTCCAGCGTGATGCGCAGCACATCGCCACGGGTGTAAACATCCTTGACTGCTTGCTCAACCGGTGTGATGGTTTTTTTGATGCCGTAACCCGCGCTGAACGGCGCTTTGAGCTGTACAGCAGCGACGGATTGCAGCGTCAGCCACGGTTTGCCTGTGCCTTGCTGAGTCACAGTCAAGGTGTCTTTCAAAGCATCTTTCGTTGATCCTGCGACGTTTTTCCATGGCAAGAACATGCTGTTGTTGCGCAGGTTGCCGGGCGAAGCGGGTGCGCCAAACCAGGTGGTTTGATTCGGTGAGCCTGAAGCATCGGTGGTTTTGATGCGTTCGACCTTACTCCAATCGACTAGGGCATTTCCCGTAGACATAGATGCTTTGGTCTGCCCAGCCACCGGCGTGGCCTCAAACTTGGCTGAAAAACGCTCCAGCGCCAAGCCACCCCACAAATTAGCCGTGGTGGTATGCCAAGCGCCATTTTGCTGCCGGCTGATGAAGCCGTTGGCCAAACGACCCATGTCGTCCTTCCACGCGGGGTCATCCATCACGGCTAGCATCAATTTGGCGCTGTTGACGTCGCCGTTGGTCATCAGCCACCACCAGTAGTCGTCGCGCTCGGTGCTGAAAATCATTTTCGTGCCCTGAAAGCTCAAGCGGCCGCGCAGAATCTGGTTCGCCTCGGCCAAGTAAGCGTCGCGTTTGGGGATGTCGCCCACGCGTTTCAAAATCTGCATCCAGTCGATTACCGCGCTGGTTGGCCACTGGTTCGGCGCGATGGTGATGCTGCTGACCATGCGGGCCTGCGCTTTGCCGTATCGCGACAAAGCCTCTAGCGCGGCGAGCTTGCGTACATCCAGGTCTTTGCGGGGCGACCAGAAATCACGTGTGATCTTGCCTTCCACAAAAGCAATCAAACCACGTTCCATCGGAGCACGCGCATCGTCAAGCAATGCAAAAGCGGGGTTGATCGCAGCGGCTTCATGCGTGGCGGCCAGTAGATAAGCAGTCAAGGTGTCGCTGCCGCGATTGGCCTCGCCATCACGCGGCGGGAAGTAGTTAGCTAGCCCGTCGCTGTCAAGATAACTAGGCAACTGCGCCAGCACGCCCTGCCAGAGCTTGGCGTCGCGCAGACCGACCGATTTGCTGGTTTTTTGCTCCAAACAAGCAAATGGGTAGTTGGCAAACCAGTCGCGTACGCCGGGTAAGCCCTCGGCTAGCTTGGGCTGTAGACTCATCTTCAAGCCGCCCCGGCCGGGCAAGGCATCTGCTGGCGGGGCCACGTCCAGACTGAAACTGCCATCGACTTGCACCAGCGTCGCCTGCTGCACCGTCAGCGGCACGGCGGGAATGATGCGTTGGCGGGCTTTGATGGCATCCTTAGCGCCGCTAGCTCCTTTTAGAATGTCCTTCGCTTCTATCTCCCACAAAATCGCCTCGCTGCGAATCAACGCAAGCTGTGGCGGTGCGGTCACCAGCCAGGCGACTTCACGTGCTTCGCCAGCGGGAATGTCCACCGTCTGCGGTTTCAAATCCAGCAGGGTGGGTCGGGCGCTGACATCTACTTTCATCGCTTCTTTGGTGGTGTTACGCAAGGTGATTTGCGCCCTGAACTGGTCGTCTTCCCGCACCAAAGGCGGCAGGCCGCTGATGATCTGCAAGTCTTGCGTGGCTTTGATCATCGTCGAGCCTGTGCCAAACAAGCCCGTCGACGCATCAGCCACAGCGACGATTTTGAAGCTAGTCAAGGCATCATTCAAGGGCACGGTCACCACGGCTTGGCCATTCGCGTCGAGCTTGACGCTGGGGTTCCACAACAACAGGGTGTCGAACAGCTCCCGCGTGCCACTGCGCCCGCCACCACCGCCTGCAGGCACGGCTTTACGACCATAGTGCCGGCGACCGACGATTTCCATCTGCGCGGTGGACGTTTCCACGCCCCAGCTGCGGCGCTGCAACATGGCGTCCAACAAGTCCCAACTGGTATTGGGGCTGAGCTCCAGTAGGGCCTGATCAACGGCAGCCAATGCGACCTCGGCATGGGCAGCGGGTTGGCCATTAGGCAATTTCACTTGAATGGTGACCTGCGCTTTGCCACGCACGGGGTAGCTCTCTTTGTCAGCCTTCACGCTCACGTCCAACTGGTGGGCTTTGGTGCCAACGCGGATTTCTGCCACGCCAAAGCGGAAAGCGGGTTTGCTCAAATCGACCATTGCGGTCGGGGCGACGTATTCACGGCCTTCATACCAAAACGCCGTCCACCACTCTCGCGGGGATTTGTAGCCCCAGGTGAAGAGCGAGTACCAAGGCACTTCGCGCAGCCGCCCACGCAAAGCAAGCACACTCACGTAGACATTCGGACCCCAGCTATCTTTGATGGTGAGGTTAACTGTCGGGTCTTGACCGTTGAGTTGCACGACCTGCGTCTCAATAACACCCTCACGCTCGACCGACACCAAAGCAGTGGCGAAACGGAAGGGCATACGCACTTGGAACTTGGCCACTTCACCGGGCTGGTAGACTTTTTTCTCGGGCAGGATGTCCATGCGGTCATGGTCTTCACCACCAAACCAGATCTCACCTAGCTTGGTCACAGTCACCGAGCTGGCCGCCTGCACCGTGTTGCCGTCTTTGTCTTTGGCGGTGACGATCAGCTCCACCTCACCGGGCTCGTCCAGTTTGGCTTCGCACAGTAGCAAACCGCGGCTGTCGCTTTTGCCACTGCAGACTTTACCTAGGTCTTTGGATTCGGTTTTGTTGTCATAGCTGTAAAAACCACCCACCAAACGCTTGCGGCTGGTGGTGGTGATGCGGGCAAGGGCTTTGACTTCCAGGCTCACACCCTCGGCCGCTTTACCGGTCAAATCTAAGGCCAAAGCCTGAAACTTGATTTTCTGACTGGTCGAGACCCAGCCTTCAGTTTTGATACCCGCAATCACACCCGCAGGCCAAAGGTTCGCCACGTTGCGGATGGTTTGCACCTCGCCGTTCGGGTCGGCATAAGTCGCCTCCAACAACAGCTCTTGCGCTTGTTTGGATGCCGGCACTTTATCCAACACCAGTTTGCCAGCGCCGTTTTTGTCTAGGCGCAGCGGCAACTTGTCGGCAATCACGCGTTGGTCTTGACCAGATGCGGCTTCTTCTTCATCCGCACCAGCTACTCCAGCTTTTTTCTCTTTTTGCGGCGGGTAGAAGTTGAAGGTGTCGTAATCGGCGAAGTACAAACTCTTAGAACGCACCAGCGCAGAGACTTGGACGGGTAAGTTCATCGCCGGGCCGCCCGCGACATAGCTGATTTGGACATCGGTGGGCACAGACGTCACGTTAACCAAGGCTTTTTTATCGGCAGGTTGAATGCGGCCTTGAAAAACAGGCAAGCGGAATTCCTCAACGCGGAATTGACCTGAGCTAAAGCTGCGAAAATCTGCGCCTGCATTTCTATCGTCAGATGTTTTCAGTTCAACTTGATAAACACCTAGTTTGGCTGCTGGTGGAATCAAAAAAGTGTTCTCAGCACTTTGCCCGCCAGTCGCCGTCTTTCTCCACAGAACAGGTTGGCTGTACTTTTGACCGCTGCCAACGTGCGTGATTTCTAGAAGCTTGGGTTCTGAACTGCTAACTCCAAAGCCTTTGCTGTTTTCTGATCGCAAAATGTGCTTCATAGACACCGTTTCACCAGCACGCAGCAGGCTGCGGTCAAAAATCGTGTGCAGGCGATCGTCTTGGCGCGGATCATTGCTCGTAGGGAAACTAAAGCGCCACGGCTCTATGCCTTTATGCCAGTCACTCCATGTAAAGGCTAAATCTTGCACACCCTTGGCATCTGCCGCACCGGTTCGGGCGCTGATGAAATACGCGCGACGGTCATCGCTGTACTCGTCATCGGCATTGCCCAGCACCAAACAGCTAGGCGGTTGTGGCGGTAGATTGGCTAATTTTGCGACGCCTTGTGCATCCGTCTGAGCAGTTGCAAGCTCTTTACCCCGGCAGTCAGACACCACCACCCGCGCATTGGCCACGGGCTTGCCCGTATCCAAAGTGGTGACCCAAGCGACGGAGTTTTCACGCCCCAGTTTGAAATGCACACCGATGTTGGTCACCAAAGCCGAGGTACGCACGTACATGGTGCGGTTCGCACCGTAGCGCTCATCCAACAACGATGTGCCCAAATTTTTGGAAGCAATTTCCAATACGTGGAAACCAGCACTTAACGGGATGCCTACCACTTCAAACGGGCGGCTCGCCTGCGCATCGGCAGGTTGTGGTAAGTCCAGGGTTTTGACTGCTGCTTGACCCGCCAATAACGACACCATGCGGGTTTGCACACTGGTGCCATCGTCGATGTATTCCTGCCCATTTTCAATTTTTTTACCAAGCTTTGGGGGCAATGGAAGTTTGGAATCTGCGTTGGCCAAACTGCGTGGCACGCTGTAGCTGCTGTAGCGCTGCATTTTTTGATACCAGGCGATGATGTCTGCATCATTCTTGAGCTGCAGATCACTGACTTTGCCTTCCACCGCGTCTTTGCTAGCCGCTTTGCCTGCCGTTGATACACCGACGTTGCGCAAGGTCACCGGCAACATCGGCGTCCCGCTCGGCTCGGCAAAGCGCTCCACCACGCCAAAGGTGCTGGAGGCAAATTTGGCCAGCGGCGGCATCACTCCGGTGGCGACTTTGAGCGGAAAACTGTCTGCATTGCGCAGGCTGCGACCAGAGGCGTCTTTGAATTCTTTGGGTAGGTCGATGGTGAACTGAGTCTGTTCGGGTAGTACGCCAGCGCCTACAAAGGACACGCCGGTCACCGTGCTCTCGTCGTCTGCATCTGCCTCAAACTTGGGTTTGAAGCTGTCTTTGCTGGAGGTAAGGCGAATTGCCGCCGCCAATTTGCGCGGCACAGGTGTGTTGAAGCTCAGTGTCAGCGGGCGCAGTGGCAAACACGCGGCCTGCGCGTTTTCACGCTCGCAACTGAAACTAGCAGTAAACGGCTCGCGTACTGTGAAGTTGAAGCGCTTTTCTACTTTGTTGAGAACTTGACTTGGTGTAGACACCCCTTTGCCAAACACAAGCTGCAGCTTGGCGGACGGTGTTAAACGGCGGTTACATGAAAAGGTCACAAACTTGAGTGGTTCTGCTGTTGCGGGCTTTTCCAAACTTTGTGATTTGAGTAACTCGGCACGTTCTTTGCCCTCAATTAATCTAACAGGTACGCGCTCCCCCAAACCGTCGACCTGGCACCACATATTGGCCTGTACGCTAGCCAGTGTGGCTGAGCCATTGAGCTGGGCGATGAAGTATTGCTCCTCATCTATCGCACCGTAGCTGGGCAGGATGTTGGTGACAAACGGGCCACCCGTGTTGAACTGATAACTGCTATTGCCCGTAAAGTTAACGCCTTTGTTAGATTGCAAACCCGCTTTAATCTGAGCATTGCAGCGCACACCGGGCGGTAAATCATTGGCAAACTCAAAAGCCCATTCACGCTCGTTCACCCAACGGCCATTGCCTTTGGTGGCACCAGCGTCACTGCAACTGATGCTCAATGGCGCGGCGGCTTTGGGGTCGCCGAAGTTGACCGCAGCTTCGTCAAACTTAACGACCAATTGGCGAACCTGTGAAACCTCACCCTGCGGGGACAAGCTGGTGATTTGAAAAGCTTGGGCGCTGAACGCAAGCCCCAACAAGCCCAATACACTGACCGTTTTAGTGACTTTTTGAGTGATTTTCACGCTTGCCCCCTTTGTTGGAGGTCAAGCGTATACGAAAGTGAGCTTAAAAATCAGTCCAAGAGTAAAAAATCACATCAAATTAGCCCAATCGCTTCACATGCCGTTCAATCTGAAACCGTACTTGACTAGGTGCTGTGCCACCCAATGTGCTGCGAGCATTCAACGAACCACGCAATGAAAGCACATCGTACACATCGTTCTCGATTTTGGCATTGAACTGCTGCAACGTTGCCAACGAAAGTTCCGATAAATCAACGCCTTGCGCAATCGCGGTTTTTACGGCGTGGGCGACTGCTTCGTGGGCATCGCGGAAGGGTAGGCCTTTTTTAACCATGTAATCGGCTAAGTCGGTCGCAGTAGCGTAGCCTTTGAGTGCGGCGCGTTCCATGGCTTCGGGTTTGACGGTGATGGAGCCCATCATTTCAGCAAAAATACGCAGGGTGTCTTTCAGTGTGTCTACTGTGTCAAACAGTGGCTCTTTGTCTTCTTGGTTGTCTTTGTTGTAGGCCAAGGGCTGGCCTTTCATCAATGTGATCAACCCCATCAAATGACCAACGACGCGACCGGTTTTGCCGCGTGCTAACTCAGGCACGTCTGGGTTTTTCTTTTGCGGCATGATGGACGAACCGGTGGTGTAGGCGTCGCCAATTTGAATAAATCCAAAGCTTTGGCTCATCCACAAGATCAATTCTTCACTCAGGCGGCTGATGTGCACCATGGCTAGGCTGGCTGCGGCGGTGAATTCAATCGCAAAATCTCTATCACTCACAGCATCCAATGAGTTTTGGCAGACTTGTGGATGGCCTTTGTCGTCAACCATGCCCAAGGTTTTAGCGACGCGTTCACGGTCCAGCGGGTAGCTTGTACCAGCCAATGCTGCCGCGCCCAACGGCAAGCGATTCACGCGGCGGCGCACGTCTTGCAGGCGCTCCGCGTCGCGGCTGAACATCTCCACATAGGCCAGCATGTGGTGGCCAAAACTGACGGGTTGAGCAACCTGAAGGTGGGTAAAACCTGGCAAGATGACATCGACATTTTTCTCGGCGATGGTGAGCATGGCTTTTTGCAGCTCGGTTAGCAAGTCGCCAATCAGGTCAATCTCACCGCGCAACCACAGACGCACATCGGTAGCGACCTGGTCGTTGCGGCTGCGGCCCGTGTGCAGGCGTTTGCCAGCGTCGCCGACCAAGGTGGTTAAACGCGCTTCAATGTTGAGGTGCACGTCTTCTAAGTCCAGCTTCCACTCGAAAGCGCCAGATTCGATCTCGGCACTGATTTGACCCAAGCCTTTTTGAATAGATGCATGGTCAACTGCAGAGATAATCTTTTGCGCTGCAAGCATCTCAGCATGCGCCAAAGAGCCTGCAATATCCGCTTGCCAGAGGCGTTTATCAAAAAATACACTGGATGTGTAACGTTTCACCAAGTCGCTCATTGGCTCAGAAAACAGGGCGGACCAGGCTTGGGATTTTTTGTCGAGTTGGTTGGTAGACATGTGTGCAAATAGCTCAAAAGTGACGAAAAAAGATGAATTTCCTCTATTATCGGGCTATATGAAGATGCCTTCTAACGCTGTTTTGATTTTTGACGCTTGCCAAGTCGGTGTGGTACTGCGTACGGTGCTGTTGGTTCAAACGGTGCTGGCGGTGGTTGTGATGTTTTTTACAGACAGTTTTCTAGAATGGGCAAGTAAGTTAGCGCTAGTCACTGGCGGCGCATTGCCAGGAACGCTGCTGTGGTTGATTGTTGCTTGCAGCTTGAAACACCACCTACAACGCTTAACACGTCAAAATCAATACGTTTGTGGCATTGGCCTGGGGTTTATTGCGGGCACTTACGCTTGCGGTATGTTGGTGCTGGCCGCTGCTGTTTCTAATGCGCCTTGGCTTGCCAGTGGCTGTGCTGGTGCGCTAATAGCAGCTGCATTGGTTGCGGCGCTTGAATGGCGTGCCAAAGGCCGCACGCCAGCGGCAACCACCGCCAAACTAGCTGAACTGCAATCACGCATTCGACCCCATTTCCTGTTCAACACGCTCAACAGTGCCATCGCATTAGTGCGCCAAGAACCAGCGCGGGCTGAGGGTTTGTTAGAGGATTTGAGTGACTTGTTTCGCGCAGCACTCGCAGAACACGGCGAATCAGTCACTTTGGCGCAAGAAATCGAGCTAGCGAAAAATTACCTCTCCATCGAGCAAGTTCGTTTTGGCGAACGGCTACACGTGCAATGGCAGCTAGACCCTGCAGCTGCTCACGCAAAACTGCCGCCATTGCTGTTACAGCCCTTGGTCGAAAACGCGGTACGTCACGGCGTAGAGCCTAGCCCGCAAGGGGCAAAAGTGATGATTTCTACCCAACGCGAAGGTAGTAAAGTCGTCGTCACCATCTCAAATTCATTGCCCGCCAGCGTGAGCAAAGCGACGGCAGGGCAAGGCATGGCTTTGAACAATGTGCGGGAGCGCTTGAATTTGCTACATGATTTGGAAAGCTCTTTTCAAGCGGGCGTGAAAGATGCACAGGATGACACACAGAAAGACGCGCAGTATGTCGTGCGCATGGAGATTCCCGCATGAGCGACGCTGCAGCATTGAATGTTTTAATTGTTGACGACGAGCAGCTGGCGCGTCAACGATTACGCACCTTGCTGGGCGATTGTGTGTCACCCAGCGCGACTGTTGGTGGTGAAGCCAAGAACACGGCTGAAGCGCTTGCTTTACTTTCAAGCTTGCATTTTGACGCTGTCTTGCTCGATATTCACATGCCCGATGGCGACGGTTTGGCGTTTGCACGCCGACTAAAAGAGTTGCTAAATTACAAAGCAAACCAACCCGCCATCGTCTTCATCACCGCACATGCGGAGCACGCTGTAGAGGCTTTTGAATTGGCTGCGACAGATTATTTAACCAAACCTGTGCGCTTAGAAAGATTGCAAATTTCACTACAAAAAGTAGAGCTGCTTAGGCAACAAATACGCAGGCTAGAGGCTGAAAATACCGCTAAAAACACTGAAAAAGCCAATGAACCCACTGAAATACTGGTTGTTCAAGAGCGCGGTGTGACAGAGCGTATTCCTTTGCGTGAAATTTTGTATTTGAAGGCTGAACTGAAATACATCAGCGTTCGCACCGCTTTGAAAACGCATATTTTAGAGGGTAGTTTGAGTGAGCTCGAAGCTCGCTACGCCCATCATTTTTTGCGCGTTCACCGCAACGCTCTGGTCGCCACCCACGCGATGCGGGCACTTGAAAAGCACCTTGATCCGGATGAGGGCGAATGCTGGGCTGTGCGGCTTGTAGGCATTGACGAGCTGCTCATGGTGTCGCGGCGGCAATTGGCAGCGGTGAGAGAAGTGATTTCAAAGTGAGTTCTCCGCAAAGGATGCTGACTTTCACCGCAACTTCACCTAAGCTTTACAAAACATTTGTAGTCTTTGTGACGAATATCACGTTATTAAGCCATGAACTTGCTGTTCATACCTTGAAATAATTCAACCACCTTTTCACCTTTACTATGGAGCTGACTATCATGAAAATCCAAACTTTGATTCTCGCTATCGCCATCGCTACGGGCGCTGCTGTCAGCGGTACGGCATTTGCAGCAACAAGTACCCCTAGCCTAGACCAGCGAGAAGCCAATCAGCAACAGCGTATCAACCAAGGCGTTGCTACGGGTCAATTAACGCCGCGCGAAAATGCTCGTTTGCAAAAACGTGCGAATCGTTTGGAAGCGAATGAGCAACGCGCCAAGGCTGATGGGGTCGTCACACCCTCGGAGCGCCGCCGCTTACAACGTGAAGCGAATCGAAACAGCCGCAAAATTCATCGTCAAAAGCACGACGCGCAGCACGCGCCGCGCTAATATTGAAGTTAAGCGCGCGCCTTGTCTGCCTCTGTGATGAACGAATCCGCATAAAACTCATCCGCAGGCAATTGGCACTGGTTGACGAAATCTGCTTGTGCGGAATCAACCACGACAGGCGCACCGCAGGAGTAGACTTGGGTGTCGCTCAAATCTGGAAAATCCGCCATCACCGCTTGGTGCACAAAGCCAGTGCGACCCGTCCAAGCGTCTTCAGGCAAAGCGTTTGATACGACGGGCACATAACGCAAATTTGGCATGGCTGCAGCTTGTGCCAGCACCCAATCATTCATGTACAAGTCAGCAGGCCTGCGGCCACCCCAGTACAAAGTCACTTTGCGGGAGCTACTGATGTGCTGCATTTGCTCGATGATGGCTTTGATGGGGGCAAAACCTGTACCAGAAGCCAACAAAATCATAGCCTTTGTTGAGTCTTCACGCAGATAAAAACTGCCAAACGGGCCTTCAATACGTTGGATTTCTTTTTCCTTCATCTCGCCAAACACATGGTCGGTGAATTTGCCACCTGGCATGTGGCGAATATGCAGCTCTAGCGTTTTGCTGTCCGCTGCAATGTGCGGCGCAGACGCCATGGAGTAGCTGCGCCGCGCACCATCACGCAAAATAAATTCGATGTATTGGCCGGCTTTGTACTGCAGCGTGTCGCTAGCAGGCAATTGGAGCTTCAAAGCGATGACATCATGCGATTTTTTCTCTAATGAGATCACGCGAGACGGCATACGCTTGATGGGGAAGGCATCTGCCGACGTGACCTGGCGCGATTCCAGCACAATATCGGTTTGCGGCTTGGCGCAGCAGGTCAAAATGTAGCCATTCGACTCTTCTTCCGCGCTCAAAGCTTTGGTTTGGTGTTGCCCGTGAACCACTTTGCCTTCCAACATCTTGCACTTGCAAGAGCCGCATGCGCCATCTTTGCAGCCATAGGGCAAGGCAACACCTTGGCGTATGCCTGCGGTCAAAATCGGCTCATCGGCAGTGGCTATAAAACTGCGGTTACTCGGCAAAACAGAAACTTGGAACGACATTTAGGTATCCTATAGGGGTATTTTCTAAAGAGCGCCTATTTTGCCCGTAATTTCAAACCTATCGACTCGTTTACCCAGACGACCTGCCATGACTTTTTGGAGTGTGGGTTTGGGTGCGCTGCCAGCGCGGTTTCGCAAGCCAAGGCTGCTGATCGTCGGGTGCGGCGATGTCGGGCAGCGCGTCGCCAGTATTTTGAACGCCAATAAAACTGTCCAAGCCCAACCTTTACGAGTTTTAGCGCTCACGTCGTCTGCTGAGCGCATTGCGCCTTTTCGTGCCCAAGGCATTGTGCCTTTGGTGGGTAATTTGGACGAAAAAGCAAGTTTTCAGCGCCTAGCTGGTTTAGCTACTCATGTATTGCACTTAGCCCCGCCACCATCAGAGGGTTGGAGCGACCAGCGCACGCTGGCTTTGACACGTGCTTTGCGGCTACGAACCGCTCCAAGCGCATTCGTTTACGGCTCAACCAGCGGCGTTTACGGTGATTTAGCGGGCGGTAAAGCCAAGGAAACCTTGCCTACCGCAGCTCGAACGACTCGTGCCACGCGACGCGTCGCTGCCGAGCAAACCGTTCGTTTTCTAGGCCGCAGCAGCTTCAATACCAACTTTATCCGAACCTCGATTTTGCGTATTCCCGGTATTTACGCGCCGAATCGCGAGGGCGGCACGCCCAAAGACCGTCTGCTCAAAGGCACGCCCGTGCTGGCGGCCAAAGACGATGTGTACACCAACCACATCCACGCCGACGACCTAGCCCGCGCCTGCTTAGCCGCCCTGTGGCGCGGCAAAGCGCAACGCATTTACAACGTGAACGATGACTCTCGCATGAAAATGGGTGATTATTTCGACTTCGCCGCCGACCTCTACAACCTCCCCCGCCCGCCCCGCGTGCCCCGCAGCACCGCACACGACCAGTTGCCGCTGATGCTGCTGAGCTTCATGAGTGAATCGCGGCAGATGGATAACGGGCGGATGAAGCGGGAGCTGAAGTTGCAATTGCGCTATCCGACAGTGAAGACGGGACTAACAGAAGCGACGCAGCCTAAGTTACTTTGAATTACTTTAGATTTATTTAAGATCTTATTTGCTATATTATTTATAGCTAATTAGGCAACAAATACGACGGCTAGAGGCGTATTTGTTGCCTAAATTTGATGGATTTCAGCGTCATTGCAACGCGGGAAACGCTTTCAACGCCTTGACTGCGCCTTCGCCAATTGACGCACCAAAGCGCTTTGCCAGCTTCTCAGCCACGTTGTCGCGCTTGGTGTAGTCGATCAAATCTGGGGCTTTGACGACTTCACGAGCCACAAAATCTAGCGTGCCGATTTTGTCGACCAAGCCCAGCTCAACCGCTTGCTGACCGCTCCAAAACAGGCCAGTGAAAGTTTCTGGCGTTTCTTTCAAGCGCTCTCCACGGCCTTTTTTAACCACGGCGATGAACTGTTGGTGGATTTGGTTCAACATGCCTTGGGTGAAAGCGCGGTGTTTTTCGGTTTGCGGGCTAAAGGGGTCCATAAAGCCTTTGTTTTCGCCAGCGGTCATCAAACGGCGCTCCACGCCCAGTTTTTCCATCAACCCTGTAAAACCAAAGCCGTCCATCAGCACGCCAATGCTGCCCACAATGCTGGCTTTGTCCACATAAATTTGGTCCGCTGCCACGGCGATGTAATACGCCGCTGAGGCGCAGGTTTCCTCGACCACGGCGTAAATGGGCTTTTTGTGCAGCGCTTTAAGACGGTAGATTTCGTCGTTGATCATGCCGGCTTGCACAGGGCTGCCGCCTGGGGAATTGATGAGCAAAACCACGGCTTTAGCGCCTTGGTCCTCAAACGCGCTGCGAAGAGACGTCACCACTTGGTCTGCACTGGTCTCGCCACCCGAGGCGATTTCGCCTTTGATTTCGATCACAGCCGTGTGGTCAGCATTCATATCTGTAGAAGGCGCACCGCGATCCAAAAGACTAAAAGCCACCAGCGCGAAAAACGCCAACCAAGCCAAGCGCACAAAGGTACGCCAGCGGCGCGCGGTTCGCTGCTCCGCTATGTAATTGGTAGCCAGCTTTTCAAGGGATGTGCGCTCCCAGTTCACAGCCGTCGCTGTGGTTTGGCTGGGCTGCGGCGCAGAGGCAGCTGGGAATTGCGGTTCGCTGTTGGCGTTATTTGTTTCGTTCATAAGTGTTTAAATGGGTCAAATTTGTTGAAATGCAAGCTAAAAAGCCCACATTTAGTCGCTGTCAAAATTCCAGCGGCATCAAGTTATACGCAGTATGCCAGCGAACAACGCCATTCTCCTCAGAAAGCGTAATTTTCACCAACCCACCATTGCACGGCCCACCCACACAATCACCCGTTTCAGGGCTAAATTCCGCCCCGTGCGACGAACAAACCAGCCACTGTCCGTCTCGGTCAAACACCTTGTTTTCCTGAATATCCAGCTCCATCGCCACATGGCTGCAACGGTTCAAGTAAGCCTGCGGCTGCCCCTCAAACCGAATCGCAAACGCCCGGCAAGTCTGCCCCGCATAAACCACATCAAACGGCACAGCCAAGCCACCATCTTGCAAATCAGCAGAATTACAAAGTGGTAATTGCTCAGAAGGTGCGGTGAAATGGATCGTTGATTCGGTCATTTTGACGATTTTCGAAATATTAATTTACTATGATTTTAATAGCTGCTTAGGCAATAAATACGTCGGCTGTATGCAAAAAATTAACTTAAATGATATAATAAAAAATGCTATTACCACCCTTTTTAACCTCGAAACGACTCAAACTACCCAGCCATTAATATCATCGAACCAATCGTACGGCATCGGTAAAGGATCTGGGGTAGGCATAACCATCGTAGCCAACCGTCAAATATAAATCCCATGCTTTATATGGATAGATTGCATCAGGTGTAGATGACCAATAACTTTTGAACGGGCTGGGATAAGGAAACCAAGTAGGGTCTAGACTATCAGAACCAGATTTTGGAAGTGTTCTCAACTCAAATATAGTCGGTATGCGCCAAGCATTCGAACCGCACAGACTACTTGCGTTCACGGCATTTTGAAAACCAACTGAGTTACTGGGATCATCGATTTGGGCTTGAGTGATAACTGTCGTTCCGTCATTACTTTGTGATGTACCAGCAGTATCATAATTTGTTCTGAATATATTTATGCCTCTTATGCCGTTACCAGCTTGCGTTTGCCCTTGCCAGATTAAACCAGTGGTATTGTCCCGCACACACTCCGTTTTATCGTAATACTCGGCCACATTGTGCACGTTACAGCCTTTGAACACCAAGCTATAAGTATCCGTATTGAGTATGGGGGCGGCTGGGCAACCGGTTGTAAATATATGATTAGATCCAGGTACTGATACTGCGCCTGGGAAGCATCCAGTTGATTCAGGGCAATATGTGGTGGTATTGGCAGCGGCGGCGATTACTGCTGCGGATGCTGCGTTTCCTGCGGTGACTCCTGCAATTGCAGCGGTTGTTGCATCTGCTCCAGCTGCTATTGCTGCAGCTATGGCAGCTGCTGACGCTGCATCAAAAGCGGCTGATGCGGCGGCGGCTATTGCTCCAGCTTTAGCTGCTGCTGACAATGCATCGTCAACGGCTGATTCAGCTGTGGATAGATTTCCACGTGCAATTGCGGTAGCTATTGTTGTGGCGACAGCGGCATCTATGTCTGTAGGTGTAGGTGTAGGTGCGGGAGCAGGAACAGCTGCGAGTTTGGGTATCAGCAATGTAGATTCTGAGCTATTACCACCGCATGCACTCAGCAGCGCTAAGCTAAGGCTGATAGAGAAAGCAGAGCGAATACGAACTTCACTCATCCTAGATGTAGTAGACAGCACACAATCTCCTATTTATGAATCATTACTGAAGCTTAACCTTTTACATCTTTTAATCTATCATCTTGAGAAAATATTAATTACTATAATTTTAATAGCTGCTTAGGCAATAAATACGATGGCTACAGCCATTTTTTTACTATTTCAGAGCTATTTTAGGCAAATTTCACCATCCAGCTGTTCAATTCAGCCACCGAATGCGCGATGTACAGCGGATTGAATGCCGCGAAGCTGCTGGGGTCATGCGCGCCGTAGCTGACGGCTACGCTGGCGCAGCCTGCGTTTTGCGCCATCAAGAGGTCATGCGTGGTGTCGCCAATCATCAAGGTGCGCTCGGGCGGGATGTTGAATTCATCCATCAACTCATGCAGCATTTGCGGATCGGGTTTGCCTGCGGTTTGGTCTGCTGTGCGGGAGCCGTGAAAAATATCTTTCAATTCAACGGCTTGCAGCGCATCATCAAGCCCACGGCGGCTTTTTCCTGTCGCCACGGTCAAGATATGCTTGCGCTGTTTCAGCTCAGCTAGCAGTTCCAAAATGCCGCCAAACAAGGTGATATCGTTCATGCTTTGGCTGTAATGGAACTTGTAGCGCTCGCCCAGCTGCGGGTATTTGTCGGGCGCGACATCGGGTGCAGCGTGCGCCAAAGCCTGCATCAGCCCCATGCCGATGACGTAGGAAGCGTCCGCATCCGACGGTTTAGCGCCTCCCACATCGACCACCGCCGCTTGTATGCTGCGAGTGATGATGGCGGTGGAGTCGAACAGCGTGCCGTCCCAGTCGAAGGCTATTAAGTCAAATTTACGGTCAAATTTTCTGTTTTGCATGGGAAATATGGGTCATTTCAGTTTAAAGAATCGACGAAAGTTTGCAGCTCTGAGGGCAATTCGTTCTGCAATTCAACGCGTTCTGCGGTAGATGGGTGGGTGAGTTGCAAACGCCAAGCATGCAAAAACATGCGTTTCAGGATTGAAGATTGTGTTTTTGACGGCTTTTGCAACGCCTTGTTCAGCTCAAAGTCGCCATATTTGTCGTCACCCGCAATCGGGTGGCCTTCGCTGGCGAGGTGGACGCGGATTTGGTGCGTTCGACCGGTTTTGATGGTGACTTCTAGGAGGGTGAAGCCCGCAAAAGTCTGCCGAATTTTGACCAAGGTGACAGATTTCATGCCGTCCGGGTTGTCTTTGGTGGTGACTTTGACGCGGCGTTCGCCTTCCGAACCGTCCTTGGTTGGCAGCAAGTATTTGTGCAAGGGTTTATCGAGCACCTTCTTATTAGTAGGCCACGCGCCCACCACCAATGCGAGATAGGTTTTGCCGGTTTCGCGTTCACGGAACTGGTTTTGCAAGTTCGTCAGCGCGCTGCGCTTTTTAGCGACCAGCAATATTCCGCTGGTTTCGCGGTCTAGGCGGTGCACCAATTCCAAAAATTTGGCCTGTGGCCTGGCCATACGCAGCTGCTCAATCACCCCAAAACTGATGCCTGAGCCGCCATGCACGGCGATGCCGGCGGGTTTGGAGATGGCTAAAAGATGGTCGTCTTCCAGCAAAATCGGGAAATCTTTCAAGACGGAGGTTTTGCTGATTTTTCGACCGTCTTTGGCACTTTCCAATGAGTTAGTAAGCGCATACTTCGCCATTTCACTAGCCATAGTCTCGGTTTTCTCCGCCATGCGTTCAGACACGCGCACGGGTGGCAGGCGGATGATGTCGCCTTCAGCAATGCGGGTATCGGCAGAAGCTCGGCCTTTGTTCACCCGCACTTCGCCACTTCGGATGATGCGGTAAACATGGGTTTTGGGCACGCCTTTGAGCTGGCGAATCAAAAAGTTGTCTAAGCGCTGTCCGTCCGAGTTCTCGTCAACTGTAACGAATTCAGCTTTCAGCGTTAAATTTACCTTATCTGCAGGCAAACCTGCCGACAAACTCGTTTTTTCTGGTGCTTTATCCAATCCAGCCTCTATAATGTGTTTCACTAGCGCCGTGCTATAAGTATTTGATTTGTCTGGAGTTTAGTCCACATCTGCACTTACTGATTAAAGCGCCCCGCTGGTTAGGTCGATGCCAGCTATTCTTTGCGCACACAAACATGACGAGCCAACGCTCACTGTGGTCTGCCCCAAGTTTAGTTGAAGCCGACGTTTTGAGACAAATATACGGAATACCCAAAGTTTGTGAGCTGTTGACAAAATTTTTAAACAAGATTTAAAACAAGATCAAGAGCTCACAAATATTATTGTTGAGATCAGTTTAGCACTGCGGTTCAAGTTCATAAGAAAAGAAAACTGAACCGCCCTGCGTATATGCTGGTGTCAAGCGCCTACGTTGGTGCATAGCTGTCGATTTTAAAAACCGACGGATCATGCACAAGCTCTCCGGCAATTCCTCGTGTCTTGATTCGTCTGTTTTGGCATCGTTTGCTCATACCGAGCATGTGATGAAAAATAGAAAGAAGATACCGATGAAACGGATGTTAATCAACGCCACGCAGACTGAAGAACGTCGCCTGGCCATTGTCGATGGACAAAAACTCCTAGACTACGAAATCGAAATTGAAGGACGCGAGCAGCGCAAAGGTAATATATACCAAGCCATCGTGACTCGTGTCGAGCCGTCGCTAGAGGCCTGCTTTGTAGACTACGGCGAAGACCGCCACGGCTTTTTGCCTTTCAAAGAAATCTCAAAAATGTACTTTGCGGCAGGCGTTAGCCCTAGCCAAGCGCGCATTCAAGATGCCATCAAAGAAGGCCAGCAACTCTTAGTTCAAGTTGAAAAAGAAGAGCGCGGCAACAAAGGTGCAGCGTTGACGACGTTTGTGTCACTCGCTGGCCGCTACGTTGTTTTGATGCCGAACAACCCACGCGGTGGTGGCGTCAGTCGCCGTATTGAAGGTGACGACCGCGCTGAACTCAAAGAAAACATGGACCAGTTGGAATACCCCAACGGCATGAGCATCATCGCCCGCACGGCAGGCATTGGCCGCAGTGCGCCAGAACTGCAGTGGGATTTGAACTACTTGCTGAAGCTTTGGACTGCTATTGACGGCGCAGCCAAGGGCGGCAAAGGCGCTTTCTTGATCTACCAAGAATCTAGTTTGGTGATTCGCGCGATTCGCGATTATTTCAACGCTGACATTGGCGACATTTTGATCGACACTGACGACGTGTACGAGCAAGCCCAGCAGTTCATGGCACATGTGATGCCCGAGCATGCCGCCAAGGTCAAACGCTACCGCGACGACGCGCCGTTGTTCAGCCGCTTCCAGATCGAGCACCAGATCGAATCCGCCTACGCCCGAACCGTGCAGTTGCCAAGCGGCGGGGCGATTGTGATCGACCACACCGAGGCTTTGGTCTCTGTCGACGTCAACTCCGCTCGCGCGATTCGCGGCGGTGACATCGAAGAAACCGCCACCCGTACCAACTTGGAAGCTGCCGACGAAGTGGCACGCCAGATGCGCTTGCGTGACTTGGGCGGTTTGGTCGTGATCGACTTTATCGACATGGACGAAAGCCGCAATCGCCGCGATGTTGAAAACCGCCTGCGCGACGCTCTGCGCCAAGACCGCGCCCGCGTGCAATTTGGCACGATCAGCAAGTTCGGCTTGATGGAAATGAGCCGCCAGCGGCTGAAACCTGCCCTGTCTGAAGGTGCGTCCATCCCTTGCCCACGATGCGGCGGTGCCGGTCATATCCGCGATACGGAATCCAGCGCCTTGCAAATTTTGCGAATCATCCAAGAAGAGTCGCTGAAAGACAGCACCGCTTCAGTGATGTGCCAAGTGCCCGTGGATGTGGCTTCGTTCCTGTTGAACGAAAAGCGCCAAGAGATTGCCAAAATCGAACTCAAACAACGTATCAACGTGTTGATGGTGCCAAATAAGACACTGGAAACACCCAACTACCGCTTGGAACGCCTGAAACACGACGATCCACGCTTGGAAAACATCGAAGCCAGTTACAAAATGGCTGACGAAATCGAAGATCCAACGGCTGTAACACGTCGCTCGCAAGAGCCGACCAACAAGCAAGTGCCTATCATCAAAGGCGTTTTGCCTGATGCGCCGGCACCGGCAGCCGCGCCACGTGCAGTGGCAACTGCAGCGCCAGCCCCCGTTGCTAAAGCCGCCCCTGTCGCTGCAAAAACAGTAAAAGCGGCTGAAACCGGCTTCTTTGGCTGGATTAAAAGCCTGTTTGGCGCCAGTACCCCCGTCGCGTCAGCACCTGTGCGTGCGGCGGCTGATGGCGAGAAACGTGATGGTCGTGGCAACGCTGCGCAACGTAGCGAGCAACGCAATCCTCGCGGTGAGCGCAGTACTGACCGTACAGAGCGCACCGACGGCCAAGGTCAAGGCGAGCGCCGTGACGCTCGTGGTCGCAACTCGCGTGGCGGTCGTGGAGGCGAGCGCACAGGTGAACGTAGTACAGAGCGCACGACTGAGCGACGTGACGAATCGCGTGCTGATGCACGTCCAGAAGATCGTAACGAACCACGTAATGAGTCACGGAATGAAGGTCGTGGTCCGCGTCCAAACGGTCGCAACCAACGCAATGAGCCTCGTGTAGATGCAGAAGGCAACCAACTTGCTACAAATAGTATAGCTACCCAGGCAGATAATACGCCGGCTGATGGCAATATTGACACTCAAAACAGAGCACCTCGTCAAGGTGGTCGCCCACCACGCGGTGAGCGCACAGAACGTCCTGAACGTGATGCCCAACGTGGTGAACGCCGTGAACGTGGTGAGCGTACTGAGCGTACTGAGCGTACTGAGCGTACTGAGCGTAGTGAGCGTAGTGAGCGTAGTGAGCGTAGTACTGGACGTGGCGCTGAAGTTGCTGGCGTGGCTGCGGCTGGTTTGGTTGCAGCGGTCGCTACTGAACAAGTTGGTACGCAAGCTGACTCGCAAGCGGTGGCGGAAGTCCAGGGCATGGCGCAGGATGCCGCGCCAGAAGGCCAACGCAACGAACGCCGTAGCCGTGATCGCTATGGACGTGATCGCCGCGAACGGAATGGTGAGCGAAATGGTGATCGCCCAGAACGTGCGGAGCGTTCAGCTGAGCAAGCTGCTGAATCCGCGACGAACGATGGCGCTTTTCAAGCATCAACCGTGCAAGCTGAGTTTGACAATTCACATAGAGATGCAGCTCCAGTTACTGCAGTTGCAGAACCCGCAGCTGTAGTTGCCACGCCTGTGGTAGTTACCCCTGCACATGCGTCAGTAATTGCTCCGGTTGCTGCCGCTGTGACCACCAGCATGCCTGTGGTGACGTCATATGCACTGCCTGTGTCTGACTTGGCGCAAGTGGCTTCTTCATCAGGCTTGCAATGGGTGGGCTCAGATGCAGCGAAAATTGCAGCCGCACAAGCTGCCATTGCTGCCGAGTTAGCCAATGCACCTGTGCATGTGCCGCGTGAGCGCCCACCAGCTGCGGTTGTCGAATCTGCCAACTTGGTATTGGTAGAAACCAAGCGCGATTTGCGTGACATGCAGTTGCCATTTGAAGCACCAAATGCTTCTTAAATTAGCCTCATAAGTACAAGTAGCTCACATGAAAAGCCGCTGTAGCGAAAGCACAGCGGCTTTTTCGTGGACAATAATATTCTTTATCTTTGCCCCTTCTTTTAACTTTTTTTCTAAAGATCACACCATGTCTATCTATACAAAGCTCGAAACTCTTGGAATCACACTACCGCCAGTCGCAGTTCCAGCAGCAGCCTACGTACCATTCGTTCAAACGGGAAATTTGGTTTTCCTAAGCGGTCATATTGCTAAAAAAGACGGTAACGCTTGGGTAGGCCAGCTTGGTAAAAACATGACGACAGAAGAAGGCAAAGCTGCCGCACGCAGTATTGCCATCGATCTGCTGGGCACTCTGCATGCTGCCGTGGGTGATTTGAACAAAGTTAAGCGTATTGTCAAAGTAATGAGTTTGGTGAATTCAACAAGTGATTTCACGGAACAGCATTTGGTGACAAATGGCTGCTCTGAACTATTGGGCGAAGTATTCGGCCCCGTAATTGGTGCACACGCTCGCAGTGCTTTTGGAGTGGCGCAAATTCCTATGGGTGCTTGTGTTGAGATTGAGATGATTGCCGAGATTTAAGCTACTGCAAAGAAGCAAGCAGCGTTTAAAATCGCACCGGAAATTATCGGTGTTTACCCTCAAAAATTCATATTGTGAAATTAATTTTCACAATTAGGATGTCAACAAAGTATGATCGCATCATTCTATGACTCTGCGCCAGCTGAGAGCTTAGTCATCTGCGGTTTTTTAACTCTGGGAGCACTTCTGTGAATGGATTACTTAAACTCGCTTTAGGCGTGGATTGGATCAGTGAAAAATTTGGGGTATTAGCCTCTTGGACGGTGCTATTTGCTGCGCTTATTTCAGCCGCTAATGCATTCATTCGTTATGGCTTCAACTGGAGCTCGAATTCCTTCACGGAAATTCAATGGTATTTATTTGCGTATATGGTCATGGTGGGCGCGCCCATCGTGCTCAAACTCAACGAACACGTACGTGTCGACTTGATTTACGGAAAGCTTAAAGGCAACAGGCCTGTCTATGTCGATTTATTTGGTTTGCTTTTCTTTTTGCTGCCGGTTATTAGCATGTTGGCATACCTGTCGTGGCCGTATTTTTTAAACACGTTCAACTCTGGTGAAATGTCGCAAAATGCGGGCGGTTTGATCCGCTGGCCAGCCGTCTTGGCTTTACCACTTGGCTTTGCGCTCATGTGGTTTCAAGGTTGGTCTGAAATCATCAAACGCGTAGCTTACCTCACAGGTCACTACCAAATGGACACCCATTACGAAAAGCCGTTGCAATAAGCGCTGCCGTATTTGCACAAAATACACAAACGAGCAGTTATTCAACTGAATGCAATAAAAATTTAGGACTTAAAAAATGGAAATGGTCAATTTCGCACCCGTCATGTTTGCGGGGCTTATCGTCATCATGCTGATCGGGTTTCCGGTCGCTTTCTCACTCGCTGCTTTGGGCTTAGCCAGCGCTTTATACGCCATTCAAATGGGTTGGTTTCCTGCAGCGTTTATGGGTAATTTGCCCATTTCTTTGTTTTCTATTTTGAACAATGAATTGCTCCTTGCGATTCCATTCTTTACCTTCATGGGTACGATTTTAGAAAAGTGTGGTTTGGCAGAAGACATGCTTGACTCTATGGGCCAACTCTTTGGCACCAAACGTGGCGGCGTGGGCTACTCCGTAATCATCGTAGGTTTTATCCTCGGTGCAATCACGGGAACAGTTGCGGGTCAAGTCATTGCCATGGCATTGATTTCTTTGCCGGTGATGATGAAGTACAACTACAACATGCGTTACGCAACGGGCGTGTTAGCCGCTTCAGGCACCATCACGCAATTGGTGCCTCCATCATTGGTTTTGGTGGTTTTGGCTGACCAATTAGGTAAACCTGTGGGCGATATGTACAAAGGCGCTTGGGGACCTTCTTTGCTGCAAGTGGGCATGTTTGTGATCTACACATTTTTACTCTCACGTATCAAGCCTGATTACTTGCCCGCTATTCCTCGTACGGAACGTACCTTAGACGGTTGGGCTTTATGGAAAAAAGCATTACGCGGCATTATTCCATCTGCTGCATTGATTTTCACAGTGCTGGGTTCAATGGGTGGTTTGCCTGGTCAAAGCGTAGCTATCGCAACACCGACTGAAGCCGGTGCCATGGGTGTTGTGGGGGCTTTGTTGCTAGCTGCTATGTCCAAACGTCTAACCAAAGCGCTTATTTGGGAAGCCATGACAGGAACAATGCGACTCACAGCCATGGTGGTATTTATTCTCATTGGCTCACGCGTTTTTAGCCAAGTGTTTCAAGGCGTAGACGGTGCGGTATGGGTTGAGCATCTTTTAACTGGTTTGCCTGGCGGCCAAGTTGGCTTCTTAATCGTCGTCAATATATTTGTATTTTTCTTGGCATTTTTCTTAGACTTTTTTGAAATTGCCTTCATTATTGTGCCGATGCTGGCACCCGTGGCAGACAAATTAGGCATTGACTTGGTTTGGTTTGGTGTGTTACTTTGCGTCAACTTGCAGACCAGTTTCATGCATCCGCCTTTTGGATTTGCTTTATTCTATTTGCGCGGTATTGCCGATACTTTATTCAAAGACAAACGCATCCCAGTACCCGTTCAATCAAACGACATTTACATGGGTGCGATTCCCTGGGTGATCATGCAGGTGATCCTGGTGTTTGTTGTGATTTTTGTACCACAATCTGTCACGATGTTTTTAGACAAGGAGATCAAAGTAGATGTTGACAAAGTCAAAATTGAGTTCCAAGCTCCAAATGAGGCTGGTCCAACGAAAAGTGATGCTGAAGAGCAAAAAAGAATAGAAGATCTGTTCAAAGCATCCCAAAAGTAAACGCTACATATGGACGATAAGGGCTGGCCTTTACCACTTGAATTAGACATTACACAAGGTCAAATAATTAGTGGTAAGGCCTTTTCAGTAGCCTTCCGTGTACTGGCTTTATTGTTAGTAGAAGGTGTGGCTTGGTGGGCTTACGTGCTATGGAGCAACGGCAAGCTAGGTAATACGCTTAACAGCAGCCAGTTATGGTTATTGGCTGCGCTGGTTTTGATGTTTATTACGGTTTTTTATGTTTTCCGAAGCATCACTTCGGTGAGCAATAGTCATTTAAAACAAAGTTGGATATGGAACAAAGAAATGCCAGTTTCTGATTTGGCATATGTGAAACTTATTCGACTGCGTGGTTTTGATTGGCTGATTGCACCTAGGTTATATGCCCGAACGCATGGAGGTAAGTTTGCATCATTCTATGCATCAACGCCCGAAATCTTAACTGAGTTTGAAAAAATCAGTAACAAACTAAGCTTAAAGTAAACAGCAAACAAGTATCAAGTTTTTAGTCAAAAAAAAGCCCCGCAATGCGGGGCTTTTTACTGTTTTATATATGCACTTTAACTTACAGCTTTTGTTGCTGCATAAAGTCATCAAAGCCGGCTTCAGTGAATCGGAACCAAGTGTTAGCATCTGCGCGGAACTTAGAGTAATCTGCATAGATTTTTTTCCACTCAGGGTTTTTAGCATTCAACTCTTCATACAAAGCCATAGATTCTTTGAATGCTAAGTCCATCACGTCTTTAGGAAAGCGATGCAGCTTGGCGCCTGCGCCCACCAACTGCTTCAAAGCAGTAGGATTCCTACCGTCGTACTTAGCTTGCATATCAACGTGGGCATAAGTAGCAGCGGCTTCAATAATTGCTTTATTTTCAGCAGACAGCGCATTAAACGCCTTTTGGTTGATGAAGAAATCCAACTGTGGGCCACCTTCCCACCAGCCTGGGTAGTAGTAGTGAGG
The DNA here is from genome assembly GCA_013298945.1 of Polaromonas sp. Lineage (GTDB taxonomy): Bacteria > Pseudomonadota > Gammaproteobacteria > Burkholderiales > Burkholderiaceae_C > Aalborgiella. Next base: position 63,513 of record JAAFJR010000007.1, read on the forward strand.
TGCTACTTTGTTAAAACCAAGTTTTTGGTCATCATATGGACCCACCCACTCAGCAGCATCAATCGTGCCTTTTTCCAAAGCCGTGTAAATTTCGCCACCAGGGATATTTGCAGGCACGCCACCCATACGCTCAAAAACTTTACCTGCAAAACCACCGATACGCATTTTCAGGCCTTTGAGGTCAGCTGCAGATTTGATTTCTTTGCGATACCAACCGCCCATCTGTGCTCCTGTGTTGCCACCAGGGAAGTTGATCATGTCGTACTTAGCGTAAAACTCGCGCATCAACTTCAAACCATTGCCCTCAAACATCCAAGCTGTCATTTGACGGCTGTTCAAACCGAATGGAATCGCGCAACCCAAAGCAAATGCTTCGTTTTTACCGAAGAAGTAATAAGGTGCTGTATGGCACATTTCAACAGAGCCTTGCTGAACTGCATCAACCACACCAAACGGAGGCGTAATCTCGCCACCAGCGTGGACTGAAATCTCAAACTTACCGCCAGACATCGCTTTGACCTGCTTGGCAAATTCGGTTGCTCCACCAAAAATAGTGTCTAGTGCTTTAGGAAAGCTTGATGACAGACGCCAGCGCACTGCGGCCTGAGCTTGAACAACCGCTGGTGCAACACCAGCAGCTAGAACGCCAGCGATACCAGCGTTTTTAATAACGGAACGACGATCCATGTAATTTACTCCGAGAGGTTAAGTTAAGTAATCCGAACACCTTATGAGCGAACGAAGACCAGTAGTGATCACCTACGATTGTAGGAAACTTCACGGTAACTTTGTTGCGGGTTTTCCCTTGAAAAGCTCAAAGTTCTTAACTAAAACGCGCTCAAAAGAATGATTAATTGCTCCAATTAAATGCGCTGTTTGAATGCGTGAATAGACGCTTCAATGCCAGCTGCATCTAGACCTTGCATAGATAGGAGTTTGGCAGGGTCGCCATGCTCTATGAAAACATCCGGCAAACCGAGTTGAAGCAGAGGCTTCAACAGCCCCATAGTTTGTAGGGCTTCACCCACAGCACTGCCTGCACCACCCAGGATGGCGCCCTCTTCAACGGTGACCAACACATCATGCAAGGTCGCAATTTGCTTCAATATTTCCACATCTAATGGTTTCACCCAGCGCATATTGACAACGGTAGCATCTAACTTCTCAGCAGCGGCTAACGCAGGCTGCAACAAAGTACCAAAAGCTAAGATTGCAATCTTTTTGCCATGACGCCTAATTTCGGCTTTGGCATACGGCAAAGCTGTCAATGACGCATCAACCGCGACACCTGCACCCGAGCCGCGCGGATAACGCACGGCAACTGGGTGATTTTGCTCAAAAGCGCTTGTGAGCAATTGACGGCATTCGTTTTCATCCGCTGGGCAAGCAATGCTCATGTTAGGAATGCAACGTAGAAATGGAATATCGTAGGCACCCGCGTGTGTTGCTCCATCTGCACCGACCAAGCCGGCACGGTCTAAAGCAAAAACCACAGGAAGATTCTGCAAAGCAACGTCATGAATCAACTGGTCATACGCGCGCTGTAAAAATGTTGAATAAATCGCCACGACTGGTTTCAAGCCTTCACAAGCCAAGCCGCCAGCAAACGTCACCGCATGTTGCTCTGCAATACCCACATCAAAATAGCGCTCAGGAAAGCGCTTTTCAAACTCAACCATGCCAGAGCCTTCACGCATCGCAGGCGTGATGCCGACCAAGCGCTTATCCTTTTCAGCCATGTCACACAGCCATTGGCCAAACACTTGCGTAAATGTTGTTTTGGCTGGTGTTGTGGCTTTTTGCAAGCCAATGCTGGGGTCGAACTTACCAGGGCCATGGTAAGCAACAGGGTCAGCTTCTGCCAACTCATACCCTTGGCCTTTTTTCGTGACCACATGCAGAAACTGCGGTCCCGTCAAATGCTTGATATTTTCCAAAGTTGGAACCAGCGACTCTAAATCATGCCCATCAATAGGACCAATATAGTTAAATCCAAACTTTTCAAACAAGGTTGCTGGTACGACCATGCCTTTGGCATGCTCTTCCAAGCGTTTGGCTAGCTCAAACAACGGTGGCGCGACTTTGAGAACTTGCTTGCCCGCGTTTTTAGCGGCTGCGTAAAACTGCCCACTCATCAACTGCGCCAAGTAGCGATTTAAAGCGCCCACGGGCGGGCTGATGCTCATGTCGTTGTCGTTCAAGATGACCAGCAAGTTGCAATCGGCTACACCAGCATTGTTCAAAGCTTCAAAAGCCATGCCAGCCGTCATCGCGCCATCACCAATGATGGCCACCGAATAACGCTGATCACCTTTGATTTTTGCCGCCAAAGCCATACCTAAGGCAGCAGAAATACTGGTGCTGGAATGTGCAGTACCAAAGGTGTCGTACTGGCTTTCTTTGCGCATGGGAAAACCCGACAAGCCACCCAACATGCGCAGGGTATCCATACGATCGCGTCGGCCGGTCAAAATTTTATGCGGGTAAGTTTGATGACCCACATCCCATACCAAGCGGTCTTCTGGCGTATTGAAAACGTAATGCAAAGCAACCGTCAGCTCTACCGTGCCTAAATTGGAGCTGAGGTGTCCGCCCGTTTTAGACACACTACCCAACAAGTAAGCGCGAAGCTCGGTTGCGAGCGTTCTAAGCTGCTCACGCGGCAATTTGCGCAAATCAGCAGGGTCGTTGATCGTCTCTAACAGCGGATAAGATGTTGGCAATGGAAAATTCATTTGCTATAAATACAATAGCAGCTTAGGCAATAAATACGCCGGCTACAACCATATATTAATTATATATTTATAAGTATAAACCCGTTAAGTCACTCTGTTTACAACCATGTACGCCAATGACTCCAACGCACGCATGTTACTCAGACCAGTTTTCTCAAGCGCAGTCAGCGCTTGTTGCAGTAGCTTATCAGCATACGCTTTTGATGCGTCCAAGCCCATCAATGACACAAATGTGGGTTTGTCCTGTTCGGCATCTTTGCCTGCGGTTTTACCCAGGGTTGCCGTATCTGCGGTTACATCTAAGACATCGTCTACAACTTGAAACGCCAAGCCAATAGCTGCACCGTATTCTTGTAAGGCAAGCTTCGCCTCAGGTGATACTGCACCGCAGGCAGCTCCCATCATCACGCTTGCTTGCAATAAAGCACCGGTTTTTAAGCGGTGCATGGTGTGCAGTTCATCAATAGCGAGTAATTTGCCAACACTGGCTAAATCAATCGCCTGTCCACCTGCCATGCCATGACAGCCTGCAGACAACGCCAAAATTCGGCAAAGGGTTGCCTGCACAGCCGTATCCACGACATCAGGCGCAGGTGTTAACAACTCAAAAGCCAGTGCTTGCAAAGCATCGCCAGCCAACAAAGCCTGTGCTTCGCCAAATTTCACATGAACGGTGGGTTTGCCTCGCCGCAAAATATCGTTGTCCATGCACGGCATGTCGTCATGAACCAAGGAGTAAGCATGAATAAGCTCAACCGAACAAGCAGCTCGCAGTGCGGCCTGCAGAGATTTCTCATCAACAGCAGCAACTGCTTCAGCAGCAGCCAAAACCAAAAGCGGACGCAAACGCTTGCCGCCATCTAGTACGGCATAACGCATGGCTTGACTCAAAACGGGCGCTAAATCGACGGCCGGAGCCACCCAATCTGACAATGCTTGCTCAACACGCACAAGTTGAGCGCTCATCCACACATCGTGCAAAGCTGCCATGTGGTTTGCAGAATCGCTCATTCTTGCACCCACGGCTTCAACTGCTCGCCATCAATGACGCTGATTTGCTGCTCAATCGCCTCTAACTTGCTTCGGCAAAACTTCAGCAGGTCAGCACCGCGCTGGTAACCAGACATGAGCTGATCCAGTGGCAATTGGCCAGATTCAAGCTGCCCAGCCAATTGCTCCAGCTCTTGCAAAGCAGCTTCGTAGCTCGCAGGCATGGCTGTTTTAGAAGGTTTACTGGCCATGATTATGAGAAATGAGTGGTATACAAAATAAAAGGTTAAGACTAAATTAGCCTTAACCTTGCATTTTAGATGATAGCTGCTCTTTTTAGCAGCCCATGCTTAATTTACGCCCATCAAACGAGGCAGCCACAAAGTCAGCGCTGGTACATACGTCACCAAGCCAAGCAAAAGCAGCAACACCACAAAGAACGGGTACATGGCTTTGACCAAAGCTTCAATCTTGATTTTCCCCACAGCACTGCCCACGAAGAGTACCGAACCCACAGGTGGCGTTAACAAACCAATTCCCAAATTAACCATGATGATGATGCCAAAGTGCACCGGGTCTACGCCCAGCGTTTTGACCACAGGCAGCAAAATCGGCGTCAAAATCAAAATCAGCGGTGCCATATCCATCAATGTACCCAAAATCAACAGCATGATGTTGATATAAAACAAAATGAGATACGTGTTGCTGGTTAAGCTGGTAAATAGGTTGGTGATTTGCAGCGGAATTTGCATCAAGGTCATCACGTAGCCAAAGCTGGCAGCAAAGCCAATCAAAATCATCACCACAGTTACTGTTTTGACGGTGCGGTGAACCAATTTTGGCAAATCGCGCCATTTGTAATCACGGTAAATAAACATGGTGACAAAAAATGCCCAAATTACTGCAATTGATGCCGATTCATTGGCCGTAAAAATACCCGTCATGATGCCGCCCAAAATGATCACCATGGTCATCAAGCCCCACATGGCTTCGCCGCAAATTTTCAAAGCGGCTTTCAACGGAATCACATCACCTTTGGGAAAGTTTTGTTTGCGCGCGACATACAAGCAGTATGCTGCTAACATCGCGCCCAATAACAAACCAGGCAGTAAGCCAGCTAAAAACAAAGCAGCAACGGACACCGAGCCGCCCGCCGCCATCGAATAAATCACCATATTGTGGCTGGGTGGAATCAAAATAGCCTGCACAGAACCACTGACCGTGACCGCTGTTGAAAAGCCGCGTGGATAGCCTTTGCGTTCCATTTCAGGAATCAGCACGGAGCCAATCGAAGCGGTATCAGCCACCGCCGATCCAGAAATACCACCAAAGAAAGTAGATGCCAAGATATTGACCAAAGACAAACCACCGCGCACAAAACCTACCAAGACACTGGCAAACGCAACCAAGCGGCGCGACATACCACCCTCTGCCATCAAAGCTCCCGCCAAAACGAAGAAAGGAATCGCCAACAGTGAAAACTTATTCACCCCGCTGGCTACTTGAATCATCACCGCATCCAAGGGCAAATCAATCCACAAAGCACCTATCAAAGAGGCCAAACCCAAAGCATAAGCCACAGGCATACCCACCAAAATAAGTACAACAAAACTACCCAATAAAACGAAGGCATCCATGCTTATGCTCCTGCAGGCTTTGTCGCTGCATCAGGCACAGCAGATTCTTCAAGCGTATGGTCAAACGTCACTACAGCACGCTGATGTTGAGAGCCAAAGACTATTTTTTCAATGACGAAAATCAACGTTAACAAAGCGCCCAAAGGCAATGGTGCGTAGGTATAGCCCACAGGTAACCAAGGCAACTCGGCCAAGTTTTGATCCATGGTTCCCAAGCACAGCTTGGTACCGTAGTAAACGCCAAACAAACAAATCGCCACCATGCAAACATCCACCAATTTGCTACAAAGGCTCTGCAAATTTGCTGGCAAGCGCTCGGTCAACATCGCCACAGCGATGTGCGCGCCCGCACGGTAGCTGGCAGCCGCCCCTAGGAACGTAAAAATCACCATCAGCATCATGGCAATAGGCTCAGGCCATTGCGCCCCAAAACCGAGAATGTAGCGCGCAAAAACACCCAACGGTATGATGATGCTCATGAAAAAGATGGCAACGCCTGCGGACCAAATACAGGCCAAGTAGATGCCATCTAAAGTTTTAAGAATTTTTTCGTTCATAGGAAATACCGTTTTTATTTCGTTGCTTCAATACGCTTGATCAAGTCTGCATAGGCAGCGCCATATTTCGCACGAACTGGCGCTGTGGCATCGTAAAACGGCTTTTGATCCACGGCGACAAATTCAATACCAGCCGCTTTTAGCTTGGCCGAAGCGTCCGCCACGCTCTTGTCCCACAAAGCACGTTGCTCTAATTGAGCCTCTTTGGAGAATTTTTTGACCAAGGCTTGCTCATCTTTGCTCAACTTTTCCCATGTCACTTTAGACATCACAAAAATTTCAGGAATGATCAAGTGGTTGGTTTGCGCATAGTACTTGACGCCAGCGTTGTAATGGTTGGAGGTAAGCATGCTTGGTGGGTTGTTTTCTGCACCATCTAACACGCCGGTTTGCAAAGCACTGAACACTTCACCATAACCCATGGCAATACCATTGCCACCCATGGCGTTCATGGTGTCCACAAACAAAGGGTTGCCCATCATGCGAACCTTTTGACCTTTGAGATCGGCTGGTGTCGTTACCTTTTTCTTGGTGTACAAACTGCGTGAACCGCCATCCATCCAGCCGAGTGCCACCATTTTTGAAGGACTGTTGGTGATTTTGTCCAAAATTTCTTGCCCAATCGGACCGTCAATCACAGCACGCATGTGCGCTTCATTGCGAAACACAAAAGGCATGTTAAACACATTCACATCTGGCACCACAGGCCCCAAAGGTCCAAGCGATGTGCGCAAAATATTGATGGCGCCGACCTGTGTCTGCTCAATCATTTCTTTTTCGCCACCCAACACGCCACCTGGGAACATTTGTAGCTTGAATTTGCCGTTGGTTGCCGCTTCCAGCTTTTTACCCAAGTTTTCAATCGCCACCACATTGGGGTACCCCACCGGGTGCACGTCTGCAGCTTTCAGCACGGTTTGCGCTGATGCGAGCATAGCCGTTGAGAGTGTCATCGTCCCAAGAACCATGGCGAGTGCATTTTTTTTGAAATTCAAATTTTTTAAAAATTTCATATCTATCTCCTAATCAGTTAAGTAAAAATTATTGAGAAAAAATTATTGCGGAAACCGCGAAAAACAAGGCTCGACTTGGCCTTTTACATTTAGCTCAACACTAAAAACCGCGCCACTTAAACCAGCCTCATTGCCTACGGCAACGGCTGACTGTATCGATGTGACAAAAAGAATATTCATCTCAGACCCGCCAAACGCGCACATGGCCGGTTTTGAAACAGGAACATCCAAAGACCTTAATAATTTGCCTTGCGTATTGAACTGGTGAATTTTTCCAGCATCGTTTGCGCAAATCCAATAATTGCCGTCAACATCGACAGCCGCACCGTCGGGCCGGCCAGGATGGGCGTTCATATCGACAAACTCTCGCCCATTAGCAATAGCACCATCTGCGCCATTGAAATCAAACGCCCAAATTTTTTGCACCGTCGGGTGCGAGTCGGACAAATAGTAGGTCGCCCCATCTGGGCTAAACGCCATGCCGTTAGGCGTGATCAAGCCTTCTGCCCTAGGTGCGCCCAAGCCATGCTCATCCAAACAATAAACAGCACCCACTTGCTTGGCTGCTGCCATGTCCATGCACATGGTGCTCACCCAAAACCGTCCTGCAGCATCGCAGCGGCCATCGTTGAAACGCATATTAGGAATCGGATGATTGATAGCCGCCAGCAGCCGCGAGTTTGTTTGCTGATTTGCTAGTAGTTGAAGCTCAAAAACACCCGTCTCCATCGCCGCAACAATTCGCCCGGCATCAGTCGTCAAAGCAATGCAGCCTACGCGCTCTAGGGTTGTCCATGTTTGCTGCATCTTGCTATGCCAGACGTAGCGATGGATGTGCTTGCCTTCAATATCCACCCAATATAGCGCTTGCTCTAGCACAGACCACACTGGGCATTCTCCCACGCGATCGCGGCTGTTAGATAGGACTTTGAAAGTTTGCATGGCGTTCAGCAATGGCTCTCAATTACTCAAACGGCCCAGCCGTTACAAAGCCGCCGCCCTGAAACTGCGCCACGGGGCTGGTTAAATCTGGCGCTTGCGTGCGGGCATAGACCGCGTCTTTGAACACGTCAGAGCTGTCTTGCGCCTTGTAGCCAATGTGGTTCGCTTGAGAGTTGTCCCACCATGTCACCGCGTTGTCAGACATGCCAAAAATAATGCTGTGCCCCAGCACAGGCGTGGTTAAACAAGCGGTGATCAAGCGGTGCAAATCGTCAAAACTCAACCACGTTGCCAACATGCGGCGGTCTTTTGGCTCAGGAAAAGACGAGCCAATGCGCACACAAGCGGTTTCAATGCCGTACCGGTCGTAGTAAAAGCGCGACAAATCTTCGCCAAAAGCTTTGCTCACGCCATACAAGCTGTCAGGACGCGGCGCGTGCGAGGCGTTGATGGTTTCTGACTGTTTGTAAAAACCCGTCACATGGTTAGAGCTGGCAAACACGATGCGCTTGACGCCCTGCTTGCGTGCAGCCTCGTACAGGTTGTAAACACCTAAAATGTTGCCCTGCAAAATCGGCTCAAACGCCGCCTCTGTAGACACCCCACCCAGATGCACCACGGCGTCAACGCCCTGCATCATCGCCATCACGGCGCTGGCATCGGCCAAATCAGCCAACATTAACTCCTCTTGCTCACCCGCCAAGCCAAAAGCTACGCGGTCTGCTGAGCGCAAAATCTTGCAATTCGCCTTCAGCCTAGGACGCAGCGCTTGACCTAAGCCACCAGCGGCACCTGTTAATAACAGTCGGTTGTGTGAAAGGATGCTCATGAAATTACTTTAAGTTGCTTGAAATGGCTAAGAGAAGATAAAGAGAGTAGACATTTCTAATAAATTTGATACAGTCTGATGACAGTCACTTATCAGTTGTTAGTTATCAGACAACCAATACTGTATTTGTTAACCTTTTTGTTGTCAAGTAGTAATGGATGCCCCCTAGGTAAACCCCTAAGCTTTTAAATCATGCTCGTAAACACTGAAAATGCACCCACAACCATGCGCCGACCTCGTGGTTTGGTGACTGAGATTGTTGAATCCTTAGCGGCTAGCATTCGCGCTGGTGACATCAAACCGGGCGAAAAACTGCCGACGGAAGCCGCCATCATGACGCGCTTTGATGTCAGCCGCACCGTTGTACGCGAGGCTATTTCCAAGCTCCAGGCCTCAAACTTAGTCGCTACTCGGCACGGTATTGGCACCTTTGCGCTAGAGCAAGTTGACCCTAAAACCTTCCAAATAAGCCCTGCAGACTTCGCCACGATCAACGACGTTATCTCCGTGCTAGAGCTGCGCATCAGTTTGGAGACCGAGTCCGCTGGCCTAGCCGCACAGCGCCGCACAGAGGCAGATTTGATCGCCATGCAGCAAGCCTTGGACGCTTTTGAAGACTCGATCAAGCACGACTCTGACGCCGCACCCAGCGACTTTCAGTTTCACTTAGAAATAGCCAAAGCCACAGGCAACAGGCATTTTGCGGAATTGATGACCTATTTGGGCGAAAACATTATTCCCCGCACCCGCGTCAACACCCCTGCCCGCGCCCGTGAAGACCGCGACACCTACTTAAAACGCGTCCACACCGAACACCAAACCATCCTAGCCGCCATCCGCACCCAAAAGCCCGACGCGGCGCGGGCGGCGATGCGATTGCATTTATCGAATAGCCAAGAAAGACTACGAAAAAGTCAGATTTAGGGTATAAATATGGCTGTATCCAGCGTATTTATTGCCTTAGCAGCTATTTAATTTATAGCAAAAATAAAATAAAATCAGAGCAAATCAACCCCAAAACGACGCATCAACAACGCAAAAAGCCCAAAGCAGACGACTGCGAAGATGATGCAGGTCAGCAAAGTTGGCCAAAACCCCAGCCTAGGCAGCAATGCCGGAAACAGCAAAAACATCGGCAAAGTGGGCACAACAAACCAAAACGTGTACCTAGCGTGATTGGCAATTTTTTCTTCTGGCTGCTTTTCCACATAGAGCCAAATCAACGTCAGAATTGTAATTAGCGGCAGCGAAGCCAGCAACCCACCAAACTTATCGCTACGCTTAGCTGCCTCTGACACGAGCACGACGACGGCAGCGGTGAGGAAGTATTTTGTGATTAGCCAAGTCATGTGTTACCTTCAAGAGTACTCTAGTGTTTTGCGTCAGCGATCTACGCACTTTACCCCAAATCCTCCCATGTAAAATCCCCCCATGTCCCAGCCAGCGTCCCCTCTTCTGCCATCGTCTGAACATTCGCAGGAATATTCACAACTCTCCGTCCACAGCTACTTCGACGAAGCGCTGTTTAAGCGGGAGCAGCAGACCTTGTTTCAGAATGGCCCGCGCTATGTGGGGCATCGACTGGCTGCGCCTAACCCTGGGGACTTTTACACGCTGCCGCAAGAAAACGCTGGGCGGGCGCTGATTCATGGGAAACAGGGGATTGAGTTGGTTTCTAACGTCTGCCGCCATCGCCAAGCCTTGATTTTGCAGGGTAAAGGCAGCATCGCCTCTAACGCCTCGGGCGGCTTGGGCAACTTGGTGTGCCCGCTGCACAACTGGACGTATGACACCAGCGGCCAGACTGCTGGCAAACCCATGGGGCAACTCATCGCCGCGCCGCATTTTGACTGTGACCCGGCTTTACACCTGCATAACTACAAGCTGCAAGAGTGGAATGGGCTCTTATTTGAAGACAACGGTAGAAAAGTTTCCGAAGACATGGCGCAGCTCGGCCCGCGTGCTGACCTTGACTTCAGTGGCTACAAGCTCGACCACGTTGAAATGCACGAGTGCAATTACAACTGGAAAACCTTCATCGAAGTGTATTTAGAGGACTACCACGTGGGCCCATTCCACCCCGGTTTGGGCAATTTTGTGACCACGGGCGACTTGCAGTGGGAGTTCAAACCCGATTATTCGGTGCAAACCGTGGGCGTGGCGAACCGCTTAGGGCACGCGGGAAGCGCGATTTATGAGCGCTGGCAAAACGTTTTGCTGAACTACCAAAAAGACAACCACGGCGGCAAACCACCCAAATACGGCGCGATTTGGCTAACCTATTACACGCACATCATGATTGAGTGGTATCCGCATGTATTGACGGTTTCCACCCTGCACCCCGTTTCGCCCCAAAAAACCATCAACATGGTGGAGTTTTTCTACCCCGAAGAAATTGCTGAGTTTGAGCGCGATTTCGTCGAAGCTCAACGCGCCGCCTACATGGAAACCTGCATTGAAGACGACGAAATCGCGTTGCGCATGGACGCGGGTCGCAAAGCCTTGATTCAGCGCGGCGACAACGAAGTCGGCCCCTACCAAAGCCCGATGGAAGACGGCATGCAGGAGTTTCACCAGTGGTACAGACGTGCGATGAAACCGGCTAAAGTCATAAGCTAAATTAAATTTGCTATATTTTTAATAGCTGCTTAGGCAATAAATACGCCGGCTAAATCCATATTTACCTCTAAAATACCGTAAAATACAACAATGCAAGCCCTGTGGATGGTTTTAGCCTCATTCTTCTTCGCCACCATGGGGGTGGGGGTCAAAATCGCGTCGCAGAACTTCAACACGTTTGAACTGGTGTTCTACCGTGGCTTGGTCAGCATGCTGTTTATGTGGTTTGTCATGCGGGCACGCGGCAGTACGCTGGCGACCAAGGTGCCGCTGATGCATGCTTGGCGCGCAGCGATTGGCGTATTTTCACTGGGCTGCTGGTTTTACGCGATTGCGCACCTGCCACTTGCCACGGCCATGACGCTGAACTACATGAGCGGGGTTTGGATTGCGGCTTTCATCGTGGGCGGGGCGCTGCTGTTTGGCTCGGCCACGGCAGCTAAATCACAAGGCCCGCTGCTGCTTACTGTGCTCGCCGGTTTTATCGGTGTGGTGATGACGCTGCGGCCCACGATGGAACAAAATCAACTCTTTGCCGGCTTGTTAGGGCTGATTTCAGGCATGTCCGCCGCTTTGGCCTACATGCAAGTCACTGCGCTGGGACGCTTGGGCGAGGCAGAGGAGCGCACCGTGTTTTACTTCGCGCTGGGCTCTGCTCTGGCGGGGGGCGTGGGCATATTGTTTACAGGCACTTCGCCCTCGGCCAGCTGGAGCAGCACAGGTGCGTGGTGGTTAATTCCTATTGGCATTTTGGCGTCACTTGGGCAGTGGTGCATGACGCGTGCTTATGCCAAAGGCGCGACGCTGGTGGTGGCGAGTTTGCAATACTCTGGCATCGTGATGGCGGCGATTTACAGCCTGCTGCTATTTGGCGACAATATTCCGCCACTGGGCTGGGCTGGCATTGTGGTGATTGTGCTCAGCGGCATAGCGGCCACTATTTTGCGAGCTCGCGCCCTGCCAAACACGCCGGCGGAAGAACATTGACATTATTTGGAAAGCTAAGTTGCCCATGTACACCACCCTCATCTCCACCGAAACTCTGCAACCCTTGCTAGCAAGTGATCGCCCACTCACGCCAGAGGGCAAGCCCATCATGGTGTTTGACTGCACGTTTGACTTGATGAAGCCTGAGCTTGGGCAGCAGCAATTCGACGATGCGCACATCCCAGGCGCGGTTTACGTCAACTTGGACAAACATTTGAGTGCCAAGAACGACCCCACAGCCGTTAACGGCGGTCGCCATCCGCTGCCAAATCGCGAGGTGTTTGCAGCATGGTTGGGCAGCATTGGTTTCACAAACACGAACCAAGCCATCGTTTACGACCGCAACGGCGTGAACTACTGCGGTCGCTTGTGGTGGATGCTGAAATGGCTGGGGCATGAGGCGGTGGCCGTGCTGGACGGCGGTTTACAGGCTTGGCAAGCAGCGGGACATGGCGTAGAAACATCCAAAACCGCATCAAAACTCAAAATTACTCCTTCAAATTATGCTCTAGCCGGCGAATTAGTTACCTTAACAGCTATCAATACTGTAGCAAATAATCTCAACAAACCCAGTCAAACAATTCTCGATGCACGCGGTGCACCGCGCTTTCGCGGTGAGGTTGAGCCGCTTGACCCTGTGGCGGGGCACATTCCCGGCGCGCTGAATCGCCCGTTTACCGAGAACTTTGGGACAGACGGCAAGTTCAAATCACCCGTCGTTTTGCGTGCTGAATTCGACAAACTGCTTGCTGGCCGCGACCCGAAAAGCGTCGTCCACCACTGCGGCAGTGGCGTCAGCGCTGTGCCCAATGTGCTGGCGATGGAACTTGCTGGATTCGGCAGACAAGCGCTGTTTGCAGGCAGTTGGAGCGAGTGGTGCAGCGACCCTAGCCGGCCTGTGGCACAGGGTTAAGAAAATTCTGATTAGATCAGCACGCTCTTAACTGCAAGGGTGTGGTTCGTTCCGATTCAGACTGAAACAAAAACTCCACCATCTTGCTCCTTTACCTCAAACTGAACAGGTAAAAACTTCTCAATCACCAGAGCATTGGTACGCGAGTGCTCGGTCAGTTCAGTGGCCAAATATTGGCTTTCCCCCCCCTGCAATGCGGCCAAAGCCATAGGAATCATCAGCTGATCTGCTAAATGTGGCCCCACTGGCGCTGTGTGTGCTTGGTAAGCTAGCACCTCTTTTAGCAAATTCTGCGCTACTTGCTCTGCGCTCACCCCTTTGTTGCCATAGCTAGCAAACACTTCTGTGATGTGCTCATATTTCAGCACGACCAACAGCGCATTGCCAGGCCCCTCATTGGCACGCAAAGCACGATTGTGGCATTGCGTTTCGCTCAAATTTAACGCTTTTTGTACCACCACCAGTTCGCGCTCAGCCACGCCCTTAGGTAAACCTGCGTGCAGACATTCAGCATATGCATCCAGCAAATCTCCGCGTTGCATTAAATCAATTGCCATGACGCCCTGCGCTTGAGGTGTAATTTTCACCAACACCTCTCCTCCGCCAGCAGGGTAAAACCCGTGACGACGCAGTTCCGCTTCAAAAACCTGTTCTCCTGAACCTGAAAAATACGGCGCAACTTGCTGCAAAAAAGACAATGAAGGTGCCATTGGATTATGGGTACCACCGCGCAATATCAAATTTGAAACTTTCTTAGCCATTAAAAGTGGCCATAGCACTGTTTGTAGCACCAACATACAGCTACCCGCCGAACCAATCGCAAACTCGTAATCACCTGCGCAAATCTCGTCCGGCATGAAAGTAAGCGACGTTTCCCCAATCTGCACCGCTTCGCCAGCGTTGTTGACAGCCCGAGTCTTCCCAACGCCACCTCCAACGGTCACTGCCGCCTGCACACACGCTAAGTGCTGCCGCATCAACCCCGGTTTAGGCCGTTTGGCGCGAATGTTTTCAACGCGAAACGCTTGCCCCGTTATCAAACTCAGCGCCAAAGCAGTTCGTAAAATTTGCCCTCCGCCCTCGCCGAGGGAACCGTCTAATTCAATCATTTCAATTACCTATTCAGTTACCCAATTCTTTTGTGTATAACTTGCATGGTTTGCAGGTCAACCCTTCACACAGACCACTTGTTTCAATATGTAAACCACCTCAACCAAATCCTTCTGTGCCAACATCACGGCATCAATATCTTTGTAAGCCATCGGAATTTCGTCAATCACGTCTTCGTCTTTACGACATTCAACGCCTTCTGTGGCTTTAATTTGATCGTCTAAGGTGTAAACCTTTTTCGCTTTGGTACGACTCATGGTACGCCCTGCGCCGTGGCTGCAGCTATTAAAACTATCGGGGTTACCCAGCCCGCGCACAATGAAGCTTTTCGCCCCCATGCTTCCTGGAATAATCCCCAACTCCCCCTTTTGGGCACTCACAGCGCCTTTTCGGGTGATATACACCTCTTGCCCAAAGTGGACTTCTTTTTGTACATAGTTGTGGTGGCAGTTCACCGCCTCTAAATGCGTCTCAAACGGTTTGCCGATAGTTTTACGCAGCGCCCCGATCACGCGGCTCATCATCACCTCGCGATTTAGACGTGCAAAATTTTGCGCCCAACCCACACCGCGCACATAATCGCCAAAATATTGTGAACCTTCCTCTAAATAAGCCAAATCGACATCTGGCAAATTACGCTGATGTAGCTCGGCATCCTTCTTTGCCAACTCAATGAAATGAGTTCCAATGGCGTTACCCACGCCGCGTGAGCCGCTATGCAGCATGATCCACACGCCTCCAGCTTCATCCAAACAAATCTCTATAAAGTGATTTCCACCTCCAAGGGTTCCCATGTGGCGATAGTTGTTTGTGTTCTTAAGGCGCGGATAATCCAAACACAGTGCATCAAACCCATCCACCAATTGCGACCATGCAGCATCCGCTTCTGACGGTGGCGTGCTCCACGCACCCACTTCACGGGTTGATCCATTGCGCTTGTACGTTTTAGGCGCACTACCGTGCGGCACAGCTTTTTCAATCTCAGAGCGAAGAGGCCCCAAATTATCAGGCAAATCTTCCGCACGCAGCGTGGTTTTGCAGGCAATCATCCCGCAACCAATATCCACACCCACGGCAGCAGGAATAATCGCTTTCAATGTGGGCACGACGCTACCAATCGTTGCACCTAACCCGTAGTGCACATCAGGCATAACGGCAATATGTTTAAAAACAATTGGCAGTTTGGCTGTGTTTTCAAGCTGTTTTTGCGCAACAGTTTCCACGGGTACGCCCTTTGTCCACATTTTGACCGGCACGCCATCGTTTACTTGTAGTTCGTTGTAATTTTTTTCATAAGTCATTTGAGTTGTCATGATATTTACTTTCATTTTTTTGTAGCTTTAGCCCAGTGGGGCGGGTTCCATCTGCTTGAACCCGCCCCTAGCTTGACGCATGCACACCGCCTGCGCATGACTATGTTGCAATGCACGTGCCAGTTTTCAACAACCATTTTTTTAGAGAATTTTTAGTATTAAAAATATCTTTAACTGCATGTTTTAAATGATTTTTTTTAAAGGTTTTATTTTGTCACCTCAAAAAAACTTATTTTCTAATTTTAAATAATATTTTCAAAAATTAGATTTTTAGCTAGTAAACTAGCCAAATGAAAAGAAAAATAGTTTTGGGATTTTTAGGAACTCAGCTAGATTCTGGCTTGGGCGTTGCGCGGTGGGAGAAGTGGCGTCCTACAGTGTCACTGGCGCAACATGATGATTTGAGTATTGATAAATTGGTGTTGTTGCACGATGTGAAGTACACGAATCTTGCCCTGTGTGTTAATGCTGACCTTGTACAGCTATCACCCACCACCGACGTACAACTATTGCAAATGAACCTTGCAAACCCTTGGGACTTTGGCGAAGTGTATGGCGCACTTTACGATTGGGTGCAAACCTACCCCTTTGACACTGAGAATGAAGAATATTGGGTGCATATCACCACAGGAACACATGTCGCACAAATTTGCCTCTTCTTGTTGGTAGAGGCACGGTTTATACCCGGCGTACTGCTCCAATCTGCCCCTCCGCGTGGCCGCCAAGGCAAAGGGTTGGGTAGCTACGAGCTGATTGATCTTGATTTGTCTAAATACGATGCCATCAACACTAGGCTAGATGTTGCCCAACTAGATGCCGTTTCTTTCTTAAAAAGTGGCATTGAAACACGCAACATGCGGTTTAACGCCACGATTGAAGAAATAGAGCGTGTGGCGGTGAGCTGCAGAGCGCCAATTTTTTTGACTGGTCCTACAGGTGCTGGTAAATCAATGCTGGCTAAACGTATTTTTGAACTCAAAAAATCACGTCATCAGATTACAGGCAGCTTTGTCGATGTTAACTGTGCAACCTTGCGTGGCGATAGTGCAAGTTCGGCACTTTTTGGGCACAAAAAGGGCGCGTTCACAGGTGCGGGTGCAGACCGACCTGGCTTATTACGCACAGCTGACCAAGGTGTGCTGTTTTTAGACGAAATAGGTGAACTCGGCTTAGACGAGCAAGCCATGTTGTTAAAAGCCATTGAAGACAAGCGTTTTTTACCCGTAGGCTCTGACAAAGAGATGCAAAGTAACTTTCAACTCATTACTGGAACAAACAAAGATTTGCGACTTGAAGTAGCTGCAGGACGATTTCGCGAAGACTTATTTGCCCGCATTAATTTATGGACCTATACTCTTCCGAGCTTAGCGCAACGACGAGAGGACATTGAGCCGAATATCAAACATCAGTTAGCGTTAACTTCACAGGACCTAGGTAAACAGGTGCGCTTCACGACTGAGGCCAAGCTTAGCTACCTTCGCTTCGCGCAATCCCCTGAAGCTTCTTGGTGTGGTAATTTTCGTGATTTAAGCGCCTCAATCACCCGGCTAGCAACACTTGCTGACAACGGACGTATCGGCACTTCGCTCGTGGATGCCGAAAAAGCACGCTTACGTTGGCAATGGCAAACGACATTGCAAACACCGTCAGCAGGTTTAACTAACGACTTGCTACAAGAACTAATCGGTAGCAAATACGATAAGCTTGATTACTTTGACCGACTGCAACTACAAGCTGTTATTACCACTTGTCGCGCTAGTAACTCGCTCAGTGAGGCGGGTAGAACGTTGTTTGATGTTTCTCGTACCAAACGAGACGTGATCAACGATGCGGACAGGTTGCGGAAATATTTGCTGAAGTATGATTTGAATTGGGAAAAAATTCATATCGAAGCAGATACTTATGGGCATTAATTAGTCACGCAGGCGACAAATCACCCACGCGGTTTGATTCATCATATTGCTTGTTATTTTTAGGAAAACGACATGACGAACCCGAAATTAATTTCACGCCGCACCGTTTTGCAATCTGCTGCCGCTTTGTCCGCCCCAGCCATCATCTCCAACAGCTGGGCGCAAGACAAATTCCCCAACAAACCCATCACCCTGATCGCCCCGTGGCCTACTGGCGGCAGCAGCGACGCTGTGATTCGTGCTTTCGCTGAAAGTGCGGGGCGTGCACTGGGCGGCACAATCATTGTAGAAAATAAACCCGGCGTAGGCGGCACCTTGGGTGCAACCGCCATGGTGACGGCCAAGCCCGACGGCTACACATTGACGCAGCTACCGCTCGGTATTTACCGCCTGCCGCACATGCAAAAAATGACCTTTGATCCAGTCAAAGACATCACACACATCGTCTGCCTGACCGGCTACACGTTTGGCTTGGTAGCTACAGCGGATGCGCCGTACAAAACCCTGAAAGAATTGGTCGCCTACGCCAAAGCCAACCCTGGCAAGATCAGCTACGGCCACACGGGCACGGGCACGACGCCGCACTTGGCGATTGAAGAATTCGCGGGCAAAGCGGGCATTGATATTGTTGACGTGCCGTACAAAGGGTCTGCCGAGTTGATTCAATCCATTTTGGGTGGCCACATCACGCTGATGAGCGGAACGACAGAATTTGCCCCGCACGTCAAAAGCGGCAAACTGCGCCTGCTGGCAACGCTGGGGCGCGAGCGAAACAAAGCCTTCCCCGATGTGCCCACGGTCAAAGAATCTGGCTGGGACACAATTACTGAGTCGCCTTTCGGATTTGGTGGCCCCAAAAACATGGACCCTAATTTGGTGAAAATTTTGCACGACGCCTTCAAAAAGACGCTGGATGATCCCAAAGTATTAGAAGCGCTGGATAAGTATTACCAACCCACCATCTACATGAGCACGGCTGACTACAGCGCCTATGCGGTGCGGACGTTTGCAGCGGAGAAGAAGACGATTGAGCGGCTAGGGATGGCCGCGAAGTAAGCTTCGAAACGGGATAAAAACCCGCTACCATCAGCAGGGTATGCATAAATTGTTTACCCTTACCTGATGCAGTTCTCTGACTTCCTCGCCAAATGGGGCCCCGTTGGCACGTCTGCCGCGCTGAACGAGCGCCAGGGCGCGCAGCCGCACTTTATGGACTTGTGTGCTTTGCTGGGTGTGCCGCAGCCCGGCACGAGTGCTGATGGTGACTACATTTTTGAGCAAGACACCCTCTTGCTGGGCGAGGCGCGGGGCTATGCCGATGTGTTCAAACGCGGCTGCTTTGCGTGGGAAAACAAAGCGCCGGGCAAGGATTTAGACAAAGCGCTCAAACAGCTTTTGGGCTACAGCTTGGCGCTGTCCAACCCGCCGCTTTTGGTGGTGTGCGACCGGCTGACCACCCGCATCCACACCCAGTTCACCGGCCACCCAAGCGAGGTCCACACCGTCCAGATGGCGGACTTGGCCCAGCCCGACAAAATCGCGCTCTTACGCCGCGTCTGGTTAGACCCTGAATCGTTCCGCCCCAAAACAACCACCCGCGACATCACCGAAGCGGCCGCCAAAAGCTTTGCCACCTTGGCCGACCGCCTGCGCAAGCGTGGCAACGACCCTGAAGTGGTTGCCCACTTTCTCACCCAGTGCCTGTTTTGCTTCTTTGCGGACGATGTCAACCTGCTGCCCCAGCGCCTGTTTGAAGGCTTGGTCAACAACCGGCGCTTCACCGTGGCGCAGTTCAGCGCGGGGCTGACCAACCTCTTCACCGCCATGCAAAGCGGCGGTTTGTATGGCAATGACGATATTGCGTGGTTCAACGGCGGCTTGTTCAAAACCATACGCGTGCCGCCCCTCGACATTTTGGACGTGACCGAGCTGCGCAACGCCGCCGCGCTGAACTGGACGGCGATTGACGTTTCCATCTTCGGCACCCTGTTTGAGCGCGGCTTGGACCCCGACAAACGCAGCCAGCTCGGGGCGCATTACACCGACACGGCGACGATTGCGCGTATCATCGACCCCGTCATCAAGCGCCCGTTACTACAAAAATGGGAGCTAGTGAGGCAACAAATACGCCGGCTACAGGCCAATTCAACCTCTAAAACCGATAAAAACCACAAACTCGCCAAAGCCGCCTTTGTGCAATGGCTGGAAGACCTGCGGGCTTTCCGCATTCTCGACCCCGCCTGCGGCAGCGGCAACTTTTTGTTTCTCGGCTTGAAGGTGCTGAAAGACATTGAACACCAAAGCCACCTGGAAGCCGCCCGCGAAGGCCTGGACCGCGAGGCCGACCTCGTCACCGGGCCGCACAACATGCTGGGGCTGGAGCTGAACGAATACGCCGCCGAGCTGGCGCGGGTGACGGTGTGGATTGGCGAGCTGCAGTGGCGGCTGACCCACGGCTACGAGTTCAAAACCAACCCCGTGCTGGAGCCGCTGGACTGCATTGAGCACCGCGATGCGCTCCTCTCCTTGGACCCCGTAAGCGCCGAGCCTGTCGAAGCCGAGTGGCCAAAAACCAGCGTGATTGTGGGTAATCCGCCGTTTTTGGGCGGCAGCAAAAAGCGCCGCGAGCTGGGCGACGCCAACTTTGAAGCCTTGGCATCCGTCTACGCAGGCCGCGTGCCAGCGGGGGCAGATTTGGTGTGCTACTGGTTTGACAAAGCCTTAAAAGCGATTGAATTCAACGGCTTAGGCGCGGCTGGGTTTGTGGCGACCCAAGCCATTCGCGCAGGCAGCAACCGCCAAGTGCTGGATGCGATTGTCAGCAAAACGCGGATTTTTGATGCGTGGGCGGATGAAACATGGGTCAACGAAGGCGCAGCCGTTCGGGTGTCGTTGATTAGTTTTGGCTGGGGTGAATGCTGCTTTCTTGATGGACAACCTGTTGCAGGCGTTACGGCTTCTTTGGACGACTCAGCCTTAGTTAGTACAAATTCCGCACAGAAATTGCATGAAAACGCTGGCTTTTGCTTTCAAGGTTCGCAAAAAATCGGCGCTTTTGATATTTCTGGCGATTTAGCTCGGTCTTGGCTTAAATTGCCAAATCCAAATGGCCGCCCAAATTCTGATGTAGTTAAACCAAGTTGGAATGGCATTGACATTGTTCGCAAGCCGCGCGACGGTTGGATTATTGATTTCGGCACGACTATGAGCGAAAACGATGCCTCGCTGTATGAAAAACCTTTTGAACACATAGCGCAGTTCGTAAAACCAATGCGTTTGCAAAATAACCGTGAGGCTTATGGCAAATACTGGTGGCGACATGGCGAACCACGAATAGCCATGCGTGCAGCCCTCACAGGGCTATCTCGCTACTTTGCAACCGCTGAAACCGCAAAACACCGCATTTTTTCGTGGATGCATGCTGAAATCCTGCCCGATAAAAAACTCATCGTTACGGCTTGCGAGACAGATACGATGTTTGGCATCTTGAGCAGCAGAATTCATGAAGTCTGGGCTTTAAAACAGGCCAGCATCCATGGCGATGGCATTGATGGCGGTCGGCCGCGTTACACCCCAACCACCTGCTTCGAAACCTTCCCCTTCCCCGCTGGCCTCACCCCGCAAGACACTTTGAGCCAGCAAACTCGGCAGCTGGCGAGTGGTACTGTCGTCCCCCAAGACGCTAAAAACAGTAGCACCGAAGCCATAGCCAACGCCGCCTACAGCCTGAACCAGCGCCGTGAGAACTGGCTCAACCCGCCCGAGTGGACGCTGCGCGTGCCAGAAGTCGTGCCGCTGGGCATGAGCGCGTCGCCCTACCCTGACCGCATCGTCGCCAAAGCGGGCTTTGAGAAGGAGCTGAGTGAGCGCACACTCACCAAACTCTACAACGCCAAACCCGCCTGGCTAACCGCCGCCCACCAAGCCCTAGACGCTTCCGTGGCAACCGCCTACGGCTGGACAGACTACACCCCAGACATGCCCGATGAGACGATTTTGCAGCGGCTGCTGGCGCTGAATGTCGAAAGAAGTGCTGTTTAAGGCATGCTTTATGGCTGTAGCTGGCATATTTATTGCCTGAGCAGCTATTAAAAATATAGCAATTTGCAGACTTATCAACCCCGAACTTCCGGCGGATGTAGCTGCTGAATTTAACTTTACAACGAAATATCCTGCAAGGCGGATTTGGGTGCGGTTAAGTCGCGGACTTGAGCAAGCAGGTCGGCGTCTAGATAAGGTTTCGTGAGGTAGACGTCTACGCCGGCTTTCATGCCTTCATCGCGGTGCTTGGCGCTGGTGCGGGACGTAATCATCACCACCGGAATCTCTGCCCACTGCGGGATGTCTTGCATACGGCGGGTGAGCTCTAAGCCATTCAAGTTAGGCATTTCAAG
Source organism: Polaromonas sp. (assembly GCA_013298945.1). Taxonomy (GTDB): domain Bacteria; phylum Pseudomonadota; class Gammaproteobacteria; order Burkholderiales; family Burkholderiaceae_C; genus Aalborgiella. Next base: position 85,465 of record JAAFJR010000007.1, read on the forward strand.
GTCGGTCAGCACCAGAGCGGGCACTTTGGCGCGCAGGCGCTCTAGTGCCTCAAAACCGTCAGCAGCGGTGGCAACGTCGTAACCGGCGTCTTCTAAGAGCTGTTGCATAGAGCGGCGCACTGACCATGCATCGTCCACCACCAACACACGAGTACGTTCGACCTGCAGGCGTTTACGCAGTGCGCTTGTGGACAGCGCTGCCAAGGACGCATTGGCCGGCCTTTTAGCGGCATTGATTGCGCGCTGCAGTTCTGGAATGCTGAGCAAGAAGAGCGGTCTACCGTCGGCACGCAATGCACCGCCGATAACGCCACGCACGCGGCGTGTGAGTAAGCCAATATCTTGCAAAATCAGCTCGCGAGACTCTAACACTTCATCCACCAAGATAGCAACTACACCTGCAGCAACTTTTGCAAGGACGATGATCCATGATTGGCTGCGCTGAATGATGTCTTGTGCCGAGACATCATCAAGTTCTAACCACTGCGCCAAAGCATAAGCGGGGTATTGCTGGCCTTCATATTCGATTTGAACACCTACATCGTTGATGCTGAATGTCGCCAAGCCTGCTGCAACAATGCTATTGACCTGCTCTAGCGGCAAGGCAACAGCTTCACCCATACATTGCACCACCAAAGCGTGTGCAACGCCACTGGAGACGGGTACGTGCACGGTGAAGGTACTGCCAAGTCCAATGGCGCTGTCTATGTCTAATCGACCTTTCAAGCCGGTGATACGGTCGTTCACAATGTCCATGCCGACGCCTCGACCGGAGGTTTCAGTTACCGATTCGCGGGTGCTGAAACCAGGCTGCAGAATCAGACCTTGTAGCTCGGCCTCGGACAAGCTGCCGACAGAGGGGATCAAACCGAAGCTGAGGGCTTTGGCTTCGATAGCTGATAGGTCTAGGCCACGGCCATCGTCGGTGACGCGTAGAACCATCTCCTCGCCATCGCGTTGGAAATTCAGATGGATAGATCCTTGCTCTGGCTTTCCCGCTTCTAAACGGTCTTGGGGTAGCTCAATGCCGTGGTCAACTGCGTTTCGTAAAAGGTGCAAAAGTGGTTCAGCCAGGCGGGAGAGCACGTCAGCGTCAACCACCATGTCTTCACCCGTCACTTGCAGTGCAACTTTACGATGTGTGGCAATCGCCGTTTGCGCAACGGTGCGCTTCAGACGCGGAATAATAGTTTTAACGGGTAGCATGCGCGCAGTGAGCAATTCTCTGTGCTGGTCAACTAAAGCATAGCTTTCCTGACGCAGCATGGCGACGGATTGCGCGGTGGAGGCTCTGGCTTGCAATACCATGGCAGAGTTATCGCGAGCCGCTTCACCGATAAACCGAGACAGGCCGTGCAAGGCGTCGTAGCGGTCAAGCTCAAGTGGATCAAAACTTGCATCGTCTTGCTGCGCGTCGCGCAATTGCACAACTTGGCTATTCACCATCGCATCTAATTCTCGCAGCCGCACAGCCATCACTTGGTTGCTGCGCTCCATAGAAGCGAGCCAATTTTCGGTATCGGAAAGTAATTTTGACAAACGCTCGGCATGCACAATCGATTGACCCGCACGACGCAGCAGACGACTGAGCTGGCTCACACCCAAGCGCAAAGCGGCAGACTCTTGCTGCTTAACCGGTGTATTTTGAGGTTTTTGTAACGCTTCTACAGATGTAGTTGCTGAGGTCGTAATAGCTTCTATTGGCGCAAATGGATTTGATGCTTCTGGTGCCGATATGACTGAAGGTGATATGGTTTCAGGTTCAGCAGTAACCACAGGTTCAGGTTGAGCGGTGGGCACAGCTGTAGATTTTTGAGGTTGTTGATTCAATGTTTCAACATCATCGATCTCACCACTGTGGATAAGTTTGACCCAATCAAGCAAACTCTGTAAGACTTCCTTGGCGTTCTGCGGCGCTTCTTCGTTACCCTGCAAATGACTGACCATTTGCTGCAAGCAATGCACGGATTGCAGTACGTCACCGCTCAACGCCTCGGACGGTATCACACCAGTTGGAAGTCTTTCTGCAGCATAAAGCAAAATATCTTCAAGTCTGTGCGCCAAGCGAGCAATGCCTGGCAAACCAATGATGCCGCCACTGCCTTTAAGGGTGTGTGCACTACGCAAAGCTTCTTGCATATCAGCTTCGCTGCAGCTACCCACAGCCCAACGGCTAACGGTGTGCTCAACTTCGTCAAGCTGTTGCGGTGCATCTGCCAGTAAGGTGTAAAGCAATTCCGGGTCTACATCATCTGACGTGATAGTGACATCTTCGTCTGTCGCGTCGTGCTGCAGAAGCTCCAACTCATCCGCATCTTCTTGACTGATATTTGGCATCACAAGAAGCAAACCAGCTATTTCTAAAATATGCTCATCACTCAACGGCATTGGGCACATACTTAAGTACGAGACCATACTTTCAACCACAGCGGCATTGGCAGGGTGTTCTAAATAGGCATTAACTTGATCGACCCACTCCCCCAGCCAAATAACGCCCATACTATGGTTAGCATTCGAGGCTTTTTTCGCAGCGAGAGCTAATGTGTCATCGGACACTTGTTGCGCGACATGGTGCACAGCCTGTAGAAAAGTCCCCAAGCCATCAAAACCCACGGTTTGCACAGCTTGCGTGAAGCGCTCTAAAAGAGAGAGCATGTCTTCAACACCTTCAGGCAGCTGATCAGGAGCTGCTTGCCACTTTGCGAGTGTTGCGCGTGTGGCGGGTACTTCCTGCACAAACTCATCGTGCAGGAGCTCTATCATGTCAGTAACCATGTCAGCCGATCAATTCGTCGGCAAGATTTAAGCAACCTTGAACTGACTCACAGAGTCGTTCAAGCGTTTCGCAAACTGCACCAAAGTATTGGTCGCATTGGTTTGCTGTTCAATGGCGGTGTTAGTTTGAGTTGCACCGTTGTTCATCCCTTGCACGTTATTTTGCAGCGCTTGCGCAATCTCCTGCTGTTGTACAGAGAAAGTCGCAATTCTTTGAACCAAGCTAACAAGTTCAGAGGTAGCCGATTGCGTTTGGGTCATCTCCTGACCAGCACGTCGAGCCAATTCAGTTTGAGCTACAACGTCTGAAATCAAACGATTCATGGTGACCAAAGTTTCATTGGTTTCAGACTGAATGTTGCTCACCAACTGGGCAATTTCACCCGTTGCTTGGCGCGAACTGTCAGACAAACGCTGTACCTCTTGTGCAACCACAGCAAAGCCGCGACCGGCTTCACCGGCCGTTGCCGCTTGCATGGAAGCGTTGAGCGACAGAACGTGTGTGCGCTCAGAAATGGTGTTAACCAGAGCCACCGCGGTTGAAATCTCTTGTGAACGCTCCCCCAAGCGTTTGAATCGTTTTTCTGTCTCAGAAATAATCTCACGCAAAGAATCCATACCGCGCATGGTGCCCTCTACCGCTGCTTGCGCAGCTTTGGTAGCGTCAGCCGTACGAGCGGCCACCGTACTTGAAGCAGATGACAATTGCGCAACTTCATTCATTTGGCGGGTAGCCGTACCCAAGGTTACACCCATAGAATCCAGCAAAGCGCGATCGCGTTCCGCACCGGTCTGTACTAGCAAGCCTTGCTGCTGAGTCGCTTCAGCAGCACCACGCACTTGATTTGCAATTTGCTGAACTTCAGCCAAAGTACGTCCGGTTTCGTCAGCAAACTGGTTAACAGACGATGCAATAGTTCCCACGATATCGTCACTGACAGATGCGCGTGCCGTCAAATCTTTTTCAGACAACGAGTAAACAGATTGCAGCAAATTAATAGCTGAGTTATTAATGTTATCGTTTTCACGCGTTTTAGCTTCCAGCGTAGCAAAACGCTCATCTAACAAAGTATCAAAGCTGCGACCCAAATGACCTAATTCATCTTTTGAAGTCAGCGCTGTCCGCGCTGAGCCATCGCCTGCATTTACTTTTTGAACGGTGTCCTCTAGTTTTGACAAGTTCTTGGTTATAGATGTATAGATCAAATAAGCCATCAAGATCAACGCCAACAAACCTGCAACAATCGCACTTGAAATAGATATATACGATTGCTGCACATCCTCTGCCGCAAGTACTTTCGCTTTCTCCAATTCAGCTTCCAAATTTGCATTAGAAATATCTTGCTGGTCTTGTAGTGCTTGGTACTTTTTGGTAAATTCTGCTCGGTTGGTCTCTAGTTCAACCAAATCGGTGCCATTACTTGCAGCAATTTTTTCTGCGGCTTTGGCGTAATCATCAAACACTGGCACCAATTTTGATAACAACTCTTTGGTGTTTTCATTCAAAACGGGTGAGTTCAAGTTTGAGCGAGACATGGTGCGGATCTGTTTTGCATTATCCGCAATGTCTTTAGCCGCCTCAGTAAGACGCTCAGGACTTTTGTCTTTAGCTGCACCGACATACATCTCAACCACACCACGCATATTATCGTGAAACATGTCTGTCAAACCAGCATTTTGAGCAGCCAGTCCATAGCCAGCTGCTCGGGTCACGGCTTGCTCTAGTTTGCGAATGTCATACAGCGCAATTGCACCAAGCGTTCCAGCGACAACAAGTGCCAAAAGCACCAAGGCGATCAATTTTGCGCGAATCGTGTTAAGCATAATTTTCCTAAAAAATCAATTTACAGTTCAATTCAACTGAATTGGAACACTTCAAACTACATCAAACTGAGAGATAAAAATTCAATGAATCTATCTGCATTCATCTCAAAATGCGTTTTATTTGAGTTACTTGTTGCGTTATTACGAGCCATACCCAAGCACAACTCGCGCAATCTGTCGGGAATAATGACCAATGCATCGATAGCTTCCCGTGTGTATTCAATTTGCATGGGCAAGCCATTAAACAAAATAGCAAAAACACTGTCATCACCTGAAGCACCTTCAGCACTCTCTTCGCGTTTTCCACCAACCAAAATTCGATGATGTCGGTCAATCTGCATTGGCGCAGCATTCGGAACAAAATAAATAGAGAGGTCAACCACGGGCACAATATTGCCATCTATATTCACAGCACCAATTAACCAATTTGGAGCGCGTGGAATTTTCACCAATTCAAAGTTATCAACAATTGTATTAGCCCACTCCATATTCAGCACAAGGGACCATCCACCACAGGCGATGACTTGACCTGTTAAAACCTGAGCGCTCATAAAAACACAAAAACAACTAGTGAAATAAATTAACTTATAGCTCTTACAGCAAAGCTAAAATTTGTTCAGCAGAATATGGTTTTGTAACATAACCCTTAGCACCCAACATTTGTGCAAAAACACGGTCAACTTTTTGATCTTTACTTGTTACAAATACTACAGGTATTACTTTAGTATCAGGCGACTGACTCAGTTTACGTGCGGTTGCAAAGCCGTCTAAATCAGGCATATTGACGTCCATCAAAATCAAATCTGGTTTGTCAGTTTTGACTTTTTCAAGTGCCTCCAAGCCCGTAAAAGCCATAGATACACCATAGCCAGCGTCTAGCAAAATACGCTGTAAATTTTTGCTATCCACGGGGGAGTCTTCAACGATCAATATTTTTTTCATGCGAATTTCTATGTTAAAAAATGAGTAAGTTGCGCCTTAGCGACACAACATAATTTCTGTCTATTTGGTCTCTACTATTTTACCAATCGATTTCGCGGGGAATGCGTGTCTACCAATGGTTGTCTAGGGTTGGAAGCCTCCCAGCGCTGAGCTACGGTTGAATCATCATGCTTAGCCAAAACAACACCCAACTTTTTGTCGTTCAGAGGTTTGGTCAAATAAGCATCGCAGCCTGCCATGCTGCCCCGAATTTTGTCAATGGTTCCGCCCTTGCTGGTTAGCATCACAACCACAGGCGCTGGGCCACGGCGCGCTTTGTTGTTTTTGATGGCTTTACAGGTTTGATAACCGTCCAAGCCCGCCATCATGACATCCAAAAATACAAACTGATAGGCGTGAGTCGCGACCATGGCCAAAGCTTCTTCTCCGCTGTGCACCATGTCGCATTCATAGTTAAAGTGACGCAGGCGATTTTGCATATATTTCAATGCGATGTCGCTGTCATCGACCAATAAGACACGACTGACGAGTCGTTCTGGTTCGGCCAATTTATCAACCTTGGAGTTGCTCGCAAAGAAACTAGGTGCTTCATTCAAAGGCACAGATGCTTGTTTGAGCGATTCTGTTTGCTCGATTGCATTGATTGATTGTGCACTGATAAGAGATGGTGCTGGTTTTATAACACCAATTGATGATACAACGCGTTTCGTAACAACAACAGGCGCAACGACACTTGGAGTAACCTCGGTGGTGATACCGGCAAACACGTCTGTCATCGTTGGGTTGTCTATAGAAGTCGCTGGGTAAGACTGAGGAGACTTCCGTATATCGCTGGCTTCAACATTGGTAACATTGGCAACATTGTCAAGCAAAGCCAATATTGCCGTTAACTTGATGGGACGCGGCAACACGGGCCAGCCGGTGCCAAAATCTGAGTTACCAACAATGATGACTTTTTGCCATGTCGCAACCAGCGATCGAAAGCTTGCTAAGTCATGCTCTGACGTGGCATTAAAAAGCACCACACGCGCTTCACTAGAACGCGTTGTCAAAGCCCAATGCGGCGCGCGTCTTCCCGCCAAGCGGAAGAAAGTTTCGATCGTTGATTTTTCATAATTCGAAAAACCAATAGGAAGAATGTTGTAACCGATCATGTCTTTGACTCTTTAGTTGAATATTGCTACCTACTTATCCTTATCATCAATATAAGCAAATAGCGTTTTCTTGTATATTGCGCGAATCATACGTAATAATAAATTGTTGTCACTCCTATTTTGTATAAAGTGTATGCAAAATTGTGAATATCGTGATTTATTCCTTCTTAGTCGCGGAATAACGACTCAAAAGGCGGATATCGACTAATAAATTACGGATTTAGCATTTCATACGCTTCCTAAAGGTTTAGGCGCTAAAAATAATGCACTTATCCACTGTAAATACATACTAACAACACTGCAGCCATCGTCTTTATTAACTTTTAAGCTGCATTATTTATAGCAATTTAAAAAATTCAATGCCCGTGCGATAAACCACTAGCCATCGTGACCATGGCTATTCCTGCAGCCAACCAAAAGATTTGCGCAGCAGTTTGCTTGAAACTGAGGCGTTTTTGTAGCTGGGGAATCAAATCTGCCAAAGCCACATAAATGAAGCTGCTGCTTACCATAACTAAAAAATATGGCAAGTAGTCTTGCAGCTGATTAACCAGCCAGTAGCCCGCCAGGCCGCCAATGGCGGTAACAGCACCTGCGAGCGAGACTTTGACTAAGGCGATGTGTTTGTTACCGCTGCTTTGGTTCAGCACCACCAAATCGCCCATGTGGTGCGGAATTTCGTGCGCCAGCACAGCCAGTGCGGCCACCCAGCCCAAACGGGTGTCTGCCATGAATGCAGAGGCTATCAGCACACCATCACCAAAACAGTGCACGCTGTCGCCAGTGAGCAAAGCCCAGCTACCTGGCTGCGGAATATGGCTGTGCCCTGCATGGCCATTGCTGTGCTCTGGGTGCACAGTGCAATCACTGGCACTGTGTGAAATGAGGGGCGAAAAAGGCAAGATAGCGAGTTGCGTAGCGTCTGCGAGGTCATGGTGGTGTTCATGCCCATGGTGCCACAGCTCGGCTTTGTCGAGCAAAAAGAAGAATATCAGCCCCGCAAGCAGAGTAACAAACAGCTCCTTAGCGCCAGCTTGCGTCTCAAACGCCTCTGGCAGCAAATGCATAAAAGCGGTGGCGAGCAGCGCCCCAGCGGCCAAGCTGAGCATGTGCTGGGTATAACGGCCAAAAGCGCCAAAACTGAGGGCGGCAGCCACCCAAACGCTGCCAATACCGGCGGCTAAAGTGGCCAAAATGATGTAAATCAGGGTCATAAATAAGTAGAAATGTGATTAATGAGCTGCTTTTTAAAACTATACGCCCTGTGTCAAGCCCCTAATTATGCGGGGTAGACGTGGCGTATTTTGGCTAAATGCCAGTTAAATGCGCTGCGCCAGCGCGTTGGCCGTCAAAGCTCGGTCTACAGGCCACTGATCTGCCGCAGCGCCATGGCGATAGGTAGCAATACACGCGGCTGAAAATGCATTGTCACCCGCTGCCAGCATCGCGCCCACCATGCCAGCCAGCACATCCCCCGTGCCCGCGGTGGCCAATTTGGCATTGCCACTGGCGTTGATGCACGATGTCACACCTGGGGCGGCGATGACGCTCCCTGCGCCTTTGAGGACAACAACGCAGCCAAAGCGATCTGCCAGCGTTTGTGCGGCAACCAAGCGGTCGGCCTGCACTTGCGCCGTAGAGATGCTCAACAAACGTGCTGCCTCCAAGGGGTGCGGGGTCAAAATGGTAGAAAAACTGCGCTTTGAGCGGGCAATCAGCAAAGTTTGCAACGAAGTGTCTGCAGATATCGCATTCAGAGCATCCGCATCCAGCACCAAGCGCGGCGCTTGCGACAGAACTTGCGGTAACACATGACGCACTGCGTCGCCACCACCACAGCCGCAAACAACCGTTTGCTCGCGCAATGGCAGTGTTTCAATCGACCTGAACATTAGCTCTGGTTGAAGGAGGTCTACCGCTAATGCTTGGCTTGAATTGCCAGCATCCAACAAAGCCACAAAAACCCGCCCTGCCCCCGCATGCAAAGCCGCTCTGCCCGCCAAAAGGGCAGCACCCGTCATACCCGCAGCGCCGCCCACCACAGCCACATCGCCAAAGCTGCCTTTGTGGCTGGCGTGCATGCGTGCTGGCAAGTTGGTGTGGTCTGCGCCTAAGAGCCAAGCGCAAGGAGGCTCGGATGCGCCGTTTTTAGAATCCATGTCTAAATCGTCAAACCAAATCTCACCCGCTGCGTCTTTACCGTAGGCGGTGAACAGGCCAGGTTTCAAAGTGAGTAAAGAAAGGCAAAAAGCAGGGGTATTTAAGCACTTAGCCGGCGTATTTATTGCCTGATTAGCTATGTTATTAATAGCAATTTCAGATTCGACGTACTTTCCCCTATCCGCATCTAAGCCGCTAGGAACATCGACACAGAGTATGGCGGGCGAGGTAGCTTGCATGTGGTGCAGCCAATCCGCAAGCTTGCCGGTGACGGGCTTGCTTTGCCCAATACCTAAGAGGGCATCGATGGCGAAGTCGTATTCAGCCGGTGGATCAGTGACAAAAGTGACGCCGGCTTGGCGTGCTCGGTGCAGCGAGAGCAGCGCGTCCGGCGGGCAGCGGGTTTCGTCGCCCAGCCAAGTCACCACGGGGTTACGTCCCCACAATTTCAAATGCATGGCCGCTTCCAAGCCATCACCGCCATTGTTACCCGGACCGCAAGCCAGCCAAATAGTCTGTGCGTTTGGAGCGAGCGCACAGGCCAAACGGGCAACTGCTAAACCGGCGCGTTGCATCAAGGTGTGCGGGGCCAGCTGTGCTGCAGCGGACTGTTCGATGCGACGAGTGGCGGCTACGCTATGAAGTGGGTAGCTGGTGGTGGGGTTGAGACGGATGAGTGGCATGGTTTGCTCATCATACGACGCATCATTTGACCGCCTTTTTAGCCCCCGCCGTCTTCGTGGGGGCTTTCTTCACAACTGCTTTCTTGACTACTACTTTCTTGGCAACTACTTTCTTTGCAGACACTTTCTTAGCCGCAGGTTTAGCGACGGGCTTGGTTTCAGCAACTGGAGCGATTGCTGGGGTCGCAGCTGGCGCAGTTACGGGGGTAAAAGCCAGCATCTCATCAAACGTTTTTTGCATGTACTTGGCCAATTCCGGCAAATCGGGCATGGCTTTACGACAAGCAATGAGGCCAAAATCCAACGAGCCGTTGTAGCTTTGCACCGTCACATTCAGCGCCAAACTGTGGGTGACGATGGAAACGGGGTAGTAGGTGAGCATTTTTGCACCCGCCAAATACAGCGCCATGTTTGGACCGGGCACATTGGAAATGGCCAAATTAGCCAGTGGCGCCATGTTGTTGGCCAATTTGGAGCGACCAAACAGGGCAGCCAAACCGCTCAAAATCCACGGCACGCCCAAGGATGGAAAATCGGTCGGCATAACAGCGTTCATATGGGCAGACGCGGCTTTGGCGGCTTTGCTGGCTTGCTTGATGGCCAGCAAGCGGGCTTGGGGGTCGGCGATAGTGCTGGCTAAGCTGATGCGCATCATCGAAGCTTGGGTGTTCATCTCCGTGTTGCCCGCTTCGCGAAGGCTGACGGGCACAGCGGCGAGCAGCGCATGCTCGGGCGTGCAATGCAAATCAGCCAAATACCTACGCAGCGCACCTGAGCAAATGCCCATGACCACATCGTTCAGCGTCACGCCATTGCCTTTGGCTATGTGTTTGATGCCGGCTAAGGGAAACGACAGGCTGGAAAAGCTGCGCTGGTTGGTAATGCTGACGTTGATAGGGGTTTTGGGGGCAAACCAGCGGTTTTTTTGCGGGCTATCCACCAACTCTAAACCTGCGACACCCAACGTGGGCTCTTCGCTTTTAGGCGGACGCAGCATGCTGTAAGCGGCGCGCGCCAAGCCGGGCAAGTTCTTAGCCAGTTTGGCGCTTTGCACAGCGGTGTTTTTGATGCCCGCGACCGCCAGCTCGGCGATGCCAAAGTTGTCAGTCGTCATCGCGCGGCGGTTGGTCGCGGGGCGAACGGCGCGGGGAACGGGCGTCACGTCCATGATAGCGGTGGCCAAAGCCACACCCGCCGCACCATCGAGCGCGGCGTGGTGAACTTTGGAATAAAAAGCGACATGTCGCGTGCCTTCAGGTGCACCTGCTGGCAATGCCAGGCCTTCGATCACATAAAACTCCCACAGCGGACGGCTGCGGTCCAACAGGCTGGAATGCAACCTGCCCACCAATTTATCAAGCTGCGCGCGCGTGCCTGGCTTGGGCAACACGGTGCTGCGAATGTGGTACTCCATGTCCATGTCGTCGTCCAGCGCCCAAATCGGATTCGCCAGTTCAAACGGCATATTCACCAGTTTGCGTCTGAAAACCGGTGCTAAATGCATGCGCTGGGTGATATGGGCGCGCAGGTCGTCCACAAAATCGCCCACGTAACCGGCTGGCAACTCAAACACATTCAAACCGCCCACATGCATGGGCTGCTCGGGCGTTTCTAGGTAGAGAAAGGTGGCGTCAAGGCCGCTGAGATGGTCCATACAAGGTCTCCACTAGAAATATGACAAGCTGATTTGTGTGCAGGGTTTAAAAATTACTTCGGAAATTCTGGGGCGGACTTCAAGGTTGATAGCGGCAAATCGCTGACTTCTATGAGTAAGTTCGCCAGTTGCAAACCTGCCGCGTTGATGAGCGCATGGCCTTTGGCTACTGTGGCTGCTGCCGCGTTGCCTGCCGCGCCTTGGGGGTTGTAGTCTTGCATTTGCCAGCCTAGTTTGGCACTGGTGCCGTTGCCCAGGACCGCGTATTTTGCAGCGCGGTCGGCGGATGTTGAGGCAAAATTCTGCGCCTGTGTCATGTTAATGCCTTTGACGCCCGACGTTTCTGCCAACGCCAGCATCATCGAGGTTTCAATATCGCCAGCATGGATGCCAAAGCGATGCTCTTCAGCGGGAAAAAGCCCCATCACCGCGTCACCCAAAGGCAGGTTGTACCAATTGGCGGAGTAAACAATCAAATCACACTCCGTCCTCAAATCACGCGCCACGATGTCCATGATGCTGGCTTGGCCACCGTGGCTGTTCAAAATCAGCATTTTTTTGATGCCACTGCGTGCCACACTGCGGCCAATATCCATCCAAAGGCTTATCACCGTTTGCGCTGACAAAGTGAGCGTGCCCGGAAAACGAATGTGCTCGTTGCTTTTACCAATAGCTTGTGTCGGCAAAAACAAAACAGGTAAATCGGCTGGTAAATGCGGCAAAGATGCGCTCACCACGCCATCCACCAAAGCCGTATCCACGCTGACTGGTAAATGCGGGCCGTGCTGCTCGGTAGCGGCTACTGGTAGCACCGCAACGACCTGTGCGATGTTGGGGCTAGCTGCCAATTGAGCAAACTGGCGGGTCGTTAAATCTGACCAAAAGTGTGAAGAAAGCTGCATCAAAGCATCTTATCAAACAAACCCGAATCAGTAACGGGTCAGCAAACTTCAATCCCAATGCGCTAAAGTGAGGGTAAGCGCAATTTATCCACCTCCATTTATCGTTTTGAAAAGAGATTCCCCATGAAATTACAAGACAAAATCGCCATCGTCACAGGCGCTGCCAGCGGCATCGGCAAAGAAATCGCTCTGACCTACGCCAAAGAAGGTGCCAAAGTGGCGATTGCGGACATGAACCAAGCCGCCGCCGAAGCGGCAGCCGCCGAAATGCGCGCGCTAGGCTTGCAGGCCATGGGCGTGGCGATGGACGTGACGGACGAAGAACAAGTGAATGCTGGCGTCGCTGCCGTGGTGGCCGCTTGGGGCACTGTGGATATTTTGGTCAGCAACGCGGGCATCCAAATCGTCCATCCTGTTGAGGAATTCAGCTTGGCCGAGTGGCGCAAAATGCTGGCTATTCACCTAGACGGCGCGTTTTTAACCACCAAAGCTTGCCTGCCGCACATGTATGCTGGCAAACGCGGCGGCAGCGTGATTTACATGGGCTCGGTGCATTCGCACGTGGCGTCGATGCTGAAAGCGCCCTACGTCACAGCCAAGCACGGGCTGATGGGTTTGTCCAAAGTCGTGGCAAAAGAAGGCGCTGCCCACGGCGTGCGCTCCAACGTGATCTGCCCTGGCTTTGTCCGCACCCCGCTGGTGGACAAGCAAATCCCTGAGCAAGCCGCTAAATTTGGCATTACTGAGCAGGAAGTCATCAAAAACATCATGCTGAAAGACACCGTGGACGGCGAGTTCACCACCGTGCAAGACGTGGCCGAAGTGGCGCTGATGTTTGCAGCGTTTCCTAGTAATGCGTTGACGGGGCAGTCGCTGATTGTTAGCCATGGGTGGACGATGCAGTAAGGTCTTACTAACAAACCACAAATAAATCGTGATAGCGAACCCTGATGCCTTTGTCTTGGAACGAAATCAAATCGAGTGCGCTTTCTGCGTCAAATTAACACCCAAAGGATAACAACATGACGAATATCACGATGTGGATGGTTCGCGCAGGTGAGGCAGGCTTCATGTTTGAGGCATTTAAGGAAGGCTCTCGGGTGAGTATTGGTTGGCAGGATTTAGGTGATTTGAGTACGCTCCAATCGCGTGAAGACTTTTATAGAGCAGTCTCAAATGCTTACCCATCGTCCAAAAAAGGCCAAATGATTGCATCTGCTGGCCAGGCGTTTAGGTTTGTACGTGAGATCAAGGTTGGCGATTCCGTGGTCACCTATGACCGAAGTGAACGTATTTATCTCGTTGGCAATGTACGAAATGATTATGAGTTCGCGCTTCAGCTGTCGTCAGAGCAACCCAACATTCGGCGCGTGCAGTGGCATGGGCAGGTCTCACGCGATTCCTTGTCAGTCAGCGCTCGTAATAGTTTAGGTTCCATTTCTACCCTATTTGTGATACCGCCCGAAGTGGCTGATGAAATACAGTGCTTACTTGCTGGGCGTCAAACCGAGAGAAAAACAAGTCAAAACACTGACTTGAAAAATGACTCAATTAGCCTGACGGACGTTGCCGGAGATATCTTGGTTGATGACTTATACAAGGATATTCAGGCCAAGGGATTGGAGTTCACAAAAGATAAGGTTAACCAGCTTGATTGGCAGGAAATGCAGGAGTTGGTCGCTGGCCTATTGCGTGCAATGGGTTATAAAACACGTATTTCGCCAAGTGGATCTGATCGAGGCAAAGACATTGTTGCATCGCCTGACGGTTTGGGCTTCGAAGACCCGCGAATTGTCGTGGAGGTAAAGCACCGTACAGCGGCCATGAGTTCACAGGATATTCGTAGCTTTTTGGGCGGACGGCATGAGAACGACAAAGGTCTGTACGTTAGCACGGGTGGCTTTACCAAAGATGCGCGCTACGAAGCTGAGCGCGCCCGCATCCCGGTCACGCTGATGGATTTAGATGATTTGGTAAAGGCACTACTTGAACATTACGAAAAAATGGATCTCGATATGCAACGCTTAATTCCATTGCGAAAAGTGTATTGGCCCGCGTAATTGGATCTACAAATCCGACGCCGAACGCGTCGCCTTCCACTTCGATCTGCATAAACGGATGACGAGTTTGCTGCCTGCGGATGCGGTGAAGCCTAAGCGACGGGCTAAATTAGCTTAAATTTACTATAATTTTTATAGCTACTTAGGCAATAAACACGCCGGCTATGGCCGATTTAATGTTATTTTTTGGACTTATCTTCCAATTCCACAAAACCAATTGGCCGTTTGACTGGTTCAGGCGGTATCGTTAATGCTTTTAGCGCATCGAATACCTGCTTGAGCTGTGCGCGTGTGGTTTGGCTGAAATTATCGTGCCGCACGTCTAAGACGGCTGTTTTTTCTTCCAGTTCAGCAAGGCGATTGGCTAAATCTTGGTGCAAGCCTGTAGCGTCACGCAGGCGCACAAAAGCGCGTACGACATAAATACCCATTTCAACCGCTTGCGGTGATGCCAATACGTTTGCAATGGCTACTGCTCCATATTCAGTAAATGTAAAGGGCAAGGACTTTGAAAATTTGAGTTTAGCGAGGTGGTCACAGTTTGTGACCACCTCTGAATTACTATAATTTTTATAGCTGCTAATTCAATAAATACGCTGGCTATATGCATATTTTAAGGTTATTTTGTTGATAATAAACGGATGAGTTGGCCGTTGTTGGCGTCGGTTAAAACATAGATCCAACCATCAGGACTTTGCCTCACGTCGCGGATGCGTTGGTTTAAATCGGCTAGCAGTTTTTCCTCGCGCACCACTTTGTTGCCGTCAAGCACGATGCGGTTCAAGTAGCCAAACTTGAGCGAGCCGACCAGGAGGTTGCCGCGCCAGTCGCTGCCGTAGGTGTCTGTGGTCACAAACGCCATGCCAGACGGTGCAATGGACGGCGTCCAGTAATGAAGCGGCTGCTCTAAGCCGGGTTTCGAGGTGATGCCATCACCAATCTTGCCGCCGCCATAGTTTTCACCGTAGGAGATAACCGGCCAGCCGTAGTTTTTGCCGGCTTGCGGTTGGTTGATTTCGTCGCCGCCCTGCGGGCCGTGCTCGTGCGTCCACAGTGTCCCGTTGGGAGCTAGCGCTGCGCCCTGCGAGTTGCGATGACCGTAGCTCCAGATCTCTGGTTTGGCACCAGCCGTATTGACGAAAGGGTTGTCTTTGGGCACGCTGCCGTCTTTGCCGATGCGCACCACTTTGCCGTGATGGTTGTCCAGCATCTGCGCGTCCTGCATGCGGCTGAAACGGTCTCCCAGCGTCAAAAACAGTGTGCCATCGGGTTGGCCGTTTTTTAGCGCTTCGACAATGCGGCAGCCAAAATGGGCGCTGCTGCTGAATTTGGGGAGTTGCCTAAAAATAATCTGCACTGACTCCAGATGACGCACATCGACGCTGAGTTTGGCACGTGCCAGCGCCGTGCTATTACCAGATTGGCCGGAAGGCGCAGGTTCTGAAAAGCAGAAATACAGCGTGCGGTTTTGGCGAAAAGCCGAATCCACCACCACATCCAGCAAGCCACCCTGCCCGCGCACGTCGATAGCTGGCAAGCCTTGCACCGGCTCGCCCAGCGTGCCATTGGCGGCCACCACCCGCAGGCGGCCTGGTCTTTCCGTCACCAGCATCCGACCATCGCCCATGAAAGCGACGGCCCACGGGTGCTCTAGGCCTTTGGCGACGACTTCAAAACGCGGTGTTTGTGCTGCGGCGGTTGTCGCAAAAAACACCAAAAGAAACAACCGTGCGCAGCTTGTAGAGAGGATATGCATGGCAACCTTTCGCGTTCAGTGGGGTAATTTCAGTAGGGCAGCAACAGCCCCGCCACTACGCGGTCAATATTTGGCATAGTGGCCATCTGCGCGAACGGGTGCGTTGTTAAGCCAAAATTCTACGCGCTTCCATCTCTCTCGGTTGCAGAACGATGCGTTGTACCACCAGCGGTGGGGTCGAAATGATGGAATTCTTTGGGGCGAAAATCTTCTAAATGGTTTTTGAGAATTGCGCTCATTTTTTCAGCGATTCTTTTCGCGTAGGCCAGTTGTCCTGTGGAGTTTGGATGCAGCAAACCATACCAATCACCTTGTTTGAGAAAGGATTCGCCTGCGCCGACAAACCATGGGTGATCTGAGCAATAGCCGTGAATTTCAAAATCCCGATCAATGTTGTCAACGACGTGCCACTCAAAATGACGCTGATTCGTCGTGCTGAGCCTATTTATAAGCTTATTACGCGTATTTTGATTTGTAGCGCTTTCGCGTAGTTTGGCGTTTAACAATATCGCCAATTTTTTGATGATTTCCGCTTCTTCGATATCTATGCCGAGCATAGAGTCATTCGCACCCGTTGGCAGCAAATCTGGCACTAGATTAACTGCATCGAAAATACCACAGTTACGTTTGGTTTGCGGATTATCTGCCGCGCCTGCACCAAAAAATCCATTGGGATAAAGCATTAGTAAAACATAGCGAGGTTGCAGTGGCATCAAGCTGATTCGTTCATTCAGAGCGAGTATGTGATCTTCAATGTTGTTTTCGATGAAGTTGCTAACTTTTGTAAAGACATGCGACGCTGTAATACCGTTAAACGGGGTGATGATGTCGATGAAACCCGGGATCCAGCCAGAGTCATTCCCGCCGATAGAAACGACTAAAAAATCTGCTCGGCGATTTCCCAGCGCAGCTTGCATCTCATCCATCTGCCCTTTTTGAGTTAAGTCATCCAAATAACTAAACTCGTCAGTTTCGACAACCGACTGATTGTCACCAATCCAGCCACCTAGCAAACGTCTATTTCTGCGTTTAAATCTGGGATGAAAATTCGACCCAACTAACCACGGCTGACCATTTCTAGGGTCGATATTGTGCAAATTTGGAGCAAGCAATCCGCGTTGCATGCCCGCTCCTGAGCGAGCAAAAGAGACATGCGTGCTCACAATTTGCAAATCTGAATAAGCCCCATTTATTTGTTCTGCCGCCAACGTAGGTGCAGATATATATGAACGATGCGCTAATGGCTCTTGCCAAACGGCCAATTCCAATTCTGGAGTGTATTCAAAATCATCCCGAATTGCTAACAGAGTCGTCAAAGGCAACATGTCTGCATAATCTCGTATCGCGCTGGTCGGCGTTAAAGACTCATCAGGATTCCCCTCGCCACTTGCATATGAATCTCCAATCGTGCAAATCAAAATATCTTTCAACGTCATTGGTTTCGACAATTGCGTTGGTGCAATAGCAGCGTTATTTTTTCTTTTTACAAATGACGTTAATCTGTATTTACCCTCTTGCTTCAGTTGAACAATGCAGCTCAAGGCATTGATCGTGGAGTCTTGGGTAGAGGTCACACTGACTGATTGTGTTCCGTCTGCATGATTAACAGTTAGACCAATTTTTTCTATGCGAAACCAAAAATCATGTGCATTTATCGTAAGTTGTAACGCGTCAATACGATTTTGCTTTTCTTGAATTTCTTGCTCAATGACGGCTTCGACTTCAATATCTGGCCTGCTATGGCGACCTGGTCTTTCGTCTTCAGCTGGAGGAAGCGAATTTTTCAAAACCCTCAACTCGTTTTTAAGGCGCCGCAAATTGTCTTCAATTTCGAAAGATAGCTTTAAATTCCATTGCGATGGCAATATATAGTCCTGCTTATACCTATGCAAAGAAGCATCGTAGGCATTCAAAATCTTGGGGTGACGTGATTCAATGGAGAATCTAAATTGGTTGATTTCTGTCATACTGACATCCTTAAAGTAAGTAAACATAGTAAATAATCCGGGCGATCAACAAAAGTGACTTTAGTCACTTGCAAAAGTTGATTGCTTTTCGATAATGAATTTTTATTTTTGTTTAATATGAGCATCGAGTCACGCGCCAGCTACACCATACAGCTTATCGATGATCATCACATGCTGCGCATGGGTCTTATTGCGCTAGCGCAAATATCAAACCGCATCAGCATTCAATGGCTAGAATCTGCCAATCTAAGCGAAGCAATCGATGCATATCATCTACACGCCAATATTGATCTGGTACTGTTAGATTTGAATTTGCCAGATAGCCAAGGTTTGCAAGGGTTAAAGTATTTTTTAAGTAAATTTCCGAATGCACGTGTTGCTATTTTTTCTGCTACAGAGGACGAGTTTGTCGTTAGGCAAGCTTTAGCGCTGGGCGCTCTGGACTTCGTACCTAAATCAGCTTCAGCAGATGCTACCCTGCATTTGATTGAAGCCTTGTTAGTAGGTTTTCAGCCTACTCAAAAAATTACAAATCACGAAGATACTAAAAGACTCACTAACTTAGTTTCTCCGTTGACTGATACGCTTAATCCGACGCAGCTTAAAGTTTTAGAATTGGTACTAGCTGGAATGAGCAACCAAGAAATTGCGAATTCCTGTAAATTAGCTTTAGGCACAGTCAAGAATACAGTTTCTTCTCTCATGCTAGCTATGGATGTTCGATCCCGCTCACATTTAATCAGTATGTTTAGATGACAACGTCCGCTGAATTTGCTACTTCCATCTTCCCTTCTGAAGCTACAACGGAATCAGAATCGCTCGATAAGCGTATTTTGAAAGAGCAGATTGATTCTCTGCTGTCAACCAGTCGCTCTGTTTTTTTCGCTGGCTATTTATTAGCCGTCGCTTTCACGGCACTTTTCTATTGGAGAACCAAACAACCAAGTATTTTGGTTTGGCTATTGCTGTTGAACATATGGCAGGTAATTCGACTGATGGCCAGTCTGAAGTATGCAAAAACGCCCAGTCAGCTAAGGAATCCTGAGCAAGCTGCACGCGGCTATTGTTATGGAAATGCGGTGACCAGTACTTTCTGGGGCTTGATACCCTGGCTTTTTTTTCCGCATGGCGACATCACTTTAACGTCAATCATGGTGTTAGTGCTGATGGGAATTGTTTCTGGTGGACTGGGGTCAGTATCATCTTATCGGTTAACGGTTTTTTGTTTGGTTCTTCCTGTCCTTACTGGCCTGTCTACCGCATTACTTTGGCAAGGTGATGTCATTCATGTCTTTTTAGGTTTGTGCGCTTTGGCATACATGGCGCTTAATTTACAACTGGGTTTAGAGCAAAACCGTTTAATGAATGAGGCGCTTAGGGCGCGATATGAAAACGAAGCATTAGCACACCGTCTGGCGGAGCAAGTAAAAATTGTAGAGCGTGCTAGCTTAGAGAAAACTCGTTTTTTCGCATCCGCTAGCCATGATTTGCGCCAACCCTTGCATTCATTAGGTTTATTCGGTTCAACCATTTTAAGAAAGCTTGAAGGGTCTCCTGACGAGGAGCTTGGACGTAATTTAATGCATTGTGTGGATGCTCTTGAAACCTCATTTAGCTCAATGCTTGATGTCTCGAAGCTTGACGCAGGTGTGGTTGAAGTCAAAGAAGCGCCTGTTTCTTTAGGGCATGTTTTTCGATTGCTACAAACCAACTATGGCCAACAAGCAGAGGCTAAAGGCTTAAGCCTACGCTTTAGACCTGGCAACAAATGGGTACGAGCGGATAGCGCACTGCTAGAACGCTTGTTGGGCAATTTGGTGCATAACGCACTGAAGTTCACACAGAAAGGGGGGGTTGTGGTTGTGGCGAGAACGCAGCATCAGCAAATTAGTGTTGAAGTCTGGGACACCGGTCCTGGCATGTCATCAGTTGAATTGCCGCGCATTTTTGATGAGTTTTATCAATTAGGGAATCTTGAGCGTGATCGGTCTATGGGCTTGGGCATGGGTTTAGCCATCGTTAGGCGTTTATCAAAATTAATGGCTATGCCATTAACCGTAGTATCAAACTTAGATCACGGAACAACATTCAAACTACGTATGCCAAAAATTGAGCCTCCTAAACACATTGAAATGAATAATGTGCAGATTGCTAACAAAACGACACTACTTGCTATAAAAGGTTTGCGTATTTTAGTTGTCGATGATGAAGAAAATGTACGTGTAAGCACAGCCATTGCGCTGCAGGCTTATGGTCTTTATGTAGAAGTAGCAGATGGCGCTGAACAGGCTCATGCAATAGCTCATCGGCTCGAAATAGACCAGCAAGGTTTGCACGCCATCATCACAGATTTTCGGCTTCGGAATAATGAAGATGGCATCACACTGGTCAACGAACTACGAAGGCAGTTAAATCGACATATTCCAGCATTATTGGTCACTGGCGACACTGCGCCAGAACGCGTCAAGCGCGCACAAGACAGCGGTATTCGAGCGATCTACAAGCCTGTCAAAATTGACCAATTGGTTGAAGAGCTTCAGCAACAAATCTTCAGTAAAGGTAACTGATTCGTTGCGTGTGAGTGCGCATGTGCGTGTGCGTGTACTTGTGAATATTACCTTTTGTGAAATGACTTTAGTAACTAGGTAGCAATGTCATTGCTTGGTACGCTGTCACCATGAACAGCAGAACTGAATACTCCGAAAATTTCTACCCCGCTTCGCGGATTAAAACCTGGCAATCGCAAAATGGTAGACGCATCACGCTGCGACCCATTTTGCCGCAAGACAGCAGCCTATTAGGCCAGATGCTTGAAGGCCTGTCAGACGCCAGCAAATGGTTTCGATTTCATGGTGCAGTCAAATCTTTTTCAGCAAATCGACTTGACTATATGAGTATTGTTGATCACAAAAAACATGTTGCATTTGTTATCACCGAATGCAACGACGATATTGAACACGTGATTGCTGACGCCCGCTATGTCATAGACGCAAATGACTCCCAAGATAGCGCAGAATTTGCGATCGTGGTTGATGATCAATGGCAGCACATGGGCTTAGGCGAGCACTGTATGAAAGCTTTAACAATGACGGCTTTTCAAGATGGTTTGAGATGGCTACACGGTGATGTATTGGCACACAATGAACGCATGATCGCACTCATGGAGCGTTGTCACTTCTATTGCACACCTGATCGCAGCGACGAGAACATTGTGCACGCTGAAATTCTTTTGAACGAAAAGAATATTCAACATGAAATACATATCAATCAATCCCCAATTATGCGTTTGATACAGCGTCATTCATACATTAAAAGCTTCTTCCAAAAAAACTTTCTAAGGAGCAAGCATGCATGATTTCTCGCATCCAAAATTGGCATTAGTCCTTGGCAGCGGCGGCGTCCGTAGTATTGCAGCTTTAGGTGTTGCTGAAGTGCTCTGGCGTGAAGGAATAGCCCCAGATTTTATTGTAGGGTGTAGTGCTGGCGCTATGTTCGGCGCACTTATTTCTATGGGTCATGCAACACCAGATGCACTGAAAATCGCAACCACACTTTGGACATCCGAAGTGACGCGTCAGTATCGCTGGAGAGCTATTCCACAAATGCTATGGCCAAAGCTGAGTAAGTTCGATGCAGATTTCTCATTGCGAGATGATCGGCTGATCCGAAATCGGCTAGAGCGCGCATTTGGTGAAGTTAAGCTCGAAGATTTGCGCTTGCCTCTGCGTGTCACGGCAACTGATGCTGTTAGTGGCGACGCTATAGTTATCCGCTCTGGAAGAATCATAGACGCTCTACGCGCTAGCATTGCCATGCCATTTATGTTTGCACCACATCACGTCGAAGAGCGGCGTGTTATCGATGGATTTGTATCTGATCCATTACCCGTCAGTGCAGCCAGCGATGCGCATACCGTTATAGCGATGGGCTTCAATGCGCCTATGCCGCAGCTAATCAATGGGCCTTCACGACTTTTAGCGCAAGTGACATCCGCCATGACGAACAATTTGATGAATGCAAAATTAGAAGCCGCCCAATCAAGCGGCATGCGTCTTTTGAGGATTTCACCAAAATTAGAACGTCGTATTGGGCTTTTTGATACCGAAGCGATGCCTTATGTTGTTGAAGAGGGTCGTAAAGCAACTGAAGCGATGCTTCCGACCATTTTCAAACTGCTCAATGCCAGACCACAACTGATAGCCGCATAAAATTCAATGGCTTATAAAAGCCCCGCGACCACGTTCACCGTGATGGCAAGGATGATGACGTTGAAGGAAAATGCAATCACACTGTGCAGCATAACCAGGCGTCGCATGGGGCGGGTGGTGATGGTCACATCAGAGGTTTGGCACGTCATGTTCAGCACCAGTGAGAAGTAGGTGACATCCCAGTAATCGGGCTCAGGTTCGCCCGGAAAAGTCAGGCCCAGGCCCGCCATGTAGTAGCTATGGGCGTATTCCTGCGCAAACACCAGCGCGACAAACAGCCAAGCCAGCAAAATGGTGCTTCCCGCCAGCGTCACATCCCAGACCGATTTGGTTTTGGCACCGTGCAACTCCAGCGACAAAGCCACCAACACCACCATCGCCGTCACGATGCTGAGCGCCAGCGCCGACCATTTACCCTCTTGTTGATGGAGGGCGCGCTGCTTGATGTCTCTCACATTGGTGGTCGACATCATGAAAAAAGCAAAAGCCACGTAAAAAAATGCGCCTGTGTTGAAGCCCAAGAGCAAAGAGCGCGGTACATTGGTGTGCCGCGTCAAAACTGCAAACACGCCAACTGCCAACACAGCCGCCGTCCAATACACTGGACGGCGAATGATAGGGTGCAAACGGTGTAATTTAGGCAATTACAAACTCGTCTTGGTGGTTGGCTATATGAAAAGCATGCGCCAAGGCAAAGTCGCTTTTGCTGAGCTTGCCATAGGCAAAATGCGGTTTTAGTGCGCCGGTGTGACCATCGAAGCGGGTGATGGCAGCACGCAGGCGCTGGGCTGCAGGTTTCCAGTCGCCCTGCATGGTCAGCGCAGCAGCACCCGGAATAGGCTCATCTAGACCGTGGCTCATCTGGCCGCGCCATTTGAAAAACGCGAATGCTGCGCTGCCTGCTGTGTTTTGAAACAGCGCGGGCTTGGGTTGCGGAAAGCCGTCCAAGCTCATTTCAATGCTTTGCGACAGGTGTTCTAGCACTGCCACAGTTTGCCATTTACCCGTCATGGTGAGCTTGTTGGCTTTGTCCAGTTTGTCCAACCAGCGCACAGCTTCAGCCAAAGATTGCACTTTAGGCGTATCAGCCATGCTCATTCCCCCAGCAGCCAACAAAGTCGTGGCCAGTAAAAGTTCTCGTCTGTTCATGCTTCACCTGCTTTTTAATGTGCTTTTTCCCAATTCTCACCCACGCCCACTTCCGCCAATAACGGTACTTTGAGCTGTGCCACACCCGCCATCAAACGCGGGATTTCGTGTTTGACCCAGTCGATTTCGCTCTCAGGCACCTCAAACACCAGCTCGTCGTGCACCTGCATGATCATTTTTGTGCCGCGTTTTTCAGCGTCCAAGACCTGCTGCACTTTGACCATGCTGAGCTTGATCAAATCGGCCGCTGTACCCTGCATGGGCGCATTGATGGCGGCGCGTTCTGCACCGGCTCTGCGCGGGCCGTTGGGGGAATTGATTTCGGGCAGGTAGAGGCGACGGCCAAAGACGGTTTCGACATAGCCTTGGGCTTTGGCTTCGACTTTGGTGTGGTCCATGTAGTGCTTCACGCCGGGGTAGCGGGCGAAATAGCGATCTATGTAGTTTTTGGCTGCGGTGTTGTCGATGCCCAAATTGCGCGCCAAGCCATAGGCGCTCATGCCGTATATCAAACCGAAATTGATGACCTTAGCGTATCGGCGCTGTTCGCTGGAGACTTCATGCGTTTGCACGCCAAACACCTCGGCGGCTGTGGCGCGGTGCACGTCCATGCCGTCGTGAAAAGCCAAGAGCAAGGAAGCATCACCGCTGATATGCGCCATGATGCGCAGCTCGATTTGTGAGTAGTCGGCACTGGCGATGACGTTGCCTGGCGCGGCAACAAAGGCTTCACGCACGCGGCGGCCTTCTGCTGTTTTGACCGGGATGTTTTGCAAATTTGGGTCGTTGCTGCTCAAGCGCCCGGTCACCGCCACGGCTTGTGCGTAGTGGGTGTGGACGCGGCCTGTACGAGGCAAGGCCAGCTGCGCCAGCTTGTCGGTGTACGTGCCTTTGAGTTTGGCAATGCCCCTATGCTCCAAAATTTTGGCGGGTAGCGGGAAGTCTTCGGCCAGCTTTTCCAGCACTTCTTCGTCGGTACTTCTTGCACCAGTTGCGGTTTTTTTGACGACAGGCATACCCAGCTTGTCGAAGAAAATTTCGCCTAATTGTTTCGGGCTGCTGAGGTTGAAGGGTTGCCCAGCAATTTCATATGCCTCGTTTTCCAGCTCTATGATGCGTTGCCCCAGCTCGTGACTTTGGGTGGCGAGCATGGGCGCGTCTATCAACACGCCGTTGCGCTCGATGCGGTAAAGGGCTTCGCTGCTGTCGATTTCTAGCTGGTAAATAAAGCGCAGTTTGTCGTCTTTTTCAAGCTGTGGCCACAGCGCCAAGTGCACGTCCAGTGTCTGGTCGGCGTCTTCGCACGAATATTCGGCGGCTTTGTCAATGTCAACTTGGTCAAAGCAGATCTGGCTCGCGCCTTTGCCGCATAAATCTTCAAAGCTGATGCCGGTGCGTCCCAAATGACGCTCTGCCAGGCTGCTCAAGCCATGCTTTTGGTGCACTTCCAGCACATAGCTTTGCAGCATGGTGTCGTGTGCGTAGCCTTGCACTTCAATGCCGTGGTTGGCAAAAACGTGTCGGTCGTATTTGATGTGTTGGCCGAGCTTTTTATGCTTTGGACTTTCCAGCCAAGGTTTGAGCTTGGCCAGCACCGCGTCGCGTGGCAACTGCTCGGCCGCGCCGGGGTAGATGTGCGCGACTGGGATGTAAGCCGCCTGACCGGGTGCGACGCTCAGGCTGATGCCAACGATCTCTGCTCGCATTTCGTCCAAAGAGGTTGTTTCGGTGTCTATGGCAACCAAATCTGCCGACATGAGCTTTGCCAACCACGCGTCAAACATCTCCCAAGTCAGCACGGTTTCATAGACCAATGTTGAAATTTTGGAGGTCGGCGGCAGTTGTTGGTCTGACAGTTCGATGCCGACAACACTTGCGTTATCCACAGCGGGTTCGTCAAACAAACCCGGCTCTGAAGCCGAGGTTTTCTTTGCTTTAGGAGCGCCTTTTGCAACATTATCAGCATCAACTTCATCCGATTTGGTTTGTAAAGTTCGGACCAGCCCTTTAAAACCAAATTTAGTATAAAAATCGAGCATAGCCGGCGTATCTATTGCCTGGTAAGCTATATTATCCATAGCAGGTAAACCATCAATGTAGCCGTTCAAATCGCAGTCTTTCTTGATGGTGACAAGACGGCGGCCTTGCGGTAGCCAATCGACGGCTGCACGTAAATTCTCACCCGCCACGCCTTTGATCTCGTGCGCTTTTTCCATCAGCGTATCCAGCGAGCCGTATTCCATCAACCACTTGGCCGCCGTTTTGGGGCCGACTTTGGCGACGCCGGGCACATTGTCCACGGTGTCGCCCACCAAGGTTTGGTAGTCCACCATCAGCGCGGGTGGTACGCCGAATTCCGCAGTCACCCCAGCCACATCGCGGCATTTGCCGTTCATGGTGTCGATGATGGTGATGTGCTCGTTGACCAACTGGCTCAAATCTTTGTCTCCACTTGAGACGATGACCTCAATACCTTGATTCGCGGCCATGACCGCCAGCGTACCAATCACGTCGTCCGCCTCCACCCCTGGCACCACTAGCACTGGCCAGCCCATCAGGCGGCAAACCTCGTGCACGGGTTCGATCTGACTGCGCAAATCGTCGGGCATAGGGCTGCGTGTAGCTTTGTAGGCGGGATACCATTCGTCGCGGAAGGTGGGGCCTTTGGCGTCGAACACACAAACGGCATAGTCGGCAGGCTGCTCTTTGCGCAGCGCCTGCATCATGTTGACGATGCCGCGAATCGCGCCCGTGGCTGGGCTGGTGGGGTCGCCGGCTACGGCGCGCAAGTCTGGCATGGCGTGGAAAGCGCGGTAGAGGTAGCTGGAACCGTCTACCAAAAGGAGGGTTTTAGTCATGGAAAGATCAATTTTTTACTGAATTTAGACCTAGATTGTGCATTGCCTACAATCTAGGGGCAAATCACACTTACTTGACGTACGCTTTAATAACATTTCCATGGCTGTTTACACCGAAATTTCCACTTCAGAGGCCGGCGAATTACTACGCCAATTGGATCTGGGCCAACTGACCAAGCTTGAGGGCTGCTCTGGCGGCATTGAAAACACCAACTATTTTGCGACTTCTGACGTAAGTGAGCACGTACTAACCGTTTTTGAGCGCTTGAGTTTTGAACAATTGCCGTATTACCTGCATTTGATGAAGCATTTGGCCGCCAAAGGCATTCCTGTGCCCGACCCATCAGCCGATGCAGTGGGCAACATCTTGCACAGCCTGCAAGGCAAACCCGCTTGTGTGGTGAACAAACTGCGCGGCAAAAGCGAGCTAGCGCCCACGCCTGCGCACTGCGCCCAAGTGGGCGAGATGCTGGCGAAGATGCATTTGGCGGGTAAAGATTACGAGCGCCAGCAGCCTAATTTGCGCGGCCTGCCGTGGTGGAACGAGACTGTGCCCGTTGTGTTGCCGTTTTTGACCGAGGCGCAGCGCAACTTGATTGTCAGCGAGCTGGCGTATCAAAACCACATTGCGGCAAGCTCCGCCTACGCCGCCTTGCCACGCGGCCCGATTCATGCGGACTTGTTTAGAGACAATGTGATGTTTGAAGAAGGCAAGTTAACTGGTTTTTTTGACTTCTACTTTGCGGGCAACGACACTTGGTTGTTTGATTTAGCAGTATCGCTGAATGACTGGTGCACCATACACGGAAATAAGCCCCTAGCCGGCGTATATATTGCCAGTTATGCTTCTGAATTTATAGCATCTTACGAAAAAATTCGTCCTTTAACTGCTGCAGAACGACAGCTTTTGCCCGCTATGCAACGCGCTGCGGCGCTGCGGTTTTGGATTTCTAGGCTGTGGGACTTCCACCTGCCACGCGAAGCCAGTATGCTCAAAGCGCATGACCCCGAGCATTTTGAGCGGGTGCTGCAACAGCGCGTTTGGCATCCGTACCAACTGAACTAAATAAGTTGAAAATTTAAAATATTTTTATAAATTCCAACCTCATGTCTTCAAATTTACCTTCTACAAACATCTCACTTAACGTCGTACCAGCTCGCACGGGAATTGCGTGGGTCAAATCTGGCATCAAAACGTTTTTTAAACAACCGCTGGCATTGGGTGGCTTGTTTTTCATGTTTATGGCGCTGATTTCATTGGTGTCACAGCTGCCCTTCATAGGTGCTGCGATGGCTTTGGTGGTGCTTCCAGCAGCGACTGTGGGCTTGATGGCGGCTACGGAAACCGCTGTTTCAGGCAAATTTCCCATGCCTGCGGTGCTTTTCACGGCTTTTAGAGCGGGTGCCAAGAAAACGCAAGCAATTTTGACGCTTGGCACTCTTTACGCCGTCGGTTTTCTAATCGTTTTGGGTGTTTCTGCGCTGTTTGATGGCGGTCAGTTTGCTAACTTCTACCTAGGCGCTCGTGGGAGTGAAGCGATGACCAAAGAAATCATCGCCACCTCTGAGTTTCAAATGGCGACTTGGGCCGCGATGGCGCTGTATTTGCCGCTGTCGTTAATGTTTTGGCATGCGCCAGCCTTGGTACATTGGCACGATGTATCACCCATCAAAGCCTTGTTTTTCAGCTTTGTCGCTTGCGTCAAAAATTTTACAGCCATGGTGGTTTTTTTCTTCATGTGGCTGGCTGTGTTTAGTTTGGGTGGCTTGATTTTGACTTTGGTGGCTGCGTCCACTGGATCTGAGTCAGCTGTGGCCTTCATCATGCTGCCCGCTGCGCTGTTGATGGCGGCGATGTTTTTCACCTCTATTTACTTTACTTTTAAAGATAGTTTTATAACTACAAATAGCGACTTAGAGTATCTTAAGAAATAATTGTTTGCTATTTTCTTAAAATTATTTTTATATTCAATGTTTATAATTTGCTATAGCTTGCGCTAAATCTTGAAACTCTTCACAAGTTTCGTTACCACATATTGCTGCTAAAAGTGCCAAGTGTTTTTTAGCTTCAGTTGGTTGATTTACCATTAAATAGGCTTCACCAATATATTCGTGGGCTCCTTTGTGGTTTGGGTCTAGTTTAAGCGCGATACGGTAGTTTTCAAAGGCTTTTGGCAAATTGGGGGGCACTTGTTTTCGCAAGCTATAAGCAAGCAAATTAAAACCATCAGCATTCGTTGGCTCAAGCAATACAGCCTTTTCAAAGTGAACAATAGCTGTTTGCCAATCTTTTGCATCAATTGCTTGACGACCTGCTTGCAAAGGCGTTACTTGGGTGGATGGCATCTCTTCGGTATTCGCATCTCGATTTTGGGAGAAATCACGAGCAAAGGTTACTTGCATAGCCAATACTAAGGTAAGTATGATGTGAATTCTGACTTTTAAATTCATCATTTAGCTATTATTTTAGCTATTATTTTAGCAATATAGCCTGAGATTTTTATGACATGTTGATGACAGAACATATGGGAAATAATCCAAGTCGTAGACATGTTTTAACTATGCTCGCCATTGCTAGCGGTTTGCTGTCGACAGCTTGCACCATCAGCGCGGACTTTGACCACAACGACAGCCAAGCGCCACGCTATGACCCAATCTTGAACCGTCCTGCCCGCGTGGCGTGGGTATTCAGTTCAGGCGGGCCGCGAGGGTTTGTGCATATTGGCGTGATCAAAGCGCTGGAGGAATTGGGGCTTAAGCCTGATTTGATCGTCGGTGGCTCTGCAGGCGCTTTGGTAGGCGCTCTTTACGCCAGCGGATTGCGGGCTGCCAAGTTAGAAGCTTTAGCGCTAGATTTAGGCTTGCTTGAAGTGGGTCGTTGGGCGATGTTTGGCGAAGGCAAGTTTGACGGTGCGCCCATTGCCGCGCAGGTGACAGAGCAAATCATGGCGCAAACAGGGCAACAAGTCATAGAGAAAATGCCGATTCGATTTGCCGCTGTCGCCATAGAAAAAGCCAGCCGCAAACCTATTATTTTCAATGCCGGACATGCTGGTTTAGCCGTTCAGACCAGCAGCGCCATAGAAGGCATGTTCACCCCTGTGCGGATTCGCGGTATGCAATATGCCGATGCAGACTTGGTCGTGCCCATGCCTGTACGTTTGGCGCGTGCGATAGGCGCAGTCAAAGTGCTGGCAATCGATGCCTCAGCCCACGAAGACAAAGCCCCTGCAGGTGCGCAGCGTTTCAGAGAAGGCGATTTACGCAAACGTGCGTTGACCTTGCCAGATGCGCTTGCAGCAGATGTGAGCCTGCAGCCCGACTTTGGCTACTACGTGAACACCAGTAAAGAGTTCAGGCTACGCTGCATCAACGCAGGTTATGCAGATACTATGGCTAAGGCGCAGATTTTAAAAGCGCTGCATGCTTAAATTTACGTTGGATGAGCATCGAAATTTATCGCTTCGATAACAATGCCCGAGAAATCATCTACGCCACCAGCACCTACAAAATCCCTGTCGCCAGCGATGTGCCCGAGCATTTCAACGTGACTTTGTTTGATGGCCAAAACGTCAGATCCACACCCTTTAGAAGCAAAGCCGTAGGCGAGCCACCCTTGATGCTGGCCTTGTCCGCTTACTTCGCGATCCGCGATGCAGTAAGCGCCAGCGCCAACCACAAAGCCCCCGTCTTCATGGACGCACCCGCCACGCCAGAGCGTATTTTGATGGCGTGTGAGGCTTTGAAGAAGGCGTAGTTTTTACTAAAGGCGCTAACTAAAAATAACTGGGCATTCGCAGCCGGCCGAGATTAGTCCGAACTGAGAAGCATGTTAAGCCTCAGTGGAAGGAGCGGCATCTGGGATTTCTTGTTCATTGAAGTAGTGCCCCTCGGTGTCCGATACGGCGCGCCAATCGGCAAGCTTGACTGAGAAACCCTTCTTAGCGATTTCCCTCCCAACCAAGCGCAAGTACTCTATGTCAGGCTCAAATGAGCCTAGTCCGAGCACCTGCCGACCGATGGTCGTAAGCAGGTACATCTCGAAAACAAGCGTTTTCGAGGCATCCTCGTGCTCCACGATAAGTGCCTTGCTGTGCGAGATGAGCGCCCGGATGAATTTGCCTTCCATGATTGACTTGTAGGTGGAACTCAGTCCTAGACCCTCGACTCCAGAGACAACCCCCAAGTCTTGCATTTCTAGCAGAATCGAAAATGACAGGCCATTGGATTCAAGGTGTTTCTTTTGGCCGCGAGCTACGCGCCCGTCTATGACGTAGCTCGCTAATTTGCTAATCATTTCCGCCTCACCCTTGGAAAGCGTCTTTAGAAACTCCAGCGTCCGAATAGAGTACGTCCCAGGTGCCTTCACCTCACCTGCTAAAACACTGCCCCACAGCCGTTGCAGATCCTCAGTAGAAACTTTGCCGGAGTACTCTCGCCATGCGAATAGCCAGTCTTCGTCTACATTCCGGCCAGATGGAGCCTGCTCGTCGGTTGCAAGTTGCTCTTCCGCAAAAAGGATGGCCTTCGTTGAGTTAATTTCTGCGCGAGCTGCTGCTGCCGCAGCAGCCCTGCTACCGTACTCTACAGCTGTGGAAAACGCTAACGTAGGCTCAATGCGCTCATTAGCGGGAGGACGGATGCCCATCGCGTTTGTGAGCAGCAACGTGCCATCTGGACGGAGTTGTTTTTTGCCGGAGCGGATGTCAGCGGCATCCGTTTCTGCTTGCGCCAACATGAGGATTTCATGCTGACGAACCTCGTTTCTTGCCCTGCCTTCACGGCCAGCTTGCCACGGCGACAGCAATGACCCGATCCCCTTCTCTGCCAGTGTTTCCCAAAGTTTGATAACTAGCTTTTCGCCGGGAAAGTCCATTTCATCACCTGAGGATTAACGTGTTTTATTTGTCATGTCCTCAATATAACAGATAACACTGCAACAAAATCTTTGTCATGAATAGGACAAATAGCTTTCGTTGTGAGCGTTCTATTTGTTTGTCTGCTGAGCGGGCTTATGCGCATTGGGTGCGGATGTTGATAATCACGATTAAATCGGCGTCAGCTTAGCCACACTCAACGCCAACCACTTTGTGCCATGACGCGGGAAGTTGACTTGGGCTTTGGCGTCAGCACCTAAGCCTTCAAGCGTTAAAAGCTTTCCCTCCCCAAATTTAGGGTGAAAAACTTGCATGCCCGCACGCAAACCATGGGCGGGTTCGGCCTTTTGTTGCGGCACGACGGGAGAACCAAAACGCTCTAAATTGCCTGAATTTTGACTATTTACCCCAAAATTAGTGCCAAATCCACCTCTAGCCGGCGTATTTGTTGCCTGATAAGCTCCTGAATTAATAGCAGAATTAAATCCTGAACCGAAGTTGGATGTTTTCGGGCTGATCCATTTCAAGGCATCTTCGGGCAATTCGTCAAAAAACCGGCTCTTCAAGTTGTAGCGGGTTTGACCATGCAACATGCGGGTTTGCGAATGGCTGAGGTACAGGCGTTTGCGGGCACGGGTGATGGCGACGTACATCAGGCGGCGCTCTTCTTCCAAACCGCCAACGTCAGACATGGAGTTTTCATGCGGAAAAAGGCCTTCTTCCATGCCGCCAATGAACACGCAGTCAAACTCCAAGCCTTTGGAAGCGTGAACGGTCATCAGCTGAATCGCGTCTTGCCCAGCTTGGGCCTGGTTGTCGCCTGATTCGAGCGCGGCGTGGGTGAGGAATGCGTTGAGCGGGGACATGGTTTCGCCGGTGGCAAATTCTGCATCTAGCGCTTTGTCGGCTTCTGCTTGAACGGAAAAATCTATGCCTTGGCTGGCAGGGCTTTGGGTTAATTCTTGGGTGAAGTTTTTACCTTGCTCTTTACTTGTGTCCTCTGCGGGCATGGCTACAGCGCTGCGTCCAAAGCCTTCGATGGTGACAAAGCTCTCTGCCGCATTAACCAGCTCTTCCAAGTTTTCTATGCGGTCTGCGCCTTCACGGTCGGCTTTATAGTGTTCGATCAAACCGCTGTGGTCTAGCAGCAGTTCGATGATTTCCCGCAAGGTTGCGCCCTGTGTTTTCTCTCGCAACACATCGATTTTGGCAACAAATGCTCCAATGTTGATGCCGGCTTTGCCACCGACCAAGCTCACCGCATCACACAGTGAACAGCCGGCCGCTTTGGCTGCGTCTTGCAGCTGTTCAATGCTGCGTGCGCCAATGCCGCGTGGTGGAAAATTCACCACACGCAGGAAACTGGTGTCGTCCAGCGGGTTTTCTAAAAGTCTCAAATAAGCCAAGGCGTGCTTGATTTCAGCGCGCTCAAAAAAGCGCAAACCGCCATAGACGCGGTAGGGCATGGCTGCGTTGAACAGCGCGGTTTCAATGACACGGCTTTGCGCATTGCTGCGATAAAGAACCGCAATCTCTTTTTTGTCAACACTGCCTTCTGAGCCATCTCCCTTGACCAACTGTTTGATTTCATCAACCAACCAAGCGGCTTCCGCATAGTCACTGACCGATTCCACCACCCGCACCGGCTCGCCAGGCCCTTGGCTGGTGCGCAGGTTTTTACCCAAACGCTTGCTGTTGTGGCTGATCAGCTCGTTGGCAGAATCCAAAATATTACTACCGCTGCGGTAGTTTTCTTCTAGTTTGATTTGGTGTTCGACCTTGAATTCGCGCACAAAATCAGCCATGTTGCCGACCCGCGCACCTCGAAAGGCGTAAATACTCTGGTCATCGTCACCCACCGCCATAACGTTGCCTGTAGGCTTGAAGTCTGCGCCCAGTGCGGTATTCAAAGTATTGCTACCGCCTGCCAGCATTTTGATCCAAGCGTATTGCAGGCGGTTGGTGTCCTGAAACTCGTCGATCAAAATATGCCGAAAGCGACGCTGGTAGTGCTCGCGCACAGGGTCGTTGTCGCGTAGCAGCTCGTAGCTGCGCAGCATCAGTTCACCAAAGTCCACCACGCCTTCGCGCTGGCATTGCTCTTCGTACAGGTCGTAAAGTTCGATCTTTTTACGGGTATCTGGGTCTTTGGCGTCCACGTCTTTGGGACGCTGGCCATCTTCTTTGCAGCCGGCAATGAACCACATCAGCTGCTTGGGCGGGAAGCGCTCATCGTCCACATTGAATTGCTTGCACAGCCGTTTGATCGCGCTGAGCTGGTCTTGTGTGTCCAAAATTTGAAAGCTTTGCGGCAAGTTGGCCACTTTGTAGTGAGTGCGCAGCAATCGATTACATAAACCGTGAAACGTGCCAATCCACATGCCACGCACGTTGACTGGCAGCATGGCGGTGAGCCGCGTCATCATTTCTTTGGCTGCTTTATTTGTAAAGGTCACCGCCATCACGCCGCCAGGGGTGATTTGGCCGGTTTGCAGCAGCCAAGCGATACGGGTGGTTAAAACCCTCGTTTTGCCTGAGCCAGCACCCGCCAAAATAAGGGCATGGCCATTGGGCAACGTAACTGCTGCTAACTGCTCAGGATTTAGGTTATTTAACAAACCGCCTGCGTTGGAGGGGAAATTTGCTGGTCGTGACGGTGAAGGCAGCACGACTTCAGTGGAAAAAGCTTGATTTTCAGAAAACATGAGCCATTGTAGGAAGTTTCCGAAGCTGATAGAATCAAGCACCGGGCTCAAGCAATTGTGGCTCGGTTTTTTTTTCGCCTTTTTTTTATTACTTGCCTTGAAGGACGACAACCGTGGAAATTTTTGACTACGACAATGTGCTACTTTTGCCACGTAAATGCCGTGTAGAAAGCCGCTCGGAGTGCGATGCAAGCATCGAGCTGGGTGGGCGTAAGTTCCGCATTCCGGTCGTACCTGCAAATATGAAAACGGTCATCAATGTGCCTTTGTGCATTTGGTTGGCGAAAAATGGCTATTTTTACGTGATGCATAGGTTTGACTTGGACAACATCGAGTTCGTCAAAGACATGCGAGCAGCGGGTGTTT
This sequence comes from Polaromonas sp., assembly GCA_013298945.1. Taxonomy (GTDB): domain Bacteria; phylum Pseudomonadota; class Gammaproteobacteria; order Burkholderiales; family Burkholderiaceae_C; genus Aalborgiella. The sequence goes on from JAAFJR010000007.1 coordinate 119,505, forward strand.
TTGCATCAATTTCTCTCGGCGTCAAACAAGCAGACTACGAAACCGTCGATGCGCTCAAAGCGCAGGACCTTGCGCCAGACTACATCACTATCGACATCGCCCACGGCCATGCGGACAGTGTAAAAAACATGATTGGATATTTGAAAGAAAAGCTGCCCAACTCGTTTGTCATTGCTGGCAATGTGGGTACGCCAGAAGGCATCATTGACCTTGAAAACTGGGGTGCGGATGCAACCAAGGTAGGCATTGGCCCAGGTAAAGTGTGCATTACTCGCTTAAAAACAGGTTTTGGCACGGGCGGCTGGCAACTTAGCGCTCTGAAGTGGTGCGCGCGTGTGGCAACCAAACCTATCATCGCCGATGGTGGCATTCGCGAGCATGGCGACATTGCTAAATCGATCCGATTCGGTGCGACCATGGTCATGATCGGTTCTATGTTGGCGGGTCTTGAAGAAAGCCCCGGAACAACAGTTGAAGTCGATGGCAAGCTCTACAAAGAATATTACGGCAGCGCGTCTGATTTCAACAAAGGTGAGTACAAGCACGTAGAAGGCAAACGCATCTTGGAACCTATTAAAGGCACCTTGAAAGACACCTTGATCGAGATGGAACAAGACGTGCAAAGCTCAATCAGTTATTCGGGCGGCAAAAAACTGCTCGATATTCGCAAAGTGAACTACGTGCTACTCGGAGGCGACAATGCCGGCGAGCATTTGTTGATGTAGTTGTTTGAAAAAATTACTTTTTTAGAAGTTCTTGTGCCAGCTGGTGTAACCGTGACTCAGGCTGGCACAAACTCTCTAATACCGTGAAGTGGTTTAAACCCGGTAATTGCTCACTTACTGGAACTGTTGACTTACCCCAATCGTCCTGAATCAATTGGTTGTGTCGCAAAAATTCCGGCGACTCATCACCACCGACCACACTGTACAACTGGCCTTGTTTCGGGGCTGGCATCCAAGCTGGGCTGATACGTTTTACCTCAGCGGCTGTTAAATGCAACGAATCCTGCAAATACGGGCTGTGCATGGGAGTTTCCATTTCAAACAAACCCGAAATTGACAGCGCATTTTTAACCACATTGGCAGGCAAGGTTGCATCATGCTTTTGCCACAGACAACTCAGCAGCATGGCGACCAAATGTCCACCAGCTGAATGTCCAGCAACTGTGATGCGTTTAGGGTCACCGCCATATTTGTCTATGTTTTTATAAACCCACGCCACGGCATTAACAAGCTGCAGAACGATATCTGAAACCCTGACTTCAGGGCATAAGCTGTAATTAGGAATAACGACACAGCTACCCTCCTTGGTGAAAGCTGGCGCTAAGAAAGATTGATCTGCTTTGTCAAGTGAACGCCAATAACCACCATGGATAAAGATCAAAACAGGCGCAGCATTAGGGGAAGAAGTTTTTGAGGATGTACTAGGGAAAATATCTACCTTTTCCTTGTCACCTAAGCCATAGGCCACATCAAGTTTGCAATCGACTGTTTGCCGAGCTGCTGATGAGTCTTGCGTCCATCGCTGCAACATGTCCATACACTCAGGAACGAGCAGGCGATTGTTGTAAAGTTTGTCTAGTGCTGCCGCGTCATGTTTTGCCATGGGTTATCGTCCGTTACTTTATTTATTCAAAGTAATAATTATCCTGACAAACGAGATGTCTTTGGCACATGCGCCATTAAAAACTCCATTTGGTCCGCCAAGATTCGGCGATTTCGCAAAATGAAGTCTTCCCATAAGCTTGGCACATATGGCGCGTATAGCAATGGCATGTTGGCCTGCTCAGGCGTGCGGCTGCTTTTGCGGTGATTGCAAGCGCGGCAAGCTGTGACCACGTTCATCCAATTGTCGATGCCATTTTGCGCGAACGGAATGATGTGCTCACGGGTTAGTTCTTGTTCTGCAAACCCGTTGCCGCAGTAAGCGCAAACATTGCGGTCACGTATGAATAATTTACCGTTGGTTAAGCCGGGTTTGGATAAAAACGGGTTATTTTTCGGTACGCCGCGTGTGCCGATGATGCTGTTGACGGTGATGATGGATTGCTCACCCGTGATGGCGTTGTGCCCGCCATGGTACACCGCGACTTGCCTGCCAGATTCCCAGCGGACGTCTTTACAGGCATAGTGAATCACCGCTTCTTCTAGCGATATCCAAGACTGGGGTAGCCCTTGGGCTGACAATTTCAAAACTTTCAAAATTCTTCCTCCATTGCCGTCAAAGAAGTCACTTGAACCTCCAATATACTCGGTTTAGAAGACAAACTGTTGATGCAATCCAATTTGAAGGACGCCACGATGACTAGCCCAGAATCAATCAACCACTTAGATACATGGTTGGAGCAAGAGCAACAAGTACGCGCGATGACGACTACTGGCGTAGGCGCTGGTGTTGCAACAGCGGCTCAAATTGAAGGTAAAAATGGACTTCAAGTCATGCAAGCGGCATTGAAAGGTGAGCTTCCTTTTGCTGCAATCGCTAAAACACTGGACTTTATGTTGATTGAGGTTTCCGAAGGGCGTGCCCTATTTCAAGGCACTCCAGGGCCAGCGCATCTGAACCCTATGGGCGGAATCCACGGTGGCTGGTACGCCACGCTGCTAGATTCAGCATTGGGTTGCGCTGTACACACCCTGATGCCTGCTGGACGCGGCTATACCACCGCGGAACTCAGCGTCAACATCGTCAAAGCGATTTCAGCAAAAGTTTCGCGGGTGCGGGCTGAAGGGAAAGTTATCCATTGCGGCCGGCAACTGGCCACTGCTGAAGCACGTTTGTTTGGACCAGACGGAACGCTATATGCGCATGCAACCACGACTTGTCTTGTGTTTGAATTACCTAAACGATAAGGAAGAATTAACCATGCGATTTCTACATACTATGCTGCGCGTTGGCAACCTACAACGCTCGATTGATTTTTACACCCACGTGTTGGGTATGAAATTGCTACGTACCTCTGAAAACACAGAGTACAAATACAGCTTGGCCTTTTTAGGTTACGGCAGCAACCCCGAACACGCGGAAATAGAACTAACTTATAACCACGGCGTTGAAAGCTACGAGCTAGGCACAGCTTATGGCCACGTAGCTTTGGGCGTGCCAAACGTGGCGGCAACGTGTGATGCGATGCGCGCCACAGCTGCCAAATACGGGGGCGCTGTCACCCGCGAAGCTGGTCCCGTCAAGGGCGGAACAACCATCATCGCGTTTGTGACAGACCCTGATGGTTACAAAATTGAGTTGATACAGCGCGCCGAGTAAATCTAGCGCCAATATTATCGTTTTAGCTGGCTGGCTTCTGTAGCCAACTTGGTAATTCGCGCCCAGTCGCCTGACGCCATCGCATCCGCTGGGGTCAGCCACGAACCGCCCACACATTTAACGTTAGGTAAACTCAAAAAGTCTGGTGCATTGGTCAGTATCAAACCACCGGTTGGGCAGAAATTGATATCGAAAAACGGGCCGCTCCAAGCTTTCAGCAGCGCAGAACCACCTGCTTGCATAGCAGGGAAAAACTTCAACTCGGTAAAGCCATCTTCCTGAGCCATCATGATTTCGCTACCTGTCGCCACACCTGGCAATAACGGCAAGCCCAGGTCACGACATGCTTTGCCGACAGCACTTGTGTAACCCGGACTGACGGCGAAAACCGCGCCCGCATTGGCTGCCGCTTTGGCATCAGCAGCGCTACGAACTGTACCCGCACCAACGACGGCTTCTGGTACTTCTTTAGCGATCGCCTCCATACAAGCCAAGGCTTGCGGTGTGCGTAGCGTCACTTCAAGCATGCGGATACCACCCGCGACCAAAGCGCGAGCCATAGGCACAGCGTGCGCAACATCGTTCAACACAATCACGGGAATCACAGGGGCGTCTTGCATCACTTGCAAGGCAGTTAGGTTTTTAAAATCGATTGTTTTCATAAATTCTTTTATTTAGTTTTCGTTGCCATATTTAAAGTGGTGCGATGAAGTACTTAGTGGTAGTACTTACAACCAAGTCGTAGCGCCTTCTTCTGCAGCAGCCGCGTTTCTGCGCATGGCAGCAAATAAATCTCGTCCCATGCCAACGCTGTTGGCGTCCCGCAAAGTTTGCGGCATCACGTCAACTGTGCGTGCAGCCCAATCGGCCTCACTGACCAGCACTTGCAGCGTACCCGCCGCAGCATCTAGGCGAATCACATCACCCGTACGCACTTTGGCCAATGGGCCGCCTGCCGCCGCTTCGGGCGACACATGAATGGCAGCGGGAATCTTGCCCGATGCGCCACTCATACGGCCATCCGTTATCAGCGCCACTTTGAAGCCACGGCCTTGCAAAATGGCCAGTGGCGGCGTAAGCTTGTGCAGCTCAGGCATGCCGTTCGCTTGCGGCCCTTGCCAGCGGACGACACAAACCATATCGCACTCCATCTCTTTGGCATTGAAGGCGGCCAGCATGTCTTCTTGCGACTCAAACACACGGGCAGGCGCTTCAACGATGTGGCAGTCATCGGGCACGGCAGATATTTTGATCACGCTACGGCCTAAGTTGCCTTTGAGCAGCATCAAACCACCCGTGATGCTGAAAGGGTTACTGACGGGACGGCAAACACTATCGTCTTGCGTCTCGCCAATAGCGTGCCAGTGCAGCTTGCCATCGACCAAATTAGGTTCACCCGTGAACTCACGCAGCCCCGCAGGGCGCACGGTCAGCACATCCGCATGCATCAAGCCCGCGTCCAACAGCTCACGAATCACATAACCCGGACCGCCTGCGGCCTGGAATTGGTTCACATCGGCGTTGCCATTTGGGTAGACGCGGCTGAGCAGTGGAATCACGGCGGACAAGGCTGAAAAATCATCCCAATCAATCGTGATGCCCGCCGCCCGCGCAACCGCGACCCAATGGATCAAATGGTTGGTCGAGCCGCCAGTCGCCAACAAGGCGATCATGGCGTTGACGATGCAGCGCTCGTCCACCAGCTTACCAATCGGCGTTTTGCAAGCCAGCACAGTACGGGTGGCCTCGCGGGACAATTCGTCACGCAAGTCATTGTCAGGATTCACAAAAGCACTACCTGGCACGTGCAAGCCCATCGCTTCCAAAAGCATCTGATTGCTATTAGCCGTTCCGTAAAACGTGCATGTGCCGCGCCCGTGGTAGGCCTTGGATTCCGCTTCCAGCAACTCTGCGCGGCCTACCAGCCCCAGCGCCGCTTGTTCGCGCACTTTCGATTTGGCACTGTTGGACAAGCCGCTGGTCATTGGCCCTGCCGGTACAAATACTGTCGGCAGATGACCGAACTGCAGCGCACCAATCAGCAAACCAGGCACAATTTTGTCGCACACGCCCAGCATCAGCGCGCAATCAAACACATCATGGCTGAGCGATACGGCGGTAGACATTGCGATGACATCGCGGCTGAACAAGCTCAGCTCCATACCCGCCGTGCCCTGCGTCACGCCATCACACATGGCAGGCACACCACCCGCAACCTGAGCGGTTGCCCCATGTTTGCGGGCTTCGGTTTTGATGAGGTCTGGGTACTGTTGGTAAGGCGCATGCGCTGAGAGCATGTCGTTGTAGGCGTTGACAATACCGATATTCGGCGCTTTTTCTGCCACAACCTTGAATTTATCGTTGCTTGGCAGGGCCGCAAAAGCGTGGGCGACGTTGGCGCAACCCAGCCGGTCTGCACCGCGTGGACGGTTGGCTGCGATGTTCAGACGCTCCAAATAAGCTTGGCGAGTTACGGCGCTGCGCTCTCTGATGCGCTGGGTGACTTGTTCTACGATGGAGTTTAGTTTCATATTTTTTGGTAACTTAGTTACGACATCGAATATTAACCCCAAATTCTCCCTTTTGCACGTTATTTTGTTACCGCACGGTTACGAAACAATCTTGCTATCAACCTAATTAGAGGTGTAACGACAGGCGTAAAAAAACCCAGCAAGCTGGGTTTTTACTTTCTGAGCGTATGTATCCGTTACTGAATAACATCAGTTACTGAATCGACACTTCCACGCGGCGTGCTTCAGCACTGCTACCAGCGGCTGCGGTGGTGTTTTCAGGCTTTTTCAGCTCAATTTTGTCTTCCGCTACGCCCAAGGCTTTGAGCGCATCACGAACCGCAAAAGCGCGTGCTTTTGACAATTCAGCGTTTTTAGCCGCGTCGCCCGTGGCGTCGTTGAAACCGCTGACGACGGCTTTTTTGCCGCCGGCAATCGCTTTCACCACCTCAGCCAGCGCCTCATTGCCGCCAGTTGCGACTTCGGACTTGCCTGACGCGAAGTAAAACTTCACCACACCGTTTTCAACTTTGACACTGGCAGCATCAGCTGCTGCAGTTCCAGCCGCTCCAGCAGCAGATGCAGCTGCACCCATAGAAGCAGAATCAGCTGTAGCCGGCGTATTTGTTGCCTGAGAAGCTACTGAAGTTGTAGCAGTTCCAGCACCTGAAGCTGCGGATTTTCCCTTGAAATTTGCTTGATAAATACCAAAACCAATCACAGACGCTACGACCAACGCTACCACAGCAAAAATCAAACCTAAGACGCCGCTGTTGTCATCATCTTCTTTAGAAAACATGGGAAACTCCAAAAATCAATTAAAAAGGGAAACTAAAAGGGGAAATTAACTTAAAAACCTGTACCGATTGTAAATGAACGATCCCCTAACAAACGCTGCGCCTTGGCTAAATCGTCCACAGTATCAATATCTGTGACGATTCCTACATCATTTACTATTAATTTGATAGCTGCATAGGCAATAATTATGCCGGCTGCACCCTTATTTCCACTCAAATTAAGCAAATCATGCTTGCAAACAGCGCCAAAACCGACCGGATGGCCGAATTTTTCTGCTGCAGCATCCTCTACTCCATCGGCGCTTGCAATACACGGCCGCACCACAGGCGCGGTTTGCAAGGCTTGGGCGACTTGTAACAGCGTGGCAGGCTGAATCAGCGGCAAATCGGCCGGCAAGATCAGCCAACCGGCGGCATCTGGCGTTTGGCGCACGGCTGCGGCTATGGAATCGCCCATGCCGGGGTGACCTGCATCCTCCAGATGCCACGGCAAACCACTGGCTTTAACCGCGTCTAGCGTGTGCTGCAGCACGGTTTTTTGACCCAAACCAGCCCCTAAAAGCGCTTGCAGTTTGTGCGTTGTCCCGCCTGAAGCCAAAAACCGCTCGCCCCGCCCTGAAGCCAAAATCAAGACGGTTGGCGGATTTTTAAGGTCGGTTTTAGTCGCAGATTTAGTCAACTTTTCGGAAAGCATGGTTACGTGACGGTCACAAGTTTCTATACTGTGCAGTATGACCGAAACTAACGCATCCAACGACCTGAAAAATTTGCAGAATTTGCGCAAAAGCTACGAAAGCGCCGAGCTGAGCGAGAGCGATTCGCTAGCGAACCCGCAAGACCAGTTTGCACTGTGGCTCAAACAAGCCATAGACGGCAAAGTGCCCGAACCCAACGCCATGACCTTAGCGACCGTCGCCAGCAACCTGCGCCCCAGCACTCGCGTGGTGTTGATCAAGGGTTGTGACGAACGCGGCATCGTGTGGTACACCAATTTTGATAGCAGAAAAGGCAATGAAATCGCCGGAAACCCGTATGCAGCGCTGCAATTTCACTGGGTAGAACTAGAGCGCGTGGTGCGCATTGAAGGCATCGTCGAAAAAGTGTCTGACGAAGAAAGTGACGCCTACTACCAGAGCCGCCCCATGGATTCACGCATAGGCGCTTGGGCATCGCCCCAGTCGCAAGTGATTGCCAACCGTGGCGTTTTGGTAGCCAACGCCGCGAAGTACGGCGCACAGTTTCTACCCACCTTGCTAAAAAACGGCCCACCAAGACCGCCAAACTGGGGAGGCTACCGCCTCAAACCCGACAGCTGGCAATTCTGGCAAGGCCGCCCAAGCCGCTTGCATGACAGGCTGCGGTATACCTTGGATGCGCAAGGCGCATGGATTCGAGAGCGGCTGGCTCCTTAGTGCCGTTTTAGAGATAAAAATGGCTGTAGTCGGCGTATTTATTGCCTAAGTAGCTATTAAAAATATAGCAAATATAGCCATATACAACTAATTATTTCAACACTGCCAACGCAGCCTTCGCCATATTCCGCCCTGTCGCAGCTGTGGGATGCAGGTTGTCCCAGTAGGTGTATGTGTCTGGGGTGGCGCAAGAGACTAGGTTAACGACGCAGGGGTCTGTGGTGTTGGTGAAGCCTGTGGTGATAGCGACGGCGGCTTTGAAGTTGGCCAAGCGAACGTCTGCACCTGCATGCGAGGCGCGGAAGTTGGCCAGTTCGTTGTTCAGCGTGCCGTTGAAGCCGTTGGACAGCGCGGTGGCTGTCGCGGGTGAAGGCAGGCCTTGGCCCCGCGGGGTAGCGCCCACATCTGGCACGTTGGTGACTAAAAACTTGCGTGCACCGGCTTTGTAGAGTTTGTCCATGATTTTGGCGATGTCTGTCGGCGCTTGGGTGGTGATTTCGCTGTGCGACAAGCCGTTGTTGATGACTGCGAAGATGTTGTTACCCACGGTCGCTGCGTCAACGACGTACAAGGCGCTGGCGTCGGCTCTGTTAAGCACGGCCGTCAAATACAAATTGGTTTGGTAGCACATGTCAAAAGGGTTGGCGCTGGTACCGCTGATTTCGCAGGTGCGTGCGCCGCCTACGGCATAGTTTGTGCCGCCGTTGACAAAGGGTTTCACTTCATTGCCCAAGTCGGCAGCGACCACGTCTATCCACAACAAACCGTTAGATGCTCTGCCGGGGTAATAAGGTGCGCCGGGAAAGAGGCCGGGTACGACGGTTGCCGCATTGCCGTTGTCAGACAAACTAGCGCCGAAAACGACGATTTGGCTGTAGGTGTCGCCACTTTTGCCGCCACTGCAGCCTAAAAGTGCAACTGCCGCAAAAGCGGCAGTTAACAAACGGAATCGGTACTGTTTAACAAAATTTTTCATCGGCCACCTCTTTGATCATTCGGGGTTTCTAAGCGCTTAGCCGCTAAGGTGAGAATCCCAGTCATTATCAAATAAAGCAGCGATATCGCCAAGTAGGGTTCCCAGTAACGTGAGTAAGCACCTGCAACAGTTCGTGCAGCCATGGCCAATTCAGCTAGACCAATGGCAGAGACCAAAGATGAGTCTTTCAACAGCGTGATAGCTTCGTTCACCAGTGGCGGCACCATGCGGCGCAGGGCTTGCGGCAGCACGATGTAGCGCATGGTGTCGCGCTCATTCAGCCCCAAGCTTTGAGCGGCTTGCGTTTGCCCACGTGCGATGGACAAAATGCCAGCGCGTACGATTTCAGCAATGTAGGCGGCGGCATTCAGCGTCAACGCCACAATGCCTGAGAAAAACGCACCGTGCAGTTGGCGGAATTCGCCTGCGGCCTCACCCGTCATGAGCAAGCCATGCTCGGGATGAATCAAAGTGGGCATCAGTGCGAAATGCACCAATAAAATTTGTACGAACAACGGCGTGCCGCGAAAAAACCAAACGTAAGCTGTGCAAATCCACCGCAAAACGCGCCGCAGACCTTTCCCAGGTTGTGCGTTAACCAAGCCAATCAGCAAACCCGCAAACATTCCCAATGTGAGTGCAATGACCGTGAGCTTGGCGGTCATCCACACGCCCTCAACAAAGAGGGACGTATAGGGCGTCAAAATCTCCCAGCGTAAATCCATACTTTTAAAGTTTAAGTTTCAAATGGCTAGATTTTAGTTGGGAGAGACTGACTGACTTACTTTGCAGGTGCAGGCGCTGGGGCTGCAGCTGGTGCCGCTGTGGCAGGAGCTGCAGCAGTCAGCGTTGACTTAATACCAAAGTATTTGACGTGGATGGTGTCGTAGCTACCGTCAGCCTTGATAGCGGCCAGTGCGTCGTTAACCTTTTTAGCCAATTCGGTGTTACCTTTTTTCATGGCAATGCCATATTGCTCAGGCGTGAAAGATGCGTCGCTCACGCTTTTGAACTTGGCTGCTGGGTTGTTTTGGATGTAGTGCTGAACAACACCGTTGTCCGCTACCACGGCGCCAACGCCTCCTGCTTCGAGTTCTTTCAAAGCCAATGGTGTTGATTCAAAACGCTTGATGCTGGTGCTGGTTTTACCCAACAACTTTTGCACCACTTCGTCACCCGTTGTACCGGTTTGCACGCCAACTTTGAGCTTTTTCAGATCGTCGAACTTAGCAACTTTAGATGCTTCTTTCACAGCGATCAACTGGTTGGCGTTGAAATAAGGCTCAGAAAAATCCATGGTTTGCTTGCGCTCGTCGGTGATGGTGACGGCAGAAACCACCATGTCGCGCTCGCCCGTGTCCAGCGTTTTGAAAATGCCTTCCCACGGTGTGTTGACAAATTTCACCTCAATGCCAGCTTTAGCGGCAACGGCTTTGACCACATCCACGTCAAAACCTTCAATCGCGCCACCGGGAGCGACAGATTCAAACGGTGCGTAGGCGGCATCAGTGCCAACCACGTAAACCTTTGCCGGTGCAGGCGCAGCTGGTGCAGCAGCGGAAGGTGCGGCGGCTGGTGCTGCGGGTGCAGTTTCTTGCTTGCTGCAAGCAGACAACATGGCGGCAGAAGCCACGGCCAACAAAGCGAAACGACGGGACATTGAAATAGCGTTCATAGACATATCCTTGAATATAAAAATAAAAAGTAAGCGTTAAGGTAAGAGCAAAAAATAATCAACTTATTTTGCAAATCGCCAGTCTTCCAGTTTAAGCGAGATTTGCAAGGTTCAGACACTGGGATTCTCTAAAACGTATTAGGGTAAGCATGGGGTTAAGGGTGGGGTGAAGGGTGGGTAATTTGGCTTTCACCTGGCTGTAAACTGCCCAAACTGTACGGCCCAATTTGTACCCGAATCAAGCGCAACGTGGGCAGGCCGACGGCGGCCGTCATGCGACGGACTTGGCGGTTGCGGCCTTCGCAGATTTGGATTTCTAACCACGAGGTTGGCAAGTTAGCGCGGTAGCGAACGGGCGGTGTTCTGTGCCAAACAGTGGGCTCAGGCATTGATTTAGCCTCAGCTGGCAGCGTCAAACCATCTTTCAACACCACACCGTTTTGTAGTGTCGCCAATTGTGTGTCCGAAGCGATACCGTCAACCTGCACCCAGTAGGTTTTGAACCGCTGCTCAGTAGGCTCGGTGATACGCGAGTTTAAAACGCCATCATCTGTGAGTAGCAGCAAACCCTCAGAATCCATGTCCAGCCGCCCTGCCACGCGCAGCGACGCGTCGTGAATGAAGTTCGCCAGCGTTGGTCTATCGGGCCGGTCAGCGTCTTGCCGGAATTGGGTCAAGACGTTGAACGGTTTGTTAAAAAGCACTATTTTAGGCATGAAAGTGGCATCAATGAGCCAGAAATAGGCATATTTCAGCTGTAGCCGGCGTATTTATTACCTAAGCAGCTATAAAATTAATAGTAAATGCATTTAAAATTCAAACCGTTCAGCCTCGCAGAAGTTTAAGACTTCACACGATCAGCAAATGTTTTACGCAATTTCGCCACTTTCGGCCCCGCCACTGCGACGCAATAGCCTTGATTTGGATTTTTCGCGAAAAAGTCTTGGTGATACTCCTCGGCTTTTGAGTAGTTGTTCAACGACAGTACCTCGGTGACGATGGGACGGCTGAAAACTTTGTCTGCGGTCAGTTGAGCAATGAAGGCTTTGGCGGTTTTTTCTTGCTCGGGCGTGCTGAAGTAAATACCACTGCGGTATTGGGTACCTACGTCGTTGCCCTGCGCGTTCAAAGTCGTTGCGTCATGCACCAAAAAGAAAATCTCCAAAATCTCGGTCAAAGTGATGTTTGCAGGGTCAAAAGTCAGCTGCACCACTTCGTTGTGCCCGGTATCGCCACCGCAAACGTCTTGGTATGTTGGGTTTAGCACATGGCCATTGCTGTAGCCGCTGTCTACAGCCAAGACACCCCGCACGCGAGCATAAACGGCGTCTAAGCACCAAAAGCAGCCGCCCCCCAATGTGATGATTTCCGTGACGATTTCTGTGCTGGTTTCAGTAGCTGGTTTGTTTGTATTTTCCATGGGGCTACTTTACACAATCTTTGCGAAACATAAATATCCCCGTGTTTACAGAGGGTGAAGAATAGCTGAGTAGTTCTGTTAACAGATCAAGAAGAATATCGCAATATCGTTTAAACTACGCTAATAACCAATCGGTCATTAAATTAGCAAAAAACTATCTCCTCGATTTTCATACAACGCCATGTCCATCAAAGACATCATTTGCAGCACCGTTTGCCCCGCAGACAGCGCCCGCACCAAGCACGCGCGGCGCAAAGAGTCTCGTCCGGGTGAGTTGCTTGAGGCTGCACTGGATTTGTTTGTCGCCAAAGGTTTTGCCGCCACGCGCGTGGAAGAAGTCGCCGCCAAGGCAGGCGTATCTAAAGGCACCTTGTTTTTGTACTTCAAAAGCAAAGAAGAATTATTTGAAGCCGTGGTACGCGAAACCATTGGCAACCAAATCAACCAAGGCATAGCTGAGATTGAAAGTTTTGAAGGCCCCACAACCGATATGCTGAAGTTTGCCATGTTCGCATGGTGGGAGCGTGTGGGCAACACCAAAGCGTCTGGCATCAGTAAGCTGGTGATGTCTGAAGCCAACAACTTTCCGGCAATGGCTAACTTTTACCAAGATACCGTGGTGAAACCAGGGCGGCTGTTGATTCGGGCAATTTTGCAGCGCGGCGTGGATAGAGGCGAATTTCGGACCCTTAACATGGATTACGCCGTGTTTAGTGTGATAGCGCCCGTGATGTTTCTAACCATGTGGAAGCATTCATGGGGTGCATGCAGCATGGACACGCCGATAGACCCAAAAAGCTACCTTGATAGCCAAGCAGACATCATTGTGAATGGCATTTTGGCGCATTCACAGCTCTCATATTCAAACTCACAATATTCAAACTCACATTCAATCTAAGGACAACTACTACATGAAACGCTGGATCAAATGGATAATTGCCATATTAGTTGTGGCTGCAATTGGCGTGAGCGTGATGCGCGCTTTGCAAGCCAGAAAAGCGCAACAAGAAACGGTAGCCGCGGCCACTGCAGCTAACGCAAAAGCACAGTCTGTCGTCGAGCTGGCAGCCACCGATGTCGTGAAAGCGCAGGTTAAAGAATTGTCTATGGGCTTGCCCATCTCAGGTAGCTTGAAAGCGGCGAATTCCGCATTTATCAAAGCCCGCGTCGCTGGTGAGCTTCAAGGTTTGACGGTACGCGAGGGTGACAGCGTCAAAGCCGGTCAAGTTATTGCCCGCATTGACGTGACTGAATACGCCGCACGTCAACAACAAGCGCAAGACCAAGCAGATGCAGCCAAAGCGCAAATTGCTATTGCGCAGCGCCAGTTTGACAACAACAAAGCCTTAGTGGACCAAGGTTTTATCTCTAAAACAGCGCTGGATACATCGTTAGCCACGCTGAATTCTGCCCAAGCCACCCACCGAGCGGCTTTGTCAAATGTGGATATTGCCAAGAAAACAATGTTGGATACAGTGCTGCGTTCGCCCATTTCTGGCACTGTGTCACAGCGCTTGGCACAGCCTGGGGAGCGAGTAGGTATTGACACTCGCGTTGTTGAAGTGATTGACACCAGCCGCATGGAGCTGGAAGCCAACATCAGCGCATCGGACGCTTTGAGTGTGAAAGTTGGCCAAACAGCGATGTTGACTATTGAAGGCAGCACAGCACCTGTGAGTAGCCAAGTGGTACGCATCAACCCCAACACACAAGCGGGCAGCCGCAATGTTTTGGTGTATTTCAGCATTGCCAATGCTCCCAACCTGCGTCAAGGTTTGTTTGCGCAGGGCAGCTTGGGCACCGCCAAGGTGTCGGCTTTGACCGTACCGCTAAGCTCGGTACGCAACGACAAACCAACGCCTTACGTGCAGGCGCTAGATGGGAATGCTATTAAGCATGTTGCGGTGGAGCTGGCTCAGCGCGGCGAAGTTGTTAACAATGGACGCAGCGAAAGCGTTGTAGCGGTTAAGGGTTTGGCTGAAAACACACAGGTGTTGGTTGGTTCCTTGGGTGCTTTGCGAGAGGGAACGATCACCAAGTTCACGCAAGCGCTTGCAACCAAGTAAACACAGGAAAAATACCATGTGGTTTACCCAAGTTAGTCTTAAAAACCCAGTGTTTGCCACCATGATGATGCTGGCCATCGTTGTGCTGGGCATGTTTTCCTATCAGCGCTTACAAGTTGATCAGTTTCCTAACATTGACTTCCCTGTAGTTGTCGTTACCGCCGAATATCCAGGCGCATCACCAGAAATCATCGAAAGTGAAGTGACTAAAAAAGTAGAAGAAGGCGTCAACTCGATTGCAGGTATCAGCGCGTTGACCTCACGCAGCTACGAAGGCCAATCTGTCGTCATTATCGAGTTTCAATTGCATGTGAATGGTCGCAAAGCGGCTGACGATGTGCGTGAAAAAATGGCGGCGATTCGCCCTAATTTTCGAACAGAAGTTAAGGAACCCAGGGTTTTGCGATTTGACCCCTCTAGCCGTTCGATTTGGTCACTCGCTGTTTTGCCTGACGACAAAGCCGGCGTGAAACCGCTCACAGCGGTCGAGTTGACAAATTGGACGGACCAAAATCTGAAAAAACGTTTAGAGAATGTTCGCGGCGTCGGCTCTGTGACCCTCGTAGGAGGCACCAAGCGAGAAATAAACATTTATTTAAACCCGCAAAGCTTGGACGCGCTTGGCATCACGCCTGAGCAAGTTGCAACCGCTGTACGGTCGGAAAACCAGGATTTACCTGCTGGCGCGATTCGTTCTTTGTCGCAAGAGCGCGTTGTGCAGATTGAAGCGCGCATGAAGCGGGCGGAAGATTTCAACAAAATCATTGTCGCACGTAAAAACGGTAGCCCAGTTCGCGTTGAGCAAGTAGCACGCGTGGTCGATGGCGCACAAGAAATCGACAGCTTGGCACTCTACAACGGTCAGCGCACGTTGATGCTGCAAGTACAAAAATCGCAAGACGACAACACCATTGCCGTGGTCGATGGTCTGAAAAAGACGATTGAAGAAATCAGTAAAACACTACCGCCTGGTGTAAAACTAGAGCAAATCAACGACAGCTCACGCCCGATTCGAGTGGCGGTTAACAATGTTCGACAAACACTGTTTGAAGGCGCAGCGCTGACGATTTTGATTGTCTTTTTGTTCTTGAACTCATGGCGCTCAACCATCATCACAGGTTTAACGTTGCCGATCTCTATCATCGGTACGTTTTTGTTCATGAACCTGTTTGGCTTCACCATCAACAACATCACATTGATGGCGCTGAGCTTGTGCGTGGGTTTGCTGATTGACGATGCCATCGTGGTGCGTGAAAACATTGTGCGCCACGTGCAAATGGGCAAATCGGCTTACGACGCGTCTATGGACGGTACGAAAGAAATTGGCTTGGCTGTGCTAGCCACTACTTTATCCATTGTTGCAGTATTTTTGCCGATAGGTTTTATGGGCGGAATTGTGGGTAAGTTTTTCCACGAGTTTGGCATTACCATTGTTGCAGCGGTTCTGTTGTCCATGTTTGTCAGTTTCACACTTGACCCCATGCTATCCAGCATTTGGCATGACCCGAGCATCGAAGAGCATGGCAGAAAAGGGCCTCCAGTCACGTTGTATGACAAAACGATTGGCCGCGTCACTGGTTTGTTTGATTCGGCAACTGAGTCCATGTCAAACGGCTACCAAGATATTTTGCGCTGGTCGCTTAAGCACAAGCTGGTCACCGTTGGCATGGCGATTGCTGTTTTTGTGGGCAGCATCTTGATGGTGCCGTTGTTGGGGACTGAGTTTGTCCCTAAGGCTGATTTTTCGGAAACATCTGTCAGCTTTTACACGCCCGTTGGTTCGTCTTTGGAAGTCACCGAGGCAAAAGCCAAGCAAGTCGAAGCGATTATGCGGGAGTTCCCAGAAGTGAAATACACCTTGGCAACGGTGAACACGGGCAATGCGGCTGGCAAAATTTACGCCAACGTGTATGTCCGTCTTGTAGACCGCAAAGACCGCAATCGCAACGCAGACCAACTCTCAAATGCGCTGCGCGAGCGCTTGAAACAAGTCCCGGGTATCACCGTCACACACGCTGGCTTGCTAGATGCTGTGGGTGGCAACAAACAGGTTGAGTTTTCATTGCAAGGACCAGACTTAAAAGAGCTTGAGCGTCTAGCGCAACTGGTTTTGAGCAAAGTGCAAAACGTGCCTGGCTTGGTTGATTTGGATTCCAGCGTGAAGCCTAACAAACCAACGGTGAGTATCGAGGTTAAACGTGAAGCAGCTTCAGACCTAGGACTTGGCGTATCGCAAATAGCAACACAGCTGCGTACACTGATTGCTGGTGCTACGGTGGGAACATGGCGAGCGAGCGATGACCAAACTTATGACGTCAATGTGCGTCTTGAGCCACAAGCGCGTGATACACCGCAAGATATTGAACGTTTGCCATTCTCAGTTGGCACAAATGCAGATGGCACATCGCGGGTCGTTCGCCTGAATCAAGTTGCAACCGTCAAAGAATCAACCGGCTCAAACCAAATCAACCGCCGCGATTTGACACGTGAAGTTGCCATCAATGGCAATGTGTTCAATCGCTCTGCGGGCGAAGTTTCGGCTGACATCAAGACGATTTTGGATGGGGTGAGTTTTCCGCCCGGTTATCGCTATCAATTTGGCGGTTCCACAAAAAATATGAACGAATCGTTTGCTTATGCCATTTCAGCCTTGGTATTAGCTATCGTTTTCATCTATATGGTACTTGCTAGCCAGTTCAAGAGCTTTTTACAACCTTTGGCTTTGATGACCGCGCTGCCGCTAACATTGATTGGTGTTGTCTTGGCGCTATTGATGTTTCGTTCAACGTTGTCCATGTTCTCGGTCATTGGTGTGGTGCTGTTGATGGGTTTGGTCACTAAAAATGCGATTTTGTTGGTTGATTTCGCTATTCGCAGCCGCGAAGAGGGCTTAGAACGCACGGAAGCCCTGCTTTTAGCTGCCAAAGTGCGTTTACGCCCGATTTTGATGACCACATTGGCGATGATTTTCGGCATGGTGCCCTTGGCTTTTGCTTTGTCTGAAGGCTCGGAACAGCGCGCGCCTATGGGGCAAGCGGTCATTGGAGGCGTGATCACATCATCATTATTGACATTGGTGGTTGTGCCTGTGATGTACTGCTATATGGACGATTTGGCGAATTGGGCCATGCGTCTATGGCGTAAACCTGCGGTAAAGCTGGAAAAAACCAAGTTATAGAACTTTTATAACCGCATAAAATCATTTAATCTTATTTTTATTGACAATTGGTACAGACATTGCCGCCCAGCAGGATACAAAACATGAATATCGAACAAGCCCGTTTCAACATGATTGAGCAGCAAATCCGTCCTTGGGATGTGCTGGATGCGCATGTATTGCAGCTCTTAGCCGTCATCAAACGTGAAGATTTTGTGCCATTGGCACACAAAGCCTTGGCTTTTGTAGATATGGAAATTCCGCTTGGCTCTTTGGCTTTGGGTGAATGCATGCTCTCGCCCAAAGTAGAAGCGCGTATGTTGCAAGACTTGCAAATTCACAAACATGAAACAGTCTTGGAAATCGGCACAGGCTCAGGCTTTATGGCAGCTCTGCTAGCGCATCGGGCACAGTTCGTGACCACGTTGGAAATCAACGCTGAATTGGCCGCCAAGGCAAGCGAAAACTTAGAGCAAGCTGATGTTTACAACGCCAAGGTCATCATTGCAGACGGCAGCAAAGATCTGAGCAGCTATGGCCGTTTTAACGTGATTGTGCTCAGCGGCTCGGTTGCACAAATTCCGAACGATATTTTGAATTTGCTCGCTATCGGTGGACGATGCATCGCGATTGTGGGTGACGATCCTGTTATGCGCACAACTTTGGTACAGCGTGTTTCTGAAACTGCTTTTGAAACAAAACAAAGTTGGGACACCGTAGCCCCACGCTTGAGTGGCTTTGCAGAAACACCACGTTTTCAATTTTAATGCTTTAAAAAAAAGTATCTCTAGGAACACTATGAACGTACGCTTCCCCCAACTTACTGGTCTGGCGCTAGCATTATTGACTGCCAGTGCACTACCTGTACATGCGCAAAATTTGGCGGACTTGTACCAAGCAGCGCGTAGCTACGATGCGGCTTACCAGTCCGCGCTGTCTGCGGCAAGCGCTACTTTGGCACGCGGTGAACAAGCAAAAGCGGGCATTTGGCCAACCGCAGGTTTTCAAATAGGTGCATCTCGTTCGTTGTTGGATGTAGCTAGCGCTCCAAACAACACGCATTTTGGTGGTCAAAGCGCTACGTTAACAGCATCTCAGCCTTTGTACCGCCCTAGCAATTGGGTGAATTATGAGCAAGGTGAAAAGCAAGCCTTTATAGCCAAAGCGCAATTGCAAACTTCTGAGCAAGATTTGATCATTCGCACGGCGCAATCGTATTTTGATGTGTTAGCGGCGTTAGATACTTTGACGTTTGTTCAAGCGCAAAAGGCAGCTGTGGCGGAGCAATTGGCTTCTGCCAAACGTAATTTTGAAGTAGGAACATCCACCATCACCGATACACGTGAAGCACAAGCGCGGTTTGACTTGGTGATTGCGCAAGAGATTGCGGCTGAAAATGATGTGCGCGTCAAAAAAATGGCTTTGGATCAACTGGTTGGCAAAAGCAATGTGGAACCCAAGCCCTTAGTCATCCCATTAACACTACCGCAGCTTGCGCCTAACGATGTGAGCCAATGGGTTGCCGCAACAGAAACCAACCATCCGAGCATCACACAAGCACGTTTGGCATTGGAAGTAGCTCAACTTGAAACCACCAAAGCGGAGGCGGGACACAAACCTACACTTGATCTCAATGCCAGCTACGGCGAAAACCGCAACCAAGGCTCTGCCACCAGTACGGCAAGTACACGCAGCACATCTAGCACGATAGGATTGGCTTTCAACTTACCTATTTTTGCTGGCTTTGCAGTACAAAACCGCATCAAAGAAACGCTAGCGCTGGAAGACAAAGCGCGGTCTGATTTAGACGTTGCTAAGCGCACAGTAGCCCAAGCGACACGAGCAGCTTTTTTTGGTGTGCAGTCTGGCCTCTCAAGTGTCAAAGCCTTTGAAGCGGCCGAATTTTCTACCCAAAGCGCTTTAGATGCCAACAAATTGGGCTACCAAGTGGGGGTACGCATCAACATCGATGTGCTGAACTCGCAAAGCCAGCTGTTCCAAACCAAACGCGATTTGGCCAAAGCCCGTTATGACGTGCTGCTCGGTGGACTCAAACTGCGACAAGCCAACGGCACACTAACAGCAGCAGATTTAGCGCCGGTTAACGCCTTGTTAGCCAAGTAAAGTAGCTTAATTAATTAGCAAACGAATTAGCGAAGTAATTGCACCACAGCAGCGGCTGTTTTTTCGGCAGCACCTTGGTGTGACTTGGCAAACTGCTGTGCGGCAGCACGAGCTGCCTCTAAGGTAGTTGTGCTCTCAACCATCGCATTTGCAGCAACTACTGCTTGAGATATTGAATCCACGGCAAAGGCTGCACCTGATTCAATCGCCAACGTAGCCGCCTGCGAGAAATTAAAGACAGATGGCCCCATAACCACAGGGCAACCACATGCAGCCGCTTCAATCAAATTTTGACCGCCCAAAGGCTCAAAGCTTCCGCCCAACAAAGCGACGTCACTCATCCCGTAATACAAGGCCATCTCGCCCAAGCTGTCGCCTAGCCAGATCGTATTTGCGTCATCAATATCGGGTTGGTCTAACCAATCACTGCGTTTGGATACCTTAAATCCATGTTGCGTGATCAATGCTGCCACGCCTTCAAACCGCTGCGGGTGGCGCGGCACAATCATCCACTGCACATCAAAAACTTTTTTTTGCAAATATTGCAACAAAGCAAGCTCTTCACCCTCGCGCGAGCTGGCAAAGATCACAATGGGTCTACGCATCTTTGATCGCCAGTTATTGCCCTTTTCCAATTGATTCGCCTCAACAACCGCATCAAATTTGAGGTTACCAAAAACACCCGCCAACGGCGCGCCTAGTTTGGCAAAGCGCTGCGCATCAGCAGCACTTTGTGGGTAAACAGCGGCGAGAGATTGGTAAGCAGGTCGCGCTAGACCATCGAATTTTTTAGTTTGCACATACGTTTTTTCGCTCATACGCGCATTGGCGATTACCAGTGGAATCTGAAACTTGGCACACGTAGCCGCCATGTTGGGCCACAGCTCAGTTTCCATCATGATAGCCATGCGGGGCTGAAAATGCTGGATAAATCGCGTCGTAGCCGTTACCGTGTCCCACACTTGCCAGACTTGCACATCGCCGGCTCGCAATAACTTTTCGCCCTCAGCACGACCTGTTGCAGTGCCATGGGTCAAAAGCAATGTCATGCCCGGAAGCTGTAGCCGCAATGCCGCTACCAACACCCCAGCAGCGCGAGTTTCACCCAAAGAAACTGCGTGAATCCATACAAATTGCGGGTCTTTCGGCAAGCTGTGAACGGCTGGCTCTTGGTATCTGCCAAAACGCTCTTCAATATTCAGCAGATAGCCTGGCTCCGCACGTCCGCGTCGTGCTAGTTTCAGCCGCAAAAAAGGCTGTGCGCACCACATCACAGCCGAATACAGCGATAAAACAAGTTTGCTCATGGCTGTTTAGAAACCGAATGAGCAGCTAGCCAAGCCTGCCAGACCACGTCAACTGTGGGTGTAGGCTGCGCATACACACTGACTTGCCGTGCGCCTGTTTTCAAATCGCCAGGCCCCGTGCGCCAAGCCGTGTCAAAGTTATAAATCTGTACATGCGGCATATCTAACGCCACCGCCATATGACTCAAACCACTATCTACACCTACCACGCCAGCCGTGCCAGCCATGGCATCGACCAAGGCATCTATGCTTAGGCGCGGCCAAACAACAGCTTTATCTGCCCCGATACTTAGCTGGCTAGCAATGACTTGGCTGCGCTGTTCTTCTGCCGCGCTACCATGTACCAAAGCAATGCTGAAGCCTTGCGCATGAAGGCGCTGCCCGAACTCAACCCAATGACTCACTGGCCACAGCTTGTCCTCACGTGAACTGCCATGGGCAAAAACGACGGTAGCCTTAGCATCAATTTTTGCTACATTATTTATAGCTGCTGAGGCTTTATTTACGCAGGCTAGAAGCCTATATTTAGGGATAAAAATAGCGTTTTCAGATAATTTGTATCGTAACGCTTGCGCACACACTTCACGCGCGCGCTGCACAGCATGTACATGTGGTGCTAGATGAATCGCCTCGTCCGCCAACCAGCGCGTGGGCGCTTCATAGCTAGAGCCATCAGTGCGGTTCGCCATCGCATAGCGTTTACCTGTGGGTGATAGTTTTGCGAGTTTTGACACCACGGCTGATTTGGTCAGCCCCTGCAAATCAATCACCGCGTCATAGGCCTCACGCTGCAAATCAGCCTTAAATGCGCCCCAAGCTTGTCGTGTTTCGGACGAGAGCAGCGCTTTTCGCCATTTGCGCAGTTCGCAGGTGATGACTTTGTTGATACCCTCGCAGCGCTGTACCACACCGGCAAACGCGGCCTCGACCACCCAGTCAATCTGAGCATCTGGGAACGCGGTTTTGATGTCGTGCACTACTGGCAAAGTGTGCAGCACGTCGCCCAGCGAGGAAAGTTTAACGAGTAGTATTTTCAACCGATCAGCCGCTTTAATTGTTATCGCACTAATTGTAGGTCGCATTTGCCTACAAGTGACGTATGGGCATGTCCGAAAATGGCTAATTCAAATCACCAAACGGCGTATGATTTAAGTATGAACGAAGTTATGAAACCGCCAATAAGCACCGACGCCCTAGCCTGCTACCAGGCCCTGAAGGCGCACGATGCACGCTTTGATGGTCGCTTCTTCGTCGGTGTCAGTTCCACCCGCATCTATTGCCGTCCTGTTTGCCGCGTGAAGATTCCGAAATTTGAAAACTGCCGCTTTTTCGACCATGCCGCCTTGGCTGAAAGTGCCGGCTACCGCCCTTGCATGCGCTGTCGACCAGAGCTTGCGCCGCAAAACCTGCCATGGTCATCGCAAGACGCCAGCCGCACATTGGCCTTGCAAGCGGCACGGTGGCTAGACGAACCGCTCGCTTGGGGCGAGACTAGCCCGTCCATCGCCCGCTTAGCGGCACATTTGGGCGTATCTGACCGTCACGTGCGGCGCTTGTTTGAGGCGCAATTTGGCGTTTCACCTTTGCAATACCTGCAAACCCGACGGCTTTTGACTGCCAAACAGCTGCTGACCGACACCGACATGCCCACTTCGCACATCGCGCACGCCAGCGGTTTTGGTAGCGTGCGGCGCTTTTCAGACGCTTTTTTGACGCATTACCGGCTCAACCCCAGCGCATTACGCAAAATAAGCAAAATAGGAAAATCTGCCCAAGGCTCAACAAAAACAGATTTCCAACCAGGTGTTGCAAAGCAAAAAGATTGGCCCTGCAGCACCGTCAAACTGAGCTATCGTCCCCCCTATAACTTCGCATGGATGTTGGCATTTTTCAAAAAACGCCAATTAGATGCCGTTGAAGAAATAAACGGAAATTTTGCTACTGAATTTATAGCTAATAAGGGAATAAATACGCCGGCTAGATGGTCTTTTAGCTATCATTTTGATGGGGAGCTGTATGCTGGTTGGTTAAGCGTTAAATTTCACGCAACAGAGCCAAATCTACAGCTCCAAGTTAGCGATTCTCTGCGCCCCGTGCTGCCACAGGTGATTCGTCAAGTCCGTGCTTTGCTGGATTTGGACGCTGATCCGATGGCGATTAACAATGTGCTTGCCGCCAAGTTTGACAGCGACGACGCCACCGCTGGCATCCGTGTGCCAGGCTGCTTGAACGGGTTTGAGCTGGCGGTTCGGGCGATTTTGGGGCAGCAAGTCACCGTTGCGGCTGGGCGCACCTTAGCCCAGCGGGTGGTGAATGCGTTTGGCAGCACGATTGAGACACCTTTTCCAGCGCTGACGCGACTGTTTCCCACGCCAGAAGCACTTGCGGCGGCTAGTGGTGAAGCATTGGGTAGCTTGGGCATCGTCAAACAACGACAAGCTGCGATTGTGGCTTTGGCACGTGCGGTAGCGAGTAAAGAGCTGGCATTGCACCCAGGCGTTGATATTGAAGCCACGATGACGCAACTACGCGACCTGCCCGGCGTGGGCGACTGGACGGCACAATACATCGCCATGCGGGCGCTACGCTGGCCAGACGCTTTTGTAGCGGGTGATGTGGTGTTACATAAGGCAATAGGGTTGCTGAATTTAGAGCCCAAACTCAGCCCCGCAAAGGCTGCAGCTGCTGCTTTAGAAGCCTCTCAACCTTGGCGACCATGGCGTAGCTATGCGGTGATGAGAGCTTGGAATAAACTCAATTAGATATGAAATTTACTATTAATATGATAGCTGCTTAGGCAATAAATACGCTTGCTAGATGTCAACTTAAGCACTCAAAAAATCGGTTTCAACACAACTTAAGGTTTTTATGAAGCATGACCCCAATATGGTTTACGCCGAATACAGCAGCCCGCAGGGCAATTTGTACTTGGCCGCCACGGAGCGAGGCTTGGCTGGCATGTGGTTCACCGATCAGCGGCATTTGCCTGAGGTATCTAACTGGCAGCGCCTTGAAGACGCGTCTCAACTGTACATCCTCAAAGAAACCCAGCAGCAACTAAAAGCATACTTTGCAGGTAAGTTGCAGCAGTTTGAGCTGCCTTTAGATTTGTCGGCGGGAACTGCCTTTCAACAATCAGTGTGGCTTGCGTTGCTCAAAATCCCCTTCGGCAAAACCACCAGTTACGGCGCGTTGAGCAGCAGCATTGGCAAACCGCTGGCGGTTCGTGCAGTGGGTACGGCCATTGGTCGCAACCCTATTGGCATCATCGTTCCATGCCATCGAGTCGTGGGCGCGGATGGTTCGTTAACGGGTTATGCGGGTGGTTTGCATCGCAAAGAGGCATTTTTGAAGTTGGAAGGTGTCAGAACAGCCTCTTTACAAGGCATACTACTTTGACATGAAAAAATCAGTTTTTATCGAATTCTTTGCTTTAGCCGCCATTTGGGGAGCGTCTTTTTTATTCACACGGGTGGCTTCCGCCGAATTTGGTGTTTTCCCAACCGCCGCCATGCGCGTAAGCATAGCCGCTGCTGTGATGTTGCCTTTTTTGCTACGCAGCGCGTATTGGGCTGAATTTAAACAGCATGCCAAGCCAATTTTGTTTGTAGGTTTGCTCAATTCGGGCATTCCTTTTGCGTTGTACGCCTATGCAGTTTTATCTATCACGACCGGCTTGTCCGCCATTTTGAATGCGACTGTGCCGCTTTTTGGCGCAGTGGTGGCATGGCTGTGGTTAAAAGACAAACCTTCTGCATCACGCATACTGGGTTTGGTCGTTGGTTTTGTGGGCGTCGCGCTCTTGGCTGGCGACAAAGCCAGCTTTAAACCTGGCGGCACAGGCTGGGCGATTTTGGCTTGCTTGGGCGCAACGCTTTGCTATGCCTTAGCTGCAAGCTTTACTAAAAAGTATCTCATGGGTGTGAACCCGCTGGCCACGGCGACGGGTAGCCAAATCGGCGCATCACTAGGCTTGGCACTACCCGCCCTGTGGTTTTGGCCTGCGCAAGCACCCAGCTTGCATTCATGGGGCGCTCTGGTGGTGATGGCTGTGCTGTGTACCGCTGTGGCCTATGTGCTGTACTTTCGGTTGATAGAGGCTGCGGGGCCAGCCCGTGCACTGACAGTGACGTTCATGATCCCCGTCTTTGCCATTATTTACGGTGCACTATTTTTAGGTGAAGACATCACACTGTGGATGGTGGTGTGTGGCTGTGTGATTGTGTGCGGCACGGCATTGTCGTCTGGATTATTGAAGATTAAAACATTAGAAAAGCAAGTTGCAGCACCATGACTTGGCACGCGAATCTAGACATCAACTACGCTTTTGAAGCCAACCGGACGGTGGCACGCTATGCGCACACTGGCCCTTTGCGTATTTTGCAAAGCTTGTACCCTGAGGGTGATGCCATTTGTCACAATGTATTGGTTCACCCCCCAGGTGGATTGGTTGGCGGCGATACCTTGGATATCACTGTCGACGTTGGCGAGGGCGCGCATGGCCTGATCACCACGCCGGGCGCGACACGGTTTTACAAGTCTTTAGGTGAGTTGGCTTTGCAACGCACTCGTGTTAATCTGCAAAGCAATGCCCGACTGGAGTGGTTGCCCTTAGAAGCGATTGCCTATGCTGGCTGCCAAGCTGAAAACAGATTGTCCATGCAACTGGCACCCAGCGCAGAAATGATAGGCTGGGATACGACTGCGTTGGGTTTACCGAATGCGAATTTGCCATTTGATACAGGCACTTTTACGCAACACCTAGAAATGCCAGGGGTTTGGATTGAACGTGGACGGATTGATGCAAGTGACGATAAATTGCTTAACAGCCCGCTTGGGTTTGCAGGGCACAAGTGCTTGGCATCGATATTTTTTGCAACGGGTTCTGCATTAACGCGAGAACGCAGGGAACAAGCTTTGGATGAAGCTCGCGTTGTGTTGAATGCTCACCCGTTGAAACTGACTTCTGGCGCAACCAGCCCGAACGATCATGTGGTAGTGGTTCGCGTGTTAGCGCCCTTGGTTGAACCTGCTGTTAGTTTGTTAAAGCAAGTATGGGCGGCTTGGCGGCAGGAACTTTGGCAGATCAAATCCAATGCACCACGTATTTGGGCGATGTGATTGATGCAATTTTATATCGCTACCAATTGCCTCACGCCATTTGTTTTCATGTCTTTGCCCAAACCTCGCGCAATCACCTCACCCCGCTCCATCACGATGTAATCGTCCGCCAACTCCTCGGCAAAATCGTAGTACTGTTCTACCAACACAATCGCCATGTCACCACGATCCGCCAACATACGAATCACGCGACCAATGTCTTTGATGATGCTGGGTTGAATGCCCTCCGTCGGTTCATCCAAAATCAGCAACTTGGGTTTGGCTGCCAAAGCGCGGGCAATGGCTAGTTGTTGCTGCTGCCCGCCAGACAAATCGCCACCACGGCGTTTTACCATCTGCTTCAGCACTGGGAACAGTTCATATAACTCTGGCGGTACGGGTGTACTGCTGCTTTTGTATGCTAAGCCCATCGCTAGGTTTTCCTCTACCGTTAGACGCGCAAATATTTCACGCCCTTGCGGTACAAAGCCTATGCCGGCACGAGCGCGGTTATAGGGGGTTGCATCTTGAATGGCTTTGCCGTCGAATTCAATTCTGCCAGTTTTGATAGGAGCCAGCCCCATCAAAGACTTCAGCAGCGTTGTTTTTCCCACGCCATTGCGACCTAAAACAACCGTCACTTTGCCAAGCTGCGCTTGCATGCTGACATCACGCAAAATATGCGAGCCACCGTAATATTGATTCACGTTAGAAACTTGAAGCACCATGTCGATAATCTCCTAGCGCCCTAAATAAACTTCAATCACACGCTCGTCTTGTTGCACCTGGTCTAGAGTGCCTTGTGCCAAGACCGATCCGTCGCACAGAACGGTGACAATTTCTGAAATTGAGCGAATAAAACTCATGTCGTGCTCAACCACCATCAGGCTGTGTTTTCCTTTTAATGTGAGAAAAAGCTCTGCTGTACGTGCTGTTTCTTCGTCCGTCATGCCAGCTACGGGTTCGTCCAAGAGAAGCAATTTTGGGTCTTGCATCAGCAACATGCCAATCTCTAACCACTGCTTTTGACCGTGGCTCAAATTACCCGCCATACGATTCACGCTGCCCGCCAAATGGATCGTATGCAAGATTTCCGCCAAACGGTCGCTTTGCTTTGAATCTAATTTAAAAAACATCGACGGCTTGACGGCTTTGTCCGTTTTCAAAGCCAGTTCTAAGTTTTCAAAAACCGTGAGATGCTCGAAAACAGTAGGTTTTTGAAACTTACGGCCAATGCCCATTTGCGCGATTTGCGATTCGTTGTATCGCAACAAATCAATCGTTGAACCAAAAAATACGGTACCTGTTTGCGGTCGCGTTTTGCCGGTGATGATGTCCATCATCGTGGTTTTACCTGCACCATTCGGGCCGATAATGCACCGCAGTTCCCCAGGGGCGATATCAAGTGACAAATTATTAATTGCCTTAAAACCATCAAAACTCACGTTGACGTCTTCAAGATATAAGATGCGGCCATGCGTCACATCAACTTCACCAGCCGTAGCTATGCGTGAAAAACCTGCTTCACGTCCACCAGATTGGGTGTTTTTATCTTTGGTGAGTTGCAGCACCTCGGCACGCTTCGCGCCGTCTTCTAACAAGTCGGGGGTCATGCTTTACCCTCCATTTTATTTTTTCCCGTTATCTTTTTGACGAGTCCAACAATACCTTGCGGTAAAAACAAGGTAACGGCAATAAACATCGCACCTAAAAAGTACAACCAATATTCTGGAAAGGCAACCGTGAACCAGCTTTTAGCGCCATTGACCAAAAATGCACCCACAATCGGGCCAATCAACGTAGCACGACCTCCCACCGCAGCCCAAATCGCAATTTCAATCGAATTAGCTGGGCTCATTTCACTAGGGTTGATGATGCCCACTTGCGGCACATACAGTGCGCCAGCGACACCGCACATCACTGCTGAAATGACCCAAATCGTCAACTTATACGAAACCGGGTTGTAGCCAGAGAACATGACGCGGGTTTCTGCATCACGGATGGCTTGTAACACGCGGCCAAATTTACTTTGCACCAGCCAACGCGAAAACAAATAGAAACTCAGTAGTACTGCGCCTGTGATCACAAAAAGTACCATGCGTGTGTTTTGCGTGGTCACCGGAATATCAAGTATGCGTTTGAAATCTGTGAAGCCATTGTTCCCGCCAAAACCGGTCTCGTTGCGAAAAAATAACAGCATGGCAGCATAGGTGAGCGCTTGCGTGATGATAGAAAAATATACGCCTTTGATGCGTGAGCGAAAAGCAAAAAAACCGAATACCAAGGCTAACAACCCGGGCGCAAGAACCACCATCACCATTTGAAACACAAACGAGGCGCTGCCTGTCCAATGCCATGGCAAGGTTTTCCAGTCAAGAAACACCATAAAGTCTGGCAACTCGCTTTTGTAGTTGCCTTCCAAGCCAATTTGACGCATCAGGTACATGCCCATGGCATAACCACCCAAGGCAAAAAAGAGACCATGACCCAGCGACAAAATACCTGTGTAACCCCAAATCAAATCCATCGCTAAAGCACAAATGGCAAAGCACATGATTTTTCCAATTAAGAGCACCGCAAAATCGCTCATGTGGATAACACTTGTCTGTGGCACCATGAGGTTCAACAAAGGTGCTGCAATGCCTATAGCAATCAATACCAACAGAAATGTCACCCAGCCTTGACGGCTAAGCAATGGTGCAGGAGTAGGAAGGGTCAATGGCTCTAGGCTCATGCTTCTGCACTCCTTCCCTTCATCGCAAAAATACCTTGTGGGCGCTTTTGAATGAAGATGATGATGAAAACAAGAATGGCGATTTTGGCGAGCACAGCACCAGCCCAACCTTCTAAAAATTTATTCAAAATGCCCAAGCCCATCGCAGCATAGACAGTTCCGGCCAATTGGCCAACTCCACCCAACACCACAACCATGAATGAATCAACGATGTAGCTTTGACCAAGGTCTGGCCCTACATTGCCGATTTGACTTAAAGCACAGCCCGCCAGCCCGGCGATACCTGAACCCAATGAAAATGCATAGGTATCAATACGCACTGTGTTCACCCCCATGCAAGAAGCAATTGGACGATTTTGTGTGACACCACGCACAAACAGGCCAAGCCGCGTTTTGCTGATTAGCAACCAAACACCCACCAGTACAAAAACAGCAAACAAGACAATAAATAGTCGGTTGTAGGGCAAAGATAAATTCGGCAAAACCGCAAGACCACCGCTCATCCAAGATGGATTTTCAACACCGACGTTTTGTGCGCCAAAGATGCTGCGTACAAGCTGCATGAGCATCAAACTGATGCCCCATGTCGCCAGCAAGGTTTCCAAAGGGCGACCATATAAAAACCGAATAACGCTACGCTCCACTGCCGCACCAACCAAGGCAGAAGTTATAAAAGCAACTGGAATTGCCGCGATCAAATACCAGTCAAACACATCTGGCAAGTAATTACGAAATAGCCCTTGCACCATGTAGGTAGCGTAAGCGCCAATCATGATTAACTCGCCATGCGCCATATTGATAACGCCCATCAAACCATAAGTAATCGCCAGCCCCAAAGCGGCTAACAACAGAATTGAACCCAAACTAATGCCTGTAAATAGAATGCCTAGTTTGTCGCCTAGCCCCAAAGTTGATTGAATTTTTGTGAGCGAACTTTGCAACTGCGCTTTTACATCTGGCTCAACCTCAATCTTCAAGCGATCGTTCAGCAATAGTTGTGTCGCCGGGTCTTTGCTGTCAGCCAAGGCTTTAGCGGCTTCCATGCGCTTGATTTTGTCTGCGCTGCCCAGCATGGCTGCGGCACGTGCTAAGGTCAGTTGAGACTTGAGCGCCGGCAGAGTTTCAGCGGACAGCGCTTTGTCCAGAAGAGGTAGCTTGGCTTCATCTGGATCTTTCAACAGAGCTTGTATAGCAGCAGCACGTATGCCCTCGTCTTTACTGAACAGCTTGAGCGCCGCCAATGCGGTATCCAACTCACCACGCATGCGGTTGTTGTTGATGATGTCTTCCAAATCAACTGATAGCGGTGTTTCCGTGCCAGTAATGGGGTCAAAAGCTTTGGCATCTTTCACAATGAGTACTTTGTCGCCAGCCATTTTGACGGCGTCGTCAGCCATCGCTTGGACGAATACAGCAGTCTTATCGTCCGCCACTAACATGGCTTTGTTGAGTGCTTCAATGCGCGCGTCTGTCTCGCCCACCGCTAATGCTTTGGCTTCAATCAAAGTCAGCGCTTGTAATTGTGTAGACAAGCACAAACTCGCCATCAATAAAAGTATTTTTTTAAGCACCATAAAAGTTCACAATCTGTCCTGACGCAAAAAGACGCAAAAAAGGCGTGGGTCACGTGATGACACCACGCCGTTTGGTTTCTTAGCTATTAAAACTAAAACGATACTGTTTTACTTCTTTGCTGGCTCATCAGGCTTCTTGTCGTTGCCTTCGATGTACGGACTCCAAGGCTTGGCTTTCACAGGGCCAGGTGTTTTCCAAACCACGTTGAACTGGCCGTCAGCTTTAATCTCACCAATGAACACGGACTTGTGCAAGTGGTGGTTTTTCTCATCCATTTTGGAAGTGATACCGCTAGGTGCTTTGAAGGTTTGACCCGCCATGGCTGCGATAACTTTGTCGGTATCAGTAGACTTGGCTTTTTCAACCGCTTGCTTCCACATGTTGATACCGATGTAAGTAGCCTCCATCGGGTCGTTGGTCAAAGGCTTGTCCATATGTCCAGCAATCTTCTTGGCTTTGGCATAGGTTGACCATTTTTTGATGAACTCGTCGTTTGCTGGGTTTTTGATGGATTGGAAATAGTTCCACGCGGCCAAATGTCCCACTAATGGCTTGGTGTCCACGCCGCGCAACTCTTCTTCGCCCACGGAGAAAGCAACAACAGGAACATCTTTGGCTTTCAAGCCAGCATTGCCGAGTTCTTTGTAGAACGGCACGTTAGAGTCACCATTGATGGTGGACACCACGGCTGTTTTGCCGCCAGCGGAGAATTTCTTCACATCAGCCACAATGGTTTGGTAGTCTGAGTGACCAAACGGTGTGTATTTTTCGTCAATATCTTTGTCGGCTACGCCTTTTGATTTGAGGTAAGCGCGCAAAATTTTGTTGGTGGTACGAGGGTACACATAATCAGTACCCAACAAGACCCAGCGCTTGGCTGCTCCACCGTCTTTGCTCATCAAATAATCAACCGCAGGAATCGCTTGCTGATTTGGCGCTGCGCCCGTGTAAAACACGTTTTTAGACAGCTCTTCACCTTCATATTGCACAGGATAGAACAACAAACCGTTCAACTCTTCAACCACTGGCAAAACAGATTTGCGAGACACAGATGTCCAGCAACCAAAGATGACGGAAACTTTGTCTTGCGTCAGTAATTGCTTGGTTTTTTCAGCAAACAAAGGCCAGTTTGACGCCGGATCAACAATCACCGGCTCCAGCTTCTTCCCCATCACGCCACCCTTGGCGTTAATCTCTTCAATCGCCATCAAAACGGTATCTTTCAACACAGTTTCGGAAATAGCCATAGTCCCAGACAAGCTGTGCAAAATGCCCACTTTGATAGTGTCTTTACTCTGCGCCAAGGCCAGTTGAGGTGCACCTGCTGCCAAACCAAAGCCTAGTGCAATCGACGCCGTGATCAGTTTGAGATTTCCTCTACGATTCATGATGAGTCCTTTTATTTGATGAGTAAATTAATAAGTAGTACCCCAAAATGGGGACAAGACCTACTTTGCAAGTCCCGTGCCAATATTCACAAGCATCAACAGAAATCAAAACAACTTGAAACTATCGCAACCCAAAATGGCAACTCATTCATGCACTAAAACATACAAAATTTGAATCAAATAAGATAAATGCGAGCTCCCAAGTACATTTGCGCACCAAGTCAAGGCATCCAGAATGAAACTATGCACCAATTGATGATGCAGGTTTGCATTGAACTGGCACATGAATTGCTTTACATTTGTAAAATACAAACACAGCCATTTACAAAGATTGCACAAAAACCATGGAATTGACACCTAGAGAAAAAGACAAGCTGCTGATATTCACAGCAGCCCTTGTGGCAGAGCGGCGCAAAGCCCGTGGTTTAAAACTCAATTACCCAGAAGCAATGGCCTTCATCAGTGCCGCGGTGATGGAAGGCGCACGTGATGGAAAAACAGTGGCTCAACTGATGAGCGAAGGACGTACTTATTTGAGCCGTGCTGATGTGATGGACGGCATTTCAGAGATGATTCCGGACATTCAAGTGGAAGCGACATTTCCAGATGGCACGAAATTAGTCACCGTTCATCAACCTATTGTTTAAACTTTTATTTCGCCATTGTTTAAGTAAATTATTGATTAACGCTCGAGGTATTTATGAATAAATTAATTGCTATAAAATTTATAGCTGTCCAGACAATATTAACAACCGCTACAGCCATTTTTGCACATGATGGACATCATCTAGAAGGTTCTCATTGGCATGCCTCAGATACTTTCGGCTTTGTAATACTTGCAGCTGCTATTGCATTAGCCATGTGTTCTGGTCGAGGCGGAAAATAACATGACGCCCGGCGAACTACTGATAGACGACGGCGAGCATGCGCTCAACATGGGCCGTCGGACGCATACTTTGGTGGTGATAAACATGGGGGACCGCCCCATTCAAGTGGGCTCGCATTACCATTTTTTTGAGACCAATACCGCGCTGGGTTTTGACCGCGCTGCTGCTCGCGGGATGCGTTTGAACATTGCCTCTGGCACCGCCGTACGTTTCGAACCGGGACAGCAGCGCACGGTTGAATTGGTGGACTATGCTGGCGCGCGACATGTCTATGGTTTTCAAGCCAAAATTCAAGGAGCCTTGTAAATGGCAATGATGCAAAGAAGCGCCTATGCCGAGATTT
Source organism: Polaromonas sp. (assembly GCA_013298945.1). Lineage (GTDB taxonomy): Bacteria > Pseudomonadota > Gammaproteobacteria > Burkholderiales > Burkholderiaceae_C > Aalborgiella. The sequence goes on from JAAFJR010000007.1 coordinate 152,243, forward strand.
TTGGCCCTACAGTGGGTGATCGTGTTCGCTTAGCAGATACTGATTTGATTGTTGAGGTTGAAGCTGATTACACCTTGCGCGCAGGCGGCTACGGGGAAGAAGTCAAATTTGGCGGTGGCAAAACCATCCGTGACGGCATGGCGCAAAGCCAACGAACTCGTCAACAGGGTGCCGTAGACACCCTGTTGACCAATGCACTCATCATGGACCACTGGGGCATTGTCAAAGCAGACATCGGTCTCAAAGGCGGTCGCATCGTTGCGATTGGAAAAGCTGGCAACCCCGACACGCAACCGGGTGTGGATATCATTATTGGCCCTGGGACAGAAATCATCAGCTGCGAAGGCAACATCGTCACAGCTGGTGGTGTGGACACACATATTCACTTCATAGCACCGCAACAGATTGAAGAGGCCTTGTGCAGCGGTGTCACCACCATGCTGGGCGGGGGCACGGGGCCAGCCACAGGCACATTTGCCACAACCTGCACACCTGGGCCGTGGAACATTGAACGCATGATGCAAGCAGCCGACGCTTTCCCGATGAACTTGGGTTTCATGGGCAAAGGCAATGCATCATTGCCAGCAGCTTTGCATGAACAAGTAAACGCAGGGGCGTTAGGGTTAAAACTGCACGAAGATTGGGGCACAACGCCGGCAGCGATTGACAATTGCTTGAACGTGGCGGAAGAGACGGACACTCAAGTTGCCATACACACCGACACCTTGAACGAGAGCGGTTTTGTAGAAGACACCGTGGCAGCTTTCAAAGGCCGCACCATACACACCTTTCATACAGAGGGTGCAGGTGGCGGCCATGCACCTGATATTTTGAAGGTGGTGGGAGAGCCCAATGTGCTACCCAGCTCAACGAATCCGACGCGGCCGTACACCATCAACACCCTTGACGAACATGTTGACATGCTGATGGTCTGCCACCACCTCGACCCCGCGATTGCGGAAGACCTAGCCTTCGCAGAAAGTCGCATCCGCAAGGAAACCATTGCTGCCGAAGACATCTTGCACGATTTAGGTGCAATCAGCATGTTCAGCTCTGACTCGCAAGCGATGGGGCGCGTGGGCGAAGTCATCATACGCACCTGGCAAACTGCGCACAAGATGAAACAACAACGTGGTAAATTGCCGCTAGACACGGATCGCCACGACAACTTCCGCGCCAAGCGCTACTTAGCCAAGTACACCATCAACCCAGCCATTGCCCATGGCATTGCGCATGAAGTTGGGTCGATAGAAGTTGGCAAATGGGCCGATATTGTGATTTGGAAACCCGCCTTCTTTGGCGTCAAACCCGCGCTCATCCTGAAAGGTGGTTTCATCGCCATGGCTGCGATGGGTGACCCAAATGCATCCATCCCAACACCACAACCCGTCCATTACCGCCCTATGTTTGGTGCTTATGGCGGTGCGCTGGCAAAAACATCATTGACCTTTGTATCGCAAGCGGGTTTGCAAGCTGGTATTGGTGAACGCTTTGGCTTGCATAAAACCCTGAGTGCAGTTAAGGGGATTCGTGGACTGGGTAAGCGCGACATGATTCACAACGACTATTTGCCAAAAATGGAAGTCAATGCCCAGACTTACCAAGTCCGCGCTGATGGTCAGTTGCTGACGTGTGAGCCTGCTAGCAGTTTACCGATGACGCAACGATACTTTTTGTTCTGATGTACTTCAAGTGATGCTTACTGTTTCAAAAATCATGCCTCATGGTGCGGGCTTAGCGCCAGTTTTGTTGAAACGCGCCAGCAGCGTTGAATTAGATTGGGATATCCGTCAAAAAAGCCGCTTTGATGTGGTTGATTCAAACGATCGTCAACTGGGAATTTTTTTGCCGCGCGGCACCTTGATTCGGGGTGGTGATGTTTTGGTGGCAGAGGATGGTTCGCTCATCAAGGTGATCGCTAGAGCGCAGCAAGTCTTGGCCATCACCATAGACCAAGGTCATGGAACACCTTTTGACTTGATCCGTGCGGCTTACCACCTAGGTAACCGCCATGTTCCAATTGAGTTGAAACCCGATCACTTGAAAATTGAGCCCGATCATGTTTTGGCAGAGATGTTGCGCGCCATGCACCTGACCGTGACAGAGGTTGAAACCGCATTTGAGCCTGAGGGTGGCGCATATTCAGCGCAACCGCACAATCATGGAAATCATAGCCATATGCATGAGGGCTCACATTCTCATATGCACGGTTGATGCGAAGTCAACCAAGCAAACAACCACTACCCGCTCCCAGCTTGCTACAGCTGATGTGGCTCGCATCACCAGCGCTTCCCATAGGTGGTTTTTCATATTCAGAAGGCATTGAAGCCGGCGCAGATGCTGCCTGTATCGCTACATTTAGAGAAGCAAATGATTGGTTGGTTGATCAGTTGCATTTGAGCCTTGCTCGCGCTGACTTAGCAGTGGTTGCGAAAGCCATCCCTGCCTGGCGACGTAAGGACTATGATCGCGTCGATGAACTGAACAACTGGGTGCTGCAAACCCGTGAAACCAGCGAACTAAGACTGCAAACCGAGCAAATGGGCCGATCTATGCTTGATTGGTTACACAAGCAACCTAGTTTTCATGTGAACTTTCAAGATAATTTTAAGAGCAATCAAGGTTTTTTTAAATCACCCACCTACCCGCTGGTTTTCGCCCTCGCCGCCTCATCGACACAAGCCCATGTGCGGGATTGCTTGATGAGCTTTGCTTTCGGCTGGGCTGAAAACATGACCCAAGCTGCTGTGCGTGCCGTGCCTTTGGGGCAAACCGATGGTCAGCGCATATTAGCAAACCTTGCCGACCAAATACCCACGGCGGTTGATCATGCAATAAGCCTGCAAGACAGTGAGCGACAAGCTTTTTCACCTATGCTGGCGATTCTTTCCTCACAACACGAAACCCAATACTCTAGATTGTTCCGATCATGACACCAGAATACACCCAGCTTCATCACATCAAAAATCGCACTAAAAAACTCCCCCCGTTGCGCGTTGGCATCGGCGGCCCTGTCGGGTCTGGTAAAACCACGCTGCTGGAAATGTTGTGCAAAGCCATGCGTGAACAATACGACTTGGTCGCCATCACCAACGACATTTACACCAAAGAAGATCAGCGAATTTTGACCGTCAGCGGTGCGTTGCCCGCCGAGCGCATCATGGGCGTAGAAACGGGTGGTTGCCCGCATACAGCCATTCGCGAAGACGCATCCATCAATTTAGAAGCTATTGATCGCATGCTGGTGGACTTCCCCAACGCTGACATTGTTTTTATTGAGAGCGGCGGCGACAACCTGGCCGCCACCTTCAGCCCGGAGCTGAGTGATTTGACGATTTATGTGATTGACGTCGCTGCTGGCGAGAAAATTCCACGCAAAGGCGGACCTGGCATCACTAAAAGCGACTTGTTTGTGATCAACAAAACGGATCTCGCCCCTTACGTCGGCGCTAACTTAAGTGTGATGGAATCAGACACGCGTCGCATGCGCACCACAAACCAGGGGCTCAAACCCTTTGTGATGACCAATTTAAAGACAAATTCTGGCCTCAATTACGTTGTTTCTTTCATTGAATCCAAAGGCATGCTAAAAATGGCCTGAACGCAGGATAGAATACAAGACTTGGAAGCGTGGCCGAGCGGTTGAAGGCACCGGTCTTGAAAACCGGCGACGGAGTGATCTGTTCGTGAGTTCGAATCTCACCGCTTCCGCCAAAAAAATCTTGTAAGTCGATGATTTATAAGAATAAAAAGCCATCTTAGGATGGCTTTTTTGTTTCCCATATACATCTCAATCCACATTCTATTTTGCGCTTGGACGGGAGTAGTTGGGAGTAATTGAAAGTGTTATGGCGATGCACAGCGTTGAAGTGGCCGTGTTTATTGGCAGTCAAATGACGGTATAAAGTAGGTATGAGTACCTTGGAACAAAAAAAATCATCCCTACAGACTGCTCCAGCCAAACAACCAAAGTACATTTACTTGGGGCTAAACGAGTCTGGTCGCGTCCGTTTACAGTTGGGCGATAAAACCCTACTCATCAACGGGGCTGTATACGCCAGCACCAAGCCCGTTGCTGGACGTACCAAGATTGCGCTTGTGCCAATTAACGCTACGCTAGGTTATAAGCGACAACCAGAGCACAAAAAATACCTTGTCCGTACCGCCACGGGTGAAACTTTGCGTGTCATCGGGATAATAGAAAAGATTCACACACCAGTGGTATCCCTAGAGAAGAAAAGCGTTCGCACCATTCTCACTAGCACCAGCAACGCTCCAAATAGTCTGAGCAGTCCGTCCAAGCCACCTGTCAAACATGCAGCACCAGATAGTGTTCCTGTCTCTTTAAAACAAGCAGTTTCCAAACCTGTTGACACCAAAAAAGAAGCCAAGCTAGCCCGACTGCAAAAGGAGTTTCAACGTGTGGCAGCACAGCGCACCAGCGGTGTTGACCCTACTGTTCGCATGGCCTTTGTGGCTTACTATTTGGGTGAGTCAGAGTCCAACCTATACCGCCGCCGCGCAGACGGACAGTTTCCTACGTCCATCCAACGCGGCAAAGGTACTTTTTGGCGCATGTCTGATCTGGACGCATTCAAGGCTGGTACTTGGAAGCCAGCTGACTAACATGGAAATCGTCGATTGAAGACCTGCGCTGAATTCAGTTTAAACCCCCAGGTCTGCCGCGCGGACATGCCACGAAATATGGCAAGGCTCTTTTGAGTGTGCTGTCTGTGCACGTCAATTGTTTGAAGTACCTCTGCTTGAGTGCATCGACCAATTTATCCAAAGACAACTGACTTTTGTAAGGCCTACGATTCCTGCCTTTCAACTCAAGCACGCTGCTCTTTCGCGCATGCTCTGTCTCAAGACATTTTTCCAAAACGTCTATCAGTGGTTTCCCGCAAGTACGCTCTATTGATTGACGATTGCGCTTAGTGCGCTTAGTGCGCTTTCTCAGCGGCGCTACATTTCTCGATACATTGGGCAGTTCCACCGCCACCGATTTTTTGGGCTTGGTAGGTGCCTGTTCAAACAATAGTGGTAGTTTTGGTGATACCTTAGTTGACTCGGTGACGCACTTCCAACGATGGTGGTAAGGCCAATTGCGCGTAGCCGCCCGCTGCTCGTTCAACAGTTCTTCAACAGTGAAGCCAACCACCTTGCCCAAGTCGTCTCGCTCGCGGGTAGGCTCTACAAATTTTGTCTTGGTGTCGTCAAAGCGACGATAAAGAATGGTCAAGCCATTCACTCTCATTTGCTCCCGCCACCGCTCAAATTCTCTTACCGTTGTATCCACTGGCTTAACCCCAGCCTCTCGCATCAGCCTAAGCCAAAGAACCGGCGGCAACTTCGCATCCTTAGCAAGCTCTAGCGCATTCATTTTCTGTCGCAGACTCTCCAGTACGTTTGGCAGTACCGCCGCCAACGGCTTCATGTCTTCGCGCTCATACAAACGCCCGAAATGCCCTGCAAATGCATCGTTGAACACTTGAGGGAGGCAAAACTCCGCGTTATCAACAGAGACAAACAGTGCAGGGTCAATCGCCCATCGCTTCACGGCTGTCGAAAAACTCCAGTTCCTCTCCCAATTTGCCATCATGTTTCACCTGTCAATGGGGTACGAAAAACCCCGCTTGTAATACCTCTAGTCATTATATGAATTGTGCATCCTGTAAATGAATTACGCAAGGGCGATGCGTGTAAATTCTGCACAGCCGTCTTTGCAAATTCAAAGGAATTTGAAATGAAAATGGAAAAGAAATTCAGTAGCGAAAAAATATACCGCGAACAAAAAAAGTGCAAGGCTGAGCCTCCCTTCAAAGTAGTCAAATTCGCAACATTCAAACCTACAGTCTGTATATCAAAAACAGTTTGCAAGGCAGAGCCACCCTTCAAGCCAGTCAAATTTTTGACCTTCAAACCGACGGTTCGTCAATCCACCATCGAATGGACGCAAGCCACATGGAACCCCACCATTGGTTGCACCAAAATTTCCGCAGGCTGTAAGAACTGCTATGCAGCAACAATGGCGAACCGTTTGCAGGCAATGGGCAAACCCGGCTACAAGGAAAACGGCTTTGAGTTGACGCTGATGCCTGACCGCTTGGATGTGCCTCTACGTCGTAAGAAACCCACGGAGTACTTCGTCAACTCGATGTCCGACTTGTTTCATGATCAAGTGCCAGATCGCTACATCGACAAGACCTTTTCGGTCATGCGCCGCTGCCCACAGCACGTTTTCCAATTGCTGACCAAACGCGCTGAACGCTTGCCAGACTACTTTGCCAGCCGTGAAGTTCCTGACAACGTGTGGCTTGGTGTGTCTGTTGAAAACAAGAAACACGGTGTACCACGCATTGCTGAGCTGCAGAAGGTTGATGCCAATACTCGCTTCTTATCTATCGAACCATTGCTCGAAGACATTGGTGAACTTGACTTAACTGGCATTCACTTGGTCATCGTAGGCGGTGAATCTGGCAAGAATGCTCGGCCAATGAAGCCGGAATGGGTCGAATCCATTCACAGTCAATGTCTGGAACAAGGTGTCGCATTCTTCTTTAAACAATGGGGCGCATGGGGGCCTGATGGCGTGAAGCGCAACAAAAAGGCCAATGGTCGTTTGTTGAACGGCAAAACATGGAGTGAGATGCCTGATCGTCCTATGCCCAGTCATTCAATGAACGACAACGTGTAAATAACTGCTAGCTAATTACAGCAATCAACCGTGGCGCTTTCCCCGAAAAAAAGAAAAAAAGGGTGTGCAAAAACAGGTGGAGCGAGTGGAGCGTATTTTTTAAAGTTTTTGAAGAAAAAAACACTACTCAGTGAGAAGCACTTTTGTTGGTTTTCTGACATTGCTTCCACTGACTCCACTCGCTCCACCTTTTCCAGAAGTGCAATCTTCTCATCTCTCTCTTTTTCTTGTCGGGGAAAGCGCCCCAAGCATCTGAAAGTATTTTTATGAATTCCAAATATTCTCTGGTCAACAAGACCAGCATCTCCAAGTCAAGCCTAATGCCCGATCAAACCGAAATGCTCAGATTCATCAAACTGTTGCACGGCAGTAAGTCAACATGGTTTCTGAAGTTCCGTAAAAACGGTATGCCATACGATTCTGCACAACAGTTTGGCACCCCAGCCCGTTTGCTGGACAAACTACTTGAGACTAACAAAGCTGGTAGCAACATTGCTGTTGCCGTTAACCAGATGAGGGCTAACAGCCGTAGCAACGATAACGTCACAGACATCAATGCTGTCTTCATTGATGTTGACAACGGTGTAACCACAGAAGCTGATTTGATGGACTTACCACTACCGCCCAATGTCATTGTGCAAACATCGCTCGGTCGCTTGCACGCTTATTGGTTGGTCAGCGACTGCTCAGTTCAGAAGTTCAAGCGTATTCAGCGCGCATTGGCGCAGCGTTTTGACAGTGATCGTCAAGTGTGTGACCCCGCACGCATGATGCGCTTGCCCGGTTCTATCAACTGGAATCATGGACAACCAGCATTGGCGCAGATCATTGGTAAAGTTGAACGCTCACCTGTTGTGACAGCCAAACTGGTACGCTCTCTAGGCTTGGAAGTGAAGCCCACTACCAAGTTAGCCGTCAGTAAAAAGCCTGTAGCTGCTGAGGCAATGATTGCGAAAAACGGAAATGTTGCTCAAAACTCTCTAAGCAGTGTTATGACGACTAAGATTAAACAGGCACTGGCGACCTTGCCCGTCGATGACCGCAGCGTTTGGTTGCGTGCTGGTATGGCTATTCACTCGGTTGCACCCGATCAGCAGGGTTACGCCTTGTGGACAACATGGTCAAAGACCGGCACCAAGTTCGACGAAGTGGTACAACTGAAGACGTGGGAGCATTTCAAGCCAAAGGGTGGCATTAACATGAATTCATTGTTCTGGTTGTCCCGTCGCGCAGGCGCTGTCAGCGGTTTTGACGATATGGATGCCGCGCAGTTGTTTGCCTCCACGCACCAGAAGACTTTGCGCTTTGATCCGCAGATGGGGCAATGGTATGCCTTTGACGGTGTGGCGTGGCGCGTCGACAAACAAGCGCCTATGCGTGCTGCACGTTTGTTGGTCACCGATTTGAGCGATGGGGAGGGCAAAAAAGACCTTGCTGTCAAAAAACTGCGTAGCCATGCGGGCATGACTAGCATGGTCAAGCTTGCAGAACTTGAGTCGGTGCTGCACATCTCTGAGAACCAGTTTGACCAAGATGCCCATTTGCTGGCCACTAAAAACGGTGTCATTGATTTGCGCACGGGTTTGTTTCGGATGGCCAAAGCCAAGGACTACCTGCGCCGTCGCTGTAATGTTGAGTTCGACAGGGATGCCAAATGCCCAGAGTGGAAACGCTTTGTGGCGGGCATCACTTGTGACGATACAAAATTGGCAGGCTTTCTGCAACGTGCAGTCGGTTACACCTTATTCGGTCACACCAAAGCGCAGGCATTCTTTGTGTTTGAAGGCACTGGCGAGAACGGTAAAGGCGTATTCATGCGCACCATGACGGCCATGCTGGGTGACTACGCGACTGAGCTTGCACCGAACTTGGTGACCTCAGCCTATGCCGGTGCAGCCAGTCAGGCCAATTCAGCATTGATGGCACTCAAGGGAAAGCGTCTTGCCATCGCCACCGAGTTGCCAGAGTCACGTGGGTTTGATACTGCGTTCGTCAAGCAATTCGCGGGTGGCGACAGCATCACGGCACGGGCGAACTATGGTGACACCATCACATTCAAGCCAGAAGCCAAGCTATGGCTTTCAACCAACGACATGCCAGACATTCGCGCCAACGACAAAGCCATGTGGCGTCGCATTTTTCCAGTGCCATTCAATGGTAACTTTTCTGGGGCAAACCGTGACGACCATGTTGAGGATAAATTGCTCAAAGAGTTTGCAGGCATTTTGAACTGGGCTTTACGTGGCGCACAGCGTTACCACGAGCAGGGCAAGCTGCTTTCGTGTACGGCTGTTGATGACAAGAAGCGCAGCATGCGCAAAGAGTCGGATACGCTGGGCGCTTGGGTTGCAGAATGGTGTGTGACTGGTAAAAACGAGTCATTGCAAGCCAGCAAAGCCTATGCCAGCTACTGTGACTACACCAAGCGTGTTGGTCGTCGCCCCCTGACACAAAAGGCTTTTTTCATCAGGATGGAGTCCGCTGGCTATGCGCGGCTTGAGGGTCGCGATTTCAACAGCTACTTGGGCTTAGATTTGCGTGTGGTGGCAGGCAAGGCTGCTTAACGCTGCGCAATGGAATTGGCACGCCGTTTGATGTGCCAGTTTCGTAAGCATCAGAAGTCGTCAAATTTCTCAATATGGAATCGAGATTTGACGGCTTTTGAAGCTTACTTCGACTACGCAGCTATATCGGTACTAGCGATCATCAAAAACCGCCAAAACAGCTGCTTTTGGTCGTTGCTGGCGGTGTTTTGATGCTAGTTTTGATGGCAGTTTTAGTGACGAAAGCCGTGCCAGTTAGATGCGCATCCATTCGTTGTATTTTGGCAACATTTGTTACATACTCAACCAACAGCAAAGATTGCTTGTAACAGCAGCTTGTTACCAGTACCAGCATGGCACTCACGAATTAACTTGCGAAAAGTCCTAGCGCGGCAATTTGTTCAAACCTTGCCACTCTCACCGCCGCATCAAGGCGGCAAGCATCTTGAGTGCAAGCCAACCACCCAATGGCAAAGTAATGAGCAAGGTGAACCAAATCTTTCCAGAACCAAGCAACAAGCCGAGAAAGACCGTGAAGATGAAACCAGCACCAGCGCCAAGCAACCAGACAATCAGTTTGACCACTTTGCCCATGAAGCTCGTTGTGTTCTTTGCGGACTGTTGCACTGGGTGTCGCACTTGGGAGTTTGGCTCAGAACTCGCCGTTGCTGGCAAAGGTTTAGGCGGTGGGGAAGATGTTGACGACATGGCAATGCCGTCGCTCTTGGCCTTCGGTTCCTTAGTGGCTCGGATGACTGCAAAATCGTAGCTAACAGCACGTTGTTCTGTTGCCAGTTCGGCCAATTGCCGTGCTATCTGCCCACGTCGCTCCCTTGCCGTATGGCGTTCGTCAAAGGACTGACCAGCATCCACTTGACCTGCCAGTGCAGCGTCTTCGGCTTGAAGCTGGTCGTGTTTCACAGTCAGTTCTGTTAACACCCGCTCACCGTCTGCCACCATTGCTTTGATTTTGTCCATGAGCTTTTGCGCACGCTCTTGGGCATCATCTTCTTTGGCGGTATCGGGCACAAGACCAGCCAACACTTCAAACTCATCACCGTCCATCTCCATCGTCACGGTGGTGGTGTCGTCCAACATCAAGAACACCTCTTGAGATTCGTCACGGTCGATACCGCCCCAGCGCAGATCAGCACTGGCAGCATGACGACCATGCAGCAAACCCGTTAACGCCACACGCCCCAGCGTTTTACCAAGTGCGACTTTCTTGATGGATTCACCAACCCCGACGGCGATCACTTGTGTTCGCAAGTCATAGACCTTTGTGTAGCCGTCGCACTTGAGGTCTATGCTGGCTTGCTTTTTTCGGTAAGTGGCTTTCCACTTCTTGAGTGGCTGGATGTCGGCGTTACCTGCGCCATCAAAGGCCACCACGTTGATTAAATTCAGAGCACTTGTCATTTTTCTTCTCCTTGTTGGTTGATTTCAAAACTTCAATGAGGCGTTAATGCCTCAAAATACATGATTTTGACACAATGAGGCATTAACTCCGTCGTAACTTAGTCGTCATTGAGGCATTTTCACCTCAATGAACTCAGAATTACCTCTTTCTAAAAAACGCAAAACCGCAGCCGACAGGCATCCGTTAGCTATCGCGTTTGGGCTTTATCTAAAAAATGTCCGAAAAGCACAAGACAAGTCTCAAATTGAACTGGCCTTTGATGCGAGCGTTGATAGGACTTATATTTCGCTGTTGGAGCGTGGTTTGTCCGCACCGAGCCTGTTGGTGCTAAACGTGCTAGCCAAGTCATTGAACTGCACGATGACTGATTTGATCTCAGGGTTCGAGAGCCAGTGGGTCAAGCAAGATCGTCGTAAGACCCGCAGCATCAAGCGCCGTGTCAATGAGTCAACCCTCGAATTGCATGAACGACCGCAAGGGTCTCGCCGTTCACCGCTGCGCTAGCTGGAGTCAGTTCGACGTATCCGAACTGCGGCTAATAGTCTGACTTCTTCGGCGTTCCATGCCATCGATTCATAAAGCCACGTCACGGGCTTGCGCTTTGTGGCATCAGAAGATTTGACCAGATTGGACGTGGCACGGCGACCGCCAGCGCCAGACACGGGCAACCGCATCCGCGCATTAAACGCCTGAAAGCTGGGTTCTGACGCACTGGGGTCGAGCAGCAAAATCGTGTCGGGTTTGTGAATCTTGTCGATCACAGCGCCTTCAATGCCGACCGCTAAACTCCAATGTTTTGTTTTTTGGTGTTTGACCGAAGCGAACGCAAGTGCCACCAACTCACCCCGCATCAGCCACTCCACAGCATATCCATCGGCGTTGTCTTCCACGTCGAACTTGGAAGTCAGTTTCAAAGGCAGGTTCAAGCCATTGAAAAGTTCTACCCACTCTGCGGCATGTACACCTGTGAAGTACGTGTGCTTGAACGCACTAAACATTGCCGCCGCAAGACCGAACTTGCGTCGCCCCATTTCATGCAGGGCACTTGGCTTAGCAAGTC
>JAAFJR010000008.1 GCA_013298945.1 Polaromonas sp.
TCGGCATGTTCAGCTACAGCGGTTTGAGCAAAGACCAAATGGTGCGCCTGCGCAACGAGTTCGGCGTCTACGGCACAGACACCGGCCGCATGTGCGTGGCAGCGCTAAACAGCAAGAATATCGACCACGTTTGTGCAAGTATCGCTAAAGTGATGTAGCGGCTTTGATGGATCCAAAAACGCTTGAATTAATTTTAAGTCGTTTTTGGACAAAGTGGTATTTCCACCGCCATTACCGTTCCGGCGCCCAGTTTCGATCTCACGTGTATGGTGTGTCCTAATTTTTGTGAAAGCCTTTTCACGATCGACAGACCCAAGCCGAAACCGTCATTGGTTCCAGCATGAGTTGAGCTTTTGTAAAACTCTTGAAATATCAGTTCAAGCTCTTGCTCATCTATACCACTACCAGTGTCCCAAACTTCAATGAATAAGCTTTGCTTTTTTAGTCGGCACGCGACCAAAGCCCCACCTCTTTGTGAATACTTCAACGAATTTGAAATAATATTCCCAAGAATACGTTTTAGCAATATCGGGTCTCTTTTAATGATCTGACTTTTTAAACGTCTTCGAACAACCAAACCTCTGGCTTTTGCAATGATTTGCTGTTGATCACATAGTTCTTGTAATATAGACAACACATCCATTTCAACCAAATTGATTTTGACTTGGTCTTCATTGAGTTGTGCCAAGTCAAACATTGCATCAAATTGATTAATAACAGCTCGCGTAGCAATTTTTATTTTTGGGCTAAGTTCTGCCGCCATATTAGCGTCTTCAGTCATCCAATTGGCATATAAATCCAGTGCTAAAACAGGCTGACGCATGTCGTGCGCAGTACTAGCTATTAATCTGTTTTTACTTGCTATAGCTGATAATGCAGATTCTTTTTCTTTAGTTAATGAATCAATTAATTGTATATTTTTATATTCAAATAGCAAACTATTGACATAAATTCGATTCAGTTGCAAACCTTGCTTAAATAATGCAGTTACGAATAAGACGACTCCCCCAAGCAATAACCAATACATTAAACCAGTTTGCAATGAGGGTATCAACCAACCAGCGGCCGCAAAAGATAATAGCAAACCTGTGCCATATGACAAAATAAAAAGTCTCATTGACGGATAGTGTGATGCAAAATTTATAACTGATGAATAAGCGTAAGCAATTACATACATCAAGTACATCACATTTAGAAGGTACTGCTCAGAATACGCAAACAAGTATGAGGTACAACCCCAGAGCAAACCACTTATACCAACTATGTAAGTGTTTTTTTCATAATATAAAGCTGCAGCATCTATTTGATTCCGATTAACCAGCTTTAGGTATCTATACATCAGCTTGACACGCATAGCTATGAGCACTACGTGAAAGCTAAACCATGCACTCCATACAAATAAATTTGTATGTGTATAAAGTGCAGCAAGAACGGAAATGCAGCCAAGCAAATAAATTTTATGTGTATTTTTGACGTTAAATGCAACTAACTCTATGGCCACCGGTCTCATCCAACGCTTTTCTTGCGCTGATGATGTTTCATACGTTTGATTACTGAACCTATTTGGCATTTTGAATTTATTAATCGTTTAGTTTTCAATTCTAGCCTTATAACCATTTAACGCCATTACGCATCAGGTTTTAAAACATAGACAATAATCGAAAAAAACACGTTTTTAAAAGTTATTTACATTTTCACAATATAGCAGTAAAGTAACTAAAGAATCAAGTATCACTTTAATACACAGGAGTAAGCAGAATGAACTATATCGATGGCTATGTCATTGCCGTACCCACCTTCAACAAAGAGGCGTATCGCGAGCATGCTGCAAAAATAGCCGTGGTTTTCAAAAAATTTGGCGCGTTAAGCGTGGTTGAAAACTGGGGGGACGATGTGCCTGAAGGCAAACTCACCTCCTTCACCATGGCGGTGAAGCGTGAAGAAAGCGAATCCATCGTTTTCTCATGGGTCACTTGGCTGTCTAAAGCTGCACGCGACGATGGCTGGAAGCAAGTCATGGCCGACCCCATCATGCAAAGCAGTGACATGGGTAATCTGTTTGATGGTAAACGCATGATTTTTGGCGGCTTTGAGACGATTGTGCAGGCATAAATTATTCAGGCTTTAACATGGTTGCAAAAAACACAATTTGTCTTTGGTACAACGGTGATGCCGAAGAAGCAGCGCGTTTTTACGCGGAAACCTTCCCAAATAGCTCGGTGGGAAATGTTACTCATGCCCCTGGTGACTATCCTGCAGGCAAGCAAGGCGCAGTGCTGACTGTCGAATTTGTCGTCTGCGGCATACCCTGTTTAGGGCTGAACGGCGGGCCAGGCGTGCCGCACACAGATGCATTTTCATTCCAAATCTCTACCGAAGACCAAGCTGAAACAGATAGGCTGTGGAACGCCATCGTGAGCAACGGCGGCACAGAGAGCGCCTGCGGCTGGTGCAAAGACAAATGGGGTCTGTCATGGCAAATCACCCCCCGCGTCTTGATGGAAGCCATCACACACCCAGACCCAGCCGTCGCCAAGCGTGCTTTTACCGCCATGATGGACATGGTCAAAATCGACGTGGCGGCGATTGAGGCTGCGGTGCGAGGGTGATTAGTTAATGGCAACAAACACCATCACCACCCTCAGCGCCCTGCGCGAACTTTACGCGCCAGTTAACCCGCGCTCTGCACTCAAAGAGCTTCCCCAACTGGACGGTCATGCCAAACGGTTCATCAACCTGTCGCCATTCGTCGTTATTTCAAGTTACGGCGCAGATGGGCGGGCGGACACTTCACCGCGTGGGGGTGATGCGGGGTTTGTGAAAGTGGTGGACAGAGGGACCTTGCTGATTGCGGATTCACCCGGCAACAACCGGCTGGATACGCTGGAAAACATCGTTTCTACTGGACAAATCGGCTTACTTTTCATGGTTCCTGGCGTGGATGAAACGCTGCGGGTGAACGGCACTGCCGAGCTTTCTACAGATGAGAATGAACGAAAACTGTGCGAAGACAGCCGCCGTGTGCCCAAGCTGGTGATTCGCATCTCTGTGCACGCCAGCTACCTGCACTGCGCCAAAGCGCTGATGCGCTCAGATTTGTGGAATGTAACAAAGCACATTGACCGCAACCAATTGCCCAGCATGGGTGAAATGCTGCGCGACCAAGTGGCTGACCGCATGGATACCGATACAGTATTCGAAACCCAGACTCAAATGCTGGAAAGATACAAAAATACGCTGTAGCCGGCGTATTTATTGCCTGAACAGCTATAAAAATAGTATTTTATAACGCAACTCTATCAAAAAGTGCGTTTAAATCCCTCTTTTAACCATCGCAACTAGCTGGTCTAGGGCCGTGCCCCAGCCGCCTTCAAACCCCATGTCTGCGTGTTTTTTAGCGCCGGCTTCGTCAGCATGAATGACGGTTGCGCGGTAACGCGTGCCGTTTTCGCCATGTGGAGACATCTCAACCATGGCGGTGAACATGAATTCGGTGTCTTCACCGCAAGGCGCGTTTGCTAACGCGGGGCGGAATCCGGGTAGCAAGGCGTTGGTCCAAACGATGCGTTCGTTTTTCACAGTTTCTAAATAACAGCCCGTACCTGCGTGCTCGTGTCCTTCCGGGCTTTGCATGATGGTGTGAAACTTGCCGCCTGGGCGCACATCAACATCGGCGTGGATGGTCTTCCAAGGCAGTGGGCAAAACCACTGCTTCATCAGCTCCGGCTCAGTCCAAGCGCGCCACACGAGATGCGGTGGCACGTCAACGATGCGCTCAAAAGTCAAATCCAATTTGTTGTTGAAGGTCATTGGGCTCTTGGTCATGGGTTTTCTCCTGTGGTTTAAGCTTGGTTTTTACGGGTTTTGCTGGTTTGGGTGGTTTTTTTGAGCTATTTTTGCCATTAGCCGGCGTATTTATTGCCTGAGTAGCTATCTTTTTTATAGTATTTTTTGCAGTGGTTTTTGCAGTTTTAGGTGCTTTGGCTTTAGCTTTAGCTTTGCCAGATTCTGCTGATACTTCGCCGTTCTCACTGGCGTGCAACTTCACAAGATAGGCGTCCAATCGCTCTAAGCGCCCTTCCCACAGCTGCTTGTATTGAGCGATCCAATCGACCGCTTGCTTGAGCTGTGCGCCATCAATCTTGCAGGGGCGCTGTTGGGCGTTGATGGTTTTGGTGAGCAGTCCAGCTTTTTCTAGGACTTTGATGTGTTTAGAAACGGCGGGCAAGCTCATCTTGAAGGGAGCTGCAAGCTCGTTCACCGACGCCTCGCCCTGCGACAAGCGCGCCAACATCGCACGACGTGTGGGGTCGGATAAGGCGCTAAAAACTGCGCTTAAAGCATCGATTTCAGAGGCGGTGTTGGCTGACATGGTCGTATTTACGTATGGAGTTAATTAACATTTCGGTTAAATGTAAAACAAGCGAAAACCGATGTCAAGTCTTCTAAAATTTAGAGTGATTCATAAACCCGCAAAAAGCTGGCAAACCGTGGTTTGCCGCTGGGCGTGACGTCGCGGTAGGTATAGGTCACTTTGCTGCCAATTGCTGGTGGCGATTTGCGTTGCGCGTCTGACAAACCCATGCCCAAGTTAAACCGCTGGCCATTGGCCGACTTGACAACCAAAGCCCCCGTCATCCCCGTATATTTGCCTTTGCCTACGATGTAGCCAACGACGGTGGCTTCTGCGTCATTCAGGGGTTTGAGCTTCAACAAAGCATCACTTCGACCCGTAGTCAGTGGCGCATTGGCCAAATGCAGCATCAGCCCTTCCCCGCCGGCCAGCACCACATCGTCTAACTTGGCTTGCAAGGTGGCGCGGTTAGCTATGGTCATTTGCTCAACAGCCTGTAGTTGCGACCAAGCGGTTGCGTTAACGATAGATTCAATCGCCAAAGCGCGGTCTTTGAAACTGCCAGAGCCAGCCGGCAACTCAAACACCATGTAATTGATTTTTTGCCATTCCACATCCACAGGTTTTGCCTTGCGAACGATACCGGAGAGCACATCAAATTGCCCACGCCCAACCCAAAGCTCGCCATCCAACGGCTCTTTTGGCAACTTAGCAGTGAACCAAGTCGGCGCAGCAATCATTCGACCACTGCGAAATCGCAACACCTTGCCATCCCAAACCGCTCGCACGCCGTCCAGCTTTTCACTGACCAAGTAGCCAGCGGGGTCGATGTTGGCGGGTGCGGTTTTGGCGAGTAAAACAGTGTCTGCTGCGCTGGTTTTAGCGAATGCGTGAATTGCAAAGCCAGAGCTTGCAAGGAGCGTGAATATGCTGCTCGCGAATTGACGGCGTGAAAAAAGATATTGATGCATTGAAGAGCTGAAAATATGAGAGAAATATGATAGAAATATAACTATAGCCGGCGTATTTATTGCCTTAGTAGCTATTTAAATCATAGTAAAAAAGCGATAAAAATCAACTCCAAATCACCGACCGCATTGATATTGACCCCATGGTCAAACTGTCGTTGAAAGTGGTGATGTTGTCTTTACTGTCCACCGCGCCGGCTGAGTACAGCAGTGGCAAATAGTGGTCATGGGTGGGGTGTGCCATGGTTGCCAAATTACCTAGTTTCAGGAAGTTAGCCAGTTCATCGTAATTTCTATCCGCCATTTGAGCTGCTGTCCAAGCGTCAAACTCGATGTTCCAATCGTAAGGCTTGCCGTTACTGATCATGCGCAGGTTGTGCACGATGTTGCCGCTACCGACGATAAGCACACCTTGGTTACGCAGTTCACGCAATTGCTGACCTAACATGTAGTGCTCCACAGGAGCGCGGCTGTAATCCATGCTGAGCTGCATGACTGGGATGTTGGCATTGGGGAACATGGGTTTCAGGACGGACCACGTACCGTGGTCCAAGCCCCATTTGTCCATATCGACGCCGACGAAGCCTTTGGGAATAGGGGAAACGAGCTGTTTGCTTAACTCTTCAGCTACTGCAGGCGCACCAGGCGCGGGGTATTGCTGAGCGAATAGCTCTTGCGGGAAACCACCAAAATCGTGAATCGTCTTCGGATTTTCCATACCGGTGAGCCACCAGCCACGCGTGATCCAGTGCGCCGAGATACACAAAATCATGCTCGGTGTGGGGTATTTTTTGCCATCACCGAATTCTTTACCTAAAGCTTGCCAGCTACGGCGGTAGGCGTTGTCTTCAATCGCGTTCATAGGGCTGCCGTGACCCAGGAATAGGACGGGCATTTTGGGGGAGCTTTTGAGAGTTTTCATGGGATGTTTTGACTTTATGTTGGTAGCAGCGTTTGCGCTTGAAGAGAACTGACTCAAAACTGACGCCATCATAGGAGACATCAGTGTTGTAGCGCTTAAAAGTTGTCGTCTTTGCATATAAAAAATAGCATGAAAATGGCGATGGTTGCTGGCTTATCGAGTGAATATGTGACTCAATTGTAGTTATTCCAGCAATAAGCTAGGGATTTGCCCTAAATTGGGGGTAGCCCCCTTATTTTCTATAACGTTTTCAGTTATATTGCACTGCAACATAACTTTTTACGTAACATTTTTTACACACTACAACAGGTTAAATATGCTTTATCAAATCTACGAAACACAGCGCGCCATAATGGAGCCGTTTGTTGACTTTGCAAAGGCTACCTCTAAGGTGCTGGGCAATACAAAATCGCCTTTTGCGCAAAACCCACTGGTTCAGCGCGTGTCTGCGGGATACGATTTGATGTACCGCTTGGGAAAAGATTACTTGAAGCCAGAGTTTGGCATTCAAACCGTGAAAGTGGGCGAAACTGAAGTCACCATCAACGAGCGTATTGAAGTCAGCAAGCCGTTTTGTGATTTGATTCGCTTCAAGCGCTACACCGATGATGTTGAGACTTTGAGCCACCTAAAAGGCCAGCCCGCCGTATTGATCGTCGCGCCTTTGTCAGGCCACTACGCCACCTTGCTACGCGACACCGTGGCAACCATGCTCAAAGACCACAAGGTTTACATCACCGACTGGAAAAACGCACGCACAGTGCCCTTGTCAGATGGCGAATTTCACTTGGACGACTATGTTAACTACGTACAAGAGTTCATTCGCCATGTACAAGCCAAATATGGCAATTGCCACGTGATGAGCGTGTGCCAGCCAACAGTGCCCGTGTTGGCTGCTGTGTCATTGATGGCTAGCCGAGGTGAAACGACGCCTTTGTCATTGACCATGATGGGTGGCCCGATTGACGCGCGTAAATCACCCACCGCCGTGAACAACTTGGCGATGAACAAACCCTTCAGCTGGTTTGAAAACAACGTCATCTACAAAGTGCCCGCTAATTTTGAAGGCGCTGGCCGCCGCGTTTACCCGGGCTTTTTGCAGCACAGCGGCTTTGTCGCCATGAACCCGCAAAATCACCGCAACAGCCATTTTGATTATTTCAACGATTTGATCAAAGGCGACAATTCCAGCGCCGAATCACACCGCAAGTTTTACGACGAGTACAACGCGGTGTTGGACATGGACGCGGACTACTATTTAGAGACGATTGCAACGGTATTTCAAGACTTCAAATTGGTCAACGGTACGTGGGATGTTAAAAACGTGGACGGCAAACCTGAGCGCGTCAAACCCGCTGATATCAAAACCTCGGCTTTGTTGACTGTTGAAGGCGAGTTGGACGATATTTCAGGCTCTGGCCAAACCAAAGCGGCGCATGATTTGTGTAGCAGCATTTCTAAATCAAAACAGCAGCACTTTGAAGCCAAAGGCGCTGGCCACTACGGTATTTTCAGCGGTCGCCGCTGGCGCGAAATGGTTTACCCACAGGTGAAAGCATTTATTTTGGCTCACCATGTGGCACCAAAAGCTGCGACCAAACCTACGGCTAAACCAGCAGCTAAGCCTGTAGCTACATCTGCAGCTAAACCAGCCGTAAAAGCTCAAGTTAAAGCAAAGGCTAAACTCAAGGCATGAGCCTAGCCGAGCAAATATTCGCTGCCCTGCCCCAAACCCAATGCACCCGCTGCGGGTATCCTGACTGCCAAGCCTATGCCAACGCCATCGTTCATGATGGCGCAGCGATTAACCAGTGCTCGCCTGGAGGCGCAGAGGGCATTCAACGACTCAGCAAAATAACGGGGCAGGCTGTTCAGCCTCTCAACCCTGAAAATGGCATAGAGGGCCCACGCAGCGTCGCCGTAATTGATGAAAACTGGTGCATTGGCTGTACGCTATGCATCGACGTTTGCCCCACAGACGCCATCATCGGCAGCAACAAGCTGATGCACACCATCATAGAGTCACATTGCACCGGCTGTGAGCTGTGCATTCCAGTCTGCCCAGTTGATTGCATTGAGCTTGAAAACGTCACTGGCTGCTTGACAGGCTGGGCTGCATGGTCAAAGCAAGAGGCTGATGGCGCTTTAAAACGCTATACAATTCATAGCATTATAAGAAATAAAAACGCCGGCTACAAGGCTGTTTCAAACATTGAAAAAGCAGAAGAAAAACTATCTAATTTAACCGAACATTCGCAGCACACTGACACTGTCATTTTGGATAAAAAACGGGCCGTGATTGAAGCTGCTTTAGCAAAAGCACGTGCCGCACGTGCAAAATAACTAGGAAATCAAACATGAGCCTCAGTACCTGGTGGATCTTCGTCACCGCCACCTTCCTCATCAGCGCTGCGCCGGGGCCGAATATGTTACTCATCATGAACCAAAGCGTCAGGTTTGGACTACGCGCAAGCATCTACAGCATGGCTGGTTGTATGACAGCCCTGATGATCATGTTTACCCTTTCTGCGCTGGGTTTGGGCGTTATATTGCAGCAATCACCCGCTGTCTTTGACGCGCTGCGCTGGTTAGGAGCTTTGTATTTGGCTTATTTGGGTTACAAGGTTTGGACAGCACCTGTTGAATCAACATCCACTTCAGCATCAACAAACGATGTCAAAAATGATAGCAATTTAGACAATAAAAACGCCGGCTACAGCCCATTTAACCTATACAAAACAGGTTTCTTCACAGCTGGCAGCAACCCCAAAGCCCTGCTTTTTGCAGCAGCCTTTTTGCCACAATTCATCCAAGCCAGCTTACCGCAAGCGCCGCAGTTGTTGATTCTTTTGGCGACTTTCAGCGTCTTAGAAATCCTGTGGTACTTTATCTACGCGCTGGGCGGTTTGAGCATGGCGCAGCAGCTTCGCAAACCCAATGTTTTGCGCTGGTTCAATCGTGTGACTGGCGGTGCATTTATCGGTTTTGCGGGTTTGATGGCGGTGATGAAGCGCTAAAAAAAAACTCTTTCAACGCTTAAATTTGCCATCTGAGCTGATGATAGACAAATCAGCGAAATCTAAACCCGTGTGGTCAGTTGTACTGAAATTGACTTCAAGCCCCCCCATGTCAAACTTTTTCATGTTTTCAAGAGCGGTTTGAAGCTTGGCTCGCGTTGGGTTGGGTCCGCTTCGTTTCAAGGCTTCAACCAGCACCTTAGCTGCTGCAAAGCCTTCGAGCATGGCGGGGGTCAAACCAGCGACATCTTTGCTGTCTTTGAGCAAATCTTGCGCTTCTTTGATAAAAGAATAATTTATAGCGCGTTCATTCGGAAACACCTGCGTCACCACCAAACCTGGGCCACGTTCGCCCAAGCTTTTCACAAAACCGCCCGAAGCGTTGTTAGACAAAGTCACCACCTGCGCGCCTGAGCCTGCGGCACGTAATGCAGTAATTCCACTAACCACAGCGCTACCAGAAGCAATCATGATTACTGCTTGCGTGTCAGCGGCGACTATTTTGGGAACTATTTTTGAAAAATCTGGCTTAGATCGATCAAATTTCTCATTCACTACCGCTTCTAATTTTGTAGCAGTCAGACCCTTTTGTGCGCCGACCACGCCATCTGCACCAAAGCTGTCGTCGGGGTAAACCAAAGCAATGCGCTTGATGCCCAAGGTGCCCAAATGCAACACAGCCTTTTCAGCCTCGCGCTGGTACGTTGCTCTCACGTTGAAAACATGCTTTTTGACGGGCTGGTGCAACACCATCGCACCGGTGGAAGGACCAACCAAAGGCACTGCATTTTTATCTAACAAAGGCAAAATAGCTTCTGTATGCGGTGTTCCACGCGTTAAAAACATCGCGACCACATTTTTTTCTTCTATCAACACTTTGGCATTTTCAGCGGCAAGCTTAGGCTCAAATTTATCATCCATCGTCAAAAGCTCTATCTTTTGACCATTCACGCCACCTTTAGCGTTAACAGCATTGATGTAAAGTTTGGCACCGTCCGAAGTTTCTTTCACACCTGCAGCCA
Source organism: Polaromonas sp. (assembly GCA_013298945.1). Lineage (GTDB taxonomy): Bacteria > Pseudomonadota > Gammaproteobacteria > Burkholderiales > Burkholderiaceae_C > Aalborgiella. Next base: position 10,284 of record JAAFJR010000008.1, read on the forward strand.
CGGGGCCGGTGAAGCCCGCCGTCTGGCCAATCAATAATTGTGCATGCAAGCTGCCTGCACCCAGCAACAGGGCAATGCAAACAATCTTATTCAAATTCCATTTTTTGATAGCCATCATCAGACAAGTCTCCTTTGAGACAAGTCTATGAGAACCAGACCTCAAAAACGTGAAGTTATTCTGAAAATCAAATAGGAATACCCTTGAACAATTAGTACTAGCTTGCCCTAGCCAAACGGTCAAAAGCACTCACAACTTCTGGCGGCGCTTGCACCAACTCAATCAAAACACCCTCACCTGAAATCGGAAACTCATCACTCCCTTTTGGGTGCAAAAACGTAATATCAAATCCCGCAGCCCCTTTACGGATACCACCAGGCGCAAAACGCACACCTCGTGAGGTAAGCCAATCTACCGCTTTTGGCAAATCGTCAATCCATAGCCCAACGTGGTTCAGCGGCGTGGTGTGAACGGCAGGTTTTTTCTCAGGGTCAATAGGTTGCATCAAATCAACCTCCACTTTAAACGCACCTCTGCCCATGGCGCAGATGTCTTCGTCGACATTTTCACGGTCAGACTTGAAGTTTCCCGTCACCTCAAGACCTAACATATCGACCCACAGGGTGCGAAGTTTGTCTTTGCTGGGTGCGCCTATGGCGATTTGTTGTATGCCTAGAACCTTGAAGGGACGGTTAGAAGTTGGAAGATCAATGCTCATGCCGCGAACTCCACAATGATTTGATCCACCACCAGCGACTCACCCTTTGTCGCCGTGATCTTACTCACCACACCATCCGCTGCTGCAAACAACACATTTTCCATTTTCATGGCTTCAATCACGGCCACGCGTTCACCTGCTTGAACTTTCTGACCAACTTGCACAGATACTTCAGCCAATAATCCTGGCATTGGCGACACAATGAAACGGCTCATATCTGGTGCAGCTTTGTGAGGCATGAGTTTGTGCAACTCAGCCATGCGCGGGGATACCACCATCGCATCAATCTTGGTGCCGTTGTGTTGCACGCGAAGAGCCAGTGGATTCTTCATCGCTGCATTGTTCGCGCCACGCTCGACCTGAGCGGTAAAGGCTTTGCCATTGACCGTGCCAGTGATGCATATGTCATTCAATCTTGAGGTGCTGCAAATTTTGTAGCTATGTTCACTGTTTACCCCGCCAACTTTGACCTGCGCAGTACCCGTTTCACCGACAAATTCGTCTACGTGAACAGGTGTGTAGACATGCTCGCCATTGGCATCTAAGGTGATAACCGTATAGTCACTACCCGCCTGCACGCTGTAACCCGGCAACTGACCCGAAATGCCAGCGGCGCGTTCGCGTGATTTGCGGCGCACAAATGCAGCCAAAGCAACCAAGAAATCGGCATCCGCGTGTGGTACGTCTTCGGCTTTAAAACCATGTGCGTAGTTTTCAGCAATAAAGCCGGTATTGAAATCACCTGAAACAAACTTCGGATGTGCCAATAAAGCCGCTTGAAACGGAATATTGCTACTCACACCACGAATCACAAAACCATTCAAGGCTTCACGCATCTTGGCAATCGCGTCCATCCTATCTTTGCCATGGACAATGAGTTTGGCGATCATCGAGTCGTAAAACATCGGAATCTCGCCACCGTCTTGCACACCTGTATCCACGCGCACGCCGTACCAGTCGTTCACATTGGCTTGGAACATCGTCTGCGCCGGCGGTGCAAAACGCACCAATCGGCCTGTAGATGGCAAAAAGTTACGGAACGGGTCTTCAGCGTTGATGCGGCACTCTATTGCCCAGCCTTCGCGCTTAACTTCAGCTTGGGTCAGCGGCAGTTTTTCACCCGCAGCGACACGAATCATCAGCTCCACCAAATCCAAGCCAGTGATGCACTCGGTGACAGGGTGCTCCACCTGCAAGCGAGTGTTCATTTCCAAGAAGTAAAAGCTCTGGTCTTTGCCGACCACAAATTCCACCGTACCAGCGCTTTGGTAGTTGACCGCTTTGGCCAGTTGCACCGCTTGCTCGCCCATGGCTTTGCGGGTCGCATCGCTGATGAACGGGCTGGGCGCTTCTTCAATCACCTTTTGATGACGGCGTTGGATGGAACACTCACGCTCGTTCAGGTACACCACATTGCCAAAGCTGTCGCCAATCAACTGGATTTCAATATGGCGTGGCTCTTCCACAAATTTCTCGATGAACACGCGGTCATCGCCAAAGCTGTTGCGTGCTTCATTGCGGCAGCTGGTGAAGCCTTCAAACGCTTCTTTGTCGTTGAAAGCCACGCGTAAACCTTTGCCGCCACCACCGGCAGAGGCTTTGATCATGACCGGGTAGCCGATGCTTTGGGCAATTTCAACTGCTTTTTCTGGCGTTTCAATCGCGTCATTCACGCCGGGGATGCAGTTCACACCCGCTTTGCCAGCCAGCTTTTTCGACTCAATTTTGTCGCCCATCGCAGCGATGGAGTGGTGCTTGGGGCCAATGAAAATGATGCCCTCTTCTTCCACCCGTTTCGCAAACCCCGAATTTTCCGACAAAAAGCCGTAACCCGGATGGACGGCCTGCGCACCCGTCACTTTGCAAGCAGCGATGATTTTGTCGGCCACCAAGTAGCTTTCACGACTCGGTGCGGGGCCGATGTTAACGGCTTCGTCGGCCAACGACACATGGCGTGCGTCTTTGTCAGCATCAGAGTAAACCGCCACGGTTTGGATGCCCATTTTGCGGGCGGTTTGGATCACGCGGCAGGCGATTTCGCCACGGTTGGCGATGAGGATTTTTTTGAACATATGCAACTCACAATGTATTTAGATTTCGAACTTGTTTCTTACCGACATGCACGCAAAACCCAGATATCAAGCATTTTCTTTCTGCTTTGCTATATGCAGTTTCAAATTTTTTGATAAGAATTTGATTTCCTTGTTTCCTCACAGAATCAAGATTTCGTTTTGCATTTTGTAAATTCTTCATTTCTTTGTTCATAGTGGAATGTTCCCGTGTTTACGCCATGGATTCTCAAGCTTCTTGTCTTTCAACATCACCAAGCTGCGGCAAATGCGTTTGCGGGTTTCGTGGGGCAAGATCACGTCGTCGATGAAGCCGCGCGCGCCAGCGACGAAGGGGTTGGCGAAGCGGGCTTTGTACTCCGCTTCTTTGGCGGCCAGTTTGGCTGGGTCGCCTTTGTCTTCGCGGAAGATGATTTCGACAGCGCCTTTGGCACCCATGACCGCGATTTCAGCATTTGGCCATGCAAAGTTGACGTCACCGCGCAGGTGTTTGGAGGCCATCACGTCATATGCTCCACCATAGGCTTTGCGGGTGATGACGGTGATTTTCGGCACGGTGCACTCGGCGTAGGCATAGAGCAGTTTCGCGCCATGCTTGATGATGCCGCCGAATTCTTGACTTGTACCAGGCATGAAGCCAGGCACGTCCACAAAAGTGACAACAGGGATGTTGAACGCATCGCAAAAGCGCACAAAACGCGCCGCTTTGATAGACGATTTGATGTCCAAACAACCCGCTAAAACCAAGGGCTGGTTCGCCACAATGCCAATGGTTTGGCCATCCATGCGCGCAAAGCCGATGATGATGTTTTTGGCGTATTCAGGCTGAATTTCAAAAAAGTCGCCATCGTCCACGGTTTTGATGATGAGCTCTTTCATGTCGTAGGCTTTGTTGGCGTTCTCGGGCACCAGCGTGTCCAGACTCATGTCCATGCGCTCAATCGGGTCACCGCTCTTGCGCACAGGTGCTTTTTCACGGTTGGACAGTGGCAAGTAGTTGTACAGGCGGCGCAGCATCAGAAGCGCCTCCACGTCGTTGTCAAACGCCAAATCGGCCACGCCGCTCTTGGTGGTGTGGGTGATAGCGCCGCCCAGTTCTTCTGCGGTGACTTCTTCATGCGTCACGGTTTTGACCACTTCAGGGCCGGTGACGAACATGTAGGAGCTGTCTTTGACCATGAAAATGAAGTCGGTCATGGCCGGTGAATACACCGCGCCGCCAGCCGATGGCCCCATGATCATGCTAATTTGCGGAATCACGCCGCTGGCCATCACGTTGCGCTGAAACACATCGGCATAGCCGCCCAGTGACGCCACGCCTTCCTGAATCCGTGCACCACCCGAATCGTTCAAACCAATGACGGGCGCACCGACCTTCATGGCCTGATCCATGACTTTGCAAATTTTTTCGGCATGTGCTTCAGATAATGCACCGCCAAACACGGTGAAGTCTTGGCTGAACACAAACACCAAGCGGCCATTGATCATGCCGTAGCCCGTGACCACGCCATCGCCTGGGATTTTGGTTTCGTCCATGCCAAAGTCCACACAGCGGTGCTCGACAAACATGTCCCATTCTTCAAACGTGCCTGCATCCAGCAGCACTTCCAAGCGTTCACGCGCCGTCAGTTTGCCCTTTTTATGCTGCGTCGCAATGCGCTTTTCACCACCGCCAAGTCTGGCAAGTTCACGTTTAGATTCGAGTTGTTTGAGGATGTCTTGCATGGTTTGTCTTTGTTTTAAAGTTTAGGTTACAGTTAAATTTGATTAAATTTTATTGATTTTTTACTATTATTTGGATAGCTAATAAGGCAATAAATACGCCGGCTAGATGCCAATTTGACCACTATTTTCTACGTTTAAAAGGTTTCTAGCCGCTGTTGAAGCCGCCACCCGCCCCTCGGACACATCTTTCAGCATTTGCGTCAAAAGCGCTTGGACTTGTGGGTTCTGCTTGAATTGCAGCTTCAACCCCGCATCAATCCGCTCCCACATCCACGCCAGCGACTGCGTTTTGCGCCGCTCTGCCAACTTGCCATTGGCGTTTTGCAAGGTCTGAAATTCGTTCACTGCTGCCCAAAAAGTATCCACTCCGTGACCGTTCAAGGCGCTCAAAGGCAGGGCTTTAGGGTGCCAATTCAGCTCTGAATAAGCGCCAAACATACCTAACAACTGCATTGCAGCGGTGATTTGCAGCCTAGCGCGCTCAGCAGCCAGCGGGTCGATATCCGCTTTATTTATCAACACCAAGTCTGCCAGCTCCATCACGCCCTTCTTGATGGCTTGCAAGTCGTCACCCGCATTTGGCAGCTGCATCAGCACAAACATGTCAGTCATTCCTGCCACTGCCGTTTCGCTCTGCCCCACACCCACGGTTTCCACAATCACAATGTCATAGCCAGCCGCCTCGCACACCAACATCGCTTCGCGGGTTTTCTCCGCTACGCCACCGAGCGTGCCGCTGCTCGGACTGGGACGGATGTAGGCGCGCTCGTCAACCGAAAGCTTCTCCATCCGCGTTTTGTCACCCAAAATCGAGCCGCCTGAAACGGTGGAAGACGGGTCAATCGTCAACACCGCAACGCGATAACCGCGTTCAATGAGATACAAACCCAGCGCTTCAATAAACGTCGATTTCCCAACGCCAGGTACGCCGCTGATGCCTAGGCGCAGCGATTTACCCGTATGCGGCAGCAAAGCGGTAAGCAACTCATCCGCCTGCAAACGGTGGTCGGCACGGGTGGATTCGAGCAAGGTGATGGTTTTGGCGATGGCGCGGCGCTGCTTCAGACTGGCCGATATATCCAGAATTGAATCTCGCAGCGAATGTGATGCACCTATCACCAGAAAATCCACTTTCCACGATAGCGTTCTAAAGTTTCTTCTGATACAAAAATCACCCAAAACGAAAACGTAAGGCAAATTAGCCCAGCTAAACCACCAATTACCAGTAGTCTTGCTTGCCAGAATAGAAAGCCAAAAACAACTCCCATTAGCAAACCTAAAACAAAAAGCACGATTCGATCTAAGCGGGGCATGCGACTTACTCGGCTGATATCGAAGCTTGAATCTGTTTCAACACATCCCGCGCACTTACAGGAATCGGCGTACCCGGCCCGTAAATACCCTTGACACCCGCTGCGTACAACATGTCGTAGTCCTGCCTTGGGATCACGCCGCCTACGAACACGATGATGTCGTCTGCGCCCTGCTTGCGCAGCTCGGCGATGATGGCGGGGACCAAGGTTTTGTGGCCTGCGGCGAGCGTCGAGACGCCAACCGCGTGAACGTCGTTTTCAATCGCTTGGCGGGCGCATTCTTCGGGGGTTTGGAACAAGGGGCCCATGTCGACGTCAAAACCGAGGTCGGCAAAGGCGGTGGCGACGACTTTGGCGCCACGATCGTGCCCGTCTTGGCCGAGTTTGGAGATCATCACGCGCGGGCGGCGGCCTTGCTTATCGGCAAAGGCGGCGATATCGGCTTTGAGTTGGTTCCAGTATTCCATAGTGTCACCTTCATTGGACGCTGTGCCGTCGGCGTTTTGCCCATACGCTGCCGCATAAACGCCTTGTACTTTTTGCGGATCCGCACGGTGGCGGCCGTAGACTTGTTCCAAGGCGTCGCTCACTTCACCAACGGTAGCACGCAAGCGCATAGCTTTGATCGTTAAATCCAACAAGTTACCTGAGTTTTCTTTTGCTGCGTTTGTGATAGCTGCTAAGGCAGCAGATACGCCGGCTACATCGCGTTTTGACTTGATGTCATTGAGTCGTTTGATTTGCCCATCACGCACTGAAACGTTGTCAATCTCACGGGTTTCAATCGGGTCTTCTTCTTTGAGCTTGTACTTGTTGATACCCACAATCACGTCTTTGCCGCTGTCAATACGGGCTTGCTTTTCAGCCGCTGCCGCTTCGATTTTGAGCTTGGCCCAGCCGCTGTCCACCGCTTTGACCATGCCGCCCATGGCTTCAACTTCTTCAATGATGGCCCAAGCTTTTTCAGCCATCTCGTTGGTCAGCGACTCCATCATGTAGCTGCCTGCCCATGGGTCGATCACGTTGGTGATGTGCGTTTCTTCTTGGATGATGAGCTGGGTGTTGCGCGCAATGCGGCTAGAAAACTCGGTGGGCAGGGCAATCGCCTCGTCAAAACTGTTGGTGTGCAAACTTTGCGTGCCGCCGAACACCGCCGCCATCGCCTCCACCGTGGTACGCACCACGTTGTTATAAGGGTCTTGCTCGGTCAAACTCCAGCCGCTGGTTTGGCAGTGGGTGCGCAGCATGAGCGATTTGGGCGATTTGGCGTCAAAACCCTTCATGATGCGGCACCACAAAAGTCGCGCCGCACGCATTTTGGCAACTTCTAAATAGAAGTTCATGCCAATCGCCCAGAAAAAGCTCAAGCGACCCGCAAACACGTCGACATCCATGCCTTTATTGATAGCAGTCTTCACATATTCTTTGCCGTCTGCCAGCGTAAAAGCCAATTCCAGCGCTTGGTTCGCACCAGCTTCTTGCATGTGGTAGCCAGAAATGCTGATCGAGTTGAACTTGGGCATGTTTTGTGCCGTGTACTCGATGATGTCGCCAATGATGCGCATGGACGGCGCGGGCCCATAGATGTAGGTGTTGCGCACCATGAACTCTTTCAGAATATCGTTCTGAATCGTGCCCGAAAGCTTGTCTTGGCTCACGCCCTGCTCCTCGGCGGCAATCACATAACCCGCCAACACGGGCAGCACCGCGCCATTCATGGTCATGGAGACAGACACTTTGTCCAGCGGAATCTGGTCGAACAGGATTTTCATGTCCTCGACCGAGTCAATCGCCACGCCTGCTTTGCCCACATCACCCGTCACACGCGGGTGGTCGCTGTCATAGCCACGGTGGGTGGCCAAATCGAACGCAACCGACACGCCCTGCCCACCCGCTGCCAAGGCTTTGCGGTAGAAGGCGTTGGACTCTTCAGCGGTTGAAAATCCCGCGTATTGCCGAATCGTCCACGGGCGCACCGCGTACATGGTCGCTTGCGGGCCGCGCACGTAAGGCTCAAAGCCGGGCAAGGTGTTGGTGTGCGGCAAGTCTTTGGTGTCCTCCGCCGTGTAAAGCGGTTTAACGGCGATGCCATCGGGCGTGTGCCAGTTGAGCGCGTTGACGTCACCGTTGGGGGCGGATTTGGCGGCAGCTTTATGCCAATCGGCAAGATTGGATGGCTTGAATTCTGAAGTCATGGTCTGAGTCACTGTTTTTAGTGTTGTTGGTTTTATTCTACGTTATTTATAATTATGAATTAAAAATATTGTTCTGAGCTTACAATTCACAACATGCCCGCCGTTATTCAACTTAAAACCCAATCCGAAGCTACTTTAGACGCAGAAGCGCCTAATATGCAAGCGCCTGCCCACACTTTATCGACCAAAGCACTCTATATAGAAGTCGCCGAATTGCTGCGTCAGCGCATTTTTAAACGCACAGCGGGTGATTTGGAGCCAGGCAGCTGGATTGACGAACTCAAACTCGCCGAAGAATACGGCATCAGCCGCACCCCCCTGCGTGAAGCGCTCAAAGTGCTGGCAACCGAAGGCTTGGTCACCATGAAAGTGCGGCGTGGCGCGTACGTGACCGAGGTGTCTGAGCAAGATTTGACCAACGTGTACCACCTCTTGAGCCTGCTAGAAAGCGATGCCGCTGGCGTGGTGGCCAGCACCGCGACCGATGCGCAAATCACCGAGCTGGGCAAACTGCACGAAGCGCTGGAAGCCGCTGTGCCTGAAACAGGCAAAACCAGTAAAAGCAAACAAGGAAGTTCGCAAGTAACTACACAAGTAACTACACAAGCTATTGATCCAGAACGGTTTTTCTCCATCAACGAGCAATTTCACATGCGCCTTTTGGAGATTGCCAACAACCGCTGGCGCGACCAAATGGTGGCCGACTTGCGCAAAGTGATGAAGCTGAACCGACACAACTCCCTGCTCAAAACCGGCCGCATCGCCGAGTCCCTAGAAGAGCACCGCGCCATTATGCAAGCCCTTTACGCCCGTGATGCTGCGGCGACGGTGGCGGCGATGAAGGCGCATTTTAAAAGTGGGTTGGAAGCGGCGGGATAAATCACTTAATCTTCAGCTAGAATCTTTTTATTACAAATTGTGTAATGCTAATAAAGGTTTAAGAATGAAGATATCGATGAGCAGATTGCTTAGCTTGGTTTTGCTTGCTAGCACATTATTGGCGACTGGCTGCGCTACGCGTACCAAAATGGCTTTCGAAGATGAGTCTGAAAAGCTAACACCGACCAGTAACCCCGTTTTTTTAATGACTACAACAGTAAAGAATACTTATAAAAATTACCAACCAAAGATCATCGTAGCTAACATTGAAAAACCAGGCGCTAAAGATGCTGATGGCAGATTAAATTTTCTGATTGATAATGCCGCCAAAATTGAGTCAGACAACGCGTCAACTGGCAATACTTATTTGCTTCGCTTTCAATTACCGCCAGGTGAATACAACCTTGTTGGTATGTTGGGCTTTGCTACATCGTTCCCCATCCGTGGCACATTCGTAGTCCCTTTGCACTCCACAATTCAAGCAGGCTCAAGTGGTGTTTACTATTTAGGCCACGCAGAAGCCGTAGTCCGCGAACGCGTTGGTAATGAGTTCAAAGCAGGTCCATCCATACCGCTTCTAGACCAAGCCATTTCAGGTGCTTCGGGTGGTACCTTTGATGTAGCCTTCAGCGACCAATGGGATGCTTACGAAAAAACATTCCGTGCCAAATTTAAGGCGCTCGAAGGCGTTGAAGTCAAAAAAACAATTCTTCCTGCCTTTGATCGTGCAAAAGCACAGACATGGTGGGAGAAAAATTAATCAGAAAATTGCTATATTTTTAATAGCTGTTTAGGCAGCAAATACGCCGGCTACAGCCAAAAAACACTTCTGTAGAAGGCTATTTTCCAGTTTTAGAACTGCTGGATACCAAAAACACCCCCGGCAGAATCAGCAAACCGCCTATCAGGTGATGCCAGCCGGGGGCTTCGCCTAGAACTGCCCAAGTTAAAAAAGCTGCATAGAGTGGCCCCAGATACAAAGCGACAGCGGTTCGGCTTGCGCCTAATATTTTTTGCGCCCAGCCGTAAATCCAATACGCACCCAAACCCGGCACCAAACCAGCCAAGACAATAAGCCAAAGCGCTTCTACGCCCCAAACCGTCAGGTTCGGCTGAAACAGCTCCCACACTGAAAAGGGGAGCAAGCTGGCAACGCCACCTAGGCAAATTGCGGCTAAGCGCGCAGTGGCACTCAAAGGACTTGGCCATTTTTTTTGCAAAAGTGCATAGCCCGCCCACGATACGGTGGCGGCGACTATCCATAAATCACCCACCACAAATTGCACGTTTGAGAGTGCCGCCCACTGCCCTTTCACTACAACATGCACCACGCCCAGCAAAGCCAAGCAAACGCCTGCAATTTGACGTTTGTTGATGGTTTCTCCCAGCATCCAAACCGCACCTAAGCTAATCAACACAGGGGATGCGGCGTAAATCAGCGCAATATTCATCGCCTGTGTGGAACGCGCACCTTGGTACACCCAAGCGCCGCACACCATCATGCCCAAAGCGCCCAAGATCACGTATTGCCACCACACTTTGGCAATACTGGCACGCTGCGCCCACAACTCAGTCCGTGCTAAAACCACCAATACCAAGGCGGCCAAACCCCAGCGCCCCAACGCCAGTAAATGCGGGCCAATCACGCCGGGCGCTTTGCGGGCGACGATGTAGTTCACCGACCACAGCGCAGGGACGATCCACAGCAAAATCAGTGCTTGTCGGGTTTGTTGTGCTGAATTTAAAGCGTCATTCATGGGCTAATCTCATCACTTCTGCGGGTGCATGGTCGCGCAGCTTGTGGTCACTCCACACCTGCCGCCAGCGCCGCGAACCGGCCAAACCGTGGCGCAAACCCAGCATGTGTCGGGCAATGGCCATCCAGTTCGTGCCATGCACGGCTTGTTCGCGCTCCATATACGTCACCATTTGCGCTTCAATAGATTCGCGGCTGGACACGGATGGTGCAGCACCAAAAAACGCTTCATCCCACGAAGCCAGTAACCACGGATTATGGTAAGCCTCGCGTCCCACCATCACTCCATCTAAGTCTGTTAATTGCTCTGCAATTTGCACATTCGTGGTAAAGCCACCGTTGATGGCGATGTTCAGATGCGGAAAATCTGCTTTGAGCTGATGCACGATTTCATAGCGCAGCGGTGGAATATCTCGGTTTTCTTTGGGCGACAGGCCTTTTAGCCACGCATTGCGAGCATGGACGATGAAGGTTTGACAGCCCGCATCTGCCACTTTGCTCACAAAATCGCGCACAAAACCATAGCTTTCAGGTGTATCTTCGGTTTTGTTGATGCCGATGCGGTGTTTCACGGTGATGGGCATTTTGGCAGAATCATGTACCGCATCCAGCATGGCTTTGACGCAATCGGCCACCAAATCTGGCTCGGCCATCAAACACGCCCCAAAAGCGCCCTTTTGCACCCGCTCCGACGGGCAGCCGCAGTTAATATTGACCTCGTCATAGCCCCACTCTTCCGCCACACGGGCGGCAATCGCCAACTTATCCGGCTCGCTACCACCCAGCTGCAAGGCGAGCGGATGCTCCTCGGTGTTGTAGCGCAAATGACGCGGCACATCGCCATGCACGACAGCACCGGCGTTGATCATCTCGGTGTAAAGCAGTGTGTTTTTGGATAACAAGCGGTGGAAATACCGGCAATGGCGGTCTGTCCAATCCATCATGGGGGCTACCGACAATTTTCGGTGAGTTGCAAAGCTATAAATGTCAGTCATTCCTATCGATTATAGAAAGTTTGCAAAATCTTCTGCTATGCATGCAGCAATGAAGTCAAAATTAAGTGTCATTCAATGAAAAAACATAGTCCATTCATTTTTTTATTGTCCTAAATTGAATCTAAGTTAAGAATTAAGTATATTTTTGATACACCAGATATAAAGCACATCCACTTGAGTTTTAGGGTAGCTGACAAATACCAACTATTCTTAAGCATGTTTTTTATCCGAAGAAATACGCCTAATAAAGTACACACGAAAATTCCAGCCTCATCATCATCAAAATAAAATTTGATAAATAAACCTAAATAATCACGAATTTACTCAGAGAAAAGCAAAATTCTTAACAAGAATGCAGCAAACTGCACCATAATTTAGAAGCTTTACTAAGTCAACCGAGTACGAATTTTTCAAAGCCTAAAGCAACGCAAAATGCATTTAACAAAAATCTTACTGGTCGATGATCAACCTATCAGTCTGCTTTATTTAAAACAAACACTAAGTCGATTATCTGACACCTATATAACTACATGTAGTGATGCAATAAAGGCTTTAGACCTTTGCAAACATGAACCATGGGATCTGATCGTTGCTGATTATCAAATGCCTGGAATGAATGGCCTAGAGTTCATACGACAATTTAGGCAACTGAACGAGGGCGAAGATACGCCCATTTTGATGGTAACGGCCTCCACCGATCCTAGTGTTAAGTATCAATTGCTTGACCTAGGCGTTGTCGATTTCTTGCAAAAACCAGTGGATATTTCAGAATTAACTGCACGATCAAGAAATCTAATCTCTCTTCGTAAAGCCAGACTTATATTAAAAAACCATAACCAAGAACTTAAAAAAGGTGTGCAAGAAATGACCGTCGTACTCGCAGAGCGAGAACGAGAAAGTTTGTTGGTTTTGGCTCGTGCGGCTGAATCCCGTGATCCTCAAACGGGTTCTCATCTGACACGCATGGCTTCATACTCAAAAATAATTGCTTTGGAACTTGGTCTTTCTGAAGATGAAGCCGAAGAAATATACTTGGCTGCGCCTATGCACGATGTAGGAAAGATAGGCATCCCGGATCGAATCTTGCTCAAGGAGGGAAAGTTAACACCAGAAGAGTGGCTTGAAATGAAACGCCACACTAAATACGGTCATGATATTTTGGGGAATTCATTAACACCCATCTTGCAGTTAGGTGGAGTGATTGCTTTAAATCATCATGAAGCTTGGGACGGGAGTGGTTATCCAGATGGAAAAAAAGGCGAGGAAATTCCATTGTGTGCAAGAATAGTTGCAGTAGCTGATGTATTTGATGCACTGACGTCAGTGCGACCTTATAAAAAAGCTTGGTCTCTAGAAGAAGCTTTGGATGAATTAAACAAATTATCAGATGTCCGACTTGACGCTAATTGTGTCAAAGCATTTATGAAGTCCATCGATTCCGTTAAAGAAATAATGCAAATTCATGCTGACGTATAAAAATATTCTTGAAAGTCTGGATGTAGGTATTGCGATTCTTCGTGATGGAAAATATCTTTCAAATTTAAACATTGCTTTTAAAGAATTTTTATCAATAGAAGAAGATATAGAAGATATAGAGTCACTGCTATCGCGAATTGACTCTGACTCCAACTCTATCGCAAAGTTTAATATTTTTTTGAATTTTCCTGAGAATTTGCAATCATCTTTTATCTTGAATCTAAATTCAGGCATTGTCCTAGGGTGTAAATTAAAACGATTATTGGCAAATGAGGAAGAGACCATCGATCTTCTGACAATTCAAGATTTAACCAGTCAAGAATTACGGATTAGGCAACTCACTATTGAATCGCAACAAGATGAGTTAACTGGTGTAGCGAATCGCCGAAAATTCGAGTACGAATTTTCAAAATTGTATGAGTTCTTACAGCGAACAAAAATAACTGGTGCTTTGTTGATATTAGATTTGGATAATTTCAAAACTATAAACGATCGTTTTGGACATAGTACTGGTGATCGGATTCTTCAACAAGTTTGTTTGGCGCTATCTCCGGTAATAAGAAATTACGAGATGCTTGCTCGCGTTGGTGGAGATGAGTTTGCAATTTTGGTGTCCCATTCTGGCGAGCAGGCAATTTTACGTTTAACTAAAGAAGTCCCATTGGCATTAAAATCAATCAAAATAAATGCCAATGATGAAACAAGTACAACTGAAGTTTTGAAAGTATCGATAGGTGCTTGTACATTTCCGTTATCTGATTTATCCTATAAAGAGGTATATGAAATAGCAGACAAAAATATGTATGAGTACAAAATGAGAGCAAAAAATCTAAAACAAGAAACTCAATAATTACTAGCAAATTTATATAACTATAATTATAAGGAAAATTTATTAAAAATATTGTTTTTGTAAATTTTAAGAATTGCCTGAATCAAATTTTTCCATGGTTATAGTCGATGATATTTTTGATGATAAAAAACAACCTTTACTTGTCGATGACAATGCCGTTAACCGGCTTCTCGCAGTTTTGTTTTAATAGATAATGTGGATTAATGCGGATACAGCAAATGATGGTTTTGAGTCATTCGAGCTTATTAAGGTAATTTTGTGATTGCCTTCTCTGCCAGTACTTTTGAATCTGATAAAAAATCACTAAAAAAGCTGGTGTGAATGCTTTTATATCAAAGCCGTTCAAATTTGATGATTTAAAGGAAAGTTTATCAATTCCGCGCTAATTGTAAAAACACATAAAGTTGTCACAACTTTTATGCCTTGCTAGGATCCTCAAATTTTTCAAATTTATTTCCCGAAAGGCTTGCTGCAATATATCTGCATACAACACCCATTGCTAACGCCAGTACTGCGTGCTCTAAAATATTGCTTACTCCACCATACCAATTGATGATTACTGCGAGCAAAAGCATGTCTTGCAGGTCCTCCCTTTTTGAGGTGCCTGAGAACTTGAGCAAGGTGGCAATCCCAAGAACAAATATAGGTATAGCGAACACACCAACTAGCACATAGGAATAGACAAATACGTTGTCACCTGCGTTAGCCATAGCTGGCTCAAAAATACTGACTGGAACCCCTATACCACCTAAGCCACGACCTAGCAGGGGTAATCCATGTTCATGCGCTAATTGTAAAGCTCTTGGCCACATATCATTCATTCGGTCGATAAATGAACCATACAAAGGGTTATCAATATCTGTACGAGCCGCTTCTTGCCAGTCCATAGTCCAGCCCATCATTGGTGGTACAAATAGCCAAAAAATACCTATGACGAAAGTAAATCTTAATAATTTAGAGTTGTCGCGAATGAGGGCCTCGCTTGCAATCACTGTCATCATCAGAGCCAATAGAATGCCTTTAGATGTAGATAGCGATACTGCAACAGTACAAAAAATCCACAACAAAAATCGATAAAACCCTTTTGGTATTCGCAAACTTAGTAGACCAGCAGCAACTACGATTTGCCCTGCTACGTCAAATGATGACCTGGCTAAGCCAGAGAGTCGCTGACTTCCTCCGCTTGTCTCCCACTCCCTAGCACCTTCTAGCTCAACGCCACCAACTTGATAAGACACGCCTACCCATGGATAGGGTATGAAGCTATGCATAATAACGCCGCCCACTGCGATAAAAAACATAGCATAAAGCACCAACATTCGGTTTGACGGCTTCACCATAAATGCTGGCGCACAAGTCAATCCAAACATAAAAGGTGCAAGTACCCACAATCCAAACACGGGTTGAACGACACTATTTGTTGTGACAATGCCGACCAATAAGGAGAGTAAAACTAATGCAATGAATAAAAAAACACCCGAAGTTAGTTTTTGATAATAAAGCTTGTAAAACAGTATCGAAAGTGTGCATCCCACCATCAATAGATTTGGAACATATGTCAAAGGAGCGGCTCCAACGATATCTAGTATCCAACGAACCACACCGCCATTAAGTTGCATCACCAAGAAAATAATAAGTGCAGCTCGGCACATGAACTGCCATTTTTTGATAAAACCTGGATCCAAATCACTTAGAACCCATGCGTCTAGCGAATTCATGTGTATGCTTTTTTAATCCATCAACTCTTTGAAAAGAGCTTCAAAAAGATCACATTGAACTTGAGAGCTATAATTTTTTCTTAAAGTTAGTGCTTTTTTACCTTTAGAAATAACTTCACTTGGATTTCTGATGCAATTGTTCATTAATTTAGCAAGCTCTTGAATATCTCCGGCAGGGAAAATCCAACCACTATTTCCGTGTTCAACTCTTTCCGGCAATGCACCTCGATTGGAAACGATAGCAGGACGCCCCAAACAACCCGCCTCCATGACAACATTGCAAAAAGTTTCATGGGCTCTCGATGGTGTAATTAAAACATCAATATTTAAATAAAATTCAGCCGCATTGACAACACCTAAAAATTCAACTGCTTCAAGTGGAACTGTCGGATCTAACCAGCGATCGCGCAATTGTTTGCCATCTCCATAACCACCTAATTTAATTTTAAAATGCCCCGCAGGCAGTAAATTTATGGCGCTTAGTAATGTATCAACACCTTTACTTTCATCAAGTCTCCCCAAGAACCCAAAGACCATAGGACGATGAATATCAAATTCATTTGATAAATCGGGCCAATTCTCTGGTAATGCGTTTGCTATTACTCTTGTATTTGTAACATCATTGAACCATCCGAACCTTCGATGTCTATCTAAAATAATTTGAGACGGGCCTACGACAACATCAGGTGATAGAGCTAAAAAATGCCTCGCCTTTGAGTAAACTGAACACTGTGTACAAACACTTTCACATACTTTTGCGCCTTTGGTCATCGCTGTAGATGGACATATCAAGGCATGGTCATGCGTCATATGCACAATGTTTGCACCGACTCTCTTTGCTTCAGCCCAAATTGCAACTGAAAATCCTTGCAAAGTATGCGTCATCACAATATCGGGTTGTATTTTCTCAAATACAGTTCTAACACGCGATGCCATTCTCAAATTGTAAACATCCAATACGTGCCAGAGTGCTTTTTTAATTGATGAAGCTGGCACTGGATTTTTTTGACCATCAAGTCCGTATGGATCGTATATTTGTGACAACGGTATCTGCCAAACCCTCACGCCAGAATCTGATTGATAACTGCTTTCTTTACTGCCAATCGCGCCCAATGAGACTATAGAAACCTCATGCCCGCGAAGCATCAAATTATTGGCAAGTATTCCCGCAGTCCTCTCAGCTCCGCCAATTGCGTCTTTCCCATAGACGCTCATTACCATAGCGATTCTCATCGGGTTCCTTTATTTATCAATACAATCGCAGCAATTGAAAGCAAAAGTTCAGAAATACACAAACCAATTGCAGTACCGAATGCGCCGTAGAAATATGCACCCACGCTCGAAAAAAAACAAACTAAAACTGCCTCAAACCATTGAAAACTGGCAATGATTTTAAGACTACCTGTAGCTGACCAATAATATGTTACTGCAGCTTTACGTAATCCATATATAAATAGCCAAATTACTAAGGTTTTTAATATCAAAGATGCGGATAAAAATGAGTTTCCGTAAAGTAAATACAATATCCAATCTGATAATATTGCTACTAAACCACACCCTATGAATAAAATACCACCCAAGATAGCCAGTGCACGTAAACGTAATTTATCAGCACGTGCTATATTTTTATTATTTTCTTTTGCGAGCCAACCCATGAATGATTGCTCCACAAAACTTAATACATGTGCAGCTGCACGTGTCAACCTATCAGCTGCAGTAAATAATCCCGTCTGAAAAGATCCTGACAAATATCCCAATGCCAAAACAGGAACAGAGACGCTTGCGCTTGAAAAAAAACCAGAAAATATATTATGTTTGACGTCTTTTAAATATTCTCGCCATGAAATCCAATTAATTCCCTGCATTTCTGGTTTAAAGCTTCGCCACCAGCTAGGCATCAATAACAAGCCAGCTATCAGAGTTCCGCTACATGATGCAACACAAGCAATTATTAGGTCATCAGTAGATTTAACAAATAGCCAAATTATTACTGCACTGATTAAACGTCCGCACATCAAAGCAACCCCCATGCTTAGGCCTTTTTGCCGAGCAACATACCACCACTGAGGAAAAATCAATGTTCCAAGTACTAATAAAAGTGACCAACCGACCAACAAGAAAGGTAAGTCTGGAACAAAATAGCCAACCAATAATACTATGAGTATTATTGGAAGACTACATATAAACCTAGCTATAAAATTGTCAATTAAAACTTGCTGAGACGTTAGAGGATCAACAGCAATCGATGCTCTTCTTTGAGATTCAGTATTAAAACCAGCATCAACAAATACCACTGCAAGAAATACAACTGCTTGTGCAAGCATTAACTGACCAAATAGGGTTACCCCCAAACTCCGAGCTAATATTGGCAAAGTCAGCAATGGGATTATCATCCCCAGGACTTGAAATATAACCAACCAAAGGGTAGCTTTGGCTATATTGTTGCCAGTTGCATTTTTTTCACTCATCAAAATAGAATATAGTTTATTTGTGAGATTAGCATGCTATTTTTACAATTAATATAATTTAGGTTGTTATTTTATTCGCAAAAAAGCAATGAAAACTTTATGCCATCTATCTCTACGTTCGAAGTCAGTGAATAAAATATCCCAAGCGAGTGCAAAAATGATTGCAAGAAAGAAGCCAATCAAAGCTCCAATGATGGCATTTACAAAAACTCGAGGCCCAGATTTCTTGGTCGGTGCTACAGCGGCATCCAGTATTGAAATCACTGAAAAATCTCTAGATTCATCTATTCTTGAAAGCGCCCTTGCCTTCGTTAGCTGCTCTAAAACATTGTTATTTATTTCTTCCTCACGCCGTAATGGTTCAACTTTTGCACGCAATTCAGCATACGACTGAAATGGTACAAAAATTTCATCATTAACCTTGTTTAAAGTGTCTGAAATATCTGTAGTATTCCGCCTCGAACGCGTACCTGCTATTGAAGCAAGCTGTGACTTTAATGCAGCCAATTCGGTTTGCATTCTTACCACTTCTGGATGGTTGTTAGTGGCAACGACAGCCATTTTTTGAAGCTCAACTTGCCGAGTTGCAATCATGCCACGTAACTCTACGACCACAGCAGAAGAGGCTTCTTCTTGTCCTTTAAGTCGAGTTAGACCAGTTAAACGCTCCATCTCAAGTAGTGCCTTACTTGAGTTATCTAGCTTTTTTCGTGCTTCTATAATTAAGCCATCATAGAACTCTAGACGTCGCTCAGATTCTGCTCTCGCAAGTTTTCTGGCAATTGTATACATGGCATTAATCATTCCGTTTGCAATATCTGCAGCGGAATCTCCCTTTTTGTCTGTGTAGGCTAGTGTGATAATGCCATCACGCCCTACTTCAACTTTAGTTCTTTTCCCGACTAAAACTCGCAGATCATCGATGTCATCTACTCCATAATGCTTACTTAAATTAAATTGTTTAATCACATCATCTTGAACGGAACGACTAAAAAATAAACTAGCATATAAATCTGACGGATTCTTGAGGGTTAATGCAGATGCACCAAGAACAGCTGTTCCACCTATTTGATTCAACAAAGAAGATGCTGTGGCCGTATTAGTCTGGGGGGGTAGCATACGAGCATAAGCTGTAAAAACAGGCAATGATAGATAGGAATTAACTCCAACAGCTGCTCCGACAATAAGAGGCAGCAATATTAATAACCATCTATATTTAGACAGCCGAAGCATCAACCCAGAAACACCTACATTTGGTACGCTCATAAGCTTGATCGCAGTATCTTTATTGCCGCGCCGCCTAAACCCAATTGATAAAAAATCTGACTCCAATCACGGAAAATTCTTGTCCAGCTTGTAGACTGTACATCTTCGGGCACAACAATGGTATCCCCAGGATTAATTTCAAGTGATCCACCACTCATCCAGCCACCTTGTTGCCGTACCGTTCCGTCTGCACGATAAACTACTAACCCTGAGCGATCTGCGTGTTGTCGCAATCCACCTGAATTATCAATATAATTTTGACTTGTCCAAGCTGAATTCCAAAGAAGACTACCCTGCCTGAATACTGAACCTACTACAGTTACAGTTGCTGGCTTTGTGGGGATAAAAATAGAATCAAGATCTTCTAGCGCTACTGAAGGTATATCCTTATACTGCGCTGTTGAACCTAACAAATTCAAAGGTATTCTGCCTTCAGGTTGAATATTTCTCAACCTGCCTATCAATGACTTAATCGATTCAATCTCACCAGTACTAACGACACCCTCTTCTTGCGTAGTTGCAGTTCTTGACCGGCTAGCTAGATATCGAAAATAATCCTGCTCTATACGATCGGTAATGTCCTTAAGTCGCAAGGCTTCATCTTTTTTTGCACTTTCTCTGCTAAAGATGGTACCGAACATATAAGCTTGATTTGTAATCCCACCTGCTCGAAGAATTACTTGACTCAAAGTTTCACCTTGCCCTACAGAATAAATTCCTGGTGCTTTTACCTCACCCTCAACTTTGACTAGTTTTAATTTTTTTTCTTGTGGTTGTTTAAAATCACTTTTTGAAAATATAACAATTGTGTCACCAGATATCAGCGTTAAGTCATTTTCCAAATCTTTTGCAAGAGCTTTTGCCAAATTAAAAGGGATGACACTAGTTGATAATGAAACAGAATCAATTCTTTCAACGGCCGCATAATCCCACTCCATATCTGGAAAGTCTCTACGGAAATCTGTATCTCTTGAAAGCTCAGTTAAACTCATAAGATTCGAGCGTCCATTTTGCTGCATCCATGCGGCGGGCCGTATCAATCCATCTTTTGGACTCAAGACATCTGATATACGTAAACCTGAAGTCCAGGGTTGTCGTAGCGGCTGAGCAACATTTCCTCTAACCGTTATAAATTGCTCAAAACGGGGGGAAGGCGGCAATATCATAAGGATATCACCATCTTGTAATGTTTTGTCTGCCCCCAGTTGTCCTAAATTAATATTTTCTATCTGACGGCCGCCATCCTTAAGTCGCTCTAAGCGAACATTTGGTTTTTGTTGAGATAAGCTCAATCCACCGGCAAATCCAATCACTTCGGATATTAGTGTTTTATCGCCTAAATGATAAATAGCTGGGCGCTTAACAGCTCCACCAATAGCTACGAAACCTTTAGCCGCAGGAATAAAAATAACATCACCTGGCAATAGCTGTGGGTCGCTCGTTTTATCACCCTCAATAATCAATTTATAAGCGTCTACAACTGCCACAATCTTACCCCCACGTCGCAACTCAATTTTTCTAAAATCGCCAGTAGGTAATGGACCTCCAGATGCTAATAATCCATGGAGTGCTGTTGCAGTAGACTCGGTTGTATGAATACCTGGTTTTTTTGCAAATCCTGCAACATAAAACTGAATTTGCCTTAATGCGCCCAAAGTCACTGTCAATTCAAAATTTTTATATTGCTTAGAAATTTGAGTATTAATCAGTGACTTAAGATCTGAAATTTTCTGACCAGCCACCATAATTTGGCCTATTTTTGGTAAGAATATTAAACCAGAACGATCAACTTGTCCTTGAAAATCAATATCAATCTGCCCCCAAGCACGAATTAAAAGTTCATCACCAGGACCAACACGATAATCTGCAGGTATGGTCAAAGGATCTAAAGCTGACTGCAATGATCTACCATCAAAAAGTTCAGCTCCAAAAATAGGCAACATAGAACCGAATGAACTCTGTACTAGATCGGGAAAATCATATGGAAATTTCAATGCTGGTTGCATTGAGTTTACAACTGGAGCATCAGCTGCAGCAGTCCCACCATTGGTACCACCAACAAAATTAGTAGTTTTATTCTCTACTTTTGTCTCAAGAGATGTAGACAACTGAAGCTGCATTGGACCCTGCTTGGTAGCAGGCCTATCTTTCAAGTCATATCCTACTCCGGACCCTGCTGGTTTTGAAAAAATGCGCGACGGCGAAAAAATTCTATTGTCTTTGGTTAAATCACCTGGTAATGGAGCCTGCAAAAGTTGCGATGCACTGCTTGTAGAGGGTTGACTAGTATCGTTTTGTGCGATAACAAAACTTGAATAAAATACAAAAAAAACTAATGATATAGTTTGCAAAAATATTTTAAAAAAGCTTTTCATGAATATAGCTTTTAACATATTAATTTTAAAGACTTTAATCATAATTTGTTTAATAAGCATTTTTACCAGTAATGACTAATTTAATTGTGCGCAATATGACATATATATCTAGCATTGGCGTCCAATTTCTCAAATACTCTAAATCGTACTCCACTCGTTTCTCCATCTTATCAATGGTATCAGTTTCACCTCGAAACCCATGTATTTGAGCCCATCCAGTTAAACCCGGTTTAACTTTATGACGAAGCATATAGCCCTTAACAAGTCCTCTATATTGTCTGTTGTGTCCTGCAGCGTGTGGCCTGGGGCCCACGATGCTCATATCGCCCTTAAAAATATTTATCAATTGCGGTAATTCATCGATGGACGTTCGACGAATGAAAGCACCCACCTTTGTTACTCGCATGTCATTTTGAGTTGTTTGCACTACAGTTTCTCCATCACTTGAAGCATTGCTGGTTGCTTGCGTCATCGATCTGAATTTATAAATTTGAAAAGGTTGTGCGCCATTACCCCATCTATTTTGCATAAAAAATACTGGACCTTTTGAATCAATTTTTATCCAAATTGCCACCAATATTAACAATGGCAAAAGCACTATTAAACCAATAGAAGAACCTAAAATATCAAAAATACGTTTAATGACAGAATCAAACCCTTTGCCGGGTGAGTCAATAATCGTAAATACCGACATACTGCCAATGGGAGTCATAGCCTCCCTAATTGGGCGAAACAATAAAAAATCATGTAAGTAATGCACTGAACAAGTACTGTCTAGCAACTGCTCCAACACAAAACCGAATCTATAGCTTGCTTCAGTAGGTAAAGAAACTAATACATGGTCTACATTTTGATTCGTAATATAGTCTGCAATTGCATCTATGCGACATAGGATTTTAAAAGGAGTGTATTCGGGAATCCTATCATCTGTTCGATCTTCGAAAAAACCAAGAAAATCAACTGCTAAAAACCTTTGAGTTGAAAGGCTTTGAGCGAAAGCTACACTAGAACTGGTAACTGCAGCAATAGCGAGATTGATTGGCTTTCTTTTGAATATTTTCAATACTGAAATTTCAATAAAAATAATAGTTAATATTGAACTAAAAATCCATAAAAATGAAGAAAAATAAATACACTGCTTCCATTTTTCACTCCAAGATCCATCAATTGCAAAAACAATATTTGCTAATAAATATATCAACAAAGATTTACTAAGTAAATCACTAAAAACCGCAAATCGAAAACTTTTTATCTTAGTTAGCTTGTGAATATCGAAACGAACCCAAACCATCGACAGCGCTAAAACAATTAATAATGGCCAAAGACCTTTGTCACTGCCATCAAACCAGCCATAAAACCATGCTAAACAAATAGAACAAAACGCAGGCACGACTAACTGGATAACGTACCTAAAAGGATTACGTATCGCTAAAAAATCTGAACCAGAACCATATTGCACTTGATAGTCTCCAGAAAATTGACCATTCTTTGGTGTTTTTAATTAAAAAAAGCTGCCTTGACCTTGCAATCAAGTCTAACTCTTATATAGTAAAGCAATTCTAAGCAGTGTATTTCTTTTTTTCAAAAAAATCTTCAAAGCTCTAAACATGAATTCGAAAACGATTTGGGTAAATGGCCGATATCTATCACGGAAAATAACAGGCGTTGAACGGGTTGCTGGCGAAATCTTAGCGAGTCTAGCGCAACACTATCTTGACAGACAAGGTCGCTACCAAGGGAAAAGTACTGCGCTTCAATTCAAACTTGCTGTTGAAAGCGACTCTACTTTTTCTATCCCTTCTTATGCTGAAGGTTGGGAGGTCAAACGAATTGGAAATAGAAAAGGCCACGCCTGGGAACAATTGGATTTAGCCAGTTTACCTTCGAAAGATTGGGTACTAAGCTTGTGCAATACGGGGCCAATACTGAGAGGGAATCACGTCATTTTCTTTCATGATGCTCAGGTGTATGCGATTCCGCAAAATTTTGACTGGAAATTTAGATGGTGGTACAAAGCCTTACTCAATTTTTCTGGAAGAAGAAGTAAAGCGATTCTTACAAATTCAGAATTTTCGAAATCTGAACTATCAAAATTCACTAGGATTGCAAACGAAAAATTTGAGACCATCCTTCTTGGTTGCGATCACATGCTCAGAATTACTCCAGAAATCCCACGAGAACTTTTGACTAAACTTGCCGGGAAGCCATATGTTTTAGCAGTTTCTAGTGCAAGCCCTAATAAAAATTTTTCAAGTGTTTTAAAGGCTCTTGAACACTTAGGATCTGATGCCCCACATTGTGTAATCGTTGGACAACAGTATTCAAAAGTATTCAAAAATTCGAAATTAAATAGTGATCGCGTAATTGAAATGGGATACGTTAGCGATGAAACACTTGCTGGACTCTATGCAAATGCAATGTGTCTTGTGTACCCTTCTTTTTATGAGGGTTTTGGACTACCCCCATTGGAAGCAATGCTACTTGGTTGCCCAGTAATAGCCAGCAATTGCTCCTCATTACCTGAAGTTTGCGGCACTGCTGCTATATACTGCGATCCTAACGACCCTACTACTATTGCAAATTCAATTTTATATTTAACTCAAAATCCAGAAAAAGTAAGTACGATGCGAATAACAAGTAAAGTTCATGCTGAAAATTTTACCTGGCGAAAGAGTGCAACACATTTGCTTGAAGTTTTAGAAAAATAAGGAAGTATCCATTATTCAAATAGTAACCAATTTAATAGATTAGTAATTTTTTACACAAAACATTGCAGGAGCTAGCAAATGAAAGTAGCAGTTGTTCATGATTGGTTAGTTATTTACGGAGGTGCAGAGCGCGTGCTCGAACACATTTTGGATATGTATCCTCAAGCAGATGTGTTTTCACTTATCGATTTTGTTCCGGAGAATCAACGTCATTTTTTACGTGGAAAAAAACCAATAACAAGCTTTCTACAAAACCTACCTGGTGCGAAGAAACACTATCGAAAATTTTTACCCTTCATGCCATTTGCAATCGAGCAATTTGATTTGTCTCACTATGATTTGGTTATCTCAAGTACATATTGTGTAGCAAAAGGCGTATTAACTGGCCCAAATCAAGTGCATGTTTCTTATTGTCACTCACCAATGAGGTACGCTTGGGATCATTATCACGAATATTTACGTGAAATGAATTTGGAAAAAGGAATAAAAAGTTGGTTTGCACGGTGGCAGTTGCATAAGATTAGAACTTGGGATGTTCGCTCAAACAACAGCGTTGATCATTTTGTATCAAATTCAAAATTTGTCTCTCGGCGCATTTCGAAATACTATGGACGAGAAAGTGTGATTGTAAATCCGCCTGTTGACACCTCTATTTTTAAGCTTCAAAATGAAAAAGAAGACTACTATGTCACTGCAGGAAGATTTGTTCCTTTTAAACGACTAGACATAGTTGCCGAAGCTTTTAAAAGCATGCCCAACAAAAAACTATTTATTCTCGGGGATGGACCTGAATTGGAAAAAATAAAAAGCAAAGCTGGACCAAATACAGTATTCCCTGGCTTCTTACCAGCTTCTGAAGTAAATAGGTATTTATCAAAAGCAAAAGCTTTTATATTTCCCTCTGAAGAGGATTTTGGGATCGTTCCCGTTGAAGCGCAGGCATGTGGTACGCCTGTGATTGCATTTGGCAAAGGAGGAGCTTTAGAGACCGTTATGCCTATTGGTGTTCCCGGTATGGCACCAACAGGAATGTTCTTTCAAGAGCAAACTGCGGCATCAATCGTTCAAGCAGTGAAAGATTTTGAAGCTAATGCTTCGATGTTTATTCCTAGCGACATACATAACCATGCACAAGCTTTTGCAATACCTAAATTTAAAGAAAAATTTCAAATTGAAATTGATAATACACTACTTAAATTTCAGTAAATATTTTCCATTTTTAATATTACTTTTTAAAAAATTATTCATTTAACATATTTTTATCATAAATACTATTATGGCACTTTCAGATTTCACCAATAATGTCAAACCCAACATTGCTAGAGCACCAGTTACTAAAGCTGTATTTCCTGTAGCTGGCTTGGGTACCCGTTTTTTACCAGCAACCAAAGCTCAACCAAAAGAAATGCTGCCTGTTGTTGATAAACCTTTAATTCAATATGCTATTGAAGAAGCTTATTCCGCTGGTATCCGGCACATGATTTTCGTTACGGGACGAAATAAGAGATCAATCGAAGATCATTTTGATACAGCATATGAACTTGAAGCTGAATTGGAAACAAATAACAAACTTGCCCTTTTAAGGCTGGTACAAGACATTAAACCCGATGATATGGATTGCTCATATGTGCGTCAACCTAGATCTCTAGGATTAGGCCATGCAGTTTTATGTGCTGAGCGTATGGTAGGCAACGAACCTTTTGCGGTTTTGCTTGCAGACGATTTGATGATCAACAAACCCTCAGCAGACCAAGTTGGGGGGACTCAACTATCTGTTTTGGCTCAAATGGTAAAGCTATACGAGCACTTGGGGACTTCCATCTTAGCCGTACAGGAAGTACCTATGGAAATGGTTAGCCGCTACGGTATTGTTGCGGGGGAGGTTGCCGAGGACAGGTTAAGCAGAGTTAATAAAATTATTGAGAAACCTAAACCTGAAAATGCACCCTCTAATTTAGCTGTTGCAGGTCGCTACATATTAACCCCTGAAATATTCAATCAAATCAGGCGGCAAACGACAGGCGTACAAGGCGAGATTCAACTTACAGATGGCATAGCGAATTTACTAAAAACACAACATGTACACGCTTACCAATACTATGGCAAAAGATATGATTGCGGCAGCAAAGAAGGCTTCTTGGAAGCAACAGTAGAGCTTGCACTACAACATCCCGAAGTTGGAGCAACTTTCCGGAAATTTTTACAAGATATGAAGTTTTAGGCTGTTAAATTGAATGTGGGTTTATATAGCTGCTAGTTTTGCTTTATTACCCACTGTTTTAAATCCGCGATGAAACCTTGGACATGAACGCTTAGTTCTTCCATTGTCTTTTTAAGCACGAGCTCATTGTCAACAACTCGCAATAAGGCATCCGCTTTTTGCATAATTTCTTCAGTTTTATTATCTGAAAAAATCGGAATTGTTCCTTTCATGCCGTGCAAAATATTGGCTGCTTGCGCGTATTGATTTGTATTTAAATAATTTTCAAATTCTAACCAATCGTTCTCAATAGATGAATCTAGCATAGTTAACATCTCGTGCACGAGCTCTTTGTCACCCACCCTTTCGATAGCGTCTTCTATACATAGGTATTTACTATTTGCCATTTCGATTGTATTGGGTTTTATTGGGTTGTTTTGGTTTGGGTTATGCTTGGTTTATTTTATTGCAGTTCAAGATTTAAATAATTGCTTAGATGTTCAATCTATAATAATTTTTTAACTTCTAATCATCTAAGCTGTACTGAACCATTAACCGTGACAGAGACCGTACTTTTCCCTGCTTCAACAGGCACTGAAACGTCTGAAGTCGCCATTTTCATTGATACTTCTGCCATCCGCGGCCGGGGCATATAAGCTTGGTCACCAGCACTAACCGTTACTTCGCGTACAGTATAGCTACCAAGACCAAAGCTTTTCGCGATATCGGCAGCTTTGGCGCGGAAGCGATCAATGGCCGTATGCTGTGCCTCGGTTTCCACTTTGGCACGCTGCTCGCGGCTGAGGCTGAACGCGACATTGGCAATCGTTAGGGTCTGAATTTTGCCGGCTGCAGCGCTGATTTTGGCGAAATCGCGCCCCTCTAACACCAGCTCTGTCGTGCCCTGCCAGCCGTTGATTTTGCCGTCTTTGCCGTAGCGCGGGTAAAGGCTGAAGTTGCCTGTGCGTACATCGAGTTGACCTGAAGCCGCCGTCTTTTTAGCCTCTATTAACGCGGCATCCAAAGCAGTTTTAAGCTGTGTTTGTACGAGGTTGGCATCAGCCGCTTCACGTGTGGTGCTCATGTTGATGGTCAAAATATCTTGCTGCACCTCTACAGCGGCATTGGCGCTGAGTTGAACGATATTTTGCGGCTCTTGATAGCGTTGAGCATCTTGATTTATCTGAGCAAATAAGGCTGTATTCGGCGTAATTATTGCCTGAATAGCTATAATTTTAATAGCAAATAAAAAATGTTCGTTCATGTTTTTTTACGTTTGGGAGGACTGCTTTTACGCAATTTTAAATTGCGGTAAATTGCGTTTAGTTGAATGCGATTACTTTTGACGCAATTGTCTGCGCAGCTCTATCAATTCCTCTTTGGTGAGGTACTTTTCGTTAACTTTAGCTGTTGCTGTTTCTACAGGTGCTAAATTTGGTCTGCGTTGATTTTGGTCGTTTGCAAGTGCAGCTTTGGTAGTCGAAGCTGCATTTGCAGTATTTGCAGTATTTGCAGTATTTGCAGTATTTGCAGTATTTTTGGCCTGAGCTTGTGCTTGGGCTAATTCAATGCGCTCAGTATTTCGCGCATGAAAATCCACCACTTTAGCGGCAATCCATTCTGGGTAAAGCCAATATGGCACCTCCACGCCGGCGCGGCTGGGCAGTGGCAAGCATGCTGCCAAACATAAGCCAAGCTGAATGCCAAATTGACGGTGAGTGCTATGAATTTTCATAAAATTGATAACGTCAACTGTAATGGATTGGTGCACCAAACATCAGCGTGTGGCAAAAAAACTATATGCACGATTTCGCAAGAGTTGTAAGAATTTGTCAAACTAAGCCCTTAAAGACTTGAAGCTTTGGATTTAGGCTGCAAAATACGAATTTGTAAATGTAACAGCGTTTTTTAATTTTCAAGCAACATATATGTCAGGCGCACTATGAACCAAACAACCACCCAAACCACTCGCATCTTGGTCGTTGACGACGACACGCGTATCCGTGATTTATTGCGCCGCTACTTGACGCAAGAAGGTTTCGACGTGATTTTGGCGGAAGACGGCAAGGCCATGGACAGGTTTATGCAGCGCGATGCCATTGACCTGATCGTGCTCGACTTGATGATGCCCGGAGAAGACGGTCTGTCGATTTGCCGCCGTTTGCGCTCCGCGAACAACCGCATCCCTATCATCATGTTGACAGCCAAGAGTGAAGATGTGGACCGCATTGTGGGCTTAGAAGTGGGCGCTGATGATTACTTGAGTAAGCCTTTCAACCCACGCGAGCTGTTGGCTCGTATCCACGCCGTGCTGCGCCGCCGCCCTGCGACCGAAGCGCCAGGCGCACCGTCAAACGACGACACGCCGGTGCGTTTTGGCGACTACTTGTTTGATATGGCAGCCCGTAGTTTGACTAAAAATGGTGAAGATTTGCCACTCACCACCGGTGAATTTGCGATGCTGAAAACACTGGTTCGCCATCCACGCATTCCTATGTCGCGCGACAAACTGGCACAACTGGCGCGTGGACGCGAGTTCGAAGCTTTTGATCGTAGCTTGGATGTTCAAATCTCTCGTCTGCGCAAACTCATTGAAATTGACCCGGCTAAGCCGCGCCACATTCAAACCGTCTGGGGTGTAGGCTACGTGTTTGTGCCCGATACTGAGCAATCAACTTCAGCTCACTAAATCAACTTCAAAGCGCCGCAAAACGCACCCCAGCTGTGTCACGGATTGGCTTAAACTTAGGTCAGTACCTAAGTTTAAGCCATGAAATTACGCCACCTCCTCCAAATTAGCCTGTTCTGGCGCACGTTTGTGCTGCTGGTGCTGCTGATTTTGGCATCTTCACTGGTTTGGTACATCAGCTTCAAGGCGCTGGAATATGAGTCACGCGCGCAACTAGCCGCTCGTCAAATCAGTTCAGCGGTCAATTTAACGCGTAGTTCCTTGGTGCATGCTGATGCCATTTACCGAACGGCGCTGATCAAAAACATCTCTGACCAAGAGGGCTTGTACATTCGACCTCGCGAGCCTGAGGACAAAATATCCACGTATGCTGTCGACAGCTATCGGCAGCTTTTAGAGCTAGAACTGAGAAAGCGTTTGGGTGCTGACACCATTGTGTCGGACCGCGTCAACGGCGTCCCTGGTTTGTGGATCAGCTTTGCAATTCAGGGCGATCCGTATTGGCTGCAAACTGACATGGTGCGTATTGAGCCTGTCAATAGCGAGGCTTGGCTGTATTGGGTTGCTTTGGCGATTGGCATGTCACTGCTGGGCTCGCTGGTGATTGGCGGTTTGCTGAATCGACCACTTAAGCATTTATCACTCGCCACCAATCACGTACGTTTAGGCAACTTTGAGCGTGTCAAACTGAACGAGAACGTATTCACCACCGAAATCCATCAAGTTAACCGCGGCTTCAACAAAATGACGGCGCAATTGTCTAAAGTTGAGAGTGACCGAATTGTCATGCTAGCAGGTATATCGCACGACTTACGCACACCGTTGGCGAGATTGCGCTTAGAAACTGAGCTGAGTGTTGCCGACAGCGATGCCCGCCATGAAATGAGCCAAGATATTGAGCAAATCAATGCCATATTAGGTAAGTTTTTAGACTATGCGCGACCGCATGAGTCGAAGCTGCAAGCCGTTAATTTGATTAATGTGGTTTCTGCGGCGGCGAATTCCGTGAATATCACTGCCAAAGACGCGCAAGACATTGTTGTTTCGTACCGCATTGCCCCAGATTTGCAAGTGATGGCGGACGCTGTAGAGTTACAGCGCGTGCTCACCAATTTGCTAGAGAACGCTCGTCGCTACGGCAAATCAACCATTTACCCTGCGCACATGCTAGAAACCAAGCATTTACCTCAGACATTACCTGTGCCGCAAAACGCTGCGTATGCAGAGCACGACGAAGCTTGGTCACCCACGCGCCTGTTTGAAGAACCAGTTGAGATTGCCAAAGTGGATATCGATGCCAGCATTCAAGGCGACAGAGTACTTCTGACAGTGCGTGACCACGGTGCAGGCGTGTCGCCGGACGTGCTGAACCAGTTGAACGTGCCGTTCTTCAGAGCCAACGAAGCCCGCAGCAATGTGACCGGAACGGGTTTGGGTTTAGCGATTGTCGAAAAAGCCGTGCAAGGTATGCAGGGTAAACTCAGCCTGAGCAACTGGGGTACACCGCATTTTCTTGCAAGCAACGACCCAGCCGTGCCAAACAAACGCACCGCCGACCAAGATGGCGGTTTCATGGCAGAAATCAGCTTGATGCGTCCCGCCTACAAATTAGCAGCGCAAAAAGAAGTTTGATTCGGCTGTCAAAAGTTTAGCTGTCCACATTCAACAGCACCACAGCTCGGGCTTCCATACTTTTCAGCTCGCCCACGGGGCCCAAATTCTCAGCCGTTTTGGCTTTGACATTGACTTGCGACACGGTGATGCCCAATGCCGCAGCAATCCGCTCACGCATCTCGTTGATATACGGCGCAAGCTTGGGTGCTTGGGCAATCACTGTGCTGTCGATGTTGATGATGCTGTAGCCCTTGGCTTCAATCTGCTGCCCCGTGAGTTTCAACAGCACCCAAGAATCCGCATCTTTGAAGTCGGCACTCGTATCAGGAAAATGCCTGCCAATATCGCCCAAACTTGCCGCGCCCAACAGCGCATCCGTTATCGCATGTAGTAGCACATCAGCATCCGAATGCCCCAGCAAACCCGTCGAATGCGGAATTTCCACCCCGCCAATGATGAGCTTGCGCCCAGCCACCAGCGCATGCACGTCCCAGCCCTCACCAATACGAATATTCATAGCAAAATCCGTCATTCCCGCGAAGGCAGGAATCCACAGCCTTAAGTTTAACCCTGACCATGCCCCTTGGCTGCCAAAGCACGCAACTTGTCCTTTTTACTCGGGCGCTTGCCCTTGATGCCACCATTTTTCGGATGATTCGGCGATTTCAGGCTTTCTTCTGTGCTTGCGTCTTGATTGACAACAGCCGGTTTCAACGGCGGTAGCACAATTTCAGGCTCAAAGCCTTCCATCTGCTCACGAATCAAATTCAGCCCTTGGCGTTTTTCAATCAACCTGAAATGCGCTTCCGTCTCCGCACTCACAAAGCTGATCGCCACCCCGCTCTCACCCGCGCGACCGGTGCGGCCAATGCGGTGGATGTAGTCCACGCTGGAACGTGGCAGGTCGTAGTTCACCACGGCAGCCAAGTTGGCGATGTCGATGCCACGCGCGGCGACGTCTGTCGCCACCACCACCTGCCACTTCTTCGCCTTAAAGTCCGCCAGCGTCTGCGTACGATTTCCTTGGCTCAACTCACCGTGAAAAGGAACTGCATTCATCCCTGCGTTGTATAGCTTGGTTGCTACTAATTCTGCAGCGTACTTGGTCGCCACGAAAACCAGCACTTGGTCCCAATCGCTGGTTTCCACCAATTTTTTCAACAACATGGTGCGGCGTTTTGGGTCAACCTGAATCGCACGTTGCAAAATAATGGGGTCGTTAGCTGCGGTTGATTCAACTTCAATCCGCACTGGGTCACGCAACAGCGTGTCCGCCAAGGCCTGCACGTCTTTAGGAAACGTCGCTGAAAAGAACAAGCTTTGGCGTTTTTCAGGTAACAAAGCCAAAATTGCAGCCAGCTCCTCGGCAAATCCACCGGTACGAATCGCGCCACCCGCCGAAGGATTGCCACCCATGTCGAGCAGCCTATCCGCTTCGTCAAGCACCAGCATCTGCACCGAGCCCAGTTTAAGTGCGTTGTGCGCCACCAAATCCAGCAAACGCCCTGGCGTGGCGACCACAATGTCCGCCCCGCCGCGCAAATTCATCATCTGCGGGTTGATGGAGACACCGCCAAACAGCACGGCAACTTTGAGTTGCATGGGCAAATGCTGCGCCAAACTGCGAATCGCCTCACCGGTTTGCGCCGCAAGCTCACGCGTTGGTACCAAAATCAAGGCTGATGTGTACCTCCCAGCATGGCGCACGCTGCGGGCCTTGCCTTCTTGCTGTGCCAACAGCTGCTGCAACAGCGGCAAACAAAACGCCGCCGTTTTACCAGAGCCCGTTTGCGCTGAGCCTAAAACGTCTTTACCCGCCAAAACCGCAGGAATCGCTTCGGTTTGAATGGCAGTGGGCACTTCGTAGCCTTGCAGCTTGACGGCGTTGAGGATGGCGGGCGACAAGCCCAGAGTGTCAAATGTAGATATCATTCGCCCATTGTAACCGCTCAAATACGTAAAAACCCGTATTTAGACCCTAAAATATGACTCTAGCCAGCGTATTTGCTGCCTGAACAGCTATTATATTTATAGCAAATTCAACGCCGCATTTACGTCTTATAGCTCTCGTCCATCCGATCCAATTTGCGCAGCAAGGCAGGCCAAGCCAGTGCTGCGCCCTGCCCAGCAGTGGCTACTTTCATGATGCCCAAGTTCGCGTCGCACACCGCTTGCGGAATCAAATTCAAGGGTCCACCCGCAGCTTGGGCGTCGATTTGGATGCGGCAGCTGTTCTCGAACGTGTACATATGCAAAAACGCGTCTTGAATCGTCTTGCCCACGGTCAAGAGGCCGTGGTTACGCAAAATCAGGTAATTGGCTTTGCCCAGATTGGCTTGCAGGCGCGGTTTTTCAGCGGCGTTCAGCGCCACGCCTTCGTAATCGTGGTAGGCCAAAGAAGCTAAAACAAAAGTCGATTGCTGGCTGAGCGGCAGCAAACCGCCCTTTTGCGCACTCACTGCAATGCCCGCCCGCGTGTGTGTGTGCAGCACGCAGCCAGCGTCTTCTCGCACTTCGTGCACACAGCTGTGAATCGTGAAACCTGCAGGATTCACGGGGTACGCAGATTCGCTCAATTTGTTGCAATTCAGGTCGATTTTCACCAAACTGGACGCGGTGATTTCGTCAAACATCAGCCCATACGGGTTGATCAAAAAGTGATGCTCAGGTCCTGGAATGCGCGCACTCACATGCGTGAACACCAAATCGCTCCAGCCATAAGCGGCTATCAACCGGTAGCAAGCCGCCAAATCAACGCGCAATTGCCATTCTTCGGCGCTAACTTTGTCTTTGAGAGAGGGAATGTTCAACATAGATTTTCCTTAATTCTTTTATCTTTACGCTTAGGCTTTATCAATAGCCGCTTTGTACACCGAATTCTTGGGCGACGCCATCAGCCGGCGCAGCATAGGCTCAAAGGTGCTGATGGGGTAAATCTCGCCTTGGGGGTCAAACGCGGGGTTGTCAAACAGTTCGACAAACTCAGCTGCACGGTCGTAATACGGGTTGCTTGTGAACATGTCGCGCATATCGCGGTTCAGGCCGATGTAGTGAAAGAAGTTGTAGCCCTGAAAAATCCCGTGGTTTTGCACCATCCACAAGTTTGCCTCAGAGACAAAGGGCTTCAAAATGGCCGCTGCAATGTCTGGGTGGTTGAACGACCCCAGCGTGTCGCCAATGTCGTGCAGCAGCGCACAGCACACATATTCCTCATCCCGCCCCGCCTTCAGCGCCAAGGTCGCAGTTTGCAGGCAATGGCTGTAGCGGTCTATCGGGAAGCCGCCAAAGTCGCCATCCAGCAGCTTCAGGTGCTCTAAAACGCGATCCGGCAATGATTTCGCCATCTTCATCGCCTCAGGCACTATCAAACCCATCCAATCGGCTTGGGTACTGTCTTGCATGCGGGTGAAGGTGGCGCGGGCGCTTGATGTGTCGGACATGGCTTGTTTCTTCAATAAAATTTAAATGATGCCACCAGTGTCGCCTAAGCACAAACTTGGCGCTGTCACATTGGGCGCATGTTTAGGGCTTAGGCTATAGTGAACGTAGGAAACTTTTCCTTGCTTTTTAGTTTAAGTTTTAGCATTGGTACTTTTGAAATGATCCGTAAATTCTTATTTGGTGCACCTTTATGGAGTTTTGCCGTCCCTATTACCGCTTGCTTGGTGCTAGGCGCGGTTTGGGGTCGCCCGCTGGACTGGATGCTACTTCTGTTAGTTGCAACTGCCTTGATAGCAGCCGTTCTCGTGGCCGTACACCATGCCGAAGTCATCGCTCTGCGCGTAGGTGAACCTTTTGGCACGTTGGTTTTGGCACTAGCTATCACGATCATTGAGGTATCGCTGATCATCTCGCTGATGCTATCAGGCGGCTCGTCAACCCATGCCTTGGCCCGCGATACCGTCTACGCCACGGTGATGATCGTTTGCAACGGCACGATTGGGCTGTGCCTGCTGATGGGTGCGCTACGGCACCGCGTGCTCACCTTTCGGGTCGAAGGCACCACGCCCGCCCTGTCCGTGTTGGCCACCCTCACCGTGTTGACGCTGGTATTGCCTTCGTTCACCTCCACCACATCGGGCCCTACCTTGTCGCCCGTGCAGCTCGGTTTTGTAGGCTTGGTTTCTCTTACGCTATATGGCGTCTTCGTTTTTGTGCAGACTGTTCGCCACCGCAGCTACTTTCTGCCTACTGACGTCGCGTCCGACGAGCAGGACGTCGCCCCGCCCTCTGCAGCTGAGGCGTGGATGAGTTTTGCCCTGCTGTTTCTCTGCTTAGTCGCCGTGGTCGGTCTGGCAAAGGCGCTGGCTCCAAACATCGAAGCTGTGGTCAAGGCCACATCGACACCCAAAGCCGTCATCGGTATCGCCATCGCGCTCATGGTCTTGCTGCCTGAAACCTGGGCCGCTGTGCGATCCGCACGGCGCAACCGCATGCAGACCAGTTTCAATTTGGCACTGGGTTCAGCGCTCGCAACCATCGGCTTGACCATCCCAGCTGTGGCGGCTACATCACTCATTTTGGGGCTGCAACTAGACCTAGGCTTGCCTCCCAAGGAGATGGTGTTACTCATGCTGACGCTTGTAATTTCAGCCATGACCCTAGCCGGTGGGCGCTCAACAGTGCTGCAAGGCGCGGTTCATCTAGTTTTGTTCGCAGTCTATATTTTTCTGGCCATAGTTCCCTAAGGCAACATGTACACAACCATTCTCGACTTCTGGTTTAAAGAAATCTCCCCCGCCCAGTGGTGGAAGGTAGACCCCGCGTTCGACGCCCTTATCACCAGCCGGTTTGACGATATCCACACCCAAGCCACGCAATCCGAGCTGTTTGCTTGGCGTAGCACGCCGCATGGACGCTTGGCTGAAGTTATCGTGCTCGACCAGTTCTCCCGAAACATCCATCGTGGTACTCGCCGCGCTTTTGAGGCCGACCCTTTAGCGTTGGCACTGGCGCAAGAAGCCCTTGTAGCGCAAGCTGTTGAAGCACTGACGCAAGCGGAAGCAACGTTTTTGCTCATGCCCTATATGCACAGCGAATCTAAGCAGATACACGCCGTAGCTGAACCTTTGTTCAAAGCCAACACCGCAGAGGGCAACTACAACTTCGAGCTACGCCACAAAGCCATCATCGACCGCTTTGGCCGCTACCCGCACCGCAACGCGATATTGGGGCGAGAATCTACGCCAGAAGAGCTGGCATTCTTGACTGAACCAGGTTCTAGCTTTTAATTTTTAGCATGAAATTGACTATAGCCGCTGTATTTATTGCCTAAGCAGCTATGAAATTAATAGCTATTTAAATGACAAATTTAGACTAAATTCAAGGCGAACGATGCAGCCTAGGCGCTGACAGCAGCTGCAAATTCTCATTCACCGCTGCTTCCACGTTTTTGTGTTTCGCCATCAAGCCACCCACAATCATGGCGGCTTTGAGTTGGTTCAGGTCTTTCACGGTGGGTGCGACTTTGATTTGCGCTATCGCCGCGTCTGTGTTGCCACTTTTGATGACTGCGAGTACTTTGGTGGCCCATTCGCCGGTTTTTGCCATGGTTTCGTTCCTTATTTCCGAAGGGCTTGCAGTTTTGAGAAGGCGGAGGCCATAGCTGATGGCGCTGCGGCGGATTGATTTCCCTGATTTCCATTTCCGCGTTTCTGCTGTCCCCTGCCCGCTCCTTCAAAGCGATTCTGCCCACCATTGTGACGTTGTTCGCCTCGTTGCGCCGGTTTTTCACCCAGTTTCATGGTCAAACCAATGCGTTTACGCTCAACATCTACCTCGACGACTTGTACTTTAACGATATCACCGGTTTTGACGACTTCTCTGGCGTCGGTGGTGAATTTGTGGCTCAGTTGGCTGACGTGGACCAAGCCGTCCTGGTGCACACCCAGGTCGATAAACGCGCCAAAAGCTGCGACGTTGCTGACAGTGCCCTCCAAAATCATGCCTTCACGCAGGTCTTTGATGTCTTCCACACCGTCGTTGAAGCGCGCTACTTTGAAGTCTGGGCGCGGGTCGCGACCCGGTTTTTCTAGCTCACCCAGAATGTCTTTGACGGTGATGACGCCAAACTTGTCATTGGCAAACAACTCGGGACGCAGGGTTTTTAGCATGTCTGCCCTGCCCATCAACTCGGCAACGGGTTTTCCGGTTGTGGTGATGATTTGCTCTACCACGGGATAGGTTTCAGGGTGAACGCCGGTCATGTCCAGCGGGTTGTCGCCGCCGCGAATGCGCAAAAAGCCGGCACATTGCTCAAAGGCTTTGGGCCCCAGGCCGGTCACTTCACTGAGTTGACGGCGGTTTTTGAACGCGCCATTCGCCTCGCGCCAGCGCACAACCGACTTGGCGACGCTGGCAGACAGGCCGGAGACGCGACTGAGTAAGGGGACGCTGGCGGTGTTCAAGTCGACACCGACCGAGTTGACGCAGTCTTCTACCACCGAGCCCAGGCTACGTGCCAGTTCGGACTGGTTCAAGTCATGCTGGTACTGCCCCACGCCAATGGCTTTGGGGTCGATTTTGACCAACTCGGCCAACGGGTCTTGCAAGCGCCGCGCAATGCTGGCCGCACCGCGCAGGCTGACGTCCACATCGGGCATTTCCAGGCTAGCAAACTCGCTGGCGCTGTAGACGGAAGCGCCAGCCTCTGAGACCACTACTTTTTCTATAGCTATTGAGGCAACGGATACGACGGCTACAGCCGTTTTTACACTATTTTCTCGGTTTTTAGCCATCAACTTTATCAAATCACCCGCCAGTTTGTCGGTTTCGCGGCTGGCTGTGCCGTTGCCGATGGCGATGAGATTGACACCGTGTTTCTCGCACATTTTGCTCAAAATATGCAGCGAGCCGTCCCAGTCTTTGCGCGGCTCGTGCGGGTAGATGGTGGCGGTTTCGACCAGTTTGCCAGTCGCATCGACCACGGCCACTTTCACACCGGTGCGGATGCCAGGGTCTAAGCCCATCACCACACGTGGGCCGGCGGGTGCGGCCAGCAGCAAGTCGCGCAAGTTATCAGCAAACACCTTGATGGCGACTTTTTCAGCCTCTTCCCTGAGCTTAGCGAACAAATCGCGCTCGGTAGACAGGCTGAGCTTGACGCGCCAAGTCCAGGCAACGCATTTGCGGATCAAGTCGTCAGAGGCTCTGCCGAGATGACTCCAGCCTAAATGTAGGGCAATGCGTGCTTCGGCGAGTGAGACTGGAGCAACTTTTGTAGCAATGGCTGGCTCTGGAGGCGCGGGAAGAACCAACTTAGCATCCAAAATTTCCAACCCCCGCCCACGGAACACTGCCAAAGCGCGGTGCGACGGCACGCGGCCTATCGGTTCGTCGTAGTCAAAGTAGTCGCGAAACTTGGCGACATCGGCGTTGTTTGGGTCTTTGCCGTCCATCAGCTTGCTTTGCAGCAAGCCTGTGTCCCACAGCCAAACGCGCAAACTTTGCACCAAGGCGGCGTCTTCGGCCCAGCGCTCTGAGAGCAAGTCGCGCACGCCGTCTAAAACGGCCGCTACGGTGGAGAAATCGGGCTGTTTGTCTTCGCCATCCACTTGAGGCTTGAGCGGAATCACAAAGGCTTCGGCCTCAAGTGCTGGTGCGAGTGTCGGGTCGGCGAAAAGCTTGTCTGCCAGCGGCTCTAGCCCCGCTTCCCGTGCCATTTGACCCTTGGTGCGGCGTTTGAGTTTGAACGGAAGATACAGGTCTTCCAGCTCTTGCTTGGTGGCGCAGTCGGCAATTGAAAGGCACAGCGCATCAGTTAACTTGCCTTGCTCATCAATAGCTTTGAGGACAACTTCGCGCCTGTCGGCAAGTTCGCGCAGGTACGAGAGGCGAAATTCTAATTCTCGTAGCTGAATATCGTCTAGCCCGCCCGTGGCTTCCTTGCGATATCGGGCGATGAAGGGGACGGTTGCGCCGCCGTCGAGTAGTTCGACGGCAGATTTGACTTGCTCGGGTTTGACTTTGATTTCTAGAGAGATCTGCGTGATTATTTGGTGGATGATATGGGAGTTGATTTGATGCATGAAACTTGAAAACTAACGAGTTGGGAGTGAAATTTTAGGCATAAAAAAAGAGCTTTCCAATCTGAAAAGCTCATCCTGCCTAGTTTCGATTTAGCCCTATTTTACGAGGGTCTTGCCTCGAAAACCTAGTCTAACTGAGCAAGCCTTGGTTCTTTGCACTGCTAACTGCTTGAGCACGTGTGTGCACTTGCAATTTTCGGTAAATGTTCTTGATATGCGTGGTCACGGTTTGCGTGCTGATATTGATTCTCATGGCGATAGCACTGCTGGTGCAACCATCTGCCACCAACTCTAAAATTTCACGTTCTCTGTATGACAAAACACCATTACCAAGCATTGGAATGACTTGGTTGCGCGTGCTTTGGAAGTCAATGTGCGAGCCGTGGGTTAATTTTTTAACGAGCCGCCGCGCCAGGCTGGGCGATATAAAAGCGCCACCATTGGCAACTTGCAGTACAGCTTGCGCATAGTTGCCAAACCAAGAGTTTTTGACAATATAGCCATTTGCGCCCAAATCAAAAGCGGTGATCGCCTTTTCTTCATCATCCATCATTGACACTACAAGTGCCTCAGCAGCGGGTCGGTGCATGCGCATGTATTTCAACAGCTCAAAGCTCATGCCATCGCGCAGGTTCAAGTCTAAAAGCATTACATCGAAAGCATAGTTTGCTATCAAATTTCTACCTTCACGCATGTTACTTGCTGTCGCCACTAGCGTGGTGCGTGGGTCAGAACCCAACTCTTGACCAACGACTGTGCGCATGTGCGCATCCTCTTCAATCAAGATCACGCGCAATGGCTGGTTAGCTTGACCCAACAAAAAGTCGGGCCACAAATTTGCAGGATTCGCAAAATATGCAAATTGACCTTGCGATGCTAGCTTGGATGCATTCGCTTCGTTTGCAGTATTTGTATTGCTAAATGTGGTTACTTGTTGATTCATGTCACACCCCTTTGTATACGTATCAATTGGTTAACTTTTCACAGTTGACATGTATGAACATTAACCACTCTTGGTGACAAATGCTATGTAAATAATGCCCAAAAATAGAACCTTTTAACTTACAAAACTATGCGTTTTAGTTAAAAACGGTACAGTAATATATTGACTAAGCAGTAAAGAGCGCTTTTTCCCAATGAAAACGCGCCAATCGAAGCGCCACCAAAAAACACGAACAACTTCAAAAAATACAACTGGAATATCTCACCAAATAGTTAAATGTTTCATAAATTTACAAATGATTCACTACGAAACTACCTTTTTTTTAAGCTTATACCCAGCTAATACGCAAACTTTTCACAGCAATTCTCATTAAGTGCGTCAAAAAGTACACATATTTTGGGTAATAAAACACGGTATTTTTGGTAGACGCAACGCGGTATTGAAACACCCCCCTGCAAAACGGAAACTAGCTCCAGATGAAAACAGAAGCGATGCGACAAATAAATTTTGAAAGCATTGCATCTGATTTCATCAAAGCTTCCGAGCACCGTTGAGCCACAAGATGTTCGGGAATTTTTAAATTCATTTAAACGTTTCTTTAGGGGATTTATCATGAAAAAACTTTCCGTATTAGCCTTGGCATTGTTCGCAGCATCAGCATTTGCAACAAGTGGTGGTGGTAGTGGTGGCGGCAGTGGGGGTCCTTCTGCTTCGACTGATGTTGTCATCAGCGGTACATCAACTCAAAGCGCCACTCTCAACAGTGTGAATGTGTCTAACCGCGTTTCAGGCAACGACAACGTTGGTCAGCAAAACTTGGCATCAAACGCTGGCGATATCGATATTCGTGGTCGTTCAACTCAAACTGTATCAGCACGTGGCGGCTCTATCACCAACACGGTGACAGGCACTGACAACGTCGCAAGCCAAAACTTGTCGTCAAACATTGGCCAAGTTTCTATCAGCGGAACGTCCACACAGACAACATCGACAACTTACGCTAACGTGAGCAACAACGTTAGCGGACGTGACAACTCTGGCACTCAAAACATTGCATCTAACAACTCTTGCACAACTTGCGTTGGCGGACATCGTTAATTTGAGTTATCAGAAAAACTTTCAAGAACATGTTGCGACGTTAGAAATAGCTAGCCATGTTTTTGAAAGTTACTGAAAGTTTGAATCATTCGTTTTTTGTGTTGGGAGAACTGTTGTGAAAACTACTTTGTCGCTTTGTCTGTCATTGGTATTGAGTATGGTTACGTCAAACTCGGGCGCCACAGGTTATGACCCAGTTTTAATTTCTGGCTCTTCCACACAAATTGCCTCCATCAACAATTCAACTATCAGCAATACCGTATTCGGCAACGACAGTACAGCGCAACAAAACTTAGCCAGTAATGCGGGGGGCGTTGTGATTACTGGAAATTCACTCCAAATGGTTGCAGCGTATGGTAGCTTCGCTCGAAACGAGGTTATTGGCAGCGAAAGCATGGCCAGTCAGAATTTTTCATCCAATATGGGTGATACACAAATCAGTGGCAGATCGATGCAAATCACATCTATGCAAGGGACTTACGCCTACAACAGTGCACAAGGTCATAGCACCTATGCCATACAAAATGTCGCATCTAACAATGCTTGTTTTAGTTGCCCATCGGGAAACTGCAACTTTAGACGTTGATTGTTTTTGCTTTTTTTACAAACTCTACACATGTGTTTTTTAGAGGTGAATATCATGAAAAACCATTCCAAAATCTCAGCTCTTTGCATCGCAATTTATTTGATCGCTTCTGCACCAGCTTTAGCGCAATTTGCCCCAGGCGAAGACCCCATCAATTTGACCAAAGTATCCAAAACTGAGCTGCGTCCTACTGCACCACAGCAAGTTTCTGGAAATCTTGACCCGCTTTTTGGTATGCAGGGTTGGCTGCGTGCTCGCGTAACTCGCTATGAAGCGCGGGCCTATTCTGACAATACGTCCGACAACCTTTTGACAGATAACGACGCCGTTACCACCGCTAGCGCCCAAGGCTTAAATAAAGTCTGTGTGCAAGAGGTTGGTAGCTCAACGACAAGCTCCACCGGCTTTGGAAAATACGGTCCAAAAGGCGGTGCACAAATCGTGGTTTTAAAAGGCGATTTGGTCAACATCTGCAAATAAATAAATTCTTATTCAAAAGTCAAACAAACAAGGCTAGCCATGAATACCAACATAACAACAAAAGCACCATCGGCGACTCATGAACGTCTGCATCTACCGGTTCTACTTGCTGTGCTGACATCGTTGGTCATCACAGGCTGCGCAGCTCCCATGGATGCTCGCAAAGATACCAAGTACCAATCGATGGCCTCAGTTGCAGACAGGCCTACATCGCGTCCAACACGATCGCTCTCTAGCATGTCTGCCTCGCTCATGTGTATGGATCATATGTTTAGACAAGCTGATTTGCCTACAACGCTCATCACTTCTAAACAAATCCCTGACGTGACGGGCAAGATTGCTGTAGCGACTAAAGACATGATCGTTACATCACTCTCGCAAATGTCGCGCTTGTCAAATGCATTTCGATACATTGATTATGAAGTCGATATTTCACGTCAAGATACGGTCCAAAACATGACCGCTATCATGTTGAACAACAACCAAATGCAGCTACAAAAACCGGCACTGTATGTATCGGGTGCAGTTTCATTTGTGGATCAAAACATCATCAATAACCACTTTGATGCAGGCACATCTGCAACGCGCTTAGAGACTGGTTATAGCAACAACCGCAACGCCACGCTGATTGGGCTTGATCTACATATGGGCGATTTCAAGACGCGCACCATTATTCCTGGCCTAGATTCAGCTAACGAAGTTGTGATTGGCAATGCCAGCCAAGGCTTAGATTTGGCAGGAAAAATTGGCAGTTATGGCGTTCAATTCAATGTGGGGCGCGATTACACACAAGGTCCTGGCGCGGCGATTCGTACCTTGGTTGACTTAGCGATGATTGAGCTGATTGGAAAATGGTCACGCCTACCCTATTGGCGTTGTTTGACTCTGGACCAAGCGCATCCTGAGCTGCAACGTCAGCTGCGTGACTGGTATGACGCTGGTAGCCCTGCCGCACACTCAAAACTGGTGAAAACAGCACTTTCAGGCTTAGGCTATATGAAGATGTCGCAAATTTCTGAACCAGACAACACAGCAGCTTTCAAAACCATTTTGGGCAAATACCAAGCTGATTCGGGCATGGTGGTTACAGGTGTCATAGATTTTCCGACTTATGAGCGTGTGATGCGTAATTACTCAAAGCTTGATACAGACGGCAAGCTGGTACCCGTGGATTGGACACCAAGTGGCGAATTGAAACTTGCTGACGTGCCACGCAGCATGGATTTGCAAATCAAAAACGTCCAACTTGACAAGACTACTTTTGAAGTAGGCGACCAAATCTTCT
The DNA here is from genome assembly GCA_013298945.1 of Polaromonas sp. Taxonomy (GTDB): domain Bacteria; phylum Pseudomonadota; class Gammaproteobacteria; order Burkholderiales; family Burkholderiaceae_C; genus Aalborgiella. The sequence goes on from JAAFJR010000008.1 coordinate 53,715, forward strand.
TATCGACCAGCGTATCGCGCGCTTCTCATGTGTATTGTTATTTGCAAGAAGCTACAGGCAATATGCTGCGTTTACTGCCGAATGCAACTAACACAGAGTCCTTGATGACGGCTGATGTATCGGTGCGGATTCCTGATTGGATCAACCCAAAACCAGGCTTCATTTTGGATGCTGCTGCGCCAGGCAACGAATATGTATTCTGTATTGCTACTGACGATGATGTTCTGCCAAAGTTGCCAGAAGCGATGCAGATAGCAGCATTCAAACCGATAGCAGGTATGTCAAACAAAGCAGATGTGGTGAATGCGTTTACACAAGTAGCGGGCGAAGGTGGCTTGAGCCAAGCGACTGTGACTTGGAAAGTCACGCCCAAGACTGTCAAGCCAGCACAAAAATAACGACATCAGTCAATGTGCCAGTATGAAACGCGATCTCTTGATTTTCGTTACAAATACGGTGTTAGCTTGTGCTGCGGCCATGGCTTTGCTAACACCCAAATTTGCCTACAGCGTTCAAATTGACCCTTCGCCGAACGCTGTTAACGGTAATTTGAATGACAACCCGATTGAAGATCGCATCACCCTTCCCCAAGTACCACAACAAAAACGAAGTTCTGTTCAACCTATCAAAAATCAAACGGCGCTGCAATCCGATATTGAAAATCTGAAAGCAACAGTAAATAAAGTCAACGGCGCTACATCTGCACGCCCCAATTCAGCCGCGCAGCTGCAACGACGACAAGCAGCTAATGCCGCTTGGGTTTTGGGTTTGCTATATGCAAATGGTGTTGGGGTTGATGTTGATTACAGCGAAGCACATTTACGATTTAAACAAGCACATCAACTTGGCGAACCCTTATCGACTGCTGGCTTAGCTTGGTGTGAGATTCAGGGTTGTGAGACTTGGCCATCTGCACATGCAGCCAGAATTTGGATTGCGCAACTTCGGTCCCCCAAACCTGCGCGAGCCATGTATTTGGATTGGTTGGTAGAGCAAACGTTTTCGCCACTGCAAGCAAACTCTGAAAAAAGTGCTGCGATTAACGACAAGCTAGCGCAGCAACGTCGACAACTTTTGTTAAATGCAGCCAAAATGCAGGATGTTCAAGCGTTGATAGAGCTTGGTTTTGATGCCGTAGCCAATGAGCGCTTGAAAGAGGCCTATAACTATTTTGCAAATGCAGCACCCAATTCTGCTGTAGCAGCTCAAAACGCCAGTTTGATACAAACACGCCAAAACGAGCAACCCGTCAAATGCAATATTTCAGGTGGTGCCGATTTGCAAGATACCGTGCTGCTGAGTTCTGCCCAAGCGTTGCACAGAGGCATCGGTTGCCCTGTGAACTATGCCGAAGCGATTCGACTGTATAACTTAGCTGCTAACAAAGGCAATATGTCTGCCAAGCGGATGTTGTCACTTATTTATTCAAAGCCAGATGCGAGCGGCAACCTCAACATTGCGTGGATGCAACAATTGGCAAATTTGAATACGGCCAATTTATCGCTCAGTATCGATGGCGCTAGTCTTGCGCCTATGCTGAAGCGAGAACCAACACCCTTGTTTGACCTGATACCGCAGAATTTGCGCATTTGGCATGGTCGTTAATGAAGGAAACGTGGGTGCAAGTTCGGGCCTCAAAATCTTGAAAGTAGCGCTGTACCCCTTGCCTGGGTAAATAGGCAGATCCACGCCGTAACTATGACTGTCATATTTCAATGACTTTCATACTTTTTATTCCCAGTCATTTTTACTCATGAAAATATCCATTAAGATTTAGAAAAAATAATTCAACATTCAACGATATTGACAGCCAAACCACCGCGTGAAGTTTCTTTGTATTTGACTTTCATGTCAGCACCTGTTTCTCGCATGGTTTTGATGACTTTGTCTAAACTCACATAATGAGAGCCGTCTCCATGCAAGGCTATTCGCGCAGCATTTATCGCTTTGACAGATGCAACAGCGTTACGTTCAATACACGGAATTTGTACCAAACCACCCACGGGGTCGCAGGTCAGACCTAGGTGATGCTCCATGCCAATCTCTGCCGCATTTTCTACTTGCTCGTGTGTGCCACCCATGACAGCACAGAGTGCGGCAGCCGCCATCGAGCAAGCCACGCCCACCTCCCCCTGACACCCAACCTCAGCGCCCGATATGGAAGCATTTTCTTTGTACAAGATGCCGATAGCGGCGGCTGTGAGTAAAAAGTCCACCACCCCTTCGTCCGTTGCACCCGAAACAAAACGCTTGTAGTAATGTAGTACAGCAGGAATAATGCCAGCAGCACCATTAGTGGGGGCAGTGACGACTCGACCTCCCGCAGCATTTTCTTCGTTCACAGCTAAAGCGTAAAGATTTACCCAGTCGAGCACTTGTAGTGGATCTGTTAGCAAAGCATCATTATTTTGGCTCAAAGCTTGAAACAGCGGTGCAGCTCGGCGCTTTACTCTGAAACCACCAGGCAGTACCCCTTCCGCCGTGCAACCTCTTAATACGCATTCTTGCATGACTTGCCAGATACGCAGAAGCCCAGCATCAATCTCAGAATCAGTACGCCAGAGCCGCTCATTACACCGCATGACCTGCGCAATGCTCATTCCTTCGCGTCGGCATACTTGCATGAGCTCATCAGCGCTGGCAAAGCGGTGCGGCAGCACGGTAGCATCGGGAGCAATGGTTTTGTGTCGACTGCCGTTGGCGGTCAGTTCGTCAGAGACAACGAAACCGCCACCTACCGAATAAAACACCCTGTTAGATAACTCACGGCCTGCCGCGTCCATTGCTAAAAAGCGCATGCCGTTGGCATGAAACGGCAACGACGCGCGCATGAATAGCAGGTCTTCCTTTTCATTGAACGCCACGGTGTGCTTTCCCATAAGCGTTATGCAGCAATGGCTGCGAATATCTGCCAATTGGCTTGCAATAGCATCTACCTCCACCTTGTCTGGCTCGTGGCCGCACCACCCTAACATCACAGCCATATCACTGGCGTGACCCTTGCCAGTTGCACCTAAAGAACCATGCAGCCAGCAACGAACAGTAGCGGTGTTTTGTAATTGCCCGACTTGCTGCAAATCCGACACGAACTGGCGGGCGGCTAGCATGGGCCCCACGGTATGGGAACTGCTAGGTCCGATGCCGATTTTGAACAGATCAAAAACTGAAATAGCCATAGTTCAACGCGCCAGTTCGGTGTGCATATCAGCGAGAAAAGCATCGACAGAGGCTTCAGTTGTATCCCAGGCGCACATAAAACGACAACCACCGCCGGCAATGAACTGGTAAAACTTCCAGCCACGCGCTTGCATGGCATCAACTGTTTTTGCAGGTAGTTGCGCAAAAACACCGTTGGCTTCGGGCGTATGGATACACATCACACCAGGCAGCTGACACAAGCCTTGGTGAAGACGCTGTGCCATCGCATTGGCGTGGCGAGCATTGTGCAGCCACACATCGTTTTCCAGCAACCCAACCCAAGGTGCAGAAATAAAACGCATCTTGGATGCCAGCTGGCCAGCTTGCTTCACGCGCCACGCAAAGTCTTCTGAAAGTTGACGGTCAAAAAACACAACAGCTTCGCCAATGGGGAGACCATTCTTTGTGCCACCAAAACACAAGACATCTACGCCTGCACGCCAAGTGACATCAGCCGGACTGCAACCCAAGTGTGCAACTGCGTTGGCAAAACGAGCACCATCCATATGTACTTTAAGTTGGTGTTTTCTAGCCATCTGAGAAATGGCACTGACCTCATCTACACTGTAGACAGTCCCCATTTCAGTGGCCTGTGTGATTGAAACCACCTTGGGGCGTGGATAGTGGATATCCGTACGCTTGGTAACCAGGGTGTGCACCGCATCTGGCGTGAGCTTGCCCAAGCGTGCGGCATCAGATGTGTTTTCAGCAACCAGCAGTTTTGAGCCATTCGAGAAAAATTCCGGTCCACCGCATTCGTCCGTTTCGATATGTGCCACCGGTGTGCAGATCACCGAGTGATAACTTTGGCACAATGAAGCGAGTGCAAGTGAATTAGCAGCTGTTCCGTTGAACACAAAATAGACATCGCACTCGATATCGAACAGCTTACGCAACATGTCTGTGGAGCGCTGCGTCCAGCGATCATCACCGTAAGCGGGTTCATGGCCGCTGGCATTGGCTTCCAAAAACCAGTGCAAAGCCTCGGGGCAAGTGCCAGCATAGTTGTCGCTGGCGAATTCTTGGCGGTTAAATGTGTTCATAGGTAGGATGATGTTAGCAATGAGGTGTTCAAATTAAAAACCATAAAATTTAAATTCTGTGCCTGAATTCATGGCTTTGCCCTGCGCAATCTCGGGTACTTTGCCATCTATCAGCTCCGCTAGCGCCTTGCCCGACCCTGCACCGTGTGTCCAGCCTAGCGTGCCGTGGCCTGCGTTGACCCACAGCTTCCCAACTTTGGTCTTACCGATGACGGGAATGTTGGTCGGCGTGGCTGGGCGCAGGCCTGCCCAGTAGTTAGGCGATCCGCCCTCTTCTAAGCTACGTGTATCGCACACGCCAGGCAGCACGGTTTCTACCCGTTTGGCCAGCATGCGGCAGCGTATTTGCGACAATTCAGAATCAATCGAGTTGTCATAAGCGCTAATTTCAATGGTTCCTGCCACGCGCAGCTGGTCGCCCAAACGCGTCATCGCACACTTGGCTTGGTCGTCAATGACTGAGACGTTGGGCGCTAGCTCAGGTTTCAAGATTTTGAAGGTGGCGCTATAGCCTTTGCCTGGGTAAATCGGCACATCGACGCCAACGGTGCGTAAAAGTGGTGCGGTGTAAGAGCCGCAAGCGACGACAAAAGCGTCTGCTATCAGGGTTTTTACCTCAAATTCGTCATTTTTATGTCCATTTATATCCTTATTTTTACCTCTAGCCAGCGTATTCACTGCCTGAATAGCTATAGATTTAATAGTATTTTTTGACATATTCAATGCCAATACATCATGCCCGTACAGAATCTCAGCACCTCTAGCTGCACAAACTTGCGCTAGTTTTTGCGTGAATACGCGGGCGTCGCCGCTCTCGTCGCTATCCGTATAAGTGCCACCTACGATGTGGGAAGCAAAGGATTTCAATGCGGGCTCGATTTTTAAAATAGCATCCCGCCCAAGCACTTGCCGATTCACGCCATATTTTTGCATCAACAAAGCAGCTTCACCAGCTGCATCGAATGCGTGTTGGTCTGTGAAATAGTGAGCGATGCCGCGTTCAAGGCGGTTGTAATCAATACCAGTCGCATCGACAATGTCTTTCAAAGCCAGATGGCTGTATGCGCCAAGCGCGACGATTTGCTGCACATTGCACTCAAACGCGGCGTCGTTACACTGCCCCAAAAACTGCATGCCCCAACGCCATTGCTGCCAACCACCACCGAATTTGGCAGTGGGGCCAAATGTGGGCCATTGTGGGCGAAACAGCAAAGGTGCTTCTTTGCTGAACATCCATTTCAGGGCTTTAAGCGGCGCGTCTTTGTTGGCCCATGGCTCGCAGTAGCTCACCGATATTTGCCCTGCATTGGCAAAGCTGGTTTCCAGCGCAGCGTTTGGCTGGCGGTCAATCACAATCACTTCATGACCCAATTCCAACAAATGCCACGCAGTGCTGATGCCTATGATACCTGCGCCTAAAACAATGATTTTCATGCTACAACTTTCATACTTACTTATGCCTTGCCATTTCAACTGATACAAGTGTCTGCGAAGTTGCAAAGAAATAAAAGCGACATTAAACTAACAGCAAAAATATCAAGAACGCTAATACAAGCACTAAAAAAACAGACCCAAGATGAACACATTTGACCCCGACGCCCTGGAATGCCTAGCCGCTATTGTGGAAGAAGGCGGCTTTGAACGAGCGGCGCAGCGATTGTCAATCACCCAATCAGCTGTGTCGCAGCGCCTGCGTGGGCTGGAGGCGCAAGTCGGCACGGTTTTGATCGTTCGTAGCCGCCCGCTGAAAGCTACGCAGGCTGGGCAATTGCTGCTGAAACACACAAAAATGATTCGACTATTGCGGGCGGATTTGGAGCGTGATATGAAAGAGCTCGCGCCCAGCTCGCTCGGTGGCTCGCGTGAGGAGGAGCGAATATCGATTGCCATCAACGCCGACAGCATCGCCACTTGGGCACTGGGTGCTTTAAGCAAGCTGACGACAGAGGGCCTGCCACTAGAAATCATCACCGACGACCAAGATTTCACCCAAGAATGGTTGCGTACCGGCCAAGTGTTGGGCTGCGTCACCACATTAAAACTAGCCTTGCGCGGCTGCAAGGTTGTACCACTGGGCGCGATGAACTACATCGCCGTGGCCGAGCCAGCCTACGCTACCAAGCATTACCCCGACGGCATGACCGCCTACAACTTTCGCAGCACACCGTTCGTCGCCTTCAACCGCAAAGATGACATGCAGGGCGAATTCGTCAACCATGCGTTTGGCCTCAAACGCGTGGTGCTGAACCAGCTGTTTGTGCCAAGCTGTGAAGGCCAAGTGCGCGCGGCGTTGGCAGGCTGGGGGGCCATCGTCATGCCCGAGTTGATGGTACGGGAACACATTGCTGCGGGTAGACTGGTCAATATCGCTCCCAGCAAGGTGTTGCCGATACAGTTGTACTGGCATTGTTGGAATTTGGAGTCTGATGTTTTAGACGCTTTGACATGCGCATTGTTGGACGCTGCAAATGTGTCGCTTCTAAAAGCATAGCTAAAACTGTATACAAAATAACTAATTCAAGAGTCATTCACAAAGCTATGCATATTATTCATTTGAATATGTCATAAAAGCTTTGAATACTAGGGTTTGCACCAAAGAGCTAGTTGTAACGAACTGCTTACAGTTCAGCAGCAACTTAAAAGACACATTTTTGTCGATGCTCTCGCACACTCTTGGAGAAATTTTTATGGCTCTCGAACGCTTAAAACACCTACTCAGCTGGACATTCATCGCTTTCGCACTTGCAAATGGCTTGTCGGGCTGTAGCAGCAACAGCATTCCTGATGTGATCAAAATTGGGGCCGCGCAGCCTTTGACGGGCAACAAATCGGGTCAGGGTCAAGACTTGCTCAATGGTGTCAAACTGGCTGTTGATGAGATCAACAAAGCGGGCTTCAAGGTCAAAGGCAAATCCGTAAGCTTGGAGTTGGTAGCCGTTGATGACCGCGCAGACCCAAAAACAGGCGTAGAAGTTGCCAAGCAATTGGTTGAAGCCGGTGTGGTTGCGGTTGTGGGACACCTAAACTCTGGCGTCAGCATTCCAGCCGCGCCTATTTATGCTGAAAAGGGTATTGCTCAGCTGGCTATATCCACCAACCCAAAATTTACAGCTTTGGGGCTGCCGACCACGCTCAGACTTGTTGGAAATGACATTTTGCAAGCCAAAGCCATTGGCAGTTATGCAGTCAACCAACTCAATGCAAGCAAATATGCTGTGGCTGATGATGGCACGACGTACAGCAAAGGTTTGGCTGACGGTGCGTTGGCACAGCTAAAATTGGCAAAAAAAGAAGTCGTTTTTAGCGAGTCTTTTGACAAAGATACGATTGCTCTTGATGGTTTAGCGCAAAAACTAAAAGATGGCAAAGTTGAAGTTTTCATCACGACACAAAGTGATTTTCAGGTTATTGCCTTGATTGGTGCTTTGAAAAAAATCAGTTACACCAACATCAAAATCCTAGGTGGTGATACGCTAAAGACGACGCTGATGTTTAAATCTGCTGGTGAAGTAGCAGGCATCTATGCAAGTTCGCCCATCCTAGAAGCAGAAGAATTTGCGGCAGGAAAAGAATTTTTAGCCAAATACCGCGCAGCCTACAAAAAAGAGCCTGAGTATGCTGGTCATTACACCTACGATGCGACTTATGCTATCGCAGCTGCCATCAAACGCGCTGAATCTGTCAAACCGGCAGACATCACGGCTGCGCTTCGCAAAATGGATCTTTATGCACCTGTCACTGGCTCTTACAAGTTTGACGAAACGGGCGAGCAACGCTACGGTGCGATTGCCATCTACAGCTTAGGCGCTGGGAAATGGGAGTCGCTGATTCGCTCTGATGTTTGGTGAAAATCAAACACCCTCTTTGCTCACCGCTGTAAGAATTTGCAGCGGTACGACGACCAAAGGCAATATCCATCCCCAAGGAGTTTGCCATGCAGCTTAAATTTGAGTTTAAATTTAAATCAATATTTGCTATTATTTTTATAGCTATTGAGGCAATAATTACGTCGGCTATAGCCCAATTTAACCCTCAAAATGCTTGTAAAGCAGCATCTGGCGTTAATATCACACCTGTCGTAGAACTTTACACCTCAGAAGGCTGCAGCTCGTGCCCACCTGCTGAAAAATGGCTCAACACTTTGAAGGGTAAAACCCCATCAAATTCAAACGCGAACCCTGCGGTGATTCAAGCTTTCCACGTCAATTATTGGGACTATATCGGCTGGCCTGACCGCTTTGCGACAGCTGCACACACAAATCGACAGCGGCAGATCTCTGCTTGGAACAAGCAAAACGGCATTTACACCCCGCAAATGGTGCTCAACGGTGGCGATTGGCGCGGCTGGGGCAGCGTTGGGCCGTTCAATGCAGCTGTGCCGTCTGCTAAAACAACCTCTACAAGCTCAATTATCCTAACTCAGACGGGCGCAGACCAGTTTGAAGCTGTGGTTAGTCCAGTTTCAGTCACAAACTCAGCTTCAGGCACGTGGTCAGCTTATTGGACTATCACTGAGCACGGCCATGTTACCAAGGTTAAAGCCGGTGAAAACAGTGGGGAGACGCTGCTGCACGATTTCGTTGTGCGCCAATACACGCCCGTAGGCGACTATAGTGCGACGACACCCCAAAAGCTGAGCTTACGCGGCGTCGCAGCCACCCCAGGGCACGAGCGACAGGTCAATTTAGTGGTTTTTGACCCCAAAACTGGCAAAACCATACAAGCCGTGTCTGCCAACTGCTCGTCTTAAGCCGTTGATAGCGCATCACACGCTAATTTCGTATACGATGCAGTTATGAAAAAACTACTTCGTACAAATTACAAAAAAACTGCCGTTGCCATCTTAGTTGGTCTTGCCGCCCTGGTAGCAGCTTGCAGCACCTCTAATGAAGCAAACTTAGCGCCCATGCCCGTCGTCGCAAATGTCGATGTTGCTAAGTATTTAGGCACTTGGCACCAAGTCGCTTGGATTCCCAATAGTTTTCAGGGCGATTGTGTATCTGACACCAAAGCCACATACACCCTTGACGGCAAAGACCTGCGGGTGCAAAACCAGTGCAAAGATGCTGCGGGCAAAACGACCGAAGCCATTGGCATCGCCAAAATTGTTGAAGGCAGCAACAACGCCAAACTGCGTGTAAGCTTCTTCCGCCCTTTTTACGGCAACTATTGGGTGCTGGCACTGGACCCGGATTACAAATGGGTGTTAGTTGGTGAGCCCAAACGCACGTTTGGCTGGGTGCTGGCACGTGACGCTAAGTTAGACACAGCAACTGTGAGCCAAATCTTAGACCGTGCTGTAGCCTTGGGATATGACCGTTCTGCTTTTAAGATGAGTCCTTGAGTTAAGCATTTTTATCTTTTATATCTTTATAGAAGAGAATTAAAAAATAAGAGAAAAATAAGAGGGATAACATGAAAAAAGCCTTGTAACCGATTGAGTTACAGGGCTTTTAATTTTTAGCCAAATTTTAGAGGTTCTAAAATTGGCGGAGAAGGCGGGATTCGAACCCGCGGAAAGTTTTACCCTTCGCACGCTTTCCAGGCGTGTGACTTAAACCGCTCATCCACCTCTCCGTTATATTGATTTTACCCCATAAAAAAGCCACCCCAGCCTAAGCAGGGGTGGCTTTTAATTTAGTGCTGTCGTTAAATTAAGTTAAATTAACGGATCACAGCCAAATCAACAGGCTTGCCGCCTTTGTAAGTCTTCAATGTCAAAGCGCCGTTCTTGATGTCGCCTTTTGCATCAAATGTGATCGGGCCAGTCACGCCAGCAAAGTTGGTTGTTTTAGCCAAAACCGGGAGGTACTTCGCTGGCTCAGCAGAACCTGCTTTTTCCATCGCAGCAACCATCACGTTCACAGAGTCATACACGTATGGTGCGTAGATTTGCACGTCAGCGTTGAACTTAGCTTTGAACTTTGCCTTGAATGCGTCCATGCCAGCTTTTTGCTTGCCTTCAACACCACCAGCTTCAGCGCAATAGACTTGGTCATCCGCCATTGCGTCACCAGCCAATTTAGCCAACTCAGCTGAACAGATGCCGTCGCCGCCCATGAACTTGGCGTTGATGCCGAGTGATTTCATTTGGCGCAACATAGGGCCTGCAACAGCGTCCATGCCGCCGAAGAACACAACGTCTGGCTTCTTAGCTTTGAGGTTAGTCAAAATTGCCATGAAGTCAGTTGCTTTGTCTGTGGTGTACTCGTGGCCAACCACTTTACCTTTAGCGCCAACAACAGCTTTCTTGAACTCGTCTGCCACACCTTGGCCATAAGCTGTACGGTCGTCGATCACAGCAATTGACTTGCCTTTGAGGGTTGACACTGCGTAACGGCCCAATGTACCGCCCAAATGCACGTCATCAGCCACAACGCGGAAGGTTGTTTTGAAGCCTTGGCGAGTGTATTTTGGGTTAGTTGCAGATGGAGAAATTTGTGGAATGCCAGCATCGCTGTAGATTTTTGAAGCTGGGATAGAAGTACCAGAATTCAAATGACCAACCACGCCCATGACTTTAGAGTCAACCAATTTTTGAGCAACAGCAGTGCCTTGTTTTGGATCGCCAGCGTCATCTTCAGTCAACAATTCAAACTTGACAACTTTACCGCCGATTTTCACGCCTTTGGCGTTCAACTCTTCGATGGCCAACTTAGCGCCGTTTTCGTTGTCTTTACCCAAGTGAGCGATGCCACCTGATGTTGGACCAACGTGGCCAAGTTTTACTACCATGTCTTGAGCTGATACAACGCCAGCAGCCATTGCCAAAGCCGCAACAGCGACTAGTTTCATCTTCATTTGCATAAATTACTCCAAGTTAAAAAATCATACCTAATAGTTGAGAAGCCTATTCAGCCACAACGGAGCGTACGATACATCAAATTTGACCAGTTACCACTAGGGAACACACTTAGATAAAAAAATCTATGAGATTATTTATCATTTCTGTTTGGTATATAAGTCGAATTAATGCCATATCAGTTTTTCCGTTACTTAAAAACAAGCTTAACTACTTTCCACTGACAACAACTTAACGCTAGTTGTACTCTTTGCGATGCTAGGGTTATCCCTAATCAAACGTTTTAATTCAGGCACGCATGAGCCGCAATTGGTGCCACACTTCAGGCTGGCTTGCAGTTCAGTCAGTCGCCTCTCGTCTGAGCCAAAACTTTTTGCGAGTTGTTCAGTAATCGCCTTATCCGTCACGTTGAAGCAAGTACACACCGCTTTTCCGCGCGACTGCACCGCGATGGGTGCTTTGCTACCCGGAACCAACAACATGCGGCCATAGCTTTGCGCCGGCAAGCTGTCTTGCAACAGCGTCTTGACCCAAGCTTCTGAGCGCGTATCACCTGCTAGCAAAAAGGCTTCTAATTCTGCGTATTCGCGGTTGCCTGTTAATTTGATGGTGCGGTGCTGACCTTTTTTCCTATCAGCATAGCGCATCACTTGAGTGCTACCTGCAGAAACACTCAATCCAAGGACACCTTCAATCTGCTTCAAAACGTCTTCCGTGGGTGCTTCATGCCCAGCAGCTCTGAACAGCAAACCGGTTCTCGCAACGCCTTTAAAGGCTTCACCATCACCAAAAGGCACACAGCTGGCAAACGGGAACAAGCGCATCAACGCCTTCAAAGCCTCCCGAGCTGCCAATGCTTGATCGCTAGGCAGCCAAGCCACCCCCAGCAAGGTCCAAGGCAACTCAGCTTTGAGAATTTTGACGGCGGCGTGCTTTAGCTCGGGCTGCTTGGATGTGGGGCAGAACGCTGAAGTTGTGATCGTATTGACACCCGCCAGCCTTTCCCCATTGCTTCCTAGTCCACTTAAAAACTCCTCCCCCCAGTGCATGGCGATAAAGGCTTGACTCATGCCCACTTCTTTGGAGGCCTGCACAGGCAACAATATCGAGCCGCGCTTGCTGGTCACATGCACCAAATCACCTTCGCTGATCAAGCGTCGGGTCATGTCTTGAATGTTCATCTGCACCGTTGGCTCGGCCACGTGGCCAAACAACTTGCCCAAGGTGCCGGTGCGGCTCATGCCATGCCACTGGTCGCGCAGGCGGCCGGTGGTCAATGAAAACGGAAAACGCGACTCGCGCGGTTCTGCCACCGGTTTGTAGACCGTGTTGACGAATTTCGCTTTGCAATCAGCGGTAGGAAACACATTGTTTTCGTACAAGCGCTCTTTACCTACAGATTCACCTTCCCGCATCGGCCACTGCAAAGGCGTCGCCTCTAAGAGCGCATAGCTCATGCCTGTGATGTCCAAGTCGCGTCCACGGGTAGACTCGCGGTGCTCCAGCCAGACAGACTCCGGTGTCGGGTAGTCAAACAAAGTTTGTGGTGATTTTGAAGGCAGTAACTTTTCCAAGCGGCGTGAAAACTCAGCAGCTATCGACCAATCATGCTGAGTTTCACCCGGTGCGACCACGGCGGCGCGAACGCGGGAAATACGGCGCTCTGTATTCGTCACCGTGCCCTCTTTTTCGCCCCAAGTCGTTGCAGGCAACAAAATATCGGCATAAGCGCATGTCGAGGTCGTCGAAAACGCCTCTTGCACGATCACCAACTCTGCGCGCTCCAAAGCTTTACGCACGACCGCTTGGTCTGGCATGCTTTGCGCGGGGTTGGTACAGACAATCCACAACACTTTGATTTGCCCATCCGCAGCAGCTTGAAACATTTCAACAGCAGTTTTACCCGTAGCGGACGGCACAGAAGGCACGTTCCACAGCTTTTGAATCTCCTCGCGATGCTGCGGATTTGCCAAATCGCGGTGCCCGCTCATCAAATTGGCCATGCCGCCGACTTCGCGCCCGCCCATGGCATTTGGTTGACCGGTGAGTGACAAGGGACCAGCGCCCGGTTTGCCGATTTGCCTGCATGCCAAATGCATGTTGATCAACGCGGCGTTTTTGGCCGTACCGCTGCTGGATTGGTTCAGACCTTGACAATACAAGCTGAGCGTCGCTTTCTGAAGCAGCGGGTCGCTTGATGCTCCTGTCGCAAACATTTGTGCTGCTTTGTACAAATCTTCTTTTTTAATGCCACAAATGTCAGCGGTCAGCTCCGGCGTGCAGTCGCGCACCGTCGCTTTGAGTGCATCAAAACCATCGGTGTGGGCGTTGATGAAGTCGTGGTTGATCCAGCCTTCCCACAGCATGATGTGCAGCATGCCGTTGAACAGCATCACATCGGTGCCGGGTTGGATGGGTAGAAACAAATCGGCCAGCTCGACTGTGTCTGTTCGGCGTGGGTCGGCCACGATGATTTTCATCGCTGGGTTGGCTTTCTTGGCGTCTTCAATGCGCCGAAACAAAATCGGGTGCGCAAACGCTGTGTTGCTGCCGACTATGAAGATGCAGCCTGCGTGGTTCACATCGTCATAGCAGGCAGGTGGCGCATCAGCACCCAATGTTTGCTTGTAGCCCGCCACCGCGCTGCTCATGCACAGGCGGGAATTGCTGTCGATATTGTTGGTGCCTATTAAACCTTTGGCGAGCTTGTTAAAGACGTAGTAGTCCTCAGTCAGCAGCTGCCCAGAGATGTAAAACCCAACTGCATCAGGGCCGTGGTCAGCAATCACTTGGGCAAACTTCTTCACGGTGCTGTCCAAAGCCGCATCCCAAGAGATGCGTTGAGGAGCGGCTCCCCTACTTTCGCGTTGCATAGGATGCAACAAACGGGTTTGCTGCGTCACAGCAGCGGTGGCCGTCAAATGCAGGTTTGAGCCTTTGGAGCACAAACGCCCGAAATTAGCGGGGTGCAGCGGGTCTCCCCGCACACCAGTAATCTGATCACCACTTGATTCAATAATGACGCCGCAGCCTACGCCGCAATAAGGGCACGTTGATTTGGTTTCTGTCATGCAGCTGCGGTTGCTTTTCTTGCTGGGCCCGCCACAGGCGCGGTTAGGTCTAATGCCAAAGTGTCCAGCTCAGGTTGGTTCAAATACACCACACCGTCAGTCACCTGTACGTGGAAAGCCTGCGTACAACCTTCATCCGGCTCTTTGGCGCAGCCTGTCGCCAAACCAATTGTCCAGTTGTGCAACGGGCAGGCAACGCTGGTGCCAAAGACGATGCCTTGGCTCAAAGGCCCGCCTTTGTGTGGGCAACGGTCTAGCAAGGCAAACACCTGGTCTTGGTCGTTGCGAAACACTGCCACATCCATTCCCTTAGCGCGCTGAACGCGGCGTGAACCCAAAACTGGGATGTCCTGCACCAGGCAGATTTTTTTCCATTCGTTCATGATGATCTTCTTTTTTTACTATAGTTTTAATAGCTACTTAGGCAATAAATACGCCGGCTACAGCCATATTTACACCTATTTTTGCTTATATTTGCTTATATTTACCTATATTGATCGATTTATGCCGCTGTGAGCTTAGCAAACTGGCGGGTATCAACTTCGGCTTCTTTGAAGTCAAACCAAGGATCAGGCTCGCCGTCTAAGGCAAATTGCAACCGCTCCCACAGGGCTTTGCGGCCTTCGTGGTCGTCCAAGATTTTTTTCTTCACATAGTCCAAGCCCACGCGGTTGACGTAATGAACGGTGCGCTCCAAATACCAGCCTTCTTGGCGGTACAGTTCGCAGAAAGCACCGGTGTATTCCAACACTTCAGCTGCGGTTTTGACCTTCACGAAAAAGTGCGCCACCTCGGTTTTGATACCGCCGTTACCGGCAATGTACATCTCCCAACCGCTGTCCACCCCAATCACACCCACATCTTTGATGCCCGCTTCAGCGCAGTTGCGTGGGCAGCCTGACACCGCAAACTTGACCTTGTGCGGTGCGTACATGCGCCACATCGCGCGCTCTAGGTCTTTACCCATTTGGGTGGAATCTTGCGTGCCCATACGGCACCATTCAGAACCGACGCAAGTTTTGACGGTACGCAAGGCTTTGGCGTAGGCATGGCCTGAAGGCATGCCGATGTCTTTCCAGACATTGACTAAGTCTTCTTTTTTCACGCCTAGCAAGTCGATACGCTGGCCGCCAGTGACTTTGACGGTTGGAATCTTGTACTTGTCCACCGCGTCCGCAATACGGCGCAGCTCGGACGACGTTGTCTCGCCACCCCACATGCGCGGAATGACCGAGTAGGTACCATCTTTTTGAATGTTGGCATGGCTACGCTCGTTGATGAAACGGCTTTGTGGATCATCCTTCGCTTCTTTCGGCCATGAGCTGGTGACGTAGTAGTTCACTGCTGGGCGGCAGGACGAACAACCGTTAGGCGTTTTCCAATCCATGAACTTGTACACGCCATCAATCGTCAAAATCTTGTTTTTGACAATCGCTTCCCGCACCGCTTGGTGGCCGTGATCGGTACACGCACACATGGCTTTAAGCTTAGGTGTCGCGGAATAATCACCACCTGCGGTGAACATCAAAATCTGCTCAACCAAACCGGTGCAAGAGCCGCAAGACGCGCTAGCTTTGGTGTGCTTTTTCACCTCATCCAGCGTGAACAAACCTTTTTCTTTGATGGCTTTGCAAATCGTGCCTTTGGTCACACCATTGCAGCCACAGACTTCGGCTTCATCGGGCATGGTTGCCGCTTTGCTGTGGCCTTCGTGACCCACGTCGCCGATATTGGATTCGCCAAACATCAGTTTGTCGCGAATGTCTGCAATGCTTCGACCATCACGCAGGAGTTTGAAGTAGTAACTGCCGTCCACGGTGTCGCCATACAGGCAAGCGCCAATCAGTTTGTCGTCTTTGATCACCAGTTTTTTGTAAACGCCACCAAACGGGTCGCTCATAATGAGTTCTTCAGTGCCCTCGCCACCCTGGAATTCACCCGCGCTGAACAAGTCGATGCCCGTGACTTTGAGCTTGGTTGAAGTGAGTGAACCGGTGTATCGGCCAATGCCGTGCTCGGCCAAATGATTGGCCGCAACTTTGGCTTGCTCAAAAAGAGGAGCAACCAAGCCATAAGCAATGCCTCGATGGGCTGCGCATTCACCCACGGAGTAAATACGCGCATCGGTCACGGTTTGCAGCGTATCGGTCACGACAATGCCACGGTTGCAATGCAATCCAATCTTCTCGGCCAATTCCGTATTTGGGCGAATACCCACAGCCATCACCACCAAATCGGTAGGAATCTCGGTGCCGTCTTTGAACTGCAATGCCATGACTCGTCCCGCTTTGCCACCATCTTTGTCTCCAATCAAAGCTTGCGTCTGGCCGCCCATGACAAACTTCAAACCACGCTCTTCCAACGATTTTTGCAGCAAACCACCGGCGACAGAATCCAACTGACGCTCCATCAAGGTAGGCATCACGTGGATAACCGTCACTTGCATGCCGCGCAGCATCAAGCCGTTCGCGGCCTCCAAGCCCAATAAACCGCCACCGACGACGACAGCTTTTTTATACTTGGTCGACGCCTCAATCATGAGATTGGTGTCCGCAATATCGCGGTAGGCAATCACGCCTTCTAAATCTTTACCCGGAATCGGCAGCATGAAGGCGTTGGAGCCGGTGCACATCAGCAAACGGTCGTATTCAACTTCCAAGCCATCATCCGCCGTCACGATACGGCGGGCGCGGTCAATGTTGACGACTTTTTTACCCGCGTGCAAAGTGATGTTGTTTTCGGTGTACCACTCCCAGCTGTTCAAAACGATTTCGTCCAACGTTTGCTCACCGGCCAACACAGGGCTAAGCAAAATGCGGTTGTAATTAGGTTGTGGTTCAGCACCAAAAATGGTGATGTCATACAAATCTGGTGCAATTTTCAGAAGCTCTTCGACGGTGCGAACCCCCGCCATACCATTGCCAACCATCACTAATTTCAATTTTTTCATCGTTTTCCTATGTCCATAATTGCTGCGTTGCACCATAAACATGCAAACCTCGTGCCAACTTATCTATTAATTGGCTTAAAGTGGCCTTTGTATTGACATATTCTTTGGCGTACTTCTTGCTGTAACTGAAACATGAACGATATTGACATTGGCTACACCTCGCTAGCAGGCACCAAACCCATCAACGAAGACTTCGCCGGTGCGATGTTGCCCGCCAAAGACGACAAAGACATGGGTGTCATCATGGCGCTGGCTGATGGCGTGAGCATGGGTGGCATGGGCAAAGAGGCCGCGCAGACCACAGTCACCAGTTTGGTGCGTGATTACTTTTGCACACCCCCGACGTGGGATACCAGCGTCGCGCTAGACCGCATCATCGCCGCGCAAAACGCATGGCTGGTCGCTCTGAACAAGCGTCGCCCCGAACTCGGCTTCACCACCTTGACCGCTTTGGTGCTGCGCGGCCAAACCTATACCCTTGCCCACGTGGGCGACACCCGCTGCTACCTGCTGCGGGACGGGCAACTCACCCAGCTGACGCACGACCACATCGTCAACCACACCGACTTCAAACACCAACTGCTGCGCAGCGTTGGCTCGGAAGACCGCTTGGCGGTGGACTACTCGCAAGGCGAGGTGATGCTGGGCGACTGCTTCATTTTGCTGTCCGACGGGGTCTATGGCTTCCTGTCAGATGCCCGAATCAAGGCGATTTTTAAGGATATAGCCCAGCAAACCGGCACGTCTTGGCAGAGTTTGAGCGAGACTTTGGCTGAAAATTTGGTCGATGCAGCGCTCAAATCTGGCAGCAACGACAACGCCAGTGCGCTGGTTGCCCATGTCAAAGGCTTGTCCGAAGCCACGCTAGAAGATGCCACGCTCGCCGCCTTGAACTTACCTATCCCGCCGTTGCTGAAGCCTGGTGAAAAAATCGATGGTTTTGAGGTACTGGCAAACGTAGCAGACAGCGGCATCAACGTCATTTACCAAGTCAAAGAATCTGCCACTGGCAAGCTCTACGCTCTCAAAACCCTGCACCCCAGTCGTGCCAAAGACAAAGAAGAACGCACCATGTTGGTGCATGAAGCTTGGCTAACCCAACAATTGCAAGCAACGCGCGCTGCCGATTCTTTGGTGCATTTGAAAGCAGATCTGAGTGCTCCTTCCTCTTACTACATCGTTTACGAGTGGCATGAAGGCGAAACGTTGCAGCAGCAATTAGTCAGAGGCGCTCCCTTCGACATAACCCACGCCATCAACGCTGCCTCCCAAATCACCAAAGCGCTCAGCCACTTGCACCGCCAGCACGTGATTCACCGCGACATCAAGCCCGCCAATCTGCACCAAGGCGCTGACGGCGTGCTGCGTTTGCTGGATTTGGGTGTGGCGCTCAGCGGCAAAGAACCGAAGGCAATGCGCGACCTGCACGCCGGAACGCCCAGCTACATCAACCCCGAACAATGGGGTGTGCATTTTAAGAATGCGAGTGACGACAGCAAAGAACTGCCCGACGCGCAAAGCGACCTCTTCGCCCTAGGCGTCACCCTGTACCAACTCTTAACCGGCAAACTCCCCTACGGCGAAGTTCTCCCCGGCCAGTCCGGCCGCTACTACCGTGACCCCCTAGCCCCCAGCCGACACCGCCCTGAAATCCCGAAATGGCTGGACAACATCGTTCAGAAAGCCATCGCCAGAGACAAAAACCAGCGCTTTGAAACCGCAGAAGAACTCCTCCTAGCCCTAGACCGAGGCGCCTCCCGCCCCCTAAACGCCCCGTTAGCCACCCCGCTGATTCAGCGCGACCCGACGGCGGTTTGGAAGATAGGGCTGGGTATTTCAGTGCTTTTTAACCTGCTTTTGGTCTATTGGCTGCTTTTTTTGCCGAAATAGAGGAGAATTCGGTTGTAGCCGGCGTATTTATTGCCTAAGAAGCTATTAAATACATAGCATTCCTTACCGCCACTTATGCTACTACCTATTCACCATATGATCCGCCAAACCCGCAAAAGTGACTATCAGGTGGTCGCGGAAGGCTATGTCTTCGACTTGCTCGGTCAGTGCTTGGCTCATGCACAGCATCCACTCGTTTTTGGCGCTGGTCGTCACTGCATAAGGGGCGTGGCGCATGCGCATGCGGGGGTGGCCTTTTTTGTCGGTGTACATCGTCGGGCCGCCAAACCAGCCGCTGAGGTATTCAAACAAGTTTTGCGCGCTGTTGCTCAGGCTTTCAGGATGCAGGCGGCGTACCTCATAGGCTTCGGGCAGCTCGTCCATCAGCTCGTAAAAGCGGTTAACCAAGCGTCGCACGCCGGCTTCGCCGCCTAGAAGTTCGTAGGGAATTGCTTTCGTAACTGTTGGAATCTGGTTTGTCATGCTGCTATTTTAAGCAGTCAAATTTAACCCCGTGCCCGTCCACCCTTCTCAGCCCATGTCCGCGTCCAGCGCAGCTGCATCACGCGCAACATGCCTAGCATGGCGATGGCGAGTACGGCGAAGAGGACAAACCCCCATAAATACGTACCGGCATACTGCTTGGACAAACCCATGGCGTTAGGGACAATCGCGCCACCTAGAGCCCCAATTTCACCAATCATGGAGCCCGCGACCGCTGTGGTTAACGGCCAGCGCAGAGGTACGAGTTGAAACAATGCACCATTGCCCGCGCCCAATGCGGCAAAGCACAACATAAACAACAAGGTAGTGAGCGCGAGCGATGTTCCTGCTAAACCGCAAAGCACTAAAGTGATGGAAACCATGATCAAGACGCCACTCAGGGTGGTGATACCGCCTACGCGGTCAGAAATGTAACCGCCCACGACGCGGATAGCAGAGCCCATCAAGGCGGCAAGCATGGTGAGCTGGCCAGCTTCGATTTTTGTAACTTTGAACTGATCATAAAAATACGTAGGCAAGAAGCTGGCTAAGCCAATAAAGCCACCAAAAGTAATGACATAAATCAAGCTAAATGCCCAGCCGTCTTTTTCAAACAAGCAAGCGACATGCTGGCGCAGGCTTTGGTGCTCAACATCAGGTGGTTCTTTAGCAGCAAACCACATCACCGCCATTGGCAAGGTCATGCACAAAGCGGCTAAGCCGTACACCGTTTGCCAGCCATAAGCCGTAGCTAACGGCGGTGCAAACAACACGGCAAGCACAGTTCCAGAATTGCCCGCACCAGCAATACCCATCGCCAAGCCTTTGTATTTAGGCGGAAACCAGCCAGAACCCAAGCTCAGAGCAACGCCAAAACTTGCACCAGCAATGCCTAAAAGCACGCCCATAGCCAGCACATGGTTGTAACTGTTGATAAAGAAATAACCGCCAGCTAATGCAAGCACGATCAAGCCCATCTCCACCATCGCGGCATTTTTACGGCCGATGTATTGCGCCAAAACGCCCAGCGGAAAACGCATCAAAGCGCCAGCCAAAATAGGCACAGAGACCATAAAGCCTTTTTGAGCAGCTGATAAATTAAATGCCTCAGAAATAAAGGGCGCCATCGCACCATTGAGCACCCAGACGGCAAAGCAAAAATCAAAATATAAAAATGACGCAAACAAAGTAGGCGCGTGGCCACTTTTTAGGAATGTTCGAAAACCTGATGAATTACCCGACATGGTGCAAAGCCCTCTAAAAATTAACACATATCCCGACAAAGCGAGATTCATGCCAATTTTTGGTGCAGTGCACCAATTGAATCGTTTTAGCGATTGAATTGCCCTGCTTTAAGCGGCTTGCTTCTCCACATGCCCTTGGCGGGTGTACAAAAAGTCAATCACCGCTTGGCGGTAGCCCGCATATTGTGGGTTTTTTGCCAAAGCGACGCGGTCGCGTGGGCGTGACAGTTCAACGGTTAGCACCTCGCCAATCGTCGCTGCGGGGCCATTGGTGAGCATCACGATTTTGTCGCTCAACAGCACAGCTTCGTCCACATCATGCGTCACCATCACCACCGTGCTTTGGGTCTGGGCAACGATGGCCAGCAGCTCGTCCTGCAATTTGGCGCGGGTTAAGGCGTCCAATGCTCCAAAAGGTTCGTCCATCAATAGCACTTTGGGCTCCATCGCCAAGGCACGGGCGATGCCAACGCGCTGCTTCATGCCGCCTGAGATTTCACCAGGGCGCTTTTGGGCTGCGGCTGTCAGACCAACCAATTCCAAGGCTGCATCTGTGCGCGCTTTGAGTTGTACTTTGTTTTCAGACGGCGCGCCGGCATTTTTATCGCCTGCACCAAAAACGCGCTCAACACCTAAATAGACGTTTTCAAAACATGTCAGCCATGGCAGTAAAGAGTGGTTTTGAAACACCACTGCCCGCTCAGGGCCAGGGCCTTTGATCTCGCGGTTGCCCAATAACAGTGCACCTTTGGTGGGCGTGGTCAAACCAGCAATCAGGTTCAACAGCGTTGATTTTCCGCAGCCAGAGTGTCCAATCAGCGTCACAAATTCGCCTTTGGCCACAGTCAGATTTACGTTTTGCAGCGCGCAAAAATTTCCTTTTTTGGTTTTGAAGGTTTGCTCAACGCCAGCAATGTCTATGTATTTTTTGTTCAAGTCATCAATAGTGGTACTCATGGTGATCTCCTTGTTTAACTGTTAAGCGGTTTAGTTTTTAACTTCTTCGAATGTGAATGCGGTGGCGAGTTTGATGAGTGCATATTCCAGAATCAAACCCACAATGCCGATGACGAAAATCGCGATGATGATGTTTTTCACATTCAGGTTGTTCCACTCGTCCCACACCCAAAAGCCGATGCCTACGCCGCCAGTCAACATCTCCGCTGCCACAATCACCAGCCAGGCCGTGCCAACGGCCAGACGCACGCCAGTCAACATATAAGGCAGGACGGACGGGAAGAGGATTTTCGTCACAATCTTCCACTCCGACAGGTTCAGCACCTTGGCCACATTCATGTAGTCTTGCGGCACGCGCTGAACGCCTACGGCAGTGTTGATGATCATGGGCCAGATGGAACAGATAAAAATCGTCCAAATCGCTGCTGGATTCGCACCTTTGAAGACCAACAAGCCAATGGGCAACCAAGCCAATGGTGACACGGGGCGCAGCAGGCTGATGAGCGGATTGAACATGCGGCTCAAAAACTCGAAACGACCAATGGCAAATCCTGCCGGAATGCCTACCGCCGCAGCCAAGCCAAAACCCAAAGCCACACGCTCTAGCGACATCAAAATATTCCAGCCCACGCCTTGGTCGTTCGGGCCTTTGCGGTAGAACGGGTCAGCGAAGATAACGACCGCTTGCTTGAAAGTGTCTATAGGTGTTGGAATACTGCCCGCAGTTAACGCAGACACCAGTGCCCACAAACCAATCAGCAAACCCAAGCCAAACAGAGGTGGCAAGACTGCCAGCCACATGGCACGCCAGTCAAATGGTGTGCGTGGCGCCTTTGGAGCATCAGGTTTTGGCTCTGCCCGTGTTGCAGATACGGCTTTGACAACTACAGATTCAGGCCGAACAGCAACCGATTCGGAATGAGCCGCAAAGGGCGAATGAAAAACAGCGCTAACCATGGTGGTTCTCCTTTAAAACTGAACGAATTACGCTTTAACTTTGAACGAATCCGCGTACTTTTTCGGGTCTTTGCCGTCCCACACCACGCCGTCCATCAGCTTGCTGGTACGCATCATGTCTTTTGGCACCGGCGTTTTGCTGGCTGAGGCGGCGTCTTTGTACAAATCGATCTGGTTGATTTGCTTGGCCACAGTCAAATAGTCGGGATGGTCTTTGAGCAAGCCCCAGCGCTTTTGCTGCGTCAAGAACCACATGCCATCTGACAAATACGGGAAGTTGACCGCACCATCGCTGAAGAATTTCATGTGATTGGTATCGTCCCAAGTCTTACCCATGCCGTTTTGGTAGCGGCCCAAGATGCGTTGGTTGATGGCATCCACACTGGTGTTGACGTAGCTCTTGTCAGCAATCGTCTCAGCCATCTTCAGCTTATTTTGCAAACCTGCATCAATCCATTTACTGGCTTCCAAAATTGCAGCGGTCACGGCGCGGGCGGTGTTTGGGTATTTTTTGACGAATTCGCCTGTTGTGCCCAACACTTTTTCGGGGTGATCCTTCCAGACATCTTGCGAAGTTGTGGCGGTGACGCCAATGCCGTCGATGATGGCGCGGTGGTTCCACGGCTCACCCACGCTGAAACCATCCATATTGCCGACGCGCATATTGGCCACCATTTGCGGCGGCGGTACGGTAATGACTTTGGCATCCGTCATCGGATTGATGCCATTGGCCGCCATCCAGTAATACAGCCACATGGCGTGCGTGCCAGTGGGGAAGGTTTGCGCAAAGGTGTATTCGCGCTTTTCGGTTTTCATTAACTTAGCGAGACTTGCGCCGTCAACAGCGCCTTTGTCGGCCAATTTTTTGCTCAACGTGATGGCTTGCCCATTGTTGTTCAAAGTCATCAAGACCGCCATGTCCTTTTTCGGTCCGCTCACACCGAGGTGAACACCATAGACCAAGCCATACAAGACGTGGGCAAAGTCCAACTCACCAGTTACCAGCTTGTCACGCACACCGGCCCAGCTGGCTTCTTTAGTCGGGATGATTTTGACGCCGTACTTTTTGTCTATACCTAATACAGAGGCCATCACGACGCTGGCGCAATCTGTGAGCGGGATGAAACCGATTTTGACCTCGGTTTTCTCAGGCGCATCAGACCCAGCAGCATAAGCCACAGCGCGTAAGGCTGGGCTGACCACCAAAGCACTGGCGACAGCGGACTGCAAAACAGTGCGACGACTCAATGCCGATGCGGCTGGTGGGGTTGAAATCAAGTTAGTCATTTGGGTTAACTCCTTAGGTTTATAAAAAATGCAAAATTCAAACTCAAAACGAAAAAAGGCGTCCTCACGAAGCAGCTAGCGAATGAATCGCTAACCAGCTTGTGGGGACGCCTTTGTCCGAAAATCCTGTGCAACTTCCAACTTTGGAAACCGCTATTCAAAAAAACCGCCATTGGTTTTTTTGATATTAATAACTACGAAGCAATCTGCGTGCCAATTTTATAAAAATAAAAATCTTTCACTTGCCGAACAACACAAAACCCGTTCATCCTGAGCTTGTCGAAGGGTTCTAAACCAACAAATCAGCCACATCCAACATCCGCTGCGCCACCTCAACCACTTTCAAACTCTTGTCCATCGCAGTTTTGCGCAGTTTGTCGTAAGCAGCTTGCTCGTTCAAGCCTTGGCGCTGCATCAGCATGCCTTTGGCACGGTCAATCACTTTGCGGTCTTGCAACTCTACTTTGGTCTCTGC
Organism: Polaromonas sp.; assembly: GCA_013298945.1. Lineage (GTDB taxonomy): Bacteria > Pseudomonadota > Gammaproteobacteria > Burkholderiales > Burkholderiaceae_C > Aalborgiella. The sequence continues at coordinate 78,072 of JAAFJR010000008.1, forward strand.
CAGCTCTTGGCGCAGAGCCTGCTCATGCTGAAAACGCGCCATCGCCACGTCTAAAATCGGGCGAATCCGCTCGCTGGACAGCCCCGCCACAATGTAAGCCGATACGCCAGCAGCTACCGCGTCTTTGACGTGGGAAGTGTCATTGTCATTGGTGAACATCACAATCGGGCGGCGTGCATCTCGGGTCGCCACCACCACATGCTCCAGCGCATCACGCGCTTGGCTTTCCGCATCCACAATGATCATGTCGGGCTGAAGCTGCGTCAAACGCTCGTTCAAAAACGTGTCTGCAGGCAGCACAGCGACCAAATTGAAGCCATTCTCAAGCAAACCAATGCGCAAACTGCGTGAGCGCTCCGCTTGGTTGATGGTATAGGCATCTGCGGGGTCAGCAATAGCTAACTCAGGGGCAATCACCACAATGCGCAGCGCTTGCAAAGGCAGATTTGCTGGTTTAGCGAGAGATTTGCCTGTATTCATACTCAGAAAAATGCAACCATCGTGCCAATATGCTGCAGCGCAGCAAGTTTAATGCGCCGTCTGCGCCTTGCTCACCACGTCATACCTGCTTAGAGCATAGCCTCGGTCCTTGTAATGCTTCCAGCGGGTGCGAGCGGCTTGCAGGTCGGCTTCGTTTTGGCCGACGATTTCTAGCAAACGCTCAAATCGCTCAAAACCGGCGGGTAAAGCTGCACCAAGATTGAGCAAAACCTGCGATTCTGCGGCTGAATTGGGCAGATCCAAGCTCAAAACGATAGGCGAATGGGCGATGACCTCGGCTGCTGCATCTACCAAGCAATGCGGCAAAAACTCGGTTGGCGACATTGCCCACAGTTTGGCGCTGAGCAATTTCAGTGCATCAATCTGCCCAAGAACAAGCACTTGGGCAGATTTTTTTTGTGTCGCACGCAAAAGGCGGCAGGCATAGTCCAGCTTGTCTGGCGCGTTGACGTGGAAGGCGATTTCGGTCATGCAAGGTTATGCTTTGACTGTGGTTTTTGCATTTTTAGCAGGTTTTTTTACTATTTTTTTAATAGCTGTTGAGGCAGGTAATACGCTGGCTACAGCATTATTTGACTCTAAATCAAGCAAATAATTCAACAACAAAAGCACAGGACGACCGGTGGAGCCTTTAACCGCCCCACTCTTCCATGCTGTGCCCGCAATATCCAAGTGCGCCCAAGGGTAGCTGGCGGTAAATTTTTGCAAAAACTTGGCAGCGGTGACTGAGCCTGCGGCACGACCTGCCACATTGGCCATGTCGGCAAAGTTGGACTTCAAGCCTTCGCCGTATTCGTCGTCCAAAGGCATGCGCCAGCAAGGGTCGCCGCTGGATTCGCCGGCTTTGAGCAAGGCATTAGCCAAATCATCGTTGGCGCTGAACAAACCGCTGCGCACCGCGCCTAGGGCAATGACGCAAGCGCCGGTCAAGGTGGCGATGTCGATGACGGCTGAAGGTTTGAAGCGTTCAGCGTAGGTCAGCGCGTCGCACAGCACCAAGCGGCCTTCGGCGTCGGTGTTGAGGTTTTCAATGGTTTGGCCGCTCATGCTGGTCACCACGTCGCCCGGTTTCACGGCTTTGCCGCTGGGCATGTTTTCGCAGGCGGGAATCAAGCCAACCACGTTGATTTTGGGCTGAATCCCCGCCAAAGCGCGGAACGTGCCCAACACGCTAGCTGCGCCACACATGTCAAACTTCATTTCGTCCATCTCCGGCGCGGGTTTCAGCGAGATGCCACCTGTGTCAAAAGTGATGCCTTTGCCCACCAATACCGTGGGTGCAACGGCTTTAGCTGCGCCGTTGTACTTCAAAACAATAAATCGCAGCGGCTGGTCTGAGCCCTGCGCGACGGACATGAACGAACCCATACCCAACTTGGCCACTTCCTTCAAGCCGAGTACATCAACGCTGATGTTTTTGTATTTTGACAAGCTCTTGGCCGCTTTACCCAGCAAGTCTGGCGTGGCGTGGTTGGCGGGGCGATTTCCCCACTCTTTTGCGAACTCAATACCACTCATAGCCGGCGTAATATATGCCTGAGCAGCTATTAAATCAGTAGCACTTAAAGCATCTTTATCAACCACTACGGTGATGTGCGTGAGCTTGCGCGGCTCGACTTTGGTTTTGGTGCTGGTGTAAACGTAACTGGCATCAGCTGCGCAGAGTACGGCGGCTTTAACAGCTTCTGAAGTGATTTTGTTAACTTCGCTCAAGCAAATGACGAGTTTTTTAGCTGACGTAGACTTGATACTTGAAACTGCTGCTGTAACGGCGGTTTTGATGTTTTTGACCGAACCGTCACCAGCACCGACCAACACGGTTCGCGTAGCGGCTGCATGGCTGGAGCGGTAGACTTGCAGCAATTTACCAGTTTTAGCTTCAAAATCGCCCTCTTTCATAGCCTGGGAAATCAAATCCGTTAAATTAGCTGTGGTTTTAGACTTGGTTTGAGAAAACGACTCAGGAACAAGCACAATCAAGGCGTCGCAGGTGGTTTTGCTGGTTTGCGTTATATCTTGGGCAATGAGTTTCAGTTCCATCTTGGTCTTTCCCTTTTGTTTCCGTTTTAGTTTCGTAAAATAACCCTAATGTTATTCCATTCTTCAGTTCGCAAAGAATTAAGCCGCACATTTGGCGCATCGTTGGTGGTGTTAATCACCGTGGTGATGACCATGATGCTGATTCGCGTGCTGTTTTTAGCCAACAAAGGCCGCGTCAACCCCACGGATGTGCTGCTTATCATGGGCTATTTCGTCTTGGGGCATTTGCCGACGATTTTGACGCTTTGCCTGTTTATCGCCATCGTCGTCGCACTGTCGCGCATGCACAGCGACAGCGAAATGGTGATTTGGAATGCCAGCGGACGGGGTTTGACAGGTTTTATTAGCCCTTTGGTGGGTTTTGCGTGGCCAATTTGTGTGGCGATTGCCGTTTTGGCACTTGTCGTTTGGCCGTGGTCCAACGAGCAAGCGCAAAACATGCGCACCAGATTTGAGCAGCGTAGCGACTTAGACCGCATAACGCCGGGCACGTTTCAAGAATCAGCCAACGGTAGCCGTGTGTTTTTTATTGACAAACAAGACGACAAACCTGCAAATACCAAAGGTGTGAATGACGCTAAGGGCTCCAAAGCTAAAAAGCAAAGCGTAGCGTCGTTAAAAGTTGATGGCGATGACAAGTTATCGGCAGAAGTGGAGCAATTCGCCAACAGCCGCAGCAATATCTTCATCTCAACCGTGTCGAATGGCAAAGAATCCGTCACAACAGCCAGTGCGGGCCGCATTGAAAGCCGCGATGGTAGCCAATATTTACTGCTGAACTCAGGGCAGCGCGCTGAAATTGACAGCAAAACGGGGCAAATCACAGTCAGCGAGTTTGAAGAGTACGGCAATTTGATCAAAAGCGCCAAACTCACGCCATTTGAAGGCGGCCCCAGCAAAGCTATGTCTAGCTATGCCCTGCTGGCGAATCGAACTAACGGCAACATGGGCGAGTTGGCTTGGCGCTTGGGCTTGGCGTTTGCAGCAGTTAACTTCATCATCTTGGGCGCTGCCATTGCTAACGGCAACCCGCGCGCTGGCCGAGGGGCTAGTTTTGCTTTCGCATTGCTGGCCTTTATGTTTTATTACAACCTCATCAACCTCAGCCAAAGCTGGATAGCCAGCGGACAGTTCAGGTTTACCGCTTTGATTCTGGCCATGCATGGTGGAATATTCATTGTCAGCGCGCTTTGGCTGGCAAAACGGCACAACAACTGGTCGCTTATAGCGGCGCTGAAACATCATAAAAGTCAGAAAGTGACCGCATGAAAACCATACGGCAGCTGCTTTACAAGGAAACTTTTGTTTCCATCGCTTTTGTAGCGATGGGGTTTTTAGCCTTGTTCTTCTTTTTTGACTTGGTGGATGAGTTATCACACATTGGTAAATCGTTTGCTGGCGGCACTTTTGGTACTTATCAGATACAGCACGCCCTGCTGTATGTGGCTTTGTTGATTCCTAACCATTTGTATGAACTGCTGCCGATCGCCGTGCTGATTGGCGGCGTGTTTGTCATGGCAAGATTTGCACACAGTTCAGAGTTCACCATTTTGCGTACTAGCGGACTGGGCCCGGGTTTGGCGCTGCAGTTGATGCTTTTCTTGGGTGCAGCTTTGGTTGCTATCACTTTTGTGATTGGTGATTATGTGGCACCCTTAACCGATAAAACATCGCAGCTTCTCAAAGCTCGGTACTTGGGACAAATATCGGTAGGTCAAACGGGTGCGTGGCTGAAAGAGAAAAAAGGCAACAAATCGTATGCCGTTAACGTGTCTGCTATGTCAGCCAATGCAGACATGCTGAATGTGCGGGTGTTTGAGTTTGATGCAGCAGGTTCGATTTTGTCCACCACGCATGCCAAAGAAGCCGTTTTTGAAAACGACAAGAGTTGGACACTGAAAAACGTGCGCCGAAGTGACTATGCGATTGATGGCACAGTGAGCAATACTTCAAGTCAAGTATCGAAAAACGCAAGCAAAGAAAATACAGTCAAAAACAAACAAGCCTCCATCAAGCAGTCGCAATTAGAAACCTACCGCTGGCCAACCGAGCTAAATGCAGACATGGTCACTGTGGCGCTGCTGAAACCTGACCGCATGGGCACCATAGATTTGTACCAATATATTCGGCATTTAGACGCCAACAAGCAGGTCGCCCAGTTGTACGAAATCCAGTTTTGGAAAAAAGTGTTTTACCCACTCAGCTGCATTGTGATGCTGGTGCTAGCGTTACCGTTTGCCTATTTGCACTTCCGAACTGGTGGCATCACGGCTTATGTGTTTGGTGGCGTGATGGTGGGTATCAGCTTTTTTGTGCTGAACAATATTTTTGATTACTTTGGCAATTTACTAGCTTGGAACCCACTTTTCACGGCGGCTGCACCCAGTATGGTCTATCTATTACTGTCCTTAATCGCTTTTAGTGTTTTGGTTTTTAAACGATAACTTCAACAATAAATTCAACTATGACGAACGCAGCCTCAACTACAAAATTAACAGCAAAAACCGCCATCATTCTGTTCGGTCATGGTTCGCGTGATGCTTTGTGGCATTTGCCGATTCAAGCTGTAGCTGAGCGTATTCGCATCACATCGCCCAGCACGACCGTGACTTGCGCTTATTTGGAGCTAACCGAACCGTCTTTGCCAGATGCTGCTGCCAGCTTGATAACCACGGGAATCTCCGACATCACCATCTTGCCCATGTTTTTAGGGGTTGGGCGGCATGCGCGAGAAGACTTACCCGCGCTCATCACTGAGTTGAAGCAAAATCACCCTGGCACAAAGTTTCAAGTGCAGCCCGCTGTGGGTGAAAACCCTGCTGTGCTTGATTTGTTGGCGGACATTGCCCTTTCTTCGCATTCAATTTGATTTTTTTGATCGATTTTTGTATATAACTAGATGTTGTATGCTTTAAATAACGCTTTGATAATGCATAATGAATCCATCCTTTAGCTGGAATTCAATATGAACTTACATCAATTTCGTTTCGTTCAAGAGGCCGTTAGACGCAACCTGAACCTCACAGAAGCGGCAAAATCTTTGCACACATCACAGCCTGGCGTGTCAAAAGCCATCATTGAGCTAGAAGAAGAATTAGGCGTTGAAATCTTTGCACGGCATGGCAAACGCTTAAAACGCGTGACCGAGCCTGGTCAGCACGTGCTAAAAAGTATTGATTTGATCATGCGTGAGTTGGGCAACCTCAAACGCATTGGCGAGCAATTCAGTGCTGAAGACAGCGGGACACTGTCTATTGCCACCACGCACACGCAAGCGCGCTATGTGTTACCAACGCCTATTGCTAAATTGCGTGAAGCTTACCCCAAAGTAAATATCAGCTTGCACCAAGGCTCGCCAGACCAAGTTGCAAAAATGCTGATTGATGAAGTCGCTGAAATTGGTATCGCAACAGAGTCGCTGGCGCATGACGATCAACTTGTAACCCTACCCTGCTATGAGTGGCAACACGTCTTGGTAATGCCTATCGACCATCCTTTGGCGAAAACGAAAAATCTCAGTTTGGAAGATTTGGCAAAAGAATCCCTGATTACTTACCACCCTTCCTTCACAGGACGCACCAAAATCGACCAAGCTTTTGCACTTAAAAAGCTACAACCTCGCATCGCATTGGAAGCCATTGATTCAGACGTTATCAAAACCTATGTACGCACAGGCTTGGGCATTGGTATTGTGGCTGAAATGGCGGTGAATCTAGGCGAAGGCTCTGGCATGGGGCAAGAATCAAACCAAGATTTAGCCATTATTCCTGTGGGACATTTGTTTGGACACAACGTGGCACGCGTTGCCTTCAAACGCAGTGCTTACCTGCGCAACTTTGTTTATAAGTTTGCCGAGTTGCTCAGCGACCGCCTCAGCCGAGACTTGATTATTCAAGCCATGGCTGGTAACGGTGAAGATTTTTCAATGTAATCTCAACTCAAAATTGATGAATATGACGACGATGAACGCGCGTACCCCTGTACTTAAAACTAAATTGCCTGCTGTTGGCACTACCATTTTCACCGTCATGTCCGCCCTAGCAACGGAACACAAAGCCGTCAATTTGGGGCAAGGATTTCCAGATTTTGACTGTGATCAAAAACTCGTTCAAGCCGTCAATCAGGCGATGACGACGGGTTTGAACCAGTATCCGCCCATGGTGGGCGTGCAAGTTCTGCGTGACGCCGTTTCTGCAAAAGTGATGGCCTTGCACGGCAAAAACTACGTCTCGAATACCGAAATCACCATCACTGCTGGTGCCACACAAGCCATCATCACAGCTATATTGGCAGTGGTGCATCCAGGCGACGAAGTTATCGTTCTTGAGCCCTGCTACGACAGCTATGTGCCTAATATTGAGCTAGCCGGTGGCGTGGTTGTCCGTGTTCCGTTAACACCTGGCACCTTCAGACCCGATTTCGACAAAATCAGCGCAGCCATCACACCTAAAACACGCGCCATCATCATTAACTCGCCACACAACCCGAGCGCCTCGATTTGGAGCCGGGAAGATATGCTGAAGCTACAAGAAGTGCTGGCGCCAACTGATGTATTGCTCATCAGCGATGAGGTTTACGAACACATGGTTTACGACGGACAAGAACATCAAAGTGCAGCTCGCTTCCCGGAGCTTGCCGCTCGCGCCTTTATCGTCTCAAGTTTTGGTAAAACCTACCATGTGACTGGATGGAAAGTGGGTTTTGTCGCTGCACCAGCCGCGTTAACTGCGGAATTTCGCAAAGTGCATCAATTCAACGTGTTCACCGTTAACACACCTGTGCAATATGGCTTGGCCAGTTATATGGCCGATGCGCAGCCCTATTTAGATTTACCCGCTTTTTATCAACGTAAACGAGATTTATTCAAAACGGGTTTAGCGCAGACCAAATTCAAAATATTGCCGACCACAGGTAGTTATTTTCAATGTGTCGACATCTCAGACGTGAGCGATTTATCTGAAGCTGATTTTTGCAAATGGCTAACCACTGAAATCGGTGTTGCAGCAATTCCTTTATCCGCTTTTTACGGCAACGGGTTTGACCAGCGCATTGTGCGTTTTTGCTTCGCCAAGAAAGATGAAACTTTGAATTTGGCATTGGAAAAACTAGCTAAGCTTTGACAAAAAGAAAACCCCGTAAACATGACATTTACGGGGTTTAAATTTGGTGGGACCTGCGGGGGTCGAACCCACGACAAACGGATTAAAAGTCCGTCAAATCTAGACTTTACTGGGTAACACTGGACAATCAAAAAAAATAATTTTCATATAAATCAACAAGATTCGTCTAAAGTAATCCGTTAACGTACAATCTCACTTAAGTAAAAACGGGTAAAAAACGGGAGACGAATTTTTTATCCACTTAGATTGGATTGATATGGCTATTGATTTC
>JAAFJR010000009.1 GCA_013298945.1 Polaromonas sp.
CCGAAGAACTTGGCAATCGCCTTCAAACACCCACGCTTATCGGCTGTATATTTTTAATGATCTTTGCTTCCAGATTTTTACATCTTTCTACAAGCCTCGCTGCGATCAGCTGAGCCTCGAATTATAGCATGATTTTTTAACTTCATGCAACAGAAAAATTTCTTTTTCTTATCTCTTAACTTGACAAACCATTTGGCTTATCGCGTTTAGCAGAGCCTCGAATTATATACCGAATTTTTAACTTCAGTCAACAATTTGAGAATTGTTTTCCGTATTAAAACTTGCTTTCTTCATTTAGAAATGTTGACTGCTTGTCTTAACGCGGTCTTCGATTGTACATCGGGTTTTCCATTAGAGGCAAGTATTTTTGCGTTTTATTCAATTATTTGCAAAAAACCTGTTTTACAACAAGGGCAAACTGCGGGGACGCTTTTGCGTCAAAGCAAACAGCGCATTGGCTACCGCTGGCGCCAATGGCGGCACCCCAGGCTCACCCACACCTGCAGGCGCGCGCTGGCTTGGCACGATGTATACATCCACCACGGGCGATTGCGCCATCTTGACCATAGGGTAACTAGGGAAATTACTTTGTTGCACCACACCCTCTTGTATATCGATCTTTCCATATAGCGCCGCTGACAAAGCAAAGACCACTGAACTCTGCATTTGCTGCTTAACCGTGTCAGGGTTGACCACCGTGCCGCAGTCAACAGCACAAACAACCCTGTGAACGCGCGGTTTACCGTTTTCTGTCGACACTTCCGCCACTTGCGCTACGATAGAACCAAACGACTCGTGCAGCGCCACGCCACGAGCACGCCCAGCAGTCAAATTGCTGCCCCAATTAGCTTTAGAAGCGGCTAAATCGAGCACCGCCAGATAACGGGGGGCGTCTTTGAGCAATTGACGCCTAAATTCAACAGGATCTTGTTTGGCATTCACCGCCAATTCGTCCATAAAACTCTCTGAAAAGAACGCGTTGTGCGAATGCCCGACTGAACGCCAAAAGCCAACCGGCACATCCATACGCGTCGCCATATGCGCCATATGTTGATTTGGCACCCCATAGGGCAGATCAAACAACCCCTCGTTGGTGGTTTTATCGGGTGTATCTATAGGCGCAGCAAAACCGACACGCGCCATAACACGTGGACTGATCGCATCACCGGCTGATTTGATGTGCAAGGCACTTACGCCCCCCTTGTCGTCCATCACCGCGCTTAATTTCGCAGCATGCATAGGACGATAAAAATCATGCGTCATATCCTCTTCGCGCGGCCAAACCAATTGCACTGGCCTGCCACCGCAATCCATCGCCACGCGCACAGCTTGGGCGACGAAGTCTGACTCCAAACGGCGTCCAAAGCCGCCACCCAACAAGGTGACGTGAATCGTCACATCCTCCGTTGCGACACCTGCCACCTTGGCTGCAACCATCCGAGCAAACTGTGGCACCTGTGTCGGCACCCAAATCGTCACCTTGCCAGCCTTGACTTGCGCCGTACAGTTCATAGGCTCCATCGTGGCGTGAGCTAAATAGGGTGCTGTATAAGTGCTTTCTATCGTCTTCTTGCCTGCAGCTTTACCAACTTCAGAGGCAGCAGCAAGCAACTCTGCCTGCGCATCCCCACGGCTGTAAAACGCAAAACCCGCTTGTACTGAGTCATTCACTGTTGCTAACAACTTGGCTTGAATATCCGCTGAATCTAGGCCCCCAAGCGGACGCTGCTGCCACGTCGCATCAACCGCCGCGGCACCTTGTTTGGCATGCCAAGACGTTTTCCCCACCACAGCAAAGCCAGCGGTTGACCCTGCGTAGGGTGGTAACAACACCAAGCGCTCCACGCCGGGCATAGCTAAGGCGGCATTAGACTGAATAACACCCGTGCCGCCACCCAGCATTGGGCACATGCGAATGCTGGCAAACACCATGTCTGGCAAGCGTACATCCATGCCAAATTGGGCAGAGCCATCCACTTTGGACGGAATATCCGTACGCGGCGAGTTTGTGCCTATCAATTTCCAGTCGGCGCGAGGCTTGAACTTCACCTCGCCTGGCGGCGTAGCTGCAGCAAACTTGGCAAACGCACTGTACGACGCTGATTTGCCCGACGCGTGCGACACCACGCCATCCTTCACGGTCAATTCATCAACTGGCAGCTTCCACTGCAAGGAAGCCGCGCCTAAGAGCGAGCCACGCGCCGTAGCCGCAGCCAGACGTAATGGCTCCCAAGCATCAGCCACACTTGACGAGCCTCCCGTCGCATTTACACCCAATTCCCGCGCCAACTTACCCAGCACCCATTCGCCCACTTTAACTTTGGTAGCTTTATGCTCATCCTCTTTCTCCGTTGGATGAAAAGGCAAAGAAGCGACCAGCATGGCCACATTGCCGTAAATCGCATCCGAACCCGCTTGCTCCAGCCGCATCGCACTGAGAGGCACATCCAACTCTTCAGCCACCAACATTGACAGCGCTGTGTGGATACCCTGCCCCATCTCGCTGCGCGGCATCGCCAAAACAACCGTGCCGTCAGCGGCGATTTTGATCCAGCCATTCAGCGCGACATCGCCTTCTTTCGGCAACATCAAGGTTTTTGTCCCTAAGCGTGAGCGCGCTGGCATGACGCCCCAACCCACAATCAAGGCACTGGTTGCGCCCAAAGCGCTCAGAATCCACGTCCTACGCTTCATTTTGAGACTCCCGCTACAGCTTCGCCACCAATCGCAGCACGATGAATCGCCGCTCGCACCCGCTGATACGTCCCGCAGCGGCAAATATTGCTCATCGCCTCGTCAATTTGCGCATCGGTCGGCTTGGGTGTCTTCTCCAGCAACGCCGCAGCCGCCATAAGCATTCCGCTTTGGCAATAACCGCACTGCGGCACCTGCTCGGCGATCCACGCCAGCTGCAGCGCATGCGGTTTGTCTGCCGTGCCCAGCGACTCAATCGTGCGAATCTGCTTGCCCACCACGTTAGACACCGGCGTTACGCACGAGCGCACCGCCTGCCCATCCACCCGCACCGTGCAAGCCCCACAAGCCGCCACCCCGCAGCTGAACTTGGTCCCCGTCAGGTTAAACACATCCCGCAGCGCCCACAAAAGCGGCATAGACGGGTCCATATCCGCCGTCATCGCCTTACCGTTGATTTGAAGTTCCATAGTCACCTTTTGCCTTCTTCTCTAAATTACACCAAATAGCCTAAAACACACTATAGCCGTAAAGTCATGGGAATTCTGTTACAGCTTAGATTGCTATATATTTAATAGCTGCTTAGGCAATAAATACGCCGGCTACAGCCAATTTATGCTCTAAAAAAACACTATTTCAGCCTTTTTTACCCACCCGCACCCCAAATACCGTTCAAACCCCCACCGCGTAATCAAGGACAATCAAGGGTTAACGAGGTGATGCTTTCATCACCCGACACGGGATTTAGGACGATTTTTACTGATGGCTTTGATTACTTTGATTGACGCGCAGCTGGCTTTTGGCCATGTGGCGCTGCTGGACCACACGGACTTTTCGCTGGAGCTGGGCGAGCGCGTGGGCATTATTGGGCGCAACGGGGCGGGTAAGTCGTCGATGTTGAAGATTTTGGCGGGGTTTGAGAAGGTGGACGATGGCACCTTGCAATTTCAAAACAACCTGCGCATGGCCTATGTGTCGCAAGAGCCAGATTTAGACCAAACCGCTACTATTTTTGAAGCAGTTAAGGCAGGTATTGCGCCGGTTATAGCCATTATGGACGAGTACATGACCGGCTTGGGCGATTTGGATGCTTTGCAAAGCCAAATTGAGGCTGTGGACGGCTGGAACTGGGAGCAGCGCGTTACCGAAACGCTGCAGCGCCTGCATTTGGATGGCGATGCCGTCATTGGCACGCTGTCTGGCGGTAACAAAAAACGCGTCGCTTTGGCGCAGGGCTTGGTGTCGCAGCCCGATGTGCTGCTGTTGGACGAGCCGACCAACCACTTGGATTTGGACTCGATTGAGTGGCTGGAGGACTTACTGATCGCCTTCAAAGGCAGCGTCATCACCATCACCCATGACCGCAGCTTTTTGAACCGTGTGGCGACGCGTATTGTGGACTTGGACCGTGGCAAGCTGTTGTCTTACCCGGGCAATTTTGAGCAGTATTTGCTGCAAAAAGAAGAACAATTGGCGCAAGAAGCCGTGATTAACGCCCGCGCTGACAAACTTTTAGCACAAGAAGAGGTGTGGATTCGCAAAGGCGTGGAAGCCCGCCGCACCCGCGCTACCGCTCGTATCAACCGCTTGGGCGAGTTGCGCGACAGCCGTGCCGCGCGTCGGGACGTGGTGGGCAGCGTGAAAATGGACGTGGCCTCGGCGCAAAGCAGCGGCAAAATCGTCGCTGAGCTGGAAAACGTCAGTAAATCGTTCAATACCTTGGACGCGGATGGTAAGGTTGTCAGCACCAAAGTCATCGTCAAAAACTTCACTGGCACGATTTTGCGCGGCGACAAAATTGGCTTGCTTGGGCCGAACGGCGCAGGTAAAACCACGTTGTTGAAGCTGATTTTGGGCGATTTAGAGGCAGATAGCGGCAAAATCAAACAAGGCACCAAGCTGGATGTGGCGTATTTTGACCAAATGCGCAACAACTTGGACTTGGACGCGACGCTGGAAGACTTCATCAGCCCCGGCAGCGAGTGGATTGAGATTGGCGACCAGAAAAAGCACGTAAAAAGCTATTTGAGCGACTTTTTGTTCAGCCCCGCCCGCGCCAATTCCCCCGTGCGCAGCCTGAGTGGCGGCGAGCGCAACCGCTTGCTGCTGGCCCGCCTGTATGCCCGCCCTGCCAACGTGCTGGTGCTGGACGAGCCGACGAATGACTTGGACATCGACACCTTAGAATTGCTGGAAGATTTGCTACAGAATTTTGAGGGCACTGTGTTTTTAGTCAGCCACGACCGCACGTTTTTGGACAATGTGGTCACCAGCACCATCGCTTTTGAGGGCGATGGCCAGTGGCGCGAGTACGAAGGCGGCGTGCAAGATTGGCTGATTCAAAGCAAACGCGCCAAAGAAATCGCTGCAAAAAATGCTCAAAACGTTTCAAATAGTCAAAATAATGGCAAAAAACAGCTGCAGCCGGCGAATTTATTGCCTGAGCAGCTATTAAATAATGAGCATTCTGAGCAAATAAATGTTAAAAATGCACCCGCCACGCATGAAAACTCATCCACTGGCGCACTGAAAAATCTCACCAAAACCCGCAAACTGAGCTTCAAAGAGCAGCGCGATTTGGACGAATTGCCGAAAAAAATCGAAGCCATGGAAGCTGAGCAAACTGGCATTCGCGCCCAATTGGCGGACGGATCGATTTACAGCAAAGATGCTGCACTGGCGTTACAGCTGACGCAGCGAGATGCTGAATTGGACGAGATGCTGCTAGCAGCTATGGAACGTTGGGAGTCCTTGAGTTGAGTTCCTCAACCGCGCTGTCCCACCCCAAATACCGCCCCGACATTGACGGGCTGCGGGCGATTGCGGTGCTCAGTGTTGTGGTTTTCCATGCTTTTCCAGAAAGCTTAAAGTCTGGCTTCATTGGTGTAGACATCTTTTTTGTGATCTCGGGCTACCTCATCAGCAGCATTATTTTTGAAAATATTGACCGTGGCAGCTTTAGTTTTGCAGAGTTTTACGGTCGCCGCATAAAACGCATCTTCCCTGCACTCACGCTAGTCTTGCTCAGCTGCCTTGTTTTTGGCTGGTTTGGGCTGTTGGGTGATGAATTTAAACAACTGGGCAAACATGTTGCTGCAGGCGCGGGCTTTGTGTCTAACTTTTACCTGTGGCAAGAGGTGGGGTACTTCAACAACGCGGCGGAAACCAAGCCGCTGTTACACCTGTGGTCACTGGCGATTGAAGAGCAGTTTTATATCTTCTGGCCGCTGCTGGTGTGGTTGACTTGGAAGCGCAAAACGCTGTTTTTAGTGGTTTTTGGTGCCTTGCTACTGGGTTCTTTTGCTTACAACGTGCATTTGGTACGAATCGACCCGACCGCCACGTTTTACTCACCAGCTACCCGCATTTGGGAGCTGCTCATTGGCGTTGTACTAGCTTATTTCAGCACGCAATTCAAGCAAAAGGGTGCTGCGACTGGAAAGGTTTGGTATTCACGCCCGGCCCTAAAGCAATTGGCATCAACGTTGGGCATGCTATTTCTTGCCTTTGGACTTTACAGGATCGATAGTGGCCGCCCCTTCCCAGGCACATGGGCCTTGCTGCCAGTACTTGGTTCTTTTCTATTGATTTTGGCGGGCCCTGCTGCTTGGTTTAACCGTTTTGTACTGTCCAACCGCTTACTGGTCTGGGTTGGTTTGATCAGTTTCCCGCTGTATTTATGGCATTGGCCGATTTTGTCGTTCATGCGGATTGTTGAAAGCGAAACGCCAAGCTTGGGCTACCGTGTTTTGGCAGTAGGACTCAGCGTTTTGCTGGCTTGGATGACCTACTACTTTGTCGAAAAACCAATTCGCTTGGACAGTGTTCGCGTTAAAAGCAGGCTCAAAATCGCAGTTTTATCGGCTTGTGTCGCCATGCTGGGTTTGATTGGTTTTGCGATTTTTCAAAACAATGGTGTTCCGACGCGCGCGGCAGCACAAATCAACGGCGTGAACACGTGGGACAACCTCACTTTTGCGACGCCTTGCAAGTTCATCACCAATGGCCCTAATCATGACGACTGGTGCAACATCGGCAACGCCCCCAACAAGTCGCCAACAACACTGTTGATTGGTGACAGTGTGGGCAATAACTTTGCGCCCATGCTGCAAAGCTATTCGGAACAAGTGGGAAATTCCACTTTTGTGTTCAGACAATTTGGTCGCGGTTTGTGCCACGGCTTTCCTGAAATCGCCTACGAAAACTGCGCAGAATTGGTCAATGCGACACGCACCTACCTTGAAAAAACACCCAGTGTAGACACCATTATCTTGGCAGCCAACTGGCCTTTGTACTTCAATGGTTTTGACCGCATAGGCTCTACGCCGGTAAGTGCGCAACAGTTCAAAACCGCTTTTGAGAAAAATGTGGCTTATTACCAGGGCTTGGGCAAGCGCGTCATCGTTTTCTTAGCCCCGCCCGTAGGCGCAAACCCACGTGCTTGTTTGACGCGCCCGATTCGACTCTCTGACAAATCAAGCTGCAATTTGGCTTTGGCAGAAGCTTTGCACAACGACGGCCAATACCGTGCCTTCTTCGCGATGTATCTTAAAAGCATCAAAGTCGATACTTTTGATCCATTCAAGTACATGTGTGACGAAACAAGTTGTAAAGTAACTGATGGCACGCGGATTTATTACGTCGACCATGAGCATTTCAGTGCGTTTGGTGGGCAGTTTTTGGCGGATGCTGCTAAAAATGATTTGAAAAATTTATTAGGCAAACCAACTAAATAGACTAAAGCCCATGAAATTTCCTCGCCTGAACTATAAAAACCTCAGCCCGATACAAACTGTGGAGGCACTTTACCCGCTCTTGCTGAATCGCAAAATTGATCCCTCGGGCAGGGCAACATGGACAGAGGTGATCGAAAAGGGCGAGTATTCGCGCTTTAAGCAACTGCAACTCATTTCAAAATCTGAAGAGTTTTTGGTCACTTTTGACAATATCCATCGGCCTGAGCGCTTGCGCCGCACACTGTCGATGCTGAGCTTGCTGAAAATGGAGAAAGCAACTCCTCAGCAACAATGCGAGTTGATTTATCGCTTTATTTTGAACCGTGAAATTGATGACTTAGGCGCACAAAGCTGTGCCAAACAGATTGCCAAAGGCCTATTTTCTCCTTGGGTTTTGATTGCGCGGCTGATGATGTCTGCTGAATTCAAAAAACCCTACTTCCGACGCACGCCTTTGCAGCAGTTGCATCGCGCCCGCATGCTGTGGGTGCAACAACTGCCCGCAGCTAAAACCATTTTGGACATAGGTGGTAGCAGCCCCAATGTGCCTGAGGGTGCGTTGATTGAAATGGGTTACCCGCATCGACCCGAAAAACTCATTATTTTTGATAAACCACCCCAGGAACAATATTGGGGAACGCCCAATTATTCGCAAGCTAACACGCTGACTCGCCCATGGGGGCAGGTGCAATACATCCATGGCTATGCTGAAGATATTTTGCAAAACAACAAGCTACGCGATCAAAAATTTGACATGATTTATATGGGGCAGGTGGTTGAGCATATCTACGAAGATAAATTGCTCAGCGTTTTAAACTGGATAAAAGAGCATTTAGCAGCGGGAGGCAGATTTTGCTTTGACACACCCAACCGCTTGATCACACGCTTTGAAACTGGTGAAGGTCGCTACATTGACCCTGACCACAAACGAGAATACACCCCACAAGAGTTTGCTGCGTTGTTAACGGCTGCTGGCCTCAATGTTAAAGAACAATGGTCTATATTAGACATGCCAAATGTCATGTCCAGTGGCACCTATGGCATCAAAGACTTTTACAGCGGTGAACCGCTTACCACCACTTCCGACAACGGCTATTGCTTTGCCATGGCGTGCGAATACGACATTGCCTCCGCTTTTAACCACATTTCGAATACTATTTCACTCTTTTCTAGCGTACTTTAGGGTTGTTACGAATTAATACCCTATTCTCAATATAATTCATGCAGAATCGCATTAGGTCAGACGGCTGACATTAACAATCAACGTTAAGTGGTTGTTATAAAAAGAATAAAAAGAATAAAAATACTGAAATTAAGTCTTCAATTCATTATTAAGGAAACAACATCATGGCATGGCTAAATAAATTAAATTCAAGTTCCACGGGTAAACGCACATTCATGCTCAGCGCAGCTTTGCTAGCGGCTTTGGTTGCTAGCGGTTGCAACGTTGGCAAGACAGACACAGTAGCCTCTACGACCACTGGCGGCACAAAAGCAACGACGACAACGACCAAGTCTGGTTGCATGGGCTCTTATGTCGGCAACTATGGCCCCCCAGAACGTGACGAGCGCATTCGCTTACGCAATTTATCGCTTGCTGGTCGAGGCATTCCTGTCACGGGAAATGATGATATCGACAACGCTAATGCGGGTGGCGGCTCTCCAGACGGTGGAATTTGGATGGGTGGCAGCTACGCCTTTGAAACTGATGGCAATTGCAACGTTATCGCCGGAACGACCTTGATTTTCTATACCTATGAGTACGGCATCAGCGGCACCGTGAACAAAGACGGCTCGTTCAACCTCATTTGGTCTGGCCAAGGCTCTCAAGGTGACATGAAAGGTCAAGTTGATGCCAATAACAATATCTCTGGGCAATTTTTCCATCCAGCCCCAGACAATTTTGTGTACGGCGTGATCAGCGGCACATTTACACCTAACGGCAAAATATAAATAGCGCAGCGCAAGCTGTTGCGAAGGCCCTACATTTTCGGATGCAGGGCTTTTTTTTTGCACTTTACAAAAGCGCAACCAGAATACGCATCGCGAAAACACAAAGCCCAATATAATCAATACAGAGTTTTTTTGCGAATACCCAGCTGTTTGGCACTTTAAAAATCTACTTTAAGTGGTTGCCAGAAAAGAATAAAAGGAATCTACATCATGTCATGGCTCAACCAATTAATTTCAAGTGCCGCAAACAAGCGCTCATTCTTATTTTGTACAGCCCTCATTGCCGCTTTGGTGACCACAGGTTGCAACGTTGGTAAGACAGAGACAACTGCAGCGACGACCTCTGGCGCAAACACCACAACGACCACGACAGGAAAAGGCTGTACTGGCTCATACGTAGGCGGCGCAAACCCGCCATCGCAAGAAGTTCGCCGTGCGGTGCGTGACCGATCACTGATAGCCAAAGGTATTGACATCAGCAAAATGACTGAGGCCGAGAAGAATGCTGCAACCGGTGGCGGCGGTGTAGACGGTGGTATGTATTTGGAGGGTTCATTTGCCTTCCAAACAGATGCCAATTGCAATGTTATTGCAGGCGATTTCGTGATTTTTGGCTACCCCTTCCCCATCAGCGGCACGGTGAACCAAGACCGCACATTCACATTGAGCTACTTGGGTCCCATTGTTGGACAAGTCAATGCTGACAATTCCATCACAGGCGAACTGCAGCACGGGGGCGGCGAAGAGTACATCCACGGCGTACTGTGGGGCACATTCACCCCAAACGGTAAAATTTGAATTCATAGTTAATTAATATCTAATCGCACAACAACTGACTTTTCGGTCTGAACGCAGATGACCGAAAGTCAGTTTTTTTACGTCTCATTTTCATCAGAACCTTACAGTAGCAGTGACCGACTCCGATAGCCCCGATAGCCCCGCGACCACATCAAATAATGTTGTCAAATACGCACTGGCCGTTGTCACTGCGCTGGCTTTCCTTTGGCTGTCATTTCGAGAAACTGACTTTATTGGTGTTTTAGCGCATTCGCAAGACATCAAGCCTATTCCTGTGTTTTTCATCCTTCTCTCAGTGTTACTGGGTACATTTCTTCGCTCATACCGCTGGACACTATTGCTTGCGCCATTGCGAGGCGAATCTGAAAAGCCGATTGGACAGTTCAACGCTTTTTATGCCGTCATGATGGGCTACGCCGTCAACATTGTGCTGCCCCGAGGTGGCGAAGTCGTCCGATTACTCTCGATTTGTAAAACGGAACGACTGCCATGGGCTGGGGTGCTGGCAACCATGCTGATTGACCGCATGCTAGATGTTGCGCTGTTAGCGATTTTGCTGGGCCTGACCCTGCTTTTTTTACCCAGTGAGGTGATGAACATCGTGCCTGGCTTGGTCACAGGCGGTACGGTGCTGCTTGCGGCAGCCATAGCTGGGCTTTGTCTGTTGCCTATTTTTGGCAGTGTCTCGAAAAAAATGCTCAACGCGCCATGGTTGAAACGCCATATTCCAGCCAAGCTTTCCTCAAAGCTAGTTGAACTAGCCCTTCAATTTGACCAAGGCGCTGGTGCTTTGCGCAGCTTCACGCGCTACCCTTTGATTGCGCTATTAAGTGTCCTTATCTGGTTCACCTATTGGTTGAATTTTTATTTGATGGTGTTTGCTTTTGGCTTAGAAGACAAAATCAACGCCGTCAAATGCTTGATTATCTTTACCGTAGGCTCGGTGGGTTCATTGATTCCCACGCCAGGCTCCATTGGCAGCATTCACTACTTGGTTAAAATGGCTACCGTTGCAACGGCACACATCTCAGCGGAACATGCGCTGGCTTTTGCGACAACTTTGCATCTATTTACTTTCATATTGTTCCCCAGCCTGATTGCTGCGGTCGTATTTTTATACAAATGGCTCATCCCACATACCGTCCGGACATAGACGGGCTACGCGCTGTCGCAGTTTTATTGGTGGTTTTTCACCATGCATTTCCGCCGCTGCTTCCAGGCGGCTTCATTGGCGTAGATTTGTTTTTTGTGATTTCTGGTTTTTTAATCAGCACTATCATTTTTCAAAGCCTAGAACAAGGCACTTTCAGCTTCTTAGATTTTTACAAACGACGCGTGAAGCGCATTTTTCCAGCGCTTAGCCTGGTGCTAATTGCCAGCTTTGTATGCGGCTGGTTTGTGCTGCTACCGGCTGACTTCAAACAACTAGGCAAACACATGGCGGCAGGCGCGGCGTTTGTTTCCAACTTTGCTTTTTGGAATGAATCTGGCTATTTTGAGAGCGGCTCCAAACTCAAACCTTTGCTGCACCTGTGGTCGCTGGGTATTGAAGAGCAATACTATATTTTTTGGCCGTTGATTGCTTGGTTTTTGTGGAAGCGACAAATCAACTTGTTCAAGGTTTGCGTGGTGCTGTTTGCGGCTTCATTCATCATCAACATCGTTACGGCCAAAGGCAACCCAGTCGCCGCGTTTTACTCACCTGCATCACGGTTTTGGGAGCTGCTGATTGGCTCTATGCTGGCTTATGTGAGTATGCACAGGTTAAGCTGGCGTCAACTGGTGGCAGGCAAGTTCGGAGCTGCGCCACAGTTTGAACCTCAAAACCCACCAAGATCCAACAACATCACCGCATGGGCTGGCATTTTGATACTAGCTTTGGGTGTTTATTTCATCAACCCTGAGCGGCGCTTCCCCGGTTTTTGGGCGCTGTTTCCGACCATTGCAGCATTCTTGTTAATCAAAGCGGGGCCGAAAGCTTGGTTTAACCAATATGTGTTGTCCAACCGCTTGTTCGTTTGGGTGGGATTGATCAGCTTTCCGCTGTACTTGTGGCATTGGCCGCTGTTGGTGTTTGCTGAAATCAAACTCGGCACGCTGGATGCTCCTGTAAAACTGGGTTTGATTGCTTTGAGCGTTTTGCTGTCTTGGTTGACCTATCGCTTCGTTGAAAGACCGATTCGGTTTGATAGAAACTGGCCACGTATCAGCCTTATTTTGTCGAGTGTTTTGCTTGCTGTCGCAGTTTTAGGCGGCTACACCTATCTGCGCGATGGCTTTGCTTTCAGATTCCCTAAATTCATCCAAGCTTTGCTGCACAACCAACCCAAGCTCGATGAAGGCTGGCGCAGCGGCACTTGTATTTTGGACCAAGGCCACCCATCATCTGAGTTTTCGCCCGATTGCGTGGACAAAATCGCCGATAAAGTTAAGCGCCCCTTGCTTTTCTTGTGGGGCGACTCGCACGCCGCCGCTTTGTACCCTGGTTTGAAGCATTTGCAAGACACCGGTGCCTATAATTTCGGCGTGGCGCAGCGCACAGGCGCGGTGTGCCCACCCATCATTGGCGATGTCCGTCCTTGGTGCAATGAAATCAACACCAGCAGCTTCAAACTGATTCAAGAACTCAAACCAGAAATCGTGATGATGTACGCATATTGGTCACACGGTTTGGACGGCAAAGGCGGTTTTGCGGGTTTGTATGATCTAACCAAATTAGACGCCACAGTTGCAGAATTGAAGAAAGCAGGTGTGAAAAAAGTTATTTTGATGGGCCCCAGCCCGTATTGGAAAAACTCACTGCCGCACAACATCGTAGAAACTTGGAAAAAGGCTAAAACCGTTGCCAAACCACCACTTTACATGTCTTACGGTGATTTTGGCTTGGTTACAGAGTTGCCAATTTACGACAAACAAATGCGCGAAATCGCCAAACGCTTAAACATTAGCTACATCTCTGGTTTAGATTTTTTATGTAAAGCAGAAGGCTGCCTCACCAGAGACAGTGAAGACGGTGTTAAAGTAGCTTCCGTTGATTACGGGCACTTAACCGTCGATGCTGCGCAGACCTACCTGAAGCGCATCGCACCGCTTATTTTTGCCCCCGAAACTGTGTACTCTTCTCCGAATAATTGATCCATTGACTCTATGTTTAACGCTCGACAACTACTGAAATCATTTTGCATAGCTGCAATAGCCGTCACTATGACAGCCTGCGGCGGCGGCGGTGATACCAACGCTTCTGAAACCGTCACCATCAAACAGCCTAAAAAAGCCACGGTCATTATGGTTTTTGGTGATTCAACCTCGCAGGGATATGGCATCGAAAAATACGGCACTTACTACGAAGATGTTCCGCCCGGGCTGATGTATGCGGACCTGCTGCGGAATCGTTTAAAAGCCGAGAAGATCGATGCTTTTGCACCAGTCACAGTCATCAATGAGAGCTTGGGCTCCGAGTTTGCCCTTGAAGCTATTGATCGATTGGCATACGTATTAGCAGTGCATCAGCCCACCCATGTACTTTTGGCACATGGTACCAACGACGCGCGTTCGGCCATCCCGCTATCGGAAATCTCAGAAGACTTTCTAACCATGATCAACATGGTCAGAGCCAGCGGTGCTAAGCCGTTACTAGCGGACATGACCTTGACCGTTCGCGGCAGAGCCTATGCAGCTGAATATTCAAATATGGTTAGAAATACCGCTTATATCGGCGGGGCAACCTATGTACCTATTGTGGAAGACATCATTTGGAACCCCAAATATGTGCTGAATGATGGCTATGGCTACCACTACAACGCAGATGCACAACCTTTCATGATGAATACGGTATGGAATTACATCATGCCTTTGTTTGAGTGAAATGCAATTTTGCTATAAATTTAATAGCTGCCTAATTAATAAATACGCCAGCTAGAGGCATATTTCGACCGTTTAAAACCTGTTTTGCTTACAGTTTATTATTTAAGATAAACCAACTTCTTCATCAAATAGAACGACAGCGCCGTGGTGAAGGGTAGCAAGATGATTTGCGCCCAATAGTCGCCCGTTTGTTCACGAATCAGGGCAATCATCAGCGTGTTGCCCGCGTAGATCAAGCTCCAGCACAGCACATAACGCCAAAAACTTCCTGCACTGCCAAACACAAAAGCCCCATGCGCTTTGAAGCCTACGGCAATTCCCAACACTATAGAAGCCGCCGAAGCGATGTAATACGGCCACTTTAACCAATACAGCGCCAGAAAATAAACACCCAAGCTCAAGGCTGTGTTTAACCCGCCCACGACCAAAAACCTTAGCAGCCTGTGCCAGTCAACCGTTTTTAAATCGGTCATCATGCAGCAGATTTGGTTTTTACTGCCGCACGGCGGTTCAGTACTTGGTAAAACACCCATTTACCCAAGCGCACCTTGTAAGCATTCATCTTTTGCATAACTTGCTCTGCCGCTGACAGCACGATGCCGTGGTTTTGGGCGATGATGGTCATCTCATCAATCAGCGTGTCGTACTGGCGCAGTGTGTTGTTGGTTTGGTGAAAACGGATGGCGTACGCTGGGTTTTGCAGCACATAAACGTCGCGGTCGCCCCCGATACCAACGAAGAAGTTCACATCTGAGGCTTGGTGCAAACGCTTGTCCAACTGAAGTTTTTGGCCAAACTCGGTGCGCGACAGCACCGCTATGCCGTACAAATTACGGCAGCGCACAATGCTGGCTTTGGCGATGGTCTTACCTGCTACTTTGCCCTGAAAACCCACGTTTGACGCGCCAAAACTGGGGATGAACTCCGATTTGCTGTCCAGCCAGCGAACTGGCGCGTTCACCATGGCCAGCGACTTGTCGGCCTCCAAAATGCTGCGCGCTTGCGCAAAAGCGTCGGGACGCACATAAATATCGTCGTGGCTCAAGTAGGCAAAATAAGTGGTTTTGCACAAACTCAGCGCTTTGTGGAAATTGCCATGCACGCCCAAATTGGTCTCGTTCAAGATGTATTGAAAGCGCGGATCAGCTAAATACGGCTTGCAGATCTCGGCGGTGTTGTCTGTAGAGCAGTTGTCAACGATTAAAAACGTCCAGTTGGTGTAGTTTTGCGCCAAAACCGACTCAATGGCTTGTTTGATGTAATTCGAACCGTTGTAAACCGGTAAAAAAATGGTGACGTCAGCATTCATGGCAGCGAGAATAGCACAGCTAAAAATGGGACAATGTGTAGATGAACCGATCTGACAACGACGCACACCACCGATTCAAAAACCAACATGCTTTGGTCACAGGCGCTTCTAGCGGCATTGGGCTGGCGATTGCCCAGGCTTTAGCGGCAGAAGGGACGCAGATTCATGCAGTTGCCCGCAGCTGGCCCAAATCGCCGCAGGAGTGGCACGTCCACAGTGCAGATTTCACGGTCGAGGCGGATGTTAAACGACTCGCAACCGAGGTTTCAGCTTCTGCAGCACCGCTAGACTTGCTGATTCACTGCGCCGGCGCTTTGGAGATTGGCACGGTAGCGGATTTCCCCATCGCGCAACTGGACGTGATGTACCAAGTCAACGTGCGCGCACCGTTTTTGCTGACGCAGCTTTTGTTGCCGCGTTTGACACAAACCACAGGTCAAATCGTATTTATCAATTCTTCTGCCGCTGTAGCACCAAATACAACCCTAGCCGGCTATTCTTCTACCAAAGCAGCTATTAAATCAATAGCTGACTGCTTGCGCTTGGAGGTCAACCCTAGCGGCGTGCGGGTGATGAGCGTTTACCCCGGAAAAACGGCCTCGGTGATGCAGAAGCGTGCGCACGAGTTGGCTGGTAAACCGTATGACGCAGAGAACTTGATGCAGCCTGATGACGTGGCACAGATGGTGTTGAGCGCCTTGGCGCTACCCAAAACTGCAGAAATGACAGATTTGCACATCCGCCCTATGAAAAAATAATTGAAAACAACTAAAAATAATTGGCCGCATGATCAATATTTACGATCCCGAGTTAGATTTCGCACCTCTTGGCGAGCAGATGTACCAGCTCGTGGAGACGCTGTACCCGATTTGCCGCAGCATCACCGGCCCGGGCGTGCGGGAAACCATGGCGCATATTCAAAAGCTGCTGCCTATCACCATCAACGAAGTGCCCAGCGGCACGGCGGTTTTTGACTGGGAAGTACCCAAAGAGTGGGCGATTCGCGATGCTTACATCAAAAACAGCGCGGGCGTTCGGGTGATTGATTTCAAAAAATCCAACCTGCATGTGCTGAACTACAGCACCCCTGTGAACCAACGTATGACTCTTGAGCAGTTGCGCCCGCACCTGACCACCCTGCCCGAGCAGCCCGACTGGATTCCCTACCGCACCACTTACTACCAAGAAAAGTGGGGCTTTTGCCTGAGCCAGAACCATTTGGATGCTTTGGCTGCCACAGATAATGGTGGCGAATATGAGATGGTGATTGATTCAACGCTGCAAAACGGCTCACTGACTTACGGTGAGTACGTGATCAAAGGTGAATCGACGGACGAAGTGTTGATTTCTTGCCACACCTGCCACCCCTCGCTATGCAACGACAACTTGTCGGGCATTGCACTGGCCACCTATTTGGCGCGGCATATCGAGCAAATCAAGGCTTCGGGTACTAAACCTCGCTACACCTATCGCTTTTTATTCATCCCCGGCACGATTGGCTCTATCACTTGGCTGGCGCTGAATGAGGCGAAAGCCAAGAACATCAAGCACGGCTTGGTGGTTGTTTGTGTGGGCGATGCGGGGAAGTTCAGCTACAAAACCAGTCGGCAAGGTGATGCTTTGATTGACCGAGCAGCGAAGCATGTGCTGACTTCTGAAAAAGAAAGT
The DNA here is from genome assembly GCA_013298945.1 of Polaromonas sp. GTDB lineage: Bacteria > Pseudomonadota > Gammaproteobacteria > Burkholderiales > Burkholderiaceae_C > Aalborgiella. The sequence continues at coordinate 17,023 of JAAFJR010000009.1, forward strand.
TTCAACCTGATCGATTTTTTCCCCTACGGCTACGACGAGCGGCAATACTGCTCGCCGGGGTTTAACCTTGCTGTTGGCAGCCTATCACGTTCTACCCACGGCAAGTTTGCGCAGTACCACAGCTCGGCGGACGATTTGTCCTTCGTTTCAGGTAAGCACATTGCTGAATCACTGGCGGTGTATATGCAGGTGCTAGATGTATTGGAAAACGATGCGGTGCTGGTCAACCAAAACCCTAAATGCGAGCCTAGACTGGGCAAACGCGGCTTGTACGGCAATGTGGGTGCCACGGTTCATCGCCCCACTTTTGAGATGGCATTGCTCTGGACGCTGAACTTGACCGATGGTCAGCACAGCCTGCTAGACATCGCCAAACGCGCCAAACTGCCCTTTGAGACCATCAAACAAGCTGCTAGAGCGCTACAGGCTTGTGATTTGCTAAAAAAAGCATAAATATCGCTGTAGCCGGCGTATTTATTACCTAAGTAGCTATTATATTTATATCATTATTTCACTTTTAAAGCCGAAAAATGAAATAAAAAAAGCCCTACAAGATAACACTTGCAGGGCTTTTAGAAAATGATCGCTAGGGCTTAGATTTTGCCATTAGGGGTAAATTTGCCACTCAACACGCCACGCACATAAGTGTCTGGCGCAGGGTGGAAATGGCTACCAGAGATATTGTTATTTCCATCAACAAAAACCTCCATTTGACCTGAAGAGCCTTGGCCAGACCATGTTAAATTAGACGCGCCGCTCTTATTCATCGTACCTGTTATGTCGTATTGGTATGTGTAAAAAACCAAATCTGTTCCTTTGATGACGTTGCAATTCGCATCAGTTTCAAATTGAAAGCTACCCGCCATCCAAATGCCGCCATCTGGGTCGCCGCCGCCAGCGTTGGCGTTATCGATTGCGTCATTGCCAGTTACAGCAATGCCACGGTCACCCAGCGAGCGATTACGCGCAGCTATGCGCTCATCGCGCTCAGGCGCACTGTAGGTGCCTACGTAAGAACCTGTGCAGCTCTTGGCAGATCCGCCAGATGTCGTCGTCGTTGTGGTTGAGCCGTTTTTAGGACCTTGCAAGGTAAATGCACCACTCTTTGCAGGGTCGTTCGGGTGTGCGGCTTCGTAATAAGTGCCTTTCAATAAGCCGTTAGCGTCGATTTGGCCAGAGAAAATCATGACCAAAGCACCTTCTAAAAAGGAATTGACGCTTATCTTGCCTGAGCTATCTACGCTACCCTCAAAAGTGGCTTCGTAAATGGTGGGAACGCCTTGATCGTTGGTACGGTTGTTGATGGTGAATGTGCCTTTGACAGACTTATCAGCCGCAATAACCATAGTGGTAGGGCCGCCATTTACGCCTGTTGTTGTACCGGTATATGTGCCCGTGTAACTTGCGGAAGTTGTTGTGGTTCCGTCGCTAGTAGTGGTGCTAGTAGTGCCTGAATTACAAGCAACTAACAACATGGGCACAGTCAAGGCCAAAATTTGAGCAAATCTTTTAAACACGGAAAACTCCAAAAAATTAAGGTTGATTGAATAGCAACTTGGATTTTAAGCTGACTAGTAGCGTTTTACTCAGTACCACTATGGTTTTTGTGTAAACGTGAGCTAAACCGCAACACGCCTCTTTGTTTTAGCTGATTCTTAGTTCAGGCACAGCTATCACGTACTGCCAAGTGACTTTATGCTTTGCCGCTAATTGCGCCTTGATCTCAGCCTCAAGATTCCACGGCAAAATCAGCATGTAGTCTGGCGCAGTGGTGCCCAAAACATCTGCCCCAACCATCGGAATGCGTGAGCCGGGCATGAATTTGTTTTGCTTGGCGGGGTTCAAATCAATCACAAATTTCACCAAATCATCACGCACGCCAGCATAGTTCAGCAAAGTATTGCCTTTGGCGGCAGCACCGTACGCGGCTACAGTTTTGCCTTCTGCTTGCGCTTTTAGCAAAAATTGAAGCAAGTCACGTTTAATTCTGACAGCATCTGCCTGCGTTTGCCCGTAATAGGCCGCTGTTTTCATGCCCAAAGCCGCTTCACGCGCCAGCATAGCTGCAACGCGCGGCGTCACAACATGCTTGCCTGTGCTTCTTTTTTGCGCAAACACCCGCAAACTGCCGCCATGCGTATCGATTTCTTCAACGTCAAACACACTCAAACCATTGGCTTGAAAAATGGTGTTAACCGACGTTAAAGACAGATAAGAGAAATGCTCATGGTAAATCGTGTCAAACTGGGCTTTGTCGACCAAATTCAACAAATGTGGAAACTCAAAGGTGGAAACGCCTTGATCTTTTAGCAACAGGGTAAAACCGCTGACAAAGTCATTGATGTCTGGCACATGCGCTAATACGTTGTTGGCGGCGGTTAAATCTGCTTGGCGTCCTTCGGACACCAAACGGTTGGCCAATTTTTTTCCGAAAAACTCTTCAATTGATTCAATACCAATTTCTCGCGCGGCTTTGGCGGTGCTGGCGGTGGGCTCTACGCCATAGCATGGGATACCAGCCGCTTTGAAGTTTTTAAGCAAGTAGCCATCGTTAGAGGCGACTTCCACCACACAGCTACTGGCCGTCAAACCAAAACGCGCTGTCATTTCTTCACTGTAGCGCTTCACGTGCGCTAACATAGTGCTGGAGAATGAGCTGAAATAGGCATATTCCGCAGAAAACATGTCGTCAAAGCCTGCAAAATCTTCGGTTTGCACTAGCCAGCAGCTTTCGCACACCAACACGCGTAGCGGGTAGTAGCTTTCTGGCGCATGTAGTTGCACGGGTGTCAAATAGGCGTTGGAAGGTGGCGAGCTACCCAAATCAACAAATGGCAGGGTGACATTAGCATCGCAGTGGCGGCATTTCATCTTCAAAATCCTTCAAAAGTGGGGAGCATCATGGGGCGATGTCTGTCGCCTTCTGACATCTCAGTGATTGGCAGAGGCCAATGGATGGCAAGCTTGGTGTCTAGCGGATTGATGCCGCTTGAAGACGTGGGGTCAAATTTTTGGGTATGCAGGTACAGCATTTCGCATTCAGCGCTCAAAGTTTGGAAACCGTGTGCAAAGCCTTCGGGTATCAGGAGGCTGCGGTGGTTATTTTGCGAGAGAACTTCACCGTGCCATTGCAAAAAAGTGGGTGAATCTGCGCGCAGATCAACAGCGACATCAAACACCTCGCCTCTAAGACAGCTGACAAATTTAGTTTCCGCAAAAGACGCGGTTTGAAAATGCATGCCGCGCACGCTTCCTTTTTGTACGGTAAACGAGCGGTTGATTTGGGCAATTGTTTTATCTATGCCTAATTGGGCAAAGGTGTCAAAACAATAAACACGCTCAAACCAGCCCCGCGCATCAACAATCGGCTGGCGGGTGATGACTTGCAAACCCTTGAGCTTGCCGGCTTTAACCTCAAAACGCTCAGCCATTCTTTTTGGCTTGCTTGATGAAGTAAGCAATATCACGCTCGCACAGCGCAGCAGCAGTTTGCCCAGCTTGTAAATCACGGTACCAACGCATCGTCATGCCAATGGCGTCTTTCAAGGGAAAGACCGATTGCACGCCCAACTGCGATTTTGCTAACGAAGTGTCCAACATCAGCAGCCCCGCTTCGTGCGGCCCTTCTTTGCCATCACCCCACTGTACTTGTCCTTGGCCAAAAGCGGTTTGTGCCATGCCGACAACTTCGCGCACGGTCGCAGCTTCGTGCGTTTGCGGGCCGAAATTCCATGCTTTTGCAACGGCGTCGTCGTTCCAAGCACGCTCTGCTAGGACCAAATAGGCGCACAGCGGTTCAATCACATGCTGCCAGGGGCGCACGGCTTGCGGTCGGCGCACTTGCAAAGTTTCGTTTGCAGACCAAGCGCGCACAGCATCAGGAATGATGCGATCGGCGCTCCAATCGCCACCACCAATCACATTACCTGCTCGCGCTGTGGCGACGGTCACACCTTTGGCGGCAAAAAAAGATGACCGGTAGCTGGCAACCACAATTTCTGTACCCGCTTTGCTGGCGCTATAGGGGTCATGCCCACCCAAGCGGTCGGTTTCGCGGTAGGGCCAAGTCCATTCTTGATTAGCGTAAACCTTGTCGGTAGTGACCACGACAATACTGCGCACGCAGTCGCAGTGCCTCAAAGCATCTAATACATTGGCTGTGCCCATGACATTGACTGAAAATGTGCGCAAGGGGTCGCCGTAAGACTCTCGAACCAAGGCTTGTGCAGCCAAGTGCAACACAATTTCGGGCTGCACTTGCTGTACAAAGGTGGCAATTTTGGACGCATCGCAAATATCAAGCTCGTGGTGGGCAAGGTGAGTACTCACTTGCGCCAACGTGAATATATTCGGCTCGGTATTGGGTGCTAAGGCTACTGCCGTTACTTTAGCGCCCATAGAAACCAGCCACTGCGCCAACCAGGCACCTTTAAAACCGGTATGCCCCGTCAACAACACGCTCTTGCCAGACCAAAAATCAGCGCTCGGAAGCGCAGTTGAGTGTGCTGGGTCCAACCCCATATTCGTTGCTAGGCTTTTCAAAGCGCTTTGCCTTTTTCGTAAAATGTCAGTAAAACTATTTTAATACAGGTACATATCGTCAAATAATGCAAGCCAAACACCCATTTGCCCATCCTATCTTCATGTGGGTGGTGGATTTGCAATCTCGGTATTTATCGAATTTGTCAGCTTTTACAGCTTACTATTTAGCTATAGCGATTGCTTGTGGCTTTGTAGCTTACCAGTTTCCCCTGTCTTTTGTTATGGGAAACAGCACCGTTTTTGACTACGGTGATATTGCGCAACACGTTTCTGGCTGGTGGTATTACGCTCGCGATAGTTGGCATTTTCCGCTGCTGCACACCACACGCTTAGACCACCCCACGGGCGTCAGCATTGCCTACACAGACAGTATTCCCCTGTTAGCACTGCCTTTTAAGGTGTTGATAACGCTGTTTCCAAGTTTGCTCCCAGAACATTTTCACTATGTAGGCTTGTGGATAGGTTTGGTGTTTGTCAGTCAATCGGTAGCAGCCACTTTTTTGATGCGGGCTTTGGGTGCGAAAAGCCTGTTTGCGGTACTTATTTCAGTTGGTTTTGCGCTGACTTGGCCTGTCATACACGCGCGCTACCACCACCCCGCGCTGATGATGCAAAGCATCATCATTTACGCCATCGCTTTGTACTTTTTGGGCAGACAAAAAACGTGGTCTAGCAGCACGGTCAGCTTTGCATTTGTCGGACTGAATTTAGCTGCATTAACTGTCCACCCTTACTTTTTACCTTTTACAGCCGGGTTTTTTACAGCTTTTTTGACTGATCAAGCCATTCAAGGTGAATCTTGGTTCAGGCAATTGAAGCGCTTGTCGGTTTTACTCATTCTTTTAATTTGTGCGATTTTGTTGTTAGGCTACACAGGTCGCGCTTCATTTGCCAACTATGGCTACGGTACGAATTTCTATCTAGACCTAACAACGCCATTTTGCGGCGGCGGTAAGCTAATCACTTGTGGTACAGGCCCTGTGTACGACTTTCCATATCACGAGGGGTTTAATTATTTAGGCGCGGGTTTATTGTTACTGATTCCCGTAGCAGCGGTTTGGAATTGGCGTTCAGTTTTGGCTTTCCCCAAAATATACCCTGCGTTTAGCCTTCTTTTGGTGGGATTTTTGGTGTACGCCCTGACCAATCACGTGCACGTCAATGATGTTATTTTGTTTTCGTTTGATCTGCCTGTCTGGACCGAAGGTTTAACAGGCACCTTTCGCGCAGCTGGCCGCTTTTTTTGGCCAGTCGGCATTTTCATCTTGTTTATTTCTTTGGCAAGCTTGTTAAAGAAACAAGCTTGGTTAGTGTCATTATTGTTGACAACTGCTTTGGTGTTGCAAGTCAAAGATGTAAAACCTTGGCTGACTCGCATACACGATGAAGCCAGAAAACCTAGCCAGTTAAATTTCGCAGATTGGGCACCTGTGATGGCAAAAACAGACAAAATTGTCAGCTACCCCATTCACGAATGCCCACCGCTTCACTATTTGCACAATATTTGGGTCATGCAATTGGCCGGCTATTATGGGAAATTGATCAATTCTGGCTATACGGCTCGGGGCAACAAGAGCTGTGATGATGACAATATTGCCATACAGCAGCCTTTCCAGGAGAGGCATCTGTACATCATGTCGAACGGCCCCTATGCCAATTACCCATTCACGCCAGAATTTACTTTTCCTGCGCCGTTTCAACAAGCCATGAACAAAGGCGAATGCGTTCGCCGATTAACAGAGATGGTGTGCTTACCTGGGAGTACACCTGAATTTTGGCAAGGAATTAATCTTGAAACCAGCCCCATTAAACATATTCCCGATGGTCGGCAGTGGGGCGCGGCTGAATTAAATACCCACGTAGGGCAAGTTATCAACATGCAGAGCGAGCGACGACTCATACCTATAGATAGCGTAAAGGCTGGTTGGTTAAGCTTCGGGCTCGGCATTTCTCTACCTGTTGGCAAGTACCGTTTTGACATTGAATATGCCAGTAAATCGTCACCTAACGCCCATGTGGGCAACTGGGATGTTGTTTTAGATAACGAGAAAAAATTGGGCAACGGAAAGATCATGGGATCACAAGGCAAAGCCAATCGCATTGAAGGCGTCTTCGTTATCGAACCACAAGACGTGGGCAAATCTTTTGAGTTGAGAACGTTCTTTTTAGCCCAAGGCGATTTGCAAGTTATCAACAGTTCTGTACGCAAAATCCCTTGAAAACCATGAAATCTCGCTCAACTTTTCTGACGCAGGTAACCAATATTTTCTGGAGCGATATTCCGAAATTTGGTAGCTATCTTTTGGCAACAGTCATAGGTTGCTGCTTTGTCGCTTATCTGTTCCCTTGGGCTTTTTTGATTGGAAACAGCGTCATTTTTGATCATGGCGACATTGCCCAGCACGTTTCAGGCTGGTGGTATTACTCCCGTGATAGCTGGTACTTTCCACTGCTTCACACGGCACGGCTTAACCATCCTGAAGGTGTATCCATCGCGTTGACAGACAGCATTCCGTTGATGGCGCTTATTTTCAAAACATTGCTGACACTTTTCCCCAGTTGGTTTCCCGAACATTTCCATTACTTTGGATGGTGGATGGGCTTGGTTTTCGTCGCTCAAGCCGTGTCTGCGGTGATGCTGATGCGCGCATTGGGTGCAAAAAGCCTGTTTGCGCTGGTTGTTTCGGTTGGTTTTGCACTGACTTGGCCAGTGCTTCATGCTCGATACCACCATGCAGCGTTAATGATGCAAAGCATCATTATTTTTGCATTAGCCTTCTATTTTTATGGCGCTAACAAAACATGGTCTAGTAACACGACAAGTTTTGCATTCATAGCTTTGAGCTTGGTTGCCTTGACGATTCATCCTTATTTTTTACCTTTCGTTTCAGGCTTGTTTGTGGCTTTCATGGTTGACCAAATCGTGAAAGGTGAATCTTGGCTCATACAACTCAAGCGGTTGGTAATTTTTGGACTCGCCTTGGGGCTCACGATGTGGGTTCTGGGGTACTTAGACCGCAAAGCGCCACTTGCAGGTTTTGGGGATTTCTTTTTCTTAGATTTAAAACACCCTTTTTGTGGTGGTGGAAAACTCATTAACTGCGGTATCGGACCGGTTTACGAATTCCCCTACCACGAAGGATTCAATTATCTTGGGGCTGGCTTGCTACTTTTAGTGCCGTTTGCCCTGGTTTTCAATGGCAAAGCTTTCATGGCGCTTCCCAAAAAATACCCAGCGCTGCTTCTTTTGGTTTGCGGATTTATCTTGTACGCTTTGTCTAACCGCGTGCGATATGCTGGAACAGAGATCTTTTCGTATCCACTGCCAGCTTGGATGAACTTTATAACCGGAACTTTCCGCGCCTCCGGTCGGTTTTTTTGGCTTGCCAGCCTGTTGACTCTATTTGTTACCCTCGCCAGCCTGCTGAAAAAACGAACTTTTTTGCCCACATTGGCTGTCACTTGTTTATTAACAACAGCACTTGTTCTTCAAGTCAAAGATGTTAAACCGTGGCTAGACAGAATTAGAACTGAAGCGCTCAAGCCTAGCAAGGTGAATTTTACTGACTGGGCACCTGTGATGGCTCAAGTGGATAAATTGGTCATGTATCCCACCTACCAGTGCGCGCACCCGCATTACCAGCATTACATATGGGTGATGCAAATGGCGGGGTATTACGGGAAACTGCTGAATTCAGGCTACGTGGCACGAAGCAATTTAAACTGCAATGCAGATAAGCTAGCCATCAACCAGCCTTTTTTGCCGCGCCACTTGTACGTGCTCTCAAGTGCTGTCTATGCGAATGCGCCATTCACGCCAGGATTTGAACTGCCCGCGCCTTTTGAGCAGGCCATGAAGCGGGGCGAATGTGTGCGCCGCATTGATGACATGATTTGTCTGCCGGGCAGCTCAGCAGAGTTTTGGAACAGTCTTGCGCCCATTACCAGTCCAATCACGATGATAACCAACGGCCGACAATGGGGCGTGACGGAATACAGCACTGTCATTGGTAAACCGTTGGGCAAAGGCTTAGATCAACGTCTAGTACCGCGGTCAGCCATCGAGCCAGGGTGGCTTAGCTTTGGACCTTTTCTTTCTTTGCCAAAAGGTGACTACAGCTATTCAATTAGTTATTCGAGCAATATTTCCTCAGAATCGCATACCGGCAACTGGGAAATAGTCTTAGAAAACGAAAAAATACTAAAGTCTGGAAAACTCGTTGGTACTGAAGGGAAAATTCAGCGCTTAGAAGGCATTTTCACTATTGAATCCCAAGATGCAGGTAAGCCATTTGAAATAAGAACGTTTTACCTAGCAAAAGGTGACCTGCAGATCGTCAGCAGTTCACTACAAAAAATGCCTTGATACCTGAAATGCCAGCCGAAACCAAATTGTCTTCACACATAATACAGACATGACCGCCTCAACCATCGCCAACCAACGAACTGCTGCATCTATATCATGCGTGATGCCCGCTTATAACGAAGCGGGCAATTTAGGTCTTGTCGTACCCCGTGTTCTGGCTGCATTGGGACAGTTGTCGCAACAGGTTGAACTGATCATCGTCAATGATGGCAGCCGTGACGCGACAGAACAAGTCATGGCGGATTTGTGCAACAAATACCCACAAGTCGTTGCGTTGAATTTGTCCCGTAATTTCGGCAAAGAACCTGCTTTAACTGCTGGTTTAGAAACGTCAAACGGTGATGTCATTTTCATTTTGGATGCTGATGGCCAGCACCCAGTTGATTTATTACCTGAAATGCTACGAAAATGGGAACAGGGTGTTGACGTTGTTTATGCCGTTCGCAAGACGCGGCTTGACCAATCAAAACTGCATATCGCTTTTACCAGCGTGTTTTACAAGCTTATCAACTGGCGCAGCCGCGTAAAAATCCCGGCCAACGCTGGAGATTTCAGGCTGATGGGCCGTAACGTTGTACAAGCACTTCAACAATTGCCTGAACGAAATCGTTTCATGAAGGGCTTGTACGCTTGGGTCGGGTTCAACAGCACCGCCATAGATTACGAACCGCTACCGCGCGAGGATGGGCAATCTAATTATGGATTTCGAGGCGCTTTGTCATTGGCTGTCACGGGTTTGCTGGCTTTTTCAATTGCCCCCTTGCGCCTTGTCAGCTATCTCGGGCTGTTCTTATCCATTGCGGCACTTGGCTATGGCGCATGGGTTGTTTTTGATTACTTTTGGTTTGGTGCGGACACGCCAGGCTACGCCACCATTGTGGTTGGCATGATGTTTTTAAGCGGCATTCAGCTCTTGTCCATCGGCATTTTGGCTGAGTATGTGGGACGTATTTACGAAGAAGTCAAACAACGGCCTACTTATTTGCTGCGCTCAAGGATTGGCAAGGGCTTAGATCAGCCATGAGCGTTCAACCATGAGCTCTGGTTTGTGGTTTTTCGGGGTGGCAGCAGCAGCGGGCCTCACGCATTTAGCCGTTTTCTTCCTGATTGAGCATTTTTTTCCGTCCGTTTTGCCCGAAATAGCCAATTTTTTAGCGTTTTGTGTGGCTTTTTCAGTCAGTTTCATGGGACACAGAAACCTAAGTTTCAGCGACACCACCAGCTCCGTACAGCAAAGTTTGCGGCGATTTGTAATCACGTCCATCGCGGGATTTATCTGCAATGAGATCGTTTTTAGTCTAGCCATTCGTATACTCGGTTGGCCAAATTGGTTAGCTTTGTTTTGTGGATTTGCACTTGCAGGTGGACAAACTTATCTTTTAAGCCGCTTTTGGGCCTTTCATCGAAATTAAATTTATCGGAATTGATTTTTTCAGGTCAACACTGGCGTGCGACAAAGCCTGCGCAAATGCATCGCTAGACAAGTAATTGAACTCCCGTTGCCGTGCTTGCGCGATGCCGTCGTCAGCATCTAAAGCATCTATTGCGCCGTTTGCAGGATGGCACATGATGATGCTGTGATCGGGCGCTTGACTCAACCACTGCGCCATCAACCTGCCAAAATCGGATTCCGAACCTTCAAAATTATAGATGCCAAATAGGCCTCTAGCCTGTGCAATACTTGCCTTAACTGCTATATTTTTAATGGCATTTGAATTCAACGCCGCAATCACTTTGGCCTTCACATTCATCCAACCAAAAGCACCTTTTGAAGTACCTCGAGAAATACGCAAATAAGGCTTTTGATCGATGGCCACGCCTTTGTAGCGCTTCGTCATGATGTCCACCAAGGCATCACGAATACCTTTGAATTGATGCACATGTTGGTGCCCGTCGATATGACTGGGTGGCGCTTGCCAGACCTGCTCAAAAGCGTCGAGCTGCCGTTCAATCACATCCCGCGCTTTTGTTTGGCTGTAGCCCCCTAAAACCGCTGTCAGCATCGCGCGCTTCAAACCGCGGCCATGCCCAGCCTCAATGGCAAAGGGGCTGGTCCAATCCAAATGCAAACCAACGTCAATTTGTCCGCGCAACTCTGCCAAAGCAGGCGCGTCTTTCGCCCAACGCGGAGACAGCGTCATAGCGCTGGTAGCAGTCATCCGCCCTTGTTGCGCCAAAGTAACGATACCACGCGAGACGGCTGCGTTGAAAGCGAAGTCGTCTGCGTTGAGAATGAGGTGCTTCATGGTTGCATGATTAAACACATCTTTACTTAGTTTTAGCTTGTTAACGGGGTGATTAGCCTACTTTTGACTGCAAAGCTGCCAATAACCTGCCATGAATGCCCCCAAAACCACCGTTACTCATGCACACAATGGTGTCGCCCGCTTGCACCGCTTGCATGATTTGGCTCAGCAATTCATCAATAGAATCAGCCACTTGCGCACGTTTACCCATAACAGCCAAGGGTTCACGAGGTTCCCAGCCTAAACCACCGCTGTGGCAAAACACCAAATCTGCGTCTTTCAAGCTGTCGGCCAATTGCGCTTTCATGGTGCCCAGCTTCATGGTGTTGCTGCGGGGTTCAACAACGGCAAGAATTCGACTTTTAGAGCCCAATTTCGCTAACTGCTGCTTCAAACCATCCAAGGTCGTCGCAATCGCGCTTGGGTGATGCGCAAAATCGTCATACACCGTCACACCGGCTACCGTTCCGCGCACTTCCATGCGGCGTTTGACGTTTTCAAAGCTAGCCAGCGCTTGCGCTGCGACTTGAGGAGAGACACCGACGTGCTGTGCAGCCGCTATCGCCGCTAGGGCGTTATTTTGATTATGAACACCCTGCAGCCGCCATATTACTTGCCCAAGCAGCTCTTGATTTAATAGCACCTTGAAGTCATCTGGGCTGCCTTCTGCGCGCCAGTTAGCTGTAGAAGCAGCATTTTCACCAAAGATAACCCGCTCGCTCCAGCAGCCCATGTCCAAAACGCGCTGCAAACTGGCCTCAGCACCGTTGTAAACCACGCGGCCTGACGCGGGAACGGTTCGTACTAAGTGGTGGAACTGGCGCTCAATCGCTGCCAAATTATCAAAAATATCAGCGTGGTCAAACTCTAAATTGTTCAAAACTGCGGTTCTAGGGCGGTAATGGACGAATTTACTGCGTTTGTCGAAGAAGGCGGTGTCGTATTCGTCCGCCTCAATGACAAAGTAGCTATCCCCCACGCTTGCCACTTCGTGTGCTGCGCTGCCCCCCGAGGGGGCTGAACTTGCTTGAGGCGGCTCTGCACTGCGTTCGTTCTTTCCTCCTAAACGCGCTGAAACGCCAAAGTTCAAAGGCACGCCACCCACCAAAAACCCTGGCTTTAGCCCCGCGCACTCTAATATCCACGTCAGCATCGACGTTGTCGTCGTTTTACCGTGCGTACCTGCCACTGCCAGCACATGGCGACCTTGCAAAACGTTTTCAGCTAGCCACTGCGGGCCGCTGATGTAGGGCAAGCCAGCGTCCAAAATCGCTTCCATAAGCGGGAATTTCGGTGTGCCGTCGGCATGATGAGCGCGGCTAACGACGTTGCCGATGACGAAAACATCAGGCTTTAGCGCCAATTGGTCTGCGCCAAAGCCTTCAATCAAATCAATGTCCAAAGCGCGAAGCTGGTCACTCATAGGTGGGTAAACGCCCGCGTCGCAACCGGTGACTTTATGACCCGCTTCGCGGGCTAATGCCGCAATACCGCCCATAAACGTGCCACAAATGCCTAAAATATGAATATGCATGACTCTATTATCGCTGGCAATTTGGCCTCAGAAATCGCCATTTCAGCCGCCAGTTTGGTGGTTGAAGAAGGTTTGGACTATGGCGCCGCCAAACTGCGAGCCGTGAAGCAACTGGGTTTGCCCGCTAGGACGCAGTTACCCAGCCACGACGAAGTGGAAGCGCAAGTGCGCGACTACATAGCCCTGTTTTGCGTCGATACGCAGCCCTTAGAACTTGCTGCACTGCGCGAGCTAGCCCTTTTGTGGATGCAGCGCATGGCTGATTTCAGACCGTATTTAGGGGGCTCGGTCTGGCATGGCACGGCAACCAAGCTGTCGGACATCTATATTGCACTCTTTTGTGATGACCCAAAATCTGCTGAAATTGCCTTGATTGACCACAGAGCGGACTACATGGCGAGATCAATCAAAGGCTTTGATGGCGGGATGGTTGAAGCCTTAAGCATCCACGCACCGTGCAAAGCCTTAAGTACCGAGATTGGTGTGCATTTGATGATTTATGACTATGATGATCTGCGCGGTGCACTCAAACCAGATAACCAAGGACGAAAACCGCGTGGAGATATAGCGGATGTGGCCCAACTTTTATGAACGACTCAACTAAAACACCCGTACAGAGGCGGCAGGTTTTGACCATAGGCATAGGCGCTGCAGCAGCACTTGCAGGCGCTGGTGCTGCTTATTGGAAAAACACACTTGAAGAGCCTTCTGTTGGCGGTTTAAGCGACATTTGGCAGATGCAATTTGATGCACCAGATAGTGGCAAACTAGCCATGCAATCATTCAAAGGCAAACCTTTATTGATTAATTTTTGGGCAACGTGGTGTCCGCCCTGCGTGGAAGAATTGCCGTTATTAGAGCGCTTTTACCGAGAAAATACGGCTAAAAGCGTGCAAATTGTCGGATTAGCAGCGGATAAGCTTGAGGCTGTGCGAGCTTTTTTGCAGAAATTGCCGCTTACTTTTCCGATTGGCATCACCGATTTATCAGGTATTGCGCTGAGCAAATCTTGGGGCAACCTCGCTGGTGGCTTACCATTTTCTGTCATGCTGGCAGCCGATGGACGCGTGATGCAGCGTAAAATGGGGAAATTGAGTGAAGATGATTTGAAAACTTGGCTCGCTGCAGTGCAGTAAGCCATCAGCATCCAGCATCTACATTTATAAAATTAACGTTAATTGATTTAAATTAAAGAAAATTAGCCGCCAATGATGACATTTAAGTCATTTTTAGGTTAAATTGCAATTTTCAAGAAAAACACGAGGCACATCGGCATGGATTTACGCAAACTCAAAACTTTGATCGACTTGGTATCTGACTCCAACGTCACAGAATTAGAAATCACGGAAGCCGAAGGTACGGTACGTATCGTAAAAGGCGGCGCTGGAAACGGTGGAGCACCCTATGTGCAAAACGTTATGGGGCACGCCCCTCAACAGCAGTCAATGCCTGTGCAATATACGGCAGCACCCACAAGTTCTGCCATCGAAGCTGCTCCGATCCCAGCGGCTGAGCCAGTTGCTGTCGGCCACAGTGTTAAATCTCCGATGGTGGGCACTTTTTACCGCGCTTCCAGCCCTGGTGCCAAGTCATTCGTGGAAATTGGCGATGTTGTTAAAGTGGGTGACACCGTTTGCATTATTGAAGCGATGAAGATTTTGAATGAAATTGAAGCCGACATGTCTGGTACTGTGACGCAAATTTTGTGCGAAAACGGTCAAGCGATTGAGTACGGTCAACCGATGGTGGTAATTTCCTAATATGTTCAAAAAAATCCTGATCGCTAACCGTGGCGAGATCGCCCTGCGAATCCAGCGCGCCTGCCGTGAACTGGGCGTCAAAGCGGTGATGGTTTACTCTGAAGCTGATAAAGACGCTAAATACGTCAAATTAGCCGATGAAGCCGTTTGCATTGGCCCGGCGGCGTCTGCCCAAAGTTACCTCAACATGCCGGCGATTATTTCTGCGGCAGAAGTGACTGACTCTGAAGCGATTCACCCCGGATACGGTTTTTTGAGCGAAAACGCCAATTTTGCTGAGCGCGTCGAGAAAAGTGGCTTCCAATTCATTGGCCCCACTGCCGAATCTATCCGCATCATGGGCGACAAAGTGTCCGCCAAGCAAGCTATGATCAAAGCGGGCGTGCCTTGTGTACCAGGCTCTGAAGGCGAATTACCTGATGACCCAGCCATGGTGCGCCGGATTGCAAAATCAGTCGGCTATCCCGTCATCATCAAAGCTGCTGGCGGCGGCGGCGGGCGTGGTATGCGCGTGGTGCATACCGAAGCGGCGTTGATCAATGCGGTGCAAATGACTAAGGCCGAGGCCGGCGCAGCTTTCAACAACCCAGCGGTTTACATGGAAAAATTCCTGCAAAACCCGCGCCATGTTGAAATTCAAATTTTGACGGACAAGCATAAAAATGCTGTTTACTTAGGTGACCGCGACTGCTCGATGCAGCGCCGACACCAGAAAATCATCGAAGAGGCGCCTGCGCCGGGCATTCCGCGCAAGTTGATTGACCGCATTGGTGAACGCTGCGTTGCTGCTTGTAAAAAGATTGGTTATCGTGGCGCCGGCACGTTTGAGTTTTTATTTGAAAACGGTGAGTTTTATTTCATTGAGATGAACACCCGCGTGCAAGTAGAGCACACCATCACCGAAATGGTGACTGGTATTGATATTGTGAAGACGCAAATCATGGTGGCTGCGGGCGAAAAACTGCCGTTCACCCAAAAGCAAGTTGAAATGCGTGGCCACGCGATTGAGTGCCGCATCAACGCGGAAGATCCGTACAAATTCATCCCCTCGCCAGGCCGCATCACCATGTGGCACGCACCGGGTGGGCCTGGCGTACGCGTAGATTCACACGTTTACACCAACTATTTTGTACCGCCAAACTACGACAGCATGATCGGCAAAATCATCACGCACGGCGATACTCGCGATCAAGCGATTGCACGTATGCGCACTGCTTTGGCCGAAACACTGGTGGAAGGCATCAACACCAATATCGCACTTCACCGTGATTTGATGGTAGACGCCAAATTCATGACGGGTGGCACCAATATCCATTACCTTGAAGAGTGGTTGTTACAGCATAAACGCTAAGTCTGACCTCTTCACTCACCGCACACATCCATGTATGAACTGAAAATCATGTGCCCTGAGGCACATATTGATGAGCTGAGCGAGGCGCTTGAAGCACTAGACGCACTCAGCGTGTCGGTAGAAGATGCCGATGCAGCAACCGATGCGGAGCAAGCCTTGTTTGGCGAGCCCGACATGCCACCTCCCAAAGGTGGGTGGCAACGTAGCCGTGTTACTGCGCTGTTCCATACAGAAGCACAGGCACGCGAATCAGAGCAATTGTTGGCAGCGCAAGACTTCTTTGGAGCTTGTTCACTCTTGGGCGTTGTTGCACTTGTGGACCAAGACTGGGTGCGTTTGACGCAATCGCAGTTTGCGCCTGTTGAAATCACACCTGAGTTTTGGATTGTGCCAACTTGGCACGAGCCGCCAGCGGCTGCGAAACAAGTGATTCGGCTTGACCCTGGCTTGGCTTTTGGCACAGGCACACACCCAACCACGCGCATGTGCTTGAAGTGGATTGCCAAACAGCAAGACGCAGCCAACCAATTCAAACGCGTGCTTGACTACGGTTGTGGTTCTGGCATTTTGGCGATTGGTGCCGCCAAGTTTGGCGCAGTTGATATCGATGCTGTAGATATTGACCCTGCAGCGGTCGAATCAACATTGCTCAATGCGGATGCTAACCATGTCACATTGAAAACAGGGCTTCCTGACAAAGTCAGTGGTCACTATCAAACTGTTTTAGCCAATATTTTGGCATCGCCGCTCAAAGTATTGGCACCGCTTTTGTGTGCCCGTGTTGAAAAAGACGGCTCTTTGGTTTTGGCCGGTATCTTGGCGCGGCAAGAAGAAGAGCTGAAATTAGCCTATGCGCCGTATTGCAAACTGACCGTATCAGACACGGAAGATGGCTGGATATTGATGACCGCTACACTGTAGTTGTATCCACGCAGTAGCTTTTTATGAGTTTAAAAACACGTTGCCCAGCCTGCGATACGGTTTTTAAAATCGTACCTGATCAGCTCAAGGTATCAAAAGGCTGGGTGCGCTGTGGTCGTTGCGCTGAGGTTTTCGATGCTGCCGCGCACGCTGCAGCGTCTGATAATGCTAACTCATGGCCGCAATCCAGCCCTTCAAAAGCATCTGTACAAAGCAAAACTGTCATCGCCAAAAATGCTGAAATTACTCCTAAAAATATAACTGCTGAGGCAGTAAATACGCCGGCTATCGACGATTTATTACCAACTAAAGATAAGCTTGAAACGGATCTTACATTCGTCCGTGTTGCAAAAAACAAAGCTTTTTGGCAGCAAAGCAAAGTCATCACCAGTCTGCGCGCGGCATGTGTTGCTTTAGTAAGTTTGCTATTTGTCCAGGTTGTGTTTAGTCAACGTAACCACTTGGTTGCTGCTCATCCACCACTTGCATCAAGTTTTGAGTCCGTTTGCCAAGCCATTGGCTGCAAGATTGAACCCTTTAGAAATATTGACGCTTATAAAATCGACAGTTCAAGCTTTCAAAAAGCGCTCGCCGTCGCCGTAGACCCTGCACAAGCAGATGTTTTTGCACTCAAAATCACTCTAAAAAATAATTCAGATTTACCTTTGGCAATGCCAGCCGTTGAATTAACGCTGACCGAAGCTGGCGATAAACCGGTTATACGGCGTGTGTTGTTAGCAAAAGAGCTAGGATTCAATGGCGCTACACTTGCGGCCAACGCTGATTGGACAGGTGATATAACGTTGGCAGTAACGACTAAACCAGTCATGCCACTTGTTTCTGGCTACCGGGTTTTGCTTTTTTACCCATGACAGCCAATTTTTAAGCATTAATTTATAACGTAACTTGAGACCTAAACATATATGGCAGCAATAATTTGTGGCTCTTTAGCCTTTGACAGCATCATGAATTTTGAAGGCAAGTTTGCCGATCAAATCCTTCCCGATCAAATTCACAACTTGAATGTGTCGTTTTTTGTACCAACGCTGCGACGTGAATTTGGCGGATGTGCAGGCAATATTGCCTATGCCTTGAAGCAATTGGGTGGTACACCGTTAATCATGGCAACCGTAGGCAGCGATGGCGCAGACTATGCCAAGCGCATCACTGCTTTGGGTATGAGCACAGAGTTTGTCCGTGAGGTGAGCGACACCTACACAGCGCAAGCCATGATCATGACGGATACCAACAACAACCAAATCACCGCCTTTCATCCTGGCGCGATGATGCAAGCGCACATCACCAAAGTAACACCACGCGCTGACATCAAAATTGGCATTGTTTCACCCGATGGCCGCGACGCAATGTTAGAGCATGCGGAGCAATTCCATGCCGCTGGCATTCCCTTTGTGTTTGACCCAGGCCAAGGTTTGCCGATGTTTGATGGCAAAGATTTAGCGCATTTCATCGATTTGGCAACTTGGGTCACTGTGAACGATTACGAAGGCAAGATGTTGAGTGACCGTACAGGACTCAGCAGCGCAGAGATTTCAAAAAAAGTACAAGGTTTGATCGTTACTTTAGGCGAGCATGGCTGTGAAGTGTGGGTGGATGGCGAGAAAACCGTCGTCGCGCCCGTGGTTGCCAGCAGTGTGGTTGACCCCACTGGTTGTGGCGATGCCTTTCGTGGTGCGCTCTTGTTCGGTTTGGAAAAAGGCTGGCCACTGGCTCAATGCGCCAAGCTGGGTAACCAATTGGGTGCCATCAAGATTGCACAACGTGGCGGTCAGAATTACCAGCTGAATTTGAGAGAATTTAGCATCTAGCCGGCGTATTTATTAATTTATTTGCTATTAAAATAGTAGCAGATTGACGGCAATTTTTATTTCCATGAAAATTTTGAACAATAAAAAACCCGATGCTTTGCAACACCGGGTTGATAGTACAACGGCTTAAAGCGAAGCTCTAAGTCAGCTGACTTATCTGCATCAAGGCTTTTTCGCGGTCGGAAAAGGCCAAGCAGCTTGCGGGCTCAAGGTTGTTTGAGCTGCAGAGGCAGGTGCAGGGGCAGGTTTGGCGGCAGCGGGTGTTTTCGCGGCTTTCTTGGCTGGCACCTTGGCTTTTTTAGCAGCAGGCTTTTTAGCAGCAGCTTTCTTGGCTGGTGCTTTCTTAGCTACGGCTTTTTTTGCCGGGGCTTTTTTAGCTACAGCTTTTTTCGCTGGAGCGGCCTTTTTAGCAGGCGCTTTTTTAGCGACGACTTTTTTAGCCGGGGCTTTCTTAGCTACAGCTTTTTTCGCTGGAGCGGCCTTTTTAGCAGGCGCTTTTTTAGCGACGACTTTTTTAGCCGGGGCTTTCTTAGCTACAGCTTTTTTCGCTGGAGCGGCTTTCTTAGCTACAGCTTTTTTCGCTGGAGCAGCTTTCTTCGCAGGGGCCTTTTTTGCGGCCGGTTTTTTCGCAGTTGCCATTATTTTCTCCTTGTTTACATGTCAAAGAGCACTTTGTGCTTGTATTTTTATGCACAAAGCGATTCATGTTGTTGCATCGCACCTTCGTGCGCTGCAGCAGCATGAACAGGGTAAGCATACAAGACAGCTCAGCTCTTCGGCCAAATCAGTCATGCATGCATGTTTCTACAATCACCTCAAACTTCAAGTTCCAAATCATTTAGTCCCAAGAGAGCGCGCCGCCTGATTGGTATTCAATCACACGGGTTTCAAAAAAGTTACGCTCTTTCTTCAAGTCAATCATTTCGCTCATCCACGGGAACGGATTTTCTTCGTTCGGGAACAGCGTCTCCAAACCAATCTGTACCGCACGGCGGTTAGCAATGTAACGCAGATAACCTTTAAACATGGAAGCATTCATGCCTAACACGCCACGCGGCATGGTGTCTTCTGCATAGCGGTATTCCAACTCAACGGCTTTCAAAAATAGCGCTTTGATTTCAGCTCTAAACTCTGGTGTCCATAAACCTGGGTTTTCCATCTTGAGCTGATTGATCAAATCAATACCGAAATTGCAGTGCATAGATTCATCACGCAAAATGTATTGGTACTGCTCAGCAGCACCTGTCATTTTGTTTTGACGACCCAAGGCCAAGATTTGTGTGAAGCCCACGTAAAAGAACAAACCCTCCATCAAGCAGGCAAACACAATCAACGATTTCAACAAGGTTTGATCAGCTTCGTGTGTACCAGTTTTGAAATTAGGGTCGCTAATAGCATCGATAAAAGGAATCAGAAACTGGTCTTTGTCGCGAATTGACTGCACTTCGTTATACGCGTTGAAAATCTCAGCCTCATCCAACCCCAAAGATTCTGTGATGTATTGGTAAGCATGGGTGTGAATCGCTTCCTCGAACGCCTGGCGCAGCAAAAACTGGCGGCATTCTGGTGCTGTAATGTGGCGGTAAGTGCCCAGCACAATGTTGTTGGCAGCCAAAGAATCCGCCGTCACAAAGAAGCCCAGATTTCGTTTTACCAACCGGCGCTCGTCTTCTGTCAGCCCATTAGGACTTTTCCACAAAGCAATGTCGCGTGTCATGTTGACCTCTTGCGGCATCCAATGGTTAGCACACGTAGCTAAGTATTTCTCCCAAGCCCACTTGTATTTGAAGGGCACCAATTGGTTAACGTCCGTTTGACCATTGATGATGCGCTTGTCTGCCGCATTGATGCGTTTGTGAACAGCAGGCACGGCAGCAGAGTCTGAAACGGAGGCGGTGCTAGGTGAACCAACTTGAGTTCCAATTTGGTTTGTCACCGGTGTTTGTGTCGGGATGGCCAATTGCGGCGTACCTGTTTGTGCAGGAATAGTGGCCGAAAAAAGAGGACGTTCATCCATGTGGTTTGTTGATAAACCACGGCTTTGTTTTGTCGGCAGTGAGGGCTTAACTTCGTCGTCCCAGGTCAGCATATTTGTTCCAATGTGTGGATTATGAAAGCTATAGAAAAAAAATGAAAGCGTTCATTCAATTTCTATAGCAAAGTGTTGCGCTTAAACATCGTTGTTTAGTGCTGTTATTCGCATCGATATTTTCAAAATTTTGATTAGGAATTTTAAAAGTTTTTAACTACTGACACGACTCGCAGGTTGGATCATCGACACCACAAAATCTAATGTCAGTTGCAGGCATGCTGCTAAGTTGCATTTGTGCGGCGGCAGCTGCGGCATCCAAAGCACTCATCGCCTTAGGAACTGCACTTTCAGCGCCTGACTGACTTGATTGACCACCTGATGAAACTGCATTCATGCGGCCATTCATCACAGTTGATTTTTCAGCGTGCGTCGCACCTACAGTGCGCAAGTAATAAGTGGTTTTCAAGCCGCGCAGCCACGCTAGTTTGTAGGTGTCATCCAACTTTTTACCAGAGACCCCCGCCATGTAAATATTTAAAGACTGTGCTTGGTCAATCCATTTTTGACGACGTGCCGCTGCTTCCACAATCCAAGTTGTTTCGACTTCAAATGCGGTGGAATACAATGCCTTGATATCTTGTGGCACACGGTCAATCGGACGCAGAGAACCGTCATAGTGTTTCAAATCAACCACCATCACGTCGTCCCACAAGCCGAGGCGCTTGAGGTCATGCACCAAGCGGCCGTTGATCACCGTGAATTCACCAGACAAGTTGGACTTGACCGACAAGTTGCCAAAACATGGTTCGATACATGCATCTACGCCGATGATGTTGGAGATGGTCGCGGTAGGTGCAATTGCCACGCAGTTGGAGTTGCGCATGCCGTCCTGTGCTATTTTGTTGCGCAGGGCATTCCAGTCCATCGTCGATGAACGATCAACTTCTACATATCCACCACGCTCTTCGGCCAGCATGTCCAGTGTGTCCAACGGCAATATGCCTCGGTCCCACAACGAGCCTTTGTAGCTTGTGTATTTGCCACGCTCTTTCGCCAAATCGCTAGAAGCCCAGTAGGCGTAGTAGCAAATGGCTTCCATCGATGTGTCGGCAAATTCAACCGCAGCTTGGCTGGCGTAAGGGATACGCAACTCGTACAAACAATCTTGGAACGCCATCAAGCCCATGCCAACAGGGCGATGCTTCATGTTTGAATCACGCGCTTTTTTCACGGCGTAATAGTTGATGTCGATCACGTTATCCAGCATGCGCATCGCTGTGGTGATGGTTTTCTTCAGTTTGGCGTGGTCTAGCTGACCATCTTTCAAATGCTGCATCAAGTTCACAGAACCCAAATTACACACCGCTGTTTCGGTATCGCTGGTATTCAGCGTAATTTCAGTGCACAAATTACTGGAATGAACCACTCCCACATGTTGCTGAGGCGAGCGAATGTTGCAAGGATCTTTGAACGTGATCCACGGATGCCCAGTTTCAAACAACATGGTGAGCATCTTGCGCCACAAATCCGCTGCTTGCACGGTTTTGGAAGGTGCGATTTCGCCACGTGCGGCTTTGGCTTCGTAGGCCACGTAAGCTTTTTCAAACTCACGGCCAAATTTGTCGTGCAAATCTGGCACATCGTTAGGAGAGAACAGCGTCCAATTGCCTTTTTCCATCACGCGGCGCATGAACAGGTCTGGAATCCAGTTGGCGGTGTTCATGTCGTGTGTACGGCGGCGGTCATCACCTGTGTTTTTACGCAGCTCCAAGAACTCTTCCATGTCTAAATGCCATGTTTCCAAGTAAGTGCAAACTGCACCCTTGCGTTTACCGCCTTGGTTCACAGCAACTGCTGTGTCGTTCACCACCTTCAAGAAAGGCACCACACCTTGTGATTCGCCATTGGTACCTTTGATATGCGCGCCCAAAGCACGAACACGCGTCCAGTCATTGCCCAAACCACCAGCAAACTTGGACAACAATGCGTTTTCTTTGATCAACTCATAAATGCCATCCAAATCGTCAGGCACAGTAGATAAATAGCAAGAAGACAGTTGTGAACGACGCGTGCCGCTGTTAAACAGGGTTGGCGTGCTGGACATGAAGTCAAACGACGAGAGCACTTCGTAAAACTCAATCGCACGGGCTTCACGATCCGCCTCGTTCAAGGCCAAGCCCATGGCCACGCGCATGAAAAACGCTTGCGGCAACTCAATGCGGGTTTTGCGAACGTGCAAAAAGTAACGGTCATACAAGGTTTGCAGACCCAAATAATCAAACTTCAAGTCTTGTTCTGGCTTGAGCGCCGCACCCAAGCGCGCCAAGTCAAATTCCATCATCTTTTCATCTAAGAGCTCGTTTTCTACGCCTTTTTTGATGAATTTAGGGAAATATTCTGGGTAGCGAACACCCATTTCCTCTTGCGCCACCTCACCACCCAGCACCTCACGACGAATCGTGTGCAACAGCAAGCGTGCGGTGACATACGTGTAGTCAGGCTCACTCTCAATCAAGGTGCGAGTTGCCATGATGGAGGCTTTGTAAACCTCGTCAATCGGCACACCGTCGTACAAATTGCGCAGTGTTTCAGCCAAAATCGGCGCCATTTGCACGTCTTTACCCAAGCCAGCGCAGGCAGATTCAATCAAAGCCGTCAAACGGCGCATGTCCAAAGCCACGCGCTGACCGCCATCCATCACATGCAACACGGGCGCTGGCGGCGCTTCTTCTGCCTTAGCCTTTGCTCGCTCTTGGGTGCGCTTTTCGCGGTACAACACATAAGCACGCGCCACTTCATGATGGCCGCCTCGCATCAAACCTAGCTCAACTTGGTCTTGCACGTCCTCAATATGAAACGTGCCGCCACCTGGTCGCGATCGCATCAAAGCGCGAATAACTGCTTGCGTCAAACCATCCACTGTATCGCGCACGCTGGCTGATGCCGCACCTTGCGTGCCGTGCACAGCTAGGAAGGCTTTCATCACCGCCACTGCAATTTTGCTTGGCTCAAAAGACACAACCGCACCATTGCGACGGATGATTTGGTAATGGTCTAAGGTTTGGTTAACGCTGTCATCCGCACGAACAGAACCCTGTAAGGGGTTGGCTTGCAAGAATGACTGTGGCATGAATGTTGGGCGAGTTGAATCGGCGGCTGGAGATACGGATGCTTGCTGCATGGATGATGATCCTCTTGTCGTTGTGACTATTATTTTAGTGATGAATACGTCGTTAATGCTGTTAAATTAACCACAAACAAGTAAGGAGTTAACAGCATTGACAAAAAATTTGAAACACTATATGTGGTGGTTACTGCCACTTTACACACTACCTATAGCGTAGTTTCAGGTTTTCAGTTTACATCAATTTAGACTAAAAGTGTGCAATTTTCAAAGACTTTTATTGATAGCAACGAAGCACTATTTCACAATGCTTTGCGTACCTGCGACCAATCAAATAGCGCACCCGGATCTGCTTTGCGGCCTGGCGCAATGTGCTCATGACCTGTCAATTGCACGATGGGGTAATTTTGCTGCAATGCAGCGCACACGCTGGTTAAGCTTTCGTACTGTGCAGTTTCAAAGGAATTGCCTTCCAAACCTTCCAGTTCGATGCCAACTGAATAATCATTGCAGTTGTCTTTACCCATATAGCTGGACTGTCCGGCGTGCCACGCGCGATCATCACAACTTACAAACTGCCACAGCTCGCCATTTCGTCGGATATAAAAGTGCGCTGACACTTTGGTATCTCGAATTTTCTCGAAGTAAGGGTGCACATCCCAATCTAAGGTGTTGGTGAACAGTTGTTGTACCTCATCACCGCCAAATTGTCCGGGTGGCAAGCTGATGGAGTGGATAACGATCAGGTTAATCTTTGTATCCGCTGGTCTAGTGCCAAAGTTAGGCGATGAAAGATGCCGCGCAAACTTGTACCAACCTTTATCAAACAGGGCTACAGGGACATCATGAGCTTGTTCTAGGTGATGCATCTATAACAACTACTCAGCCTTGTTTAGCGCCAAATTGCCGATGCTCGGTACTGCAAAACCACAATTGCGACCGCAAATCAGCACGTGGCGCAGCCAAAGCCTCGATTTGCGGCAAATGGACGCCGCAATAGGCGCACGCCACCATGGTTTTCTTGGCATTTTGGCGCTCAGCTTCGCGCTCAGCATTTTCTTGTTTGACTTTATTGATTGCGATGCGGTTACTGCGCCACAACCAAACGCCGACAAAAACCACCAACAAAACGACTAAATACTTCATTCAAACCCCTTCACGCCACGCGCCCTAGAACCACTTCCAAGACAAAACGTGAACCCACATAAGCGAGGAACAATAGCCCCGAGCCGATGTACAACACCCGCACAGCGGTGCGCCCGCGCCAGCCAAATTTAGCGCGCCCGACCAGCAACACAGCAAATGCAAACCAAGACAGTGTTGAAAATATGATTTTGTGGTCCCACTTAAACCCAACGCGAACACCATACAACGGCTCGCGGAACAGCCAACCCGCCAGCAGCGTTGCCGTCAGCAAGACGAATCCTGCCGTGACGAATCGAAAAGTCAATCGCTCCAGCGTCAGCAACGGCAAACCACTTGATGTTACTGACATGCTGTTTGGCGACAAGCGCATCTGCGATTCAGCCCGCATCATCAACCAAGCATGCGCCACAGCAGCAGCAAACAAACCATAAGACGCCAGCCCCAAAGCCCAATGCACAGGCAGCCATTTTGAAGCAGTGCTGTGCAATGCTTGGCCCGGAAACAACATTGCCAACATCACCACCGCAGCACCAATCGCAGCAAACACCCAAACCGCCTTCAATTTTGGGTACATATAACTCTCAACCGCATAAACCGTCAGCCCCAACCAAGCGGTTATTGATAGCGCCGGCGCAAAGCCGAAACGCGGCACGTCGTTAGGTGACAGACCAAACAAACTCCAGAGCACCGCCAAACCATGCAAACCCCAAGCACACCAGAGCAACAGCCGAGTTGCTGCCACACTCAACCTGTCACCCATCAACGCTGGCAAAGCATAGGCCAACACCGCACCGAAGCCCAAAAACAAGCTTGTGGCCGATATCGCGTCAAAAAAAGTGCCAGCGGCTAAAATCATACCTACAGTTTATACGACCTACAGAATTTATTAAATATATGGCATCCGCACTTACCGACAAACTATCCCAGCTCGTTAAACAAATGCGCGGCCAAGCGCGCATGACCGAGTCCAACGTGCAAGACATGCTGCGCGAAGTGCGTATGGCACTCTTGGAGGCCGACGTTGCCCTGCCAGTGGTACGCGACTTCATTGCACGCGTCAAAGACAAAGCCATGGGTCAAGAGGTTGTGGGTTCACTTAC
This sequence comes from Polaromonas sp., assembly GCA_013298945.1. Taxonomy (GTDB): domain Bacteria; phylum Pseudomonadota; class Gammaproteobacteria; order Burkholderiales; family Burkholderiaceae_C; genus Aalborgiella. The sequence continues at coordinate 42,971 of JAAFJR010000009.1, forward strand.
CCCCGGCCAGGCATTGGTCGCCGTGGTGAACCAAGAGCTGATCGCCACCATGGCAGGTAGCGATATTGGCAGCACGACCGTGAGCGAACTGAACCTCGCCGCCCAGCCCCCAGCTGTGATCTTGATGGCGGGTTTGCAAGGTGCAGGTAAAACCACCACCACCGCCAAGCTGGCCAAGCACCTGATAGAAAAACGCAAAAAGAAGGTGTTGACCGTTTCTGGTGACGTCTATCGTCCAGCAGCCATTGAGCAGCTCAAAACCGTGACCGCCCAAGCCGGTGCCGAGTGGTTCCCTAGCAGCGCCGATCAAAAACCGCGCGACATTGCGTTTGCCGCACTCGATTACGCCAAAAAACACTTTTTCGACGTGCTCTTGGTCGATACCGCAGGCCGTTTGGGTATCGACGAAGTGCTGATGAACGAGATCCGCGAACTCCACGCGGTGCTGAACCCGATTGAAACGCTGTTCGTCGTCGACGCCATGCAGGGTCAAGACGCCATCAACACCGCCAAAGCCTTCAAAGACGCGCTGCCGCTGACTGGCATTATTTTGACCAAGCTTGACGGCGACTCACGTGGCGGCGCGGCGCTGTCGGTGCGGCACATCACCGGTGCACCCATCAAGTTTGCGGGTACGTCCGAAAAGTTAGACGGTTTAGAGGTTTTCGACGCCGAGCGCCACGCCGGCCGCGTGCTGGGCATGGGCGACATTTTGGCCTTGGTCGAACAGGTCACCTCCGGCGTAGACGTGGCTGCCGCGCAAAAACTGGCTGAAAAAGTCAAAAGCGGCAAGGGTTTTGACTTGAATGACTTTTTGAGCCAATTGCAACAGATGAAGCAAATGGGCGGCTTGGCCAGCATGATGGAGAAACTGCCCGCGCAAATGGCGGCCAAAGCCGGTCAAGTCGACATGGGCAAAGCCGAAAAAGACATGCGCCGCAAAGAAGGCATCATCCTCAGCATGACCCCCCTAGAGCGCCGCAAACCCGACCTCATCAAAGCCACCCGCAAACGCCGCATCGCCAATGGCGCTGGCGTCCACGTTCAAGAAGTTAACCGCATGCTCAACGAATTTGAGCAAATGCAAGGCATGATGAAGAAAATGAGCGGCGGCGGGATGATGAAGATGATGAAAAAGCTGGGCGGCATGAAAGGCATGCCGAAGATGCCATTTTAGAGGTAAAAATGGCTTTAGATGGCGTATTTATTGCCTAAACAGCTACTAAATTTATAGCATATGACATCCAATTGCTAGCTTGTATTTTGCATTGCAGCGCAATTGCGTTACAATCTCAATATGAAAACCGCCATTCTCCCCTCCGTTCGCATCGAACCCGCACTGCGCACCTCTGTCGAATCGCTTCTGCAAGCGGGGGAAACCTTATCTGGCTTCGTTGAGAACGCGGTGCGGCAGACGGTGATGCAGCGGAAAAACCAAGCTGAGTTTGTGGCGCGGGGATTGTTGTCACTGGAAAACGCCAAGCGGACGGGTGAGTACGTGGAAGCTGAGCCCGTACTGGAGAAAATGGCGCAAAAGCTGGCTGCTGCCAAGTCGAAATTGCAGGCATCTCAACTGTGAGTTACCGCGTTAGGTTAACGCAAGAAGCCGAAAACGACCTGATACGACTCTACGATTTCATTCTGGAAAGTGAACTTCAACGGCTGAGCACTGGTGATTTGGAAGTGGCTGAAAAAGCGCTAAAAGCCATCAAAGATGGATTTTTAAGCCTCAGCCGCTCCCCATTTACCTGCCGAAAAGCTGACCAAAGCCCGTTTTTGCGGGAATTGGTTATTCCTTTCGGGCATTCAGGTTATGTGGCCTTGTTTGAAATTGAGGACAGTCAAAACGTCGTTATCGCGGCAGTGCGTCATATGTATGAGAATGACTACCATTAAGCAGCTTTAGAGGAAAAAGTGGCTGCAGCCGGCGTATTTATTGCCTAAGCAGCTACATTTTTTAAAATAAAATACTCTTGAGAATCAACCCTTTACAGCGCCCGCGGTCAAACCTGTGATGATTTGCTTTGCTGCAATGAAGGTGAATATCAAAGGCGGAATGGCAATCAAACTACCTAAGGCCATGATTTTCCCCCAATCGACGCCAATGTCTGTGATGTACAAAGAAGCCGCTACCGGTAGGGTGCGCGTCGCCCGGTCGGTCAAAACCAAGGCCAGTATGAACTCGTTCCAGGCAATTCGGAAGGTGAAGATTGAGGCTGCAGCAATCCCCGGCTTGATGAGCGGCAAAACCACCTTGTAAAAAACCTGAATAGGGCCACAACCATCAATCGCGGCGGCTTCTTCAAGCTCTCTTGGCACTTGCAGAATGAATCCGTAAAGCAGCCAAATAGTGAACGGCAGATTCACGGCAACGTAGAGCAAGATCAAGCCCGAAAGTGAATTAATGAGGCCAGATTGGCTCCAAATCATGAACACGGGAACGGCCAAAACAGCAAACGGAACGGTACGCAGTAGCAAGGTGGTGTAGGCAATGGTTTTGCGCCCTGGAAAATCAAACCGTGCCAAGCCATAAGCAGCCATACAACCTAACAGCAAAGTAATCACCGTAGAGATGACGCCAACAATCAAGCTGTTGGTCAAATACCGCGTAAAACTGCCTTCACCCAGCACCTCGCGGTAATTTTCTAAGGTTGGCGTGAAGATAAAGTTGATGCCACTATTGAATATTTGTGTTTGCAGCTTCAATGAGGTGGCGAACATCAAAACGATAGGTGCCACACAAGCTATCGCCAAAAAAATCAAGGCGCCGTAGTGCGCGGTTATGACGAGAGGGTGGCGTTTCATTTGCGCTCCTCTTGCGCTATTGGGTTAGATAGACGCAAAGCAAACCATGAAAGCGCGGCAACCACGACCAGTAGCAAAACAGAAATTGCCGCAGCGCTGCCAAGCCGCTGCCCTACAAAAGCAGTTTTGTAAATATGCAAGGATAAAATTTCTGTGCTGTCGCCTGGACCTCCAAACGTCAAAATGTAAATCACTTCAAGCACTCTGAAAGCGTCAATCAAACGCATGAGCAAGGTGATCACAATCACATTCATGATCATGGGCAACTTGACTCTGAAAGTCGTCTGCCACCAAGTGGCTCCATCGATGCGTGCTGCCTCTATCACCGCGCTGTCTACATTGGCCAAGGCGGCAATCATCATGATGAAAACAAACGGCGTCCATTGCCAGATGTCCGCAATGATAATTGCAATAAAAGCAGTGTGTTCTTGCGCTAACCAGCCCACTGGCGCAGCACCAAATGCGGCCAAAATGGCGTTGAGCAAGCCAAACTGTGCATCAAATAAGTAGCGCCACGTCAACCCGACCGCGATGGGTGCAATCATCATCGGCAATATAAACAAGGTCCGAAAAAACGCCATGCCGCGAACATCACCCTCTAAGGCAAGGGCCAGCGCAATGCCCAATACCATTTCTGCAACAACGCATACGAATGCAAAAATCAGCGTGGTAACCAAGGAGCGCCAAACGGCCTCATCTTTAAAAGCAGTCACAAATGCATCCAAACCCACCCATTTCGCATCGCCCCAGGGTGTTCCCATGCTCCAGTCATAAAAACCCAATTGCAAGGCTGAAAGCAAAGGGTAAAGACATGCAACGGCCATCACCGCAACGGCTGGCCCTAGATAAACCCATGGAACCCAAGAGGGTGTACGCATTCAAACTCCCATTTTCAAACAAACAACGATGCAAGAATCTCACCCAACAAGCCAGCCAGACAGGGACGCATACCGAATATCCAAAACGGCACGCGTGGCTGGCTTTTTTTAGCTTCTTATACGTTGATACTTATGCTCTGATACCTACGCTTTAATATAGCCACCGCGTTTCATGATGTCTGTGACTTTAGGCACGATACCATTGAGCGCTTCCTCAGGTGTTTTCTTCCCCGTCAAGGCTTCTGAAATCACCACACCCAAGGCTTGAATGTTGATCTCATCCCACTCTGCGATGATGGGGCGCCAATCAGGATCCGAATAACCTAGTTGCTGCTGCAGCGTGATGAACTCTGGGTATTGGCGAACCATGTCAACATCTTTTAGCGTTGAGTTTCGCGTCGGAACACCACCGATTTTGCACACCGCTTTGTCTTGCGCTTTGGAGGTCAACCACTGCATGAGTAAGAAAGCGGCATCTGAATTTTTGGCATTTTTAGGTATCGCCAAGCCCAAACCACCTGATTGCGAGGAATAACGCGTCCCTTTTGGATGAACGACGTAGCTCACTTGACCTGCAATTTTTGATTTTGCTGGATCATTCACTTGCCCGAAAATCAGTGACGAATCTAAATACATAGCAGATTGACCCTGCAAGAATGAGGTAATCATCTCGCCTTGCCCATAGCCTGGTACGCCTACGGGGCCTGTGTCAGAAATCAGCTTCAGCGTTTTCAGCGCTTTAACGCCAGCTTCGTTGTTAAAAATCGGTTTCCACTTGTCATCAAAAACTTTGCCTCCCAGCGGGTTTAGATGTAGCAACCAAGCGTGTACGCATTGATGCCCAGCCTGCCCGCGTGATGTCAAGGCGCCCATGCCAGCCTTGTCTTTCAAAACTGGTAACAGTCGTTCCATTTCAGCATAGGTTTCAGGCGCTTTAAGATTGAGCTTTGAAAACACATCACGACGATAAGCCAAGATCGAAGTTTCAGCGCCGTATGGCATGCCATATAACTTAGCACCCGGCCCTGGCAGATAGCCTTTAGGGCCACCTACTAAACCGATGTTGTCGACATAACGTGGTACCACGTCTTTGAAGTCGTAGTCAGGATCAGCCAAGGCAGCGTTTTTGAAAAACGGTTCTAGCTCTTGAATCAAATTTTTCTTAACGTATTCACCTTTCCACATCACAACGTAGCAAATCAAATCATAGTCACCGCTAGGCTTGGCCATTTCTAGGAGCTGCTTGTCCTTCATGCGTGGCACAGCTAAACGATCCGTCTCAACTTTAATACCTGTCAACTTTGTGAATTCAGGTAACAGTTTGGCCATAGCATCGTAATGCGGATGCGCTGGAATGCTCATCACCACGGTTTGCCCTTTGTACTTTGCAAACCTATCTTGCGTGCGCCCTACCAAGGGAAAGCCAGCCCCTAGCAAACCCAGCGCCCCCAACGCACTACCGCCTGCAGATTGAATTAACGTTCTTCTTTTCATTTTTGCTCCTATAAATTTAATAAATCAAACTACATCCAAAATGAATGGCACACCCACCCATCACAAACTCATCACACACTAACTCTTTGCCCCGTCTGTTTGTCAAACCAATGCACCGCCGCCGCATTTACTTGCAGCGCCACTGTGTGATGCAAAAGATCCGTCCGGTTGCCAGAAACTACAGCAGTGACACGCGCAGTATTGCCGCCGGGCAACGTGCCTACCAAAACAGACTCCGTGCCCAAATACTCGACAAAATCTACTTTTAATGTCAACGCACTATCCCCATGACTAACCCCATCACTATCGCCCTCTTGCTCAGACAGTCGTAGCGATTGCGGCCTGATACCCGCCACCAAAGTTGCTCCGTCTTGATTCCCAAATTGACCGGCTGAATATACCGATACGGGCACAGGCAATGCAAACCCTGCGCCTTTGAGCAACACACGTCCGCTCTCACTCACTAACCTACCTTCTAAGAGATTCATACTCGGCATGCCAATAAAAGCGGCCACGAACAGATTAGCGGGCTGATTAAAAACTTCAGAGGGCGTACCTAGTTGTTGAATTCGTCCTTTGTCAAAAATCACTATTCGGGATGCCAAGGTCATAGCCTCGACTTGGTCATGCGTGACATAAATAGTGGTTTTGCCCAACCTTTCATGCAACAACGCCAACTCAGTGCGCATATGACCGCGTAACTTAGCATCTAAGTTCGACAGTGGCTCATCAAATAAAAATACCGACGGCTCTCTGACAATAGAGCGGCCAATTGCCACGCGCTGTCGTTGCCCGCCCGATAATTCTTTGGGCTTGCGCTTGAGTAAATGCGTAATATTTAAAATTTTCGCAGCATCATTCACACGTTGCGTGATACTTTCTTGCGGCGTGCCAGCTAAATCAAGTGCGAAGCTCATGTTTTCTGCAACATCCATGTGCGGATACAGCGCATAATTTTGAAACACCATTGCAATATCACGAGCCTTAGGTGCCAACGTGGTCACATCTTTACCGTTGATAAAAATTTGCCCCTCACTGACTTCCTCTAAGCCCGCAATCATGCGCAATGTGGTTGATTTTCCACAGCCTGACTCGCCCAAAAGAACCACGAACTCACCTTGATTGACGTCCAAGTCAAGCGACTCAACCACCTGAACTTGGCCAAAGCGCTTACCAACACCTTTGAGCTGCACACCGAAATTACCCATACAGAACTAATCCTTTTTGTGAATGTGGCCATAAGCCTTGGCAAATGTGGCCGCAGTGTGCCGCTTCATGCCCCAGCCAGAAGATGGCAATCGGTTTCCCGGATGCGACAAATCAGGGCCCCAAATAGCTTGGTAAGTGTCAAAACTGCGATTCTGACGCTGCAATTTGACAAACAAGAAAGCCAGGGTCAGCCACCAAAGGCTAAGCAACAGGTACATCCAGCGCGGAGCATCGGCCGCCACCAGACCAAGAATCACCACCACGACGGAAAGACATACTGCGAGATAACCCACGCTTTTGTGCAGGCGTTCAAAAATCAGCCTGCGGCGTGTCATGTCGTAATGATCGCCTCTAAGAGAAAGGCTCGTTGGCCCACCCTTGCTACCCCGCGCTAAGCCGCCCATGATTTGCAACGCTGCTAACGCAAGTAAACTCCAAGCTAGCACAGCGTGCAAGGTGTCTGCTGGTGCGGCTTGCTTAGCGTTTCCCCAAGCAAAAGCGATGCCACACAGCATCAAGAAAACGCCGCTGTATTGCAAACCACGGTGCGCATGCCACCACCATTTTGTGTCTAATGTTTGCGGCCAATTTTGATGTGGTAAAACTTTAAAAAACCGTGCCGCCAAAATACCTAAAGGAATCATCACCCCCCAAGCGACCACCATCAATCTGCCATGCCAAGCAGCCCAAGGTGCTAACTCATGCAGGCCTTCGCGCCCTATGGATGACGTTAAATAAGTGACGATATCTAAATTCAATGTGATAAAGCGATGTGCTAGCCGTTACAAATAATTGATTCCCGTCTTGACCACCAAAGCACAAATTACCAACTTTCTCAGGTAGGTGAATTTTCCCTAGAAGTACGCCATCAGCATGATATATCTGTACGCTGTCTTCGCTACTCGTATAAACCCACCCCTGCGTATCTATGCGAAACCCATCGGATAAACCAGGCTGAATCTCGGCAAAAATACGTGGATTTTCAATTTGGTTGTCCGCCAACACGTCAAAAACGACAATGTGATGGTTACCACTGCCAGGCTGTGCCAGCGCAGCAGATGTATCAGAGACATACAACAGTCGCTCATCGGGTGAGAAAGCTAGCCCATTAGGCTCCTCTAGCCAATCTGACACAGCAGAAATTGACTTGGTTTTGGGGTCAAAGCAAAACACATGGTTGGCGTCCTGCTCAGAGGGTGCTTTATGGCCTTCGTGGTTGCTCAATATCCCGTACGGAGGATCGGTAAACCAAATCGTGCCATCTCGCTTGACTACCAAATCATTGGGTGAATTAAAGCGCTTATTTTGGTAACTGTTAACCACCATGTCATCTGCCGTGCTGGCTAGCAGCAAACCGCCGACCAGAGGGGTACGAACAATCGCACGCATCCCGTGTGAGCAATGCAGCAAATCTCCATTGTTATCCAAGGTATGGCCGTTGACAAACTCTACAGATTCTCGCCAAACCGTCATGCCATCCGCTTTTGACCAGCGTAGCATACGATTATTTGGAATATCACTCCACAGCACTGAATCGTCTTGCCATATCCACACCGGCCCCTCACTCCACGTGGCACCGGTACAAAGCCGCGTACACGTAGCGCCTTGTACGACAGGAACTAGACGATCATCGAAAATTTCTATTTCAAAATTCATTTAGTTTCTCACTTGGTGCACGAGAAGTTGATTTACTTTACCAAAAATACATAAAATACGGCTACAGACTTTGTATTTATTGCCTAAGTAGCTATTTATTTAATAGCAATATTAACCGCTAATTTGCAGCTTAATAGTCTCTAACTGCGCCTTCAACTCCGGCAGTGCCGTTTGCACAGTCTCCCAAACTGTATCTAAATTGATATCGTAATAGCCATGAGCAATGCGATTGCGCATGCCCTTCATGCTACTCCATGGCACGTCGGCGTTTAGATTGGCAAATTCTTCGTGGTCTTTGAGAATTTTGGTGGCCACTTCACCAATCACGATAAGGTTCAAGACCACCGCTTGCTGCGTACGCTTATCTTCCAAAAAGTCTAGCTTAGGCATGCCTTCAACATAGCTGCATGCTTGCCCTACAGCTACAAGCATGTGGTCAATATAGTCTGGCAGTCGCTTGGCAGTCATACAGGCCGGGCTTGGGCGAGTATTTCAGCGCGAAATTTATGCGGCAAATCAGATGGGGTGAGCACATCAACCTTCACGCCCAGTAAGCGTTCCAGCTCAACCTGTAAACCACCTAAATCAAACAAGGTGGTTTGCGGTAAAGTGTCCACCAAAATATCCAAGTCGCTGCTTTCCGTGTCTTGCGCATGCAAAGCCGAGCCAAATAAGCGGACATTTGTGGCACGAAAACGTGTCGATGCCGCTATAACGTCTGCACGGTGTGAGGCAAGAGCAAGGGATGGGCGCATGATGTTTGAACTCTAAACGATATTTAAACCAAATGAAAGCACCAAATTAGTCAATATTAGCTGTGACCACATCCCCACGCAGCATCCTCTGCGGCGCGTCGGTGATTTTGATGTCTACCAGCTGGCCAATCAAACGGTCTGGGCCGGTGAACACCACGGCGCGGTTGCATTCGGTGCGGCCGAACAGGGCGTTGGGGGTTTTGCGGGCTGGGCCTTCGACCAAGACGCGCTGCACCGTGCCCAAACGGCTGGCGCTGATGCGGGTGACGTTGGCGTCTATGGTGGCTTGCAGGTGTTGCAAACGTGCCAACTTGACGGCGTGCGGGGTGTCGTCGTGCAGCGCTGCGGCTGGCGTGCCTGGGCGCGGGCTGTAGATAAAGCTGAAAGAGGTGTCAAAACCCACGTCGTTGATGAGCTTCATCATTTTCTGGAAATCATCGTCCGTCTCGCCGGGAAAACCGACGATGAAGTCACTGGACAGCACCATGTCGGGGCGGATCGCACGCAGTTTGCGGATGGTGCTTTTGTATTCCAACGCCGTGTAGCCGCGTTTCATGGCACTCAAAATGCGGTCGGAGCCGTGCTGTACGGGCAAATGCAGGTGGTTCACCAGCTTGGGTAAGCGTGCGTAGGCGTCAATCAAGCTTTGCGAAAACTCGTTCGGGTGGCTGGTGGTGTAACGGATGCGTTCGATGCCGGGGATTTCGGACACGTAATCTAACAAGGTAGCGAAATCTGCAATTTCAGCCGAGTCACCCATCTTGCCTCGGTAGGCATTGACGTTTTGACCCAGCAAGTTGACCTCTTTGACGCCTTGGTCGGCCAAACCCGCCACTTCGACCAGCACGTCTTCAAACGGGCGCGAGACTTCTTCGCCCCGTGTGTAGGGCACAACGCAGTAGCTGCAGTATTTGGAGCAGCCTTCCATGATGCTCACAAACGCACTCGCGCCGTTGTTTTTAGCGGGCGGCAAGTGGTCGAATTTTTCGATTTCAGGGAAGCTGATGTCCACCTGCGGACGCGCCAGAGACTCTCTTTTTGCTAGCAGCTCAGGCAGTCTATGCAAGGTCTGTGGACCAAACACCACATCGACGAACGGGGCGCGAGAAATAATCGCTGCGCCTTCTTGGCTGGCCACACATCCGCCTACGCCGATTTTCACGCCTTTGGATTTGAGGTGTTTGATGCGGCCCAAGTCGCTGAACACCTTTTCTTGCGCTTTTTCGCGCACGGAGCAGGTGTTGAACAAGATCAAATCTGCCTCGTCCATGTTTTGGGTGGCGACATAACCATCGGATGCGTGCATCACATCAACCATTTTGTCCGAGTCGTACTCGTTCATTTGGCAGCCGAAAGTTTTGATGAAGACTTTTTTAGACGGTGCTACAGAAACCTCAGAAACCGCTAAGTCATTGATGGGATTCATAATTTCGCTCATTTCTTTTCTCCGTCGCGTTTTACTTTTTGTTCTTCTGCGGTGAGAATCCACACCTCATGCACCATCCCAGTAGCGGCTTCGCGTCGAAAATTAACAACAAACGATTTCCCCTCCAAAGCACCCGTCATTGCCAGCATGCCCTGCTCGTCGCGAATACGCGCACCGGGCGATAGGCGGTCAGCTTTGCCGTCCACTTCGATTTGCGGAGGTGATTTGAAGGTAATATTGCCGCGCACGGCAGAATCCGGAAAAACACGTGCTATTTGGGCTGTAGCCGGCGCATTTATTGCCTGAGCAGCTATAAATAATATAGCAAAAATAGAGCTTTTAAGGGTGAAATGTGTCATAAGTGCAGCAGTGACTGGTTTATGTCCAGCGGCTGATATTTGATGGTGAAGCTGAGATTTTACCGCAGCCCTAGGCACAGCGCCAAAGAACTATTGCACCGCGCGGATGGCGGCAAAGCGTTTTTCCAGTTCGCGACGCATCTCTTTACGCACCTCGGCGGCGGCAAAGCGGCGACGGTCATCGACGGAAGTAGGTTTCAACGGCGTCACTGGCACGGGTTTGCGTGCTTCGTCCACCGCCACCATGGTGAAAAAGCAGCTGTTGACGTGGCGCACTTCGCGGGTGCGGATTTCTTCGGCAATGACCTTGATGCCGATTTCCATGGACGAGGTGCCGGTGTGGTTGACCGAGGCCAAAAACGTCACCAGCTCACCCACGTGGATGGGTTGGCGAAACATCACCTGGTCAACATTCAGCGTGACCACATAACGCCCCGCATACCGGCTGGCACAGGCGTAGGCTACCTGATCGAGCAGCTTCAAAATCGTACCACCATGGACATTGCCCGAAAAATTGGCAGTGTCAGGCGTCATCAACACCGTCATAGACAGTTGGTGGGCAGGTAAATCCATCCCTAGATTATGCCTTGGCCACCTCGTGCGCTGCCATGTGCTCTAGTGATTTGACAAGTGCCGAATGATCCAACTGGTCCCAACCATTGGCAGCGCAAACCTGCATCAGCTGCGCGGCAGAAGCTGTTTGCGGCAGCGCCACGCCCATGGCTTTGGCGCCCGCCATGGCCAAGTTCAGGTCTTTTTGATGCAAGGCGATGCGGAAACCGGGGTTGAAAGTGCGCTTGATCATGCGTTCGCCATGCACTTCCAAAATGCGGCTGGCGGCAAAACCGCCCATCAGCGCTTGGCGCACGCGGGCGGGGTCAGCGCCGGCTTTACTGGCAAACAACAGCGCTTCACCGACAGCGGCGATATTGAGAGCCACGATAATCTGGTTCGCCACTTTGGTGGTTTGACCGTCACCATTGCCACCAACCAGCGTGATGTTTTTGCCCATCAGCTCAAACAGCGGTTTGATACGCTCAAAAACAGCCTCATCACCACCGATCATGATGGTCAAGCTGGCGGCTTTTGCACCTACCTCGCCACCTGAAACTGGGGCATCCAAGTAATCACTACCTAGCTCGTTGATAGCCAAAGCAAAACGCTTGGTTTCTATGGGAGAAATAGAGCTCATGTCGACGACGGTTTTAGCCTTACCGCCTCCGCTCTTTAGTCCTTCCGCCACACCCTCTTTACCAAACAACACCTTGTCAACATCGGGTGTGTCAGGCAGCATCAAAATAATAACGTCTGCAGCGCGTGCCACGTCAGCATTGGTGGCACAAACCGTGGCTGCGCTTAGTGCTTCTGGCACTTTACTGCGCTTGGGAACGAACAATTCATGCCCCGCTGCCAACAAATGCTGAGCCATGGGCGCGCCCATGATGCCGAGTCCTATAAATCCGATTTTCATGCTCTTTTCCTATAAATTACTGTCTATATTCTTAGTTTTGTATCAATACCCACCAGCCTGAGTCGATGGTGCTGCGGCACGCATCTTGGCCATGATGGCTTGCGCACCTGCCGCCATCAAACGCGCATCCGAGCCAATGGTGACGAATTGGAAGCCTTCGGCAATGCGCTTCAACGCTGCTTCGGGTGCACCGTTGTGCACGCCAGCCACCACGCCGTGTGCTTTAGCTCGCGCCAAAATGTGCGCGACGGCTACTTCGGCTTTCGGGTCTAAGTCGTCAAACTTAGGGGTGCAACCCAAGGCGAGGGACAAATCGGATGGGCCAATATAGATGGCGTCCAGCCCCTCGACCGACAAAATATCGTCCAAATTGTCCAGCGCTTGCGCGGTTTCAATCATCGCGAAGGTGACGATGGTGTTGTTTGCATGTTTGGCATAATCAGCCCCACCGTACAACAAAGCACGGGTGGGGCCGTAGCTGCGCGTGCCCTGCGGGGCGTAGTGGGTGTAGGCGACTAGCTTTTGCGCATCTTCACGGCAGTTGATCATGGGGCAAATCACGCCATACGCGCCTGCATCCAATGTTTTCATCAAAATGCCAGGCTCTAACCAAGGCACGCGCACCACAGGCACAGTGTTGGTGGTGGAAATAGCTTGCAGCATGGTGACCATCGCTTGGTAGTCCACGATACCGTGTTGCATGTCTACGACCAGTGAATCCCAGCCTTGGTGCGCCATGGTTTCGGCGGAAAAGCTGTTGGGAATGGCCAGCCAGCCGTTGGACACGGCACCACCTGATTGCCAAATGGTACGTAATCGGTTTTCTCTCATTTTTTGCTCCTAGTTATTTTTAATGTTGCTGTTCTATTATTGGCCACCTAGCGGTCAAACGCTGGGCGTTTGGAGTCGAACTTCCAGTTCGGAATCAAATACTGCATCGCAGTTGCATCATCACGTGACCCTAAGCCGTGCTGTTTGTAGAGTTGATGTGCTTTTTCAACTTTGGCCATGTCTAACTCTACGCCCAAGCCCGGTTTTTGAGGGACTTGCACCATGCCACCTTTGATTTGCAGTGGCTCTTTGGTGAGCCCTTGGCCATCTTGCCAAATCCAGTGCGTATCAATAGCCGTAACTTTGCCTGGCGCGGCAGCACCAACGTGGGTGAACATGGCCAGTGACACATCGAAGTGGTTGTTGGAATGCGAGCCCCACGTCAGCCCCCAATCACGACAGGTTTGCGCCACGCGAACGGAGCCCGCCATAGTCCAAAAATGCGGATCTGCCAATGGAATATCCACCGACTGCAGCGATAGCGCGTGGCTCAATTGACGCCAATCGGTGGCGATCATATTGGTCGCCGTTGGCAGCCCTGTGGCACGGCGGAACTCGGCCATGACTTCGCGACCAGAGAAACCATCTTCCGCACCACACGGGTCTTCAGCGTAGGCGACAATGTTTTTGGTGTCGCGCATCAAACGAATCGCATCTTTCAGCAACCAACCACCATTCGGATCCAATGTGACACGTGCTTGCGGGAAGCGCTCGTGCAAAGCTGTGACGGCTGCAATTTCGTCTTCACCGCGCAGCACACCGCCTTTGAGTTTGAAGTCATTAAAGCCATAGCGCTCATGCGCCGCTTCGGCTTGACGAACAATAGTTTCAGGTGTCAAAGCGACGTCATGACGCACGCGTGACCAGTTGTTGTCAGCATCCGGTTCGCTGTTGTAAGGTAAATCGGTTTTGGTGCGGTCGCCCACATAAAACAGATAACCCAGCATTTCGACCGCATCGCGCTGCTGGCCTTCACCCAACAACGCGGCCACTGGCACGCCAAGGTGCTGACCGAGCAAGTCCAACAAGGCGGACTCAATGGCAGTCACCGCATGGATGGTGGTGCGTAAATCGAAGGTTTGCTGGCCACGGCCCCCGCTATCGCGGTCGGCAAATTGGTTTTGCACCTTACGCAACATTTCTTGCACGTTCCCCAAAGACTGCCCCACCACCAAAGGCGCTGCGTCTTCCAAAGTTTGGCGAATTTTCTCGCCACCCGGCACTTCGCCAACGCCAGTGTTGCCAGCGCTGTCAGTCAAAATCAAAATATTGCGGGTGAAGTACGGGCCGTGCGCACCGCTCAGGTTGAGCAACATGCTGTCGCGTCCTGCAACAGGAATGGCGCGTAAGCTGGTGATTTTTGGGGTAGCTTTAACGCTATCGTTAATGCTCATATATATTTATCATTGGTCTATAATTCTAAGTTATCAGTTGTCTGATATCTATCATACCAGCAGGATCCTCACCATGCAAGAGCACCCATTACCGCAAGCCAATAAACCGCTCACCATCAGCATGCACCCCAGCGACAACGTGGCTATCGTTGCGAACGATGGCGGGCTGCCTGCAGGCACAGTGTTGTCTACGGGCTTGGTACTGAAAGACAAAGTGCCACAAGGCCACAAAGTCGCGTTGGTCGATTTGGCCGCTGATGCGCCCGTGTTGCGCTACGGCATCCCCATCGGCTACGCGCTCAAAGACATTCCCGCTGGCAGTTGGGTGCATGAGCGCTTGCTGCACATGCCCGATGCAAGGGAGCTGGACAATCTACCTATTTCCACCATCAAACCCGCCGCACAGCCACCGCTTGAAGGCTACACCTTTGAGGGCTATCGCAACGCAGATGGCTCCGTGGGTACGCGCAACATTTTGGCCATTACACAAACTGTGCAGTGCGTGGCTGGCGTGACCGACTTTGCCGTACAGCGCATCAAAGCGGAACTGTTAACCAAATTTCCTAACGTGGATGATGTTGTCGCGTTGGATCATACCTATGGTTGCGGCGTGGCGATTGACGCACCGGGTGCGGAAATCCCCATACGCACCCTGCGCAATATCAGCTTGAACCCCAACTTTGGCGGTGAAGTGATGATGGTGAGCTTGGGCTGCGAGAAGCTGCAACCGGAGCGCTTGCTGCCGCCAGGCTCGATACCTATTTCTGACGAACGCCAAGCTGGCGTGACTGCTGGCACAGATTTAGGATTTGACAACGTCTGTTTACAGGACGAAGCCCACGTCGGCTTCATGTCTATGGTCGAGTCCATCATGCGCCAAGCCGAAACCCACTTGCAACGATTAAACAAACGCCGTCGTGAAACCGTGCCCGCCAGCGAGCTGGTGGTCGGTGTGCAATGCGGTGGCAGTGATGCATTCTCAGGCGTCACCGCCAACCCAGCTGTCGGTTATTGCACCGATTTGCTGGTGCGTGCCGGTGCCAGCGTGATGTTTTCAGAAACCACCGAAGTGCGCGACGGCATAGACCAGCTCACCTCACGCGCCTCCACACCCGAAGTGGCCGAAGCCATGATCCGTGAAATGGCTTGGTACGACGCCTACCTACAACGCGGCAAAGTTGACCGCAGCGCCAACACCACGCCGGGCAACAAAAAAGGCGGTTTGTCCAACATTGTCGAAAAAGCCATGGGCTCCATCGTCAAATCCGGCTCAGCCCCTATCACCTGTGTTTTATCACCCGGTGAAAAGCTCAAGCAAAAAGGATTGACTTACGCAGCCACCCCCGCCAGCGACTTCATCTGTGGAACCCTGCAACTGGCGGCGGGCATGAATTTGCATGTTTTCACCACCGGACGCGGCACACCTTATGGCTTGGCCGAGTGCCCCGTCATCAAGGTCGCCACCCGCAGTGATTTGGCGCGGCGTTGGCATGACCTCATGGACATCAACGCCGGTTCTATTGCCGACGGCAGCAAAACCATTGAAGACGTGGGCTGGGAGATGTTCAAGCTTATGCTGGAAGTGGCCAGTGGCCGCAAAAAGACCTGGGCCGAGCATTGGAAACTGCACAATGCGCTGGTGTTGTTTAACCCTGCACCGGTGACTTGATAAAAAAGCAAGCCTTCACCATCAAAAATCCTTTTCAACGAGCGCATTGAAATCAAAGAGGGCTGCATGCTCGTGCCTACGCGGCCAGGTTTGGGACTGAGTTTGAGTGAGCAATCGCAGGCATGGGTTCGGGAGACGGAAACTATGGGGAAGCGGGCTTAAAAAATCAGATCCACCATTAGTGGCTCCGTAATTCAATCGCCACATCCCGAAAAGAAGCTAGTGCAGCCTCAAGATGATCAATAATTTCTTGCTGTAACACTTCAGGCGGTGGCAAATCATCTAGGTTGTCCAGGCTATCGTCCTTTAGCCAGAAAATATCCAGACTAGCCTTGTCGCGAGCCACCAGATCTTCGTACTTGAAAAATTTGAAACGCTCAGTGGCGACGCGCTCATGGCGATTCTGTGGGTTGTAGCAATCCATGAAATCCTGCAAGTCATCCAGTTTCAATGTACGAGTTTTCAGCGTGAAATGCTTGTTGGTGCGTAAATCGTAAAACCAGATCCCCTTGGTGTGTATTTGACCGTCCTTGGGCTTGGCATCGAAGAACACCACGTTGGCCTTCACGCCCTGGGCATAAAAAATGCCGGTGGGCAAGCGCAAAATAGTGTGCACATCACAGGTTTCTAGAAGCTTTTTGCGGATTTTCTCGCCCGCACCGCCTTCAAACAACACATTGTCGGGCAACACCACGGCGGCCTTACCAGTCACCTTCATCATGCTCACGATGTGTTGCAAAAAGTTGAGCTGCTTGTTTGATGTGGTCTCCCAGAAGTCTTGCCGCTCGTAAGTCAGCGCCTCTTTGTCTTCCTCACCCTCTTCGTTGGTAATGGTCATACTGCTCTTTTTACCGAAGGGCGGGTTGGCCAGCACGTAGTCCACTTTCAGTTTGGACTCGGTGATCAAGGCATCCGAACGCGCCACCAAGGGCTCGCCATCCAGCTCCCCCACGTTGTGCAAAAACAGATTCATCAAACACATGCGTCGGGTGTTTGGCACGATCTCGTTGCCGTGGAACGTCTTGTCGCGCAAAAACTCTTTTTGCGCTTTATTCAGCTTGGCCTCTGGTCGGGTGAGCCAGTTGTAGGCCCCCAGAAAAAAACCACCCGTGCCGCAGGCTGGGTCTGCAATTGTCTTCATTGGCTCAGGGCGCACGCAGGCCACCATAGCTTCGATCAGAGCCCGTGGCGTGAAGTACTGGCCCGCACCACTCTTGGTGTCTTCCGCGTTCTTTTGCAAAAGGCCTTCGTACAGATCGCCTTTGGTATCTGCATCCAAGCTGATCCAGTTTTCCGCATCTATCAGCTGAACCAGGCGCGAGAGCTTAGCCGGGTCTTGAATCTTATTCTGCGCCTTGAAGAAAATCGCTCCCAGCATGCCGCCCTCTTGCCCCAGCTTGTGCAGGGTGGCGAGATAATGCGCCTCCAGCGGCTCGCCCACTTTGGGCGTCAGACTGGCCCAGTCATAACCCTTGGGAATATGCGTGTCGCGGTTGTAGGGCTCTTGCGCATATTCGTGCGCCAGTTTCAGGAACAGCAGATAAGTAAGCTGTTCCAAATAATCACCATAGCCCACGCCGTCGTCGCGTAAGGTGTGGCAGAAATTCCAGACTTTCTGGACGAGGGAGGATGTGTTCATTCTTCGTTTGCCTTGTTGTCCAGACGGGCTCGGGCAGCCAGCATGGCGCTGTGAATTTTTTGTTCGAAAGCCTCGCGTGGTGGCAATACCGTCAAGTACTCCGCCACGTGGATGCCTGACTTATCCAGCTCCAGCAATTCGATTTGCTCTCGCTTCTTACCTGTACACAGGATGATCCCCAAAGGCGACCCATCTCCCGGCTCCTGATCATGCTTGGCTAACCAACGCAGGTACAACTCCATTTGTCCCTTGTACTCGGCCTTGAACTCACCCAGCTTCAGCTCGATGGCCACCAGTCGGCGCAGCTTGCGGTTGTAAAACAGCAGGTCGATATAGAAATCGTCATTGTCGAGCTGGATGCGCCGCTGCCGCGCCACGAAGCTGAAACCCGCGCCCAGCTCCAAAAGGAAGGTCTCCAGCTCGCGCAGAATAGCGTCTTCAAGGTCTTTTTCCAAGTGGCGGTCCTGCAGACCCAGAAAATCCAGCAGATAAGGGTCTTTCAAGACGAAAGGCGGAGCCAAGCCACCGCCCGTCTGCAAACCGTCCAGCGCGTTACGGATGAACTGCTCGGGCTGCTTGGAAACTGCGGTGCGCTCGAACAGCAGGCTACCAATTCGCTCGCGCAGCGTGCGCACGCTCCAACCCTCCAACGCACAGAGCTGGGCATAGAAATCCCGCGCCAGCGGGTCTTTCAGGTAGATCAAGTCCAGAAAATGGCTCCAGCTCAATTGTCGCGACAGTGTCGAGACAATTTCAGCATCCGGAAATGCCTGAGCAAACTGAACCATGCGCCACAGACTGCGCGCGCTGAATCCCCGACCGTAGTGAGACACCAATTCTGCCGACACTGTTGGCAGAATCTCTTGCCCGTAAGCCGCACGGGCCTGCCCCAGCACCTCGGTGTGAATACGCTGCCCTATGCGCCAATACAGCAAGGTCAGACTGGTGTTCACCGCCACAGCAGCAGTATGGCGAGCCGTGTCGATAAGCTGCCGCAGATCGGCCACCAAAGGGGCTTGCGCCTCTGCACTGGCAAATTTGGCTGACACCATCAACCCCGCCGTGGGCGCTTTTTTCGCACTGACTGTCTTTTTGACTGGGCTCATCAAGACTCCTTGGCCTTGCGGCTACGCGGTTTGGGGGCATTCGCGCGCTGCGCCCGCTCAGCGCGGATGCGGGCCAGCAGCACGCTGGCGGGTTCGTCGTTCGGGTCTTGCGGCACCAGTTGACCAGCGAAAGCGGCGCGGAGGATGTTTTGGCGTTGGGCGATGGATTGTTTAAGGGCGAGGTACGTTGGATGCTCGAGCTCGCTGGCACCCGCTAACCTCGCATCCAGCATTTCAATTGCTGCTTCTTGTTCGGCAATTGGAGCCAAGGGGATTGGTGTTTTCTTCAAGTCTTCGCCCGAAATTCCGGTTTGACCCGCTGTGGTCTTTACGCGGGCGACGAGATATTTGCGAGAAACACCAACGTTTCCGCAGACCTCTATCCAAGCGCCTAACTTCACCCCAAGCACAGGCTTCATTTTGATCAACTTGTCCGGGTGCAACGTCCGCTCAGGCACTTTCCTGACCATGCCGAACACGCCCAGAAGATCAACGCTGCCGTTGTAGCGAGTGGCCAGCACATCTCCCACTTCGACCCAATAGCCGTCGGCATCGATCTCATCAAGTTCAATATGTTTGATGGCTGCGAAGTTCACGGACATAGGGCGAACTGCGTTAATCTTGAATATCGGGAACCCACGCTGGTCAGTGTTGGGGGTTTTGGATATGCCATTGCGCACTGACTCCGACAATTGCTCAACACTCGCCCACACCCACCCCTCCGGCAATTCCGGCAAATCGGTGGTATCCGGCTGCACCGGCACAGGGTATTTCTTCTTCCAATCCGTGGGCGGGGTTTTGCCTTGGCTCGTGAACTTGGCGAGCTGCTTGGCTTCCCAGCGGGCGCGGCGCTCAGACAGGATGCGCGTCAGCAGTTGTGCGCCGGTTTCTCCGGGCGTGTTCTGTGTTCGCCATTGCGCAGTGAGCGCACCTTCCACGGCGGCTTTCAGCAGTGACTGGCGGTATTGCCCCAACTTCTTCTGCGCGGCCTTGAGTTCGGCCACACCGGCATCAAGGTCGGACAGCAGTTCTTCGAGTTTGGCGACGATGCGGGTTTGTTCGGCGCGAGGTGGCAGGTCAATACCAAACTTGCCCAAGGCATCGAACTTCACCCTTGGCCTGTCGCCTTCATATTGGCTGCAAGCGAACTGAACAAAATCATTCGCCGACAACCGTTTCAACAGGAAATCAGAATCCAACGCCGCCGACTCTGGAAAGACGACGAACTCGGCGGAGGCCAAGCCCGCAAATTTAGGTCGAACAACTTTGTTGAGGTACGGACGCATACGACCGTACAACACGTCGCCCATCTCGAAGCTGGCTGAGCTACTCGCCATGCTCGACGCCGGCACTGTCCCGAGAATTTCATTGGTATGGGCCTGTACGTGCTCCAACCCAACATACGGTGCACTCGGACGATCCGCCGGAGAAATGCGCTCGCTTCTTGGCTGAACAAGCGCTTCCAGCACTTCTCTCACCCACCCCTTCGGCAATCCACTCACGCGACCAACTCCAAATTCATTTCATTCATCAATATATCCAAATCTTTGCCAAACAAGCCCCAGGCTTTCTGCAAGCCGCCTTTGTCGGCCAGTCCGGCGTAATCAAAATCTTCGCGGCTGATGCTGCAGCTGCTGGCAATGTGTTCCTTCATCAGGCGCAGCCAGTCGGTTTGCTCCGGTGTGAAGGCGCTGCCGCGCTGGGCGTTGTGGCGGAAGATCCAGGTCTGAAAGCGCTTGTCCACTTCGTCGGCAAAGGGCTTGAGCTCAGCCCCTTCGCCATCCAAGCCCAGCGCAAAGCGCAGCAGCGAGACCAAATCAGTGAGCTGGCGCTTGCGGTCTGCGCCTTTCACCTGGCTGGCCTGCACGCGGGCATAGGCACTCCACAGGCGCTCGGTGGTCAGCATCAACGGTGGCTTACTCAGGTGCTCGTGCAGGTCTTCGATCATGTCGAAGGTGAGCGCACGGCGCTCGTAGGGCTGTTGGTAGAAAAAATCCAATGCGGCGATTTCGTCCTTGTGCTGCTTCAAATAGTCGGCAAAGGTTTGTATCACTGCCTTGGCTTGCGACTCGGCCTGTTCATTGAAGCCGGAGAAGATGACCTGATCGAGGTTGATGTGGTCGATGAGTTGCTCGCGCTCACGGTGAGCGCTTTCGATCTCAACGCGCAGCTCGGGTTGGTCAAATGGGGCGCAAGCGGCAGCTACGCGCACTGCGCGGGCGGCTTCGATTTCAGCTGGCAACAAGGTATCCTCAGAACGGGTAATGCCTTGGGCGCGGGCGTTAGCCAACGCGGCTTGCACGATGGCATCGGGGTTCAGTGCGACGATCAGGCCCTTGCCCAGCTCGGCCACAGGGATGCCACCACTGGCTTTTGCTATACGGGCTTGCGCCTTGTCATCCAGTTGTTTGGCAAGGCGCACTAGGCGGTTGGCCAGCGAGAGCACAGTATCGTCATCGCGGCTGCCCATAGCTACGCCTTGCAGCAGGTCTTTGAGCGCCATACCGGGTTTTTTCTCCAGCGGTCGGCTTTCGGTTTTTAGCGATTTTTCCACGCCTACCGCATCAATCAGCACAAAGCGGGTTTTGGCACCGTCAGCTGAGTTGCTGACGCGTTTGAGACTATCTCCATCAAGGCTGCGAACACCGCGCCCTTTCATCTGCTCGTAATAGCCTTTGCTGCGCACATCGCGCATGAAGAGCAGCACTTCCAGTGGCTTCACATCGGTGCCTGTGGCGATCATGTCCACCGTCACTGCAATACGTGGGTTGTAGTCGTTGCGGAAGCTAGAGAGGATGCTGTCTGCGTCTTCTTCAGCGCGGTAGGTGACCTTTTTACAAAAGGCGTTCCCTTGGCCGTAGACCTCGCGCAGGATGTTGATGATGTCATCGGCGTGGCTGTCGGTCTTGGCGAAGATAAGGGTCTTGGGCGTTTCTTTGCGGGTGGGGAAAATTTGCGTCTCTACGGCGATTTTCATGGCCTGAATGACTTGGCGAATCTGGCTGACATTCACCACTGAGCGGTCTAGTTCTTTGCCGGTGTAGGTGGCATCGTCTTCGGTCTCGGCCCAACGCTTTTTGCGGGTTTGCCGGTCGCGGTGGTCCACCCATTCTTTGGCTCTGAGCTCGGCGCCCGTTTTGGTGATCTCGGTTTCGATCTCCCACACGTCGTAGCCCACGTTCACGCCGTCAGCCACCGATTGCTCATAGGTGTATTCGGCCACGATGTTTTCGTTAAAGAAACCGAAGGTGCGTTTGTCTGGCGTGGCGGTGAGGCCTATCAGGCTGGCATCGAAGTAGTCGAGCACCTGCTTCCACAAGTTGTAGATGCTGCGGTGGCATTCGTCGATGATGATGAAATCGAAGGTTTCTACCGGTACAGCCGGGTTGTAACGGACGAGCTTTTCCTGCTTGGCGCTTTGCTGCACTTCATTGAGCGACACGTCTTCTGCTGATTCATCAATCGGCTCGCCGCTCAGGATGGCGTACATACGCTGAATGGTGCTAATGCACACCTGCGAATGCGGGTCGATATTGGGTGAGGCGAGGCGCTGCACGTTGTACAACTCCGTGAACTTGCGGCCATCGTCAGGCGGCGTGTAAGCCATGAATTCCTGATGCGCCTGCTTGCCGAGGTTGCGGGTATCGACCAGAAACAGAATGCGGCGGGCAGCCCCGAACTTGAGCAGGCGGTACACCGAAGTGATGGCTGTGAAGGTTTTGCCCGCGCCAGTGGCCATATGCACCAAGGCGCGAGGTTTGTTTAGTGCCAGCGATTGCTCAAGGCCAGTGACGGCACTCACTTGGCAGTCGCGCAGATTACGTTCGGGCAAGGCAGGCATTTGCTCAGCTAAACGGCGGCGTAGCGTTTCTGGTTGCGCCAACCAAGCCGCCAGTGTTTCCGGTTTGAAGAAATGGAAGATTTCGCGCGAACGCGGCACCGGGTCGACACTATCGGTAAAGCGGATGATTTGACCGGTGGCCTCGTACAGGAAGCGCAACGGGTTGCTGTCCTTGCGCCATTTGAGCGCGGCGTTGGCGTAGCGCTCGGTCTGGTTTTCGGTAACGGTGAGGTTTTCGCCCGCGCTGTCTTTCTTGGCTTCAATGACGCCCACGGGATTGCGGTTGACGAACAGCACATAGTCCGCCGGGCCGGTATCTGTAGGGTATTCGCGCACAGCCACACCAAGCGCTGCACCCAAGTTGAGCTGCTTCATGTCTTGAATGACCCAGCCAGCCTGTTCCAGCTTTTGGTCAATCAGTTGGCGTGCTTTAGCCTCCGGCGTCATAGACTTACTTTACGTATCTGCCAAAACTAACATTCATTAACGATCCCTTCAATGATTAAACTAGTCTAACAGAGCACGATTCAATAGCTTCAGCTGATGCTAACCTGCTTTACAGAAAATCACTGACTATTCATCACAATCTATAACCATGACATTAACCATGAAACCATGAAAAAAGCCTTTGACTCTTGCGAATCAAAGGCTTTTTAGTTTTGGTGGTCGTAGGTGGATTTGAACCACCGACTTCAGCATTATGAATGCTGCGCTCTAACCAACTGAGCTATACGACCGAGCCTGAAATTATAGCTGTTTTTGGGCTACCTTGGCAAATTTAGGTGCGGTAATTACTTTAAGGGCTAAACAAGAAGTTCATCACGTCGCCATCTTTGACCACGTAGTCCTTGCCCTCGGCACGCATTTTACCGGCGTCTTTCGCGCCTTGCTCGCCTTTGAGGGCGATGTAGTCGTCAAAGGCGATGGTTTGGGCGCGAATGTAGCCTTTTTCGAAGTCGGTATGAATCACGCCAGCCGCTTGCGGGCCGGTGTCGCCGATGTGGATGGTCCAAGCACGGACTTCTTTGACGCCAGCGGTGAAGTAGGTTTGTAGACCTAAGAGCTTGTAGGCGGCGCGAATCAAGCGATCCAAGCCTGGCTCGGTTTGGCCCAGCTCTTCCAAGAACATTTTGCGGTCTTCGTCGTCCATTTCAGCCATTTCGGCCTCTAACTTCGCGCAAATAGCCACCACAGGCGCGTTTTGCGCTTTGGCGTAAGCGGTCAATCGGTCCAGCATGGGGTTGTTTTCAAAGCCGGTTTCAGACACGTTGGCCACAAACATGGCGGGTTTGGCGGTGATGAGGAAGAATTGCTTCAGCAGCACGTGCTCTTCTTTGCTGAAATCAATCGTCCGCACGGGCTTGGTTTCATTCAACGCGACTTGGCATTTTTCCAAAATCGCCACCAGTTTGGCCGATTCTTTGTCGCCCGAACGCGCTAATTTGCTGACCCTGTGCAGGCCCTTTTCAACCGCGCCCAAATCAGCCAAGCACAGCTCGGTTTGGATGACTTCGATGTCGTCAATTGGGTCTACCTTGCCAGCCACGTGGATGACGTTGTCGTCCTCAAAACAACGCACCACGTTGATGGTCGCGTCGGTTTGGCGGATGTGCTCTAAAAACTTGTTACCCAAGCCTTCGCCGGTACTTGCACCAGCGACTAAACCGGCAATGTCCACAAACTCGACAATCGCAGGGACGATACGCTCTGGCGAAATGATCGCCGCGAGCTTTTGCAAGCGCGGGTCTGGCACTTCGACGACGCCGACGTTGGGCTCAATCGTGCAAAACGGGTAGTTTTCAGCAGCAATGCCGGCCTTGGTCAAGGCGTTAAACAGAGTCGATTTACCGACGTTGGGCAAGCCCACAATTCCGCATTTCATGCTATTGATTTCCAGTTAAATGACGATGATGATAATTTTGCTATATTTTTAATAGCTGCTTAGGCAATAAATACGCCGGATAGATGCCAATTCAGGCTCTATTTTACCTATTTTCACGGTTTTACCTCAAAAAACAGCCCCAAACGGACTTCTAGAACGTGTAGTTCGCTCCCACAGCATGCCCCACGCGCAGGGTAGAGCCTTCGCCTTTGAGGATGATGGCGTTCATGCCCAAAGTCACTGCGCCATCCATCAATTGGTTAGCTCGGTAGCTTTGCAGCATATCGGCCACGGCTGTGCCTTGTTTGCCGTTTTGCAAATCCACATCGGGAATGGTGCAGCGGGCGCAGGGTTTGACGTGTTTGAGCTGAGCTTCGCCTTCTTTGGTGGCTATGTGCAGGGTGTCTAGGCGGTCTTCGTCATGGGCGTCAATGCCCGTTAGCACCACGTTCGGGCGGAAACTTTGCATGGCAACGGCACGTTCACCGGCGGCGGTGAGCTTGTCGTTCAGCACTTTGAGCGACGCGACGCTGGTCACCAGCACCGCAAAACCATCGTCAAAGCCGTTTTTAGCTTCGATGCCCTTAGTCCACTCCATGCTGGACAGGCGCTTTTGCTCAGGGTCGAAGCGTACCAAACGCACGGTTTGGTTCAAAAAGTCGCTGAACCAATAAGCCGCCTCGTCGCCCATGTCAAAAGCTTTGACCGTGTCGTCCCACACCGTGACGGTGACGGGTTCGGCCACCTCGTCAATCGCCAGCTTCAGCGCAGACATGCCGGGCGCTTTGACGATCAGGTCGAAACTGGTCAAAGTCGGCTGAATTAGCGCCATGCGTGGCTCTTCGCGCTGGGTCAAAAACACGCCGTTTTCATCAACCACCATCCAAGCCCGATCCAAATCCAGCCCCGTATCCGTCAAAACCGCCTCTTTCAGCTCAATAGCGCCGCAAGATTTGATGGGGTAAATGAAGAGTTGGGCGATTTTGGCCTTAACGTCGAATCTGGCGTCGAATTGGGTAGGGTATTTGGAGGTCATAAAACCATTTTACACCATAAAAACCTCTTATTTTAGGTCTTATTTTGACTGTAGCCGGCGTATTTGCTGCCTAAGATGCTATTTTATTCATAGCAAATCACAATCCCCAAAGGTTTCCCGTAACCTTTTACAATTCCTACATGAGTACCCATTACGATATTTGCATACAAGGCTCAGGTATCGTTGCCCGAACCTTGGCGTTGCTGTTGGCTAAGGAGCGGTTTCGGGTGGCTTTGATGGGTTCGCCTAAGCCGGAATCGGCCAGCGACGTTAGAGCCTATGCGCTGAACGCTGCCTCCAAAAACCTACTTGAATCACTTCGCGTGTGGCCAGAAGCTGCCCATGCCACCCCGGTTTTGGGCATGCAGGTGCATGGCGATACATCTGGAAAAGTCAATTTCAGTGCTGCCGAGCATAGCTCAGAGGCGCTGGCTTGGATTGTGGATGTGCCGGCTTTGGAAGCGCAGATGTTGCAGGCGGTGAAGTATCAACCTCTGATTACGGTGGTTGAACAGGCAGCGAGCGCTCACTTACAAGAATCAAGCACTGAGATTCGACGCGATTTGACGGTGATTTGCGAAGGCAAAAACAGCGTGACGCGGGAAGAGTTGGGCGTGGAATTTGACGTGACACCCTATCACCAGCACGCCATCGCGGCACGGCTGACGGGCACGTTGCCGCATGGCAACCAAGCGCTTCAATGGTTCAAAAACGGTGAAATTTTGGCGTTTTTACCACTTTCTGAGCCGAATCAAACGTATCCGGGGAACTCTGTGGCGTTGGTTTGGTCTGTAGCTGAAGAGCGGGTCAAGGAATTGATGGCGTTGAGCAATGAAGCATTTGCCGCAGAAGTGTCGGTCAACAGCGAACATGCTTTGGGCGCGATGACTTTGTACAGCGAACGTGCAGTTTGGCCGTTACAGCTGGCGCGGGCAGATAAGTGGGTTGGTAAACACCCTATTTTGGGTAGCTGGGCGCTGGCGGGGGACGCGGCGCACACGGTGCACCCGCTGTCGGGGCAAGGGCTGAACTTGGGGTTGGCGGACGTGGCGGAGCTGGCGCAGGTGCTGGCTGCTGTAAAAGGCAAGGAATATTGGCGCTCTGTAAGCGATTTGAAGTTGCTCAGGCGTTATGAACGGGCACGAAAATTAGACGCATTTGCATTGGGTACGGTGACGGATGGGCTGCAGCAGCTGTTTGCCAGAAGCGAGTCGCCCTTGCAGGCGCTGCGCAATTGGGGTATGCAGGGCTTTGAGCGCAGTGGCGGTTTGAAGCAGTGGGTGACGAAACGGGCGATGGGGTTATAACTGGCGATGGATATATTAGCGCGCTCGGTTTTAAATTTTGAATTTATTTAGTTAGGATTTTGACATGTTGGTTTTACGGAAACTCTCAGTAGCATCAGCTGCACTTATTACAGGTTTGCTACTCAGCGTTGGTGCATTTGCAGCCACGCCACAAGATGCGACAATTACCAAAAATCTGAAGGAGCGTTTGCCCAATTTGCCAGCGATTGACGAAATCAGCAAAACGCCTATGGACGGTTTGTTTGAAGTGCGGGTGAACGGCACTGAGATCTTTTATACGGATGCGGAAGGCAATTTTTTGATTCAAGGCAGCGTGTTTGACACCAAAGCCCGAAGCAATTTGACTGAAATTCGTACCAATAAGTTAAGCGCGATTGACTTTGACAAGCTTCCGCTGAAAGACGCTTTCACCATTGTGCGCGGCAATGGCAAGCGCAAGATTGCGGTCTTTGAAGACCCGAACTGTGGCTACTGTAAGCGCTATGAGCGTGAGATGCAAAAAGTGGACAATGCGACTTTTTACATGTTCCTCTACCCGATCTTGGGTGCGGATTCAGTGACCAAATCTAACAACCTGTGGTGCGCCAAGGACAAAGCCAAAGCGTGGCAAGACTACATGGTGCGCGACCAAGCGGTTGTGCCTGCCACCTGCGACACGGCTGCCGTGGCTCGCAATGTCGAATTTGGGAAAAAGTACAAAATCACCGGTACACCGACCATGTTTTTCGTAGACGGCACACGTGTGCCAGGTGCGATTGATGCGGCGCAGGTTGAGAAGATGTTGGCCGCAGCCAAATGAGGTGCTGGCATCCTATAAATAAAGTTAAAAATTTGACTGTTTAAGTTTTTACCTCATAACAAAAGCGCTGAATAGCGATATTCAGCGCTTTTGCTTTTAAGAGGTCTCAAACCTTGTAGCTTTGCGTTATTCTTGAGCCATGCAAAACCTGATCACCTACAAAGTTGAATTACATGACTTAAACGCACATTTGTTTCAAGTCACGCTGACCATTCCTGAGCCAGCCATCACGCAGCATGTGTCGTTGCCTGTTTGGATTCCAGGCAGTTATTTGGTGCGTGAATTTTCCAAAAACTTGCAAAAGCTAACCGCTTTCCAAGGTAAAAAGCAATTAGATGCGATTCAAGCTGACAAGTGTTCATGGCAAATAGATTGTGATTCGACCAAACCTTTGGTGATCACTCATCAAGTTTTTGCATATGACAACTCGGTTCGCACCGCTTGGTTGGATGATGCGCGTGGCTTTTTCAATGGTACAAGTTTGTGTTTGCGTGTGGAAGGACAAGAAGACACAACACACGCATTGGAGATACGAGCGCTTTCACAACCACTTTCCACAAAACGCGATTGGCAAGTTGCTACGGGTGCAACACCTTTGAAGATCAACAAGCAAGGTTTTGGTAGCTACACGTTTGCTAATTACGATGAATTGGCTGACTGCCCCTTTGAAATTGGCT
Source organism: Polaromonas sp. (assembly GCA_013298945.1). Classification (GTDB taxonomy): domain Bacteria; phylum Pseudomonadota; class Gammaproteobacteria; order Burkholderiales; family Burkholderiaceae_C; genus Aalborgiella. Next base: position 71,205 of record JAAFJR010000009.1, read on the forward strand.
CATTTTGGAGCGGGACGTTCAAAGTGCGAGGCATCAATCATCGCTTTGTCGTTGCTGGTGCTGCAGGCTCGTTTGACGGTGCACGCTTGCTGGTAGATACGCAAAAAATCGTTGAAGCTGAAATGGCGTTTTGGCACCCAGATGGTAAAACTGCAAAACAAAAGCTGCCCTTCAAACACTATGTCTTCATGCTCAATGCGGTTGACGACGGCTATGGTGGCTTAGAGCACCGAAACTCCACCGCGCTGATTTGTAATCGCAAAGACTTACCCCGCCTGAATGAAGTCAAACAACCCGCTGGCTATACCACGCTGCTTGGTTTGATCAGCCACGAATATTTTCACACTTGGAATGTCAAAAGGCTCAAGCCCAAAGAGTTTGCAGAATTCGACTATAGCCAAGAAAATTACACCGAATTGCTGTGGTTTTTCGAAGGTTTCACCAGCTATTACGACGACTTGCTGCTGCGCCGAGCTGGGTTGATTGACGATGCGCAATATCTAGATTTGCTTTGCAAAACCGCGAACCAAGTGATGCAAACACCGGGGCGCAAAGTACAAGCTGTTGCTGAGGCAAGCTTTGATGCATGGGTGAAATACTACCGCCCCGAACCCAACACCGCTAATGCAACCGTGAGCTACTACACCAAGGGCGCTTTGGTGGCGTTGTGTTTTGATTTGACGCTAAGGGCTGAAGGCAAGACCACGCTGGATGACGTAATGCGTGGTTTGTGGGTACATTGCAAAGCGGGCCCCGTGTCTGAACGCGATTTTGCGACAGTGCTTGAAGAACTCGGCGAGCGCTCATTTGCCAAGGAAATCAAAGCTTGGGTGCATGGCACGGGTGAATTGCCTGTGCGGAATTTGTTAGCCAAGCATGGCGTTGTTGTTACTGATGAACCTGCACAACTTCAGCAGCGTTTGGGAATGCGCGTGGCAGAGGCGAATGGCGTCAGTATCAAAGTTGTCTTGAGCGGCAGTGCTGCTGAGAAGGCTGGCTTTGCTCCGGGTGATGAATGGTTGGGCATCTTAGTCGGCACGGGAAGCAAAGCACAAAGCTGGCGTATTCATAAACTCGACGATTTAGCGCAGTACATCACCGAACATGCGGTAAAAAGTCAAAAAATTACTGCCTTGGTTGCTCGTGACAAACGCCTCATTCATTTGAGCTTGAACTGGCCTGCCAAGTCAGCAGAACGAACTTGGCAATTTAAAGCAGGTAAAGAAGTGGGTGAGGTTAAGCAGCTCAGCGCGTGGCTGGCTGCTTAACTTATTTCAAACTACTTTTAGCCTGCTTTACGCCGTGCCAGCACGCCTTGTGACAAGGTTTCCAGCACACCGACTGATTGGTCCCAGTCTATACAAGCGTCGGTGATACTTTGCCCATAAACCAAGGCAGATGGCTGGTCTTTGCCAGGCGTGAATTTTTGCGCACCTGCATGCAAATTGCTTTCAACCATAACGCCGAACACGCTTTTTGATCCGCTGCTGAGCTGCGCTGCGATGTCTTTGGCGACTTCAATTTGCTTTTCATGTTGTTTGCTGCTGTTGGCGTGGCTGCAGTCGACCATCAAAGTTGGTGGCAATTTAGCTGCGACCAAGTCTTTGCAAGCCGCAGCAACGCTAGCGGCATCGTAATTTGGCGCTTTGCCACCGCGCAGGATAACGTGGCAGTCTGGGTTGCCGTTGGTTTGCACAATCGCAACTTGCCCATTTTTATGGATTGACAAAAAGTGGTGCCCACCGGCAGCGGCTTGAATCGCATCGGTTGCGATTTTGATGTTGCCATCGGTTCCGTTTTTGAAACCTATTGGTGCGGAGATGCCAGATGCCAACTCGCGGTGAACTTGGCTTTCTGTCGTACGTGCGCCAATAGCGCCCCAGCTGATCAAATCGCCCAAATATTGCGGTGAAATCACATCTAAAAACTCGCTGCCAGCAGGCAGGCCAAGGCGGTTGATTTCAATCAACAACTGGCGCGCCATGCGCAAGCCTTCGTCGATGCGGTAGCTTTCGTCCAAGTACGGGTCGTTGATCAAGCCCTTCCAGCCCACTGTGGTACGTGGTTTTTCGAAGTAAACACGCATGACGATTTCAAGCGTTCCAGCGTATTTAGCGCGCTGTGCAAGTAGCTTTTTAGCGTATTCCAGTGCGGAGATAGGGTCGTGAATAGAGCATGGCCCCATGACGACCAAAAGTCTGTCGTCCTTGCCGAGCATGATGTCGTGAATCGTTTTGCGCGTATTGCTGATCAATGATTCAGCGGCTGTGCCCTGAATGGGGAAAAAGCGGATGAGATGTTCTGGAGGCGGTAACACGGTGATGTCCTTGATGCGTTCGTCGTCGGTTTGACTGGTTCTGTCATTGCTATGAACGTTTTTGGGATACCAAGGCTCGTTTGCTGTGTTTGTCATGTCATAACTCCTAGTAAAACAGTTGAAAATATAGTAAGGTTGAAAAGTATTCAGGCAAAAAAAAACCGCCAAGACTGGTGTCCGGCGGTTTGTTCGAGAAGAGCTTGCTTTGGGTTACTTAAGCACTTGCCTCTCGTCCGCCGGGGACTGAGAACCAAAAATAAAAGTAAAAGAAGCTGAACTTCGCGATTTGCATGGTGTCAACTGTAGCACAAGTCTTGCGATGTCTGAGAAAATAGCATTTATATGAATAAATTGAACAAATTTGCTTATGCTGGTGTTGCAGCCGTAGCGTTAGCAATTGGCGCTTATGTATACGTGGGAACAGGCGTCACGCCTGCTCCAGAATCAACCTTTGTATTGCTAGACGGTTCGAAAATCGACACAGCAAGCCTCAAGGGCAAAGTCACTTTGGTGAACTTTTGGGCCACAAGCTGTACCACCTGTGTGGCGGAAATGCCAAGAATCATTGCTACTTACGACAAATACAATTCCAAAGGCTTTGACACTGTCGCCGTAGCGATGAGCTATGACCCGCCAGCCTATGTGGTCAACTATGCGGAAACACGCAAACTGCCGTTCAAAGTCGCGATCGACAACACAGGGTCAGTGGCAAAAGCGTGGAATGAAGTGAAACTCACGCCAACGACCTATATCGTTAACAAACAAGGGCAAATCGTGAAACGCTTCGTGGGTGAGCCAAATTTTGAAGAGCTGCACGCCTTGATTGAAAAACTTTTAGCAGCGTCTTGAAATCACCCGAGTTATCAGCCACGCATAAGTTTCTTCTAAGCACAAATGAAAAAGCCAGAATTACTTAAAATTCAGGCTCTAGCCAGCGTATTTATTGCCTATACTGCTATTAATTAAATAGCAACTATTGCAAAATTACTCTGTTCTAAATGCGTCATGGCAAGCTTTGCATGAGCCGCCTACGGCACCAAATGCTGTTTTGATAGCGTCTAAATTACCCGTTTTTGCAGCTGCTTCTAGTTTGGCTGCCTCTGCGACAAATTTATCACTAGCTTCTTTGAATTTACCTGCTTCTTTCCAAATTTCTGGCTTCGCGCGTGATTTCACTGACTCCGTGTTGGCAACAAACCCTGCCCAAGGTAAAGTACTTAAGGTGGCAACAACGTGCGCACTGTCTTGCGCGACTTTGGCGTCAAATGGGGCGCGGCCATTGGCCATAGCACCAATGCGACCAAACTGATTAGCAATGACAGTCAACGCACTTTGGCGAAATTTAACAGCGTCCTCTGGTTTCTGAAACTGCGCACTGGCTGGTGCTGAGAATGCAAATGCAGCAATTGTCAGGGCAAAAGTGGCTACGGCATGTAGAGCAGACTGCTTTTTCATAAATATCCTTAAGTTAAATGTTAAATAACGTTGTTACTGAAATGCAGATACAGATACAGCAAAAACTCACTAAGTAAGAATTTGCTATTATGCAGACTTATTTGGTTTTGAAAAGTTCATGACAGCGTTCTTTAATTCGGGTAAACACCACTTAATCTTATGAATAACCAGCAAACGAAGACACGTGTATGGGATTTACCAACCCGAATTTTTCATTGGGCGCTGGCCTTTTGCGTGTTTTGTTTACTCATCACTGGCTTAAGAGGTGGTGACGCAATGCCGTGGCATTTCCGTTTTGGCTATTGCGTTCTCGCTTTGCTGCTATTTCGTCTCGTTTGGGGGATTGTGGGCGGCAAATGGTCGCGTTTTGCATCTTTTATTTATTCGCCAAACACTGTTCTTCGCTACCTAAAAGGCCAAAGTGATGCCTTGCATACGGTTGGTCACAACCCTTTAGGGGCTTTTTCGGTGTTTGCCATGCTCGTTCTGCTTCTGGTGCAAGTTAGCACAGGTTTGATCAGTGATGATGAGATTTCAGCAGCTGGGCCTTTAACCAAGTTTGTGTCCAACGCAACTGTCAGCTTAGCTTCTAGCTACCACGTCACGCTAGGTAAATTGTTAGTAATCGTACTTATCGTTACCCATGTTGCAGCGATTGTGTTTTACCTCTACAAAAAGCGGGAAAACCTTATCAAACCTATGCTGCATGGCGACAAATTGCTGCCTAACAGCACACCCGCATCTGCCGACACAGCAGCGACGCGAACGCTCGCATTAGTTGTTCTGCTAGTCTGCGCTTCGGCTGTGTATTGGCTGGTTGATTTGGGCGGATAGATTCAATGGCTGATTCAGTGGTTAATTTACCAACTAATTCGGTTGGCATGCTTTTGCCTCATATTCAATTGTCGACACCTTTATCGGCAGATGATTTGGCAGCAACATCAGGTATTTTTCGCGAATATGCCATCAGCTTAGGATTTGACTTATGTTTTCAGGACTTTGAGGGTGAGATATCCAACCTTCCTGGTGACTACGCTGTCCCTCGCGGTGCTTTGCTGTTAGCCAAGGTGAATGATGAAGTGGCTGGTTGCTGCGCATTGCGGCCGTTAGATTCAAGCGATTATGTGAACGCTGCTGAGATGAAGCGTTTGTATGTGCGGCCAACTTTTCGTGGCTTAGGATTAGGGCGACAACTGGCTGAAGCGATTTTGGATGAAGCCCGCATGGGCGGATACGACAGTGTTTTGCTAGACACCCTGGATGACATGGAAATTGCGCGTGCCATGTACGAAGAGCTTGGATTTAAAGAAATCCCACCCTATTATCACAACCCGCTGGCCGGCGCACACTACCTCAAAGTTGATCTTTAAAATAAGCCTGTAGCCGGCGTATTTATTGCCTGAACAGCTATATTTTTAATAGCTACTCAAGCAAATAAAACGTAATAAATTACGCTTTAGCTTGTGCCAGCATGGTTGCAGCATCGCTCACTTCAAACTTGCCAGGAGCCTCAATGTTCAAGGTCACCACTTTGCCGTCTTTGACCAGCATTGAGTAGCGGTTACTGCGCAAGCCCATGCCGCGACCTGTTAAATCCAGCGTCAGACCCGTTGCTTTAGTGAAAACAGCATCGCCATCTGCCAGCATGCGTACTTTGCCGACTGATTTCTGATCGCGTGCCCATGCACCCATAACAAAAGCATCATTCACGCTGACACACCAAATTTCATCCACGCCAGCGGCTTTGAAGTCTTCAAGGTGATTGACGTAGCCCGGCACATGTTTTGCTGAGCAGGTAGGCGTAAAAGCGCCTGGAAGGGCGAACAATGCAATGGTTTTGCCCGCAGTGGCTTTAGCAACATCAACAGCGTTAGGCCCTAGGCTGCAGCCTTCGCCCTCGATGTCTGAAAATTCCATGAGAGTTGCTGTTGGCAGGGTGTCGCCGACTTTGATCATTTTGTAATCCTATAGATATATATTGATAGTGAGAGCGGTATTGCTCTATGGGCTTGTATTGTCTCAAAAAACGTATACATAAATGCAAAAGCGGCTCACATAGTGAGCCGCTTTATAGGGACTTTAGATCAATCTCATGTAAGATTAAACTTGTAAACCACTTAAACCTCAATAGCTTTCTGCACCAAACGGGTAGCAACCCAGTTTTTAGTTTTAGAAATTGGACGGCTTTCAGTAATTTCGATGGTGTCACCCAATTTATACTCGCCCTTTTCGTCATGGGCGTGGTACTTGCTGGATTTTCCAACGATCTTGCCATAGAGCTCGTGTTTAACACGGCGCTCGATCAGCACTGTCACTGTTTTGGTACGCTTGTCGCTGACCACCTTGCCAACCAAGGTGCGCTTGAGGGATGTTTTAGCTTCCGTCATTTAGTTGCTCCTTATTTGGCGGGGGTTGCAGCTGCTTGCTGTTGACCAAGAATGGTCTTAGCGCGAGCAATGTCACGACGCGCAGAGCGCAGCGTAGCGGTGTTGGTGAGTTGTTGTGTTGCTTTTTGCATACGCAGACCAAAGTGGGCTTTTTGCAAAGCTTTAACTTCAGTTTGGAGAGCTGCAACGTCTTTTTGGCGTAATTCAGTAGTTTTCATATCATTTTCTCCTGATTAAGTACCAAGGGCACGAGCAACAAAAGTCGTACGCAAAGGCAATTTGGCAGCAGCCAAACGGAAAGCCTCACGAGCCAACTCTTCTGGCACACCAACGATTTCAAACACGATTTTACCGGGTTGAATCTCAGCAACGTAGTATTCGGGGTTACCTTTACCGTTACCCATACGCACTTCAGCAGGCTTTTGAGAGATTGGCTTATCAGGGAACACACGAATCCAGATACGGCCGCCACGTTTCACGTGACGAGAAATCGCACGACGTGCGGCTTCGATCTGGCGTGCTGTTAAACGGCCACGGTCTGTACATTTCAGACCAAAATCACCGAATGCGACTGAGCTACCTCGTGTCGCGATGCCAGTGTTTCGGCCTTTTTGCTCTTTGCGGTACTTCCGGCGAGCGGGTTGCAACATAATTATTCTCCTTTACCGTCAGCCGCTGCTGGTGCAGTGGCAGGCGCGGCTGTTTTACGAGCAACACGCTTAACGGTAGTTTGCGGTGCATCAGCACCTGGGGTAGCAGAAGCGGATGCATCTGCAGACTTGTCGCTGCCATCAGCAGCACTCACGATGCGACGTGGAGCGCGTACTGCTGGGCGGTCACCTGCTGGACGATCAGAACCTGGGCGAGCGTCACGACGTGGACCGCGAGGGTCACGGCGACCACCACGTTCGTCTTCAGGACGCGGGGTGTCAACGACTGCTGGTAAGTCTGTGCGACCTAAGGTGTCACCTTTATAAACCCAAACCTTAACGCCAATAATGCCGTATGTTGTTTGTGCTTCAGATGTGCCATAGTCGATATCAGCACGCAAGGTGTGAAGTGGCACGCGACCTTCGCGGTACCATTCACAACGAGCGATTTCAATACCGTTCAAACGGCCAGATGACATGATCTTGATGCCCAAAGCGCCCAAACGCATTGCGTTTTGCATAGCACGCTTCATAGCACGACGGAACATGATACGTTTTTCGAGCTGTTGAGTGATCGAGTCTGCAATCAACTTAGCATCGATTTCAGGCTTGCGCACTTCTTCGATGTTGACTGCAACTGGAACACCCAATTGCTTGGCTAAATCACGCTTCAAGTTTTCGATGTCCTCGCCTTTTTTGCCGATCACAACACCCGGACGTGCCGAGAAAATTGTGATGCGTGCATTTTTAGCAGGACGCTCGATCAAAACGCGTGATACAGATGCGTTTTTCAGCTTTGCCTTCAAGTACTCGCGCACTTTGATGTCTTCTGCCAGCATACCAGCGAAGTCACGGTTGTTGGCGTACCAACGAGAAGCCCAGTTACGGCTGATCGCTAGGCGAAAGCCTGTTGGATGGATTTTTTGTCCCATATGTCTTCAGGCCTTTCAGTTGCCAACCGTCACGTACACATGGCACGTGGGCTTGCTGATGCTGTTACCACGGCCTTTAGCGCGCGCGGTGAAACGTTTGAGCGTAGCGCCTTGTTCGACGTAGATGGTTTTCACCCTCAATTCGTCAATATCAGCGCCGTCGTTGTGTTCGGCGTTAGCGATAGCGGACTCAAGCACCTTCTTGATGATCACAGCAGCTTTTTTCTGTGTGAACTGCAAGACGTTCAATGCTTGGTCAACTTTTTTGCCGCGAATTAAATCAGCGACCAGACGGCCTTTGTCGACCGACAAACGCACGCCGCGTAGGGTTGCACGTGTTTCCATGGTCATTCCTTATTTCTTCACGACTTTTTTATCAGCCGGATGACCTTTGAAAGTACGGGTGAGCGCGAACTCACCTAACTTATGGCCAACCATTTGATCGGTGATATAGACTGGTACGTGTTGTTTGCCGTTGTGCACAGCAATGGTCAAGCCGATGAAATCAGGCAAAACCATAGAACGACGTGACCAAGTCTTGATCGGTTTTTTATCTTTGGTTGCAACAGCCTTTTCAGTCTTTGCAATCAAATGGTGGTCAACAAAAGGACCTTTTTTGAGTGAGCGAGTCATGTGCCTTCCCCTTATTTCTTACGACGCGACACAACCATAATCTGGGTGCGCTTGTTGTTACGGGTACGGTAACCCTTGGTGAGATTACCCCAAGGATCGACAGGATGACGGCCTTCGCCAGTTTTACCTTCGCCACCGCCGTGTGGGTGATCAACAGGATTCATAACCACACCTCGAACAGTAGGACGAATACCCATCCAACGCTTCACACCAGCCTTACCTAAACGGCGCAAGCTGTGTTCTTCGTTGGCAACTTCACCAATCGTTGCGCGACATTCGATGTGAATCTTGCGCACTTCACCTGAACGCATACGCACTTGGGCATAAATGCCTTCGCGAGCGAGCAAGGTTGCAGATGTACCAGCTGAACGTGCAATTTGCGCGCCTTTACCGATTTGCATCTCGATACAGTGAATCGTTGAACCGACTGGAATGTTGCGAATTGGCAAAGTGTTACCAGCACGGATCGGGGCTTCTGCACCGCTCATGATGGTTGCACCAGCTTCTAAGCCACGTGGCGCAATGATGTAGCGACGCTCACCGTCAGCATAGCAAATCAATGCCAAATGTGCTGTACGGTTAGGATCGTATTCAATACGCTCAACTTTTGCCGGAATGCCATCTTTGTTACGCACAAAGTCGACCACACGGTAATGGTGCTTATGCCCACCGCCACGATGACGAATAGTGATATGACCATTGTTGTTGCGGCCAGCATTTTGAATTTGCGGCTCTAACAACGCTGCGTGAGGCGCACCTTTGTACAGGTGGTCACGGGTAACCTTCACCACGCCACGACGGCCTGGTGAGGTTGGTTTCATTTTAATGACAGCCATGATTACGCAGCCTCCCCAGAGAGGTTCAGCTCTTGACCAGGTTTGAGCATCACATAGGCTTTACGAACATTATCGCGACGACCCATTGATTTGCCAAAACGCTTGGATTTGCCTTTGGTGTTGATCACATTCACTGCTTGTACTTCAACCTTGAACATCAATTCCACAGCGGCTTTGATTTCAGGCTTGGTAGCATCTTGCAGCACCTTGAAAGTCACGACATTACCTTTGTCTGCCACCATCGTTGCCTTTTCAGACACGATTGGCGCCACCAAAAGCTGCATCAAACGACCTTCATCGAATTGGCATTCTGCCTTAGTAGGATTCATGCGGCTCATGCGAACATCTCCTTGAGTTTTTCGATGGCAGCTTTAGTCACAATGACTTTCTTGTAATGCACCAAAGACACCGGGTCAGCATAGCGTGGCTCTACAACCATAACGTTGACCAAATTGCGAGATGCCAAATACAAGTTCTCATCAACTTCGTCTGCAATCACGAGGACGGATTGCAAATTCATTGCCTTGAACTTTGCAGCCAAAGCTGCTGTTTTTGGAGAATCAACCTTGAGCGAATCCACCACAGCCAAACGACCTTCACGCGCGAGTTGCGAGAAGATCGAAGCCATACCAGCGCGATACATCTTCTTGTTGATCTTCTGTGTGAAATTCTCTTCTGGGCTGTTAGGGAATGCACGACCACCGCCACGCCAGATTGGCGAGGAAGTCATACCAGCACGAGCGCGGCCAGTACCCTTTTGTGCAAACGGCTTTTTAGTTGAGTGCTTAACAGTACGACGGTCTTTTTGAGCGCGCGTACCTTGGCGTGCATTGGCTTGAAATGCAACAACAACTTGATGAACCAAATCTTCGTTGTAAGCACGGCCAAACACAGTTTCAGGCACGTCAAACGTTGACGATGCTTGACCTTGGTCATTCAGGAGTTCGATATTCATTATTTCGCCCCCTTAGCAGCCAAAGCTGTAGCTGCCGCAATAGAGCCAGCTGATTTTGTTTTGATGGCATGGCGAACTGTCACAAAACCGCCTTTTGAACCAGGGATTGCACCCTTGATCAACAGCAATTGACGCGCTTCGTCGATGCGAATCACATCTAAGTTTTGGATAGATTTAGTCACGTTACCCATTTGACCAGACATGCGCTTACCAGGAAACACACGACCAGGATCTTGAGCCATAGAAATCGAACCAGGCACATTGTGCGAACGGCTGTTACCGTGCGACGCGCGCTGTGATTTGAAGTTATGACGCGTGATGGTTCCAGTAAAGCCTTTACCGATAGAAGTGCCTTGCACGTCAACGGTTTGACCCACTGCAAATACTGCAGACACTGGCACAACAGCGCCAGGTGCGTATTGCGCAGCAGCTTCAGCTGTTACACGGAATTCTTGAATGATTTCACCAGCCTCAACGCCTGCTTTCGCAAGGTGGCCAGCTGCCGGCTTAGTCACGCGCGATGCTTTGCGTGAACCAAACGTCACCTGCATGGCAACGTAGCCGTCATTCTCAATGGTTTTAATCTGAGTCACACGGTTGTTTGACACATCTACGACCGTCACAGGAACAGCGTCCCCGTCATCGGTAAATAGGCGCATCATGCCAACCTTGCGCCCCAGCAACCCTAAGGAATTGCTCAGACTCATGTTTTTCTCCGTTACTTTTACCGCAGCGACTTCAATTGGCCACTGCGTTTTTATGTAAAAGTGAGTTAATAAAACTCTATGCAAATTGCACAGAGCCTCAGATTATAGACCGAACTCGTCATTTCTGACAAGCCCTATTTACAACTCTGATTCTTTTCGCTGAAATCTTGTTGTTAAAAGATTAAATCTCTTATTGCAACTTGATTTCAACATCGACGCCAGCTGGCAAGTCAAGCTTCATCAATGCGTCAACAGTTTTGTCCGTTGGATCAACGATGTCCATCAGACGCTGGTGCGTACGGATTTCCAACTGATCACGGCTGGTTTTGTTAACGTGTGGTGAGCGCAAAATGTCAAAACGCTTCATGCGTGTTGGCAAAGGCACTGGACCTTTGACAATCGCGCCGGTACGCTTTGCTGTATCAACAATCTCAGCGGCCGATTGGTCGATGAGTTTGTAGTCAAATGCCTTCAGGCGAATGCGAATTTTTTGTTTAGTAGCCATGATGATCCCTTTGCTTTATCTGTCTGCGATTAAGCAATAATCTTAGCCACAACACCCGCGCCGACGGTCTTGCCGCCTTCACGAATCGCGAAGCGCAAGCCTTCTTCCATCGCAATCGGGTTGATCAACTTCACAGTGATCGACACGTTGTCGCC